>OZ254079.1:0-3755954 GCA_965267475.1 Paracoccaceae bacterium
GTCGATCCTCTTCCGAACGAAGCGGAGGTTTGACTTTGAAGAAGGTCCGATAGTCGCCCACGTCCAGCTCGTTCAAGGTCAAGTGGTGGACTGAAACGCCCGCTGTGACATCAAGTCCGGCGGACTTGGCCCGCGCAAGCGCACCAAGGGCCCCGGCAGTCGTAACCTGATCGGCGTGATAGATCGCGCCGGTCATCTCGACCAAGGCCAGGTCCCGCTCCAAACCCATGCGTTCGGCCAAAGGCGAGACGGCGGGAAGCCCTTTAAGCGCGGCAAACTTGCCCGATGTCGCAGCGGCACCGGAAGACAGATCCGGATCTTGCGGATGCGCTATGACCAGCGCACCAAGCGATTTGGCATAGGTTAGGCAGCGGGAAAACACCTTGGGGTTTTCGACAACGCGGTCGCAATCGGTAAAGGCCGCCGCCCCGGCATCCTGAAGGAACCCGATTTCGACCATCTCGCGACCCGCGCGCCCCTTCGTCAGTGCGGCCAAAGGAAGGACGCGCACCGGGGCATGTTCCCCTGCGCGGCGCCGAACGAATTCCAGAACTTCGGGCGTGTCGATGGCCGGTTCGGTATCGGGGCGGGTCACCATGGTGGTCACCCCGCCTGCCGCCGCTGCAAGCCCTGCCGTGCGAAAGCTCTCTTTGTGGCGCTCTCCGGGCTCGGAAACTTTGGCGCCGATATCCACGATGCCCGGTGCCACGAATTGCCCGCCAGCATCCCAAGTGGTCTGGATCTTCGATGTGTGGTCTTCGCCTTCGGCCAGAACTCTGGCGATCTTGCCACCTTCGATCACCAATCCACCCGGGCGGATCGCGCCGGCGTCCGGATCCACGAGCTGGGCGTTTTCGATCAGAAGGCTCATGCGGCGGCCCCCAGCAACAACCAAACAAGAAGCAGCGCCAGACCGGCAATGACCGCGCCGATCCACCAGGGCAAAGTGACCCGGCCAGGTGCATGCACCGGCGCCTCGCTGGAAGGCGCCGCGACAGGTTCGGATGTACGGTCCGGCGGCAGCGTATCGATCGCTGCCGCGGCTTTTCGAAGGGGATATGCGCCGATGAATGTCAGTTCGGGGCCGGGCGACAAATCTGCCGCCGCGCCGCCAAAGGCCGAAGAAGTCAGCACGACGACATGGCCGGACAAGGCGGCGAGCTTTTCGGCATCACCAGACAGGACCTTTGATGCAATGCCATGACCCTCGGCCAAAAGCCCGGTCAACCCAAGCTCGCCCAGATCTGCAATCCGGACCAGGTCCACACCCTCGGGCAACAGGACATCGACGCCCAACGCGTCGCGCAATGGATAGGATCCGCCGTCCGCCTCGACGAAGGTCTTTGCGTCGTTTGCGGGCATATTCAACGCGAACACTCGAACGACTTCGTATTCGCCCTTGGGAACACTCAGACCGCTCATTGCGCCGACACCAATACGACCAGAATTGTAATCCCGAAAATGACCAGCAGAGCCACCATCGCCATCATACCTGAGGCACGCCGATCCGATTTTGTGGGCGTCTTCGGCTCAAAGTCTTCCGGGCGCTTGTCGGTCATACCATCACCCCGACCGGTGCGCCGCGCAAGTTCCGCGCCAGAAGGTCCATGGCCGCCATTCGAACCGCGACGCCCATCTCGACCTGATCCTGAATGACCGAACGGTTGATATCGTCGGCAATCGTCCCGTCGATCTCGACCCCCCGGTTCATCGGCCCCGGATGCATGACGATGGCGTCATCCTTGGCATGGGCGAGCTTTTCCGCATCAAGCCCGAAACGGTGATAGTATTCGCGCTCGGACGGGATGAATCCTCCATCCATTCGTTCGCGCTGGAGCCGCAGCATCATGACGACATCAGCATCCTTCAGACCGGCCTCCATATCGTCATAAACCTCGACGCCCCAATCTCGGGCTCCAGACGGCATCAGCGTCGGCGGGCCGACGAAACGGATCCGGCTTTCCATTTTCCCAAGAAGCAGCATGTTCGACCGCGCCACACGGGAATGCGCGATGTCACCGCAGATCGCCACGGTCAGGCGATGAAGGCGTCCCTTGGCGCGCCTGATCGTCAGCGCATCTAGAAGGGCCTGGGTCGGATGTTCATGGCGTCCATCGCCCGCATTCAGAACCGCGCAATTCACCTTTTCGGCCAACAGGTTCACCGCACCTGAATGCGGATGCCGGACCACCAAAAGATCGGGATGCATCGCGTTCAGCGTCAAAGCCGTATCAATCAGGGTTTCCCCTTTCTTGATCGAGCTCGCCTGCATCGACATGTTCATGACGTCTGCGCCCAGCCTTTTACCAGCCAGTTCGAATGATGCCTGTGTCCGGGTCGACGCTTCAAAAAACATGTTGATCTGGGTCAGACCGGCCAGCGCTTCACCGTGTTTCACGTCACGACGGTTCAGATCGACATACTGATCGGCCAGGTCCAATAGGGTCGTGATCTCGTCCGGTGCGAGCGTCTCGATACCGAGCAGATGGGTGGCGCGAAATGTCATGCCTGCTCTCTCCCCCGGGCGCGCTTATAGGGGCGCCCTTAAGGGCGGACAAGGTTTACCTTCGCATGGCCGCGCCCTAGGGTCCTGGCCCATGGGAACTGCGTCTGACTTGGCACTTCTGGACTGGCACATAGAACTCGGCGCGGACGAAGCGATCGCCGATGCGCCGGTCAATCGGTTCGAATTGGAAGCAAAACCCCCGGCCCCAAAACGCGCGCCCGCTGCCGCACCTGGACCTGCGCCAAAGGTTGATGTTGATCATGTGGCCGCTGCCCGGAAATTGGCCGATGGCGCCACCAGCCTTGAGGCGCTGCGCGATGCAATTCGGACCTTCGATGGTTGCGAATTGAAACTCGGGGCCAAGAACCTCGTCTTCTCGGATGGGAACCCGAAAGCCCGCGTCATGGTGGTTGGCGAGGCTCCGGGACGGGACGAGGACATTCAGGGCAAACCGTTCGTGGGTCGCGCGGGCCAGCTTCTGGACAAGATGTTTGCCGCGATCGGCAAGTCCCGAACAGATCCGGACCCCGATACCGCGATCTACATCTCGAATATCCTGAACTGGCGCCCGCCGCAAAACCGCGATCCGTCGCCCGAGGAAATCGCGATGTTCCTGCCCTTTATCACGCGGCATATCGAGCTTGCCGCGCCCGACGTGTTGGTCTTGATGGGCAACATCTCGTGCCAGGCGCTTCTGGGGCGCCGCGGTATCACCAAGTTGCGCGGCAATTGGGCCGAAGCCGCGGGTCGGCCGGCGCTGCCCATGTTTCATCCGGCATACCTTCTGAGAAATCCGGCAGCGAAACGCGACGCCTGGCACGATCTGCTGATGCTGCAAGCCAGGCTGAGGGGTTAATATGGGGATCGACGAAAGCAGATCGTTTGTACCTGTTCGCATCGCCATCATGACAGTATCGGACACGCGGACGGAACTGGATGACAGATCCGGCGATCTGCTGGTCGAACGGCTGACAGGCGACGGCCATATCCTTGCGGCCCGCACCATCCTGCCCGATGACCGCGACAGACTTGTGGATCAGCTTCGTCGCTGGAGCGCCGATCCGGACATAGACGCGATTGTGACCACGGGCGGTACAGGCCTGACAGGCCGCGATGTCACGGTCGAGGCGCACCGCGATGTCTATGACAAGGAAATCGATGCGTTCAGCACCGCTTTCACGTTGATTTCTATGCAGAAAATCGGAACGTCTGCGATTCAGTCGCGTGCCTGTGGCGGAGTGTGCGACGGCACTTATCTGTTTGCCCTGCCCGGCAGCCCCTCGGCCTGCCGTGACGGATGGGACGAAATCCTGCGATATCAACTCGATATCAGACACAGACCGTGCAATTTTGTAGAGATTATGCCGCGTCTCGACGAAAATTTGCGCCGGAAGTGATCCGTCCCCACGTATAAGGGCTAATCATTGGTCAATCGCCGACCCGTGCTATGTTATGGGCCAGCGTCTTTTTGGGTAGCGGTATGAGATTTCTGCGTCGAAGCCTGTCCGGGGTCTTCCTGCTGTCGCTGGTAGCAGGGCTTTTGGCGCTTGCGGGCAACCAAATCTATGGCGCGTTGCAAGAACGCTGGAACCAGGAAACCCGGGAAAGACCGGCCAGAGAACGGATTTTCGCGGTTAATGTCGTTATGTTCGAGCCCACCGACGTTGCACCGGAACTCCAGACATTCGGCGAAATCCGAAGCCGCAGAACGCTGGAGCTTCGCGCGTCGGCCGGTGGAGAGGTCATCTGGCTGTCCGATGCGTTTGAGGAAGGTGGCACTGTAACCGCAGGTGACGTGCTGGCCCGGATCGATCCGCTGGACGCGCAAGGGGCGTTGGACACCGCGCTTGCAGACCTGGCCGAGGCGGAGGCGGACCGGAAGGACGCGGAAAGAAGCCTGGTGCTTGCCCGCGACGAACTGAGTGCGGCAGAGGATCAGGCCGCATTGCGGGATCGCGCTCTGGAGCGCCAGAAAGACCTGCTGGAACGAGGTGTCGGTACCGAAGCGGCTGTGGAAACCGCGGAACTGTCGGCAAGTTCCGCCTGGCAGGCCGTCTTGTCGCGCCGCCAGGCCGAAGCACAGGCAGAAGCGCGGCTTGATCAAGCGGGCACGATGGTGTCGCGGCGCACGATCTCGGTGGCCGAAGCCGAACGCCGGCTTGCTGACACCGAAATCACCGCTGATATCAGCGGCGTTTTGAGCGGTGCAAACCTTGTCGAAGGTCGGCTGGTATCGGCCAACGAAAACCTGGGCGAGATCGTGGACCCAGGCGCACTTGAAGTTTCGTTCCGCGTATCCACTGCCCAATATGCCCGCCTTCTGGATGACACAGGCCGTCTTTTAGGTCTCGACATCACGGTCGCACTGGACGCGTTTGGCGTGGACCTGACCGCATCCGGCAAAGTCAGCCGGGAAAGCGCAGCCGTGGCCACCGGGCAAACCGGTCGGCTTCTGTTCGCGCGACTTGACGACGCGCCGGGCTTCAGACCCGGCGATTTCGTCACGGTTCGCATCGCCGAGCCTGTTCTGAACCGCGTTGCGCTGTTGCCCGCGACAGCGGTTGACGCTTCGGGTCAGGTTTTGATCGTGGGTGAAGACGACCGGTTGCAGACCGCGAATGTCCAGGTCCTGCGCCGACAGGGCAACGACGTGATTGTCCGCGCGCGCGGGTTGGCCGGAAACCAGATCGTGGCCGAGCGCACGCCGTTCCTGGGCGCGGGGATCCGGGTCCGCCCAATCTCTCCCGGCGGTGCTGAAGCTGAGCCTGAGGGGCCCGCCATGGTCGCCCTGGAACCTGAACGTCGGGCAAGGATCAAGGCCTTCGTTGAAAACAACAACCGAATGCCTGCCGAGGCCAAAGCACGTATTCTCGCCCAGCTTGAGAACGAGGAAGTTCCCGCCCAGATGGTCGAGCGTATCGAATCCCGGATGGGCGGATAGATGGCCCGTGACCTGGGAAAAGCGACAGGCGGTATCTTAAGCTATTTCGCGCGCCATCGGACCGCGGCCAACCTCCTTCTGGTTGTCCTGATCATGCTCGGTGTCGCAGCGCTTCCGAACATGCGGGCCCAGTTCTTCCCGGATGTCATCGTCGACAATGTCACCGTCTCGGTTCAGTGGGACGGTGCCGGAGCCGAGGACGTCGATTCCGCTATCGTCCAATTGCTGGAACCTTCCCTTTTGGCAGTCGAAGGTGTTGCCGAAACCTCATCGAGGTCATCAGAAGGCCGCGCATCCATTACGCTGGAGTTCGAACCGGGCTGGGACATGTCCCGGGCAGCGGATGACGTTCAAAGCGCGGTGGAAACCGTGTCAAACCTGCCCGAAGACGCCGAGGACCCGACCGTCAGGCGCGGGGCCTGGCGCGACCGGGTCACGGATGTCGTGATAACCGGCCCTGTTGGCGTCGAACAACTCGGGCGCTATGCCGACGAATTCGTCACGCGGCTGTTCTCGGAAGGCGTCACGCGAACCACAATACGCGGCGTGGCCGCGCCCGAGACGATTGTCGAAGTCACGTCACTATCGCTGATCCGCCACGACGTCTCGATGGCCGAGATTGCCGCAGCCATCGGCGAAGAAGCCGATGCCGATCCCGCGGGCGACGTGAATGGTTCAGCCCGGGTGCGTACCGGCGTCGCCAAGCGTAGCGCCAGCCAGATCGCCGACATCGTTCTAAGGTCCAATCCGGACGGATCGAAGCTGACCGTCGGGGACGTCGCCACCGTTCGCGTCGAGGGCATCGACCGAAACCGAGCATATTTCGTGGGCGATAACCCCGCCGTTTCCGTCCGCGTCGATCGATCCGACCAAGGCGACGCCATCGACATCCAGCGCGACGTGGAAGAGGTCGCCGCCGAAATGGAACTGACGCTTCCGGACGGCGTGTCAATTGATCTCATCCGAACCCGGGCCGAGGCCATTACTGGCCGGATCAACATTCTTCTCGACAACGGGATCATGGGGCTTGGGCTGGTGGTCCTGCTGCTGTTCCTGTTCCTGAACGCGCGGACCGCCTTTTGGGTCGCAGCGGGGATCCCGGTGGCGATGACGGCCACCATCGCGATGATGTATGCCGCCGGTCTGACAATCAACATGATCTCACTATTTGCGCTGATCATCACGCTTGGGATTGTCGTCGACGATGCCATTGTCGTCGGTGAACACGCCGATTTCCGCGCGCGGCGCCTAGGCGAAGACCCGAAGACCGCAGCGGAAAACGCAGCGCGCCGCATGTTCACACCGGTCTTTTCGGCCACAATCACCACCATCATCGCATTCTTCGGCCTGGTCGCCATCGGTGGCCGCTTCGGCGACCTGATCCAGGATATCCCGTTCACCGTGATTGTGGTTTTGGCGGCCTCGTTGATCGAGTGTTTTCTGATCCTGCCGAACCACATGGCCCATGCGCTGGTCCATACGGCGAAAGAACACTGGTACGACTGGCCCAGCCGCCAGGTGAACAAAGGGTTCCGCTGGTTCCGCGAAACAGTGTTCAAGCGATTGATGGCCGGTGTGATTTGGGCTCGATATGCCGTCTTAGCGGGTGTTGTCGCGATCCTCGCCAGCCAGGTCGCGTTGTTCATCCAAGGCGATGTCCAGTGGCGGTTCTTTAACGCGCCGGAACGCGGATCGGTTTCGGGCAACTTCGCCATGCTTCCTGGGGCGACGCGCGACGACACGATCGAGATGATGCGCGGTCTTCAAGCGACCGTCGACGAATTGGGCGCAAAATACGAAGCGGAACACGGCACGAATCCCATCGTCTACGCGATTGCCGAAATCGGTGGGACCTCGGGCCGTGGTCTGGCCGGATCCGACACCAAGGACGCCGACCAACTTGGGTCGATCTCTATCGAGCTCATCGACGCCGATCTGCGCCCTTATTCGTCCTTTGCCTTCGTGGCCGATCTGCAGGACGCAGTGACCCGACATCCCATGCTTGAGACGATCAGCTTCCGCGGATGGCGATCTGGACCGGGTGGCGATGCGCTGGACGTCCAGATCTTTGGGTCGACCGCCGAGGTCCTGAAGGAGGCGGCCGAAGCGCTTAAGGACGCGGTGTCTCAATACCCCGAGGTTTCAGCCGTTGAGGACACGCTGGCCTTCGACAAGGAAGAACTGATCCTGGATCTGACACCGCAAGGGCAGGCGCTTGGGCTGACCATCGACCAACTTGGTCGGGTCCTGAGAAATTGGCTAAACGGGATCGAAGCCGCGACCTATCCGGACGGACCACGGTCCGCAACGATCCGGGTGGAATTGCCCTATGGCGAGTTGACGGCGGATTTTCTGGACCGGACGCAGATCCGGACCGGCGACGGTGTCTATGTACCCCTGGCCGATATCGTCCAAGTCACAACCCGCGAAGGATTTTCGACAGTCCGCCGCGAAAACGGGATCCGGCTGGTCTCGGTCACGGGGGACGTGTCGGAAGATAGCGCCGAGCGCGCCGCCGAGATAACGGAAGCCTTGCAGGAAGAGATCCTGCCACGGATCGAAGAACAATTCGGCGTGGCGACCCAGATGGCTGGCCTGGCCGAGCAGGAAGACCGCTTCCTCGCGGACGCGATGACGGGCCTCGTCCTTTGCCTTGCGGGGATCTATCTGACCTTGGCCTGGGTCTTCTCAAGCTGGACGCGGCCCATGGTGGTTCTGGCATTCGTGCCTTTCGGGCTGGTCGGCACGATCTATGGCCATGCGCAATGGGACGTTCCCTTGTCCATGTTCACCGTGGTCGGACTGATCGGGATGGTCGGCATCATCATCAACGACTCGATCGTGCTGGTGACGACCGTGGACGAATACGCCGAGGAACGCGGGCTTGTGCCTGCCATCATCGAGGGGGCCGCAGACCGTCTCAGGCCGGTTCTGTTGACCACATTGACCACGGTACTTGGGCTCATGCCGCTTTTGTTCGAACAAAGCCGGCAGGCGCTGTTCCTGAAACCCACAGTCATCACTTTGGTCTATGGACTGGGTTTTGGGCTGATCCTGGTTCTGCTGGTGGTGCCATCGCTGTTAGCGATGCAACACGATGTGGAACGTCAAATGGCCTCGGTCAGACGGGCATTGCGCGCTCTGGGCCGCGCCCCGGCGGCCGCCCTTGCCACGGGTATTGCCGCGCTGGCCGCTGCGGTTCACTTTGCTGCAACGCTTGGAAGCTACATCCTGACGGGTGCGATGCTTCCCCTGTTCAATGGGCTGGCGGGCGCCGGACAGGATGTATCGGCCGGACTGGCCCTTCTTGTCTTCCTGGCCGGGGTCGCAGTCATTGTGGTGATGACCTGGCTTGTCGCTGCGATTGCACTTGGCCTGCGGAAACAGAACGCCGGGGCCTAACCCGCTGTGCAGCCCGAAAGCTCGACCGAGCGTCCATCCGCCAGCACGGTGAAAACAAGGTCGTCGCGCTGCAAAAGAAACGGCTTTCCGTTTGCCGGTACCATTTCCGCCACCGCTGTCAGGCGACCGCTGTCGCGAGATACCTGTGCTTCCGAGATCCAGACGCTTCGATCGGCAAACTCGACCACGGCAAATTCATCTGATCCAAACTCGGGCAAATCCAGAACCGCCGTCAGGCGAAGGCCATCCGTAATCGCTTCGACGGTGCACCGCACCTCGCCCGCCCGCGCTTCGCGCCGGGTCAAGGGCTTGCTCTTCAGGGCCGCACGAATGACCGCGTCCGGCACCCCGGACGCTGGCAACACTGAATCTATCTCAAGCCAGACGGGGACGCAGATGTCATCGCAGACACCGATCTGCACTTCGCCCTTTAACGCAATCGGCAATCCCTCGGTCTCAGGGCGCAACCGCATCGGGATCACAACCTCGCCCGTATATCCGATCGAGTTATAGCCGTTGTCTTCAAATCGGATCGGCACCGGCCAATGGACCGCAAGTCCGGACAGGTTGTCCGAGGGTTCAAGCCGAAACTGCGGTGGTATCCCCGCCTCTCCCGGAGTTCGCCAATAGGTGTGCCATCCGTCCGCCATCGTCAGGCGAATCGCGGCAATATGCGTTCCATCCGCATCGCGCCAGCCGCTTAGAACCTCGTAACGGAAAAAATCCTCGGGGATCTGGGCGTCAGCGCTTGGGGCAACCCCCAGACCGAGCGCGGCGATAGCGATTAGCTTTGAGATCATGCGTTTCATCGGCGCCCAACCTAACGTTTCGGTTCCGACATAGAAGTAACATTGCGGCGAGAAGTTGCGTGATAACACCTTGGCGCTTGCGAAATGGCGGGTGCTCATCCCAGACTGATGCTCAGGCGGAGTGCGATGGAAAGTTTGACCGGAAAGATCCTGATCGCCATGCCCGGCATGGGGGATCCGCGCTTTGAACAAAGCGTTGTTCTGCTTTGTGAACATTCGGACAGCGGCGCGATGGGTATTATCGTCAACAAGCCCGCCGATGATGTGGACTTCGCCGAACTTCTGGAAAGCCTTGAAATCGAAAGCAATACGGATGTCACAATGCCCGTGCATTTCGGCGGCCCGGTCGAACTTGGACGCGGCTTCGTCCTGCATTCCAAGGACTACGAGGCACAGGACGCCACCATGCGGGTTCCACCCAGCTTCGCAATGACTGTCACTTTGGACATTCTCAAGGACATTGCCGAGAAAAACGGCCCGGACCAGGCCATCCTGGCCCTTGGCTATGCGGGTTGGGGCCCTGGCCAGTTGGAAAATGAGATCAAGAACAATGGCTGGCTGATCTCGGACGCGACGCCCGAGATCATCTTTGCCGGCAACAATGATGGCAAATGGGCCGCAGCGCTTGGCACAATCGGCGTAGACCCAGCCACATTGTCACCAAGCGCCGGGCACGCCTAGGGGCGCGGCGCCGCGGCGCGTCTCAACCTGTCATTGATGGCCCGACCCAGCCCCGTGTCCGGGATTGGCGCGACCGCGATGGGGCAGTCTTGCCGCTCCATCTCATGCAAGATGTCGAAGAGCCGTGCGGCGGCTTCCGTCAGATCACCGGATGCGCTGAGCGTCTGATCGCCCGACATCGAACCGAACCCCAAGAACTGCTCTCCCGAGACCGGTCCCTCGGCGTTCAGGCGCAATCCAACCCGGGGGGCATAGTGCGATGCCAGTTGTCCAGGCGACGTTGGCGCGCTGCCCAAAGTCGGCACGTCAAGGGTCAGACCCAGGCATGCCTCAACCGCCTCGGCCGGCAACCCGCCGGGACGCAGCAGAGTCGGAACAGGGGTTGTGGCGACGATGGTGGATTCGACGCCGACGCCACAAGCACCGCCGTCCAGTACAGCGGCAATCCGTCCATCCAGATCCGCAAGGACGTGATCTGCCGTCGTGGGGCTCAGCCGGCCCGATGGGTTGGCCGATGGAGCGACAACTGGGGCGCCGGTTCGGACCAGCAGATCGCGCGCCAGCGCAGTCCCCGGGACCCGAACGGCGATAGTGGGCAAGCCCGCAAGCGCAAGACGCGCAATCCCGGCCCCTTGTTTCAGTGGCAAAACCAGGGTCAGCGGGCCGGGCCAGAACGCCATTGCCAGGCGGTCCGCGTCTTCATCGAACTCGGCCAATGCCCGTGCCGTCTCAACGTCGGGGACATGCGCAATCAATGGGTTAAAGGATGGCCGGTCCTTGGCTGCAAAAATGCCCGCAACTGCGCCTGCGTCATCTGCGCGGGCCCCAAGGCCATAGACCGTCTCGGTCGGGAAAGCGACAAGCTTACCCGCGTTCATAAGGGATGCCGCCCGTGCAATGCCCGCTTCGCCAGCGTTCAACCGCTCTGTGCCCGCGTTTTCCATCCTCTGACGTAGCGTCCCTGTTGCTTGGTCCCCGGGGGGCCGACATCCTTTCTAGGCGACCGCCCTAGCCGAGCGATGCGCCGCTGCCAAGACCCGAGCCAAAGGATGTTTCCATGCCCTATCAAGCCCCGATCGAGGACATTCGCTTCCAGCTTGACCACGTCGTGGGTTTTGGCCAGCTCAGCGGGACCGATCGTTTTTCCGAGGCAACCGATGACATGACCGCGGCTATCCTGACCGAGGCGGGGCGACTTGCCTCGGAGGTCATGGCACCGCTGCAAAGGAACGGTGATCTTCACCCCGCGACATTGGAAAACGGTGTTATACGAACGTCTCCCGGCTTCGCCGAAGGGTATCGGGCCATCGCCGAAGGCGGCTGGGTCGGTATCTCTGCCGATCCCGCGCATGGCGGTATGGGGCTACCGCGCACGCTGGCTTGCGCCTTGCATGAAATGATGTCGTCTGCCTGCCTTGCCCTGCAACTGAACCCGTTGTTGACCCAAGGCCAGATCGAAGCACTGGAAACGCATGGATCGCCTGAGCTTCAGGCCACATATCTGCCCAGGCTGATATCGGGCGAATGGTCCGGCACAATGTGTCTGACAGAACCGCAAGCCGGTTCCGATGTGGGTGCGCTGCGATCGCGGGCCGAACCGGCGGGCGACGGTACATACAGGATCAGCGGGCAGAAAATATATATTTCCTGGGCAGATAGCGACTTTCTGGCGAATACGGTTCACCTGGTTTTGGCCCGTCTTCCCGATGCGCCCCCTGGCACCAAGGGGATCAGCCTGTTTCTTGTCCCGAAGTTCGTGCCAAATGAGGATGGCACGCTTGGACCGTCGAACACGCTTCGCGTGGTCAGCCTTGAACACAAGATGGGGCTGCATGGATCGCCCACGGCTGTTCTGGAATTCGACGGGGCAACCGGGTGGCTTGTTGGTGAGGAAAACCGGGGCCTGAACTGCATGTTCACTATGATGAACAATGCGCGCCTGGGTGTGGGGATCGAAGGGCTGGGCGCCGCCGAAGGCGCCTATCAGCATGCGCTGGCCTATGCGATGGACCGGAAGCAGGGAAAAACCGGGGGCCCGACCGGGGCAATCGTCGATCACCCGGATGTGCGGCGGATGCTGGCCGCGATGAAGGCCGATACTCACGCCGCGCGTGCCATCGCCTTGTCGTGCGCCGTCGCCATCGACATGGCAGAGGCCACCGGAGATGCCGCTTGGAGCGCCCGGGCCGCCTTTCTTACGCCGATCGCAAAGGCCTTCGGGACAGATGTCGGTTGCGCAGTGTCCGATCTCGGCGTCCAGGTGCATGGCGGCATGGGGTTCATCGAGGAAACCGGCGCCGCGCAATATTTCCGCGACGTCCGCGTCACGGCGATCTATGAAGGCACCAACGGCATCCAGGCCATAGACCTTGCCACGCGCAAACTGATGGATGGGGGAGAGGCTGCCTTTCGCCTCATCGACGAGATCGAAGAAGCGGCAGAGGATGTGCGCGGGCCATGGCCCGAATTGTCAGCCGCACTCTGGTCGGCAGCCGAAGGGTTGCGCGAAACGACCGAATGGCTGGTCGCGCAAGAGAACCTAGACCACCGTTTGGCAGGCGCCTCCGCCTATCTGCGGGCCTTTGCCCGGGTGCTCGGTGCACACTTCCACATGCGCGCGGCTTTGGCTGAAGGGAACGAAGGCCCGCGTTTTCGGTTGGCCGAGTTCTATGTGCGGCGCCTCTTGCCGGAGCATGCAACCTGTCTGGCCGAAGTGACCGAAGGCGCCGACGCATTGTCTGCGATTACGCCGGAAGATCTCGCCGTATGACCACATCCAATGCCGGGATCCGATACCCGCACGAGGACCCACCGGACGAAGGCGACGTCATCGCGGTCGCGGACGGAATCCTTTGGGCCCGTCTGCCGCTTCCAATGGCACTTGACCACGTCAATGTCTACGCCCTGGACGACGGCGACGGCTGGACCATCGTCGACACCGGCTTCAGCAGCGGCAAGGGCCGCGCCATCTGGGCAAAGCTGCTTGGCGGTCCGCTAAAGGGCAAACCGGTCACACGTGTCATCGTCACCCATCACCATCCGGACCACATCGGGCTCGCCGGATGGTTTCAGACCGATTTCGGTGCAGATCTTGTGACTACACGAACCGCCTGGCTGTTTGGTCGGATGCTGACGCTGGACGAACAGCCTGTCCCAGCACCGGAAACGCTGGCCTATTGGCGCAGCGCCGGCATGGACCCCGATTTGTTGGCAGAACGAGCCGAAGAACGGCCCTTCAACTTCGCGGATGTGGTGACCCCCCTGCCCCTGGGATTTCACCGGGTCAAGGACGGCGACCGGATCTCCGCGGCCGGCCGCAGATGGCAAGTGCGGACGGGACATGGCCACGCGCCGGAACATGCGACGTTTTGGTGCGAGGATGAGGCCATCGTCCTGGGTGGCGATCAACTGTTGCCGTCGATCTCACCCAATCTCGGGGTCTATGCGACCGAGCCCGAAGCCGACCCCGTCGCGGACTGGCTGGAAAGCTGCGAAAGGTTCAAATCCGTTGCAACCGATGATCAGTTGGTCCTGCCAGGTCACAAACTGCCCTTCACCGGCTTACCGCTTCGACTTGAGCAACTGATCGAGAACCACCACGGCGCACTGAAGCGATTGGAAGGCTTTCTCGTCGAGCCCCGGACAGCCGCCGAGTGCTTTCAGCCCATTTTCCTTCGATCCATCGGAAGCGCGGAATACGGGCTCGCGCTTGTGGAAGCGATGGCTCACGTTCTACACCTTTGGCATCAGGGACGCGTGACCAGAACCTTGCGCGCCGACGGCGCATGGCTTTGGCAAGCAAAAGGATAGACATGGCAGAAGCGTTCGATCCGACAGCCGCGCAAAGCAAGGATCCGTGCGGGCGGGCGGTACATACCGATCCCAACGCCCCCAAGACCCCGGAACAGGAGCCGTTGCCCGAAGCCGTGGCCAAAAAACCGGTCGAAGCGAAAAGCCCCGCGGAATGGGCCTATCAGCGGTTGATCCTCTACATCCAGAACTTTGAAAAACAGCTTGGCGAAAATCACGAGGTCGCCATCGCGGTCACGGACGGCGCGGCGGCGGCAATCCGGATCGAGGGTATTGGTTATTTCGACCCCGACGTCGTGACATTTTACGGGAGCGACCCCGCCGGGAATCGGGCGCAACTGATCCAGCATGTCAGCCAGTTGTCGGTCGCCCTTCGTGCGATCCCAAAACAAGTAGAACAGGCCGAACCCCGCCGTATCGGGTTCCGACTTGCCCAGGATCTCGAAAACAGTTGAATTGATCGGAATGCACCCATTCCCGGGTGACAAACCGGGTCACTTGCCGTATCCACCCGGCGACAGTTTCTAAGGATTGACGATCATGGCAGACCACGAACACGGCAGCATGGACATCTCCGATCATCAGAAAACCTTCGTGGGTTTTCTGAACTGGACCAAATGGGTCGTAATCGGGGTGTTTGCCGTTCTTATCTTCATGGCCATCTTCACGGTCTAAGGGGGCGCTGCCCGTGATCGGTTTGCGCCGGGTTTTGGCCGTCCTTTTGTTGCCACTGATCCTGGCTGGCTGCGGGGCGGAACCGAAATGGGCACCGGACGCGGTTGTCAATCAGGCGCTCTATTCGAACGGACAGCCGACGTCATTGACGCTGTTCACCGTTGTGTCCGGCGACACGGGCTGGGGGTCGCATACAGGGCTGATGGTGAACGGAACCCACCGCGCGATCTGGGATCCTGCCGGCACTTTTACCCATCCTGACGCGCCCGAGCGCAACGACGTCCATTTCGGGATCACCGAGGATGTCCTGAAGGTTTATCTGGATTTCTATACGCGCGATCGCCTCGACATCATCGTGCAGGAAATCCAAGTCTCGCCACAGGTCGCGGCAATAGCGATGCGGGAAATCCAGGCCTACGGCGCGGCCCCCAAGGCGCATTGTTCGCGCTCGACCACCGAAATCCTGCAAAACGTGCCTGGATTTCAGGACATTCCGATCAGTTGGTTCCCGCGACGAACGGCCAAGGCCTTTGCCAACCGGCCGGGGGTGCGTGAGTTTCGGGTGACCGCGGAAACCGTGGACACAAGCCACGGCGCTTTAATCGTTCCGCCGACCCGCTAGCCGGGCCAGATGGCGAGCATCCCGTAAAGAACGGCTGCCCCGACACCGATCGAGGCCAGAATGTTCTTCAACCACAGCCCTGCCAGGACCGTCGCAATCGCCGCCATAATGCGCGGCACGTCAAAATCCCCGCCTGTCGCTTGCGGCCAAAGGACAAGCGGCGCGACAAGGCCAGGAATGACGGCAACCGGCGTATAGCGCAGGTGCCGCAACACCCAGGCTGGCATGTCGCGGTTGCCGATCAGGCCCAGAAAGGAAAACCGGATCAGATAAGTCCCGACTCCGCTGAGGATAATGATCACCCAGATCTCGGCTTCGCTATAGCTCATGACCCACCCTCGCGACGCCGCTCGATTTCGGCGCCGACCATCATCGCCGCAACGCCTGCGATCAACAGGCCGATGTTGTAGGGAAGACCCGCGAGAAGAAGCGCCACAACTACGGAAGTCATTGCGGCTGCCACATGGGCCCAGGTCCGCAACATCGGCGCCAGAACCGCAAGGAACGTGATCGGCACCGCAAAGTCGAGCGCCCATTCCGGCGGAATTTGCTGTCCGACAAGGGCCCCAACAAGGGTTCCGGCATACCAGATTGGCGCGACAGGCGTAATGACACCGAAGAAATACGCGACCTTTTGCGCCAAGGGCATCGTGGGTTCGCGGTCATATTGCGCCAGGCTCATCGCATAGGACTGATCCACGTTGAAGTAAGCGATGACCGCCCGTTGCCAGAAGGGCGCATGGCCAAGGTGAACCGTCAGCGACGCGGAATACATAGCCATCCTAAGGTTCACGGCCAAAGCGGTAAGGATCACGACAAGGGTCGGCGCGTCATCGACCATCAACTGGATCGCGGCAAACTGCGCGGCCCCCGCGATCACAACGGCGGAAAAGGCAAAGGTCTCGAATACCGGCAAGCCCGCTTCTGTCGCCACGACCCCGAAGACAAAGGCAAATGGAAACGCGACGACGATGAACGGCATCCCGTCGCGGACGCCGCGCCAATAGACGGATTTCGGTGTGGCGGATACCATGGTCAGGCTCTAGCTGTGGTGAGACCGCGAGTACCCGGGATTTTGCAGGAGATCAAATGGCCACCCGTGACGATGTCAGCGATTTCTTGATTGCGCCCGATCCGGCATCGCGCCGACTGACCCGCGCGGTCGTCGGTCAGGACGAAGGTGGCAAGAAAGTTGACTTAGCCGTTGTTGAGGAACGGCCCCTGACGGTGTTTCTGAACGGGCAAGAGATCGTGACGCTGATGACCATCGGCGACTATCCGGATTATCTCGCGCTCGGGTTTCTGATCAATCAGGGAATGCTGAACGCCGATGAAACGGTGTTGGGTGTCGATCACGACGAGGAGCTGGAAACGATCGTGGTGCGAACCGCATCCGGCACAGTTTACGAAGAGAAGCTCAAGAAAAAGACCCGAACCTCGGGCTGCGCGGTGGGCACCGTGTTCGGCGACATCATGGAGGGGTTGGACGGCCTTAACCTTCCGGCGACCGAGCTTCGCACGTCGTGGCTTTATGCGCTGTCGGCAAGGATCAACCGGACCCCGAGCCTGTATCTCTCCGCGGGGGCAATCCATGGGACGGTGCTCTGTCAGTCCGACCAACCGCTGGCCTATATGGAGGATGTCGGACGACACAACGCTGTCGACAAAATCGCAGGATGGATGCGATCCGAAGGGATCCCGGCAGGGGACAAGATCCTTTACACCACCGGGCGTCTGACCTCTGAGATGGTGATCAAAACCGCGCAAATGGGCATTCCGGCGCTTGTGTCGCGGTCAGGGTTCACGGCCTGGGGCGTTGAACTTGCACAAGAGCTTGGCCTGACATTGATCGGACGCCTGAAGGGACGTCGGTTCATTTGCCTCTCCGGCGCCGAGCGTCTGGTTTATGACGCCGATGCGGACACCGTGGTGGAAGATGATCCCCGAACAATTCGCAAGGCCTCAAGATGATACGTCCGCCGGGCGTGATCCTGGCCGGGGGTCGGGCTACACGCATGGGCGGTGGCGACAAGGGACTTCTGGACTTGGACGGACGCACGGTCTTGGACCACGTCATGGATCGCCTGAGGCCACAGGTCGGCCAGATTGCCCTGAACGCCAATGGCGATGCGACCCGGTTCAGCAGGTTTGGCGTCCCGGTGATCCCGGATGCGTCCGACGATCGTCCCGGTCCTTTGGCCGGAATTTTGACGGGTCTCGACTGGGCGGCTGAGCTCGGCGCCAACCGGATTATTACCGTTGCCGCCGATACGCCCTTTTTCCCAACAGATCTTGTGGCACGCCTGTCCGAATACGCAGACACAGAAAACCGGATCGTCCTTGCCGCCAATCGCGAAGGCGACAAAACCTGGCGCCATCCAACCTTCGGTCTTTGGCCCGTCGCGCTTCGCGACGATCTGCGGCGCGCCTTGTCCGACGGTGTCCGCAAGGTCGTGGTCTGGACAGACAGCCATGACAGCGCCGCCGCCGTTTTCCCCGGCAATGACCCGTTCTTCAATATCAACACGCCGGAAGATCTGGACGCCGCCCGAAAACGGCTGAACAGTGCCGCGCTATGAAGATCTGGGGCATCACAGGTTGGAAGAACACCGGCAAGACCGCACTGGTCGAACGGCTGGTGGCCGAGTTTTCGGCTCGGGGGCTGCGTGTCTCGACAATCAAGCACGCCCATCACACCGCCGATGTCGATCGCCCGGGAACAGACAGCCATCGCCATCGGGCCGCCGGATCGGTTGAAACGATCCTGGCCACGCCGATGCGCTTTGCCATCATGCACGAAATTCGCGGTGGGACCGAACCGGGGTTAGGCGCGTTGCTGGAACGCCTCAGCCCGGTCGATCTTGTCATTGTCGAAGGGTTCAAGCGGGATCCGCATCCCAAAATCGAATGCTGGCGCGATAGCGCGCGCGACGCACCCCGCGCGGATCAGGATGACACTATTCGCGCGATTGCCACCGACGCCAAACTCGAAGCGTCCACCCGCGTTCTCGATCTGAACGACACACAGGCAATCGCGGATTTCATCGTGGCGGAGCTTAAGCTGTGACCCATTGGGACAGTTTCGCAATGGTCGATTGGTCAAGCGGCAACGACACCGGCCCAAGACCCAAAAAGGATGCGATCTGGTCCGGGGCCATTCTGGGCGGGATCGAAGTTGATCCAGTGTACCATCGAAACCGTGTGGTGGCTTACGACCGGCTGGCCGACATGATCGCGCGCGAAACCGCAAAGGGCCGGCGCCTGATGATCGGGTTCGACTTCCCGTTCGGCTATCCCGCCGGCTTTGCGGAAGTCGTCGTGGGGCGCCCCGACCCGCTTTCGCTTTGGGATTTCTACGCGCGGGAACTGGAAGACACGCCCGAAACCAATAACCGGTTTCGGCTGGCAGGGCGACTGAACGGGTTGTTCCCGGGCGTCGGGCCGTTCTGGTTCAACGCTCGGCGCTATGACATCCCCGACCTGCCACGCAAGGGACGTGCGCGACACGGCCATGGCATGACCGAAAAGCGCGTTGTCGAGATGCAGGCCAAGGGTGCGTTCACCTGCTGGCAGATGGGCGGCGCCGGGGCTGTCGGCGGGCAAGTGATGACGGGCATGGCGGTTCTCGCGCGGCTTCGCGCTGCCTTTCCCGACCAGATCGCCGTTTGGCCGTTCGAGCCGCTGGATAGGCCCGTGGCTTTCGTCGAAATCTGGCCGTCCCTGATCAACGAAGCCGTTGCGGCGGCGAAGGACGACATCAAGGATCGCGCCCAGGTTCGGTTGATGGCCCGCGCCATAGAGGCATTGGGTCCCGCCGATCTTGCAACCATGCTGGATGTGAAAGCGCCCGAAGAGGGATGGATCTTGGGTGTCGGTCACGAAGACATCCTGCGCGCAGCCGCGCGGTGGCCAAATGACTGAACGCCACGCCATGCCACCCGGGGTCGACTGGATCCCGGTCGACGAGGTCCTAGCGCGGCTTGAGGCGGCGATGCAGCCGGTTGTCGAAACCGAAACCATTCCGCTTCAAGACGCAACGGGACGGGTCCTTGCGCAGGACTTGTTCGCGGCACGCGCCAATCCGCCCAGCGCCAATTCTGCGGTCGACGGTTATGGCTTTGCCTGGCCGGCCGATGGCGTCCCGCAGAGCCTGCCGCTGCATCCTGGTCGCGCCGCCGCCGGCGTGCCGTTCGACGGGACAGTCCCGTCAGGGTCAGCCGTACGAATTCTCACGGGCGCAAGTATTCCCAACGGCGTTGATACTGTCGCGCTGGAAGAAGAGGTCACGCTCACAGACGGTCGGATCCAGTTCGACCGCGCGCCAAAGCGCGGCGCCAATGTCCGGCAGGCCGGTGAAGACGTGCCCGAAGGCGGCCTGGTCTTGCAATCTGGGCGCCAATTGGCCCCGCCCGATCTTGCGCTGCTGGCCGCCACCGGGTGCCACAGGATTCCGGTCAAAGCACCGCTGCGCGTTGGCATTCTTTCGACGGGCGATGAAGTTGCGGAAATTGGCTCGGCGACGACTGCCACCGGCATCTTCGACGCCAACCGGCCCATGCTGCGCGCGGTCCTTGCCCGCTGGGGCATGGAGCCTGTGGATCTGGGGATCGCACCAGACAACAAAGGTAAGATCAGGGCTTGCCTGACCGAAGGCGCGCGCATGTGCGACGCCATCCTGACTTCGGGCGGGGCATCCGCTGGCGACGAAGACCATGTCTCGGCCATCCTGCAAGACGAAAACGACGTGATCGCCTGGCGGGTGGCCGTCAAACCAGGTCGCCCATTTGCCGCGGGCCGGATCAATGGGACCCCCGTTTTCGCCTTGCCCGGAAACCCGGTGGCCGCCCTTGTCTGCACGCTTGTCTTCGCGCGCCCTGCGCTATTGGCTCTGGCAGGGGCCGGATGGGCGAAACCGACGGCGGTCGAATTGCCTGCGGCGTTCACGAAGTCCAAACGCGCCGGACGAGTGGAATTCCTGCGTGCGCGACCAGGACCGGACGGCCGGGTTGAGGTGTTTTCCTCGGAAGGATCGGGGCGGATTTCCGGGCTGTCCTGGGCCGAAGGTCTGGTCGAACTCCGTCACGGTGCCATCGACATCGCGCCCGGCACGCCGGTCCGGTATCTGCCTTTCGCCAGTTTCGGGCTTTAGGTGAAGGTCCCGGCCACACGACCCAGCAACATGAACGCCCGCGCTGTGCGAGTATCCGTCAACGCCGCAATTTCGGGGTCGGTCGCGGTCTGTTCGAACTCGGCAAATGTCTGATCGAAGCGTCTGAGGAAATGATGCGCCGTGTCCCGGAAAATGTGGTCTTGCCGCATCCGCGCCGCCGCCAAAGTCAAACCCGTCCGATCCCGGATCCCGCCCAGTGCCGCGACAGTCCGCCCGCGCTCTCCCTGGGCAAACCGACGCCAGATCTCGGGCCGCGCCCGGTCCGGCCGAAGGTCGTCCATATAGATGCCTTCCTGACTGAGAAATGTCAGAACATCCTGCGCGGCCTGGATCAGTTGCGCCGTGTTTCGGTCCTGCATGGCCAGACGAAGCGCGCGAAACCCTTCCTTGTCCTCAGCCGTATCTGGGAAGTTCATCGCCTTGATGAAATCGCCCACCGAAATGGGCGGCGTGATTTCATCGGCTCGCGTTCCAAGCTCAAGGCTCGGTTGATGATCTTCGTCCCCAGCAACGGTGGGCTCTGCGGGCTTGGCTTTTGGCAATGCCGGCTTGTCGGTCCGTGACGACGAAAACATCGCAAGCTGTTCGCCCGCCTGTCGCTGCGCCTCGGCGATCTCTTCAAGCTTTTTCTCGACCGCAGGCTGGATTCCGACCGCCTCCCGCTGGCGCTGCGCGACAAGCGACTGACGCATCGCATCAACCGCTGTCTGAAGGCGCGCACTTTCGTCGCGCATAATCCGCGCACTGTTGGCCGCGGTCGCCGCAATCCAGATCAGTGCGATCGGCATGAAGATTGAAACGACGACCATGACGACGCGCAGCGGATCGCCTTCGCCGCTGGTCTGGGACCGACCGGCGATCATGAAGAAAAACGCAATGGCTGCGATCCAGAACGCCGTGAGCGCCAGCGCAATCACTTCCGCATTGGACAGGCCGCGCGGCCCGCGACGCCCCCCGAAAACGCCAAGGTTCATCGGTCGCTTCTGATCGCTGTCTTCCATCTGAGCTGCCATGCGAACCGTCCTTAGACGTATTCGATCTTCAGGATTTCATAGCCCTTCTCACCACCGGGCGTGCGCACTTCGATACTTTCCCCCTCGTCCTTGCCGATCAGGGCGCGGGCGATAGGAGATTTGATGTTCAACAGCCCGTTTTCGATATCGGCTTCGGGCTCTCCGACGATCTGATAGGTCCGTTCTTCGTCGGTGTCCTCATCCACGATGGTCACGCGGGCACCGAATTTGATGGCACCGGACAGCTTCGAAGTATCGATCACATCTGCCAGGGATATGATCCCCTCAAGCTCTTTCACGCGGCCTTCGATAAAGCTCTGCTTCTCGCGGGCCGCGTGGTATTCGGCGTTCTCCGACAGGTCACCATGCTCGCGCGCCTCGGCAATCGCTTTGATCACCGCGGGCCGCTCCACCGACTTGAGGTGTTTCAATTCGTCATTGAGCGCGGTGTAACCCGCGCGGGTCAAGGGTATCTTTTCCATGGGTCGACTGCCGGTTGGACTGTTCAGATACCTGACCCAATCGCGGGTCCGATTGCAAGCGTCTTCCGAGCGTTAGTCGTAGCTGACACACTCAAATTCGATGCCATCCCGATCATGGAAGTAAAACCGCCGACCGGGCTCATAATTGGCATGACTGTGGGTCTCGAATCCGGCCGTCTGCACCTTCGCTTCCAACGCCGCAAGAACCTCGGTCACCACTGCGACATGGTTCAGCCCGTTGGCATGGCCATAGTTCGTACCGGGGTTCTTATCCACGTTATTGGGTCCGTACAGCGCCACATATTGCTGGTCGTTGCCCACATGGACCGTTCGGCCGGCGCCGTTCATCGCGGTTCCCGACCAGCGCGTATGCCAGCCAAAGACATCCGCCATCCATGCTGCTGTGGCTTCGGGGTTGGATACCGTGAAGTTCACGTGCTCAAGAGAAATCTGGGTCATTTTTTGATCCTTTGCTTATTGACCCAGCTTCTTTAATTCCTCAAGTTAGCTTGAGGTCAAGAGGTTTTTTAGATGGCAATGCTTACAATTGGTGCGGTGGCGGAACGCACAGGTTTGGCCGTGTCGGCCATACGCCATTATGAGGAGATGGGGCTGGTCAATCCGGGGCGAAACGCAGGCGGGCAAAGGCGCTATCACCTGGCGGATCTGCGCCGCCTGTCCTTCGTCATGGTGGCCCAGCGCTGCGGTTTCACCTTGCCCGAGATTGCACAGGTCCTGGCGGGTCTGCCCGAAAGCCGCACCCCCACCAAAGCCGATTGGGCCCGGATAGGGCGCGGGTTCAAACGTGAACTTGACGTACGAATCGCGGCCATGGAGCAGCTTCGCGAACGCCTGGACAGTTGCATCGGCTGCGGCTGCCTTAGTCTGAAGGCCTGCAAGCTTTACAACGCACAGGATATGGCCCGCCGCAATGGTCCCGGACCACGCTGGCTGATGGGCGACAGTCCAGATCCGATTTGACGCAACGCCAAACGGCGACGCGGATTGACCGAGCCAGCCGAACACCATAACTCAGCCTAAACGCGCGTGAGGGAAAGAAAATGGCCGAGATCGAACGGGAATCGATGGAATATGACGTGGTCATCGTGGGCGCGGGCCCCGCGGGGATTTCCGCCGCGATCCGCCTGAAACAACTCGATCCCGATCTGAATGTCGTGGTTCTTGAAAAGGGGTCCGAGGTCGGGGCGCATATCCTCTCGGGTGCGGTACTGGACCCTAGCGGGCTTGATGCGCTTTTGCCCAAATGGCGAGACATGGGCGCCCCGATTACGGTGCCGGTCAAGAAGGACAACTTCTATTTTCTGGGCGAAGGCGGCGGCCTGCGCATCCCCAACCGGATCATGCCGCCGCTGATGAACAATCACGGCAATTACATCGTCTCGATGGGCAATGTCTGCCGTTGGATGGCAGAGCAGGCCGAAGCGCTTGGGGTTGAGATCTTTCCGGGCATGTCCTGTTCTGAGCTTGTCTATCGCGAAGACGGATCGGTCGCCGGGGTGGTCGCTGGTGAATTCGGCAAGAACCCGGATGGGACGCCGAGCGAGGGCTATGAACCCGGGATGGAGCTTTTGGGGAAGTATGTTTTCCTGGGCGAAGGCGTGCGGGGATCGCTGTCGAAAGTCGCCATCGAAAAGTTCGACCTGGCCAAGGACGCGGACGCGCCGAAATTTGGCCTGGGCATGAAGGAAATCTGGGAAATTGACCCGGAAAAGCATCGCGAAGGCACGGTCACACACACCATGGGGTGGCCCCTTGGGTCGAATGCAGGTGGCGGAAGCTTCATCTATCACCTTGATAACAATCAGGTTTACGTGGGCTTTGTGGTGCATCTGAACTATGAAAACCCGCATCTGTTCCCGTACATGGAATTCCAGCGCTTCAAGCATCATCCCATGGTGGCCGAGTTGCTGAAGGGTGGGAAGCGCGTGGCCTACGGCGCGCGTGCGATTTCTGAAGGCGGCTATCAGTCCATGCCGAAGGCGGCTTTCCCTGGCGGTGCCTTGCTTGGATGCTCCGTGGGCCTTGTGAATGTCCCGCGGATCAAGGGGAACCACAACGCCATGTTGTCGGGCATCGCGGCGGCAGAAGCGGCCCATCGGGCCATTCAGTCCGACCGGTCCGGCGATACGCTGGAGGACTATGACGCGGCACTGCGGGACGGGCCTGTCGGCAAGGATCTAAAACGCGTGCGCAATGTGAAGCCGCTCTGGTCAAAGCGCGGGCTTCTTGCATCGCTCATGGTCGGCGGATTCGACATGTGGACGAACAATATCCTTGGTCTGTCCCTATTGGGCACGCTGAAGCACGGTAAAAACGACGCCGAAGCAACGGGGAAAGCATCGGATCACGCCCCGATCGACTATCCGAAGCCCGATGGAACACTGTCGTTTGACCGACTGACCAATGTCAGCTTCTCGGCCACGAACCACGAAGAATCTCAGCCCGCGCACCTGCATCTGAAAGACGCGGACGTGCCGGTGAACGTGAACTGGCCGACCTATGCGGAACCGGCAGAAAGATATTGCCCGGCAGGGGTTTACGAAGTTGTGGACAAGGACACGGACCCACGGTTCGTCATCAACTTCCAGAACTGCGTTCACTGCAAGACCTGTGACATCAAGGACCCAAGCCAGAATATCACATGGACAGTGCCGCAGGGCGGCGACGGGCCAAACTATCCAAATATGTAACGGTTGCGTCAGAATTAGCAGATTCTGTCGTCTCTGCGTTGGCAGGTGCCGACATAGCCTTTAATCTCCGGCCAATTGAGGCATGAAAAGGCAGGTTGCATGGGATTTTCCCTGGTTCGAACGGCTCTTCTTTGCTCGGCCCTGGCAGTCGTGCCGGGCCATTTCGCCTTGGCCCAGAACGCTGGCGCTTATCTGGCGGCCCGTCAGGCGGGACTAAGCAATGACTATTCCGCGGCGTCGACCTATTTCTCGGAAGCGCTGGTCCGCGACCCGACCAATCCTTTGTTGTTGGAAAACGCGGTAAACGCGCTGGCCGGACTTGGCGAAATCGCCCGTGCGGCCCCGCTGGCTGAACGGCTCACCGAAATCGACAAAGACAGCCAACTGGCCAATGTCGTGCTTTACAGCAACGATGCGCTAGACGGCGAATGGCAACGTGTTCTGGATCGGCTTGAAAACGAACAAGTCGTCGGCCCGCTATACGACGGGCTTTTGAAGGCCTGGGCCCAAGTCGGCCTTGGCCAGATGAGCGATGCGATTGAGACGTTCGATTCCATGGCGACCTCGCCCGGCGTCGATACGTTCGCGCTGTACCACAAGGCCTTGGCGCTCGCCTCCGTTGGCGATCTTGAAGGCGCTGCCGCGATCTTCGGCGGCGAAGCGGGACAAGCGGTGCGTATCTCACGTCGGGGCGTTCTGGCCTATGCCAACATCCTGGCCCAACTCGAACGCTTCGATGACGCCATCGCGCTTCTGGATGAGGCGTTCCCAGGCTTCAGCGACCCGCTTCTGGATGAGGTTCGGGCTGGACTTGACGCCGGTGAGATCCCGAGCACCAGCCTGATCACCTCGGCGGTGGAAGGCGTTGCGGAATTGAACTTCACGATTGCGGGCGCCGTGTCGGGGGAAGCTTCCGATTCCTATACGCTGATCTACGCACGGATGGCCGAACAACTTGATCCAAAGAACATCGACGCCAAGCTTCTGTCGGGCGACCTGCTTGAAGCGCTTGAAAACTACAAACTCGCGACCGAAGTCTATGACGAGGTCCCGCGGGATCATCCCTTGTTCCACCTTGCCGAACTTGGCCGGGCTGACGCGCTGCGCCGCATCGACCGTGACGAGGCTGCGATTGAGGTTTTGACGCAACTTGGCGAAAGCCACGGTCATATCCCCGAGGTTCACATCCAACTGGGCGATATGCTGCGCCGGATGGAGCGTTTCGCCGAAGCCACGCCGGCATATGACCGTGCAATCGAAATCTATGGCGAGCCGCGCGAAAGCCATTGGTCGGCCTATTTCGCGCGCGCGATCACCTATGAGCGCGAAGATCAATGGGACTTGGCAGAGGCCGATTTCCGGAAAGCGCTTGAGTTGCGCCCGAACCAACCTCAGGTGATGAATTACTTGGGCTATTCCTTCGTCGAGATGAACGAAAACCTGGATGAGGCGCTGGACCTGATCGAACGCGCCGTCGCGCTTCAGCCGGATTCCGGGTACATCACCGACTCGCTCGGTTGGGTCTACTATCAGCTCGGCAGGTACGAAGAGGCCGTCGACCCGATGGAACTGGCGGTTGAACTGGTTCCCGTGGATCCCATCATTAACGATCACCTCGGCGATGTGTATTGGGCCGTGGGCCGAAAGCGCGAGGCCGAATTCCAGTGGCTTCGTGCCCTGTCCTTCGACCCCGAAGAAGATGACGCCGAGCGGATCCGCCGCAAGCTTGAAGTCGGGCTCGACGTGGTACTGGAAGAAGAGGGCGCGGCGCCTCTGGCCGTGGCAAATGACGACGGTTGAGGTTTTTGCACCAGCGAAAATCAACCTTACGCTGCATGTAACCGGGCGGCGCTCGGACGGGTACCATCTTCTCGACAGCCTTGTGGCCTTCGCCAATACCGGCGATTGCGTCCACATCTCGCTTGCCGAAAAGACAACGCTTACAGTGACAGGGCCTATGGCCGAGGATGTGCCGACAGGACCCAGCAATCTGTGCGTCCGGGCGGCGGACCTGTTCGGCCAGCCAGCCCATATCCAACTGGAAAAGCACCTTCCTGCTGCAGCCGGAATAGGTGGGGGATCATCGGACGCGGCGGCCGTACTGCGCGGGTTAGAGCAACTGACAGGTCGCCCATTCTCGGGGGATGCGGCCAGCGTCGGCGCAGATGTACCGGTTTGCTACCGGGCCGAGGCCACGCGCATGGCCGGCATCGGCGATGTCCTGACACCTTTTGCCTTGCCGCCCCTTTATGCGGTGCTTGTAAACCCCGGCGTCGAAGTCTCGACCGCTGACATCTTTCGCCGACTGAACGGAAATGCGCGCGATCCGATGTCGGATCCGCCAGCGGGCGCAGATGCCGCTACACTGTGCGACTGGCTCAGGTCACAGCGAAACGACATGGAAGATGCGGCCCTTGCCGTCGAACCTTCGATAAGCGTCGTGATGGAGGCGCTCTGCGGGGCCGAAGGCCAACTTTGCTGCCGGATGTCCGGTTCCGGTGCGACCTGCTTTGCCTTGTTCGAAGCCGAGAAGGCCGCCGCACATGCCGCAGCTGTGATTGCCGACGAAAATCCGGATTGGTGGGTTCGCGTGACCGCGCTTAATTGATCCGCGCGACGACGTAATCCGCAAGATCCGACAGAATGCGCCGGATCGGATGATCCGGCACGCCCTCAAGCGCCGCTTTCGCCTTGTTGGACCAGCCCAGCGCCTCGTCCCGGGTCGCCGCAATCGTCCCATGCGCTTCCATCAGGGCCAGGGCGCGATCCAGGTCACCCTCGCGCTGATCGCCCTTTTCGAAAGTCCGTTTCCAAAAATCGCGCTCTTCAGCATCCGCTGCGGCCACTGCTTTGATCACAGGCAGGGTCAGCTTTCGATCTCTGAAATCATCGCCAACATTCTTGCCGGTCGCGGATGCGTCGCCGGCATAGTCCAGAAGGTCATCGGCGATCTGGAAGGCAATGCCCAACGCATCTCCGTAAGTGCGAAGCGCATCGACCTGGTCTTCGCCCGCGCCAGCCAGGATCCCTCCGACCTCGGTCGCAGCCGCAAAAAGGGCCGCTGTCTTGCCGCGCACAATCTTCAGATAGGTATCCGCGTCCGTCGCGATGTGCTGGGCCGCCGTCAACTGCAACACCTCGCCCTCCGCGATGGTCGCGGCCGCGTTCGACAGGATATCCAGTATCCGGATCGACCCGGTTTCCACCATAAGCTGGAACGCACGGGCGAACAGATAATCGCCCACCAGAACGGACGACTTGTTGTCCCAAAGCAGATTGGCCGTTGGGCGTCCGCGGCGCTGCGCGCTTTCATCGACCACGTCGTCATGCAAAAGCGTGGCGGTGTGGATGAACTCAACCGTCGCCGCCAGATGCACATGAAACGGGCCGTCATAGCCGCACATGCGCGCTGTCCCCAGCGTCAGCATTGGTCGCAGACGTTTCCCTCCGGCGCCCACCAGATGGGCTGTCACCTCTGGGATCCGTGGCGCATGGTCTGACGCCATACGCTCGGTGATCAGCTTGGCCACCTGATCAAGGTCGCCCGCCAGACATTCGGCCAATTCTTCGTGAGGTTTGTGGGCGACAGCGTCCAAACCCATGGCGATCCCCGTCTCTGCTACTCGACAAACCCTGGGGCATGCCCAATATCGTGATGTATGAAAGAGCTTTTGCGAACCAATGACCCAACGCTGATCGCGTTTGCCACCTCGCTGCTCCGAGGAGAGGATATAGAGTTCTTTGAAATGGACGTCCATATGAGCGTGCTGGAAGGATCCATTGGCGTCCTGCCCCGCCGCCTGATGGTCCGGGCGGAAGACCACTTTCGCGCCGAAGCTGTCATGCGGGACAACGAAATCCTGCCGCTGAAGTGACGGATCAAGCGATCCCCACCACAATCGATGCCTTTCTGGGCGGCGCGCTTGAGATCGAGCAACCCGTCAGCGGATACCGTGCGGCGACAGATCCGGTTCTGCTGGCGGCAGCTGTTCCTGCGCACTCCAATCAAACCGTGCTTGATCTTGGCTGCGGTGTCGGCACTGCTGCGTTGTGCCTGGGCCGGCGGGTTCCAAACGTAACCCTGAAAGGGGTCGAAATTCAGCCGGACTATGCCGCCTTGGCCAAGTCCAACGCCCAGCGCAACGGACTGCGCATGAGTGTGGTCACGGCAGATTTGGCAGATTTGCCCGCCGCCCTCCGCCAACAAGTCTTTGACCATGTCATCCTGAACCCTCCGTTCTTTCGGCGCGACACGGGCAGTCAGGCAAAGGATCCAGGGCGCGAGATTGCATTCGCCGAAGATACGCCCCTTTCGACCTGGCTGGATGTGGCCGCACG
Source organism: Paracoccaceae bacterium (assembly GCA_965267475.1). Taxonomy (GTDB): domain Bacteria; phylum Pseudomonadota; class Alphaproteobacteria; order Rhodobacterales; family Rhodobacteraceae; genus JBCBKU01. The sequence continues at coordinate 29,161 of OZ254079.1, forward strand.
ACGTCTGGCCCCAAAAGGCCATCTGACGCTTATCCACAAGGCCGAACGGCTACCCGATCTGCTGCGATCGATGCCTGATACCATTGGAAACATACGGATTTGGCCCCTTTCTGCGCGAAGCGCTGAACCACCCGGACGGGTCATTTTGACTGCACGAAAGGGCGGGCGGGCCGCATTTTCTCTGCAATTCCCGCAAATAATCCATGAAGGAACTGCCGATCCTTCGGGGTCGGCGCCCTATGCGCCGGCGGTGGAAAAGATCCTTCGGATGGGCGCCGCATGGCCTTGGATCACCGATTAACCCCTGCTTAACGGCTGATCCAGATAATCCGGGATTGTCCACATGTTGTCCACGCAGCGTGACACGACTCACGATCTGTGCTGGACTGGAGACATAAACAACAACAGCGAGGAGTATGTCGATGACAATGAGTTCGCACCTGGAGGAACTCCGCAAAAAGCATCAATCCCTTTCTGAACAAGTGGAAGAAGCGCAGAGGAGCCCTGCGGTCGACGACCTCAGCATCACCGATCTCAAAAAGCAAAAACTACGGTTGAAAGAGGAAATCACCCGCCTGCAAAGCGCGTAAGCGCCGTTTCGCAGGCCCTGGGCCGTCAGGTGCCAGGTGGAGGAGCAGTCACGAAACGGCGTCCCGTTTCGTGAGCGGCGAAGTTTGACACTTCGTTCAGGACCCAATCCAGAAATGCCTTAACCTGTGGGCGCGTTTCCGCACCTTCAGGACACACGAAACGATAGTGGGACTCGGTGCGGAGCGCTAAGTCGAACGGCGCAATCAAACGCCCGTCCAAAAGTTCCTTTGCCGTATGCGAAATCCGGCCCATGACCGCTCCGCCGCCAGCAACGGCCGCATCGATTGCATGATCGGCTTGCGAAAACCGCGAACCGCTGTCCGGTGGCGGCCCCATGTCAGTCACTCGAAACCACGCCGGCCAATCGATTTCGTCCCGCAACCAAGTCGTATCATGCTGATGTAGCAGCGGAACTTTCCGCAGATCGTCGAATGTCGAAACGCGGGCGGCCAGCTCTGGGGCCATCATTGGCGTTGCCCATTCGTCGAACAGTGGGACAGCAAACAGCCCCTCGTCCGATCCGACCCCGAAGCGGATCGCGACGTCGACCTCGTCCCGGTCGAAATCCATCATCCGCATCGATGCGGAAAAGCGCAATTCGATCTCGGGATGGGCCTGGGCAAAGGTGAAAAGCCGGGGCGCCAGCCATTTCGCGGTAAAGGCAGGACCCGCGGTCACCGTCAGGGTCTTCGTATCCACGGCCCGATGCGCCGCGCGCCACGCAGCAGAAAGGGTCGTGAAGGCATCTGCCGTGCCAGGCGCCATCGCGCGCCCTGCTTCAGTCAGTTCCACGGCGCGGTTCAGACGGCGGAATAATCGGTGACCCAAATGTTCTTCGAGCGATTTGATTTGGAACGACAACGCTGCTGGCGTGACATTCAACTCGTCAGCCGCCTTGGCAAAAGACATGTGCCGCGCTGCGGCATCAAAGGCGCGCAATGCAGTGAGGGGCGGCAGGCGTTCCATAGGTTCAGTTAAGTAATACTTATCTGAGCCGTTGAAAAGTCTCGTTTGTCAGAAAGCAGGGTGTTGCCCATATTCCAATCAACGAAACGAAGAATACCCCCGAAAGGACAGACCCATGATCGAGACATCTTCTTCCCGCAAGACCCGCGACGCCATCCGCTCTGCCCATAAGCTGCGCGCTCAGGCCTTCAGCGACTTGTTCGATGCGGTTTTTGGCAACCGCAAGTGATAAAACGAAAAAAACCGGCCCGCTTGGGGCCGGTTTTTACAAAAGCATGCGGATCAGGCGAAGAATTGCGCGCCGTTGGCTGAAATCGTCGATCCATTGATGAAGCCTGAATCGTCGGACGCCAGGAATGTCACGCAGCGCGCAATTTCCTCTGGCTCACCCAAACGGCCCGCGGGGATCTGCGGGATGATTTTTGAGTTCAGAACCTCTTCAGGGATGGCCCGAACCATTTCGGTCCCGATATAGCCCGGGCAGATGGCGTTTGCCGTGATTCCAGCGCGCGCGCCCTCTTGGGCCAGCGACTTGACGATCCCGAGATCGCCCGCCTTGGTGGCCGCATAATTGACCTGACCGAATTGGCCTTTCTGGCCGTTGATCGATGATATCACGATCACCCGCCCGAATTTGCGTTCCCGCATGCCCGGCCAAACCGGGTGCACCGTGTTGAACACACCGGTCAGATTGGTGTCGATCACGTCCTTCCACTGTTCGGGAGACATCTTGTGGAACGGCGCATCGCGCGTGATCCCGGCATTCGCGACCACAACCTCGATCGGGCCAAGATCCGCTTCGACCTGCGCGATGCCCGCTTTTGACGCGTCGTAATCGGCCACGTTCCATTTATATGTTTTGATGCCAGTGGCCTCCGTGAAGGCGGCGGCCTTCTCGTCGTTACCGGCATAGGTGGCGGCAACCTGATATCCTTCGGCTTTCAGTGCTTTCGAGATGGCTTCGCCGATTCCGCGCGACCCACCGGTGACAAGAGCGACACGCCCCATTGTGAACTCCTCCCAGAGTGATGTGGTAATAGTGTTAGGAAAAGTAGCCGCGCTGCGCAACGATCTTGCGCAACGCGGTGCTGATCAGGGGCGTTCCACGCAAAGGGCAACGCCCATGCCGCCGCCAATGCAAAGCGTCGCAAGGCCTTTTTTGGCGCCCGACCGCTTCATCTCAAAAAGAAGCGTGTTCAGGACGCGGCAGCCCGACGCACCGATGGGGTGACCGATGGCGATGGCGCCGCCGTTCACGTTCACCTTGGCGGGATCCCATCCCATGTCCTTGTTCACGGCGCAGGCCTGCGCGGCAAAGGCTTCATTCGCTTCGATCAAATCAAGGTCGTTGGCCTTCCATCCCGCTTTTTCCAATGCCTTGCGCGATGCATAGATCGGCCCGACGCCCATGATGGACGGATCCAGACCTGCGGTCGCATAAGACACGATGCGGGCCAGCGGTTCGATCCCGCGTTTCTCGGCTTCATCTGCCGACATCAGAAGCGCTGCGGCGGCACCATCGTTCAAGCCTGATGCATTGGCCGCCGTGACCGACCCGTCCTTGGTGAAGGCCGGGCGCAGTTTTTGCATGGCCTCTATCGTGGCGCCATGGCGGATGTATTCGTCGTCCTCGACCACGATATCGCCCTTGCGGGTCTTCACCGTGAACGGCGTGATTTCATCCTTGAACTTGCCGGCCTTCTGGGCGGCCTCGGCCTTGTTCTGGCTGGACACGGCAAATTCGTCCTGCTGATCCCGGCTGATCTGCCACTTCTCCGCGACATTCTCGGCGGTCTGGCCCATGTGGTATCCGTTGAAGGCGTCCCAAAGACCGTCACGGATCATGGTGTCGATAAACTTCACATCGCCCATCTTTTGGCCCGCACGCATATGGGCGGCATGTGGCGCAAGCGACATGCTTTCCTGCCCGCCTGCCGCAACGATGGAAGCATCGCCAAGTTGGATATGCTGGGCGCCCAAGGCAACGGCGCGCAGGCCCGAGCCGCAGACCTGGTTGATCCCCCAGGCCGCGCTTTCGATCGGCAGGCCCGCATTCACATGGGCCTGGCGCGCGGGGTTCTGGCCCTGCGCCGTGCTCAGCACCTGACCCAGGATCGTTTCGGACACGTCTGACTTCTCGACCCCAGCGCGGGCCACGACCTCTTCCAGAACAGCCGCACCAAGATCGTGGGCGGGCGTATTGGCGAATGATCCAAGAAAGCTGCCGACGGGTGTCCGTGCGGCAGATGCGATAACGACATTGGTCATGGGACGGCTCCTCCAGGGTGTGCAAGTGTCGGGGCGTGACACCCCGTTTCGTCAGTAATGCAACTGATCGCTGTCCTAGGGGCAAGCCTTTCTTGGAGCAAGGAAGTCCCGCTATGCGTCCGGCGCAACCCTGCGCTAAACTGCCTTATTTTTATTGATCTTTTCCGGCCAAACCGGTTGCCGGGTCGGCGCACCAAAGTGATAGCCCTGCATGCAGTCGACGCCGATCTCGGTCAAACAGGCCGCGTCTTGTGCGGATTCGACCGATTCCGCCACCGTGAACATCTCAAAATGGCGACCGACTGAAATTAAAGCTTCGGTCAATGCGCGGTTGTCGGGATCGGTGGCGATTCCGCGAATGAACTGACCGTCGATCTTGAGAATGTCGAACACAAATTCTTTGAAATAGCGAAAGGCCGTATATCCGGCACCGAAGTCGTCCAGCGCAAAGGATATCCCGTGGTCCTGCATTTCGCCCATGAAGGCCCGTGTGACATCCGGCATGACGATGGCTGAACTTTCGGTAATCTCAAGGATGAGCCGCTCGGCTATGGTGGGGTTTGACCGAAGGCCGTCTTCCAGCGTCTGCATCCAGCGCCGAAATCCGATCGAACGTGCCGACATGTTGACCGAAAGCCGCAAGGCGGGGTTCTCAGACAATGCCGTCAGCCCCATGGCAAGGGCATGACAATCGATCGTGCGACCGATTTCATGCGCCTCGATCGCGTCGATGAAATCCGCAGCCGGTATCGTCCGGCCCGTCTGGTCCTGAACGCGGATCAAAGCCTCATGAAACGCGACCCGGTCGGGCCGCGCGGTCTGAATGACGGGTTGGAACACCAGAAAAACCGCATTGGTCCGAACCGCATGGTCCACCATGGCCATCGTGTCCCGGTCCCGTTCGGCCACGGCCAACGACAGCGCATCGAATTGCACTGCCCCGGGATGGGTTCGAAGATGAGGAGGTTTCTTGGCCATATCCGTCCCCGCGCTGTCTCGTCAGTCGTCGCGCGAACGGCCTAAGATTTCATGAAATCCCGCCGGAAACAGAGGATTTCCAAAACGTCATCCTTCGGGGGACGACTCGTTGGCGGCATCGCCAAGCAAGGCGCCAAGCACGGCGAACGCGCTTTCGCTGTTCCATTCCGCGTCCCCGCGCAAACGTGCGATTTCCTGGCCCTCCGGGTTCAGGATCACGGTGATCGGCAGGCCCAGAACGGCCATGTCACGGGCAACGGCCTGTTTCGGATCCAGAAGAACAGGAAGCGATTCGATGCCTTCTTCCTCAAAGAACCGCTGGATTGCCGGCAAAGGATTGCGGCCCGTGGCAATGGTCACGACCTCAAAATCATCGCCGCCGAGCGTTGCCTGCAACGCGTCGAGGCCCGGCATCTCTTTCCGGCAAGGGGCACACCATGTGGCCCAGAAGTTCACGACCACATGCTTGCCCTGCCAATCCGCCAAAGTGTGCTCGGTCCCGTCGGGCGAAGTGAACACCTCGGTCGTCACGGGTTCGGGCATGCTGTGGAAGTTCAGCTTCTTCATATCGCCGTCGCGCAACGCGTTCGCGGCTTCGATATCGGCCAGCGCCGGGTTTGCACCAACGGCAAGGGCCGTGTAGAGCACTGCGGACCAAATTTTGCGCATCGAACCCTCCTGGGCTGAATCCTATGTCTGACAAGTCTTCAAATGCCATGTGGGGCGGCCGGTTCGCCGACGGACCCGATGCTTTGATGGAGGCGATCAATGCCTCGATCGGGTTCGACAAGCGCCTTGCCCCTCAGGATATTGAAGGCTCGCGCGCCCATGCCGCCATGTTGGCGGCTGCGGGCATATTGAGTGATACGGATGCCAAAGCGATCCGGGAAGGTCTCCTCACGGTCTTGTCAGAGATTGAAACCGGAGACTTTGTCTTTTCGACCGCCCTGGAAGACATTCACATGAACGTCGAAGCGCGGTTGAAAGAGCTTGTGGGCGAACCGGCAGGCCGTTTGCACACGGCCCGTTCCAGAAATGACCAGGTTGCAACGGACTTCCGGCTTTGGGTTCGCGATCAGTGCGATCAGGCGGTCGAAGGCCTGACGGCACTTATGCGGGTCCTTCTGGATCAGGCCGAAGCCGGCACGGATTTCGTGATGCCCGGATTCACGCATCTTCAGACGGCGCAACCGGTCACATGGGGCCATCATATGATGGCCTATGTCGAGATGTTCGCGCGCGACATCGGGCGGTTTTCTGACGCCCGGGCGCGGATGAATGAATCGCCCCTGGGTGCAGCAGCCCTTGCAGGCACGTCTTTCCCAATTGACCGAGATATGACGGCCAACGCGCTGGGATTTGATCGGCCCATGGCCAATTCGCTCGATGCGGTATCGGATCGGGATTTCGCGCTTGAGTTTCTGTCGGCCTGCGCGATTTCGGCTGTGCATCTGTCGCGCTTCGCCGAAGAAATCGTGGTTTGGTCATCCGCCCAGTTCCGGTTCGTTCGCCTTTCGGACCGGTTCTCGACCGGGTCGTCGATCATGCCGCAGAAGAAGAACCCCGATGCGGCCGAGCTGATCCGCGCCAAGACAGGCCGGATCTTTGGGGCATCGGTTGCCCTTTTGACGGTGATGAAGGGCCTGCCGCTGGCTTATTCAAAGGACATGCAGGAAGACAAGGAACAGGTCTTCGACGCTGCCGACAACTACCTTTTGGCGGTGGCGGCGATGACGGGGATGGTGGCTGACATGGCCCCGAACAAAGACGCGCTGCGCGCCGCCGCGGGATCGGGCTTTTCCACCGCCACGGACTTGGCGGATTGGCTGGTCCGCGATCTTGGCCTGCCGTTTCGGGACGCGCATCACGTCACCGGCGTCATCGTGGCCGCCGCCGAGGCCAAAGGGTGCGACCTAAGCGAACTGCCGCTGGAAACCATGCAAAGCGCCCATGGCGGCATCACGGATGCCGTTTTTGGGGTATTGGGGGTCGACAACTCGGTGGCGAGCCGCAGGTCATATGGCGGGACGGCTCCCGAGCGGGTGAAAGAGCAGATTGCCCGCTGGAAAGAGAGGCTCGGATGAGAACGCTGGTGACGATTTGGTTCGTGGCATCGGTTGCGGCGATGGCCGGGTGTACGGACCCGACGCTGAACACGAACCTGCAAATCGGACCAAACGGTGTGAAGGTCAGCCCATCCGTTTCGGGCCGCGTGGGCGATGTCGGCGTGACGGTGGGCCCATGACCTGGCGCATTTTGATCCTTTTTGCCGCCTTGGCCGCCTGCGGTGTCGATGGCGACCCCCTGCCCGTCGGACCAGTCACGGCACCCGCAGAACCCACGATCGGCGTGGACGGGTGACGCCCTTGACGCCGCTTCGGTGGATCTATCTGGGGCTTGCGATCTGGGGCGCGATCCACCCGATGTCCTGGTTCATCGCATATATGAGAGAAACGGGAACGGGCCTTTCCGGCCTGATCGATGCCTGGTGGGTCAACGCATCAACCACCGGTCTTGTCTGGGATCTGACCATTGCGGCCATCACGCTGACGATCTGGATTCTGGCCGAGACCTGGGTCCGCAAGAACTGGATCGCGCTGGTCGCGATCCCGGCGACTTTCTGCATTGGCGTTTCCTGCGGATTGCCTTTGTATCTGTTCTTACGCGCAAAACCCGTAACCTGACCTATCCGTAAGGTGCCCGGAAAATGGGATTTTCCGGAGAAATTTCTTTTCAAGAAATTTGCGCCGCCCGGGGATCTGAGATTGCGCGAGACCCCTGCGGTCGCTATCCAGCGCGCTGGAGCGAAGAGGCGCGGATGGACCACTTTCTTTACAGAGACGGCATCTTGCATGCAGAGGACGTGGCCCTGCCCGCCATCGCGGCTGCCGTGGGCACCCCATTCTACTGTTATTCGACCGCCACGTTCACCCGGCACTTCCGCCTGTTCGATGAGGCGCTGGACGGTCTTGATCACCTGGTTTGCTATGCCATGAAGGCCAATTCGAACCAGGCGATCCTGACGCTGATGGCGTCTCTTGGGTCCGGTGTCGATGTGGTCTCGGGCGGTGAATACGCGCGCGCGAAGGCAGCAGGGTTCCCCGGTGATCGCATCGTCTTCTCAGGCGTCGGCAAAACGCGGGGTGAGATGCGTGAGGCGCTTGAAGGCGGGATCCGGCAGATCAATCTGGAATCCGAGCCAGAAATGCGTGCCTTGTCCGAAATCGCCACATCGATGGGTGTGTCTGTGCCTGTGACCGTCCGCGTCAACCCGGATGTGGACGCCAAAACGCATGAAAAGATCTCCACCGGGAAATCAGAGAACAAGTTCGGCATTCCGATCGAACGCGCGCGCGATGTCTACCAGATGGCGGCCGATCTGCCCGGCCTTCAGGTGATCGGGATCGACGTCCATATCGGAAGCCAATTGACCGAGCTTGCGCCGTTTGAGGCCGCATACCGGAAAGTCGCGGAACTGACCGAAACCCTGCGCGCCGATGGCCACGACATTCGGCGGCTGGATCTGGGGGGCGGCCTGGGCATTCCCTATGAACGCTCGAACGAGGCGCCGCCATTGCCCGTGGAATACGGCGAGATGGTCAAGCGAACGGTCGGGCATCTTGGCTGCGAGATTGAGATCGAGCCTGGCCGGTTGATCGCCGGGAATGCCGGCATTCTGGTGAGCGAGGTCATTTTCGTGAAGGAAGGCGCTGATCGGACCTTTCTGATCCTCGATGCCGCCATGAACGACCTGATCCGCCCGTCAATGTATTCAGCCTATCACGACATCGTCCCGATTGCTGAATCTGCCCCGGGAACAGAACAAAAGCCGTTCGACATCGTCGGCCCCGTCTGCGAATCCGGCGACACTTTTGCGAAAGCCCGCACGATGCCCCCAGTGGAGTCAGGTGAACTTGTCGCATTCCGGTCGGCTGGCGCCTATGGCGCTGTCATGGCAAGCGAATACAACTCTCGCCCGCTTATTCCCGAGGTGATGGTCGATGGTGATCAATTTGCGGTCATCCGCGCAAGACCGACCTATGCGGACATAATTAACCGCGATAGCATTCCCCCGTGGTTATCCTGACCTATATTAGTCAGGAAGCCCGCCGGGAGAGCGCATGAAGGCTTACAAATCAGTCCGCGACGCGAAACATCGCCTGGCCCTGCCGCTGGGCCTGACGCATTTGGGGCTGATTGCCGAACGACTGACCCGCGCCTTCTGGCCGTTTGCAAGCATTGTCTTGTTCACGCTCGCCATCTTGATGTTCGGCGTTCAGGACCAGATTGCGCTTGAAGTCGCTTGGATCGGCGGCGTGCTTGCTGCCCTGGGCGCCTTGGGCGCGTTGTATTACGGAATTCGTGCCTTCCGCTGGCCGCGCCGCGCCCAAGCAGCAGACCGGTTGGATGCATCTTTGCCAGGACGCCCGATTGCCGCCCTTGAAGACACGCAGGCCATTGGTGCCGGCGACGGTGCGTCCGAAGCCGTCTGGATCGCCCATGTGCACCGCATGGCGGATCGGACAAAGAATGCAAAACCAGTTGCGCCGGATCTGAAGCTGTCCCGCCGCGACCCTTATGCGCTCCGCTATGTGGCCCTGGTTGCCGTCGTCATGGCCGCTCTTTTCGGCTCGATCTGGCGGGTTTCCAGCGTGGCAGACCTGGCTCCAGGCTCTGGCGGGCAGGCGTTGGCATCCGGTCCGGCCTGGGAAGGGTGGGTTGAACCACCGGTTCATACTGGACGCCCAAGCCTGTACTTGAATGACATCACAGCCGCAGCGCTGGACGTCCCTGAAGGCAGCGCGATCACCCTGCGCCTTTATGGCGAAATCGGCTCGCTGATCGTCGAGGAAACCGTCTCGGGCCGTACTGGTGAGATTGGCGCCGCCAGCGAACCCGCGCAAAGCTTTACTGTGGCGCAGGATGGACGGATTGCCATCACCGGCGAGGGCGGCCAGGCATGGGACATCAGGACCATCCCCGATCTGCCGCCGGACGTCGAATTGACGGGTCCGATCGACCGCACCTCGGGCGGCGAATTCGAACAGCCGTTCCGCGCGTCGGACGATTACGGCGTTATCGCTGGCCGGGCCGAGATGGTGCTTGATCTTGCACGCATCGACCGCCGCTATGGGTTGGCATTGGAACCCGAGACCCAGGACGACATCGTCCTTGATCTGCCGATGCCGATCTCAGGCGACAGATCCGATTTCGACGAAACGCTGATCGACAATCTTGCGCAACACCCCTGGGCCAACCTTCCCGTGACGCTGCGGCTTGTTGTTGAGGATGCAACCGGCCAAACAGGCGAAGTGATCGACGGCAACGCGACCCTGCCCGGGCGCCGGTTCTTTGACCCATTGGCAAGCGCCATCATCGAACAAAGGCGCGATCTGCTTTGGAACCGTGAAAATGCCAAACGCGTTGGTCAGGTTCTTCGGGCCGTAAGCCATGAGCCATCCGACATATTCCGATCTGAGACCGCATTCTTGAAGCTGCGCGTGGCCGTTCGCAGCCTGGAAACGCGCACGTCCTTGGGCCAGCTGTCCGACGATTTCGTGGCCGAGACCGCCCAAGTCCTGTGGGATATCGCCATCGAGATCGAAGACGGCGATCTGGCCGATGCGCTGGAACGGCTGCGCCGGGCCGAAGATCGGCTGTCCGAAGCCATTGAACGGGGCGCCACCGACGAAGAGATTGCGGAACTGATGCAGGAACTGCGCGAGGCGATGCAGGACTATATGCGCCAACTCGCGGAACAGACACCGCCGGATCAGCAAAACCAGCAGGCGCAGAACCAGAACACGCAGGAAATGACCGGCGATCAGCTTCAAGACATGCTGAATCAGTTGCAAGAGTTGATGGAGCAGGGCCGCATGGCCGAGGCTCAGCGCCTTCTCGAACAGCTCCGCCAGATGATGGAGAATATGCAGGTCGCACGGGGCCAGCCTGGCCAGCAAGGCAACAATCCCGGCCAGCAGGCCATGGAAGGTTTGGCCGAGACGCTTCGCGACCAGCAGGAACTGTCAGACGACGCCTTCGGCGATCTTCAGGAACAGTTTGGCCAGCAGCAGGGCCAACAGCCTGGACAACAGCAAGGCCAGCAAGGTCAGGAAGGCCAGCAGCAGGGCCAGAACCAGCCGGGTCAAGGCCAGAACCAGCAGCCTGGGCAAGGCCAGAACGGCAATCAAAGCCTGGCGGACCGTCAGGACGCATTGCGCGAACAACTCCGTCGGCAACAGCAAAACCTGCCGGGCGCAGGGTCGCCCGAAGGTGACGCCGCCCGGGAAGCGCTGGACCGGGCCGGTCGCGCGATGGAAAACGCCGAAGAGGCATTGCGCGAAGAAGACTTCGCCGGCGCCCTGGACGATCAGGCCGAAGCGATGGAAGCGCTCCGCGAGGGGATGCGCGAATTGGGCGAGCAATTGGCCCAGCAACAAGGCCAGCCCGGGCAACAGGGCGATGCCTTTGGCGAGGCGAACGACCCAAGCTCACGCGATCCGTTGGGGCGCGAGACCGGCAAGAATGGCCGCGTTGGTACGGAAGAAAACTTGCTTCAAGGCGAAGACGTCTATCGCAGGGCGCGCGAGCTTCTGGATGAGATCCGCCGCAGATCAAGCGATCAGACCCGGCCCGAGCCAGAGCTCGACTATTTGCGCCGTCTGTTAGAGCGGTTCTGAGAAATCCGGCTGGACTGGCGCTTAAGCGCCGTCGCTTTCACCGCCCACAAGACCGGCCGCTCGTTCCATCATGCCGTCCATCCAGATCCGAAACGCGTTTGCGCCATCGACATAGCTTGCGAGCGCTGGCTCAAGCGAAGGCACCGCAGCGGCGATGTCCGAAGCAAAGAGATAGGTGCAGATCAGCGCGGCAATGATCAACGCGACCGTCGCAAATCCCGCCCGGAACCCGCGCCGTGCCTTCCCGGCCGCCGCGGCTGCCGCATGCATTGCGGCCTGTTCTTCCTGTGACGTCAGTGTCGCGTTGATGTCGTCTATATCGGGAAGAACTTCGCTTTTCGGGACCGGATCGCCTGCGGGCACATCCTCTCCCCGAAGCCGGGCAGTGCGGGCCTTAACGTCATCGACGGCGTTTTCGATCCCCTCGCCCAGACCCAGGTCCGGCTGCGTTTCCACGCCCGACGCCTCGGCCCTACGGGCCGCAATCTCGCGTTCTGCTTCTTCACGCAAAATCCCAAGAATGTTGTCATCTGTGGCGCGCGCGGGGCCCGGCTGTTCGGGGGCGGGGTCCGGGTCCGCTGCCGGTTCCGGCTCCGGTTCGGGTTCTGGTTCTGGCGCAACTTCCGGCTCGGGCGCCTCTGCCGCCACTGGTTCTTCCGGCGCAGGTTCAGGCGCAACCTCGGGCGCGGGATCCGGCGAAGGCGGATCAGCCGGCGTATCCGCCGGAACACCGCCATAACGCGGCTGAAGCAAAGGCTCGGCCGACGCCGTGTCTTCCTTGGGTTGAAACCACGTTTTTCCGCAATTCGAGCACTGCACATCCCGGCCCTGTGGCGGAACCAGCGATGCATCCACTTCGTACTGCGCGTCGCAATTCGGGCATGTCAGCCGCATAATTGCCCCCTTACCCCGGCGTTTTCGCCAGCGATTTCCTGCCTTTGTTCATTAACCTCTATCATCCGATCAGGAAATCGAAAAGCGTTCCTGCGCGGTTGGATTGAACATGGTGGCAGGCTGAGGCAAAACTGACGCGCAAGAAACAGGGGCACATCTTGATCGAGCTTCGCGACGTCAGTTATCGGTATGGCGATCGGCCCATCCTGTCTGATCTGAATATCAGCTTGCCGCCGGGGTCGTTCCACTTCCTGACCGGACCATCCGGCGCGGGCAAAACAACGCTTCTGAAGCTTTGCTACCTAGAGCTTCGGCCAGATACCGGCCAAGTGCACCTGTTTGATCAGGACACAGGCGGGCTGGACCGGGATGGTGTGGCCAAGATGCGAAAAAGAATCGGAATCGTTCATCAGAATTGCGAGTTTCTGGATCACCTGACGATGACTGAGAATATCGTTCTTCCATTGACCGTTTCCGGCCAAGATATTGAGAAAGAAAGACAAAATCTGGAAGAGCTGCTCAATTGGGTCGAGCTTTCGGACCGGGCCGATGCACGCCCAACCGAGATTTCAGGCGGTGAGCGTCAGCGCGCGGCCCTGGCCCGTGCCGTCATCATGTCCCCCGACATCATTTTGGCCGACGAGCCCACGGGCAATGTGGACTGGGAAATGTCGAACAGGCTGCTTCAGCTTTTGATCGAGTTGAACCGCATGGGCAAAACAGTTCTGATGGCGACCCATGATCTGACGTTGATCCGGGCGGCAAAGTCGCAAGTATCAGCCCGCGTCCTGCGCCTTCGCGACCGCAGCGTGCAACTCGCCGGGAGCGATTTGTGACCGGGCCCGATCTTCGTGCGCTTTGGACGCAGGTTCGGGCCGCCGAAGGGTCCGATATCGTGCCGCAAGCCGGGATCACGGCGCATCTGACGGTGCTGACAGCGGCGGCCATGGGGTTTCTGGCCGTTTTCGCGCTCGCCTTGCTGGCAGCAACCAACCGGCTTGCCGATACGTGGGAGGATGAGTTATCGCAGTCCTCAACCATACGGATTTCGGCGCCGACCGAGCAAATGGCGGAGCAGACCAGCACCGCGCTGCGCATTCTGGACCAGACCCCAGGTATCGCTTCGGCGAGGGCATTGACGCCTGAAGACCAGCAAGCACTTCTTGCGCCCTGGTTCGGGACAGATCTTCCGCTTGAGACGCTGCCAATCCCGCAATTGATCGAAATCATCGAAGACAGCGAGGGCTTTGACGCCGAGGGTTTGCGCCTTCGGTTGCAGGGCGAGGTTCCCGGCGCCATCCTGGACGATCACACGCGGTGGCGTCAGCCCTTGGCCAAGGCCGCCGGCCGCCTTCGGCAAATGGGGGTCGCATCGATCATCCTGATCACCCTGACCACGGCAGCGCTTGTGACGCTGGCGGCCACCGCATCGCTTGCGGCCAATGAACAGGTGATCCGTGTCATGCGTCTGATCGGGGCAAGGGACGTGTTCGTCGCCCGAGCCTTTGTGCGCCGCTTCACGCTGCGCGCAGCCCTTGGGGCGGGCGCCGGGGCCGCATTGGGAATGGTGGCAATCCTGTTTTTCCCGGGCCCGAGCGAAGTCGACAGTTTCCTGACAAGCCTGCGCTTCCAACGGTTTGAGTGGCTGTTGCCCTTGCTTATCCCGCCGGTCGCCGCGATCACCGCGTTCTGGGCAACCCGAACCGCCGCCCTGTCAAAACTGCGGGGAATGACATGAAGGCCATTCAGTGGATCCGGTCGCTTATCTTCGTGATCCAAATGTACGCGATGATGCCGATCCTTGCGATCTTCTTCACGCCTCTGATGCTGATCAACAAGGTCTGGGCGTTCCGGGCCTGCCAGACCTATTGCCGCTGGGTGATCTGGACAGCGGGATGGATGGTCGGCCTGAAATCCGAAATCCGGGGCACACCACCCACAGGCGAAGTTCTGATCGCCGCCAAGCACCAGTCCTTTTTCGACATCATCTTGATCTTTTCCGCCGTGCCCCGTGGCAAATTCATCATGAAGCGGGAACTGATTTGGGCCCCGATCCTGGGGCAATACGCCTTGCGGATCGGATGCGTGCCGGTCGATCGCGGCAAACGGGGCCAGGCCATCGAAAAGATGTTGGCCGATGTGAAGTCCGGCCAACAGGATCCCGGCCAATTGATCATCTATTCCCAGGGGACGCGGGTCGCCCCCGGCGCCCACCTTCCCTATAAGAAAGGGACGGCTGCACTTTACGAACAGATGGGGCAAACCTGTATCCCGGTTGCGGTGAATGTGGGTGTCTTCTGGCCCCGTATCGGCATCTACCGCAAACCGGGCTTGGCAGTTGTTGAGTTTCTTGACCCCATTCCACCTGGCAAACCGAAGGACGTTTTTATGGCTGAGCTGGAAGAGGTGGTCGAACGCCGTTCGAACGCTTTGATGCGCGAAGCCGGCTTTCAGATTGAGGACCAGGTCAATGCGGACGATTGAAACGACCGATGCGCTTGAGGCTCTGTATGACGTGGTCTCAGACCGTTCGATCACCAAGGTCGCCCGGCGGATCACGCCGCATTACCAGGCCTGGATCGACCGGTCGCGCTTTACTATCCTGACCACGGTGGGACCAGAGGGCACGGATGCAAGCCCGCGCGGTGACGATGGTCCGGTGGCGCGTATCGTGGACGATCAGACCATTTGGCTGCCCGACTGGCGCGGCAACAACAGACTGGATTCGCTCAGGAATATTGTCCGTGACGGGCGCGTATCTCTTATGTTCATGGTGCCCGGTTCAAACACCGTCGTTCGAACCAATGGCCGGGCCGTTTTGACCGACGACCCCGCCGTGGTGACGACATTCACGCAGGCCGGGCGCCACCCCCGTACCGTCATGGTCTTCACCCTCGATGAAATCTATTTCCAATGCGCCAAAGCGTTGATGCGATCGCGACTTTGGTCGCGCGGCGATGACACAGACGGCCTGCCCACGGCCGGGGATTTTCTGCGGGAACAGGACGACGCATTCGACGCAGAAACCTATGATTCCGGCTATGCCGAATACGCAAAGTCGCGCATGTGGTGACCGCTAGGCCGCAAGACCCTTGGACCCGATATCAAGAAACTTCTTGCGCCGTGCCTTGACCAGATCGTCACCCGACTTCTTGGAGAGCTGCGTCAAAAACCCGTTCAGCGCCTTGCCCACGCTTTCGATGGTCTTGGTCCGGTTTCGCTGAGCGCCGCCTGTGGGCTCGGCAATGATCTGGTCGACAACGCCCAAAGCTTTCAGGTCTTGCGCGGTCAGGCGAAGGGCCTCGGCGGCCTCGCGCATCCGTTCAGCATCTTTCCAGAGGATCGAGGCGCAGCCTTCCGGCGAGATCACCGAATAGACCGAGTGTTCCAACATGGCGAGCTTGTCCGCCGTCGCGAAGGCCACCGCACCGCCAGAGCCGCCTTCCCCGATAATCACGCTGATCAGCGGCACGCGGATCTTCAGACACTTCTCGGTCGACCGTGCGATGGCTTCCGACTGGCCGCGTTCTTCCGCGCCCTTTCCTGGAAACGCGCCAGGTGTGTCGACCAAAGTAATCACCGGGACCCCGAAGCGGTCCGCGAGATCCATCAATCGGATGGCCTTGCGATACCCTTCGGGCCGGGCCATGCCGAAATTGCGTTCGATCCGCGAATTTGTGTCGGACCCCTTTTCCTGTCCGATCACCATGACGGGTTGGTCATTCAACCGCGCCAGCCCACCCATCACGGCCTGATCGTCCGCAAAATTCCGGTCGCCGGCCAAGGGCGTGTATTCCGAAAACAACGCTTCGATATAATCCTTGCAATGTGGCCGGTCCGGGTGCCGGGCCACCTGGCATTTGCGCCAGGGATCAAGGTCTTTGTAAAGGTCCTGAAGAAGCGTCTGCGCTTTCTTGTCCAGCGCCGCAGCTTCCTTCTCGATATCCATCTCTTCGTTGGCGCGCGCCATAGCACGCAGTTCTTCCGCCTTGCCTTCGATCTCGGCCAGCGGTTTTTCGAACTCAAGATAGTTGGTCATGGCCTGCCTCTGACTGCACGGATGGATATATGTCCCCGTCCGCGCAAAGTTGCAATCGCCCTGCACCCGGCGATCGGGCCGCTTTGCCGACGAAGAACGCAGGTTACGCCCGCTCGGGGACCGCTGGCGTGGATATGCCGAGGTAAATGACAATCGGTGCGGTTTCCGGGCGCCCCGCGACCGGTCCCGCGTCTATTTGCCAAACTCTTCGATGATGGCGTCGGTGTGTTCCCCAAGGCCCGGCACCGGCGCTGGTTGGAACGCGTCGGTGCGCCCGGGCGGTCGTGGCATCTCTACGACTTGTCCATCCGGAAGGATGGTGTCGAAGCGCCGCAGGGCGGGATGGACGGAAAGATCGGCAATCTCGGAATAGCGGCCAAACGCGATCCCCGCCTGGCTCAGCCGGTCGACCATTTCGGCCACCGGATGCTTTGCGAAGAAAGGCTCAAGCTCGGCATCCAACAGCACCCTGTTGGCAACCCGATCCGCGTTGGAGCGGAACTCGTGCCGCGTGGCGAGGTCTTCACGACCAATGACGCGCGACGCAAAGCGATGGAATTCTTTGTTGTTTTGTACGGCGACGATCACTGTCCCGTCCACGCAAGCAAAGGGGCGATACGGATATATGGACGCGTGGGACAGACCGAAACGACCCGTCACTTTCCCCGCATGTTCAAAGTGAAGCAAAGGTACCGCCATCCAATCGGCCATGCCGTCGAACATGGAAATCTCGATGGATCTGCCGCGTCCGGTCATACCGCGCTCAATCAGCGCTTCGAGCACAGCGGAATGCGCATTCATTCCGGTCGAGATGTCGGCTGCCGAAACGCCAACCTTCGACGGGGTGTCCGGTGTTCCCGTCACGGCGCAAAGACCGCTTTCTGCCTGAACAAGCATGTCATAGGCCCGCATCGCGGCATAAGGCGTGTCCTTCCCGTATCCCAAGATTGAAACGGAAATGAGCCGGGGATAGTCGCGTTCCAGAACCTCGGGGCCCAAGCCCATGCGGTCCATCGCCCCGGGCGCGAGGTTCTGAATGAAGACATCGGCCTTCGACAGCATGTTCTTCAGGACGGCCAGCCCCCGATCATCTTTCAGATCCAGAACAGCACTTTCCTTGCCGCGATTGAGCCAGGCGAAATAGGCCGCAGTCCCTTTGACCGCGCTGTCATAGTTCCGCGCGGTTTCTCCTTCCGGGCGCTCGATCTTGATGACCCGCGCACCAGCATCCGCCAGTCTGACGGTGCACATCGGCGCAGCGACCGCCTGTTCGATCGCCACCACCAGCAGGCCGTCAAGCGCACCCATCAGAAAGATCTGGGCATGCCCAGGACATGCTCGGCCACATAGGACAGGATCAAGTTGGTCGAGATCGGCGCAACCTGATACAGGCGCGTTTCGCGGAACTTCCGCTCAACATCATATTCGTTGGCAAATCCAAACCCGCCGTGAAACTGGATGCAGGCATTTGCCGCTTCCCATGACGCTTTGGCGGCCAGATATTTGGCCATGTTGGCCTCGGCACCACAGGGCCTACCGGCATCGAACAGGGCGCAGGCTTTATAGCGCATGAGGTTTGCCGCCTCGACCTCGATAAAGGCTTCGGCGATCGGAAACTGGACACCCTGGTTCTGGCCAATCGGGCGGCCGAACACCTTCCGCTCACCCACATAGGCCGTCACTTTATCGGTGAACCAATACCCGTCGCCGATACATTCCGCGGCGATCAGGGCGCGTTCGGCATTCAGTCCGGTCAGGATATACTGAAACCCCTTCCCTTCCTCGCCGATCAGGTTCTCTTCGGGAATTTCCAGATTGTCGAAGAAAAGTTCGTTGGTTTCGTGGTTCACCATGTTCGGGATCGGCTGAACCTTCATGCCTGACGTCATGGCCTCTTTGATGTCGACCAGAAAGATCGACAGGCCTTCGGACTTCTTCTTAACCTCTGTCAGCGGCGTTGTGCGCGCCAGCAGGATCATGAAGTCCGAATGCTGAACGCGGCTGATCCAGACCTTCTGCCCATTGATGACATAAGCGTCGCCCTTCTTGACGGCGGTTGTCTTAATCTTGGTTGTGTCGGTTCCGGTCGTCGGCTCGGTGACGCCCATGGACTGAATGCGCAACTTGCCCTCGGCAATCTGCGGAAGATACGTCTGGCGCTGCGCTTCCGAGCCATGCCGCACAAGCGTGCTCATGTTGTACATCTGCCCGTGACAAGCGCCTGAATTGCCGCCGGCCCGGTTGATCTCTTCCATGATCACCCCGGCTTCCGTCAGGCCCAGTCCGGAGCCGCCGTAGTCTTCCGGAATAAGGGCCGACATCCAGCCTTCTTGGGTCAGAGCATCCACGAAGGCTTCGGGATAGGCGCGCTCTTCGTCCACCTTCCGGTGGTATTCTGCGGGGAATTTGGCGCAAAGGGCCCTTACACCGTCCCGGATGTCATCGTAGTTGTTTGCAGGATCGAGCATATCATTTGTGTCCATGCACCAGATGTCTCTAGCTACGGACACAGCGTTCATATCTCAATGATAACTCTTTGAATCAAACTTGCCCTGGTTCTTTACATCACCTGACCAGGGACCCACGCCGAACGTCCGACGCTTCCATGGCAGCGACAGAAGACCCCAGCTTGTTCTCGGCAGGGCCAACGAACTGCCCTATAGGCCTGAACGCCCATCAAGGGTTGTTCGCAAAGAAAATCCGAGAGATCCCTTAAAGGATGTCCGTCCCTGCAAGCGATGGCGCCTCACAGACCATGGGTGATGCAAAAACCCGGATGGCGGACGTCGCGTCCTGACCTATACAGTCCCTGTAGTAATGAAACCTGGAACAAGGACCCCGCGCTGCGTTTCGCCCTCCCCACCAAAGCGGACCGCGGCTGAACATATCAATGGCTCGTATTGATCTGAATTCCGACCTGGGTGAAGGTTTTGGCCCTTGGAGCATGGGCGACGATGCCGCAATGCTCGGGATCGTCACGTCGGCGAATGTGGCTTGCGGCGGCCATGCCAGCGACCCGGAAACCATGCACCGCACGTTGGAACTGGCCAAAGAGAATGGGGTCATCGTCGGTGCCCATCCTGGCTTCAACGATCCCGAAGGTTTCGGGCGGCGCGTCATCCCAATGAGCCCTGCGGAAATTGGCCGTATGTGCGCGGCCCAAATCGGCGCGCTTATGGCAATCGCCGCACAGACGGGTGTTTCCGTCCGATATGTGAAGCCGCACGGGGCCTTGGGCAATTTGGCCGCCCGTGATCGTATGGTTGCCGACGCAATCGCCGAAACCGTCAAGCGAATGGACGCAAATCTTGCGGTGCTGGCGATCTCGGGCACGCAAAGCGAGCAGGCGGCAAAGGCGGCAGGCATCGCCACGTTTTCCGAGATCTTTGCCGATCGGGGTTATCTTTCCTCAGGACAACTCGTGCCCCGCGGACAGGACGGCGCGATGATCCATGATCCCGAAACCGCGGCAGATAGGCTTCTGTCCTTCTTGGATAGCGGCCTGATGCCGGTGGTTGATGGCGATCCAATTCCACTTGATGCGCACTCGATCTGCGTGCACGGCGACAGCCCCGGTGCGGTTACCATGGCGCAAGAGATCCGAAACCGGTTGATCAGCGAAGGGGTGACGATCACCAGCTTCATAAAGGACGATTGAGATGATGAACCCGTCCTTCACCCCAATTGCCGACCATGCTTTGCTTGTCACGTTCGCCGAGGACATCAGCGAAGAGGCCCATGCGGCCGTGTTGTCGCTGGATGAGATCATCGCGGCTGATCCGCCAAAGGGTGTGATCGAAACCGTTCCGGCGCTTGTCAATCTGCTTGTGGATTTTGACCCGCTGGCAACCGATCACGGTCTTGTCCAAAGGGCCCTTGAACAAAAGATTTCAGACCTGAAGCCGGTCGCGGTGGTTGGCGCGGATCGAAAGGTCCAGGTTTGCTACGAGCCACCATACGCGCCCGATCTTGCGACATTGGCGAAAGCAGTCGGCCTGTCCGAAGATGCGGTGATCAACGCACATTTGGCCGGAGAGTATCGGGTCCTGATGTATGGGTTTTCCCCGGGATACGCCTATCTTTCCGGCGTCACCGCGGAAATTCAGGTTCCACGAAAACCGACGGCCGTTCGCGACGTTCCCGCCGGTAGTGTGATTGTTGCGGGTCCGCAATGTCTTGTCACAACCCTGACCATGCCAACGGGCTGGACGATCATCGGTCGCTCGCCCACGCGCATACTTACAGGGGATCAATCGCGCCCATTTTTGTTCGATGTCGGCGATCGCGTGGTGTTTGAACGCATCTCGAAAGAGGCGTTCGAACGGATCGAAACCCAGGCGACCCATGGCTGACGCCGGACTCTCAGTCACGTTCGCGGGTCCTCTCGTCACGCTTCAGGATGCCGGGCGTCCCGGAAACATGCGCTATGGGGTGGCCGCCTCTGGGCCGATGGACAAGATTTCCTTCGATGCGGCCAATGCCGCCCTGGGCAACGCCGCGGGCGCGACAGCCATTGAGGTGTCTCTGGGCGGTTTGATGCTTCAATGCAAGAAGGGTCAGGTTACAGTCGCCATTGCGGGCGGCGATTTCATCGTCGACCATGCAGGCCAAAAGAAAGGGTCTTGGACGATCCTGACGCTTCGCTCCGAAGACCGTTTGTCGATCCGGGCCGGCAAGACCGGAAGCTGGGCCTATCTGGCTTTTGCCGGCGAGATCTGCTCCGAACAGTGGTTGGAAAGCACATCGACGCATTCGACATCAGGATTTGGGGGTGGACCTGTCCTGACCGGTCAACGGCTATTGGTCGAGAACGCGGTCGTCAGGGAAGATCGTGAAGGTGACATCGCCGCGCCCGGTTTTCTTTCAGAGGGCCCGGTGTCAGTGGTGATGGGTCCGCAGGACGGGCGCTTCAAGCCGTCATCGATCGACGAATTCACGACGGCAACATTTCAGGTCACAGACGGATATGACCGGATGGGGATGCGACTGAACGGCCCCGAACTAAAGCTGGACGGCGCGCTCTCCATCCCGTCGGAACCGGTCGTTCGCGGCTCGGTTCAGGTTGCAGGGGACGGCGTTGCGACGGTTCTTCTGGCAGACCATCAGACCACCGGCGGATATCCGAAAATCGCCACGGTCGCGTCATTCGAAATCGCCCGCCTGGTTCAGCTTAGGTCCGGAAATGACATCAAATTCGCCGCAATCGACACCCAAACGGCGATCGAGCGCACCAGGCAATTCGATGAAGAAAGACAGAAGTATATCGGTGAAATCAGCACCGCACGGGGCACGCTGGAACAACGGCTCATGCGCGGAAACCTGATTCATGGGTATTCGGAGGACTAGCGCCGCCGCACGACGTCAGAAGCGTGACCTTTTGGAGGACCCGCACGCATTGGTATTCAAGAAAACAGGCGGCCAAGCTTTCGCCGAGCCGCCTGGTTTTCTCTGGGTTTTGGTTGCGGGGGTAGGATTTGAACCTACGACCTTCAGGTTATGAGCCTGACGAGCTACCGGGCTGCTCCACCCCGCGCCAGCGGAGAACAGGTATTGCCTTCCCGGGCGGACTGCAAGGCCCTTTCTGACAAAGTTTGCCGCGGGCTTGCCCGGGGGCGCTTGGGCACGTAGGTCTTGCGAAATCCAAGGCAGGCCGGTTCATGATCCCGACTTTCGTGATTTCGCTTCCAGACAGCGGTGACAGATCCGGAACGCTGCTTCGGGCCCTGCGCGACGTCGGGCTGGATCCGGTTCTGCACTTCGGTATCGACGGACGTGCGGGGCTTCCGCCTGAATGCGAAACCCGGATCAACCGGGCCGCGGCGCGGGAAAACATGTTCCGGGACATGCTCGACAGTGAGTTCGCATGCGCGTTGTCCCACCTTCAAGTATATGAAACGATTGTGCAATCCGGCCTGGACCGCGCATTGATCTTTGAAGACGACGCTTTGATTCAAGACGACTTCGCAAATTGCCTTCCCGCGCTTAAGACGGTCGATGCGGACCTCGTCACGCTGATGCACGCAGCGACTTATGTTCGGAAAACGAAGCCTGTCGGACTGCCCTCTGGCCACAGGTTGCATCGACTGACGCAGTCTCCGTTTTATGCCTGCGCCTATTTGTTGTCGCGGCGCGGGGCCGAATACATACAGCGCCACGCCCTGCCGATCGCCCGCCCAGCGGATTGGCCCTGCGACATCACAAGGATCGAAAGCTATGCGATGGATCCGCAGCCGGTCCACCATCCGGCAGAGCCTGAAAAATCGAACATCGGGGAAGCGGGCCGGCGTGACTTTCGCGGCCGGGCGGCACGTTTCCTGACTGCCGCCTATTGGCGCCGGTTCTGGTTGAAACGGACAAGCCGAAAGATTGCCTAACCTCTTCGGTGGGGCCGCGGTCGAAAGGGGCGCGACGTGCGGCGATTTCGGCAGTGGACCCGGTGGAAACGCACACCCGAGGTGCAGGCACAAAAAAGCCGCCCAGGCGGGCGGTGTTTTCGGGACATCGTTTGAGATCAACGAAGCGTTTCTTACTAGGTTTGGCGATGACCTACTCTCCCACGACTTAAGCCGCAGTACCATCGGCGCAACCGAGCTTAACGGCCGAGTTCGGGATGGGATCGGGTGTTTCTCTGGCGCTGTGATCACCAAACCGAGAAAGAAACGCGTTTCAAGTCAAGAACTTAGCAAGTGTGCTTTTGGATCCAGAACCTATCTTCTACTGGATCAAATCAAGCCTATCGGACAATTAGTACCGGTCAACTGAGCGCCTTACAACGCTTACATCTCCGGCCTATCGACGAGGTCGTCTACCTCGGTCCTCAGGGATACCTTGTTTCGAGGGGGGCTTCCCGCTTAGATGCCTTCAGCGGTTATCCTGTCCGATCATAGCTACCCTGCACTACCGTTGGCACGATAACAGGTCCACCAGTGGATCGTTCACCCCGGTCCTCTCGTACTAGGGGCAACTCCTCTCAAGTATCCTACACCCACGGCAGATAGGGACCGAACTGTCTCACGACGTTCTAAACCCAGCTCACGTACCTCTTTAAACGGCGAACAGCCGTACCCTTGGGACCTGCTCCAGCCCCAGGATGAGATGAGCCGACATCGAGGTGCCAAACAGCGCCGTCGATATGAGCTCTTGGGCGCTATCAGCCTGTTATCCCCGGCGTACCTTTTATCCGTTGAGCGATGGCCCTTCCACGCGGGACCACCGGATCACTATGGCCGTCTTTCGACTCTGCTCGACTTGTAAGTCTCGCAGTCAGGCTGGCTTCTGCCATTGCACTCAACGAGCGATTTCCGACCGCTCTGAGCCAACCTTCGCACGCCTCCGTTACTCTTTGGGAGGCGACCGCCCCAGTCAAACTACCCGCCACAGAGGGTCCCGGATCCCGATAAGGGACCGCGGTTAGACATCAAGCAATGCAAGGGTGGTATCTCAAGGGTGGCTCCCCAGAAACTGGCGTTCCTGGTTCAAAGCCCACCACCTATCCTGCACATGCATGGCCTGATGCCAGTCTGAAGCTGTAGTAAAGGTGCACGGGGTCTTTCCGTCTAACCGCGGGTAGCCTGCATCTTGACAGGCAATTCAATTTCGCTGAGTCGATGTTGGAGACAGCGGGGAAGTCGTTACGCCATTCGTGCAGGTCGGAACTTACCCGACAAGGAATTTCGCTACCTTAGGACCGTTATAGTTACGGCCGCCGTTTACTTGGGCTTCAATTCGGAGCTTGCACTCCTCCTTTTAACCTTCAAGCACCGGGCAGGCGTCAGACCCTATACGTCGTCTTGCGACTTCGCAGAGCCCTGTGTTTTTAGTAAACAGTCGCCACCCCCTGGTTTGTGCCCCCAGCCACTAGTTGCCTAGAAACTGGGCCTCCTTCTCGCGAACTTACGGAGGTATTTTGCCGAGTTCCTTCAACATCGTTCTCTCAAGCGCCTTGGTATTCTCTACCAGTCCACCTGTGTCGGTTTAGGGTACGATCTAATGGAGGGCTATTTCCAGGGACCGCTCAGCAGCCCAGTCAATCCGATAAGACTGAACTACCCTTACGATCCGTCACATCCTCCTGGCCCAGGAATATTAACCTGGTTCCCATCGACTACGCCTTTCGGCCTCGCCTTAGGGGTCGGCTTACCCTGCTCAGATTAGCTTTAAGCAGGAACCCTTGGACTTTCGGCGAGAGTGTCTCTCACACTCTTTGTCGCTACTCATGTCATCATTCTCGCTAGTGATCACTCCACCGGATGGCTCACGCCCCGGCTTCACAGTCAAATCCGGTCCTCCGGAACGCCCGAAGGCGCTAAAGAGGAATGGATTTTATCACACTACGCTCCGCTACCACTGCATACGCAGTCCTAAGCTTCGGCTCATGGCTTGAGCCCCGTTACATCTTCGCCGCAGGACAACTTATCTAGACCAGTGAGCTGTTACGCTATCTTTAAAGGATGGCTGCTTCTAAGCCAACCTCCTGGTTGTTTTGGTCGTCCCACATGCTTTCCCACTTAGCCATGAATTAGGGGCCTTAGCTGTAGGTTAGGGTTGTTTCCCTCTCCACGACGGACGTTAGCACCCGCCGTGTGTCTGCCATCTAGCACTCCTCGGTATTCGGAGTTTGGTTAGGATCAGTAAGCCTGTGGGGCCCCATTACCCATCCAGTGCTCTACCCCCGAGGGTATTCGGATGACGCTCTACCTAAATAGATTTCGCGGAGAACCAGCTATCTCCGAGTTTGATTGGCCTTTCACCCCTAGGCACACCTCATCCCGACCTTTTTCAACAGGTGTGGGTTCGGCCCTCCAGTACGTGTTACCGTACCTTCAGCCTGGACATGCCTAGATCACTCGGTTTCGGGTCTGATCCCACGAACTCATTCGCCCTATTAAGACTCGCTTTCGCTGCGCCTACACCTATCGGCTTAAGCTTGCTCGTAAGACCAAGTCGATGACCCATTATACAAAAGGTACGCCGTCAGGGCGCAAGGCCCCTCCGACTGCTTGTAGGCGTCCGGTTTCAGAAACTGTTTCACTCCCCTCGTCGGGGTGCTTTTCACCTTTCCCTCACGGTACTGGTTCGCTATCGGTCAGTAAGGAGTACTTAGCCTTCGAAGGTGGTCCTCCGATCTTCAGACAGGATTTCACGTGTCCCGCCCTACTTAATACGTCCAATCATGCTTCCTGTACGGGGCTGTCACCCTCTGTGGCGGACCTTTCCAGGTCCTTCCAGTCACACTCATGGCTCGGCTGGTCCCCGTTCGCTCGCCACTACTAGGGGAGTAGCTATTGCTGTCCTTTCCTCCGGGTACTTAGATGTTTCAGTTCCCCGGGTTTGCTCTAAAAACCCTATGTATTCAGGTATTTAGTACCTGTTTCAACTCACTAGAGATTGCCGAAGCAATCTATAATGAATTGTCAGGTGGGTTTCCCCATTCGGAAATCGAGGGATCAAAGCCTATTCTCGGCTCCTCCTCGCTTATCGCAGAGTATCACGTCCTTCATCGCCTCTTACTGCCAAGGCATCCACCAAACGCCCTTATCGCGCTTGATTTGATCCAGAAGAAGACAGGCTTCTTCTCTAGGTGCGCCTCTACCTTGCGAGGCACACGGACCAAAAGCATACTTACCCGCCCCTTCGACTGGTTCGTTCGAAGGGACATGTGTCATGCGATGTCGGTCGCATGACGAGGTTAGTGTACTTGACTTGGAGGTCTCATACTTCGCAGGTCGAACCTGCTGGATCTGCCCCACTTGGCGGATCCGGTATGAAACCAAAATGTTGATCTCTAAACGATGTCAATGTCTGCGCGGTCCCGAAGGAAACGTGCAGCCACATCCAAGATTGGATGGCAAAGCCAAACGGCTTAACGATCTAATCTTGAAGGGAAATGGTGGAGCGTATCGGGATCGAACCGATGACCCCCTGCTTGCAAAGCAGGTGCTCTCCCAGCTGAGCTAACGCCCCAAATTGTGATGGTGGGTCGAGGAGGACTTGAACCTCCGACCTCACGCTTATCAGGCGTGCGCTCTAACCACCTGAGCTACCGACCCAGAAACGGGCGGTACCCGTCTTGTACTGAAGAGATATGAGGACGGCCTGGACCGTGATGTATGTCTCTTGCGAGACTGCTAAGTACTTCACGAACCAAGCGAACTTGGCTGCTAGAAGCGTCCTTAGAAAGGAGGTGATCCAGCCGCAGGTTCCCCTACGGCTACCTTGTTACGACTTCACCCCAGTCGCTGATCCTACCGTGGTCCGTTGCCCCCCGAAGGTTAGCGCACGGCCGTCAGGTAGAACCAACTCCCATGGTGTGACGGGCGGTGTGTACAAGGCCCGGGAACGTATTCACCGCGTCATGCTGTTACGCGATTACTAGCGATTCCGACTTCATGCCGTCGAGTTGCAGACGACAATCCGAACTGAGATAGTTTTTGGGGATTAACCCACTGTCACTACCATTGTAGCACGTGTGTAGCCCAACCCGTAAGGGCCATGAGGACTTGACGTCATCCACACCTTCCTCCCGCTTATCACGGGCAGTTTCCCTAGAGTGCCCAGCCGAACTGCTGGCAACTAAGGATGTGGGTTGCGCTCGTTGCCGGACTTAACCGAACATCTCACGACACGAGCTGACGACAGCCATGCAGCACCTGTCACTTGTCCAGCCGAACTGAAGGAATCCATCTCTGGAAACCGCGACAAGGATGTCAAGGGTTGGTAAGGTTCTGCGCGTTGCTTCGAATTAAACCACATGCTCCACCGCTTGTGCGGGCCCCCGTCAATTCCTTTGAGTTTTAATCTTGCGACCGTACTCCCCAGGCGGAATGCTTAATCCGTTAGGTGTGACACCGAATAGCATGCTACCCGACGTCTGGCATTCATCGTTTACGGTGTGGACTACCAGGGTATCTAATCCTGTTTGCTCCCCACACTTTCGCACCTCAGCGTCAGTATCGAGCCAGTGAGCCGCCTTCGCCACTGGTGTTCCTCCGAATATCTACGAATTTCACCTCTACACTCGGAATTCCACTCACCTCTCTCGAACTCAAGACTGCCAGTATTAAAGGCAGTTCCGGGGTTGAGCCCCGGGATTTCACCTCTAACTTAACAGTCCGCCTACGTGCGCTTTACGCCCAGTAATTCCGAACAACGCTAGTCCCCTCCGTATTACCGCGGCTGCTGGCACGGAGTTAGCCGGGACTTCTTTACCAGGTACCGTCATTATCTTCCCTGGCGAAAGAGCTTTACGACCCTAGGGCCTTCGTCACTCACGCGGCATGGCTAGATCAGGGTTTCCCCCATTGTCTAAGATTCCCCACTGCTGCCTCCCGTAGGAGTCTGGGCCGTGTCTCAGTCCCAGTGTTGCTGATCATCCTCTCAAACCAGCTATGGATCGTCGGCTTGGTAGGCCATTACCCCACCAACTACCTAATCCAACGCGGGCCGATCCTTCTCCGATAAATCTTTCCCCCGAAGGGCGTATACGGTATTACTCTCAGTTTCCCGAGGCTATTCCGTAGAGAAGGGCACGTTCCCACGCGTTACTAACCCGTCCGCCGCTCCCCCGAAGGGGCGCTCGACTTGCATGTGTTAGGCCTGCCGCCAGCGTTCGTTCTGAGCCAGGATCAAACTCTCAAGTTGAAAAGCTCTTACGAGCTTATCCTTGACGTTCGAACCTCTGCACATCGAACCGGGTGTGACCCCGGTTCAGTCATCTGTTTGATGTGCTTCTGGTTTCATAAGAAACCGAAAGCCGTTCAAACAGTGAAGCTGACCTTCCATGATCGAGCCGAAGCCCTAGGAAGTCGATATGCAGTTGTTTGTCCATCGAAAGGACCAAACCGCCCACATATCTCTTCAGTAACCAGCGATTTCAAAGAGCGAAGAAACAAAATTGACCGATGCGCCGTAAACCTTTCTCGGCGCGCCCGCCTCATCTGCTTCTATTTTGTTTACCTCGCGGCCGTCGCTGACCGTTCGGTGAGGGGCTATGTACGCACCCACACACCCCTTCGCAAGTGATTTTTTCACTGACCATGTCTTTTTTTTGGCAGGCCCCCAACACCCACAAAATAAGGGGGTTTCACGGGGTCCTGCCACAATTCAGGACAGCCGCGGCGCAAAATTCTTCTGAAGATGACGCGGCGTCCCTTGCTTGGAGTGAGTCTTCCACAGATTCTTGGGGGACTCAGGCAACCGGTGCGCGGGTGCGTTTGCGGTTCAGTTTCACCCGAAGGGCCAACAACCCGACGATGACAAGCAGGTAAACGATGGGTTGGATCTGAAAGCCCTTGGCCTGCATCAGATAGTGGACACCGCCCAGGATGACCGCGCCGTAGACAAGCTTGTGCATCTTGCGCCAGGCCGCCGCGCCCATCTTCCGGATCGAAAGATCGTTGGACGTGATCGCCAAGGGGATCAGCAGAACAAATCCGGCCATTCCCACCGTGATATAGGGCCGCTTCAGAATGTCTTTCCAAATTTCGCTCAACCACTGAACGTCTAGGATCAGCCAAACAAGAAGATGCGCCAGAATATAGAAGAACGCGACCAGACCGATCGCGCGTCGATACTTGATCAGGTTCAGCTTCAGATAGGTCCGGGCGGGCGTGATCAGCAAACTGGCGATCAGGACCTGAAGGCCCCACAAGCCAAGCCGATGCTCGATCGCTTTCACGGGCTCCGGTCCCAGCTGGCCGGAAATGCCAGCCCAGAACACCCAGACAATCGGAAACACCGCGATCACATAGATGGGCCAGGCCGGTATCTTTCGGGCCCAGCCGTTTATGCGATCAGTCAGCGCCATCAGAAGTTTTCGGACAGATCCATCCCGCTATACAAAGAAGCCACTTCTTCTTCATAACCGTTAAACATCAACGTGGGCACCCTTTTCGCGAACAGACCGCCGCCAATGACCCTTTCGCTGGCCTGGCTCCACCGCGGATGATCCACCGTCGGGTTCACGTTCGAGTAGAACCCGTACTCTTTCGCGCTGTACTTGTTCCACGCCGTGGCGGGAACGGTATCGGTCAGCGTCATCCGTACGACCGACTTGATCGACTTGAAACCGTACTTCCAGGGCACGACAAGCCGGATCGGCGCACCGTTCTGGTTCGGCATGTCTTTTCCATAGATGCCAGTCGCCATCAGCGTCAGCGGATGCATCGCCTCATCAAGTCGTAGCCCCTCGACATAGGGCCACTCGATGATCGGGAACTTCACACCTGGCATCTCTTCCGGCCGAAGCAGCGTCTCGAATGCGACATACTTGGCCGAGGACTGTACGCCCACCTGATCCAACAGATCCTTCAGCTCGAACCCATTCCAGGGGATGACCATCGACCAGGCTTCGACGCAGCGGAAACGATAGATCCGCTCTTCAATGGACTTGTCCTTCAGGATGTCCGCCAGATCATAGGTGCCGGGACGATCCACAAGACCGTCCACCTTGATCGCCCAGGGGTCGGTTGTCATTTGTCCGGCATGTTTCTTCGGATCACCCTTGTCCGTCCCGAACTCATAGAAGTTGTTGTAGGACGTGATGTCCTCATACGAATTGGGCTCCAGCTCCGCGCTGGCCCGCGCCCGACCGGCACCGCCAATCGCGGCGATCGACCCTGCGGCTGCGACACCTCCGATGATTTGACGCCGGTTCACATAGGCATGTTCGGGCGTGACATCGCTCCACTTCAGTTTGCTTTTGTACCGACCAGCCATAAGTTCCCTCCAACGTGTTCTGCTTGTTTCTAAGGAGTCACGTCCCCCCAAACCAACAAACTGTTCTCACAAACCTGTGCGTCCCTGAAATCAAACTTTTGAATTGTCGGGTCACGGTTGCTCACGTTTTTGTGATTGGATCTGCGCAGAAGGCCGCGCTTAGCGCGCTTGCCCGACGGATCAAATGCAATCGGCAAAAACCCCCTGTGATCCAGCCCCCCGATCCCTTCGTAACTCTGCGCGATGCCACAACACGAGCATCGCTCATTCAATTCGGAGGACTATCAAATGCTTCGCAGAACTCTTCTTTCGATCACCGCCGCCGCCCTCGTCGCCGCTCCTGCTTTCGCAGGCGGGATGAAGAAAGACATCGTCGACACCGCCGCTGGCGCCGGTTCCTTCAACACGCTCGTCGCCGCGGTCGAAGCCGCCGGTCTGGTTGAAACCCTGAAAGGCGACGGACCGTTCACGGTCTTTGCTCCGACGGACGAAGCCTTCGCCGCGCTGCCGGAAGGTACGGTCGACAACCTTCTTAAGCCGGAAAACAAGGACCAGTTGGTTGCTGTCCTGACCTATCACGTTGTTCCGGGCAAAGTGATGTCCGGCGATCTGTCCAACAACATGATGGCCACGACCGTCGAAGGCTCGGACGTCACGATCATGACCGACGGTGGCGTCAAAATCGACGAAGCCAGTGTCGTAACCGCCGATATCGAAGCAACGAACGGCGTCATCCACGTGATCGACACAGTGATCCTGCCGGGCTCGTAAGAGACCTGTCAGATCAAACGGCAGGGCGGGTTCACCGCCCTGTCGCAATTTCAATACAATTCCGGAAGGGGGACACCCATGAACAGACGTTTCGCACTCAAATCGGTTGCAGTGGCGGGCCTCATGGCCATCACATCGGCCTGCGCGATGATGGATGACGGCGACGATATCGTCGATATCGCCGCATCCAATGATGATTTCTCGACCCTGGTGGCTGCCGTTCAGGCCGCAGGCCTGGTCGAGACATTGAAGGGCGACGGTCCCTTCACGGTTTTCGCGCCGACGAATGATGCCTTTGCCGCCCTGCCCGCCGGTACGGTCGAAAGCCTGCTTGAGCCCGAGAACAAGGATCAGTTGATCAAGATCCTGACCTATCACGTCGTGCCGGGCGCCGTGACCTCCGACCAGTTGGCGGGTCAGCGTCTGAATGTCGCAACCGTGCAGGGCCAGACGGTCCATGTGGACGGCACAGACGGCGTGAAGGTGAACAAGTCGAATGTGATCCTGGCCGATGTCATTGCGACCAACGGCGTGATCCACGCGATCGATGCAGTATTGCTGCCGAAGTAAGACAACTGGCCGGTCCCGCCCCCCGGGACCGGCCGCGCACGAGCTACCCCCCAGAGGTAACCTGAGCTTCGATGACATCCGACAAGATCGGGCCCATGATCACTGTGTTGTCTGTAATGACGAGGACAACAAACACGGCGAAGGTGACGATCCCAGCGCTCAGCACCACCCAATCGGCTGACACAGCTCCGCTTTCGTCACAGATGAAGGCCTTTACTCGTCCCATAAAACGGACACCTACTCGTTACACACGCAGCCCCCAGAACACACCCCATGACCGGACACTGGCAGACCGATGCGGGCCCGCCAACGGAAATGGCGAAAATGGGGCGGAAGGGCCGATTTTCGGCATATTTGGTTTCGGCGCCCGCAACAGTCCAAGACCAATCACAGGATTGAAACGCAATTCAGCCGAATCTTAACACGCAAGGGGCGAGTCGCATGGACCCGCCCTCTCGTTAGCATTCGCGAAAGTCAGTGAACGATGGCGTCTTCAGGCGGATGCCGGTTGGATGACGACACGCGATCTCCGACGATCAGCCCATCGACCCCGGCGCTAACAGGCACCGTCGACCCATCCGCGATGTCGCCCGCCAAAAGCATCTCGGCCAACGGATCCTGAAGACTTCGCTGGATCACCCGTTTCAAGGGCCGCGCGCCATAGACCGGATCATAGCCTTCATCGCCCAGCCACTTGATCGCACCCTCGTCCAACTCAAGCACGATGTTCCGCTGGGCCAACCGCTTCGTCAGCCGTGCAAGCTGGATCTCGACGATCCCGCCCATGTCTTCGCGGCTCAGCCGGTCAAAGATGATCTGATCATCCAGACGGTTCAGGAACTCGGGCCGGAAATGGGCGCGCACCGCATCCATCACATCGCGTCGCGCCTGACCACTATCAGCGCCTTCGGCCAACTGGCTCAGCGCCTGCGACCCAAGGTTCGAGGTCAGGATGATCAGCGTCTGCTTGAAGTCGACCGTCCGACCCTGACCATCGGTCAGCACACCGTCATCAAGCACCTGCAACAGCACGTTGAAGACATCCGGGTGCGCTTTTTCAACCTCGTCGAACAGAACAACCTGATAGGGGCGCCTGCGCACGGCCTCAGTCAGCACTCCGCCTTCGTCATAGCCCACATACCCCGGGGGCGCCCCGATCAGACGGGCGACCGCGTGCTTCTCCATGAATTCTGACATATCGACCCGGACCATGGCGCTGTCATCGTCGAACAGAAACTCGGCGAGCGCTTTGGTCAGCTCGGTCTTGCCCACGCCGGTTGGCCCAAGGAACAGGAACGACCCCAGGGGGCGGTTTTCATCCTGAAGCCCGGCCCGCGCACGGCGAACGGCGTTCGACACGGCAGTCACCGCAGCCGTCTGACCGATCACGCGTTTACCGATCTCTTCTTCCATACGAAGAAGCTTTTCGCGCTCACCCTCCAGCATCTTGGCCGTTGGAATCCCGGTCCAGCGTTCGACCACCTCGGCGATCTGCGCCGGGCGCACGGCCTCCTCGACCATCACGTCGGTTTCGGCCTCTTCCGCGGCCTCAAGCTGCTTTTCAAGATCTGGGATCACGCCGTAAGACAGCTCTCCCGCCTTGGCGAGGTCACCGGCCCGCTTGGCCTGATCGAGTTCCGCCCGCGCCCGGTCGAGCTGTTCTTTCAACCCCCGCGCGCTTTCCAGCTTGTCGCGTTCCGACTGCCACTGCGCCGTCATCTCGGCCGACTTCTGCTGAAGATCCGACAGCTCTTTTTCCAGCTTCTCAAGCCGGTCTTTCGACGCCTTGTCGTCCTCTTTCTTCAGCGCCTCGGCCTCGATCTGCATTTGCAGGATCTGCCGGTCGAGCGCATCCAGTTCCTCGGGCTTTGAATCCACTTCCATGCGCAGACGCGACGCGGCCTCGTCCATCAGGTCGATGGCCTTGTCCGGCAAAAACCGGTCGGTGATATAGCGGTGCGACAGCGTCGCCGCCGACACCAATGCGCTGTCCGAGATCCGGACGCCGTGGTGAAGTTCGTACTTTTCTTTGATGCCCCGCAGGATCGACACGGTGTCTTCCACGGTCGGCTCCTCGACCACCAAGGGCTGGAACCGGCGCGCCAAGGCCGCGTCTTTTTCGACATACTTGCGGTACTCATCCAGCGTGGTCGCACCGACACAGTGCAACTCACCCCGTGCAAGCGCCGGTTTCAACAGGTTCGACGCATCCATCGCCCCATCGGTCTTGCCCGCACCCACAAGCGTGTGCATCTCGTCAATGAACAGAATGATCTCGCCGGCCGCCGACATAACCTCGGACAAGACAGCCTTCAGGCGCTCTTCGAATTCGCCGCGATACTTCGCGCCTGCGATCAAAGCGCCCATGTCCAGCGCCAGAAGTGATTTATTCCGCAGGCTTTCCGGCACGTCGCCATCGACGATGCGCATCGCCAACCCTTCGGCGATCGCCGTCTTACCGACGCCGGGTTCCCCGATCAGAACCGGGTTGTTCTTGGTGCGCCGCGACAAGACCTGCATCGCGCGCCGGATCTCGTCGTCACGTCCGATTATCGGGTCGATCTTGCCATCGCGCGCCCGCGCAGTCAGATCAGTCGCGTATTTCTTCAACGCGTCATAGCCTTCCTCGGCCGAGGCTGAATCCGCCGTCCGACCCTTCCGGATATCGTTGATCGCGGCATTCAGGTTCTGGGCCGTGACGGCGCCCGCTTCCAAGGCTTTCTTCGCCTCGGACCGGACCATGGCCAGCGCCATAAGGATCCGTTCCACCGGGACAAAACTGTCGCCGGCTTTGGTCGCGATCTTCTCGGCCTCATCCAGAACCCGGACGGTCGATTGATCGGTATAGATCTGCGCCGCATCGCCCTGAACCTTTGGCGCCTTTGACAGCGTCAGATCCACGGACTCGATCACCCGCTCGGGCGCCCCGCCCGCGCGTTTGATCAGGTTGGCGGCAAGCCCCTGATCATCATCTAATAAAGCTTTCAGCAAATGCTCGGGCGCCAGCCTTTGGTGGCTTTCCCGCATGGCGATCGTCTGGGCGGCGTTCAGAAAACCGCGCGACCGCTCGGTGAACTTCTCCAAGTCCATCGGTCTCTCCTTCCGTAAGCGCCCATATCGCAGCGCCCGCCTTCGCGGCACACCATTTCGGGCCTTGCGTTGGATATGGGGTGCGCCACCAATCCTCGCAAGTCTGTGATGCTTTCGAATACGCCCAATATGTGCTAACCCCGCAAAAGAAGATGGAGAGTCTATGACCCGGTAATGCGGGGCCGCCGAAAAGCGCGGCCCATGACCAGACAGTGCGACCCGAGCCGCCGTGGCGGCCCTGTTTGGTTGGCGAAATCCCGACATTTCCACCGGATATAGATCACCATGGACTTCTCACAATTCGGCCTGTCATCGGCCCCTTCCTCTGATCCACTGAAGCCGCTCGGCTGGCGTCCACACTTCACGGCGCAGCTTGATCCCGACGCCGCAGGCCTTCTGCCCGCCCGCATCCTCGCGGTGCACCGAAACGCCCTTGTTCTGACGGGGCCAGGCGCGCCGAACACCGTACCTCCCTTCGCCGCGGATCGCCCTGCGACAGTCGGCGATTGGCTGCTTATTGACCCCAATCGGGGCCGGGCCGTCCGACTGCTTCACCCGTTCAGCCTGTTTCAACGGCGGGCCGCCGGGGCAGAGGGTCGGGTTCAGCCCATCGCGGCCAATGTCGACACGCTGTTCATTGTCTCGTCCTGCAATGCCGATTTCAACGTCGCCAGGATCGAGCGCTATCTGGCCCTTGCCCGCGAAGCGCAGGTCGCAGCGGCGGTGTTGCTGACGAAAGCCGACCAACACGACGACCCGGAGGGCTTCGCAGCCATGGCGCGCGCGGACCTTCCGGGCCAGATCGTGGAACCCGTGAATGCAACTGACAAAGCGACGGCGGAGCGCCTGTCGCCTTGGCTGGGCACAGGTCAGACCGTTGCTTTTGCAGGATCGTCCGGCGTCGGCAAATCCACCCTGACAAACGCCCTGTTGGGCGAGGACATCCTAGCCACCCAAGGGATCCGCGAAGACGATGCGAAGGGACGCCACACGACGACCCACCGCGAACTCTTCGAACTGCCATCGGGCGGCTGGGTGCTCGACACGCCCGGCATGCGAGAGCTTGGTCTTGTCGGCGCACGGGACGGGATCGGCGCGGTGTTTTCCGATATCGAGGATCTGGCCCAGGCCTGCCGCTTTCGCGACTGCGGTCACGACACCGAACCCGGCTGCGCGGTTCAGGCAGCCATCGCCGGCGGCGTTCTCGACCCTGACCGTCTGAAACGCTGGCGCAAGCTTCTGGCCGAAGACGCCCATAACGACCGGACGCTGGCCGAACGGCGCGCAAAGGACAAATCCTTCGGCAAGATGGTCAAACGGATCATGCAGGACAAACGCTAGGGTCGTTCATACCGGACAAAGGCAAACCCGCTGCTGTCGGGCGCCCAAGAGGGGACATTGATCGTCCCCTGCCCACCGTTGAACGCCAGAAGCACCTGCATGTCCGACCCATCAGGCCGCATCAGGCGCAGTTCCACATCCAGATCCGCCGGGTGCCCCTCGGTCCCCGGCGGATAAGACAGATAGACAACCCATTGCCCATCGGGCGACGGGTGCGGGAACCAGTTGACGCGCTCGTCGAAGGTCACCTGCTCGGGGTTCGATCCATCCAAGCCGACCGTCCAGATCTGTGCATGGCCCGTCCGGTCCGAGTTGAACCAGATCCGCATTCCATCGGCGGCATAATCCGGCCCGTCATTATGCCCGTCTTCGGCGCCGTCCAACCCAGTCAACCGGGCCTCGGCGCCACCACTCACGGGAACCGTGTAGATGTCGAACCGCCCGCCTCGCTTGCCGACAAATGCCAGGGTCGACCCGTCCGGCGACCAGCCGTGCCAATAGGATCCGCCGGGCGTGATCTGCTGCGGCGTGCCTCCTTCCGCAGGCAAGGTGAAGATGGTCGAGCCGTCCTCGGTCCGGTGCGACACCACCAATGTCCGCCCATCGGGTGACACGCCGTGATCGTTGTTGCACCGCGTCGCGACGCCCGTGTCGATCTGGACCGGCGCGCCGCCGTCCAACGCGATCCGGTACAAAAGACCGCCCCCGTTGAACACCAGGGTGTCACCGGACGGCTCCCAGTTTGGCGCTTCGATCAGATCTTCCGTTTGAAACACCACCCGCGCATTACCGCTGGCCAGATCATAAATCTCAAGTGAACTCCGCATGGCTATGGACTGTCATGCCAACGGCGGGTCCACAAGCTGCGAAAGCGCGCGGGCCCGGGCCCGCATGGCTGGCTCTTTCGCATCCAAGGCCTCTTGCAGACGTGCGCGCACAGCCGGATCGGACGGACGGATCCGGACAAGCGCATCCAGCGCCCATACCCGAAGAAGACCCCGCCGATGCGACAGAAGCGGCCAAATGGCCACCTCGGCACCGACAGAAGCATCCGGCGCATATTGAACGGATTGCAGAAGATGAAGAACCGCGTCCGGCGCTTCCACCGCGCCCAAACGCGCGAACGCCGATCCCAGATCGGACCCGCTCCCTTGCTCGAAAAGCGCCTTTATGACCCAGGTGGCGGCCACCTCATTCGGCCCGGGCACCGCTTTCAGCAGCGTATCGCAGGCGGCTCCGCCAAGGCCCTGTTCCACAAGCCGCGAAAGCGG
The DNA here is from genome assembly GCA_965267475.1 of Paracoccaceae bacterium. Lineage (GTDB taxonomy): Bacteria > Pseudomonadota > Alphaproteobacteria > Rhodobacterales > Rhodobacteraceae > JBCBKU01. The sequence goes on from OZ254079.1 coordinate 66,336, forward strand.
CGCAACCTGCCGCCCATCAAACGCCGCCAGCGCATCTGCTACACGCTTCGATCCCATCCGGGCAGTCTCTCACCCCCAACGCCAATCGACCACCCCTTCAACTTGGCAGAAATACTCCGGGGGAGGTCCGGAGGGGGCTGGCCCCCTCCGCCGCCGCGACGCGCGAAGGCGCGGCGCAATCAGCCCTGGTGCCGGGCCCGCACCCGGTTGTTCCGCGGGTTGTGCTCCAACTCCACCAGCCCCAGAAGCTCCATCACCGGCGAGACATAATTGGCAAATCTCCCGCGATACCCCTTCCGAAGCCCATAAAACCCGCCCACCGGGTTCGACGGATCGCGCGCCCAGGCCTCAAAGGTGCCGTCCTTGACGGGTTTTCCCTCATCGGCATTGCCCAGGGGCATCCAATCCCCATGGGCCAACAGCATCGCATGGGCATCCTCAAGCGCGCGCAACTGATACGACAGAACCGTCTTGCCCACCTGAACAACCAGGGCTGGCGGGTCCTTCGACTTATCGGCCCAGGCCAGATAGTCCGACGACATCGGCGGCGTTTTCAACTGCCAGGGATCGTCTTCGGTCCCATTCCCATAGGTGATCATGTTCATCCATTTGCCCCTTCCGCCGCGGCCTTGACCCCATCTCCGAAGGTCTCGAAGGATGGCTGCAAGTCCGGGATCATCTTGAACATCATTCCCGCCAAAGCCCCTGTGTAATCCTCACGCATGTGGAACCGCGTGCCGCCCTCCACCGGTGTGACCTCAAAGCGACGCGATCCCTTGAACAACCCGAACGGCAAGCCGTTTTCCCAAACCATGGACGCGTTCGGCCTAACATCCCGCACATGTATCGAAAACGCGCGGTCCGGATCCACGTCGGACCAAAGCCTGATCTTTTGCCCTTCGGCGATGGTCCCTTCGATCTTTATGACGCTGAACGTGCCATCAGCCAGTCGGTCTGCATCCGTCAATATCTTCCAGACAACCGATGGCTCCGCACCAATGTCCCGCGCGACTTCGTAATGAGGCATGGCCTCTCCTCTCGTTTCATCCGGCTCGAGCCATACGAGGTCTTTTCTGACATCTTATGTCATGTTTTAATCAATTCATGCGCGCATCACGCCTTTTGCAGATCCTGTTGATCCTCCAGAACCGGGGGCGCCAGACCAGCGCTCAATTGGCGGAGGAGCTTGAGGTCGTGCCGCGCACGATCCTGCGTGACGTGGACGCCATGACCGAGGCTGGATTGCCCATCATCGTCCACCAGGGGCGCGCGGGCGGTATCGAGCTTGGGTTCAACTACCGGACACGCCTGACCGGGCTCGATGCGGATGAGGCCGAGGCCCTCGGTCTGATCCTCGCTTCGCCCTCTCCGCTGGTCGAAGGCCTCGACGCTAACCGGGCCGCCGATCGCGCCCGGCGCAAGCTGATCGAAAGCTTTCCGGACACGATCCGCCACCATGTGGCCGACGCCCAGAAACGGTTCCGGACCGAAACCGCGCGCCAACCCCAACCCGATCCGCGCATCGCCGCATTGGCAGAAGCAATCCGCGGACGCCGCATCGTGCGCCTCAGGGCCCGGTCCCGGGCGCCACATAAGATTTTTCCGATGGCGCTGACGGTCGGGCTTTCTGGCTGGACGGTCACCGATGCGCGCGATCCGGATCACCCCATCCCGATGCGCGAATGGGGCGATCTGAACATCTCGGCCCGCGAATACCCGCCCCTTGACCCGACGTCCCACCCCGCGCAAGAGGGCAGCCATGAAGACTGATCGCCTGATTGTCGCGCTGGATGTGCCGAACGCGCTGGACGGGCTGGCCCTCGCCGACAGGATCGGCGACGCCGCCAGCTTCTACAAGATTGGCCTTGGCATGCTCACCGGCGGGGGGCTGGCGCTGGCCTGCGAACTGAAGGACGATCACGGCAAGCGTATCTTCCTGGACATGAAGCTCTTTGACATCGGCGCCACGATTGAGGCCGCGGTCAGCGGTCTTGCCCAGTTCGGTTTCGATTTCTTGACGGTGCAGGGCGATCCCCATGTGGTCCGCGCGGCTTGCGAAGGCGCGTCGGGGAAAGATCTCAAGATTCTGGCCGTTACGGTCCTGACATCGCTGGATCGAGATGATCTCGACGCGAACCTCATCAAACCCGGCAACCTGCCCGATATCGCGGTCGAACGCGCGCAAATAGCCCTGGAAGCGGGCGCTCACGGGGTGATCACCTCACCGCAGGAAGCGGCCCGCATTCGGGCCACGCCGGAAGCTGAAGGCAAGCTGATCGTCACCCCCGGTGTTCGGCCTGCGGGCAGCGCGAAGGGCGATCAGAAGCGCATCGCGACCCCCGCTGAGGCCATCGCCGCAGGGGCGGATCATGTGGTGGTGGGGCGTCCGATCTGGACATCGCCCGATCCCAAAGCAGCGGCGCAGGCCATCCAGGCGGAACTGTCGTCGCCTCAGGCCAAACATCCGAACCACCGGTTCGCCTGAACCCGCCGGCGCCCATGGGGCGGCCCGAGGAGGATCGGCGCAGCCGGACGACGAGAGAAGACCGTGCGGCCGAAGGCCGCTCCGCCTGACGGCGCTCAGTCCTCGTTGATGTCGTGGTCGAAGACCTTAACCTGACCTTTGCGTACACCCAGCGCCCGGCGCAGGACAAACCACGCGATCAAGGACGCCACCGCAAAAAACAGGAACAGGGTCGGCAGCGACCCGGCCAGCCATACGGCCAAAGGCCCGCCGATCAAAAGAACCACCCCCGTGACCGCTGCGCCTAGCGCAAAGCCCAGGAAGATGTAAGCCGGAGCCAGCATCTCCAGGATCCCGAGCAGGATCGCGGCGACCAGCCAAACCCACCATTCGGTCAACCAGTTCATCCCTGACCCCTTAGCATCTTGAACGCGTCGCCAAACGCTTCGATCGCATTGGCTGGCAAGACGATCGTCTGTTTGCCTTCACCCGCGCCCAAGGCGTTCAGCGCCTCGACCTGCTTCAGCGCGACCTGATATTGCGCAGCCTCCAACCCGTTGTCGCGGATCGCCGTGGCCACGACCCCGGTGGCATAGGCCTCTGCATCGGCCTCGACCCGACGCGCTTCCGCCGCCTTTTGCGCAGCGTAAAGCTCGGCATCGGCGGCAAGCTCCACAGCGCGGCGTTGACCTTCCGCCTCGGTCACCTGGGCACGCCGCGCACGCTCGGCGTTCAACTGCTGAAGCATCGCATCGCGCGTGGCCTGGTCCAGGTTGACGTCCAGAATCTCGGCCCGCGTCACTTCGATCCCCCAGGCATCCACCGCTTCCTCGACGAATGCCTTGATCGTCGTGATCAGCTGGGCGCGGTTCGCCTGAACCTCATCCAATTCCATCTTGCCGATCTCAGCCCGGACGATCCCGGCCACCGTTGTCGCAATCGCCGCATCCACATCCCGGATCCGATACACGGTCTTTTCCGGCTCAAGGATCCGGTAGAACACGCTCGTATCGACCTGAACCAGCACGTTGTCCGACGTGATGGCATCCTGGCTCGCCGTCGGAAGCTGGCGTTCCAGGATCGAGATCTTGTGGCGCACCACGTCGAAAAACGGAACGATCAGATTGATCCCCGGGCCCAGCACCGTGCGAAGCCGACCAAACCGCTCGACCACGTGTTTCTCCGATTGCGGGACGATCCGCACACCCAGAAAAATGCAGATGATGATGAACAGCGCGAACAGCAAGATCGCCATGCCGTCGCCGCCAATCGTGCCGAATGGGGTATCAATCATAGGCTCTGTCCTCTCAATCCTGGCCCGCTTTCCGGGCGTTTGACAGGGAGATGAGCCAACCCGCTCACGAATTCAAGAACGCGTGACAGGACCGGCTTTCAAGATCTTGCAAAGTGGCCAATCCGTCCCCATCGCTAGCCTGAAAACCAGGCGATTTCGGCATCCAAAGGGCTTTGAAACACAGTGTTTCGACATCCAGTCAGTCCCGATTTCCCAAGAAAACCGGGCCTATGCGCCCTGCATCGCCCACCAGCAATCATTGCGACCCACCACAGGCGCCAGCGGCTGCTACTGCCCTCGGTCGATTGCCCCTCGGCAATATTCTCTCAATCTCCGCTGAAGATGCGGCACCGCGTCCGTGCGCGCCAGAAAAGCCTCAACCGGCTCGGTCCAGAAAGCCTGACCCTCATCGCCCAGAACCATGGCATCCACCAACGCCTGATCCACCCTGCCCACAAAAAACCAGATCGGCATTTGTCCCTGAAGAATACCCGGAACGACGCGGCCAAACGTCACCCGGGCTTCGGGAACCTCCACGCCCAGTTCTTCGCGCGTTTCCCGCAAGGCACATCTGATCGGGGCCTCCCGCCCCTCGCGCCCGCCCCCCGGCAGATCCACGGCGCCCGGAAAGGGAATTGTCGGGATATCATCGCGGCGCAGCACCACGACCGCCTCACCTGTCAGGAGAGCGATCTTCGCGCCGTCATAGTCTTCGCGCGGCATTGTCGCTTCCGTCGACCAAGCGTATCTTTCTGCCATGCCCGCCCTTTGCCGCGATTGTTTGGAAACCTTTGACGACGGTACCCGTTGCCCGTCCTGCCGCAGTCCGCGCATCACATCTCACTCGGAACTCTTCGATCTGTCCATCGCCCATATGGACTGCGACGCGTTTTATGCCTCGGTCGAAAAACGCGACAATCCGGACCTGCGCGACAAGCCGGTGATCGTCGGCGGCGGGCGTCGCGGCGTCGTGTCGACGGCATGCTACATCGCGCGGATCAAAGGCGTGAAATCGGCCATGCCGATGTTCCAAGCGCTGAAGCTCTGCCCCGAGGCCGTGGTCGTCCCGGGTCGAATGTCCGTCTATTCCGAGGTCTCGAAACAGATCCGCGCGATGATGGAGGAACTGACACCCGTCATCGAACCTTTGTCGCTGGACGAAGCTTTCATGGATCTGACCGGCACGGAACGCCTGCATGGGGCGCCCCCTGCGGTCATGCTTGCCCGCCTGGTCAGGCGCATGCAGGACGAATTGGGAATCACCGGTTCCATCGGGCTCAGCCATAACAAGTATCTGGCCAAAGTCGCCTCGGATCTCGACAAACCCCGCGGGTTTTCCGTGATCGGCGCAGCCGAGACCGAGGATTTTCTGGAACCGAAATCTGTCCGGCTAATCTGGGGCATCGGACCTGCGGGCCAGGCCTCGTTGGACCGCGCCGGCATCCGCACGTTCGGTGATTTACGGCGTTGGGACCGCGAGGCCCTGTCAGAGAGGTTCGGGTCGATGGGGGATCGCCTCTGGCATCTGGCGCGCGGCAAGGATCACCGGCGAGTCACCCGGAACGCACCGATCAAATCGGTCAGCCACGAGACGACATTCGGCGAAGACACCGCCCGCACCGACGTGCTCGACGGGCACATCTGGCGGCTCAGCGAAAAAGTCTCGGACCGCCTGAAAGCCCGCGACATCGCGGGCCGGATCGTGACACTGAAACTCAAGCGGTCCGACCACAAGCTTCTGTCCAAGCGCACGACTCTGCGCGATTCCACGCAAATGGCCGACCGGATCTATCGTGTGGCGCGCGATCTGCTGGATCAGGCAGACGATGACGGTCCGTTTCGTTTGATCGGCGTCGGCGTCAGCGATCTGGCACCTGCCGATACTTCGGACACATCCGGCGATCTTCTGGATCCGCAGGCCATTCATCGGGCCGGGGCCGAACGTGCGGCAGACAGGATTCGCGAAAAATTCGGGCAGGACGCGATCATCAAGGGCCGCGCCCTGCGCTGATGGGTCCCTAGCGTCCCAGCGCCTCGATCACCTTCCGCGCGGTGGCAGCCGCCGAAACCTGTTGTTGCCCCGTGATCAGATTGCCGTCTTTCACGGCAAACTCTGCCAACGTGCCGCCCGTGATGAAGTTCGTGTCCTCGATCTTCCTGGCCTCGCTCTCAATCCAGAAAGGCTGGATCTTGGTGCCCGCCGCACCTTCGGCATAGGCCTCTTCGCTATTGGCAAAGCCTGTCCAGGTCTTGCCCTTGACCAGAAGATCTCCGCTGGACAGCCGCGTTTTCAGCAGGACGCAGGTGCCGTGACAAACGGCGGCCGTGACCTTCCCGGTTTCATAGAAGGCGGCCACAAAGGCCTGCACGCGTTCGTCATCGACCATCGTCACCATCGGCCCCTGCCCGCCGACGATGAACAACGCATCAAAGGTGGACGGGTCCACATCCGCCAAGGCGGCCGTGCCTTTGATCAACGCCGACGTTGCGGGCGAAGTCTTGAAACCAAGCGAGATGATGTCATGGGCAGCATAACCGCTTTCGTGTTCCGGGTCGGACCAGTCATCGGCGACAAGGTCCCCGCCGTCGGGTGAGACCAGCGTGATGTCATACCCCGCCTCGCTGAAAGCCAGCCAGGCATGGGACAGTTCCGCCCACCAAAAGCCTATGGGCCAGCCTGTCACCGGAGACGTGGCGGGGTTCGATGCGATCATAAGAATTGTCTTTGTCATGGCGGCCGTCCTTTTGCTTGCTGTCGCGTTGCATCACAGCTAGGACGGCAGTGAATCCAAATAAACTGAAATCGCTTCATGACTGATTTCGATCAAAGGAAACTACGGCGCCTGGACCTAACGGTCCTTCTGATTTTCCTCGGCCTCATGCGCCACCGAAAGGCCGCCACGGTCGCCGCAGATCTGGGTCTGACCAATTCCTCGATCAGCCATGCGCTCAACCGTCTGCGGGACGTGTTTGAAGACGCGCTGTTCCTCAGACGGCCGCACGGGCTTGAACCGACCGCGTTTGCCGAAGCAATCGAGCCCTCCATCCGGCGTGCCGTCGAAAATGTTGAGACGGCCTTGGCGGGACCGCCCGAGTTCGATCCCCAGACAACCAAGGCCCATATCCGGCTTTCCACCCGTGACCACGAAATCGCGACCGTGTTGCCGCCGCTGATTGCGCGGGCAACGCAGGCCGCGCCGGGGCTGACCGTCTCGATCGCGACCGAAGATCAGGCAACCAGCCTTGCGCGGCTGAAGGACGGGACTACGGATATCGCTGTCGGGTATTTTGCCGATCCCGGGCCGTCGTTTTCGAGCAAGCCTCTGATTTCAGAACACTATCTGGTCACTGCCTGCGCGGGGCACGCGCTGTTTTCAAAGGATGAGGTCGACCTGAAGACCTTTTGCGGGGCCGAGCACCTGTTGGTGTCGCGAAACGAGACCATGCGCGGGATCGTCGATGACACCCTGGCCGAGCTTGGTTTTGCCCGCCGCGTTCGCGTCTCCGTGCCACAGTTCCTTGCGGCCTTCGCGATCCTTGCGGAAACAGATCTCGTCGCCACGCTGCCCCGAACCCTGGTTGAGCGACACGCAAAACGGTTTGGGCTGGGCTTTGCGGAACCACCCATCGCCATCCGTTCTTTCACGGTCAGCACGGTCACGCATCGGCGCGACGCGGCAAATCCGGCGATTCAGTGGGTTTTGGATCAGATCGCCTAAGCCTATTCGGCGGCGAGAGGCACCGGATTGCCGCCGATCTCGGCAATCGATGCGGCCACCTGCGTCAAGGCATCCCGCATCGCATTGAAATTCGCGTTTGGTCGGATCATCGCTTCGTTCATGTAAAGCGCCCGGTCGATTTCGACCTGCACAACATGCTGATTGATCGACGGTCGTCCGTAGTGCTGCGTCGTATAGGCGCCGGCAAAAGGTGCATTTCGGATCACAGTAAACCCGGCCTCGGCAAAGGCCGCTTCGATCCGGTCCACAACATCGCCCGAGGCCGCCGCCCCAAACCGGTCACCCAAAACCACATCCGGCCGCTTGCCTGCGGGATAAGAAATGCTGTCCAGCGCCTCGTGCGGCATGGAATGGCAGTCGATCAGGATCGCTTCGCCGAAAAGCTCCTGACTTTCGCGCGTCAGCTCGGCCAGCGCATTGTGATAAGGCTGCCAATACGTGGCGATCCGCGCCTCGGCCTCTTTCAAAGGCATCTTGCCGCGATAAATGCTGCGCCCGTTCGCCACGACGCGTGGAATAACGCCAAGACCCGAAGTGACCCGCGGGTTATGGGCGCTGCGCGGCACGTTCTGGATCAGGGCCGGGTCCAGTTCATCCGCGCTTCGGTTCAGATCCAGGAATGCGCGCGGCGCATGGGCCATCAGGAAAGGCGCTCCAAAGGCCGTAACCGCGCCGAACAACTGATCGACGAACGCATCTTCCGAGGATCGGATGGTCTTTTCATCCAGCACCGACTTTCGAAGAAACGTCCAGGGATAGTCCCGGCCCGAATGCGGCGAGGCAAAGATCACACTGGTCGTGCGAAATTCGGGCAGTGCCAGACTATAGGTCGGCTTGGGCATCGGCGCTCCTTTGATCTTGATAACTATAAGCCGGTTTGCCCCGGTATCAAAAGCCCTTGAAGAGTCACGGACGAGCTTTTATAGACCCCGAACCGGCGCGGGTTTTCCCGCGCCTTGCCCGTTTCGGGCGGGCCGGAAACGGCGGGACGGGCGGTTAGCTCAGCGGTAGAGCACTACGTTGACATCGTAGGGGTCACTGGTTCGATCCCAGTACCGCCCACCATCGGACCGTCGCTTCGGCGACATGTGTAACTGGGCGCGGCTTCGCGCCGCGATATGAGAGGATAGACCCATGAAGGTCAGAAACTCGCTGCGCTCGCTCAAAGCCCGCCATCGCGACAACCGCGTTGTGCGCCGCAAGGGCCGTGTCTACGTGATCAACAAGACCCAACGCCGCTTCAAATCGCGTCAGGGCTGATCCCCACCCGCCCTTAGGGCCCAAAAATTCCACAATTTTGCGCGCGGTCTGCCGCGAAGCCTGCCGATAACCTTGGAAGCACAGCTTCAAGGGATTGGCCCATGCATGCCATCGGCGCGATTTATTCCGGCATTTTCAATAGGATGCCATATCCGATCCGGGTTCTTCTGAACCTTCTGGTTCTGCCCCTGGTCATTGCCTATTGGATCCCAAAGATCCTGTTCACGCCGTCAGGAACCGGCGCAATGCTGTCCAGCAAGGTCGTGCGCGACCAGATGGACCTGCCCGATATCGACAGCGACGCCGACGAAATGGCTGCCGCGGCAGACCAGGCCCGCACGCTGGCTGATGCAGGCGACTGGGACGGGCTTCACGACTTGATTGCTGGATGGGAACGCTGTGGCGCGACGACCCGGAACAAAACGCGCCTGTATCGGGCCGGATTGATCGGTGCGCGGAAGGCACAGCAGGAAATCCTGCAATCCTACGAAGACTGCGCGCCGGTAAGCGTATCGAAGATCGACACGACAACCCTTGACCGGCTGGTCGCAGCCCAAGCGGAAAGGCCGGATGACCATGTCCTGGCCGCAATCACGGCGCGTGCCGCCATTGAAATTGGCTGGGCCATACGCGGTGGCGGCTTCATCGAAGAGACATCCAACGGCGCGCTTGACGCCATGGCACAATACTTTGGCCGGGCCGAGGCGATCCTGGCGGACTTCGATCCTTTGGCACACAAGTCGCCCATGCTGGCTTTGGTCCAGCACATGCTGTGCGACGGGTTGCCGGATGCCGGCAAGCAGCTTCGCGCCTCTTACGACGCGTGGCGCACCTTGGATCCGACAGATCTGTCGATCTACAGCGATCATGCCTTCAAGCTTCTGCCGCGCTGGTTCGGCAGTCACGAGGAACTGGAAGTGACCGCCCGGCAAGCAGCGTCGGATACGCAGGATGACCTGGGCGCGGGGGCCTATGCGGCATTCTATTCGGGCGTTCTTTCGGAAGATGATGGCGCGGTTTTTCACGTCGACATCGACATGCTTGAAGACGGTATCGAAGACATCATCCTGGCCCATGGCGGCAATCAGGCAATCCTGAACAGCATCCTCAGCACGCTGGCCGAGGCGGGCGCAGACTACTATGACGACCACCCCGATGTCGCCGCGAAGCGGAAAGAAATCTGGGCCCTTTTCGAACGCCAGGTTCAGACGAACCTCACGGCCCTGTGTCGCGATGTATGGGATATGCGCCCGGTCGACGCCAAAATGGCCATTGCATCGGTCTTTGCCAAAGACCTTGAAGCCGGGCGCATGGTCCGGTTCGGGCCCGACGGCGTCAGCGTCGAAGATCCGACCGACGCCTAACGCGACGCAAGCATCCGCACCAAGGTTTCCTGGGTGACGTAACCCGTCACGGTCAGCTCGCGCGCCCTTTGGAAGCGCCGGATCGCCCGTCGAGAGTTTTCATCGAACCGACCGTCCACGCGCCCGGGCTCCAGTCCCAGACCATTCAGCCGATTTTCCACAAGAAGGCGCATGGCGAGATTGCCAGCCACACGCGATTCCTCGGACCGTGCGGCCTGAACCTGGGCATCGCTTGCGCCTGTCGAGGCACGGATCTGCGCAATCCGCGTCTTGGCCTCTTCCGCGAAAGCGCCGTCCGGGCGGCGGTTCAGGTATTCCTGATAGGCCTGAAGCGAATTGATTTCACGGACCTGGCGCCAAAGCTCCCGGTCGGCCTCTGCCGCCGCAGCCGCGTTGCGTTCTTCGATCTCGGCCAGACGGCCTCGCGCCAGATCGGCGTAAAGACCGTCCGGATAGCGCTCAAGGTAACTTCTCAGCCCCGGTTCGCTTTCTCCGCGCCCCGTGTCCCGCCAGAACGCAAGATCTGCGCGTTCCTCAGCCTCGCGCCGGCGGCGCGCCTCTTCTTCCAGCTCGCGCGCCCGAACATCAGCCGCGGCCGCGATGCGCTGCACTTGGTTTCCGGTCAGATACCCCGAGGGCTGAAGCCCATTGCCGCGCTGCCAAGAGCTGATGGCGGTGCGGGTGCCCCGGCCAAAAATTCCGTCCACACCGCGCGTGTTGTACCCAAGGATCGACAGGTTTCGCTGGATCTCACGCCGCGCATTCCGCGACAGGCCAAGCCCGTCTTCCTCGGCGGCGGCCAACGCCTCGGGCGACAGCGACAGTGCCGCAAGCCGCTCTTCTGCCTCATCGACGAATGCACCATCGGGAAACCGATCGAGATAGCTTTGATACGCGCCCCGGGAATCAAGTCGCACCATGGCATCCCAAAAGGCCTGATCTTCCGGTGTCGGGCCGCTTGCCACAGCCGCGTCCGCGGGCAATGGCAGGAACGGAAGGCCGCGCGGGATATAGCCCGCGAAACTGACGGAATTCGGTGCGGCGTCGACGACCGAGCCGATCGTACGCCCGGGGCGCAACAGGCCGTCCCGCAGAACCAGCGCCAAATCGCGGGACAAACCTGTCGCGACGGTCACCCCTTGCGGGATGTCACCTGGCGCAAAGTTTTCTTCCAGCGTCGATCTCAGACCAAGCTGTCTGCGTTCGGGTCCGATTAGAACAAGCGCTTGCCCCGGCTTTTCTCCAGCCAGATCCAGAAGCGGTTCAATGGGGATGCCAACGCGCCCAACGGTGAAGGCATCGGCGCGCCTTGCGTCACGGGTCAAAAGCCAGGAACCATGCTGTCCGGTCACAATGTGCCCGTCCACGAAAATCACGATCCGATCCGCCGACAAAAGCGATCTCGCCGCCTCCGAGACGCGCCCCATGCGGTCCGCGGTCAGGTTTTCAAGCTTGATGACCTGGAACCCAGCGGCCGAAAGCGCGGCGCCGGCAATGTCGTCACCCCCGTCATTCTGTGCGCGCGGGTGACTTGCGTATTCGGTATGCGTCAGGATCAGGGCAACGTCTTTGGCGACGGCGACCGTCGCAAAGGTCATGCCCGCCGCCAGCAAAGCTGCCAACCTTAGAATAAACCGTATCATGTCTCCTCCCCGAGGCGCGTCCTGCCCTCAGCCATAGTCGCGCTGATCATCAATGACCTTGCCGTCATTGGGCAAGGTTCCCGGCGCCACGATTTCAACCGTGCCCGAAAGTTTCAGAATGTCCCTCAGCGCGGCCTCGACAGGTTCGACATCTGATCGCTCGGTTTCCACGCGGACATGCATGGCATCCGCCTCGTCCGCGCGGGTCACTTCGACCCTGGCCCGGGCCACATCGTCAAACCGGGCAACCAGTTGCGCCACCTGCTCGGGCCGCACAAACATTCCCTTTATCTTAGCGGTTTGATCTGCGCGGCCCATCCAGCCCTTGATGCGCATGTTGGTTCGGCCGCACGGGCTTTGGCCCGGCAGAATGGCCGACAGATCACCCGTGGCGAACCGGACAAGCGGATAATCGGGGTTCAGGCTTGTCACGATGACCTCGCCCACTTCCCCGTCCGGCACCGGGTCTCCGGTACCCGGGCGCACAATCTCAAGGATCACGCCTTCATCCACGATCATCCCCTCATCCGCGCGCGTCTCATAGGCGATATTGCCCAGATCCGCCGTCGCATAGCATTGCAGACAGGTGATACCCTGCGTTGCATAGTAATCGCGAAGCGAGGGGAAAAGTGCGCCGCCGCTCACCACTGCTTTTTCGAACTTCAATGGCGTGCCGCTTTTCTCGGCGGTCTCAAGGATGACCTTCAAGTAATCCGGCGTCCCGGCATAAACGGTGCAGCCGATGTCATGGGCCGCTTGCACCTGAAGCTCGGTTTGGCCAGTGCCCGCCGGGAAAACAGCGGCCCCCACCGCCCGCGCCCCATTTTCGAAGATGTGGCCCGCCGGGGTCATGTGATAGCCAAAGCAATTCTGGACGACGTCGCCTGCGCCGACGCCCGCCGCGTGCAGGAACCGGGCGATCCGCCACCAGTCATCGCTCACCCCGCCGGGTTCATAGATCGGCCCCGGGCTTTGAAAGATCTGGCGCGCATTGGCCACGGGCAAACCACCAAAGGGCGGGTTCGATTTCTGCCGCGCACTCAATTCGGACTTTCGAAGGACGGGAAGGGTGGCCAAATCCGCAAGACTGCCAAGTTCGCTTTGCCCGTTCCGCGTCAGGGCGGCGTTCAACCGAGCCAGCTGATCCGACGCGCGCGCCTCGGATGTCCGCGTCTCAGACGCGTCGAAATACTCTGACATCCCGTGCTCCTCCCAATGTCATCAAACGCCAAAACCCCGCCCGATCCAAGCGCAACACCTCACCGGCTCCAAACCGCATTGGCCACGTCACCGCCCGCGGCAAGCCGCCGCCAGGCTTCGAATGCGGCGTAGAAATCGATCAAACTGATCCCAAATGCTTTCTGAAAGGCATCCTGACGACGCAGCCGCGTCCTTTCCTGCACATAGACAAAGGGCGCCGCCTTGCCGTTCGGTGAAACCTCGACCAACCCAAGAACCGCCAGATAGCCGATGGCCGAGGTGTCGCGCGCGGTCGCCCGGTCTTCCAGGCGGGACAACGGCAGATCCAATGCACCGGACGCGCGCGCCGCCTGCAGGGCATCGCGTTCCGCCTCGGACGCCGTGATCTCGCGACGCGCAATCGCGATATCATTGGCATAATAGGCGCCCATTCCCTGATCGAGCCAAAGCGCGAGGGCTTCGGACACGCGCCCATCCCCGAACATGGTCTGAAGCGCGTCGGCGAACATGGCCCGTGTGACCAAAGCTTGGTCCGCACCGGCCCAGCCCGGATGCCCCGGATGAATTGCAAGAACCGTTTGGTCCGCGTCGTCCCGCGTCACATTGCAACAGACCGCCGAGTCCGGGCGGGTCCCGATCTCGATACGCCAGCGCGATTTCTGCGTGTCGCTCAACCCCAGGCCAAGGACGTTCCGAAAATAGTCTTCGGCCAGCAGGATTTCGTCTTGAAAGGCGCGTCGGGCTTCGGCTGGCACGTCAGGATGAATGTCAAACGTGAACCCACCGGGGCCTATATCCGCCGATTGCAGCGCCCCCGGCATCAGCCCGAAGACCAACACCGCTGCGCGCAGGATCAACTGAGCCACCGCTTTCGCCGACGATAGCTCCGAACATCGCGAAAGCTTTTCCGCCCGTCCTCGGACATGCCCAGATAGAACTCCTTCACATCCGGGTTCTCGCGCAGCTCTTCCGCGGGGCCGTCCATCACCACGCGGCCCGATTCAAGAATATACCCGTAATGGGCAAACCGCAGGGCCACATTGGTGTTCTGTTCCGCCAGAAGAAAGCTGACACCCTCTTTCTCGTTCAGATCCTTCACGATCCCGAAGATCTCTTCGACAAGCTGCGGCGCCAACCCCATGGACGGCTCGTCCAGAAGAATTGTCTCGGGCCGCGACATCAGCGCGCGCCCGATTGCGGTCATCTGCTGCTCACCGCCAGAGGTATAGCCCGCCTGCGATTTCCGCCGCTCTTTCAGCCGCGGAAAATACGTATAGACAAGGTCAAGATCCTTCTCGACCTCAGCCCGCCCGTCGCCCCGCGTGTAGGCGCCGGTCATCAGGTTTTCCTCAACCGTCAAATGCTCGAAACAATGGCGCCCCTCCATGACCTGGATGACGCCGCGCCGCACCATTTCCGCCGGGTCAAGCGCCCGCGTGTCCTGCCCGGCATAGGAAATCGTTCCCTTGGTGACCTCGCCCCGTTCGGACCTGAGAAGGTTGGAAATGGCTTTCAGCGTCGTGGTCTTGCCCGCGCCATTGCCGCCCAAAAGGGCGGTGATGCCACCTTTGGGCACCGACAGCGACACGCCCTTCAGAACCAGGATCACGTGATCATAGATCACCTCGATGTTGTTCACATCGAGAAGCGCCTCGGTCTCTTGCAGCTCATCACGCATGGGTCTTCATCTTGGCAAAATTACTCAAATGAACCCGGCGGCAACCGGAGCCGCCGCCGGGAAAAGGGTCAGCTTGCTTCGCAAGACTCGTTCATCGGCCAAGGCGCATTGGCACCGGCATATTCGGCGGCCTTCTCGGCTTCGAGCGGTTCAATCGCCGCCCGGTCCGCGCTGAGGAGATCCGAAGCCTTCACAAACTGGCTGCCATCCCATTCGATCATCCAGCCGCCGGAATGGCCGGTGTGATCAGCGCAGTTGGTCGAAAACGGCGCCATCATGCCCGTTAGACCCAACTCGTCGATCTTCTCGGGCGTGAAGTTCAGATTGGCCAGACCATCGCGCAATTCAGCGGCGTTGATCACGCCCTTGCCGTGCAGGATCTGGGCTTGCCGGATCCCCTCGGCGAGGATCGCCGAGATAATCACGCCGCGGCCATAGAACACCTCGCTTTGCTCTTCCGCATCTGCGGCACTGTCGCCCACATGTTCGGAAATGGCGGCCATGACCGGCGCGTCTGCGTTTGGCAGCGACCAGGAAATCGCGCGATAGCCCTTACCCTGATCACCGACCAGTTGCAGGTCATCGGAATGGCCGGACCACCAGACGCCGATGAACTGGTCCATCGGATACCGGGTCTTGACCGCCTCGGTGATGGCGCCCGCATTCATCGCGCCCCAGCCCCACATGATCACGTAGTCCGGACGTTCACGCCGGATCTGCAACCACTGGGCCGACTGGTTCTGCATCTCGGAAATGCCGACCGGGATGGGCAGCACGTCGAAGCCGTGTTCTTCGCCCATCGCTTCCAGAAGCGGCAGCGGTTCCTTCCCATAGGGATGGTCAAGATGAAGATGCGCGATCTTCTTGCCGGCCAGCGACGACAGATCCCCGCCCGAGATTTCTTGCAGGATCATCGACATGCCGTCCCAGTACGATGCTGGCGGGTTGAACGCCCACTGGAAGGTCTTGCCGTCCGACATCGGGCTGAACCCGTATCCCGGCGCCAGGATCGGGATCTGATCGACATTGGTCTTCGGCAGCACCTGAAGCGTGATACCGGTCGACCAGGGCTGCGTGACAACGGCGCGATCCTTGGTTTTCTCATAGCATTCGACGCCCTTCTCGGTCGAATAACCGGTTTCACACTCATCGAAGGCGATCTTCACGCCGCCGATCCCGCCATCGCGCGCGTTCAACATTTCGATGTAATCGCGCTGCCCGTTCATCAGCGGAATACCGGTCGCGGCAAACGGCCCGGTCCGGTAACTCAGGTTGGGCACATAAATCTCTTCCGCCACAGCCGTTGTCGCGAAGCCCGCGACCACGCTTGCAAGCGCCAGTCTGGTCAGTGTTTTCATGGTTTCCTCCCTTTTTGTCGTCTTGTGGGGCCGCCCCTTAATAGGGGAACGGCCAGTGAATAAGTTTCTCGCGGATCAGAGCCCAAAGCCGCGCCAGCCCATGGGGTTCCACGATCAGGAAAAAGACGATCAGCGCGCCGACGATCATGATATTCAGGTGTTCAACCGTCGCCGATTTGATATCGAGGCCCAGCGCCTCCGGCACGACGTTCAGGACAACGGGCAGCGCGATGATCAGAATCGCGCCCAGATAGTTGCCAAGGATCGAGCCCAATCCCCCAATGATCGCGATGAAGAGAACCCGGAACGACAGCTCGATGTCGAACAGGTTCGGTTCTGCCGCGCCGCGCCACAGGAAGACGAATAAGGCACCCGAAACGCCAACAATGTAAGATGACACGGCAAAGGCCATCAGCTTGGCCTTCAGCAGGTTGATCCCGATCAACTCCGCCGCGATGTCCATGTCCCGGACCGATTTCCAGGCGCGCCCGATCCCTCCGCGCGTCAGATTGATCGCAACCAGCGTCAGAACCGTCACAATGACGAGAACGAAGTAATACTGCGTCATCGACGTCGCCAAAGGCCCGGCCACGGCCACCCCGAAGATATCGACATTCGGCACTTGGATCGCGCCCGAGGCGTTGAAGTTGTAAAGCCAGGCCCATTTTTCGAAAAGCCAGATCAGGAAGAACTGCGCGGCCAGCGTGGCAATCGCCAGATAGAAGCCCTTGATCCTGAGCGATGGAAGCCCGAATGCAACCCCTACACCGGCCGAGAACAGCCCCGACAACAGGACCGCGATCACTAGGTTCATCTCGGGGAAGATCGTGATCAGCTTGTAACAGGCATAAGCGCCGACCCCCATGAACGCCCCGGTGCCAAGGGACAACTGCCCGGCATAGCCCGTCAGGATGTTCAGGCCCGTCGCGGCCAGCGCATAGATCAGGACCGGGATCAAAAGCGTCTGGAAAACGAACTCGCTGGCCGAGAAGGGAAGGATCACCCAGGCGAACAGCAGAATGATGGCCAGAAGCCAGGCATCCTGTTTGACCGGGAAAAGCGCCTGATCGGCACGATAGCTGGTTTTGAATTGTCCGGCGGTTTTGTAGATCATCGGGCCGCCTCCACCCGATGGATTGGTCCCGGCGCTACGCTCGCGCCAAGCGCCGCAAAACCCGCCACCGGAAGACGCCGTTCAAGACCGACAAGATGGCGCAGGTGCTGGCCAGGATCCCGCTGATGACGAACTGAGTGGCCGGATTGTCGAGATCCCAGGTCAGACCGTCCAGGAACCCGTCGCCGTAAAGCGCCATCGCGGCCTCGAAATAGAAATACGCCGCGCCTGCGAAGGCGATGGCCGCAAAAACCCAGGACAGCGCCTTTCGGGCGGGCGGATGAACCATGTACCAAACTCCCCGTCGGATCCACTGGGCATACCCCGCCCACCGACTTCGGGCCAGTGTCGTGGTCCAATCGCCGCGACACAAGGCGGAAATCGGAAACAGTCCGGTCGAGGATTGGCATGTTAGACCCGCTCAATGATCTTCTCCCCAAACAGACCCTGCGGGCGGAACAGCAAGACCGTCAGCGCTAGGACATAGGCGAACCAGGCCTCGGTCGAGCCGCCAAGCAAAGGCTGGCCCCAGTAAATCTCGAACAGTTTCTCAAGGATGCCGATCATCAACCCGCCGACGATGGCGCCGGTAATCGATTCCAATCCGCCCAGCATGAGAACCGGCAGAGCCTTCAGCGCGATAATCTCTAAGGCGAAGCTGACGCCAGCGCGCGATCCCCAGGCGATCCCGGTCATCAGGGCAATCACCCCCGCGATGAACCAGACCAGAACCCAGATCGTCGTCAGCGAAATGCCCACCGACAACGCCGCCTGATGGTCGTCGCCCAACGCGCGAATGGCGCGGCCCATGCGGCTTTTGTTCAGGAAGACCAAAAGCGCGGCCACCATCAGTCCCGCCCCGATCACGACGGTCAAATCGCGCTGCTCGATCAAGACGAACCCGTCGAACGGATTTATCTCAATGGATCCCGTGGGGATCCCCAGCTCTTTGGTGATCATCACCTTGTTCTCGCCGCCGAAGATCAGCTCGCCGGTGCCCACAAGGAACAGCGTGATCCCTATGGTCGCCATGAACAGAATAATGTCGGGCTGATTGACAAGCGGTCGCAACACGATCCGCTCGATGCCCACGGCCAGGAAGAACATGACGCCGAGCGTTGCGATCAACGCAAGCCATGCCGGAAGCCCCGCAGCATGCAGACCGACCAATGTCAGGGCGGCGAAGACGACCATGATGCCTTGCGCAAAGTTGAAGATCCGGCTTGCGCGGAAAATCAGCACGAAGCCCAGCGCGATCAACGCGTAAAGGACGCCCGAAACCAGCCCTTCCCACAAGACCTGCAACAAGAAATCCGGTGCGCCAAACATGTCGGCAAAGGGTTCAAGAAAGATCTTGGAAAACATCAGATGCCCCCCGGTACGTCGGTTCGGGGCGCCGAAACTTTATCGGTATGAAACCCATACCAAACCCATATTGAACCCATATGGTCACATTCAGTCATGTGAGACCCCCAGATAGGCATCGATCACCTCGGGGTTGGCGCGCACAGCTTCCGGCGTTCCGTCCCCGATCTTACGCCCGTAATCCATCACGACGACGCGGTCCGAGATGTCCATGACCACGCCCATATCGTGTTCGATCAGGGCAATGGTCGTCCCAAACTCGTCATTCACGTCCAGAATGAACCGGCTCATGTCTTCTTTCTCTTCGACATTCATGCCCGCCATCGGCTCGTCCAGAAGAAGAAGCTTCGGTTCCGCCGCCAAGGCCCGGCCAAGTTCGACGCGCTTTTGCAGCCCATAGGGCAAACGACCGACCGGCGTCTTTCGGATGTGCTGGATCTCAAGAAAATCGATAACCTTTTCAACCTGTTCGCGATGGGCGGTTTCTTCCCGCTCGGCCTTGCCCCACCAGATCGCCTGCGCCAGCAGACCCGAGGTCATCATCGTGTTTCGACCGGTCATGATGTTGTCGAGCGTCGACATGCCCTTGAACAGCGCGATGTTCTGAAACGTCCGCGCGATGCCCTGACGCGCGACTTCATAGGGTTTCATCTGGGGTCGCCTCGCCCCGTGAAACCAGATCTCGCCTTCCTGCGGATGATAGAACCCGTTGATGACGTTCAGCATCGAGGATTTGCCAGCGCCGTTCGGACCGATGATCGCGCGGATCTCGCCTTCACGAATGTCGAACGAGATATCGCTGATCGCCGTAACCCCGCCAAATCGCAGGGTAATATTCTTCATCTCCAAAACCGCTGGCCCGATCGTGCGACCGTCCTCGGTGGTGTAGGTGTCGGGCGACAACTGGTTCATTGGCCCCCCGGTGGATTGGCGGTGCGGCACAGTTCCTCCAAGGTTCTGTCGGCGCGTGCCACGGTTTTGACCGAGAAGATCTGCCGTTCGTCCCGGGCAGCAACCGAGAAGAGAACATAGGTATAGGCCCCGTCCGTCGGTCCATCGGCCATGACCATCTGGCGGGTCACCACGTCCTTATCGCCGAGATTCTCGAAGGCCGGACAGATCGTTTCGACCGGTGTTTCAAGCGACACCCATTCGGCAATCGCACTGCCATATGCCACCAATTCCGCTTCGTCCTGGAACTGCGTAAAGCCTGAAAACACGGTATGACCGGGCTGCGACCAACCCACCTCAAGGCTGCACGTTGATCGCCCCTCGGACGTGAGCACTTGCAGCCGGGCACCTTCCTCGCCCAAAGCATATGTGGTCAGGGACACGGCCTCGCCGCCCTGTTGATGCAGGGTGCGCAATCCATCGATATTCGGCGCGCCAGCTTCCAGCATCGGTTGCCCGCAATGGGTCAAGAAAAGCGCCGCCGTTTCGGCGCCCGGGACCTGCGTGATTTGTGCCGAGGCAGGTGATGCCACCAAAAGCGCGAAGGCGCCGCAAGAAAGCCCCCTCATTCTGCGGCCATCCGTGTTCTGCCCTCGGCCACCTTGGCATCGCGGACTTCAAGCGTTGCGGAAATCGAGCCTTTGCGCCCATCCTCATAAGTTACTTCTGTCACGGTCGAGACCTCCTTCGATCCATCGTAGAGCGCCGAAATAAGATCGGCGAATTTCTCTTCGATGATGCGTCGGCGGACCTTCCTTGTCCGAGTCAATTCCCCGTCATCGGCGTCCAATTCCTTGTGGAGGATCAGGAAGCGGTGGATCTGGCATCCCGCCAGCATTTTGTCTTCGGCCAGAGAGACATTCATCTCCTCGACATGGGCTTGGACCGTGGCCATCACGTCCGGATGGGCCGCAAGTTCCTGGTACGACCCATAGGCGATGTTGTTCCGCTCGGCCCAGTTACCGACGGCAGTCAGGTCGATATTGATAAAGGCGCAGCACCGATCGCGACCGGCCCCGAACACAACTGCCTCAAGAATGTTGGGATAAAACTTCAGTTTGTTCTCGACGTATTTCGGCGCAAAGAGCGATCCGTCGGCCATCTTTCCCACGTCCTTGGCCCGGTCGATAATCCGCAGATGCCCGGTGTCTTCTTCAAAGAACCCGGCATCGCCCGTTGCGACCCAGCCTTCCGGATCCTTTGTGTCGGCCGTGCTTTCAGCGTTCTTGTAGTACTCGATGAATGTCCCAGGAGAGCGATAAAAGACCTCGCCCGTCTCAGCAATTTTCACTTCGACGCCGGGGGACGGCACACCCACGGTATCAGCCCGCACTTCTCCGTCAGGCTGCTGGGTGATAAAGACGGACGCCTCGGTTTGTCCGTAAAGCTGTTTCAGGTTGATCCCAAGTGCCCGGTAGAACTCAAAGATCTCCGGCCCGATGGCTTCGCCCGCCGTATACCCGACGCGCACGCGCATCATCCCCGCGCGGTTCCGGACCGGACCGTAAACCAGAAAGTCGCCAAGCTGGTACTTCAGCCGATCCCATAGGTTTACGGGTTCGCCATCCATCAACATGGGACCAACGCGCCGCGCGTGGTCCATGAAATAGTGAAAGAGCTGCCGTTTCAGCGGCCCTGCATCTTCCATACGGATCATGATTTGTGTGAGCAGCCCTTCGAAATACCGGGGCGGCGCGAAGAAATAGCTTGGCGAAATCTCTCGCAGATCATCCTGCATGGTCGCGTGACCTTCAGGGCAATTCACGCAAAAACCTGTCCAATACGCCTGACCGATCGAGAAGATGAAATCCCCGACCCAGGCCATGGGGAGATAGGCCAAAACCTCATCCCCGGGGCCAAGATCGTCGAAATCGGCGGAATTCTTCGAGGTTTCAATGATGTTGCGGTTCGACAGGACAACGCCCTTGGGCCGCCCTGTCGTGCCGGACGTGTACAACATCACGCAGGTATCGTCGTACCCAAGCGCCTCGGTCCGTGCCTTCAGTTCGGGACCCAGCCGTTCACGCGCGGCACGACCTTCAGCCTGGATGGCATGGATCGTGTTCATGCGCGAATGGTCGTATTTCCGCATCCCACGCGGATCGAGATAAAGGATATGTTCGACCGTCTTCACGCGATCCTGGATTTCCAGAACCTTGTCGACCTGTTCCTGATCTTCCGCGAAGACGAATTTCGCGCCGGAGTGTTCCAGAACATAGGCCATCTCTTCGGCGACGGCGTCCTGATACAAAGGAACCGGTACAGCGCCGACCATCTGCGTTGCCACCATCGACCAGTAAAGCGCCGGGCGGTTCTTCCCGATGATCGCGATGTGGTCGCCCTTGTCGATCCCGAGCACCAGCAAACCAAGCGCCATTGCCCGGATCTCTTCCTGGGCCTCGATCCAGTTCCAGGTCTGCCAGATGCCGTATTCTTTTTCGCGATACGCGGGGGACGCGCCATATTTCAGGGCGTTGCGTGCCAATAACGCAGGTATGGAAAGAAAACCCGTGTCACGGGCGCTTTCGGCTGTCACGCGATATCCTCCCAAGTCGCCTTTTCGGCTGTTCCTACGCGGCACGTGATTCCGCGTGAAGATAGACTTGCGACGACGCGCTGACCTGTCAAACCTTGCGTCTTTCCGACAGAAATGTAACAAAAGCTTGCAAGTCTGCAGGGATTTGGGCCTTTGAAACCAGCCGACGTGATCCACCGGTCTCGGGACACATCCGTGCTTTTGCGGTCGGGTCTCAACTTGATCCAACAGGCGCTCTCGATCTACAGCGAAGACCTGCGCCTGATCTTTGCGAACCGCCAATTCAGTGCGATGTTCGACTTGCCCCAGCATCTGCGCGAACCCGGCGCGCGGTTCTCGGACACTGTGCGCTATCTTGCGGAACGCGGCGAATACGGCTCGGTTGAGGATCCCGAAGAATTTGTCGAGGCCCGGATCACTCAGGCGCTTGCGTTTGAGCCCCATTACATCGAGCGGCAAAGGCCCGATGGGCGTTGGATTTCCATCGAAGGGGGCCCAATCCGACAGGGCGGTTGGGTCGCGGTCTATACAGACATCACCGACATAAAACGCCAGGAATCCATGCTGCGAAGCCGATCCGAGGATTTGTCGGACAAGTTGCTGGACCGGTCCGAAGAACTGGCCCGCGCCAACCGGGCGTTGGAAGCGACGGTCAATCAGCTTCACGAAACGCAGCAACATCTGGAAGCGGCCGAGGCGCGCGTTCGGCTCGCCGCAGAAACGACGCCTGCCCATATCGCGCGCCTGAACCGGGAAGAACGCTACACCTATTCAAACCAGCGCCTGCCCCTTCAGGCAGCGAATGGTGCGACCGATATCGTCGGTCATTCGGCGCAAGAAATATTGGGACCGGACATTTACGACAGGATCGCGCCGGCACTGCATTCGGCATTGGCCGGGGATCCAAAAGTTGTCGAGTTTACCGAGCCTCAGGACGGGCGCCACATCCGAGCCGCCTTTACACCGGACACGGATGCCAGCAACGCAGTGACCGGCGCCTATGTCCTGTCGATGGATATCACGCTTGCCGAGCAATCCCTTGCGTCAAACACCGAGGAGCCCGATCGTATCGCCGCGTTTGACGACTGGACCGCAGATTTCGAGTTGCTGGAACTGCGATCGCCAGATGGTCAAACCGCGCGTCTCAGCTTGGCGGAAGCGGATCTGTTGCGGCGCTTTCTGAGGCAAGCCAACCGGCTGCTGCGCCGGGAAGACCTGGCTCCGGACGCAGATGGGCGGACGGATCGGGCCTTGGACGTGCGGATCTCACGCCTGCGCCAGAAACTAAGCGACGACCCGAAATCGCCCACATTGATCCGGACGATCTATGGCGCGGGCTATATCTTTGTGGGCGACGTGACCTGGTCATAGTGCGCACGGCTTGCCGATAAGGCGGCCAAAGGGCTAGGCTCCCCAAAAGCTTGGAGGATTTGGGTTTGGATCCGATTACCGTTGCATTCTACGCCATCATTTGCGGGCTTCTCAGCGCGTTCGCGCCGCCCGGTTGGGCCAAATTGGCCAGGTTCGCGATGGGTGCGGTCGTCGGCATTGTCGCCGCATCCACCCTGCCCTTCTTGCAGGGTCTGATGGGAACCTACTAAGCCCTACTCAGCCGCGACGGCTTTGGCCGCCGGTTCGACCTTTACCGCACAGAATTTGACCTCGGCGATCTTGCCATAGGGATCAAGCGCGGGGTTCGTCAGAATGTTGGCGGCGGCTTCCACATAAGCGAAGGGCATGAAGACCATGTTTTCGCTGACGGCCCTGTCGGCCCGCGCCATCAGTTCGACCGACCCGCGCCGGGTGGTCAGACGCACGGTTTCGCCAGCCTCCAACCCCATGGCGCGCAAGGTTCGGGGGTGCAGCGAACAGCTTGCTTCCGGCTCGACTGCATCAAGAATGCTGGCGCGCCGGGTCATGGCCCCCGTGTGCCAGTGCTCCAATTGTCGCCCGGTCGTCAGGACCATGGGATAGTCGTCATCCGGCAGTTCATCCGGCGGCACGATATCCGCAGGTGCAAACCTCGCGCGACCCTCGGCCCGTGGGAAGCCATCTCCAAACACAATTGCCTGGCCGGGATCATCCTCGGACAGCGACGGATAGGTGACGGCGCCTTCCTTTTCCAAACGCTCCCAAGTGATGTTGTCGAGTGACGGCATTCCAAGCTTCATCTCGGCAAAGACCTCGGAAGGGTGAGAATAGTCCCACGGCAGGCCCAGCGCCTTGGCCAGATCCACTGTGATCGCCCAGTCTTCCCGCGCCTCACCCGGTGGGGCCACGGCGGGCCGACCGATCTGAACCTGACGGTTGGTGTTCGTGACGGTCCCGGTCTTTTCATAAAACGTCGCCGCGGGCAGCACGACATCGGCGAACATCGCAGTTTCGGTCAGAAAGATGTCCTGAACAACAAGATGTTCCATCTTCGCGAGCGCTTCGCGCACATGGGTCGTGTCGGGGTCCGACATAGCGGGGTTTTCACCCAGAATGTACATGCCCTTGATGTCCCCGGCATGGGCCGCATTCATGATCTCGACGACCGTCAGTCCCGGATTGGGATCGATGTCGAATCCCCAACGCTCTTCGAAAGCCTTGCGCAATTCATCATCGGCCACGCTCTGATAGTCCGGCAGAACCATCGGGATAAGCCCGGCATCGGACGCGCCCTGCACGTTGTTCTGACCGCGGAGCGGATGCAGGCCCGTGCCTGGACGCCCGACATGCCCGCACATCAGCGCAAGCGCGATCAGGCAACGCGCGTTGTCGGTTCCGTGAACGTGCTGGCTGACACCCATGCCCCAGAAGATCATGCCCGCCTTCGACGTCGCGAAGGTCCGCGCGACCTCGCGCAGCGTATCTGCCGGGATACCGCAGACCGGTTCCATCGCCTCTGGTGAGAAACCTTTCAGGTGTTCTTTCTCGGCCTCCCAATTTTCGGTGAAGGCCTCAATGTATTGCCGGTCGTACAGGTCTTCTTCCACGATCACATGCATGATCGCGTTCAGAAGGCTCACGTCTCCGCCAGGCTTGAATTGCAGCATATGGGTCGCGTGGCGCTTCAGCGCCTGCCCGCGCGGATCCATGACGATCAGCGTGCCGCCGCGCTTGACGAATTGCTTGAAAAAGGTTGCCGCAACTGGGTGGTTCTCAATCGGGTTCGCGCCGATGACGATCACGCAATCGGCGTTCTCAACTTCGTTGAAGGTCGCCGTAACGGCCCCCGAGCCCACGTTTTCCATCAGCGCCGCGACCGAGGACGCATGGCAAAGCCGCGTGCAATGGTCGAGGTTGTTGTGCCCGAACGCCTGGCGGATCAGTTTCTGGAACAGATACGCCTCTTCGTTGGAACACTTGGCCGACCCAAAGCCCGAAATCGCCGTGCCACCATGGGCCGATTTCAGATCGAGAAGGCCCTTTGCCGCGACCTCAAGCGCTTCGTCCCAGGTAGCTTCGCGGAAATGGGTCCAGGGATTGCCCGGATCGACGCCCATTTCCTTGGGTGCGTCATCCTTGCGGATCATCGGTTTTGTCAGGCGATGCGGATGGGCGATATAGTCATAGCCAAACCGCCCTTTCACACAAAGCCGCCCTTCATTGGCAGGACCGTTGATTCCTTCGACATGGGCGACCTGCCCGTCCTTGACCTTCAAGGACACCTGGCAGCCGACCCCGCAGAACGGGCAGATCGATTTGATCTCGTCATCGAAATCTTTGGTGTCGCCGCGCGTCCCACCCTCCATGACGGACGACGGCATGAGCGCACCGGTTGGGCAAGCCTGCAAGCATTCACCGCAAGCCACGCATGTGCTGTCGCCCATTGGGTCGCCGAAATCGAAGACCGGATAGGCATCATGGCCCCGACCAGCCATGCCGATCACATCGTTGACCTGAACTTCCCGACAGGCCCGAACACAAAGCCCGCATTGAATGCAGGCATCCAGATTCACCGACATGGCTATGTGGCTGTCGTCCAAAAGGGGGACCCGGTCCGGTTCCAGTGCCGGAAACCGGCTGTCAGAGACCCCTTGAGCATCCGCCATGTCCCAAAGATGCGCAGAGGCATCCCGCGCCTCGCCCCGCTCCGGCTGATCCGCCAGCAGCATCTCAACTACGGTCTTTCGAGCGCTGTCTGCGCGTTCGGTGTCCGTCTTGACGACCATGCCCTCGGTCGGCGTCCGGATGCAGGAGGCTGCCAGCACGCGCTCCCCTTCGATCTCGACCATGCAGGCCCGGCAGTTCCCGTCAGACCGATAGCCCGGCCAATCTTTGTGGCAGAGATGCGGAATGGTCGTGCCTTGGCGCTTGGCGATCTCCCAGATCGTTTCACCCGCCTCGGCAGTCACTACCTTCCCGTCCAGGGTAAAACGCACCTGATCAGCCATGTCGTAATGCTCCAGTTCCCGCTGCCCACAATAGCGATACGATCTTTGCGTGCCAGTCCAGTTCGCGACGGATATCAGTCCAATTCGACCATTGTCCCCTTGCGACCTATTCGGTGCTGACCTAATCCGACGGACATGGTCGAAATCACATTTGTCAGGCACGGGCAGGCGCAAACCGGCGCAAAGGACGAGGCGTCATACGACAGCCTAAGCGACCTGGGGCAACAGCAGGCGGGTTGGCTGGGTGAGCACTTTGCGGCGTCGCATTGGGGTTTTGACCATGTGTTTGCGGGCAACCTGACCAGGCAGAAAGACACCGCCAAGGCCATCTGCGCTCAGGTCGGCGGTGAGATTGTCGAAGACGCCCGCCTGCGCGAGTTGGATTACTTTGGCCTTGCCGCATCGTTGAAAAAAAGGCGGGACGTCGGGTTTCCGACGGACCGGGCCAGCTTCATCGCGCATGTACCCCAGGTTCTTGCTGCATGGGAGGACGGGGATGTCGAAAGCGACCTGGAAAGTTTCAGGGCGTTCGAGGCGCGCATCCGGGGTATCATCGACCATGCCGAGCAACTGGGCGGGCGAGTCCTATGCGTCACGTCGGGCGGAGTGATTGGCATGGCAACGCGGATCCTTCTGGATCTGCACGTGAAATCCTATGCCAAAATCCTGCTTCAGGTGCACAACACCTCTGTCCACCGATATGTGAAAGCGGGGGAAACACTGGTTCTGGATACGTTCAATGCGACGCCGCACCTGGAAAGCCCGGACCGGCTTTTCGCGCGTACCTATGTCTAGGTGTTAATCCGCATCGCGGAAGTGGTCTTCGGCGTCCGCCACATCGATGCCTAAAGCATCCAACCCATCCTCCAGGTATTCCGCAAGTTCCGGAATGCCTGTCAGGTAATCCTCGGCCGGGGCGGTCGCCTCCTCGCGCACAGTCTTCTTGGCTTCTTCCAACTCGCTTGCGTCGAAACTGTCGCGCCCGACCCACATCAAAGCGGTCAGGTTCACTTGCTCGTCGGCGTTCAGCCCGGCAATGAAATCCTTAAGGTAAGGGCTTTCCGGTCCATGCTCACGCGCCAAAAAGATGACACGGACGACTTTTCCGGTTGAGATGTTCAGCATGGCGCACCCCTTTGCTTGGCGCCAAGTGTTGCGCGCATCGACGGGACTGGCAAGGTGTCAGGCGCCGAAGATCCTGTAATACGCCCAATCAGGCAGCAGGTTCCCGCCCCGAAATGCAAGCGAGAAGAGGCCTGGAAAGCTTTTCTTGAATCGGTCCGAATTCATATGCTCAAAGACTTCGCGGGCGGCCTCTTCCGGCTCCATGATGTAGGGCATGTTGAAGTCGTTCTTGTCTGTCATGCGGGTGCGTATGAACCCGGGATTGGCCAGTTGGATTGTCACCCCGGTCTTCCGGAGATCGGCATGAAGTGATTCTGCCAAATGCATCATGCCTGCCTTGGAGGACCCATAACCGATCGAGCCGGGCAAACCGCGAAAGCCGGACAGCGAGCCCACAAGGACGATATGCCCTTCGTCGCGTTCGACCATTGCCGGCACGACCGACCCTAGAACACGTGCGGCGCCGGTGAAGTTGACATCGCACATCATTTCGACCTGATCTGCGTTCCACTCGGTCGCCGGGATCGGCCAATAGACACCTGCCAGAAAGATCATACCATCGATTGGGCCAATCCGGTCGGCCGCGTCCTGAATGGTGCGGCTGTCGCGAATGTCCAACGGTTCGACCCGGGCCTTACCAGGCAATGTTTCGGCCAGGTGGTTCAGCCTGTCCTCATTGCGTGCGGACAAAACCACATTGGCCCCGGCCTTCGACACCAGTTCCGCAACGCCACGCCCGAGGCCTTCGGACGCACCAACAACCCAATAAGTCTTCCCAATCCAGTCTCTCACGCCCTAGGCAACCTCTTTCCGGCGGAACGTCGCGACCAATTCTGCGACCTTGAATCCGAATTTCCGAAACTGACTGTGATTGATGATGGTGCCGTTCTCAACCATGTACATCCAATCCGTCGTATCCAGCACATGTCCGCCGGATTCTTCCGGCAGCCGGAATTTGTAATTCAGCTTGATGGTCGATCCGGCAATTTCGCCTGTGCCTGTCCCGACCACGTCATCGGCTTCGGCCTTGATCTTCCCGTCATTGCCGATGGTCAGGCGCCATTCCCGGTCTTGTGTGGTTCCGCTGTCATAGCGGAAATGTTCTTTCATCACACCGGTGTTGCCGGTCCATGTGGCCTCCATATCGGCCACAAAGCGTGATGAGATGCGGCCCGTCGGACCGTAGATTACGCCTTCGCATAGAATAGGGCCGCTCAGATGCTCGCGCAGATCGATCTGCGGACCGAGGTCCTTGTACTCTTCCGGTCTCTGCGCCTCGAAAGACAAATACCGGGCGCGCGCCCAGACAAAAAGAATGGTTGAAAGCACGCCGGCAGAGAAAAGGCCAAAAAGTTCCATTGTCAGGTCTCGTCCAGTCGGGTGGCGGCAAGAAGGGCAATCGCCACGAGTTTCAGGGCACAGGGCAGGCCTGCGTAGAGGATCGTCAATGTCGTCAGGGCCGCATCGCTGTTGGCGGCACCTGTCTGAAATCCGCTTATGTCGAGAAGCGGCAGAAGCGTGATGGCGGCCAGCGCGAGCGTGAACTTGGTCACGAAAGACCAAAGTCCGAACCCCTGCGCGGCTGAAGGGGCGATCTTCGCCATGCGTGCGGCAAAGATCGCGGGAAGAAGCGTCATGTCGGCGCCGATGGCCGCCCCCGAGGCAAGGCAAATCAAAGCAAAAGGCACGGCGTCGCCTGGCCCGAGGAAGATCGCGTAGCCAAAGGCAAGGATCGCGAGGACCATCGCGATGAGAAGCGCCTGTTTTGTCCCGATCCGGCGAGCCACCCATCCCCAGAGGGGGGCGGATGCCGCTGCGGCCAGAAAGAACAACAGCAAAAGCGGGCCTTCCCAGCCCGGAGCCTCAAGTCGGCTTTCGACAAAGAACAGGAACAGCGTGGAACTTACCGCGACAGGCGTTGCGTTGACCAAAGCGATCAGCAGAAGTCGCCGTGTCAGACCATCGGCAAGAATGTCGGCAATCGGTGTGCTTTCTTCCGCCACGCCGCCTTGCCATTCGCGCTGCATTGCGAAGACGGCAAGCGCGACCAAGCCAACAAATCCGACAGCGAACAGCGCAAAGGGCGCGCCGCTGTAGATCGCCAGGACGGTCGGCAAGGCCGCCGCCGCCGAGATGCCCAAAAGCGCACCGGTTTCGCGCCAGGCCGCAAGGCGAACATGGCCCTTGGTTCCTAGCGTATCGGCCTTCCTGACACCTTCAGCATAAAAGCAGATGGTCAAATAGCTGAAAGCCGTGAACAGGGCTGCAAGCGTGATCGCGAACCAAAGAAGCGGGGCAAAGGGCGGCGTCACGGCGAATAGACCAAGCATGGCAAGCGCCATCACACAGGCCGCGCCCGCGACGGTTGCACCCCGAAACGCACGTGATCGTTCCGACAGCCAGCCCAGGACCGGATCTTGCACGAAATCGAACAGACGCAGCCCGAACAGGACGGCCCCGAGCGCGCCCAACCCAACGCCGTACTGATCGGCAAAAAACTTGGGCGCGTGGATATAGATCGGCAACCCTGCCGCAGCGAGCATCGCCGCAAACAGCGCATATCCGGACAGGTTTCGGCCATCCGTGCGCGGCAAAGATTGCGCCACGACGGTCATCGGGTGACCTCTTCCGCCGGTGGTTCGGGCCGGACATTCCAGCGTGCGCCCTTCCACCACAGTTTCAGCGCTTGCCAATGGATCAGGCCAAGCACCCGCCTTGACCCAAGCGGGCGGCGCAAGGCGGCCCCCAGGATCGTGCTGGCGGTCATTGGGCGTGCGTGGCCTGTCAAAGTTGCATAAAGCCCGCCGTCGCCTTCCGAGAAGTCGATCCAGATACCGACGCGATCGTCGCGGAAATCAAACCGAAAGGCATAGCCGCCGTCGATCCGCTGAAACGGCGAGACGTGGAAAACCTTCTTTGCGGTCAGGATGTCAGAGCGTGTGATTTCGCCCAAATCCTCTCGGTGACAAAGATAGGAATGGCGGTCGCCATATGTGTTGGTCACCTCGGCAATCACCACGACCAGGCGACCTGCCGCATCGTCGACCAGCCAGAAGCTGACCGGGTTGAAGACATGACCCATGACCCGAGGCTGTGCGAGCAGGCGAATGCGTCCGTTGGCCGTATGGGCCAGTTGATGCATCTCAAGGACATCCCGGACCCAGGCCACGCCCCGACCCTCGCCCGGCGTGCCCCCATGATCTTTGTCGTGCAAGGACGTCAGGGCGCGGCCATTCCTCCGGAACAGCGGGCCTTCTGCCACATCGGCTTCGGGATCGAGCAATACATAGTCGACGCCGTACGAGAACGCATTCTCGACCTTGCCGCGCCGCCCGTGGAACGTGCGCCCCTGGATATGTTGGACGGCTTGGGTCACTCGGCGGCCAACAAGGGCTGCACCGATGTCTGCGCCAGTTCCGCGGCCACATCCGCCGCGCTTCGCAATCCATCCTCATGGAAACCGTTGCCCATCCAGGCACCGGCAAACCAAGTGTGGTTTTGGCCATTTATGGCGCGGACGATGTCCTGCGCTGCCAAAGCACCCATGTCATAGACGGGATGACGGAACGTGACCTGATCATAGATCAGCTCATCCCGCACCTCTCGTTTCGTGTTCAGCGTCACGAAGAGCGGATCATCATTCGGGATCGTTTGAAGCAGGTTCATCCAATAGGTCAGGTCGATCCGTTCGGACTTGGCGCCGGCATCCTCGGTATAATTCCAGGCAGACCAAGCCGAACGCCGCTTGGGCATCATGCGTGTATCCGCGTGCAAAATGGCTTCATTCGGTTGGTACCGAATTGCCGACAATGCGGTCCGCTCAACCCCCGAAGGATCAGCGATCATGCGAAGCGTATCGTCGGAATGGGTCGCAAAGATCACTTCGTCGAAGGGTTCCCACTCGGCTCCGTGGGCGCGCACTTCTGCGCCCGGACCGGTACGGCGCACACCCGCAACCGGTGCGTTCAGGCGAATGTCGACGCCCCGCGATTCAAGCCGCCGGGTCAAGCGGCTGACATATTCAACCGACCCGCCCTGTACCGTCCGCCACTGATGTGACCCGCCATATGACATCAGCGCGTGGTTTTCGAAGAAGCGGACCATCGCTTCGGCCGGGAAATCCAGGATCTTTTCGGTCGGGGTCGACCAGATGGCACCTGACAGCGGCGCAAGATAGTAGTCGCGGAACCACCCACCCAACTGCAGGGTTTCGATCAGATCGCCAATGGTGGCATCGCCCTGCCCTAGCGCCGCGCGCGCGTTCTTATTGAACCTGAATATGTCGCGGATCATGCGGATGAAGCCCGGACGCAACACGTTCCGGCGTTGCGCGACCACTGCATTGATGCTCCGAAGCCCATATTCGATCCGACCACCGTCTATCGATGCCCCGAAACTCATGTCGCTTTCGATCGTCGAGACGCCAAGATCGTCAAACAATTTGGTCAGAAGCGGGTAATTCGCGTGGTTGAAGACGATGAAGCCAGTGTCCACGGGCTGTGTCCCATGGCGCCCCGCCACAACAGTGCGGGCATGCCCACCCAGCCTTGGTTCGGCTTCAAACAGAACGACTTTCGCCCGATCCGATAGAAACCAGGCGGCCCCGAGCCCCGAAATGCCGCCACCGATGACCGCAATGCGACGTGGCGCAGCGTCCGTTGTTTCAAAGGGCATTTGGCATGTCTCCGTGCGATCATTCTTGGTCTTAAGGTTTTATACGCATGAAACCGCCGGGCGGATGTCAGGAAAAAAATCCACGTTTCGGTGATCCGGTTGGCAATCGGCTGCGTAACGCTGGTATGAATTCGGTTGCGACGATTGGGGAACTCGCTCATCCATCAACCTCGAAAGAGGTTGGCGCTGAACGTGCCCGCCGAAGTCAAAAGGCGGTGAAAGCCGGCATGACAGCAACCGATGCGAAGAAGATAGAAGACGACGCAAACTGGGCCGCATTGATTGTGCGGATTAGTGCGCATCAGGACCAAAAGGCGTTTGCCGAGCTGTTTCGGCACTTCGCGCCGCGTGTGAAAGCCTTCCTGATGCGCTCTGGTGCCGGCGAAACGCTTGCCGAGGAATGCGCGCAAGAGACGATGGCGACCATCTGGCGCAAGGCGGGAATGTTCGATCCCACCCGCGCCAGCGCCGCGACGTGGATCTTCACGATCGCGCGGAATCGCCGGATCGATATGCTGCGCAAGCAGCGCCGACCGGAACCCGAGGATCTTCCTTGGGGACCAGAACATGAACCGGATCAGGCCGATGTAATGGTCCTGGCCCAAGAGACGGAAAAACTGGGCGAGGCGATCAAGGCGCTGCCCGAGAAACAAAGGGTACTGATCGAGCGAGCCTATTTTGGCGATCTGTCCCACAGCGAAATCGCTGCGGAAACGGGTTTGCCCCTGGGCACGATCAAATCCCGAATTAGGTTGGCGCTGGAACGGTTGCGCCGAACGATGCAATAGGCAGTGACGACGATGAAGATTACGCACCACCTGAGCGACAAGATGCTGATGGCCTATTCGGCCGGAACGCTTCCCGAAGCGTTTGATCTGGTCATCGCGGCCCATGTGTCGATGTGTGACGAATGCCGGGCCCGGCTGGGGTCATTCGATGCGTTGGGCGGCTCGATTCTGGAAGAGTGCGACGCCCCGGGCACGCTGGAAGTCAGTTTTGAAGACACGCTCGCGCGGATCACGGGGGCCGATGTTGTGCCCGAGCCCAAACCGATCCGGATTCCGGGCGATGTGCTTCCGGGTCCCGTTCAGGACTATGTCGGCGGTGGTTTGGACGACGTGCGCTGGCGTCCAGCCGGCGCAGGCGTCCGCCAGGCCATCCTGAACACGTCGAAAGGCGCATCAGTTCGGCTTCTCAAGATCCCCGCGGGGTCCGCAATGCCCGATCACGGACATAACGGGACCGAGATGACATTGGTGCTGAAAGGTGCCTTCAAGGACGAACATGACCGGTTCGGCCCGGGTGATGTCGAGATTGCCGATGAAGATCTGCATCACACGCCGATTGCGGAAGAAGGTGAAGACTGTATTTGCCTTGCGGCGACGGATGCGCCCCTGAAGTTCAACGGGCTTATCCCGCGCGTGGCTCAGAAGATCCTTCGGATCTAACCTCGCGCTCGCCGGGTTATTCGCCCGGCTCCAATGCGCGGATCCGTGACGACGGCGGATCCGCCTCAAGTTCTTCGAAATCAAAGTTGTCCAGCCGGGCGGCGCGTTTACCGGCACGCTCCGCCGCCGTGCCGATCCCGTCCAAATCGCGGCGGGCTTGATCGAAATGCGTCTCAAGCTTGCCGACGCGGTCGACCACCAGTTCGACATCTCTGTGCAGCAAGGACAGCGTCTTGCGGATCGCGCCCGCCTGTTCACGCATGCGCGCGTCCTTCAGGATCGCCCGCATCGTATTCAGAGTCGCCATGCACGTCGTAGGGGACACGATCCACACCCTGTGGTCGAACCCGTCACGCACAAGATCGGCAAAGTTCGCATGAAGCTCGGCATAGACCGCTTCGGACGGCAGGAACATCAATGCGCCATCGGCTGTCTCGCCTTCGATGATATACTTCTGGGCGATATCCCGAATGTGCTTCTTCACGGCCGCCTTCATGGCTTTGATCGCTTCGTTCAGGTCCCAATCCGATGTGGCGGCACGCAGGGCCTCATAGGCCTCAAGCGGAAACTTGGAATCGATGGCGATAGGTCCCGGAGGGTTCGGCAGATGGATCAGGCAATCGACCCGTTTGCCGTTCGACAAGGTCGCCTGCCAGCTATAGGCATCCGATGGCAGCGCCTTGCCAACGATGTCCTTCAATTGGATCTCCCCGAACGCGCCGCGGGTCTGCTTGTTCGACAGGATGTCCTGAAGGCTTAGGACATCGCCCGACAGCTTCGTGATGTTGTCCTGCGCCTTGTCAATTGCGGTCAGGCGTTCCTGCAACTCGCCCAAAGACCTGGCCGTTCGCGTGGCCGAGCCTTGCAGGTTTTCATGCATGCGGGTCGACACCTCTGCCAGGCGGCGCTCCATCAGTTGAAGCGTCTGCGCCTGCTGTTGCGCCTGCGCCTTTGTTACGCTTTCAAGCCCACCGACAAGTTGCTGCTGCCCGGCCGTCAATCCATCAACCCGGGTTCCCATCGCCGCCAGATGCCGGATCGCGGTCTCGGTCGCGCGGGCCGAGCGTCCGGCCCGGCCCACCGCCATGAGAAGAAGCAATACCACCACGGCAACAACGCCGCCGGCCGCCAAGACCAGCGGATCATTCCACGCATATGTCTGGCCCGCGATTTCGATCATGTCCGCCCAAACAACCTTTCGATGTCTTTCAGCTTCAGCTCCACATAGGTGGGACGACCATGGTTGCACTGGCCCGAATTTGGAGTGGTCTCCATCTGCCTGAGGAGCGCATTCATCTCGTCGCCCGACATGCGCCGCCCCGACCGAACGGACCCGTGGCAGGCAATCCGCGACAGCACCGCGTCGATCCGCGATTTCAGCGTTTCGGTTTGGCCCCAATCCGCCAACTCATCCAAGAGATCGCGGACCAGAGCCTCGGCGTTGACCTGGCCTAGCACCGCAGGCGTCGCACGGACAGCGATGGCGCCCGGGCCGAAGGCTTCGATCTCGAAACCCAATGCGCCAAATTCATCCGACCGCGCCAGGATCATACCGGCATCACCCTCGGACAACTCGATGATCTCGGGCACCAATAGCGCCTGCGACGGAACACCATTCTCCGCCATCAGGCCTTTCAGCTTTTCATAGACCAACCGCTCATGCGCGGCGTGTTGGTCGACAATGACCACCCCGTCGCCTGTCTGCGCGATGATGTAATTCTCATGAAGCTGGGCCCGCGCGGCCCCCAGCGGTGCATCTGCCTGAGTTTCGGCCTCTGGCTCTATCCGAGCCGAGGGTTGCATCGGCGCTTCGACCCTCGGCGCCTCGGCAAATCCACGCGATGGACGCGATGCCAAGTCCATTTGATAGACGACCGCCTCGGGCGCAGGTTGGATCGCCCCCAGCGTCGCCGCGCCCACGGTGGAAGACGCGCGATGCCCTGCACCCGCCAGCGCATGGCGCAGTCCCGAGACGATCAGCCCGCGGACGATCCCCGGTTCGCGGAACCGCACTTCGGATTTGGCCGGGTGGACGTTCACATCTACGCGGGTGGGATCGCAGGTGACGAATAGAACCGCTGCGGGGTGCCGGTCGCGGCTCAGAAGGTCCCGGTAGCCAGCGCGCAAGGCACCCACGAACAACTTGTCGCGCACGGGCCGCCCGTTCACGAACAGGAACTGTTGAAGCGCTGAGCCGCGGGAATAGGTCGGCAAAGCCGCAAACCCGGTCAGTCGGTGCCCTTCGCGATCGGCGTCAATCTCAACTGCGTTCTCGGCGAATTCTGCGCCAAGGATCCGGCGCGCGCGCCCCTTGGTCGCATCGAACAGATCGCCGGTTTCGGCTTCGGCCTGGAACACCACGCGTCCTTCGACCCCCTGGGACAGATCGCGAAGGGTGAAGCCGATATGCGGCTCGGCCAGCGCAAGGCGCTTCACCACATCGGTGATCGCCTGGCTTTCAGCCCGGTCCGTGCGCAGGAACTTGAGCCGCGCGGGCGTCGCGAAAAACAGATCGCGCAGTTCCACGACAGTTCCTGGCGCGCCTGCTGCCGGACGAGCAGGTGCGATCTGCCCGCCTTCGACCGAAATTTCCATCGCGTCCGCATCCGCAACCCGGGATGTGATCGTCAACCGTCCCGCCGCACCCATCGAAGCCAGGGCTTCGCCGCGGAAGCCAAAACTTGAGATACGCAGAAGATCCGACCCATCGATCTTGGACGTGGCGTGGCGCGCGACAGCCAGATGGAGTTCGGCGTCGGGAATACCTGACCCGTCATCGGTGACGCGGATCAGCCGCTTGCCACCGTCGGCAGTCGCCACCTCGATACGGGACGCCCCGGCATCAATCGCGTTCTCGACCAGTTCCTTCACGGCCGAGGCCGGCCTTTCGACGACTTCGCCCGCCGCGATTTGGTTGATCGCAGTGTCGCTAAGCGCCCGAATAGGTGCGCGAAATTCGCTTATCTTGGGGTCTGGGGCGGACATGCCACAAGGTCTAGCATGGCCAAGTTTGATTCGGCCATGCACGATCTTCCGCCGTGAGCTCACTTGCGGCGGAAGATGTCCCAGATGGCTGCAATGGCCAAAAGCGCGAGCGTCACAATCGCGACCTGTGTGAAATCATCGCCGCCGACAGGTAAAACTCCGGCTGTGGCAACAGGAACCGCCCGACTCAAAATGGACAGAAGCAAGGCAATCGATGTCCCCAACACGAATGCAGCCCCGTAGATGTTCAACTTCTTCATGTGGCAACCCCGGAATGGTTAGAGCGTCAAGGCGCACCCCAGACTACCATTGATTTGTCAACAAATGTCAAAAAATTTCATAAATGATGATTTTTTGGCAATATCTACCTTAAATTGTATCTAATTACGTAAATTATACGATATCTTGATGAATTGATCCTTGATAAACTAAGAGCGAACTGCAACTATGTTGGTGAATAGCAGTCATTCTGACAGGCGCACCTTGGAAAATTCGAATCGAGAAGATCTCGGCATCCCGCGCGTCCGGCGCGATTTCGGAAAGTCGAAATGGACGCTCGCCGAGGCTAAGGAAGCCTCTGGTCTCAGCCTAAACACCGTTCGGCGCATTTTGGAAGGCGACGCAGAAAAAGCCCATCCGAACTCAATCCTGAAGCTTCAGAGGGCGCTGGACAGCTTTTTTGCACGGCAGCGGTTCCCAGGGGATGTTCCGGATCGGCGCAGCGATCAGGTCGCAATCATACCTGATGGCTCGTCTCTGGGTTCGGCAGAACAGCTGGCCAAGTCGCTCGCCAAGTGCCTTCAATCGCTTGCAATCGAACCGCCACAGGTGACCAAAGACAGTTCTGCTGCCGTTGACAGAATTCGACATCTGTTGATCGTCGCTGACTCCAACCTTCAAGCGCTGACGCCCAACGGACCCAAAGTTCAAGACGAAACCTAGTTTGTCTCGGACAGACCTTCCGGCTGACCGACAACCACGACATGCAAATCATCCGGGCGATAGATGCGCTGTGCGACGCGTTTGATATCGTCCAGCGTGACTGCCCGAACCTTGTCGTTCCGGGTCGCGATATAGTCGATCGGAAGGCCCTGCATCTGCATCCCCACCATGATCCCGGCAATCCGGGCATTGCCATCAAACCGCAGGGGATAAGCGCCTGTCAGAAAGGTCTTGGCGCGGTCCAGCTCTTGCTCGGTCACGCCTTCTTCGGCAATCTGCCGCCATTGGTCGAGCACCACATCCAGCGTCTCGCCCGCTGTTTCATTGGCCGTAGCCACTTGCCCAAGAACAAGCGCACCAAGATCCATCGGGACAAGCGACGTGCCGATGCCATAGGTCAGCCCCCGTTTCACGCGCACTTCCTGCTGTAGACGCGATTGGAAGCCCGACCCACCCATGATCTCATTTGCGATGAAGGCCGGAAAGAAATCCGGGTCATCGCGTTTGATGCCTTCATGGCCGAAGAACAACACGGCCTGCGGCGTCTCGTAATCCACCACAGTCACGCCACCATCAAGCTGGTAGTCCGCTTCCGCCGCCATCGGGGCACCGGTCTCGGGCAGATCGCCAAACAGATCGTCCAATAGCACGCCCAGATCATCGGCCGAAATATCGCCGACAGCCCCCACGAAGATGCGATCCCGCGCCAGGGTGTTCTGATGTGCCGCCACTAGATCGTCGCGGGTCAGGGACGAAACGCTTTCGACGGTGCCGTCGCGCGACGACGCATAGGGGTGATCGCCGAAGGCAAGTTCGTCAAAGGTTCTGCTGGCAATCGTGTTGGGGTCCTTTTCATCCGACTGGATGATCGACACCACTTGGGCGCGCACCCGTTCGATGGATTCCTGGTCGAAACGAGGCTCAACAAGCGCGTCCCGCAACAGCGCCACGGCATCGTTGCGGTTTTCCGTCAGAAAACGCGCCGAAACGGATACCGAATTGTCAAAGGCTTCAAACTCAAACGTCGCCGCAAGCCCTTCAAGCGTTTTGGCGAACTCGCGTGCATCGCGATTGGCCGAACCTTCTTCCAGAAGTGCGGTCATCAGATTGACCGAACCGCGTTTGCCAGGTTCGTCCAAAACCGACCCGCCGCGAAACCGGATCTCGAGCGCCATAAAGGGGATCGAGCGTTCCTCGACCAACCAAGCCCTAATCCCACCCGGTGACGTGACTTCCTGGATCTCGACAGCCGCCTGGGCCTGAAGCGTGAACAGCGCCACCCAAAGGGCAATCACGAAGCGGATCATTGGGTCACCTCCCCGGTGTTCGGGCGCATATACCAACCGGTCACGGCCTTGTTGCGGTCGAAAATCGTTTTCGCAGCCGCGATCACATCTTCGGCGGTCACCGCTTCGATTTCATCTGGCCAGCTTTCGATATCTGCCACGGTCAGCCCCGAGGTCAGCCCAGCCCCGTACCGTCTTGCCAGCGATTGCACGCTGTCCTCTGCATAAATCCGGCTGGCGCGGGCCTGCATCTTGATCCGCTCTAGCTGAGCTTCGTCCACGCCCTCGTCGATAAATGTCGCGATGGCAGCATCCAGATCCGCCTCGGCCTGCTCCAAGCTCCGATCCGGCGGCGGCACGATGATCAGGCCGAAGGTCGTGTCATCCAGTGACATGCCCGAATAGAAGGCCGAGGTATAGATTGCTTTCTGGCTATCAAGCTCAAGCATCTCGCCCAGAACCGATGTCGTCCGCGATCCGCCCAGAATTTCCGACAGCATGAACAGGGCTGCGGCGTCGCTTTGGGCGCCCGGATCACGTTCAGGCGCCAGGTAGGAGCGGATGACATACGGTTGCGCCACGCGAGGATCTTCGAACTTGATCCGTCGCTCGGCCAGTTGCGGGGGCTCGCTGACCCTGTTGCGGGGTTTCACGTTTGGATTGGGTGGGATCACGCCATAGTATTGCTCGGCCAAGCGGCGCACCTCATCGGGGTCTACGTCCCCGGCCACGATCAGTATCGCATTGTTCGGCCCGTAATGCTGGCGATAGAATTCCATCGCGTCGTCCAATGTCAGACTTTCGATCTCATGCCGCCAGCCCACAATCGGGATCGCGTAAGGGTGGTTCAGGTATTGCGCGGCCATGCGCTGTTCGCCAAACAGAGCACCCGGTTCGTTGTCGGTCCGCTGGTTCCGTTCTTCAATCACTACGGCCAGCTCCGTCGCGGCTTCGGCCGGATCGACCTTAAGATTAACCATGCGATCGGCTTCGTACTGCATCATCAGTTCCAGCCGATCTGTCGCCACGCGCTGAAAATACCCGGTATAATCCTGCGCCGTGAACGCGTTGTCGCGTCCACCGTTCTCGGCCACCACGCGGGAAAACTCACCCGATTCAACTGTATCCGTGCCCTTGAACAGCAAATGTTCCAAATAGTGGGCGATGCCTGATTTCCCCGGAGGTTCATCGGCAGCGCCCGCCCGATACCAGACCATATGGGTCACGGCGGGGGCCCGGTTGTCTTCAAGAACGACAACGTCCATCCCGTTGTCCAGAGTAAAGCCGGACACGTC
Organism: Paracoccaceae bacterium; assembly: GCA_965267475.1. Lineage (GTDB taxonomy): Bacteria > Pseudomonadota > Alphaproteobacteria > Rhodobacterales > Rhodobacteraceae > JBCBKU01. The sequence goes on from OZ254079.1 coordinate 106,437, forward strand.
CGCCGCGTGGGCGGCCGCCGACGTCAACAAGGCGAAACCGGATATCAGGGACAGCAATCGGACCATGGTGTTCTCCACGACTTTTGACCCCTCTGAGGTACGCCTATAGGCCAAAAGATCAACCGCCGCCAACGGCTTCGTGAGAAGTTGCAAGGTTTTTACTGGGCCTCTGGCGGAGCGGAAGGTGTCCAGACACCGGCCCGGCGGAACCGATCAAGTTCGCGATGCTGGTCCAGCGACTGACCTTCATAGGCACGATAATAGACGTTTACGTTGAACAGCCGTTCCAAGAGACGTCCGTCATTGTCCCGACGAAACTCAAGGTCAGCGGCGGCAAGCCGTCCGCGGATCTGAGGATCCACGCCAAACCGCGTGGTGCGGGCAACCAAGGCGCCATCGCGACCACGCCGGTTCAGAACCGCCGGGTTGCCACCCAGCGCGGCAATCGCCTCGGAGCGCGGGTTCCGATCCGTCCGGTTTGTCCCGCCAGGGGTTGGCGCGGGAAGTTCGGCAAAGGTTTCGGGCATTTCCAGGGGCTGGCTCGGCAGGACCAAAAACTCGTCCGGACCATCCGTATTCGCGCGAATGTTCAAAAGGTTCGGCGTGTCGTCACGACGCCCGCAGGCCGACAAGACCAGTGCCACACCCAAAACGCCAATCAGTACGCTATGTCTCAACCCCACCATGGGCCGACTTGTATCGCGGATTTTCATGGGCGTCACGTTGTCTTCTTGTTACCGGTCAGCAGGATCAATCCGATGGCGCCCACAAAGATGGCGGCGTCGGCCACGTTGAACGCAAAGGGGTTTTCGATCCCGCAGCAGGACATGTTGATGAAATCGGCCACGGCGCCATAGAGGATGCGGTCGATGACATTTCCAAGCGCCCCGCCCAGAAGTACGCCCGCCGCGATCATCGCCCAGCGGCCCGGGCGCTCTTTCTGCATCCACCAGATGACCCAGGCACAGATCACGACCGCAAGAGTGATCAGCACCCAGCGCATGATGTCGGCGTCGTTGGAAAACAGTCCAAAGTTGATACCTCGGTTCCAGGCCATGCGCAGGTTAAAGAACGGAGAAAGGACATCGATCGCACCCCGCGACTTCAGGTCCAGAAGGTGCACGACAAGGATCTTCGTCGCCTGATCCAGGACAAAGACGACCAAAGCCGCCCAGATCATGGGACGCGCCCAGCCCATCAATGCCGGAAATGCCGCATTGAGGTGAAGACCATGGCAAGCCCTGCTTCGTCAGCCGCGGCAATCACCTCGTCGTCACGTCGCGACCCACCAGGCTGGATCACGGCCGTCGCGCCGGCTTCTGCGGCCGCCAGCAGCCCATCGGCGAAGGGAAAGAACGCGTCCGAGGCGACCGCCGATCCAATCGCGGGTGTCTCGGGCAAGCCAACTTCTTTGGCCATGCGCTCGGCTTTAAGTGCTGCGATGGTTGAGCTGTCGACGCGGCTCATCTGACCGGCCCCGATGCCGACGGTGGCACCGTTCTTGGCATAGACGATGGCGTTCGATTTCACATGCTTTGCAACCGTCCAGGCAAACAGAAGATCGCGCATCTCATCGCCGGTTGGCGCCCGCTTGGTCACGACTTTCAGGTCGGCCTCGGTCACATGCCCCGTATCTTTGTCCTGCACCAGCATCCCGCCGGTGACTTGGCGAAAAGTAACGGAAGGCGTCGTGGGATCGGGCAATCCGCCAGTGACCAGAAGGCGAAGGTTTGGCTTCTTCGCGAAGACCGCCTTCGCAGCGTCATCTGCCGCAGGGGCGATCACGACTTCGGTGAAGATCCCGGCGATGTCTTCCGCTGTGGGTCCATCGAGCGGCTGGTTCAACGCCACGATCCCACCGAAGGCTGATGTGCGATCGCAATCAAAGGCCCGGCCATAAGCCTCAGCCAGTGTCGCACCGCGCGCCACGCCAGAGGGGTTGGCGTGTTTGATGATCGCACAGGCCGGCCCGTCCTTCGGATCGAACTCGGCCACAAGCTCAAACGCGGCATCCGTGTCGTTGATGTTGTTGTAGGACAAGGCCTTGCCCTGCACCACTTCGGCCGTGGCTGCCGACGGCCTGTCGGACCCGTCCAGATAAAGCGCCGCCGCCTGATGCGGGTTTTCGCCATAGCGCATGGTTTGCCCGATTTGGCCTGCGACCACGCGCCTGCGCGGCATCTCTTCGCCGATGGCGCCTGCCATCCAGGTTGAGACCGCGGCATCATAGGCGCCGGTCCGGGCATAGGCGATCTGCGCCATCCTTTGGCGAAACGACAGACTTGTTTGGCCGCCATGGGCCTGCATTTCGTCCAGCAGAGCGGCGTAATCCTCTACATCGGTCACAACGCAGACGGATGCATGGTTCTTCGAAGCCGCGCGGATCATCGCAGGGCCACCAATGTCGATGTTCTCAACCGCCGTGGCGTAATCCGCCCCACCTGCAACCGTCGCCTCGAACGGGTAGAGGTTCACAACCAGAAGATCGATGGGGCCAAATCCCTGGCTTTCGAGGGCGTCCATATGCTCGGGCAGATCCCGGCGCGCCAAAAGCCCGCCATGCACGGCGGGGTGAAGCGTCTTGACGCGCCCATCCATCATCTCGGGAAATCCAGTGATATCGGCGACCTCGGTCACCTCAAGCCCCGCGTCCCGAAGCGCGCCCGAGGACCCGCCGGTTGAGATCAGGACAACGCCCTGCCCCGCCAATGCCTTGGCCAGATCGATCAACCCGGTCTTGCCCGATACGGACAACAGCGCCCGACGAATTGGTTGCAGATCACTCAACGGTCGTCCCCCAGCTTAGATCTCGGCCAGCGCATCCTCGTAGTGTAGGTCGCGCACGGCGGTGGGGGTATCCTGTGCTTTGGCAATCGTCCAGCCGATCCTGGTGGCATACTCCATGGCCGAGGCGGAAAGCACGATCTGCTTGGTTGCACGCGGCGTCAACCGGCCCCGTTCAAGATACACGCTGGGCTCCAGCCGAAGCGATGCACGGCTGTTGTGCCGGAAGATCCAGACCTCACCGCTTTTCAGGCCGATCGAGACGACGCTGCCTCCCAGATCCAGGTCCGCATCCACATCCGGATGCAGGTGGAACCGGATTTTGAACGGTACACCTTGCAGGGATGCTGCATCATTCACCTTGTCGAACTTGGCTTCGGCGGCGCGATCCACACAGACCAAGGTGTCTTCGCCGCCAAGCGTGCGCCCGTCCGAGCCCAGAACCAGTTTTCGAACGTGGGTTAGGCCGTGTGTTTTTACGTACCCATTGTGGCTGGCCACGATTTCATTTGTGTCGCCGGTCGCGCGGGTTTCGTGGCGGACCTCGCTTGGGGCGTCGAGCAGCAGTTCAGTTTCGCGCCCCTCGACGCGCCGGGTGGTGCTAAGCCGCGAAGAGCTGACCCCGTCGATGCCCAGCGTGGAATGCGACGGCGTGGCGCGCCCGGCCCGGCGCCAACTTGTCCCGAAGGTCACGCCCGACCCGCAATTCACCATGATCGGGCGACGCCCAGAGGTCAGCTCAATGGCCAGGGTCGAGGCATGCGCATTGGCCGAATTGCCGCGTTTGGGGGGCGCTGAAGCGTCCATCACGACCGAGGTCCGCCCGTGCGACAAGCGCGCAAAGCCCATCGCCAGACCTTTCGTGCGGATCTTCTTCGTTCCGGAATTGGCCAAAGCCTGATCCAGACGCCCCTCAAGCCCGCGGCCTCCGCCGTGAAACCGCGCAAGCGCCCCGTCTGAATGCCGAAGCGCACGCAGGGCCGGTGCGATCCGCTCGATCGCGGCGACATGGTGAGCTTCTGCCGCCCGGTCGTTTTCAACCATGGCCTCGACGGTCCAGGTCAAAAGCGTGAACACCTCAAGCAGCTCTTCGGGATTGCGGGTCGGTATCCCGCCTTCGTCGTCAATCCTTTCCGCGCATTCGCGGGCCAGCGTCTTGATCTGACGGTCGGCATGGGTTGCCATCCCTTCAAGCGAAAGACCGGCATAGATCAGCCCCGTCAGCGCTTCGAACCGCGGCAAGCCCGGCGTCGCGGTCTTCCAGCGCCGCGCCAGAAAGTTCGTCTGCCGCGACATCGCGTCGAAGAATGCGGCACTGACCTCGGGTTCTTGTCCGTTCAGCAGAAAAATTGCGTGGTTGATCCACCGCATAAGGCGGCGCCCGGTCAGATCCGGCTGCCAGCCTGGACCCTTGCCGCGGCCGTACCGGGACACCCATTCGTGGGTCCAGGCCTGGGCGCGCCGCTGCGCCTCGCCATTTCCGACTGCTGCCAGATCGTCCAGCCATGTGAACCCGTGGACTTCGGCCTCAAACGCCCGATCCGGCATCGGAAGATCCCAGATCGCAGTATAGGGCGCTTCGACAAGATACCCTGCGAACATAAAATTCCCGGCGCAGAACTGACGGCCTCGCGTAAAGGTGCCAATGGTTTTGGGTTCCGGTTGATTGGTGAAGCTGGTGGCTTTCGGGCCCATACCCGCCGCGCGGACATGGTACCGGTTCAGCCACCCTTGAACCCGCCCCGATATGGTGTCGCCCATTGCCACCCTGCGCTCATGCCCCGTTTCGCCGGTCATCCGGTCTTATCACTGCCATAGGGTTAAACCAGAGTGGACAGCCTGTCATGCCTTTCGGCGATTTAGGCGGGCTTTCGCAGCCGAGCGATGTAAAAGCCGTCCATGCCGCCAAGATCTGGCCAGTAATCCGGGCGAAGCCTTAGACCGCCCTCGACCGTCAGCCAACCCGGATCGACGCCAGCGGGCAAGGCGGTCTTTGTGTCAGCGAAGACGCCGGGGTTACGTTCAAGCGCGGCAGTGACCTGTGCCTCGCCCTCGTCCGGCAGAAGCGAACATGTGCAGAAGACCATGCGACCGCCTGGCGCCAACATGTCCAGCGCGCGATCGATCAGCCGGGCCTGAAGACCCGCGAGTGTCGTCACGTCCGCCGGGGTTCGAATGAACGGCAACTCCGGATGCCGTCTGATTGTGCCGGTGGCCGAGCACGGGGCGTCCAGCAGCACCGCATCAAAAGGGGCCGCAGGCGTCCATTCCAATGCGTCAGCCACCACAAGATCCGCCGTCAGACCGACCCGCGACAGGTTCTCGGCAACGCGGCCCATGCGATCCTCGGACAGATCAAGCGCCGTCACCTTGGCGCCATCGGCCGCGACCTGCATGGTTTTTCCACCGGGCGCGGCGCAAAGATCCAGGACACGTTCGCCAGCGGTCGGGGCCAGAACCTTTGTGGGCAAAGCCGCCGCCGCATCCTGCACCCACCATGCGCCCCCGTCGTATCCGGGAAGTCCGGTCACCTGCGGCGCCCCTGGGACGCGCACCGATCCTGTCGGAAGGTTCAGGCCCCCAACTGTCCCGGCCAACACCGATGGATCACCCGTCTTCGGGGTCAGGTCCAAAGCGGCGCCTTGGGCATGAGCAGCTTCGATCGCCAGAACGGCCGCCTTGCCATATGCGGCGACCAGGAGTTTACGCAGCCATTTCGGAAGCTCAGGCAGCGGCAATGCGCCCCAGTCCGGGGGCGCAGCGGCCACCTTTCGCAACACCGCGTTGGTCAACCCGGCGTGGCGGGGCGAAATCTCCTTGATCAGCGAGACCGCGGCGCCAACCGCGCCGTGAGGGGCCGCGCCGTCCCCTAGCATCTCGAACACGGCAAGGCGCATGGCATTCAATACATGATCGTAGGGCTTGTTTCTGAGATAAGGCCCCAAAACCCGGTCAGACCGCTGCGCCCAGCGCAACGTCTCATTGGCCAGGCGCCCGGCTCGTGCGGCCTCTGCCGGAGCAAGCCGCGCCAGTTCGCGGGCGTCGCTGAAACTCCGCCCGTCGATCACGGCGCCATTGACCATGGAAAGCGCCGCCCGTCGCGCCGCCAAGCCGTCTGTGGCGTTCTCTGTTTTCTCATCGACCATCCGCGCCTATATCTGTTGAAGATGCGAAGAGAGACAACCATGGCCGACAAGAAACCCGATCTGACGCCCGCAGCGAAGCGCGCCTTGGCCGAGGCCGAAGCGCGCCGCAAAGCGGCCAAATCCGAACCCCGTCCTAGGGAACTGGGCGGGCGCGACGGGCCCGACCCGGTCCGCTATGGGGACTGGGAAAAGAAGGGCATCGCGATAGATTTCTAAGCCAGAAAATGGCCCGCGAAGCGGGCCCACCGCGACGCCGAAGGCGGCGCAAGACCAATAGGAATGCCGCGCCTCAGGCGCGGCGCAATCAAGTCAACGCACCCATCAATTGATGCGCAGATCCGCCCAGATGCCTTCGCCGCGATCTGAAATGAACCGCATCGTCTGACCGCGGACCTTCACCATCTGACAATTTGGTTCCAAAGGATCATCGCCGAATGACAGATCTCGGCAGAAATACCCGTCGCGCCAGGCCCATTGTCCCGTCACGGGCTTCCCAAACGCCCGTCCCTGAATTTCTCCGGTCGGCGAAACCGCAAGCCGAATGCCCAGCCGGGTCAACTGCTTGCCCTCAAGAAGCGAAACGAATTTTGATTCCTCGCGAACGGTTTCGAACGCCGAGGCGCCTGACGCCGCAAAAGCGAACAGCGCTGCGGCGAAAATCCCCAAATGTGTGGTTGTCATTGCACACACCTCTCCTGTCGACATCCGGTATACGCAAGCCGTCAGGGTTTGGATCACTTCAAACCAAGAACATCCATCATATCGTATTCGCCCGGTTTCTGGCCTTGCCCCCAAAGGGCTGCCCTTACCGCGCCCCGCGCAAACAAGGCGCGATCCGTGGCCACGTGACCAAGCGAAATCCGCTCACCCGCGCCCGCGAATATGACCTCGTGCTCTCCGATAATGTCACCGCCCCTTATCGCCGAGAATCCGATATGGCCCGGCCGTCGTTCCCCGGTAATGCCGTCGCGCCCGCGATCGGCAACATCGTCCAGCACCAGACCGCGCCCCGCCGCCGCAGCTTCACCCAGCATCAGCGCCGTTCCCGACGGCGCATCCACCTTCATCCTGTGATGGCTTTCGATCACCTCGATGTCGAACTCTTCGCCAAGCGCGCTGGCCACCATCTCGGTCAGCTTGGTCAGAAGGTTCACCCCAAGGCTCATGTTCCCGGCGCGGACGATCACGGCATGTCGCGCCGCCGGTTCCAGGCGGGCGATGTGCTCGGGCCCCATGCCAGTCGTGCCGATCACATGGGTCGCCCGCACCTGGGCCGCCAGATCGGCAAAGGCAACGGTTGCGTCGGGCGCCGTGAAGTCAAGTATGGCCTGGGCATTCACGAATGCCTCTAACGGATCAGCCACCACGGTCAGGCCCCGCGCCTGGCCGCCCATGGCCTCGCCCAGATCGCCACCGATCCAGTCATGCCCGTCGCGTTCCACAGCGCCCACGACCCGGATCCCCGGCATCTCATCGACGACCCGCACCAGCATCTGGCCCATACGGCCCGACACGCCCGTGATCGCCGCGCCAATCTCCTCTGCCATGATCATCCCCTATTGTCGGCCTGCCGCTCATACCCGGGCCTGCGCGTATGGGCAAACCCCGGCTTGCAGCATTGCCCCGCGCGGCTTAGATGATCGCCATGGCACGCGCACGACATTCCGAAGGGTCCGGTCCCTCGCAGAGACAGCTTCGCGTGGGGGAGCTGATCCGGCGACGCCTGTCCGAAGTTTTGACCCGTGGCGATATTCACGACCCCGACCTGAACGCCCATTCCATCACGGTCGGAGAGGTGCGCATCTCGCCCGATCTCAAGGTGGCCACCGCTTTTGTTTTGCCCCTGGGCGGCAAGGATCGCGACGCGGCTCTGGCCGCGCTTCGCGCCAATCGCCACGAGGTCCGTCGCGCCGTCGCCAAGGGGCTTGATCTGAAATTTGCGCCCGAGATCCGTTTTGCCATCGACGAAACCTTCGACCAGATGGACAACACGCGCCGCATGTTCGCCGACGAAAACGTGCGCCGGGATCTCGACAATCGCGAATGATCGCGGCGTTCCTTCTGGCGGGGCTGATGACCGGTCCGGCGTCTGCGGAACCGTGCAGCGCCCTGGATTTTGAAGGGACGCCCTTCACCGTCTGCCATCTGGACCCCGCCAAAGACCGGATCCGCCTATTTCTGACCCATCCCGATGGTGCACCCTTTGGGACATTTCAGCGGGTAGATGAAGAATTGGCCCGAACCGGATCGGCGCTCGGCATCGCCATGAATGCAGGTATGTATCACGAGGATCGCTCCCCCGTCGGGCTCTACATCGAAAACGGTGTTGAACAGGCGCGAATTGTGACGCGCCAGGGCCCCGGAAATTTCGGCCTTCTGCCGAACGGCGTCTTCTGCATTCAGGGAACAGAAGCACGCATCGTGGAAAGCCGCGCTTACGCGGAAAACCCTCCGGTGTGCGATCATGCGACCCAATCGGGACCCATGCTGGTTATCGAGGGCGAATTGCATCCCCGTTTCATTGCCGGTGGAACGTCCCGCTTTCTCCGCAACGGGGTGGGCGTCGACACAAGGGGGCGCGTGGTCTTCGCAATCTCGGACGCACCCGTCAATTTCCACGACTTCGCCCGGCTGTTTCGTGACATGCTCGACACGCCGAACGCACTTTTCCTGGATGGGAATGTCTCAAAATTCCACGATCCGGCGCTGGGCCGCCACGACTTTGGCCTGCCGATGGGGCCAATCCTTGGCACTGTCGTGCCTCGGGATGAGTGACCGGCAGTGGCGCGGCGAAAGAAGGGACAAAAGGTCGATGGCTGGGTCATCCTCGACAAACCCGTTGGCCTGACCTCGACCGCAGCCGTGGGCAAGGTCCGTCGGGCTTTCGACGCACAGAAGGCCGGACATGCCGGAACGCTCGATCCTGCGGCAACAGGGCTTCTGGCCATCGCATTGGGTGAAGCCACCAAGACCATCCCCTTCGTGACCGACGCCGAAAAGGCCTATCGCTTCACGATCCGCATCGGCGAAGCCACAGACACCGACGACGCGGAAGGAACCATCATTCAGACCACGGACCATCGCCCGTCGGACGAGGACATCCGCAACGCGCTGCCTGCCTTCCGGGGCGAGATCCAGCAGATCCCGCCAAGGTATTCGGCTGTCAAAGTCGACGGCGCCCGCGCCTATGATCTTGCGCGCGATGATGAGGAGTTCGCCCTCAAATCACGCCCCCTTTGGGTTGAACGGCTGGATCTGATCGATCGTCCCGACGCGGACACGGCCATTTTGGAAATGGAATGCGGCAAAGGCGGTTACGTGCGCGCCATTGCCCGCGATCTGGGTCAGGCGCTTGGGACCTGTGCCCATGTCACAGCGCTTCGGCGCCTTTGGTCGGGGCCCTTCGATCTGGAAGACGCCGTCCCATCAATCGAGGCTTTGGACGCGGATCCCAATGTCCACCTGCGACCCGTTTCCGATGCACTGATCGACATTCCTTCCTACCCGTGCCCGCCCGAAGCCGCCGCACGCCTGAGGAATGGCAACCCAGCGCCCGTGACGCGCGGCTTTGACTATGGCGAGACCATTTGGGCCGAAGCGGATGGGCAGCCTGTTGCGATCGGCACATACCGCGCCGGACAGCTTTACCCCACGCGGGTTTTCAACCTGTGATCGAGCGTCATTTCACGAAAGGCGATGCCGAAAGCACCGCTGTTTATTCCGACTGCGAACGGTACAGATACCTATTGACGCGGATCTGGGACAGATCCGGCCAGACGGTTCTGTTTGTGATGTTGAACCCCTCGACGGCGACCGAAGTGCAGAACGACCCCACGGTCGAACGCTGCGAACGCCGGGCCCGCGCGCTTGGCTTCGGGGGGTTCAGGGTCTGCAATATCTTCGCCTGGCGCGACACTGACCCGTTCAAGATGCGCAAGGCGGCTGAACCCGTGGGTCCTGACAATGACGACGCGATTGTCGAAAGCTGTTCCTGGGCGGACCAAATCGTCTGCGCCTGGGGAACCCATGGGGCCCATATGGGCCGCGGCCCCGACGTTGAACAACTGATGCGGGCGACGGGACGTCCATTGACACATCTTGGTCTATCGAAGGACGGGCACCCGAAACACCCGCTTTATATCGCCTATGCCACCCAGCCAGAGCCCTGGGACTGACAGGTCAGGCGAAAAGATCGGGCCGCACCGACACCACCACGTCCGAAAGACTTGCATGCGGCGCGCCCCGAAGAATGGCGATCACATCACCGTCTAGGCGCACAACGCCGTCGGCGCCAGTGAACGAGGCTTCGACCGTCAACTTCGGCGGGCGGCTGCGCCCCGGCGGACGAAGTGCCACATGCAGGGAATCCTCGCCCGGAGTGAACCCGTCAATATCGGCGGTCGTATCGCCAAGGTCCGCGGCCTCGTCATAAACCCAGTGCACGTGCTCGCCCGAGAAGGGATCCGCTTTTTCATCGGCGCCCTGCGCCTTGTCCATCAGCGTTTCAAACGGCACGTGAATATCTCCTCCCTCTAAGGTCAAAACGGCTTCCATGTCTTCAACAGGCAAGGCCGTGAGATGGGGAAGGCATAGGGTAACGGCTGCCTCCCCCTCTCCGTAGCGCAGTGCAATGCCGCCCGCGGACGTGTCACAGATCATGAATTGCGTGTCTGGGGAGGGCAGACGCAGGGACAACGTATCGATCTCGGGCTCGAACTCGGGCAAGGATACCTCACCCTCGCCCGGCCAGATCTCAAAGACCTCGCCGTCATAATCCAGCATCTCACGCTGCGCCGGCGCGGCAACCGAGTCTACTGTCTCTGTTCCGCGCGACAGGAACGGAAGGCTCGTCAAAGCTTCCGTTGCCAATTCACGTTCGACTTTGGTCATATCCATATTGCGACCCTCACATCGGCAATCCCCAATTCAATCCTTAGCACGTCCGCATGGGCTTGCGTTGTGATTTCTCAATAAAATTATATGTTTAGAATGGCTTAACCAGGATTTGGGCGTCAAAGGCACGGCGCAATAAATCGCTTTGCAAATGCGACGTTATCCCCTAAACACCCGGTCTCCGGCCTGAACGGTCGGACACATACTCCACGGGCCTTGCTGGACGACATCCCGGCTTGCGCCATTACCCTCTGACAAAGGAGACCCCGATGTCGATCACTGTGGAAGACAAGGCGAAAATCCTGAAGGATTTCGCCACGAAGAAAGGCGACACCGGTTCGCCCGAAGTTCAGGTTGCCATTCTGTCATCGCGGATCGCGACCCTGACCGAGCACTTCAAGACGCATAAGAAAGACAACCATTCGCGTCGCGGCCTGCTGAAGCTTGTCGCCCAGCGCCGGAAGCTTCTGGACTATGTGCGCGGCAAGGATGAGGCCCGTTATCAGGACCTGATCAAACGCCTGGGTCTGCGCCGCTAAGGCACGCCCACAAAATCAACGGACGAAACCCGCCGCACCGGCGGGTTTTTTCTTGTGCCCTGCTCTTCCCGGGTTTCTGCCGCAAAACGGCCAAAGCAATAGGGCAGGGTCGGGATGCAAACGGATTTGGGGTCATCGTCTTGGAACAGGATACCACTTTAGCAACCCATCCCGCCGTGAAACTCGGCGCGCTGATGGCGCGGATCGGGAAGGATGCGGCCGACCTGTCCCGGGCGCTTCGTGCCAACGGGCAGACGATCCGCCTGCCCGGCAGTTTTCAGGCTGACCCCGCACCGCTCTTCCAAACGGAAGACCGCAATGGCGAGATATTGCAGGCCGTGTTCCATTACAGCAAGGATCTGCGCGGCATGGATCCCGATGCGCAATTGCACCTAATGTTGTTCTTCGGGAACTTGCATGCCGTATCGGCCATCCTTTCGGCACCCGAGCCCGCGATCCTGCGACCGGCCGCAATCGCCATGTTAGATCAGATCATGGCCAAGGCCGTCTTTTTCGAACGCTTTTTCGCACGACTGGATATCTCGATGGATATCCTGCTTTCGCGGGTCTCGGGTGATGAAGTGGGACAGAAAGCGCGGGCCTTATCCGAGGTGGACGCAGACCGTGCCCGCGCGACGGCGGACCAGATGTCTGAACCCGACAAGATCGCGACATATGTTCCGGCGGATGACATTCCCTTCCTGATTTCCGCAGAGGGTCCCGGCGCGTTCGAGCCGATCAATGGCGTCCCTTTCCCGCCGGAGATGGCGGAACAGGTCCGCGCCTATCTGGCGCGCCAGCAGGCGGATGCTTTCAATCAGCGGGCCGTCAGCTAACGCGGTCCCTGACGCGCCTATACACAGCCGCAAGACCAAGCGTCAGAACGACCCCCGCGATCAGCCAGATCAGAAGCCGCGTGCTTGCGAATTGTGGGGGGCGGGGCGGCTCAAACGTCAACGCACCCCCATCGGCGAGCACCGCTTCCGAAATCCCCACGCGGCGCCCGTTGTCGTACTCTGAAACAAGGACCGGAATGGCGCCGCGCCCCGTTTTCGGAAAGGAAAGCGATACCGGCGCCGATCCGTCCACCTTCCACGCAAAGTACCCCGCATAGGCATGCAGCGCCGAAAGCGGCATTTGGCCCACGACGTCGGGTGCATTGCAGATCGCTATTGAGATTTCGGCATCAAGCGGCGTGGTGAAGGCAGGCAGGTTCGCCGGGTCGTGGACCATAAGCGAGGTGGATTCGAATTTTGCCGAATGCCCCCCGATCTGTGCGCGAACGCCTGCAAATATGTGGTCGCCCGTGTCAAACGTACCCTCGTAAAGCCCCGCCAGATCGACCGTCCCATCGGCACCAACGACACCCTCGGCACTCCGGTCGAAAACCGACGGGATCATCTCGGCAGGCATCGCGAAATAAAGCGAGATCGCCTGTTCCTGTCGATCTAGGATCACCCTGATTTGGCGATCATCGGCCCTAAGCGGCGTGGCAAGGACCAGTGCCGCCAGACAAATCGATATCAACCCTCGGCACAACATGACCGGAAACATAAGCCAAGCGCGGCAAATTGCGAGCGATGAACGCCGCACTTCGCAGCCTAAGGGACGGCGCAACCGAGATTGGCGGTTTTCATTGCAACCGAAAGGGTATAACGCACCGCCATCCGAACCGGCCGGGCTGCCCCGCCCCGCCGCTGGATCAGAAAACCAAGGGGCATGCGGGCAATGGGGCCCGCGTCAACGGCCTGCGGGGGATCCGCCCCCAACGGCCCCAAAGGATACGCTAGATGTTTGATGTTACGACAAAATCAATCCAGTGGGGCGATGAGACGCTGACACTGGAAACGGGCAAGGTTGCGCGTCAGGCCGATGGATCGGTCATTGCAACGCTGGGTGAAACCAGCGTCATGGCGAACGTCACCTTTGCCAAGGAACAGCGCGAGGGGCAGGATTTCTTCCCTCTGACTGTTCACTACAACGAAAAGTACTATGCCGCGGGCAAGATCCCCGGCGGTTTCTTCAAGCGCGAGGCACGGCCGACCGAGAAAGAAACGCTGACCTCTCGCCTGATCGACCGTCCGATCCGCCCGCTGTTCGTGCCAGGCTTCAAGAACGAAGTGCTGGTGATCTGCACGGTGCTGAGCCACGACCTGGTCAATGACCCCGATGTCGTCGCGATGATCGCAGCATCTGCCGCCTTGACGATTTCAGGTGCGCCCTTCATGGGTCCGATTGCCGGCGCACGCGTCGGGTTCTCGAACGGCGAATACGTTCTGAACCCCGCCGTCGATGACATGCAGGATCTTCGGAACAATCCCGAGCAACGGCTCGACCTTGTCGTCGCGGGCACCAAAGACGCCGTGATGATGGTCGAATCCGAGGCCTATGAGCTTTCGGAAGCCGAAATGCTGGGCGCCGTGAACTTCGCGCATCAGCAGATCCAACCTGTGATCGACCTGATCATCGACTTGGCCGAAAGCGCCGCGAAAGAACCTTTCGACTATCAAGCCCCGGACTATTCCGCGCTGAGCGATGCCGTGAAGGCAGCGGGCGAAGAGCAAATGCGCGCTGCCTATGCGATCACCGACAAGCAGGAACGTGTGGCCGCCGTCGGTGCCGCGCGCGAAGCGATTGTCGCGGCGCTGACCGACGAACAGCGCGAAGACGAAAATCTCGGATCCGCGTTGAAGAAGCTGGAATCGGGCGTTTTGCGCGGCGATGTGGTCAAGCACGGCCGCCGGATCGATGGGCGTGCCACGGATGAGATCCGGCCGATCGTTTGCGAAAACGGGGTTCTGCCCCGAACCCACGGGTCGGCGCTGTTCACCCGCGGGGAAACCCAGGGCCTTGTGGTCACCACGCTGGGCACGGGCGACGATGAGCAGATCATCGACGCGCTGCATGGGAACTTCCGCTCGAACTTCCTGCTGCATTATAACTTCCCGCCCTATTCGGTCGGCGAAGTGGGCCGCTTCGGCTTTACGGGACGTCGTGAGATCGGTCACGGGAAACTGGCCTGGCGCGCGCTTCAGGCGGTGCTGCCTGCTGCGACTGACTTCCCCTACACGGTCCGCGTGGTCTCTGAGATCACGGAATCGAACGGCTCCTCCTCGATGGCATCCGTCTGCGGCGGATCCTTGTCGATGATGGACGCGGGCGTTCCGCTAAAGTCGGCCGTGGCCGGTGTCGCCATGGGTCTGGTACTGGAGGAAGACGGATCATACGCGATCCTGTCGGACATCCTGGGCGACGAAGACCACCTGGGCGACATGGACTTCAAAGTGGCGGGCACCGAGAACGGCATCACGTCCTTGCAAATGGACATCAAGGTTGCCGGGATCACGCCTGAAATCATGGAGAAGGCCCTGGACCAAGCCAAAGACGGCCGGATGCACATCCTGGGCGAGATGAACAAGGCGCTTTCCGGCGCTGGCGAGTTCTCGATCCACGCTCCGCGCATCGAGACGATGACGGTGCCCACCGACAAGATCCGCGAAGTGATCGGCTCGGGCGGTAAAGTCATCCGCGAGATCGTGGAGGTTTCCGGCGCCAAGGTCGACATCAACGACGACGGCGTGATCAAGATTGCCTCGCCCAACGGTGAAGCCATCCAGAGAGCTTATGACATGATCCATGCGATCGTGGCCGAGCCGGAAGAAGGCGCAATCTACAAAGGCAAGGTCGTCAAGATTGTCGATTTCGGCGCCTTCGTGAACTTCTTCGGCAAGCGCGACGGGCTGGTGCACGTGTCGCAGATCGAAAACCGCCGCCTGAACCACCCCTCGGATGTCCTGAAGGAAGGACAAGAGGTCTGGGTCAAGCTTCTGGGCTTTGATGATCGCGGTAAAGTGCGTTTGTCGATGAAGGTTGTCGACCAGGCGACCGGCGAAGAAGCAAAGAAAGAGGAAAAGGAAGAGCCTGCCGAGTAAGTCTCTGACTTTCCAGTGTTTTCAACGCCCCGGCAGTCACCTGCCGGGGCGTTTTCTTTGGGACCGCACCATAAACCTCGGTCCAATAGGCCCCAATATCAGCCCAAGTCCAATGGTTTGGATCCATCCGGGTTTGCACATGCTGACCACCGCACAGAAGCGGGTTTGAAAATCAAACCACGAAAGGACTGATCCATGACGAACCTGAAACCCCTTGCCCTCGGCACCCTGATCCTGGCGGCGCCAACGCTTGCAATTTCACAAATCGCCGTGGGCGACACGCTTGGCACATCTGACACCGCCATCCAGGCGGCGGTCGAGGCGGCCGGATACTCCATCGAAGAGATCGAGCGCGAAGAAGATGGCATCGAAGTCGAAGTCATGATCAACGGCGTCGAAACCACGTTGCTCTTGACCGCAGAGACCGGTCAGGTGTCGATGATCGAGGTGGATGACGATGATGAAGACGATGACGACGATGATGAGGATGATGAGGACGACGACGATGAGGAAGAAGATGAAGACGAGGAAGATGACGACGATGAGGACGAGGACGACGACGACTGATCCGTCATCGCATCGCTGGCCCCGCACAGGGGCCAGCCATTCAAACAAGGCATCACCCCGTGCGCAGTGAGTTTTACGGCCTGGCCATCGCCTTTGGCCTGCAACTCTTTTGCGCCGTCTTCTTCCTCTATGACGGGATCGGTGACGCGCTCGGCATGGAAAACGCACCCGGGTTCCGCGAAACTGACCAATTCGAGTTCATTCTTGCCGCCACGCTTCTTCTCAGCCTGATCTTCACTGGCCTGACATTGCGTCGCCTCGCCACACGTCAGAAACGTCTCACCCGGCAAATTGACATCGCTGCGGGCGCATTTGCCGAGATCATCGATGCCCAGTTTGACGAATGGAGCCTGACAGCGTCGGAACGGGACGTCGCGCTTTTGGCAATCAAAGGGCTGTCGGTGGCCGAAATGGCGGAACTCCGCGACACACGCGAAGGCACGATCAAAGCGCAATGCGGCGCGGTCTATCGCAAGGCAGGTGTGTCTGGCCGTCTGCAACTGATCAGCCTGTTTATCGAAGAACTTCTGGACGTGGCACCGCTTCGGACATCAACACAGACCTGACTTGGACAGGATCGAACTCTCTGTCGTGAACCGTTCACCTGCGTTCAAGGCCAAATTCTGATATGATTGGAAAGCCAGCAGTCCATCTTATCGCTCAGATCAACGGGGGAGAGCACATGACCAGAAAGAAGGCGTCCGATTTCGATCCACGGATACTTGAGATCTTTGACGGCTATGTCCACGGAAAGATCACCAAGCGGCAATTCATCACGCAGGCGGGAAAGTACACGGCTGCGGGCGTCACAGGCGCGATGCTTCTCGATCAGCTTGCTCCCAACTATGCTTGGGCGCAGCAGGTCGCGCCCGATGACCCGGCGATTGAAACGATGGCGGCCGAGTATGACAGCCCGAACGGCCACGGAACGATCAAGGGGTTGATGGCGAAACCCGCAGGCGCCAACGGCCCCCTTCCTGCGGTGTTGGTCATTCACGAAAACAGGGGGCTGAACCCTTACATCGAAGATGTGGTGCGGCGTGCCGCAAAGGCAGGTTACCTTGCGCTTGGCCCCGATGGTCTGACACCCAAAGGCGGCTATCCCGGCAACGACGATGATGGGCGGACGCTTCAGCGCGAGCTTGATCGCGCGAAACTGATGGAAGACTTCTTTGCCGCCTTCGAATTCCTGCGCGACCACGAGGGATCAACCGGCAAGGTTGGGGCCGTTGGTTTTTGTTATGGCGGCGGTGTGTGCAACGCCCTGGCCGTGGCCTATCCGGATCTCGCCGCATCTGTCCCATTCTACGGGCGTCAGGCCGCGGCGGCAGATGTTCCGGCAATCCAGGCACCGCTTCAGATCCACTATGCCGCGAATGATGATCGGATCAATGCCGGTTGGCCCGACTATCAGGCAGCGCTTGATGCGCACGGAAAGTCTTACGAGGTGCATTTCTACCCCGATACCAATCACGGGTTCCACAATGACACGACACCTCGATATGACGAGGCTGCGGCACAACTGGCATGGGATCGGACACTTGAGTTCTTTGCGACCCATCTGAGCTAACGAAACCAACCGGTGACCGTTCCGAGTGCGCTATGCCACCGTAAACCGGGCAGGCTTTCGCACGGATAAGGCAGCCCAACCTAAAGTATTCCCGGACGCCGCATCAGGTTTTGTCCGGAATTTCTGGACACCCTAACCGGTGATTCGGGTTAGTTAGGCCAAACACCTGAAACAAAGACCGTTTTTGTTCACGAAAACAGCGCGGGTTTGTCCGATCGGGCGCTGAATGTTTTGCCAGATTTCGCCAAACGCCGACCCCGAACTCACGCAAAATGCCGGTTCTGTTGGGCGCCCCAGCCCAAGAAGTACCTCACTTTTTCCGCGCGGTGATCTGATCTCAATTTTATGCGTTCACAACCGGTTGAAGCCCACACGAACGGCGAAGAATTGGTGATCGAAGTTGAGGTGACCCGGCACGAGCCAGGGCATTAGCAACAAGGGTGTCGACCCCGGGCATCCCGCCCCTTCAAGCGACGCTGAACTCAACAAAGGACCACTCCATGTTTCCGCTTGCTCGTGTCGCTTTGACAGCGGCCCTTCTTCCCCTCGCCGCGACCGGCGCCCAGGCCCAGGACACCTATGTCTCGGTCTTCGGCGGGCTCGCATCCATCAATGACAACGTCTTTTCTGGCAATGTTGGCGGCGCCCCGCAGACGGTCGAGAACGACTTTGACAACGGCTTCAACATCGGTGTCGCCGTGGGTCGCGAATTCGGTTCAATTGGCAATGGCGTCGGCCTGCGTGGCGAAATCGAACTGAGCTATTCTGACAGCAATGTCGACCAAGTCTTCTTCTCGGGCAACGGCCCAGGGGCCGAAGTCAATGTCGACGGCGATCAAACATCGACCCGACTGTTCGCAAATGTCTATGCAGACTTTGAAAGCGGCGGCACGTTCACGCCCTTTGTGGGTGCCGGCCTTGGTCTTGCCAACACGCAAACCGACATCGTTTACGGCCCCGGGGTCCGGTTGGATTCAAGCGACACCAACGTCGCCGTGCAACTGATCGCAGGCGGCGCATACGCCATCAATGACCGCACGAGCATTGTCGGCGATCTCCGCTATATCCGCGATTTCGGGGTCGAGGCTGACCGCTTCCTCGGCTCAGGTGCTTTGTCCGGGACGCTGGAAGACGACATCGACACTTTCCAGGTGAATGTCGGGCTACGCTTCAGCTTCTGAACGAACGGCAAGCGCCCCATGGCCCGGGGTCTGTCTTGCCGGAAGGGTGGCGTCCCAGTCCCCCTGGGGCGCCACCAAAGACTGTATCAGTCCGTCGGCTGCTTGGTTTTCCGCAGATACGGCAACACCCGCTCGAACCCGCCAAACCGGGCTTCCGCATCCTCGTCCGAAACCGCAGGTGTGACGATGACATCTTCGCCCTGGGTCCAGTTCGCAGGCGTGGCCACCTGGTGTTTGGCCGTCAATTGGATCGAGTCGAGCGACCGCAGGATTTCATCAAAATTTCGGCCCGTGGTCATCGGATAGGTCAGACTAAGCTTCACCTTCTTGTCCGGCCCGATAACGAACACGGTGCGTACCGTCTGGTTATCGGCAGGTGTCCGTCCCTCTACACGGTCCTCGGACGCGGGCAGCATGTCGTAAAGCTTTGCCACCTTCATCTCAGGATCACCGATCATCGGATAGCCGACCGAATGGCCCGTGGCAGTCGCGATATCCGATTTCCAACGGTTGTGATCTTCGACAGGGTCAACCGAGATACCGATGATCTTGGCGTTCCGCTTGGCGAACTCACCTGCCATGCCTGCCATTGTTCCAAGTTCGGTCGTGCAAACCGGCGTGAAATCTTTGGGGTGGCTGAACATGACGGCCCAGCCATCACCGATCCAGTCGTGAAAGCTGATTGGGCCTTCTGTCGTGTCGGCGGTGAAATCTGGCGCAATGTCATTGATACGCAAAGCCATGAAAGCGTCCTTCCTTATGCGGGCTCTATGATATCCATCTATGTCATCACCGGTCGGCCCGAAAGATGGGCCAGCCCCAAAATCGTGGCTCCCAGGCGGACCTGCGCAAGACCTCGCCGCTCAAGACCCTTTTGCTGTCGCGTCCCGTCTTGAAGTTGCGCGCGACCGGGTGCAACGATCAGATAAACATGGGCAGGAGGATGCCATGATCGAACGGACAGAATTCTACATTGATGGGGCCTGGGTCCCTGCCGAAGGCAAAGACCGGTTCACGGTCGTCGATCCGTCGACCGAGGAACCCTATGCCACGATCGCACTTGGATCAGAGGCGGACACCGACAAGGCCGTGTCCGCCGCGCGGCGCGCCTTTCCCGAATGGGCGGCCACGGCGCCGGAAACCCGGATCGCCTATGCCGAGAAGATCTATGACATTTACAAGCGCCGCGAGGATGAGGTGGCGGAAGCTATATCTGCCAGCATGGGCGCGCCCATCGACTTCGCAAAACGCTCTCAGGCCAGCGCGGGGTCAGGAAACATCAAAGCTCTGATCGACGCGGCCAAGGCCTTCGAATGGAAGCGTAGCTATGGCCCCGATGACCATATCCTGACAATGGATCCAGTGGGCGTGGTCGGCATGATCACCCCCTGGAACTGGCCTGTCAGCCAGACGACGTTGAAAGTCGTGCCCGCCATCATTGCGGGCTGCACGGCCATTCTGAAACCTTCGGAGTTCACACCGCTCGACGCGATACTGTTAGCCGAGATGGTGGATGAGGCTGGTGTCCCGCCCGGTGTCTTCAACCTGGTCAATGGCGATGGCGAAGGCGTCGGCAGCCAGTTGTCGGCGCATCCCGAAGTGGACATGATTTCCTTCACCGGATCGACCCGGGCCGGCATGGCCATTTCAAAAGCGGCTGCCAGCACCCTGAAGCGGGTTCGCACCGAACTTGGTGGCAAGGGCGCGAACATCATCTTCGCCGATGCCGATGAAGACGCCGTCAAACGCGGCGTGCGGCGCTGTTTTGAAAACACCGGCCAGTCCTGCAATTCGCCGACGCGGATGCTGGTGGATCGGGCGATTTACGATGACGCGGTCGAAATCGCCCGGGAAACGGCAGAAGCAACGCGCGTTGACAGTGCCCATCACGAGGGCCGCCACCTTGGTCCCCTGGTGTCCGAGCGTCAGTTTGGCCGCGTCCAGTCCCTTATTGAAAAGGGCATCGAAGAAGGCGCCCGACTGGTCGCGGGCGGGCCCGGCCGGCCGGAAGGATTTAATCGCGGCTTTTTCGTTCGCCCGACCGTCTTTGCCGACGTGACCAATGACATGACCATCGCGCGGGAAGAGATCTTCGGGCCGGTCCTGTCGATGATCCCGTTCGAGACCGAGGAAGAAGCCATCGCGATTGCCAATGACACGCCCTACGGGCTGCAAAACTATGTCCAAAGCCAGGACGGTGCGCGCTGCAACCGGGTGGCGCGGCAATTGCGGTCGGGCATTGTCGAGATGAACTCAAGACCGCGTGGATCCGGCGCGCCCTTTGGCGGCTTCAAATGGTCCGGCAACAGTCGCGAAGGCGGGACCTTCGGCCTCGAAGAATATGTCGAGGTCAAATCGATCTCTGGGTGGGCAGCGGAATAACCGCAGCGGAACCTCTATAGACGCGCACGCAAGGCCCCACACGGGATTGTCATGTGCCTTCATGCACAATCAGGTCGCGGTTCCGGCAGTTTATGGGCCCGCCGCACAGTCTATGTCTGAGTCAACTTTGAATTTGCAGGAATGCACACATGCTGACCCAGATCAAAGGGCTGCACCACGTCACGGCTTTGGCGTCGTCCGCCCAGGAAAACAACGCCTTCTTTACCCAGGTGCTTGGGCTGCGCCGGGTCAAGAAAACCGTGAACTTCGACCGTCCGGACGTCTATCACCTCTACTACGGCGACGGCGCAGGGTCGCCCGGCACCGTGATGACCTATTTCCCGTATCCGGATACACCGCGCGGCCGTCCAGGCGCGGGCGAAGTTGCAACAACGGCCTTCTCGGTTCCGAACGGCGCCCTGGGTCAATGGGCCGACAGGCTTTCGGCCCTTGGGGCAACAGGTATCGAACAGCGCAACCGCTTCGGCGACCAGACGTTGCGGTTTCACGGGCCGGATGGCGACGGTTTCGCCTTGGTCGAGGCGGAAGATTCACGCGCGCCGTGGACGGGTACCCTTTCGGAAGATATCGCCGTCCGCGGGTTTCATTCGGCCACGATGCGGCTTGCCGATGCGGCCGCAACCGAAGAACTTCTGACCTTCATGGGCTTTGACCGCCAGGATCACGATAAGGGCGTCACACGGTTCGCGCTACCATCAGGCAACGGCGCGCAGATCATCGATATCGAAGAAACCCCAGGCGCTGCCCCGGCCGAACAGGGCGCGGGCTCGGTGCACCATATAGCCTTCGCCGTGGACAATCGGGCGCGCCAGCTTGAGGTGCGCGAGGCACTTCTGGACACAGGGTATCAGGTAACGCCGGTCATCGACCGCGACTATTTCTGGGCGATCTATTTCAGGGCGCCCGGCGGTGTCCTGTTCGAAATCGCGACCAACGAGCCGGGATTTGACCGCGACGAAGATCCGGCGGCCCTGGGCGAGCTTCTGAAGCTTCCCGCGCAGCACACACATCTCAGATCCAAGCTGGAAAAATCGCTCGAGCCGATCTGCTAGATCCAACAATGGCGCCCTAGAATGGGCAGGGCACCCGGAATGTGACCCCCTGCCCGCCATCGGGATGGCGCAGGCGCAACCGTTCCGCGTGCAGCATCAACCGAGCGAAATCCCGCGCGAGGCCACTGGCGTAGAACGGATCGCCCAGAATGGGGTGTCCGATCTCGGCCATATGAACGCGAAGCTGATGCGACCGACCGGTTTTGGGCATCAACCGAACGCGCGTCTCACCGTCGCGGACCCGCAGGACTTTCCAATCGGTGACCGCCGCGCGCCCTTCGGTGTGATCCACTTTCTGCCTCGGCCGGTTCGGCCAATCGACGATAAGCGGCAGATCGACAGTCCCGGTCTTCTCGGCCACCTCGCCCCAGACGCGCGCGACATAATCCTTTCGGACGCCACGCTTTTCGAATTGCAAACCAAGATGGCGCTGCGCGTGCGGCGTCAACGCGAAAACCATCACACCGGATGTGTCCCGGTCCAGGCGGTGAACCAGCAACGCCTCGGGGAAAACCGCCTGGGCCCTGGCGATCAGACAGTCCGCCAGATGAGCCCCCTTGCCCGGCACCGACAAAAGCCCCGCCGGCTTGTTCAGGATCAACAGCTCATGATCAACATGCACAACGTCCAACGGGTCCATGGGCGGGTCATAGATGTCGGTCATGGGCAAAATTCTCTCGTTTCCTGACTGCCGCTTACAAATTGCTAACGCCTGCCGTCTAGGCTCCCGCGCAACTTAGTGGGAGAGCGTGATGATACTCACAGCCAACAGCCAAGGCGATTGTCTGGTCATCCATGTGGGTGAGGATCGGATCGATGCCGCTTCGGCTGTCGAGTTCAAGGATGCCATGCGCGATCTCACCCACGGCTCGGAAGGGCGGGTCGTGCTGGATCTGGAGAAGGTCGAATTCCTTGATTCCAGCGGTCTGGGTGCCGTGGTCGCCAGCATGAAACATCTCGGAAACGACAGGAAATTGGAACTCGCGCGGCTGACACCCACGGTTGAGAAAGTCTTTCGGCTGACACGGATGGACAGCGTTTTCACAATCCACGCGACGCTGGACGGGGTTATGGATACCGGTGCGCGTGCGTCCTGAAACTGAACCTGTTGAGCCTGGCGCAACCGGGCCCACGCGCCAGATCTTCGTGATCTGTAGCGCCGAGCCATTGGCTGTGCGCGCGGGCCTGACCGCGGCGACGGGCGTCTTGCGCCAGATCGGTCTTGATGAGGACAGCGTCGGGTCAGCGGAACTTGTCATCGCGGAACTGCTAAACAACATCGCCGAACATGCCTATGCTGACGACCCGGACGGGTTGATCGAACTTCGCGTGGACGCCCATGACGGCGAACTGCGGTGCCACGCAAAGGACCGCGGCCTTGCCATGCCGGACGGCGTCCTGCCGGAAGGCAAGCTGGCCGATTCAAATGTCGCGATGGATGATCTGCCCGAGGGTGGCTTTGGCTGGTACTTGATCCGCACGCTCACCTGCGACATTGCCTATGACCGGATAGGTCAGGAAAACCACACGCGGTTTCGCATCCCGCTTGAGGCGCCGCAGACATAAGGCGCAAATAGAATGATTGGCAAATCCGGACGCGGCGCCTAGGGTCCCGCGACCTGATGCAACCAGTTCCGAACGCCTTCCATGCGCGATTTCCAACAACCCGGCCGATCCTCTGTTTTTGCGGAAAACGGGATCTGCGCCACGTCCCATCCCCTCGCATCGTCGGCGGCAATCGATATTCTAAAAGACGGCGGGAACGCGATGGACGCGGCAATCGCCGGCGCCGTTCTGCTGGGCCTTTGCGAGCCGCAGATGTGCGGGCTGGGCGGCGACTGTTTCGTTCTGTTCACACCGCCCGGCGAAGACCGGGTCCTTGCCATGAACGGATCGGGCCGGGCCCCCGCCGCATTTGATCCCGAACCACTGCGCGCCGAGGGCCACAAGGCCGTACCCGAACTCAGCGCCCATGCCGTGACCATCCCAGGCGCAGTCGATGCCTTTTGCCGCCTGAATGCGGACTGGGGAACCTTGCCGTTGGACAGGGTCCTTGCCCCGGCCATTCACTATGCCGAAGCAGGTGTGCCCGTGGCCCCGCGCGTCGCGTTCGACTGGACCCTGTCCCAGGACCGCCTGTCGGGTGTCGCGCGGACCCATTTCCTTCTGAACGGGAACGTCCCGAAGCCGGGCGATCTGTTTCGCGCTCCGGGTCAGGCGCAGGTCTTGCGCAAGATTGCCGAACAGGGCCGCGCTGGTTTCTATGAAGGCGACGTGGCTGAAGACTTGGTCACCTCGCTGCGCGCACTGGGTGGCAGCCACACGCTGGACGACTTCGCGACGAATTCACCCATGCCGACCGAGCCGATCAGCGGGCCATACGATGGCGCCGAAATCGTCGAACATCCGCCGAACGGTGTAGGCGCGATCGCTCTTCTGATCGCCCGCATGCTGGAACAGTTCGAGATCGCCAAGATGGATCCTTTCGGCGCCGACCGGGCCCATATCGAAGCGGAAATCACCAAGCTCGCAATCGACGCGCGAAACCGGTTCATCGCAGATCCCGACCATGTCTCGCGATTGGACCACCTGTTGGCGCCCGAAACAGCGGTCAGGCTGGCCGGATTGATCGACCCGAAGCGGGCCATGCCCGATCCGACGCCGCTGGCCGAGACGGTCCACAAGGAAACCGTCTATATCACTGTAGTCGACAAGAACCGCATGAAGGTGTCGCTGATCTTCTCGATCTATGGCGACTTTGGCGCGGGGATCGCGTCCGAGAAATACGGCATTGCCTTCCAGAGCCGGGGCGCAGGTTTCACCCTGGCGCCGGGCCACCCGAACGAGGCGGGGCCGGGCAAGCGACCCATGCACACAATCCTGCCGGCTATGCTGCGTGAAAATGGGCAGATCACCATGACGCTTGGCGTAATGGGCACCAGCTATCAGCCCGTGGGCCAGATGCGCGTTCTCTCAAACATGCGTGCCTTCGGGATGGAGGCCCAAAGCGCCATCGACGCCCCCCGCACTTTCGCCGATGGAACTGTCCTGAAGGTCGAACGCGGATATCGCGACACGGTCCGAACGGAACTGGCGGAACGCGGCCACAACGTGGTGACCCCCGACATGCCTGTCGGCGGCGCGCAGGCCATCGTCATCGACAATACGAGGGGGGTGCTTGAGGGGGCATCAGACCCCCGCAAGGATGGCTGTGCGCTGGGCTATTAGTTCAGCTGCACTTCCAACGGATAGGAACCGTCCGTGAACTCACCGAACAGATCTGGCAGATCCGGGTGGCTCACCGGTTCGCCCGAATAGTCCGCAATAAGGTTTTGCTCGGACACATAAGCGACGTAGTAGCTCTGATCATTCTCTGCCAAGAGATGATAGAACGGCTGGTCCTTCAGCGGTCGGCTGTCTTCCGGAATGGCATTGTACCACTCTTCGGTATTCGAGAATTCGGCATCCACATCGAACACAACACCCCGGAAGGGGTGCTTTCTGTGGCGGACCACTTGGCCCAGGTGGTACTTGGCACGCGTCTTCAACATTTAACTTCCCCCTGTGCCTCGTTACTAAAACGTCGGTCCCGGCCTTGTCCACGGCCCCAGACAGATAACGCGGAAACAGACTGTGAACATCGTCCTGACAGTGATCGAGATTGTTGCGCCTGTGTTTCTATTAGGCGCTGTTGGCTATGTTTGGGTCCGTCTTGGAATCGAGTATCCCATGGCGTTCGTCACGCGCCTGGCGATGAACATGGGGATTCCCTGTCTGATGTTCACCGCGCTGATGCAGACGGATCTGGACCCGACAGCCATCCGAGATGTGCTTTTTGTATCGATTCTGGCTTATTTCGCGCTGACTTTGGCGATTGCGGCGATTGTCGTGATCGGTCGGCTTGATCTTCGGGCCTATCTGTCGCCGCTGATTTTCGGCAATACGGGCAACCTTGGCCTGCCCCTGGCGCTTTTTGCCTTCGGCGATGAAGGATTGGGCTTGGCGCTTGTCGTTTTCGCCGGCATGGCTGTGTACAATTTCACCTTTGGCGTCTGGGTCGTTTCGGGATCGGGATCACCCTTAAGAGTTTTGAAGGAACCGATCGTCATCGGCACGCTTCTGGGCGCGCTGTTTCTTTGGCAAGATTGGGAGACGCCGCGCTTTCTGACAAACGCGCTGGAACTGATCGGGCAGACGGCCATTCCGCTGATGCTGATCACACTTGGCGTCGCCGTGGCGCGGCTGACACCCGCAGGTGTATCGCGCGCCTTGGTCCTGTCGATCCTGAAAGCCGCCGCCTCGATCGGGATAGCCTGGGTCATCGGGCGCTGGTGGGGCTTGGAACCCGTCGCGTTCGCCATCGTCGTTCTGCAACTGGCAACACCCGTGGCGGTGTCGTCCTATCTGCTGTCGGAACGCTACGACGCCCAGCCCGATGCGGTGGCCGGGCTTGTTGTGGTCTCGACCATTCTGTCGGTTGCCGTTTTACCGGCCATTTTGTTTTTTGTGATCTAAGTCGCTGGGAAATCTACTTCCCGGCTCCGTTCCAATCCTATAGACTGCCGGAAAACAAAATGTGCGAGAGGCAGATGAGCAGATCACTCCGCGCGCTGATATTGCTGGTGGCCGTGGCCGGGTGCGGAAGTTCCGACTTCTCTGCGCCCCGCAACCTTGACGACGCCTGTAGCATTGTCAGCCAACGCCCGAACTACTTGAACGCCATGGAACGGACCGAGGCACGCTGGGGCGTACCCGTACCCGTGCAAATGGCGACCATTTATCAGGAATCGAAATTCATCGGAAATGCCCGAACGCCCCGACAATACACGCTTGGCGTTATCCCGATGGGCCGCCAATCCTCGGCCTATGGTTATTCGCAGGCGCTGGACGGGACCTGGGACGAATACAAGGCCGATACCGGAAAGTGGAGTGCCCGGCGCGACCGGATCGACGACGCCACGGATTTCATGGGCTGGTATATGGCCGAAACCCGCGACAGCCTGGGGATTTCAACCGGCGACACCTACAACCAGTATCTTGCCTATCACGAGGGCCGGACGGGCTATGCCCGTGGCAGTTACCGTCGAAAGGGATGGCTGGTCGAAGTTGCAGGCGATGTGGCGGATCGCGCGCTGACCTATGACGCGCAGTTGACGGCCTGCGGATTGCGGTGACGGGGCCCTAGCCGCCCCGTGACCGGATTTCCTGCTGAATGTTGAACAGGCGCTGGCGCAGACGGCCACCGGTTTTCAACTGCGTCAGGACTACGCGGGTACGCGAACCGAGGGAATCCACCGTCACCCACTCGGTCAGGCGCAGCGGGCTTTCGGCAAAGGTGAACTCCATTTGGCCGATATCCGGGTTCTTCGGATCCCGCGCGACCACCTTCGTGGCGGCCGCATCGCCCGTATGACCCACGACCGCATCCCGCATCATCAGATCCACCTCTTTCTCAAGAAGGATGTTCAGCGGCGTGCGGCGCAGGGGGTACTCCTCGGGCCGCGTTGCGTTCGACCGGTTGTCGAAGATGGCCACCCGACCACTTCCTGCCATGACCAGGGCCTGCTCTGGCGGATCATACTCGAACCGCATCCGACCGGGGCGCCGGATATACAGCGTTCCGGTGGAAATGGTTCCATCGCCGTTGAACTGCGTGAACCGCGCCTCTGCGGTTTCAAGCGCGTTGAAATAGGTCGAAATCCGATCCAGCGGAATCGGCTCCGCCCGGCCCGGTCCTGCCGCCAAGGCGGCCGCACCCGCCAATAGGAGAGTTCTGCGATCCATTGTGACTGCTCCGTTCTTTTGCCTCGAATATAAGGCAAGTGGCCCTGCGCTGCCACCGCTAGGCAATAACAAGCGCGGGAATGGGCCGATGCGCCTAGGCCTGTTCGGGAACCAGGATCTCGCGCTTGCCCACATGGTTGGCAGGCGTCACAAGGCCGGCATCCTCCATCTGCTCAACAAGGCGCGCGGCCTTGTTATAGCCAATGGCCAGCTTGCGCTGGATATAGGATGTCGAGCATTTCCGGTCCTTGATGACAATCGCAACCGCCTGATCGTACAGCGCGTCTTCGCCATCGGTATTTCCGCCAAGACCCAAGACCGCATCGATATCGGATTCCTTGTCATCATCGGGGCCGTCCACGACACCGCCCACATAATCGGGCGGGCCAAACTGCTTCAGATGGGTGACGATCTCTTCGACTTCCTCGTCTGAGACGAAGGGACCGTGGACGCGAGTGATCTTGGCACCCCCCGCCATGTACAGCATGTCGCCCATGCCCAGAAGCTGCTCGGCCCCCTGCTCACCCAGAATGGTGCGGCTGTCGACCTTGGACGTCACCTGGAAGGAAATCCGCGTCGGGAAGTTCGCCTTGATCGTC
Source organism: Paracoccaceae bacterium (assembly GCA_965267475.1). Taxonomy (GTDB): domain Bacteria; phylum Pseudomonadota; class Alphaproteobacteria; order Rhodobacterales; family Rhodobacteraceae; genus JBCBKU01. Next base: position 134,887 of record OZ254079.1, read on the forward strand.
CCGGTGATCACATCGACCGATGGCCGCTGCGTGGCCATGATCAGATGGATTCCGCTGGCCCGGGCCATCTGCGCCAGACGTTGAATACAGGCCTCGATCTCTTTGCCCGCGACCATCATCAGGTCAGCCATCTCATCGACGATCACAACGATATAGGGGATCACCTCGGGCATGATCTCCTCGGTCTCGAAGACCGGATCGCCCGTTTCATCGTCAAAACCCGTCTGGACCGTGCGACTGAATGTTTCGCCCTTGGACAGAGCTTCGCGCACGCGCCCGTTATAGCCTTCGATGTTGCGAACGCCCATCTTGGACATCTTGCGATACCGCTCTTCCATCTCGCCCACGACCCATTTCAGCGCGACAACCGCCTTCTTGGGGTCCGTCACAACGGGCGACAAAAGATGCGGGATCCCGTCATAGACCGAAAGTTCCAGCATTTTCGGATCAATCATGATCAACCGGCAATCTTCCGGTGTCAGCTTGTAAAGAAGCGACAGGATCATCGTGTTAATCGCCACGGATTTACCCGAACCGGTGGTCCCCGCGATCAAAAGGTGCGGCATCTTCGCCAAATTCGCGATCACCGGATCGCCACCAATGTCCTTGCCCAAAGCCAGCGGCAGGCGCTGGTTGCCATCGCCGTAATCCCGGCTCGACAGGATTTCGCGCAGCAAGACCTTTTCACGATGCGCATTGGGCAGTTCGATCCCAATGACCGACCGGCCCGGAACAGTCGAGACGCGGGCGGACAGGGCCGACATGGACCGCGCGATGTCATCGGCCAGACCGATCACGCGGCTAGCTTTCAGGCCGGGCGCGGGTTCCAGTTCGTACATGGTCACAACCGGGCCCGGACGGACCGACACGATCTCGCCCTTCACGCCGTAATCGTCGAGCACGGCTTCCAGCATGCGCGCATTCTCTTCCAGCGCCTCATCCGACAAGTAATGCTTCTCGACCGTGCTTGGGTCCTCCAGGAAGCTGAGCTGCGGAACCTCGAACGCGGCGCCCGGCCCATCGAACAGGGTCGGCTGAGCTTCGGCTCGCGCCCGGCGCGATGGTTGCTGCGTCTTGGTCCTGTGCTGCACGACGCCGCGCAATTCGGCTCCACGCGCGCTTTCAAACACTGGTGGCTCTGCCGCGATCGGTCCAGTCGGCGCGGGTGGCACCAGTTCGGCTTCAGGCATGGCACGCTCGGCCAAGGTATCATCAACCATAGACGTGGCTCGCAGCACGACCGGTTCTTCGCGCCCGAACCCGCGGTTGGCCTGGCCGCCCTGGCGGCGCGCCCGGACCGCATCGGATATCTTGGACCCCAACCGATCATTCGCCATGGGATCTATGCTTTCGGCTTCCATTGCGGCTGGCTTCGCGCCACCGAACAGTCCGGTCAGCTTCGACACGACGCCGCGTTCGGGCGCCCGCAAGGTTTCTTCCGCCTCAAGTCCGATTTCCTCGGGCTGCACGATGGGCTGCGCTTCAAGACCGTCGGGCGTAACGCGCGCGGCCTCGGCGCGCGCGGCGCGGCGCTCTGCAGCCCAGGATTGACCGGCCGCACCAAGGCGGACCGATCCGACAAGCAGCCAAGCCAAACCGCGCAATGCGCGGTCGTAGACCATGATGATCCCACGGATCAGGAACCGCATGAACTGGGACATTTCGGCGCGCGTGGCACCGAGTGAAAACAGGGCCATCGCCACAAAGGCAACGCCCATGATCAGCGACAGGATCTTCAGACCCACGGTCGCCTTGATCGGGACCACACCCAGAATGGCACCAAGCACCGTATCGCCGAAGAGACCGCCCAATCCGAAGGAATGGCTCCAGCTTTCCGGCGGCACATAGGTCGAGGCGAAAACGGCCCCAAGCGCCACAGCAATGGGTGCAAAAATCGCGCGGTTCCAGAAACGTTCGGCCCCTTGGTGGAACAGGAAACGCCCGCCCCAGACGCCCAATACCGCCACAAGCGACCAAGCACCGAACCCCGCGATGATGAACAAGGGCGACGCCAGCGAAGCGCCGACGGCTCCAAGCGCGTTCTGCGCGGGGGCATCGGTGGCCGACAGCCAAGAGGGATCGTCTGGCGAATAAGTCGCAAGGATTGCTGCCAAAAGCACCGCGGACCCAATCAGCGACATCCCCACCAATTCGCGGCCGCGTTTTTCAAGAACGGCCTGCGTGTCGCGGTCAATCAGCGGATCCCGTTGTCTAGCCTGATACGCCATCTGTCCTCACATCCTCATTCGTATAAGCAGTCGCGCAAAGCGGTCAGCCCGCGCGTCAATTCGTCTTCCTGCGCCACCAGCGCGACACGGATGAACCCGTCGCCCGGGTTCTCGCCGTTCACACGACGCGCCAGATAAGCGCCAGGCAAAACCCGAACGCCCGTCTCTGTCCAAAGCTTCAGGGCGGCATCCTCGCCATCAGCCACGGGCAGCCACAGAAAAAAACCGCCTGCTGGCACCTGAAAGCCGTCAATCCCGCCGAAAATATCGGCGCACAGGCGAAATTTGCCCTGATACCGTTCTCGGCTTGCCGTCACATGATCTTCGTCCGCCCAGATCTTCTCGGCCACGCGTTGCAGCGGCAGCGGCAATGGCGCCCCGGCATAGGCCCGTAATTGCTTGATGCGCCGGATGCTTTCCGGCCCGCCAGCTACGAAACCCGACCGCAGACCCGGCATGTTCGACCGCTTCGACAGGGAATGGAACGCCACGACCCGTTCCGGATCCGCGGCGACTTCGGTCGCGATTTCCAGGATACCGGGCGGTGCTTCACCGGAATAGACCTCGGAATAGCATTCGTCGGCAAAAACCCGAAAATCGTACCGCTCGGCGAGTGCCAGCAGCTCCTTCAGATAATCCCGGCTCGCAATCGCACCTTGCGGGTTTGACGGCGAACAAAGATAGGCGACCGCCACGCGGTTCAGCACGTCCTCTGGCAGGCGCGCGTAATCCGGCAAGAACCCGGTCTCCACGGTGGCCGGTACATAGACAGGCTCCGTTCCCAGTGCCAAAGCCGCCACGGCATAGACCTGATAGAACGGGTTCGGGGTCAGAACGACGGGCCGTCGGCCGTTCTTCGTCTCGGGGCAAAGGGCGATCGCGGCGTTGAACAGCCCTTCCCGGGTGCCATTCAGCACCATGATGCGGCTTGCGGAATCCACGCTTACCCCATACCGCCGTCCGATCCAGTCCGAGATCGCACCAAGCAATTCAGGCGTGCCGTCATTGGGCGGATAGCGCGAAAACCCTTGCGCATGTTCGGCAACTACATCGCGCACCCAAGGCGGCGGCGCATGGCGCGGCTCGCCGATGGTCATTTGCACGACCTCGCCGCCCGCCTCATGACGGTCGAGTAACGCCCGCAGACGCGGAAACGCATATTCCGGTAGGTCCGAAAACCGCTCGGGAAAACCCATGACTGCCTCAGTTTCGGGGTCGTTTGCCGCCCCGTTTCGGTATTCTTAACCGATCCGGCTTGGCGACGTCCAGAAAAACGCCAAGGATTCCATGGGTTTTTTGCGCCCGCTGTGGCGCGGAAGCTAGGCGAGCGCGGCCTCGGCGGCCGCCCCCAGCCGCAAAAGCCGCCTGTCGGCACCTGCCGGGGCATTCAGAAGCACACCTGCGGACGGCGTACCAGTGGGCAATGTCAGCGCACAAAGCCCCATCATCGAGCCCACGCGCGTGTTCCGAAGGCACATGAAATTGCGCTCGGCAAAGCCGTCTTCATCGGCCAGCAAGTCGCTGACCTTCGGCGGCAAAATGGCGATGGACGGCATCAGGACGGCGTCATACCCGGCAGTGGCTGCCTGAAAGTCGCGCCGCAGGGTCTCTAGTCGGCGCCAGCCGGCGACGTACTCGGCGGCGGAAAAGGCCGCACCACCCCGAAACCGCTTCAGGACCTGATGGAACATGACGTCCGGATTGGCCTCGATCACATCCTTCCAAACGCCGTAGGCTTCGGCCGAAAACAATAGCGCGCCAAGATCGATGGCCTCGGTCACCCCGTCGATGTCTTTGTGCGAAATCTCGGCCCCGGCAGCGGCAAACCGGTCAACCGCGCTTTGAAACGCCGATCCGACCGCGTCGTCGATGCCGTCTTGCACCAGCGTATCCAGAACCAGAAGCTTGGCCCCGGCCAGCGTCGCACCTGTTAAGTCCGGCGGGTCTTCCCCCGCCATGGCCGAAAACAGACCTGCCGCATCTTCGACGGTCCGGCATATCGGCCCGGCTGTATCGAAGCGCGGGCAAAGCGGCACGACACCTTCCAGCGAAAGCACACCATGGGTCGTCTTCAGCCCCACCAGATCGTTCCAAGCCGCGGGAATTCGCACCGATCCCGCCGTGTCCGATCCGACAGACATTGGCGCAAGCCCAAAGGCAACCGATGCGCCGGATCCGGATGACGATCCGCCTGGGGCCAAGTCGGGATCATTCACGTTGGGCGGGGTCGCGGTGACCGTATTCACCCCAAGCCCCGAAAAAGCCAGTTCGGTCTGATGTGTCTTGCCAAGACAAACCAGCCCCAGGGCAGTCGCGTTCCGCAAAACCTCGGCATCCGCATAGGGAACACGACCCTTCAACAGGCCAGATCCAGACTCGGTCGCTACACCCGCCGTGTCGTAAAGGTCCTTCCAGGAACACGGCACTCCGTCGAGAAGGGACAACCGCTGCCCGTCCTTTGCCCGTTTACTTGCGGCGCTGGCCTCGGCAAGGGCCCGGTCTTCCGTCAGACGCGCATAGATCCGATCACCTGCCTCGTGGGATTGAATGGCCTCCAAAAACGTCTCGACCAGAGCAACCGGATCAATCTCACCAGCCTGGATCCCGCGCCCGAGATCGCATGCACTCATCTGCCGCCACGCATCCGCCATCACAGCCCTCCCATTTTCAGCGACCCTAACCTCGCGTCACGACATGGACAACGCTGGCCGAAGCGCTCTATCTCAAGCTCATGGAATATGACGCAGATGTGGTGATCGCAGGGGCCGGGCTGAACGGCACCACCTTGGCATTGGCGCTGACCAGCGCCGGGCTTTCCGTCACGCTGGTCGATCCCGCCAAGGCCCGCGCACCCAAGTCCAATGATGGGCGGGCATATGCGTTGGCCCTGTCGTCCCAGCGCGTTTTAAAAGCGCTAGGCGTCTGGACGGACCTTGCAGCCGATGCCGGACCCATCCTCGACGTCAAGGTCACCGACGGACGCGCCGGCGAAGGGGCAAGCCCCTTGGCGATGGAGCTTGATCATGCCCTGATCGACGAAGGCCCGATGGGGTTCATGGTTGAGGATCGCCATCTCAGAGCGTCCCTTGATGCGCGCATCAAGGACATTCCAGGTCTGACGCATCTGACATCCCGACAAGTCACCGATCACACGACCGATGCCACAAGCGTTTCGGTCCAGACGAACCGCGGCAAGGCAATCCGCGCCCGCGTTCTGATCGGCTGCGATGGCGCCAAAAGTCCGACGGCCGACCGGGCCGGGGTCCGGCGCTGGGGCTGGGCCTATGGGCAGACGTCACTTGTGACGACAATTGCCCATGATCGCCCGCATAACGGCGCCGCTCATCAGTTTTTCATGCCCGAAGGTCCGCTTGCGATCCTGCCTTTGACAGGAAACCGCGCCTCGATCGTCTGGACCGAGCGTCACGCCCGCGCAAAGGCCATCCAGGCGATGGATGACGCAGGCTATCTCGATGCGCTCCGACCGCGGATCGGGGACTTCCTGGGCGAGATCAGCCTGGCATCCGACCGGTTTACCTTTCCCTTGAATCTGTCCATCGCCCGATCTTTCGTCTCAGATCGAACCGCGCTTCTGGGAGACGCGGCCCACGCCGTCCACCCGATTGCAGGCCAGGGCCTGAACGCGGGGCTTCGTGACGTGGCGGCTTTGGCCGAGGTGCTGACGGATGCAAAACGCCGGGGCGAAGATATCGGACGGGCCGATGTGCTGGACCGCTACGAACGCTGGCGGCGGGCCGATGTCACGGCGCTTGCGGTTGCCACAGACGGGTTCAACCGGCTGTTTTCGAACGATAACCCGCTGCTGCGGGCTGGGCGCGATTTGGGACTGGGCCTTGTCAGCCGCGTGCCCGCAATTGGACGCGGCATCATTCGCGAAGCGGCGGGTCTGACCGGCGATCTGCCACGCCTGTCCCGCGGGCAACCTCTTTAAGCTGCGCCCAGATAGCTTCGACTAGGGCGCAATCACCTGGCGATGCGCCAGCCAGCGGTCAGTCCAGCTTCCGCGCCTCATCGACCAGCATGATTGGAATGCCGTTTCGGATTGGATAGGCCAACCCAGCCGCCTTGGACACCAGTTCGCTCGCCTCGGCGTCGTAGGTCAAAGGCCCGCGCGTCTCGGGGCAGACCAGAACCTCGACCATGCGGCGATCGAAATCCGGCGCGGTCATTGCATGACCTCTTCGTCCGATCCGCCGCGCAACGCAAACTCCATCAGGGTCACAAGCGTTTCCCGGCGCGTAGACAAGGATGGCGCTTCCAAAAGCGCCTGCTTGTCCTCAGGCTGAAACGGGCAAAGCATGGACATGGAATTGATCAGCAACTCGTCATCGGCCTCGGACAGCGATGACCAATCGGCCGAAAGGCTTTGATCTTCGAAGAACCGCCGCAGCAGCCCCAGAAACTCTGACCGGTCAAAACTCGTGTCATGTTCGGCCAGACCCAGATCGCGGCGGAAATCCTCCCACTCCACATCACAGCGACGATAGGGCTCGAACCCTTCAACTTCGCGTTTGATGCGAAAGCGGGACACGCCAGACAGGGTGATCATGTACCGCCCGTCCTCGGTTTCCGAAAAGGCGGTCAGACGCCCGGCGCACCCAATGGAGTGCAAGCGCGTTTCGTCCGAGTTGGGCACGTCATAGGGCTGCACCATGCCGATCAGGCGGGTCCGCGTCTTCAGGGTATCATCAAGCATGGCCAGATACCGGGGCTCGAAGATGTGCAACGGCAGCCGGGCCCGGGGCAGCAAAAGCGCACCCGGCAAGGGAAACACCGGGATCGTCTCGGGAAGATCGGCCAATGACAGCATATAAGCTATCCTAGCCCGCTGACCGGATCAGGCAAATATCATCGACGACAGCTTGCGCCGCCCATTCAGGGCAATCGGGTCTTCGGGTTTCAATGCATCAAAGATCATGAACAACTGAGCCTTCGCCGCCCCGTCATTCCAGTCGCGATCCCGGCGAAAAAGTTCAAGAAGCTCAGTCACCGCCGCTTCCGTTTCATTATTGGCCTGAAGCGCCTGTGCCAGATCGAACCGTGCCTGGTGATCTTCGGCATTGGCTTCGACTGCCGAACGCAACTCCGCCACCGGTCCTGCGTTCTCGGCCTGACGCGCCAGTTCGATTTGCGCGCGGACCGCTTCAAGCTCAGGCGCGCCGGAAATCTCATCCGGTGCCGAGGCCAGAAGCGCCTCGGCCTGATCAAGCTGGCCCGTCGCGATATGGCTTCGGGCAAGCCCGCCCATAGCAGCAGCGTTCGTCGGATCCTCGCCCAGGATCGCCGCGAAGGTCTGTGCGGCATCCGTCACGGCGCCCTCAGCCAGCATCGCTTCGGCGGCCTCGACCGCTGCGCCGATCCCGCCATCGCCGGCCAGACCGGCCACCCGGTCGATGAATGCGCTGATTTCCGATCCCGGCACGGCGCCCTGAAAGCCGTCGACCGGCTGCCCTTTCCAGAAGGCGTAAATTGTCGGGATCGACTGAATCCGAAGTTGCGCAGAAATCGCCTGGTTCTCATCGACGTTGACTTTGACAAGCTTCACCTTGCCTTTCGCCGCACGCACAGCGTCTTCCAACGCGGGCGTCAGCGTCTTGCAAGGGCCGCACCACGGTGCCCAGAAGTCCACAATGATCGGAATCTCCTGGCTCGCCTCGATCACGTCCGCCATGAACGTGGCCTCGGTACCGTCCTTGATCACATCGGCTTCGGCGCCCTCGGGGGCTGGGTTCAGCTCAAGCATGGGCGGTCCCTTTCGTCCTGCAACCCGTCCTATATGATTGCCCGAGGGCAAATGCCAAGGGCTAAGACAGTTCGGAAAGCCGCGCCCTGGTGTCGCGGGGCAAGGGCAGACAGCCGGCCAAACCCGCCGGAAGCACCAAAAGCGCGCCAGCCCGGTAAAGCGCTGGGCCGAACCCTTCCATCTCATTGGCAAGCGTCAGACCCATTGGGCCGGCGCCCAGAACCGCCGTACCGTCGGGCAGATGATCAAGGACGGAAGCCTTGCCAATGACGACGACCGAGGCGGGCGCCGCATCGGTCAGAAAGGTCACCGCCGCCATTGTCCCGATCCATCCGGCCAGAACCAGTGGGGCGATCATCAGCCCGCGCCTAATAGTCGTGGATATGCTCAACGCGCCATCCTTGGGTCTCGGCCTGCCGCAGCACCTCGGCCAGTTCTGTAACCTTTACCACGACAAGATGGCGGTAATCACCATACCCTTGGCGGGGAAGTGTCATCAGGGCATCGGGGCCATCAGGACCATCGGTCAGCACCGTGAACATGATGTCATCATTGCCGGCAATCTCGCGAAACTCGGCGCCGGCCTTCGCCCAGTTCTGCAAAAGCTCGGTCAGAACGCGGTACCGTGGCGTTTCAAACACTGCCGTGCCTCCGGCTCCGTCCTGACGCACGACGCCCTTACCCGTGATCAGATCCGCCGACCCTTCGGTCACGGCAAGGCGCAAGGTCAGTTCGTCCCCGCCGACCCCGGCGACAGCCGCTTCGATCGCCTTGGCGTAAGCGGCCTTGGCTCCGAATTCCAAGCCCAGCGCCATGGCTCTTTCCCTGTCGCGAAACGTATCGCCCTTGGCCGCCTTCAGGTCCGCCGCATCCCGCGCAAAATCCCAATTGTACCAGGCAACCTGCTGCAAGAACCGGGCATAATCGGCTGCCTGTTCGGCGGACAGATCGTCCAAAACTGCGCGGGTGTCTCCGCGCTGCAAAGTGGCCAATCGCCCAAGCGTTTCTTCATAAGCCGCCTTGGCCAGAAACTCGGCCGTGAAACTCACCCCAATGGTATAGATTGTGGCCTTCGTTTCGCCGTCGAACCCGCCCATACGCCCGCTTTCCTTGGAAAGGGCGCAAAGCGACGTCCAGAAACCGAAGATGCCACGCAGAAACCCGTAATCATGCGGATCACCATCAGCGATGACCCGGGCATAGTCGTCATAGGCATGAACGATATGCCATTCGGGATAAGTCATCAGCGTCCGCGATTCCGCCCGCGTTCCATCGCCGGTCAGGATTGGCGCATAAGGCTCGGCATCGCCGATAGGGCGACAGGCGACCTCGTTATAGGCAACCGGCGCCAGCAAGATCAGGACCAGCACGACCAGCGCCAGAAGCAGCCGCTTGATCCAGCGCCAAAGAAACATCAGGCCTCGCGCGGGCCCAGAAGGCCCGAGATCAACCCGATCCCGCCCAGCGCCAGATGTGGCAGGTTCGCAAGGATCTTGAACCCGAAGGGCAGATCCAAGACGCCATTGTTGAAGATCCCGAAATCGAGATAGCCCGAGCCTGTGGCCAACCCCAACGCCCCGTCACCCAGATAAAGCGCTCCAAAGACGATCAGAAACGTCCGCGCGGCGCGGTGCGACACCAGCGCCGCCCCCAGCGCCCAAAGGGCCGAAACCAGGTGCAGCGCGTCATCGAAGATGTCCAAGGCGAAGATCCCGAAGGCAAGCCCGTCGTCATCCGTGATCCCGGGAATATAGTTCAGTGCCGCCGCCCCCAGAAGGACGACGAAAAAGCCCAAAGCGATCTTCTGAAGTCCGGTCATAGACGTCCCAAATAGCTGTCCCAAAGGTTGTTGCGAAGGACCAGATCGGGATCAACCTCGCGTTTTTGCGCCACGAATTCACCGGCGCGCGGATATCCCGTCGCGAACTGATCCAGCCGGGCATGCTGCCGATAGGGCAGATAGTAACTGCCGCCGATCGCATGGGTGCGGTCGATTAGGGCTTCGGTCATGCGGGCCATATCGGCCTCGCCCCTTTCGGTCATTTCCTGGCTGAACAGCATGACTGCCGCGATCCGTGGGACCGGTGCATAAGACAAAAGGCTTTCCGCATCGGTATCCACAAAACGCAGGGTGATGTTCAAAAGCTCCTGATAGCTTTCTGGAATGATCTCCTGGCAGGCGGTTACGAATTCGGCGAACCGGTCTGGGGCCACAAAGTATTCATGCAGGATATCGGTCCGCGCTGGGTCGCGGTCATCCAAAGTCACCACCGGTTCGTTGATCAGCGAATTGCGCGTCGCCACGGCTCCGATGCGCGGGCCGATATCGGCCTCCATCGCCCAGCGCCAGCGTTTGAAACGCTCATTACCCAATTGCGCCCGAAAGATGTGGCGGGCCACATGCGACATCATGCCCGACCCCTTGGCAGGCAGCACCTCGCTTTGGTCGGCAGACGGGCGATAGGCGATGATCAACGCCTCGTCGAAGAAAGTTTCCCGGTCCACGTTCATCCGGCCATAGGCCATGTTGACGGTCGGATCTGACAGCGCATCGACGAAGGCGGGCCCGAAATCGGCTCCAGGAACAGCTCGAAAGGCCGGTTCCAGGTTCATGTTCGGCGCCATCTCGACCACCATTTCGGTGATCACCCCGGTCAACCCATATCCACCCATCGCGTGCGAAAAGAGATCAGCGTTCTCGGTTCTGGATGCCGTCACCAGATCGCCGCTGGGTAAGACCATCGTCACCTCGCGCACGGTCGCCCCCATGGGCCCGTGCGACACCGGCCATCCATGGGCATTGACGCAGAACGTCGCGGCCACCCCGAAATCGTTGTTCGACTGCATGACCTTGGGTCCGAAGCCCAACGGATCCAGCGCCGCAATCACCTGCGACCAACGCGCGCCCGCATGCACGCGGAACAGCCCGTTGGCAGTGTCGGCTTCGAGAAACCCGTTGTCGAATGTAATGGCCGTCCCGTCCCGGGGGATCGCCTGTCCACCCATGGAATGCCGCGCGGCTCCGACATTCAACGGACGCCCGTCAGCGCGGGCCTCGGCCAGTTCGGCTCGGATCGCCTCAACCAATGCCGCGCCCGGGTCTTCCGCCAGACGCAAATGCTTGGCCACCGGCGTTGGGTTCAGCAGGGACGCATCGTTCAACATGCCGTCCGGGGTTGGCCCGACAAGCGCCTGTCCGTCCAATGAGGGGTTGCGCCCACCGATCCAGCGCGCGCCGATTGCCCCAAGGGCCGCACCGGTTCCCAAAAGGGCCGCGCGGCGTGTTAAACTGCTCATGTCCGGTTAATACACTGGAAAGGCGTCACAAATCAAACCGGCCTAGAAACGCGATCAGGGCTGTGCCATCCGTGGGTCAAATATGAATTCGGCCGTCGACAGCACCCGAACATCGCGCATTCCGGGATGATCCGGGTTCAGCACGAAGTTGCGTTCAAGCGGAATAACCAATGACGGTACCGACAGAACAAGCGAAGTCCGTGCCTCGATCCACGCGTCGCCCGCCGCGCGCGTATCGAAAATCGTCGCGGTTTCGGGCAGATCGCTGAATTCGACCGAAACCGGGGGCGTGCCATCGGGGATTTCGAGTTCCACGCAGACCAACCGGGGCAGCTTTTCGGGTGTGCGCATGGATGGCGGCAGATGCACGAAGACTTCCAGGGTCGCCAGCGAAAGGGATTGCGCCGTATAGACGGCCGCGCGACCGGGACTGTTCCACCGCCCACCCGCTTTCAAAGCACCCAATCCATCCAGGCCGGGCGCATATTCCGGCCGCATAAGACGGAACGCCCGCATGGGTTAGTCGAATACTCCATGTTCAATCCGGGTTAGCACGCCCTCAACCTCACGGGCGCCACTATCCGTCCGGGCCATGGACATCGGCACTTCATCGTTCAGCGCCGGATTGGGGCTGCGCAACCATTCCTCGGACAGGTCTTCGTCCTCGAATATGCGGTTGGCATGGGCAATCACGCGCAAAAGCCGTGCAATCCCGTCGCTTTCTTCAAGTTTGAGCCGCTCGCGATTGCTCAGCCGACGCTCCAGCGTGCGCTCCGAGATGATCATCCGAATGTCCCGAGGTTCCAGGACGTCCGCGCGTTCCAACTCCCGCACGACCTCTGACGGGATACCACGCTTGATCCCGCCATAAGACGTATCAACCACGGTCCGCGTCTGACCGCGCACCACTTCCACCCCCTGCCCTGCCAGGACCGCAATGAATGTCGTATCGCTGTCCGCATCCGGACGCGGTGCTTTATCGAACCATTTCACGGATGATTTCGGTGGAATTTGACCTTTTTTGCCTGCTGCGACGTTTTCTGGCGTTGCCATCGTCTTTTCCTGTTCTGCTCGTCTTAAAACACAACCATCGCCGCCATTTGCGGTACCAACCTAAAGCAGATGGCAGCAAAACCGCCACCTGTCAACCGTTCGCTCGGCAAATGGCGGGTTAACGTAACATCACAAATCAAACGTTGCGAAGACAGGCGCATGGTCCGAAGGCTGTTCCCACCCGCGCACATCGCGCAGGATCCGCGACGAATGGGCCTGACTTGCGATATCGCCTGTCGCCCAGACATGGTCGAGCCTTCGCCCCTTATCCGCAGCGTCCCAATCACGCGCGCGGTAGGACCACCAACTGTACAAAAGCCCGTCGGGAATGTCCTTGCGGGTTACATCGACCCAGCCGCCGGCCTCTTGCGCGGCGGCCAAGTGCTCAACCTCGATCGGCGTATGGCTGACGATTTTCAAAAGCTGCTTGTGCGACCAGACATCGTCTTCCCGGGGCGCAATGTTCAGATCTCCGACCAGGATCGACTTTTCCGGCTTCTCCAACGCGGCCCAGGTCTTCATATCGACCAGATAATCTAGCTTTTGACCGAATTTCTCGTTCTTCTCGCGGTCCGGCACATCACCACCCGCGGGCACATAGAAATTGTGAATCGTAACGCCATTTTCCAGCCGCCCCGCCACGTGACGAGCATGTCCAAGCCCCGCGAAATCCAGGTCCCCTGCATCTTCGAGCGGCAGCTTCGACAGGATCGCCACGCCGTTATATCCCTTCTGACCCCGCGCCACGATGTGGTCGTAACCAAGCGCCTGAAACACTTCGGCTGGGATCTTCTCAACCGGTGATTTGCACTCTTGCAGACACAGAATGTCCGGCGCTTCTTCCTTCAGAAGCCGCGCCACAAGTTGGGCACGCAACCGCACCGAATTGATGTTCCAGGTGGCAAGGGTAAACGGCATGGGCGGGCTCCGGATGTGGTGTTCGCGCGGACCTTAGGCCCGCACCAACCGGGCCGCCACCCCGGTTGCCCGGAAAGTTTACGGTCTTTTCACTCAGGTCAAATGATCCCCCATGGTAGCTTTGCTGCAAATGATTTTGCCAAAAGGAGATTGTCATGTTGCCCCCTGCTTTGGCTGAATTGGCGTCCCAGCTTGCAAAGGTCGACAGCACCAACGCACCACGACTGACCGCGGAACTCAGGCTGCTCGACAAGATTCTAAACGATCCCAAGATCCATCCACATCTGCCGGACGGTATGAAACCATTGAAGATCGGACCCGCGCCGGGAAATTGCCCCTGCTGCGGCCAAAGGATTACCGGCTGACATGTGCGCAAGACAGGTCACCCCCGCCCCCGAGACCGAAACGCCCACGACAGGGGACGGTGGGGATGCCGCACCCGCACCACCGCCGGTTCCAGTTCCAGCACCTGCGCAGGGCGTTGTGCCACCGCCCCCGAAGCCTGGCCCCTTTGGCCTTGGCGCGTCTGAGGATCCCTTTAGCTTTTATTATTTCATTCGACCGGGACAGTCACCGACGGACGTCCAGTTCGCGCTTGCGCTACGGATATCCAGCCTGATTGGACAAATTGGCCGCTTCAAAAGTGTCAAAGACCCCGAACAGAATGCCCTGGCCCATAGACTGGCCAATGACCTGCGCGACGTGTTCTCGGCGGGCCTTGCCCAGGAAGTCACCGTCGAGATTGACCATTTCGTGAAAGAGGTGGATGCGCGCGAGGAAGAGTTCATGAGCCGCATTCTGACGCCTGCGCATCGCGGTCGCATCTCGGGCCCGGCCTGGGCGACATTCTTCTGCATGCTTTTGGCGCTCCTCGTGGCCACGACCGCAGACGCGATCGACGCGAAGCTTCTGACGTTTTACGCTTTTCCCCTGCTGGACACATTCGCCTTCGTGGTGTCTGGGGCATTGCTTGGCCGACTGCTTTTCCTCGTTATGACCCACCAGACCCGTCTGACCTCAATCGGCCAATACGATGACGACGGCGCAAGGATTGGGCGGGGCGGCTTCGTCATTTTCCTTGACGCGGTCATCGGCGTGATTGCCTGCCTCGCCTTCGTGAACGGGTTCATCGTGATTGCCATTGGGATCGAGACGCCTGCGACCGGAGCCGCCGATGCGGGGTCCGGTCTCAGCACGCTGGCCATCAAGGAAAGCCCCCTGATCGCCTTTTTCTTCGGCGTAATCGTCGGCGTCGCGCGCACTGAATTCATCGCACGTTTCTCGGGCATGGCACGACAACAATTCAGCACCTGACAGGGGTGTCTAAAGCCCCATCTGCTGCCGACCAAGCGGCGTCAGATCATCCAAGGTCGCACGGCCAACAAAGTCGACCTCGTAATCTTCCGGTGCGAAATCCGGCGCGCTGCGCCCGTCAAGGAAGGCCTGCGCCTGTTTCTGCACATAAGCCGCGTTCTTCGTACAACGGGGCGTGGCCCCGATATAGATCACATTTGCATAATCCTGACCGGCATGTTCATCCGCCACGGCATGGACGACATCGGGATGCCACCAGACCGTATCGCCCGGCCCCACCTGCGGGATGGTAACCATGCCGTCCAGCAATTCACCGTGCCAGTCCGGGTTCACACCCAGGGCACGGCCCGGCAGCGCGCCGCAAAGCTCTTCCTCGGGCACATCGTCCTGCAAGGCCCGCATCAGCAGATACCCGATCGCCCGCGACGACGGGAAAAGCTGCAAGGTGCCATCCGCCGGGCCTTGCGCCGTCAGCGCCGTCCAGCCCTGAAACGTCCGGAACATCGAGCATACGGCGGGCGAGGCATATTCGCGCGTCTGTGTCCGATACGTCGCTTTCCACGGGTCGTAAGCCCCGGGTGATCCTTCGAAGATCGCGCCATAAATCCGCTGATAGGCAGGGTCGACCCAGCGCTCATAACTGCCGGAATCCATATGCGGCGACAGGCCCAGCGTTGTGTCGCCAGGTTCGCGCCGCCGCGTCCTGTCGGCATAGGCATAATCGTTGTCGGGGTCGAACTCGTCCCCCATGGGGCCCGCCACGTCCCAAAGACGGTTCAGGAACCGCTTGGTCTCGGCCATCGATGCGCCTTGCCGGGCCATGACCTGCGGTTTCGACCAATACAGCCCGAAGATCTGCGGCGTCCCCGCGTCAAGGTCCGAGAAATACTTGTCGATCCCGGCCTTCTCCTTGGCCTTGGTCAGATAGTCATTGCGATCGATGTAATCGCCGACCTCATCGTTCCATGCCGCCACCTCGGCCGGATCATAGACACCTCGGATCACGGCGCAGCCCCGCGCGCGGATTTCGGCCCGGGTCGCATCCGGCACAGATCCCGCGGCAATGTCGGCATAGGCCAGATCGGGGATCACATCGCGGCCCTTCGCGCCGATCACATCCATTTCGCGCCGCATCTCGTCCTGGATGGTCTTGAATGTCGCCCCCACATCGCTGAGCCCGCGCAAACGCGCCTTCGTCTCGGCGATATATGTCTCAACCGGCGTGCTCATGGCGTCCTCCCTGAAGGCAGAGACTGTGCGCGGACCCCAAGCGCCGTCAAGCGACGATTGACATCCCCCGACCAGCGCGAGACGGTCGCGCCATGGCCACCCTTGCCGCCAACCGGAATTACCGGCTCTTGTTCTCTGCCAGCGCGATCTCGAACCTCGGTGACGGGGTGTCGGCGCTGGCCTTCCCGTGGCTCGCGACCTTGCTGACCCGGGATCCAGTGCTGATATCGCTGGTGGCGGTGGCTACGCGCCTGCCGTGGTTCCTGTTCGCCGTGCCAGCGGGGGTCATCACCGACCGCGCCGATCGCAAGCGCCTGATGGTGCAGGCCGACCTGTTTCGGCTGGTCCTGACGATGGGCGTCATTGGCCTGATCGCAACGGTCCCAACCTTGCCCCATGAAGGCGACGCGCGGATCTACATCGCGGCTCTGGCTGGGTTGGCCTTTTTGCTGGGTTCGGCTGAGGTGCTGCGGGACAATGCGGCCCAAACTATCCTTCCATCCGTGGTCGAACCCGCTCAGCTTGAGGCCGCCAATGGCCGGCTTTGGAGCATCGAGCAAGTGATGGGGTCGTTCATCGGCCCACCGCTCGCCGGGTTCCTGATCGCCATGGCGGTGCCCCTTCCCTTCGCGCTTGATGCGCTGACCTTCGGCCTTGCCGCCTGGCTCGTCTGGATGATGACGACCAACCTTCCCGCGAAGGGCGCCCGGTCCGGGTTCTGGTCGGAACTGAAGGAGGGCGCGCGCTGGATGCTGGCGCATCTTCTGGTCCTGCGGCTCGCCATCCTGCTTGGCTGCCTGAATGCGGTTGCCACAGCCTTCCTGACGATACTCGTGCTTTACAGCCAGGAAATACTGGGCCTTGGCGCCGTGGGCCATGGCATGCTGCTGACCGCAGGCGCGGCAGGCGGTGTCCTTGGCGGACTGATCGGACCAGAGATCGTCAAACGCCTTGGCCCTTCCGTCGTCCTGACCCTGGGGATCGTCCTGTTCATGACCGAACCCCTGGCCGTCTGGCTGACATCTTCGGTCGCGCTTGTCGCCATTGGGCAATTCGTGACCATGTTCGCAGCCGTGAATTACAACATCGTGACCGTCAGCTTCCGGCAACGGGCCATCCCCGACGATCTCTTGGGGCGCGTCAACAGCATCTACCGTTTCTTCGGCTGGGGCATGATGCCCATTGGCGCGCTTGCGGGCGGGCTGATCGTCTCGGCGCTGGAACCGACCTGGGGCCGCGAGGCTGCGATCCGCGCGCCATACATGTTCGGGGTCTTCGCCATGGGGGCCATGGCCCTTTATGCGGGTCTGACGATCCGGCTTCCGAAACCGGACTAAGACCCCGGCTTCCGCGCAATCTGGCTGACATAGGACATGAAGCCGAAGAACTTGTGCGCCTCGACCCGGGCGCGCGCCTCGGCCTTCAAGGCATCCGCCGTCGCCGGGAACAAAAGCCCATTCTCGGCCATGATATCGGCGCCCCGGTCGATGACCGTCAGGAAATAGGCCGCATCCCCTTCCGCCACATATCCGTGGCCCTGTTTCGCCCCGATCTCAAATCCGGCACGGCTTAGGACATCGCCGATCTGCCGCATGACCCAAAGGTTGGTCACATTCTGATTGATCATGAAACGCACAAGCTGATCCAAAGGGTCGTAATCGGCAATCTGCGCGGTGGCCGTGTCGTAATCGCCATCGCAGATGGCCAGAACGCCCCCCGGCTTCAGGATCCGCAAGGCTTCGGCAATGGCATCCTCGGGTCCCGGAACATGGCAAAGAAGCGTGTGCATCAGAACCAGATCGACCGACGCGTCGCCCAGTCCGGTGGATCGTGCATCGCCGACCTCAAAACGAAGGGTCGGATCGTCCGCATAATGCTGCTTGGCCCGGTCCACCATGATCGTCGAAGGCTCGATCCCCAGGGCGCGCGACGCCCCGGCCATCACCACAAGATCCCGTGTCACATGGCCCGTGCCCGACCCCAGTTCCACCGCGAAGGCACCGTCCGGCAGTTTCAACCCACTAAGATACGCCTTTCGGATGGCAACCTGCGCGGGGTCCAGACAGCGCGCGTCCATCGCATCGGCAATCCGGGTCTGCATCGCGACATCTTCCTCGGCGAGGTTGGCATAGGGGTCTGACATGGCGCGTCCTTGGTCTTGGGTTTTCGAACCCTAGCAACACAAGCGTCACTCTGTCATCGCTGCAACGAAAAAGACCGGACCACCAGGGACCCGGCCTTCGTGCTCAATTGCTCATATGTCAGGCTCCGCCCGCCAGCTCCATCGCCGCCATCAGAAAGGCCGCCGAGGCGATCACGGACGACGCCGTGCGCAGGTGGTTCCAAAGGCTCCAGTTTCGCACATAGGCGGGCCAGTATCCGGCAGCCTCGGCCCCGCGATGGGCCAACCCGTCAAGGCGCTTGTTCATCGGGACGTTGCAGATGGCCGTCACGAGAAACACACCAACGACATAGACGACAGCACCGGCGATCATCCATTTCGCACCCGCACCCGGCGCCAACCACACACCAAGCGCACCGATCCCGGCAGAGACCGGAACCATTCCCAAAAGCAGCACCATGAAGATCGACCGGTAAACCAATCGGTTGATCATTTGCATGGCCTCGATCCCGGCAATGTCCTCTGCGGCGGCCAGGGACCGCATCACGAAGTCCGAAAACGTCAGGAACACACCCGCAATCAGCCCCGTGGCAATGGCGGCCAGAACAAGCCCACCCACGATCCAATCGCTATCCATTGTTATGCCTCCTTTCGAAATGGGCTCAGTTTGAGATCGCGACAGCACGGCCAAAGTATTTGGCCTCGGTCAGTTGACGGCTCAGGAAGGCCGCGATGTCCGCGCGCGGGATCTTCAGGCTCAACCGGCGCTCGGTCGGCGCAAAGTCTTCCTTGTAGCCGCCCTTGGCGGGCTCATCCGTGAAGGATCCGGGCCGTACGATGGTCCAGTCCAGACCCGAGGCAGCGACGATCGTTTCCTGCAACTCGTGATCCTTGAAGACAGGCCGCAACAGCGCGCCGAACATGATCCGCTTCCAGAAGAAGTTCAGGTTCGACCAGCTTTCATGGGCGCCCAGCGTCGATTGTACGATCAGCCTGCGCACGCCGTGTTTTTGCATACCCCGGATCACGTTCAACGTACCTTCGCTTCGGATCTTGCTTTTCCGCGACATGCCCGATCCCAACGCGACGACAACGGCGTCATGGCCTTCGATGGAGGCGGCCACGTCGTTCGGATCCATGGCGTCCCCGGCCGCAAGTGTGAGACCGGGTGTGCCGGACAATAACTTTTGGGGATTGCGCGCGAAAGCAGTGACCTGATGGCCCGCGGCAAGGATGTCTTTGACGGCAAGTCGGCCCACGGTTCCCGTGGCGCCGAATACGATGACTTTCATTTTCCTATCTCCTTAAGATGAATCACTTGACACCATGTCAAGTTGACACCGTGTCAATAAGTGCTACCTTGACGCCATGTCAAGTACTGAACCTTCAACCCGCGACCGGATCCTCACATCCACTTGGAATCTCTTGGAAAACGGCGACCCGCACGCCACCCGCATGGCCGATATCGCCAAGGCCGCCGGGATCAGCCGTCAGGCGCTTTACCTGCATTTTCCGAATCGAGGGGAACTTCTGGTTGCCACCGCCCGCTATCTGGACGAGGTCAAAAATGTCGACGAGATGCTGGTGGCCAGCCGGACAGCAACCACGGGGCGCAACAGGCTTGACGCCTATATCGAAGCCTGGGGCAGCTATATTCCCGAGATCTACGGTATGGCCAAAGCCTTCTGGGCCATGATGGATACGGATGCCGAGGCGGCGGCTGCCTGGAATGACCGAATGGATGCCGTGCGCCACGGCTGCGCGGCAGCGGTGACCGCGCTAGCGAAGGACGGCGACCTGAAGGCGGGCCTTACGAAACCAGCGGCCACCGATCTTCTGGCCATGCTTCTATCGGTCCGAAACTGGGAATACCTGACCCAGGACCGGGGTTGGAGTCAGAAGCGCTATGTCACCGCGATGAAGTCCATGGCCCGTGAGGCATTAATCGCGCCATAGGTCCAACGGCGCAGCATTTGGCACCGGACTGCCGCTTCAGGCCACGCCGCCATAGGCGACGCCCGACAAGTCAGCCATGTCGCGCTTCCAGGTCGTAAGGTCGTCGGGGTGGAAGCCGGACAAATGGTCATGGCCGCAGGCGCGCGCCATGACCTGCATCAACTCAGTCGATGCCTCGAAGAAGTTTGCAAGCTGTTTGGCCGATGTCTCAACCACCAGACGGCTGACCAGATGCGGCTGCTGCGTGGCGATGCCCACGGGGCAATAGTTCGTGTTGCAGGCGCGCATGGCGATGCAGCCGATGGCCTGCATGGCGGCGTTCGACACCGCGATGGCATCGGCACCCAGCGCCATGGCCTTGATGAAATCCGCAGGCTTCCGAAGTCCGCCGGTGATCACAAGCGTCACGTCGGGCCGCGTCGCGTCCAGATGCCGCCGGGCACGCGCCAGCGCGGGGATCGTCGGAACCGAAATGTTGTCGCGGAAGATCACCGGGGCCGCGCCCGTGCCGCCGCCACGACCATCGAGGATGATGTAATCGACGCCGACCTCAAGCGCGGCATCGATGTCCTTCTCGATATGTTGCGCCGACAGTTTGTATCCGATGGGAATGCCGCCGGTCCGGTCCCGGACCTCATCGGCGAAGTCCTTGATCTGCCCCGGTTCGGTCCAGTCCGGGAAGCGCGGCGGCGAAATCGCATCTTCGCCCTCGGCGATGCCCCGGACCTCGGCTATCTTGCCCTTGTTCTTATTCCCGGGCAGATGACCCCCCGTTCCGGTTTTGGCGCCTTGCCCGCCCTTGAAGTGGAAGGCCTGAACCTTAGCCAGCTTGTCCCAGTCGAACCCGAACCGGGCCGAGGCCATTTCATAGAAATACCGGCTGTTGGCTTCCTGTTCTTCCGGGAGCATGCCGCCTTCCCCCGAGCAGATGCCGGTCCCGGCCATCTCCGCCCCTCGCGCCAGCGCGACCTTGGCGGGCTCCGACAGGGCGCCGAAAGACATGTCCGAGACAAAAAGCGGGATCTTCAAGCGCAGCGGTTTTTGCGCGTTCGGGCCGATCACCACATCGGTGCCGACCGGGTCCTCATCCAGCAATGGCGGCTTTTGCAACTGCGCCGTCAGGATCTGGATATCGTCCCATGTGGGCACCTGATCGCGCGGGACACCCATTGATGTCATCTCGCCATGGTGCCCGGTCTTTGACAGCCCGTTCCTGGCATAACGCTGGATCAACCCGTTATGGGGTTCCTCGGCCGTCCCGTGCGAGGTATCGGCGTACAGCCCGAGATAGGCGTCGCGGTTGAACGGCTGGGGGTTTTTCTGGGCCCAGGCGGCGATTTCAGCTTCATCGACAAGGACATCGTCACCCTCGATCCAGGACTGAAACTTGGGCAGCTTCTCCTCGTTGGCATAGGCCGATACACCCGTGTCCAAACGGTAATCCCAGTTGTGAACGCCGCAAATCAGATCCTTGCCGCGCACGAACCCGTCAGCCATCAAGGCACCCCGATGCAGGCAGCGGCCATAGAACACCGAGACCTCGTCATCGAACCGGACGACCACCAGATCGACCTCGGCAACCAGGGCGTATTGTGGCTTCCGGTCGGGCAGCGTGCTCAGCTTCGCCACGGATGTCTTGGTCATGTTGCTCTCTCCCTCTATCGGCCCGGATCCGGTCCTTGGCCCCGGTCCGGACCCATGGTCAATCCGCGAAGATCTTTCGATACCGCGGTGCGAAATACTTGACGAAGGCCTTCACTTCCGGCCGCCGAAAGGTTTCAGGCGTCATCAGCATCAAATAGGGGGCATTGAACGCCTTGGGCGGGTCAAAGCATCGGACCAGCTTGCCCGCCTGTTCTTCTTCAGCCGCCATCTTCAGATTGAAAAGTCCAAGCCCGTGGCCCGCACGGATCGCCGCATCATGAAGACCCGCTTCGGAAAAGCTCCGCGCGATTCCAGCCTCGGTGACCTGGTCGACAAGCCAGTCGCGGAATATCGGCACCACGTCGTTGCGATGAAAACTCAGGATCCGATGATGGACCATCTCGGCAGGGCTGGCAGGCAGCCCGTGTTTATCCGCATAGGATGCAGAACCATACAGCGTGAATTGGGCCAGACTGATCTGACGGCAAATCAGGTCCGGGTCCGGTTCCGTCCACGTCAGCCGTAGGGCGATGTCCGCCTCTCCCTTCTTCAGATCGAAGACGCGGATACTTGGAAGAAGCTCGAAACTGACATCGGGATGGGTCTCGGCAAAGCCGCTGATGATATCGGTCACCGGGCCGGTCAAATTGACGGAATACCCAGTGATACGGATCACTTGAGGCGCGGCAAGATCCTGCGCCGTCTCATCCAGCGCTCCGGCCGCAGCCTCCATCGCCTCGGCCTTCGCCAAAAGGGCGCAGGCAGCCTGGGTGGGACGAAAGCCACGCGTGTCGCGGTCAAACAGCGTCAGGCCCAGCGCGTGTTCCAGCGCTTCGATCCGGCGGGCCACGGTCGGCTGCGCCAAGCCCAGCGTCTTTGATGCGGCCAGGGTCGAGCCATGTCGCGCGACCGCAAGGAACACCCGCACATCCGACCAATTCTGAAACCGGCTCTTCATTTTTGAATGAACAGCACAACGTTGCGCCGGATACCAGTGGGTTGGGCTA
This sequence comes from Paracoccaceae bacterium, assembly GCA_965267475.1. Classification (GTDB taxonomy): domain Bacteria; phylum Pseudomonadota; class Alphaproteobacteria; order Rhodobacterales; family Rhodobacteraceae; genus JBCBKU01. The sequence goes on from OZ254079.1 coordinate 157,420, forward strand.
AGCGGTACGGTTTTTCCCGGAGAGAGATCAATCGCAGGGACCCTGACCCATGACCTACACGCCCGGAATTCTTGAGATGCTGGCATGGCTGATCGGCTTCGATCCCGAAACCGCAAAGTCGGAACCGGTGGCCGAAGATGACCGGGACCGCCGGGCATTCGTGGATGAGATGCTTATGCGGAACCCATCGGCCTTTTCCAGCGAACAGGACGTCGCGAATATGATGCACCACTTCCCCGGACGGTTCTGACACCCCTAACAGAAACGAAGACGCTCGGCCCGGGGCGGTCTAAATTACCCGTCGCCGCGGCGCGCCCAGGCGGCTTTGTATGCAGGCCGGTCGCGTAACCTTTTGCCATAGTCGCGCAGGCCCCGCGGGTTCGAAGTCAGCTTTGCGCCGACACCCCAGTTCAGGCAGTGAAGGGCGACGATGTCCGGAATGGTCATCCGGTCGCCCATCAGATACGGACCATCGCCCAGCATGGCCGTCAGCCGCGTTTCGGCTCGTGCGACTTCCCACCTCAGGGTGTCCGCGATCTGCGGCAGTCGCAAATCCGTGGGCAGACCGAAACTGTGCTTCGTCAGCGTGAAAATCACGCCGTCCAGATCGTCGATCAGAAAGTTGGTGATGGCATCCTGGCGGGCGCGTTCCTCTGTGCCGGGCGGAAAGGTCAATTGCCCGTGCTTGTCGGCCAAATAGGTCAGGATCGCGATGGAATCGGTCAACGCCGTCTCGCCATCCAGCAGAACGGGGATCTTTCCCAGCGGATTATAGGCCAGCACTTCGGGGGCATGCGGGCGCACGTCGATATGGTCATAGGGCTGGCCAAGCTCATCCAGCATCCAGGCCACGCGGAACCCGCGCGACCGCAAACCGCCGATCAGGGTATAGGTCATCGCATCCTCCTATCTTTGCCGCCCAAGCATGGCGAGCCGCACGAAACTGCGCTCCAGAACCGCCATGGCTGGCGCCCGTTGGGCCGAGCGCAGCGTCAGGTCGGTATCAACCAGGATCCCCAGAGCAGTCTCCAGTTTCGCGGCGCCCCAGGATTGCGCCTGTCGCGTCATCCGGTTGCGGCGGGGCCCAAATACCGGCGGGCGAAGCTTCCCGATCCCCTCCGCCGGGCCGCCAGGCGCCGAGGCCGCTGCATAAAGCTGCCGGAAATGGCGCGCCGCGCCGATGCACAGCCCCACAGGCTGGACGCCCTGCGCTTCCAGCCGGTTCAGAAGCGGTCCGATCTCACCCGGTCGCGCCTCGGCCACGACATTCAGAATATCGTCGAGATCCGCCTCGGTCGACGCTGGCGCCACCGCCATCACGTCTTCCTCGGTGACCGGTGCGCTGTCCCCCAGTTTGTACAAGGCCAGCTTTTCCAGCGTCTGCCGGAAATCGCCGGGATCAAGCGCATGGGCCAGTGCTTCGATGGCGGTCATGGCGTCGCGCGGGATCTCGGACAGACCCGCGCGCGATATTTCCGCTTCAATCTCGGCCCGGCCCATCGGGTCGTCATAGATCGCGGCGGCGAAGGCGTTCGGGTGACCTTCGAAGATCTTCCGAAGCGCGGACCGCGCCGCAAGGGATCCCGCCGTCACGACAAGGGTCGCATCCCCGTCCCGCCAGTCCGTCAAGGCCGCCTCGACCGGCTTGGCGACCTGATCGGTCGCGTCTTCCAGAAAGACAACGCGATGGCCGGGGAAGAAGCCTTGCGCCTTCAGACCGTCGGCCAACAGCGCGGGGTCCTTCCGGACCTCTGCGGCGGGCAGTCGGGTCAGGCGCATTTCCTCTTCGCCCGCAGGACCTACCAGCGCCGCGATCACCTCTTGCCGCTTCAGCGCCACCCGCATGGCATCGCCGCCATAGATCAACAGCCCAGATTTGGTCAGGTCAGGCCGCGCGAAATAGGCCGGGGCATCGCGGGGTGACAGCTTCACGCCGCCCAATCCGCTTCGGTCGCCAAAAGGCGCGTCACGATCTTGTCGGCCAGGATGACCATAAGCCGATCCCGCGCATCGCGCCGGGCCGCCCTGGTCGAAATCGGCGAGCCCGTGTTCGAATAAGAGGTGAAGCTTTCCACGCGCCCTGCGGTGACCTGCCGCCCGTCCAAGATATCGATCAGCTGATACTCAACGGCGCCAAGCACCGAAAACCGAGTGATGGCGGCCTCCGGAGTGATCGCAAGCGCGTCTTCCTCGATCGAGATTCGGGCTCCCATCGAAAAGCGCGGGCCGTCAGCCTGACCTAGCCGCGCCTCAAGCTGCCGGACCAACTCGAACCCCACGGCATCGCGTGGCGCGTCGATCAGGATCTTGCCGCGCAACGCCTCGGCGTCTCCGCCAGGGGCGAAGACCGGCTCGAACCCGCAGGCCGCCAGAAGCGGCAGACCCCCAAGCACAATTCGACGCGTGACCGGCATGACGCTCCCCAAACTCGATGCGCCTGATCCTCACCCCGGATGCACTAAGTTTCAAGGCCAATGCGCGCGCAGGACGGACCTGCTCGGATTGACGCCGTCAGATGGCGGGCCCTAGTCTCAAGCCCATGCCGAGGGATTATGATCTGACGGGTGAAGACGGGCGCCGCGCGGTCGAGGCGGGGCTGTCCAATCCGTCCTGGTACCGGCCGAATGTCCCGCCCGAGACGATCCGCGCCCTGATGCAGAAATCCGATGGGCGCGCACTGCGGGACACCATGATCTGGCTGGGCGCGATGGCCCTGTTCGCGGGCCTTGGCATAGCGCTTTGGCCCAGTTGGTGGTCTGTGCCGTTCTGGCTGGCCTATGGTGTCTTGTACGGGTCCGGATCGGACGCGCGCTGGCACGAATGCGGGCACCGAACAGCGTTCAAAACGGGATGGATGAACGAGGTCGTGTATCAGATCGCCAGCTTCATGCTGATGCGCAACCCAGTCGTCTGGCGCGCCAGCCATGTTCGCCATCACACTGATACGATCATCGTGGGCCGCGACCCGGAAATCGTGGCCATGCGCCCACCCGATTTGGCCCGACTGGTGGCGAACCTTTTCGGATTGGTCGACCTTTGGCAATTCATCCCGCGCATGGTGCTGCACGCAAGCGGACGGCTCCACCCAGAAGAGATGACCTTTGTCCGCGACACCGATATCCCGAAGGTGATCCGAACCGCCCGGATCTGGATCGCGATCTACGCAAGCGTGATCGGACTGGCGATCTGGCTGGGATCCGTCTTGCCGTTGATGGTTGTGGGCGGACCCAAGATTTTCGGATCCTGGCACATGGTGATGACCGGTGTCCTGCAACATCTGGGACTGGCGGAAAACGTCACGGATCACCGGCTGAACACGCGCACCGTGCTGATGAACCCGATCAGCCGGTTCATCTATCTCAACATGAATTACCACCTGGAGCACCACATGTTCACGATGGTGCCCTATTACCGGCTTCCCGACCTGCATAAGCTGATCAGGCAGGATGTGCCCGCGCCCGAGCCGTCAATCTGGGCGGCTTACCGTCGGCTCTTGCCGGTGCTCCGGCGACAATTGCGCGATGAAGATGCGGTGATCATCCCGGATTTGCCCGACACGGCAAAACCCTATCGGCAGGAAGTCGATGCGCTTCGGCCCTTTGCGATGTGACCCCCCGTTCGCCAGGGCGCTGGAATTTTTCGACGCGAAAAATTTGTCCGGAAAACGACACGTTTTCCGTTACGGAATTTGTGTCAAATTCCGGCTCCGCCCGGGATCAGAGGACCACATTTACGATGCGGCCCGGCACGACGATCAGCTTCCTGGGCTGGCCCCCGTCCAGCGCTTTCCGAACGGCCGGATCCTCCAGCACCAGCGCCTCGATCGCAGCCTTGTCCAGATCCTTGGCCACGGTCAGTTCCGACCGCCGCTTGCCGTTCACCTGGATCGGCAGGGTCACCGTGTCTTCGACCAGGTAGGCCTCGTCCGCCTTGGGCCAGGGCGCCTCGGCGCAAAGACCTGCGCCGCCCTGGTGATCCCAGATGTCCTCGGCCAGATGCGGCGTCATCGGCGCCATCAGTTGCGCCAGCGTCATGACCGCCTGCCGCTGAACGGCGTGGCTGGCCTTTGACTTCTGTAGCACTCCGGTAAAGGCATAGAGCCGAGCGATGGCGGCATTAAAGCCGAAGCTTTCAATCCCCATCGTCACGTCATGGATTGTTTTGTGCATGGCGCGCAGAAGGTCTTCGTCGCCTTCGCCTGCCGCAGACTTGTCCATCGCGCCGATCCGGTCGCACAAGGCCCAGACCCGGGCCAGATGCTTGTGCGCGGCCTCGGCCCCGGCTGCCGTCCATTCAACGTCCCGTTCGGGCGGCGAGTCGGACAGCACGAACCACCGGGCCGTGTCAGCGCCATAGCGGTCGATGATCACGGTCGGGTCGACGACGTTTTTCTTCGACTTCGACATCTTGGCCGAAGGAATGATCTCAACCTCGGTCCCGTCGGCAAGTGTTCCGCCCGTCACATCTTCCGGCAGGTGATAGACCGGACGGCCATCATCGTCGCGGGTCTGATAGATCTCATGCGTCACCATGCCCTGGGTGAACAGCGCGTCGAACGGCTCATCGCAGCCTTGTGGCAGATGCGTGGTCGCACGCATCGCGCGGGCAAAGAAGCGCGAATAGAGAAGGTGCAAGATCGCGTGTTCGACCCCGCCGATATACTGGTCGACATTCATCCAGTAATCGGCCTCATCGATATCGGTCGGCGTCTCGGCCCGGGGTGCCGTGAACCGCGCGAAGTACCAGGACGAATCCACGAAGGTGTCCATCGTATCGGTTTCGCGCTTGGCGGGCTTGCCGCATTTCGGGCATGGCACGTCGCGCCAGGTCGGATGCCAGTCCAGCGGGTTGCCGGGCCGGTCAAAGGTCACGTCCTGCGGCAATTCGACCGGCAGGTTTTCCTTCTTCTCAGGCACCACGCCGCAGTCATCGCAATGGACGACGGGGATCGGGCAGCCCCAATACCGCTGCCGTGAAAGACCCCAGTCGCGCAGACGGAACTTGGTTTTTGCCGTGCCGAGGCCCTTGGTTTCAAACCAGTCGATCGTGGCGTCGATGCCCTGCTGGCTGGTCACCTCGGCAATGCCTGCGAAGTGGTCGATATAGGCCACCGTCTCGGACTTCGCTGGAACCAGGGCCTCATTGCCGACCTCGGTCGCATCACCGGGCATGTAAAAGGCATTCTGGACGTGAAGATCGTATTTGCGGGCAAAATCGAGGTCGCGCTGGTCATGCGCCGGGCAGCCGAATACGGCCCCGGTGCCGTATTCCATCAAGACGAAGTTCCCTACCCAAACCGGCAGTTCCTTCTCGGGCCAGACGGGATGTTTCACTGTGATGCCGGTGTCAATGCCCTTCTTCTCGGCCTTTTCCATCGCGGCCTCGGTCGTGTCCATCTTCCGCGTCTCAGCGATGAAATCGGCCAACTCCGCGTTTGTATCAGCCAAGCCGCGCGACACCGGGTGTTCGGGCGAGATTGCGACAAAGCTCGCGCCCCGCAAAGTATCGGGCCGCGTCGAATAGCATGTGATCGCGTCACCGCCATCGGTGCGATGGAATGGGATTTCGATCCCCCGCGATTTGCCGATCCAGTTTTCCTGCATCAGGCGGACCTTGGCAGGCCAATTGTCGAGCGTGCCAAGCGCGTCCAACAAGTCCTCGGCCATGTCAGAGATCTTGAAGAACCACTGGGTCAGCTCGCGGCGTTCCACCTCGGCACCCGAACGCCAACCCTTGCCGTCAATCACCTGTTCATTGGCCAGAACGGTCATATCGACCGGGTCCCAGTTCACGACCGCGGCCTTGCGGTCCACCAGACCTTTTTCCAGGAAGTCGAGGAAAAGCGCCTGTTGCTGGCCATAGTATTCTGGGTCACAGGTCGCGAATTCACGGCTCCAATCCAGCGACAGGCCAAGCCGCTGAAACTGCGCCTTCATGTTGGCGATATTGGCATAGGTCCAGTCGCCGGGATGGATCTTCTTTTCAATCGCCGCGTTCTCCGCAGGCAGACCGAAAGCGTCCCACCCCATCGGGTGCAGCACGGCGTGGCCGGTGGCCTTCTTATAGCGCGCAACGACGTCGCCCATGCCATAATTCCGGACATGCCCGATATGCAGGTTCCCGGACGGATAGGGAAACATTTCAAGGACATAGTACTTGGGTTTGGACGGATCGCGGACAGCTCTGAACGTGCCGGCCTCGTCCCAGGCGGCCTGCCATTTGGGCTCAATCGTCGAAGGGTCATAGCGGGTCATGGAACGGGCCTTGAAACTCAGATGGGGGCGAGATGTAGCGAGGTGATGGGCTCGGGTCCAGCGCCCGCGCATTCGTGGGCTGCCAGGACGCGAAACCTTGCGAAGGCTGTCGGTCTATAGATCTTCGTCGCGGATCCGGAGTTCGCGGGCCCGCGTCAGGATCGCATCCTCGATGGCCCGCGTCGTCTCAAGCCCGACCGGGCCCGAACGTGTTCGAAGCGAAACGCGCAGCGACCGCGCGTCCAGGGCCGGATCCTGTACGAAGACGGTTCCGGCATAAGCGCGCCCAGATCCCGGCGGTGTCCCGAACCCATAGACGATGATCCCCGAGAACGGGTCCACAGCCTCGATCGGCATGAAATCCAGAATATCGAGCGATGCGTTCCAGATGTACCGGTTCACCTCGACCGTCGTATTCGGATCATCGACATTGGCGAACAGATCGAAGATTGTCTCGCGGTTCTGTACGCGTCCTGTAGGCGTGTTCTGAAACTGTTCCTGCTGGGCCTCGTTCTGGATCCCATCGGTATCGGAATTGAAGAAATCCCGCACCCGCCCGCAGCCCGTCAGCACCAGGCAAATCGCTAATATTCCTAGCGTTTTTGCTGCGAATCCCCTGGTCATGCGACACCCTCACCGATCCAAACTTGGGTCGTGGTACCGGAGGTCTTGGGCGCGAACAAGGTGGTTTGGCCGGAAATCCCGTGTGCCACGGCATGCCGACTGTGGCATCGGTGCACCATTAACCATGGCAAATCTAAGGCAAGTTGCGGGTTTTCTTGCATTCATCGGTTGGTAGGGCGACACAAGCTCATACCCAGTTCGCTGAGTCTTGCTGGGGTAAACCTTTGAACACGAGGGAAACGAAATGAAGAAGGTTCTTCTAGCTACGACCGCACTGGTTGTTTCGGCGGGCGTCGCCCAGGCCGAACTCAACCTCAGCGGTTCGGCGAACGTTGGTGTGACATACGACGAAAGCCGCACGACTGACGAACTGCGCCTGCAGTACGAAGTCGACTTTGGCGTCTCGGGCGCCACGATGACCGACAGCGGCATCGCTGTTGGTGCATCGATCGACCTTGATTCCGCAATCGACAGCGCGACAGGCGATCCTGCGACCACAACTGTGGACACAGGAACAGCCACGGGTTCGACCGAGATTGACCCCGGCATCACCGATCCTGAGATCTTCATCTCGGGCGCATTTGGTACAGCAACATTCGGCGCCGTTGACGTTGCAACCGACGGTCAGGGCATCCCTGACGCTGGCTTCGACGACATTGGCCTTGACGATGCTGCCGATGGCGGCCGCGTTGTTGGTTCTGCGAACATCCACTACACCTATACGTTCCAGGACTTCGGCATCGTTCTGTCGTACCACACGATCCTGGACGACTATGGTATCCTGCTTCAGTACAACGGCCCGACCTTCTCGGTTGGCCTTGGTTACGCTGACGATGACGATGGCGCAGATGCCTTCACCATCGACGGTGCAGTCACACTGCCCGGCATCAGCCAGGGCGGCGACGTGACTGTCGAAGCCATCTATACCGACAACAGCGCTTCGGGCGACCACTACGGTCTTTCGGTCGCATACGACCTCGGCGCGACAAACGTTGTGGCAGTTGTCAGCGACAGCGACGCTTCGACCGACACCACATTCGGTGTTGGCGCGTCCATGGACCTCGGCGGCGGCGTTTCGGTTGCTGGTGCAATCGGCTCGGTCGACGGCGACTTCAAAGCCGACTTCGGTATCACGATGTCGTTCTAATCGATCCTAAGATCGATCTGAATTTGGGCAGGCCTTCGGGCCTGCCCTTTTCTTTTGCGCAATCCCGTGCACATCTCGGCCCATGGCATTGGATGACATAAAGGCCGCCATCGCGGCCTCCGAAGCGAAAGCGGGCCGCAAGGCCGGATCGGTCGAGTTGATCGCCGTTTCCAAAAAGCAACCCGAAGACCTGATCGAGGCGGTGCTGCAATCAGGCCATCGCATTTTTGGCGAAAACCGGGTGCAGGAAGCCGCGGGCCGTTGGCCGCCGCTTAGGGAACGCTTCGACGGGATTTCCCTTCACCTGATTGGGCCCCTTCAAACGAACAAGGCCCGTCAAGCCATGGGGCTGGTCGATGCCATCCACTCTGTTGATCGCCCGAAGCTTGCCAAAGCCATCGCGCGGATTGCGCAAGAAGACGGGGCATGCCCAGGCCTCTTTGTCCAGGTGAACACCGGGGAAGAGCCGCAAAAGGCCGGTGTCCTTCCTCAAGATGCCGATGCCTTTGTGGCCGAATGCCGCGCCATGGATCTGCCTGTACGGGGGCTCATGTGCCTTCCCCCGATCGATGAAGAGCCGACCCTGCATTTTGCGCTGCTGGCCAAGATCGCCGCCCGCAACGACCTGGACGGGTTGTCGATGGGTATGAGCGGTGATTTTGAACGGGCGATCGCGCAAGGGGCCACCCATGTGCGCGTCGGATCAGCGATATTCGGGGAACGGCCACCAGCGCTGTAACCTCTTCTTACCCCCAACCGGCCCCAATTCGGGATCGACAGAATACCTCTATCCGATGATCAGCCGGGTCCTGTGGCGGATCCGCGTTGCAAGCCACAGAAGGTCGAGGGGCGCCAGCGCGATACATCCTTCGGTCGGATGGCCCGGTTTCCGCCATCGATGGATGAAGATGGCCGATCCGCGCCCGGGGACCGCATAGGGCCAATTCCAATCGGTCAGAATGACAAGGTCGTACAAAGGATCAGCCCGAGACAATCGCTCATGGCCAAGGCCGTGCGGCGCCCGCACCATCATGTTGTAATCCGGGTCCTTGGGGTCGTCCGACCAAAGATCACCCGGCCGGATCGGCAGCGCCCAATCGGCAGGGCGCGCCATGCGGTCAGGACGGTAAAGCATACCGACAAGCCGATGGGTGCCACGCGGGGTGGCGCCGTCGCCTTCGCGTTTCTGCCCGCTCAGCCCGCCCCTCCCGATCGCGCAGGGCAAGGTGCGACCAAAAGCCCGCAATCCCCGCGGCGTCAGAACAAGATCTGTGGCGCGCATCTGATCACACCCAAAGCCGGGGACCGGGCCCCGACTTTCCCAGGCGGTCTTCGGCGTTGGTCATCTGACACTCGGTAAAGCTCAGACACCCACAACCGATGCAACGGGTCAGCCCCTGCCGCAATCGTTCCAGTTCCGCGATCTTGGCATCGATCCGGTCACGCCATTGACCGGACAATCGTTCCCAATCCTTTTCCTTCGGAACCCCTTCGGGCGGAAGCTTCGCAAGCTCCAACCCGATTTCGCCAAGCGTCAGACCAAGCCGTTGGGCAAAGACGATGAACGCAATCCGCCGCAGAACCGAGCGCGGGAAACGTCTGTGGCCTGATCCGGCGCGATCGGCCTGGATCAGCCCGATCTCTTCGTAATACCTGAGCGCAGAGGCCGCGACACCGCTTCGCTTGGCGACTTCCGAGATGGTGAGCTGCCATTTCATCGGGTCTTGCCAAATCCAGTCTTGACTTAAAGTTCACTTGAACTTGTAGGCCAGATTTCGGCGCCTGGTCAATCGGACCACGCGGAAGAAAAAGGACAGACAATGACAATTCTCAACGGAAAACAGATCACCGAGGACCCGCAATTCAGCTTCACCTTGCTCGAAGAAACCGGGCAGATGGTTCACACATGGAACCTCATCCCCGGACTTGCCGCTTCGGATTTCGCGCGCGGGATCGAGGCTTTCGCAAGGACCTGCGCAGATATGCGACCCAGGCTCGCCGTGATCGATGCCGAGGCGCTGGACCCCGAAAGCCCGGCAGTGGCCTGGCTGCGCGGACAGCGGCCCGCGGGCACGACCGAAGACTATCAGACCTGGTGGGCGCGGATCATCGTCCCGATCTACAACGGTGCCGGGGTCGACGCCCTTGTCGTCGGCACAGGTGATCCGAATGCACCCGGTGAATTGACCGACCTGCCGCCGGCGGTCGCCTTCCGCGTGGTCTATTTGCCCAGCACGAAGGAGGCGCTCGACTGGCGGCCCGTCTGACGAACCGAATGTCGGGTCAAAGAATATGGCCCGACTTCTTCGCCTTCACATCCATGTACTTTTCGTTCAGCGGGTTCAGCCCGACCTTCAACGGCACACGCTCGGTCACCGCGATCCCGTTTGCATCCAGCATCGCGACCTTGGCGGGGTTGTTCGTCATCAGCCGCGCCTTGGAAAAGCCGAGCGCCCCAAGAATAGCAGCCCCGACGCGAAAATCCCGTTCGTCATCTTCGAAGCCAAGCCGGTGGTTCGCCTCGACCGTGTCAAAGCCCTGATCCTGAAGGCTGTAGGCGCGCATCTTGTTGGCAAGCCCGATACCGCGCCCTTCCTGGTTGAGATAAAGAAGGATGCCGTCGCCTTCGTCGGCCATGGCGCGAAGGGCGGCCTGAAGCTGCGGTCCGCAATCGCATTTCAGCGATCCCAGGATATCCCCCGTGAAACACGCCGAATGCAGCCGCGTCAAAACCGGGGAATGGCGATCGGGCGACCCGATCTCAACCGCATAATGTTCCTCGCCCCCGTCATCTGGACGGAAGACATGTACCCGGCCGGCCTCGGACACCGCGAGCGGCACGCGCCCCGACACGACGGCTTGCTCGACGGGCGGGCGGGCCAGCGACCGGGCTATGTCATCGGCAGACAGGGCGGTCAGCGCATCGGGCACCGGACCCCCGCCGGGCTCAACCACGACCGCCGCAGGCAAAAGCCGGGCCGATTTCACCAGGTGAAGCGCCGCACGATGCAGATCCGCCGATCCCTCGCGCAGCGACCGATAGGGTCCGCCCATGGGCCTGTTAAGATCCGCCGCAGGATCCGCAACGCCCCGGATCCAGTCCGACCCTGCCTCGACGGGACAACCAGCCGTGCGAGATCGCCGTCATAGGCCCGCGCCTTCAGCGTCGCCGCCCGCCAATCCGTGATCGCGAGAACCGGGTCGCCCAACGCCCGCATCGCGCTCAGCCGATCTGATTCGAGCACCTCGGCAGCCGCAGCCAGCACGGCCTGTCCGGCACCATGCAACACAACCGGCAATCCCATCCGAAGATCGGTGCGGGCTCGGGCCAGCCGTTCAAGAAAGTTGGGTTGCAGCATTCTGGGCAATTCGTCCGCGCGAAACCCCTTTGATCTACCGGGGTTGCGGGGAAATTGAAACAATTCTCATGACCCGACACGACCGCGTGAGATCTTTGCAGCATATATTGCCGGAACTGTGCACATGTTCCATGTCTTGCTCACGACAACTTGGAGGCACCAATGGCCGCGAACCTGAAAAAGATCTTGCTGGTCGATGACGATGATGATCTGCGCGATGCGCTTGGCGAGCAACTGGTCATGACCGAAGACTTCGATGTCTTCGAAGCGGGCAACGGTGCCGAAGCGATGGAGAAGGCCAAGGCCGCCTTGTACGACCTGGTGATTCTCGACGTCGGCCTGCCGGATACCGATGGCCGCGAACTTTGCCGTTTGATGCGCAAACAGGGCGTGAAATGCCCGGTTCTGATGCTCACGGGCCATGACAGCGACGCCGATACGATTCTCGGCCTCGATGCGGGCGCCAACGATTATGTCACAAAACCGTTTAAGTTCCCGGTGCTTCTGGCGCGGATCCGTGCCCAGCTTCGCCAGCACGAACAGTCTGAAGACGCCGTCTTCCAGCTCGGGCCGTATACCTTCCGCCCGGCCCAGAAAATGCTTGTGACGGAAGAAGATAAGAAGATCCGCCTGACCGAGAAAGAGACGAATATCCTGAAATTCCTCTACCGCGCGACCGAAGGGGTCGTGGCACGGGATATCCTTCTGCACGAGGTCTGGGGCTACAATGCGGGCGTCACAACGCACACATTGGAGACACACATTTACCGCCTCCGGCAGAAAATAGAACCAGATCCGTCAAACGCACGCCTTCTTGTTACGGAAAGTGGTGGCTATCGGTTGATTGCATGAGTGTTTGAGTTTCGGTGCCGATAGGAAGAGATCCCCTGTTCACGTCGGGGTTATGACGTGGAAACCTCCCTGTTGGACTGGCCCGGCCTCGCGCCGGGCCTTTTTTTCGACCGGTCACGGCGGCCAGCCGGACCGCCTAAGACCCCATCTCGGCCAAAAGCGACGCGTTGCCCCCGGCTGCGGTCGTGTCGATACAGACCGTTTGTTCCGTGCAAAAGCGCGCCGGATCAACCAACGCGGTGACCAAAGGCACAATCAGTCCCGGTCTTTGCGCCAGCGCCTCTCGGACGGGACCCAACGCCTCTGGCCCTGCATGGAAGGCAACAAGGTCGATCGCTGCCGTGCCCAGCGCTTCGGACGACGGCACACCATCCAAGGCGGCAATCGGCAAACCGGCTTTCCGCAGCGGCGCAGTCGCCTTTCCGGCGCCGACCGCAGCGGCAATCACGCGGTTTCCGGCTGCAAGCGCCTGAACGCATTGCGCCAGAAGCGCCTCGGGATCCGGCCCAAGGCAAATCACCGTGCCGCGGGACCTGAGTGAAAACTGGTTCGCCTCTCCCGTGGGGCCCGGCAGATCGACAGGCCCGAAATCAAGCGCTGCGGCGGCAGACATCGCCTCCGCCGCGCGTCCGCGCAGCGCCGCCCGAAGCCGGGCTATTCTGTCCGGCGCAGTCTGCCAGTTTTCCGAAGACATCCGGTCCAGGACAGCCGCGAGATCATCCGCCGATATGATAGGCCCGGTCAAAGTTGACGCGTCACTCGCCTCGCGCCGATAGAAACGGGGAAGGTAATGCGGCCCACCCGCCTTTGGACCGGTTCCCGACAATCCATGCCCGCCGAAGGGCTGCGATCCGACAACCGCGCCGATCTGGTCGCGATTCACATAAGCGTTGCCGACGTGGATCCGGTCCAGGACATGCTGAACCCGCGCATCGATCCGCGTGTGAAGCCCGAAGGTCAGACCGTAACCTTTCGCGTTGATCGCCGCGATCACATCATCCAGCGCTTCACCGTCAAAGCGCGCCAAATGCAGGACGGGGCCGAAAATCTCGCGCTCGACCTCTTCGATACCCGCGACGTGCACGACGGTTGGCGGCACGAAAAGCCCGATGTCTGGAACCGGCACCTCTTTCAGAACCCGTCCCGCGCGCTTCATCTCGCTGATGTAACCGGTGATCCCTTCATGGGCTTCGGCATCGATCACCGGTGCGACATCAGCCGAGATATCCCACGGGTTGCCGGTCGTCAGCGCATCCATGGCACCGAACAGCATGTCAAGAAGCCGGTCCGCCACATCCTCTTGGACGTAAAGCACCCGCAAAGCCGAACAGCGCTGTCCTGCGGACTGGAACGCCGCGCGGATGATATCCCGCGTGGCCTGTTCCAACAGGGCCGTGGAATCGATCACCATGGCATTCAACCCGCCGGTCTCGGCGATCAGCATCGCGTCGGGCGCGGTCTCCGCCAGTTGCCGGTCGATGATCTTGGCCACCTCGGTCGATCCCGTGAAGCAGACCCCGCCAATCCTCGGATCCGCAGTCAGCGGCGCCCCTACCTGAAGCCCGTCGCCCGGCAAAAGCTGGACCACACCGTCGGGAACGCCGGCCTCCAGCATCCAGTGGACCGCACGCGCGGCAATCAACGGCGTTTGCTCGGCGGGTTTGGCGAGCACGGCGTTTCCGGCCGCAAGGGCCGCGGCGATCTGTCCGGTGAAGATGGCCAGCGGGAAGTTCCAGGGGCTGATACAGGCGATCACACCGCGCGGCGGTGTCCCATCGCCCAACCGTTCCGCCTCCCGCGCGTAATAGCGCAGAAAATCCACCGCCTCGCGCAGCTCAGCCACACCGTCGAGCAGTGTCTTCCCCGCTTCGCGCGCGGTTAGGGCAAAGATCTCATGGGCATTGGCTTCGTAAAGATCCGCTGCCTTGCGCAACACGTCCGCGCGCGCCTTTGCTGTCCACCCAGCCCAACCCGGTTGAGCCCGGATGGCTGCGCCAATCGCCGCATCGACGAGGCTCGCATCGGCCTCGACCACGGATCCAACCACATCGTCCGGATCCGCCGGGTTGGCCACCGCACGTACAGTGCCACCCCGCCCGGCAGGCGAAACCGGCGCCGCCTGCCATTGATACGGTGCGGCGAACGCCGCCCGCCCGGCAGAGATCTCGGCCAATACCGCCGGATCGGTGATGTCCCACCCCCGGCTGTTTCGACGCGGCGCGAAGATATCACCAGGCCGCGGGATGGCCGGATTGGGCACAAACCCGAACCCCTCAGCCACGGCAATCGGATCGGAGGCGATATCTTCTGCGGCGACCGACGTATCGACGATCTGGTTGACGAAGGACGAATTTGCGCCGTTTTCCAAAAGACGCCGGACCAGATAGGCCAGCAGATCCTCATGCGCTCCGACAGGCGCATAGATCCGGCACCGCGTCCCATGGGCGTCGCGCACCGCCTCGTGCAGGGCTTCGCCCATGCCGTGCAGGCGCTGGAATTCAAAACTCCGGCTACCCCGCGCCATATGCAGAACCGCCGCGACCGAATGGGCGTTATGGGTGGCAAATTGCGGATAGATCCGGTCGGTCATCGACAAAAGCTGCCGGGCGCCCGCAAGATAGGCGATGTCGGTATGCGCTTTCCGGGTGAAAACAGGGTAATCCGCCAAACCCAGAACCTGGGCGCGCTTGATCTCCGTATCCCAATAGGCGCCCTTCACAAGACGCACCATGATGCGGCGCCCAAGCCTGCCCGCCAAATCGTACAGCCAATCAATCGTCGGCCCAGCCCGGCGACCGAAGGCCTGCACCACCACGCCGAACCCGTCCCACCCGCGCAATCGGTCCGATCCAAGAACCCGTTCGATCACGTCCAGGGACAGATCCAGGCGATCGGCCTCTTCGGCATCGACGTTCAATCCGATCCCGGCCTGTGCCGCCGCCTCGGACAGATCCAAAAGACGGTCCGCCAGAACCGGAAGCATCGCGTCGCGTTGACTTTGTTCATAGCGGGGATGCAACGCCGAAAGCTTCACGGATATCCCGGGATTGGCGGCCACATCCCCATGGGTCGCGCGGTCCGAGATTGCAGAGATCGCGTCGGCATAGGCCCGGTGATAGCGAAGCGCATCGGCATCCGTCCGCGCGGCCTCACCCAGCATGTCGTAGGAATAGGTATACCCCTTGTCGACCATCCCATCGCCGCGTTCCATCGCGGCCCCGATGGTCTCGCCCAAAACGAACTGCCCGCCCATCTCAGCCATGGCCTGCCCCACGGCCTTGCGGATCACGGGTTCGCCCAGACGCCGAACCAACCCGTGCAGGGTGCCCACGACACCGGTGCCCTCGTCATCCAGAACCTTGCCCGTCAGCATCAGCGCCCAGGTCGAGGCATTGACCAGGATCGACCCGCTATCTCCGATGTGGCTCGCCCAGTCATGGGGCGTGATCTTGTCGCGGATCAGCGCGTCCACGGTTTCGCTGTCGGGGACCCGAAGCATCGCCTCAGCCAGGCACATCAACGCGACACCTTCGTCCGTCGATAATCCGTATTCCGCCAGAAACCGCTCCATCATGCCGACCTTCCCATCGGCACGGACCGCCCGAACGAGATCGGCGGCATTGGCGGAAATCGCAGCGCGCGCCTCGGCATCTAGACCCGTGCGACCCGCCAGATCCCGCACCAGTGCGGGTTCATCCGCGAGCGTCTGCGCCCGGATCTGATCGCGAAAGCTCATGGTTCAGCCGCCGGTTTCGGCTTGCACCAGCGCCTTATAAAGCGCTCGGATCCGCATCATCACTGGGCGGTCGCCGGTGCCGATGGGCTTGCCGTCAATCTCGGCCACCGGGGTTTGCGCCCCGAATGTACCCGTCAAGAACGCCTCATCGGCGCCGTAAGCTTCATAAAGCGAGAAGTTCTTCTCCATGACCGGAATGTCCTCGGCCCGGCAAAGATCGATCACCTTCTGCCTGGTCACGCCGTTCATGCAATAGTCCCCAGTCGAGGTCCAAACCTCCCCCCGCCGAACAATGAAGAAGTTGCACGCATTGGTCGTGTTTACAAAGCCATGGGGGTCCAGCATCAGCGCCTCGTCTGCGCCCGCCTGCTCGGCCTGAAGCGCGCCGATCACGCAGTTCAGCTTGGAATGGCTGTTGTATTTGGCATCCTGGCTCATCGGCAGGCCCCGAACCTGCGGCACAGTGGCCAGGCGGATGCCGCCCGCTTGCACGGCCTCCGCCGGTTTTGAATGCTCGACGATCGCAACGATGGTAGGACCGAAGCGCGACAGATGTGGATGCTGAAACGGCTTGGCCTTCCGCCCCCGCGTGATCATCAGCCGCGCGTGGGCATCGCCTGTCATGCCATTGGCCGCGGCGGTTCGGTCCAGAATGTCCCGGATCTCATCAGGCGTCTTGCCGATCTCAAGCGAAACGGCCTTGCAGGAATTGAACAGCCGATCCATGTGATCGTCGAAAAAGGCCCAGGTGCCGTTGTAAAGCCGCAGCCCTTCCCACATGCCGTCGCCCAGCATGAAGCCTGAGTCGTAAACCGATACCTTGGCCTCAGCCTTCGGAACCAGGGCACCATCTACATAGATCAGAATGTCTTCGTTGCGCGCGTCTTCCTCGGCATCATGGGTGGACTGGCCAGTCGGTGTCATGTCATCGCCCCGATTGAAGACAGGGTTTCAGGATCACCTCAGATCGATCCAGCCTCAACCATGAAGTTGTTCGCCGTGCACATGGCCGCATCGTCGGACGCGAGATAAAGAACCATGCGGGCCACATAGACCGGCTCGATCAGGGTCGGCAGACACTGGCGTGCCTTTTGCGCCTCAAGCGCTTCGGGGGATGCCCAAAGATCCTTCTGCCGATCCGTCATGATCCAGCCGGGCACGACCGTGTTGACCCGAATGTTGTGACCGCCGAGATCCCGCGCCATGGTCCGGGTCAACCCGTGAACCGCTGCCTTGGCGGTCGCATAGGCCGGGAACCCACCGCCGGCTTCCCACCAGCTGTTCGACCCCATGTTGATGATCGACCCGCCACCGGCCTCGATCATGCCGGGGGCGACCGACTGGATCGCAAAGAACATGTGGCGCAGGTTCACCTGCAACCGGTCATCCCAATAGTCCGGCGTCACATCGCGCCAGTCGTGCCGGTCGTCGCGGGCGGCATTGTTCACCAGAACCGCAAAAGCGCCGACCTTATCCGCAAGCTTGGCAATCTCCGCCTGGGTGGCCGGGATATCCATCAGATCGACCAGCGCATGGGTCGCCCCGGTTTCCTCTGACAGGGCCTCTGCCGCCGCCTGATCCCGGTCCAGAAAAGCCACCGTCGCCCCTTGCGCCGCAAAACCGCGCACAATCTCGGCACCAATGCCCGAGGCTCCGCCCGACACCAGCACGGGTGTATCCTTCAGGCTCGGATAGATTGCAAACTCAGGCATTGGCCAGACCTCCTGCGCCGCCTTTGATCTCCACCACACGATGGGGATAAGGGATTTCGATATTGTGGTCTTTCAGCGCATTCCAGATCAGGAACAACACGTCCGACGCATATTTGTTCTTGCCGTCATCAATGCCTTCCACCCAGAACTCAACCCCGAAATCGATGCCGCTGTCTCCGAACCCGCGCAACTCGCAATCGGGCGGCTCAGGGTCGGCAAGGACGCCCGGGTGCTTGGCCACAGCGGCCTCGATGATGTCCGGCACCGCGTTGATGTCGGTGTCATAAGAGACCGAGAAATCGACCTCCAACCGGTTGGCCGATCCCGAATCCGAGTAATTCACCACCCGCGTCGTGATGAAATCCTCGTTCGGAACGACGATCCAGCGGCCATCGAAAGTTTCTAAAATCGTGGCCCGCATGGTCATGCGAACGATCGTCCCCGCTTCGCCCCCGTCGAGTTCCACATAATCGCCAACCGTGGCCTGCCCTTCGAGCAGAAGGATCACACCCGAAATGAAGTTCGACGCGATCTTTTGCAGACCGAAGCCAAGTCCCACGCCGATGGCCCCGCCAAGGACCGCCAGGGTCGCCAGGTTGATCCCCATGATGTTCATGAGAAGCAGGAAGGCCGCGCCGAAAATCGCGATCTCGGCAGCCTTGGTGGCCAGTTCCCTGGTCGCAGGCCGCATTTCCTGCGACTTGATGTAGCGGGCGGATTGATCGTTCGACCAACGCCCCAGCCAGAACAGGATCGACCCCGCCACGACCCCGCGAAGGATCGCCATCAGCGAGAAACGGATATTGCCGACGCCGACCACCGTCTCGTTCAGCCAAAGCGCAAGCGGGTCGAGAAGCCCGAAAACGTTCAGCGCGGCGGCCGGCAACAGAATGTACCGCCCCAGGGTCTTCAGGAACCCGTCGGGCAGCATGTCGCGCACAAGCGCGCGCGCGGCCAGAAACAGGAAAATCCGTTTGCCGAAAGCAAGAACGACGCCGGACCCGAGGACGGATGTCGCCGCCGCCTCGCCAATCGCGGTGAAGGCAAAGGCCAGAAGTGGCAGCATCAAGGGCAGGCACATCAGGACGACGCGCCGGATCTGCGCAAAGGCGGTCTCGGCCTCGCCCGGATCTATCAGACGCTGCAATTTCGGGCGCAGCCAGCGGGTTACAAACCAGGCCAGAAGGAAAGCCACCAGAAGAAGCGCGAATTGCGACCAGGCCGCCGAGCTTTGCAGCCATGACAGCGCGATATCGCGTCCCTGCTCCAGATAGCCGAGCGCCTGGGTCACGATCTCAGGCTGGTTTTCCATGGGCCGCCCCCTTGCCGATCCCGTCTTCCCTGCCACCCTTAGCTGGGGATGAGAGTAAGCAAAAGTGCCTGAACCTGACGACACCGATCCAGTTTGCCCGCTGTGCGGGCGCCCGATCCCGCCCGGGGTCCCGCAATCGCGCCATCATCTGGTGCCGAAACTAAAAGGCGGAAAGGGCGGCCCGACGGTGCTGTTGCACGCGATCTGCCACCGAGAAATCCATGCGACGCTCAGCGAGGCTGAACTGGCCCAAAGCTTTGCCACCGTCGATGCGCTGCTGACCCATCCGCGGCTGGCGAGGTTCGTGGCCTGGGTGGCCAAGCGCCCGCCAGCCTTCAATTCCAAGATCCCGGGCAAGCGCCGCACACGGCGGTGAGCGGCTGTCACATTGCGCGCCTACGGCGCATTCCTTCTGGCACTGCGTGCGATTTTCGGGGGCCAGCCCCCGAACCCCCGGGGCAAGCCCGAACCGACGTCAATCAGGGGATCAGACCGATTTGGCGGCGGAGGTCTTCGTCGCGCAGCGACAATTCGGTGCCGATAAGGGGATCAGCAGCATCCGAGCACATCCAGAGAAGCGCCCGTGCCGGCCAATCGGCCGGTATATGGGCCGACCAGTCGAGTTTCGCCACCGGCCCGACGCCGCTGGCCTTGATCTTGCGTTGCATATCCGTGGCCACCGTTCCCGGCGAAAGCCCCATCACACGGATGCCCTTGTCGCGGTATTCCTTGTCCGCCTGGGCCGTCAGCATCGCAGCACCTGCCTTGGATGTGCAATAAGCGCTCCAACCGTCCACCGGGTTATGCGCCGCGCCCGATGAAATTGTGATCACTGTGCCGCCCCCATTGGCCAGCATATGCGGAAGGGCGGCCCGCATGCCGTAGTAGATGCCTTTCAGATTGATATCGATGGCCTGACCCCAACCTTCGGGATCCGAGGTTTCCATCGGCCCGACCGGTCCTATTACCGCGGCGTTGCCGATCAAAACGTCAAGCCTGCCGAATGCATCAACCGTGGCCTCGATGGCGCGCTGAACTTCCCACCATGTCGCCATGTCACAGGGGATCGCCAGGGCCTGATCGCCGATCTCACCCGCCAGCGCCCCGATGGCATCGCCCGACCGCGCCAGAAGCGCCACATGTGCCCCGGCCCCGGCGAAGACCCGCGCCGCCTCGGCCCCGATCCCACGGCTGGCCCCGGTGATCAGCACCGTTTTTCCTGTCATATCCTGCATGATTGCCACCTTTTCTCCATGAAGTGCCTGTATCCGGGCCCCGCTTGGCCGGTCACGCTCCCCTTGACCCTAATGGATCGAGCCGCCAAGTCACTGACAGGTGTTCAGCTTTGAAAGGCAAATAATGTTTGAAAAGACACTTCGCGGCACCACCGCCCTGGCCGCCATTGCATTGGCGGGTCCGGCACTGGCCGACGTGACCGCTGATGAGGTTTGGGCAGAATGGAAATCTTTCGCATCCTCATACGGGCAAGACATTACCACGGACAGTGAGGTCAAATCCGGCGACACGCTGGTCATTTCGGGCTTCAATGTCACGACCGATGTGCCGGACGCGGGCGAAATTCGCGGCCGTATCGACGAAATCACATTCGCCGAACGCTCGGACGGTTCGGTCGAGATCACGATGTCGCCCAGCTATCCGCTGATCGTAGACATGGTCACCGAGACAGGTGAGACCATCAAGGGCGAGGTCGTGATCACCCAGACGGGAATGACTACCGTTGTAACGGGCGAAGTCGGGTCCCTGAACTATGATTTCCTTGCCCCGAGCCTGAAAGTCGCCATGGACCAGATCGAGGTTGATGGCGAAACGGTGCAGATCGGACTTGAAGCGGTTCTGAACGCCTTGACCGGCCGCTACGAGGTTGAAGGAACGGATACACCGATCGTGACCTCGACCATGGATGCCGATGACATGACGCTGGCCGTGAACGTGCAGGACCCCGAAGGCGACGGGCGTCTGGTTCTGGATCTGACGATGGCCGCCCTGTCGGCCACCAGCGAGGGCACCGCCCTGAACCTGACCAACATGGTCACATTCTCGGATATGGTCGCCGCCGGGTTCGATACGTCAGGCGCCTTCACCTATGGCGCGACATCGTACACCATGGAGTTCGAGGACGGACGCGATGCCTTCGCGGCTGCGGGCAGCATGGCGTCAGGCAATTTCGACTTTTCGCTTGGCCCCGACGGTGTCGATTACGGCGGCGGCAATCGCGAGATCGAATTGACGATGTCGGGCTCGGACATCCCCCTGCCGCAACTTCGCTTCGGCATCGCCGAAACCGAAGGCCGCCTGGCGATGCCGCTGACCCCGTCGGACGACGAAAAACCCTTCGGCATGGTCAGCCGGATCAGCGGTCTGGTCGTCGACGAAGGGATCTGGTCGCTGTTCGATCCGGCGGGCGTCTTGCCCCGCGATCCGGCCAGCCTGACGCTTCGGATCGAAGGGTTGGGAAAATGGCTGATCGACATCACCGACCCCGAGGTGGCCGACAGCATGGCCTTCGAGGCACCGGGCGAGGTGAACTCGATCAACCTGACCGAAATCCTGCTCTCCGTGGCTGGCGCTGAATTGACGGGCGATGGCGCGTTTTCCTTCGATAACTCCAATCTGGAAACCTTCGACGGTCTTCCCGCGCCCGATGGCAGCGTGAACTTCCAACTGGTCGGCGGCAACGGGCTGCTGGACAAGCTTGTGCAGATGGGCCTTCTGCCGGACGAGCAGGCCATGGGCGCGCGCATGATGCTGGGCCTGTTCGCCCGTCCCGGCGACGGCGAAGACACGCTGGTCTCGACGATCGAGGTGAAGCCGGACGGCAGCGTCTCGGCCAACGGCCAGCGGATCCGCTAGCCCAAAGACAAAACCGAAGCGCCGGCGACGTCCCCGGCGCTTCGGCGGCATAGGCCGCACGGGGGCAGACCTACCGCCCAACAAACGCCCGGCTTGAGACCGACACGGAATTCTTGGCGGGATCCTTCGCATTCGCGAAGCAATACCCATCGGCCTTGTGAATCGCGCCGAAGATCAGTCCTCGATCCTTTGCGGCGGCGCAAAATCCCTCGACATCTTCGACATCGAACACCAGTTTCACCAGTGTCTGGCCATCCTTTCGCCCGCCAGACATGGGGTGCAAAAGGATATTGGCACCGCCATCCGGTGCCACCAGTTCGACAATCCGGTCACCCTCAAGACGAAGCTCTTCAAACCCGAAATGCGTGCAATAAAACGCGGCGACCTCGTCAACTTTCTTGGTGTAAAGAATGATGCGTCCAAGGCGCGGGGACATGTTCGACCTTTCGTGACTGGCACGGCGTTCATAGCCCGTTCGGCAACCGGAACCAAACATCCACCAGACCGCCCTGGGCACACCACCGCCAAATTGAGAATTCCCGCGTGGTCTGTAGACTGATGCCAAGGGGGCCGCGCAGTGGACTACGACTATATCATCGTCGGATCGGGCACGGCCGGATCAACGCTCGCCGCGCGGCTCAGCGAAGACCGAACTGTCCGCATTCTCGTGCTCGAAGCCGGCGGAGCCGATCGCGGCTTCTGGCTGCGCTTGCCGGTCGGCTATTTCCGGTCGATCTATGACACGCGCGTGTCCCGCTTGTTCAAGGGCGCGCCAGACCCGGGGATCGCCGGGCGACAAATGGATGTCCCCCGGGGTCGTGTGCTTGGCGGCTCAAGTTCCATCAACGGGCTGATCTTCATTCGCGGCCAACCCCAGGATTTCGACGACTGGGACCGCATGGGCGCGACGGGGTGGAGCTATCGTGACGTTCTTCCCCATTTCCGCGCGATCGAGACCTATAACGGCCCGCCCAGCCAATTCCGGGGCGGAACCGGGCCACTGGCTGTCTCGGATCTTCGGAACGAAAACCCGTTATGCGACGCCTGGCTTCGGGCCGCCCAAGACCATGGCCTTCCCCAGAACCCCGATTTCAACGCCGAGGACCCGCACGGGATCGGGCGATATCAACTGACTTTGAAGGGGCGGTGGCGCGACAGCGCGGCGACGGCTTACCTGCACCCTGCCCTCGCACAGCCAAACCTGGATCTGATGTCGGATGCCATGGTCACGGCGCTGGTCTTTGACGGCCCGAGGGCCCAGGGCGTGACCTATCGCGCGGGCGGTGAAACCAAAACGGCGACCGCAACGCGCGAGGTTATCCTTTGCGCGGGCGCGATCCAATCGCCGCAACTTCTGCAACTCAGCGGGATCGGCCCGCCGGGTCTTCTGGAAGATCACGGCATCCCGGTCCGGGCCGCCGCGCCCGAAGTCGGCGCCAACCTGCAGGACCACTTGCAAATGCGAACAATCGTGCAACTGACCGACGGCAAGCATTCCCTGAACACGCAAGCGCGCAATCCGCTGAAGGCGGCCCGCATGGGGCTCGATTGGCTGATCAACGGGTCCGGGCCCCTGACTGTCGGCGCGGGCCAGGTGGGCGGGGCGGCCTGTTCCAAATATGCCGAAGGCGGGCGCCCCGATATCCAGCTTTTCGTGATGCCGCTCTCCGTCGACAAACCGGGTACGCCGCTTCACCGGGAACCGGGCTTCACGGTGTCCTATTGGCAATGCCATCCCGAAAGCCGGGGGCGCGTCGCCATTCAGTCACCCGACCCCATGGCCGATCCGCTGATCGAGACGAATTACCTGAGCGCCGAAAAGGACTGCGCCGTCATGGTCGAGGGGCTGAAGATGGTCCGCGCGATCTATGACCAGCCCGCATTCAGGTCGCACTGGGCCACGGAAGTCGTGCCGGGCCGTGATGCTACATCGGACGCGGATATGTTGGCGGCCATCCGTCGCCACGCATCGACCGTTTATCACCCGGTGGGGACCTGCCGGATGGGAAGCGACGAAACCTCGGTCGTCGATCCGAAATTGCGGGTGCGCGGGGTCGACGGGCTTCGGGTCGTAGACGCCTCGGTGATGCCCAAGATCACCTCGGCCAATACCAATGCCGCGACCTTCATGATCGCTGAGAAAGCGGCCACGATCATCCGGGCCACTAGGGTTCCGCCTGTCGGGCGTTGCGCCCTCAAATGGATCGGTCAGAATTGATCTAAGGATACAGACCTTTTCGCATGTCCGCATCAAAGGGGTGCCTTTCCAACTCATGCACCCTCGGGAAGGAACTCCATTTCCAATTCCAGCATGTCGCCCGGATAAGACAGTGTCGCCGAATAGATCAGCTTGCCATCCTGATCGAGGAATTCGCGAAATACTCGAAACACCGCGGAATTCACCTTGACGCCCAGCGCCTGCGCCATGGTGAAATCGGCATAGGATATCGTGACCGTCTGGCGCGCCTTCTGCACCGTAATTCCAAGATCCCTTAGAACCGAGACGACGATTTCCTGCGCGAACCGGTCCGGCGCACGTTCAAAAACCTGATCATCCAGCTTGATATCAACCTGGCAGAACGGCTTTCCATGCCGCCCATGGATCCGGCTCATCGCACGAAAATATCTCCCATCCGCGCTTTTTTCTATGACCGCATCGGTCTGTCGCACCGACACTTCCATCTGATCCACCATCTCGTAGATCTGGGTAATATCGGCCTTCATGTGCATCGTGTGCCGCGCCGGAACCTTGACCGGTTTCACGAATGTGCCCCGGCCCGAATGCTTTTCGATCAGACCTTCGTCTTCAAGCGTGTTCATCGCCTGAACGACGGTCATACGGGCTACGCCCAACTGTTCAGTCAGCGCACTTAACGCGGGCAGCTTCGTGCCTGAGGGCAGTTCACCCGACAGGATCTGATGGCGCAGAACCTCGGCCACCTCGGCATGCAAGGGTACCGCCGCGCGCTTCATCGCCTGAAGATTCATATTGACAATCTCCCCTCTGCCATAGGTACAAAGGTCTATACCTTTCTACAATAACATATCGGCACCAAGAACGTGAAACACAATCTGTCAGAGCTCGAGGCGATTGCCACCCGGCTGCGGCTACACGTGGTCGATATGGTCGCGCCTTCGGGTCAGGGATATGTCCAGCAAGGCCTCGGCGCTGCCGATATCTTCACCTCGCTCTATTTTGCCGAAGCGACGATGGATCCGTCAAACCCGAACTGGCCTGACCGCGACCGGATCTTCCTGACGACGGCCCATAACACAGCCATCTTCTATGCGACGCTGGCCGAAAGGGGTTTCTTTCCGGTCGACGACCTGAACACCTATGTCACCGACGGCTCGGCGCTTGAGATCAATTCATCGGAACGCATGGGGCCATTCGTCGAAGCCACCTGCGGGTCGCTCGGCCAGGGTCTCTCGGTGGCCATCGGCTGTGCCCTTGCCGCCAAGCGCCAGGGCCGGGCCAGCCGCTTCTATGTGATCCTGGGCGACGGCGAAATGCAGGAAGGCCAGATCTGGGAAGCGGCCATGTTCGCTGGCGCCAAAGGGCTCGATAACCTCTGCCTGATCGTCGACTACAACTTCGTCCAGTCCGAAGGGCCGATGGATCTGGTGATGTCGCTGGAACCCCTGACGGACAAGATGCAAAGCTTCGGGTTTGCCGTGGATGAGGTCGACGGCAACGACATCTCGGCGCTTCTTGGCGCCTATGACAGGGCCCGCGCGACGAAGGGCTGCCCAAGCTTCATCAAGGCCAATACGTTGATGGGCAAGGGCGTGCCATCGCTGGAAGGGCTGATGTTCCATCAGTTGCGGTTCCCGCCCGAGGTCGCGGCCTCGGCCCGGGCCGAGTTGGAGGCGCAGCTTTGACCGACACGCTCACACAGCTCGAAGCAGCCGATTTCATCAACCGTTCGTTCAAGCCTCTGCCGCGCGTCTATGGCGATGCGCTGGTCGAGGCGGCGCAAATGGATGAACGGATTGTCGCGCTCTGCGCCGATCTTGTCCCACCGACGGAAACCGACCGCTTCCGGGACGAACTGCCCGACCGGTTCCACAATGTGGGCATCGCCGAGGCCAACATGATCGGCATTGCGGGCGGCATGGCGCGGTCGGGCGAAATCCCATTCTGCCATTCCTTCTCGGCGTTCATCACCAAGCGGGTCCTGGATCAGATCACCATGCAGGCGGCCTATCCCAACCTGCCCGTCAAGATCGTGGGCTTTCTGCCCGGCGTGGCGACGCTTCTGGGCGTCTCGCACCAGGCCATTGAAGACGTGGCGATCCTGCGGGCCGTCCCGAACATGGCCATCTTCGAACCCTCCGGCCCGGAATACCACGCAGCCATGGTGCAACTGGCGCTCGATTGGGACGGCCCGGCCTATCTTCGGATGAAACGGCCCGAGACGACGCCACCGCCGCTCGAACCCCAAATCCTTAAGGTCGGCAAAGGGGTGGTCCGCCGCGAAGGCAAGGACCTGACCATCATCGCCGCCGGGCTTTGCGTCACCGAAGCCATTCAGGCCGCCCAGACCCTCGCTGGCGAAGGAATAGACGCGGGCGTCGTCGACATGGCATCCCTGAAACCCATCGATGTCGATCTGATCCTGGAAAAGGCGGCCATGACCGGCGCCATCGTCACGGCAGAAAACCACAACGTTATCGGCGGGCTGGGTTCCGCCGTGGCCGAGGTTCTGATGGATGCGGGCATTGGCCTTCCGTTCAAACGTGTGGGCGTTCAGGACCAGTTCTGCGAAGGTGGCACGACGCCGTATCTGATGCACAAATTCGGCCTCGACGCACCGGCCATTGCCAATGCCGCGCGCGATGTCATGAAAAAGAAAGGGTGAGCCATGGGCTTTCGCTATGAATTCGGATCAGGGGCCGAGGCCTATGAAACCGTCAACCCCGCCAACCCGTCCGAAAAGATCGGACGCTACGGGATCATGTCGGCGGGTGATCTGGGCAAAGTCATCGAAAAGGCCAATGCAGCCCAGGCCCAATGGGCGAAAGTCCCGGGGCTGGAACGCTCCCAAAGACTGAACGCCTTCATTGACGCGGTCGAAGCCCGCGCGGATGAGATCGCGACCGCTGGCACCCTGGAACAGGGCAAGCTGTTCCGCGAATCCAAGGGCGAGACGCTGAAATCTTGTGCCGAGGGCCGGTTCTCGGTGGGTGAGGCCGCCCGTATGGGGGCCATGGCGATTGCCTCGGGCCGCGCGGGGTTTTCCAACCAGATCCTGCGGCGTCCGCGCGGGGTGATCTTTTGCATCTCGCCCTGGAACTTTCCGATCTCGACGCCGATGCGCAAGATCTGCCCGGCGGTCGCTTTCGGAAATGCGGTGGTCATGAAGCCCTCGCAGTTCACACCGGGCGCAAACGTTCTTCTGGCCGAGATCGCGAAAGAGTTCTTCCCCGAAAACCTGATCCAGGTCGCCATGGTCTCGGGCCGGGTGGCCAGCGAAGCCATTGCCTCGGGCGATGTGCATGGCGTCAGTTTCACGGGCTCGGTGCCCACCGGAAAACTGGTCTATGCGGCAGCGGCGCAAAACCTGATCCCGGTGCAACTGGAACTCGGTGGCAAGAACGGCGCCATCCTGGCCGACACCGACGATCTGGAAGGGGCGATTTCCCAGATCATGGGCGCAGCCTTCATGACCTCGGGCCAGCGCTGCACGGCGATCAGCCGGGTGATCGTTCATAAGGACCTCGCCGCGCAAGCGAAAGAGGTGTTGGCCACCAAAGCCAGCTCGATGAAGATGGGGCCGGGACTGGAAGCCGACAGCGACATCGGCCCCCTTTGCAACCTGCCCCATTGGACCGACGTGTGCGAGGTTACCGAAAAAGCCATCCACGAAGGGGCAAAGCCACTCACAGGCGGATCTGCACCGGGCGGACCAGAGGACGGGTACTTCTATACGCCAACCATCCTGGATGACGTCCAACACAACTCAATCGCCGGGCAACAGGAAATCTTCGGACCCGTAGTATCCGTCCTGGAATACGACACCTTCGATCAGGCAATGGATATGTTGAACGGCACCGAGTTCGGCCTGACCTCCGCGCTCTTTTCGAACCGTAACGATCTGATCCAGCGCTTTCTGGCGGAAAGCCAGAACGGCATGATCCACGTCAACCACGGCACGGTGCCGGACAACAACATGCCCTTCGGCGGGGTGAAGAACTCGGGCGTTGGCCCCTATTCGGTCGGACCGACGGCGGTGAATTTCTACACCTCGGAACACTCGGCCTACGTCGCGTGGTAAAGTGGCGTTCCGCGACCACATAACCATTGCCGAAATCGGCGTTTTCCCGATCCGGGCAAAGGGCGGCGTGTCCCCGAAAATGGCGATTGGCACGATGCCCACGCGGCCCGCGCTCTTGGTTCGGATCAAGGACAGGTCCGGCTGCTTCGGTTGGGGAGAGGTTTGGGCAAATTTCCCGTCCCGCGCCAATATCCACAAAGCGCATATCATCGAAGACGTGGTGGCGGCGCATCTGAAAGACCTCAGCTTCACCGACCCGCGCGAGGTGCAATCGGCGCTTCGTGACAAGCTTACCGTTTTTTTCCTGCATGTCGGCCAGCTTCAGGTCTTCGAACACATCCTGGCGGGGATCGACACCGCGCTTTGGGATCTGGCGCTTCGACACATGGGCCAGTCCTTCGCCGCGTTCATGGACCTCCCCACACCGCGGGCCAAATCCTATGCCACATCCATCAATGCCGATGATCTCGACCGACTGATCCCCCATCACGCCGCCCTTGGCCAAACGCATTTCAAACTGAAGATCGGGTTTGCCGAACACGGCAGCGCGGACATCGTCGAACGCGCCGCACGGCTTTGCCCGGACGGGTCCCGGATCATGGTCGACAGCAACCAGTCCTGGTCGCTTGAAGAGGCCAAAGCCTCGCTACGCGCCATCGAAGGCTTCGCGCCCTACTTCGCTGAAGAGGCACTGCGGGCCAATGCGCCGCCCGACCATTGGGAAGACCTGGCCCGGTCCACGGACATCCCGCTTGCCGGGGGCGAAAATATCTATGGCGCCGAAGAATTCCTGACGATGACCCGCGCGGGCCTCAAGGTCCTGCAACCCGACGTTGCCAAGTGGGGCGGCGTCTCGGGCGCGCTGGATCTAGCGGCTGAGGTCAAGGGCGACGCACTGATCTGGCCGCATTTCATGGGCACCGCCGTCGGGCAAATGGCGGCTCTGTCGGTCAGCGCGGCGGTGGGCGCGAACTCGGCTTGCGAAGTCGACGTGAACGAAAACGCTCTCCGAACCGATCTTTGCGGTGATGCGATCGCCATCAAGGGTGGCGCGGTTATACTGCCTTCGGATCCGGGTCTAGTGGTACCACCGTCGCCGGAAAACCTCGCCCATTTCGCAGACCGGGTCGCCTGACATGGCAGGGGTCGCCGATTGGCTGTCCGCATTCGCCCGAGCGTCCGCAAAGGGAAACGGGGACGCCATAGCAAAGACGTTCCAACCGGATGGGTTCTGGCGCGATTACCTGCCCTTCGGCTGGACGCTACAAACGCTCGAAGGGCAAGGCGCCATCGCCGCATTCGGCGCCGCGCACGGCGCGTCCACGGGCTTTTCCGATCCGGTGTTCGAAGGCGAACCCGACGCGACCGAAGGCTTCTTTCGTTTCCACACCGCCCATGGCCCGGGAAAGGGCCACATCCGGTTGGAACGCGGGCTGTGCAAGACGCTGTTCACAATGCTCGACGGGCTCAATGCCCCGGCCCCCAGCGCGCCGGATCCAGCGGCGCCCTTTGTCCTGGTCGTGGGCGGCGGGCAAGGCGGGCTGGCCCTTGGCGCGCAGCTTCAGGACCTGGGCGTACCCTATCTGATTGTCGACAAGTACCCGCGCGCGGGGGATCAATGGCGGTCGCGTTATGACAGCCTCGTCCTGCACGATCCGGTCTGGTACGACCACATGCCCTTCAAGCCCTTCCCGCTGGACTGGCCCGTCTTCACACCGAAGGACCGGATGGGCGACTGGCTGGAAGCCTATGCCCGGGACCTGAACCTCAACATCTGGACGAACACCGAATTCCGCAACGCCCGCTTCGACGATCAAACCGCTACCTGGACGGCAAACCTTATGCGCGACGGAACAGCCGTCACCGTAACGCCCACCCATCTGGTCATGGCGCTTGGTCTCTCGGGCTTTCCGCGCCTGCCCGACTTCCCGGGACAAGACGCCTTCAAGGGCCCGCAGTTTCATTCCAGCGCCTATACGGGCGGCAAGGACTTTGCCGGGCAAGATGTGGTCGTCGTGGGCGCCAACAATTCCGCCCATGACATCGCCTCCGATCTGGTGGGCTTCGGCGCCAAGCCGGTCATGGTGCAACGGTCGTCAACCCTGGTCGTCGATCAGTCGGATTATTGCGACCGGATCCTTGGCCCGCTTTATTCTGCGGAAGCGGTCGAACGCGGCCTGACCACCGACAAGGCCGACACTCTTCAAGCGTCGGTGCCGCTCCGCCTGATGGAACGCAACCACCGCAAGATCTGGGATCAGATCCGCACGGACCGAAAAGACTTCTATGACGGTCTCACACAAGCAGGCTTCGCCCTGGACTTCGCCGAGGATGGCGCAGGCCTGGGCCTGAAATACCGCCGGACAGCCTCGGGATATTATATCGACGTCGGCGGCGCGGCGATGGTCGCGGACGGACGCATTGGCGTGCGGTCCGGTCACAGCATCAGCCACCTGACCGACAGGGCCGTCGTATTGGACACCGATGAAGCGCTGCCCGCCGATGCGGTCATCTATGCGACGGGTTACGGCGATATGACCGACTGGGTCGCCGCGCTGATCGACCCCGACACTGCGCAAAAGGTCGGTCCATGCTGGGGCTATGGATCCGGCACCAAGGGCGATCCGGGCCCCTGGATCGGAGAGTTGCGGAACATGTGGGTCGAAACGGCACAGCCCGGCCTATGGTTCACCGGCGGGAACCTGTCACAGGCCCGCTTCTATTCCCGACTGCTCGCGCTGCAACTGGCCAAGCGGTTCCGCGCATGAACCGCCTTGACGGGAAGGTTGCCCTGATCACCGGTGGCGCGCGCGGCATGGGCGCGGCAGAGGCCGCCCTTTTCGCCAAGGCAGGTGCCAAGGTCATCATCACGGATGTGGACGAACCCGAAGGCAAGGCTATCGCCGCCCGGATCGGCGATGCCTGCCGGTTTCTGCCCCAGGATGTGTCGGACGAAGCGGACTGGCAAAACACCATCGCCCGGATCGAAAAGCAGCACGGCCGGATCGATGTGCTGGTCAACAACGCGGGGATCTTCCACGTTGCCGGGCTCGAAGATACGTCGCTTGACCTCTGGAACCGCCAGATCGCCATCAACCAAACGGGTACGTTCCTCGGGATCCGAAGCGTCGTGCCGCTCATGAAGCGTCAGGGGTCTGGAAGCATCGTCAACCTGTCTTCCATTGCTGGCCTCGGCGCGACACCCCGCGCCCCGGCCTATGCCGCAACGAAGTGGGCGGTGCGCGGCCTGACCAAATCGGCCGCGGCGGAATTTGCGCCCTTCGGGATCCGTGTGAATTCGGTCCATCCGGGGCTGATCGACACACGCATGATGGACGAACTGGGTCAGACGCCGGACGAACGCGACGCCCGCGTGCCGCTCGGTCGGCAGGGCACCGTTGACGAGGTGGCGAAAGTCGTCCTGTTTCTGGCCTCCGACGATGCCAGCTATTGCACAGGCCACGAATTTGTCGTCGACGGTGCCATCAAAGCCTAAGGACACAGCCCGCATGCATGACGGCAGCGAACCCAAATCGTTCCCGACCCTGAATCGCGCCTATAACGCGGTGTTTCAGCCCGGACGGCTCAGCATCGGGCTTGTGCTTCCGCTTGAGCGCTACGCGGTCTCGGCGCTCCCGGATATGTCTGGCCATATCGAGCGCGCGCAGATGGCCGAGGCCTTGGGCTTTTCCGCCCTCTGGCTCCGGGACGTGCCGTTCAATGTGCCAAGTTTCGGCGATGTCGGGCAGATCTATGACCCTTTCGTCTATCTCGGGGCGCTGTCCGGGGCGACCCAAGACATCGCCCTCGGAGTGGCCAGCATCATCCTGCCGCTTCGGCATCCGGCCCATGTAGCAAAAGCCGCGGCCTCGGCGGATGTTCTGTCGGGCGGGCGTCTTCTTCTGGGCGTCGCGTCGGGTGACCGGCCCGAGGAATATCCAGCTATGAACATGTCCTTTCCCGACCGGGGCGCACGCTTTCAGGACAGCTTTCGCTATATCCGCGACATGGCCCAAAGCTTTCCAACGGCGACCCACGATCAGGGGCACCTGTCAGGCCAGATCGACATGATCCCGAAACCCCAGGCGGGCCGGATCCCCATGCTGATCACCGGCGGCAGCCAGCAACCGCCCGACTGGGTGGCCGAGCATGGCGACGGCTGGATGACCTATCCCCGCGACCCGATGGCGCAAAAACGCGCGGTCGATGACTATCGGACCCGCGTGGCGAAAGCAGGCGGACCCCCGAAACCGGTGATGCAATCGCTTTACGTCGATCTCTTGCCCCAGGCCGATGCCGAACCTCGCCCGATCCACCTGGGCTTTGCCTCGGGCAGCCGGTTCCTGCTGTCATACCTGCGCGAAATCGAAGGGCTGGGCATCAACCATGTCGCCCTGAACCTGCGCTTCAGCAGCCGCGATATCGACACCGTCTTGAAACAGCTTTCCGAAGACGTGCTGCCAGGGTTCGCCCCAGAAAGGACCTGAAGAATGAAAACCATCCTGATCACCGGCGCGACAGATGGCATCGGCCTTCTGACGGCAAAGCAGTTGGCCGGGCAAGGCCACCGCGTCCTGCTTCACGGGCGCAACGCGGCCAAACTGTCTGCCGCCGCCGACGCCGTCGGGGGCACGCCAGCAACGTACATGGCCGATCTCTCAAAACTGGATGAGGTTGATGCCTTTGCCTCGGCGGTCCTGTCCGACCATGACACGCTCGATGTGCTGATTAACAACGCCGGTATCCTGAAAGCGCCCGCGACCCGGGCCGCATCGGGCCGCGATATCCGGTTTGAGGTCAACACAATCGCCCCCTACCTCCTGACGCGGCGGCTTCTGCCGATCATCCCCAGGGATGGCCGCATCGTGAACCTGTCCTCTGCCGCTCAGGCACCGGTCGACATCGCGGCCATGGCCGGCAACCGCCAGTTAGACGATATGGAGGCCTATGCCCAAAGCAAACTGGCCATCACGATCTGGTCCGCTGAACTCGCGAAAGAGCTGCCGGACGGCCCGGTCGTCGTCTCGGTCAACCCGGGCTCGCTTCTGGCCACCAAGATGGTGAAAGAAGGGTTCGGCATCGCGGGCAACGACCTGAACATCGGCGCCGACATCCTGATCCGCGCGGCGCTGTCAAATGACTTCCGGGACGCCTCGGGCCAGTACTTCGACAACGATGCCGGTCGCTTCGCCGTGCCCAACCCGGCAACCTTCGACCCCGACCATGCAAAGCAGGTCATGGACGCAATCAACGGGCTCGGCCTTCTGTGACCGATCCGGGCTGGGTTGCGCTGGCTCAATGGGGCAAGGACGCAAAGCGGTTGGACAAGCTTACCGGTGGCGTCGCCAATGACGTCTGGCGCGTCTCGATACGCGGCGAAATCGCCGTCGCCCGCCTTGGGCAGCGCAGCGACGCGCATCTGGCCTGGGAATGCGACCTCCTTGCATTTCTCGACCGGAACGGCCTGATCGTCCCGCGTCCGATCCCGACCGATGACGGGCGATCCTTCGTGAACGGGTTGATGGTCATGACCTTTGTCGATGGCACGCCGCCCGAGACGAAATCCGACTGGCAGCGCGTGGCCGGGACATTGCGAAAGCTCCACGGGCTGACCCGAAACTGGCCGCAACGCCCGGGGTTTCGATCCTCGCTGGATCTGCTGCATGAAGATCACGGGACCAAGATCGACCTGACGCGGATGCCGGCCGAGGGCGTGGCGCGGTGCCGGGCCGCCTGGGCGCGGCTCGATGGGCGCGACACGTCAGTGGTCCATGGCGATCCGAACCCGCGCAACATCATGATGACGGATACAGGCGTTGGCCTGATCGACTGGGACGAAGCCCGCGTCGATGTCCCCGACCTTGACCTGGTTCTGCCCGGGAATGCGGCCGCCCTTCCCGACGACGTCCATGACATCGCGGCGCAGGCGTCATCGGCCTGGGAAGCCGCAATCTGCTGGGGCGACGACTATGCGACAAAACGGCTGGCCGAGGTGCGGACGGTCTAGCCGGAGTTTGCCCGGTCATACTCCATGCGGAAACTCCTCACCTCGTCCATTTGCTCATGCGACCAATAGACAAGCGGCTTCAACATTTCGAGCAACCCGCGCCCCAATGGCGTCAACTCATATGAGACCGCGACCGGCGGACCCGGATCCACTGTCCGCGTCAGATAGCCGTCGCGTTGCAATCCGCGCAGGTTTTCCGTCAGCACGCTTTGCGTGACATCCCCTATGCAGCGCTTGAGATCCCCAAACCGCCTTGGTTCGTCTTCCAGCGCCAGGATGATGATCATCCGCCACTTGCCCGTCACGTTGGACAGCACGGAACGAATGCAGCAGTTGGACGCTTCGGCTTTGTTGGCAACACCAATCGGTAGCATATCTGGGTCTGGTATTAATTTCGAACTATCTGGAACAGTATCCATTCGATCTTCCAAATACAACGGAAAACACCGACGCAGTAGTGTTCAAGCTACCAGGTCAGTTCAAAGTACGTAATTGCGATATGGTATGAAATTGATACCACGTATCGAGACGATACGAATCAGAGGATCAAATCATGTCTCCCAAAGAACTGGTCATCGCTCTTTTCACTGCCGCCTTTGTCGATCATGACCCCCAGGCTGCCCGCCAGCTTGTGACGCCCGACTACATCCAGCACAATCCACAGGTTCCAACCGGCGCCGAAGGTTTGGTCGGGCTCATTCCGCTCGTGGAGCAATCGGGGATGCGGGTCACGACGCACAGGGTCATCGCAGAGGGCGATTTGGTCGTGCTGCACAGCACGTTTGACAACGCCGACGCCTTCGGCGCGCCGACACTGGCCGCATTTGACGTGTTCCGGGTCGAGGACGGAAAAGTCGCCGAACACTGGGACAATCTTCAGCCCGTCCCCGAAACAACCGTATCGGGTCGCGGCATGACCGACGGCCCAACCGACATCACCGATCTGGACAAAACAGAAGAAAATAAGGCGCTTGTTCTTGGGTTTGTGCGCGATGTGCTGGGTGGTCAGGCCCCGGATAAGGCACCGATGTATTCAAACATCTACATGCAGCATAACCCCAACCTTGCCGATGGGATCGATGGCCTGTTGGAAGGAACAAAAGCCTGGGCGGACCAAGGCTTTGTCATCACCAAATTCGATCCACAAATCGTGGTCGCTGAGGGCAACTTTGTCTTTGTGGCCTCGGATGCGACGGTAAGCGGCAAGCCATGGGCCTTCTTTGACCTATGGCGCGTTGAAGATGGCATGATCGTCGAGCATTGGGACGTCGTGTCACCAACCCCGGACGAAATGGCGCGCGACAACGGCAAGTTCTAGGCCGCGGAAGGGCTGCGGGCCTAACCTGTGTTGGGCCCGGTAGCGACGGTATTCGTTTTTGCAGCTTCGGCATACATGTCCGACAGACATCCATGAAGCCTGTCGGCGAAGCTGCGGGCATCGTCTTCCGTCAGACCATTTGTCGGGATCGCGTCGCCAATCCGAATGCGGATCGTGCCGGGGCGCGCCCGGACAGACCCCAAGGCCATCCTGTGATGGCCCCCGTGGAAGACAACGGGAACGACCGGCGCCCCCGCACGGATTGCGATCAGGCTGGCCCCGACTTTGAACCGCCGGATGCCATCGATGCCGGACAGGCGCCCCTCGCCGCCCCAGGCAACGCGTTCGCCGGACCGGACACGCTCGACCATATTGGCGATCAAGGCATCCGTGGCCGTCCGGTTCCCGCGTTGAACCATCTCGAAATCGATACGCGCGAACGCCGCGCGTGCGAAGGGAAAGAACCGATAGATGTCGGCTGCGGCGGCACGGTCCACATAATCAAGGAAGGCGACCATATAGGCCATCAGATCTGCAAAAGAGGACTCGTTATAGCACAGGACACATCCGTGATCCGGTGGCGGCGGCGTGCCGTCCAGCTCTACCTCAAACCGGCATGTGTCCAGGAACCGCTGGCAATGGCGGGCCAGCATGGCGCGCCCTTCCTGCTTGGTGCCTGCAACGCGGGCAATGCGGGCAGTGACGAAGGGGGCACCGAGGAACCAATGCGCACAGGCAGCAAGGCCGCGTTTGATCTCAAGTGCTGTCCGCATGCCGCGCAAGGTTGGCCTCAAACCGCGGGCGCTTACAAGGCCAATCTCGGGGGGGTCGCGGGAAGAGCATCAGGGGAACGCGCGTCCATCCGCGCCGCAACGCGCTTGGGGTAGCCTTGCAGGTTGCGGGCATCTGCCCTACCTCCCCTGACACATGACACACCCATCCCACACCGATCTGGCCCAAGCGCTTCTGGCCGAAGCCAAACGCGCAGGGGCCGATGCCGCCGACGCGCTGGTTGTCGACGGAACGACGCAATCCATCGAAGTCCTGAAAGGCGCGCTTGAACAGGCCGAACGCTCGGAAGGCATCGAACTGGGGCTTCGCGTTCTGATCGGACAGCGTCAGGCCTGCGTGGCCGCGTCCGACACAAGCGCCGACACGTTGCGCACGATGGCCGAACGCGCCGTGGCCATGGCCCGCGAAACCCCGGAAGACCCGTCCGTGGGTTTGGCCGACCCAGACGCGCTTGCGACGGATTGGGATCTCGGTGTCCTCGATCTGGCAGACCCTGCGGAAGAACCCGATCCGGCCGCTTTGCAAGACGCTGCGACACGGGCCGAGGCCGCGGCGCTCGCCGTCCCGGGCATCGCCCAGGTTTCCGCCGCCGGGACGGGTTATTCGAAGCGCCAGATAACGCTTGCGGCAAGCAACGGGTTCGAAGGCAGCTATGCCCGCACCGGCACCTCGCTTTTTGTCGAAGCGATCACTGGCGAAGGCCTGGCGATGGAGCGCGACTATTTCGGCGACAGCCGAACCCATTTGGCCGACATGATGAGCCCGGAAGAGATCGGGCGCATCGCGGGCGAACGCGCGGCATCACGGTCGGGCGCGCGCAAACCTCCGACCGGCGCCTTTCCGGTTCTCTATGACGAACGGGTGTCATCGTCGTTGATCGGCCATTTGCTGGGCGCGGTGAACGGCGCCGCCATCGTGCGGGGGGCCTCATGGCTCCGCGACGCGCTGGGCGAACAGGTTTTGCCCAAAGGCCTGTCCGTGACCGAGGACCCGCACCGTGCGCGTGTCTCGGGCTCGCGCCCGTTTGATGGCGAGGGGCTTCCAACAGCACGCCGCGACATCGTGGCCGACGGGGTCCTGACCGGCTGGACGCTTGACCTGGCGACGGGCCGCAAACTGGGCCGGCCTTCGACAGCCTCGGCCGCCCGAGGCACCTCTGCCCCGCCGTCCCCCACGAACAGCAACATCGCCCTGACCCAGGGCACCCAAAGCCGGGCAGAGCTTCTGGCCGAAATGGGCACCGGTCTCCTGATCACCTCGATGATCGGATCCTCGATCAACCCGACCACGGGCGACTATTCCCGCGGTGCCTCGGGCTTCTGGGTCGAAAACGGCGAGCTGACCTATCCGGTCAACGAATGCACCGTCGCGGGCTCCCTCCGCGACATGCTCAGAACGATCCGCCCCGCCAACGACGCCCGCACCCACCTGTCCCGCGTTGTCCCCTCGCTGCTGGTCGAAGGGCTCACCCTTGCCGGCGCATGACCTCGCGCTCCTGATCGAAGCCGCCAAGGGCGCAGGCGACATCGCTAGCCGCTTCTGGTCGGGCGAAAACACCGTCTGGGACAAGGGCCGCGACGATCCGGTCTCCGACGCCGACCTCGCCACCGACACCTACCTGCGCGAAACGCTCACCGCCGCCCGCCCCGACTATGGCTGGCTGTCGGAAGAAACCGCCGACGACCAGACCCGCCTTGCCCGCGACACCACCTTCATCGTCGACCCGATCGACGGCACCCGCGCCTTCATCGACGGCCAGAAAACCTGGGCCCATTCCATCGCCACAGCCCATCAAGGCCAGGTCACAGCAGGCGTCGTCTTCCTGCCGCTCCGGGACAAGCTTTATGCCGCCGCCCGGGGCGAAGGCGCTACGCTGAACGGCGCACCCATCCGGACCAGTACGACGACTGACATGACCGCCGCCACAATCCTCGCCAACCGCTGGGCCTATGAGCCGCGCTATTGGACCGATGGCCCACCCGAGGCCGCACGCCACTTCCGCCCTTCCATCGCCTACCGGCTCTGCCTGGTGGCTGAAGGGCGGTTCGACGCCATGGTCACCTTCCGCGACAGTTGGGAATGGGACATCGCGGCGGGCGCGCTGATTGTAGAGGAAGCGGGCGGCCAGGCGACCGAGGCCAAAGGCAGCGCCCTCACCTTCAACACGAAATCCCGGGCCGCCAAGGGCATCCTCGCGGCCACACCCGCCCTGCACGACGGCCTCCGCCACCAGATGGCCTGACCGCCAACCCCCCGAAATCCCTGTAAATTCGCGCTCTGGTTGCCTATATGCTTGGGTGAGAGGGAGATCTGGGTGCTGGAAAAGACACTGCATGCCGGCAACATTGCCGCCAATTTCGGGGTCGTCGCAACTGCGGCGGACCTGACGTTTTGCGGCGGTGCGGCCACGACCATCGGGGCGGCGCTGTCGACGACCGCCCTTTTCAAGAGCCTTGGCAAACGTGACAAGTCTTTGGCGCAGACCATGGCCGACGCCATGCAGAAAGAGTTCGATGCACAAAACCTCCAAGGCGACAGGAAGATCCTGGTGGCGCAGGTGCTCGGCAAGGCGAAACTGACGGAAGATGACCTGATCGACGGAAACCTGACGGCCTCGACCATTGCGAAAAATCTGCGGAACCGCATCCACGATGAAACCGAAGACCCTGAGATCAAAAGTGCCAGCACGCTCGATCCGTTCGAAGATATCGTGTTCGAGACACTCCAAGCCGTATTGGCGGCGGACGCCACGACAGCGGCCACTCAAGGGGCGGTCAATCGCGAACTGCTGACCGGTCAGGACGAAATCAAGACGCTGATCCTGAACTACTTTGAACAATCGGGAGAGGCTCAAAGCGCCCGCGAAAGCGGCGTCACCGACGCCCAGATCATCGCACTGGCGCAAGAAGTGGCGGAGGATATCAGCGACCCGAATGAGGCGTTTCGGGAATTGGAAGCGGCAGTTGAAGATGCCAAGGCATTCCGCGAACGCGCCGCCCGGGGGTCCAACCTCGACACAGTCGTCGGCGATCTTCTAAAACGCCTTCAGGCCCTGGTGGACGACGGGAAACTAAAGGAAGCGCAGACCGAGGCTTCTGATACACTCGCGCGCTGGGAAGCAGATGAAGCCGCGCGCGCAGAGCGTGCCAAGCTGACCCATATTGAGCTGATCGATACAGCGCTCGACCGCGACCTCGCCGTTCGGGACGCCGAAAGCGCGGCCAAGCGCATCGTACAAAAGGCGGATCTTGAGGCAGGCGAGCAGGCAGGTTTTCAGGTCATTCGTGATCTCACCCGTGAATGGAAAGATCGCGGTCGCGAAAAAAGTACTCGCCTTGACCTGGAGATAGCCAAAGAGTTGACGAGACTTAATGCCTCGCGCCCCACGGACAATGTGGAACGCGGTATGTCATTCGACGACATCGGGAATGCACTTTACTGCCTTGGTGAGTTAGAGGTGTCCAACAGAAGCCTCGACGAAGCTCTGCTGGCGCTAAAAGAAGCGTTGGCGGTCTGGTCGCAACATGGAACTGGGGATCGGCGCGCACAAACTCAAAACGCCATGGGAAGTGTTCTGGTTGAGTTGGGCGAGCGTCTGAATGATCCAGCACGTATCCTAGAAGGCATAGAGGCCTATCAGACCAGTTTGCTTTACTGGACACGGCAGAAGGCACCTTTAGATTGGGCCATGGCCCAAAGCAATCTTTGTAACGCAAAAATGCGCTTGGGCACTTTTCAAGGCGACGAACAAATGATGAGAGAGGCAGTTTCTGGCTACAAGTCCGTGTTGGAAGTTTGGACGCGTGATGCCCTGCCACGAGACTGGGCAATGGTTCAACACAATTTAGGGACCGCCCTGGGAGCAATCGGCGATTTTCGTGCAGACAATGAGTTACGCAAAGAATCGGTCGCCGCATTTCGACTCGCCATCGAAGAACGTCCCAAAAAGTCGTATCCGGTAGAATGGGCATCGTCCCAGATTGGGTTGGCAGATGTGCTGGGAGATCTCGCGAAAAATGAGCCGAATGGATTTCTTCGCGAAATTCACATGAAATCCGCTATAGCGGCTTACAAAGAAGTACTATCCGTTAGAACGCGCAAAAAAACTCCTTTGGACTGGGCGCATACGCACCATAACTTGGGGTGCAGCCTGATTGACTTAGCCCACATTACCGGAAAGGTGGAAGACATTCGCGCTGCAATTGACTCTTTCCGAAAGTCGCTAGCTGTTTGGACGCAAAGCGCTACTCCTTCCGATTGGTCCGGCACGCAAAACAGTTTGGGCGTGGCCCTTAGATTTTTAGGCACGAAAGAGGCCAACGTAGAGTTTCTCTTCGAGGCCAATGAGGCGTACAAACGTGCTCTTCAAGCGAGATCAGCCAAGTCATCCCCAATGCTATGGGGCGCGACGCAGACCAATTTGGCAAACTTGCATGTATCAATTTTTGATCTGACTTGGAATGCGGCACATCTTGATCAGTCTGAAGAACACTTGGCGAATGCGCGCGAGGTTTTTGAAGAGGCGGGCGCCATTGGAAACCTTCAAGTTCTAGAAGGTGTCGCATCCAGTTTGAAGGCAAGAAGAGCTAGCCTGGATCCCTAACCAAATTGCCAAAAACTTGGCGCCAATCAGGGGCCGTTTTGTCAAAAACTCTGCGCCGCGCCGCAGCGTTTTGTAAAATTCCCGATGCTGCACCGCCGCGTTTTGTACATTTTCACAAGGCCTTGACCGCCCCAAGGGTTCAGATAGGCTGATTTCCGAGGTTCGGAGGGCATATGGTTCAGCGTTTGCATCTGGTTTTCGGCGGGGAACTGGTCGATCCGTCTTCGACCGCATTTCGGGATGTGGATGATATCCATGTGGTCGGAATTTTCCCTGACTATGCAACGGCTTACAATGCCTGGAAGGCCGAAGCGCAGCGCACCGTCGACAACGCCCACATGCGCTATTTCATCGCCCATTTGCATCGCTTGCGCGATGAAGAACGCGAAGCCTCCTCAACCGAGGAAATCGGGGACTGATCTATGGCATTTTCGCCCGGATTATCCCTTTATCTGTTCGTCGCGAGCCATGCAGAGCCTTTCGCGGCCCGGGCGGCCAAGCGCAAGGTTCCTCAGCCTAATCAAGATGTTATGGGCGAACGGCTGGGCCAGGCGTCGCGTCCGCGCCCGTCCGGTCAGCTTGTCTGGCTTCAGGCCGGATCCTCAAAGCGCGTTGGCCCCTTGTTGCGCTTCGCCAACCGACTCGCGGCCGAGCGCTCTGACGTCAACGTCCTGATAACACTACCGGAATCCGATATCCGTCGCGCCGCCGAGGACCCTGACCTGATCGCGCAGATCCACCCGTTGGACACAGGCCCCGCTATGCGGCGTTTTCTGGACCACTGGTCCCCGGATCTTGTTGTTTTTACTGAAGGAATTGCCGCCCCGGTGGCCGCTCACGAATGCGCCGAGCGCCAGATCCCCTGCCTTCTGGTCGATGCTCAGATCTCGCTCCGCGCCCAGTCCTGGCTGCGCTGGGCGCCCCTTGCCAGCCGCGCCCTGTTCAGCCGGTTTCGTCGGATCCTGGCCGGCACCACCGCCCAGGCCGATGTCTTCGAACGGCTTGGCGCCGACCCCGACCGGGTCGAGGTCACCGGCACCCTGGAGGAAGGATCCGTCGCACCCGGCTGCAATGAAGGCGAACTGGATGCCATGGCCGAAGTCCTTGCGGGACGACCAGTCTGGTTAGCCGCATCGGTCCCGGAAGAAGAGTTCGAGGCCGTCATCTCGGCGCACCAGAAAGCCAGCCGCATGACCCATCGGCTGCTTCTGATCGTTGCGCCGGTCAACCCGGCCAAAGCCAAGGATCTCAAGCGTCTGGCACAGGATGCCGGGATGCGCGCCGGCCTGCGTTCGGTCGATGACGACATTACCGACGGGGTCTCGGTCTTCATTGCGGATGATCCGGAAGAAATCGGCATGTGGTATCGCCTGGCGCCGATCACCTATATGGCCGGCACCTTGTCTCGGAAGGCCCGAAGCTCGGACCCCTATGTGCCCGCCGCCCTGGGATCGGCCATGATTCACGGGCCCGAAACCGGATCGCTTCGCGATGCCTATTTGCGGTTCCGGACTGCCGGAGCGAGCCGTCAGATCGGGTCAGCCGACGCGCTGGCCAGCGTCGTGACGCGCCTGCAATCGCCGGACATCACCGCCGAGATGGCGCACCAAGCCTGGCGGGTGGCATCGCGCGGCGCCGATGTCTCGGATCGGGTGATCGAGATGATCGAAAGCTATCTGGACAGCAAAGAAAGCTGATGCGCACGCCGGACTTCTGGTATCGCGACGCGGGTTGGCAGGCCCGGGCTTTAGCGCCCTTGGCGGCACTCTATGCCAGCGCGACAGCGCGACGCATTGCCCGCCCTGCCGAGGTTCAACCTGGGATCCCTGTGATCTGCGTGGGCAATCTGAATGCGGGCGGCACGGGCAAGACGCCGACTGCGATTGCCCTTGTCGAGCAGCTTAAGTCGTTGGGACACACCCCCGGGGTGATCAGCCGGGGCTATGGCGGTTCGCTTGAAGGGCCGCTTCGTGTCGACCCGGACAGGCACAGGGCCGAGGATGTCGGCGACGAGCCATTGCTGATGGCCGCCTTCGCACCGGTTTGGGTCGCCAAGGACCGCGCCGCCGGAGCCCGTGCGGCCCAGGAACACGCGGATGTGCTGATCCTGGACGACGGGTTTCAGAACCCCGGCGTCGCGAAAGATCTGTCCATCGTCGTTGTGGATGCGATGCGTGGGTTCGGAAACGGCAAGGTTATCCCGGCGGGCCCCTTGCGCGAGCCCGTGGATGCCGGGTTGAAGCGGACGGATTTCGTGCTCGCCATCGGGGATGAGGCCGCGCAATCCCGGTTCCAAGCCGCTTGGGGTGACTTGCTGGAGAAGACGCCAATTGAACGGGCGCGACTGGAGCCGCTGGCGACGGGAATGCCCTGGCAGAACATGCCAGTTTTTGCGTTCGCAGGGATCGGCCACCCCGAGAAATTCTTTGCGACCCTGCGGGGCCTTGGGGCGAATCTGAAGGGCGCAGTTACCCTTGCCGACCATCAGGAGCTGACGCCGACCTTACTGGCCCGACTGGAACGCGACGCCGCATCGGCCGGTGCACGGCTGGTGACGACCGAGAAAGATGTGGTGCGATTGCCGGCGGCGTTCCGCGGCAAAGTGCTGCCGGTCCCGGTC
The DNA here is from genome assembly GCA_965267475.1 of Paracoccaceae bacterium. Classification (GTDB taxonomy): domain Bacteria; phylum Pseudomonadota; class Alphaproteobacteria; order Rhodobacterales; family Rhodobacteraceae; genus JBCBKU01. The sequence continues at coordinate 200,905 of OZ254079.1, forward strand.
CGTTTGGTCTTTGATGATCCCGAAGCCATCAGAGGCAAGCTGGAAAGCCTTATGGATCCTTCAAAGACGCCCTGATCGCGGCCCCATGCTCATCCAGACGGGGCGAGGGCCGATCGACAGACAGGTCAGCGTCCGAGAACTGCATGGGCGAGCGCACCGACGGCACCCCATCCACGTCGTGTCGGATCCCGCGCGCAATCACCTGAGGGTCGGCAAAGACCGCATCCATATGGTTGATCGGACCGGCAGGGACACCTTCATTTTCGCAAGCCGCCAGAAGCTCGGACTTGGTCATCTTGCGCGATGCCTCAGTCAGGCGGCGGGTCATCTCTTCACGGTTCAAGACACGGTCGGCATTGGTCAGAAACGCGGGCGCCTTGGCCATTTCGGGCACGCCAAGAAGCCCGCAAAGCCGCTGATATTGCCCGTCATTTCCTGTCGCGATCACGATCAGGCCGTCAGCACATTCGAACACCTGATAGGGCGTCAGGTTTGGGTGCTTGTTTCCAATCCGTTCAGGCGGGGTGCCGCCCACAAGATAGTTCATGGCCTGGTTCGACATGACCGCGACGCCCGTATCCATCAACGACAGATCGATATGCTGCCCTTGTCCCGTTCGGTCGCGCTGACGAAGCGCCGCAAGGATGGCCGTGGTGGCATAGACCCCGGTGAATAGATCCGTAACCGCGATCCCGACTTTCTCGGGCGGGCCTTCGGGATCGCCTGTCACCGACATCATCCCGCACATGGCCTGAATGATGTAGTCATATCCGGCCCGGGGCGCATAGGGCCCGGTCTGTCCGAACCCTGTGATCGAACAGTAAACCAGGCGCGGGTTGATCGCCCTGGCGGCGTCATAGTCCAACCCCAATCGTTTGAGTGAGCCGACCTTGAAGTTCTCGATCAGCACATCTGCGTCTCGGATCAGGGCTTCGGCCACTTTGTGGTCATCGGGGTCTTTCAGGTTCAGCGCAATCGAGCGCTTGCCGCGGTTCGCACTGTGGAAATAGGCGGCAGATCTGTCGCCTGCGCGTTCCACGAAGGGCGGCCCCCACTGGCGCGTGTCATCGCCTGCGGGGCTTTCGATCTTGATGACATCTGCGCCGAGATCGGCGAGCGTCTGCCCCGCCCAGGGACCCGCCAATACCCGGGCGAGTTCGACGACTTTCAGACCGTCAAGCGGTGTCACGATCCGCCGAGTTCCTCATCAATGATGGCTTTGAAATCGGCATAGCTCATGTTGGCATGATTCTGGCCGTTGATGACAAAGCTCGGTGTCGAGTTGATGTTGTCCGCCGCCGCGTTCTTTTCATAGAGCGCCACCATAGCTTCGGCCTTGTCGGCATCGCGCAGGCATGCGTCGATGGTTTCGGCATCGAGCCCGGCTGTGCGCCCGATCTTCGACAGTTCTTGCGCGATCAGCGCCGGGTCACCGGCCCGGGACCAGACGGCCTGCTGTTCATAGATGATGTCGACGATGCCGAAAAACCGCTCGGGCCCGCCGCAACGCGCGACCATGCCGGCCCAAAGGCCGGGACGGTCGAAATAGACCTCGCGGTAGACGAAGTTGATCTTTCCGGTGTCGATATAATCGGCCTTCAACTGCTTGAAGGGACCGGCGTGGAAGTTCCGACAATGCGGGCAGGTGTAAGACGCGTATTCCACCACTGTGACAGCGGCATCAGGATTGCCGATCGACATCTCTAGAACGCCGGATGTGTCGATGTCCGAGGCCTGGCCCTCGGTCGGTGCGTTGGCGATTTCTGTCTGCGCGGGCTGGCCCTGCTGGCTCCAGAAGTAATAACCACCGGCGGCCAGAATGACGACGGCGACAATCGCGATGATGGTGCGGTTCATATCTTCGCTGCCTTTCAGCTTGAGGATTTGGACAGTACGCTTGCGCCCAGCGCCGAAAGCGCGGATCGCAAGCCTGGATCTTCGATGGCCCGGGCCGTGTCTTCCGCCCGGGCTTTGTGTTCAGGATCCGGGCGCTTCGGCCCTGGATCATAGCTGGCCGCAGGCTCTGCGAAACCGGTGGCCGAGGTTTGCGTGATGCGGATCCGGGAAATCGCGGAATAGCCATAGCAGGCGTTGATCCGCTCTTTCAGTTGGTCTTTCTGCATCTCGACCAGCGGCGCGTTGGCGCCCGAGCAAAGCAACGTCAGGGTCGCTCCGAAGCCGCCCCGGCCGTGGTCGATCGACACAGGGCGCGCTGATTTGGCAAGTTTGGCGCCCGCGATCTCTTCCCACCCCGTCAAAAGCCGCGAAACGGCGAAGCCACGCGACTCACTTCCGCTCTGGATATGCCGCTTGAGATAGCTCGACGCGCGCCGAAACCCCGCCTTGGCACGGGGCAATTTGGGATGAGGCGATTTTGACATCGGGTTCCTTGCCTGCCAGCGTGCGGAGCTTAATCTCTCTTTGGCGTGAAGTCATAGCAGAGCAGCGCGGGAAGGGTAAAGTTTGCGTGAGACCGACAGGGCTGCCGTTTTGCTGGGCTGGTATGATGCCCATGCGCGCGATTTGCCCTGGCGCGTATCTCCGGCGGACCGCAAGGCGGGCATCCGGCCCGATCCTTATGCGGTCTGGTTGTCCGAAATCATGCTTCAGCAAACGACCGTCGCGGCGGTTCGGGACTATTACCTGAGATTCCTGGCGACATGGCCGACCGTTCAGGACCTTGCCGCGGCGGAAGACGGCGATGTCATGGCGGCCTGGGCGGGTCTTGGGTACTATTCGCGCGCCAGAAACCTTCTGAAATGCGCCCGCGCCGTCGTCGCCGAACATGGCGGCGCGTTTCCAGACACGGTTGAGAGGCTGAAGACATTACCCGGGATCGGGCCCTACACCGCAGGGGCCATCGCGGCGATTGCCTTTGATCGCCCCGCAACAGTCGTAGACGGCAATGTGGAGCGCGTGATGGCGCGGATCCACGGGGTCGAGACCCCCCTGCCCACAGCAAAGCCCGAATTGACGGCCTTGGCTGAGATCCTGACGCCGATGGAGCGACCGGGGGACTATGCGCAGGCCGTCATGGATCTAGGAGCGACGATCTGCACGCCGCGATCGCCCGCTTGTGGGATCTGCCCTTGGATGGACGGGTGCGTCGCGCGCAAAGCGGGGAACGCCGCGGACCTTCCGAAAAAGACGCCCAAGAAGGCCAAGCCCATCCGCTATGGGACGGCCTTCGTGGCGCGCAGGGACGATGGCGCCTGGTTGGTGGAACGACGACCGGACAAGGGGCTTTTGGGCGGAATGCTTGGCTGGCCCGGCACGGACTGGGCCGAGGTCGCTCCAGAAACCCAGGCCCCGGTTCAGGCGGATTGGCGTGATCTTGGCGCCGAGGTTCGCCACACGTTTACCCATTTCCACCTGCGACTGTCCGTTCAGGTCGCGCGCGTGAATGGCGCCACGCCGGACCGCGGTTTCTTTCTGGAAAAACAGGACTTTCGCGCTTCGGACCTGCCAACGGTCATGCGGAAGGCCTTTGACCTTGCGGCACCATACCTGCAAGCCGATTGAGCGGATCCTAAGGGTTGCGCTATAACCCCAGGCGGGGCGAACGGCGCGAAAGACGCTTTTGATGACGAGCACGACCCGACCGATGACCCTGTGGCAGGCGATCCCCTTTTGGGTGTCGCTTCTGTTGGTGCCCGTTGCGGTATTGGGTGCAACGCTCGGGGGCTGGGCGCTTCTCGCGACGCCGGTTTGTACTTGGTATCTGTTCGCTTTGCTCGACCGTGCATTGGGGGCAGACGCATCCAATGCGGATCCGAATACGCCGGACGCAGGGCTGTTCTGGCATCGGCTGATTACGCTGATCTGGGCACCGGTTCAGTTCGCGACAGTCTTCGGACTGATATGGTTCGTGACGTCGCACGACACCTTGGCCGGGTGGGAGAAACTGGCCGCATTTTTCGGGGTCGGTATTCTTACGGGCACCATTGGCATCGTCTATTCGCACGAGTTGATGCATCAGGCGGACCGGCGCGAGCGATGGCTGGCCGATATCCTTCTGGCCATGGTGCTTTACAGTCATTTCCGGTCGGAACATCTGCTTGTGCATCATCGCTATGTGGGCACCCCAAGGGATGCCGTGACGGCCCGATACAACGAAGGTTTCCACCGTTTCTTCCCGCGCGTCTTGCGCGAAAGCTTTGCGTCTTCCTGTGCTGCTGAGGCTGCGTTCTTGGCGCGGAAGGGACTGCCACCCTGGCACAGGTCGAACCCGTTCTGGCGGTACGCGGTATTGCAAGCGGGCTTCCTGATGCTCGCAGCGCTGGTTGGCGGATGGGAAGGGCTGGGTCTGTTCATCTTCCAGGCCTTTGTCGCGATCTGGCAGTTGGAACTTGTGAATTACGTCGAACATTACGGGCTGACCCGGAAGCATCTTGGCGATGGCACATACGAACACACCCAACCGCATCACAGTTGGAACGGAATGCAAAAGGCCTCGAACTGGCTTTTGATCAACCTTCAGCGCCATTCGGACCATCACTACAAACCCAGCCGGCGGTATCCCTTGCTGCAAAGTTACAGCGCCGAGGATGCGCCGGAATTGCCGCGCGGCTATGCGATGATGACGCTGGCGGCAATGATCCCGCCTCTGTGGCGTCGGATCATGAACCCGCGCGTCCGCGACTGGCGGCGGCGGCATTACCCGGAAATTGAGGATTGGGCGCCCTACACGGCCGCCGCCAATCCGATGCCGCGTTAGATCACGCCGACGTCGCGCCCTGCGGTGCGGAAGGCTTCCAGACCGCGATCCAAGTCATCTCGGGTCAGGGCAGCGTTCATCTGCGTGCGGATCCGGGCCTGACCTTTTGGCACCACCGGGAAGAAGAATCCGGCCACATAGACGTCAAGCTCATAAAGCCGCGCGGCCATGTCCTGGGCCAGCTTGGCATCCCCAAGCATCACCGGAATGATCGGGTGTTCGCCGGGCAGAAGGTCAAACCCGGCCTCGGTCAATCCCTGCCGCCAATAGGTCGCGTTGTCGAACAGCCGGGCGCGCAGATCGTTGCCATCCTCGACCAGTTTGAGCGCCTCAATCCCGGCGGCCACCACGGCAGGCGGCAAAGAGTTCGAAAATAGATAGGGTCGGGCCCGTTGGCGCAAGAGATCGATCACTGGCTGGGATGCGGCGACATAGCCGCCAATCGCACCGCCCAGCGCTTTGCCCAACGTGCCGGTCAGCACATCGACCGAGACCCCGAAATGGGCAGGCGTTCCCGCGCCCTTCGGCCCCATGAACCCGGTCGCGTGACAATCGTCGACCATGACCAGCGCGTCATGGGCGTCGGCCAGCGCCCGGATCTCGGTCAGTTTCGCAAGATACCCGTCCATCGAGAAGACGCCATCCGTGGCGATCATGACGAACCGGGCGCCGTCGGATCGGGCCGCTTTCAGCTTCGCCTCAAGATCGTCCATGTCCGAATTGGCGTAGCGATATCGTTTCGCCTTGCAAAGCCGGATCCCGTCAATGATCGAGGCATGGTTCAGGCTGTCCGATATGATCGCGTCTTCGGGGCCGAGGAGCGGTTCGAACACCCCGCCATTGGCATCGAAGCAGGCGGCGAACAGGATCGCGTCGTCCTGCCCGAGAAACCGGGCAAGGGCCTGTTCCAACTTGCGGTGCAGATCCTGGGTTCCACAGATGAACCGGACCGAGGCCATTCCATAGCCATGGCTGTCGATTGCCTGTTTCGCCGCGGCGGCCAGCGCCGGGTGATCGGCCAGCCCCAGATAGTTGTTGGCGCAAAGGTTCAGAAGATCCCGGCCCGCCACCTGAACAGTTCCACCCTGCGGTCCGGCAATGGGACATTCCACCTTGTAAAGGCCGGCGTCGCGAATGTCGGACAGGGTGTTCTGAAGGTGAGTTTCAAAATCGGACATGGTGGCACCTCCCTCTTCCGGATCCTTGGGCGGCGGCCATCCAAATGGCAAGCGTCCAAGCAGGGTTAATTGCATCTTTAGAGAGTTCTGGAAGAACCGGGTCGATGCGTTCGGGGTATCCACAAACGGGGCCTTCATGGATCTGGCGGAGCGACTAGCGGAAGAGCGGCGCGCGCGGCTCGCCGCGGAAAGCCTGCTTGACCAGCGCACGCGCGAACTTGCCGCCGCCAACGAGGAAGTCGCCAAGCACGCGATGTCCCTGACGGGGCAGGTTATCGAGAAGCGTGAAGAGGCCGAGGCCTTAAAGGGCGAGAATGAGGTCGTGCGCACCGATCTCGCCAAAGCCCAGACCGAGATGAACATCGCCAGGCGGCGGCTTTGGGATTCGCTTGAAACCATTCAAGACGGGTTCGCGGTTTTCGATGCAAATGATCGGCTGATCGCGGCGAACAAGGCTTATCTGGTGGTGTTTGACGGGCTCACACTCATTCAGCCCGGCATCGTTTTTCCCGAGATCGCGCGGCTATCTGCGGAGGAAGGTGTCTTCGACACCGAGGGGCTGGACCGGGAAGCCTGGATCGAGATGATGGTGGCCCGCCGTCGCAAGGACGAAATCGAACCGATCACGCTTCGTCTTTGGAACGGTCAGTTCGTGCGGCTGATCGACCGGAAGACCAGGGATGGTGACCTTGTCACGCTGGCATTGAACATCACTGAAACGATCGAGCGCGAGCAGGAACTGGACGATGCACGCCTGACAGCCGAGGCCGCGAACCGCGCGAAGTCCGCATTCCTCGCCAATATGAGCCACGAAATCCGGACCCCGATGAACGGCGTCGTGGCCATGGCCGAGCTTTTGGCCGATTCTGACATAGACGAAGAACAGCTTGAGCTGGTGCATACGATCAAAAGTTCGGGCGAGGCATTGCTGGTGATCATCAACGATGTTTTGGATTTCTCGAAGATCGAGGCCGAGAAGCTTGAACTGCACCCAGAGCCCTTTGATCTGGAACGCACGATCCACGACATCATCATGCTGTTGCAGGCCTCGGCCCGCGACAAGGGGATCGAGATCATTCTCGACTATGATCTGTTTCTGCCTGTGTCCTTCGTGGGGGACCCCGGGCGCGTGCGGCAGGTTCTGACCAACCTTGTCGGGAACGCCGTCAAATTCACGACAGAGGGCCACGTCCTGATCCGGGTGACAGGCCCGCCGACCGAAGACATGCGTCAGACCGTCCATGTCACGATCGAAGACACCGGGATCGGCATCGCGGCAGACATGATCGACCACATCTTTGGTGAGTTTAACCAGGCAGAGGACCACAAGGCGCGGGCCTTTGATGGGACGGGACTTGGTCTGGCCATCACCAAGCGCCTTGTCGGATTGATGGGGGGCGAAATCTGGGTCGAAAGTGAACTCGGCGCTGGCTCGACATTCGGGCTGACTGTGCCGATGTCCCTGACGGAAGGCAAAGAGGCGCCCGTCGGCAAGCCACCACGCTGGCTGAAACGTGCCTTTCTGTTCGACAAAAGCCCAACGGCCGTAGCGGTTCTGTCCAAGCAACTTCAGGCGTTGGGCATTGATCCGGTCCCGGCAACGACACCGGCAGACCTTGTGGGTCAGGGTGCGGGTTCGCAGGATATTGCCATCATCGCCGATCATTGTCTGGGCGATGAGACCCGGGACATTGCCGCCCAGTTGGTGGATGACGGGCGGGTCGACGCGGTTCTTATCCTGGTGGACAGCCCGATCCAGCGGTCCGTATCCGAAGATCCACGCATCCAGTTTCAAAAGCGCCCATCGCTTCGGGCCGATATGCTCAAACGCCTGTCGCAACTGCCGGAACCATCTGCCCGGCAGCGTGTTTCGCCAGAAAGCGACCCCGCCGACCCGGTTGAAGCGCCCCAGATCACGTCGCCGAAAGACGCCGTCTCGCGGACGATGGAAGAACTGCGCCTCGACGAGGAAATGATTGCCGCCGAAGCAGCCGTTCATGCTCCGGATACGGAGGCCGAGCCAGTCGAAGCCGAAGGTGCGGATGAGACGTTGCTTGACGATGCCATGCAGGCTGTCGAGATGGCGGCCGATGCAAAGGAACCGGCCGAAGCCCCGCCGGACGCGGAGGCCAGCGGTCGCGTGATGCGTGTACTGGCCGCCGAGGACAACAAGACGAACCAGTTCGTCTTTTCCAAACTGCTCAAGACACTCGATATCGACATCACCTTTGCCAATAACGGGCTGGAAGCGGTCGAGGCCTACAAGGCGGACCCCCCGGATATTCTGTTCACTGACATTTCGATGCCGCAGATGGACGGGAAAGATGCAACCCGAGCCATTCGCGCGCATGAGGCGGAAGCCGGTTTGCCGCGCACCCGGATCGTGGCGATGACGGCCCATGCCATGTCAGGAGATGAAGACGAAATCCTGGCTGCCGGGATCGATTTTTATCTGACCAAGCCCTTGAAGAAGGCGGAACTGATCGAGCACATTCAGGCCGCCCAGCCGGATGACGCACGCCCCGCCTTGCCGGATGAAGGGTCCGAACCTGTCGCGGTGTAATCCGCTAGAACGCCAGGTTGTTGATCAGAATGATCCGCAGCGCCGCCACCGCGACCAGGGCCACAAGCGGTGACAGATCAATTCCCCCCAAATCCGGCATGAATCGACGGATCGGGCGATAAATCGGCTCCATGATCCGCTGAAGCCCGTACCAGATCTGGGCCACAAGCGGTTGCCGTGTGTTCAAAACCTGAAAATTGATCAGCCAGCTCATGATCACATGGGCGATGATGAAAAACCACACGACGTTCAAAACCAGAAGCAGGATCTGAAGAAGCGAAGTCATGGCCGGGTCCCTTTTTGTCGGTTCAGCGCGACATAAGGGGTGGAGCCTAAGGAAACAAGAACTTGGCCTGCTTCCAGTTGGATCGCACATTGCGTTGTTGCGGGTCCACTGCTCTAAAGCCCATGGGACAGGGAGCGTGACATGGCAGGTTATTCCAAACGCATTTGGGGCTGGTATTTCTATGATTGGGCGGCCCAACCCTATTCCACACTGATCGTCACATTCATCTTCGGGCCCTATGTGGCCGAGCTGATCGGGGACGGGGTCGAAGCGCAATCGGCCTGGGGGTTCGGCGTCGGCGCGGCAGGGATTGTCATTGCCATCCTGGCCCCGATCCTGGGCGCGCTTGCCGACACGGGCGGCACACGACTGCGCTGGGTCTATATCTTTTCCGTCTTCTATTTTGTGGGCGCGATGGGCCTTTGGTGGGCGGCACCTGGTGACTTCAACCTGGTGCAAACGCTTCTGTTCTTCGCCATCGGCCTGATCGGGATGGAATTCACGATCATCTTCACCAATTCGCTGTTGCCGGATCTGGGCCCGAAAGAGGACCTGGGCCGCATTTCCGGGACCGGCTGGGCCTTTGGCTATGTCGGCGGTTTGATCGCGCTGGTCACCATGCTTGCCTTGTTTGCCGACAACCCGGCAACGGGGAAAACGGTGATCGGACTTGATCCGGCCTTCGGGCTTGATGCCAGCCAGCGGGAAGGCACCCGTTTTGTCGGCCCGTTCACGGCCATCTGGTTCGCCGTTTTCATGATCCCGTTCCTATTGTGGGTCCGAGACCCGCGCCCACCGAAGACCCGGAAAGGCGCCGCGAAAGAGGCATTGGCCGGGCTTGCCAGAACGCTCCGCCGGTTGCCGCAAACACCCAGCCTGCTCACCTATCTTTTGTCGTCGATGTTCTACCGCGACGCCATCAACGGCGTATTCGTCTTTGGCGGGATCTATGCGGCCGGGGTGCTTGGCTGGACAGTGGTCGAGGTCGGCGTTTTCGGCATTATCGCGCTGATTATGGGCGCGCTTTTCGCCTGGCTGGGCGGCAAGATCGACAGCGCCTTCGGTCCGAAACCGGTCATTATCTGGAGCGTCGTCGGCATGACGTTAAGCACGCTGTTCATCATCTCGGTGACGGATTCAACCGTGCTCTGGCTGCCCGTGCCCGAGGGTTCAAACCTTCCGACGATCGCATTCTATTGCAACAGCGCCGCAGTCGGTGCGCTGGTCGGCACGCTGCAATCGGCCAGCCGGACCATGATGGTACGCCAGGCCAATCCCGAGCGCATGACGGAAGCCTTCGGGCTTTACGCCCTTTCGGGCAAGGCGACTGCCTTTATCGCGCCCTTGTCCATTGGCTATGTCACGCAACTCTCGGGCAGCCAACAAATCGGCGTGTTGCCTTTGATTGTGCTCTTCCTCCTTGGATTGATCCTGTTAGCATGGGTGAAACCTGACGGAGACAACCGAGAGAACCCAACGTGATCCTTCGTGTTCTGATTGCCCTTTGTCTGAGCCTGACGCCCGCCGCAGCCCAAACGCCCGCGAAAGAACTGTTCGGGGCCGAGCGTACCGGGTCCAACCAGCGCCCCGCACCGCTTGGAAGCTATGCGCGGGGCTGCATGGCCGGGGCACAGCAATTGCCCGAAACGGGGCCGACCTGGCAAGCCATGCGCCTGTCGCGCAACCGGAATTGGGGCCATCCAGAGACCCTGGCTTTCATACAGCGTCTTTCCAGAACAGCCGCCCAGCAACCGGGCTGGAAGGGGCTTTATATCGGCGACATATCCCAGCCCCGGGGCGGGCCGATGCTGACCGGGCACCGAAGCCATCAGATCGGACTTGATGTCGATATCTGGATGAAACCAGCAGACCGACTGAACCTGAGCCGCACCGCGCGCGAAAACCTGTCGTCGATCTCGACCCGGCGCGACAAAGGTGCCTTCGTCAACGGCAACTGGACGCGCGCGCATCACGAAATCCTTAAGGCCGCAGCTAAGGATCGGGCGGTGGCGCGGATATTCGTATTCCCGGGCGCCAAGGTGCAGATGTGCAAGGACGCGCGCGGCAACCGGGCCTGGCTTCGGAAAATCCGGCCCTGGTGGGGGCATCACTATCATTTCCATGTCCGCCTGGCCTGTCCGCGGGGCGCGCGCGGCTGCACCGATCAGGCACCGCCGCCTGCCGGCGACGGATGCGCGGATGCCGAAGAATGGGTAAAGAACATCCTGAACCCACCCCCGCCGGATCCCAATGCCCCGCCACCGGTGCCGCGCCGGGAATACGTGATGGCGGATCTGCCGCAGCAATGTGCGGCTGTGCTTCAGTCGCGATAGGGCTTGCCCCACCGATTTGTGCGGGGTAGAGACGCGCGCCCGGATGGCCGGGCCAAGTCTCCGCGACCTTGTCAAAACGGACCAAACACATGACCCGCTTTCTTCCCGGCATTCTTGCCATGGCCGCTGTCGTTGTGGCCTCGAACATCCTGGTGCAGTTTTTTGTCGGCGACTGGCTGACATGGGGCGCCTTTACCTATCCCATCGCTTTCCTCGTGACCGATGTGATGAACCGGGTCTACGGTGCCGCCGCGGCACGCCGTGTGGTGGTCGCCGGATTTGCCGTCGGGGTGGTCTGCTCGCTGATCGGCAGTCAGATCGCGGGCGAGTTCGGGCCGCTGGTCACCTTGCGCATCGCCCTGGGGTCGGGCCTTGCCTTCCTGACAGCGCAGCTTCTCGATGTGGCGGTCTTCGATCGCCTTAGGGACGGTGCCTGGTGGCGCGCCCCACTGGTTTCGACGATCCTTGGGTCGTCCGTCGATACGGCACTGTTCTTCACAATCGCCTTTTCAGGCGGGTTGACCGGCCTTTTGGGCGCCGACCACAACACCGACTTTTTCAACGAAGTGGTTGCCACCCCTTTCGCGGGGATCGAGATGACACGCTGGGTCGGAACCGCCTTTGTCGACTGGTGCGTCAAACTTGCCATCGCTTTGATCGCCTTGGTGCCCTTCCGCCTCATTATCGGGCGGCTCAGGGCACCGGTTGCGTAATTTCTTTTGACAAACACCAAATCTGTGCCACCTTCGGCCCATCGGTAACAAACGAAAGGAGGTGGTCCAGTGTCTAGAGTGATATTGGAGAGCGAGGTCGGAACAGTCGGGAGGACCGAGACCTGAAGGCAGGCCTGATGGTCAAACACTTCTGATTGGGCACCAGTTCCCTAACTGGCCCATCTCCAGATAACTCGGAAGGGTCGCGGCACACGCGACCCTTCTTCGGTTTTAGCCAGAACACCCATGCTTGAGATCACAGCGGATATCATCATCGAAGACTGGGAGCTGACCGAGCAGTTCATCCGTGCCTCGGGCCCGGGCGGGCAAAACGTCAACAAGGTTTCGACCGCCGTCGAGCTACGGTTCGAGGCGGAGCGTTCGCCAAACCTGACAAGCCAGGTAAAGGCGCGTTTGAAACGCTTGTCCGGTCGGCGCTGGACGAAAGATGGGGCACTGATCCTGCAAGTCGACGAAACCCGCAGCCAGTCTCGCAACCGCGAAATTGCCCGCGCGCGGCTTAAAGAGCTGATCGAAAAAGCACTGGTCAAACCCAAACCACGGCGGCCAACGCGTCCCACCCTGGCGTCGAAACGCCGGCGGCTTGAAGCGAAAAAAGCGCGCGGAACCGTCAAATCGCTCCGCGGCCGGGTCACTGGCGACGACTAAGCCACCCGCGCCCATCCGAGGAGAAGGCCAAAGGCCGCCGACGAGACAAGGAAATGCGCCGAAGGCGCTCAATTTGACAAAAGCGAGGTGAGATTGACTGGTGCCCAGGAGAGGACTCGAACCTCCACGTCCATACAGACACCAGCACCTGAAGCTGGCGCGTCTACCAATTCCGCCACCTGGGCAGGTGTCGTGATCCGCGCGGATTACCGACGTGCGCCGGGCCTGTCAACGCCCTCTGAACCAAAGCGGCTATTCTGGCTTGTGACCCGGAGGCCGCGCGGCTAATCCTTGATGCGAAAAACGGGAATGGTGCGCACCATGTCAGAGCTGGTCACGATCTATGGCGGATCCGGGTTTGTCGGGCGTTATATTGCGCGGCGCATGGCCAAGGCGGGCTGGCGCGTGCGGGTCGCCGTGCGACGCCCAAACGAAGCGATCTTCGTGAAGCCTTTTGGGGTCGTCGGCCAGGTCGAACCTGTCTTCTGTAATATTCGCGACGATGCAAGCGTGCGGGCGGCCATGGATGGCGCCGATGCCGTCGTGAACTGCGTCGGCACGTTCGATGCGGGCGGCGCGAACAATTTTGACGCCGTCCAGCATCTGGGCGCGGAACGCATTGCGCGGATCGCAGCCGAGCAGGGTATCGGGCGGTTGGTCCACATTTCGGCGATCGGCGCGGATCCGGAAAGCGATAGCGAATACGGTCGAACCAAGGCCGCTGGCGAAGACGGGATCCTTCACCATATCCCAGAGGCTGTGATCTTGCGCCCATCGGTTGTCTTCGGGCCCGAAGACCAGTTCTTCAACCGGTTTGCCGGAATGCCCGGACCGTTTCTTCCGGTGGTCGGAGCAAATACGCGGTTCCAGCCGGTCTATGTGGACGATCTAGCGGAAGCTGCGGAACGGGGCGTGCTCGGAATGGCCCGGCCGGGGATCTATGAACTTGGCGGACCGGATATCGAAACCTTTCGCCAACTGATGCAACGCATGCTGACAGAGACGGCGCGCACGCGGATTATACTGAACCTGCCGTTTTGGGTGGCACGCATCATGGGCGGCGTTTTCGGCCTGATTGGCGCATTGTCCGGCGGTCTGATCAAAGGTCCGATTACATCGGATCAGGTAAAGAGCCTGCGGTCGGACAATGTCGTCAGCGACGATGCCCAAGGGTTCGACGCGCTTGGAATTGTACCAACAGACATGGACGCCGTTCTGCCCGAATATCTTTGGCGGTTCCGTCCCTCGGGACAGTATTTCGAGATCAAGGAATCCGCGAAGAATCTACGCGGCTAGCCATAGGCGATTGCCAACAGGATCAGGCCCAATATCACGCGGTAGATCACATATGGCGTGAAACTGACTGACCGCAGAAGTCGCATCATGAACACCAGCGAGGCCAGCGCCGCCACAAAAGCAAAGGCTGCGGCAATGGCACCGTCACGGGCCGCTTGGGCATCTGCCGTGCTGGCCACTTCAATGCCGAGAAACGTGCCCGACGCAAGGATCGCGGGAATTGACATCAGCATGGCAAGCCGTGCGGCGCTTTCGCGGTCATAGCCCAATATACGCCCGGCCGAGATCGTAATGCCGGACCGCGATGTGCCCGGGATCAATGCGACCGCCTGCCAAACCCCCATGAAAATTGCATCTTTCAGCGACCATGCTTCGGCGCGTCTCTCAACTCCGCCCTTTTGATCCGTCCAATAAAGGACGATCCCGAAGATCAGCATGGTCCATCCGATCACCGCCGTCGACCGCATCGCGTCGTCCAGGCCTGTCAGCTTGAGAACCAGACCGAAGATCACGACGGGGATCGTCGCAATCACCAGACAAATGGCGAGCCTTGCATCAGGGTTGCCAAGGTCGCCGCGCAGCATTGGAACCACGCCGGCCATGGCCCGTTTCACGTCTTTCCAGAAGTACAGGACGACGGCGCCCAAAGTGCCAACATGCACCGCGACATCGATCACCTGACCTTGGTCGTCCAACCCGGTGAGATTCGGCAGAAGAATGAGATGACCCGAGGACGAGACCGGCAAAAACTCGGTCAAGCCTTGGATGACAGCCACAAGAAAGAGATGGAACAGTGACACGCGCGGGCCTTTGCCGAAAAACTCACAACACTCTAAGCATCTGTTTCCTAATGAATACCCCTTTTATAGTGAAGCTTTTATGACCTTTTTATACCCCAATATGTGGTAGTTTCCGCGTTGCGGCGTTCAATTGCCCAAAATAAAGTCAGTAATTATGACTTTATTTTCCCCCAAGAGCACCGTAGAAGCAGCGGTTCGGGGAGAGAGTGGAGGCGCCCATGGCCACAGAACATATGCTGAAATTCGTGACCGTGGACCGGGACATGCCGGAGAAACGGCCGCCAGACCTGAGGCGCCAGGATTTCGATGAAATTTATGGCGACTATGCGCGGGAAAAAGCGGCCGAACAGGCAGGACGTTGCAGCCAGTGCGGCGTACCCTATTGCCAGTCCCACTGCCCACTTCACAACAACATTCCCGATTGGCTGCGCCTGACCGCAGAAGGCCGCTTGCAGGAAGCGTATGAACTGAGCCAGGCCACCAACACGTTCCCGGAAATCTGCGGACGGATCTGCCCGCAGGACCGGCTTTGCGAGGGCAACTGTGTCATCGAGCAGTCAGGGCACGGTACGGTGACCATCGGCTCAGTTGAGAAATACCTGACCGACATGGCATTCGATCAGGGCTGGGTGAAGCCAATTGCGCCTGCCACTGAACGCGCAGAGAGTGTCGGAATTATTGGCGCAGGCCCCGGCGGTCTGGCTGCGGCGGACCGGTTGCGACGCGCCGGCATCCAGGTGACCGTCTATGACCGCTATGATCGCGCGGGTGGTTTGCTGACCTATGGCATCCCCGGCTTCAAGCTTGAAAAAGATGTGGTGATGAAGCGTATCACCCAGTTGGAAGATGGCGGCGTGACGTTCCGGCTGAACTGCAACGTCGGCGCAGACATCACGTTTGCGGACATCCGCGCAGCGCATGATGCAGTGCTGATCGCAACCGGTGTTTACAAGTCCCGCGACTTGCAGGCCCCCGGTGTTGGTGCCGACGGGATCGTCCGGGCCATCGATTATCTGACGGCGTCGAACCGGAAAAGCTTTGGTGACGACGTACCGGAATTCGACTCGGGCGAACTGGACGCCGAGGGCAAGCGCGTCGTCGTGATTGGTGGTGGCGACACGGCAATGGACTGCGTGCGAACTGCCATCCGGCAGGGCGCGGAAAGCGTCAAATGCCTGTACCGCCGAGACAAGGCCAACATGCCCGGATCCCAACGTGAGGTGGCCAATGCCGAAGAGGAAGGTGTAGAGTTTCTCTGGCTTTCCGCCCCCAAAGGTTTTGCCGGTGACGAAGTGACCGGGGTCATCGTGCAAAAGATGCGCCTCGGCCAACCGGATGCGACCGGACGGCAAGCGCCTGAGGTGATTGAAGGCGCCGATTACACCGAAAACGCCGATCTGGTCATCAAGGCGCTTGGGTTCGAACCCGAGGATCTGCCGACCCTTTGGGATCAGCCCGAGCTGGAAGTAACCCGCTGGGGCACCATCAAGGCGGACTTCCGAACCCATGCGACAGGCCTCGATGGCGTCTACGCCGTCGGTGATATCGTTCGCGGTGCGTCGCTTGTGGTCTGGGCCATTCGGGACGGTCGTGAAGCCGCCGATGCCATTCTCGACCAGCTTGGTGCCGCCTCGGCCATGGCAGCTGAATAGAATTTTGAACGCCGAAAGGGGCCTTATGCCCAAAAGCATGGCAATCAGCGCAGCGACGATCCTGGCGATCGGAGTATCTGCTCCGGCGGCGGGGTCGATGCGCCTGGATGCCGAGCAGTGTACCCCGATCTACTCGGTGCAGAAGTCCATGTGCGCCGTCGAGCACATTCACCGCTGCGATATTCCAGATGGTACGTTCTTCCGACACGAGGAAATCGAAGAAGGCGACGCGGATTTCGTCGATATCTACACCGAGGATTACGATCAGGTTGCAGCCTATGAAGAAGACGGACCCGACTTTCTGATCGAGATCACCGAGAACCGTGATCCGTTCTCGCTTTCCAATCTTCTGGCGACAGGCGAGGATCTGACCGATCAGACGGCAGAGACCCAGCTTCCCATTTTCGTCGACGCACTGCCGGGAGAGCTTCGCATGGCCGCCCGGCTTTTGGGCCGGACCGAGACGATCAGCGGTATCGAACTGGAACGAGGTGTGTCGGTTCCGACGATCAAACTTGTCGGCACCGCATTCGAGGCATCTGGGCGCGAAAACCTGTTCATCGACCGCACCGCCGGCGTCATCATCCGTGGCGAAACTACGATCTCGATCGGCGGCAACAGCACAGTTGAATCCGGTGATCCCGTTCAAATCCTGAAGCCGGGCGATGCTTTCTTCATGCTGGATATTCCGCTTTTCGGATGCGGGGATGAGGCCCTTCTGCCGCTGACAGGACGGATCCCAACATGATGTGTCGCGGCATTTTCCCAATGCTGGGCGTCCTTGCGGTGGCTGCCTGCAGCGAGCCAGAGCGCCCAGATGCTCAGTTCACCGTGACAATGGCGGGGCCTGACGGCGTGACCCGAGCCGCGACCTATGACGCGCGGTTTGCGTTGCTGGTTGGCTGTGACACCACGCAGACTTTGCAAGTGAATGCGACGGGCGCGCCGGATCGGGCGGTTGTCAGTCTTGATCTGTACCGAAACCGCGCAATGCTGCAAACGCTGGCGCTTCGGCCGGGCGAGTTTGGGTACGGGGCGGGTCTGAACGGTTGGTTCGGTGATGCGCGCGGTCGGGTGGTCCGACAGGACCTGGGCGAAAACCGTCAGGCGCTTAGGATCGAGGCACGCGCCAAGGGCAATGGTGTCTGGTCCGGCGAGATCGATCAGATGCCCGACGTCTCGATGACCCTCGACGGCACGTTCGAAAAGATTGCGGCTTATGGTCCGGGCGGGAAAACGGAGTGTATTCAATGATCCGGGCCGGACACTGCCTTTGCGGTGCCGTCAAGGTGACCGCCGACACCGGATCGGAGATCCAGATTTGCCACTGCTTGCAGTGCCAGCGCTGGTCAGGCGGTGGTCCGCTGCATGTAATCAAAGCCGCCGATGTGCAGATCGAGGGGAAAGCATCCATCGACAGCTATCGCGCGAGCCATTGGGGCGAGCGATCCTTCTGCGGCACTTGCGGCACGACGCTGTTCTGGCGCATGCAGGGACAGCCCGTCAGGTCCCTTGCCGTCGGTCTTTTCGACGATCAATCCGACATGGCGGTGACCGAAGAAATCTTCGTGGATTATCGTCCCGCCTGGCTGAAGCCATATCCCGGGGCAAGCCAAAGCACAGAAGCCGAAGAATTGACCAAACTGGACGCGTTTCTGGCGGAGCAGAACCGATGACCGACGTAAAGCCGATCCAGGGACGGTGCCTATGCGGTGCCGTGACGGTCACCGCCATGGCGGCCGATCCCACGTTGCGGGCCTGCCACTGCGACATGTGCCGCCAACACACAAGCTCCATGTTCATATCCGTTGCCACCATTCCTGACAGTGTCGAGGTAACCGGGCCCGCAAAATCCTTCCGGTCGTCGGACTGGGCGGAACGCGGGTTTTGCGAAGTCTGCGGCTCGACCCTTTGGTACGGCACGGTTCATGACGGTGTTCGCAATCTGGCTGCCGGACTTTTTGAGAACGCAGCGGGCGCGTCGATGAAGATGGAGTTTTTCAGCGACCAGACGCCCGACGGCTATGCGCTTGCCGGAACACATAAGAAACTGACGACGGCGGAAACCATCCAGCTTTTCGCCCCCGACGAAGGAGAGACATCATGACCGAATTCGATGCAGCTTGGGCAAAGTCCGAGGCCGAAAAGCGTCAATGGATGGCGGATCATGCTCTCTATGCCGAAACGGACGAGCATTCATCCTGCGGCGTGGGTTTGGTCGTGGCCATCGATGGCAAAAAATCCCGCAAGGTGGTTGAGAATGGCATCGATGCGCTGAAGGCTGTCTGGCACCGGGGCGCCGTGGACGCGGATGGCAAAACTGGCGATGGGGCAGGCATTCACGTGCAGATCCCCTATGCGTTCTTCGGCGACCAGATCCAGCGCACAGGCCACGAGCCACGCGACGAACATCTTGCCGTGGGTCAGGTCTTTTTGCCGCGCACCGATTTCGGCGCACAGGAAACCTGCCGGACCATCGTGGAAACCGAGGTTCTGCGCATGGGCCACTACATTTACGGATGGCGCCATGTGCCGGTCAACGTCTCGGTTCTAGGTGAAAAGGCAAATGCGACGCGGCCCGAGATTGAGCAAATCCTGATCTCGAACGCCAAAGGCGTCGATGAGGACACGTTCGAGCGTGAGCTTTATGTCATCCGCCGCCGGATCGAGAAGGCCGCCGCCGCCGCGCAGATCCCTGAGATGTACATCTGTTCGCTGTCCTGCCGGTCGGTGATTTATAAAGGTATGATGCTGGCCGAACAGGTGGCCGAATTCTATCCCGATCTTCTGGATGAGCGGTTTGAATCTGCCTTTGCAATTTACCACCAACGCTATTCGACCAACACCTTCCCGCAATGGTGGCTGGCGCAACCCTTCCGGATGCTCGCCCATAATGGCGAAATCAATACGCTGAAGGGCAATGTCAATTGGATGAAAAGCCATGAGATCCGGATGACTTCCGGGGCCTTTGGTGACATGGCCGACGACATCAAGCCGATCATCGCAAACGGCGCGAGTGACAGCGCGGCATTGGACGCGGTGTTTGAGGTTCTGGTCCGCGCCGGCCGCTCGGCGCCGATGGCGAAGACGATGCTAGTGCCGGAAAGCTGGTCGAAGCAGGCGGTCGAGCTGCCGCAGGCCTGGCGTGACATGTATTCTTATTGCAACTCGGTCATGGAGCCCTGGGACGGTCCCGCGGCATTGGCCATGACCGATGGTCGCTGGGTCTGCGCAGGGCTTGATCGGAACGGCTTGCGCCCAATGCGCTATGTTGTGACCGGCGACGGTCTGGTGATCGCGGGGTCGGAAACCGGTATGGTCCCGGTGGACGAGGCGACCGTGAAGGAAAAAGGCGCCCTTGGTCCCGGTCAGCTTCTGGCCGTGGACATGAAGAAAGGTCTTCTGTTCCACGATACCGAGATCAAAGACAAACTGGCCCGCGCCCTGCCCTTCGGCGAATGGGTCGGCAAGATTCATGACCTTGAGGCGGACCTGTCGGATCTGACCGAGACCGCCCTTTTTTCCGGGCCGGAGCTTCGGAAGCGCCAGATTGCCGCGGGCTATACCCTTGAAGAGCTTGAACAAATCCTTGCGCCTATGGCCGAGGACGGGAAAGAGACGCTGGCGTCTATGGGCGATGACACGCCCTCGGCCGTGCTGTCCGAAAAGTACCGTCCGCTCAGCCACTTCTTTCGTCAGAACTTTAGCCAGGTGACGAACCCGCCGATCGACAGCCTTCGCGAATACCGGGTGATGAGCCTGAAAACGCGGTTCGGCAACTTGAAGAACGTGCTCGACGAAGATTCGAGCCAGACGGAAATTCTTACCCTCGACAGCCCCTTTGTAGGCAACGCGCAATTCGACAAGCTTGTCGAAGCCTTCAATGCCACCATGGTGGAAATCGACTGCACCTTCCCTGTCGAAGAAGGTCAGAACGCCCTTCTTGATGGCCTGAAGCGGATCCGGGCCGAGGCGGAAGACGCCGTCCGGTCGGGCGCGGGCCACATCGTCCTGACCGACCAACACCAGACTGCCGACAAAGTCGCGATGCCAATGATCCTGGCGACCAGCGCCGTGCATTCCTGGCTGACCAAACAGGGGCTGAGAACCTTCTGTTCCCTGAATGTCCGGTCGGCTGAGTGTATCGACCCGCATTACTTCGCGGTCCTGATCGGCTGCGGTGCCACTGTAGTGAACGCCTATCTGGCCGAGGATTCGCTGGCTGACCGGATCGAGCGCGGATTGATCGAGGGCAGCCTTACGGATGCCGTGGCCAAGTACCGGGCTGCCATCGATGCAGGACTTTTGAAGATCATGTCGAAGATGGGGATCTCGGTGATTTCCTCTTACCGCGGCGGCTTGAACTTCGAGGCTGTCGGACTGTCCCGCGCTATGGTCAACGAATACTTTCCTGGCATGCCGTCGCGGATCTCGGGGATCGGCGTGTCCGGCATTCAGCGCAAGGCACGGGAAATCCATGCCAAGGGTTTTGCCTCGGGCACCGATGTCCTGCCTATCGGCGGTTTCTATAAGGCGCGCCGGTCGGGTGAGACGCACGCCTGGGAAGCGACGTCGATGCACATGATGCAGACGGCCGTTGCACGGGCGTCCTATGAGATGTGGAAGCAGTACTCGGCCAAGATGCGGTCGAACCCACCAATCCATTTGCGCGATCTTCTGGACATCAAACCTCTTGGTCCCGTCGTGCCGTTGGATGAGGTGGAATCGATCACGTCGATCCGCAAGCGATTCGTGACACCCGGCATGTCGCTGGGTGCGCTGTCGCCCGAGGCGCACAAGACGCTGAACGTCGCGATGAATCGGATCGGCGCCAAATCCGATTCCGGCGAGGGCGGCGAAGATCCGGCGCATTTCGTGCCCGAACCCAATGGCGACAATCCGTCGGCCAAGATCAAGCAGGTCGCATCGGGCCGGTTCGGTGTGACGGCGGAGTACCTAAACCATTGTGAAGAATTGGAAATCAAGGTCGCGCAGGGCGCCAAGCCCGGTGAAGGCGGCCAGCTTCCTGGCATGAAAGTCACGGATCTGATCGCGCGGCTGAGGCATTCGACGAAAGGCGTGACGCTGATCTCGCCCCCACCGCATCACGACATCTATTCGATCGAGGATCTGGCCCAGCTGATCTATGATCTCAAACAGATCAATCCGCGCTGCAAGGTGACCGTGAAGCTGGTGGCAGCTTCGGGGGTCGGCACAATTGCAGCTGGCGTGGCCAAGGCCAAAGCCGATGTCATCCTGATCTCGGGCCATAATGGCGGCACGGGTGCGTCGCCTGCGACCTCGATCAAGTATGCGGGTCTGCCTTGGGAAATGGGCCTGACCGAGGCGCATCAGGTCCTCGCCATGAACAATCTGCGCGATCGCGTGACCTTGCGGACTGATGGCGGGTTGCGGACGGGCCGCGACATCGTGATGGCCGCGATGATGGGGGCCGAAGAATATGGGATCGGCACCGCCGCCCTGATCGCCATGGGTTGCATCATGGTCCGCCAGTGCCAGTCGAACACTTGCCCGGTGGGCGTCTGCACCCAGGATCCGCGCTTGCGCGAGAAATTCACCGGCAATGCCGACAAGGTGGTGAACCTAATCACCTTCTACGCCAATGAGGTGCGGGAAATCCTGGCCTCGATCGGTGCGCGGTCGCTGGATGAAGTGATCGGGCGTGCCGATCTGCTCAGCCAGGTCTCGCGCGGCTCAGCGCATCTCGATGATCTTGATCTCAACCCGCTTTTGATCACGGTCGATGGCGCGGATCAGATCCGGTATGACCGCGAGCGGGACCGGACGCCTGTGCCAGACACTCTGGATGCGGAAATCGTGAAGGATGCCCAGCGCTTCCTGAACGAGGGTGAAAAGATGCAGCTATCCTATGCCGTCCAAAACACGCAACGGACGGTCGGCACGCGCACCTCAAGCCATATCGTGCAACAATTCGGCATGCGGAACAGCCTGCAACCGGACCACCTGACGGTGAAGCTGCAAGGTTCTGCCGGGCAGTCGCTGGGTGCCTTCGCGGCGCCGGGGCTGAAGCTCGAAGTCGCAGGCGACGCCAACGACTACGTGGGCAAGGGCCTTTCAGGCGGCACTATCGTGGTGCGGCCGCAAATGGCGTCACCGCTCAAGGCCGATGACAACACGATCATTGGCAACACGGTGCTTTATGGCGCCACCGATGGCCACCTCTTTGCCGCAGGCCGCGCGGGCGAACGATTTGCGGTCAGAAACTCGGGCGCAAAGGTGGTTGTGGAGGGTTGTGGCTCCAACGGATGCGAATACATGACAGGAGGTGTCGCAGTTATTCTCGGCCAGATCGGCGCCAATTTCGGCGCCGGAATGACGGGTGGCATGGCCTATCTCTATGATCCGGAAGGAAAAGCCGAAAGCCTGATGAATCTTGAGACGCTGGTGACCTGCCCGGTCACCGTCGATCACTGGGAGAGTGAGCTGAAAACCCTGATCGAGCGCCATGCCGAGGAAACCTATAGCCGCCTGGCCAGCGATATCCTTCAGCATTGGGACGAAACGAAACGCCATTTCCTTCAGGTCTGCCCGAAGGAGATGTTGGACAAGATCCCGCACCCGATTTCCGAAGAAGCCCAGGCAGTGCCCGCCGAATAGGCTTCATCTTGGCGAAAACACTCCCAGGGAGCATGAGGGGTGGAACCCCTCATCCCGAGGAGGAGCCCGGACGGGCGACGACGAGACAAAGGAATGCGCCTCAGGCGCTCAATTCAACAGGGGGCGCACTTGAGAGTCCATTTCGACTCCCCAAAAGAACAAAACGTGAATATACTCGTATCTTATGTTCGCCGAGCTCTCGATCACATCGAACTTCACCTTCCTCACGGGCGGGTCCCATGCCGAGGAATATGCCGAACGGGCGGCCCTTCTGGGCTTGCCCGCTTTTGCCATTGCCGATGAGAATTCGGTCGCGGGTATCGTCCGTGCTCATACCCATGCCAAGGAAATCGCCCGACTGGCCAGGCTTCGCGAAGACACACCGCTAATCGGCCCGCCCGCGCCCGAAGGCCACATCCCACAGGGCGCAAACCTGACGAACATCCCCCGTCTCGTCCCCGGCGCGAAAATCGTCCTGACGGATGGCTTTACTGTCACCATGCTGCCCCGCGACCGCGCCGCCTGGGGGCGGCTCTGCCGGCTTCTCTCGCTCGGGCGACTTCGGGCCGAGAAAGGGTCCTGCCTACTTGAGATCGACGATTTGATCACTTGGGCCGAAGGCTCGGAACTCTTGATCCACCCCATCGGCGATTGGGAAGGCCCGGCCCGTCACTTGATCCGCGCCTGTCCGAAGACCACACACCTATTTCTGATCCCCCGCTATGACGGAGAGGACAGCCGCCGCTTCGATCATCTGTCCGAGATGGCAAAAACCCTGAAAATCCAAACGGTTGCCACGGCCACACCGATTATGCATCACGGGCGGCGACGTAAGCTGACCGATGTTCTGACCGCGATCCGCACGGGCGTGAAGGTCGACGATCTGGGCCGATCCGCGCAAGCCAATGGCGAACAACGGCTCCGGTCCGAGGCCGAGATGCGCCGCATCTTCGAGGGTCATGAGGACGCCGTCGACCGGTCGGGCGAGATCGCCGCCCGCTGCACCTTCGCGCTGGATGAGTTGCGCTATGAATACCCCAAGGAATTGTCCGAAGATGAAACCCCACAACAGCGTCTCGACCGGCTGGCCCGCGAAGGCATCCAGTGGCGCTATGACGGCGATGTGCCGGACCGGGTCCTGAAGCTCCTGCAACACGAACTCGACCTGATCGAAAAGCTCGACTATGCCCCCTATTTCCTGACCGTCCATGATGTCGTGCAATTCGCGCGATCCCGCGGGATTCTTTGCCAGGGCCGGGGATCGGCGGCCAATTCGGTCGTCTGCTATGCGCTGGCGGTCACATCCGTTTCGCCCGAACTGGGTACGATGGTGTTTGAACGCTTCGTGTCCGAGGCCCGGAACGAGCCCCCCGACATCGATGTCGATTTCGAACATGAGCGCCGGGAAGAGGTGATCCAGCACATTTATGAACGCTATGGCCGCCACCGCGCGGGGCTCTGCGCGACCGTCGTGCATTACCGGGGCAAACGCGCCATTCGCGAGGTCGGGCGCGCCATGGGTCTGACCGAGGATACGATTTCGGCGATCTCCTCCCAGCTTTGGGGGTTTTTCTCAACGAACGGGCTGGAAGATCACCGGTTGCGCGAAATCGGGCTTGATCCGAACGACCGCCGCCTTTCCCAGACGATGGAGCTGATTTACGAAGTTCAGGGTTTCCCCCGGCACCTGTCCCAACATGTCGGCGGGTTCATCATGACCGAAGGACGGCTTGATGAGCTTTGCCCCGTTGAGAACGCCACCATGGAAGACCGCACGGTCATCCCCTGGGACAAGGACGATATCGACAGCCTGGGAATCCTGAAGGTCGATGTGCTGGCCCTTGGCATGCTGACCTGCGTCCGGAAAGCCTTTGACCTGATCCGCCAGCACCATCAAATCGACTATTCGCTGGCGAGCCTCCCGCCAGAAGACCCTGAGGTCTATGATATGCTTTGCAAGGCCGACAGTCTGGGGGTCTTTCAGGTCGAAAGTCGGGCGCAGATGAACTTTCTGCCCCGGATGCGGCCCCGCAGCTTCTATGATCTGGTGATCGAGGTTGCGATCATCCGGCCCGGACCCATCCAAGGCGATATGGTCCACCCCTACATTCGGCGGCGAAATGGTGAGGAAGAGGTCAGCTTCCCATCAGATGAACTGGGTCAGGTCCTCGGCAAGACGCTGGGCGTGCCTTTGTTCCAAGAGCAGGCGATGCAGATCGCGATTGTCGGCGCGGGCTTCTCACCGGACGAAGCCGACAGGCTGCGGCGGTCCCTCGCGACCTTCAAAAAACATGGCAATGTCTCGGACTTCCGGACCCGCTTCATGCGGGGGATGCGCGCCAATGGCTATGACGAAGACTTCGCGGCCCGCTGTTTTTCGCAGATCGAAGGCTTCGGAAGCTACGGCTTTCCGGAATCCCATGCGGCCTCTTTCGCGCTTCTGGTCTATGCCTCGGCCTGGCTGAAATATCGCCATCCCGGGATCTTCGCCTGCGCCCTTCTGAACGCTCAGCCCATGGGGTTCTATGCCCCCGCTCAGATCGTGCGGGACGCCCGCGAACACGGGGTCGAGGTGCGGCCCATCGATATCAACGCGTCCTTCTGGGACAACGCGATGGAACCCGATGGCCAGGGCGGGCTGGCCCTGCGCCTGGGCTTCCGCCAGATCAAGGCGATGCGCGAAGAAGACGCGGGATGGATCGTCGCGGCGCGGGGGAACGGGTACCGCGATGTCTCGGACGTCTGGCGTCGCGCGGGGGTCGAACCCAAGATGATCCGGGTTCTCGCCGAGGCGGATGCTTTTGCGTCTTTGAACCTTGGCCGCAGGGATGCGTTGTGGGAAGCCAAGGCGCTCGCCTCGGCCAAGCCGCTGCCTCTTTTTGCCGGAGATCTGGATGGGGAGGGAATTGTGGAGCCTGCGGCGCATCTGCCCAGGATGACACTGGGTGAGGAGGTCGTCGAAGATTACGTGGCCATGCGCCTGACGCTCAGAAAGCACCCGATGGCGTTCCTTCGGTCCGTGCTGACACCCGGCGCCGATCCCGCGCCCCCACCTAAAGCACCCGCCAAGACATCTGCGCCCAAACCGGCTCGCGCGTGGCACCCCCGCGACGTGCGTGTCTTCTGACAAAAGATGTCAGTTGACGCGCTGACATGTGCCCCGACCCGTCTTAGGTTGCGACTATGACAGATCTTTCCCTGCCCCGCTGCTTCGGCTCTGCCAACGAACTTTATGCCCATTACCACGACACGGAATGGGGCGTGCCGGTCCATGACGACCGCGAACTTTTCGAGATGCTCATCCTCGAAGGCGCCCATGCGGGTCTATCTTGGGAAACGGTTCTTCGAAAACGCGACGGGTACCGGGAGGTCTTCCACAACTTCGATATTGAGCGCGTCGCAGCGATGAGCGACGCGGAACTGGATGCCGCGCTCCAGAACCCGGGGATTGTCCGACACCGACAAAAGGTGCCTTCAGCCCGAAAGAACGCCCAAGTGGTTCAAGACATCCAGAAAGAAGCCGGCAGCTTAGACGCCTGGCTTTGGAATTGGGTCGATAACACCCCCATCAAAGGCAATTGGCCCACATCAGCCGACGTGCCCGCCAAAACGCCCTTGTCCGATGCCCTGTCCAAGGACCTGAAGAAACGCGGGATGAGCTTTGTCGGCTCGACCATCATCTACGCCTATATGCAGGCGGTGGGATTGGTAGATGACCACGTCCATACCTGCTGGAAGTACGAGCCTCCGGCTTGAGACGCCAAATCGCACGAAGTGCCAGAGGGCGTCGCGCCGAAGGCGCGTCCATTAGGTCACCGCAACCTGCGTAAGATCTCGTAGGACGCGTATCCATCCGGCACGAGTCCTTGCGACCGCTGAAACGCCCGGATCGCTGCGATCGTACGTGGTCCGATCACCCCGTCGATCCCTTGCGTGTCATATCCCGCACGGGTGAGGCGGCGCTGCATTTCCTGCTTTTCGGAGAAGCGCAGGTTCCGATCGCCCCGCGGCCAATTGGCGGAAAGGGTCGGACCGCCACCGATGCGGTCGGACAAGTGCCCCACCCCGATCACATAGGCGTCCGCCGCATTATAGCGCTCGATCACATGGAAGTTGTCGAAAATCATGAACGCCGCACCCTCTGCGCCTGCTGGCAGCAAGATCGATGCCCGCCCGTGGTTCGGAACGACCTGCCCGGAAATGTCCCGGATCCCAAGCGCCGCCCATTCGCGTGGGGACTTCTTGATTTTCTCGCCGGTCGTCGAATAGTCGAAGCCGCGCGGCAATTGCACCTCAACCCCCCAAGGTTGACCCTTGGTCCAGCCGAACCGCGCCAGATAAGCAGCGGTAGAGGCCAATGCATCTGTCGGATCATCCGCCCAGATATCCCGCCGCCCATCACCCCGGAAATCCTGCGCGTATTCCAGGTAAGAGGTCGGAATGAACTGCGTGTGGCCCATGGCACCGGCCCAGGATCCGGTCATGCGGGCAGGCGGTACATCCCCCGACTGCAAAATCCGAAGCGCTGCAATCAACTGCGCCTCAAAGAACCGGCCGCGGCGGCCATCGAAGGCAAGCGTCGCCAAAGCCTCGATCACCGGGGTAGAGCCCCGGAACGATCCATAGGCGCTTTCAAGACCCCAAACGGCCGTCACCACTTCGGCTTCGACGCCATAGCGCGCTTCGATTTCCGCCAGAAGCTGGCGGTTTTGGCGAAGCGCCTGCCGCCCGTTGCGAACGCGCGTGTCCGAGACCGCGCTGTCGAGATATTCCCAGATCTGCTTGGTGAACTCCGACTGGTTCCGGTCCCTTGAAATCACATCCGTGTTGTAGCGCACGCCTTTAAACGCACGGTCAAATGTCGCTGCCGAAATCCCGCGCGCCAGCGCACGGGCACGAAACCCCTGCACCCAACGGGAAAAGGCACGGTTGGATTGGTCAACTTGTGCCGGATAAGCGGGCGTGTTGCGCGCCACAGGGCGCGGTGTCTGTTCTGGGGCGAAAGCCAGGGCCGTTTCGGCCAGGGACAGCAGGCTTATCACCGTCAGCCACGCGAGAATGCGTTGCATGTGGATACCTGATTCATTGACTGCTCGCGCTGAGCCTAACCCGAAGATGTCTATAGGCAAAGTCACGTATTCCGGCGGTGGCGGGGCTTTGCTAACGTCGCCGCCGGCGCGTGACCTTCCGGCCCGACTTTCTGCCTGCTTTCCGGCCACGCAACGGCATTTTTTCAATGGCCTTTCCGTCGAGCGACAACAGATCCAGGATCAATCCCCCTGTCACCGGTGTTGCCTCGGCCAATCGGACGGTTACCGGTTGCCCGATAGAAATAACGCGCCCGCTGTCTGCGCCCAACAGCGTCTGTGCGTCCCTGTCATAGTGAAAGTACTCGCCGCCCAGGGCCCGCATCGGGATAAGCCCGTCGGCACCTGTTTCCTCGAGTTTCACGAATACACCGAAGCGGGCAATTCCCGAAATCCGGCCGGAAAAATCCGCGCCGACCCGGTCGGCCAGAAAGGCCGCAAGGTACCGGTCGGTCGTGTCGCGTTCAGCAGACATTGACCGCCGCTCGGTCTCGGAAATCTGGGCGGCTGTTTCCTCAAGCGTCTCGATATCCGCATCGCTTAGCCCGTCATCGCCCCACCCGTAGGCCGTGATCAGCGCACGGTGCACGATCAGGTCGGAATAGCGCCGAATGGGCGATGTGAAATGTGCATAAGATCGAAGCGCCAAACCGAAATGCCCCAGGTTTTCTGGCGTGTAATAGGCCTGTGTCATCGCGCGCAACGTCGCGAGATTGATCAGCTCCGCCTCTTCACTTTCGC
The DNA here is from genome assembly GCA_965267475.1 of Paracoccaceae bacterium. GTDB lineage: Bacteria > Pseudomonadota > Alphaproteobacteria > Rhodobacterales > Rhodobacteraceae > JBCBKU01. The sequence continues at coordinate 229,579 of OZ254079.1, forward strand.
GCGCCTGCGCCAGAAGCGTGTTCAAATGCCGCGTCGACAGGACCTGTCCTTTGGCCAGTCCAAATCCGGATGCCTGCGCCACTTCGCGCAGCGCCTCGAGCTTTGCAGGGGATGGTTCCTCATGAACCCGGTAGAGAAGCGGGGTCTTTTTCTTCTCCAGCGCTTTGGCGGCGGCAACATTGGCCTGAACCATGAAGGCTTCGATCAGGCGATGCGCATCCAGCCGTTCCTTGAAATTGACCGATGTGACTTCACCCTTTTCCGACAGTTCGATCCGCCGCTCGGGAAGATCCAGATCGAGAGGCTGGCGCTTTTCTCGTGCCCGCTCCAACGCGGCGAAGGCTGCGTAGAGCGGGCGAATGACGCTGTCCAGAAGCGGTTCGGTCCGGGCATTGGGCGACCCATCGATGGCAGCTTGAACTTCCTCGTAGTTTAAGGATGCGGGCGAACACATCATGCCACGCAGAAAGCGGTACGCGATCATCTCACCTTCGGCATCGATGACCATTCGGGCCACCAGGCATGGCCTGTCTACGCCTTCGTGAAGCGAACAGAGGTCGCCCGACAGCGCATCGGGCAGCATCGGCACCACGCGATCGGGAAAATACGTCGAGTTCCCACGCATACGCGCCGATTGGTCAAGGGCCGAACCTGGACGCACGAAATGGGCAACATCGGCGATTGCGACCCAAATTATGTGCCCGTCCGGGTTTCTGGGATCCGGATCGCTCTCGGCCCAACACGCATCGTCGTGATCGCGGGCATCAGACGGGTCAATGGTCACAAGTGGCAAGTCCCGCAAGTCTTCACGCGCTTCGAGATCGGGGGACATGGCGGCTTCAGCCTCCGCCAGGACGTCCTCGGGGAAGTTGTCTGGAATCCCATGCTCGTGGATCGCAATCAAGGACACCGATTTGGCTGCCGAGGGATCACCCAGCCGGGCCGTGATACGGGCGCGCACAAGGCCCAAACGCCCCTTGGGCCCGGCCTGTTCCGCCTCAACCAATTCGCCGTCTTTGGCGCCGTGATCGTCCCGACCGGACACGGCCCACTCCTTGTCGGCGCCTTTCTCGATCGGGATGATCCGCCCGCCTTCGGATCCCGCGCGAAAGACACCCAGGATCTTCCGTTTCGTGGCCCCGATGCGCCGGATCAGCCGCGCTTCATAAGCGTAATCCTCGCCCTGGACCTTCGTCAGGCGTGACAGGATACGATCCCCGGCACCTAAGGCGGGATCGGCCTTGCGCGGCACATAGAGGATTTTTGGCTCCTCTCCGTCACCCCGCCACTCCAAGGGGCGTGCAAACTGGTCGCTTCCGGGCGGACCTTCCAGCACTTCAAGCACCGAGACAGGCGGCAAGCTGTCAGGATCGCGATAGGTCTTGCGGCGCTTTTCAAGATGGCCTTCGGCCTCAAGTTCTTTCAACAACCGTTTCAGATCAATGCGGGCCGCGCCTTTGATCCCGAACGCCTTGGCAATGTCACGCTTGGACCCTTTTGTCGGGTTTTCGGCCACCCAAGCCAGAATTTGCGTTTTGTCGGGAAGTTTCGCCATGGCCCAAGCGCTAGCACGGGGGCCCCTTGCGGTCATGCCCAATCCGCGCACCGTTCCCATGTTTTTGCGCTGTCAGAAGCTGCGCAGATCCGCTGCTTGGTCGACATCGCGTCGGGTAGCCACATGGGCAATTCGAAGCCCCGGGATTGAGGCTTCGCTATCGGCCAAGGCGTGCCCGGACGACCAGCGAACGCCCTGAAACAGTGTTCTTGGCGGCGGTGCGCTGCGCTTCATCCCGACAAGCCAGTAACCACCATCGGGCGCCGGACCAAAGACCGCGTCCGCCCGCCCGAGCGCCTGAAACGCGTCCCAGATATCGGCCCGGCTGATCCCTGGAATATCCGCGCCGATTATGACGACCGGTCCTGGCGGGAAAGACCGAAAGATCCGGCCCATTCGGTCGCCAAGATCGCCGTCGCGTTGCGGCCAGCGGTCAATGCCCCGTGGCCAAACGCGGCTGGTCATGCCATCCCGATCCGGTGACACCGCCAAAACGACCTGCCATCGGGAATCCCGCAATTCGCGGAGCAACCCGGCTGTCTGATGGCGAAACCACCACGCCGCCGATGTCATCCCGATCTCTCGCCCTAGCCGCGTTTTGACGCGACCTGGCCGGGGTTCTTTCACCATGAGGACAAGATAGCGATTACGCAAAATAGTCCCTGAGGATCCGAAGATAGATGTCTTTAAGCTTGCGGATTTCATCCACGGGAACGCGTTCATCCGTCTGGTGGATGGTCTTCCCAACCAGCCCGAACTCCATGACCGGGCAGTGATCCTTGACAAAGCGCGCGTCCGAAGTGCCGCCCGTCGTAGACAGATCTGGCCTGAGACCCGTTTCCGCCTCAACCGCATTGGCCACAAGATCGGACAATCGGCCGGGTGGTGTCAGAAAGCTTTCACCCGAGATGTGCACGCGCAGGTCCATTTCTACACCCGTATCCTCGGCGATGGCCTCCATCGTTGCCCGCAACCAATCAGACAATCCGGCCCCTGTATGTGCATCGTTGAAGCGGATATTGACCGTGGCCGAGCATGACGCAGGCACAACGTTCGACGCCTTGTTGCCCGTGTCAATTGTCGTCACGGCGATGGTCGAAGCATCAAAATGCTCGGTGCCTGTGTCCAGCAAGTGGGTGGACAAGAGGCTCATCAAACGGGCCATGGCGGCGGCCGCGTTCCTGGCCCGGTGCGGATAGGCGGTGTGACCTTGCACACCCTTGGCCGTGAAGAACGCATTCAGGGATCCGCGCCGCCCAATCTTGGCGGTATCACCCAGGGTTTCAGCCGAAGTCGGTTCTCCAACAAGGCAGATATCCATCGCTTCGCCCCGATCCGCCATGGCATCAAGAAGCGCGCGGGTTCCGTCAAACGCATCGCCCTCTTCATCCCCGGTTATGGTCAAAAGGATCGCCCCGTCCGGAGCTTCGGCGGCCATATCGACTGCGGCTGAAACCATAGCGGCCACGGATGACTTCATATCGGCAGCGCCGCGCCCCCAGACCATGCCGTCCCGGATCTCAGCCGCGAACGGATCCACCGACCATTCAGACGCGTCACCCTCGGGCACCACATCGGTATGGCCGTTATAGCCAAAAGTTCTTGTATGTCCCTTGGGCCCGAACCGCGCGATCAGGTTGGCGATCCCGCCGCGATCGGCGCGGTGACAGTCAAAACCCGCTTCGGACAACAGACCCCCAAGAAGTCCGATGGCGCCATCGTCAGCGGGTGTCACGGACCGGCAGCGGATCAACCGCTTCGTCAAATCTACGGGATCAATGGGCGTCGTCATGGGCCAAAGCGTTACAGCGCCGTGCCCTTCGCCGCAATGCACGCCTTGTGGCGGGACCGCGACACTTTGGCAGGCCGCACGCCTTGCTCACGCAGAGGTTGTTTGCGCCAAAACCCATTCTGCGGCATGCTATCCACAACAACAAAACCCGAGGCAGGGTGCGTAGCGGTCAATCCGCGCGCGAGCAGATATCTTCGATCTGATTCATGGTGCGCCCTGCGCGCTATGACTGCCTTGATAATTGATGAGGGGCAGTCATGGTTGCAGGGGTCGAGCTTACCTATGACACAAGCGCGACGGCGCTTGAGATGGCCAACACGATCTTTGGGGATGGTGTCACTGTTGTGGGTGCCAGCTATACTGGCGACAACGACGCGTCCGCAATTTATTCGGACGGAGACACAATATCGCCTAACGTCGTTCCGGCCGACACGGGCGTTATCCTGTCGACTGGTGAAGCTGACCGTTTCACGAACAATTCTTCTCAATCGAACATTCGAACAAATACAACGTCGCCGAACTCTGGTCCCAACGGGGACGCTGACTTCGACGCGTTGGCAGGTCGCAACACGTTTGACGCGTCCTATCTTGAGATCGATTTCATTCCGGATGAGGGCGTTGAGTTCATCACGATTGATTTCGTGTTCGCGTCCGAGGAATATCCAGAGTTCGCGAACAACATCTACAACGACTTGATGGGTGTTTGGCTGGACGGAACCAACGTTCCGCTTTCCGTTGGCACGGGTCAGGGTGCCGTCAACAACATCAATCCGACGAACAACATAAATCTGTATATCGACAACACATCCGACCAGTTCAACACCGAGATGGACGGGTTCACGATCAAGCTGTCGCTGACGATCCCCGTCCGCGATGAAGAAGTGAACACGCTGAAGATCGGTGTCGCTGACGTCGCCGACAGCGCGTTTGACTCGAACCTGCTGATCGCAGCGGGAAGTGCACAGGCCACGGTGATTGCTGTGGACGATACCGGGACAACGATTTTTCCGGACGGATCTCGGACGATTGATGTCCTTGGAAACGATATCAACCTTTCCACAGGCACGCTTTCTGTAACCCACATCAATGGGCAAGCTGTTACTGCCGGCACCACGATCATATTGCCGGCCGGGCAACGGGTCACTCTGAACGCCGACGGAACGTTGACGGTCGAAGCCGACAGCGACGTCGAGGACATTTCGTTCTCGTATGACATCGCAAGCACGACGGGCGAAACAGATACCGGACTTGTTGTCCTTGGCACCATACCTTGCTTCGTAACGGGCACCTTGATTGCGACACCGAACGGTGAGCGCCCGGTCGAGGCCCTGCAGATCGACGATTTGGTGCTGACCCGCGACGATGGACCGCAGCCCGTTCGCTGGATAGGGCGGCGCGTGTTGCCCGCCAAAGACGACATGGCTCCGGTCGTGATCGCCGAAGGGACACTGGGTGATCACCGCGAGCTTGTGGTGTCGCCGAACCACAGGATCCTGATCTCGGGTCGCGAGGCCGAACTGCTGTTCGGCGAGGATGAGGTTTTGGTCGCAGCGAAGGATCTTGTGAACGATGGATCCATTCGCATCCGCGATGGTGGAACGGTGGAATATGTTCATCTGATGTTTGATCGCCACCAGGTGATCTATTCAGAAGGTTGGCCCACCGAAAGCTTTCTGCCAGGGTCACAGACAACGGCCTGTTTCGAGCAGGATGTCCTGGATGAGATTTGCAAGATCTTCCCGGAACTCGACCCCGAAACCGGTGCAGGATACAGCCCCGCGGCGCGCCGAACGCTCAAGTCTTATGAAGCGCAGCTTTTCCGCACAGCCCGGCAGGATCGTGCTGCCTAGGTCGCGCGTGCGGTGCTCAGATCGGCGTATCCCGGGATTGGCGAGGCACCGTCACCCAAAAGGTCAAAGACTTGACCGGGATAGGGATCCCAGTCGCCGCGTTCGTATAGATGGCGGATCGCACCGATAAGCGGCGCGGCAATGGGCTCAGGCAATTTCAAAAGCGGGTCCGTGAACGTCACCCATGCCTCGGCTGGCCAGGCCTGCCGGTCGCCGCGGAGGATCTCGTTTGCCAATAGGCACGCGGTTGCGGCGGCAAAACCTGGGTTCTCAGGGTCCCGCGCCGCACTACGCAAAGCGGCACCCGGCAATTCCTCTTGCCCGGGTTGAAGAATGCCTTCTTGCAGTTCGATGACTTCGCGAAGCGTCGCCCGGCACAAAAGTTTCTCTGATGCTGGCCCGGTTGCCGCTATCTCGGCCAACGTGTCTTCACCGGCGCGCGCCAAGACTTGAAGCAGGGCATTCATCACATCCGCCGGACGTGCCGAACAGGCAAGATGATCTTCGGGTGCCTGATCGTGCTGCATCAGTCCAAGCTTCATCATGGCCCGATAGCCTTGCAAGATCGCCGCCCGAATGGGTGCGGGCGCCATCCCGTAATGGCCGTGGAATGCGTCCCAATGCCAATAGAGATCGTCCTTGCCGCGACCACCCTGAAGACGATCAGCCACCAAGATGGCCGTCGATGCCAGAAACGCGTCGAAGTCGTCATCGGGCAGTGTGGCAATCAGAAGAATGGCGGGGTGAAGCTCCGCGGTCTCCGGGCTTGAGATACGACAGCGTTCTTCGAAGATCAGGGTGTCGACATGCGCGCGTGCGTGATCGGGATTGCACTGTGCGGGAGAAACCCCTGCAGCAATCCTATGACGCGTCATCGGACTTGCACTCGCAGCAACCTGACGAAGGTCAAGGATTGTCTGCAGGGTGCGGAAACCAACCGCGGCACCATTACCGTTACCCATGCTCTTGTTTTTAGAGGGGGCTTTTGACGGAATGGCGGCCTGAACCCGGCTTCTTGTCGCTAATATGGAAACGGTTTGTTGCGATTAGTCGCGCAACAGTTCATTGATTCCGGTCTTTTCGCGCGTTTTTTCATCAACGGTCTTAACGATTACGGCGCAATAAAGGTTTATTCCGTTCTTGGATGGCATCGACCCTGCCACAACCACAGAATAAGGCGGCACTTCACCATAGCTGACTTGCCCGGATTCTCGGTCGACGATCTTCGTGGATTTCCCGATGAAGACACCCATGCCAAGAACCGAGCCTTCGCGGACGATGCACCCCTCGACGACTTCGGACCGCGCGCCGATAAAGCAGTTGTCTTCGATAATGGTCGGACTCGCCTGCATTGGCTCAAGGACGCCGCCGATACCTACACCCCCGGAAAGATGGACATTTTTTCCGATTTGGGCGCAGGAACCGACCGTTGCCCAGGTGTCGACCATGGTTCCGGAATCCACATAGGCCCCAAGGTTCACAAAGGACGGCATTAAAACTACGCCCGGGGCGATATAGGCCGATTTACGGACCACGCTGGTCGGCACGGCCCGAAATCCCGCGGCGCCCCATTCGTTGTCGCCCCAGTCTTTCCACTTGCTGTCGACCTTGTCCCACCAGGCACCGCCCTGCGCGCTGCCATCCTGACGTTCCATGTCTTTCAGGCGGAACCCAAGCAATACAGCCTTCTTGGCCCATTGATTGACGTGCCAATTGCCGTCCGGCTGTTTTTCAGCCACACGAAGCGCTCCGCTATCGAGCGCATTCAGCGTATCTTCGATGGCTTCGCGGGTCTCTCCGCCGGTGGCGGGACTGATCGTCTCGCGCGCGTCCCATGCCGCCTCGATCGCGGATTCCAATGCTGCGTTTGACATAGCGCGCGCCCCCTCGGTTGGTGTCGCGCCGCTATAGTCGGCAGAGCCGCTATCCGCAACCGCTGGCGCGCCGGGCTTCTGCGTCGCGATTGGTCGCCACATCCGCGACGGACACGCAGATATCCCATATCTCCCCTGCCCCCAGTCGGCGCGGCTCAAACACGCCATCGACGAAGTAGGGCCTAATGATGTGTTGATATTTGTCGTCGCGCGACACAATGGCCAGCGGGCCGTCAGTGAAGCAGCGTTCATCGATGTCTTCGGCCAGGGCGATCACGACCTCTTCGTGCCTCGGGTCGCGAAAGATCCGCTCCATCGTGCGAGAAATCTTGGAACGTTCCCCTTCAAGGACCTGAAGAAAGTGAGTGCCCGTGAAAAAGAGAAGCCCCGAGATCCCAAGCGCCGAATTGTTTCGGCGTGACGTTTGTTCAAGCGCGCTTAGATCAACCTGCGAGGTGGTCGCCCGCGAGAAATAGATGATGTGATGCAAGTGCATGAAGAAGACCGCCTAACCCCTGAAGTCCGGGTCGGATCCAAGCTAAGCCCTGTCCGTTAAGGCACTCCTAATGTTTGCGTGCACGGTTGTCGCAGGCCGCTCACGGAGATTCTGCTTGTCATTGTTGCCCAATCGGGGACCACTCTGGTCTGGGATAACTGGCCGACAAGGAAGGAGAAGCCCATGAAGGACGACACCCAAAGGGTCTTCCCGAATGCCCACCAGGATATCGAGACTTCGCATGACACGCCGGACACGCCGCAAACGCGGTCGCCCGCATACCGGCTTGCCTTTGACGATGCTGATTTTCTGTGCCGGGATGAGATGCGGCCCGTTCGGCTTCAACTGGAATTGCAAAAACCAGAACTGATCCTGTCCGATCAAAACATCGTATCCACAGTTGTTTTGTTCGGCGGCGCGCGTATTCCGGAACCGGCGTCCCGAAGCAAAGCACGAACTGAAACCCTTGCGGGTCTTGCGGATTACTATGATGAGGCCCGCAAGTTTGCGCGCATCCTGACCGAACGCAGCCTGGCCGCTGATAACCGCGAAAACGTGGTCGTCACAGGCGGCGGTCCCGGCATCATGGAAGCGGGCAATCGCGGCGCAATCGACGCTGGGGGCGTCTCAATCGGCCTGAATATCGTGCTGCCTCACGAACAAGCACCAAACGAATATGTGACGCCCGAGCTTTGCTTCAACTTTCACTATTTCGGCATCAGAAAGATGCACTTCCTGATGCGGGCCCGCGCCATTGCCGTTTTTCCAGGAGGCTTCGGCACGTTAGATGAGCTGTTCGAGGCTTTGACGTTGATCCAGACCGGGCGCATGCAGACCGTGCCGATCCTGCTTTTTGGTGAGGACTTCTGGCGTAGCATTATCAATTGGGATGCGCTTGCCGAGGCCGGGACGATCGCCGCCGAAGATCTGGAACTGTTCCGCTTTGTCGAATCCGCCGACCAAGCCATCGCGTTGATCGACAGTTGGCCCGGCGGGCGGGATACACGACAAGACCTTCCCGGGCGCTAGTCCTTGGCGGCCAGTTTCTCGCGATAAGCCTCGCGCGCGGCATTGGCCCGGCGCTGTTCCTTTTGACGGGCGCGGCGCTTTTCTTCGCGCCGAACGCCTCTGCGCCGCTCGTACAGCGTTTGCAGGAAGAGCGCGCTTTCAGGAACGAAACCTGTTTCGGTCAGAATCAGCGGCTTGGCGTTCCGGTCGCGCCCTTGCTCAAGCGCGTTGCCTTCCAGCGCTTCGGGTTCTTCTTCCAATTCAGCTTCGCAATGGCCGGTAATGATCATCTGAAGAATATAACTTACGGGCTGCGACAGGATATACAGGTGGTTTGGCTTCGCTCGGCTTCTCAGCACATAGTCGCGATACTTCACCCAGCAGACCACCGTCGCCTTGTTCTTGGCGTTGAAGTACGGCGCGAAAGGCGACCAATCGATCCGGAACGCGACAGGCGCCACGATCGCCTCGATCGCCTTTTCAAGGTTCGCCTCGTTGCGGAGCCGCGTCTGTTCGAAAAGCTTGGTCACCGCATCATCGCGCAACGTCTCGTTGATGTTTCCCGCTGGCGTCAGCCGGGTGGCTGAAAAATAATAGGTGAGCGGCAGGAACTGCGGACGACGCGCGTTTTCGTTCCCTTTGGCGCAATCCCAGGTGTAGACATGCACCGGATTGCGACCGAACTCGCCCGGTTGCTTCTCAAGATAGAAGTCCATAAGGCGCGTGCCCTCGGCGACATAGACATCGAACATTTGTCGCCCAAGCTTGAAATGGCCGTCTTTCTCAAGGCCGTCGATTTCTTCCATAAACCAAATTCCTTTTCACAAGTGCGATCAGGAAACCGGATCGCCGCCCGTTCTGTCAAAGGTTTGGTGAGAATTCCTGGAAGACCGCATCATAAACCGAACGTTTGAAGGGCACGATGCTGGCTTTGATATCGTTCGGGGTCATCCAGCGCCATCGGGCGAATTCCGGATGTTTGGTTGCAATCTGAATGTCTGAATCTGCGCCACGGAACCGAAGCAAGAACCATTTCTGCTTCTGACCGCGATACTTGCCCTTCCACATCTTGCCCAAAAGATGGTCGGGCAGATCGTATCGCACCCAGTCCGAGGTTTCGGTTTCCACAGACACCAAATCTGCGGTCACACCGGTTTCTTCGACCAATTCGCGCAGCGCAGCGTCTTGGGGTGTCTCACCCTTGTCGATCCCACCCTGCGGCATTTGCCAGGCGCCAGGCGTGTCGATCCGCTCTCCTGCAAAAACAGTGCCATCGTCACGCGCAAGCACGACGCCCGCACAGGGGCGGTAGGGAAGAGTTTCGGGGTCCGTCTTCATTCCCATGACGCTAGGCGATCCACGCTCGGACTGAAACTGTCCCACCGACAAAAAAGGCCGCCTCAAAGGACGGCCTTTTTGTTGAATGTGCCCTGTTACTCTGCCGGACCCAGCGCCGACAAACCTTTCAGAATGTCGATTGCATAGGCCAGCTGGTAATCCTCTTCGCGAAGCTCTGCTGCCGACTCGGCCTGTGCGCGATCTTCTTCGATCTGCCGGATCTCATCCTCAGACAAGCTGTCATTGTTCAAACGCCCGCGCAGATCAGCCTCGGACCGGCGATTGCCCGCTGCATCGCCATCTTCCACCTCTTCGCGGCGCGGCGGTTGTTCAACGATGATATCAGGCGAAACACCAAGTGCCTGGATCGACCGACCAGACGGCGTATAGTACCGCGCGGTCGTAAGACGCATGGCCCCGTCACCCCGAAGCGGCATCACCGTCTGGACCGAACCCTTTCCGAAACTCTTTGTACCGACCACGATGGCCCGGCGGTGATCCTGCAACGCGCCAGCCACGATCTCGGAAGCCGAAGCGGAACCGCCGTTGATCAGAACCACAACCGGTTTGCCTTCGGCCAGATCGCCGGTGGTCGCGTTGAAGCGCTCGCCATCCTGCGGGTCACGTCCGCGGGTCGAGACGATCTCGCCTGCATCGAGGAATGCGTCCGACACGCGGATGGCTTGGGTCAGAAGCCCGCCCGGGTTGTTCCGCAAATCAAGCACAACTCCGTTCACATTGTCCCAGCCGCCAGCTTCTTCCAGTTGCTCTTCCAAGCCTTCCTTGAGGTTCGGGAAAGTCTGATCGTTGAATGTCGTGATCCGAAGCACGATTGTATCGCCCTCGGTCCGGGTGCGAACGGCCGTCAGCTTGATCGTGTCCCGGATGATTGAGACGTCAAACGGTTCGGTCCCGCCTTCCCGGACGATGGTGATGATGATCTCAGAGCCGACCGGCCCGCGCATCATCTCGACCGCTTCATCCAGCGTCAGACCGAGCACGCTTTCGCCATCCACATGGGTGATGAAGTCGCCCGCTTCGATGCCCGCATCTTCGGCCGGGGTGCCGTCGATTGGCGAGACGACCTTCACAAAGCCTTCTTCCTGCGTGACCTCGATGCCGAGGCCGCCAAATTCGCCACGGGTCTGGACGCGCATGTTGGCCGCGTCATCCGGGGACAGGAAGGACGAATGCGGATCAAGGGATGTCAGCATTCCGTCAATCGCGGCTTCGATCAGCTCTTTCTCGTCCACTTCTTCGACATATTGCGCCCGGATCCGTTCGAAAATATCTCCGAACAGGTCCAGTTGTTCGTAGACCGAGGCATTGCGATCCGCTTCCTGTGCGACCAGCGGGCCCGCGACCTGGGTCGTCAGGACGATCCCGGCCAAAACGCCGCCAACTGCGGCCACAACGTATTTGTTCATGCGCTCGTCCTACTCTTTCCCCGTTTCGAACCAGCGGGCGGGATCGACCGGATCGCCAGCCACGCGCAGTTCCATATATAGTGTCTCGGTTCGATCTTGCCCGCCTGCACCTTTGAGGTCGAGCAATAAGTCGTCTGCGGACGGCGCTCTGCCCCCCATGAATCCAACAGGCGCCCCCTCTGAAACGACGTCGCCAATGGTGCCGAATACCTCGCTTAACCCGGCCAGAACAAGAAGATACCCTGTTTCCGGTTCCAGGATAATCACATTTCCGTAGTCAAGAAGTGGTCCGGTGTATCGGATCGTCGACGGCCAGGGTGCGGTGACGATAGCGCCAGCGGGCGAAGCCAGGACGAGGCCCGGACGTTTTACCCCTGCTGCATCGGCATCGTTGAACCCCAAAATCGGCGTTCCGCGCAGGGGAAGGCGCAGGCTGCCTTTGCTGGCAAGAAAGGCGTCATTGACCGTTCCGCTCGCTTCGGTATCGACGGCAAGGTTGGAGGCAAACGCATCCAATGTCTCGGCGCTTTCGATCAGGGCCAGGATTGTCGCGGCGTCCTGTGGATCGGGAAGGGGCGCGCGCTCGGTAATCGCCTCGGACAGTTGCAAGCGGGCCGACTGGGCGGTGGCCAGACCACTTTGCAACCTTCCCAGAATGCGCACGTCCAGCGCTTGCAGGATTGCAAGCTCTTCTAGCTGAGATCGCAGCCGATCAACGCGCATTTGAAGCGCCGGGGTCACTTCTGCCAAAAGCATCGCAGCCCGAGCCGTGTCGACAGGCCCGGCGGGATGCAAAAGCAACAGCGCCTCGGGCGACGTTTGCATCGATAACAAGGCCGCCGTCAGTCGATTGAGTTCGACTTCTTCTTGGGCGAGCTCGCTTTCCAATGCAGCCTCGCGCAGCGCGGCGGCACGCAGTCCCTTGCGAAGGGCCGCCAGACCGGCCTCGTATGCCTGGATCACCTGGGTCAACGCCGCAACGCGGTCCCGCGCGCGACCGGCGCGTTCCAGCGCATCTGCCGCGTCGATCAATTGGCCCGCCGCAGCTTCCGCCTCCGCTACGGCATCACCATAGGTGACGCTTGGCCAGATCAGACAAAGTGAGATCAGACAGGCGCGGATCATTCGCGGATCAGGCTTTGCCCGGTCATCTCGGGCGGTTGATCCAGGCCCATAAGTTCCAGAACTGTCGGCGCAAGATCCGCAAGACGGCCTTTTGAAAGACTTGCGCCCTTTGGGCCACCGACCAGAATGACGGGCACAAGATTTGTGGTGTGCGCTGTGTGGGGACCACCCGTTTCGGGATCCACCATGGTTTCGCAGTTGCCATGATCCGCGGTGACAATCGCTGCCCCGCCCATTTTCTCCAAGGCATCGAGGGCTTGACCCAGACCGGTATCCACGGCCTCGCACGCCTTCATGGCAGCCCCAAGATCGCCGGTGTGCCCGACCATGTCCGGGTTGGCAAAGTTTACGACGATCAAATCGAACCCGGCATTGATGGCCTCGATCAGTTTCGCCGTGACCTCGGGCGCAGACATCTCCGGTTGAAGATCATAAGTCGCGACCTTCGGAGACGGCGGCATGAACCGTTCCTCACCCTCAAAAGGTGTCTCGACACCGCCGTTCAGGAAGAATGTGACATGCGGATACTTCTCGGTTTCGGCCAGGCGGAATTGGCGTTTACCTTGTTTGGCCACCCATTCACCCAGAGTGTTGGCGATCTCACGCTTCGGAAAGACAGTTGTCATATAGGCGTTGTGGCCGTCCGAATACTCCACCATGCCCAGTAGAGCGGAGAGTTTCGGTCGGTCGCCCGTATCGAAATCAGCGAAACCCGGTTCACCGATGGCGCGCAGGATCTCGCGCGCCCTGTCCGCCCGAAAATTAATAAAGAAAAGCCCGTCCTCTGGACGGATGCCACCATTCCCGCGAATGACCGTCGGCGCGATGAACTCGTCCGTTTCGCCCCTGTCATAGGCGGCCTTGATCGCAGACAAAGCGTCTTCGGCCAACTCCCCCTGCCCATGCACAAGCGCGGCATAAGCCTTTGACACACGCTCCCACCGGTTGTCCCGGTCCATCGCAAAATAGCGCCCGATCACGGTGCCAATCGGTGCGCCATCGGGCAACGCCTCGTCCAACGCACCAACCTGACCCATGGCCGATTTTGGCGCAACGTCCCGTCCATCGGTGATTGCGTGCACCACCACCGGAACTCCAGCCGCACGGACCGCCTGCGCCGCCGCGACGATATGGGATTGATGCGAATGCACCCCACCGGGCGACGCGAGCCCAGCCAGATGCGCCGTACCCCCCGTTCGTTTCAGAGTGGCAATGAAGTCTTGCAAGGCCCGCGCCTTGACGAAACTGCCGTCTTCTATCGCGAGATCGATTTGACCAAGATCCATTGCGACGACCCGGCCAGCTCCGATATTGGTGTGCCCGACTTCAGAATTGCCCATCTGCCCGGTGGGCAATCCGGCATCGGGACCAAAGGTGACCAGCGTCGCATTCGGACACTCGGCCATCAGTCGATCCATCGTCGGCGTCGCGGCCTGGGCAGGCGCATTCGCAGTGCTGTCTTCGCGCAACCCCCAGCCATCGAGGATACAAAGAACCACAGGTTTCTTGCTGGCCATCTCCGCCCCTTCTTACCTCCGCGCAAGACGCTTCTATCCGGCCCTGAACATGGGCGAAACCCGCCCCTTCATCTTGGCGGAAATAGTCAAACTTTCAGGCCCGATGATAGGGAGTCCCCGCCAGGATCGAGCAGGACCGGTAAAGCTGTTCCGCCAACATCACACGCACAAGCATGTGCGGCCAAACCATCGGCCCGAAAGACAAGATCAGGTCCGCGCGATCCCGAAGCGCGGGGTCATGGCCGTCAGCCCCGCCGATCAGGAAACACGCCCGCTGGCGCCCATCGTCCCGCCAGCGCGCAAGATCATTGGCCAAATCCTCGCTTTTGGCGGGCACCGCGCGCTCGTCCAAGGCAATGGATATCGCGCCGTCTGGAAGTTTTTCCGCCAGTGCTGCCGACTGCTCTACCCTGCTCTTGGCTTTCCGTTCGTCGATCTCAATCAGCCCCAATGGACCAAGCGACAACGGCCGCCCGGTCCGGTCGATGCGCGTCCGGTAGTCTTCGAATAAGTCCAGTTCAGGGCCGGATTTCATCCGTCCGACCGCCAGAATGTCCAGTTGCATCAGGCCTTTTCGGCTTCAGCAACAGGCGACATCCACATTTTCTCAAGCTGGTAGAATTCGCGCACTTCCGGCCGGAAAACGTGAACGATCACATCGCCGGCGTCGATCAAGACCCAGTCGCCAGCGTCCTTACCTTCAACGCGCGACAGTACGCCCTGGTCCTGCTTCAACCGTTCAACCAGCTTCTCCGAGATAGACGCCACCTGCCGCGTCGACCGCCCCGAACAAATCACCATGAAATCGGCCACTTCCGATTTCCCGGCGAGGTCGATCGAGACCACGTCTTCGGCTTTGTCATCGTCAAGGGAAGAAAGAATGCACTGCAAGGTGGCCTTGCCTTGTGCGGTTTGTGCCCCGGCCGAGGCGGGGGCTGTTGCGGTCGTCTCTTGCACCGCATCAGGAAGATGAGACAGGACAGTGTCCTCCTTATCTGCGCGCCGACAGGCCCCGGCGCTAGGCTTGTGGAAAAGATAACACTCGCTTTGTGAATTCTCAATGTCACCGGGAATATCCGCAAGACTTTGTGGTGGTTGTGGCGTTCGCACGCGATATTTCGCGAATTTTGCGGCGTTGGACCGGCGACCAATGGGTCCAATCGGTTCGCCCACCACAACGTTTCGGTTCTTTTTCAGACACAACGCTGCACAATGGATGCGCCCCATATCGGGTGTTCGCGTGATTCACTCTTTACATGCAGTTTTTAATGTTTTACTTAAATTTTACATCGCGAAAGAGGAAACACATGTCTATGCCCGCCTTTTCCCGAACTCTTGTCGCAGTTTTAACGATCGTCATCACGTTGATTCTGGTCGCGGTGATCTCCCTGCCTGTTGCCGTCGGTCTGGGTCTGGGCTTGGGTCAAATTGTGGAAACCCTGACACGGGACGCCTTTAGCGGTGTGGCTATCCCAGATCCGCTTGGCCGCGGCCGGGCAATGATCACGCTGATCCTGGGTTTGCTCCCATTGATTGCCCTGCTCAAGGCATTGAGCGCCATGCGCGCGTTGTTTCGGAACTATGCCAATGGACAGGTGTTGACCCATGCATCAGCCGCGTTGATCCGGACGTCCGGCATCTGGCTGGCGGCCACGGCACTGTTATCGATCCTCGTCCACCCGCTTCAGGTGCTGGCACTGACCCTGTCGAACCCGCCCGGCGAAAAAGCCATCGCATTGGCGGTGTCATCGGATCAGATCGGGTTCTTGCTGACCGGAGCGCTTCTGATCGCCGTTGGCTGGGCCATGACGGACGCAGCAGAGACCGCTGAAGACAACAGGTCGATCATCTAATGGCGATCATTACCCGGCTCGATGTCATGTTGGCGATGCGTAAGACGACCGCCCGCGAACTCGCCACCAGGATCGGCATTACTGAACAGAACCTGTCGCTTTTACGGTCGGGCAAGGTAAAGGGGGTTCGGTTTTCGACGCTTGAGGCAATTTGCCGCGAACTCGACTGCCAGCCCGGCGATCTTCTGGAATACCAGGCGGATCAATAATCGCGTTCGAAGAAAATCCCGATGCCCGTGCTGCCTTCGGACGTGACCGAACCTTTGACGGTCAGCTTCGAAGACACGTCGAGGTTCAGGTTGATTTCGGTCTCACCTTCGGAGTCGATTGTGGCATCAGTGTAAAGGTTGTCCGAGATGTAACTCCCGACGCGCAGGCTGGTGCCGCCTGTGTCTGATGTTGTCACATCCAGATCGTCCAGCCCGAAATCTTCGCGCAGACGGTTCACGATACCGCCGCCCCCGCGCCCAGCGAGCGTCGCGACGGCTGCCGCAAGCTGTGCAGCCTGGACCGGCGATAATGTTTCGACCCCGCGCCCGAACAAAAGCCGGGCAAGCACTTCATCCTCGGGCAATTCAGGCGACGACAGAAACGAGATGCGTGGCTCGGATGCTGTCCCCTCGATCACGATCCGGACGGTCACATCTTCCGCCTCGGTCTCGGCGACGAAGAACAGCGTCGGATCAAGCCCCCCCTGAAGCTGGATTCGACCCTCGGTCAGGTTCAATCGGCGGCCTAGAATGTCCAACCGGCCACGGATTAGATCGAATTGACCATCAGGCACGATATCCGCGGTGGTTCCCGCGACGCGCAGGCCGCCACCCAGTTCGGCATCAAGTCCACGGCCGCGCACAAAGATCCGGTTTTCGGCCGAAACCCGGATATCGAGCGGATAAACAGCGCCACCACCGCCGGATCGCGATCTCTCAGCCTCAAGCAATCCGGCCCGGGCGCGCGTGGCCCGTACGGCTGCTGGTTCACCTATGTGGGTGATCTCGGGGATTTCGGAGGTCCCGGACAAACCCGACGACGGAACCTGAATTTCCGTGGGTCCTAAGGACAAGGCACCGCTTATCCGGGCACCGCCGGCCAAGGGCCCCACCATGGACAGGTCACCCGTGACAGTGGTCTCGAAAAGGGACGGATCGGTCAGCGCGACCTGTCGAAGCGCCACCGAGAGATCGCCAGTGTTGGGCGCAACAAGATCAACCGGACCGGCAATTGTGAAGCGCCCACCGCCGCGGACCGAGCCGCTGACATCGACCGACGCACGGGCACTTGCCAGATCTGCAGAAGCAGCGATCCCTTCCAGCACAATACCTGTACCTGGATCGACAAGCCGTGCACCGTTGGCAGAGGCCTGACCGGACAGGGACGACAACGCCAGCGGACCGTTCAGCCGAAGATCAAAGACAGCGGGGCCGGCAATTGTGCGCGGCGCGATAAAACGGTCAATCAAGGCAAGCTCAGCCCGCCCCGCAATCTCAAGGTCCGCGGTTGACACGTCCGGCGCCGCCGAACCTGCGACCGTGGCGGTAAGCCCTCCGGGACCCGTCGCCCGAATGTCCAGGCCCAGCGCACCGTCGCCATCACGGGTCACGGTTCCTTCTGCCGTCGCCGGGCCGCTGAACCCAGGGACGAATGGTGCAATATCGGCAAGGCGCGCTGTTGCTTCGATCGTGCTCACCCCGCCCGAAACGCCCCCGGTGGCTTCGGCGGTCAAAAGCGGGGACCTGATCTCAACGCGTCGCAAATCGATTGCCTCGGCAGATCGCGCACCGTCCACAATCAGCGTCGATGTTCCGGCGAGCAGACGATCAATGTCGGCCATCCCCGTCCGCAGCGCTTCGCCCCTGGCGGCCGCCGACATGTCAAAAACCGACCCGTCTGCCCGGGCCGAGCCGGTGGCCGAAACCTCAAGCGCGCCCGACAGTTCCCGCCCGACGAAAGGCGACAAAAGCGAAAGATCAGGCAAGCTCGCCTCAAGCGCGCCATCAAGGGCTGGAACGTCGCCGGTCAGATCCACCGTGCCGTCATAGGTCAATCGGTTGTCAGATCCCTCGACCGAGGCGTCAGCGGTCCAAGCTCCCCCGTCGCGCGACGCGGCCAAAGACAACGTGGCAGGCCCGATAAGGCCGCCAAGAACCTGCGCCAGGTCGCTGATCTCTCCGGTCAGCGCAATCGTCTCCTGCGATCCGCCAAGAACACCTGACGCATCCAACGTCGCAAGCGGCGAAGACAAGACACCGCGCCGAAGCGTCAAGGTTCCATCGCCCCGCGCACCATCCATCTCAAGGCGGGATCGCCCGGCCAAAAGCGCGTCTGCCTGGGGCTGGCCAATGGCAAGGTCCAGGCCGGAAACGGTCGCTTTCAGATCCAGGATTTGCCCATCCACGGTCCCGGTGCCCTCGGCCAAAAGCCGAATTTCACCAGAAATGGGACGATCGAGAAGCTGGGCAAAATCGGCCAGATCGGCAATCTCTCCGCCTGCCGATCCGGACAATACCGGTGTGTCCCCATCCAGAGACAGCGTCCCGTCAAAGGCCAGATCCGCCCCAAGCCCATTGGCCGCTGCCTTTCCTGTCCATGGCCCGCCTTCTGAGGCCGCATCGACCTGCACCGCGACAGGGCCGGACAACCGCGGTTCAAGATCCGCAATATCCAAAAGCCGCGCGGACAAGTTCAACGCCTGCGCGGTGCTGGAGAGTGCACCCGACCCGGTGATCGAGGCACGGTCGCCTTCCAATTCCAGCCCTTCAAAGGCCAGTCCGGTCTCGTCGCGTCGGGCCCTGAGATCCAGCGTAACCTCACCCGCCAGGACACGGTCGGCTTGCGGTTGGTCAACCTTCAGATCGCGCGTGACACCGTCGATGGCGAGATCGAAAGAGCCGCCCAGAAGATCACCTGAACCGGATACCGCCAGTTGTGCGGCGCCACCAAGCGCGCGGCCAGCCACACCGGCGAAGACCGAAAGATCGGCGGCGCGCACTCCGGCATCGCCTGCAAAGGTCAGGTCACCATTGCCGGGCGCCACAGTACCGGATGCATTCAGTGCGTAAGTCTCACCATCGATCCGAAAGACTTCAAGTTCGAGCGGCTGATCACGCGTCCAAACGATCTCGGCGCGGCCCGTCACAGCCTCGCCCAGCACCTCTTCAGCGGCGGCGTTGGTCAGATCCAACTGCTCGGCCGAAAAGTCGAACCCCGCGGTGACCCGGGCAGCATCGCCGGGGTTGATGACACCGCCGCCGGATAACGACATGGATGCCGCCCGGAAATCCGGTCGGTTCAGACCGCTTAGCGATGCTTCACCCGTCCAACGGTTGCCCTCGGCGGCGTCAAAGCCGACATCAAGCGTGACCGATCTGACTTCGGTGGGCGCACCGGACAAGGGCAGCCGCACCGGGCCACCATCCGGGCGACCGATCTGCCCTTCAACGTCCAGCCGCAACGGCAAGCCGTCCTCACCAAGAAGCAGCGCACCTGTAAGGTCCAGAGCGGCGGTGGACACCTCAAAATCGTCAAGCGCCAGACGACCGCTCGCAAATTGTGTGCCCCGGGCCGACAGCACAACGTCCGGACCGAAGAAGTCCTGATATCCCGGCAGGAACAGCGGCGCGATGTCGCCCCGCACATTGGCCCGGAACACCCGGCCTGGTGGCGTATCCGGATCGGTCGAAGTCAGGGCCAGCGTGCCAGCCAATCGATCTTCACCCCCCGTTGCAAGCGCCAGACGGGCTGTGAAACCCGCCAACGGCGCCTCGCCTTGAAGTGTCAGATCGATGGCCGGGGCACCCGGCAAGCCCGCCAGCGTCGCAATCAGACCGCCCTGCCCTTCCGACAGTGTCAGGTCGGCGGCCAGAACCTCGGTCGTGTTGTCATACCCTGCCGAAACTGCGAAACGCCCGTCTTGCCCGTCGATACGAGCGGCCTCGATGGCGAGCGTCCCGTTGCCTTCCGCAAGCCCCAAGGACCCAGCGACCGAAAGCTCCGCCTCTGTTCCCAGGATTGGCGCACCCAGAAACAAACGGTCTGCCGAAACCTCTCCAATCTCGATGGAAACAGGCAAATCCGGCAGCGCTAAACCGGATGCTTCTGGCGATGGACCGTCGTCAGAAGACGGCGGCCATCGCGCCAACAGGATCTCATCGGCCGTAAGCTTGGTGACTTCAAGCCGCCCGCGCAGCAAGGCTGCACGTGCCCAATCAAGTTCGACCCCGCGAAGGGTCAGCCAGACGCCCGTATCGTCGGCAATCGTCAGTTCATCCAAGGTCGCGACCGAACTTAACGCGCCTTCAAACCCGATAATGCGCACGTCGCGTCCGGCATCGGACAAGGCGTCCTCTAGGGTACGTTGCAGAAACCCACGGTCATCGTCCTGCGCGATCAGAAAGACGGGCCAGAGGCATATCAACGCAATGATCCAGAACCTACGCATCAGAATGCCTGTCCAATCCCGATGTAGAACTGATACTCCGATCCCCCCGGTGTGCCGCTGACCGGGATGGCCACGTCCAGACGGATCGGCCCGATCCCGGTATTGTACCGCAGACCAAGACCCGCACCCGCGTGGCTGTCGCCGTCGCCGTTGGGCAAGCTGTCCGGCCCAACGAACCCCCAATCGGCGAATCCGACGACGGAAATCAGGTCCGTCACGTCCACCCGTGCCTCGCCCGAGAGACCAAGAAAGGACCGGCCGCCTGACGTTGCGCCGCCGCCCAGATCGACGCCAAGCGCCTGAAAATCCTGGCCACGCACCGTGCCACCGCCACCCGAGAAGAAACGCAGATCGTTGGGAAGCCCCGTGATCTTTGCCCCTGCGATCGAGCCAAATTGCAACCGCCCGGCCACAACAAGCCGCGATCCAAAAGCTTCATAGGCGCGCGCATCAACCGTTGTCCTGACGCCAGAGTCCGATGCGGCAAAACCCACGAAGGGCGCAATTTCAACATCCACAAAGGCGCCTTCCCGCGTATCCAGTGGCCCGTCGCGCCGATCCAGCGTCGCCGAGAGAGGGAAGAACAAGTGACGGAAAGTGACGTCGCCCGCCGCTGAGCTTTCGTCCGACAAGCTGAGTTCAACGCCGACCCCGAAACTTGCCGTCTGGCTGGCGCGCCGCGTCAACTCTGCGCCTAGCGTGATTGTCTCGGACGTGAATTCCGGCTGGTTCAACCGCTCCAGTTCCCCGTAAAGCGCCAGATCATTGGCGGCGGCCGTTGTGGCTGGTCGCTGGAACCGGACGCCAAGCGTATAGTCCAGCCCGGCCGTATTCCCCGCGATCCCGCTGACCTCTCCGTCAAACCGTAGCCGTTCGGCCCCCCGAAAAAGGTTCCGGTGCATCCAGAACGCCGAAAGCGTGATCCCCTCATCCGAGGCAATCTCGGCACCTGCACCATAACGGCGGGTCTGTTCCTCTGCGACCACCAGATCGAAATCGAGCGTGCCATCCGGATTCGGCGTATCCGCCTCGCGCAGCGAAACGGACCGAAACGTTCCTGTGCGGCGGACCCGGTCGGCCACGGCTTGGGCCGCTTCTGGCGAAAACGGCTTGCCCGAGGGAAGACCCGCAATATCGCGGATGCGGGAGTCTCGCGTCCGGTTCTGACCGCTGATGTTCAACGCGCCGAAGCGCAACGGCGGCCCGGGGTCGATCCGGATGTCGGCCGTGACGCGTCTGGCCCGATGGTCCGCCACAATCCGTTGCGCATCGACATCTGCCTTGGCATGGGACCGATCGCGCCAACCATCGATCGCAGCCAGGGCGGCATCGCGAATGACGTCCGTGCCTGCGGGCGCGCCCGGTCGAAATTCCGCGGGCAAGTCACTTCCCGGCGCTATGGGTCCAAGTCCGGCCCGTTCCAGCCCATAGACCGACCCGGGACGTATCTCGACCGCGATAATCGCGATGTTGTCCGGCGCCCGCAGTGGTGAGATCTCTGCGGCTTCGCGGCCGTCGATCCGAACCGAGATCGTTCCACCATAGTACCCGGCCGCATAGAGCGTCCCAAGAAGACGACCATATTCGGCCTGAGCCGCGGCCAGAAGACTTTGGGCATCTTTGCGATCTTCCCGCACCGCCGCCACCAAGAGCGAGCTGTTTTGCAGATCGCGGGTCAATGTGCGTTCCGCCCCAACAACCGCAAATTCCAGACGCTCCAAAGCGGACACAGGAAGCGCAAGCCCGATCAACACCGTGGCGAGACAACCGAACTTCCTGAAACTCACTGACACCAGAGACGCTCCCAGACCCAGCCTAGAACATTAGCGCGGCGATGACGGCACGGCCAGATGTCAGTCGCCGTTTGACGTCTTTAGGTTGCTTGCATTTGCGGGCCACCGGCGTTTTCGTCGCCCAGCAAACGGACTTCTCGCTGCGGGAACGGAATAGATATGTCATTCGTCCGGAAAGCGTCCCAAAGCGCAAGATAGACGTTTCCGCGGATGTTGGTCAGCCCGCCGGAGGGGTCGGTGATCCAGAACCGCAGGATATAATCCACCGAGCTGTCTCCGAACCCGGTGATGTGGCACACGGGCGGGCGTCCGGGCAGCACGCGATCGACGGACGCCGCGGCCTCGATCGCGAGTTTTCGCACCAGGTGCGGATCGTCGCCATAGGAGGTGCCAAAATGGATATCGAGCCGCACGAAGTCATTGGAATGGGACCAGTTGACCACCTGGCCGGTGATCAGATCCTCATTCGGGATCAGATACTCCTTGCCGTCACGCGTGGTGATCGAGACGTATCTGGCCCCCAAAGCATTGATCCATCCAAAGGTGTCACCGATCGAAATCACGTCGCCCGGCTTAATGGACTTGTCGAGCAGAATGATAATTCCGGAAACGAGGTTCGAGACGACCTTTTGCAGCCCGAAGCCTAGGCCGACACCAATAGCACCCGACAAGACGGCAAGACCGGTCAAGTCAAAGCCAACAGCTTTCAGGCCGATGAAAAACGCCGCACCGTACAACACCACTTGCAGTGCCTTGACGGCCAGTACCTGCATGGACGGGCTGATATCCTTGGTCTGACGAATGCGCGATGCCGAAGCCTTCGTCAGGATCCGGGCCATGAAAAGAAGGAGACCCGTCACGATCAGGGCTTTGATCAGCGACAGAAGCGACAGACGGAAATCGCCGAATTCTATGGCGACGCCATCCAGCACTTCTGACACCGCCTCGACCAGACCCAGGTAGTAGAGCGTGACGTAGATGCCCAGGCCCCATGTCACGACGCGCCTGAGCATCGGGTTCGCCACTAGCCGACCGACCAGGCTGACCACAAGCCAGGCTGTGGCGATGGTCGCAACGATAACCAGCATGAACCGCCGAGAGGGCAGGATAGAAATCTCGGCCATCAGCGCCACGCTGAGCCAGGCGAGAACAACGAAGGCGATCAGTTGCAGTCGCTGATGCAGGACCAGAAGCACGCGCAAACGCCACTTCGGCCAACCTTCGAGCTTGTGCATCTGTTCGCGCAAGGCAGGCCCGGTTGTCCGACGAATGATCCAGGCCGCCAGAAAGCACAGCACAAGAATGCCGATCTGGGTCAGGCGCGAAGGCAGAAGCATATTGCCAGCCTGCATCTGGGCCATGGTCCAGAATTCGCTGAGCTGCATCGACAGAAACTCGACCTGGTTTTCCATTGGCCGCCCCTTTTGGTCGAGCGTTGCACGGGGTCACCCAAGAGGGCAAGTGATTGTCCCGGATCCAGCCCGCCATGCGCTTGCACCGGCGGCCCCAAGGCTTTAGATCGGCGATTATGACCCGGATATTTGATATGGATGACCGCGCCCGCCTGCCCTGGCGGTTCTTCGGCGCGTCCCGCACGGTGATTGCACGACTATAGTCGCGCGATCCGACCAGCCCTATCCAAGTCATCTTCAAACGGGGGAGTACCCTGATGCCCGGCAAAACGCTTTATGACAAAATCTGGGATGCCCATGTGGCCCACGAGGCCGAGGACGGCACCTGCCTTCTTTATATCGACCGCCATCTCGTCCACGAGGTGACAAGCCCGCAGGCCTTCGAAGGTTTGCGCATGACGGGCCGCACCGTGCGTGCGCCTGAGAAAACCATCGCGGTGCCAGACCACAACGTTCCGACCACTGCGGGCCGAAACAACCCGGATCAGATGCCCGAAGACAGCCGTATCCAGGTCGCAGCGCTCGACAAGAACGCCAAGGATTTCGGGATCCATTATTATCCGGTCTCGGACGTCCGCCAGGGAATTGTGCATATCGTCGGTCCGGAACAGGGCTGGACCCTGCCCGGCATGACCGTGGTCTGCGGTGATAGCCACACCGCGACCCACGGCGCCTTTGGGGCGTTGGCCCATGGCATCGGCACGTCCGAGGTCGAACATGTGCTGGCCACCCAGACCCTGATCCAGAAAAAATCGAAGAACATGAAAGTCGAGATCACGGGCAAACTTCGCCCGGGCGTCACGGCCAAGGACATTACCCTGTCTGTGATCGGCAAGACCGGAACCGCAGGCGGTACGGGGTATGTCATCGAGTATTGTGGCGAAGCAATCCGCGATCTTTCGATGGAAGGACGCATGACCGTCTGCAACATGGCGATCGAAGGCGGCGCGCGCGCGGGACTGATCGCGCCGGATGAGAAAACGTTTGAATATGTTCAAGGTCGCCCTCATGCGCCGAAGGGTGCCCAATGGGAAGCTGCACTGTCCTGGTGGAAGACGCTGTATTCCGACGACGACGCACACTGGGATGAGATCGTGACGATCAAGGGCGAAGACATTGCACCCGTCGTGACCTGGGGCACATCGCCCGAAGATGTTCTGCCGATCACCGGCAAGGTGCCTGCACCCGACGATTTCGAAGGCGGCAAAGTGGGCGCGGCAGAACGCTCGCTCGACTACATGGGCCTGCAACCCGGCACACCCCTGTCCGAAATCGAGATCGACACGGTCTTCATCGGATCCTGCACCAATGGCCGGATCGAGGATCTGCGGGCAGCAGCCGAAATTCTGAAGGGCAAGAAAATTGCTGTGAAGCGCGCGATGGTTGTGCCAGGTTCGGGCTTGGTCCGCGCTCAGGCCGAGGAAGAAGGCCTTGCCGACATCTTCAAAGAAGCGGGCTTTGAATGGCGCCTTGCGGGCTGTTCCATGTGTTTGGCCATGAATCCGGACCAGCTTACTCCGGGCGAACGCTGTGCAGCCACATCAAACCGCAATTTCGAAGGGCGCCAGGGCCGTGGCGGACGAACCCATCTGATGTCACCCGCCATGGCAGCGGCGGCGGCGGTCACCGGCAAGCTGACCGATGTGCGGGAGATGATGTAATGGAAAAGTTCACAACACTTTCGGGCATCGCGGCACCGATGCCGCTTGTGAATATCGATACCGATATGATCATCCCCAAACAGTTCCTCAAGACGATCAAGCGATCCGGCCTTGGCGTAAACCTGTTCGACGAGATGCGGTATACGCCGGATGGCGAAGAAATCGCCGATTTCGTGCTGAACCAGCCGCAATATCGCGAAGCCCAGATCCTGGTTGCCGGCGACAACTTCGGCTGTGGATCGTCGCGGGAACACGCCCCCTGGGCGCTTTTGGACTTCGGGATCCGCGCCGTGATCTCGACCAGCTTTGCCGACATCTTCTATAACAACTGCTTCAAGAACGGCATTCTGCCCATCGTTCTGCCGCAGGATCAGGTGGATATTCTGATGTCAGATGCCGAGAAAGGCGCGAATGCCCGGATCGAGATTGATCTCGAATCGCAAACAGTCACCGCCTCGGATGGAACTGCTTTCACCTTTGAAGTCGACCCATTCAAGAAGCATTGCCTGCTGAACGGGCTCGACGATATTGATCTGACGATGGAAAAATCGGCCGCCATCGACACATTTGAGCAGAAAGCCGCGCTCGACCGCCCTTGGGTCTGAGCGAGCCTTCGCCACCATATCTGGGGCCGCATGGACTCGCGGCCCCATTTTGCTGCCAAGTTGCTACAAAACTGCGCCAGTTTGTCCATGAAAATGCCCTAGTCGCTCATCAGGGTTAACCGGACCTTGCTGGGTTTGACCGCAACTTTTTATGGGGCACCAGATTGTTGAGCTGCCACAATCTGAACACCGCGTCTGGAAACGATCAGACACCTGATCCCGCCACGAATGGGGGGCCATGCGTATGATCGCCCGTATCGCTGGCGCCGTCTTCCGCGCCTTCTGCGTGATGCTTCTGATCGCAATGCCGTCGCTTCTGTTGCCCGGCGTCAATTCCGATGCCGCCCAGATCGTGACGCTGATCGCGATTTTCGGAGCCGCACTGACGATCTTCGAATACGCGTCGAACTATCCCGGCCTAGTCGAATTTCGCGATGCTCCCCCGTTCAACCGGGTTCGGTTTGCTTCGCTCTTTATCACCGTCCTTTTCCTGACCGTGATCAGCCTGGGTCAAGTTGAGCCGAACATCGTCACCTATTGGTTCGAGACGATTGGCGCCGTCATCGGCAAAGCCATCGACTTCCCATACAGCCCGGTGCGCCTGGTTGTTCTGATGCTGCCTGAGGAAACCAGCGCCGCCCAGATCAGCCTTGTACGCACCGCCGCAGGGATGAGCTATCTGGTATCGCTTCTGACCTTAGCCGTATTCCTGATCATTCTGCGCCTCCGCGGTTGGCCAAAGGGCAGCGGTAGCTTCAACGTGTGGATCAACCTTCCGACATTCGACCCGACCGCCGGTGGCGATGTCGTCGAGCGTCTGGAACGCGACGCCCGCTTTAACATTGCGTTAGGGTTTCTTCTGCCATTCTTAACGCCCGCGGTGTTCAAGGCAGCGGCCTCTCTCTTCGGGTCGGTCTCACTTGAAAATCCGCACACACTGATTTGGACCGTCGCGGCATGGGCCTTCCTTCCGGCATCGCTCTTTATGCGCGGGATCGCCATGGGGCGGATCGCCTCGATGATTGCCGACAAGCGCAAATCCGCGTCTGCCGATGCCGACGCTGGGCTTTTGCCGGCCTAACGCTTCTTGCGCTGGCAGGGCCCGCGAGCGCCGAAACCCTCAGGATTGCAACTTACAACACGGAACTGTCCCGGGACGGACCGGGTCTTTTGTTGCGGGACATCCTGCGCGGCGATGAAGATGCTGAAACCGCAGCCGGTGTCATAGCCCATATTGATCCCGATGTGATCCTTCTGACAGGCGTGGATTATGACACGGATGGTCACGCCTTGAATGCTCTGGCGGATCTGGTCGAGAGAGCTGGCGCGTCCTTTGCGCACCGTTTCGCATGGCGCCCCAACACAGGGCGGCCAAGCGGGTTGGATTTAGATGGCGACGGCCGGGTCGGCGGGCCGCGTGACGCCTTGGGATACGGACGCTTCAACGGCGCGGATGGCATGGCCGTGCTGTCCAGATACCCCGTCGACGAAACCGCCAGCCGCAATTACTCGGATTTCCTGTGGCGCGACTTCCCGGATGCCATCCCACCAGAAACTTATGGACCAGACGTCATGGCGGTCTTGCCGTTGTCGACCACAGGGCATTGGGATCTTGCAATTGATGGGCCTGACGGGCGCTTCCACCTTTGGGCGTTCCATGCATCCCCACCGGTGTTTGACGGACCCGAAGACAGGAACGGCCGTCGAAACCACGATGAAGCAGCGTTTTGGCTCCAATACCTGAATGCCTGGGAAGGTCCGCCCCTGGTTCTGGCGGGCGATGCGAATGCAGATCCGTTGGATGGCGACGGGCGACGCGAAGCCATCACGGCCCTTTTGTCTCATGAAAAGCTTCAAGACCCGGAACCAAGAAGCGCCGGCGGCCAAGAGGCTGCCGCGCAAGGCGGCGCCAACGCGCGGCACAGAGGCGACCCGTCCCTCGATACCGCCGATTGGAGCGATGGCGAGACCGGACCGGGAAACCTGCGGGTCGATTATGTGCTGCCCTCGACCGAGTGGGCGGTCGTGGACAGCGGCGTATTCTGGCCAGGCACAGATGATCCGGTCAGGGCGCTACTCGGCAGCGAGCGCGGCGACGCGGTGTCCAGACACCGGCTTGTCTGGGTGGATATTCGGCTCAAGAACTGAAACCAGCGCCGTCTCAAGCGGTGTTGGCACAAATTCCGGCAATACCGCGTCAAATGCCGATCCGTCCAGATGGTGCGGTTTGGACCAGAGATAGCGCATTTCAATCAGATGTTTCGCGAGGTGCCAGAACGGGCGCACCAAATAGAGAGGCAGCCACATCATCCGGTTCAGTTTGATTGACCGACCCAGCGCAGTTTCCACGCCCTTATGCAGATCTTGCCCTGACAACGTGTACCCAGGGAATGGGATGTCGGCGAATGTCGACAAACCTTCCCGGCGCTCGGCAATTTCGACAGCGGCTTTGGCGAGATCCGGCAGGTAAGCCCAGGCGTGGGGCCGATCGAGTGGACCGGGGTAAGTCATTTTGCCCTTGGCAATATCCTTGGCAATCACTTTGTCGAACCAGTTTCCAGACGCCTCGGTATCCAAAAAATCCCCTGCGCGCAGGATGATCGTCTTCACGCCTGCATCGCGATAGGCCCGTTCCATCTCCCTCCGAATGCGGCCAAGCGTATTCTGCGCCCCATGGGGCGTTTCGGCAGCAAAACGCTCCGGCGCATCCGCGCCGTAGACATATACGTTGCCCGGTATCATGACTGTCGCGCCGCTGGCTTTGGCCGCCTCGATCACTTGCGCGGTCAGGCCGGGGATCTCATCCGACCACCGATCATACTGCGGGTTCCAGCCGTTTATGATCAGGTCAACGCCCATCGCTGCCTCTGGCAGTTTGTCCGATTTGCGGTCGAAAAGTCGAACCTGCCACCCTGCATTCCAGAACGCCTCGGCCGTGTGACGGCCAAACCGGCCCGAAGGTCCGAGGATAAGAACAGTGTTCGTCATGGTCAGGCTCCTTCTTCTGTGTTGAAGCCTCTTTCAGCTATTCGCTGACGAAAGGACATTGCCGAAATTCGCAAGTCTGATATTCAGATTTGTATGGCAAACGCTTTTCCGATCCGCGATTGGTCCCTGATTCAGGCCTTCCTGGCCGTGGCGGAAACCGGGTCGCTTTCTGGTGCGGCGCGCGCCCTTGGGATCAGCCAGCCAACGGTCGGGCGGCAGATCCAGGCCATCGAGGACGAACTGGGTAACACCCTTTTTCAACGCCACCGCGCGGGCATGGCTTTGACCGATCTTGGGTCGGCCCTTCTGACGCCAGCCCAGACGATGCGGGATGCCGCGGGCCAGATCGCTGTAACGGCGGCGGGCACAGCCGAGGATATGCAAGGCACGGTTCGGATCTCGGCCAGCGTCTTCACTGCGCATTATGTCATGCCCAGGATCATATCTCGCATCCGTCGCGAAGTGCCGGGCATAGAAGTTGAGTTGGTCGCGAGCGACGCCACAGAAAACCTTCTGTTCCGGGAAGCAGACATAGCCGTCCGCATGTATCGGCCTGAACAACTGGACGTCATAACGCAGCACTTGGGCGACGCGGAACTTGGTCTGTTTGGCGCGAAATCCTATCTGGATCGCGTCGGGCGCCCCAAGACGGAAGAAGAACTCTTCGCGCTCGATTTCGTGGGATATGACCGCGACGAAAGGATCCTGCGCGGGTTTCGTGACAGCGGGGTCGATGTCGACAAATCATTCTTCAAAACGCGCTGCGATCATCAGACCGTTTACTGGCAACTGGTCAAAGCGGGTTGCGGAATTGGTTTTTGCCAAAGGAAAGAAGGGCATTTGGATCCGGAGGTCGAGGAGTTGGATCTGAACTTCCCGATCCCTACGCTTCCGGTTTGGTTGACCGCACATGAAGCGATGCGGCGCACGCCAAGGATCCGGCGCGTTTGGGACATCCTGAAAGAAGAGCTTCTGGCCGAGCTTTCTTGACCCTTCCGGGGCCGCGGGCTAGGCGAAGCGCGCATATCCAATCGAAAGGCCAGACTTATGAGCAATCCGTCCCTTCTGATCCTTCCCGGCGACGGGATTGGCCCCGAGGTCATGGCCGAAGTTCGGAAGATCATCGACTGGGCGGGCACAGCGGGCCTGACATTCGATGTCAGCGAAGATCTGGTCGGCGGATGCGCCTATGATGCGCATGGGGTGCCGCTTCATGACGACACGATGGAAAAGGCGCATGCAGCCGATGCGGTGCTGCTCGGCGCCGTCGGCGGTCCCAAATACGATGACCTGGATTTCAGTCTGAAGCCCGAACGTGGATTACTTCGTCTTCGGAAAGAGATGGATCTGTTTTCCAACCTTCGCCCGGCCCAGTGCTTCGACGCGCTTGCGGATTTCTCGTCGCTGAAAGCCGATGTGGTGGGCGGGCTCGATATCATGATCGTGCGCGAAAGCACTTCGGGGGTCTACTTCGGAGAACCACGCGGCATCCACAAAGAAGGCAACGAACGTGTTGGCGTCAACACTCAGCGCTATACCGAGTCGGAAATCGCTCGGGTGGCCCGATCCGCGTTCGAACTGGCAAAGCGGCGGTCGAACAAGGTCTGCTCGATGGAGAAGGCCAATGTCATGGAGTCTGGCGTTCTCTGGCGCGAAGTGGTGACCGAGGTTCACGCCGCCGAATACCCGGATGTCGAACTGTCCCACATGTACGCGGACGCAGGCGCCATGCAGTTGACCCGCTGGCCAAAACAGTTCGACGTGATTGTGACGGACAACCTGTTTGGCGATCTTCTTTCGGATCTTGCGGCCATGCTGACCGGATCGCTTGGAATGCTGCCGTCTGCCACCCTCGGCGCGCCCAAGGCCAATGGTCGTCCGGCGGCCTTGTATGAACCGGTCCATGGTTCCGCCCCCGATATTGCCGGTCAGGGAAAGGCGAACCCGATCGCCTGTATCTTAAGCTTCGCCATGGCGCTTCGTTTCAGCTTCGATGCGGGCGAAACAGCCAAGAAGATTGAGGACGCAATCGAGGCGGTTCTGGCGGATGGCCTTCGCACACCGGACCTTCTTGGCCCGGAAGGTGGATCGCCAGTGTCGACCGCCGAGATGGGTGATGCCATCCTTGCCAAGCTGCGCGGCTGATCCGACACGGCAATTCATCCTTGCCGCCACGTTAACCTTGCGGCAAGCCATGCGTGAGTAAGTGGACACTCACCTGATGACGGACCAACAGAAATCAAACGGCAAAGGGGCCCTATTGGCCCTGTCCGCCTTTGCGATTTTCGCAACGCACGATGTTGTTGTGAAAACTCTCGGCGGGTCCTATGCGACCTTCCAGATCGTCTTTTTCAGCGTCCTGTTTTCGTTCCCCCTGGTCGTTCTGATGCTGATGCGGGATGTCGTTTCCGCCAATCTGATCCCACGGCATCCCTGGTGGACCGCCTTGCGGACCGGGGCGGCCGTTGTCACCGGCACATCGGCGTTTTACGCCTTTTCCGTCCTGCCCCTTGCGCAGACCTATGCGATCCTTTTTGCCGCACCGCTTCTGATCACGGTACTGTCGATCCCGATCCTGGGTGAGAAGGTTGGACTGCATCGTTGGGGCGCGGTGGTCGTCGGCCTTATCGGCGTTCTCATCGTTCTTCGCCCAGGTGGCACAGAGTTGACACTGGGCCACGCCGCAGCGCTTACAGCCGCTGTGTGCGGTGCGCTCGCCTCGATCATTGTCCGGAAGATTGGCAAGGATGAACGCAGCGCGGTCCTGCTTCTCTATCCCATGATGGCGAATTTCATTCTTATGGCCGCCCTGATGCCCTTCGTGTATAGACCAATGCCCGTGGAACATGTGGGCCTTGTGGCGCTTATGGCCACGTTGTCATTCGTCGCCGGGATCCTTTTGATTGCTGCCTACAAGGCGGGCGACGCAGCCGTCGTGGCACCCATGCAGTATTCGCAGATCGTTTGGGCTGGCGGTTTTGGTTTCTTGTTCTTTGCCGAGGTCCCCGACGCGTTGACGGGCCTTGGATCGGCCGTTGTCATAGCTTCGGGCCTTTACATTGTTCTAAGGGAAAACTTTGGCGGTCGGTCCGACAGCACGCCTGTTCTGAACTCTCGGGCACGGGTCGAAACAGGCACATCGCCCCGAACGCTTCGTGGTGTTCCGGGTCGAGGGGGCAGCGGTCCACCAATGTCTGCGCCCCTTGAAAACGCACACAAAGCAGAGTAGGCCGCCCGACACGGTCGGAGTGTAGCTCAGCCTGGTAGAGCACTGTCTTCGGGAGGCAGGGGTCGTGAGTTCGAATCTCGCCACTCCGACCAAATCCACGACACCAGAAAACCATCCGGTCCCCCGGTTCTTGGCAACAGATTTGGCGTGTCGTTCAATTGCGCGCGGATGTCCTAGTCCCGTCGGTCTTGGCTGACGCCCGCAACACTGGCACTGTAGCGTTCAGGCAAGGGGCAAGACGATGACCAAACCCAAGAGCGCCATCCGCCGCGAACGTGACCTGCCGAAGATCAGCCGAGCCGGCGGCGCGACGACCATTCAGATGGTGACCCCCGATTGCGGTGCGCACGCATTCCTAAGCGGGTTTACCGACATTCCGCCAGGAGCGGCGATCCCCCTTCATTTCCACAATTGCGAGGAAAGTGTGTTGGTGGTGTCAGGCAACGCGACCGTCGAGGTCGATGGCGAGCAATTCAGTGCCAAAGCCGGCGATGTCGTCTGGCAGGCCCCGAATGTCCCCCACCGGTTCATCAACCCATCCCGGACCGAGCCATTGCGCATCTATTGGACCTATGCATCCGTCGATGCGACCCGAACATTGGTCGAGACGGGCGACACAGGACACATCCTTGCAGAACATGGATGACGCGGACCCAGCGATCCAGCACGACGTTCTTCGGGCCTTTGCGTCAGAGTGCTATCAAGCCCTGGGCGTGAATCGGACTGCGGCAGACCTTATCGCGGACACGCTGGTACAAGCCGACCTTTGGGGGCACCAATCCCACGGTGTCATGCGCCTATTCTGGTATGCGGCGCGGATCCGGTCAGGCGCGATGGATCCAAATGCGGAACCGAAACTCGACAGTGGTTTTGGCGCGCTGGCCGCAATGGACGGCATGGGCGGGCCGGGTCAGGTCGTCGCGCACGCAGCCATGTCGCATGCCATTGGTTTGTCCAAGGATCACGGGATCGGGGCCGTCGCCGTCCGGAACTCGGGCCATTTCGGAACCGCAATGTATTTCACGCGCATGGCCGCCCGGGAAGGCTGCGTCGGGTTTGTGTCCACCAATGCCAGCCCAGCCATGGCGCCCTGGGGCGGTACCGAAAAGCGTGTCGGTACCAACCCGTGGTCCTGGGCAGCACCGGCGGGCAAGCATCCGCCAATGATGCTGGACATCGCGAATACGGCGGTTGCGCGCGGAAAACTGTATCTCGCCAAACAACGTGGCGAACCCATCCCAGAGACCTGGGCCATCGGTCCGGATGGGTCGGCAACGACAGATCCTTCGCTGGGTATAGCTGGGACGATCTTGCCCATGGCCGGACACAAGGGCTATGCGATCTCGACCATCATGGATGTCCTCTCGGGCGTGCTTTCCGGAAGTACTTTCGGTCAGTCGGTCGTTGGTCCATATGTGCCGGACGGTGTAAGCGGCGTCGGGCACTTTGTCCTGGCGATCAATATCGAGGCGGCACGCGGTTTGTCGGCTTTTGAAGCGGATATGGAGACGCTGATCGCCGAGCTGAAAGCGACGCCGCGGCGCCCGGGTGTCGAAGACATTTTCTATCCGGGCGAGTTGGAGGCAAGGTCAGACAAACGCAACCGAGCCAGGGGGCTTAGCCTTCCATCTGACACCGCAGCGGAATTACGACAAGAATCCGCTAAAATTGGCGTGACTGCGCCTTTCTGATCCCTCCCCGACACGGCCGTGAAGGCCGTCAGCTTGGTGTCCGGCCCTTTCAATGACATTGCCTCCACTTCTGCGATGTCTGTAGGTTATTGTTTTTATTAACACATTCTAACGTCCTGGCAAATCTTCCAGCCTGCGCCGAGAAAGAAACCTTTGACAGTGACACCGGTGTCATGACATCGGTGTCATAACGGGCCGAGAATCAACGGCCGTCAGGGGAGGGAATAAATTGGCGACAATTTATGATGTTGCAAAACGCGCAGGCGTTTCCCCGAAGACAGTCAGCCGTGTCCTAAACGGGGACGCCCCGGTATCGGAAAGCACAAAGAAGATCGTCGGCGAGGCGATGGAGGCGCTGGGATATGTCCCTTCGCATGCCGCGCGGTCCATCAAATCGAACAAGTCAGGGCTGATTGGCCTGATCACGGGCGCCATCAGCAACGCTGACGAAGCCGCATCCCCTGCGGGTCTTCCCGAGCTGTTCATCGTGCAGGGCGCCCAGGCCGTGATCGAGAAGTCGCAGAAAACGCTTTTGATCTCGGATACCGGCGGGCGACTGGATCGTGTCCCGGATCTGATCCGCACCTTCCAGGAACACCGGGTCGAAGGGATCCTTTACGTCGCCGACTATCACAAACCGCTTGAATTGACGCTGCCGGGCCAGGGCATTCCGAAGGTCCTGGTGAATTGCTTTGATGAACACGGCACGCCCGCGGTCGTTCCTGATGACGAAAGCGGTCAATATGCGTTGACCAAGGCCGTAATCGCCAAGGGTCACCGTCGGATCGCTTATTTGACGCTGGCGCCCACACACGTGGCAACCAAGCTTCGCATTAAGGGCTACGGAACCGCATTGGAAGAGGCTGACATCCCCTTTGATGCGGATCTGGTGCAGGCAACCGATCTTTTTGGCACGCCAGGTGAACATCAGTTGATCTGGGATGCGGTGGACAAGTTTTTCTCGGGCGACACGCGTCCGACCGCGATTTGCTGCGGCAACGACCGGCTCGCCATGGCCGTCTATGGCATCCTGCGGCGCCGAGGGATTTCCGTGCCCGAGGACGTCTCGGTTGTTGGCTATGACGATCATCGCCTGATTTCAGAGACGCTTTACCCGGCACTGACCACAGCGGAGCTGCCATATAGCGCCATGGGCGCGCGGGCCGCGCAGACCCTGCTGGGCCTATTGTCGAACGAAGCGGCACCGCCCGGAACACCCATCAAAATCGGCGGCGAAATCAAACAACGAGCATCGCTGGTCGCGCCGCGCACCGAAGACCGAGACAACGTTATCAATCTCAAAGGGAGGACAGAGACATGAAAATGGGAGCAACAATTGCCGCGCTGATCGCGGCGAGTGTCGCGGGGGCTGCCTCGGCACAAACCGAATTGAGCCTTTGGTACCATGGCGCCGGAAGCGCCAATGCGGAAGAAGCCTTGGTCAATCAATTGGTCGAGGAGTTCAACGCAAGCCAGTCGGACTGGAAGGTCGTGATCGAGACCTTCCCCCAACTGGCCTACAACGACGCTGTGGGCGCAGCGGCTTTGGCAGGTGAGTTGCCGGACATTTTGGACGTTGACGGGCCAGTCATGCCGAATTGGGCTTGGGCCAACTATATGCAACCCCTTGGGATCGATGAGGCCAAGTTGGAAGGGTTTCTGCCCGGCCCAATCGGACGGTGGAACGGAGAGGTGTATTCGGTCGGCCTTTGGGATGCGGCTAAGGCCCTGACCACGCGCCGCTCGACACTGGAAAAGTACGACATCCGCGTCCCGACGCTGGACGAACCGTGGAGCCTGGACGAGTTCAACGCCGCCCTGTCGACCATCGCGGCTTCGGGTGACTTTGAGTATCCGCTTGATCTGGGTATGGCCTGGAAAGGCGAATGGTACCCCTATGCGTTTTCGCCGTTCCTGCAAAGCTTTGGCGGCGACATCGTGGATCGGTCGACTTATCAAACCGCCGAAGGTGTACTGAATGGCGATGCTGCGCTTGAGTTTGGCGAATGGTGGCAGGGTCTGTTTGAAAACAATCTTGTGCCGGGCACCAGCCAGGATGCAGCCGATCGAGAAACCGGTCTGATCGACGGCAAGTATGCGATGTCGTGGAATGGCAACTGGGCCGCGCCTCCGGTGGTCGAGGCATTTGGCGATGACGCGCTGTTTCTGCCCGCGCCGGATTTCGGCAACGGGTCAAAGATCGGCGCAGCGTCATGGCAGTTCGGTATCTCGGCCACATCAGCGAACCCCGACGGCGCCCGCGCATTCATCGAGTTTGCGCTGGATGACAAGTGGTTCGCCGCATTCTCAGATGGCACCGGTCTGATCCCATCCACGGCGAGCGCCGCCGCCGATACGGCAAACTATTCGCCCGGTGGCCCGCTTGAGGTGTTCTATGAGCTGTCCGAAGCCCAGGCACTCGTCCGGCCAGTGACCCCTGGCTACATCGTTCAAGCCAAGGTTTTCGAGAAAGCCCTGTCCGACATCGCAAATGGCGCCGACGTGGCCGACACGCTCGACGCAGCAGTGGATGAGATCAACGAGGATATTCAGAGCAACGGCGGCTACGGCCACTAAGCGATCCTCCCTCGGCCGTCCGGCGCATATGCCGGGCGGCTGCCCCAAAAAGGAACTCGTCCCATGGCGTCCAAACTGACGCGGTCCAACCGCGCGGGCTGGCTGATGGCCATACCCGGAGCGGGCCTGATCGCCCTGTTCATTATCCTGCCGTTTTTTCTGGCGTTCGCATTCTCGCTGACAAACCAACGGCTCGCCTCGCCCAATCCCACCGAGTATGTCGGGTTTGAGAACTACACCGACCTCCTGGGTCTTGCGGTATTCACGCTCGAGCCCGAACGCGACGATGCCGGAAACGCGGTGATCGAAGACGGCGAGATCCAGTATCCCCGGCTGCGCAACTTCACGCGGAACAACCCCGACTATCCGAACCTTCAGGGCAAGCGGGAATGGTTCAGCTGGCAATCGGGTGAAAACAGAACGGTGATCCTGGCCTCGGACGTGGTCTTCATGAAAGCGCTGATCAACACGATTACCTTCGTACTGATCGTTGCACCGGTCCAGGCTGGACTGGCTCTTTGCCTGGCACTTCTCATCAACCAGAAACTGCGCGGGATCAGTTTTTTCCGGGCGGTCTATTTCATGCCGGTCGTCGTCTCGATCGTGGTGGTCGCGATCCTGTGGCGTTTCATCTACTCGCCCGGCGACGGGCTTTTGAACAATGTCCTTTCGGGCCTGACCTTCGGACTTTTTGAGCCGCGGGATTGGCTTGGGAATACGTCCAGCGCGCTTGGCTCGATCATGGTCATGTCTGTCTGGCAGGGAGTCGGATTTCACATGGTCATCTGGCTTTCGGGCCTGCAAACGATTTCGCCAACGCTGTACGAAGCCGCCGAGATCGAAGGATCATCCAAATGGCAGGTCTTTCGCTATGTCACTTGGCCAGGTCTGCGGAACACGGCCGTTTTGATCCTGATCGTGATTACAATGCAGGCCTTCGCGCTGTTCGCACAGATTGACGTGATGACCCAAGGCGGGCCCTTGGACAGCACGCAGGTCCTGGTCTTCCAGGCCGTCGAACGCGGCTACGGCAAGCAGGACATCTCGGGCGGATCGACCATTTCGGTCATCCTGTTTGTGATCGTCCTATGCATCTCACTCATTCAGCGCTGGCTCACACGGGAGAAGACCTGATGGCCCTTGTATCCCCCGACAATCGCGGCCTGCGCCTTGTGACGCGTTATGCCGTGCTCATCCTGATAGCGATCATCTTCGTCTTCCCGCTTCTGTTCATGGCGATGTCATCTTTGAAGCCGGATTTCCAGCTTCTGAGCGACACGAAAAGCCTGCGGGCATTCCTTCCGGTGGGCGACATCTCGTTCAACAATTACTCGGATGCGTTCGACCGGGCACCAATCGGCGTGTTCGTCTTTAATTCCGTACTGGTCACCGGAGTGACCGTGCTACTGACATTGTTTGTCTGTTCGCTCGCGGCCTTTTCCTTCGTGTTCCTCGACTGGAAGGGCCGTGACGTGATTTTCTCGGTCCTCTTGGCGACGCTAATCATCCCTTATGAGACGATCTTCATTCCGCTTCTCTTGATGGCGTCCCAGCTGCCATGGATCGGCGGCGGCGGGATCGAGTTCGGGTGGCTCAACACCTACCGCGTT
Source organism: Paracoccaceae bacterium (assembly GCA_965267475.1). Taxonomy (GTDB): domain Bacteria; phylum Pseudomonadota; class Alphaproteobacteria; order Rhodobacterales; family Rhodobacteraceae; genus JBCBKU01. The sequence goes on from OZ254079.1 coordinate 267,418, forward strand.
CAGATAATCCCGTTCATCGCCGATGGTCTGTCGATTTTCCTGTTCGTACAATACTTCAAGGATCTGCCCCGTGAGTTGATCGAGGCCAGCCGGGTCGAGGGTGCAAGCTGGTGGACCATCTATCGCAAGATCGTGCTGCCCTTATCCGGGCCAGTCATCGCGACCGCAGCCATCCTGAAATTCTTGTTCATGTACAATCAGTACCTTTGGCCGCTGATGGTCGTGCAGGCCGAGGAAATCCGCCCCGTCATGGTTGGCCTGGGCTATTTCACGGACCAGCTGAATGTGCCCTGGGGTGAGGTGATGGCGTACTTGACCATCATCACGATCCCGGTTCTGGCGTTTTATCTGTCGCTTCAGCGGGTCTTCATCGCCTCTGTGGCTTCAACCGGGGTCAAGGGCTGATGGTGCTTTCGCTTGAAGACAAATGGGTCTGGGACAGTTGGTATGTCCGTGATGGCGACCTATGGCACTGTTTTTTCCTCCAGGCAGACAAGGCGGTCGGGGATCCCGAGCTTCGGCATTGGAACGTCAGCTATGGCCACGCGATCAGCCGCGACCTCGTGAATTGGGAACATCGCGGAACCTGTTTCGAACCCGCCGACGGTCCGGCCTGGGATGACTTCACGACTTGGACCGGATCGGTCGTTCGTGGCGATGATGATCAGTGGCATCTTTTCTATACCGGAACGAGCCACGAAGGCGGCGGAAAACACCAGAAACTGGGGCACGCCGTTTCCGAAGATCTGCACCACTGGAAGCGGGTCGGGCCCGATCCAATCCTTGACCGCGATGAGCGGTATGAAGAGTTCAAGATGGGGCGCTGGCACGATCGCGCCTTTCGGGACCCTTGGGTGATGCGTGACCCGGCCAGTGATGGTTGGTTGATGTATTTCACGGCCCGCGATGCAACGGTCGACAGCCCGTATGATGCAGGTGCCATCGGGTTCGCCACTTCGCCGGATCTGTTCAACTGGACACTTGAAGATCCAGTTTTCACCGGCGGTTTCGGCGAACTTGAAGTTCCCCAAGTCTTTGAATGGGGTAGCACTTGGTATTGCCTGTTCTGCACCGGCCACAGGTTTTGGTCAGATGAGGCAAGGTCGCTGATCGGCGAGCCCGCACGGACGGGCAATCACTACTTGATCGGAGAAGGACCGCGCGGGCCGTGGCGTTTGGCGCCGGGTCCCATGCTGGATGGCGATTCGCCGAAACAGCGTTATGCCGCGCGCATCGTCGATCATGAAGGCCGGAAGCTTCTGATGGGCTTTCACATGCGCGATCCGCTGACAGGAGACTTCCCCGGAATCATATCCGACCCCGTGCCCGTGAAACGAGCGGCTGGCGGGTTGCTGTCGTTGGAGACTAACGAGACAAGGAGGGTGGCCAATGGCTGACGTTCTGCTGAAGGGTATCAAGAAAAGCTATGGCACGGTCGATGTCATCAAAGGCGTCGATATTGAAATCAAGGATGGCGAGTTCGTCGTATTCGTTGGCCCTTCGGGCTGTGGCAAATCCACGCTTCTTCGGATGATTGCCGGGCTCGAAGATATCACCGGGGGCGATTTGCAGATCGGCGGCACCCTGGTGAACGAAATACCAGCCTCGCAACGCGGGATTGCGATGGTATTCCAATCCTACGCGATTTTCCCGCATATGACGGTCCGCGAAAACGTGGCCTTCGGACTGACGATCGCTGGCGCGTCAAAGGCCGAGAAGGACGAAAAAGTGGCCGAAGCCGCGCGGATCCTTCAGATGGAACACCTGCTGGATCGTCGCCCCAGCCAGTTGTCGGGTGGTCAGCGTCAGCGTGTCGCCATTGGCCGGGCCATCGTGCGAAAGCCCGAGGTTTTCCTGTTCGACGAGCCTTTGTCCAACCTCGACGCCGCATTGCGTCTCGATATGCGGATCGAGATCGGAAAACTGCACAAATCCCTTGACGCCACAATGGTTTACGTGACCCACGACCAGGTTGAGGCGATGACTTTGGCCGACAAAATCGTCGTCCTGAAGGATGGGTATGTCCAGCAGATGGGCGCACCGATGGATCTATATCACCGCCCGAAAAACCTGTTCGTCGCAGGCTTCATCGGAGCGCCGTCGATGAATTTCCTGGATGTCGATGTCGTGGGACGTGACGCCAATAGCGCCAAGATTCGATCCGGTTTGGTCAACGAATTCGGGGCCCCAGCCTGGCGTGACGGCGTGCCTTCATCGGGGCGCGCGATCCTCGGCGTCAGGCCACAAGATCTGCGTCCGGTCGACGCAGGTGGCATCCTGACGGGCACGGTTACCTTGGCGGAACGGCTGGGGATCGAGACCGTCGTGGACGTGGCCCTGAAAGATGGTACGCGGATTTTGTGTTCGCTTGCCGAGGACCGCGTTTTCGAGCCAGGGCAGGCGATCCAGCTTGATTTCGACCATGACCGAGCGCATCTTTTCGCGCCGGAACCCGGACACCGGCAAGCCGCCGCCTGACACTGATGAAACCCGTTCTGATCCTCGACAACCACTTCCGAAAGCGGGATGAGCTGTTTCGAGAGGACACCTACGCGGCCCTGATGCAGCTATGCGATGTGCACGGCGGTCAGGACAGTCCAATGCCCCGTGCGGCGATCACCGACCTGCTGCCCAGCGCAGAATTCTATGTGGCGTCGCGGCCGGAACTGACGGCGGAAGAGATTTCGTTGGCGCTCAATTTGAAAGCCACAATCGAGGTGTCCGGCGCATTCCGTGACGGATTGGACTATGGAGCCTGCTTTGGTCGCGGGATCGAGGTTCTGTCTTGCTCACCCGGGTTTCGGAATGCAGTTGCGGAAATGGCCCTGGCCATGATGTTGGCCGGGGGCCGCGGATTGGTGGCCGAACATGAAGCCTTCCGGTCCGGCAACGAACGCTGGCTGGATGACCGCGAATATACCGACTTCACGCTTTACGGCCAAAGCATCGGATTCATCGGTTTTGGCGAAATATCACGCGAAACGCATCGGCTGATTGCGCCGTTTGGGGCCAGGATTTTTGCTTATGACCCCTATCTGACCGAGGCGGGGCCAGGCGTTGAACTTGTGGATCTGGAAACGCTTGTCACGACGTGCCGCGTGGTTGTCGTTGCAGCGGTGCCTTCCGAAAGCACGCGCGGTCTTCTCAGCCGGGATTTGATCGCGAAACTGCAAGATGGCGCCTTGGTCGTTGTCATTAGCCGCGCGTGGTGCGCGGATTTCCCGGCTCTGGTCGAAGCGGCCCAGGCAGGACGCATCCAGGTGGCAACGGATGTCTTCCCCGACGAACCACTCGACCCATCCGATCCGCTGCGGCAAAGTTCGAATATCATCCTGTCGCCGCATCGCGCAGCCGCTGTCCCTGGGGGCCGCCAACTAATCGGAGAAATGATCCTACACGATGTGAAAGCGATCATCGATGGATCACCGGAGCGCCAATTGAAACGGGCAGATCCCGAGATGGTCAAAGGTCTCGTCTCAGCGCAATTGCAGATGAATGCGATGCCCAATACGTAACGGCGGCAGCGGCAGTCCCTAGAACGCGACTTTGATGGTCATGATCTGGAAGGGGTTCAATGAAACGGTGACCTTCGATCCATCGGATGAAAGGTCAGTTTCGTAACGCTCGAAGATGTCGACCAGAGAGGCACGGGACACAGATATGCCGAAAGTCAGCGAAGCGACTGCGGCGTGGCCTGCGCACTCGAAAACGCGAAGGACCACCCCCGCGCCGCCATTCGATGGTTTCAAGGTTTCGATAACCACGTTTTCCGCGTCTGACGTGACAAACGGATCCTTTGGCCCAGAAACTCCGCCCGAAGGCAAAACGCGCAATGGTGTGTTGAGATCATAGGCCGCGTGATTGCGGCGCGCGATACTGCGCCCCGGGTTCGACATCAGCGCATAGGTGAACACATGCTCGCCCTGATCCGCATTTGGATCAGGCGACGTCGCCGACTTGATCAGCGTCAGCCGAAGGACGTTGTCGCGCACGTCATAGCCGTACTTGCAATCATTCATCAAAGCGACCGCGTGGGTGTCATCGGCGAGCTCGGCCCATTTCTGCGCAGACACCTCAAACCGTGCCGCATCAAAATCGGTTTCGCGCCTTGTCGATCGATCAATCGTGCCCCATTGGGTATCAAACGTCGCCTGATCTGCGTCGATCGCAACTGGAAAGGCCACTTTCAGAAGTGTGTGGGTTTCGTGCCAATCGACCCGCGTATCGAAGTCGAGCCGATAACTGTCGGCGCTCAACGATATGTCCTGTGTCAGCGTGCTGTTCCGCCACTTGTGTATCAAGCGCACGGTCGCCCGGATCGGGCCCTGTTCGCTGATTTCGACGGACTGGGCCGGCCCAATCAGTTCTTGATTATCCTCATAGTGACTATCGATATCCCAGGCATCCCAGCAAATCGGGCGGTCTTCGAAGGCAATAAGCTGGTTGCCTGTCTCTCCCTCGGCCAGAAGAGCGCGACCGCTCTCCAGGTCGACGAACGCGACAAGTTCACCCTGGGAAAAGCGGGCCCGGACCTTGCCGTTCTCAAGGGTGATCTGGTCGCCATCCCGTTCCACGCGCACGGGTGTCATGGGCGCACTGGCAGAGGTCAGCGGTGTAAGAGAGTAGGCCGGCAAGTCCGGGAAGAAAGCCAACTCGGCCCCATCGATGGATTGGCCGGCTTGCACTGTGCCGGGCTGAACAACCGCGACGCGCGGACCGGTTGTGGGCGACGTGTTGGCAACCGACGGTAAAGATCCAGCCAAATGCGCGCTAGCGTCCAAGGCGGCGGCTTCCGAGATTTCGGATATTCGCGCATAGTCTCGCCGGGCATCTTCGTAGACTTCGGGCACGGACGTACCGGTCACGATGTCATGGAACTGGTTCAGGCACAAAAGCTTCCATGCCTCAGTCAAGTCCGGCGCCAGCCCCGCCATGGCTGCCATGGCCTCAGCCTCATGCAGCGCGCGTTCGGCAATACGGTTGGCGCGTTTGATCCAACCTTGCGACGTGAATACCCCGCGATGGCCTTCCAGATAGTGCTCGCCCTTCCAAACCGGCCATTCGTCCGCACCTTGATCGAGTGCCGCCAAAGCACCACGTACCGTGCTTAGCTGAATTTTCGGCATTCCAGGCATCGCCGCATAGGCGCTGGCCTTGGCCAAAAGATCCTGCGTCGGTCCTCCACCGCCATCGCCATACCCGAAGCAGATGGGCAGTGCGTCGGATGCCTTCCCGTTTGCATGAGTCACAGTGCCCAACACTTCATAAGCGGTCAGGTCGCTTTTGTAATTCGTTGCGAAAGGCAGATATTGGACGTCCCGTGGTGTTGTCAGGATATGGGCTTTCACCTGGCTTCCATCGATCCCCTCCCAGATATGGCTGGACCAGGGCACACGGTTGTATTGGTTCCAGTTGAGCTTGTTCGTCACGAACCAGTCCAGCCCGGCAAGCTTCATCAACTGCGGAACTTGGCCGGGAAAGCCGAAAGTATCCGGAAGCCAAAGCACCGGTGTTTCGACCGGTCCAAACGTGTCTTCAAAATACCCGCGGCCCAAGGTCAATTGACGGATCAAAGCTTCGGGGCCCGGGACATTTAGATCCGGTTCTACCCACATGCCGCCCATAACTTCCCACCGGCCCTGCGCAACTCTGGTCTTGATGCGGTCAAAAAGCGCCGGGTGATCCCGCATGGTCATCTCGTAAAGCGCGGGCTGCGAATGCGAGAACCGGAAATCGGCGTGATCGTCCATCAGCCGAAGCACGTTTGAATAGGTGCGATGGTTTTTCAGCTGCATCTGAGAGATCGGCCAAAGATAAGCGATATCCATATGCGCGTGACCGATGGCGTACAGGGTCTTGTCCAGAGGCGGCCCGACCTCGGCAAGCGCGTCTTTTAGGGTGGCGAGCGCGGCTGGCACGGCGTCATAGAACGCATCACCCAGTGGATCACGTGTGTCAAGCCGGGCAAAGGCGGTGTCCAAGGCGCTTAGGATGCCATTGGCGATGACCGGATCTTCAACCACCGACACCGTATCAAGTGCGGCTTCGGCCAGATCACAAAACGCCTTTGTCGGGGTATCGAGTGACACGACCGAGCATGCACCCATGAATAGCTTCGCCTTGCTATTCGGATCAGGTGGCCAGCCCGCATGACCCGTCCAGCCATGAAGCGATAAAACATGCCGGCGCCCGTCTGCCAGTTCGGCAGGCAAGGGCAGGGTATGGTGATACCGGTCCGCCGATCCGATGGGTACCTGATCAACATATGCCATGGCTTCGGGATGATTGAAGATATCGCCCAAGACCCCAAGCGGCAGGTGCAGTGCCAGGTTCGTAGTTTCCCAGTCTGTGGGAATCGTGAAACCTGACTTCATGACAAAATTCAGATCCGCCCGGCCCCAATAACTTTCGGGCGCGATCTCATCCCAACCCGACGGGTCGGCACAGATCGGTGCGTCCAGGATCGCCCCGTCAAGGGGCAGCAGCCGAAATGGTTCAATCGCCCGCGCGTGCCGGTGCACCATCGGTCCGATCAGGCGCAGCCGCGCAGCGATCCTTTCCCGCGTGAACCGATACCGGTGGGGGTCCATCGTCACGCGGACGCGGCCTTCACCAAATCGAACCCGCCGACCTCTCCTCGATACACCGTGCCGGTCTTAAGCGCCTTGGCCTCTTCCTCGGCAGGATCCCAATCGGCGCCACCCTGTCCCCAGGACTTTTGCAGATCGGGCCAAGGGATCGAGTCGATCAGAAGGCGCGTATAGGGGTGCTGGGGGTCTCCGATCACGGCTTTCGGCGGCCCAGCCTCGACCACGTGTCCCTTGAACAGAACCATGACGTAGTCGCTGACATGATACGCGGTGGCGAGGTCGTGGGTGATGTAAAGGATGGAAATCCCGTATTTGTCTTTCAGGTCATAGATGTTCGACAGGATCGTCGCGCGCAACGACGCATCGACCATCGACACCGGCTCGTCCGCGATCAGAAGTTTCGGCGACAACATCAGCGCACGCGCAACGATCAGACGCTGCCGCTGACCCCCAGAAAGCTGATGCGGATACCGCGAAAGCACCAAGTCCGGATCGAGCCCGACAGCGACGCAGGCGTCTTCCATGGCCTTTTGCGTATGGGCTTCACCTTGCGAAAGGCCAAACTGTTTGAATGGAAATTTCAGCGCGTGGTTGACCCGGTAGAATGGGTTGAAACAAGCGTAAGGGTCCTGAAACACCGCTTGGACGTTCTTCCGGAAGTCAAGCGATTGGCCAGCCGACATACGTTGCAGATCCTGACCCTCAAACAAGACCTGACCCGTTGTCGGCGGGTTGAACCCAAGCATGATGGACCCCATCGTCGATTTGCCCGATCCCGACTGGCCGACTATCGAAATGATCTGCGGCGTGTCGCCTTGCAGCGTGAACGACATCGGATGAAGCGCCGTGACGGCGCCGTAGACTTTTGAGACTCCGTCAAAGCGAAGAAGCGGTTCCGAAGACGCGCGCTTCGGCGCGTCGGCCTTCTGGTCGGGGTTCAGGAAGCTTTCGCCGCCCACCAGCGGCACCGACGAGATCAGGTCCTGCGTATATGGATGCTTGGGCGCTTCAATGATCTGTTGGACCGTGCCGTGTTCAACAAGTTCGCCGTCCTTCAGGACGGCAAGCTCATCGACAGACTGCGCCATCAGCCCCATGTCGTGACCGATTAGGATAAGACCCGAACCAATCTTGGCTTGGATGTCCTTCAGCGTCTGCATCACCTGGCGCTGGGTCACAACGTCAAGCGCGGATGTCGGTTCATCCGCAATGATCAACTCGGGCGTCAGGATGATCCCAAGCGCGATGCACACTCTCTGCTTCATCCCGCCAGACAATTCGTGCGGATAAAGCCGTCCGACATGAACCGGGAGACCGACGCTTTGCAAAGCCTCGTCAGATCTCGCTTTCAGATCGGCGCGTGATGTCCCAGGTTCATGGGCAAGGATCGCGTCCCAAAGCTGCGGTTCGATCCGCATGATCGGGTTCAACGAATTCATTGCCCCCTGGGGGATATAGGCGACTTTTGACAGCCGCGTTTGCCGCATCTCTTCTTCATTCAGAGACAGAACGTCTGTACCGCCCAGATCGATGGAGCCGTTTGACACGCGGCCCGGCTCGGCCAGCATCTGCATGACCGAAAGTGCGGTTGTCGTCTTGCCTGATCCACTTTCGCCGATGAATCCCACGCGCCGGCCTTTGTGGATCGTCAGGTTCAAGTTCTTGACCGCCTGAACCACACCGCGCGGCGTTGGAAACTCAATCGAGACACCCTTCATTGTCAGGACGGGTTTGCCGTCGGTCACCTCATCCAGCATCGGGCACCTCATTCTTCCGGGTGACGATGTCCGACGCGGACATCGTGGGGAAACCGACACGGTTTCCCGGCATGGCGGCCTTTCCGAACGTCATGACAATTTCCTCAGCCGGGGGTTTGAAACCTCGTCCAGCCCAAGGTTGATCAGGAGAAGCCCGATGAACATCACTGCAAGCAAAAGCGTCGGGATGCCCCACCACCACCAAAGGTTCTGAATAAGCGCACCGGCGTTGATCGCTTCATAGATCGTGCGGCCCAGTGTCGGGATCCGCTGTGGGCCAAGGCCCAGTACTTCAAGCCCCACCGCCGTCACGATCGACGTTGTCACATTCGCGATGAAGGATCCGAACAGGTAGGGCACAAGGTTCGGCATCATTTCGCGAAACATGATATGTCCGGTAGACGCGCCGGAGAGCCGTGCCATCTGGACATAGCCGGACTGTTTCATACTGAGCACCTGGGCCCGGATCAGGCGGGTGGGCGATTGCCAGACAAAGCCCGCGATCAGAAGCGCCATCATGGTCAGCGACACGTCGCCAAAGGATGACTGGAACACCACAAGGATCAGAAGCGGAGGAATGGTGATCATCACATCCGACAGGACGCGGATCACGTCATCGGTGCGCCCGCCGACAAAGCCGGCCGTGAAGCCGAGGAAGATCCCCGTACTCATCCCAATAAGTGAGGCCAAAAGCCCCACGAAAAGCGAATTTGGCGCACCGATGATGATCAGGGACAGCATGTCGCGCCCGGACCCGTCGGTCCCCAGCGGAAAGTCCCAGACGCCTTCTTGTCGGCGCAGGTTTTCAAACCCCACAGGCGGCAGCTTCAACGTGGCAGATCCGGTGAAAACCAGATCGAGATTCCACAGGATACGCCCGATGATCCCCAAGGCGACGATGCCAAGAAGAAGGCCCGCACCCCACATCAGTTTCGGGTTCAGCCAGGGGTTTTCAAACCGGCGAAGTCGGCGGGCTTGACGCTTCTCGGCGCGTGACGACAAAACATCTGTCATGGTGCGACCCTCGCAAAATTGACATCGATCGCAGGCATGATCGAGTTTGCGACCGTGCTGTTGGCCTTCGCATGTTCGAAAGCCGCGCCAGCCCCTACCCCGCCGATGATCGCCGAAATCTCTGCCGACTTGATGCGCAAGGGATCACGAGACAGATGAACATCGACCTTCACCTCACCAACGTCGATTTCGGCATCAAGTTCCGCGGCCGCATAGTGCAAGTCATTCCAAAAGCATCCGCCCAGCGCGGCCGCAAAGAATTGGGCGCCATTCAGACCGGATCCCTTTCCGCCCGCCACCCCGTCGGGGCGATCGGCGACAAGACGATGCGACCCGATGTTCGCCTCGCCTGCCAGCCCGTCCGAAACTGGATGAAACGCCAATGTGATTGGATCCGCCATCTTACGCCACCTCGTGCCGGACCCGCGGGTCGATAAACGGATAGATCAGGTCAACGATGAAAACGCTGAGTGCGGTCAACAGGATGATCACGTAACTCACCCCCTGAATGACCGGGAAATCCTGATCCAGGATCGCATCATAAAGAAGCTTGCCCATCCCGTTATAGGCAAAGATCCGTTCGACCAGCACCTGACCTGCGATCAGCAGTCCGATCTTCAGCGCAAATGCTGTGATCTGCGGAAGAATCGCGTTCCTGATCATGTATTTATACAGGATGTAGCGGGGCTTCAGCCCCTTGGCCTTAGCCAGCGTCGTATAGTCCTCGCCCTGCACTGTGATCATCAAACCACGCATTCCAAGCGCCCAGAAGCCAAAGGTCACGATGACGATCGCAAGGGCGGGTAGGAAGCCATGATGCAGAACCGAGGATGCGAACGCCCAAGTCCAACCCGGTTCAACGGTAAGCCCATAGGCGCCAGTAAGCGGAAACCATTGGAGCTTCGCGGCGAAGACCCACATTAGCAGAAGTCCCGACAGGATCGGCGGGATCGACGTAAAAACCATTGCTGCGGGGATCGCCATTTTCCACGGGCGCGGGGTCTTTTCCCAGACCATCAACGCGCCAAGCAGGTTCCCGATGATGAACGTGATGATCAACGAAATCAGCATAAGGCCCAGAGTCCAGGGGAGGGCATTGCCGATCAAAGAAGACACTGGCGTCGGGAACGCAGCCGTCGAAAGACCGAAGTCGAACAACAGGACACCTTTGAGGTATTTGAAGTACTGAACAATCATCGGCTGATCGATGCCCATCTGGGCCCGAAGCGTCGCAAGAATTTCGTCCGCGTTCTCGACAGTGCCCGCACCTGCTGCCATGCGGCCAAGCGCAATCTCAGCCGGATCGACGGGGCTGAGCCGCGGAATGATCCAGATCAGCGTCGCCGCAATCAGGACTGTCAGAACAAGCGTGATCAAACGATTGATGAGGTATTCGCGTGGGATCCGGCTCATGCTGCTTCCCCCGCCACGTCACGACCGATGTGGTGGTTCCATCCACGAAGAACCATGCGTTCATTCGGATGCCTATTTCCGTTTTCGACGTGATCCGTGCCTGCGTAGAGCTGACATAAAACCGTTTTTCGAACTCTGTCCGAGCGGTTCGGCATCGAACCGTGCAAGGTGAAGTAGTGAAAGAAAATCACGTCGCCCGGCGCAGCCTCGATCACCGTTGCCTTATCGATGGGATATGTGTCCAGGATTTCATTTGCGCTGCGGCCGTCAGCCCCTTCAACCCGCCCTAACCGGTGGGACCCTGGGTAAACGCGCAAGCACCCCATCGCATCGGTCGCCTCGGACACGTGGATGATCCCGGCGATCATGGTGTCTTGAACGGTCGGGAAATACGGCCAGTCCTGATGCATGGGAAAAGGTGCACCGGCTTCGGCCGGTTTTTGAAACAGCTTGGAATGGTGAAGGACAATGTCCGGCCCAATCAAGTCTTCCACGACGTTCAGAAACCTCTCGTTCAGAAAGGCGTTCAGCCACGTCCGCGAGAACTTTTGCACATTGTGTGTGTGCAGGATCCGGTCCCCCGGTCGCGCGATTTTCGCCGTTTCGGTCCCATCCCAGGTCGCGTCGATCTGATCCCCGCTTTCGACAAGCTGCGCGACGATCCGGTCAAAATCGGCCTCGAGCGCCCGCACCTCATCGGGGCGAAACACACCCTTTGCATGATAGAACCCGTGCTCTTCAAAATACGCCTTCACGTCGGTTGACATGACGGTCCTCCCCTTGGCGTTCGTGTTGCGCCGACCCCTCCCAAGGCTTTGGCGCACGCGCCCCGGCCGAACCGGGACGCGCTTGGGCGGGCGTTAACCGCCAGCCTTTTCCAGATTGTGAATGATCTGGTGCGTGTGGTTCCACCAGAAGAACGGGTGGTTATAGTCGTTGTCGGCACTCGGCCAACCCGTCCAATAGGTGTTGTTGAACGGGATCAGTTTGGCCGACTGCACCAACGGAATGAACGGCATCTCTTGATCCAGATATTGATAGGCTTCGGCCACCAACCCGGGAACGCTAGGATCACCGAGCGGCTTGTCAGCCATTGCATCCACGATCTCTGAATACTTCGCCGCGCCTTCGCTGTCCCACCGGGCGGTGTTGTTGAAGCCAGGGCTTCTTTCCCCCACTGGAACCACGTCTTTGACCGTGTAACGGCCCATAGAAGCCCAAGGCTCATTGACCGACCCGCAAGACAACCAGCTGTAGGACATCTCGTAGGCGCCGAATGGCAAAACCTCGCCCCAGAACACACCGTTCTCGACCGGCACGGCCTTGGCCTTGATGCCCGCGCGGTTCAGCTGTTCGACGATCACGTCGATGGTCCGGGTGTATTCGGTCGACGCTGAGTTCACGTGGATGTCCACCGCAAGCTCTTCGCCGTCTTTTTCATAGACACCGTTTCCCCCCATCGACCAGCCGGCCGCCTCGATCAACGCTTTGCCTGCTTCGGCATCGCCGCGCTCTGGCAGGCCATAGCCTGCTTCGACAACGGCATCGATAAACGGGCTCATGGATCCGTACTGTGCAAACATGGTCTTCGAAGGCACGGTCGCGCCTTCGGCGGCCACGTTCACGATCTGGCTTCGGTCGATGATGGTCGCCACGGCCTTGCGCATATTGGGGTCGTCCCAAGGCGCGATTGTCGTGTTGATCTCCAACTGGCGCGCACATGGATCTGCCGCAGCATAGGGATAGTCGGAATACCAGGCTGTCACGGCGTTGTTTTGGGCTTGAATGGCTTCAAACGTACCGACCGAAACGTTCTGTGCCGCGTCCATCTGGTTTGTTGCCATCAACTGCGCACGGCTTTCTTCGCCACCGCTTTCCAAAAAGATGACCCGCTGCGGGGCAGGCAAATCCTGGAAGCCGGTCTTGGCGCCCCACCAGTCGTCGTTCCGGTCCCAGATGGCCCGGCTGGTTGTGGCGCTGGTGAAGGTGTACGGCCCGGTGCCGATCGGTTCGGCAAATGTGAAGGTCGCTGGATCCTGCCCGTTCCAGATATGCTCTGGCATAATCAGGAAGCTGCCAAAGATGCGCACACCGAAATTCTCGACTATGAAGCGCGGGTTGGGGTTCGCGAGCGTGAACTTGACGGTCAGATCATCGACCTTTTCCACCGACGCGACCTGCGCGCGGATTGTCGCGGCCTCGCGCGATGAGATCTCTTCGTTCGTCATCGCCATGTCGACGGTGAAGATCACGTCATCGGCGTTGAACGCCTCTCCGTCGGACCATTCAACACCGTCACGCAACGTGATCGTGAATTCGGTCGCATCGTCATTCTGGTCAAACCCGGTCGCCAGCCACGGGTCCAAATTACCTGTCGAATAGTTCAAGATGAACAGCGGTTCCCACATCGTCTGATGTGCGCCGTGCATCCGCTTTGTCCCCGGCGTGAACCAATTGAAGTTTTCCGGATCTTTGATCGTCCGGTCCAGATCGAAAATAACCGTATCTTCCCGCGCCACATCCTGCGCCCAGACGGCGCTGGTCGCCGTGGCAAGTGCCACGACAGAAGCGGTCATCCATTTGGTGGCTCGCGTCATTCTATTCCTCCCGATGTTTTGGGGCCTGGGCCCCGGTCGTTGCCCGGTTCACCGGACATAATCCATCACCAGAACACGGGTGTGACTGGGGATGTCTTCTTTCGAAATGTCGACGGTGTGCCCGAAGGCGAAATCGACATCTTCATCCTTGAAATGGCTCAGAAAGCTTTCGATCCACATGGTGTTGCGGGGCCGATAGGTCAGCGTGCGGAAATGCATCGGGATCACCAGCTTCGGTCGCGTCCGATGAATCATCTCCATAAGATCAGGCAACTCGATCGTCAGATACCCACCCGCCAGCGCAAACAAGATATCAGTGTCTTCGAAGAATGCCTGTTGCGCATCGGCCAGTGGGTTTCCAACGTCACCCATATGGGCGCAGCGAATCCCATCCAGTGTGAAGCGATACATGCCGTTCTGACCCGGAACCTCATGCTCCGGGTGATGGTCCCATTCCGCAGCCTCGATCGCTGAAACTTCAATACCTTTGGCTTCAGCCCGGCCACCGTCCAGGGCCACCTTTAACGCGTTGACCACCGCCGGATCGCCCGGGATCAAGTCCGCGCGGCAATGGGCGTCATCATCGTCGGATGAAATGATTACCAGATCCGCGCTTTCACCAATTGGCGCATAACCGACCCCTTCTGGCGTGTAGGGGTCGGTTATGACGCTTGGACCCTCCAGAGGGAGTAACCGGAAGGCCGCATGTCCGAACCAGGTAATCTTCAAACGAAAATCGCTCCGTCAGTTGTTGCCCACAACATGGGGGCTTGTTGTCTTCGTAATGTCGTTGTTTTCGGGGCGGGGGTGCGTGGCCCATTGGCCCGCCTCTCCGCGACAAAGGATCGCCTCCACACCGCTCGCCCAGGCCGGGTCCGTGATCTCAACTTCCGGCGGGCAATAGCGCAAGGTCAGACCGCACCGGCGCCGGTCGCTGGTATTGGCGAGCGACCCATGGACCAGCATATCGGCATGAAGCGAGATCTGTCCGGCCTTCAGGACATTCGTGAAGGGTTCACCCATTTGGTCGGCATTCGCCGTGCCCTTGTGAAAGACCGAGCCCGCGTCTCTTTCCGATGTCGGCAGCTTTCCCTTGTCGTGGGTGCCGGGCAGGAAACGCATCGCCGAATTCTCTTCTGTGGCGTCGTCGATCGCCAGCCAAACGGTCACGGTGCGCGCCGGGCTCAGGCTCCAGAAACTGGCGTCCTGGTGCCAAGGCACCCGTTTAGGGTCGCCTGGAGACTTTGACAGGATGGCGCTGGCCCAACAGATGACATTGGGGCCAACCAGATCAGCGACCAGTTCGACAATTCGCGGATCGGTGGCAATGTCCCAGATCCCGGAAAGTCGCGCTTGATAGCAGTTGATGCCATAGGCGCCTTCAGAACCAAGATCATGCATGAGTTGGTCGAAATATCCGCGAATGCCAGAAATCTCGTCGTCGGAATAGATGCCGAATGGCTGAATGAAGCCGCTTCGATTGAACTGCGCGATGTCATCTTGCGACAGATGTTTCGGTGTCGCGTTTTCCACCGGCTTGAAGCGCAGATCTAAGTCCGAATCCAACATCGGCAGCCTCCCTAGACCCAAGCCTAGTCACGCAAATATCGGTTCGTAGCACCGGTGATTGACTTTTTTATGCACTATTTTGATATTTCTTGTTGCACACGCAGCATTTTCTTCCCCAATCTTGGCTCATGCAAAGTGAAACATTCTTCATGCGCAGCTATGTCCAAGATGATGAGGCGTTTCATTTTGCCCGAAAGCATTTGGCGCGCCGCTACCCCGCTAAGGCGCATGACCATGACTTTTACGAAGTGTTCCTGATTGAAAGCGGTCAGACCGATCACTGGATCAACGGCACCATCCAAACCCTGGAACCCGGGCAGCTTGTGTTTATGCGTCCGGGGGATCGACATGCCTTCAAGGCGCACCGCAGCCTAGGGTGCCAGATCATCAACGTTATGTTCCGGATCGAGACTGCAGACCACCTAATGTCGCGCTATGGCGACACGATCGAGGGCCGTTTCTTCGCCAGCGGCGCCAAACTTCCCGATATTCACAATCTGGGACCAGTCCGGTTTGAGCGGGCGGTCAACGTGGCCCAGCAGTTGAAGACTGCGCATCGCACCCTTGCACGGATCGAGGAGTTTCTGTTGACCCTGATCAACCGAGTTGCAGATGTTTCAAGTCGTGTAGACGCGCTTGCCCCGCAATGGTTCGTGGCGGCTTGCAGCGCAGCCCACTCGCCCGAAGTGTTCAAGGGTGGGTCAGCGGCCTTCATCGATGCCTGCGGCCGCAGTCACGAACATGTCTGTCGAACGACTAAGCAGCTTTTGGGTTTGACACCCACGCAATATGTGAACCAGATCCGGATTGAACACGCCGCCCACGTCTTGCGATCCGATGACCTGCCGGTCGAAGCCTTGGCAGAGCAGTGCGGCTTCGAAAACACGGGGTATTTCTATCGGCTTTTCCGTCAGATCTATGGCACGACACCGCGTTCCTATCGCCTGATGCACCAACGCAGCCCATTCTAGAGTAAGAACAGATCCCAAGGAAAACCTTGCAAAAAAAGCGTTGATGCGGAAGCATGGGCAAAAAAATCGACATTTAGGGAGGAACACAATGTCGAAGATGTTTTTGGCCACGGCAGCCGCGCTGTGTCTGGCAACGACGGGTTACGCCCAAACCATTTTGACCGCAGAAACGGCTGCCCCTTCGGGCGTGCCGGGCACAACGGTCATTTCGCTGTCCGAAGCGGTTTCGAAGGCTGGCGTGGCTGACATGCAAGTCACCACCGGACAGACCCTGACAAACTCGGTTCAGAACGTCGCCGAAGGTAAGACGGATGTGGCCGCCGCCCCATTCGTGCTTCCATTCCTGATGTCGCGCGGCGTTGGACCCTATGCCAACCTCGGCAAGGAAAAAGGGGCCGAGCTGACGTCGAACCTGCGGGTCCTTTATACTTACCGGCTCGCGGTGCAGGCGCTTTTTGCGTATGACAGCGCGAATTTTTCTGGCTGGGACGCCGTCGAAGGCTCGACCATTTTTAATGGTCCGCCCAGGGGCGCAGCGCTGACCAATGCACGCAACCTGATCCGCCTGATCACAGGCCTTGAAGAGGGCAAAGGATACACCGGCATTCAGGTGAATTGGGGCCAGGCGGTCAAAACGATGCAAGACGGATCATCGGACGCGATGGTCTTGCCGGTCAGCTTCCCGGATGGACGCATGACCGCCGCAGTAGCTTCCGGTTCGATGACACTATGGTCCGCGCCGAAAGACATCTTTGAAAGTGAGGCTTTTCAGAAAATCGGTAACGTGCCAGGGACAGTTACGGTGACGCTCCCGGCTGAAGAAGTGAAAGTGGCCCAGGGCGTGACGGTCGTATCCGAAGACGGAATGTTCCGTGGGCCCGGCACCGTCGGCGGCGAAATTGTGCACAAGGACATGGATTTCGAACTCGCCAAAGCGCTGACCAAAGCCTTCATCGACAATCTAGAGGGGATCTATAAGCAGAAGGCGCCGTTCATGCAGAATACCTGGCTTGGCGAGACGGACATCGCCATCACCGACATGTGCAACGGCAACCCGCTGACATATCACCCGGGCGCCGTCGCGGCCTGGGAAGAGGCTGGCTTCACTATTCCGGATTGCGCAAAGTAAGCGCACCCTCTGGCCGCCGGGCGACTGCAACCTCGTTCGGCGGCGCACTCGCGAGGCACCGACCAAATGTCCGAGGCCCCCAGCCCTGATCAGCCCAAATCCGATTTCGGTCTCCGGCTACTTTACGTGTTGACGGTCCTGATGGTCATCATTGGATTGATCAATTCGACACCGGGCATCCCGGGATATGACAACCTTGCTGCGCGGATCACGGGATCAGAGGGCGCTCTTTTCCGCAAGTTCCCGTTCGAATGGTTCTATCCGTTCTTTTTTCTTCTGATGATGTTGATCGTCGTGCTGAAACATTCGATGTGGCGCGACTGGAAAAGCAGATCGCTGTCGCGACGACGGTTTGGGCTGTTCCTGGACATCGCCCTGGTGACGATGGCGGCGGTTATCGCCGTGACTTACCTGACCGAGATCGAGGCCGTCTGCCTTTTGGATCGGATCTCGGGGCAGCGTGCATTGCTCATTGCGGAAAGCCTGCAAGCCGAGAAAGAAATGGCCGAGCTTCTGGGAATGCCAGAACCGACCACGGTGGATGACCCGCAATGTCTGGCGAATACAGGGGGATGGCTGGTCGCAATCGTCGGTCTCGCGATCATTGTTTTCCTGGCCTATAACGTGAAGGTCTGGGGCCTTCCGCTGGTCATCGTGGCGATCCTGATTTCGGCTTACACGATCGGAACTGTTCTGGTCTGGTACGTCTATGGCGTCGAGGACATCAATAAGTACTTCGTAACGAAACTTGCGGGTGAGCCGCGCCTGCTCGCGGACGGTCGTCCCCGGGTCCATGACGTGTTGGTCAACAACTCGTCGGGACTGCTTGGCCGGTTCATGGATATCATCCTGAACACGATCTTCCCCTATCTCGTGCTCGGCGCCTTGTTTGGAAGTTCAGCCGGAGGGAAATCGCTGATCAAACTTGCGTTCCGCTGGACCCGACACCTGCGTGGCGGTCCGGCGCATGCCGCCATCGTGTCATCGGCGATGTTCGGGACAATTTCAGGCGGGCCCATCGTCAACGTGCTGTCAACAGGGGTCCTGACAATTCCGATGATGTTGAAGCGCGGCTTCTCAAAGGTCTTCGCAGGCGGGGTTGAGGCGGCTGCATCCTCGGGTGGCTCGATCATGCCACCGGTCATGGGCGTCGCAGCCTTCGTGCTGGCGTCGCTGACATCGGTTCCCTATTCCAGCGTGATCATTGCCGCGATCATCCCGGCGATGGCCTATTTCTTCTGCCTATTCCTGTCGGCGGTCTTCCAGTCCCGCAAACAAGGCATCCAAGCCATCGGCGAAATCACCGAGGATATGGTCCTTGTGCGCCAGGACTATCTGAACTTGGCGATGATCTTCGGGCCGATCCTGGTCATTCTGGCCCTTCTTTTGACGCCGAAAGATGCCGTCGGCTGTGGGCTTCTGGGCGGTTTTCTGGGCGCCGAACGCATCTTCACCGAGGCCGGGTGTCAGGTTCAAAGCCTAAGTTGGTTTCAGATGGCCGTTCAGAATTCGGCTGGCTCTGCCGGGGCGGCAGGTTGGTGGGCGGTCATGCTTCTGCTGGCACTGCTGTTTGTGGACCCCGAAGTGCGCGCTCAACCCAAGAAAATCATTGATGGTCTGTCAAACGCCGGTGTTCTGATCTCGACCCTTTACCTGATGTTTCTTGCGGTCTCGATTATAGACTTCTGCCTGTCATTCACGGGCTTGCCGGTTTTCATCTCGCTTGATGTTCTGTCCTGGTTGAACAGCCTGAACCTGGGCGACGGCGGATCGACCGCCTTCCAGTTCACGGCACTACTGCTGACGATGCTGTTGGCTGTGCTGCTTGGCATGGGGATGCCCGCCGTGCCTGCTTACATCAATGCGGCACTTCTGATGGGGCCGGTTCTTGCGGGATTGGGTCTGTCGCTGTTCACGGCGCATATGTTCATCTTCTATTTCGCCGTGGCGAGTGCGATTACACCGCCCGTCGCGCTTGCCGCCTTTGCGGCAGCGTCGATCACGAAGGCCGAGCCGATGTCGACCGGATTCTCGGCTGTTCGATCCGGAATCGTGATGTTCGTTGTCCCATTCGTGTTCGCGTTCTACCCGGAACTGTTGTTGATCAATGAAGCCATACTTGATCCGCAAGCCGGTTCGCCGACGGCATTCTTGCCAGGGTATGACGGGCAAATGAATATCGCGGCGCTGGGCCTTGTCTGTGCCCGGCTTGTCCTGGCCTTATATCTCTTGTCTTCGGCACTGGCCGGCTACGACCGGCGCGCGCTACCCAGTTGGGAAATCGCCGCCCGTTTGGCCTTGGCTGTGCTCGTAATGATGCGGGTTGAGGCAATCTATATCTCTGCGGCCGTTGCGACGCTTTTGCTGCTGACGATACACGCGCGCAGGCCTGCCCTTGCCTGATCGCCCGAATTTTATCCTGTTCATGACGGACCAGCAGCGCGCCGATTACCTGGGCTGCATGGGCCACCCCGTCTTGAAAACACCGAATATCGACGCAATCGCCGAAAGCGGGACGGTTTGGGACCGGTTCTATGTGGCTAGCCCCGTTTGCATGCCGAACCGAGCAAGTTTCATGTCCTGCCGGATGCCATCGAGCCATGGTGTCAGATCGAACGGCATACCGCTGGACCGCCGGAACGTGACATTCGTCGATTTGCTGCGTGAGGCGGGTTACAAAACGGCCCTAATCGGAAAAAGTCATCTACAGGGCTTCACGGGCAATCCACCCGGTCTTGCGCGGCCCGAAACGCGTGACGGCTATCACCGTGCGACCGGAGCGTTGTCCGAAGCGGTACGTCACGATCACGACACGTATCGGGATGAATGGCCTGACAAGGAGCGCTTCGACCCAGCGATGCCCTATTATGGGTTTGATCACGTTGAACTGGTCACGCGTCACGGTGCACACCGAACCCAGGGCCACTATTTGAACTGGATGAGGGACCGTAACCCCGATGCGGAGGACCTTGCTAAGGCCGAAAACCAGCTTGATCACGACTATGTCTGCCCGCAAGCGATCCGAACGGCGCTGCCGGAAGAGCTGTATCCAACAAGCTATATTGCGGAGCGCGCGGCATCATGGCTTGAAGCGAACGCCGAGGATGATCAACCTTTCTTTCTGATGGTGTCCTTCCCGGACCCGCACCATCCGTTCAATCCGCCGGGACGGTACTGGGATATGTATGATCCCGCCGATATGACCGTGCCCGCAGCATTCAAAACCAATGACTGGACCCCGCCGCTGCACGTGGCCGAAATCCTCAAAACGCGAGAGGATGGGCACGCCAACTTGAAGGCCATGGGCGCGATCGGAACCTCGGAACAGGAAGTGCGGGAGGCCCAGGCACTGACCTGCGGCATGATCGCCATGATCGACGATGCCGTGGGCCGGGTCCGGGCTTGCAAAGGGGCAGCATCCGCAGTCACCATCTTCACATCGGATCACGGCGACCACCTTGGCGAGCACAAACTTCTATTCAAAGGCGCGGCGCCCTATGAAGAAATCACCCGCGTCCCCTTCATCTGGTCCGACCCCGGCGGGTCTGGCCCAGGCAGAACGGAGGGGATTGGTCAGACCCACGACATCGGAGTGACGATCCTGGACCGCGCCCGGATCGAGCCTGCGATCGGGATGCAGGGGCGATCCCTTCTGACCGAAACCCGCGACGCGGCATTCATCCAATATGATCACCAAACGGGCTTTGCGTCACTGAATGGCACTCCTCGGGCCCACACGATCCGCACGGATCGCTGGCGGATGTCTGTCTATCATGGGGTGGACTGGGGTGAGCTTTATGATCTGAACGAGGATCCGGGCGAATTCCGCAACCTCTGGGATGAAGCGGATCACGCCGCGACCCGCGCCAGGTTAACCGAGAAACTGTTGCGGCTTGAAATCGACGCCGTGGACAGAGCGCCCCACCCGACGGTTTATGCGTGACCAACCGTCCGAACTCGAAGGTCATCCCATGCCGTGCTTGCCGCCATCCCAATCGGGCATGGCCTTTTTGGCGACTTGGGCCGGGTGCGCCTCCATGTCGGTGGCCATGGTGTCATTCCAACGATTGAGATAGCCAAAAAGCGCGATTGAGGCGACGATCTCAACGATCTCGGCCTCGTCAAAATGCACTTTGAGTGCATCGAAATGGGCGGCACTCGCCATATTGGGAACACCGGCCGCTTCACGCGCAAGCACCAAAGCGGCTTTTTCTGCTTCGGAAAACAGCGGTGACGTCTCACACTCCCAGATTGCGGCAATCTTCTCGTCCGGCACATCATAGACGTGCGACAGGTTCGCCATGTGCCCCTGACAATACCGGCATCCTGTGGCCATAGATGTCATCAGAGCGACCATCATCTTCAAAGCTTTGGGAACCGTCCCTTCGTAAAGCACCACCTGGTTCAACTGCATGAACGCCTCAGCAATGCTCGGGCGCCGCGCCATTGTCAGGATCGAGTTTGGCAGGAACCCCCGGATCCTGTCATAGCGCGCAAACCGGTCTTCGAATTGGGGGAAATCGGACCGATCAAGCGGATCTATATGGGGCAAGTGGCGTTCCTTTCGTTCTGGGCATTTCGCCGGTCAGTTTTCAGCGTCGGGCTGTGACTCTGGCCGCGCTGCGTCGAAAGCCGAAAGCGACAAGCAACGGTTTTCGATCTCGGTCAGTCGCTCAAACGGCGAAAGATCCACACCCCAGCGATGGGCATTGTAGAGTTGAGGGATCAGGCACAGATCCGCAAGAGACGGCGACGCCCCAAAACAAAACGGGCTGTCCTTTTCAATCTGGTCTTGGAAGGAAGCGAAGCCCTTCTCCATCCAATGGACCATCCAGGCAATCCCGCCTACCTGATCAACACCGTGCTTGGTTTTTAGATGTTGGACCACTCCCACGTTCGTCACAGGCTGAACGTCCATTGCAATCACATGGCTTGCGGCCAGAACGCGGGCCCGAGCCATAGGATCAGAAGGCGTTAGCGGTGGATCAGGGTAAGTGGCGTCCAGCCAATCTAGAATGGCAAACGATTGGGTCAGGTGTGTTCCGTCCTCAAGTGCCAGCGTTGGAACCAGACCCGAGGGGTTAAGTACACCGTAATCCGCCGTCCGCTGGTCGCCTTTGACCAGGTGAACCGGCACCGTTTCAAAGCGAACACCTTTCAGGCCCAGCGCAATCCGCACACGGTAGGAACAGGATGACCGCCAATAACTGTAGAGCCGCATTTTTGATAGTCCCCCGCGCGCATCGATCCGATCATGATGCCAATCCGGTAGCAGTTGCTTTTGTAACTAACAACCTATTGCGCCGATGGCGCCAGTAGCAACGCGAGCTTCAACCGGTTCGGATCAATCCCCGATCCCGGGTGCCATGCAAAAGCGTTTGCCCAAAACCACCCAAATGTTGATAGTCTTTGTCCGCCTGGAATAGCCGAGAACAATGAAAGCGCAGATCGACCGGATGCCCGTCCAACGCTCATCCCAACCGCGGACCAAGCGGCAATACGTCCAAGCCACCCACAGACGCACGGTCGGTGTGGTGTTTGCATTGGGATTGATCGGCGGAATTGCTTGGGCCGTATGGGCGACGGCATATGACCGTGCGGTAGACCGGATCGCTGAGCGGACAGAAGCCGACTTAACACTCGCTGCCGACCGCCTGACACGAGAGCTTCAGCATTTCGCGGAACACGCCGTCTTGATATCGGATCGGCCCGAACTGAGAGCTTTGGCGGAAAGCACCGAGCCGTCTCGACGAGAGGTTCTCGCAAATGCGCTGCTTCTTGAGATTTCCGACAAGATTCGCGCCCGGAACGTCGTCGTCGTCTCGACAACAGGTCAAGTGTTAGCGGCGGCCCATCCTGTGGCGCCGGATGCGCCCGACTTCAAAGGTCGCGCTGACTTCGAACGCGCAATGACAGGCGCGCTTGGATTGGTCCACATGTTCGCCGCCGAGCCGCCTGCTCGAATTTCGTCCTACGCACACCCCATTTTCGGGACCGCTGGACGTGTCGTCGGCGCCGTTGCTGTAGAGATCAATGTCGAGACCATCGAAGCTGACTGGCGCGCCGACCCAACCCCGGTCTTCTTTTCCACCCGGTCGGGGCGTGTTCTGGTCTCGAACCGGGTGGAGCTGTTTGAGTTTAATCCCAACCCGCCCGCCGAAGGCAGCACCGAAGCGCCGCGCCCGGCCGTTTTTGTGACGCGCGAAACGCGACTTGGACCTCACGAGATCTGGGGGCTGGATGCCGGACGCTATCTTCCGTCGCAGGCCGTTCACATCACCCGGTCCCTACCGCTTATCGACATGCGGGGCGAAGCGCTTGCCGATCTTGCGCCTGCGCGCCGGGCGGCCTGGCTTCAGGCCCTTGCGGCAGGCGCCTTGGCGACGGCACTTGGTCTGGCCGTATTGGTGGCGGCAGAGCGACGGCGAATGTTGCAGTCGCGCTTGACGGTGCAATCTGCGTTGAAGGCCGAACTTGAAGTGAAGGTCACCGAACGGACGCATCAATTGCAATCCGCAAACACCAGCCTTCGTCACGAAGTAAACGAACGGAAAGAGGCCGAAGCCGCGTTGCGCGCAGCCCAGGAAAACCTGGTGCAGGCGGGGAAACTCTCGGCGCTCGGGAAAATGTCTGCCGGGATAAGCCACGAATTGAACCAACCGCTGATGGCAATCCAGTCCTTCGCTGAGAACGCGAAGGTGCTTCAGGACCGAGGCAAGGAAGACGCGGTGTCCGAGAACCTAGGACATATCTCGGATCTGGCACGTCGCATGGGGCGCATCATCTCCAACTTGCGTGCCTTTGCACGCCAGGAACGGATTCCGATCGGGGATGTCGATCTGATAAGCGTGGTCGATGCGGCGCTTGAATTGGCGGCGCCCCGTATCCGACAGGACGACGTCACGCTTGAATGGGCCCCACCCGAAACACCCGTCGTTGTCCGGGCTGGCGCCGTTCGACTTCAACAGGTTGTCTTGAACCTTGTCACCAATGCGCTCGACGCGGTGGTCGGCTCGGATCGACGGATCCTGTCCCTTTCAGTGGAAACGACCGGCGACGCCGCCATCCTTCGGGTGGCCGATTCAGGCCCGGGGATCCAAGAGCCCGAAAAGATCTTCGACCCGTTCTATTCGACGAAAGAGGTTGGCCAATCCGAAGGGATGGGTCTGGGACTGTCGATCTCTTACGGGCTGGCGCAGAGCTTTGGTGGCGACATCCGCGGACGCAACCGCCCAGAAGGCGGGGCAGAGTTTGCGGTAACGCTTCGTGCTGTCTCGAACGAGGCGGCCGCATGACTGCGCGGGTTCTTGTTGTCGACGATGATCCGCCGGTCCGCACAGCACTGGCGCAAACGCTTGAACTTGCCGATCTATCGCCGCTGGCCGTTGGATCTTTCATTGAAGCCAAAGACCATATCTCGGATGACTTCGACGGCATCATTCTGTCCGACATCCGAATGCCCGGGAAAGACGGGTTCGCCCTGCTGGATCATGCGCAAGAAGTCGATGCAGATCTGCCAGTCATCTTGCTGACGGGCGAAGGTGACATTCCTATGGCCGTCAAAGGGATCTCGCGCGGCGCTTTTGATTTTCTGGAAAAGCCCTGCCCGCCCGAGGCGCTTCTTGTCTCCGTCCGAAAGGCGCTTGGTATGCGGGCATTGGTTCTTGAGAACCGCCGCCTGAAAGCAGAGGTCGAGAAAGGCGACGAAGCCGCTCGTATGATCTTCGGCACGTCGCAGTTGGCAGAAGATCTGCGAAACCGAATTAGGCGGGTCGCCCGCGTTCCCTCGGAAGTGCTGATCACGGGCGCCCCGGGCACCGGCACTGCCAAGGTGGCCGAGGTGATCCACCGCATGTCTCCTGCCGCCCAACATCCTTTCCGGAAATGCCCGGCGAAACTGTTGACGGTCGAGGGGCTGCGCGCGGCCTTGACCGAAACCGAAGGTGGATCGGTCTTCATTGACGACATCATCGACCTTCCTGCAGATGTGCAGTTTTCACTTTTGGACTTGCTGGACGAAACCGACAGACCGCGGATTTTGTCGGGCACCTATGGCGATGTCGAAATGGCTGTGACCGATGGCAGATTGAATCACGACCTAAGTTATAAGCTCGACGTCGTCCGGGTTCGTGTGCCCGCGTTGAAGGAACGCACCGAAGATATTCCCGTTCTCTTCCTGCATTATCTGCGCATCGCATGTGACCAGGCCAACATTCCCGAACCGCCCATTCCGCCAGCCATGATCAACCGGCTGATGGAGCAGGAATGGCCCGGAAACTCCCGCGCTTTGATGAATACCGCCATGCGATTTGCGATGGGCTTGCCGGAAGGCGAAACTGATGAGGACCTGGGACTGACAGAACAAATGGCTCGGCATGAACGGTCCCTGCTGGCCGCGGCCCTGCGCCAGCACAACGGCAATGCGACCGAGACGGCTGAGGCATTGAAGCTTCCAAGAAAGACGTTCTATGACAAACTGGCGCGCCACGATCTGAAGCCCGAATCGTTTCGCTAGGGTGTGTGCGAATTTCCGCACAGTCAGGCTCACGCTTGTGTGATTTCCCGCCAAATTCTTCGCCAGAATTGCGGAAGCGGCAGGTCTGTTCCGCATAAGTATATGATTTTTTTGATTCAATACTGCTGATCCATAGGGCATCGCGATTCTCTCTTGAGAGGTGAATCGCACTGCGCTCTGATCGAGAAAGGCCAATTCGTCACGACCGGCTTTTGATAGTTCGCAAAAACTTGGGAGGATTGCGATGAAAACCCTAACAACTTTCGCTACTGCGGCGGTACTTTCGCTGGGGGCGGCATCGACCGCTTTGGCGGCCTGCGACCCTGGCGAAATCGTCATCAAGTTCAGCCACGTCACAAATACCGACAAGCACCCGAAAGGGATCGCGGCGTCGCTTCTGGAACAGCGCGTGAACGATGAGATGAACGGCACGGCCTGCATGGAAGTGTTCCCGAACTCGACGCTGTACAACGATGACAAAGTGCTTGAGGCCATGCTGAACGGCGACGTTCAACTCGCTGCGCCTTCGTTGTCCAAATTCGAGAAGTTCACCAAACAGTTCCGCCTGTTCGACTTGCCGTTCATGTTCAAAGACATCAACGCGGTCGATGCATTCCAGGCGTCTTCCACCGGCCAGGAAATGAAAGACTCGATGCAGCGCCGCGGCCTGCAAGGTCTGGCGTTCTGGCATAACGGTATGAAGCAGATGTCCGCGAACGTCCCGCTTGTATCGCCTTCGGACGCCAACGGTCTGAAGTTCCGTGTCCAGTCCTCGGACGTGCTGGTCGCCCAGATGGAAGCCATCGGAGGCTCGCCGCAGAAGATGGCCTTCTCGGAAGTGTACGGCGCGCTTCAGCAAGGCGTTGTGGACGGGCAGGAAAACACTTGGTCCAATATCTTCGGGCGGAAGTTCTTTGAAGTGCAGGACGGCATTACTGAAACGAACCACGGGATCATCGACTATCTCGTTGTTGCTTCGGTGGACTGGCTCGACAGCCTTGATGCGGAAGTCCGTGATCAGTTCCTTACGATCCTGGAGGAAGTGACCACCACGCGGAACGCCGAAGCCTTTGCGGTGAACCAGCAGGCCCGCCAATCGATCTTGGATGCTGGCGGTACCATTCGCGAGTTGACCCCGGATCAGCGCGCCGAATGGGTCGACGTGATGAAGCCCGTTTGGGAACAGTTCTCAGGTGACGTGCCGCAGGAACTGATCGACGCGGCGCAGGAATTCAACGCAGGCACTTAAGCCAAAACACCTGGAAGCGGCCCCGTCGGGGCCGCTTCTTCTTTGCGGGGAGGAGGCAACCAGATGTCACAGAAGACATCCTTCATTGACCGAATCGAAGAGACACTGATTGCCGCCATCCTGGGCGCCATGACTTTGATCACCTTCGCAAATGTCGTCGCCCGCTACGGTTTCAACTCGAACATCCTTTGGGCGCTTGAGTTGACTGTGTTTCTTTTCGCCTGGCTCGTCCTTCTTGGCGCGTCCTATGCCGTCAAAAAGGGGGCGCATCTGGGCGTGGACGTCATCGTCAATATGCTGGCGCCAGATGGTCGGAAAGTGCTGGGTCTTATCTCGGGCGCGGTATGCATTGCATTCACGTTCCTTCTGTTGAAGGGCGCGTGGGATTACTGGGCCAATTTCGCAAACCTTCCGGCGACCGAAGGGCGCTGGTTCCCATTGGGGTTTGAAGAGAACTTCCGCGAGAAGGGATGGTACGAGACCAACGACATCCCGATGCCCGGAGCATTCGCGTGGTTGAAAGATGTCTTCAACGAGGGCGAAGCGTACGAGAAAATCCCGCGCTTCATCCCTTATGTCATCCTGCCCGTGTCCATGGCGCTTCTATTGCTGCGTTTCGTGCAAGCGACGATCCAGATCTGGCGCGGTACAGCAGACCGGCTGGTTGCAAGCCACGAGGTCGAGGAAGAGCTTGCCGAGATTGAAGCCAAAGCGAAGGAGGCCAACTGATGGACGTCGTGCTTCTTTTCGCAATGGTCATCGGCCTTTTGATGATCGGTGTGCCCATTGCCGTGTCGCTGGGCATGTCCTCAATCCTTTTCCTGCTGTGGTTCTCGGACAGTTCGCTCGCGTCAGTCGCACAAACCTTGTTCGCGGCATTCGAGGGGCATTTCACCCTTCTTGCGATCCCGTTCTTTATTCTGGCTTCGGCCTTCATGACGACAGGCGGCGTGGCACGGCGGATCATCCGGTTCTCAATCGCGCTTGTCGGTCACTTCCCCGGCGGACTGGCGATTGCGGGCGTTTTCGCCTGTATGCTGTTCGCCGCACTTTCGGGATCGTCTCCGGCGACGGTCGTCGCCATCGGCACCATCGTGATCGCGGGTATGCGCCAGGTTGGCTATACCAAGGAATTTGCAGCGGGCGTCATCTGCAACGCAGGCACCCTTGGCATTCTGATCCCGCCGTCCATCGTGATGGTGGTCTATGCGGCATCGGTCGAGGTTTCGGTCGGCCGCATGTTCCTGGCGGGCGTCATCCCCGGACTACTTGCCGGTCTGATGCTGATGGTGACGATCTATGTCATGGCCCGGGTCAAAAATTTGCCGAAAGGCGAATGGCAAGGCTGGGGCGAGGTTTTGCAGTCCGGGCGCGAAGCCGGTTGGGGCCTTTTCCTGATCGTGATTATCCTGGGCGGCATCTATGGCGGTGTGTTCACCCCGACCGAGGCTGCGGCTGTGGCTGCCGTCTATGCCTTCTTGATTGCCTGCTTCATCTACAAGGATATGGGTCCGTTGGCCGCGCCCCGGGCGAAAAGCCTGTCGGCGGCTTCCGTCACCGAAGACATGCCGCTTGGCGATCCGCTTCGCTTGCGAAACCGACCATGGGCGCTGATCACGGCACTTTGGCACCCCGATACACAAAAAACACTGTTCGAGGCCGGCAAACTGACCGTCACGCTGTTGTTTGTGATCGCCAATGCGCTGATCCTGAAGCACGTCTTGACGGACGAACAAGTCCCGCAACACATCGCCGAGGCGATGCTGTCGGCAGGCTTCGGTCCGGTCATGTTCCTAATCGTCGTGAACGTGATCCTGTTGATCGGCGGGCAATTCATGGAACCTTCGGGCCTTCTCGTCATCGTGGCGCCGCTGGTCTTTCCAATCGCGATCGAGCTTGGAATCGACCCCATTCATCTCGGCATCATTATGGTGGTGAACATGGAGATCGGAATGATCACTCCGCCTGTCGGCCTGAACCTGTTCGTGACATCCGGCGTCGCGGGCATGCCGATGATGAGCGTCGTGCGCGCCGCCCTGCCATTCCTGGCCGTGCTGTTCGTCTTCCTGATCATCGTCACCTACGTGCCCTGGATATCGACCTTCTTGCCGAACACCTTCATGGGGCCCGAGCTGATCGTGAAATAGATCGGGGCGGTTCGGGCCGCCCCTACGATCAAAGGAAGTTGTTTGGCCAGATAATGGTCCGCCACATGTGGGCCACCGGGCTTTGGTCGAAGCCGAGCCCCTCGGGCGGCTGCCGAAATGCTCGGCCAATGACACCTTCAAAGTCATCGATTCGAACAACCTTGTTTGGGTCGAACGCATAGACGTCATTCACGACAACCTGCATGGCACTGTCGAACCATTTGTGTGCGCGGCAATAGTCCCACTCGGCCTGGATAAATTCCGGCGGCACATAGGTCTCACCGAAGACCTCTGTATAAAACGCAGGATATTCATAGTCATAGTCGGGGTCCGGACGGAACCGAAGAGATTGGTGATGCTTGATGGCCCATGCAACCTCTGGGTCTACGTAAGGTTCCACCATCTGAGCCGCCCAATGCCCGTGATCATTGCGGATCAGGCCAACAACCGAAATGTCGTGCAACAAACAGGCCAGTACGATGTTGTCCGACAACCCTTTTTCCTTCGCAAGGTTTGCACTTTGTAACAGATGATTGCCGCCAACCTTGTCCTTCAGGAACCTATGGCGGAAGAAATCGATCAGCGTGGGTTTCTCGGGCATCGGGTCGAGCCTGGGATCGTCCCCCATCAACCAGCGGCCCGAAGCGCGTTCCATTGTCCCGGCCATCGTCGCGCCCACGCGACCGACGAAGGGCTTCATGATCTGGATGTCCAGGACTTCGGCCATGGCCTGTTCAAGCACATCAACCTTCTGATCCAAATCCATTCCATCGTTGACGCGGTCGCGGGCCAGCTCTTTAGCCTGGCTCAGAAGTGCGCCCCGGGGCGTGTCGTCATCCATCCCGGCACCCTTTCAAACACTGATCGCAATCACATGGAAACGCCAAACCGGTCCAGCCAACCCAAAGTATCTTCGACCGGCCCGCTGGGCTTGTACTCGGCCCCCAACGGCCGCATCCACCCAAGATCCGAGATCGCGGCAAAGACATAGGCATAGTCGATCTCACCGAAATCGGGCTCGGCCCGATCGGGGACACTGGCAAACTGGATATGTCCGACAATGGAAAGGTTTTCCTTCAACCGGGTCACAACGTCACCTTCGTTGCGCGCCACATGGTAGCAGTCGAACATCAACCGAACCATTCCGGCGCCAACCTGCGCGATAATGTCCCGTGCCTGTCCGGTGGTTTGAAGAAAATATCCCGGCGCATCGTGACGGTTCAAGGGTTCGATCAGGATGATGGTGCCCGTTTCGGCCGCCCGATCCGCTGCGTATTTTAGGTTTTCGACAAAGACCTTCTCGGCCTTGGGGTCATCTGTGATCCCCGCCATGACATGTACCGCAGCGGCGCCTATCGCATTGGCGTAATCAAGTGCCTCATCGATGGCGGCCCTGGCGTCTTCCTCACGACCAGGCAAGGCCGAAAGCCCCATTTCACCCGCATCAACGTCGCCCCGCCTTGTGTTCAGTCCCAACATCAAAAGCCCGGTTTCTTCAAGCGCGGCCTGCACATCTTCAACTGGCTGATCGTAAGGCCAATGACATTCCACAGCGTGAAAGCCTGCTGTCTTGGCGCGTTGGATCGCTTCCGCCAGCGGAAGATCGTTCCACAGAAAACCCAGGTTCGCTGAGAAAAGCTGCATCGTTTCCCTTTCGTCTTCGCAATGATCTCACACAGCCGGAATGATTGGGGGCCGCGCGTTTAGATCTTCTATAGAGAAGCCGGCAAGCGCTTTGTAGCGCGCGGCATGGGCTGCAAGGTCGGCCTGCGGAATTACATCTTCAATACGTTCGAATTGACCACCGCAAAGATCCTCGACTTTTTGCATGATCGCATCCGGTCCGCTGCCGCGATTGGCCAGCACGATCTTCTCGGTTTGGGGGCGAAGAGCCGACTCGTAGGCCTCGAGAGCGGCGGGCGACACTCCATGTTCCAGGATCTGCGCACCCAAAACGCGTGCGTCGATGATTGCCTGGCTCGCACCGTTCGACCCGACCGGATAGGTTGGATGCGCCGCATCGCCCATCAAAGTCACTCGTCCGTCGGTCCAGGACGGCAACGGATCTCGGTCGACCATCGGATATTCAAAGATCGCCTCGGCGCTGTCGATCAAAGCTGGAACATCCAGCCAATCGAACCGCCAATCCGCAAATGCGTCGGCGAACCGCGACTTGTCCACCTGCCGGTTCCAATCCTCTTTGTCGCGGCCTGACTTCGGATCAAACCGCAATTCGGCTAGCCAGTTGATGGTGGCCATGCCATCGGCGTCCGGCGCGGTGATCGGGTAGGCCACGATCCTTTGATGATCATGCCCGGCCAGGATCATCGAAGCGCCGGATCGAAAGACCGGTGCCTTGGACGTGGCACGCCAAAGCACCGCGCCCTGCCAAATTGGATCACCTTCTTCGGGATACATCTGTGCGCGGATTGCTGAGTTGATACCGTCACAGGCGACGAGCAGCGATCCTTCGATGTCCCGCGACACGCGATCCGCCTCAACCCGCAAGATTGCACCGTCATCGCCTGTCCGGAAGCCAGTCGCGCGGCGTCCCGTCACAACGCAGTCGGACCCAGCCCTCTCTATTAACGCTCGATAAAGTGCGATTTGCAGCTTTCCGCGATGGACCGAGTATTGCGGCCAGGTGTAACCGGCCCAGGTTCCGCGCGGCTCAACCCATATCTCGTGCCCGAACTTCGAGAAGAAGCCATAGTCGCGGGTTTTGACACCAACGTCGTCCAGCAAATCGCTAAGCCCGAGATCCAAAAGCTCGCGCACAGCATTCGGCTGTATGTTAATACCGACCCCCAAGGGCCGCAGCGTCTTTACGGATTCACAGATCCGAAACGGCACACCGATCTGATTCAGCGTCAGACCCAGGGTCAGCCCGGCAATTCCCGCCCCGGCAATCAGAACCGTCATCTAGAACGCCACCCGGACGAGCCAAAGCGTGATGATTGGAAGCGATACCAGGATCACGACGCGCACGAGGTCTGCCAACACGAACGGGATCACACCGCGATAGGTCTCGGACATCGGCACGGACCCCGCAATCGCATTGATGACGAATAGGTTCAAACCGACGGGCGGCGTGATCAGCCCGACTTCCACGACGATCAGAACGAGAATCCCAAACCAGATCGCTGTTTCTTCTGGCGTCAGACCGAAATCCAGCGCTTCGACGATCGGGAAGAAGACCGGGATCGTCAAAAGGATCATCGACAGGCTGTCCATCACGCACCCGAAGATTAGATAAACCGCAAGGATCGCGATCAGCACCGTCATCGGGGCAAATTCCATCGACGTCACCCACTCCGATAGAAGTGTCGGCGTGCGCGTAAAGGCGAGGAATGAATTGAACAGAGCAGCGCCCAAAACGATCAGGAAGATGAACCCGGTTGTTCTTCCGGTCTGTAAAAGGCAATCGACGATATCGGCGCGCGAACACCGACCGGTCCCAATCGCATAGCCCCCGGTGATGACTGCGCCGATGGCCGCCGCCTCGGTTGGGTTGAACCAGCCGAAATAGATGCCGCCTATGACCACGGCAAAGATCAGGAAGACGGGCCAGCTTTCCAGCAGCGCGCGAAACCGCGCGGCATAGGGCAGCTTTGGCGCGGGCTCAGCGAAATCCGGCGTCAAACGTGCCTGGATGGCCACGACAATCATATAGCCCAGCGCGGCGAGGATTCCCGGGATAAGAGCCGCGGCGAACATCTTGATAATGTTCTGCTCGGTCAGGATTGCATAGATCACCAAGATCACGGATGGCGGGATCAAGATGCCAAGCGTTCCTCCTGCGGCAAGAACACCGGTCGCGGCGCTGTCGGAATAGCCATACCGGCGCAGTTCGGGCATGGCGACCTGCCCCATCGTCGATGCCGTGGCCAGAGAAGACCCGCAGATCGCGCCGAACCCTGCGCAGGCCCCGACAGCCGCCATGGCCACCCCGCCGCGCCGGTGACCGAGCCATGCGGATGCGGTCGAGAACAAGGCCTGCGACAAACCGGATTTCGTCGCAAACTGGCCCATCAACAGAAAAAGCGGCACAATGGACAACGAATAGGTGGCGAAGGTCGAATAGGTCAGCGTCTTTAGCTGGGCCAGCGGAGCGTTCGGGCTACCAAGGACCAGCCATGTTCCGCAGAACCCGGTGATCGCCATGGCCGCCGCGACCGGCACCCGAAGAAAGATCATCAGAAGCAGGACCGGGAAGGACCAAAGCGCGAGGGCCAGATCGCTCATCTGATGCGCTCCCCTCGGCGGAGCGCGCCGAGGTCAAGCCACAAAACATAGATCGAGACGACGAAGAACCAGGCAGCACCCACCATGGACAACGCGAAACCGTACCAAAGCGGGGCACCCAGGATCATCGTGGATTCGCCGTATTGGAGTTTTTCGCCCAGCCCCAGCCAAAGCCGCCAGGCCACGATGCCTGCGATCAACGCAATCGTTAGATCACCGAGAAGGGTCAGGAACGAAAAAGCTCGCGGTGGAAGGCGCTCGACCAACAAATCAACGGTGACATGTCCGCGCATCAAGTGGCAGTACGGCAGGAACGAAAAAACCGCCACCGCTGCCCCTATCTCGACAAGCTCGAAGTCGCCAGGCACCGGCCCGAACCCTGCCCAAATCAGCGACCGGCCGGTGATCGAGACGAATGTCATCAGCGCCATGGCAACCAGAACCAGTCCACCAAAAAGCGCCAATGCCCGACTGATCCAGCCAATGATACCGTGTCGCGCGTCCACCCTGCCCCCCTGTACGGTAAACGCAGGGCGCCCGATTAAGGACGCCCTGTCAATCAGGTATCAGACCCGGTCAGTCGTATGATGCCACAAGCGCGCGGGCATCCGCGACCATCTCGGCCGCCGGGTACCCCTTTGCCGACACCTCTGCGATCCATTCTTCGATGATCGGCTCGGTCAGGGCCTTCAGCTTCGCGACCTCTTCGTCGGACAGGGTCACGATGTTGTTGCCGCGATCCTGCGTCAATTTCAGCCCCGGTCCGTCGCCCGTATCCATGGCGCGGCCCGCCCAGGCAGCGGCCATTTCGCCGGAATTGGCATCAATCACAGCCTTCAGATCATCGGGCAACCCGTCATAGACGGCTTTGTTCATGCCCCAGATGAACACTGTGTTGTAAAGCGCCCGATCGCCCCCCACGATCGTGTGGCTTTCGGCCAGTTCGTGGATTTTCAGCGGGGGGACGATCTCCCACGGAATGACGCCACCATCCACCACACCTTTTGAAATCGATTCCGGCAATTGCGGTACTGGCATACCCACGGCGGTCGCGCCCGCGGCCTCCAGGATTTTCGATGCGATGCGGGTCGGCGCACGCAGTTTCAGGCCTTCGAAATCGGCCACTTCATCGATGACGGCACCCTTGGTGTGGATGACACCCGGTCCATGGACGTGCATTGCGAGCACTTTGATGTCGCTGAACTCATCTTGCAGGTACTTCTCATAGATCGCCCAAGCGGCCTTCGAAGTGTTCTCGGCGCTGGTCGAGCTTATGAACGGAAGTTCGAAAACCTCGGCCCCCGGGAAGCGCCCGGCATTATAGCCGGGGATCGTCCAGCCACCGTCGATTACGTTGTCGCGGATCTGGTCGAAGATCGCTGGCGGGGCGCCGCCAAGCTGCATGGACGGAAAGATCTCAACCTTGATCCGACCCCCGCTATCGGCTTCGATTTTCTCTGCCCAGGGCAAGATGAAATGCGCCGGCACGGCGCCTTTGTTCGAGATGAAGTGCTGGAACCGCAGCGTCACCTCTTGTGCGACGGCCGCGGGTGCGGCGAGGGCCAGCGCCATTGCGCCGGCCAGAATTGGGCCAAGCTTCATGATGTATCCTCCCAGATCGTCTATGGCAGCGGGGCAGCTCCGCACCGCTTCATTGACGTGAGACTAGCGGCATTCGTTGACAGCGCAAATCATTTGATTGGGCGCAATCGGTGGACCGCCATCCTTTATCGCGGCATCTTTGCCTAAGGCCCGGGAGACTTACGAAATGACGCAAGCCAAAATGCCCACATCGATGAAAGCCATGGTGCTGATGCGTCATGGTGATCTCGATGCATACGCCTGGCACACAGATTGGCCTGTTCCCAAACCAAGCCCAACGGAGGTATTGGTCAAAGTTGCCGCATGCGGGTTAAACAACACCGATGTGAATACGCGTATGGGCTGGTATTCCAAGGCGGTCACCGGCGCGACGGGCGAAGATGGAGAGCCCGAAGATGATCCGACATGGGGCGGTTCCGGACTTAGCCTTCCACGCATACAGGGCGCCGATATTTGTGGGCACGTCGTTGCAGCCGGAGCCGAGGTCGATGCGACGCTGATCGGAAAACGCGTGATCGCGGATACCTGGCTTCGCGATTGGAACGATATCGGGAACCGCAACAAGGCTGGATATCTGGGATCAGAGGCGGATGGCGGTTTCGCCGAATACTGCGCCATCGACCACCGAAATGTCGCACCGATAGACAGTACGCTCCTCGATGCGGAACTTGCCACTTTCGCATGCAGCTATTCAACGGCTGAAGGAATGCTTGACCGGGCTCAGGTTGGCGAAGGCGACCGAATTCTCGTTACTGGTGCTTCGGGCGGCGTGGGCTCTGCCGTAATTCAACTGGGCAAGCGTCGCGGGGCCACCGTGATCGGCCTCGCCAGCCCAAGTAAACACGACGACTTGCGTGATCTCGGCGCCGATGTCCTGCTTCCGCGCGAGCCAGAAGACCTGGCGAAGGCCATTCGGGAAACAACTGGGCACGACGCAGTGACCGTCGTTGCGGATGTGGTGGGCGGTCCGTCTTTTGGGTCCGTCATCGAATGCCTTGCAAGGGGTGGGCGGTATACATGTTCAGGCGCGATTGCGGGTCCGATTGTCGATCTGGATCTTAGAACGCTCTATTTGAACGATTTGACCTTCACGGGTTCGACCGTCACGCCGCCCCGCATCTTCCGCGCCCTCCTAGGTTACATCGAGCGAGGTGAAGTCCGCCCGGTCCTTGCCGCGACCTATCCATTGTCGGATCTGAAGATCGCGCAAGAGGCGTTCATGTCAAAGACCCACACTGGCAACATCGTCGTGGTGCCTTAGGGCTTACTCATAAGTAGGGTGCAGGAAATAGCGTCGCGTTTCGCCTTTCTTG
This sequence comes from Paracoccaceae bacterium, assembly GCA_965267475.1. Taxonomy (GTDB): domain Bacteria; phylum Pseudomonadota; class Alphaproteobacteria; order Rhodobacterales; family Rhodobacteraceae; genus JBCBKU01. The sequence goes on from OZ254079.1 coordinate 303,529, forward strand.
ACGATCCGCGCGCGATAGATGCGGATGTACACGCCCTTCAGGGTGGAACGTAGCCTGCCTTGCCATCGCGGTCCGAGCGATAACGCTTGCGTGGTGCCTACCGGCCTTATCCGACGCAGCATCCGGGCCGCCAGCATGGCAAATCCCGACCGGCTGGACATGGGGCTGTCCACATCCACCATGAAGAACTGACGGCCTAGCGCCAACGCATAGAGATCAATCAGCATGGCAAGGTTGTTCGCGCGGCAGTCCCCGTCCGCTTGATAGTGCAGACGCGTGCCATCCAGATTGTCGAGCGAAGAGGTCGTCACCGGCGTACAGATGTCGCCAAAAGTTTCCTGAAAGTACAGGATTGCGTTGCTGTCGTCCGAGTTCAACAAGACCCGCTTGCCATTCAACTTTGAGCGGATCACTTCAAATGCCATTTTGAAGTCGGTCTGGTAATCCGTATTTCGGATGTGGATCCCGACATAGTCGCGACCAAGTGGTTTGACCGCGTCCAGAATGGCATCGCGCACGTCGGCTTTTAACGTAAGTTTTTCGAGAAAGCGGATGCCAAATTCCGTCTTTCCCTCGCGCAGGTGGAGTAAGAAGGGATGTGTTGGATCCGGCGCTTCTGTAACTTCGGATCGTCCATTCGTCAGGGTCCAGGAATGCGCAACCTTGTTGTCTCGCACAAGATCCAAGAACCCGTCACGAGCCGCCAGCTCAAACCCTGATCCTTCAAGCCAGCTGATCTTTGATCGCCAGGCGGGTTGGATGTCATAATAGTCCGACAGAGATGCCAGAAGGCCAGACGCCCGGGTGTCCACAACCAGCAATCGGTCCTGTTTTTTGGCGTAGACCCAGGCATGTTCCAACTGACAAAGCATGTCGTGGAACCCCCGAGGGGGCGCACAAAAACGTACCGCCCAGATGCCACCGCATGTCCTGCCTTTGTCACTCGGTCTGCTTGACACGGGGCGACTGGCGAGACAAGCGTTGCGAAATCAAGGCCGAGCAGGACGTCCCCCATGGAACGCACAGCGCTGATCACCGGGATCACCGGCCAGGACGGATCCTATCTGGCGGAATTTCTGCTTGAAAAAGGATACCGCGTTCATGGGCTTAAGCGGCGCGCATCGTCCTTCAATACCCAGCGGATCGACCACATCTATCAGGATCCGCACGAGGCCAACCCGCAGTTGCATCTTCACTACGGTGATCTGACCGATAGCTCGAACCTGACACGTATCATCCAGGAAACGAAGCCTGACGAGATCTACAATCTGGGCGCGCAAAGCCATGTGGCCGTCAGTTTTGAATCGCCCGAGTATACAGCCGATGTAGACGCTTTAGGTGCTTTGCGACTGTTAGAGGCAATCCGCTTCCTTGGTCTGGAAAAGAAGACCCGATACTATCAGGCATCAACCTCAGAACTTTACGGGCTGGTCCGCGAAACGCCGCAGACCGAAACGACGCCATTCCACCCCCGGTCCCCTTATGGGGTGGCGAAGCTCTATGCCTATTGGATCACCGTAAATTATCGCGAGGCTTATGGGATCTATGCCTGCAACGGGATCCTGTTCAACCACGAAAGCCCTCGGCGGGGCGAAACCTTTGTGACGCGGAAGATTACCCGGTCGCTCGCGCACATTTCGGTCGGGCTTGAGGATTGCCTGTACCTGGGCAACATGGACGCCAAGCGCGATTGGGGCCACGCGAAAGACTATGTTCGGATGCAGTGGCTGATGCTGCAACAGGACGCGCCCGAGGACTTCGTCATTGCCACAGGCAAACAGTATTCTGTGCGGGACTTTGTGACATGGTCGGCTGAGGAATTGGGGATCGCATTGCGGTTTGATGGCACGGGCGACGCTGAAACCGGAACCGTTGATGGGGTCGAAGGGCCGGCCGCCGAACACGTCAAACCGGGTGACGTGATCGTCCGGGTCGATCCACGGTATTATCGTCCGGCAGAAGTCGAAACGCTTCTGGGAGATCCGTCCAAGGCCGAAGCCAAACTGGGCTGGAAGCCCGAAATCACGCCACAAGAGATGTGCGAAGAAATGGTGGCCGAAGACCTGTCCATCGCCAAACGCCACGCGCTTTTGAAGGAGCACGGAATGGAAATGCCCGTGACACACGAGAGCTGATGGCGGATCGGGTCTTTGTCGCAGGGCACAACGGCATGGTGGGTGGGGCTATCCTGCGGCAACTCCATGCCGCTAGTGTCGAAACGATCACCCGGAGCCGGCCGGATCTCGACCTGACAGACCAGGTGGCCGTCCAAACCTTCTTCAAGACCGAGAAACCAAACGCCGTCATTCTTGCCGCAGCCAAAGTCGGCGGGATCCTGGCAAATGACAGCTTTCCCGCAGATTTCCTCTATGAAAACCTGATGATCGAGGCGAATGTCATCCATGCGGCTTATCAGGCCGGTGTGGATCGTCTTCTATTTCTCGGTTCATCCTGCATCTATCCTCGGATGGCCCCGCAACCAATCAATGAAGACGCGCTTTTGACCGGTACGCTTGAACCGACGAATGAACCCTACGCCATCGCAAAGATCACCGGCATCAAGCTCTGCGAAAGCTACGCCCGGCAGCACGGGTGCGACTTCCGATCAGTGATGCCTACGAACCTCTATGGCCCGGGCGACAATTTTCACCCCGAGGGCAGCCATGTCATCCCCGGCATGATGCGCCGGTTCCACGAAGCCGCGCGCAGCGGTGCGAAAGACGTCACCGTTTGGGGCACCGGCACGCCCCGACGCGAGTTTCTGCATGTCGAAGATATGGCAGCAGGGTCGCTTCATGTCTTCAACATGGACAAAACGTCTTATGATGCAGCGACCGACCCCAGGCTTAGCCACATCAATATCGGAACGGGCGAGGACATAGCCATTGGCGATCTCGCCCGGATGATGGCTGAGGTCACGGGTTTCAAAGGCGATCTGGTGTTTGACACGTCCAAGCCAGATGGGACGCCCCGCAAGCTGTTGGACACGTCCAAAATCACATCGATGGGCTGGGCCCCCAAGATCGCCCTGAATGACGGGCTGGCAGAGACCTATGACTGGTTCCTCGACAACGTCGTCTGACATCGCGCGCCCCCTGAAGGGGGTCCGCGTGCTGGATCTGACCAACGTCCTGGCCGGGCCATTCGCCACCCATCAACTTGCACATCTCGGCGCCGAGGTCATCAAGATCGAGCATCCAAATGGTGGGGATCTGGCGCGCGAGCTTGGCATGGACGAAGGTCTTTCGGCGGATGGGATGGGGATTTCGTTTCTTGCCCCGAACCCTGGCAAACGTTCGGTCACGCTGAACCTGAAGCACGACGCTGGGCGGGCGGTTCTGGAGCGGCTCGCGACAACCGCGGATGTCCTGGTCGAGAACTTTCGTCCCGGCGTGATGGACCGGTTAGGATTGGGCGCCGACCACCTGCGGGATCTGAACCCAAGCCTGATCTATTGCGCGATCTCGGGCTTTGGGCAGGACGGGCCTCAGAAAGATCGACCGGCCTATGATCAGATCGTTCAAGGCCTCTCGGGTGCTATGGCAATCACCGGGACGCCCGAAGCCACACCGTTGCGCGCGGGTTGGCCGGTGGCCGACACGGTGGGCGGACTGACTGCCGCAATGGCCATATGCGCCGCATTGAACGCACCGAAAAGGGGCTGCGTCATTGACGTCGCGATGCTCGATAGCCTGATTGCGACCATGGGCTGGGCGGTTTCAAACCTGTTGATCGGCGGCGTCGCTCCGGAGCCTGCCGGAAACGAAAACCTGACATCGGCGCCATCCGCCGCGTACCGGACCGCCGACGGGCTTTTGAACATCGCTGCAAACAAGCAGGAGCAGTGGGAGGCGCTGGCCGACCACATTGGGCTGTCTGACCTGAAGAGTGACCCAAAATTTCGGACCCGTGCCGATCGGCGCGCGAACCGTGACGCTTTGAATGCCGCGATCGAGACGCAACTGATGGCCCGCCCGGCAATTGCGTGGGAAGATGAACTGAACGCGCTCGGGGTCCCCGCCGGAAGGATCCTGTCCATGGCGGATGCCCTGGACCAGCCGCAGTTTCGGTCCCGAGACCAGATTGCGCAATTCACCTTGCCCAACGGTCGTGACATTGAGGTTCTGAAAACCGGCGCACAGATCGACGGCACAGCCCCCTCCGTCGACGGGCCCCCGCCGATACTCGGCGAGCATACCAATGCTGTGTTGACCGAATTGGGCCTAAGTCCGGACGAGATTTCCGATCTTCGCGCAACGGGCGCCATCTGAACGCATCGAACGCCCCTTCCCAAGGACGCCGCCCTGCGCTAAGAGCCGCGTCGCTACCCGATTCAATGGAGATCACAATGGGCTATCGCGTCGCCGTCGTTGGCGCCACGGGTAATGTGGGCCGCGAAATGCTGAACATCCTGGCCGAGCGCCAGTTCCCCGCCGATGAAGTTGTGGCGCTTGCGTCGCGCAAATCACTCGGCACGGAAGTCAGCTTTGGGGACAAGACGCTTAAGACGAAGGATCTCGATACCTTCGACTTCTCGGGCTGGGACATCGCGTTGTTTGCCATCGGATCAAGCGCGACCAAGACCTATGCGCCCAAGGCCGCCAAGGTTGGATGCATCGTCATCGATAACTCGTCGCTCTATCGCTATGATCCCGACGTACCCCTGATCGTGCCAGAGGTGAACCCGCAGGCCATCGACGGGTTCCGGAACAAGAACATCATCGCAAACCCCAACTGTTCGACGGCACAGATGGTCGTGGCGCTGAAGCCCTTGCATGACCGCGCGAAGATCAAACGCGTGGTGGTGTCGACCTATCAGTCGGTCTCTGGCGCTGGCAAAGGCGGCATGGATGAGCTTTGGGACCAGACCAAAGGCATGTATGTGCCCGGCCAGGAAAAAGACGCCGAGAAATTCACCAAGCAGATCGCCTTCAACGTAATCCCGCATATCGACGTATTCATGGATGACGGGTCGACCAAGGAAGAATGGAAGATGGTCGCCGAGACGAAAAAGATCGTCGACACATCGATCAAGGTCACGGCCACATGCGTGCGGGTTCCGGTCTTTGTCGGCCACTCGGAAGCGGTGAATATCGAGTTCGAGGAATTCCTGGATGAAGACGAAGCTCGGGATATCCTGCGTCAGGCACCAGGAATCATGGTCGTCGATAAGCGCGAGGACGGCGGATACATCACGCCTGCTGAGTGCGTAGGCGACTTTGCGACCTTTATCAGCCGCGTCCGGCAGGATTCGACCATCGAGAACGGTCTTAATCTTTGGTGCGTTTCTGACAATTTACGCAAAGGTGCTGCCCTTAATGCCGTACAGATTGCAGAGCTTCTGGGCAACAAGGTCCTGCAATTGGCGTAATCACCCGATTTGGGCAGGATTGTTTCGGAAAATCGTTAACGCGATGGCCGCAATCCTGCCCTTTTTCGTTCTCAGATCCGAGACAGTGTTAAATGGTCGGACAAACATCGCCTGAGCTTGGCGACAATGGTCAAGACCTTCGTTCACATAACGTCGATTTTGGGCGGTTTCACTTAATTGCCACAAATTGAATCGATTCCTGCCCGACTTCGCCTCAATCCTTTCAACCGTGACGCGCATTGCCGCAACCGGTCTGAACCAGATGCAAGGTTACTCGACAGGCCAACCGCAGCAAACTCACCTGCGCGTCGCGAAGAGGAGGAAGACCAAATGACGCTGACCACCGTGCCTTTTGTCGTAAGACCGAAGTCCGCGCTGTCGGCACACCCAACACCCTCTGAAACTAAAGTCGTCTCACTTTGTGAGATGCGCGCAGAGCTCCGGGCCGGAGACAAAAATGACCAATCAATTCCGGCCCGAGCCCCGCACACTTCGCCGGGCGGACCAACCGCCGCCTGAACCGTAACCGCTGCGGACCGGAAAACCGGCCGCCAATAGTCAAGTAATCAGTGTTCTCAGTGATGTGTTCGACCAAGCATGACACCAAGGAGAACCTACCATGTCTGCCACACTTATCGACAATGCTCGCGCCCGTCGTAAAGCTGCTCTGGATTCGCTGAAGACCCGCGATCCGCACCTGTTTTCCACCCATGACATCTTCCTGAAGCGGGGCGACAAGCGCCGCGACCAGATCGGGCTTTTCGTGACTGCCCGGTCAGAACGGGCCTTCTCTGGCGCAGCCGCGTAAGGGACAGACCGGGCATCTGCCCTGAAGGCGGGGGCAGATGCAGAACCGTCAGAAGGCCTGCGGAGACCGATCGCGGTCCTTACCGTTACCCATCAGGCCTTCAGACGGGTTGGAACTGCCCGGTTTCCGGATCAAACGCTTCCAGTTCACCGTCCTTGATGTCGGTCCAAAGCCCGTGAAGCGAAAGGCGACCGGCTTCGACCGCCTCTGCAACAAATGGGAAAGTCATCAGGTTTTCCAACGAGACGACGACGCCTTCCCTTTCAAGTCGGGCAACGCGCTGGTGTGCTGAGGCGTCTGCAGGCAACCTGTCATAGCCTCTCCGGAGCAAATCCATCCACCGCCCGACAAAGCTTGTCCTTTCCATCAGCGCAGGTGCGTTGCCTTCGCACATGTCGAAACAGCCTTTCACCCCGCCGCACTGCGAATGTCCGATGACAATCACATGGGCCACCTTCAAGACGGTCACCGCATATTCGATGGCAGCCGCGGCGCCATGATGAAGCCCATCGGGCTCATGCGGGGGCACCAGATTGGCGACATTTCGAACCACGAAGAAGTCACCGGGATCTGCCTCGAAGATCGACGTGATTTGAACCCGGCTGTCGCAACAGGAAATCAACATGGCCTTTGGGCTTTGCCCCTCTGTGGCCAGCTTGTCGTACAGTTCGAGATCTCGGTCGTGCGTATTAACCTTCCAGCGACGATATCGCTCTAGCAAGAAAGGCGGCAGCGGTTGGGTGGAGCTTTGCATTCTGTCCCTCGTCTTTTCGGCCGTTTAACACGGATTTTTCGCCAAATTCGATCCACTATTTCGTTCTGCGGAAACTCTTTCTTCGCCTAGCCGTGACACTCTTCGCTTGGGTGAGGGCCCAAATGTGGAGTATTGGGCGTGAGTGGTATTCCGAAGCTGCAACATGCTGAACCAGCCCTGTTGGACAGGGACCAGCTTGAGCAGCTGGTGTGTGAAATGGGTGAACCGGGGGCCGAGCGGATCATTGGCCGGGCCTTGGAAGAGCTTGCTGTTCGGTTGAACCGTATTGGCATGGCCTACGAGGCTGGAAATTATGACAAGGCGGTCCAGGGGGCGCAGGGGCTGGTGGGCATAGCCGATCAAATCGGCATGGCTCTGGTGGCCAAGGTCGCCCGCGACGTCGCGCAGGCGGCTGCGAACGACGACTATGCCGCCGTGGCCGCGACGATCGCACGGCTGACGCGCGTGGGCGACGTCTCGCTGATGTCGGTCTGGGATCTTCAGGACGTATCGTACTGAGCCTTTGCGACCCTGACCCGCTCGGGTTAGGGTCTGGCCAAACCAGGCCAAGACCCGAGCGCGATGTCCCACCTAACCTTTGCCGAACCGACGGATCAGGCCGTTCCCGTTCATCTGCTGGATCAATCGGAGCTGTCGGACTGGGCCAGCGTCCAGCCGGAAGCGCTGCAAACCTGGATCGCATCCACAGGGTTTGAGGCAAAACCTGGTGCGGTTCTTCTTTGCCCAGGACCGGATGGGACGCTGGAAACCGTTCTGGCCGGGCGAAATACTGACCAGCGTTTCGCCTTCGGTGCCTTGCGGGCGCGCTTGCCTCAGGGTGTCTATCGATTGGCAACGGACCTGCCGTCTGACGCCCGGGATGAAGCGGCGCTGGCCTGGCTTTTGGCAGGCTACGCATTCTCACGCTACAAGGCGGGCACGCGTCCAAAGGCGGACCTAATCGCCCCCGAGGGGGTGAACTCCGACCGGCTTGAGGCGATCGCGACGGGCGAGGCCCTGACCCGCGATCTGATCAACACACCGTCATCGGATATGGGGCCCGCAGAACTGGCAACGGCGGCCAGCGATCTTGCCGACGCATTTGGCGTAACTGCCAAAATTGTCGCCGATGGTACCCTTCTCGACCGGAATTTCCCCATGATCCACGCGGTAGGCCGTGCCTCGGATCGGCGCCCACGCCTGGTAGATTTCCGCTGGGGCACGACTGGTCCGCGCGTCACTCTGGTCGGCAAAGGCGTATGTTTCGATACTGGCGGACTGAACCTGAAGCCTGGCGCCTCGATGGGATTGATGAAAAAGGACATGGGTGGCGCGGCAGCGGTGCTGGGCCTGGCGCACATGATCATGGCGACCGGTCTTCCGATACAACTTCGCGTCCTGATCCCCGCCGTCGAGAACAGCGTCTCGGGGTCGGCATTCCGACCGCAAGACGTTCTGACGTCGCGCAAAGGTCTTACAGTCGAGATAAACAACACCGATGCCGAGGGGCGGCTGGTCCTGGCGGACGCGCTTGCCTTGGCCGATGAAGAAAAGCCGGATCTGATCGTCTCAATGGCAACCTTGACCGGCGCAGCCCGCATCGCAGTTGGCCCGGACATTGCGCCCTTCTTCACAGACGATGAAGCTCTGGCCAGCGCGCTGTCGGATTCTGGGGATAGGCAAAGAGACCCGGTCTGGCGCCTGCCTTTCCACAAGCCCTATGAAAGAATGATCGAGCCGAAAGTGGCCGATCTTGACAACGCACCCAAAGGCGGGTTCGCAGGCTCGATCACGGCGGCGCTGTTCCTGCGCAGGTTTGTGACGGACACGCCGAGATACCTGCATTTCGACATATACGGATGGCAGCCAAACGCGGCGCCGGCGCGGCCCGTTGGGGGTGTCGGCCAGGGCGCCCGCGCGCTTTTTGACGCGTTGCCCAAGGTGCTGGGGATTTGAGCGATCCACGCATCACACCGACGAATGGCCGGGTCGCCCATCGCTCGCTAACAGGGCAGGTCGAGGCAGAGAAGTTCACGGAGGGGACGCTGCGACATGCCGGTCCGTTCAAGACCGATATCCGATCTGAACCAGGCGGCGGGCGCGTTTGCGAACTTCTGCCGGGTTCTGCGTTCCGCGTGCTAGAAGAAGCACCCGCCCCGACTGGCGGCATTTGGTCATATGGATTTCGCGAGATCGATGGATATTGCGGCTATGTCGCGACTATGGATCTGGTTGAGCTGAAGACAGCACCCAGCCACGCCGTGTCCGTGCGCGAGACATATCATCTGCCTGAGCCCGAGTTGAAATCGCCGCAACCAGGATTTCCCTTGCCGTTCGGATCGCGGGTGACACCGGTCGAGCAGCATGGCGCGTGGATGCGCGTGGATCTGCATATCGTTCCGAACCGTGAGCCGGTGCAACGTTTCATTCCAGCCAAGCATATCGCACCGATCGGCACATTCCTCGATGACACGCTGGATGTTGCAGCCATGTTCTTGGGCGCTCCGTACGTCTGGGGCGGAAATGCCGCGTCCTCGATGGATTGCTCGGGTCTTGTGCAAACCGCCTTGCATGCCTGCGGGATGGATTGCCCGCGCGACAGCGACCAGCAGGAAGAAGCACTGGGCCAGTCATTGATCGGCCCCAACGAAGCCCAGCGCGGTGATCTGCTTTTTTGGAAGGGCCATGTGGCCTTCGTGGTGGATCAGGAACGCATCCTTCATGCCAATGCACATGCGATGTCGACCACATATGAAGGTTTCGCAGAAGCCATCGATCGGATTGAGCGTCAGGGCGGCGGCCCAGTGACATCGGTGAAGCGTATCACTCCACAGCGCGGATAAGTTTACGTTCAAGCACACGCAGGACCGTCTTCAGATCTTGCCCACGCTTCAGAATCTGCCCGTCCATGCCGACGACCGTGTACATGCCTTGTCTGAGACGCAGTTTGGGACGTTTCTCGATCCGATAAAGCGGGTTTTCTGCGCTGCGCCGAAAAACCGAAAAGACAGCAACTTCGCGAAGAAAAGACATACCGTAGTCGCGCCATTCCCCCGCAGCGACCATGCGCCCGTAAAGGCCTAAAATCACTGAAAGTTCCTGCCGGGTGAATGTGACTTGAGCGTCAGCGGGGCGGCCCTTTTGACCGAACGTTGGGCTGTGCAGCGTCATGGGATCAGACTGCCGCCCATAACCTTGAAAATCAAGCGCCGCCCCAAATTTGCCGCAAAATGACCGTGGAAACGCACGACCCGGTCCATCTCCGGGCCGCGTTTGAAGGCGACAAGTTTCCCATAGCGATACAACGCTACCCCGGTGCTGCGGATTAACAGCCCCCACCCAGCCCGTGGCACCGGGGACATACCTTCTAGCAAACTCGCCCCCGCCGTCTGCTCGGGGGCGTTTGTTTTTGCGTTGCGGCGATCCGTTTGGTCAGGCAGCCTTTCCGGGATCCAGGACCGAGGTTTCATGTCCGCGCAAGATCCAGATAACGCATGGCACCGGCAGACCGCGGCGCGGTCCAACAACGCGGCCTGGACCCTTCTTGAACAGGTGGACCTGTCCGACCCGGACAAGGCGGCACTTGTGACGGCTGCCGCGACGGCACGGCATCATTGGTATCTGGTGGGAGATGATGGTGCCAAGGCCCATGCCGACCTGTTGCTTGGCTGGGCCATGGCCCGGGCCGGCAGCGGCGGTACTGCCCTGAATTTGACCAAGACGGCCCTGGATTATTTCGAGACGTCCGGTGCCGAAGACTGGGAACTTGCCTTCGCACATGCGGCACGCGCCGCAGCTTTCTGGGCGGCGGAGGACGGGGAAAAATGTCGGCTGTCTTGTGCCAGTGCCGAAGGCTTCGGATCCAAACTGACCGGTGATGATGCCACCTATTTTCACGCCGCCTTCCGGACGATCGATCCTGCGGCTAGGGGCGCATCCTGAACACGGCGTGCGCCCCGGAGGATCAGGCAAACACACCCTGACAGAACCAGCCGCCCGTCTTCGTGCCGCCATGGGCGAAGTAAAGCCAAAGCCGCTCGCCCGTCTCGGTCGTCACCCGCCAGTAGTCACGGATACCTGTCCGCCAGTCGGGTTCGTCCAGCCACCATTCGGGCGCGATCCGCTCGGGGCCTGCCGCGCCCCGCGTCGCGAAAACCCGCCCCCGCCACCGAAACGTCGTCGGACATTCGGGCACGTCTTCTGCCGTCACCATCTCAGGCCGCCACAGAAGGATCGGGCGCGGCACCTCGGGCGCGGGCCAGTCCATCGCAGCCTCGGACCAAGCCGCTGCCAGCACCTTCACCGCCTTTTCCGGGATATGGCTGTCGGCGGGGTGGGTCCGGGTAATCGCTTCTAACCCGATCCGCGCCCCAATCTTGCCGATCAGATCGTCCAGCGCGGTATTCTCGACCATGTGCCGGGCATTGTCAGCGCTTGCATGGAAATGCCCGCGATGCTGCTGCTTGTGCAGGACTTCGGTGACCGAGGCTTCGATCCGCACCCGGTCGATCCCGTATCCCGCATCGATCTCGCCCAGCTTCATCAGCAACAGGGGTCGGATCCGATCCGGGTTGGCCGAAGGGCGGGCCAGCCCCACCTCAACCACCGCGACCTCTTGGTCGACCCGCTGACATTCCATCCTCACCCGCCGGGCGCCCCGCCCCTTCACCTCAAGCTTTTCGCAGAAGCGGGGCAGGATCCGGTCGATGGCCGCCGTAATATCCTCTTCCAGCCCGATGGGGTCGGGCAGGGACAGGCGAACCGCGAAATGCACGGGCGGTTTTGCTGGCGAGACAGGTTCGGGTTCCACCCCCAGCGCCTGATCCAGCCGTTGAACCAGAGGCCGCCCAAAGCGCCGGGCAAGCGCCGCGCGGGGCTGACCTGCCAGATCCTCGACCCGGCGAAGCCCCAGCCGCGCCAGTTCGACCGCCGTATCCCCTTCCAAACGCAAGGCTGCCACGGGCAAAGGCGCAATGGCCTGACGCGTCTGCCCGGGCGCCGCGATCCGCGCCTGCCCGTTCTTTGGTGGCTTCAACGGCGGTGCAGGACCGCCCCGTTCCCAGTTCCGGCGTTTCACAGCCCGGGCCCGTGTGGCATAGGCTTCCTGATCGATGGCATCCCCTGTGCGGGCCAGCGGCAGAGGTTGCCCCGCGAACCGCGCAAGGGCCCAGGCCGCCCCGACTGTATCGGCAACCCCGGCATGGACGGTCAGACCCAGTTCGGCGCAATCGGCCTCGACCACGGCCAACAGCGCCTCTTCCCCCCCAAACAGATGCGCACAGCCGGTCAGATCCACAACCAGTGCATTCGGGGGCTCATCCGCCACCCAGGGCGAAAACTTGCCCGCCCAGCGCCGAAGCGCCATCAGAAACCCCGCCTCGGCCTGATCGTTCCGCTGCCGCGTCAAAAGCGCGGGGCACATGGCCTGCGCATCGCGCAAGGGTTGGCCGACTGTCAGACCTTCCGCCGCAGCCGCCGCGGACAGGGACGATACCACCTGCATGTTGTGATCCTCATCCACGATGGCCAAAGGTCCGTCATAGGTGCCGCGCATCTGACGCAGCACCTGTTCGGCCCCCATCCGGGGAAACCAAAGCGACAAGATCCGTTTGTGGGGCATGGTGGCAGCCAGTTTGTTCCCACTTTGTTCTCATTTGTGGTAATCCAGAACGGGCGCGAGAGTCGAGTCCCCCTTGCTTGCCCGAAGCACGGCGGGTGCTAAACTATGCAAAAAGGAGCCTGCACATGCGCCATATAACCCTTTTTGCAGCCACAGTTCTGGTCGCAACAACGGCACTCGCCCATGACGGCGTCAAGAACCCAACTGTGAAGGCTCGCATGGACGGGATGGAACGCATTGCCGCATCCTCAAAGGCGCTCGGTCTCATGGCCCGGGGCGGCGGCGACTTCAGCGAGGCAGAGCTGAAGCGCCATACCGATATTCTGATCGAAGAAGCCCAGCGCATACCCGCCCTTTTCGAACCGCAGGAAGACGATCCGAAATCCGAAGCGCGGCCCGAAATCTGGTCAAACTGGCCGGATTTCACCGCCAAGGCGCAGTCCATGGAAAAGGTCGCCCTAGCCCTGTCCAAAAGCACATCGGCAGACCGGATGCTGATGACCATGCGCGACTTGGGTCAGGCCTGTTCGGCGTGCCACAAACCCTACCGGGCCGAGCGCTAAACTCTAGCCACAGGTGATGTCGTCAACCTCGTCCCGTTGGTTGATCAGGAAATTGATCCGTTCGGGCACGAAGTCCTGGGTCACGATGTCATTTGGTCCGATGATCCGGGCTGGTCCCGGAAAGGTTACCCCCTCCAAAGTGACTCGCGGCTGGCCGAGAAAGCCCGCGAACTCCTGCTGACCGCAGGTATCCGGATCGGTCATCGGCGGAAACTCGGGCCCGGGCGCGACGCAGCCGATCAAAAGTGCAAATATCGGTACAAAAATCCAACGCATGCTTCAAATCCTACGATGCCGTCTGAAAAAGAGAAGCACAAAGGCACCGGCATTGAAACGAAGCGACTTATCGCGCAGTCTCCGACCAAAAGCATTTCTGGGACGGGAGGAATCTTCAGATGCGCACCAAAGCCGCCGTGGCCGTGGCAGCCGGCAAGCCACTTGAAGTGATGGACGTGAACCTTGAGGGCCCAAAGGCAGGCGAGGTCATGGTTGAATTAAAAGCCACCGGCATCTGCCATACGGACGAGTTCACTCTGTCCGGCGCCGATCCCGAAGGGCTTTTCCCTGCCATTCTGGGCCACGAGGGCGCCGGCGTCGTGGTCGATGTCGGCCCGGGCGTCACAAGCGTCAAGAAGGGCGATCATGTGATCCCGCTCTACACGCCGGAATGCCGGGAATGCGAATACTGCTTGAACCCAAAAACGAACCTTTGCCAAAAGGTCCGTTCGACCCAAGGTCAAGGCCTTATGCCCGATGGCACGTCGCGGTTCTCGACGCTCGATGGGGACCCGATCCTGCACTATATGGGAACGTCGACCTTTGCCAACCACACGGTTCTGCCCGAGATCGCCGTTGCCAAGGTTCGCGAAGACGCGCCCTTTGACAAGATTTGCTATATCGGGTGCGGCGTGACGACCGGGATTGGCGCGGTGATGAACACCGCCAAGGTCGAAAACGGCTCACGCGCCATTGTTTTCGGCTTGGGCGGTATTGGACTGAACGTCATCCAGGGGCTTCGTCTGGCTGGTGCAGATCAGATCGTCGGGGTCGACATCAACCCGGGCCGCAAAGAAATGGCCGAACGGTTCGGCATGACCGATTTCGTCAATTCGAAAGAGGTCGATGGTGATCTGGTGGCTTATCTGGTCGACCTGACCAAGGGCGGCGCTGATTACACCTTCGATGCGACCGGCAACGTCGACGTGATGCGCGTGGCTTTGGAATCTGCGCACAAGGGTTGGGGCGAAAGCGTCATTATTGGCGTGGCGCCCGCGGGGGCCGAGATCTCGACCCGGCCATTCCAGCTTGTTACCGGCCGGGTCTGGCGCGGCACCGCGTTTGGCGGTGCCCGCGGTCGGACCGATGTGCCCAAGATCGTCGACTGGTACATGGACGGCAAAATTGAGATTGATCCGATGATCACCCACACCATGGGTCTGGACGGAATAAATGGCGGGTTCGACCTTATGCACGAGGGCAAGTCGATCCGCAGCGTCGTGACCTATTGAAGTTCCGCAGCGCCTAACACCCATCGAAGGTATGAGTGCAGGGTTCACATTCGTGGAACCGGACCGGACGCGAGCCTTGTCTGACAGGGCAAGACGATGATCGGGATTGCCGTGGCCGTGGCCGCCGAAACTGGCCGGCTTGCAGTTTCAATGGCTATGATCGCGGGGCTCCAATGACTTTGGTCACAATCCGTCCCGCCCGCCCTGGGGACCGAGATGCCATCTGGAGCATTTTGGAACCGATCTTCCGGGCGGGGGACACCTATACCATCGATCCCGCGATCTCGCGCGACGACGCGCTGGCCTATTGGATGGGATCTGAGCACGCGGTCTTCTTGGCCGAAACCCGGGGCCACATCCTCGGAACCTATTACATGCGCCCGAACCAGGGCGGTGGCGGATCCCATGTCTGCAATTGTGGATATGCGACCGCAGAAAAGGCCCGTGGTCAGGGCGTCGCCCGGGCCATGCTGGAGCATTCCTTGGAGGAAGCGGTTCGACGGGGTTACCAGTCCATGCAGTACAATTTCGTGGTCGAGACCAATACCCGCGCCATCGATATCTGGTCGCGTGCCGGGTTCGCCACCGTTGGGCGTCTGCCAAAGGCCTTTCGCCATCCGTCTGAAGGCTATATCGACGCGATTGTCATGACAAAGGATCTGACGCGCTGATGCCCGAACGCGACCGCCCGCTTTATGCCGTACTGATCGATGCTGACAATATACCCGCAAAATTTGCCGGCGCTATCCTGAAGGAAATCACGACATTCGGAGAACCTGCCTTGCGCCGCGTTTATGGCGATTGGTCTTCGGGTCGATTGTCGAACTGGTCCAAGACCGTGCGCGATCTCGGTCTTGTGGCCCATCAGGAAACCGCGAACACCGTCGGTAAGAATGCGTCCGACATTGGTCTTGTGATTGATGCCATGGATATCCTCCATACGGGTCGGTTTGACGGTTTTGTGCTGGTTTCGTCGGACAGCGACTTCACCGCCCTGGCCAATCGCATCCGGGAACAGGGGTTGGATGTCATCGGCATTGGCGAGGCAAAGGCACCCGAAGCGCTGCGCAATGTCTGCAACAGGTTCATCCTGATCGAAAACATCACCGAAGAGACAACGACAGCCGACAAAAAAGCCGCGAAGAGCGCGGCAAAAAAGCCGGCTAAGGATGCCGTCCCGTTGATCTTGAGCGCTATGGAAAAACTGCCGCAGGATGACGACTGGTACCCGCTTGGCCTTGTCGGGCAATACATCACGGCGGATATGCCGGATTTCGATACGCGTACCTATGGGAAACGGAAGTTGAGCGATCTGATTGCCGACCTGAAGCGGTTCGAGACCAAGCGCATCGAAAACCAATTGCACATTCGGCGGGTGGACTAACCCATCGCGCTGGGGCCTTTCGCGCCATAACGCGCCATAAACATCTCAACGGCGCCCAGGACCACACGGTCGATCTCGGCATCGGTAAAGTCGGACCGGACCCCCATCACCAACTGGACATGAAGGGAAGCTTTGCAGAGCTCACGGAACTGATCGGCGGCGAAGATCAGGTCCGCCTCGTCGATTACCAGATGACCGCGCGCAACCGCATCATTGAGATAGCTGGTCAGAATGTTCTGGGCGACCTCGGGACCCGAGGCATAAAACTCGCGCCCGATTTCGGGGAAGCGCGCCGCTTCTGCCACACAGGTGCGATACATCGAACGTCCAAAGTCAGACAGGAAGAACCGCACCATCTGGCTGGCCGCTTCATAAAGCACATCCTCAGGCGGGCCCGTCATGTCGATACGGCTTGTCGCCATTTCGGCCTGCCGGCGGCACTCGGCCTTGGCCACTTCAAGAAACAAGAGCTTCTTGTCGGGAAAGTAGCTGTAAAGCGTGGCTTTAGACACACCCGCCTTCTTGGCGATGATATCGACACTCGCACCTTCGAACCCTTCAGACAGGAACACGGCGCGCGCGCCGTCCAGCACCTGCTCAAATTTCCGACCCTTTTTTACGCCGGGCGACATGTCGTTCATCGATGTCCTCCTGACAGAAAATATAAACTGTTCGGTTCAGTTTTTTCAACCCGAGGCCAGTCACACTGGCGCGACGTTACGCCAACGGCACCATGCGATTCCGAACGGTGTCAGGAAGCCTTGCCAAAGGATTGCGCAACAATAGGCGAAACCAATTGCCATCCTGATCGCCGCGCCGTAACCGCGAGACATGGTTGCGATCCTTCTACAGACCCTGCCCTTTTTCGCGTTGATCGGACTTGGATACTTGGCTGGGCGCACGGGGTTCTTCAGTGAAGAGGCCACCGCACATCTTACGAAATTCGTATTCTACTTCGCGCTATCTGCGATGCTTTTCCGGTTCTCATCAACCTTGTCGATCGGCGACGTCTTTAGCTGGGATTTCGTCTGGGCCTATCTTCTCGGAACGCTCTCAATCTATGCATTGGCCACGATTGTCGCGCTTGTCCGCAATCGGGGTTGGGGAGAGGCGGCGGTGGAAGCGCAATCTAGCGCCATCGGGAACGCCGGATTTCTGGGCGTACCGATGCTGGCGTTGCTTTTGGGGCAAGAAGCGATCGGCCCGATCATCCTGTACCTGGCATTGGATCTGACGATCTTCGGGAGCTTGATCGTGATTGTCGTAACAGCAAGCCGCGAACGCCTGTCTTTCGGAATAGTCGGAGCATTGGCGAAAGGTCTGGTCCGGAACCCAATGCTTGTTTCGGTAGGCGCCGGGCTGATCTGGTCCGCGCTGAACTTGCCGATCCCAGGTCCGGTGGACGACTTCCTGGTGACACTTGGCGCTGCCGCAACGCCGGGGGCACTGTTTGCAATCGGCGCATCGCTTGCGTCGAAATCGGCAGAACGAATGGCCATCGCCGTCTGGATTTCGACCAACAAGCTGATCTTGCACCCCATCGCAATGGCCGTCTCAACATTGTTGATCTTCGACATTGATCCTTTCGTGGCGGGCGTGATGATCGCGACGGCCTCGCTTCCGGTGGCGGGCAATGTCTTTATTCTGGCGCAGCACTATGGCATCGCTCCACAAAGGGTTTCGGCTGCAATTCTGATTTCGACAGCTGCCTCGGTCCTAACGGTGACTGCGGTCGTCGCCTGGGTCCAAACGTTTTGACAGGAGGCGCCGATGGAAACACTTAGCGAAAACACCTGCTTCGGAGGCGTTCAGGGCGTGTATCGCCATGGATCCGATTCGACCGGCACGGCCATGACCTTTGGGCTTTTCATGCCGGCCGAGGCCTATGCACAGTCTGTGCCGGTCCTTTGGTATCTGTCTGGCCTGACCTGCACCCACGAAAACGCAATGACGAAGGCTGGCGCGCAAGCGGCTGCCGCCAAACATGGTGTCGCGGTCGTGTTTCCCGACACATCGCCACGCGGGGATGGCGTCGCGGATGACGAGGCCTATGACTTGGGTCAGGGCGCCGGGTTTTATGTGAATGCGACCGAAGCGCCGTGGTCGCTGCACTACAAAATGTGGGACTATGTCGCGGATGAGCTTCCCGCCCTGATCTTAAAGCATTTCGCCGTCCGGGCCGATGCCCAGGGGATCACAGGGCACTCGATGGGTGGGCACGGAGCACTGACGCTCGCCATGAACCGGCCTGATCAGTATCGAAGCTTGTCGGCTTTCGCGCCCATCGCCTATCCCACAGCCAGTGAATGGGGCCAGAAACAGCTTTCAGCCTATCTGGGCGCAGACGAAGCGAAGTGGGGCGCCCATGACGCGACACGTCTGATGCGCGAAGTCGGGTTTCCGCGCCCGATCCTTATTGATCAGGGCGGAGCGGATCAGTTCCTCGACCTTCTGAAACCCGAGGCATTGGCTGAAGCGGCTGCCAGACGCCGTCAGGCCATGACATTTCGGATGCAGCCCGGATATGACCACAGCTATTTCTTCGTCGCCAGCTTCATGGCTGATCACGTCGCTTTTCACGCCGAGCAATTGCACCGGTGATCTACGTCGACGCAGATGCCTGCCCGGTGAAGAACGAAGTTGAGACGGTCGCGACGCGGCATCGACATCCGGTCACAATGGTCTCGAACGGCGGGATCCGTCCGTCGCAAAACCCATTGATCGAAAGCGTCTTCGTGCCCAATGGCCCGGACGAGGCCGATAAGTGGATTGCCGACCGCGCTGGCCCCGGCGACACAGTCATCACGTCGGACATTCCGTTGGCCGCAAAGGCGGTCGAAGCGGGTGCGGCAGTTCTGGCCCCGGACGGGCAGGAACACACAGCGGCCAATATCGGGCAGCGCCTGGCCACGCGGGATCTTATGGCCGATCTTCGCGCCGCCGATCCGTTTCGTCAGGGCGGTGGGCGGGCGTTCTCGAAGGCGGACAGGTCCAGGTTTCTTGATGCACTGGATCGCGTGCTTCGCAGGAATTCGTCGGCCTGAGATCGAACAGGGGTTGCGCGTCACGTGGTGCCTGCGAAGGTAGTGTCGTTACCGCAACGGTCCCCAACACATTTCACCGCTTTGAAGGAGACGCCACAAATGTCCCTCGCAGATCAAATTCCGACGAATTCAGAATTTCACGCCAAAAGTACCGCGGCCGAGGTTATGGCCAGCGTAGATCTGACAGGTAAGTCGGCCATCGTAACAGGCGGGTATAGCGGTCTGGGGCTTGAAACCGTGCGGGCCATGGCTGCGAAAGGCGCGTCTGTGATTGTCCCGGTCCGGTCCCCCGAAAAGGCAGCCGAAGCTTTGGCGGGAATACCGGGCGACGTAAAATCTGCACCCATGGATCTGGCCGACCTGGCATCTGTCCGCTCGTTCGCCGATGACATGCGAGACGCCCTGAAAAACCTGGACTTTCTGATCAACAATGCCGGAATCATGGCATGTCCGATGGCGCGTGTCGGTCCGGGCTGGGAATCGCAATTTGGCGTGAATCACATGGGCCATTTCGCCCTGACCGCCGCTTTGATGCCTCTGCTTGAAAAAGAGCCGGGCGCGCGAGTCGTAGCCCTGTCATCCACAGGGCACAAAATTACGGACATCCGATGGGATGACATCAACTATGACAGATCGGACTACGACAAGTGGCAGGCCTACGGTCAGGCGAAAACAGCCAATGCGCTGTTCGCAAACGCGCTGTCTCGGCGTCTGAAGCCTTCGGGCGGTTTGGCTTTTTCGGTGCATCCGGGCGGGATATTTACCCCACTTCAACGCCATCTTCCTCAGGAAGAGATGATTGCGCTCGGATGGCTGGACGAAAACGGCGAGCCGTCTGAGCTTGCCAAGCAAGGGTTCAAAACACCCCAACAGGGTGCATCGACCACTGTGTGGGCCGCGACATCATCCGCACTTGAAGGCAAGTCGGGGGTCTATTGCGAAGATTGCGATGTGTCCGCGCCGACGGACACCGAAGCCCCTACAAGCCGTTTCTTTGGAGTGGACGCCCACGCTGCAAACGACGAGAGCGCCGAGCGTCTGTGGGATTGGAGCGAGAAAGCGCTAAACGCCGCCTGAGACACAAGCAAGTTGGGCCCGGAAAGGAAAAGCCGATGGAGGAGGCGCCACGCGCAACGTCCCCCGCACTCAGCGGCGCACTCTTCGCCATGTTGGCGGCCACCTGCTTTTCGATCAATGACGGGCTGATCAAAGCGCTGAGTGATGGCTATCCGCTGCACCAGCTTGTCTTCATTCGGGCTGTCGTTGGCATGGTCGTGTTGTTGGCTTTGGTCATTCCCCTGACCGAGGGCTATCGCGCGATTGGCACAAAGCGGCCCTTCCTGCATCTGGCGCGCGGATTGTTCATAGTCTTCGCCAATCTCACATTCTTCCTGGGAATCGCAGCCATGCCGCTGGCCGAGGCTGTGGCGATATTCTTTATCAATCCGCTTCTGATTGCCCTCGCCTCCATCCTTTTCCTCGGTGAAAGCGTCGGCCCCAGACGTTGGGGGGCAATTGCGTTCGGTCTGGTCGGAGTTCTGATCATGCTTCGTCCGGGGACTGAAGCCTTTCAGGTTGCCGCCCTTCTGCCGATCCTGGCTGCCGTCGGCTATACCGGCCTGCACATCATGACGCGGAAGATCGGCACTTCGGACAGTTTGATGACCATGTCACTTTCGGTTCAGATCGTTTTTCTTTTCATCAGCTTGGCCATTGGTTTGGCCTTGGGCGACGGACGTTTTGCGACCTTTGATCATCCGTCGCTTCAGTTCTTATTCCGCGCCTGGGCCTGGCCCGAGCCGTTCGACTTTGCGATCATGATTGCCTCGGGCCTGCTTGTGGCCGGAGGCGGTGTTTCGATCACCCAGGCCTATCGCAGTTCCGAGGCCGCCTTGATCGCACCCTTCGAATACGTGGCCTTGCCCCTGTCGGTGCTCTGGGGGCTTTTGTTCTTCGCAGAATGGCCAGACGGCGTGGCCTTTTTCGGGATCACCCTGATCTTGGGTTCAGGGCTTGTGCTGATTTGGCGTGAAGCGGTTGCAAAACCGGCGACCGGACCTGTTCCGCCGGGACGGCGAACAGGGTAACATGGTGGCACAGGTGCGGGGTAACCAATGACCAAGATCGAAGCGGTTGTGTTCGACATCGGAAATGTCCTGATGGAGTGGCGCCCGGATGCATTTTATGACGGACTGATCGGGGAAGACCGTCGCCGCGCCTTTTTCGCCGAAACCGGAATAGAGGCGACAAACGAAGCCGTCGATATGGGCGCCGCCTTTAAGGAAACCATCTATGCCCATGCCGACAAGCACCCCGATTGGGCCGACGAAATCCGGATCTGGCATGACCGTTGGCTTGAGATTGCGGCGCCAGACATCCCGGGCACCGCGCAGATCCTGAGGGAACTGCGCGCGCAGGGAACACCCGTCTTTGCGCTGTCCAACTTCGGGATCGAAACCTTTGCAATCGCCGAGACTGCCTATCCCGTCCTGAAGGAATTCGATCGCCGCTACATCTCTGGTCACATGGGCATGATCAAACCCGACCCCCGGATCTATGAAGCGGTCGAGGTGGATTGCGGCATCGCCGCGGAAGCCCTGATCTTTGCTGATGACCGGGACGAGAATATCGCGGCCTGCGAAGCGCGCGGATGGCAAGGGCATCTGTTTAAGGGGCCGGAAGGCTTTCGGGCACGGCTTGTCCAAGCAGGTGTGTTGGCGCAATGATCGTGCCGTTCATTTCCACGGAGCAGGCCGAGCCGCATCTGGATTGGCTTGAGCTGACTGATGCCTTGGCGGCGGGCCACGAACGTCCGAAAGCAGAAATCGGCGACACGTTCCTCTACCGCGATCCGGATACGATGCTGTCGCGTTCTGCTTGGATCGACGGCATGGGGATTGCGGTCAAGACGGCGACGCTGTTCCCGGGAAATGCAGACAAGGACATTCCAACGGTGGGCGGTGCTGTTTCCGTTCTTTCCGACCGAGACGGTACTTTGGAAGCATTGCTGGACTTCCGTCTTGTCACGAAGTGGAAGACCGCGGGCGATTCACTCTTGGGTGCTCGGCGACTGGCCCGACCGGACAGTTCGAACGTGTTGATCCTCGGCGCGGGGACCGTCGCCGCATCGCTGATCGAAGCCTACAGCGACCTGTTCCCGGATGCTGGCTTCACGATTTGGAACAGAACGCGTCGTAAGGCCGATGTTTTGGCCGAGACCCATCCGGGGACAGCTGTCGCCCTTGACCTGGAATCGGCGGTGCGTCAGGCCGACATCATAGCCTCTGCCACCATGTCATCGGATCCGGTGATAAAAGGCGACTGGCTTCGTTCGGGACAGCATGTGGATCTGATCGGCGCCTATCGCCCGGACATGCGCGAGGCCGATGACACGGCACTGACCCGTGCGCGGATCTTTGTCGATAGCTTTGACACGACGCTAGACCACATCGGCGAGTTGAAGATCCCGCTGTCAGATGGCGTCATCCAGCGCAAAGATGTCTTAGCTGATTACTATGAACTCGATGCATTCACGCGTGATCCGGACGACATTACCCTGTTCAAAAACGGGGGCGGCGCACATTTGGACCTGATGACGTGCAGGTACATTCTTTCAAAGGTGGGGGAGCAATGACCGAGATTGCAGTGGTTACCGGCGGGGGCAGTGGGATCGGTGCCGCCTGTGCGCGCAAACTCGCAGGCGACGGTGCTGAGGTCTGGATCCTTGACCGGAACACCGAAGGGTCCAAAGCCGTGGCGGACGACATCCAATCTTCCGGTGGTGCGGCACATGGGCTAGAGATTGATGTGAC
The DNA here is from genome assembly GCA_965267475.1 of Paracoccaceae bacterium. GTDB lineage: Bacteria > Pseudomonadota > Alphaproteobacteria > Rhodobacterales > Rhodobacteraceae > JBCBKU01. The sequence continues at coordinate 326,393 of OZ254079.1, forward strand.
CGATGCAGCCGCGATGGACGAAGCCGCAGCAAATATCGCGGTCCGCGGCTCCGCCACAGCGCTTGTTTCCGCCGCGGGGATCATTGAAAGCGTTTCAACAGTTCTGGACGCTGACCTCGACGCACATGATCGACTTTGGGCCATCAACTATGGCGGCACGCTGAATGCGTGCCGGTCGTTCGGGCGGGTCATGCGGGAGTCCGGAAAAGGCGCGATGGTCCTTGTCGGATCCATCAATTCTTTTTCGGCGCTTCCGCTTCCGGCCTATTGCCCGTCGAAAACCGCGATCCTGCGTTTGATGGAGCTTCTCGCGGTCGAGCTTGGGCGGCATGGCGTGCGGGTCAACGGGGTCGCACCTACTTACGTTCTCACACCCGGTCTTCAGGCCAAGCTGGATGCAGGCGAACGCGACGTTGAGACGATTTTGAAAGTCAATGCACTGAAGCGTTTGGTCACACCGGAAGACATTGCAGATGCGGTGGCGTTCCTGTTGTCTGACGCGGCCAAGTCGATCACCGGGCATATGCTGCCCGTGGATGCAGGGCACCTTCCCATGGCGAGCTTTGAGACATTCGCAGGTGGAAAGCCCTGGGACGACTAGGCGGCCTGCGCCTCAAGCGGGCGTTCTCGGATCGGCAAATGTACGATGGCGCTGAACGCGCCGACACCAACGCCAACCCACCAGACGAAATCGTACGACCCCGTTGCGTCATACAGCCGTCCTCCCAACCAAACGCCCAGAAAGCTGCCCAGTTGGTGGCTGAAAAAGACGATCCCATAGAGCGTTCCCATATGGCGCAGTCCGTAGATATGCGCGACTAGACCTGAGGTCAGGGGCACGGTTGCCAACCAAAGCGACCCCATCAAAACCGAGAACAGGACCACGGTTGCCGGGGTCATCGGCGTCATGATGAACGCAGCCGCAATGATGGTTCTGCCGGTATAGATGCCAGCCAGCAGGTATTTCTTGGAATACCGCTTCCCTGCCCAGCCTGCCAAAAGCGTGCCGCCGATATTGGCAAGCCCGATGATTGAAATCGCGACAGCACCCAGGGCCGAGGTTGTGGTGATTCCCATCGAGTGCAGTGCGCCGCCCGGAGCGATCGGGCCGCAGACCTCGGTCACGAAAGCCGGGAAATGGGCCGTCACAAAAGACAACTGATAGCCGCAAGAGAAGAAGCCCAGGAAGATGAGCGTATAGGACGGGTCCTTGAACGCCTTCGTCAAAACCTGCCCCAGCGACTCTTCCAGTTGTCGTTTGGACGCCGCCTCGGGCGCGCGCATTGTCGGCAACACTACCAAGCTTGTCAGGATCGCGATGCCGAATGCGACGAAGACGCCCTGCCATGGCATCAACGACAACAGGAACTCGGCCATGGGCGGCCCGACCACTTGACCCGCCGAGCCTGCTGCGGTCGCAATTGCTAAAGCCATTGACCGGTTTTCGTCAGACGCCGCGCGGCCAACCACGGCCAGGATCACGCCGAACCCCGTGCCGGCCACACCGAACCCGACGAGCCAGGCATACCATTGATGCGCCTCGGGCGACGTGGCCCCCGCCGACAGGAAAAGGCCCGCCGCATAGACCAAGGCGCCAAGGATGATGGCCTTCCGGTCTGTCAGACGGTCTGCAATCGCGCCAAAGATCGGCTGCCCAATCCCCCAGGCCAAGTTCTGGATCGCGATGGCCAGGGAAAACTCGGCGCGGAGCCAGCCGAATTCATCCGCAATGGGGATTTGGAAGACACCGAAAGATGCGCGAACCGCAAAGCTGACCAAGATGATGAAGCAACCCGACAGGAGGACCGGGGTGACCAGTGAGGATTGAGATCGAGTTGCGTCAGTCATGTTGACATAAGCGCGCGCGGCGACCGATCCGTCAATTCAAGAATTCTGATACCACGCATCAGCTTTTCTTACCTTCGTGCCCCGGCTAGACGATGCACATGAGCGAAAGCCTGATCGAAATCTATACGCGATTGGCCGGCGAAGGGCGTCTGAGGCCCGATCCGGCACAGCAGGCCGTCTTGCCAGAATTTGAAAGGATCAGGGAAGGCCTGGCCGAAGCCGCGAAACCTCGCGGTTTGACGGGGCTGTTCTCGAAGGGCCCAGACGCACCCCACGGCCTTTATCTTTGGGGCGGTGTTGGGCGCGGCAAGTCGATGTTGATGGATCTGTTCCATGCAAGCATTCAAAGCGTGCCGTCGAAGCGGGTGCATTTTCACGCGTTCATGCAGGACATCCAAAGCGGCTTGCACGAAGCCCGGAAGACCGGCGTAGATGACGCGATCTTGCCTGTTGCTGACAAGGTTGCGTCCGAAGTCCGGCTTCTCTGTTTCGATGAAATGCAGATCACCGACATTGCCGATGCCATGATCGTTGGTCGCCTGTTCGAACGGCTATTTGAGGCAGGCGTTGTCGTCGTGACGACATCGAACCGGCTGCCGGACGACCTGTACAAGGACGGGTTGAACCGTCAATTGTTCCTGCCCTTCATCGAACTTTTGAAAGCCCGCATGGTGGTTTGGGAACTCGCCTCGCCCACTGATTACCGGCAAAACCTATTGTCAGGTGCCCGCGTCTTTTTCCATCCTGCCGACAGCAGAGCGCGCACGGCTCTAGATGCGATCTGGATCGAGATGACGGGCGGGATCTCCGAGCCGCTCACCCTGAAAGTCAAAGGTAGAGAGGTCGAACTTTCCAGATTCCGGAACGGGGTTGCCCGCGTCTCGTTCGCCGAGATGTGTGGGCGACCCTTGGGTCCGGCGGACTATCTGGCCGTGGCGGAAACCGTCCGGGTGTTGATCCTGGAAGACATCCCAAGGCTGTCCAGCGAGAACTATAATGAAGCCAGGCGCTTTGTGACGCTGATCGATGCGCTTTACGAAGGCAAGGTTAAGCTGATCGCCTCGGCCGCCGACATTCCAGAGCGGTTGTATATCGAAGGCGAAGGCGCCTTTGAATTTGAACGAACGGCGTCACGGCTGCGGGAAATGCAGTCCGATGGATGGGGCGGCACGCCCTGACCAAATTGCGCGCCGCCAGCGCGAGACATCTGGCACGTCGTGCGATATAAGAGGCGCGCTGCCCCCCAAACCCGCCGGAGTATTTCCGGCCAAGATGAATGAGGGGGGCACTGGGAGAGTTTGCATGACATATTTTGATTTGGGCGCATATGGGCGCGGCGTCACAACCGTTTCCGAGGCGGCGCAGACTTGGGTGAACCGCGGGATCAACTGGCTTTATGGTTATAACCATGAAGAGGCGGTCGTCTGCTTCGAGAAGGCCGCGGCGGAAGATCCGGGATGCGTTTTTGCGCAATGGGGCATCGCTTACGGCATCGGCCCGAATTACAACAAGCCCTGGGAATTCTTCGAGCCGGAAGAAAAGGCGGCTGCGTTGGAAAAGGCCCACAGTGCGTTGAAGGCTGGGTTGGCCGCCGCAGACAATGTGACGCCCGCGGAGAGGGGCCTGTTGACGGCCCTGGCGGAACGGTATCCCGAAGATCCGACCATCGAGGATTATGCACCCTGGAATGATGCTTTCGCAGATGCCATGCGTCCGGTCTATGCCGCGAACCCTGGTGACCTCGATATCGCGACCATCTTTGCCGAAGCCCTGATGAACCGGACGCCCTGGCTTCTCTGGGACTTGCCAAAAGGGGAGCCCGCCGAAGGCGCTTCGACTGTCGAGGCCCGGAAGGTCCTTGAAGACGCATTCGCGAACGATCCCGCAGCCTGGGACCATCCCGGGCTTCTGCACCTTTACATCCACTTGATGGAAATGTCGCCCTGGCCCGAACTGGCGCTGCGTCACGGCGACCGCCTGACCGAGCTTGTGCCAGGATCCGGCCATCTGATCCACATGGCGACCCATATCGACGTGCTCTGCGGCGACTATCAGAATGTGGTGTCGCGCAATCGCGCCGCCTTTCAGGTGGATCAGGCCTTCTTGGATCATGCTGGCAGTGAGAACTTCTATACCGTCTACCGGATCCACAACATCCATTTCGAGATGTATGGCGCCATGTTCCTGGCGCAGCCGACACCGGCGCTGGATGCCGCCGCACGGTTAAAGGTCGCGCTACCGGACGCGACGGTGCGGTATCTGCCGCAATTGTTTGAGGCCTTCATCGGCATGAGGACACATGTTCAGGTGCGCTTCGGTATGTGGCATGAAATTCTGAACGAGCCCTTTGCCGAGGACACGGAACTCTACAGCTATTCCACCGCGCTCTTGCACTATGGCCGGACAATCGCATTGGCCAATCTTGGTCGGACGGATGAGGCAGCCGAGGAATTGACGGCTTTCCGTGCGGCGGCGGCGGCGGTTCAGGAAGACAGGTTCATGTTCAACAACCCCTGCGCCGACGTCCTGAACGTGGCTGACGCGATGGCGGCGGGAGAGCTTTCGTATAAATCCGGGCAGATCGAAGACGGGTTTGCCCATCTCAGACGCGCCGTCGAACTGGATGACGGGCTGCTGTACGACGAACCCTGGGGCTGGATGCAGCCGACCCGGCATGCGCTGGGCGCGCTTCTTCTGGACCAAGGCCGATACGAAGAGGCGGAAGCCGTGTATCGCGCCGATCTTGGGCTCGATCAGACATTGGCCCGTGCCTGCCAGCACCCGAAGAATATCTGGAGCCTGCATGGCCTGCACGAATGCCTGACGCATCGCGGCGAGACGGTCGAAGCACCCCATATCAAGGCACAACTCGACCAGGCCCTGGCGCGGGCGGAAGTGCCGGTGCGTGCCTCGTGCTATTGCCGGAATACGGCTAAGGCAGCCTGATCGCGAACAAGCGTTGACAGAGCCCTGAGTCGCGCCTAAAAGCGCGGCTTCCGAGAGACATCCGCAAGACGAGATCGCCCAAATGGCCAATACGCCTCAGTCGAAGAAACGCGCCCGCCAGAACGTCCGCCGCCAAGCCGTCAACAAGGCGCGCCGGTCGCGGATCCGTACTTTCCTCCGCAAGGTGGAAGAGGCGATTGAATCGGGCGACAAGGACAATGCCGCCACGGCGCTGCGGGCCGCACAGCCTGAACTGATGCGTGGCGTGACCAAAGGTGTCTACAAAAAGAACACAGCTGCGCGAAAAATGTCGCGGCTTTCCGCCCGCGTCAAAGCCATCGGCTGAGGCGACGCAAGCCGAGCCAAAGAATCGCGCCCCTTCGGCGCGATTTTTTTTTGAGAGTCTCGGCAGACCTAGACGGATTCGGCCTCAGTTCACGCGAGTCAAGTTTGAAGATCAGTTGCGACGCGGCGGTCCCGGTTGCTAGTTTTGCCGAGTGATTCATGTTGCCTTGGGGGACAAGCGATCAAGTTGAGGACGGGCCGGGACGACGCGGGGATGAACCGCTTCTGATCGGGAATGCTGGGTGACCCGAATTCAATCAGGATCGTTGTCGGGACATGTGCTGGTGTGGGGTATTGCCGGCTGTTCTGACGTGAAGGGACCGAATGCTTGCCGTGCGGCTGCGCGCGAGAAGCTTGCCTGAATTGTCCGACCGACCGTACCGCGGCGCATAGATCGCGTGGCAGTCAGCCTGTGCTGGGACAGGTGGCCTCGTGGGACAGCGTCCGTTGGTGCGGAACCCGTGCGTCGCAGGTTTTGGTGCGGACATGCTATCGAGCGTTGTTCCGTTCGCGCGAAACTTGTGTGCAAGGGACAGGTGAGGTGTGTCCAGAAGGGATACTTGCGCGTCGATGACCCCGGGGCGCGCAGGGGGTCGGTCTGACTTGGCTGGCTTGTAACGAAAAGCGAAGAAACGGATCAAAGGTAGATGACTAATGAAGCCTGGGGCGCAGCAAGACAAAACCTTATCAAGGCAGTCGGCAAGAATAACTATGTGAACTGGATAGAGCCGCTGGAACTCGCGCGGATCGAAGCAGGGGTGGCAAGCTTTCAGGTCCCGACACCGTTCATGGGGGACTGGGTTCAACGAAATTTTGGAGAACAGATTCTCCAGCAACTCAACCAATCCGGCGCCGAAGTGGCACGGCTTGAGTTCAACGTATCCCAATCAGCCAAGTTGGTATCAAAAAGCGCGAAGACAGCAGCCGCGGGGCGGCCTGAATTGCGGAAGTTCCCGACCGAAACGGGCGACTTGCCCGGCGCGCCGCTCGATGCCCGTTTCACATTCGACAGCTTTGTCGTCGGGAAACCGAACGAGCTGGCCCATGCCGCTGCAAAACGCGTCGGCGAAGGCGGCTCGGTCACATTCAATCCGCTCTTTCTTTACGGGGGTGTCGGGCTTGGCAAGACGCACCTGATGCATGCGATTGCATGGGAGCTTCAGCGCAGAAGCCCCGAGAAGAAGATCGTCTATCTGTCGGCGGAACAGTTCATGTACCGCTTTGTGCAGGCGTTGCGCGACAAGGACATGATGGCCTTCAAACAACTTTTCCGGTCTGTCGATGTTCTTATGGTCGATGATCTTCAGTTCATCGCAGGCAAGGATGCAACCCAAGAAGAGTTCTTCCACACGTTCAACGCGCTTGTGGACCAGAACAAACAAATCATCGTCTCAGCCGATCGTGCACCGACCGAATTGCCGGGCATCGAAGACCGTATCGTCAGCCGGATGCAATCGGGTCTTGTCGTCGATCTGCATCCCACCAACTACGAACTCCGATTGGGAATTCTTCAACAGAAGGTCGAGCTGTACTCGGAACAGTTCAAAGATTTGGCCATCGCCGACGGTGTGCTTGAGTTTCTTGCGCACCGGATTTCGACCAATGTGCGCGTGCTGGAAGGCGCCTTGATGCGTCTATTTGCATTCGGGTCGTTGGTCGGGCGCGAAATCACGCTTGAACTGACGCAGGACTGCCTGGCCGATATCCTGCGGGCGTCCGACCGGAAAATCACGATCGAGGAAATTCAGCGCAAGGTCTCGGACCATTTTAACATCCGCATATCGGACCTGATCGGCCCGAAACGTGTGCGTATGTTCGCCCGGCCGCGCCAGATTGCCATGTATCTCTGCAAGCAGCTGACATCGCGGTCCTTGCCCGAGATCGGGCGCAGGTTTGGGGGGCGCGATCACACCACTGTCCTGCATGGGGTGCGGCGCATCGACGACCTGCGGACGAAAGACAGCCAGATCGCCGAGGATCTGGAGCTTTTGCGTCGGTCGCTGGAGGCCTAGACACAACCGAAATCGCCGGGGTCAGGGGGCCACGCCCCTTGACCCCGATTCGCAAACCCTCGACAACTGTTCCAAAGGCTTGCAGGCCACGAAGAACCGGTTAATCTGACCGGCCCGGGCTGGATAAGGGACAGGGCATGAAGATCAGCATCGAACGCGGCGCGCTTCTGAAGGCTGTCAGCCAGGCGCAATCGGTTGTCGAGCGTCGGAACACCATCCCGATCCTCGCCAATGTTCTGATCGAAGCCGAAGGCGATGCGGTGACGTTCCGCGCCACTGATCTGGACATCGAGGTTGTGGACAAGGCCCCAGCACAGGTCGAGAAGGCGGGCGCGACGACCGTATCCGCCGTGACCTTGCACGAAATTGTTCGGAAGCTTCCTGATGGCGCGCTCGTCACACTCGCAGATGATGGGACCTCGGGGCGTTTGACTGTCGAGGCTGGACGCTCAAACTTCACGCTCGCGACGCTGCCAAAGGAAGACTTCCCAGTCATGGCGTCTTCCGAGTACTCTGCGAACTTTTCGGCTGATGCCCCAGTTCTGCGTCGCCTGTTCGACAAGTCGAAATTTGCGATCTCGACCGAGGAAACGCGATACTATCTGAACGGCGTGTATATGCACGTTGCGGATGCCGAGGGAAGCCAGACGCTGCGCTGTGTCGCCACGGACGGCCACCGACTGGCACGGATTGACGCGGATCTGCCAGATGGCGCGGGCGAGATGCCGGGTGTCATCGTACCGCGAAAGACTGTGGGCGAATTGCGCAAGCTTCTCGATGATGATGACCTGAAAGTTGCGGTGTCCGTCAGCGAAACCAAGGTTCGGTTCGCGACCCCGACGATCACTCTGACATCCAAGGTCATCGATGGGACGTTCCCGGATTACACGCGGGTCATCCCCGCAGGGAACACCAAGAAGCTTGAGGTGGACGCATCCGAATTTGCGCAAGCCGTGGACCGGGTGGCCACGGTTTCATCGGAACGGTCGCGCGCCGTGAAACTGGCGCTGGACGAAGACCGCCTGATCCTGTCGGTCAACGCGCCCGACAGTGGCGCGGCGGAAGAAGAACTGGCCGTGGCCTATGGCGACGACAAGCTCGAAATCGGGTTCAACGCTCGGTATCTCCTGGAAATCGCCAGCCAGGTGGATCGTGAGAATGCGGTTTTCCTGTTCAACTCTTCCGGTGACCCGACCCTCATGCGCGAAGGCGGCGATCAGTCGGCTGTCTACGTCGTCATGCCGATGCGGGTTTGACCGGAACCCTCGCCCTTACCCATTTGACGCTGTCTCATTTTCGGTCGCACAAGCGGTCGGAGTTGGACCTTGATGGCCGCCCGATTGCAATTCACGGTGCCAACGGCGCCGGGAAGACAAATGTGTTGGAGGCAGTATCCCTACTCTCGCCGGGTCGGGGATTGCGCCGCGCGGGGATCGACGACCTGTCGCGAAAGCCCGAGGGCTTGGGCTGGAAGATCACCGCCGATCTGACGTCCGGCCACCAGACCCATGCGATCGCCACCTGGGCAGAATCCGGAACGGCGCGCCAGACCACCATTGACGAAAAGACCGCGCGGCAGATCGCGCTTGGTCGCATCGCGCGGGTCTTGTGGCTTGTTCCATCCATGGACCGGCTGTGGACCGAAGGCGCCGACGGACGACGACGGTTCCTGGACCGGATCGCCCTCTCGTTTGAACCCGCCCATGCCGAAGCCACGTTGTCTTATGAAAAAGCCATGCGGGAACGAAATCGCCTGCTCAAAGATCAGGTGGCGGACGCCCATTGGTATGTCGCGCTGGAAAAACAGATGGCCGATGCCGGGGCGCGCATCGACCTGCACCGCCGCAACGCGCTTGCCCGTGTTGCAGCCGCACAAGACGGGGCCGAGACGGCTTTTCCCGCGGCGGCCCTTGCGTTGATCTTCGATGAGGCCCCCGCCCCCGAATGGGAGACGGATGCGCTGGCCCAAGCCTTCGCCGATGGGCGCAGTCTTGACCTCCGCGCCGGGCGAACTCTGGTCGGCCCCCACCGCGTGGATCTTGAGGCCGTCTATTCCGACAAGGCCATGCCCGCGGCGCAGTGTTCGACGGGCGAACAAAAGGCTCTCTTGATCTCGCTTGTCCTGTCCAACGCCCGGGCCTTGGCGGCCGAAATCGGAATGCCGCCGATCCTGCTTCTTGATGAGGTTGCGGCGCATCTTGACGCTGACCGGCGCGCGGCGCTTTACGATGAGATTTGCGCGCTGAAAGCGCAGGCCTGGATGACGGGCACAGGACCGGAACTGTTCGAAGCATTGGGCACACGCGCCCAGTCTTTCGAAGTGACCGATCAGGACGGGACATCCCGGATCAATCCGGTTTAGGGTCGCGCCAAAAGGGGACCGAGATGCCAACCTTCAAAACCAAATTGCAGGGCGACGCCCGCCTGACCGCGCATGTGGCCACGATCCCGTCGCCGGTCGTTACACAGGCGATGGCGGCTTCCGGGGCGGACGCAGCGATCATCGACCTGGAACACGGTGCGGTCGACTATGGCACGGCGCATGCGATGATCGCCTCGCTCCAAGGGACTGATTGTGCGCCGCTGATCCGAATTACCGAGATCGACGAGGCACAAGTGAAACGCGTCCTGGATCTTGGGGCTGAAGGGGTTGTTTTTCCGCTGGTCCGCACAGTCGCCGATGCGCAACGCGCCGTGGCGTCCATGCATTATCCGCCCAAAGGCACGCGCGGCTTCGGGCCCTTTATCGCGCATTCACACTACGACACCTCGCTGCCAGGGTATCAGGCGGCGGTCGAGCCGCACCTGGTCTGTTGTCTGCTCGTCGAAACCCGGGATGCCGTGGCCAACATCGAAGATATCGCCGCAGTCCCGGGCGTCGACCTCTTGGTACCAGCACAGTTCGATCTGACGACCGACCTTGGAATATCGGGCCAGTTCGATCACCCGGACTATCTGGCGGCGCTTGCAAAAATCGAATCCGCCGCGAAGGCCGCCGGTGTTCCGCTGGGCCAGGCCGCCCTGAACAAGGATCAGGCCGAGGCCGCTTTTGCCCGCGGCTATCGATTGATCGCGGGCTTCGATGTGCTGTGGCTGAAGGGCGCGGCCACAGCGGCGCAGTCCTGGTGCGACTGACGGGGCCATGACCATTTCTGCTGCCGATCTCGCGCTTTACTGTGGCGCGCTTCTGATCCTGTTCCTCACGCCGGGGCCTGTTTGGGTCGCCTTGACCGCAAGGGCGCTGGCAGGCGGGTTCCACGCGGCCTGGCCCCTGGCGCTGGGCGTGGTGGTGGGGGATGCGCTGTGGCCGCTGCTGGCCGTTCTGGGCGTCGCCTATCTGGTATCGGTCTTCTCGGGCTTCATGCTGGTCCTGAAATGGGTCGCAGCCGCCGTCTTTTTGATCATGGGTGCGCTGATCCTGAAAAACGCTGACAAGACCATCGCATCGGACAGCCGCCTGACCCGTCCGGGGATGTGGGCCGGGTTCCTGGCTGGGGTCGCGGTGATCCTTGGAAACCCTAAGGCGATCTTGTTCTATATGGGCGTCCTGCCGGGGTTCTTCGATCTGACCGCGATCACATGGGTCGACATCGGACTGATCGTACTGGCCTCGATCATCGTGCCGCTGGTCGGCAATATCTTCTTCGCATTGTTCATCGACCGGGCGCGACGGCTTCTGACAACACCGTCAGCCCTGCGCCGTACGAACATCACCGCGGGGATGCTTTTGATCGGCGTCGGGCTGGTGATACCCTTCACATGATGGATCACGCGGCTTTCATCGCGACGTTGCCGCCAGAGACACGGGCACAACTGACCGAGACATCGGACCGGGCCGGGCTGTTGCACCTGGCTGGGCACCTGGGCGCGATCGCTGTGACCGGCACATTTATCGCGCTGAAAGTGCCATTCTGGTGGGTCGTTCTGCCGGTCCATGGGGTTCTGATCACCTTTCTTTTCACACTGGCGCATGAGGCGACGCACAAGACGCCGTTCAAAACGAGTTGGCTGAATGAATGGGCCGGGCGCCTGGCTGGATTGCCCATTCTGCTGCCCTTCACATGGTTTCGGTATTTCCACCTGGCCCACCATCGGCACACGAACGATCCGCACCACGACCCGGAGCTTCGGATCCCTAAGCCCGAGACATGGCCCGCCTTCCTTTGGCATCTGACCGGTTTCACCTATTGGCGCGGCTTGGTGCGGCAACTTTGGGTAAACGCATCAGGCCGGGCCGCAGATACGTTTCTACGCACCCAAAACCGCCGACCCTTGGCGGTCGAGGCACGCTGGATGTTGGCGATCTATGGCGTCGCCCTGGCCAGCCTTCTGATCAGCGACGTCGTCCTTTGGCTTTGGATCGTCCCGATCCTGCTCGGCCAGCCCTTCCTAAGGCTTTACCTTTTGGCCGAACACGCCCGATGCCCGGCAGTCGCAAACATGTTCGAAAACACCCGAACGACATTTACGACACGGCTGGTCCGCTTCTTCGCTTGGAACATGCCCTTCCATGCCGAACATCACGCCTATCCGACAGTGCCGTTTCACAAACTGCCTGACCTCCACCAACACGCGCAGAACCACCTCCTAGAAACCTCTGACGGGTACGGAGAATTCGCTGGCGAATATGTCCGGAATCTCACCGACTGACAGGCAGATCTGTCACCGTTGAAATTATCCACAAGGCACACCAAATCTTGTGGGTATGGCGTGACAATCCCCCCATAAACGCCTATAAAATCCCGAAAAAGACCAAGGAAGGCGTGTATGGCCGAAGACGGCAGCGATCCGCAAGACTACGGCGCGGATTCCATTAAAGTTCTCAAAGGGTTAGAGGCGGTTCGCAAGCGCCCCGGCATGTATATCGGTGACACCGATGACGGCTCGGGTTTGCACCATATGGTCTATGAGGTCGTCGATAACGGAATTGATGAAGCTTTGGCCGGTCACGCTGACGCTGTCACGGTCACGATTCACGCAGATTCCAGCATTTCCGTCAGTGACAATGGGCGCGGGATTCCGGTTGATCTGCACCCCGAAGAAGGCGTCTCGGCGGCCGAGGTCATCATGACCCAATTGCACGCGGGCGGGAAGTTCGACCAGAACTCGTACAAGGTGTCCGGCGGTCTTCACGGCGTGGGTGTTTCGGTCGTGAATGCGCTATCTGATTGGCTGGAGCTTCGGATCTGGCGCGACGGCAAGGAACATGTCGCGCGGTTTGAAGGCGGCGAAACTGTCGATCACCTGAAGGTCGTGGGCGACGCTGGCGGCAAAAAAGGGACCGAGGTGCGGTTCCTTGCCTCAACCAAGACCTTTTCAAACCTCGAATACTCGTTCGAGACGCTCGAAAAGCGGTTGCGCGAACTTGCCTTCTTGAATTCGGGCGTGCGGATCATTTTGACCGATGAACGGCCGGCGGAACACCTTAGGTCCGAGCTGTTTTACGAAGGTGGCGTGAACGAATTCGTCCGCTATCTCGATCGATCAAAGACACCCCTGTTCGATGCACCCATTTTCATCGCGGGCGAAAAGGACGGGATCACAGTCGAAGTCGCGATGTGGTGGAACGACGGGTACAACGAAATGGTTTTGCCCTTCACCAACAACATCCCGCAGCGGGATGGCGGCACCCATTTGGCCGGCTTCCGGGGCGCGTTGACGCGAACGCTGAACCTTTATGCTGGCCAGTCGGGCATCGCCAAGAAAGAAAAGATCAATTTCACAGGCGATGACGCGCGCGAAGGTCTGACCTGTGTGCTATCGGTCAAAGTGCCCGATCCCAAGTTCTCGTCCCAGACCAAAGACAAGCTTGTCTCGTCCGAGGTGCGCCCAGCGGTCGAAGGGCTGATGAACGAGAAATTGGCCGAATGGTTCGAGGAACACCCGAACGAAGCCAAGATGATCGTCGGCAAGATCGTCGAAGCGGCCTTGGCACGGGAAGCCGCACGCAAGGCGCGTGAGATGACGCGCAAGAAGGTGTCGAACGACGTCAACTTCCTGGCGGGCAAGCTGAAGGAATGCTCCGAAAAAGACCCGGAGAAGCGCGAATTGTTCCTGGTTGAGGGCGACAGCGCCGGCGGTTCGGCCCAGACCGGTCGTGACCGGCGTACGCAAGCCATTCTGCCGCTCAGGGGTAAAATCCTGAACGTGGAACGTGCCCGCTTCGACCGCATGCTGTCGAGCCAGGAGATCGGCAATCTTGTCATGGCGCTTGGCACCGGGATCGGGCGGGATGAGTTCGATATCTCGAAGTTGAGGTATCACAAGGTCATCATCATGACCGACGCCGACGTGGACGGCGCTCATATCCGCACACTTTTGTTGACGTTCTTCTTCCGCCAAATGCCCGAGCTGATTGAAGGCGGATACCTCTATATTGCGCAGCCGCCGCTGTTCAAAGTCAGCCGTGGCAAGTCCGAGGTTTATCTGAAGGATCAAGGCGCGCTGGACGACCATCTGATCGAACAGGGCGTGGACGGCGCCATGCTGAAGCTGTCCTCGGGCGAAGAGATCGCGGGGGCCGACCTGTCCCGCGTCGTGAACGAAGCCCGGCAAGTTGCCCAGGCCATCAACGCCTTCCCATCGCACTATCCTCGCCCCATCGTCGAACAGGCAGCTATTGCAGGCGCGTTCGTGCCGGGTCGCGTGGATGCCGATATTCAGGGCGTCGCCGATGCGGTGGCCCAGCGCCTGGATTTGGTGGCAGTGGAATACGAGCGTGGCTGGCAAGGTCGCCCGACGCAGGACAAGGGGATCCGCCTGACGCGCGTCCTGCGCGGCGTGGAAGAGATGCGGACTCTGGACGGCCCGATCCTTCGCTCAGGCGAGGGAAGACGGCTGGCCGAGTTCACCGGCCCTCTGAACGAAGTATACGGTGCACTTGCGGTACTTCACCGACGGGAGCGCGAAACCCAGATCTTCGGGCCGCTCGATCTGTTGAATGCCATCCTGGACGAGGGCGAACGCGGTCTGACGCTTCAACGTTACAAGGGCCTGGGCGAGATGAACCCCGACCAGCTTTGGGAAACGACGTTGGATCCAGAAGCACGGACGCTTCTGCAAGTGAAGGTGTCTGATCTGGCCGAGGCCGACGACATCTTCACCAAACTGATGGGCGATGTGGTCGAACCCCGGCGAGAGTTCATTCAGACAAATGCGCTTTCCGTGGCGAATTTGGATTTCTAGGCGACGTCCAGGACGATGCTGCCTTTGCGACGGCGCCCTTCGACATGGACATAGGCGGCCTGGATGTCTTCGAACGGATAAACAGTGTCGATCACCGGACGCAGCTTTTTGGTTTGGATCATCTGCACTAACGTTTCCAGATCCTCACGTCGGTCCGGGTTGACGTTAAGCACGAAACGCTGCCGGCGAAGCCAGCGTGGCACAAGCGCCCTCGGTACATCGCCAAGCCCGAAGTTCAGGGGCAGGAACGTACCGTCGCCCGTTAAGATCTTTCGGGCCCTGGCAAAGGACAGCGCACCGACTGTATCGAAGATCAGGTCAAATCGCGCATTGCTCTGTGTGACGTCGTCCTGCGTGTAGTCCACCACATGATCCGCACCGAGCGAGCGGACAAGATCAAGGTTTCCGCTACTGGCAACGCCGGTCACCTCCGCTCCAAGCGCTTTGGCAATCTGGACGCCGTAGACACCCACATTTCCGGACGCACCAACAACCAGAACTTTTTGGCCGGCTTTGACGGCCCCGAAATCCCGCAAAAAGACAAGCGCGCTGAGACCGCCAAACGGCAATGCCGCGGCCTCTTGAAAGCTCAGCTCATCCGGTATCGGGACAATCGCGCCGTCAGCTTTGGCCAGAACGTATTCTGCATGGGCGCCATGGCCGACGAAACCGAAGACGCGCTGGCCAAGACTGAAACCCTTGACGTCGTCACCCAGCGCAGCGACTTCGCCCGCGACTTCCGCACCGAGCACGCGGTTCCTTGGACGGAAAAGCCCGGTCATCAAACGCCCGGGCAGCCAAAGGCCGCCGGGAAACGCCGACGCCCGCAACCGCCAATCGGCGGTGTTCACCGTTGATGCCCGGACACGGATCAGAATCTCGCCCGCACCGGGGACGGGTTTGTCGGTGTCTTCCAGCCGAACAACATCGGGCGGACCGTACCGGTTATGGGCTTGTGCATTCATGATCCTGTTTCCTTGTCTTACCGACAGGAAATAGGGAGACGAAGTCTATACTTAAATCCGCAGACGCCGTTCAGAAACCATGCGTATTTGCATACATTAATCTACGTAGAAGACGCGCGGCAACGCCCGCTCCGGTTCCACTTCGATGTCCGTCCCGAATTCATCCGCGAATTCAGACCCAAAAAAGTCCGGCGGCGGCACCGCTGGCACATAGTTCGGATCAGGTTCCACAAGCACGAAAGACACGCCGCGGAACAAGATCGAGTTCGGTTCAGTGAACCACACGACTTCCCGCGTCCACTGCTCTGAGAACAACGTCGTGAACGTGTTGGGCGTCCAATGTACAAGGTTGTGCATCGTCGCGATCATGACCGCGATACCCACCATCTTGGCGGTTATGTACTCTTTGGATTCGAAACGGAATGCCGTTCGAAGGGCAAATCCCAGCCCGGCTGCCAGCGCCCCGTCGATCATCATGGTCAGGTCCGGATCTTCACCGGCCAGCGTGCCGCCCGAAATGTGAAACCGGCCATAGCGCGAAATGAACACCGCCAGAATGCCGACAAGAAAGGCGCCAACAATCGACAACGGGTATTTGATGTTCTCTTGCCAACTGGGCAGTGGCGACACGTCACCCGACGACCGGTTGGATTTCGGCATCTCCCACTCTTTCGGGGCGGCAGCTGCGCTCAACACTGGCTCAGGCGTTGTCCCGCCATTGGCCTGAATACGTTG
The DNA here is from genome assembly GCA_965267475.1 of Paracoccaceae bacterium. Taxonomy (GTDB): domain Bacteria; phylum Pseudomonadota; class Alphaproteobacteria; order Rhodobacterales; family Rhodobacteraceae; genus JBCBKU01. The sequence goes on from OZ254079.1 coordinate 342,429, forward strand.
CAGCCGGTCCTGAAAGGAAGCTTTCTGATCGTTACCGATTGTACCCATCGTCACTGTCCCTTGTTTCGCATGGTATGCCCGCAAAATTGGGCGGGAGTTTGGCCAAGGAAAAACCGCGCCCAAATTTCTCGGGGCGCGGTTTTCGGAAGTGCGACAGGGAGGGAGAGGATCGGTTAGTCGACGTAGAAAATGCGGGGTTCGACAGGTCCTTCCTGTTCGAATTCCATAAGGACGAAACTGGCCCCGCGAAACAGGATCGAGTTGCCTTCGGTTTGCGACTGAGTTTGCGCGACCCAGTCCGGCGAGAAGACGACCGACATTGGGCTGGGGGCCCAATGGGCCAAGTTGTGCATGGCGCCCACCATGACCGCGATCCCCGCGGCCTTGGCAAGCACGTATTCCTGCTCGATGAAATTCAGCGAAAAGCGAAGAAGGAACCCGAAGGCTGCCGCCAAAGACGCGTCCAACACCATGGTGATATCGGCGTCTGCCCCGACGAGTGAGCCACCCAACAGGTGATAGCGCGCGTACCGGACCAGAAAGACCGAAAACATCCCGATCAGGAAGGCTCCGACGATGCTGAGCGGATACTTGATGTTTTCGCGCCAGCTTGTAAGGCGGACTGGAACCTGCTTGGCTTCACGCTCGGACGGCGGCGTCCAAGCCGACGGCAAGACACCTGCCCCGCCTTTCCAATTGGTTCGGCCATTCCGCACCCTGATCTTAGTCAGTCGGTCCCGAAAGCGGCCTTTCTGCTCTGTTTCTGTCAGACTCATGGGGTTCCCCCGGCAGATTTGTGTCCGGGGTGACACCCGATTGGGGCACGATTGCGGCAGAGAAGTGGATTTAAGTCGGCTTCAAGGCCGATTGTGCGGATTGTCGCTGGCGCTCGCGGAATCTTGCCCGGTCCGTTTCCGAACGTTCACCAATGCAATTGTGGCAGGCGACGCCTTCCTCGAAGTCAGGATGTCGCAGATCCTCGGGGGCCAAAGGACGGCGGCACCCATAGCACATGACATGGGGCCCTTCCTTCAACCCGTGTCCGACCGAGACTCGTTTGTCGAAAACAAAACAGTCGCCCCGCCATAGGCTTTGCGCCTCGGGCACGTCCTCCAGATACTTAAGAATCCCGCCTTTCAGGTGAACAACGTCTTCAACTCCCTGCCCAATCAGATAGTTGGTCGATTTCTCGCACCGGATCCCACCGGTGCAAAACATGGCGACGCGTTTGCCTTCGAAGCGGTTCTTGTTGGCTTCCCACCACGCCGGGAACTCACCAAAAGACCGTGTTTCGGGGTCAATCGCCCCCCGAAAGCTTCCGATCGCAACTTCATAGTCGTTGCGGGTGTCGATCAAGACCGTATCGGGGTCCGATATGACCGCATTCCAGTTCTCGGGTGCCACGTAGCGTCCGACGGCAGCCGTCGGGTCCACGCCCGGCTGACGCATCGTAACGATTTCCTTTTTCACGCGCACCTTGAGGCGACGGAACGGCTGATCCTGGGCCGCGCTTTCCTTCCACTCAAGCTCGGCGCAGCCTGGCAAGGCCTTAATATGCGAGATCACGGAATCAATGCCCGCACGGTCCCCCGCAATGGTGCCATTGATCCCTTCAGGCGCCAAAAGAAGCGTGCCGGTTACGCCCTTTTCGCAGGCGAGCGCCGCCAACGGCTCTTTCAGCGCCGTCGGATCTTCAAACCGTGTGAAGTGATAAAGGGCTGCGACCGTAAACATCGGCGGCGGTTTACGCGATGGCTGCCCCCGGGGGCAAGGTCGCGTTGACGTGGGCCGGGGTGCTTTGTACCGAATGCGGGACAAAGGAGATGCCCATGCGCCCAGCCAACGAAGCCCTGATCGTGATCGACGTCCAAAATGACTTCTGCCCGGGCGGCGCCTTGGCCGTTCCGGGTGGGGATGAGATTGTGGCGCCAATCAACGCGCTTGTCGACGAATTCCCGGTGCGCGTCTTCACACAAGACTGGCATCCGGCCGGGCATTCGTCCTTCGCATCTGAACACGACGGCAAGGGCCCATATGAAATGGTCGAAATGCCCTATGGACCGCAAGTCCTTTGGCCCGATCACTGCGTTCAGGGAACCAAGGGTGCGGCGTTTCACCCCAACCTGAAAACGGAACCCGCGGATCTGATCATCCGCAAAGGGTTTCGGAAGGCCATCGACAGCTATTCGGCCTTCTTCGAAAACGACCACAAAACGCCGACGGGGCTTGAAGGATACCTTAAAGCCCGAGGTGTCGACACAGTTACCCTGGTCGGGCTTGCCACCGACTTTTGCGTGAATTTCTCGGCGGTCGATGCAGCGAAGCTGGGGTTCAAAACCCGTGTGATCGAAAGCCTGAGCCGCGCCATCGACCTTGACGGCTCTTTGTCGGCCGCGCGTGCCGGTATGGCCGATGCTGGGGTTGAGATCGCGTGACGCTTGGACCCGCATCGCCGTTTTTCATCGTGTCCGAACTTGCGACGTCGATCGCGTTCTACCGCGATACGCTTGGCTGGGACGTTCGGTATCAAGCCCCGGATGAAAACCCATTCTTTGCCATTGTAGGGCTGGGCGCGGCGCAGATTTTCCTGAAAGAGATCGGTAGCGAAACCGCGCCAAGTCCCAACAGGTCGCAACACCCAGACGCTTTGTGGGACGCATTCATCTATACCGAGGACCCCAAGGCGGAAGCGACGTCCGCCGCCTCTGCGCCCACCCGGCGTGACGACGGGCTTTTCGGGTTCGAAGTTTCGGACCCAGACGGGTATGTCCTGTTTTTCGGCCGACCCGAGGCGTCCTGAACCAAAGGCCTTGCCAACCAAGCGCCAGTCTTGATCTAGTCACCGGGCCGAAGGAGAACCCGATGGTCGATATCGCCACACGCGTCTGGAACCACAAATGGAAGATCGATCCGATCGTCCGGTCCCTGATCGATACCGACTTCTACAAGCTTCTGATGTGCCAGTCCGTCTTTCGGAACAAACCGGACACGACTGTCACATTCAGTTTGATCAACCGCACGAAATCGATTCCCTTGGCCGATCTGGTGGATGAGGGCGAGCTGCGCGAACAGCTTGATCACATCCGGTCCCTGTCGCTGAGCCGCGGCGAAAGCACATGGCTTCGCGGGAACACGTTCTATGGCAAGCGTCAGATGTTTACGCCCGAGTTCATGGAGTGGTTCGAGAACATGCGCCTCCCACCCTATGAGCTGGAGCGAAAGGGTGACCAATACGAGCTGACCTTCGAAGGCAAATGGCCCGAAGTCATGCTTTGGGAAATCCCCGCCTTGGCCGTCCTGATGGAGCTTCGGTCCCGCGCGGTCCTGAAGCATTTGGGCAAGTTTGAGCTTCAGGTGCTTTATGCCCGCGCAATGACCAAGCTTTGGGAAAAGGTCGAAGATCTTCGCGACATTCCGGACCTTCGGATCGCAGATTTCGGGACGCGGCGGCGCCATTCCTTTCTTTGGCAGGACTGGTGTGTGCAGGCGATGTTGGAAGGACTGGGCGAGAAGTTCGTGGGCACATCAAACTGCCTGATCGCCAAGAACCGGGACCTGGAAGCCATTGGTACCAACGCGCATGAACTGCCCATGGTTTATGCCGCCCTTGCCAAGACGGATGAAGAACTGGCCGAGGCACCCTACCGTGTCCTTGCGGACTGGCATGAAGAACATGACGGCAATCTCAGAATCATATTGCCCGATACATTCGGAACAAAGGGCTTCCTGGATCGCGCGCCGGATTGGCTGGCCGGGTGGACGGGTATTCGCATCGATTCCGGTGATCCGGCCGAAGCGGCAGAAACGGCGATCAGATGGTGGAAGGCCCGAGGCGAAGACCCGACGCAGAAGCTGGTCATCTTTTCCGATGGGCTGGATGTTCAGAAGATTGAAGAGCTTCACGCCCAGTTCCGCGGCCGGGTGAATGTCAGCTTCGGTTGGGGAACGCTCATGACCAATGATTTTCGCGGTCTTGTGCCGGGCGACAGCCTTGCCCCCTTCAGCCTGGTCTGCAAAGCCGTGGCCGCCGACGGCAAACCCACTGTGAAGCTGTCTGACAACCCAAAGAAAGCAATGGGGCCAGGCCTGGAAGTCGAGCGGTACAAACGCGTTTTCTCGGTCGGCGCGCAAGAGGCGATGGACGTTATCGTCTAAGCCGGGCACACTCTTCCGGGGACGGGGCGCGAAAACCGAGCAGAAAAGAAGGATCCCATGGCCATTCAGTTGCATCAGGGTGACTTGCCCGACGATCTCGACCTTGGTCCGATTGTCGCGGTCGATTGCGAAACCATGGGCCTGAACCCCTATCGTGACCGCCTATGTCTGGTGCAGCTTTCCGGCGCGGATGGAGAGGCGCATCTCGTGCAGATCGGCCCGGATCAGGAATCGGCGCCGAATTTGGTCCGCATGCTCACTGACTTTGATGTATTGAAGCTGTTTCACTTCGGTCGCTTCGACATCGCCGCCTTGTACCAGACATTCGGGATCCTCACGGCACCTGTCTATTGCACCAAGATCGCGTCGAAATTGGTGCGGACCTACACGGACCGCCACGGGTTGAAGAACCTTCTGGACGAGCTTCTTGGCATCGATATCTCGAAACAGCAGCAAATGAGCGATTGGGGTGCTGAAAAGCTTACCGAGGCGCAAAAGGAATATGCGGCGTCCGACGTCTTGTACTTGCACCGTTTGAAAGAAAAGCTGGACGAACGGCTGGCGCGCGAAGGTCGGGCTGGCCTTGCCGCGGCTTGTTTTGAGTTCCTGCCCGTGCGCGCCCGGCTGGATATCGCCGGATGGTCGGACACGGATATTTTCGCGCACTGACGGTTGCGGTAAGACCAGCTGACAGCCATTTCGGTGGTATCTGGCGGATCCACCGCCTGGCGGACACAGATGTACGACACGTTCTATTCGCGCATGGTTGCCTGGCTGAAGGTTGTCCTTCCGCTGATGGCGCTTGTGCTTCTATCGACGGTCTTCATTTTTGCCCGCGGGCCGGACACAGAGCGCAGGGTGCCCTTCGCACCAGCAAGCCCGGGTTTTACCGGCGAGGAACAGATCGGAAAACCGCGCTTCGTCGGCGTGACAAGAGATGGTTCCGCCGTGACGATGAACGCCTCGGTCATTCGTCCGAATGCAAACAACAAAGAGGTGATCGAAGCTGGAGCGCTTCAGATGACGATCGAAGCGTCGGACAGCGGTGTTGTTCAGGTCACCTCAGACATGGGCACAATTGACGCGCCTCAGGAACGCGCAACACTGCAAGGATCTGTTTTCGTGGCCATGCCAAGCGGCTATGAAATTCAGACTGAGACGCTCTATGCCCGGTTCGACGAAACCTATGTGGCGTCAGAAGATGATGTTGAGGCGACAGGACCAATCGGAACACTGGTGGCCGGTCGCATGGTTTTGACCACCGGGGAGGCCGGGGGCTATTTGCTGGATTTCACTGGCGGCGTCGAATTGATATACGACCCGCAGTCCGACGCAGAAGGCCGCCCATGACCCTGACCATTTTTCGCGCGCTTTTCTTCGCCCTTTTTCTACCTGGCATGGCATTGGCACAAGGGGCCGCCATCTCGGTTGGTGGTCTGGCCCATGACACCAGTGAACCGGTGCAGGTGACGTCGGATTCTCTTTCGATCGATCAAGATGCCGGACTTGTGGTGTTCACGGGCAACGTCTTGATCATTCAGGGCGATTTGCGGATATCTGCGGGCGAAGCTCGGATCGAGTATGCCGAAGGCAATCAGGGCGAAGTCGAGCGCATGCGCGCCACAGGTGGCGTGACTTTCGTGAAGGGCACCGATGCGGCAGAAGCCCGAGATGCGCTTTATGAGGTCGCTGAAGGCATGATCACCATGACCGGCGACGTTCTGTTCACGCAGAATCAGACGACGCTTGCCGGTGATCGTCTGCTTGTCGATCTCGAAGCCGGAACCGGCCAGGTCGAGGGCAACGTTCGGACTGTGTTCCAGACGGGACAGAATTGATGGCCAAAGCGCAGCTGTCCTTGGAAGAAGGCGGACCTGGGCTTGAGGTCAAGGGCCTTCGGAAATCCTACAAGAAACGTCCCGTTATCCGTGATGTCAGCATGGCCCTTCACCGAGGCGAGGTTGTGGCCCTTCTCGGCCCGAACGGTTCGGGTAAGACAACATGCTTCTATTCGATTGCGGGTTTGGTCACGCCTGAAGGCGGTCAGGTGATGGTTGACGGCAGAGATGTCACATCCCTTCCCATGTATCGGCGGGCCCGGGCGGGCATCGGCTATCTTCCGCAGGAAGTGTCGATTTTTCGCGGCCTAAACGTCGAAAGCAACATCATGGCGATTCTCGAGGTCAATCTGAAAAGCAGGACCAGGCGCCAGAATCGCCTGGAAGAGCTGCTATCCGATTTCTCCATCACGCACCTTCGTCGGGCCCCGTCAGTGTCGCTTTCCGGCGGTGAAAGACGACGGGTCGAAATCGCGCGCTGTTTGGCGGCGGATCCGAAATACGTGCTTCTCGATGAACCGTTCGCCGGGGTCGATCCGATTGCCGTCGGAGAAATCCGGACGCTTGTGGCCGATCTCAAAACCCGCGGGATAGGTGTCCTGATCACCGACCATAACGTGCGCGAAACGCTTGAGATCGTCGACCGGGCCTACATCCTGCACGATGGACAGATCCTTATGAGTGGCACGACCGAAGAAGTCGTCCAGGACGAGAATGTGCGCCGCGTCTACCTGGGTCAGAACTTCCGTATTTCATAAACTCGGTCTGATGCTGAACCGATGCAGACCATTGACAGAACGACACAATCCGGCGCCAAATAGCACCGATGCCCCAGATTTTGCTTCCTATTTCGATGGCACACGCGGTCATGCCGATCAGACTGCGGTCCGGCGCATCTTTCGATCGGAGATGTTTTGAATCAGGGCGGAGCACGTGCTCTCGTTTCGCCCAAAACGGGAGGTGACATGCGTTATCAGATCAGTGGCAGACAAATCGACATCGGCGAAGCACTTCAGACCCATGTCCGCGACTCACTGTCTTCCATCGTCGAAAAATATGCGGGCCGCCCGACCGACGCACACATCGTCTTTTCAAAAAGCGGCCATGAATTTGTCTGCGAAACCGATATTCACCTTTCAACCGGCCTGACGGCACAAGCCAAGGCCCGCGCCAACGAGATCTATGCGTCCTTTGACCAGTGTGCCGAAAAGATGGACAAACAGCTTCGGCGATACAAACGGCGTCTCAAAGATCATCACCGTGACCGTCCGCAGCCAGTTGAAGTTTTGGAGGCATCCTCGTATATCCTCGCCAGCGAAGACGATGCTGCGGGTGAAGAGCCGGAAAGCCTTCAACCCATGATTATCGCAGAGATGGAAACACGGATCCCCTCGCTCTCGGTGGGTGAGGCGGTGATGCAAATGGAATTGGCGGGCGCTCCGGTGCTGGTCTTTCGGAACGAAGGTCAGGACAGGAACGTCAATGTTGTGTATCGGCGGGACGACGGAAATATCGGTTGGATCGATCCGAAATAAGTCCTGCCGCGGATCGGCGCCTGAGTTGAGCTGAACGGAAAAAATGGAAATTACAGATATCCTAAAGCCGCAGGCCGTGCGTTTGTTGTCTTCGACAAGCAGCAAGAAGCGGCTTTTTCAAGAGCTCAGCGATATTCTCGATTCCGTCCACACCGTGCCGGCCCAGACCGCGCTTGAGGCGCTTCTTGCCCGGGAAGAGCTTGGGCCAACAGGTGTTGGCAAGGGCATCGCCCTGCCCCATGCGCGTCTTCCCGAACTTGACCATGTGGTGGGTGCGTTCGCGCGGCTCGAGAAACCGATCGAATTTGGGGCCGTGGACCGCCAACCTGTTGATCTGGTCTTTGCGCTGTTCGCCCCGCAGGATGCGGGCGTCGATCATCTGAAGGCGCTCGCTTTGGTAAGCCGCACCCTGCGGGATACGGTTCTGTGCGAAAAGCTGCGCGCAAACAACGACCCGGCCACGCTTCATGCGGTATTGACCGAGACGCGCGCCCAGGCCGCCTAATCGACGTCAGGCGCCCAGTCTGAGAAACCAAGCATGATGTAATCCTGCCTGTATGCCGCGCGGGCCGCGTTCTGAATGTCCTTGTCCACGATCCCGGCCAAGTCAGTGGCGCCCGACGGTTCTGGGCCGACTTCAGGCGCATCCCCAATCCATCCGGCATTTGCCAAGACAAGCCCCAGATCCCGCGTGAGACTTGCCTCGCGCACAAGAATATCCGGCAGAACAAATCGGGCCATGCCTTGAAGCTGTGCGATTTGCAGCCCCCACTCGGGTTCGGTCCAGATTGGTGTCTGTCCGCCAAGGTTTGCCTTCATAAACTTCAGAAAGGCCAGAAAGGCGGCCCGATGAGCATCCGGATCGGTGCCGGCGTCTGCCAAATCGCAATCATATGTCTCAGACAAATAGGTTCGTGTCGGTCCGAAATAGCCCTCATCCCCCGTCAAAATGGTCTGACAAAAGGCACGATGCGCGCGTCTGAGCGGATGGGACAAGATGGTGAAACTCCGGTGTCCCGGATGGTCACGCATCCATTTCCGAAGGGACGTCTGCGTGTGATCCCGCGTGATCTTTCCGCCCGTCCGAGAAGCAAGATCGCCCATCCAAGTCTCGACCGATGGGTTGGGTGCGCCACGCACCGGCATAAAAACCAGCGCCGGGTCGTCAAGTGCCACATAACTTGGTACCCCTGGCCCCCGCTCGGGCTCGTATGAGATATCCTCGGATATGGAATAATGATCTCGTTGACCCAGCGCCGTCACCATCTCATCGAAATTGCGGACCTTTAGATCCATGGGCACCGGGTTCTGGATGATGCCGCCGCGGCCACCTTCGCTGCGATCCTCGGACACGCCGAGATAGCGCGCAATCCCGGTCAGGACCGTCTCATCCCCAAGGTCGGCATAGTCGATCGGGAACGCGGTCTGCCCAGCGCTTTGCAGCCGCCGCTGAATGTCGTTCTGCCGGAGGCGAAGCTTGGTCAAGTAGCGTTCAAACGCGTCAGGATCGAAATCGATCTGGGCCGATTTGGCATCGCCCACGTCGCTTACCCACCACTGGCCTGTCGCATTGGCAATCTGCAAAGACACAAAACTGTCCAGCGGATTGCGGGTAAGCCAGATCTTCGCGCAATCGGGATCGGTCAAGACGTGCTCAAGCGCCCGGCTGTCATGGTCGCTGAACAATCGGAAACCGCCCATCCCTTCGGTATTGGACCGCAACGCATTGATCGCCGCGACGGGATCCTTCTCACGCTGTTCCAGCGTGACCCCGAAGAATGACTTGGTCTTGGGCTTCGCGATGAACGCGGGGTTGAAAACCTCGCCATAGGACTGGATCGCAGTGAACCCGTTCAGGGCATCTTCCAGCGCATTCGACCCGGTCCGCATCTCGGCCAGTATCACGAAATAGTCGAACCGCCTGGCCACTCTATCGCACCAGGTAAGGTCGCGACTTGGATCGCTTCCCATCGGTCTGCCCCGGCATATGTGGAAAGTCCCCCATCAGATGCGGGTGCATGCCCTGGTTCTTCAGGGTTTGAAGGAACTGCCCAAACCCGTCGAGCCCAATCAGATGCGGCGCTTCGGTCAGATGTGCAGTCTTTCCAAGACCGTGTTCATCTATGACGATCTGCAACGGCTCCATCGGGTTCTCGACGAATTCGGCCAATGTCCAGATCCTGACCCGCGCTTTGGTCTTGGGCGACCGAAGAATTTGCAGGAACTTATCCTCGATTTTTTGCAGACGCGCCGCCGTTTCCCGGATCTCAGAGAAATTCAGATTGGCGTGGTAGAGCGGAACGGCCCAAGCACCGCTGACAACGACGATATGCGCGTTGGCGTCGGCGGCCAGGATGGGCGCAATTTTCTGATTGTCCGACGGTCCGAACTGAAAACACTGCCGCTCGCCCCGGGTGTTCCAGATCAGATTGGTCAGAAACGCCTTGGGGTTATAGTCTCGCAGTTTTGCGGAATCCGAAAGGCAGCCGGCAAACAGCGGAAGCCCGCCCGCATACTCGGCCTTTCTTGCGCCAAACAGGTGGCCATGAACGCGCGCATCGGTGGACTTGGCCAGCCAGCTTTCGAAGTCCTGAAACAAGTCCGTCAAACCCTGGCACACCGAGTAAGGCGCGCAGGTGATGCCATTTTCCCAATCCTTGTTGGGAAACCGGCTTTGCATGTAAAGGCCCGGGCGCCCGCGGGTCCGCTTGTCCACGGCCTGGCTGAAGACGCGGTCGATCTTGCCTGGGTTCGGCTCGGAATCCGGTTCGGCCGTCGACCCGCCTTCAAGGAAACTTCGATAGATCCGATCGGCCTTGGGCCAGATCTTGCGAGCAACAAAGCAATCCGATCGCCGAAGAAGCTGCAAGTGATCGTCATAGAAGATATGCGGCTTTCCCTGAAAATCGAATTTCGACAGGGTCAGCGACCGGCTTTCGATATTGGTTGAATAGAGCCGCACCACTGTCTGGAAATAGCTTTCATCCGGGATCCAAACCCGCCGAAAATATCGTTCATAGATGTCCCGCTTGGGGTCTTCCAGGATCGCCGAAAGCGTCTGACGGGTCAGGCACCACCATTGCGATCCGAGATGGGGCACGATTCCGTCGGGGACTTTGCGACGATACCTGACAAGGCGTTGTAATCGGACATAGCGATCAAAAAGGAACCTCTGACGTTTCCAAGAAAACGGGAAGCGGAAGGTAAAGCGTTCGGCGTCCAATCCGCCCTGCGTCCAGGGGACATCTTTGGTCGTGGCGCTTTCGATGAAATTCGTCTGCGGCCTTTCGTCAAGATAGGCGATCAGATCGTCAACCGGCCGCAGGGGCAAACATGACCCCGACGCGAGGAAAACGTGGCGCACCTCGGGAAACTCCGACAGCATCTGCGCCGCGGCTGTCTGCGTCGCCTCGACCAGCGACCAGGTGCCCCATTCACAGCGATGACGTTCCGAAAAGCGTACGTTCGGAAAGTCCGAAAGCTTGGCGCAGAAGGCTTCGAACGCCTCGGGTCCCACGCGCTTATCGACATGGATGACGATCGGGCAACCGGCCGCGGCCCAGTGGCGGGCGACCTGGGTGGCCCGCTCCAGTGGAGAGTGCACAAGCATCACGAAACCAACGCTCATGCCCAGTTCCCCTTGGACATGAGGCCCAGGATCTCAAGCTGGCGCCAATTGATGTACTTCTCGGACCACTTGCACCAAAGCACCGGTTCATCCTGAACGAAGGCGTTATAGGCTTGGTATTCCTTGCTGTTCGCAAAGTGCTCTCGCCGGGTCAGTTCTTCGGCCGAACGGTCGGCAAACATATGCAGGAACTTTGCGTGCAAAAGGCAGCCTGACGCCTTTTCGCCCCCCCATTCGTCATAGGTCAGGTTCAGACCACGCGGCAGAATCATGTGGGTCGAACTGACGAAGGTGTATGTCCGTTGCCATTTGACCAAGGGGATCTTGTTCAGCGCCGGAGCCCGCTCAGGCGTTTCGGAAAAGAACAGTCGCGCCCGGGCCCCGCCCTGGATCCAGAGGTTCTTGTACCTCGGGTTGCGAGAGATCGTGTAATTCCCAGTGTCGAACCAATCCGCAATCTCGAAAGGGTTCTGGCCTTCATGATAGATATCGCTGTCGATCCGGCCCTTTGGGTACATATCGATGATCATGGTCCCGAAAGACCGGATATAGGACGCATCAAGCCAATCCGTCAGCGCACCCAAGGTCCGCGTGTCGCAGAACGGGTAGACAAAGAATTCGTCCACATCGACGCACAGGATCCAATGGCCATGGGCATGTTTGCGCAGGATCCAGTTGACCCAATCCATGCCAAAGCGTGACCGCTTGTAACTTGCACTTGTGTGCCAGACCGAGACATCGGGTTGCTCGGCCAGAAATTCTGCCGTGCCGTCGTCGGACCCGTTATCGATGATGAAGAAGTGGTCGATGCCAAGGCGGCGATAATAATTTAGGAAAAAGGGCAGGCGCAGCCGTTCATTGCGGACGGTGCATACGCCGATGATGGCGTCCTTGCCGCAGGCCTTAAGATTGTCCTGAACAAGCCGAAGCTCGCGCCGCTTCCGAAGCGCCCGAAGACGCCAGCGCTTGCGTTGCAACCGAAGCCGATATGCGCCTAGAACGCCCATCGGCGCACCATCATCCAGCCGCAAACCCCTGCGACGCCCTGGTCACGCAACCCAAAACCTTGTCCAGATGTGCGTCCCAGGTCGGCGGTCGAAACGACGACCCGTCTGGGACGGCAGGACGCTTGATACATATGTCCGCCAACTGCTCGACGTGTGTTGCCCATTGATACGGATCATCGTGGTTTCCGTAAATGGGCAAATCTTTCAAGAATTCTCGATAAACCGGAAGATCTGAACAAATGATGGACGTGCCACGGGCCGCCGCCTCGAAGACCGGAAGACCGAATCCCTCGGCAATGCTCGGCTGAAGAAGCCCTGCTGCCCCGGAAATAAGGGCTGCGATTTCGCCATCTGCCAGGTCCGGGCGAAGGTCGATGAAGCGTGCGACCTCGGTGTAGCGGGACAGCGCGTCGCCTAGTCCACCGTCGTCCCAACCTGCCCGGCCCGCAATGATCAGACGGGGCATGCTGGCCGGTTCGCGTTTCAGAAGCTCGGCCCAAATCTGGACCAGAAAGGCATAGTTCTTGCGCGGCTCGATGGTTCCAACTGCAAGGAAATAGGGCGACTGAGGCTGCCGCGTCGTGGGATCGGCCTCGGCCAGATCGACACCGAGTGGTGCGACAAGAACCTTGGGTGCGGGTCCGGTTGCCTGCAACGCCCCCTTGATCTCAACCGATGTCGACTGGGCAGATGCAATCACCAAATCAGCGTGATCGACGATCGCCTGCAATCGGCGACCGACCTTGGCCGCCATCCCAGGCCGTTGAGTGTCGGGATGCGTGATTGGAATGACGTCGTGGAGCAGGACGGCAATGACACCCGCACCCCCTTGGCGCACGGCTGCCAACCCGTTTTGAGACAGGTTCGAGTGCCCGACATTGAGATAGGCGAACCCATCCGCCAGATGCTTTCGCAACATGTTGGCAGATTGTCCGCGCAGAGATCGGGCAAGGGCCAGACGCCGCAGGTCGGCCTCGGCGCGGGCCTTCGCTGTGCCGATCCGTGGGTTCAACCGACCAGGCGCATCAACGCCCCCCCATTCCACGGCCCCCGTCATGCGATCCTGAAATCCGGCCAGACCATCGCGACCCAACAGGATCAATCCCAGCGATGTGCGGGCAAGCCCAAACACCGGTAGCTCACGCACAAGAAGGCCGCGCATATACGCCGCCTCGACCCGGTCAATACCGGTAAGCGCGCCCCTTCCGGCGCGACTGAGCAATCTCGTGATGTCGAGGCAAACGGCCCGGTCGGCCTTCGATGTGTCGGACAACCGGGCGTTCAAACGGTCCTATTCCGCCGCGTTCTTGTGAGCGGCGATTTCCTGAAGATAGACCGAAAACTCGTCCCGAAGATCTTCGCGCGCCATACCGAAGGCCACGGTCGCCTGTAGGAAGCCAGCCTTGGACCCGCAATCGAAACGCTGGCCGCGGAACCGCAGACCATAGACGCCACGTTCTTGCTCGATCTCTTCGGCGATCGCGTCGGTCAGCTGGATCTCTCCGCCAGCGCCCGACTTCATCCGGTTCAGGTTCTGAAGAACTTGCGGCGGCAAGATGTAACGGCCGATCACGGCAAGATTGGACGGCGCCGATCCCGCCTCTGGCTTTTCCACCATGCCTTTGACCGAAACCAGGGCGCCGTGATCCTCGTTCACGTCAAGGATACCATAGCTTGATGCCTTGTCGGCCGGGACTTCCATGGCCGCGACCATGGCGCCACCGGTTTCCTCATAGGCCTCAACCATCTGCTGAAGACAGGGCTTTTCAGCGGCAATCACGTCGTCCGGCAGGATCACCGCAAAGGGTTCGTTGCCAATCAGGCGGCGCGCGCACCAGACCGCGTGACCAAGACCCAAAGCCTTGTGCTGGCGGATATAGGCGATGGCGCCGGAATCCATGTTCGTCGACTGCAAAGTCTCCAGAAGGTCCATCTTGCCCTTCTTCTGCAGCGACGATTCGAGTTCAGGCGCATGATCAAAGTAATCCTCAAGCGCACCCTTCCCGCGCGACGTCACAAAGATGAATTCCTTGATGCCTGCGGCGCGGGCTTCGTCGATCGCATATTGGATCAACGGACGGTCCACCAAGGTCATGATTTCTTTTGGAATTGATTTGGTCGCAGGCAAAAAACGCGTACCTAGACCTGCAACTGGAAAAACGGCTTTCGTAACTTTACGACGCATACACTCACCCTCTTAATGTATGAAGCATCCCACGGGACAACCTTGTCGCGGATCGGATATCTCCACATCACGACAATAATGAGGCGCGCTTCCTAAATAAATGGGTAACCCGAGCTTAAGGTTACTGTGCTCGGCGAGAATCCGGGGTCTTGCGCAAAGCTGCAACACGATCAGCCTCTTTTTGGGCCCTTTTTGATTTTGTCCACAGGCTGAAAAGTGGTTCTGTGCGCTCGGATTTGCCGAAAAGCCCGCCGGACTGGCGCCAAATACCGTCATCTGTGAAACGCACCTTGTGAAAAAGCGCAGTGGGGCTGAATTCAAACAGACTGATGACAGCACCCCCGACCCGGGCTTCCCGTGCCTTGTTCCGGACCGCACGCCGCCCAAGAACCCCTGCGAACAGCGTTTGATGCGATTGCCTCTCTTTCCCGGTTCGGAACGCCAAGAACGACGGTTGCGTGCCAAATTCGCGAACGGCACCGACCTTACGCGTTTCGCCCTCGACGACCCCGGCATCAAACCGCGAAAGCAGGTGTTCAATATCCCCGGGCACGGCGGACCCCCTGACCATATGGCGGATCAGGCGGGCACGCTCGGCTTCTCGCGCGTCAGCCAAGGCCGGTTGAATCCGGTCCGGTCTTGCATGTTTTCGCAGATATACCGACAGGCTCGCCCCGATCTCAAACAGATCCCGTGGCGCCCGCTCTGATGTCCTGAGTGCCGAAGGTGCCGAGCCATGGTGGACCTGGGCCAACGGCACCAACGCTGTCCGCATTCCCTGTGACGCAGCCCGAAGGTTCAAATCGCTCTCATCGAGGTAAAAGGCGAAGGCTTGGTCAAACCCGCCCAGCGCGACCAACGCGCCCCGTCGGATCGCCATGTTCGTACCTTCGGTCTTGACCGCCCGACCGCTGCCCGGATCCGGTATCTCTGCGTCAGCCGTCTGAACGGAGAGGTCCCGGTGGATCGCCTCATTATCGATGGATCGGGCCTGCCATTGGAAGGATATGCCGTTCCGCCCGCGAACATAGCCACCTGCAAGATCGGATCCGGTGGCCTGCATGCCGTCCACCAGATTTGTCAGCCATGTCGGTTCCGGAACGGCATCATCATCCAAGAATGCCACGATATCCGCGCCCGCACGCGCAATCCCTAGGTTCCGGGCCGCCGAAATGTTCGGCGCATCGAATGGACAGGCCTTGATACGATCCGCAAATGGCGTGTCCGCGACAACAGCCATTGCGGCGGGATCACCGACCACCACGACTTCGAAGGCGTCGTAGTAAAGCTGCGATACGCCCAGCAACGCACGCCTCAGCCAGTTTGGTCGCCCGCGTGAGACGATGACAATGCTGACTTGCGGCGGCGTCTCCAAGCGGACTTAACTGCTGACCGGCGGCTTCAGCGAAACGCCGGGGGCATAAGCGATGAAGAACGGGTTCTCGAACCCGGCTTTGCCGTACCCGAGATCCGTGTGATCATCGAACCGAACCACGCGTCCACCGGCCGCCAGCAATACCGCCTGGCCCGCCGCCGTGTCCCACTCCATCGTGCGGCCAAGGCGCGGGTAAAGATCTGCTTCGCCCGTTGCGACAAGGCAGAACTTCAACGACGACCCGGCGCTTTTGAAATCCGATACGGCATATTGCCCGATATAGTCATCGGTGGCCTGGTCGCGGTGCGATTTCGATGCCACCACACGCAGTGCCCCATCATCCGGGGACGAGACGCCCATGGGCTTGGCGTCGCCACCGGGCACGGTCTCTTCGACAACCGAGCCGTCAGCGCCGGTCAGAAACATGCGGCCCCGCGCGGGGGCATAAACCACGCCCCGGATCGGAACGCCGTTTTCCACATAGGCGATGTTCACCGTGAAATCGCCGCGACGCTGCACGAATTCCTTCGTACCGTCCAAGGGGTCCACGATCAGGAAGGTCGACAAGGACTGGGAATGTGTTTCTGCCTGTTCCTCGGTCACCAAGGCAACATCTGGGAACGCGGCACGAAGACCGGCCGAGATGTGCGCATCGGCCTTTTCGTCCGCCTCTGTCACCGGGCTATCGTCGGATTTGGACCGAACATCAAAATCATCGGCGCCGTAAACGCCCATGATGATGTCACCTGCTTCCAGGGCAAGTTCCCGCATAACCGTTGCCAATTTACCGAAGTCCAATGCAATTCCTCCTTGGAAAGCCACATCTCGGCCACATTTGATCGCCTTATGGTAACCATGAAACCATTGGGCAAGACATCCGTGCGAAGAAACACAGGAGCTGGCCCAAGGCTGAGGCAGTAAAAGCACGTACCCCATGTTTGCGACGCGCAATACATCATCTCTGACCAAGTCAGGCGCAACAATTCTTGCGCTGATTTATTACAACACCGTTCGCAGCGTGCGGAAAAAGCACCGCAACGCGGTCATGGCGCTTGTGATGAACATGCTCCAGGTCCTGATCATGTTGGCAGTGTTCTATGTGATGTTCTCGGTCCTCGGTCTGAAGGGCGCGGCGATACGCGGCGATTTCCTGCTTTACCTGATGACCGGGATCTTCATGTTCATCAGCCACATCAAGGCACAGGGCGCGGTCTACGGTTCGGAAGGGCCCGCGTCAGCCATGATGAAACACCTGCCGATGAACACCGCCGTCGCCATTGCTGCCGCGGCATTGGGTGCGCTTTACATCCAAATCCTGTCGATTGCGCTGATCCTGTTCATCTATAACGCCTTCAACGGCCCGCTTGAGATTTTGGATCCGGTCGGGGCAATGGCCATGGTCCTTTTGGCCTGGTTCTCGGGCGTGGTTGTCGGCCTTATCTTTTTGGCCATCAAACCCTGGGCGCCCGAATTTGCGACCACCGGGTCCGTGATCTATCGACGCGCCAATATGATTGCATCCGGCAAGATGTTCGTGGCCAACACGCTGCCAGGATACATGATCGCAATGTTCGACTGGAACCCGCTGTTCCATATCATCGACCAGACGCGCGGTTTCGTCTTCATCAACTACAACCCGCATTACACGAACATCACCTATCCCATTGTGGCATCTATCGTGTTGCTTGTGCTTGGTCTTTTGGGCGAATTCTATACGCGCAAACATGCCTCGATGAGTTGGGAAGCCCGTCGGTGATCCTTCGCACCTTATCAGTTGCGCTTTTGGTTCCGACGGCCGCATGGGCGGAATGGCCCGCCCTTTTCGATGTGACAAATGTCGCGTCCGACGACGTACTGAATGTGCGGGTCGAGCCATCCGCAGACGCACCGATCCTTGGCAAGCTGGGACCCGCCGAAACAGGTGTTGAGATCATCGCTGCCAATGCCGACGGCACCTGGGGTCTTCTGAACACCGGTGAAGGGTCGGGATGGGCGTCGCTTGCCTTTCTGGAACGACAGCCCGGCCAGTGGGAGGAAGGGTTTCCCAGGGTGACCCAATGCTTCGGGACCGAGCCGTTTTGGTCGCTGGATTTGGCACAAGAGATCCCGGTCTTCGACCAGGCAGGCTTGGGTGAAACGCTGTTGACGGTTGCGGAAGAAACCGCATCCGTAAACCGGACGGACCGGCAGGCAATCACTTTGGAGGGCAATCTCGGACAGGCAACCGTCGTCATATCTGCGTCGTCCTGTTCCGATGGCATGTCCGACCGGGCCTACGGCCTGACCGGCGATATCGTGATGCCGGGCGAGGATGGGGTTTACTTCGTGTCAGGCTGCTGCACCCTGGCCGGGAACTAGGTCGCCACCCGCAGCGTCAGATTCAGCCGTCCGCCCTTTTCCAACAGCGTTGATGTGCCAGGGTAAACCCGGTCAATCCCGTGATATGCCAGCCGCGCCTTCCCGCCCATGACCAGCACGTCACCGGATCTCAACCGGTGGCTTTGTGTCTTGCCGCCACGCGTCGTCCCACCAATGCGAAACAGCGCATCATCCCCCAGCGAGATCGACAGAACCGGCCAATCATAATTCGCCTCGTCGCGGTCCTGATGCAAACCCATCTTCGCCCCGTCCGAATAGAAGTTGATCAGACAGCTGTCCGGATCGCGATCCACACCCGCATAGGCGCGCCAGATCTCAAGCACGCGATCTGGAATGGGCGGCCAGGCCGCGCCGCTTGGATGCGCGGGGTCATACCGATACCCCTTCCGGTCCGACACCCAACCGACCTGTCCTGCCGAAGTCATGCGAACCGACATTTTTTGTCCGCGCTGGGTCTCGGGATGAAACAAGGGCGCAGCAGCCACAACCTTGCGAACGTCAGCCACCAGGTCGACTTGGGCTGCCAAATCCAGCGTGCCCGGATAGAGTCTCGCCCCGCCCAAATCCAGCGCGGGTCCGCTTTCGTGAATCACCTTAACATTCGCCCTTAATTTCAACGAAATTTCTGCCCGAAACCCTTGCCCGGACAACTTGCAGGGACGGGGCCTCATCCCTATATACGCCCAGAACTTCGCCGCGACCATTTGGGAGTGGTGTCATTGGGATCGGATACGGGGTGCCGTTGCGGGCCCTGATCCAAAACATCGCCTTAGAGAGAGGTAAGAAGCATGGCAAAAGTCATCGGTATTGACCTTGGGACCACGAACAGCTGCGTCGCCATCATGGATGGGTCGCAACCAAGGGTCATCGAAAATGCCGAAGGCGCGCGCACGACCCCGTCGATTGTCGCCTTTACCGACAGTGAGCGGCTGGTCGGCCAGCCCGCCAAACGGCAGGCCGTCACGAACCCCGAAAACACCGTCTTCGCGGTGAAACGCCTGATCGGGCGCCGGGTAGATGACGCAGAAGTCACGAAGGACAAGGACATCGTCCCCTACGACATCGTCGATGGCGGCAATGGCGATGCCTGGGTTCAGGCGGGTGGCGAGAAATATTCGCCGAGCCAGATCTCGGCCTTCATCCTGCAGAAGATGAAAGAGACGGCTGAAAGCTATCTCGGCGAAGATGTGACCCAGGCGGTCATCACGGTTCCTGCGTATTTCAACGACGCCCAGCGCCAGGCCACCAAAGATGCCGGCAAGATTGCGGGCCTTGAAGTGCTTCGGATCATCAACGAACCCACCGCGGCCGCGTTGGCATATGGGCTCGACAAGAAAGAATCGAAAACCATCGCGGTCTATGACCTTGGCGGCGGGACATTCGACATCACGATCCTTGAAATTGACGACGGTCTGTTCGAAGTGAAATCCACCAATGGGGATACGTTCCTAGGTGGTGAAGACTTCGACATGCGGATCGTCAATTACTTGGCTGACGAGTTCAAGAAAGAGAACGGCGTCGACCTGACGAAGGACAAAATGGCCCTTCAGCGCCTGAAAGAGGCTGCCGAGAAAGCCAAGATCGAACTGTCCAGCGCAACCCAGACCGAGATCAACCAGCCGTTTATCTCGATGGACCCGAACGGTGGTCAGCCGTTGCACATGGTCATGAAACTGACCCGCGCGAAACTGGAAAGCCTGGTCAACGATCTGATCAAAAAGTCGATCAAGCCGTGTCAGGCCGCGCTGAAAGACGCAGGCCTGTCGACTGGCGATATCGACGAAGTGGTTCTGGTCGGCGGTATGACCCGCATGCCCAAGGTCAAGGACGAGGTCACCAAGTTTTTCGGCAAGGAACCGCATCAGGGCGTGAACCCGGATGAGGTCGTGGCCATGGGTGCCGCCATTCAGGCCGGTGTCTTGCAAGGCGACGTGAAGGACGTGGTCCTTCTGGACGTCACGCCGCTGTCGCTGGGTATCGAAACCCTGGGCGGCGTCTTCACGCGCCTGATCGACCGGAACACAACGATCCCGACGAAGAAGTCGCAGATCTTCTCGACTGCGGAAGACAACCAGAACGCCGTGACGATCCGCGTGTTCCAGGGCGAACGCGAAATGGCGGCGGACAACAAGATCCTCGGCCAGTTCAATCTGGAAGACATTCCGCCTGCGCCGCGCGGCCTGCCGCAGATCGAGGTGACGTTCGACATCGACGCCAACGGCATCGTGTCAGTCAGCGCCAAGGACAAAGGCACCGGCAAGGAACAGAACATCACGATCCAGGCATCGGGCGGTCTGTCGGATGACGAGATCGAGCAAATGGTTCAGGACGCCGAAGCAAACGCCGAGGCCGACAAGGAACGCAAGGAACTCGTCGAAGCCAAGAACCAGGCCGAAAGCCTTATCCACGGGACCGAAAAGTCCATGGAAGAGCATTCGGACAAGGTTGACCCAACGACGATCGAAGCCATCGAACTGGCCATCGCCAATCTCAAGGAACAGCTTGAGACGGAAGATGCCGGCAAGATCAAATCGGGCATCCAGAACGTGACCGAAGCCGCGATGAAGCTTGGCGAAGCCATCTATAAGTCCGAGCAGGAGAAATCCGGCGAGGCCGATCCAGCCGAGGCCGAGGACGAACCCCGCAGCGTCGATGACGACATCGTCGATGCGGATTTCGAAGACCTCGACGACGACAAGCGCGCATCCTAGCGCCAGTGCGGAACCAATGCGACCGGTCCCTTGCCGGGGCCGGTCGGTACGTTCCCGGGAGATGACCCCAAATGGCTAAGCGCGATTACTACGACGTTCTGGGCGTCCAAAAGGGCGCCTCTCCGGACGAGATCAAGAAAGCCTATCGCTCAAAGGCGAAACAACTGCATCCTGACCGGAATTCGGACAATCCGAACGCCGAATCCGAGTTCAAGGAAGCCAACGAAGCCTATGAAGTCCTGAAGGACGACCAGAAGAAGGCCGCCTATGACCGCTTTGGTCATGCGGCGTTCGAAAACGGCATGGGTGGCGGTGGCGGACGACCCGGCGGCGGCTTTGGCGGCCAAGGCGATTTCGCGTCGGCCTTTTCCGATGTCTTTGACGATCTTTTCGGCGACATCATGGGCGGGCGCCAGGGCGGCGGACGGCAACGGGCCGCGCGCGGGTCTGATCTGCGTTATAACCTTCGGATCTCGCTGGAAGAGGCATACCAGGGGCTTCAGAAAACAGTGAAGGTCCCAACCGCCGTGTCCTGCGACACATGCTCGGGCACAGGGTCCGAAGCTGGAACCGAACCGGCTGTCTGTCCCACCTGTTCGGGGATGGGAAAGGTGCGTGCGCAGCAGGGCTTTTTCACGGTCGAGCGCACCTGTCCGACATGTTCGGGCATGGGGCAGATCATCAAGAACCCCTGCAAGACCTGCGGCGGCGCCGGCCGGACCGAAAAGGAACGGGCACTGTCGGTTAACATTCCGGCGGGCGTGGAAACCGGAACACGCATACGTCTTGCCGGCGAAGGCGAAGCCGGAATGCGCGGCGGACCGACGGGCGATCTGTATATTTTCATCGAAGTAGACGAGCACCCACTGTTCCAGCGGGAAGGGACGCATCTTTATTGCCGCGTTCCGGTCAGCATGGCCTCGGCCGCGCTCGGCGGGGATATCGAAGTGCCCACGATCGATGGGGGCCGGTCGCGGGTAAAGGTGCCTTCGGGCAGCCAATCGGGGCGCCAAATGCGGCTTCGAAGCAAAGGGATGCCAGCCCTGCGCGGCGGTCCGGCAGGCGACATGTATATCGAACTGGCCGTTGAGACGCCTATGAACCTGACCGGGCGTCAGAAAGAGATCCTTCGCGAATTCGAAGATCTCTCGAAAGAGGGAACGAACCCCGAATCCTCCAGCTTCTTCTCGAAGGTGAAAACCTTCTGGGACAGCATGAAGGGTTAGGGCACTGCCCCGAATTTCGCCCAAGTGAACGCCATGGCGGTCCGCATATAGGTCGCAGCGGGACGCCATTCGGAATCCTCAATCTTCGCGCCGTCTTGCCGACGTTACACGCGCCATAACCCCGTCTCGCCCTCTGCTGAAACCTCTGCTATGGCGCGCTCAGATGCTTAAAATTTCTGACATACGCTATGCCGTCGAAGGTCGGCCGCTGTTCGAAGGCGCCTCGGCCATCATTCCCGATGGGCACAAGGTCGGGTTGGTCGGACGCAATGGCACCGGCAAGACTACGCTCTTTCGGTTGATCCGCGGAGAGCTGGCGTTAGAGGCCGGTGACATCCGCCTTCCATCCCGGGCCAAGATCGGTGGCGTCGCGCAAGAGGTTCCGGCCTCGGCCACTTCGCTTCTGGATACGGTGCTTCAGGCCGACACCGAGCGCGCCAACTTGCTGGCCGAGGCTGAGACCGCAGAAGATCCGGCCCGCATTGCCGACATCCAGACGCGGCTTCAAGACATCGACGCATGGTCCGCCGAAGCCCGCGCTGCCACTATTCTGAAAGGTTTAGGGTTTTCCGAAGCCGAACAAGCCATGCCCTGCTCTGAATTTTCGGGCGGCTGGCGTATGCGCGTGGCCCTGGCGGGTGTGCTTTTTGCGCGCCCCGACCTTCTTCTTTTGGACGAACCGACCAACTATCTGGATTTGGAAGGTGCGCTTTGGCTTGAAAGCTATCTCGCCAAATACCCGCACACGGTTATCATCATCAGCCATGATCGCGGCCTCTTAAGCCGGGCCGTGGGTGCGATCCTGCATCTCGAAGATCGGAAACTGACGCTGTATCAGGGCAGCTATGACACCTTTGCCCAGACTCGCGCCGCGCGTCTGGCAGTGCAGGAAGCCGAGGCCAAGAAACAGGAAGCCCGGCGCGCCCATCTGCAGAGTTTCGTTGATCGCTTCAGGTACAAGGCGTCCAAGGCCGTGCAGGCCCAGTCACGTCTGAAGATGATCGCGAAGATGGAACCCATCACGCGCCCGGAAGAAGCCGCGCTGAAGAAATTTACCTTTCCGGAACCCGAAGAACTTTCGCCGCCGATCATCAATCTCGAAAGCGCTTCGGTCGGGTATGACGACCAACCAGTGCTGTCGAAACTGTCCCTTCGGATCGACCAGGATGACCGGATCGCGCTGCTTGGCAAGAACGGCGAAGGGAAATCGACCCTCTCGAAGCTTCTGACCGGAAAGCTCGACAAAATGGGCGGTCGGATCACCCGTGCTTCGAAACTTCGCATCGGCTATTTCGCCCAACATCAGCTTGACGAATTGCATGCCGATGAAACACCGCTGGACCATATCCGCCGTTTACGCCCCACGGAAACGCCTGCGAAACTGCGCGCGCGGCTTGCAGGGTTCGGGATCGGCGCCGAACAGGCCGACACGGTTGCGGCGCGTCTTTCAGGTGGGCAAAAAGCGCGACTTTCGCTTCTTCTCGCGACCATAGACGCGCCCCATTTGTTGATCCTTGACGAACCCACCAACCATCTGGACATGGAAAGCCGCGAGGCGCTGGTTGAGGCGCTGACCGCCTATTCCGGTGCCGTTGTGATCGTCAGCCACGATATGCATCTGTTGTCTTTGGTGGCGGACCGCCTTTGGTTGGTGAAGGGCGGGCGCGTTGTCCCGTATGACCAGGACTTGCAAGCTTACCGTCGCGAGATCCTAAGCGAACCCGTGCCGAAAACCTCCAAGCCCAAACCCGCGAGAAAGGTCTCGAAGGATGATCTCAAATCCTTGAACGCCGAGGTTAAGGCCTGCGAGACGCGCATCGCCAAGCTTGAAGACATGCGCGACAAGCTTGCCACGAAACTTGCGGATCCGGACCTTTATGATGACGCCAAGGCAGGCGAACTCGACGTTTGGCAAAAGAAGTTTGCCGAGGTCGAGGGTGCCATGGAGAAGGCCGAGGCGTTGTGGTTGCAGGCAATGTCAAAACTTGAAGCCGCTGAAGTCTAGCCAAAACTGCCAGTGCAGGTCGTGAGGTCAGCGGCGGTTTACCGGACGTTTACCAAGATCGGGCGAATGTCGCATCATGTCGCGAGCCCAAAGCCTGAACGAACCTCCGCTGCCGTTGTTTTCGCGGCCTGCGCCTGTTCAGGTCGCGCCAAAACGGCAGCCGTCCTATATCGAAAAGCATCGTGAACGCTTGCGTTCCCGGTTTCTTGACGGTGGCGCGGATGCCATGCCGGACTACGAATTGCTGGAGCTTCTGCTTTTTCGCGCCATCGGCCGGAAAGACGTCAAACCGGTCGCGCACGCACTGCTGAAGACCTTTGGGGATATGAACCAGGTGCTTGCTGCGCCCGTGGAACGGTTGATCGAAGTTGAAGGCGTGGGCCCAGCGATCGCGACCGAATTGAAGATTGTCGAGGCCGCCGCACATCGCTTCTCCAGAGCGCGCGTTCTGGGCCGACATGTCTTGTCCAGTTGGGATGCATTGCTGGATTATTGCCACACCGCAATGTCGCACCGCGATACCGAGGCGTTTCTTGTTCTCTTCCTGGACCGCAAGAACGGTTTGATCGCCGACGAGGCTATGGGACAGGGCACGGTGGATCACGTGCCGGTTTATCCCCGCGAAGTCTTGAAACGGGCGTTGGACCTAAACGCTTCGGCTTTGATCCTGGTCCACAATCACCCATCGGGCGATCCAAGCCCGTCCGAGGCTGACATCGCCCTGACCCAGCAGATTGTCGAAGGTGCGCGCCCTTTGGGGCTCACCGTCCACGATCACCTTATTATTGGCAGATCGCGCGAGCTGAGTTTCCGGGCCGAAGGGCTACTCTGAGCCAGGCTTTACCCAAACCTCGACCCGACGGTTCAAGCGCCTGCCCCAGTCGTCTTCGTCGCAGGCCATCGGCATCGCTTCGCCAAACCCATCGGTGGCAAAGGAAACGCGATCGCGTTTCTGAGGCGGCGACGCCTCGACCACTGCGCTAAGAATGGCTTCGGCGCGCAGCCGCGACAGGCGCCGGTTCTCGGCCGCCGATCCACGGGCATCCGTGAAACCCGCGAACACCAGTGTTTCCCCGTCGAAGTCGCCGCGCCCGATCAGATCGGCCAGCAAGGTCACATTCGACTGCGACCGCGCATCTAGCCGCGTTGAACCATTTCGAAACCGGAACGTAAGGGTTAACCGTTCCGATCCATCCATGGCGGCAACAAGGCGACGTAATTCGCTCAGACCCACTTCGGTCCCCGTGATGGCACGCGCCAAGCGCTGTCCCTGTGCCTCAAGCCCGACGCGATCCGGAATCAGGTCCGTCAGGCCGGCACGCCGAACGACCGCCTGCGCTGGCAGGCTTTCGACGAATTTCAGGAACCCACGGATAGAGGCCGGTAATCTCTGTGCGGGTTTGTAAAGATAAAGCGGCGCCACCAAGGGATAGTCGCCAGACCGCAAGGCATCGGCTTCGGGCCTTGCCAGATGACCGCAGCTGCCAAGCAGCGGCACGGCACGGGCATCACCGATCATGGAAAGATACGATATTCCGATGGCATTGGGGTCGTCTTGAACGGCTTTCGAAACCGAAACACCATCCGCGTGCAGCGTCGCACCCTCTGACAGCGTGGCGTTGGACCCCGCAAGCACCTGTCGCTGGAACGCGCGCGCGAGATCGCCGTTCTCGACTGCGGCATGAAGTTCGATTGCCACATCTGGACCGCCCAGGGCTTCCCAGCTTGTGATCTCGCCCGCAAATACCCTAGCCAGCATGGCTGGTGTGATTGAACCGATTGGGTTGCTCGACGCGACAACCGCAACCAATGCATCCAACGCGATCACGCGGCTGTGGTCCGCATCCGAAAGGGTGCCCTGTCCCGCTTCGACCAAACGCCGTTCCTCGGCAGTTGATATCTCGCGCATGGCGAGGACCGCGCCGGCTTCATTTGCCAGAAGATCGGCAAAACCTTCATCGGTGTTGGATCGGATCAGCCGAAACCGCGCCTCGACAGGGCCACCGTCCACCCCGCTCAGATCGAACTGATAGGTGTCTTCGATCTCGAGCACCGTCCGTCCGGATCGCCCTGCAAACGCAGCAATCATTGCCGGCAACATCGTCTCGCCCGCAATGGCGGTGCCCGAGATCACCATTTCGCTGACATAGGCCTCGGGCGGGGGGCAACCGGGGCCTTCACATGTCACCCCGGCCGCATCAACCGTCAGCGGGCCATAGACCGTGTCGAGCCGGAAGAACTCACCGTCGAAACGGGCATTATTGCCGGTGACCACCAAGGACCCGTCACGTGACGTCAGCGTGACGTCCTCGGCTGCCACTAAACTGGCGGAAAACAGGATACCACACGCGGCCAAAACAGCTTTCATGGAAGGCGCCTTCGCGTTTGGCTTCGGTCAGCGCCGGGATGGTCAATGCCACGCCCGCCGCGATCAACCGAATAGTAGAACGGCGGCCCTTTCGGTCCAGACGTGATGCAACGCGTCTACAGCCTGAGTGTCAGATAAGACGCCCATGACAATGCTTGAATTTCTTTCCGGATCCGCACGGACAAGCGTCGTTCCGGCCCGGATTGCCCCAAGTTGCGCGATCGGTCTCGTCGAAGCCAGCGGCGGCCTGACCTTCGGACGCATCGGCCTCGGCGCCCGCTCCTACCGGTTCAGGGGCCGGTTGCGGTGCAGCCGCGGCCTGTTGCGCCAAAAGCTGCTGCATCAGCGCTTCACGCTCTTCCTCGGTCATGGGGCGCATTTGCGACAGCTTCTGGGTCACTTCGCTGCGTAGACCGTCCAGAAGCCCTTCGAACAGTTGGAACGCCTCGCTCTTGTACTCGTTCAGAGGATCGCGCTGGGCGTAGCCCCGAAACCCAACGACCGAGCGCAGATGTTCCAGCGTCAGAAGGTGTTCGCGCCACTTCCCGTCGATGGTCTGCAAAAGGATCTGCTTTTCGATGTTCCGCATCGTGTCAGGCCCGAACTCGGCAGCCTTGGCCGCCATGAACTCGTTAGATGCCTGGTACAGTTTTTCGCGGATCTGATCGTCGTCCACCCCGTCTTCCGCCGCCCAATCGGCGACAGGCACATCAAGGCCGGTCTTTTCCTTGACCTCTGACTGCAAGGTCTCGGTTTCCCACTGATCCGCATAGGTGTTGGGCGGCATGTAGGTGTCGACCATATCGTCGATCACCTGA
The DNA here is from genome assembly GCA_965267475.1 of Paracoccaceae bacterium. Classification (GTDB taxonomy): domain Bacteria; phylum Pseudomonadota; class Alphaproteobacteria; order Rhodobacterales; family Rhodobacteraceae; genus JBCBKU01. Next base: position 369,659 of record OZ254079.1, read on the forward strand.
TGGCGCATATCCTCGACAATTTCAGACAGGTCCTCAGCTTCCATGATCTCGCGGCGCTGGCCGAAGATCACTTTCCGCTGGTCGTTCATCACATCGTCAAACTTCAAAAGCTGCTTGCGGATGTCAAAGTTTCGGCCTTCGACCTTCGCCTGCGCCTTTTCAAGCGACTTGTTCACCCAAGGGTGGACGATTGCCTCGCCCTCTTTCATACCCAGCGAACTTAGAACCTTGTCCAGCCGTTCGGACCCGAAAATCCGCATCAAATCGTCTTCCAAGGACAGGAAGAAGGACGACCGGCCCGGGTCCCCCTGGCGGCCCGACCGACCACGCAACTGGTTGTCGATCCGGCGGCTTTCGTGCCGTTCGGTCGCCAGAACATAGAGCCCGCCAGCCGCCAGAACCTTTTCCTTGTCGGCCGCGGTCTCAGCCTCGATCTTGGCGCGCAACGCTTCGGGATCGCCCTCGGGATCCGCCGCCAGAGCCTCAAGCACCTTCATTTCGACATTGCCGCCAAGCTGAATGTCAGTGCCGCGCCCGGCCATGTTCGTGGCGATAGTCACGGCACCTGGAACGCCCGCTTCGGCAACGATCTTGGCTTCCTGCTCATGCTGGCGCGCATTTAGGACCTGGTGCGGAACGCCTTCTTTGTCGAGCATTTGCGACAAAGCCTCGGATTTCTCGATCGAGGTCGTGCCAACAAGTACGGGTTGGCCCTTCTCGTTGGCCTTCTTGATCTGTTTGACGACCGCCTGGAATTTCTCGACCGAGGTCCGATAGACCTGGTCATGTTCGTCTTCACGGGCGACCGGCACATTCGTTGGGATCTCAACAACGCCAAGACCATAGATCTGGCCAAATTCCTCGGCCTCCGTGGCAGCCGTCCCGGTCATCCCCGCCAGCTTGTCATAAAGCCGGAAATAATTCTGGAATGTCACACTGGCGAGCGTCACGTTCTCGGCCTGGATCGCCACGCCTTCCTTGGCTTCAATCGCTTGGTGCAGCCCGTCCGACAGCCGCCGACCCGGCATCATACGCCCGGTGAATTCATCGATCAGAACGACCTCGTTGTCACGAACGATGTATTCCTTGTCTTTCGTGAATAGCTTGTGGGCCCGAAGCCCCTGGTTCACATGATGAACAAGGGTGGTTGATTCCGGATCGTAAAGCGTTTGGCCTTCGGGCAAGAACCCAGCCTCAGCCAACCTTGTTTCCAGAAACTCGTTCCCTTCATCGGTGAAGGTGACATTACGGGTCTTTTCATCCAGCTCGAAGTGATCGTCCTGAACTTCGGGGATGATCTTATCGATGGCGATATAAAGATCCGACCGGTCTTGTGCTGGACCCGAAATGATCAGCGGGGTTCGCGCTTCATCGATTAGGATCGAGTCAACCTCATCGACAATTGCGAAGTAGTGGCCGCGCTGGTTCATGTCCTTCAAGTCGGACTTCATGTTGTCGCGCAGGTAGTCGAACCCCAGCTCATTGTTGGTCGCATAGGTGATGTCGGACCGATACGCTTCCTGCTTCTCAGGCTCGGGCTGCTGGGGATAGACCACGCCCGTCGTCAGACCAAGCGCGCCATAGACCTTGCCCATCCATTCGGCATCCCGCTTGGCGAGATAGTCGTTCACCGTCACAATATGCACGCCGCGTCCGGTCAGCGCGTTCAGATAGGCCGCGAAGGTCGCCGTCAGCGTTTTGCCTTCCCCGGTCTTCTGTTCCGAGATATTGCCTTCGTGCAGGAAGATCCCACCCAAAAGCTGGACATCGAATGCGCGCAGCCCCAGCGCCCTTTTGGCGGCTTCACGGCAGTTTGCGAAGGCTTCAGGCAGAAGATCGTCCAGGCTTTCGCCCTTTTCGTGGCGATCCTTCAACTCTGCCGTTTTTGCGATGATTTCATCATCCGACAAACCGTCGAAGGCCGGTTCAAGGGCATTTATCTGCTCAACCAGGGACCGCCGGGACTTGATCAAACGGTCATTGGGCGTGCCAAAAACCTTCTTCGCAATAGATCCAAATCCAAGCATCTCGACTTCAGCCTCGTCCGGTTATTGACGGGAACGTGTGAGGGTTCTGCTTGCCCGCCCTCTGCGCGAGCCATAGACAGGCTGGGAAGCACGGTCCCTCGGTGATCCCCGCGATGTAAGGGCCGCATATCAAGGTGTCAACGTTATGCACGGACACCCTTTATTGGAAGGATTTTACGGATGTTGAAGATCTTGCCGATGGCGGCGCTTGTTGCCGCCACTCTGACCGCCGCGCCGCCAGCTTTTGCGCAAGATGAACCCGTGACCGGTCAGACCGTCTTGGCAACGGTTAATGGTACTGAGATCACGATGGCGCATCTCGTGGTTCTGTATTCCCGCCTGCCCGAACAATACAGAAGCGTGCCGCCTGCGCAGATCTTCGACGCTCTTCTTCAACAAGTCGTTCAACAAACCGCGATCGGGTCGGGGCTTGAACTGTCGGCAACCGACAACCTGACACTTGAGAACGAAGCAAGGGCCCTTCTTGCGTCGCGCGCAATCACCGAGACCGCCGAGGGGGCGATCACGGATGCGGCGATCCAGGCGGCATATGACGCGGCATATGCCGATGCCGCGGCCGAGGTCGAATACAACGCGTCGCATATCCTGGTTGAGACCGTCGAAACCGCGCAAGACCTGATCACGCAGCTGAATGATGGTGCCGATTTCGCCGAACTCGCGCGTGAAAACTCAACCGGACCGTCCGGACCGGGCGGGGGAGAGCTTGGGTGGTTCGGAAAGGGCCGTATGGTGCCGCCGTTTGAAGCAGCCGTGGTCGAGCTTGAAGTTGGCGCGGTCAGCCAGGAACCCGTGCAAACCCAGTTCGGGTGGCATGTCATCAAGTTGAACGAAACTCGGATCCTTGAAGCGCCTGCACTCGAAGAAGTCCGCGCACAGCTTGAAGAACAAGTTCAGCGCGACGCCGTCGAGGCCATGATCGAAAACGCCACCGATACCGCCGAGATCACTCAGGTTGAGCCGGGGTCGATTGACCCGCAGCTCTTGCTTGACCTCTCACTCGCTGAAAATTAACCGGAACGGACCATGCGTCCGTCTGAATTAGAAAAAGCGATCCGTCGCAAGCACGCGCGCCTTCGGCGCCTGACCCGACCCCCCAAGAAGGGGCCGCCCGCCCTGTCGCCGCTAGCGCCGGACGCGTTTCCCGACATTCCGCCGGTCGGCGGTGTCCGGTTCGCATCCGTCGCAGCCGGGGTGCGGTATCAAGGCCGCGACGACGTTATGCTTGCGGTCATGGACCCGGGCACGGTGGTGGCCGGTGTCTTCACGCAATCTTCGACCCGCGCGGCGCCCGTTCTGGACTGTGAGGACAAGATCGATGGTCCAGCGAACGGCGGCGCCGCGATCATCGTAAACGCCGGCAACGCCAATGCGTTCACGGGCACAAACGGCCGCGATGCTGTCACCGCTATCACCGGAGCAGTTGCAAAAGCGGTCGGGATCGACGAAGCGCGGGTCTTCTCTGCCTCAACTGGCGTCATCGGTGAAGTTCTAGCTCATGACCGGATCACCGAAAAGTTGGCCGACCTCGTGTCCGCACTATCCCCAGACGGGATCGAGCGGGCCGCGGGCGCCATACGCACCACTGACACATTTTCAAAAGGGTCCTTCCGGCGGATCCAGATAGATGGGCAAACCGTGACCATCGCGGGTTTCGCGAAAGGGTCCGGAATGATTGCACCTGACATGGCCACAATGCTCGGGTTTATCTTTACTGATGCAATCGTGGACCAAGGCTCGCTTCAGTCAGCGCTTGCCAGCGCCACCGGACAATCCTTCAACGCGATCACCGTCGATAGTGACACCTCGACTTCAGACACGGTTTTGCTCGCGGCTACGGGTGCCGCGGATGTGGATGCATCCAACAATCACACGTTCCAGGACGCGCTGACCGAAGTCATGCAGGACCTCGCCCACCAAATCGTCCGGGATGGTGAAGGTGCAACTAAATTTGTGACCGTCCGCGTAACCGGGGCGACGACACCTTTGGATGCCGACATGGCGGCGCGGGCAATCGCCAATTCGCCCCTCGTCAAGACGGCGATCGCTGGCGAAGACCCCAATTGGGGGCGCGTCGTCATGGCGGTGGGGAAATCCGGTGCCAATGCGGACCGGGACACGTTGTCGATCTGGTTCGGAGATGAACTCGTGGCCGAGAATGGTTGGGTTTCAGCCGGGTATTCGGAAAGCCGCGCGGCGAAACACATGGCAGAGGACGAAGTGACAATCCGCGCCGATCTGGGGCTTGGCCAATCCGAGGCCACGGTTTGGACCTGCGATCTGACGCATGGCTATATCTCGATCAATGCGGATTACCGGTCTTGAAAGTCGTCCTGGTCTCGGCGGTTGCACTGATCGATATCGACGGGCGCATCCTGATCGCAGAGCGGCCCGAGGGAAAGTCTATGGCCGGTCTTTGGGAGTTTCCGGGCGGCAAGGTAGAGCCGGGCGAGACGCCGGAAACGGCCCTGATGCGCGAGCTGGACGAAGAACTTGGAATAAAGACATGGGCGAGTTGCCTCGCACCTCTGACTTTCGCCAGCCACGCCTATGACGATTTCCACCTGCTCATGCCGCTGTTCGCCTGCCGGAAATGGGAAGGAACGCCCGAATCGCGGGAAAAACAGCGGCTGAAATGGGTGAAAATCTCAGATTTACGTGATTGTCCCATGCCGCCAGCGGACATTCCGCTGATCCCGATCCTCCGCGATCTCCTCTGATTTTCACAAATTGCTTAGGAAATCAGCGACTCCCCCGAAATCGCGAGGTTATTTGATCACGCGATAGGTTTACTTTGTATCAAAGTGAAATATTTAAAGAGTCCAGAAACGAAGGCCAGATTGGGGGATCATTGGTCACATGTTGAAAACAATCATCATCGGTAGCCGTATATTGGTTCAAGGTATCTTCGTTCGTGAGTTGGAAGACGGTCTGATCGCAGTCCGTGTCGGCAAACAGGAATTTCACGGCCGCCCCGTAGCGGCCTGACCCGAAAATCCGCGAAACGCAGCCTTAGTCCAGGCTGCGTTCCACCTCTTCCCGTTCGAAGATTTCGATCACGTCGTCGGCCCGAATGTCATCGTAGTTCTCGAACGCCATCCCGCATTCTTGACCCGACTGCACTTCCGGGACTTCGTCCTTGAAGCGCTTCAGCGTCTTCAACGTGCCTTCGTGGATCACCACGTCGTCGCGCAGAAGCCGAACACCGGCTGACCGGCGCGCCACACCTTCGGTGACAAGACAACCAGCAACTTTGCCAACGCCCGAGACCTTGAAGACCTCTTTGATCTGGGCATAGCCGATAAAGTTTTCGCGCACTTCCGCCGACAGGAGACCCGAGGCTGCGGCTTTCACATCGTCCACAAGGTCATAGATCACCGAATAATACCGGATCTCAACGCCCTTCTGATTGGCCACGTTCCGCGCCGTCGCATTGGCGCGAACGTTGAACCCGAAGACAGGTGCGCCCGAAGCTTCGGCGAGACCGATATCGGATTCGGTGATCGCGCCCACACCTGAATGCAAGACGCGCACACGTACCTCATCGTTGCCGATTTTCTCCATCGCCTGAACGATGGCTTCGGCTGACCCCTGCACATCGGCTTTTACAAGGATCGGCATTTCTGCCACGTCCTCATCCGCCTTGGCCTTGGCCATCATCTGTTCCAGGGTCGTCGCGGCCCCGGCAGCGGCGCGTTTGTCCTTTGTGACCTTCTCGCGATACTCCGCAATCTCCCGGGCCTGGGCTTCGGTATCGACCACATTCAGTACGTCGCCCGCTTCCGGCGTTCCGTTCAGGCCAAGAACTTCAACCGGGACCGATGGACCCGCTTCCTTGACGCGGTCGCCCTTGTCATTGACCAGCGCGCGTACCTTTCCCCACTGCTCGCCGACCACAAAGATATCGCCCTGACGCAATGTTCCGTTCTGAACAAGAACGGTGGCAACGGGGCCTCGGCCCACATCAAGCTGCGCTTCGATCACGGCCCCCTGTGCGGCGCGACCAGGATTGGCCTTCAGCTCCAGAATCTCGGCCTGAAGCGCGATGGCTTCCAAAAGCTCATCAAGGCCCTGACCGGTCTGCGCGGACACTTCCACGTCCTGAACCTCGCCCGACATCTTCTCGACGATCACTTCATGCTGAAGAAGATCGGTCCGGACCTTGTCAGGTTCGGCAGCAGGCAGGTCGATCTTGTTGATAGCAACGATCATCGGAACTTCGGCGGCCTTGGCGTGATTGATCGCCTCGACCGTCTGCGGCATGACCGCGTCGTCAGCGGCAACGACAAGAACAACAATATCAGTGACCTGCGCACCTCTGGCACGCATGGACGTAAAGGCCGCGTGGCCCGGTGTGTCGAGGAAACTGAGCAGCGCGCCGTCGTCGGTCTTTACCTGATAAGCACCAATGTGCTGCGTGATGCCGCCCGCTTCACCGGAGACCACCTTGGCGTTCCGGATCGCATCCAGAAGCGACGTCTTGCCGTGGTCGACGTGACCCATCACAGTGATCACCGGCGGACGGGACTCCAGATCACCCGCGTCGTCCTCAACCGTGTCGATTACGTCTTCGACGTCTGCGTCGGACACCCGCACAACCTTGTGGCCGAACTCTTCAATGATCAGTTCAGCGGTATCGGCGTCGATGGTCTGGTTCTGCGTCGCCATGATACCGTTGGTCATTAGGGACTTCACGACATCGGCCACGCGTTCGGCCATCCGGTTGGCCAGTTCCTGGACCGTAATCGCCTCGGGCAACTGGACGTCGCGCACGACCTTTTCGCGCTCGACCGAGCCGCCCATGGCTTTCTGGCGGGCACGTTCCTGTTTGCGCTTCATCGCGGCAAGTGACCGCTGCCGACCGCCTTCGCCACCCGAAAGCGCCTGGTTCAGCGTCAGTTTGCCGGAACGTCGGCCGCCGTCATCACTCCGGCCCTTGCCGCGGTTGTCGCGACGATCATCACGCTCGCGCTCTTGCTTGCGCGGCGCCGAACTTGGGCGCTGCCCAGAAGGTTGACGCTGCGCCTTGTCCTCCGCAGGCGGTACGGGCGCCGCTGCGGCAGCCTTTTCGCGCGCCTTCGCTTCTTCGGCTTCCTTTGCGCGCTGCGCTTCCTCTTCTTCTTTTTGCTTGCGGCGTTCTTCGCGCTCGCGCTCTTCGCGTTCCTTGGCCTCAGCTTCAGCTCGGCGACGACTGCGCTCTTCCTCGCGGGCCTTCTCATCTGCGGCGCGCTTCTCGGCCTCTTCGCTTTCCCGTGCCTTCGCCGCGGCAAGCGCCTTCATCCGGCGCTCAAGCTCGGCATCCGAAATACCGGCGGGCCGCTTCTTCGGATCGCCCCCGGCGGCCACTTTGCCACCCGCAGTGCTGCCACTGGTACCGCCCGCGCCGGCCTTCGGGACAACGACGCGTTTCCTCTTGGTCTCGACCACGACATTCTTAGTCCGGCCGTGGCTGAAGCTTTGCTTCACCTGACCCGACCGGGATCCGCCGCGGAGCCCAAGTGTCTTTTTGCCGTCTGTCTCGCTCATATGGTCTTCTTTACCTTTCCGGCAGCCAATGCACCGTCATTTTCGCGAACGCCCGAAAGCCGCAAAGCGTCGTCTCTGACCCGGTCAGTGAGTCCGCCAGCGGCAAGCGCCGCATGTATCACATGTTCCCGTCCGAAGGACAAACCCAATTCTGAGGCTGTCAGAACCTCAAAATGCGACCCCCGACCACCCGGAGCCCGCAATTTACCCTTTCCGCGACCCGATCCGTCCGAGGCTTGCAGCAAAAGCTTCGCCTCGTCCCGATCAAGCCAGGATTTCACCTTTTCATACCCCGCAACGGCCTTCCCGGCCTTCCGGGCCAGCGACAGAAGATCCGTCAGGCGCCGCACAAGGGCGGCTTCAACGGTATCGACAAGATCGGGGGGCGGATGGGCGGTTCCCTTCGCGCTTCTGGCGAAATGGTTACGCGTCACCGCCTCGTCAAGGGCCGAACGGTCCGAAGACACCCACATTCCGCGCCCGGGCAGTTTTCCGGCGATATCGGGCACGACTGCATTGTCAGGTCCCAGAACAAACCGGATCAGCCCGCGCGACGGGTTGACCGACCCGGTGGCGATGCAACGCCGCTCGGGTTCGGTGTGGTGCTTCTGGGCGCCGCCGCGTCCCATCGCGAAACCCTGGGGCCTGAGATCAGGCCCCGGCCTCCGCAGTGGCTTCGCTTTCAGCATCGGCGCCTTCTTCGCCTTCGGCGTCTTCGGCCTGCTTCAACAGCTCTTCCGGGTCCACCCAGCCAAGCTGGATCCGTGCCGTCATCACCATGTGCTGGGCTTCTTCCAGGCTGACATCGAACGGCTCCAGAACACCGTCGTCCTTGACGCGTTCACCATCAACGGTTGTCCAGCCACCGGCCAGTTCCCAGTCGGCGCAGGTTGCAAAGTCTTCCAGCGTTTTCACATCGTCCTTTGCCAGCGCCTCAACCATTTGCGGTGTCAGACCTTCGAAGTTGATCAAGCTGTCTTCCGCGCCCAGTTCCCGAGCCGCTTCAAGCGCCTTGCGGTTCATTTCTTCGATATTGTCACGGGCGCGGGCCTGAAGCTCTTTCGCCGTGTCTTCGTCGACCCCATCGATCACCAGCAATTCATCGATCTCGACATAGGCCACTTCTTCAAGTGAGGTGAAGCCTTCCGACACCAGAAGCTGAGCGAAGAATTCGTCCAGGTCGAGCGTATCCACGAACAATTTCGTCCGCGCCTCGAACTCGGCCTGGCGGCGACGGCTTTCCTCTTCCTCGGTCATGATGTCGATGTCGAGGTTGGTCAATTGCGACGCCAAACGCACGTTCTGGCCGCGCCGCCCGATAGCCAGCGAAAGCTGTTCTTCCGGCACCACGACTTCGATCCGCTCGGCCTCTTCGTCCAACACGACCTTTGTCACCTCGGCCGGCTGCAACGCGTTGACCAGGAAAGTCGGCGCATCTTCGTTCCAGGGGATGATGTCGATCTTTTCGCCCTGAAGCTCGTTCACGACGGCTTGCACCCGGCTGCCACGCATACCGACGCAGGCGCCCACCGGGTCTATCGAGTTGTCATAGGAAATCACTGCGATTTTCGCGCGGCTTCCCGGGTCGCGGGCCACTGCCTTGATCTCGATGATGCCGTCGTAGATCTCGGGCACTTCCATTTTGAACAGCTCAGCCATGAATTCCGGCGCCGTACGGCTCAGGAAGATCTGCGGCCCCCGCGTTTCGCGGCGCACATCCTTGATGTAGCAACGGATCCGATCGCCAATCCGATAGCTTTCGCGCCCGATCTTTTCGTTCCGGCGCAGGATCCCTTCGCCGCGGCCGATATCGACCACGACGTTGCCGTATTCTTCGCGCTTGACCTGACCGTTAATGATGGTGCCCGCGCGGTCCTGGAACTCTTCGAACTGACGGTCGCGCTCAGCTTCACGCACCTTTTGCAGGATGACCTGCTTCGCCGACTGCGCCGCGATCCGACCCATATCCACCGGTGGAACTTCCTCGACGAACGTATCGCCGACTTCCGGGTTCTCCATATACTGCTTGGCCTGCTCAACGGTCAGTTCGGCCTGATAGTTTTCGAGAAGCTCGTCCTCGACCACGGTCCGGACCCGCGTGAAAGTCGCTTTCCCGGTCTTCCGGTCGATGGACACGCGAATGTCCATCTCGGCGCCGTAGCGGGACTTTGCCGCCCGGGCGAGGCTTTCTTCCATCGCTTCGACCACCAGCGCAGGGTCGATCATCTTTTCGCGCGCCACCGCCTCAGCGGTCTGCAACAGCTCAAGCTGGTTTGCGGATGTGATGGCCATGTCTCTCAGTCCTCCTCGCTCGACACCGTTTCGGTCTCGATTGCGTCAAATCCGTCTTCGTTCAACACGCCCGCGGCCTTCCGTTGGCGCAACATTTCCTTGATCAGGTCGTCGGTCAGAACAAGCTTGGCATCCGACAACCAGTCGAACTGAAGCCCGATGATCCCCTCGGCGATCTTGATCAGAACCTCGCCATCCTCGACACCTTCCAGCGTGCCCTTAAACCGGCGCCGCCCGTCGATCATCTCGGCGGTTTCAATCTTCGCCTCGTACCCGGCCCAGACCTCAAAATCCTTCAACCGGGTCAGGGGCCGGTCGATCCCCGGGCTTGAGACCTCAAGCGTGTACTGATCTTCGATCGGGTCCTCGACATCCAGCGTCGCCGAAACCGCGGTCGAAATGGCTGCACAATCCTCGACCTCGATCCCGCCGTCGGGCCGCTCGGCCATGATTTGCAGCGTCTTGGTCTTGCCGCCCATGAAGCGCACGCGCACCAGTTCGAACCCCATATCCTCGATCACCGGTGTGATGATCTCGGCGAGGCGACGGTCCATGGACGCTTTGGCGACAAGGTCAGACATTTCGGGTGTCAGAACTCCAGACACAAAAAAACGGGCGCGCGGCCCGTCATGATTTCCGGTGGAGCCTTGGGGGTGGAAGCCGAGGCGCCGCTGTTAGGGTGGATATACGCGCGGCGATTTGAGTCTGCAAGGGTCCTTGGCCTTAATCTCTCTTCTGCTATGAGGCATGCCATGAAGACTGCACTTGTGACCGGGTCCGCCGGGTTTATCGGGTTTCACACGGCTGAGGCACTGCTTCAGGCCGGATGGCGCGTCATCGGGTTGGACGCGATGACCGACTACTATGACGTCTCGCTCAAAGACGCGCGCCACGACATTCTGAAAAACCACGAGACCTTTACCCCCGTCATCGAACGGGTCGAGACAGAAGGCGTGTTCAAGGATCTTCTGTCCGAGCATAGGCCCGACACCGTCATCCATCTCGCCGCGCAGGCAGGCGTTCGGTACTCGATCGACAACCCGCGGTCCTATCTTGAGGCAAATATCGCCGGAACCTTCGAGCTGCTGGAAGCACTTCGGGCGCATCCAGTGCCCCATGCGCTGATCGCGTCAACTTCGTCGGTGTATGGCGCCAATACCAAGATGCCCTATGCCGAAGGGCACAAGGCCGACACGCAGATGTCATTTTATGCCGCGACCAAGAAGGCGACCGAGGCGATGGCGCATTCCTATGCCCATCTTTATGACCTGCCGATCACCATGTTCCGGTTTTTCACGGTTTACGGACCATGGGGCCGACCCGATATGGCGATCTTCCTGTTCACCAAGGCAATCCTGAACGGCGAACCGATCAAGGTCTTTAATCAGGGCAAGTCGCGCCGGGATTTCACCTATATCGACGATCTCGTGGCCGGACTTGTTGCATTGATCGATGCGGTTCCGGGCAAGGGGACGGAAGCTTCCGACGTGGCGCCCTATCGGGTCGTGAATATCGGAAACTCTGAACCCGTTGAACTGATGGACTTCATCGCGGCTGTGGAAGCGGCCTGCGGACGCGAGGCGATCAAGAATTTCATGCCGATCCAGCCAGGCGATGTCCCTGCCACATGGGCGGACACCACGCTCTTGCAAGATCTGACGGGGGCGCGACCGGCCACACCGGTCGCGGAAGGCGTCAAGAAATTTGTCGACTGGTACCGGGGTTTCTACGGCGTTTAGCCGATGAAGTTCTGCGTCACCCAGACATCGCCGCAGAACCGGCCCTGACCGACCACAGCAGCCGTGCGCAACTGGCGGGCCTTGTTGTCCAGAATGTTCCGACGGTGACCAGGACTTTCCATCCACATCCGCACCACGTCGCGCGCAAGCGATGCATAGCTTCTGGGTGGGATCGTTCCGCCATTCCGGCCTGCAAATCGGCACTGGGCGCCGTTCACGATATAGAACTTCTGACCTGCAAACCGGTACCGTGGGAGCATCGCCAGGTTCTCGGATGCATAGCGCGGCAGATACCCCGTGGCTCGCACGCGCTGGCTCAGCGTCGAACGGCCCCGCACATTGGACTTGTGCGACAGCTTCCCGGTCGAGGCCATCCACCGACTGTGATCGCGCGCAACACCCGAAAAGGATGTGTCCGCCGCCGCCAGGGCACGCCGGCCGTTCAGGCATCGGTAATAGTTCACCTCGGCCCGCACCGCCTGATCCAGAAGATACTGGTCAATCGCGTTGACGGGGAGCGATCGTGACGCCGCATCCGGCATGGCCGGGCGAACGCAGGCTTGGGCAACGCTGGCGGAAACCAGCAAAAGAGCAGCAATGAGCAGTCTGTACATAATCAGCCGTGGCAGCAGCTTCAGGATGAGCAAATCCTGCTCACGGATTATGTCATTACTGCGCCGACTTTAAGTCAGACGAACCACCATCTTTCTGCAATTCGAGCAGAATCCAGTGGATAACTGCTGCCAATTCGGCCTAAGTGGCGAAGTCTTGCGCAATATGCACAAATGTAGTCGGCAAAAATCCGCACACGATTTGTTTCAGGCTCGGACGTTGCCGGCGAACCATAGCTGTCGGACAAAATTGCGTAGGGTCCCGAAACTGGCATTCGGAGCGTCGGTTGAAGCGAAACTCCACCGTCTGCCGCCATGGTCCGAAGCGCTGCAACAAGGCGCAGCAGCACGGGCTCTCCCATGTGATGTTCCGCCACGACAAGAGGCAGCGTAACAGCGTTATACGTCGCGAGGTCCTGGGCAATTTCGCTCTCACCCGACCCGTAGCCCCGAAACACCGCGTCGGCCAGACGGGCCTGTTCCAGCGTGCCGCGCAATTGACGCGCCAAAGGCTCGGCATCGGTGCTCCCGCCCAAGATCAGCGACAGCGATCCACGGCCCCGAACAGCATCGATCTTCAACCGGTCCTTCCTGGCCAGCCGATCCACGATCGCCGGATCGACTGCATCGACGACATCGGCGCGTCCTTCCAGCAATGCAGAAAGCCGCGCCTCGTGGGCCATGGCACCACGTATCTCAATGGCGTCAAACCAACCGGCGCGGCCATCCTTGCGATGCCCGGTCACGCGGATAAGTCGCTGGTGATCGCCACCGGTATCGCTGATCCGGAAAAGACCGGTTCCTGGCGCGTCTAGTGCGGCATCGCCATTTTGTGAAACCGAAAACCGAGGATCGGCCAGGATGAACGGAGCATCGGCCACGGGTGTCCGGAAGGCCAAGCGGACGGTCGACCCATTCGGCGCATCGATATCGCCAAGCCCCGGGACACCGACAAGCGACTTGATCACATCATGCACCTGAAGCGGCGTGCCATTCGAGAACACAGCATCCTGCGCCAACAGGAAAGTCCAGATGCGTCCACCGTCAGACGCATCCCATCTGGTGGCAAGTTCGCCTTTCAACGTGCCATCCGGGCCAATCTCGGTCAGGCAATCATGCGTGGCCATGCGGACCACGGCGCGCCCAAGACCCTGCATACCGTCCTGTCCGGATTGCCCGCCCAATGGCCCCCCGACAGCGATCCGCAACGTTCCACCGCGCCTCGGCGCCGCGCCTACTGCAAATCCGGTCGCCGCAAATATCGAGGCGGCTGCACCAGAGCTTAGAAGGGCACGACGACTGACGCGGCTCATTCTGCGGCCCTCGCACGGGTTCCAACTCTGCGCAGACTGTCCATCCGCTGCACGAGTTTCGAGCTTATGCCGGGTTCGGATAAGGCATGCCCAGCCCGGGGAACCAGATGCAGCTTGGACCGTGGCCAGGCCTCGGCCAGATTCTGGGCGGACACAGGCGGACAAATCATGTCATACCGGCCCTGAACGATCGTGCCCGGAACATCCGCCAGACGCCCGACATTCTTCAGGATCCAGCCGTCCTCATCCAGAAACCCCTTATGGGTGAAATAGTGGTTCTCAAGTCGGGCAAAGGCGCGCGCATATTCCGCAGGGCTGTCACCGCCGGGGCCGTCATTCGCAATCGAAGCCAGCGTGTTTTCCCAGCTTGCCCAGGCCCGTGCGAACCGCGTCTCCTGAACCGGATCGCCAGAGAACAATCGCCGATTATATGCTGCGATCAGATCGCCCTGTTCGTCCTTGGGGACGATGTCGGTGAAGCGTTTCCAGACATCCGGCCAGAACTGCGCCGCGCCGCCGCCGTAAAACCAGTCGAGCTCGCGCTGGGTCATCAGGAAGACCCCGCGCAGGATCAGATGCAGACAGCGCTCCGGATGGGTGATCCCATATATCAGGCCCAGCGCCGCACCCCAGCTTCCACCGAAGATGAACCACTTATCGATGCCAAGCGTTTCGCGGATCAGCTCGATGTCCCGGACCAGATGCCAGGTCGTATTGTTCTCGGTCGAGGCATGGGGCAAAGACCGCCCGCAGCCGCGTTGGTCGAACAGGATGATCCGATAGTGATCGGGGTCGAAGTACCTGCGCATCGCCGGGCTGCACCCGCCACCCGGACCTCCATGCAGGACAAGGACAGGTACACCATCGCGCCGCCCGCACTGTTCCACATACACGCGGTGGCCATCGCCGACGTCCAGCATTCGCTGGTCGAAGGGATCTATCGGCGGGTAAAGAAACTGCGCCGCGCCCTTTTTTTCTGCCACCTTGTCCATTGAGATCTATATAGCCCGGGAAAGCGTTCTCCACAGGGGCGCATATCAGGAAAATGCGGGCACTGACAGATGGCTATGACCGAAACCACGGTGGATCCGGGCGAAATCGCTAAATTTGAGGCGATGGCCGCCGAATGGTGGGATCCAAACGGCAAATTCAAACCGCTGCACATGCTGAACCCGTGCCGGTTGGACTATATCACGCGGCAGATCGCCGCTGAATTTGATCGCGATCTTGCCGGCGACTCGCCCTTTCAGGGTCTCAGGATCCTCGACATTGGCTGCGGCGGCGGCCTTTTGGCCGAACCGATGGCGCGACTGGGCGCGGATGTGGTGGGGGCTGACGCGGCGCCCCGGAATATTCCGGTGGCCCAAATCCATGCCGAGCAATCGGGTCTGACCATCGACTATCGCGTGACAACCGCCGAAGCGATGGCGGCGGACGGCGAACAATTCGATGTGGTTTTGAACATGGAAGTGGTCGAGCATGTCGAAAGCCCGCCCACATATCTGAAAGCTTGCCACGATCTTCTGAAACCTGGCGGGCTGATGATCTGTTCGACCCTGAACCGGAACCCGAAAAGCTTTGTCATGGCAATTATCGGTGCCGAATACGTCATGCGCTGGCTGCCCAAAGGGACACATGAATGGAACCGGTTCATTACGCCCGACGAACTTTTTGACCTGCTGAAAAGCGCCGGTCTGAACCCGGTCGACCGCACCGGTTTCGTGTTCAACCCGATCGCGTGGTCGTGGAGCCTGTCTGAAAGGGATCTGTCCGTGAACTACGTCACCGCCAGCTTGAAGCCCGCCGCCTAGGCGTCTTCGTCAAAACGAGAGCGGACTGCGCGCAGAACCGGCAAGACCGACTTCACCTTGTCGACGCCAATCGTCTCGACCGCCTCGCCGATGATCGGAGTGATGGCGGCAATTGCGGCGTCTCGCGCGGCGATGCCAGCCGGACTGACCGTCACGAATTTCCGGCGCGCATCGTCCCAGTCCGGACGGATGTGGATATGCCCAGCCCGTTCCAGCCGGGCCAACGTATTGGTCATCGCACCGCGTGTCAGATGGAATGTGCGCGCCAACTGCGCGGGCGTCCGTTCCTCGTTCAACCGCGCCAGGTGGTTCAGGACTGAGAAATGCGACAGCTCCATCCCCTTCGGCAAAGCTTTCGTAATCCGGGCGCGCGACAGCTGCCCGGCCATGAAGATTTCACTGAAAAGGGCGACCGCAAGCGGGTCATTCAGTTCGCTCATGCGGGCCTTATAAACGGAGCATCATGGAACAGCGAGGGGATACGCGCCCTGGCCCTGCCGACCTGTCCCGGATCGATCTCGACATAGCTGATGCCCGGGCTTTCGCCGCCATCTGCCAGCACCTCACCCCAGGGCGACACGGCAAGGCTGTGGCCATATGTCTTACGTGGTTTGCCTCGGGTCAATTTGTGATCGCCCACCTGCGCGGCGGCCAAAACATAGGCGCCGTTCTCGATGGCACGGGCCCGCAACAGCGGCTCCCAATGGGCGGCACCGGTCACAGGCGAAAAGGCCGATGGGACGGTCAGCACAATTGCCCCTGCCTGAGCCATATCTCGGTAAAGGGCGGGAAATCGAAGATCATAGCAGACCGTCAGACCAAAGGGGATCCCGTCAATATCAGCCACGACCGCGCGGTTCCCGGGCCGATAGCCTTTGGATTCGTGATACTGTTCGGTCTCGGAAATCTCGACATCGAACATGTGGATTTTATCATACCGCGTCGCGATCTTGCCATCGGGGGCAATCAGGAAGGACCGGTTCGCAAAGCGACCATCCGGGTCATCGGTCTTCAGGGCAAGCGACCCGATATGCACCCAAACACCAAGCTTCGCCGCCGCGTTGCGCAAGGCTGTCAGCGTGCGATCATCAGCCTCATGCGTCAGGACCTGGTCTTGCCGGGTTCGACTGGTTGAAACGCAATTCGTGACTTCCGGCGTCTGGATGTAACGCGCGCCGTTCGCTGCCGCCTGCTCGACCATACCGACCGTCAAGGGCAGATTGACCGCTGGATCGTCCGTGGCATTCAGTTGAAAAAGGGCCGCTCGCATGATGCGCCTCAGGCGGCAAGCATCGGGTCCAGTTTCCCAGAACGGTCCAACGCGCTTAGATCGTCGTACCCGCCCACATGTTTTCCATCGATGAAGATCTGCGGAACGGTCGACCGGCCATTTGCGCGCTGGATCATTTCGGACCGCTTGCCCGGATTGCGCATCAGATCGGTCTGTTCATAGGACACGCCCTTGGACTCAAGAAGCTTCCTGGCCGCAAAGCAGTAACCGCAAAGGGGTTTGGTATAGATCTCTACACGCGCCATATCGGGCCTTTCCGTCCGGGCGCGGCAATCGCGCCAATGGGTCAGGATCTAGGCGTCCTTCACGACCCGGGCAAGGGAAACCACGGACACGGTCTGTGCGCCCGCGCTCAGACACGCCTCGGTCGCGGCGGCGAATGTGGCACCCGAAGTCATGACATCATCAACCAGAAGGACATTGCGATGGGCCAGGTCCGCCGCACGTTTCGGGTGCGGACGGATCGCGCCGTGAAGGTTCTGAAACCGGGCATCGACCGTCTTGCCGTCTTGCACTTCAGTCCGGCGCGTCCGAAGAAGCGCATCCGGCAGGAAATCGGCCCCGCTTGTCTTGGCGAGCGCCCGAGCCAGCAAGGCCGCCTGATTGTAGCGCCGCGAGACAAGCCGCACCCAATGGGCTGGAACCGGGACAATCAACTTGTCCGGCGTCAATACATCCTGTGCTGCGCGGGCCAGCCAATCCGCGGCCGAGCCCACAAGGTCCAACCGGTCGGCATGTTTCAAAGCCAGCACAAGCGCACGGCCCTTGTCTTTGTAAAGCATAGCGGCCCGCCCCTTGTCCCAGGGCCGTCCGAGTTTCAGACAATCGTCGCAAGTCACAGGTGCCTCAACCGGACGACCGATCTGCGGTGCGCCACAGCGATCGCAAGCCAATCCGGTGATGAAATGCGCGGCGCTCCAACAGGCCGGACAAAGCGCATTGGCGGCGTCGACCAGCGTGGCGCAGCCCGCGCATTGCGGCGGGTAAAGCATGTCCAGAACCGATTGCAATTGCCGCATGGGCCCCTAGTCTCCGCCGTCATGGCCGCGCCAAGCAAACCCCAACTCACCGACCGCACCGCGCTTCTGCTGCACCGCCAAAGGGCCGCACCGACATTCGATCCATTTCTGCACGACACGGCCATTGCCGAGCTTCAGGAAAGGCTCAGCCTGGTTAAGAAAACGTTTACCAACCCCGCAATCGTGACGGGCTGGCCCGGCCCTTGGGCTGAGGCCTGGCCAGAGGCCAAGGTCGTGGAAGACCTCGATACGCTGGATCTGGCGCCCGAGGCCTATGACCTCGTGATCCACGCAATGGCGCTCCATTGGGCCGACGACCCCGTGGGCCAGATCATCCAATGTCGTCGCGCGATGAAACCTGACGGGTTGTTTCTGGCCATCGCACCCGGTGGCGAGACCTTGCAGGAACTACGGGCCGTATTGGCCGAAGTCGAAGCCCGCATCAGCGGCGGGTTGTCACCCCGCATCGCGCCCATGGGCGAAATCCGCGACCTTGGCGCGCTTTTACAGCGGGCAGGCCTTGCATTGCCCGTTGCGGATTCGATCCCGCTTGATCTGTCCTACGCCGATCTTTTCGCATTGATCATGGACCTTCGGGCGATGGGTGAAACAAACGCTTTGGCCAATCGACACAAATCCGCACCGCCAAAAGCTCTGTTCGCCGAAGCCGCGGCCCACTATGCACGCGCATTTCCGGCGGAAGGCGGGCGGATCCGCGCAACGGTTGAACTTATTGTCCTGACCGGCTGGGCGCCGGACGAAAGCCAGCCAAAGCCGCTCCGACCCGGCTCGGCCTCTCAAAGGCTAGCTGATGCACTGGGCACATCGGAAACGCCCCTAAAACGTGATGAGACCTAGCGTCGGATTTGATCCCGCGATAAGCCACGTTATCTCACGGGGGGTGCTGCACTGCCGCAGCATGCAGAGCAGACTATGACCATGAACCGCCCACATCCCAAGCCGTCCACCCGTCCGGCCGATCATCCGCCAATAGCAGAACCGCGCATCGGGGTGCTTTTGGCCAATCTGGGCACGCCGAATGGGTATGATTATTGGTCCATGCGGCGGTACCTGAATGAATTTTTGTCGGATCGTCGCGTCATCGATTACTCGCCCTGGATCTGGCAGCCGCTTCTGCAAGCCGTGATCCTGACAAAACGCCCCTTCTCGTCGGGCGAGGCCTATAAGTCCATCTGGAACGAAGAGCTGAATGAAAGCCCCTTGATGACCATCACCAAGGCGCAGACCGCAGCCGTCGCGACTGAGCTGAAAAAGCAGCTGGGTGACCGCGTGATCGTCGATTTCTGCATGCGCTATGGCGATCCATCGACCGAATCGAAGGTCCATAGCCTGATCGAGCAAGGCTGTGACAAGGTGCTGTTCTTCCCGCTTTACCCCCATTACGCGGGCGCGACGACAGCCACGGCGAACGATCAGTTCTTCCGGGCGCTTGCCAAGGAAAAGTGGCAGCCTGCGGTTCGCACCGTGCCCGCCTATTACGATGATCCGGGCTATATCGAAGCATTGGCGCAATCGATCGAAAAAGCCTATGGCGCGATGGCCGTCCAGCCCGATGTGCTGGTGACATCCTATCACGGGATGCCGTTACGCTATCTGATGGAAGGCGACCCCTACCATTGCCAATGTCAGAAGACGACGCGGCTTTTGCGGGAACGTCTGGGGTGGGATCAGGAAAAGATTGTAACCACCTTTCAATCGCGCTTCGGGCCCGAAGATTGGCTTCAGCCCTATACGGTCGAAGAAGTGGCCCGCCTGGCCGAGGCCGGATCCAAGCGGATCGCCGTTGTGGCGCCTGCATTTTCAGCCGACTGCGTTGAAACGCTTGAAGAAATTCAGGAAGAGATCCGCGACAGCTTTCTAGAGGCCGGGGGTCAAGATTTCACCTATATCCCGTGCCTGAACGACGACGCCGCGCATATTTCCGCGCTTGCGGACATCATTCAGACCAATCTGGCAGGATGGACAAAGACCAGCACCTGACAAAAGCGACGGACAGTTTGACCCGCCGCCCGCAATTCTTTGTCTGGGGTCGCTGAACTAGGACGCCGTGGCGACCAGCAGCGCCACGAGCAACAGACCGATCACAACACCGCCCGCGGACGATGCCGATGTTTCCTCGATAATGACTTCGGGTTCCATTTGCGGTGCATCCAGGCCGCCCGCCTGGGCTCCGGTCACTGCAATGGAAAATGCCGCCGCAACAGCGATCTTCTTCATTCTTTTTGTCCCTTCGCTTTGGCCTGCCCAGTTGGTTGAGGTGGGCATGACCAGACGAATCCGTCCCTCGGCGAAGGATTAAGGCAAAAAAGTGTTAAGATTTCAATTGCTAATGGCCGCAATGACTATCTGCGGCCACTGATTGTCGTCAGATCAGCAACACTTGCGTGTTCACATTCGCCATCCCGAACAGCTCGGCGATGTGCTGGTTGTAAAGCCCGATGCACCCGTTCGAAGACCGGCGACCGATCTTCCGCGTGTCGTGGGTTCCGTGGATCCGGTAATAGGTCCAGGACAGGTACAGCGCATGGGTGCCCATCGGATTGTCGGGTCCGGGCGGCATATAGGCCGGCCATTCCGGGTTGCGTTCCAACATAGACGGGGTCGGGCGCCAGTCGGGGCCTTCCACCTTGCGGATGATGCGGGTCCGACCCCTGCGTGTCAGGTCTTCGGACATGGGCACGCTGGTCGGATAGAGCTTGTAGACGCTTTCATCGGCAGACCAGTAGTGAAGGGCGCGCGACGAGGTATCGACCAAGATCGCGCCATTTCTCAGGTTGTCGAAATAGGGCTGCCATTGCAGCGCGCGAAAGCTGGATGCGTTACGCTGAACGGTACGCGTTGAATCCGGTGCAGCGGTCTGCGCCAATGCCGGTGCGCTCAGGGCCGATACGCCAGCAGCAGCGGCCGCGATAAAGCCGCGGCGGTCAATCGTGGGGCGGTTCGCCATGTGAGTCAGTCTCCCAGGGTGCTGAAATCCCAGCGGTCATCATATGGCCGGAAAGTCTCAGTCGCAAATCAAACAAGCGTTAGTTTGCCCAAAGCGGTGTGGATCAATTTGAAAGCGTTGCAATCAAGAGATACACGTCGGGCCACAATATAAGGTTTCGAGCACATGAAACGGCTAAACGCAGCAACCCTTGTTCTCACCGCAGCTCTGGCGGCCTGTTCGGCCCCGCAAGAACAGCGGATCGGCCCGGATGGGCAGCCCTTGCCGCAGGTCTATCGCATTGCGGCCCGCGACGCCGACAAGGTGCAATTCCGTATGCTCGACGCGGTAAATGCGCTGCGCGAGGCCTCGGGCGCACAAAAGGTCGCGTTCAATGCTGAACTGAACGCCGCAGCCGCCACCCATGCGCGTGACATGTCCGTACAGAACCGGCCCTGGCATTTCGGGTCGGATGGCTCGTCGCCTCTCGACCGCGCCGCACGGGCCGGTTTCGAAGGCCAGCTTCTGGGCGAAAACATCTCGGAGACATTTGAGACCGAGTTGGAAACGCTGGGCGCCTGGATGGAGGTGCCGCAAACGCGCGAAGTCATCCTCGACAGCCGCGCCACCAATATCGGCTTTGCTTGGTTTCAGGAACAGAACGGCAAGATCTGGTGGACCCTTGTGATGGGGACTTGAGGCCGAACTGGGTCAGGGGTGAATGGTGATCGCCGTCCCTGTCCGGACCATCGCGTAGATATCTTCCATCTCTTCGTTGGTCACTGCGATGCAGCCCCAGGTCCAATCCGGGCCGCGCTTCAGTGTGTATGACGGCGTTCCATGGATGAAGATGTTACCGCCGGGATCCACCCCCAGCTTCTTGGCCTGGGCGACGTCCCGAGCATTGGGATAGGATATGCCGATCGAAAGATGAAAGGCGCTGTCCGGGTTGCGGCGGTCGATGTAGTACTGACCTTCCGGGGTGCGGCCATCGCCGTACTTCGTCTTGTGGCCTTCGGGTGCGAACCCAAGATCCACATCGAAGGTCCGTAGCACCCGATCATTGTGCAGTAGATACATGCGCCGGTCTTCCTTGAAGACCACAACCCGCGTGACCTGGGGCCCGTCATAAGTCTTGAACTTGGTCGCACAGCCGGCAAGCACCATGGCGCCCAACACCAGCCCTGCCAAAGTCATCCACCGCATGGTGTCTGCCCCGTTCCCTGCTTCGTCCCCACTCCCGCTATACGGTAATGGTTAACATTAGGGAATCCCTGAGAGAATCTCAGCCGCTCTTTTTGTCGGCATCGTGATCGGACAGCCGGGCTTCAATTGCTGTCAAGCGTGCCAGAACCTCGTCGCGGTAGGCGTCGGTTCTTTCGGTTTCCTCGACCGAATGTGCTTCATGCATTGAGTTCACGATCAGACCCACCAGCAGGTTCACCACGGCGAATGTCGTTACCATGATGAACGGCACGAAAAAGGCCCAGGCATAGGGAAAGGTCTCCATCACCGGGCGGACAATCCCCATCGACCAGCTTTCAAGCGTCATGATCTGAAACAGCGAATAAGCCGAGGATCCGAGGTCGCCGAACCAAAGTTCAAGTTCGGCCAAACGCTCCGGCGAACAGGACGGACAGCCGGATCCGAACAACTTCGTCGCCATCACCGCGCCAATATAGAAGATGATCGCCATCAGCAGAAACACCGATCCCATGCCGGGAAGCGCGGTGACGAACCCCTCGACCACCCGCCGCAACCGGGGGGCCGCCGAGATGACGCGCAGAACGCGAAGGATCCGAAGCGCGCGCAGAACGCTCAATCCGTCGCTTGCCGGGATCAGCGAAATGCCGACGATCACAAAGTCAAAGATGTTCCATCCGGACCGAAAGAAGGACAGCCGGTGCGCAAAGAACTTCAGGGCCAGTTCGACGACGAATATCGCAAGGCATACCCGGTCTAGAAACAGGATAAGCGGGCCCGAGGCCGCCATTACGGCATCCGAGGTTTCAAGGCCAAGAACGAAGGCATTGAAGACGATCACCATGACGATCGCGTTCTGTACGCGTGGCAATTCCAGCCATTTGGCGACCCGTTCTCGTGCTGTCATCTGCGTCCTCATCTGTCCTCAGTCCCGGATATGGGACAGGCTGAGCCGTGCCGCAAGTTCCACATGGGGGCTCCAACGGAACTGATCGATGACGTCGATCCAGTCGATCGAATATCCGGCATCCACCAACAGCTTTGCATCGCGCGCGAATGTTGTCGGATTGCAACTGACCGAAGCGATCCTCGGGACATTTGCCTCGGCCAGCGCACGGGTTTGCGCCTCGGCACCTGCGCGCGGCGGGTCGATCACAACGGCGTCGTAGCCCCGCAATTCGCCCGGCAGCAATGGCCTTCGGAACAGATCGCGAGTTTCAGACTGTACCCGTTTCAGACCAGACGTTTCCCGCCACGCACGATCCAGTGTGGCCACCATCGCCGGTTCGCCTTCAAACGCACTGACTTCAGCCGTCTCGGCCAACCGAAGTGCAAAAGTGCCGCAACCGGCAAACAGATCGGCCACCGATTTTGCGCCATCCAATGCTTCCGTCACTGATGCCGACAGGGCGGTTTCGCCTTCAGACGTCGCCTGAAGGAACGCGCCGGGTGGCGGGATGGTGGCAGCCCGACCAAATGTCTGTACCGGCGGTCGCCGTTCGGCAATAGGCTCTGCGTTCCAACTCAAACGGGCAAGATCGTGGTCCTGCGCAGCCTCGGCAAGATCGATCATCAGGCCCCGGTCCAAGGGTTTGCCGCCTTGGACCGCCACATCCAATCCTGCCTCGGACAATGTCACCTGAAGGGACAACTCACCTTTTCGCGTGGCCCCGGCTTCGACCAGCGCATGAAGCGCCGGAAGCCCCGCCAGAATCTCAGGCGAAATAAGCTGACACGCGGTGACCTCGCTCAACATCGCCGATCCGCGCCCGTGAAATCCAACGAGCGTGCCCGATTTGGTGCGCCGCCCCGCAAGCGTCGCCCGCCGACGGGATCCGGGCGGAGAGGTGTGAAGGCGCCTGATCGGGGCATCCAGGCCCTGAGCTTTCAATGCCTCTCGAACGATGTCGACTTTCCAGTCGGCCACAAAAGCGTCGGACGCATGAAGAAGCGCACAACCCCCGCATCCGTTATAGTGTCGGCACGCCGCCTTCACGCGGTTGGGCGAAGGTTCCAGAATGCGGGGACGCGCGATCCGACCGCCGTCAACGTCGCCCTCGACCAGTTCACCAGGCAAGGTCCGCGCGACAAAGACCGGACCTTCCGCCACCCCGTCGCCGCGATGCCCAAGCCGATCAATGCGAAGTTGCTGCGCCATGAGCTCGGTCATGCCCCAGACCGGCCTGTTGTTCCAGATCTGTCAGGAAGTCTGCGACCTCACGCGGGGACCGCAGGTGAAACACCCGGGTATGTCCTGGCGGATCTGCGACGATTGCCAAACCCGGTCGGCGCCCGGATTGGCGGGTCCTCCAGATGTAATGAAAGAACTCCGGATCAAAGCGCTCCACACAGCCTTCCGGCAACTCATCATGCCGGACTTTTCCATGGTCCCGCCACGTCCGCCGGATCACCCGCCACATCCGCAGCGCAAAGGGCAGATCCAGAAAGATCACCGTGTCCGCCCGCGCAACCCGTTCGGGCACAGACCGGTTGAAATTGCCTTCGAACACCCAGGCATCGCGGGCATGAACCTCACGGATCAGCGCCCACTTTTCCTCTTTTGTACGTTCGACCCAATTCGGTTTCCAATGGATCTTGTCGATGTGAACGACCGGCAACCCGGTGATTTTTCCAATAGCGCGGGCAAGCGTTGATTTGCCGGACCCTGGCCCGCCGATGATCATGACGCGTTGCACCGCTCACTCTGCCGCGGCCTGCGTGCTGATGAACCCGCCCGATTGGCGTGTCCAATACCGGGCATAAAGCCCGTTCTTAGCAAGCAGGTCGGGGTGAGAGCCTTCTTCAACAATGTGTCCCGCATCCATCACAATGATCCGGTCCATCCGCTGAAGGGTCGACAACCGATGTGCGATGGCCAGCACAGTCTTGCCTTCCATCACCCGTTCCAGCGTTGCCTGGATCGCGGCTTCAACCTCGCTGTCTAGTGCCGATGTCGCCTCATCCAGCACCAAAATCGGGGCGTCTTTCAGAATCGCTCGGGCCAAAGCAATGCGTTGCCGCTGACCGCCCGACAGTTTCACGCCGCGCTCACCAAGGAATGCGTCATATCCCGTCCGACCCCTGAAATCGGCAAGGCTTTCGATGAACTCATGCGCTTCGGCCTGCTTGGCCGCTTCCACCACCTCGTCTGCCGTTGCGTCCGGGCGCCCATACAGGATGTTGTCACGCGCCGTTCTGTTGAACATCGCCGTTTCCTGCGTCACCATGCCGATCTGTTGGCGCAGGCTCTCTTGCGTGACCGTGGACACATTTGATCCGTCGATGGTCACTTGGCCTTCCTCGGCGTCGTAAAGCCGAAGCAGCAAACTGACCAAGGTGGACTTGCCCGCGCCCGAGGCCCCGACGATGCCGACCTTCTCACCAGGTGCAATCGTCAGGTCGATCCCTGTGACGCCGCCTTCCTTTCGACCGTAGGCGAAGGTGACATTTTCATATCGAACCTCACCATTTGGCACGCTAAGCGGGGCGGCACCGTCTGCATCGACCAGTTCATGAGGTGCGGTCAGCGTCTGCATCGCATCTTCGACTTCACCCAGATGGCCATAGATCACCATCATCGTGAAGCTGATCCAGCCCGTCATCTGCGCCAGCCTGATGCCGACGGCCCCGATGGCCGCAACTTCGCCCGGGCTAACGCCTGATCCGGGCATCACGGCCGCGCCGACCAGAACCACCGGCAAAAGCCCTGCGATGAACATCAGGCCCAGTCGGAAACCGGTTGTGGCCTCTCCAAACGACAGCGCCTTGTCGCGAAGTTCAGACATCGCGCCCAGCGCCATCCGGTCTTCGTGGCGGTCACCTGCGAACAGCTTCACCGTTTTGATGTTGCTGATCGTGTCAACCACCTGACCCGTGACCATCGCCTTCGCCTCGGCCCGCGCGGCGGACCGGCGCCTGATGATGGGCAGCATCACGCGAAGGAACGTCACGTAGATAGCAAACCAGACGGCCAGCAGCCCCACAAAGCTCGCATCGATGCCGCCCAGAAGGATCGCCGTTCCGATGGTCGTCGCAAGCCCAAAGGTAATCGCATTCACCGTCTCGATCACGATCTCGGTCAGAGAGGTCGCAGCCTGCATCTGCTTGGTGGCGACACGGCCCGCATAGTCGTTGTCGAAAAACGTGACCGCATGACCGATCGTCCAGCGATAAAGTCGCGCCAGAACCAACTTGCCGATGTTGGGCCCGATCATCACCGATTGCGTGAGGGCCAGCCCACCGAACAACAAAGGTCGGAAGATCAGCATCACGCCTCCGGCCAGAAGCGCCAGACCTAGGTGATCGGCAAACAAGTTCGCGCCGTCGCTTACTACGTCGACGATGCGGCCCAGAAGGTACATCGAATAGACCTCGGTCACGCCACCGAGGATCGAGATGATGACGCCCAACCAGACAACGCGCCAACCGCCCTGAAGGCACCAGGCCATGAACGGCACAAGCTTTCGGGGTGGCGGGCCTTCCGCCTGCATCTCGGTATCGATCTGATCACCCGCGATCTCGATCCCGCGCTGGTATCTTTCAAGCATCATTCTGCCGCCTTGACGGTTTGCAGGAACCCGCCCGATTGCCGCGACCAGAACCGCGCATAAAGCCCGCCTTTGGCCAGCAGCGCATCATGGGTGCCTTCTTCGACGATCCGCCCGGCCTCCATCGTGACGATCCGGTCCATACTGGCAATGGTCGACAACCGATGGGCAATGGCGATGACTGTTTTGCCGCGCATGACCTCGGTCAAGGCCGATTGGATCGAGGCTTCGACCTCGCTGTCCAGCGCGGATGTCGCCTCATCCAACACCAGAACCGGCGCGTCCTTCAGGATCGCACGAGCCAGCGCCACGCGCTGGCGTTGCCCGCCCGACAGTTTCACGCCGCGTTCGCCCAGGAACGCATCATACCCTTTGCGTCCCTTGAAATCCGTCAGACCCAGAATGAACTCATGCGCCTCTGCCCGGCGCGCAGCTTCAAAGACCTCCTCGTCCGTTGCTTCGGGCCGCCCATAGCGGATGTTGTCCATGGCAGAGCGGTTGAACATTGCCGTTTCCTGACGGACCACTGCGATCTTCTTGCGAAGCGCTTCCTGCGTCAGATCGCGCAGATCGACACCATCCAGAAGGATCCGCCCTGCTTCGACGTCGTAGAGGCGCAGCAGAAGTGAGGTAACCGTGGACTTGCCGGCTCCTGACGCACCGACAAGTGCGACCTTTTCGCCCGGTTTCACATCCAGATCGAACCCGTTTAGCGCCGACGTCTCGCCCCCATATCCGAAGGTCAGATCGTCAAAGCGGATCGCGCCGGGGCCTTCTGAAGCCGTGCGCGCTTCTTCGCGATCCACGATATCATGGGCGGGTGCCAGCGTTTCGATCCCGTCTTCGACCTCGCCAAGGTTCGCGAAGATCGCGATAGCCACAAACCCAAGCCGGTTGGTGATCTGGCTCAGCCGGGTCGCGACCATGGCGGCAACGGCAATCTCGCCCGCCGTTGCCTGGCCCACCGTCCAAAGCCAAAGTGCGCCCATAATGGTGAACAAGGGCAACATGCCGCCCAGCGTCATCAGGCACAGCCGGAACGTCCCGGACGTGAAGCCAAAGGTCACGGCCTTCTCATTGAATGTCCGAAGCGCGTTCAGGGTCGCCTGATCTTCGTGTTTGTCATGGGCGAACAGCTTTACCGTCGCGATGTTCGACATCGTATCAACGATCTGGCCGGTCACCGCCGTCCGGGCGCCTGCCCTTTCGGCCGAGCGCTTGCGGACCCTCGGGATGAAATACCGAAGCGTGACCGCGTAAAGCACGCCCCAGATCACGAAGACTCCGAGCAACCGCGCGTCGATCCCGCCCACAAGCACAAGTGCGCCAATGAACATGGCCAGTCCGTAGATCACGACGTCACAGGTATCGGTCACGATATCCGTCAACGCGCGCGCCGTTTGCATCGACTTTTGCGCGATACGGCCCGCAAAGTCGTTCTCGAAATACTGCATCGAGTGGCCAAGCGTGTGGCGATTGATACGGCTCAGGATCAGGGGGAACAGATGCGGACCAAGGACAACGCCCGTGGTCATCGCATCCGCCGTGAATATGATCGGCCGAATGACCAGGAAGAAGGCCGCACCGGCAAAGACGATCGGCCAATAGCTTGACCAAAAATCGCTCCGCCCCGTCACCTCGGTTGTGTCGATGACCCAACCGGTGAACCAGGCGACGGCAAGTTCGGACAGGCCAGCGACGATCACGACCAAAACGGTGACAGCGATCCCCTTTTCGCCACCCTTCAAGGCCCAGCGCGCGAAGGCGCCGAACTTTTGCGGTGGTGGACCATCGGCCACCTTGAAGGGATCGATCAGCCGGGTCAGCCAATGCCCTGCGCGCCGAACAAGCTCGATCATTCGGCGGCCTCCACGGTGCCGATAAAGCCGCCCGACTGCCGCTGCCAAAGCTGAGCGTACAGCCCACCCTTGTTCAGCAACTCAGCATGGGTGCCTTCCTCGATGATGCGGCCCTGATCCATCGCCACGATTCGATCCATCTGCGCAATGGTCGACAACCGATGCGCAATGGCGATCACGGTCTTGCCTTCCATCATCCCGTAAAGCGTCTCTTGGATCGACGCTTCGACCTCACTATCAAGGGCGCTTGTCGCTTCGTCCAAAAGCAGGATCGGCGCATCTTTCAGGATGACCCGTGCAAGCGCGATGCGCTGACGTTGCCCGCCAGACAGCTTCACGCCGCGTTCGCCCACCTGAGCATCATAGGCTTTGCGGCCCTTCTGATCTTCAAGATCCAGAATGAAATCATGCGCCTCGGCACGGCGTGCGGCCTCATGCACGTCGTCTTCGGTGGATGTCGGGCGGCCATACAGGATGTTTTCCCGCACGGACCTATGCAGAAGCGAACTGTCCTGCTGGACCATTCCGATCTCGCGCCGCAGACTTTCCTGTGTCACTTGCCCGATGTCCTGACCATCGATCAGAATGCGACCGCCATCGGGGTCGTAGAACCGCAGAAGCAGCTTCACGAGCGTCGATTTCCCGGCGCCAGAGCGTCCAATCAGCCCCACCTTCTCGCCAGGCCGGATGGTCAGCGTCACACCTTCGATGCCGCCGGCTTCGCGACCATAGTGGTGGCTGAGGTCCTGGATTTCGATCAGGCCTTTTTCCAGCTTCAATGGCTTCGCATCAGGCGCATCGACCAGGGTGATGGGCTGGGCAATCGTCTCCATCCCTTCGGCGACGATCCCGAGGTTTCTGAAGAACGAAGACAGGGCCCACATGATCCAGCCGGTCATGGCGTTCAGTCGAAGCGTCAGCGCTGCCGCCGCGGCAACCGCACCGATGGATGCCGTGCCAGCCGACCACATGAAGATCGCCCAACCAACAACGCCCACGATCAGCAGCCCGTTCAGGATGACCAGCGCCATGTCCATGATCGTGTAAAGCCGCATCTCGTACATGAACGTGCTGCGGGTCATTTCGACCGCTTCTTTGGCATAGGCCAGTTCGCGGTCATGATGGGCGAACATCTTGACCGAATGGATGTTGGTATAGGCATCGACCACGCGGCCCGTCGTTTCGCTTCGCGCGTCGGACGCCGCCTTGGACGCAGGACCAATCCGCACGACTGTCCAGCGCACAAGGCAAAGGTACAGGCCCAGCCACAATGCCAAAGGGATCATCAGGCGGGGATCGGCGTTCGACAGGAGGATCGCCGCGCCGACGATATAGGCGATTGCAAAGGCAATCGCGTCGAAAATCTGAAAGATCGCTTCCCCTGCCGCCGGCGGTGTCTGCATGATCCGGTTGGCGATCCGGCCCGCAAAGTCGTTCTCGAACCAGCCAACCGACTGACGCAGAACATGGCGATGCGACCGCCACCGGATAAGGGTGCCGAAATTCGGCAGAACGGCGTTGTTCAGGAAAAGCACGTTCAGCGCCTGCAAAAACGGACGCACAAAAAGCACGAACAGCGCGACCAACAGCAGCTCAAGCCCGAGATCCTGCCACACCGCGGCAGGCGACGTTTCCGCCAGCAAATCGACCAACCGCCCGAGATACCCAAGCAGCCAGATTTCAACCGCTGCCACGACCACCGCCATCAGTGCAGACAGCACAAAAAGGCGCGTGAAAGGACGCGAATAGTCTCTCAGAAACGGCCAGAGACGGGTCGGCGGCCTGTCCGTCTCCCCATAATCAACATAGGGATCGACAAGGTTTTCGAAATAGCGAAACACGGGGTAAGCCTTTCAGCTTGGACTGACCCTATACCCCGAATTGGACGAAAGGGGAACACGCCAATTGACGCCACGGCATCACTTCGCCAGACGATCCAGAAGCGCTTGTTTATCCATCGAGAATCCGGATGCGATCCACTTTTCTTCCAACGTTCGAAGCGCATCGCCCAACGCGGCGCCCTGAAACCGGTCTGACAAGTCGTTGCTGGTGATCGGAAAGGTGGCAGCCGCCCCCGTCGTGATCTCTTGGGCAAGGTCCGGGGAAGGCGCGCCACCCGTCCAGACCGCCCGAAGCACCGACGCCGCCATTGCGATATTGCTATCCAACCGATAGGCAAGCTCGGCCGGACTGGCCGAGGCTTCCGCAGCCTTCACCACAGCTTGCAGCCAACGCGCGTCCTTCTTCGTCAGTTTCAGCCGGTTGGTTTGCGGACGGGGCGCAAGCGCGGCCAATCGCGCGATGGGTCCAGCTTCCCAGCCTAGTCCGTCCGCGTGATGCAGGAGCTGCGCCAGATCGACTACAGATGCAGGGGCCAGTATCCGCATCAATATGCCCGCTTCCGCCATCGAGCCCAGCGCGGGCGCCGGATCGGACGCGGCAAACAACTTCAGCATTTCTGCCGTGATCCGCTCCGAAGACAGCCGATCGATACCCTCGGTCTGCGCGGCCATGGCCGCAAGGGCATCCGGGTCAATCCCGCCATCCGTCGCACCGTACCAGGCGTGGAACCGGAAAAACCTGAGCGTGCGAAGATGATCTTCCCGGATCCGATCCTTGGCGTATCCGACGAAACGGATCCGCCGGCTTTGCGCGTCGGAAAGGCCCTGCCCAAGCGGATCGATCACGTTGCCATGCCGGTCCGCGTAAAGCGCGTTCATCGTGAAATCGCGCCGCGCCGCGTCCTCTTCCATAGTCTCGGCGAAGGCGACAACTGCGCGGCGCCCATCCGTTTCCACATCTTTTCGGAACGTCGTCACTTCATGCGGGATGTCACCCGAGACCAGCGTGACGGTCCCATGTTCGATCCCGGTCGGCACGGCCTTCATTCCGGCTTTCCCGGCCAGGGCCATCACCACTTCGGGCACCGCGTCGGTCGACAGGTCAATATCCGCGACCGGCTCACCCAGAACCGCGTTTCGCACGCAGCCCCCCACAAACCAGGCCTGATGCCCGCCGGTTTCGATCGCATCAAAAACGGCCTGGGTCTCGGGCCGGGTCAGCCAGTCGCCTGTCAGTTTCATGAGGCCATGCCGTCGGCCAAGGCCCGCAACATGTGCGCCGTTGCGCCCCAGATGTAATGGGGACCCCAGGGCACGGCATAATAGGATCGTCTCTTGCCGCGCCAAGCCCGCGACTGAACCGAGAAACGCGTTGGATCCGTGACATGGGACAGCGGCGTGTCGAACACTTCTTCTACTTCTCCGGCCTCTGGGCGTCGATCGAACGGGGCTTCGACAATGCCGATGACCGGCGTCACCGAGAACCCCGTCACGGTTTCATGGGGCGCAAGGTTACCCAATATCGTGACATTGGTGGCTGGAAGCCCGATTTCCTCTTCCGCTTCTCGCAAGGCAGCAGCCTGGGCATCGGTATCGCCGGGATCCACTTTGCCACCTGGAAAGGCCACCTGACCCGGGTGGTGGGCCAGCCTGGATGACCGCCGCGTCAGGATCACCTGCGGGTCGGTGTCCCATCCCGTGATCGGGACCAGGACAGCCGCATCGCGCAACGTCTTGCCCGACATCAGGCCAGCATCGTCATTCAGATCGAAGTCTGATGACGGCGTGCCGCATCGGGCAATCGCGCGACGCAACCTGTCTTCAAGCTCAGCCCGCGTCACCATCCCGCACCTCGGCTTCGAACCCGAGCGTCGCCGGATCAAATTCATAATGCGCGCCGCAAAACTGGCAGTCCGCAGTAACTCGACCGTCATCGGTGGTCATATGGCCGATGTCGCGCGCCGAATAAATTGACAGGGACTGACGCACACGATCCGGCGAGCAGGTGCAGCCGAACCGCACGGGCTGTGACGGGAAGACACGCGGCGCTTCTTCGTGAAACAGCCGCACCAGCAGATCGGGCGGGTTCACCGATGGCCCCACAAGTTCCAGTTCATCCGCCGTATCCAACAGGATGTTCACACGCGACCAGTTCTCTCCATCCTCGCCTTGCAGAATGTCTTCCGGCGCCAGCAATCCGCCCTCGCCCGAAGGTCCATCCTTCGCAAACGGCGATGCTTTCGGCATATGCTGCAACAGGATGCCACCCGCCCGCCAACCGGCGCTGCCTCCCGGCCCGATCTCTTCCCCGAAAGCCAGCTTGAACCGGGTCGGAAGCTGCTCAGATTGGGCGAAATAGGTTTCGGCACAGGCCGCAAGCGATCCGCCCGCAATAGGTGTGATCCCCTGATAGGGCTGCCCGCCTTTGCCCTGATCGATCAGGATCGCGAAATACCCCTTTCCGATCTGAGAAAAGGCCGGCCCCTGAACGGACAGGCGCGCCTCGTCAAAGCTGGCATAGGCCCGGATCTGCCCGGGTTGCCCATCTTCATCGGGCGCATAGAAATCCGTGGCGATCAGCCGCGCAGGCCCATCGCCGCGCACCTGAAGCGACAGCTTCCAGCCAGCGTTGATGGTCTGGCCGATCAGTGCCGTCAAAAGCGCCGCTTCAGCCACCAGCGCTTCAATAGGAGCCGGATAGTCGTGCTGCGACAACATCGTGTCCAGCGACGAATCCAGTCGTCCGATGCGGCCACGCACATCGGCATGGTCAAGCTGAAACGGTAGGACGGAATCGTCCCATGCGATACGTGAGCCAAGGGTCATTGGGGTTTCCTTACGCCGAGAGCGTTGGCATAGAGCCCTTATATAGAGACAGCGCGCCAAGGTCCAAGAGCATGACACGCCGGATGGGGGAACCGATCAAACCCGGGCAGCGCTATGTCGTTCGCCCCGGTGCCTATGCCATCTTGTTGAAGGCCGGAAAGATCCTGCTGACCCACCAGGCGGAACCGCATAACGAATTCCAGCTTCCGGGCGGCGGGGTTGACCCCGGTGAACAGATCATCCCGGCGCTTCATCGCGAGGTTATGGAGGAAACGGGTTGGCACATTCAGGCGCCGCGCCGGCTCGGTGTGTTTCGTCGATTTGCCTATATGCCGGAATATGACATGTGGGCCGAGAAGGTCGCGACGATCTTTCTGGCCGTCCCAACGCTGCGGCTGGGTCCGCCGACGGAACCCGGTCACACGGCACATTGGACGGATCCGCGGCTGGCCATCAACATTCTGGGCAACCCAGGGGACGCCCTGTTTCTGAGCCGCCTACTTCACGGGCGCAGTGCCACGAAATTCCAGCAGCGTCGCTGAAACATCGTCAGGAAATCGTTCTTCGCCGGCAAATTCGCTCAGCCGCCACACCAACGCTTCAAGATACTTCTCGCCCGTAAGGTCTCCAAGTTCCCCGGCGATCCGCGCCAATCCCTCTTCCTCCAACTGCTCGCCGCTGGGCGACGGACATTCCGACACGCCGTCCGAGAACATGAGCAACCTGTCACCCGGGTTCAGTTCAACTTCCGAGGTCGAAAAAAGCGGCGCATCCAGAAGTCCGATAGGCATCGAGTTGCCGCCAACAAACTCGATCTGACCCGTCGCACGCTGGATCATCGGCAAGGGGTGCCCGGCCTGAGTGAACCGGATGCGCCCCTTCCGCAAATCGCAATCCGCGATGGCCATGGTGAAATACTGTTCCGTCTCCATCTGCTCCTGGATGACAGAATTCAGCTCCATGCAGATGTCTTCTGTGGGCCGCATTCCGTAGAACCCAAGATCGTCGATAAAAAGCGCGACGTTGTTTTCGGGGGTCGAGCCGGTCATGTAGGCCGCCAGTCGCGCCGTCATCAACGCTGACGCGATGCCATGGCCGGACACGTCAATCGAATAGATTCCGATCCGGCTTTCGTTGACCCGAAACGCGCCGACCAAATCACCGCCAACATGACCGCTGGGCCGCAGAAGCAGCGACACATCGGCCCCATCGAAGGACAGAAATCGTTCCGGAACCAGCGACTGCTGAAGATGCCGCGCTTCGATCAGATCGCGGTCCACCGACTGATAAAGGGTCTGAAGCTCGTCCAAAGTGTTCGACAGAAGCCTGTTCTTGTCGATCAGTTCACGCTCCATCCGCAAGATCCGCTCTGCCGCTCGGATCCGCGCGCGCAATTCGCCCGCATTGACTGGTTTCGTCAGAAACTCATCTGCTCCCTCATCCAGACCGCGGACCGCCGCACTTTTCTCGGTCTTCGAGGATAGCAGGATGAAATAGGTATATGTCTCAAGCTCAAGCGACCGAAGCGCGTCACAAAGTTCAGGGCCCGTCATGCCGGGCATCATCCAATCCGAGATCACCATGTCGATGTCTTCGGTCCTGAGGAAATCCAGCGCTTCTTCGCCACTATGGGCTTCAATGACGGCCATGTCCCAACGTCGGAGCATGCCGGCCAACAGCCGCAGCTGCGCCTTGCTGTCATCGACCAAAAGCACAGTGTTCACCGCCCGAACGGTTCCGGTGTCGCGTGGCGGCGCCACGCCGGTGGGTATCGCTTCTTGCGTTGACACGTGTTGACCTTGAGCGACCAGAGACTCCCTTTTTGAACCGTGCCTCTTAACCCGGCGTGAAATCTAAAATGCGGTTGTTTCGAATGCGCATCGACAGACCCTGTTAAGGACTGCGCGTCTAAGGTCACCATGTGGGGGATCGAAGATCGGGTGAGATCAATGATCAGTTGGGATCGCGTACGGGAATTTCGCCGCGAAGTCGGACAGGACGACTTCGCCGAAGTGGCTGAGATGTTTATGGAAGAGGTCGAAGGCGTCATTCAACGCATGCGCACCCAACCCGACAAAGCTTCATTGGTGGAAGACTTGCACTTTCTGAAAGGCTGCGCCTTGAACCTGGGGTTCAACGCATTCAGCAGCCTCTGCGAAGATTGCGAACGCATGGCCGCCTCGGATCGAAGCCACCACATTAACTTGCAAGACGTCTTTTCGGCCTATGAGCAATCGAAATCGGAATTCCTGGACGGTCAAAGCGCTTTGACTGCCTAGTAGGCGGCTTTTCGGCGCGCCGGAGTGGACCGGCGGCGCCGTGAATTCGCTTAGTTCGTGGTCAGCGGAACGCCGTTGCCGTTCGGGGTGAAGACGCTTGGCGCCGCCGTGGCATCCACCGGTGCGGACAGCGTGTCCACCGTCTTGCGATACAAGCGATGGGCCCGCGTTTCCTCAAGATCGACATCGCCGGCATAGATGACCTGTCCCGGTTCGACGGAATTTTTCAGAACGCCGCCATCCAGAAGCGTGATCGGCACGACATCTTCGTGCCCATCAAGTTCGATCGCTTCACCGCGAACCTCAAAACCGCCCAAAGCTTCTTCGATCACCGTACCTGCCTCAAGCGGGCGCTTGGCAACTGCGGCGACAGTGACGCGCGGCGTATGCCCGTTTGTCAAAAGCGGCGCCTCGCCCCGGGCCACGCGGCGCAGGGTTTTGCCCAACTCTAGATGAACCATGTGATGCGGACGAAGCAGCATATACGCGGTCTCTTTTGTCGTCAGCAGACGCGTCAGCGGCATATATCCCTCAGCCAAATCGGCCACGGCACTTTCGGCAAGGATCAACACGCCCGGAGGACCACCGGGGTTCAGCACATAGTCACTGATCGGTGCCCCAAGCTCGCGCGCGGCATCGGCCATATAGTCCAGATCAGCCAGGTTCTCGACCGAACCGCCGATCAGCCCCTGCTTCGCGATCCGTGCGCCAAGACCGTTGGCCACAAGTGCTTGTTCCACCTGCAATTTACCACCATCGGTGAAGGACGTGACCTGACGAAGGCTAAGCCCCTGACGGTTGCCCCAATAGATCATGTCTTCCCGGGTCGGCGTCAGGTTCAGGAACCCCTTAAGGTTGATGTAGGCCAGTGGCTTGAACGCCATGTCCAGCGCTTCATAGTGAAGCTCGGCCAGACAGCCCGGCTGATCACCATGCGCCTCGGTAATGTCGAAGCCCATGCGCACCATCGCCGAACCCACGGTGATCTGCGCTTCGGAATTCATCGTCACGATCTTGCGGCCAGCTTCGCCCGCCGCGATCATGACTTTCGTTGCGTGCACAGTGTCGCCTGAGCATTCCAGAACGATGTCTGCGTGTTCGACCAGTTGGTCGAGCGAATTCGTCAAAAGCGCTTCGGGAAAGGTTTCAGCAGAGGCCGAAGGATCGCGACGGGTCAGAACCCCCGTGACCTCGAAATCAGGCATGCTTTCGATCAGTGAATATATTCCCCGGGCGATAAACCCGGTACCGGACAAACCAACACGCGTCACAGGATACTCATTTCTTGCTTCAAAAGACTTCCGGGACGACCCCCTGGAACTGCTTTTTGTCATCCGACACTCCCACCGGGCCACGCCCGACACCAATAACACCACGCCCCCCGGCAAGGTTACTGTCCAAATTAGGAGTGACGGCGTGAAAAACGCCGAACCAGTTACCCGTTCCCAAGATCACTCTACGTCAGGCGCCCAGTTTACGCCAACGCTTTTAGATTCCGTGGCGATTGAAGCGTGGCGAAGATGCACGGCAGGAACAATCGGCACGATTTGTTCGGGTCCCGCCAAAAACGGAAACAACAAGGATTCGTTGGCAAAAGCACCCGGTGTTCTTGCTGACCGGGGAAAAAGGTTCTAGACGCGCCTCCGCAACCGATAACGCCCAGGTCCGTCCCATGTCCGCACCCAAGAAAGTCGTCCTCGCTTATTCCGGGGGTCTCGACACATCGATCATCCTGAAATGGCTGCAAACCGAATACGGGTGCGAGGTTGTGACCTTCACGGCCGATCTGGGCCAAGGGGAAGAGCTGGAGCCAGCGCGCGCCAAGGCCGAGATGATGGGCGCGACAGACATCTATATCGAGGATGTCCGCGAAGAATTTGTGCGCGATTTCGTATTCCCGATGTTTCGGGCGAATGCCGTCTATGAGGGTCTATACCTTCTGGGGACATCAATTGCCCGGCCACTGATTTCGAAACGGCTTGTCGAGATCGCCCATGAAACAGGGGCCGACGCTGTGGCCCACGGTGCAACCGGCAAGGGCAATGATCAGGTACGGTTTGAACTGGCCGCCTATGCGCTGGATCCGGCCATCAAGGTCATTGCGCCCTGGCGCGAATGGGATCTGTCATCTCGGACCAAGCTGATCGAGTTCGCGGAACAGCATCAGATTCCGATTGCCAAGGACAAACGCGGCGAAGCGCCATTCTCGGTCGACGCCAACCTTTTGCACACCTCGTCCGAAGGAAAGGTGCTGGAAGATCCGGCAGAACCCGCGCCCCCGTATGTCTATCAGCGCACCGTCGATCCGACCGAGGCGCCGGACGATCCCGAATACATCGAGATCGGATTTGAGAGAGGCGATGCGGTCTCAATTAACGGCGTGGCGATGTCACCGGCGGAGATTCTAACCAAACTGAACGAATTGGGCGGCAAACACGGGATCGGGCGGCTCGACCTGGTCGAAAACCGCTTTGTCGGGATGAAATCCCGCGGAATCTACGAAACGCCTGGCGGCACCGTATTGCTGGAAGCGCATCGCGGGATCGAACAAATCACCCTCGACCGGGGCGCAGGGCACCTGAAGGACGAGCTGATGCCGCGCTATGCCGAGCTCATCTATAACGGGTTCTGGTTCTCGCCCGAGCGCGAGATGCTTCAAGCCGCCATAGACAAAAGCCAAGACCACGTATTTGGCACCGTGCGCCTGATGCTTTACAAGGGCGCCGCTCGGACCGTGGGCCGCTGGTCGGACAATTCGCTTTATTCCGAAGCGCATGTCACGTTCGAGGACGATGCCGGTGCATACGACCAGAAAGACGCGGCCGGTTTCATCCAGCTAAATGCGTTGCGGCTGAAGCTGCTGGCCGCGCGAAATCGAAGAAAATCGTAAACAAAACCGCCTGCCAGCCCGGAATACCTCGCGATTTCGTGACAACTTCGCAAAGTTGCCACAACTTGGCCGTGTTCCGGCGCGAACCGTGCCACGGGGACAGTCGCGTCCGCCGATTGGGCGCGTGTTAACGGGAACTGGAAAGGCGTCACGGTTATGGAAAACCAAGACTATCAAACCGTTGAGGAATTTGAATTCCGCGGAACCGCAGGACAGTGGTTCGGCATCTGGATCGTCAACCTGTTGTTGACCATCGTCACGGTCGGGATCTACTCGGCTTGGGCTAAAGTCCGGAGAAACAAGTATTTTTACCAGCACACATATGTCGCTGGCCGCAATTTCGACTATCACGCGACAGGTATGCAGATCCTGATCGGCCGCCTGATCGTGATCGGCGCTGTCGTCGCATATTCGATCTTCTCGGCAATCATGCCCTTGGTCGCGCTTCTGATGCTCCTGGCCTTCATCGCAATTTTCCCGATCCTGATCGTCCGTTCACTCAAGTTCAACGCACAGGTGTCGAGCTGGTCGAACGTACGCTTCGGGTTCCACGGATCGAACGGCGGGGCCTATCTGGTCTATCTCGTTTATCCGATCCTGACGGCATTGACGCTTTACCTGACCTATCCCTTCCTGGATCGCGCCCTGAAGCGCTTCACAATGGGCAATATCAGCCTTGGTCAAAGCGAATTCGAATTCGATGCACCGATCCGCCCCTTTTACGGTGCCTTTCTGGCCGCGATCGCCTGGGTTCTGTTCGTCGGCATCATCTGCCTGACGGTCTTCGGATCCGCAATTGCCGGGCTGTCTTCGCTTAATCCCGCAGTTTTGGAGCAAAATCCCGAAGCCTTCGCTGGCCTGATCGTTGGGTTCTACGTGTTCATCTTCGTGGCGCTCTTCCCAGCGGGCACGATCTATCAGGCCTTTGTGCGGAACATCGTGTACAACAATCTGGCGCTTGAAGGCGGGCACCGGTTCCATTCGAACGTGCATCCGATCAAGCTGTTCTGGATCGCGCTGTCGAATGCGGTACTCGTGCTGGTTTCGCTGGGCCTTCTGCTGCCATACGCGCAGGTCCGCCTGACGAAGTACCTGGCCAGCCACACGGCAATGATCCCGAATGGATCGCTCGACAACTTCCTCAGCTCGGTCGACCGCCAGTCCAGCGCGCTTGGCGACGCCTACACCGATATCGAGGCAATTGACGTCGGCCTGCCGATCTGACCCTTAAGGGCCCATGATGGACCCGATAAAAGTCACCGGCCGGGCCTATCCGGCCGGAACGTCAAAACAAGTGCCCGCGACGATGGAAGTCGCGGGCAATTCTGTTGTGATCACAAGCCATGACGGGCATGAGCTTGGCCGCAGCGACCTTAAACATCTAGAGGTCGATCATCAGGTCGGCACGGCCCCACGCAAACTGAAGCTTTTGGACGGTACGCTTTTCGAAACTCAGGATTTCGACGCCGTCGAGCGGATCAAAACAGACCCTAAAGCGAGGCTTTTGCACTCGATGGAGGCGTTTCGGGGTCGCCTGGTCGTGGTCGTGGCTGCCTGCATCGCGGGCGGCGTGATGGTCTATACCTTCGCCTTGCCGCTTTTGGTAACCGTTGCGGTTTGGCTGACGCCGCCCGCCTTGGAACGCACCATTGATCGGGGGACGATGCAGACCATCGACCTGACAATGGCCGAGCCGACATCGCTTGACCCCGAGAAGATGGCAGAAGCAGAAGAGCTGTTCGCGCGGCTGCTGAACGCGATGCCACCCGACCAGCGGACTGCGTCGAACTTTAACCTGCAATTCCGCGACCTGCCCGGAATGGGCCCGAATGCGTTCGCGCTTCCAGGCGGGACCATCGTTCTGACCGACGCCCTGGTGACCGAATTTGACGACCCCGACATCATCGGCGGCATCCTGGGCCATGAAATCGGGCACGTCGTCGACAAGCACGGGCTGCGCCAGCTTTACAGGTCGCTGGGGATCTATGTGCTGATTGCCCTGATTGTGGGCGATACCGGGCCGATCCTGGAAGATATCATTCTGGAAGGGAATGTTCTTCTATCGTTGGCCAATTCGCGGGCCCACGAACGGGACGCCGATGATTTCGGGATTCGGTTGGCAGACGCGGCAGGTCTTGATCCGGCGGGTCTTCTGGAATTTTTTGAGGCGCTGCCAAGCGACGGAACGCCAAGCTGGTACTCATCGCACCCAGCACATGAAGAGCGGCAGGAAAACATCCGCAGCTATATCGACGGAAACTAGTCCAAGGCGTGGGCCTTCATGGCCAGGTAATGCGGCATTGCATCTTCAGCGAGCTGGGCCATAGACCCGTTAAGATTTGGGATTGGGCCTTCGGCACCCTCAAACCCTGAACTTCGGTGAATGGCACCGTACCAATGCGGCGCCCAGGCCCCATCCTCTGGACGGCCGCCGGGCGCCCAGCGTGTCATTCCAGGATCGACAGGTATATCAAGCGCTTTACAAAGGGCGGACAGGGCCCGTGCCGGGTCATCTCGGATCCATTGGCTGTCCAGCACGGGCGGCGACTGCCCAAAATCGCGAGCCCTTTGAAACAGATCCGCCAGCTGCCGAAACCCAAGATCTTCCGCAGTGGGGTTTTCGCGCTTTCGAACATAGCTTGCGACAACCCGCGCCGGATGCCGGATTAGGAAAACATTTGTAACATCCGCCATCCATTCCAGCGGCATGCCGTCCACCATATGGTGCGCCATATGCTTCTGATAGAAATGTGTTTTGCCACCAGGTACTGGTCCTAAGCACCGCCGAACCACCGCCTGTGGATCGCGCGTACCGGCTGCCAAAATCTCATCCCGCATCGGATGATCGATGCCCGTTTTCTCAAGAAACGCTGCATAGAACGGCTCATCCCAGACTGCGCAGTCCGGCCGCTCCGCGAAGGCATACATCATGGCGGTTGACAGGTTCCGTGGCCCCGACCACATGGCTATCCGCATCTCAAACCTCGATATTTCAGACTTGGTAACGAGTCTCACCTCGTCGTGACCTCACGCGCCAGTGAATTGCTCCTGTTCGTCCGCGAGATAAAACTTCCTGCAACGACGGAGAGAGACCATGACACTTTGCTTCAAATGCATGAAACCGGCCCTTCTGGCCATCGCAATCCTCTTTGGGTTGGCGCTCCAATATGGCCAGGTCCACGCTGCCGAACGCACGATCAACCTGGCGGGTGGGTGTTTCTGGTGCACCGAAAGCGACTTTGAATCCGTGAACGGCGTAAAGGAAGCCGTATCGGGGTTTACAGGCGGCGATCGCGCGAACCCGACCTATAAGCAGGTCAGCCGCGGCGGCACCGGTCACCGTGAGGCGGTTCAAATCACCTATGACGACAGCGTCGTCTCGTTGGACCGCTTGTTCTATCTCTTCTTCCGCTCGGTGGATCCAACCGATGCAGGCGGCCAGTTTTGTGACCGCGGCGAACATTACTCGACCGCGATTTACTATTCCAATGAGGCCGAAAAGGCTGCGGCCGAGAAAGCTAAGCGCCAGGCAGAACGGGAACTTGGCCAAAAGATTGTAACCCCGATCCTTCCCGCCAAGGCGTTCTATCCTTCAAGCGCCTACCACCAGGACTATTACAAGCAGACGTCGGTCGTCCTGACGCGGCGTGGCCCGAAAACCAAGGCTGAAGCTTACAAGTTCTATCGCAACGGTTGCGGTCGCGACCAGCGTGTCAAAGAGCTTTGGGGATCGAAAGCGCCCTTTGTCGGCAAGTATTCCTCATAACTTGCAAGCGGCCAGAACGGCCATGTTAAGGATGTCATTGGCCGACGAAACTGACGCACAAATCTGAATGGGCTGCGGAACTCCGGTCAGGATCGGCCCGATCACAGTGGCGCCCGCCATTTCCTGAAGAAGCTTCACCGAGATCGAAGCAGAATGGCGGGCCGGTACGACAAGAATATTCGCTGGACCTGAAAGGCGGCTGAAGGGATACTTCGCCGCCGCTTCCATATTCAGAGCCACATCCACGGTCATTTCGCCTTCGTATTCGAAATCGACCTGCCGCTGATCAAGAACTTGGGCCGCATGGCCCATCTTCTCGGCCCGTTCGCTGATCGGGTATCCGAAGGTCGAGAACGATACAAAGGCCACCCGCGGATCCAGACCAAGAAGGCGCGCGACCTCGGCACCACGCTCGGCGATATCGGCCAGATCCTCGGCATCCGGCCATTCATTGACCAGCGTATCGGCGACCAGAACGATCTTACCTTTCAACAGCACCGCCGTGACACCGGCGGCCCCATCTTCCGCGGTCGCATCAAACACGTGGTTGATCCGGTCGAGCACATGGGCCGATTTCCGGGTGACCCCGGTGACCAGCGCGTCCCCCGCCCCATGGGCCAGCATCAGCGCCGAAAAGACATGCCGGTCCCGAGCCGCCAGCCGGTGTACATCGACCTCGTCAAATCCTTGCCGCTGAAGCCGCCGATACAGAAAATCCTTATAGGAATCCAAGTGGTCCGTGTTCGCCGCATTGACCACCTGAATCTCCGGAACTGCATCCGCCAGCCCTTCCTGCGTCAGCATTTCGGCCACTTCAGCTTCACGCCCAACGACCAGCGCCTTACCATAGCCGTTGCGCTGATAAGAAACCGCCGCCCGCAGCACCCGAACGTCATCCCCCTCGGCAAAGATCATGCGCGCCTGCGCAGCGCGCGCCCGCGCCGTGATCCCTTGCAGGATAGATGCGGTCGGGTCCATGCGCGCCATGAGCCGATGTTCGTACGACGCGATGTCCAGGATCGGGCGTCGCGCGACGCCGGTGTCCATCCCGGCTTTGGCGACCGCCGGTGGAATGCGGTGGATCAGGCGCGGATCAAATGGCGTGGGAATGATGTAGTCGCGTCCAAAGGTCAGCTTGGCGCCATAGGCGATCGCAACTTCATCCGGCACGTCTTCGCGCGCCAATTCTGCCAAGGCCCTTGCACAGGCGATCTTCATCTCATCGTTGATCGCACGTGCGTGGATGTCCAAGGCGCCCCGGAACAGGTACGGGAAACCCAGCACGTTGTTCACCTGGTTGGGGTAATCCGACCGTCCTGTGGCTACGATGGCATCTTCGCGCACGGCATGGGCATCTTCTGGCGTGATCTCAGGATCGGGATTTGCCATCGCAAAGATCACCGGATCAGGCGCCATGCTTTCCACCATTTCGGGCGTCACAGCGCCTTTTACCGACACGCCCAGGAACACATCGGCACCGTCCATCGCTTCGG
The DNA here is from genome assembly GCA_965267475.1 of Paracoccaceae bacterium. Lineage (GTDB taxonomy): Bacteria > Pseudomonadota > Alphaproteobacteria > Rhodobacterales > Rhodobacteraceae > JBCBKU01. The sequence goes on from OZ254079.1 coordinate 412,957, forward strand.
CCAATGTCCGAAGATCGGTCTTGACGGCATGGCCTGACTTCCATTGGTTCATGCCCTCGGTCCGACCCTGATAGATCACCCCCTTGGTGTCACAGACGATGCAATTGTCGTGCCGTGCGCCCATGGCCTTCAGAAGCTCGATACAGGCAATCCCCGCAGCACCTGCCCCGTTCAGGACAATCTTCACATCCTCAATCTTCTTTTTCGAAAGATGCAGCGCGTTGATTAGACCCGCCGCACAAATGACCGCGGTCCCGTGCTGGTCATCGTGGAAGACAGGAATGTCCATCTCTTCCTTCAGGCGCTGCTCGATGATGAAACACTCGGGCGCCTTGATGTCCTCCAGATTGATCCCGCCAAAAGTTGGCCCCATCAGGCGGACAGCTTGGCAAAAGGCGTCTGGGTCTTCGGTATCAAGCTCGATGTCGATAGAATCCACATCTGCAAATCGTTTGAACAGGACGGCCTTGCCTTCCATCACCGGCTTCGACGCCAGCGCGCCAAGATTTCCGAGACCCAGGACCGCCGTGCCATTCGAAATCACGGCCACCAGATTGCCCTTGGTCGTATAGTCATAAGCGGTCTCGGGCGCTTCGGCGATCGCCTCGCAGGGGACAGCGACCCCAGGGGAATAGGCGAGGCTCAGGTCCCGCTGTGTTGTCATCGGAACCGAGGCTTGAACTTCAAACTTCCCCGGCTCCGGTTCACGGTGGAAGGCCAGCGCGTCTTCGGGCTCAATCTTGGTTTTTGGCATTGGTCCCCTCCCCTGCGTTCGAAATGCTTAGCGCGTGCGCCAATCCATCCACAACAGGGACTTTCGGCTTCCGTGTTTTTGGCGGCGTCGATAGGGTGCGTGGACGAACCGCACGGGGGGTCCGGTGAACGTTGCCAACGCATCCGTCACGCCAATGATGGCGCAGTTTCTCGACATCAAGTCGGGCTATCCGGATGCGCTTTTGTTCTATCGGATGGGCGATTTTTACGAACTGTTCTTCGATGATGCCGTAGCGGCGGCCGAGGCGCTGGACATTGCCCTGACCAAACGCGGCAAGCATCTGGGCGAAGACATCCCGATGTGCGGCGTTCCGGTCCATTCCGCAGAAGGGTATTTGCTGACGCTGATCCGAAAAGGGTTCCGCGTCGCGGTGTGCGAACAGATCGAGGACCCCGCCGAGGCCAAGAAGCGCGGATCCAAATCTGTCGTGAAACGCGCGGTGCAGCGCCTTGTGACCCCGGGCACGCTGACCGAAGACAGCCTTCTGGAACCGCGGCGCAGCAATTACCTGGCGGCCTATGCTGAAGTTCGGAGTGAAGCCGCGCTGGCCTGGACCGACATGTCCACGGGCGAGTTTCGTGTGATCACAACCACAGCTGAGCAATTGCTGAGCGATCTGGCCCGCCTTGGTCCGCGGGAAATTTTGGTGCCGGATCGTCTTCATGCGGACCTTGATCCGATCCTGGGTGACACAGGCCTATCCGTGACGACCCTTGCGAGTTCGGAATTTGACAGCGACCTGGGAACACGTCGGATCTGCGACCAGTTCAGCGTCGCAGCAACGGATGCATTTGGATCCTTCAATCGGGCGGATCTGGCCGTGTTAGGGTCTATTCTAGGTTACTTAGCGTCGACCCAGAAAGGCCAGTTGCCGCTGTTGAAACCGCCCGCCCAAGATCGTCCGGATGGCTTCATGCAGATTGACGCGGCGACGCGCGCAAATCTGGAGCTGACCCGATCCCTGGGCGGTGATCGGCAGGGGTCGCTGTTGTCGGTCATCGATAAGACAGCCACCGGGGCCGGTGCACGACTGCTGGAACAACGGCTTTCGGCCCCGTCCTGCGATCTCGACGTGATCACAAACCGGCAAGCGGACGTAGCGGCCTTGTTTGGGTCGAATGACGTTCGCGATGCAATTCGGGGCCATCTTCGAAAAACACCGGACCTTGAGCGGGCATTGTCGCGTCTTGCCTTGGATCGGGGCGGGCCCCGTGACCTCGCTGCTGTCAGAACGGCTTTGCACCAGGCGGCCGAGATTGGCCAGATTCTGGCGCGCGACTTGCCCGATGCCCTTGCAGATGCGCGCGATAGTTTGGGCATAGACCCGGGGCTGGCCGACACGCTTTCGGAAGCGCTCGTGGAAGAACCGCCTTTGCGGCTTTCCGACGGCGGCTTCATCATAGAGGGCTTCAATCACGAATTGGATGCGGCCCGTCAGCTTCGCGATCACGGACGCGCCACGATTGCGGGTATGCAGGCGGAATATGCCGAGGCGACCCAAATTTCGTCGCTTAAGATCAAGCACAACAATGTCCTGGGCTATTTCATCGAGACGACGGCGACACACGCCGAAAAAATGCTGTCGCCGCCTTTGTCCGAACGCTTCCTTCACCGCCAGACCACAGCAAATGCGGTGCGCTTCACCACCAAAGATCTAAGCGATTTGGAATCGCGGATCCTGAGTGCCGGCGAAAAGGCGTCCAATATCGAAAAAAGGCTCTATTCCGAACTTACTGCCCAGATTCTAGAGAAGGCTGACGATATTCGGCGGGTGGCTGAAGGCCTTGCGCAGATTGATGTGGCAGCAGGGCTGGCGGCATTAGCACGCGCGGACGGTTGGGTTGAACCGAAGCTTGACAGCAGCCGTTCCTTTGTGATCACAGGCGGGCGCCACCCGGTGGTCGAACGTGCACTGATGTCTGGCCAAACCACCCGTTTCATTGCAAATGACTGCGATCTGACAGCGGAAGCAGGCCCGGCGATCCGCTTGCTGACCGGTCCCAACATGGCCGGTAAGTCGACTTATCTCCGGCAGAATGCGCTGATTGCGATCTTGGCACAGATCGGCAGTTATGTTCCTGCCGAGGCTGCGCATATTGGCCTGGTCAGTCAGGTCTTCTCACGCGTGGGTGCGTCGGACGACCTGGCCCGCGGCCGGTCAACCTTCATGGTCGAAATGGTGGAAACCGCTGCGATCCTGAACCAGGCCGATGACTATGCCTTGGTGATCCTTGACGAAATCGGGCGCGGGACCGCCACCTATGATGGGCTTTCGATTGCCTGGGCGACGCTTGAATATCTGCACGAGGTCAACAAGTGCCGGGCGATGTTCGCGACGCACTATCACGAATTGACGGCACTGGCGGATCAAATGCCGGGCGTGCGGAACGCCACCGTGGCCGTGAAAGAATGGGACGGTGAGGTGATCTTCCTGCACGAAGTGCGCGACGGCGCGGCTGACCGGAGCTATGGCGTGCAGGTCGCGAAGTTGGCCGGGCTTCCAAACGCCGTGGTCGCCAGGGCGCGCGAAGTCCTCGACAAATTGGAAAAGTCGGATCGGGACGGATCAGGTCAAGCCAATTTGATCGATGATCTGCCCCTGTTCTCGGCGAACCCCGTCAAGCCGCAACCGGCGTCGAAAAATCCGGCAATGGATCGCCTCGTGGAACTTGAGCCCGACGCGCTGACGCCGCGCGAGGCGCTCGACCTGATCTATGAGTTGAAGGCGCTTGCCGAGGACTAACTGGCCGGTGTTGAGCTGACGCCAACCTTTGCAGGCCGTAAAAGCCGGTCGCCGATCATGAACCCCTCGGCCATCACCTGAATGATTTCGCCGGCTTTTGTGCCCGGGACAGGCGCTTCGAACATCGCCTCATGGGTTTGCGGATCGAAAACATCTCCGATTTCGGGCGACACAGGCTCGATCCCGTGCTTTTTGAATACGTTGCGCATTTCGCGAAGGGTCAATTCGACGCCTTCAAGAAGCGCCTTTGATGCTTCGCCTTCGGCATCTTCCGCCGCATCCAAAGCCCGTTTCAGGTTGTCATAGACAGGCAGCATATCGCGCGCCAACCGCTGACCGCCGTACAGCTCGGCCTCGCGTCGTGCTTTGTCACCACGCTTTCGCGCATTTTCGGCCTCGGCCAGGGCACGCATCCACCGGTCGTGGTATTCGTCGCGTTCCGCAATGACCTTTTCGACATTCGCGTCGACCGCCTCGGGATCGATATCCAGGTCTTCCGGGCCGCCCTCGGCAAGCTCATCCAGCGTCTGAAGCTCTTCCGCTGCTTCGTCCTGTTTCACTTTGCCAGTGTCTTTGTTCATCAGCCTCGATCCGAAATTAGCTTGCCCACCAATTGGGCTGTGTAATCGACGATTGGGACGACGCGCCCATAGTTCAATCGGGTCGGTCCAATGATTCCCACCGCACCCACAACCTTTCGGTCAGCGTTCATATATGGAGACACCACCAAAGAGGAACCCGTTAGAGAAAAAAGCTTGTTTTCTGACCCGATAAAAATGCGGACCCCGTCGCCTTGTTCGGTCAGATCGAGGAATTCGGCGATGTCACGCTTGCGTTCAAGGTCATCGAACAGTGTTCGGATCCGTTCCAGATCCTCGGCATATTCGTTTTCGCCCAACAGATTCGCACGGCCCCGGACGATCAGTCGTTCATGCTGTTCACCTTCGTCCTGCCAAAGTGCCACGCCCGCCTCGACAAGATCCCGAGACAAGGTATCAAGCTCTTGCCGGTGCACGTCGATTTGCTGTCGGACGACCTGCCCAAGCTCGGACAGGGTCCGGCCACCTGCCACCGCGTTCAGGAAATTCGCAGCCTCGCGCAGCGACGACGGCGTTTGTCCTGGAGGTGGCGTGAAGACACGGTTTTCGACCTGGCCATCGGCAAAGACCAGCACGACAAGCGCGCGATCGGCACCAAGCGACACAAATTCTACATGTTTCACCGGCGCTTCGGACTTGGGGGCCAAGACCAGGCTGGCCCCGTGGGTCAATCCTGAAAGCGCCGAGCCAACGCGATCCAAGGCCGTGCCTACATCCATGTCGTCCGGGCCAAGCGTGGCTTCGATCTTTCCACGATCCTCGGAATTCAGCTCGCCGACTTCAAGAAGGCCGTCGACGAAGATCCGAAGGCCCTGTTCTGTAGGGATCCGACCAGCAGAAACATGGGGGCTGTCGATCAGCCCCATCAGCTCCAGATCCTGCATGACGTTTCGGATGGTCGCGGCCGAGATGGATTCGGACATCGACCGGGTCAGGGTGCGCGATCCGACCGGTTCGCCGGACGTCAGATAGCCCTCGACCACGAGCCGAAATACCTCTCGGCTGCGCTCGGTCATTTCCGCTAGCAATCCTGCGCCTTTGCTCATTCCGCCTGCTCCCGGACACTGGATGTAATGTCAGCACCGGGCGAAGGTCAATCGGGCTTGCGCCCGTACGTGGCATCAAAGTATGACCCGACCGCACTCAGCAGGGAGTATTGCCATGAGACCCTCAGGTCGCGCGACCGGAGAAATGCGCGCTGTTTCCATTGAAACGGGCGTGACGCGTCATGCCGAAGGGTCGTGTCTGATCCGTATGGGCGACACGCATGTTCTATGCACAGCCAGCCTTGATGACCGGGTGCCTCCGTTTCTGAAAGGCACCGGATTAGGCTGGGTGACGGCGGAATACGGGATGCTGCCCCGGGCCACACATACGCGGATGCGGCGCGAATCCAAGAATGGCCAGTCCGGCAGAACGCAGGAAATTCAAAGGCTTATTGGCCGCAGCCTGCGGGCGGGGGTGGACCGGGTTGCTTTGGGCGAACGGCAGATCACGGTCGACTGTGATGTGATCCAGGCCGATGGTGGAACGCGCTGCGCCTCGATCACCGGGGGCTGGGTCGCATTGCGGCTGGCAGTGAACAAGCTGATGGAGGCGGGCGAGGTCCTGTCGGATCCGCTGACCGATCACGTGGCGGCGGTATCTTGCGGGATCTACGCGGGCCAGCGTGTACTGGACCTGGACTATCCCGAGGACAGCGAGGCAGGTGTTGACGGGAATTTTATCCTGACGGGTTCAGGGCGCCTGATCGAAATACAGATGTCCGCAGAAGGGGCAACATTCTCGCGCGATGATCTGACTGGCCTTCTGGATCTGGCCGAGTCAGGCGTGAACGATCTTGTCGCGGCGCAAAAGGCGGCAACGGCCTGATGCGACCGATTGGCGACAAGCTGGTCCTTGCATCGCACAACGCCGGAAAGCTGCGCGAGATCTCTGAACTGCTTGCGCCTCTTGGGATGGCCGTGGTCTCTGCCGCGGACCTTGGACTGCCCGAACCGGATGAGACCGAGACCACGTTTCACGGAAACGCGGCGATCAAGGCCCTGGCCGCCGCAACGGGATCCGGCCTGCCGGCCTTGTCCGATGACAGCGGGATCGAGGTTGACGCTTTGGATGGGCAGCCTGGCGTCTTCACCGCCGATTGGGCGGAAACACCGAACGGTCGTGATTTTCCGATGGCCATGACCAAGGTCTGGAACCTGCTGGAAGAAAAGAACGCACCGGCGCCGCGGACCGCGCGGTTCCGGGCAACGCTGTGCTTGGCTTTCCCCGATGGCGAAACCGAATTCTACGACGGCGCCGTCGAGGGTCAGGTCGTCTGGCCGATGCGAGGAGCTCTCGGGTTCGGTTTCGATCCCGTCTTTTTGCCGAATGGCGAAACGCAAACGTTCGGTGAAATGGACCCGGCGAAAAAGCACGGCATGTCTCACAGGGCCGACGCATTCGCCAAGCTTGTCGCAGCGCGCTTTGCCTGAGAATTGGGAAGAAGCCGGATTCGGCATCTACCTTCACTGGCCCTTCTGCCAAGCGAAATGCCCCTATTGCGACTTCAACAGCCACGTTTCGGCATCGACAGATCAAGATCATTGGCGGGCGGCCTATCTGTCGGAGATCGACCGGATCGCGGAAGAAACCGCAGGACGCACGGTTTCGTCCGTTTTCTTCGGGGGCGGAACCCCGAGCCTGATGGATCCATCGGTGGTCGCGGCGGTGCTGGACCGCATCGCTAGCCGGTGGGTGCTGGCAAAGGATTTCGAAGCTACACTTGAAGCCAATCCGACCAGCGTTGAGTTTGGGAAGTTCCACGATCTGGCAGCGGGCGGCGTGAACCGCGTGTCCATCGGCGTCCAAGCCTTGAACGACCGGGATCTGAAAACGCTCGGGCGAATGCATTCTGCGGATGATGCATTACAGGCGGTCGCGTCGGCCCGCCAACATTTCGAACGGGTCAGCTTCGATCTGATTTATGCCCGCCAGAACCAGTCACTGGCAGATTGGGACGCAGAGCTAACCCGGGCGCTCTCTTTCGGCCCGGACCATCTTTCGCTTTATCAACTCACAATTGAACCCGGAACGCCATTTGGTCAACGCCATCGCCATGGCGGGCTACAGGGCTTGCCATCCGAAGATCTGGGCGCCGATCTGTTTGAGCTTACCCAGGAAGTGACGACACAGGCGGGCGTGCCGGCCTATGAAGTGTCAAACCACGCGCGGCCCGGCGAAGAAGCCCGACACAATCTAATTTATTGGCGTGCTGGCGACTGGGCCGGTATCGGGCCCGGCGCCCATGGCCGCCTAACGTTTGGATCGGAACGCTTGGCGACAACGGCCCCGCGCGCACCCGAGGCGTGGTTGAACCGCGTCAGGGACACCGGAAACGGAGAGCTCTCGCGCAAAGTGCTGACGCCCGAAGAGCGGGGCGAAGAATATGTGATCACATCGCTTCGCCTTGCCGAAGGGTTGTCGGTTGATCGGCTTCGGGGTATTTCGGATGTCAACCTTAATCCCTTTAAAATCAGAGGTTTGCAGGATATCGGCGTTATCGCCGCCAAGCCGGACCGCATCACTGCCACAACCAAGGGCCGCGCCCTGCTGAATACCGTGGTAGCCGAATTACTGTCTTAGCTCGCGGTCGTAAGTTTGCGGCAAAGATCGTCCAATTGCTCAAGCGAGCCGTATTTGATCACGACCTGCCCGCTCTCGCCGCCCGCATTGTGCTCGATCGCGACTTTCATCTTCAAAGCCGCGCCCAGATCGGATTCCAACGCGCGCGTGTCCGCATCTTTGGGCGTGACCACCGGCGCCGACGGCGTGGCAGGCGCGGCGGTTCCCTTTGCCATCTTTTCAGCATCACGAACCGACAGCCCACGTTTGACAATGTCCTTGGCAAGGGCAACCGGATCATCCGCCGTGATCAGCGCGCGGGCATGACCTGCGGAAAGCGCACCTTTGCGAAGGAAATCCAGAACTTCGTCCGGCAGCCCAAGAAGCCGAACGGCATTCGCAATATAGCTCCGGCTTTTGCCCAGAGCCTCGGCCATGGCTTCCTGGGTTCGCCCAAACCGATCCATAAGTTGTTGATATCCAAGCGCTTCTTCAACCGGATTCAGATCCGCACGCTGAATGTTCTCAATAATGGCGACCTCAAGCACTTCAGTATCGTCAAACTCACGAATGACCGCCGGAACCTCATGAAGTTGGGCAAGCTGGGCCGCCCGCCAACGCCGCTCGCCGGCAACGATCTCATAACCGCCGGGGGATTTTGCCGACGCCCGCAGGACCAGCGGTTGGATGATGCCCTTTTCGCGGATTGAGTTCGCCAACTCTTTCAAGGGCCCATCGTCAAAGTCACGGCGCGGCTGGTCTGGATTTGGCTCGATCCGATCAATCGGAATCTGATCGACGCCCGACTTTGTCCGGGCGGGTTGATCGGCGCTTGGCTCATCGACAGCAACGTCGGCCATCAAGGCCGACAAACCCCGGCCAAGACCCTGGCGTTTCTTTTTATCAGCCATGCACTGCACCCATCATGTTGTAGCACGCTGGCGTGCGGCTACCATTTCTTGCGCCAAAGATCGGTAAGCAATGCTGCCCTTTGAACCGCTGTCATAGCTTAGAACCGGGACCGAAAACGATGGTGCCTCGGACACGCGGACATTCCGCGGCACGATGGTTTCAAACACCATTTCGCCCAATGTCTCGCGTGCGTCTGCTTCGACCTGCTGGCTCAGGTTGTTGCGCTTATCGAACATGGTCAGAACGATGCCCTCGATCCTGAGATCGGGGTTCGCGCTTGCCCGCACTTCGCGCACTGACAACATGAGTTGCGACAGGCCCTCTAACGCAAAGAACTCGCTTTGAAGCGGAACGAGCACGGAATTTGCCGCCACCATCGCGTTGACCGTCAGCAAGCTCAGGCTGGGCGGACAGTCGATCAAGATGAACTCGAACACCTCGGCCGCTTTTCGGCGCAAAGCATCGCGAAGAAGAAAGCTCCGACGCGGATTGGCGGCCATTTCCATATCGGCCGAACTTAGATCGGTCGTCGCCGGTGCGATCCAAAGATCCTCTGTATCCGTCGGTTTCACGATCTCGGATAAGGTCGCGTCGCCAAGCAAAAGATCATATGTCGTCAGATCTCGCGCCGCAGCGGGTATGCCGAGACCTGTCGATGCGTTGCCCTGAGGATCCAGATCAACGATCAGAACCGCCTTCCCGGCCTCTGCCAATGCTGCGCCCAAATTGATCGCGGTCGTCGTTTTCCCGACCCCACCTTTCTGATTGGTGATGGCGATGATCTTGGGTTCAAGTTCTGCGGTCATGTCAGACGGGCCTGATGTCTCCGAGCTTGAGAATAACGGCCTCAGCGTCGGTTCTGCTGGTCACTTCTTCGCAAGTGAAGGTCCAGGTTTCAAGGGCGCGCGACAGTTCCGCGCGAAAATTCGCGCCTTTTGGGAACAGAGCGATGCCCTTGTCCAGGTGGCGATGCGCGTGCGCCAAAAGATCCGTCAGCGGCGCCAAGGCCCGCGCCGAAAGGAAGTGACAATTCAACGGATCCAGTGACTCGATCCTGGCGGACAAGACCTGTACATCCAGGTCCATCAAACGCGCCGCGGACCGCAGAAACGCTGATTTGCGCTGATCGCTTTCCACAAGCACGACAGACAAACCCGGGGTTTCATCTGCCGCAAACGCAGCGACAACCAGCCCGGGAAGGCCACCGCCGGACCCTAAATCGACCCAACGCCCCGAACTGGCGCCCGCCAAATGCCAGATTTGCGCGGAGTCCGCGATGTGACGCATCCAAAGATGTGCCTCAGATGCCCGGGACACCAGGTTGATCTTGCGGTTCCATTTCAGAAGTTCCCTCGCAAAGACATCCAAGCGCTCGTATGTTTCACGTGAAACATCCCGATCCAGAAGCCGGCGAAGGTCATCGCGCGTCATGCGCGTTTCCGTTCATCCGCCTTCAAATTCGCAAGGATCAGCGTTAGGGCGGCCGGGGTCATTCCATCAATACGCGCCGCCTGGGCAAGTGTTGCCGGTCGCACCGCCATTAATTTGGACCGCAATTCATTGCTTAATCCGGTGACACCGCCATAGTCGAAGGACTTTGGAATGGACTGCGCTTCATCCCGCCGCAGAGCTTCTGCGTCGCGCTCTTGCCGATCCAGGTAATTTGCATACAGCGCCTCTCGTTTCAGTTGCTCGCCTGTGTCGGCGTCGATCTCAGCAATAGCTGGATCCAACGGCAACAAGGTTTCGAGAGATGTCTCGGGAAAGGACAAGACATCATAAGCGCTGCGGCGCTTTCCATCCTGGGCCGGCGAAACACCAATCTTCGCCAGTTCTTTCGGAGAAAATGCCTGGTCCTTCAGAATTTGACGTCCGCGTTCCAGCTTCTGATGTTTCACGTGAAACAATTTGGCGCGCTCATCGCCGACGCAACCGAGCGCCAGGCCGATCGGAGTGAGCCGCTGGTCTGCATTATCCGCTCTGAGCGACAGTCGATACTCCGCCCGCGACGTGAACATGCGATAGGGCTCCGTCACGCCGCGTGTGGTCAGATCGTCCACCATGACCCCGATATAGCTGTCACGCCGCGAAAAGATGACTTGCTCCCGGCCCAATATATAGGCGGACGCGTTCAAGGCAGCCACCATACCTTGCGCCGCGGCTTCTTCATATCCGGTTGTCCCGTTGATCTGGCCCGCTAGGAACAGGCCGGGATGATCCTGCAATTCTAGCGTCGGACCCAGGCAGCGCGGATCGACGTAGTCATATTCGATGGCATAGCCCGGTTGCGTGATCACGGCCTTCTCTAGCCCCACAATCGTGCGCACATAGGCCTCTTGTACCTCCTCAGGAAGGGACGTCGATATCCCGTTAGGATACACCAGATGAGTGTTCAGACCCTCCGGCTCCAGGAATATCTGGTGTGATGTTTTATCGGCAAACCTTACGATCTTGTCTTCAATCGACGGGCAATACCGCGGCCCAACCCCTTCGATATGTCCGCCATACATGGCCGACCGCCCGAGGTTTTCCTCGATGATTGCGTGTGTCGCTTCATTCGTGTGGGTGATCCCACAGGACACTTGGCGCGCGGTTGGACCATCCGATAGAAAGGAAAACATGGTCGGATCATCGTCACCGGGCTGCGCTTCGGTCCGGTCCCAATCAATTGTCCGGCCATCCAGTCGCGGCGGCGTTCCCGTTTTCAGTCGACCAAGCGGCAAGCCAAAGTCATCGATCCGTTCGGCCAAGCGCACCGATGGCGCCTCACCCATACGGCCGCCGGGCCGCGCCACATCGCCAATATGGATCACGCCGCGCAGAAACGTGCCCGTCGTCAGAACCACGGCACCCGCCGAAACTTCACAGTCGTCGGCCAGTACGACACCGGCCACACGGTCACCGTCCATCCGAAGATCGGCAACTTCGCCTTCGATCACAGTGATCCCGCCATGGCTGGCCATCGCATTCTGGATGGCAGACCGGTACAGCGCCCTGTCGGCCTGGGCGCGCGGGCCCTGCACAGCAGGCCCCTTGCGGCGATTCAGCAAGCGAAACTGGATCCCGGCCGCATCGGCTGCGCGCCCCATGATCCCGTCCAGCGCGTCGATTTCCCGCACCAAATGTCCTTTGCCGAGCCCGCCAATTGCTGGATTGCAGGACATCACGCCTATACCGTCACGCGTCAACGTGACCAGCGCCACGCGCACACCCATCCGCGCGGCTGCATGAGCTGCCTCGGCACCGGCATGGCCGCCACCGACCACAATCACATCAAAGTCAGGTTGTTTCACGGGAAACACCTATTTGCCCAAACAGAAGCTCGCGAAGATCTCGCCGAGGATATGCTCCACATCGACGCGTCCGACAAGTCTGTCGAGCGATCTGACGGCATCGCGAAGGTGCTGTGCGATCAGTTCGGGCTGAGCATCCGGACTATCAAACGCTCCCAACGCGGCGTCCAGCGCGGCAAGCCCACCTGACAATACGTCGCGATGCCGCGCCCGCGTGAGCAACCCAGACGACGGCGCACGACGACCGAGGCGTTCCGAAATGTCCGAGATCAGCTTGTCGACCCCCAGACCCGTTTCGCCAGAGATTCCTTGGCCGCCATGCAGATCGGCCTTAGCGGTCAAAACGATATCCTCGGCGCCAAGATCTATCGGTGGCGCATCGCCGGGATCAATCAGACAGACGCGCAGGTCGGCATTTGCCGCACGACCGCGGGCAAGATCGACGCCTTCCGCTTCGACCTGATCCGCCGTCTCGCGCAAACCAGCCGTATCCAGAAGCGTGACCGGAAGTCCGGACAGGTCCATCCGCACTTCGATGACATCGCGCGTCGTACCGGCCGTCTCAGATGTGATTGCCGCCCGCCGCCCGGCAAGCCGGTTCAGAAGCGTCGACTTACCCGTGTTCGGTCGCCCGACAATCGCAACCGTAAAGCCTTCGCGAAGCCGTTCCGAAAACGTTGTGCTGTCGAGTGCTTCCGCGATCTCTGACCGAAGATCAGACAGGATCTGCCCGACTTCCGGCGAGACGTCTTCGGGCACCTCTTCATCGGCGAAGTCAATTGTCGCCTCCATCAAGGCCGCCGCACGGATCAGCTTGCCACGCCAAGCCTCGGCCTGATCGCGCAATGCCCCGGTTGCCTGCTGCATCGCATGAACGCGCTGCGCCTCGGTCTCGGCGTCGATCAAATCGGCAAGCCCTTCAACCTGCGTCAGATCAAGCCGACCGTTTTCCAGTGCGCGGCGGGTGAACTCGCCTGGTTCAGCAAGGCGGGCGCCTTCCACCCTGGACAGCTCTGCCAGAACTTTTGCGACCACAGCGCGCGATCCGTGAAGTTGCAATTCGACGACCGGTTCACCTGTAAAGCTGGCCCCGTCCGGAAAAGCGATCACAAGACCTTCATCGATCACGTTGCCGGTCAGATCCCGGACGGTCCTGACCGCCGCCTCACGAGGATCTGGCAGGGACCCGATTAGCCGGCCTGCTGTGTCAGCCGCGCGCCGGCCAGAGATGCGAACGATCGCGACACCTGCCTTGCCCGGCGCGGTCGCCTCGGCAAATATTGTATCGCGATCTGACATTTTTCATTTATTTTCAGTAATTTAGGTGTTCATCGAGTCGAAGAATTCGCCATTTGTCTTGGTCTGCTTCAATTTCGAGATCAGGAAATCGATGGCATCTGTCGTCCCCATCGGATTCAGGATCCGGCGCAGCACATAGGTTTTCGCAAGATCACCCTTGTCGACCAACAGCTCTTCCTTCCGGGTCCCGGACTTAAGGATATCCATCGCCGGGAAGGTTCGTTTGTCCGCAACTTTGCGGTCCAGCACGATTTCCGAGTTACCCGTGCCTTTGAATTCCTCGAAGATCACTTCATCCATGCGGCTGCCGGTATCGATCAGGGCCGTCGCGATAATGGTCAGCGATCCACCTTCTTCGATGTTCCGGGCGGCACCGAAGAACCGCTTCGGGCGTTGCAGGGCATTGGCATCCACACCACCGGTCAGCACCTTGCCGGATGACGGCACGACCGTGTTGAAAGCCCGGCCCAAGCGCGTGATTGAATCGAGCAAGATCACCACATCGCGCTTGTGTTCGACAAGTCTCTTAGCCTTCTCGATGACCATTTCGCTGACCGCCACGTGGCGCGTCGCAGGTTCGTCGAAGGTCGAGGATATCACCTCACCCTTCACCGAGCGCTGCATGTCCGTCACTTCCTCTGGGCGTTCATCGATCAGAAGAACGATCAGATAGCATTCGGGGTGGTTGGTCTCGATCGAATGCGCGATGTTTTGCAGGATCACCGTCTTACCGGTCCGGGGCGGGGCCACGATCAAAGACCGCTGACCTTTCCCGATCGGCGCAACCAAGTCGATAATCCGGGCCGAGCGATCCTTGATCGTCGGATCCTCGATTTCCATCTTCAGACGCTCATCAGGATAAAGCGGCGTTAGGTTGTCGAAGCTGACCTTGTGCCGCGCGCGCTCGGGATCTTCAAAGTTGATCTTCTCGACCTTGGTCAGGGCGAAATAGCGCTCGTTGTCATTCGGGCCCCGGATCACACCTTCGATGGAGTCCCCGGTCCGAAGTGAAAACTGACGGATCATGTCCGGCGAAACATAGATATCATCAGGGCCCGGCAAATAGTTGGCCTCTGGCGAGCGCAAAAACCCAAACCCGTCCTGAAGCACTTCCAGAACGCCGTCACCGCCGATGACCCATTCTTCATCCGCGCGCTCTTTCAGGATCGAGAACATCATCTCGCCCTTGCGCATGGTGGAAGCATTTTCGATCTCAAGCTCTTCAGCCAGCGAAAGAAGATCGGCCGGGCTTTGCGACTTGAGTTCAGACAGATTCAGACGGTTATCACTCATCGGGGGGAAATCCTTGGACCGGGCCATCGGGCCGCGCGGTCATATGTTCTTTGGGATGCCACCGGGCTTAAGACAAGCGTGGTCGGCGACGCGTCGCCGGACGGCAACGGCTGCTAAATAGGGAGCAGTGCACCTTGAGTCAATGGATGCGTCAGATAGGGCGCACAACCACAGATACGACGATGACCAGCAGAAGAAGGGTCGGAACTTCATTCATGATCCGATAATCTCGCCCGGACCGCGTATTGGTACCAGCCACGAATTCCTTCCGACGCCGGCCGCACCAATGATGAAACCAGGTCATGGCCAAGACGCTTGCCGCCTTGGTCCAGGGCCAGACAGAACCCCAATCGACAAGTCCGGGGATCGAGATCAGAAGCAATCCGAAAACCCAGGTCGCAATCATGGCCGGGTTCATGATCGCCTTCAGAAGACGCCGTTCCATGGTCTGGAACATCTCATCAGTCTTCGAACCGGTTTCGACCTGCTCGACGTGATAGACAAAAAGGCGGGGCAGATAAAACAGCCCTGCCATCCACGCCACAACCGAAATGATATGAAGGGCCTTGATCCAGAGATACAGGTTTTCAATCATTCTAAGCAGCCCCTTTCGGGGTCCCGTCCCCCTGTTCCCCTAATAATAATAAAAGAAAGAAAAGGTAGTGGCTTTTGTAAGGGCAGTGGATTGTGTGGATTAACGATTCCTAAACAGATTCGACCCCCAATTCACACATACACAGGGGCGTCTAAGGTCCTTGGTCACAGGGTTGGATATCGGCGTATAAACTATATTTTTCAATGCGTTAAAGGTATCAGGTTATCGGGAAAATCCTGTGGGAAAGACTCCGATTGACCGGACTTCTCCACCCCTTGGGATATGTGGCAATCCGAACGATCCCTTGGGACGAAATCCCGGAAGAAACGTGAAGTCCTTGACCAAACCTGCTCCCTTCTTCATCCGGGACCTGTCTCACCGGTTTTGCGCACCGGCTTTGCACGGGTTACCCACATCACGCCGAGGATAACGATGGCTGCCGACATCATCCTTGCCTCAGGATCGAAGATCCGGGCGACGCTGCTACAACAGGCCCGCGTTCCTTTTCTCGTGCATCCCGTGGCCCTGGACGAAAGCGCAATCCGCGACTCGCTTTTGGCCGAAGGCGTAACGCCGCGCGATATTGCCGATGCCTTGGCCGAAGGGAAAGCTGCAAAGGCGGTCACGAAGTTTCCGGGTGCTCTGGTCATCGGATCCGATCAAGTTCTGGAACAAGAAGGAAAGCTGCTGAACAAGGCCACGTCACGCGACGAGGCGAAAGAACATTTGATATCACTCAGTGGTTCCACCCACAAAATGCATTCGGCAGCGGTGGTTTATGAGGACGGCAGACCGGTTTGGCGCCATATCGGGCAGGCGACGCTTCGGATGCGAAAGATAAGCCCCGACTATTTGGAACAGTACCTGGACCGGAACTGGCCGGATGTCGGTTCATCCGTGGGATGCTATAGAATTGAAGAGGAAGGCATCCGGCTTTTCGAACAGATCTCGGGGTCCTGGCACGCTATTCTGGGATTGCCGCTGATCGAGCTTCTGTCTTATCTCACGCTAAGAGGTATCGTTCCGAAATGAGTGAGACGAAAATCCCCCTGGCCGGTGTGATCGGGTCGCCGATCGCACATTCCAAATCGCCCCGGCTTCACCGCTATTGGCTGCGGCGCTATGGCATGCCGGGATACTATATCCCGATGGACATCGCCCAATCGGATCTGGCCGAAGCGGTGCGCGCGATGCCGAAGATGGGATTTGTCGGGATCAATGTGACGATCCCGCACAAGGTCTCGGTGTTGGAACTCGCTGATCTGGTGACCGATCGAGCGTCGCTGATCGGAGCGGCAAACACGCTGATCTTTCGCAAGGATGGACGTATCCACGCAGACAATACCGACGGCTATGGGTTTGTCGAAAACCTTAGAAACGGGGCCCCGGGATGGAACCCAAAAGCCGGGCCTGCGACCGTTATCGGTGCGGGCGGCGCGGCGCGCGCCGTCGTCGCATCACTGATCGATGTGGGCGTTGAGGAAATTCGCATCACCAACCGAACCCGCACCAGCGCCGAGGCGCTTCGAAGCGAATTTGGCACAAAGCTTGTGGTCTTTGACTGGGTCCAGGCGGGCAACGCCCTGGATGGCGCCGCCACTGTCATAAATACGACCTCGCTTGGAATGGACGGTAAGTCCGAGTTTCGGGTGCCGCTTGATGCGCTGTCTCCGTCCGCAACGGTCAGCGATCTGGTTTACACACCGCTGGACACTGTTTTTTTGCAGCAGGCGCGCGAGATCGGGTGCGTGACAGTTGATGGGTTGGGCATGCTTTTGCATCAGGCCGTTCCAGCCTTCGAGCGCTGGTTTGGCCTTCGGCCCGAGGTCGATGATGACCTGCGCAAGGTGGTTCTGGGCCCATGACGCGTGCATTCCGTCTGGGTCTCACCGGATCCATCGGGATGGGGAAGTCGACCACCGCCAAGATGTTCGCCGATTTGGGATGTGTGGTTTGGGATGCTGATGCGGCAGTACACCGGATTTATGCGAAAGGTGGGGCGGCGGTTGAGCCCTTGGCGCGCCTTAGGCCGGATGCCGTTGTGGACGGTGCTGTCAGCCGTGACACGCTAAAATCCTGGATTGCCGACGATCCAACGGCATTAAAGCAGATTGAAGCGGTCGTTCATCCGCTGGTTGCCGCGGATCGTAAGGCGCACGCAGTGGCAACGGACGCTGATATTGCAGTCTATGACATCCCGCTGCTTTATGAGACCGGATCCGAAGCTTGGGTCGATGCGGTGGCCGTCGTGTCCGCGCCAAGCGACATTCAGCGGGACCGCGTCCTTGCGCGGCCGGGAATGTCAGAAACCCAGCTCGAAACGATCTTGTCCCGGCAAATGCCTGATGCCGAAAAACGCGCCCGGGCTGATTTCGTGATCGAGACGCTAACGCTGGACGGCGCCCGCCAGATGGTGGAAGATATCGTCAAGAAAATAAGGGCGGAGCGGGGCAATGCGGGAAATCGTTCTCGACACTGAAACGACGGGGTTTGATCCGGAAACGGGCGACCGGATCGTCGAGATTGGTGGGGTTGAGCTGAAAGGTCACGTGCCGACAGGCCGAACCTATCATCAATATATCAACCCGGAACGGGATATGCCCGAGGATGCATTTGCGGTGCATGGGCTGAGCGAGGAGTTTTTGCGCGACAAACCCAAATTTGCCGAGATCGGGCAGGCGTTTCTGGATTTCGTCGGTGACGCGAAACTGGTCATTCACAATGCCAGCTTCGATATGAAGTTTCTGAACGCAGAGCTTGGCTGGGCCAAAATGGCAACGCTGCCCATGGATCAGGCGATCGATACACTGGCCATTGCCCGGAAGCGGTTTCCGGGCTCTCCCGCATCGCTTGATGCTCTTTGCCGACGGTTCGGGATCGATAACTCGGCCCGGACGCTGCACGGCGCTTTGCTCGACAGTGAAATCCTTGCCGAGGTTTATCTTGAATTGATCGGGGGCAGGCAGCCGGAGTTCGGATTGGCCGCCCAATCGGCCACCCGCCCGGGCGAAGGCGGCGCGTGGCGCCCGTCACCCCGGCCTGCGCCACTGCCGTCCAGGATCACCGCAGAAGAAAAGGCGGCTCATGCCGCCTTTGTCGAAAAGCTTGGTGAAGACAACCTTTGGACGGATTAAGCGTCGCTTTTCGGCGCTTCCGAGGCCTGCGCCGCGGCTGCCTGAATCATCTTCTGCCGGTAGAGCGACATGAAATCGACGTTGTCGAGGTTCAGCGGCATGAAACCACCATCGCGCGTCATGTCACTGATGATCCGGCGCGCGAACGGGAACAGCATCCGGGGCCCCTCGATCAGAAGGAACGGGTGCATCTGCTCTTCCGTGACGTTTTCAACGGTGACGACCCCGCCATAGTCCAGTTCGAGCACAAACAGGACGTCATCTGAGCCCCGGTTTTTGGACGTGACAGTGATCTTCAATTGGATTTCGTATTGCCCGCTGTCGCCGCGTTTTCGGGCGTCGGTGCCAACCTGCACCTGAACTTCCGGCTTAACGTCGCCCTGCACGGGTTTTTGGGACAGGATGTTCTCAAACGAGATGTCGCGGATGAACTGTCCTGCGATGTTCAACTTCGGTTGCGCGGCAAGCTGAGCGGGATCGGGTGCCGCGCCGTTTTGTGGATCGGCCATGCCGTCCCCCCTGTTCATGGTCAACTTTCAGTCGCGGGTCTCTAGCAGAGGCCGCGGGTACCCTCAATGCCGGGTCCAGCCCGAGGGCGGATTATGCGTCGGTTTTCGTGGCGGCGCGTCAGACGTGACGTCTTCAAATTCGCCATCAATGGTCACATTGGGGTCGTCACTGGCCGTGTTCTGTGGCCCCGGACCATCGCCATAGGTCATCGTGGCAACGTTCACCCGCGCCCGAACATACCGCATCACGGCCATCCGGACCCCGGGAATGAGGAACAGAAATCCAACCGCATCGGTGAAAAACCCAGGTGTCAGCAATAACGCGCCAGCGATCAGGATCATGGCGCCATGGGCCAATGGCTCGGTTGGGTCCGCAAGCTCGCGGAAAGACTTCTGTAACCCGGCAATGGCCATAAGCCCCTGATGCCGAACCAGCCATGTCCCGAGAATCGCTGTGATCACAACGATTGCCAGCGTGGGAAAAAGCCCGATCCAACCGCCGACCTGGATAAACAGAGCGATCTCAATCAGTGGAATGGCCAGAAAAAGAGCAAACAACCACATCTCAGCCTCACGTCTTGGGGGGCGAGGTAGACTCAACCCCACCTCTGACCTACATAAGTGCCGTGGACGCCGGATACCAAGGGGTCCCGCATTAACGAGGCTGCAATGAGCTCATCAATCATTCAACTGCTGGTCTTGGCCGGCATCGCTGTGTTTCTGATTTTGCGCCTGCGCAGTGTGCTCGGCACGCGCGAAGGGTTCGAAAAACCGCCGGTTCAACTTCCGGGCGGTGACGATGCGCGCCGAGATGCGCGCCGCGACTTCGATGTCATCGAAGGGGGCCCGGATCGGGACATCACGGATCACGTTGAAGAAGGATCCGATGCAGCCAGCGCATTGGCCGAAATGAAGGGCGCGGAACCTGGGTTCAGCGTCGGTGAATTTCTGGACGGCGCGCGCGGCGCCTATGAGATGATCCTGATGTCCTTCGAAAAGGGCGATCTGTCTGATGTGCGTGGTTTCCTTGCCGATGATGTGGCGGAAGCATTCGAAGACGTCATCAAACAGCGCGAAGAAGCCGGTCTGACGGTCGAAGCCAATTTCGTTGGCGTTCGCGAATTGGTTCTGCATGACGCGGCGTTTGATGCAAACACCGGTGAAGGCGATGTTTCGGTGCGCTTTGTGGGCGAACTGACATCCGTCGTGAAGAATGCCGAAGGGAACATCGTCGAAGGCAACCCAAGCGAGATCAAGCGCCAGCGCGATATCTGGACCTTTTCGCGCAAGATGGGCGCGTCTGACCCGAATTGGGTGCTGGTCGCGACCGGCGGATGATCCGAAAAATTGCGGCGGCCGCAGCGATTGTTCTGACCATGGCCGTAACCCCTTCGGGCGCCGAAGGCGTGCGCCACAAAATCCTCGACTGGGCCGAGCTTGAAGGCTGGCCCCATGACGATCACGACGCTGCGCTGGCGGTGTTCATGGAGACCTGCCCGGATCTGACCGATCCGGACTGGGCTTCGCTTTGCGCCCTGGCCCAGAACCAGAAAAATGCGCGGACATTTTTCGAGTTGTTTTTTCGCCCGGTCCTGATCGATGACGGCAAGCCCGCCCTGTTCACCGGCTATTTTGAACCCGAACTCCAGGGTTCTCGCCGGAAAACGGATGTGTTCGACATTCCGCTTTATGCGATGCCGCCCGAACTTGATCCGGGATCACGATGGTACACGCGGGCCGAGATCGAAGAGGGCAAGCTTCTGGAGGGCCGTGGTCTTGAGCTTGCCTGGGTCGAAGATCCGGTGGACGCGTTTTTTCTTCAGATCCAGGGCTCAGGCCGGATCGCGCTTGATGGCGGCGCAAAGCTGCGGCTTGGGTTTGCCGGGAAGAACGGCCACGATTATCGATCCGTGGGGCAAGAACTCGTCCGGCGCGGAATTTATCAACCGCACCAGGTGTCGGCTCAGGTCATTCGCAACTGGGTGCGCCGTAACCCGGAAGAAGGCGCCGAACTTCTGCGCCACAATCCGTCCTATGTGTTTTTTCGAGAGCTGAAGGACATTTCGCAGTCCAGCGGTCCCTTGGGTGCGATGAACCGTCCGATCACGACCATGCGGTCGATCGCCGTTGATCCGGAATATACACCACTTGGCGCACCGGTTTGGATCGAAAAGCAGGGTGCCCAACCGCTTCGCCGTCTTATGATCGCTCAGGATACAGGCTCAGCCATCAAAGGGGCGCAGCGCGCTGACATCTTTTTTGGGTCCGGGCAGCGCGCAGGCGAACGCGCGGGCAAGATCCGCGATGCCGGTCGGCTGGTCACGCTGTTGCCAATCGAAGCAGCATTGAAACTGGACCCAGAAGGTTAAGTTTTGGCGCGGCCCCCAAGGAAGCCGGGCGATCTGACGCCGGATGACCGTGCGCTTTGGGATCGGGTGAAAGCATCGGCCACGCCCCTCGGGCCGCCCCGACCAAAACCGGCAGAGCCGGCTGTGGCCAAAGCGGCACCGAAGACAGGGCGGATGCCGAAACCGTCCCAGACGCCGAAACCCCCGAAACATCCGCCGCCCGTCCCGAAGCCGGATCCCGGGCCCCTTCGGATGGATCGGAAGAGCTTCGGCAAAATGGTGCGCGGCAAGCTGAAACCCGAAGCCCGGATCGACCTGCACGGCATGACCCTGGCCCAGGCGCATCCGGCGTTGAACAGCTTCATTCTGAACGCGCATGCGGATGGGTTGCGGCTGGTCCTCGTGATCACCGGAAAAGGCAAAACACGCAGTGACAGCGGCCCCATCCCGGAACGGATCGGGCTTCTTCGAAACCAGGTGCCGCGCTGGCTCGACATGGCACCCTTGCGCCCGCTGGTCTTGCAGGTGGAAGAATCCCACCGTCGTCATGGCGGGTCAGGGGCGTATTACGTCTACCTTCGGCGACCGAGGTAGCCGGTGCCGGACGGCAAGAACGGCAGTGGCCAAAATCGCGGATTCGATCACAAAGAACAGGGCGACGTACGGCAACTGTTCAGGCAGAACGATTCCCCGGTCGATCAGCATCCCCGAAAGGCCAGGCCCAATGGCCGAGCCAAGAACCATCACGGCCATGGCGATTGACCGGATGCCGCCCAGGTTTTGCGTGCCATAAAACTCGGCCCAGAATGCATTCAGGACGGTGGCCATGGCCCCACCGGAAAACGCGACGAGCATCAGGGCAACCGTCGCACCGGCAAGTGTCTCGGCACCAGACATCAGATAGAACCCGGCTGCCAGAGGCAGAAGATAGACCATCAACAGCCTGGGCGTGCCCACCTTGTCGATTGCCCAACCGCTCAGAAGCATCGCCGTTACCGCAGACATCGTATAAATCGGAAAAAGTGCGACATAGTCCAAGTGCCGCCAGCCCTTCACTTCGGTCAGATGCACCTGAAAGAAGAACAGCGCGGTCACAAAGGCCGAAAATCCGAGTATTGCGGGAACGACCGCCCAGAAAGTGACATGGCGGATCACTTCGCTGCGCCGCCAGTGCCGTCCATCCAGACCAAACGTTCCCTGATCCTCGGCCATCGACTGCGGCGTCCGTTCCTTGGTCAGAAGCCAGCGCACCAAAGGCACGATCACCATCAGGATCCCGGCGGCCACGACCCAAAGCGTACGCCAGTCCGTGACGGTCAGAAGCGCGACGAAGACTAGCGGTAAAAGCGCTTCACCAATCGAAAATCCAAGCCCCGCGATGGACAAAGCGCGCCCACGCGTCGCCACGAACCAGCGCGCCATGGAAACCGTTGCCATGTGGCTCGACATGCTTTGACCGAAAAGACGCAGGGCGAAGACGATAAACGGCAAGGCCCAAACAAAAGGGTTAGCGGCCATAAGCAAGCAGGCGATGGCCAAGGCGATCAGCACGTAAACCGACAATGCGCGGATCCTGAAGCGGTCCGTCAAGGTCCCCGCCCAGATCATGACGGCTGCTGCGCCAAGCGTTCCGGCGGCGTAAATCGATCCCCAGGCGCCGTGGCTCAGGCCGAACGCACCTTGGATTTCGCCCGCGAATATTGAGATGAAATAGGTCTGCCCGAAACTGGACGAAAAGGTCAAAAGCGCCCCGGCCCCCAGAAAGGGTGCATTGTCGCGAAGGAAGCGCGGAAAGCTCATCGGCCAAGGATTGTTGTGGGCGACAAGATCACCTGCGTTGCGTTTTGAACCGTCAGCACGGTTCCCGGCAAAAGCCCTGCCCGCCCTGCCCGGTCCCGCCGAAAGGCCGCGTCCAGATCCGCGACTTGGCCGAGGATCGACAAAAGCGCGGGCGATGATCCCGCCGTGAAGTGGCCCAACCCGCTGGAAAACTCGGTCACGTCCAGAAGCGTGACGTTGTATGGCGCCAGGGCTTCGGGATCCGACAGGTTGCCCAGGCGTTCCTGTTGCCCGGTCAGACGGGCCGAGAGCCGCAAGGCGCGGTCTCGTTGCGACACGAAGATCAGGAACGGGTCGGGAAGCGTTCCGATCCGTCGGGCCTGTGCCTCGAACACGTCGATGTCGATATCGGGCGAAAACAATACGACGCCATCGATGGTCCGCGCCGGCGAACCGGGATCCGAGATCGCCATCTGGCGAAGTGTTTCCATCGCCAGAAGCGCACCCATGGAGTGGGCGACCAACACCACGCGGTCCGCCCCTGCCTTGGCGACCTCGCCAATCAGCGCTTCGAACCCGTCGCGCGCAAACAGCATGCTGTCGCGGTCATAGCCATACCCCAGCGGGTTCCCGGCAGACGGCCACGCGTAGTGCACCCCAAGCGTGTCGAGCCCGAGGTCATGTTCAAGCTGGGCCACGCGGTACAGCCCTTCGGCGAAGGTATTGTTGAAGCCGTGGACATAGATCATGACCTCGCGGCTGCCACGCGGCTTTGCGCGAAGCGCGTTCGCCAGATCCCTGCGCATGGCCCCTAATGAGTCGTAAGGCGCCACAGCATTCGCCAGAAAATCTTGATCCGGGTTTGCGTTGAAGGTCCTGATACTGATGGTGCCCGGCGCGCGACGTGGCGGGACGCGCACGTCATAACGGGCAAAACTTGCGGCCTCAGATCGCTCGACCCCCGGACCCGACGCAGTCGCCGCCCGCGTTGTCGCGACATAAACTGGCCGGATCGATGCGGCACCATCGACGTCCGGGTTGACCAGAACCGGCCCGCGCGGCGTGCAAGCCGTCAAAACCAGAACGATGAAGGGGATCCAACGCCACATGCGCCGATCCATAGGCGCGATGTGGGCCGGGGGCTAGAGCACGTAGCGGCTGGTATCGGCGGATTTCGTCAACTCACCGAGATTCGCGTCGACAAACGCCGCATCCACGGTGATCGCCTCGCCCGCGCGATCGGGTGCCGTGAAGCTGAGTTCTTCGAACACGCGTTCGATCACAGTATACAGACGGCGCGCCCCGATGTTCTCAACCGTCTGGTTCACATCCGCGGCGATCTTGGCCAGCGCCGCGATCCCATCCTCGGTGAAGGTCACCTCAACTTCTTCGGTGCCCATCAGCGCGGTATACTGCCGGGTCAGCGCGTTATCGGTCTCGGTCAGGATCCGCACGAAGTCTTCCTCGGTCAGCGCGCGCAATGTCACGCGGATCGGCAACCGTCCCTGAAGCTCCGGCAGAAGATCGGACGGTTTCGCCACGTGGAACGCTCCGGAGGCGATGAACAGGATATGATCCGTCTTCACCGGGCCATGCTTGGTCGAAACAGTCGTGCCTTCGATCAGGGGCAGAAGATCGCGCTGCACCCCCTCCCGGCTGACATCGGCGCCCCGGTTCTCGGCCCGGGCCGACACCTTGTCGATCTCATCCAGGAACACGATGCCGTTTTGTTCGACGGCATCCAGCGCTTCTTTCTTCACGGCCTCATCGTCAAGAAGCTTGTCGGCCTCTTCCGCCATCAGCAGATCATAGCTGTCGGCAACCGTCATCTTCTTGCGGACGGTCCGTGCTGGGAAAGCCTTTCCGAACAGATCGCCGATATTCATCATCCCGCCGGTCTGGCCAGGCGCACCGCCCGGCAGTTCCATCATAGGAAAAGGTGAGGATGTGTCAGACACATCAAGTTCGATTTCCTTGTCGTCAAGATCGCCGCGTTTAAGTTTCTCGCGGAACATCTCGCGCGTCTGGCTGCGGGCGTCCTTTCCCGCGATCGCCTCGACCACGCGTTCTTCCGCATTGGCGCGCGCTTTGGCTTTGACGTCGTCGCGCATCAACTCGCGCGTCATTGTGATTGCCGCCTCGACAAGATCCCGCACGATCTGTTCGACGTCCCGGCCAACATAACCCACCTCGGTAAACTTCGTGGCCTCGACTTTCAGGAATGGCGCCTTTGCGAGCTTGGCCAAGCGTCGCGAAATCTCGGTCTTGCCCACGCCGGTCGGTCCGATCATCAGGATGTTTTTCGGATAAACCTCATCCCGGATGTCATCGGCCAGTTGCTTCCGCCGCCAACGATTCCGCAGTGCGACAGCAACGGCGCGTTTGGCATCCTTCTGGCCGATGATGAACCGGTCGAGTTCCGAAACGATTTCGCGGGGGGTCAAGTCGGTCATTTGAGTCCTTTTCAGACAGACGGCGGCAGCCGGTCGCGCGGGATAACAGGGCCAAGCAGGCGGAGCAAGACGGCGCGGATCCGTTCCCAGAACGCGCCTGTCAGAACCATGACAACGCCAAGGATCAGGATAGTCTGTGCCGCCCCGCTTGAACCGGAAACCGTGGTGGCAATGGCCACAACATAGCCGACGCCTGCGATCAGGAAGGACCGGCGGTCGATCACGATTGCGATCAGGGCGATAAGGGCCAGGAAGGCTGCAAGTGGGACGAAGTTGTCGCCGCCCAGAAGGCTGAGCGCGACTGTATTCACGATGGCGGGTGCGGCCACGACATGCAGCCAGAACCCGTTCGCGGCCCGGCGCGTGACGCGGTGCGGATCGGACATGTCGAACATCATTGCAACGGCGAAGGTGGCGACCCCGATCAGAAGCGTGATCCAGGCAAAGTTGCCCTCTGCCGAAAGCAGGAAGAAGTCCCGCAACGTCTCTGGCCGGTCTCCTCCAACCGCCGAGGCGACGACGGCAGCGGCGAAGATACCCAAGGCGACCATGGCGAGCGCGATGGGCACCCGGAACCGAATCCAGAAGCCAAGGATCGCAATGACGGAAAGCGCCAAGGGCATGGGCAAGCTTGAGATATCGTTCTGCGCGATCATGAAAGGCTCTGCGAGCCAGGCGATCAACCCAAACCCCGCGTTCCCGGCCCAGAAGATGGCGAGCGTTATTGCCGGCGCCACCATCCTGCGGCGCCAGATAAAGTATTCGGACAGCGCCCAGATAATCGCCGCGCCAAGAAGCGCCCGGGTGACGGCAAAGCCTTGCACGTCGACGATCTCGGTCGCCGCCGCAACGCTGGAAATCCCGATCCACCCCGTGGCCAGGATCACCAGCCCGACGACGATGAAGATCTCATTGAATCCCTTGAATAGTTCGAACGGCTCGTCGCCGGGGGTAATCGCCTCGCGCGCACCGCGTCGACTGTCAGACAGGGCGGCAAGCTTCGAGGCCTGGGCTTCATTCACGATCCCAGCCGCAACCGCTGCCCGAAGATCGTCACGCTCGATCACTTGCCAATGGTCTCCACGGTCAGCGACCCGTTGGTATAGACACAGATGTCTGCGGCGATGCCCATGGCCTTCCGCGCGATGTCTTCGGCGGACAAATCGGTGTCGATCAGCGCACGCGCGGCTGCCAAGGCATAGTTCCCGCCCGAGCCAATGGCCGCGACGTTGTGTTCGGGCTCAAGCACGTCCCCTGCCCCCGTCACCACCAGAAGATCGGTGCCGTCGGTCACGATCAGCATCGCTTCCAGCTTTTGCAGGTACTTGTCGGTCCGCCAATCCTTGGCCAGTTCGACACAGCCGCGCTGAAGCTGCCCAGGCGTCGCTTCCAGCTTGGCCTCAAGCCGTTCAAGCAGCGTGAACGCGTCGGCAGTTGATCCTGCAAATCCCGCGACAACATCCGTGCCACCGGGCGACAAGCGCCGCACCTTGGTGGCCGTGCCCTTGATCACCGTCTGGCCAAGCGAAACCTGCCCGTCCCCCGCGACCACAACCCGCCCGCCCTTGCGGACACCAATAATCGTCGTCCCGTGCCAGCCGGGAAAATCCGTTTCCGCCATATTCGCCCCTTGGGTCATCTCGGCGCTATATGGGCGCGGTCTTCGCGCGCTACAACAGAAAAGGGCGCCCGAAGGCGCCCCTGTCGTCAGGTCAGGCCGGATCAGATGGCTTCCTGGATCCAGCTTTCCAGCGCTGCTTTCGGGGCTGCGCCGACTTTGTTCGACACAACTTCGCCGCCCTTGAACATGAACAGTGCCGGGATGCCGCGCACACCCAATTGCGCTGGCGAATTCGGGTTATCGTCCACGTTGACCTTCACGATCTTGACCTTGCCATCATACTCGGCGGACAGTTCTTCAAGCGCTGGGCCGATCTGCTTGCACGGGCCGCACCACTCTGCCCAGAAATCCACCACCACGGGGATGTCGGACTGTTTCACTTCGGTGTCAAAGGTATCATCGGTGACGGCGACGGTGGCCATGGCGGCTCTCCTGAAAACTGGCTTGGTCAGCGAAGGTAAGAAGGCCTAGGGGTGGCGTCAAGATATCGTGGCTCTTTGCAACGCCTCCCTCACGACCTCGTGTGAGAGCGACATGATTTCGGGTGTGGCCGTCCAAAGAATATGGGGCTCGATCCGGTGGTTCGGATAGATTTGCGCAACGGCTGCGGCATAGGCCCCCATTTGGCGAAGCAGACCTTCGGGCACTTCATCCGGCGTTGCGGGAACGCGACTGTTCGACTTGAAGTCGACGATCTTCACGGTGTCGTCCGATACGATCAGACGATCGATGGCGCCGAAAATGCGGGCATCGGAGAATTCCGGTAAGGGCGCCGAAACTTCAACCTCGGCCAGACTGTCGGGCGCGAAGACCCATTCAAGCTTGTCCGTCTTCAGAACCGCCAGGGCTTCGTCGATGGCGTTCCGAGCGTCTGGCGCTTCCGCGTCGAATCCGGCCTCGGCCGCAAGTGAATTCGCAGCCGACATTCGGGTATCCGCCGCGACATTTGGCAGGACCTCAAGGCAGCGATGGATCAACGACCCCCGCGCAAGCGCTGCGGGATCACCCTGATCTTCGCCCGGCAAGGTCTTTGCCCCGCCAAGATCCGATGGCGACAGGCTGAGTGCCGCCTTATCGGGGCCCGGCGCCGGGTGATAAACCCAGTCCGGCAAAGCGGTCCTTTCCTGTGCACCACCGCCGCCCGCGTCCCCTGGGGCATCATCCCAGGCCCCAAGGCCAAACCGTCGACCCGTCCCCGCAGGTGTTAAGTGATCGACCGCCTCAAGCCGGTCAAATGCCTGCTCGATCCGCTGATACCAGGTCCCTGCCTTAGGCGGATCCCCTGCACCGCAAATGATCAGCCATGTCTCGGCACGGGTCATGGCGACATACATCAGCCGCAGGATCTCAGCCGCGTCGGCGGCCTTGGATTTGTCCTGGGCTTCCCGCTGTACGCGGGGTGCCACGGCCCGGCTACGTCGCCACAAGGCTGGTCCGTCTGCCAGCGGCACGATCTGGTTTCTGTCGCGCGCCGGATCCCGCATGGTGTCCGGCAAGATCACGAAGGGTGCCTCGAGCCCTTTTGCGCCATGGACCGTCATGACCCGGATCTCACGAGGCTTGGTCCCGTGCTGGCGTTTGACTTCGACATCGCCTGCCTCAAACCAGGCGACAAATCCGGTCAGGCTGGGCACCCCGTCGCTTTCATAAATCAGCGCCTGGTTCAGGAATTCGTCAATGGCGTCCCCGGCCTCGGTTCCAAGCCGTGCCAGAAGCTTTCGGCGTCCGTCATGGCGCACCAGAATGCGCTCGATCATTTCAAACGGGCGCAAGAGGTCCGACACGCCCATGAGGTCATAAATCGTGTCTAATGCGGGCGAAAACCGTTCTTTCTCGGCCCGGAGTCGAGGCCACAGAAAACTATCTTCCCGACCTGATGCCAAATCGAACAGATCCGCCTCAGACAGCCCGAAAAGCGGTGACCTGAGCGCTTCGGCCAACGACAAATCATCCTCGGGCAGTGCCAAGAACTTCAGAAGCGACAGAAGATCTTTGACGGCAAGTTCGTCGGCGATCCTGAACCGGTCTGCACCGGCGACAGCCAACCCTTCGGCCTTCAGTGCCTGGATCAGGTTCTGGAACAGGTCGCCGCGCCCTTCCCGCCCGCGGACCAGAATAAGGATATCGCCCTCTGTGATCACACGCGGCCCGTCATTGGTCGGGCGCGTCTTGCCGCTTGCAAGCCAACTGCGGATCTCAGTGGCGATCATCCGCGACAGCTCGGCCGATTCATGGTTTGGTGCGACGCGGTCGACCGGGTCGTGCCACGCGGTGTCCGCTGGGGTGTCGGGCTTGGGGACCACAGGCCAAAGATCCACGCGGCCAGCAAGCCCGTCATTGAAGGCCAAATGCTGCGTCATCCGCATGTCATCGGGAAGCACCTCGTCCACAACGCGCAAGACTGCCGGGGACGACCGGAAGGAATATTCCAGCTCCAGCGCCGTCAAACCCGTTGTTGGGCGCAACTGATCCTGGAACGCGCGTTTCATCTGGCCAAACGACTGGGCATTCGCGCCCTGGAAGGAATAGATGGACTGTTTCGGGTCCCCCACGACGAAAACGGTGCGCTGCCGGTCGGTCTGGGCCCCCTCACCCGCCCCGAATTCGCCGGTCAGCCGTTGGATCACCTGCCACTGTGTGGGGCTGGTGTCCTGGGCTTCGTCCAGCAGGATATGGTCGATTCCGCCATCCAGACGATACTGCACCCAGGCCGCCACCGACGGATCCGCAAGCAAGGCAGCGGTTTTCAGGACAAGATCGTCGAAGTCGAGCCAACCGCGCGCGGTCTTAGCGGTGTCATAGGCGTCAAGGAATGCGCTTGCGAAGGCATGCAGGGCTTCTGCGTCCTGCGTGGCTTCAAGGGCAAGTTCAGCCTGTTTGGCTTCCGCAACGCGATCCATCAGGGCATGGAGATCCGAAATCCAAGGGTTCAGCGCTTCGACGGCCTTGGTATGATTGGATTGCGGAAAGTTTCGGGACTTTGAATCAAATGCCTCATGCGAGCCGTCTTTGGCCGCGCTTGCGTAAAGAAAGATGCCTGCCGCAGATTGAAAATCCGACAGCGTTGGGCCGTCCCAGTTGATCTGCGCCAAAACATCGCCGATCCGGCTGTAGGTTTTCGTCTGCTGGGCCAATACCGGCAAAATCGCCTGGATTAGAGCCTTGTCCGAGGGCCGAAACGCCATCGCAGGAAGGTCGGCGGTGCTGAATTCTTCCGGCAGTCCCAAAGCCCGAAGGATCGCCACCCGGGTTGTCCCACCTTCAAATTCCGCGCGGTTTGAAAGGATGGCGCGAAGTCCGGAATATCCATCGCCAACCGAACAACGCTGCGCGAACCGGGCCAGCAGCGGGGCCATGTCGCCTTCGGCAAAGCGATCCAGCACCTCGGCCATCAGGTCGTCCTGACGCCGGTCGTCCAGCTCTTGGAACTGCGGAGAAACTTGTGCCTCGACCGGAAAGCGCCGAAGGACGCTTCCGCAAAACGCATGGATAGTCTGGATCTTCAGCCCGCCTGGTGTGTCGATCGCCCGCGCAAAAAGCGACCGAGCTTCTTCAAGATCGCTCGGCGCAGCTTCGCCCAACGCGTCAAGCTCGCGATAAAGCGACGCGTCATCCAGCATGGCCCAAGCGCCCAGCCGGCGAAATAGCCGGTTCTGCATTTCGCCCGCCGCGGCCTTTGTATAGGTCAGGCAAAGAATGCGCCCGGGATCGACGCCTTGAAGCAATAGCCGGGCAACCCGATTGGTCAGAACGCGCGTTTTTCCCGACCCGGCATTCGCCGAGACCCAGGTGGACTGATCCGGATGGGCGGCGCGGATCTGGCGTTCGCTTGCGGGGTGAAGATGGCTGCTCATCCGACATCCTCGCCCTTGGGTGGGTCTGCATCGCTCCATTCCCCGTACCGCGCCAGATGGTCAAAGCCGTAGTCATAGGACAGTTCAGCAACGGCGCGCCGGGCGGCATAGCCCTGCGATCTGCTCTGAAACGACCGGATTAATTGGACGAAGTGGGCGCGAACGGAGTCTGGCGCGAATTCGGGGGTGTCAGGGTCGTCGATTGGAATGGGTGCCGGCTTTAGCGTTGACCCGAAGCCGAGATAGGTCACACGCGCCACACGCCCCACGGATATGTCGTCAAATGCACCCGCTTCCGCCATCACCGCTTCAAGCAGCAACTGCCGGTCAAACAACCTGACTTGTTTCGCCGAAGGCGCCTTGGTCTTGTAATCGAAGATTTCCAGGTGATTGCCCGTCAGAAGACGGTCGATCCGATCCGCTTTGCCAACAAGCGTGAACGCAATTTCCGGGAACATCATCTGTCCTCGAAGCTCGGTCCCCAGAAGTGTGCCCTTGGCACGCCGATCCGCTTCATTTGCGGCGAGTTCCGCAACTTTAGGGTCGAACTCTGCCGCCCAGATCGCCCGGATGGCGGGCCATGGTACAAAGTCTGACAGGGCGGACGACAGGCTACGTCGGAGGCAATCAGGAAAATCGGTGTCGGCAACGCCCTCCAAATTCAACGAAAAGGCTTCAAGCGCCGCGTGAAACACCGAGCCCTTCAGGGTGGCGTCCGGGCGGGGGCGCATCGGGTCAAGCGGCTTCAGCCCCAGAACGTATTCGGCATAGATCGCGTATGGGTCGCGAACCAATCGCTCGATCTTTGTAACCGAAAGCCGATTGGGTCGCGCCGCCACCGGCGGCCGAGGCGCGGGCCGGTTTTCCTTTGCAATAGGGTCGAATTGGGACCCATAGGCGGCGGCAAGATCAAGCCAGGCTCGACCGCGCTGTCGCATAGCACGCAACGCTTCTGGACCGCGGGTCTGGGGAAGACCCTCCAGCAAATTGGTCAATCTGTTCAGCCAACGCGATGGCACGGTTTCGGCCTCGGCGTCGCGAAGAGATCTTGTGATCACAACTTCCGGGGCAGCAATCGCCTGTTGAAAATCATGGGCCTGAAGACCAATCCGCCGTTCCGGCGACAGCAACCCGACCGAGGCCCGCATGGCACGGTTCAGCCACGGATCCGCGCCAGCTTGATCTGGCCAAATCCCTTCGTTCAACCCGGCCAGAATGATCAGATCGGCGCCGCCTGCCCGGGCTTCAAGCGTGCCCCAGATTGCGACATTCGGATTGGGTGCAAACGGATCTCTGACCGTTTCCACTGCGAAAATGCCCTGAATAATGTCGCGATATTCAGAATTCGTGACTATTCCGGCGGCCTCGGCCGCATTCCGCAAGTCATCCACGATGCGCGAAGCGGTCTGTCCTGCAGCCTCTGCCCAAAGAGCGGTGGGCGATGCACCGGTCGGCCCGACCGAGGCACGGACAGTCAAAGCAATGTGTGCGTCTAGGACCTCGGAAAAAGGGCGTGGATCGGTGGGCGGATCGACCGCCAAAAGCGAAGCGACCCATTCGGCCCAGTCAGCGTCAGCCGGTGCGGCCCGATCCTTTGACCAGTCAAGAACGGTCTCTGCCGAAACGGATACGCACCTTTTTCGGCGAAGCCAAAGCTCAAGTTCCCGCGTACGGATCAGATGCGCGTTTCGGTCTGCTTCGGCGTGGACCAAAGGATGCTTCAAAAACGCCAAGACAGTCTCTAACGCAGAGCTATTGGCCAAGAATTCAGTTGCCTGAAGCAAAAGCCGCCCTGGCGGCGATAGGGCAAACGGACGCCCCGCGCTGTCATCAGGCAGAATACCCCAGCGATCCAGTGCGGCGCTGATCCGACGGCCAAGGGTCCGGTCAGGTGTGATCACAGCCGCGCTGACACCATCTTCAACGGCCCGGCGAAGGCGAAATGCAATGGCGTTGGCTTCATCCCTCGGGGTCTCGGCCTCAAGCAAAGTCATTCCGTCGGTCGCACGGGTCAGGTCGCCCAGTTCGGGACCCTCGCGCAGCCACTGCCCGGTCACCGAAGCCGGTCGAAGGGCCAGCGACACAAGTTTGTTGCGATGGGTGGGAGACGATGAACCGTGCCAGGCCGCCACGTCGCCCGGCCCGATGTTCAGTCGGTCCATAAACGCCCCGAACCGAAATTGCGGGTGATCTTCGCTTAACCTGTGGGTGCCGTCCCCTTGCCAGATCGCATCCGGCAATTCGGCATCGAAGCCCGGCAAAACCACCGCACCCTGATCCAGTCTGGCCACCAGATCCATGATCAGGGCGGTGGCACCCCGGGACCCCGTCGACCCAGCAATCAGGATCGGGCCGGTGGGCGGGGACGCGGCCCAAAGCGTTTGCAGATGATCGGCGGCCCAGCGCAGGCGTCCGCTGGACGTTTGGCCATCCTCTGCAGCCAAATAGTCGCGGATAAGCCGGAGAAATCGCAGATTTGTCTGCCAGTGCGCCGCGTGGTCATCAAGGTCCAGCGCTTCAAGCGCGTCCGGATCGACACCCTCGCCCTGCATCTCGTCCAGCAAAGCGCCAAGCGTGTCCGCCAGCCCAAAGGCCGAGCCTTCGGGCGCAATGCCGGGCTCTGACGCGATCAATGCCCGCACCAGACGCCAAAGGCGCATTCGCTGGACGGTTCCAGCCGCTGGCGGGGCCAATCCTTCGTGCAACGCCAAGTCTGATCCGATCTCGTCGATGACGCGAATGTGCGGCAGAAGACGCGCGGGCCCGCTTTCAAACAGCGCGACCATCCTGCGATGCATCCGCCGCGTGTTCACATAGATCTTCGTGCGGGCCAGTTTTTCTGGTTGGGACAGGTCGGATCTGGCCAAAAGACCTTCGACAAAGGCCTTTGGAAAGTCGACGCCAGGGGGCAACGCGAAAACACGCGGTTTGTCTGACGCTTCAAACATCGCTGCTATCCAGCAAAGCCTCGGCCAGTTCGATCGCGTCGGGATGGCCGACATCGCACCAGCCACCCGAATGCACGACGCCATAAAGGCGACCGATCTCACCGATGTCATTCCAAACAAGGTTTAGCGAAAAGGCGGATTCCGGACGATCAAGTACCGGCTCAAGCTTCAAGATCTGGGCGCCGGTATAGACGAAGTCCGAACCACGGCTAAGCCGCCCCGCCTGGTCCATTCCAAAATCCCCCGATCCCGCATGTGCGCGGGCCGCGCCGGTCGGAACCAGATGCAATAGCGCGTCCATTCGGTCGGGATCCCATGCCGCCATCAGGGCATCAAGGGGCGCTTGCCCCGTCCAGATCGCGTCCGCATTCAGCGTAAAGACAGTGTCGCTCTGCAGCAGGGGAGCCGCGGCTTTCAGGCCGCCGCCGGTTTCAAGCAAGTCCGGTTCATGCGCGATCAGAAACCCCCGGTCCAGCGCCGCGCGCGCCATCTGTTCGGCATGGGCGTGGGTGTTCACTACGGTGCGGGCCGGGCGCTGGGTACCGCGCGCATCCAAGGCGTGGTCGATCAGGGGCCGCCGGGCGACCTCTATCAGCGGTTTGGGCCGGTCATCCGTCAATGGGCGCATGCGCTTGCCATGACCAGCGGCAAAAATCATCAACGCGTCAGGGTGGCGTTTCATGGCGCTTTCAACCGGTTCAGATGTTCGGGGCTTGGCGGCGGAAGCACTTCCTTCAAAAGCGCCTGAAGCCCCTGCAACTCGGGGTGGCCCAGATCTTCCGCCAGGTATCCGAAGACCCGGGGGATCAGATCCACATAGGCGGGTTTTCCATGCTTTAAGGATAGCCGCGCGAAGACCCCGAGGATTCTCAGATTGCGCTGGACAGACAGGACCGCCGTCTCGGTCTTGATCTTCGACAGGTCTGCGTTTGACGCTTGGGCAAAGGCTGCCAGCGTCGTCGCCCTTAGTTCTGCGCTGACGTCACGGCGGGCGTCAGTCACCAGGGACGCCAGATCATAGGCCCGCGGGCCCAGAAAAGCGTCTTGAAAATCGATGATGCCAAGGCGTGCCGCCCCCGAACGGTGGTCAAGCCAGAACAGGTTCTGCGAATGAAAGTCCCGATGACAAAAAACCGGATCGGCCGACACCAAGGGAGCCAGAAGCCGTTCCAGTTCGGATTGGACCAGGGATAGGGCAGGGCGGGTCCGGTCAGTGCCTGAGGCATACCAGCTTAACCCCGGTGCGATCATCGAAGCCAGTTCGGCCGCGCTTGGCGTGGCAAGATTGTTTGGGGGCGGACACGTTTGCAGATCGGCCAAAGTCTTGGCCGCTGCAGCATAGGCCGGACCTTCGATCTCAGAGGACGAAGCAACAAAGGCGGCCAGATCCCTTTCGCCAAAATCCTCGATCAGGCAAAGCCCGTTCGCGGCATCATGGGCAAGGATTTTTGGCGCGCTGAAACCCGCCTTTCTTAGGAAATCGGTGATACGCAACACCCGGTCAAGCATCCCGTCCATACCTGGCGGGACTCGCATCAGAAGGGCAGACCCGTGGTCGAGGTGCGAAAGCCGATGATAGGTCCGCGCGGACGCGTCTCCCAACAGGCTGGTTTGCGTGGCGTCGCCCCATCCGTGCAGGTCCAGAAAATCTTGGGCGTTATGCATGGGCGTCGCCCATGGCACCCAACACATGCCTAAGCCGGTCGCCCCAGATCTTGGCATCACCAGCAAACGCAATGTCGCGGGTCCCGGGAGCACTGCCAAGCGAGAAACTCAGTTTCAGGGCAGTGGGCGGCCAGAGCCCATCGGCACGGTCCGGCCATTCGATCAGGCAGATCGAACCTGACAAGGCGCTGTCCAGACCAAGCTCGGCCACCTCATCGGCATCCGACAGGCGAAACAGGTCGGCATGCCAGATCTCGATATCGCCATCCAAATAGGTCTGCACCAAAGTGTAACTGGGCGATGGAACGGGCTCATCGCGTTGAAGGCGCGCCTGGATGAGGGCACGGGCAAAGTGCGTTTTTCCGGCCCCGATCGGGCCGTCCAAAAGCAGTGTGTTGCCCCGGACCAGCAAGGGCGCCAGCATGGCCGCAAGCCGGTCGGTCGCTTCGGGTGACCCAAGCTGGATGCTTTTCTTGATGCTGCTCACACTGGCCAGTTTTGGCCAGAGCCCGAAGGCGCCGCAAGCCCTTTCAGGCGCGTAGTTGTAGGGGGGAGGTTTCGGCCCGGGTTTCGGGGATGAACCGCGCCATGCTGGCACCTCCAGGCAAGGGGGCGAACTTGCAGAACAGGGCGCGTCCGTCCTTCAGCCGTACGGTCGCTGACCACTCGGTCCGGTCACGCGGCGTGATCACGAAATCCCGCACATCTCCCCAAACCGGCGAGGGTGCGCAATTGTCCATCCAGGTGCGCGTCGCCTCGACCACATAGACATCGGACAGCGATGTGGTGGGATCGACACCCCAAAGCTTGGCGTAAGCCGCATTCGCGATCGTAAGAACGCCGTTCGAGCTGAAGACCGCTACCGCATCTTCCAACTGGTCGATCACCGACTGGCCCAGCTCAAGCTCGGTTCTGAACCGGCGCGTCAGGGACATTTCGGCGCTTATGTCCTCGAACAGGAAGGCCACCGCGCCGTCGGAATGGGGTCGGCCCGAGACACGGTAAGTGCGACCGTTCGGCAGGCCCCAGGTCTGGTTGTAGTCGCCGTCAGAGGTTGCTGCTTCCAGCGCCGCGATTTCGCGCCGCCAGGATCCGTAATCCTTCGGCTCGGGGATCATCTGCTTGTCACGAAGCCGGTCAAGGAAGCTGAGAAGCGTCGGCTGCGCTGCCAGGAAGTCGACCGGAAGAGACGTCAGATCTGCAAGCGCTGGATTGAATAGCGCGAGCCGGCGCGATGTATTGAATATGGCGATCCCAGTTGTCAGATGCGCGAAGGTCTTCGTCAACGTTTGCATGAAATCGTGAAGCTGGCGTTCCGCCGCGACAGTGGCATCCACATTGCTGGCCGATGCAAAGACGATGCCGTCCTTGAGGCGGGCATGACATTCAAACCAATTGCTGTTTTCGGCTTCGCTTAGGCGCAATGCAACGCGCTTCGGGGCTCCGCTTTCAGCAACCTGCACCAAGAGTTCCGGGTTGAACAGCGGGGCAGGGGGCCACACCGCTTTTCGGCCCGTGGAGTTTTGCGTTGCCGCAAGGTCCATATAGGCCTTGTTCGCCCAGGTGACCGCGCCATCTTCGGACTGCGTCCAAAGCAGATAGGGCCCGCCTTCGGTCATCGCGCGCAGCGTGTCGATCTCGCGTTGCATGGCATCGACACTGTGGCCATCGAAGATTTCGTCGGGCGTTTTGGTTTCCTGTTCACTTAGCGTGATGCGAATCGTGCCCATCTCGCTCGTGCCTTCCAGGCGAACGCTCCCATCCTTTGAGACGGTCTGAACAAAACCCGTTTCGTCCAGCGTCTGGACCGTATCGTTGAATTCCGGGAAGCGGGGCGACAGAACTGCGATCAGCCGCATCCAGTCGCTGTCAGCCTCCGGCGCAACCGACAACAGGCGCCGTCCGGAAGGTGTCGCATCAAGCAACATTTCATCGTCGAACACGAAAACGGTGGCTGCGTCGGTCGGAAAGAACACCGAAGGGATTCTGGGCCGGGCCACCCGATCAAGTCTCGACGCGAGGTACAAGGCGAGCGCGGCCGCAAAAAATGCGACCAATGCAAACAGGACCACTGACGATATAGGTGTTTGCTCAAGCACGATGTCCCTCACGCGCGATGATTGCTTAAGAAAACCCTAATTTATCTTGGTTAATGGGGCGTTAACCGGGAGATTCTGGATTGGATTGGCGCGGAACCTATCAAACCGCCACGGCGGACAGCGGCCAGGTCACCACCGCGCAGGCGCCCGACTGATCGTTTGTAAGATCCAACGTTCCGCCGGCGCGTTCGATCAAAGCACGCGAGATGAAAAGCCCAAGCCCCATATTCCCGCCCGAGATCACGGCGTCCCGGGTCGGCGTGCTTGATGCCGCCTTTCTTCCAAGCATCGCCGCAGGAAACCCGACGCCGTCATCATGAACTGAGATCCGCAAGTCCTTGTCCGACCAGGCGATGCGCACTTCTGCCTTTTCTTCTGCATGATCGACGGCATTTTCAATGAGGTTTCGATAGGCGTGGACAAGTTCGGCGGACCGGATCACGACCGGTTGATTGTTCGGCGCAGGCGGCACGGCCTCGGCCGAAAATTTGATCAGTTTCCCGCGGTTTTCATGCGGTTCTGCCGCTTCGCGCAAGAGCGAAGCAATTGGCATTCGGGTCATGGACATCTCGCCTTGCCCGAGATCGCCAATCGTCGCCAGGATGGCGCTGCAACGGCGCGCCTCGTCACGGATAAGCCGTGCTTCGCGCTGTGCCTCCGGGTTCTGGTCAAGAAGGCTATCAAGTTCGGAACTGGCCAGAAGGATCGTCGACAGTGGCGCGCCAAGTTGATGCGCAGTTGCTGAGACGATGCCGCCGATGTCCGACAACATTTTTTCCCGGTTCAGGGCTAATTCTGTGGCACGAAGCGCGGTTTGCATTCGGTCCTGACGGATCGTGATCCGGTGGGCCAGCAGAATCGCAATTCCAAGCCCAAAGACGATTGTCACGGCGGTGGCCGGAACGATGATGGCTTGCAGCGTTGCAGGCGCCCCGTTTGCCATGAGCGGCGGGGCAAAAAGCCCCAGTATCGCCGTCGCTGTCGCCACTGAAAGTGTACTGGCCAACAACACACGGTTTTCTCGGGCCGACAGAGCCACGGCGACCGGGACAAAGAGAAACAGGAAGGCAGGGTTCGTAAGCCCACCGAAGAAGAACAGAAACAGGGCAATTTGCCCCGTATCCAGAACGATTTGGACGCCAAGCTGGCCTTCGGACAGGCTTTCGGACGGTGGATAGGTGTATGATAGATAGACGTTGTAGATCACACCGAACAAGATAATGAGTGTCAGTGGCACCAGTGGCGGATCAATCTCGGTCCAAAGCGCGACCGAGGCCAGAATCGTGATTTCTATCATAATCACAAGCCAACGAACGGCGGATTTGTCGCCCGCGCCGACGGCCGTTTTTCGGCTCAACAGGTTGAGCTGTGACAGACCGATCAAATCTCTTCCAATCGTGATTTGTACTTGCGATGGACTATGTCTAACCCGCGAAAGCGTTTCGGCCCAGAGCACAGTGGATTAAGGAGTGTGTCCCATGTCAGCCCGCATTGCTGTCCTTGCCGCCGCCGCGATGGCAGGGGTTCTGGGCGTCACCGCATCAGCCATTTTCTTTGGCGGATCGGACGACCAATATGCCGAGTGTAGACGGTCGGCCGTTGCCGGCGCTGACGCTATCGGCGGACCGTTCACACTGGTCTCGGAAACGGGCGCGACTGTGACCGATGCCGATGTGATTACCAAGCCCGCATTGATCTATTTCGGCTACACGTTCTGTCCCGATGTCTGTCCCCTGGACAATGCGCGCAACGCCGAGGCTGTGGATCTTCTGGCCGAGCGGGGACATGACATTCTGCCGGTGTTCATTTCCATTGATCCGGATCGCGACACGCCCGAGGTTGTCGCGGAATATACCGATTTCCTGCACGAAGACATGCTTGGGCTGACTGGGTCACCTGAACAGGTCAAAGCCGCATCGACGGCTTATCGGACTTACTATCGAAAGCAGCCTGCCGATGACGAGTTCTACCTCGTCGATCACTCGTCGCTGAGTTACCTGGTCTTTCCGGAAACCGGATTTGTCGAATTCTTCCGGCGGGATATCGAAGCCGCCGCGTTAGCCGAACAAATCGCCTGTTTCCTCGACGCCTGATCTTCGGGTTGGAGGCTTCGGCCAGAATATGTATCCTCTGAGTTGAAAACGCGACTCGAGGGGGATGCCTTATGGCAGAGTTGCACGCGGCCCTGTTCGAACCGGACAGAAGCCTTCTTGTCGTCGATGACGACGAAATCTTTCTGCGACGGATGGCCCGCGCGCTGCGGGATAAGGGTTTTATTGTCGATACCGCCACGACGGTCGAAGCCGGCTGCCAAAAAGCCGTGGATCAAAAACCGGCCTTTGCCGTCATCGACCTCAGGCTGAGCGATGGAAACGGATTGCAGGTTATCGAGGCGCTGAGCGAGGCACGCCCCGATGCCCGCATTGTCGTTTTGACCGGGTATGCGGCAATTGCTGCCGCAGTGGCGGCAGTGAAAACCGGAGCGACCGATTTCATTCCGAAGCCGTCAGACGCAGATGAGGTGACGGCGGCACTCTTGAACGATTCCCGGGACCTTCCGCCCATACTGGATCAGCCGATGTCGCCGGACCGGGTTCGGTGGGAATACATTCACCGTGCCTATGAACGCTATGGCCGGAATATCTCGGAAACGGCACGGCGCCTCGGCATGCATCGACGGACTTTGCAGCGCATCCTGTCAAAGCGCAGCCCGCCGTAGCGGGTCAAAGATCAAAGCGTTTATAGGTCTTCCCGGTGACCGTTCCGTCGGACAATGCGACCGTGGGATCGGATCCATAATCCTGGAACCCCATTTTCGCGTAATAGGTCAGGCCGCTTCGGTTGTCGGAACGGATAGAGGCATTGATCCAGCCGTATCCCAAGACGCGTGCCCGGTCTTTCGTCATTTCGAACATGGCCGTGCCGATGCCCCGCCCAGCGCTGGAGGCACGGGCAAACGTCGCGATATCCGCCGCTTCAGGCGGAAGCTTCGGGTTTGGCTCGAACCATTGAAACCCCATGATCCTGCCATCGGCATCTTCGGCAACCACCCATGAGGCACGGTCGGCATTGCGGGCCATCCAGTCTTTGAGATCGGCGTCGCAAACGACGCCCTCCAAAGC
The DNA here is from genome assembly GCA_965267475.1 of Paracoccaceae bacterium. Classification (GTDB taxonomy): domain Bacteria; phylum Pseudomonadota; class Alphaproteobacteria; order Rhodobacterales; family Rhodobacteraceae; genus JBCBKU01. The sequence continues at coordinate 453,604 of OZ254079.1, forward strand.
AGTGGTGCCCCCGATCCCGATGATCTCGTTAAGGATCTCTGCCATGGCCCCGGCGTCCGCATCATTGGCCTGCCGCACGATCATTGGACGTTCTCCATAAGTGTTTCAAACCGCGAAACGAATGCCGCGCGCGCCTCGACCGGGGGTCTCAGAACGATGGTCTCGCCATCCAGCAGCCGGTCCGGCGGCTGCGTGAAAAAACGGTTGGCCTCGGCCACAGAAAACCCCGCGATCTGGGTGGCTTCAAGCCAGGCAGAGATCTTGTCGGCTTTCTTGATCGCACGCTTTTCCTTGGCCGGAATGGCCGCAGGCAGGCCAAAGCGCAGATGCACCGCCGCGGCCAGGCGGTCATCCAGCGATCCGTATCCGGGGCCGACCGCCGCCTTAACCGGCGAGATCATATCGCCAATTACGTACTCCGGGGCATCGTGCAAAAGGGCGGCCAGACGCCACTGTGCCGGTGCCGCAGGCTGTAAACGACCAAAAATCGATTCAACCAGGATCGAATGTTCGGCCACAGAATAGGGATAATCCCCCTTGGTTTGGCCGTTCCAGCGCGCAACAAATGCCAGCCCGTGGGCGATATCCTCGATCTCGATATCCATAGGCGTCGGATCAAGCAGATCCAGGCGGCGACCGGATAACATGCGTTGCCAGGCGCGTTTTGGCATGGGGCCTCTTTGAAATGTGACGGATGCACTGACGCAGGGCTTGGGCCGGAGATCAAACGGGTTTTTGTGGACAAGTCGAGCCCGGAACCGTGGCTGATCGGACGCTATCGGCACGAAATTCACCTGCGAGGGCCTTACAAACGGCATTTTCGCACAAATTATGGGCAATGACGGAGTTGTTGGGCGCAAGTGAACAAAAAGTAGTCCAAGCTCATAGGTGTGTTAACGATCTCAAGAGTAAACTGACCAAATAACAATACCTGGGGAGGCAATGCAGGCATCGATGCGGGATATCCCGCGGAAAGGAGAAACCGATGCAGAAAGCGACCCAAGGCCTGATCCTGGCGGCAGCGTTGACTGTCCCCGCGATCGGGAACGCGCAGCAAAGCTGCGGACAGCGTGACGCGGTCACGAACAAACTTCAGACCGGATATGGCGAAACCTTTACGGGCGGCGGCCTTCGGAATGCAGACAGCATTCTGGAAGTCTGGGCCTCGGAACAAGGTGGCACCTGGACGGTCCTTATGACCCGCGCAGATGGTACGACTTGCATCATGGCATCCGGAACGAATTGGCGCGGCGCGACCCCCGAAGACCGGGTGCTTGGCATTCCCGGATAATCCGTTTGGCATCCCCTGTTTAGGCGAGTTGTTCCTTCACTGATCCGGTGTTAACAGACCGTCAAGTCTGACAGGATTGGTATCAGGAACCGGGTATGCCCAGAGATTATGTTGTCAAAGATATTGCGCTGGCCGCGTTTGGCCGTCGCGAGCTTGATATAGCTGAGACCGAGATGCCGGGTCTCATGGCGCTGCGGAAAGATTTCGGTCAGTCGCAGCCGCTAAAAGGGGCGCGGATCGCCGGATCGCTCCATATGACCATCCAAACCGCTGTTCTGATCGAAACGCTGCGGGCGTTGGGCGCCGATGTGCGCTGGGCGTCGTGCAACATTTTCTCGACCCAGGATCACGCCGCGGCCGCGATCGCAGAGGGCGGTACGCCGGTTTTTGCGATCAAGGGCGAAAGCCTGGAAGAATACTGGTCCTACACCGACAAGATTTTCCAGTTCGACGAAGGCGCGAACATGATTCTGGACGATGGCGGCGATGCGACGTTGTACATCATCCTGGGCGCACGCGTTGAAAACGGCGAAGAAAACCTGATTGCCGTCCCAACCTCGGAAGAGGAAGAAGCGCTGTTCGCTCAGATCAAAAAGCGTATGGCCGAAAGCCCCGGCTGGTTCACTAAGCAGCGCGACCAGATCAAGGGCGTGACCGAGGAAACGACGACAGGCGTGCATCGCTTGTATGATCTGCACAAGGACGGCCACCTGCCATTCCCGGCGATCAACGTGAATGATAGCGTCACGAAGTCGAAATTCGACAACAAGTACGGCTGTAAGGAATCGCTCGTCGATGGCATCCGCCGTGCCACGGACACGATGATGGCCGGCAAGGTCGCAATTGTGTGCGGCTATGGCGATGTGGGCAAGGGATCCGCCGCGTCACTGGCTGGGGCAGGGGCCCGTGTGAAGGTGACCGAGGTCGACCCGATCTGCGCCCTTCAGGCGGCGATGGATGGGTTCGAGGTCACGCTTCTGGAAGACGAAGTGTCCACCGCGGATGTGTTCATCACCACGACCGGCAACAAGGATGTCATCCGCATCGAGCACATGCGCGAGATGAAAGACATGGCGATCGTCGGCAACATTGGTCATTTCGACAACGAGATCCAGGTCGCGAACCTGAAGAACCACAAGTGGACAAACATCAAGGAACAGGTGGATATGATCGAGATGCCTTCGGGCAATCGGATCATTCTTCTGTCCGAAGGCCGGCTTCTGAACCTTGGGAACGCGACCGGACACCCGTCGTTCGTCATGTCGGCAAGTTTCACCAATCAGGTTCTGGCGCAGATGGAGCTTTGGACGAAGTCCGAGGAGTATCCGGTTGGCGTCTACATCCTGCCTAAGCACCTCGATGAAATGGTGGCAAAGCTGCATTTGAAGCGGGTCGGCGCCAAACTGACGGAACTGAACCCCGAGCAGGCTGCCTATATCGGCGTGAAGCAGGAAGGCCCATTCAAGTCCGAGCACTATCGCTACTAGGTTGTGTTTGATGCTCTAGAACGCTCCAGACCCTAGGATCCGGGGCGTTTTCTTTTGCAGGTTGCGATGCGCTCTGCACGGTCTTAGGTCGGACTGATGCGCCTGGTTCTAAGGTCAATTGCGTTCCTGTCGGTTGCCATTCTGCTTATGGCGGCATTCCTGATCTTCTATCCCCGGACGCCACTGCCGGATGCTTGGAACCCAGTTCGACCGCTAAGCATTGCGGATCCGATCACACCCCTGACCTCATGGAAGCTTCGGCGCGCACATTCCGGCGCCGCTTGTGTTGCCGCGCTTGGCACGGGTGACATCGGGTTTGACTTGCTGGAGGATCTTGAAGACTCGGACCAGTGCCATATCCGCGACCGCGTCAGACTTCGCGCGTTGCGGGACGTTCGGATCGCGCCGCTAGAAACCCGCTGTTCCACAGTGCTTCGCATGGCACTTTGGGAACGGCATGGGTTCACGCCTGCTGCCGAGGCGATCCTTGGGGCAAGGGTGAGCACGCTTCACCATTTGTCCAGCTATAACTGTCGAAGACTTCGGACGCCCGGCGGTATGTCGAACCGGATGAGCACCCACGCCACCGCCGAGGCGGTCGACATCACCGGAGTGACCCTTGACGATGGGCGACGCATTTCGCTGATCGATGACTGGGGCACGGGCCCCGAGGGCCGGTTTCTCCGTGCCATGCGGGACACTGCGTGCCAATCCTTTGCCACAACGCTGGGACCCGACTTCAATCGCCTGCATGCCGATCACTTTCATCTGCAAACGCGCGGCTTCGGGACGTGCCGATAAGGCACAGCTTTGCCCGTGCTGCGTCATTCCGGAATTTCCCCTTTGTATCTCAAAGTCATGCGCCTATCTTTGCGCCGGTTGCCGCGCGGGGCGGTTGCCAAAAGGACCGGCGAAGGCCGGAAGGTGGGAGATTTTTGATGGGCAAAAGAGACGATCTGATTGCGCAGTATGCCGACGATCTGAAGAACAAATGCGGCATGACGCCAGATATGGATCTGCTGACGAAGGTCACGATTGGGTGCGGACCTTCGATCTATGACGCTGATGCTTCCACCGTTGCGGCTTCGCAGCCGGGGGAGTTGGAAACCGTTAAGAACAATTTCCTGATCAAGAAACTCGGCCTCGCTGACGGGCCACAGCTTATGGATGCCATCAACTCGGTGATCCAGACTTATGGTCAGTCCGAGCGCAACAAGTACCGGGCCGTCGTGTACTATATGCTGACCAAACATTTCGGGAAGGAATCAGTCTACGGCTGATCCCGAATGGCCTTCTAAGCCAAGGATTTGACGTAAATTGCCAACGCTGTGTTCTTGCGGCGGTGCGCGTATCTGCATTATGTCCATCCTGCGGCCAGGAAGGCCCTTCAGAATTTCACATGCGTTGAGGGAACGCGTGGGGTGAGGGGGGTTTCGGTTGGCCGGAACCCTTCTTTTTTTGATGAGCCGCTCGGTTGGGCCTGCCAGACCTGGGCAGACGTCCAACGGGCGTGATATCACGGCAATGACAGGCAAACTGTCAGACCATTGTTACGGGGGCATTTCCATGGGTCGATTTCTGAAAATCGCGATACCGATGTTTGTCATCGGCTTCCTTGCGGGCAACGCGTTCTGGTACCTTGCCTCGCCGCTTTGGATCGACCAGGAGGTCAGCGAATCCCTGGCTGGCGAGGACACGCTGGAACTTGTGGCCTCGGGCACGTTCGTGGACGCGGACCGTCTCCACAAGGGTCAGGGCACCGCCACGATCTTCCAGAACCCCGATGGGTCCTATGTTCTGCGCCTGACCGAGTTCGAAGTCACCAATGGTCCGGATCTTGAGGTTTGGTTGTCCTCCGCCGCCGATCCCACGAAATCGTCGGATGTCTCGGGCGGGACGTGGCTGGCGCTCGGTCAGCTCAAAGGGAACATCGGCGACCAGAACTATGACATCCCCGCGGGCACAAACATCACAGATTTCGGGTCCGTCGTGATCTGGTGCGAACAGTTTGGCGTTCTGTTTTCGCCCGCGTCGCTGGCGTTCGGCTAAGGGTCGATCCCGGCCAGTTCGCAGACCACTTTCCATTCGGCCTCGGTCACGGGTTGAACAGAAAGGCGCGTGTTGTTGACCAGCACCATGTCGGCCAGGCGCGGATCTTCCTTGCACATGGCCAGCGTCACGGGCGTCTGGACCGGTTTCACCGCCTTGATGTCCACGCATTCCCAGCGTTCATCGTCTGTCGTGCTGTCGGGGTGGATTTCAGCGCAAACCTCGACGATCCCGACGACGGCCTTCTCAGACAGCGAGTGATAAAAGAACCCGCGATCGCCCAAATTCATCTCGCGCATGTTGTTGCGCGCCTGATAATTGCGGACACCGTCCCATTCTTCGCCAGCGTCGCCTTTTGCGACTTGTTGATCCCACGACCACGTGTTGGGTTCGGATTTGAACAACCAATACCGCATCAGCCGATCACCTTGTTCCAGGGCAAAAGCTCGACCGACTGAAAAAGTCCGGCCTTCGCATAAGGGTCATTCGCGGCCCATGCGCCTGCTTCGGCCATATCCGCGACATCAAGTACGATCACAGATCCGGCCATCTCGCCCGCGTCGTCAAGGATGGGACCAGCCTGTTCCACCTTGCCGGAGGACTTCAAGTAATCGACATGCGCGGGCCTGTTTTCCATCCGGACCGGCAAGGCCCCGGTCTTGTCTTTCGCGACGAGCACCACGCGCATGGTCATTCCTCCTTTTTCAACGGCCTTGCCAGAAGCTCAGCAACGGCATCTTGAACACGCAATTGACCTTCGGCTACCGCAGTAACCACCGCGGCAAGGGGGGTGTCCAGACCCATTTCCCGGGCTCTGGATTGAATGGCTTTCGCCGTGGCAATTCCTTCGATCGTCGCGCCGGGGTCGGGCGTCTCACCGCGACCCAACGCAAGGCCCGCGGCATAGTTCCGCGAGCGCGCGGATGTACCGGTCAGTGTCAGATCGCCAAGCCCCGACAAACCCATCAGCGTCGCTTCCTCTGCCCCGCTGGCCACGGCAATCCGGCGCAATTCGGCAAAGCCGCGGGTGATGACGGCGGCGCGGGCGCTTTCGCCCAACCCGGCGCCTTCGGTAATCCCGGCGGCGATAGCAACGACATTTTTCAGGGCACCGCCAAACTCCGCTCCGATGATGTCTTGGGTCAGGTACAGCCGAAGCGTCGGCGTCGACAGAAGGTCCTGCAATCGCTGCCCGAGCGGTTCGTTCCGCGCCGCAAGCGTCAAGGCCGTCGGTAGCCCGGCGCCAATGTCGGCGGCAAAGCTTGGTCCGGTCAAAAGCGCCGTTTCGACGTTCGGCAGATGGGCATTGATGACAGAAGTTGCGCCGCGTCCTGTACCAAGTTCGATCCCCTTCGCGCAGGCCACAAGCGGCGCATCGGTCAGGGACGTGCCATTTGCCGCAAGAAAGGCCCCGGTCGATTGCATCGGCAGCGCGAGAAGCAGGGCGTCCGATCCGGCCAGATTCGCAATCCGAGACGTGACCGTCAAAGGATCGGGAAATTTGATACCGGGCAGACGCGCGCGATTTTCCCTGGTCTGTTCGATGTCCTCGGCGCCGGTCCGGGCCCAGAGCGTGACCTTGCGCTCGGCCTTGGCATAGGCGACGGCCAGGGCCGTGCCGAAGGCGCCTGCACCCAGGATCCCTATCTGGCTCATGCTTTTGCGCCTTTCTTGCCAGACCCGAGCATTGGTGCCGCGTCACGGTCAAGCGGCCAGCGTGGGCGGGCGGTCAGATCCATCCCGTCGCGATACCCAAGCTTATGAAGCTCGATCCCTGCCCAGGCGATCATTGCGGCATTGTCGGTGCAAAGGGGCAGGGGAGGTGCGACAAAAGCGACCCCGCGCTGGTCCGCTGCCTGTGTCAGCGCAGACCGGATGGCATGGTTGGCCGCGACGCCACCAGCCACCGCGAAGGTCGGTACGCCCGGCGCCCGGGACAGATAAATGTCCAGCGCCCGTCGCGATTTTTCGGCAAGAACATCGCGCACGGCGCCCTGAAACGACGCACAGAGATCCGCGCGATCGGCTTCGGTGATCCCGCCTTGCGACGCAACCAGCCCGTCGAGCGCCCGAACCACGGCAGTCTTCAGCCCCGAGAACGACAGATCGCAACCGTCCCGGTTCAGAAGCGGGCGGGGCAGGTCGAACCGGGTCGGATCGCCCGCCTTGGCGGCCTCTTCGACGGCCGGACCGCCGGGCTGTGGCAAACCAAGGATGCGGGCGACCTTATCGAACGCCTCGCCCGGCGCATCGTCGATGGTGCCGCCCAACCGCTCGTACCGGTCGGGCCCATGGACAACCAGAAACTGACAATGCCCGCCCGAGATCAGAAGCGCGAGATAGGGGAAAGCCAGATCGTCGGTCAGCCTTGGGGTCAGGGCGTGCCCGGCCAGATGGTTGACGCCAAGCAATGGCAGTCCCGCACCAAGGGCGATTCCTTTTGCGCACATCACTCCGGCCAGAAGGCCTCCAATCAGGCCCGGACCCGCCGTCACGGCCACTAAATCGACGTCAGACAGGCGGACATCCGCCGATTGCAGAGCCGCTTTGACCGCCAAATCCACCTTCTCGGCATGCGCGCGCGCCGCGATTTCGGGGACAACGCCGCCAAATGTGGCATGCAATGACGCCTGAGAGACGACCTCTGAACTCATAATTCGCGTATTGGGCGCCACATCGCGAACAATCGCCGCGCCGGTGTCGTCGCAGCTGCTTTCGATGCCCAAAACTGTCAGAGGCCCGGCCATAGCCGCTCGGTTGCTTTGCAGATCGCGCGGGGGTACCACCGGTAGAGGGGCTAGACAAGCGTGCGAGTGACGGTATGGCGGCGATTTCGCCTGCACTTTTATTGACGCGGCCGAGACATGAATCCGAGACGTTTGGGCGCCTCTGCGTGTCGCGATTGCAGCGGCAAATCCGTCAGGTCGTCTCACCTGTTTTCGAAATCGAGCCGATTGACATGCATATCGAGCTTGATCGGTTCCCGACCCTGATCTTTACATCGGCCAATGCCGCCCGGATCCTGTCGACGCGCCACAACGTAAATGGGCGCACGGCGGTTTGCGTCGGCGACAAGACGGCCGCAACCGCCGCGATGCTGGGTATGAAGTCGATCTCGGCCAACGGATCGGCCGATGAACTGGTCGATCTTTTGAAAAGCATCAAGCCCGAAGCGCCGCTTTTGCATGTTCGCGGTCTTCAAGCACGCGGGCATGTGGCCGGTCGGTTGTCGGCGGCTGGAATAGAAACCCACGAAGCCATCGCCTATCGCCAATCGGCCAAACGCCTGAACGAAGCTGCGTCGGCGCTGATCACCGGGTCGTCGGCGGTATTGATCCCGGTCTTTTCGCCAAGATCCGCCAAGATCTTAAGCCGGCAGGTTCCCGAACAGACCGCCCCCCTGCATCTGATCGCCATGAGCAAGGCCGTGTCCGAGGCATGGACCGCCCGGCGCGATAGCGTCACCATCGCCCAGCGACCCGACGCTGCCGCAATGATGGATGCTGTTGCGTCATTTTTCCCCGACTGACCCTGTTGTGGGGGACAGGTGTCCGGGATAGACTTGCTTCGCTGCTAGGATTTCTTTTGATTTTGAAGGGTTTCTGCTGTGGGGCGTCCTCCCAACTCGTCGTCAGATGCGACCGATTCTGCCAAGCCTTCCGACGTTGAAGACGCCGAGATCGTCGAAGACGCCGCAGAGGTCGTCAAAGAGGTTGCCGATGACGCGGATGCTTCCAAGGCAGCGGGCGAAGAAACCACCGACGACGCTACGGGCGATGACGCCGCAACCGACAGTGACGAAGACGATGCCGACGACAATGCCACCATCGATCTGACGCCAGATGACGTCGACCCGGAAGAGCCCCTGGTGTCCGATTTCTTTCCGATCCCAGAAGGCGCGGTTGTCGTAAAGGAACCTGCTTCGCCCCTCGGCGGCGGCGTTGTACCTTTGGTTCTTGGCGGCGTGGTCGCTGCGCTTCTCGGCTTCTTGCTGGCGCGCTATGGCGTGCCGGACGGTTGGCCAACGCCAGAGACCGACAGATCCGCGGAATTGGCCGCTGCTGTAGAAGCTCAGACGGCACGGGCCGACGCGCTGGAAGCCGCATTGCAGGACTTGGCCACACGTGCGCCCGACACCAGCGCCGTCGATGCGCTGGGCGGACGGGTCGATCGTCTTGAAAGCGCCCAATCCAGCATTTCAGAGCGTGCGTCGGCCGCAAATGATGGCGTGACCGGCGCGATGGACAGCCTGAACGCGATCAGCGAACGGCTCGCCACGCTTGAAGCGCGGCCAATCCCCGAAGCCTTCGATGCAGATGCCTTCGATGCCGAACTGAAAGCATTTCGCGCGGATCTGACCGCGGCCATCGACACAGCCAAGTCCGAGATTGCCGACGCCAAGGCCGAAGCCGACCAGATCGCCGAACAGGCCGCGGCGGCGGCAGCTTCGGCGGACCGACAGCAGGCGCTTGTCGGTTTGACGGCGGCCCTGGAAACGGGTGAGCCTTTTCAGGACGTCCTCTCGACGCTTGAGGCTGACGGGTTCGGACCATTTCCCGATGCATTGACGTCTGCCGCGTCCAGCGGTGTGGAGACACTTCAAAACTTGCGTGAACGCTTTGCGCCAGCTGCCCGATCCGCGCTGGACGCATCCATTCGCGCGAATACCGGGGACGGCACGAGCGACCGGATCCTGTCGTTCCTGCGCGTGCAGACCGGCGCACGATCGCTTGAACCTCGCGAAGGCGATGACCCGGATGCCGTCCTGTCGCGGGCCGAAGCCGCTTTGCGGAACGGGGATCTTTCTGCGGCTCTGATGGAAATCGAAGCCCTGCCTGAAGCGGGACGGGACGAAATGGTCGACTGGGTGGGCGCTGCGACCGCCCGTATAGCTGCTTTGGACGCGGCCAAGGCGCTGGCCGGCGACACGAACAGGAACTGAGGTACCACCGATGCTTTGGTCACTTATTAAGATCGTCGTTTTCATCGGGGCAATTGCCGCGGCAACGCTTGGGATCGGATATCTGACCGAGACCGGCGGAGGGATCCGAATTGCCCTCGGCGGGACCGAGTTCAATCTGGGGCCGGTACAGTCGGTCGTCGCGTTGATCGTTCTGGTTCTGGCGGTCTGGCTTCTGTTGCAGATCCTCGGGCTTGTCGTGGCCTTTCTCCGGTTCCTGAACGGCGATGAAACCGCAATCAGCCGGTGGTCCAATCGCAACCGGGAACGCCGCGGCTATGAAGCACTGGCCGAAGGGTTGACTGCGCTCGCCTCGGGCGACGGTCGCGCGGCCATGTCGAAGGCTGCCAAGGCGGAAAGGTACCTCAAACGCCCAGACCTAACCAATCTGATCACGGCACAGGCGGCCGAGATGTCTGGAGATACAGCCAAGGCGCAGGAAGTCTATCGGGTGCTTCTTGAGGATGAGAGAACGCGTTTTGTGGGCGTGCGCGGCATCATGAAGCAGAAGCTGAACGAAGGCGAAACCGAAACGGCACTGAAGCTGGCCGAAATGGCGTTTGCGTTGAAGCCAAAACATGACGAGACGCACGATATTCTACTGAAGCTTCAAGCCGATACCGGCGACTGGTCGGGCGCACGCAAGACACTAGGGGCCAAACTGAAAAACGGTGCTTTGCCCCGTGACATTCATCGGCGCCGCGATGCAGTTCTGGCGCTGGGCGAGGCGAAGACAATCGTCGCGGATGGTCAGACCATCGAGGCGCGCGAAGCCGCGATCGAGGCCAACCGTCTGTCACCTGACCTGGTCCCGGCTGCGGTCATGGCGGCAGAGCAATATATCGAAGCGGGCAAACCGCGCTATGCCGCACGTGTCCTGAAGAAGGCCTGGGGGTCGGCCCCACACCCAGATCTTGCGGCGGCCTTTGCGGCAATTGCGCCGGACGAAACGCCGAAAGAGCGGATCCGCCGGTTTACGCAGTTGACCAGCCAACACACCGACCACGTTGAAACCAAATTGCTTCTGGCTGAATTGAACATCGCGGCCGAAGATTATCCGGCTGCCAGGAAGGCCGTGGGCGATCTGGCCGAAACGGACCCGACCGCGCGGTCGCTGACCATCATGGCGGCGATCGAACGCGGCGAAGGCAGCGGCGATACGGTCGTCAAAGGATATCTGGCGCGCGCGGTGACCGCATCACGCGGGCCGCAATGGGTCTGTGGCAATTGCCAGAATATTCCGGGTGCCTGGGTTCCGGTCTGTCCGAATTGTGGAGCGTTTGACACGCTTGATTGGAAGGTTCCGCCGGTCAGCGAGGACGCAGCCGTGCCAGGTGCCGGAATGCTGCCTTTGATCGTCGGTCAGATCGAGGATAAGTCGGCCTTCGACGACACAGATGCCCAGAATGACGTGGCGGACGGATCGCAAGACGAGACAACCGGCCAGACCAATGGGGTTGCCGCCAATGGTCACGCCACAAACGGCGCCGCGCCTCCCGAGGACGATCCGAAGGTCATCGATGCCGAAGTTCTTGAGCTTGGCCCCGAGCAACGACGGGATAGCTAAACCCGGTTTCGCCGGTCCGCCAAAAATGGACTATCGTTGACGGTTTTTCCTTGCTAAGAGCCCGATCGTCGCCGCTGTAGCTCAGATGGTAGAGCACGTCATTCGTAATGATGGGGTCGGGGGTTCGAGTCCCTTCAGCGGCACCACATCGCTTGGCTCGGACGACGTTTCGGCCAATCGAGGCGATACCTACGTCCTGACAAGGTCATTCAGTTGAGGATCTTACGGACGGGCAACGAGCGCCTTCTCATTCACCTGACAGTCATCACGGCGAGGTGAAGCGGAACGTCAGGCGCCGAAAGACAACGCGCACCGGAGATCGACACCCCAACGTTGAAGCCATAAGATTCTCAGCAACCATGGCTTGCAGGGAAACAAACGGCTGGCATTGATCCGTCTGTCCTGGCGGAAAGGTTCATTCATAACCTATTCACCATGCGGAGTGGGTCCGGCCGCTTTCGCGCCCTCTGCGCCAGCGACGTCTAGTGGGTCGAGGGGCACGGGTCGCTAATCAATTGTCTTTCAGACATAATTTCGCAGGAAGCTCAGTGGTAACTTGATGTTCCTGATCCGCGCGTGCCCGTAGCGCGTCCGGATTGACCGCCACTCTGCCTGACAACCGCGCCGCAGCTTCGGAATGTGGTTTACGCCGTGGTGAGGCAGGTAGTAACCTCAAAGACCTCCGCTTGATACAGGCTCCGCATTTGAAGGCGATTTTAGACGAAACTTTGTTACTGCTTCGAACCGTTCTGATGGATCGGTCCGTTAGAATAACTGCGTTCCTGATCTTGCTTGGGGTCCTGCTTCTGATCTTTGTCTACGGTGTCGCGTCGGCATACCGGGAAGAGTCCCGGTTCGCGAGCTATTTGGCCGCGGACATCGGCCTTGGGGAAGATCGGTTCATGGCCGAGATCGTGAATTACGGTATGGCCTTCTTGTCTAGCGTCCTTTTCTTCATTGCGTATCTCGACACGCGGTCGCCGATCCTGCTGTTTTTCTCGTCGCTTATGGCGTTCATCTGGTTCGACGATGCTGCGCTATACCACGAACGATTTGGTGAGTTTCTTGAGAAGACATACGATTTGCCGGCCCTCCCTGGCCTTCGACAGCAAGACAGCGGAGAACTGGTTGCCTGGGCCATGGCAGGGGCGTTCTTCGGGGTGTTCCTACTGATCTGTCTTTTGCGCCGGCGTGCCGGCGACAAGGGTGTTCTTGCGCTAGTGCTGGCCGGGTTTGGAGCAATCCTTTTCTGCGGAATTGTTGCGGACTTGGTTCACATCGCGGTTCCCAAAGACCTGAAGTTTGTTGTCGGGATTTTCGAGGACGGTGGCGAGATCCTGGCCGTCGCATTCATATCGGGTATAGCACTCGGTCTGTCCCGGAACGGGAAGGCCTATTACCACCTGGCTGCCGAACCAAACCGAGGGTCCGCAAAACAGACCCAGGCAAATTGACGCCCTGATCGGGGGCTCTTGTTGGTCGGCTTTTTCGGGGGGGGGACTCCGCATCCTGAGCAGTCCTGTTCGCATCCAAGGATATCTTTGGACCTGCGCGGGCCTTTGCTAGTAACCCGAGTGTTTTAGTCAGAAAGGGTTGCCTTGCGGTAGGAATCGTGTAACCGAGTGTTTTAGTAAGATTTACACCTGACGGAGCACATATCCATGAAATGCGCACTCAAACCTTCGATCTTTGCCTTGGCTGCGGGCGCACTTTTGGCGCCATCGCTTCCGGCTTTCGCCGAGGGTGAGCTGAACCTTTATTCATCGCGCCACTACGACACGGATGAACGTCTTTACACGGATTTCGAAGAGATGACGGGCATCACGATCAACCGCATCGAAGGCAATGCGGACGAATTGATTTCCCGCATGCAGGCCGAGGGGCCGAACAGCCCGGCAGATATTCTCTTGACCGTAGACACCTCGCGGCTCGAACGGGCCAAGGATGCCGGTGTCCTTCAGTCGATTGAAAGCGATGTCCTTGAGACGCGAATTCCGTCCTATATCCAGGACGACGAGAACCAGTGGTATGGGTTCTCGCAGCGTGCCCGGATTATCTTCTACGACAAGACCGAGGTCGCTGATCCGCCCATGACTTATCAGGATTTGGCTGATCCAAAATATGCGGGTCAGGTCTGCATTCGGTCCGGAACAAATGTCTATTCGCAAACAATCCTTGCGGCATTGATCGAGCATATGGGCGAAGAAGCGGCCAAAGACTGGGCGGCAGGCGTGGTGGCAAACTTTGCCCGTGCCCCGCAAGGCGGTGACACCGACCAGCTTCGCGGTATCGTTTCGGGCGAATGCAACATCGCCATGTCGAATACGTACTATTTCGCAAGATCGCTGCGAAGAGACGTAGACGGGTTGTCTGACAGCACCGACATGATTGGCTGGATCTTTCCGAACCAGGAAGACATCGGTGCCCATATGAACCTGTCAGGCGGCGGTGTGGCTGCGCATGCGCCCAACAAGGACAACGCGATCAAGTTCCTGGAGTATCTCGCTTCCGATCAGGCGCAGCGATACTTCTCGGCCGGGAATGACGAATACCCCGGCGTTCCGGGCGTGGCGCTAAGCCCATCGGTTGCAGAACTGGGGCTGTTCAAACCGGACGACGTGAATTTGTCGAAGGTGGCGAAAAATGTCCCGACGGCCCAGCGCATCTTTAACGAGGTCGGCTGGGAATAATTTCAAACGAAACCTAAGTCTCCGCCACCATTCTTCAGGGCAGCCCGGACTGAAAAAGAGCATGGAGTTTCACACCATGGACTTTGAGACAAAAACCTGGGCGACCAACAAGGGCGGCGAAGCCGACGCGGAAGACGCCCGGTCTGACGATCTGCACTGGATGGAATTGCTGGACACGGCCCTTGGTTCATTGAGCCCGTTCGATCATTCGATCGAGGCCATGATCGACCGGCTGGAACGCCACTCATGACCGATCTTGCGCATGTGCCTCGGCCGACCGAAGCCCCAAAGGCTGTGACCTACAATGCAAGGGACCTGATCCGCGACGGCGATCAGGTCCTGATCGTGCTGGACGGCCAGCGTTATGTTCTTCGCATCACGCGGGCCGGCAAGCTGATACTTACGAAATAGATCTTTGGCTCAGGCCAGATGGCTCCGCAGCATCCAGGCAAATTTTTCGTGGGTCTGGCCGCGGGCGATACAAAGATCTTCGGTCAGTGTATCTCCGTGATTTGCGGCCAATTCTCCGGCGCCCGCGATGGTCGAGGCTAGTGTTTCCTGTGCGACCACCATGGCCTTGATCATCTCTTGATCCTTGGCGTGGCCATTGTGCTCGCCAACCTTGGACCGCTCGATCATTCCAGCCAGGTTGCCTTCGGCGTGTCCACCCAAGGCCTTGATGCGTTCCGCAAGATCGTCCTGCGCGGTGAAGTGATCTTCATAGATCACCTGAAACAGGTCATGCAGCGGGCCAAAAGCCATGCCAGTCACATTCCAGTGGAAGTTCTGAGCAAGCATCGTGGTCACCGCGGTTTCGGCAAGGCCTTGGTTCAAGGCCTCGGCAATCGCGGATTTGGCGTCGGTCGACATAGCTGCCGCTGTCTGGGTCATTTGGTGCCCCCTTGGTTCCATCGGTGAAAAACGCAGGCTTGCTTGCATATGCTGGCTGGCGTGCCCCCATAGACATAACCAACCGCAGATGCGTGACAAGCCCTTTTTAGAATTATTCTAAGGAAGTGAAAACGCTGCTGAGGCCCCGGCCACAAGGTACTGAATGTGGCGACGATGTTCCCGTTTGACGCGCGAATCCAGAAGAAAGGCAGTGCTTGCCTCATCCTTGCGCGCCAGGGACGTTGCCAATTGGACAAGCCAGGCTTCATCAAAAGACCGCTCGCCCGTTCCAGGCCGGAAGAACACCGGCCGTCCGGGCAGGGCCTGATCAAGGGTCCGAACAAGGGCTTCCGCATGTGCAGCCGAAGACTTGTCTTTTTCAACGGACAAAAGCGCGCAGGCACGGAACAGGTCGGACCGTGCCTTTGTCCGACACGATAGTGCGATAAGCCTCAGATGGTTCAGAAAGCCGGATGCACCGACAGACCGATCAAAACCGTCTGACGGGTTCCAGTTTGCCTCTGATCTGGCGAAAGCCACCATGCCGCTAGATGCTTCTTTTCCTGACTTCGACAGCCCATCGCTGGACCCACACTCTATCTAAGAGATGCAAAAGGATCCTCAATACAATTCACGATCATTTTGGTCAGAATTAGGCGGATCGCGCCGAAGTAGGGATTAGGTGAAGGCTTGTAACCCTGTCATGGCCCGCCCGAGGATCAGGGCATGCACGTCATGCGTGCCTTCATAGGTGTTCACGGCTTCCAGATTCATCACATGACGGATCACGCCATATTCGTCCGAAATCCCGTTGCCGCCATGCATGTCGCGGGCTTCACGTGCGATCGCAAGCGCCTTGCCGCAATTGTTCCGCTTCATCAGGCTGATCAGTTCGGCGGGAGCCGTGTGATCATCGAACATGCGGCCAAGACGCAACGCGCCTTGCAGGCCCAGCGCAATCTCGGTCTGCATGTCCGCAAGCTTCTTCTGGATAAGCTGTGTCGCGGCCAAGGGCCGACCGAACTGTTTGCGGTCAAGCGTATAGTCCCGCGCCGCGTGCCAGCAGGCCTCGGCCGCACCCATCGACCCCCAGGCAATGCCATAGCGCGCCCGGTTCAGACAACCGAACGGCCCGGCAAGACCCGTCGCGTTCGGCAAAAGGTTTTCTTCGGGAACATGGACCTCGTCCATTTGAATCATGCCGGTGATCGAAGCGCGCAGGCTGAACTTGCCTTCAATCTTCGGGGCGGAAAGACCGGCCATCCCCTTCTCAAGGATGAACCCCTTGATCTTGCCGTCATGGGCGTCGGACTTTGCCCAAACGACGAAGACATCCGCGATCGGGCTGTTTGTGATCCAGTTCTTGGCGCCTGACAGGCCGTAACCGCCATCGACCGCCTTGGCCCGGGTCACCATGCTGCCCGGATCCGATCCGGCATCGGGTTCGGTCAAGCCGAAACACCCCACCCATTCGCCCGAGGCGAGTTTCGGAAGGTACTTGGCGCGCTGGGCATCGGTGCCATAGGCGAAGATCGGATGCATCACCAAGCTCGATTGGACCGACATGGCCGAACGGTATCCGCTGTCCACCCGTTCAACCTCGCGCGCGATCAGCCCGTATGAGACATAGTTGGCGCCAACGCCGCCGAACTGCTCGGGAATGGTCGCGCCCAGCAATCCCAGCGCCCCCATTTCGGTCATGATGTCGCGTTCAAATGTCTCGTTGCGATTGGCCATCAGCACGCGCCTGGCCAACCCATCCTGGCAATAGGCCCGGGCCGCATCGCGGATCATGCGCTCTTCCTCGGAAAGCTGTGCGTCCAACAGAAAAGGATCGTCCCAAACCAAAGCCGCAGGTTTTGCCCGGGCGGTTTCGGGCGTGGTCTGGGGTTGCATGGGTGCGTTCATGACTGGCTCCGGAAAGGAATGGGCGGCTGGTCGAGGATATCAGACACCAAGCCCGATTGCCCAGACCAAGCCATGGGTCCTTTATGTACCGGCTGGATCCAAAGTGAAGCAGAGTGAATGACAGTTGTCGAAAGTGTCTGGTCCGGCTTTGAAGCCCTAATCCGAAGGCACATCATCAGATGGCCGCGACGGCGCAGGACCACGATATAACTCGGTCAGTTCGTCATCGACTTCGGACCCATCGACAAGAAAAGGCAAGATCCCCCGCCTTGCGGAACGTCCGCGCATGGCACGGATGTCGTCGTCGGATTTTGTCACCCGCTGGGCACTGCGTCGCCCCCAACGGGCAAGATGGTCGTACAGCCGGTCGATTTCGGCCTGATGATCCGATCCCTTGGCCAAATCGTGAAATTCATCCGGATCCACGGCCAGATCGAACAGCATCGGACGAAAGCCACCTTCGGCATGCATCAGCTTGTACCGGCCATCGAAGACCATAAAGAGCCGGCAGTCCTTGGGGTCGAGCCCCAGTTTCACCGACTGCGGCGTGGCGGAATAGTCGAACTCGGAAATCACCACATCGCGCCAGTCTGGCTTGTCTCCGCGCAGCCAGGGCAAAAGGGACCTGCCTTCCAGAATATGATCTGGAACGGAACCCCCCGCCGTCTCGACGAAGGTCGGCACCAGATCGATTGCTTCGACCAATGCATCACAGGTTTCGCCGCGTGTACCATCCGCCTCGGACCGCGGATCACAGATGATCATTGGGATCTTCACCGATTGCTCGTGGAACAGATCCTTTTCGCCCAACCAGTGGTCGCCCAGATAATCGCCGTGGTCCGAGGTCAGGACGATCATCGTGTCTTGCATACGACCCGTCGCCGCTAGGTGGTCCAGCAGAACGCCCAACTGATCGTCGCATTGCTTGATCAGACCCATATAGGCAGGGATGACCTTTTGGCGGACCGCATCCTGCTGAAACGCGGCAGCGATCCGGTTGCCCATGTAAGCCCCGAACACCGGATGCGGGTTCTCGCGCTCGACAGGGTGCCGTTTCGCCGCGGGCACGTGGTTCGGCCCGAACATGTCATGGTACGGCGCTGGCACGATATAAGGCCAATGTGGCTTGATGAAGCTGACATGCGCACACCACGGCGCATCCGCCTGATCGATGAATTCGATGGCTTTCCGGGTCAGCCAGGGCGTTTCGCTGTCTTCTTCGCGAATGTTTGCCGGATGGTCCGCATGGGACATCATCCATCCCGAGGCCTTGTTGCCCTTGGCATCAATCCCGGCGTTCGCAAAATCGGCCCATGGATTGTCCGAGTCATAGCCTTTCGACTTCAGATATTCGTTATAGGGCGACCGCCGCTCGTCATAGAACCCGTCAGGTCCCTGGCCCCACAGCCCATCATCGCGGATCCAGACATCGAAGCCGCATTCAGCCTGCCGGGCACCGATCACGCTGTCGGGCGACAGGCCAAGTCGCGCCATCCCCTCGGCATCGGCACGCATATGGGTCTTGCCGATCAGCCAGCATTCCATACCGGCCTTCCGCAGATGATCGCCCATGGTCTGCTCGCCGACCCGAAGCGGAAAACCATTCCAGGCCGCACCGTGCGACGAGACATAGCGCCCTGTGTAAAAACTCATTCGGCTAGCGCCGCAGACCGGCGATTGCACATAGGCATTGGTGAACCGGACACCCATCGCGGCCACCCGGTCGAAGTTGGGCGTTTCAAGATACGGATGCCCCGCACAGCTGAGGTAATCGAACCTAAGCTGGTCATACATGATGAACAGGATGTTCAACCGCGATGTCCTCCCTGACCGTTGCGGGTCCCCAACTGCCCGCCATTGGTCCAGGGACTATTGTCGGAATGCACGCGCTGCTCTAGCCCCCGGTTCGCCAGAAAGGCCGATCAAGAAGGATCGACCAAGAACCCGGCGGGACCCGAGATCGAATGAGGCTCCGCAAAGGCAAGAACGCCGTCATAGCCAAGGTTTCGGCCTATCCCGCTGGACTTGAACCCGCCGAACGGACCGCGACCATCCTGCGCCATGGGACCGTGACCGTTAAGGTACGTGTATCCCGCCTCAAGCCGTTTCGCGATCCGAACGGCGCGGTCGGAATCTCCTGTCCAGACCGAGGAACACAGTCCGAATTCACTGTCATTGGCCAGGGCGATGGCCTCGTCCTCGGTCTTGAACTTCATGATCGGCAGGCATGGACCGAACTGTTCGTCCCTGACCATCGAAAGGGACGGGTCGGCATCATAGACAAGCGCTGGTTTCTGGAAATACCCGCCGCCCTTGTACAGCTCTTCATCCGGGACCTGCCCGCATTCTTTCAGATCGGCGCCCTTAGCGCGCGCCTCGGCGATCATGTCGGTGACGACCTTCAGTTGCCGTGCGTTGTTGACTGGCCCCATTGTCGTCTCGGGCAATAGGCCGTCACCCACGACCGCGCGTTCGCAAGCGGCGGTGAAGCCGTCGACCACCTCATCATAGCGGCTTTCGTGAACATACATCCGCTTCAGCGCCATGCAGATCTGGCCGGATGACCCGAAGGCGGCCCAATACATCTTGCCGAAGACTTCGTCATTCAACGCGACATCTTCCAGGATCAGCGCCGCATCGTTCCCACCAAGCTCTAGCGTGACGGGTGTGATGTTTTCCGCCGCCGTCTTCATCACATGGCGCCCGACGCTCACGGATCCGGTGAAATTGACCTTCCGGACCAGGGGGTGGCCGGTCAACGTGTCGCCGATCTCGCGTGCATCGCCGGTAATGATGTTCACCACCCCCGGCGGCAACATGCTGGCGATGATCTGAAGTGTCAGAACCGGTGCCATGGCGCTGTCTTCCGATGGCTTCACGACGACTGTGTTGCCGGCAACAAGCGCCTGCGGAAGCTTGGCGCCAAGAATCGAAAGCGGCCAGTTCCAAGGCACGATCAGAGCCGTGACACCCCTCGGTTGGCGCGTCACGATCGTGTCGAATGCCGGGCCCACCGGCGCAGGGCCCATGACCTCGTCAATAGCCAGGCGCTCGCCATAAGCCGCAGCCAGCAAAAACCGGTCGCCCAGGCGCGACATCTCCAAAAGCGTCTCGCGTGCGATCTTGCCGTGTTCCCGGGTGAACAGCCGCGACCGGTATTTGACGTCTTCCTCATCCGCCGTCAGCGCTGATGCGATATCGCGAAGCTTGGCGGCCCGTTCGCCCATGGTTAGTGCGGCCCAGGCGGGAAAGGCGCGATGCGCGGCCTCGACCGCCGCATTCATGTCGTCTTTTGTGGCCGCCGCCGCATGGCCCACAAGTTCGGACGGGCGGGCTGGGTTGTGCAGGTCATAAACCGCGCCGTTTGAAGCGGGCCGGATCTCTCCATCGATCAGGATATCCGTCGTCACGATCTGATCCATGTTGCTCATGGCGTCCTCCCCGACTGCACGACGCATATGGTGGTCTCATGCGCGCGTGCCGTCCAGCCCCTTTGAAAAACGGGGTCCTGAGACGTGTGGTATGTCTGGAAAGAGTGGTGAGCCGTACAGGATTCGAACCTGTGACCCACTGATTAAAAGTCAGTTGCTCTACCAACTGAGCTAACGGCCCACTCAAGCCCTGCGACGTAACCGCCGACCCCAGCCCGGTCAAGTGGCAATTGCCCATGGCCTCGCGGAAAAAGAGATCATTGTGATGCCTTAGCCATTTCCATGTTTTGACACAGTGCCGCGATAGCTCGGATCCAGAGTTATTGTTTCAAAGGATGTGCATCCATGCTTCGTAAACTGGCGATTCTCATCGGATTTGCAGGCCTCAGCGCCTGTGCAACCAGTCAGGGTGTTCTGGTTAGCGACCGTGCGACCGACCTTGGTGGATCCCTTTATGTCGAAGAAGACAGCGAAGGCGGACAGTATCTCGTTCTGGATGGCGAGATTACAGGCCAGACATCCTATGTGTTTCAACGCATGGCCGAACAGTTTGAGATCGAAAGCCTTGTGATTGCGCAAAGCTCGGGCGGGGATCTGTTCGCGGCGCATCAGATTGGCGACATCATCAGCCGCGAGAACATCGAAACAAGCGTCTTCGCGCTTTGTTATTCGGCCTGCGTCGACATTTTCATCTCGGGGCAACGGCGGTTCATGGCGGCTGAAGCCGAACTTGGCCTTCATGCCGCGAGCAACCGGGAAATCGGCTATGCGATCGACCGACCCTTCTGGACCAAGCGCGGCTTTGCTC
The DNA here is from genome assembly GCA_965267475.1 of Paracoccaceae bacterium. Taxonomy (GTDB): domain Bacteria; phylum Pseudomonadota; class Alphaproteobacteria; order Rhodobacterales; family Rhodobacteraceae; genus JBCBKU01. Next base: position 474,686 of record OZ254079.1, read on the forward strand.
AGGTGAACGAAACGGCCTATTCCCTGCCCGATGGTCAGTTCTGGATCGTCGATGCGCGCCGTGCCCGGCAGTTGCGCATGGCGACCGACATCATTCAGTAGCGCGCTTCCCAAAAGCGCAACGCGGGGCTATATCCGCGTTCCATGCGCGACGACGCCCAAATCCAGGGCCGGCCCTTCATGAAAATGCACGGGGCGGGCAATGACTTCGTGGTCATCGACCAGCGGGGCGATGCCCCGTGGGTCACGGCCCCGCTGGCCAAAGCGCTGGGCGATCGGCATCGCGGTGTGGGGTTTGACCAATTGGCGGTGATCGAGGCGGCTAACGACGCGGATTTTGAGCTGATCTTTTACAATCCCGATGGATCCATCTCGGCCACCTGCGGCAATGCAACGCGCTGCATCGCGGCTCATGAGATGGCGGCGCTGGGCGCCGAAACCCTGAAAATTCGCACCGGTCAACGCGTGCTTGAGGCGCGTCGGTCCGAAACAGGTGTGGCCGTCAACATGGGCCGCCCGGCAACCGAGTGGGACGAGATCCCATTGGCTCGCGACCTGGACACCCTTCATTTGCCGATTGATGGCGATCCGGTGGCGACAGGCATGGGAAATCCCCATTGCACATTCTTCGTCGACGATGCCGAGGCCGTGGCTCTGGCCGATTTCGGTGCCGTTCACGAACACCACCCGCTGTATCCCGAACGGACAAATGTGGAAGTGGTTCAGATCCTGTCGGATGCAGTGATCCGCTTACGGATCTGGGAACGCGGAACAGGTATTACGCTTGCGTCGGGGTCGTGCTCCTGCGCGGCGGCCGTGGCGGCTGCGCGCCGGGGCCTGACCGGTCGCAAGGTCGATGTTCATGTCGATGGGGGCATCATCGGGATCGACTGGCGGGACGATGGTGTGTGGATGTCGGGCCCGACAGCCCATGTATTCACCGGCACGCTGACCCAGGCTTTTCTGGATGCGCTCTGATGGATCGGCCCGTCCCCAAATTCACGACGCATGGGTGCCGGCTGAACGCCTATGAATCCGAAGCGATGCGCGACCTGGCATCGCGCGCCGGATTATCCGACGCCGTGGTGATCAACACCTGTGCGGTCACGTCCGAAGCGGTGCGCAAGGCGGGTCAGGAAATCCGCAAGGCGCGACGGGATAACCCATCCGCCAAAATCGTGGTGACGGGATGTGCGGCACAGATCGATCCGGATCGCTTCGCAAGCATGTCCGAGGTCGATCACGTCATTGGCAACGCGGAGAAGATGGAGCCCGCGACTTGGGCGCAACTTTCGGGAAACACGCCAACACCCGTAGTCGTGTCTGACATCATGCAGGCGCGTGAAACCGCAGGTCACCTGATTGACGGTTTTGGCACTCGGTCGCGTGCCTATGTCCAGGTGCAGAACGGCTGCGATCATCGCTGTACCTTCTGCATCATCCCATACGGACGCGGCAATTCCCGCTCGGTTCCAGCTGGCGTCGTGGTTGAACAGATCAGTCGTCTCGTGGCCAACGGGTTCAACGAAGTTGTTCTGACCGGCGTCGACCTGACCAGTTGGGGCGCCGATCTTCCCGGGCAACCACCCCTTGGAAACCTTGTGCAGAGGATCCTAAGGCTTGTCCCCGACTTGCCCCGCCTGCGGATCAGTTCGATCGACTCCATCGAAGCTGATGCCGACCTGATGGACGCCTTAGTCGAGCCACGCCTGATGCCGCATCTGCACCTCAGCCTTCAGGCGGGCGACGATCTTGTCCTGAAACGGATGAAGCGCCGTCATCTGCGCGACGACGCGATCCGGTTCTGTGAAGAAGCGCGGCGCCTTCGCCCTGCGATCGCCTTTGGTGCGGATATAATCGCCGGTTTCCCAACCGAAACCGAAAAGATGTTTGAAAACTCGCTGAAGCTGGTCGAGGCCTGTGGACTGACCTGGCTTCACGTCTTTCCCTATTCACCGCGTCCCGGCACCCCAGCCGCACGCATGCCGCAGGTCGATGGCGCCGCGATCAAGGATCGGGCCGCGCGGCTCCGTTCTGCAGCGAAGGGCGCGGTGTCACGCCACTTGGCCGAACAGGTCGACCGGTCGCACCGTGTCCTGATCGAGGCGCCTCGCATGGGGCGGACGGAACAGTTCGCTGAAGTTGTCTTTGGCGCCGACCAACCTGTTGGCCAGATCGTCACAGCAAGGACGACTGCCCATGACGGTCAGCGTCTGTTGGTCTGATGCATCCGAACCCTGCCTTTCGCGGTGAAGAGATTGCTGAGAATCTCGGTTTCGCGCGGCACAGGGGATTCGGCGTCCTGACAGCTACGGGTCCTCAGGGAATTTTGGCATCTCATGTCCCGTTCCGGCTCGATGACAGCAATGCCTGGGCCGACATCCACCTGGTAAGATCGAACCCGATTGTTCACGTGGACGACGGCCCAGCGCTTTTGATCGTGTCCGGGCCCGACGGCTATGTCTCGCCCGACTGGTACGGCGCCGAAGATCAGGTGCCCACTTGGAACTACGTGGCGGTCCATCTGATCGGGCAATTGGAACGACGCCCGCAGGATGAAATGGAGGCCATGCTGGCCCGCCAATCTGAAGCCTATGAAAGCCGCCTGGCCAAGCGCCCTTGGACCATGGATAAGATGTCACGTGACGCGATCGACCGGAACCTGCGCCAGATCGTGCCGTTTCGGTTCCATATCGACCAGGTCCGCGGCACTTGGAAACTGAACCAGAATAAACCGATTGAGGCGCGATTGGGCGCGTCAGATCAGATCCAAACCGGTTTGGGACAAGAGCTTGGATTGCTGGCCGACCTGATGCGCCGGTAGACAGCGGCGGGCAGGCCTCCTATCTCTTTCTACAGGGATTGGAGGACACCCATGCCATTGCCCATTGCCCCCGTTGCCGGGATCGCCATTCGATACGGCGCTGTTGCCATCGCGACCTATGCCATCACGCGCCGTATTGAGCGGGGTCACTTTGACCAACGCGGTGAAGACGCCATGAATGACGTGAACGAAGGCGTGACGTTGCGTTCCGACAAGGGGCAAGTCAGCGGGACCGGCCGGTTCCGGCGCGTCATCCGGCTTGGTAGAACGGGCCCCGGCGTCGAAATTGACGCAACTGCCCTGTCACGCATCCGGATCCGCCGCCTATGACCCTGACCCTGTTCTCGTCCGAAGCGTCGCCCTTTGTGCGCTTCGTGCGGATCGCCATCGTCGAGGCTGATCTGACCGACCACATCACCGTTCTGAACGTGGCGACCACGGCCTATGACACCGATCCCGCCCTGGCGGCGGCGAACCCGCTTGGAAAAATCCCTGCGCTGATGCGCGAAGACGGCCCCACACTGTTCGACAGCCGTGTTATTGTGAGATATCTCAACACCTTGGCCGATGCGGGCTTCTATCCTGACAGCCGGATATGGGATGTCCAAACGCTTGAGGCCATGGGCCTTGGCATGGCGGATTCTTCGGTCGCCATGGTCTATGAAAAGCGATTTCGCGACCCCGAGCACGTCACCCAGCGTTGGATCGACGCGCAATGGGACAAGGTTGACCGCACTTTGACAGCGCTGGAAGGCCAGTGGATGAGCCATCTGGCCGGGCCGGTGACCGCCGGACAGATGGCGGTTGCGGCGGCGCTTGGATATCACGATTTCCGGCATCCTGACCGGAATTGGCGGGCATCCCATGATTCCCTTGCGTCATGGTTTGAAGAGTTCTCTGCCCGACCTTCGATGCAAGCCACGATGCCCGTTGGGTAAACTTCCGGGAACATTGCGCGAATTCGGCGTTTTGACCGCTGGACGTGGCACTTGCGTGTCGATAAGAAGCCCGTTGAAGCGGGGCTGACTGACACTATACCTTCGTCGAGGCCCTGTACGCACGACCAGACGGAGATGTACCGTGTCGCACGCAGACGATCACGACGAAGAAAGACGCGATTTCCTTTACTATGCCACGGCAGGTGTCGGAACGGCAGCCGTTGCCGCGGGTGTCTTGCCCCTGATCAACCAGATGAACCCATCTGCGGATGTTCAGGCGGCATCCACCATGCGCGTTGATGTCAGCGCGATTGAGCCCGGAACGCAGGTTACAATCCTGTTCCAGGGTAAGCCGGTCTTCATTCGTCGCCGGACGGAAGAAGAAGTCGTGGCTGCGGCAGATGTTGATATGGCCGAGCTGATCGATGTCGACGCACGAAACGAGAATTTGCCCGACGGCACAGCCGGCGACGATCCGAACCGGTCAATCCCACCTTTCGGCGATGCCGAGAACACGGGTGAATGGCTGGTCATGGTCGGCCTATGCACGCATTTCGGCTGCGTTCCCATCGGGGATGGCGCCGGTGACTTCGGTGGGTGGTTCTGCCCCTGCCACGGTTCGCACTACGACACGTCCGGCCGGATCCGCAAAGGGCCGGCACCTGAGAACCTGCTCGTCCCTGCGGCCGAATTCGTCGACGAAACAACGATCCTGCTAGGATAAGGAGTCCAGAAAAGATGTCCGGAATTCCGCACGATCACTACGAACCGAACTCGAACGCCGAGAAATGGCTGCACAAGCGCCTTCCGGTGGTCAGCCTGCTTTACGACACGCTGATGATCCCGACGCCCAAGAACCTTAACTGGATGTGGATCTGGGGCATTGTGTTGGTCTTCTGCCTGGTCTTGCAGATCATCACAGGCGTCGTTCTGGTGATGCACTATACACCGCATGTCGATATGGCCTTTGCCTCGATCGAGCACATCATGCGGAACGTGAATGGCGGGCACATGATCCGCTATCTGCATATGAACGGCGCGTCGCTGTTCTTCTTCGCGGTCTATCTGCACATGTTCCGTGGCCTTTACTACGGGTCTTACAAAGCCCCGCGTGAGATCACGTGGATCATCGGGATGCTGATTTACCTCTTGATGATGGCCACGGCCTTCATGGGCTATGTTCTGCCTTGGGGTCAGATGTCGTTCCACGGCACCGCCGTGATCACCGGGCTTTTCGGTGCGATCCCATTTGTGGGTGAGGCGATCCAGACTTGGCTTCTGGGTGCGGGCGCAGTCGGTCAGCCTGCGCTGAACCGCTTCTTCTCGCTGCACTATCTTCTGCCCTTCATCATTGCCGGGCTTGTGATCGTGCATGTCTGGGCCTTCCACACCACCGGCAACAACAACCCGACCGGGGTTGAGGTACGCCGCGGCTCCAAGGCCGAAGCTGATGCCGACACACTACCGTTCTGGCCCTATTTCGTGATCAAGGACCTCTTCGCCCTTGCGGTGATCCTGGCGGTCTTCTTCGCCATCGTGGGCTTCATGCCGAACTATTTGGGCCACCCAGACAACTACATCGAAGGGACCGCCCTGAAGACACCGGCGCATATCGTGCCCGAATGGTACTTCTTGCCCTTCTACGCGATCCTGCGGGCCTTCACGGCGGATGTCTGGGTCGTGCAGATCGTCAGCTTCATCACCGGCGGCATCGTCGATGCAAAGTTCTTCGGTGTGCTTGCGATGTTCGGCTCGATCCTGGTGATGGCGCTGGTGCCATGGCTTGACACCTCGGCGGTGCGCTCGGGTCGGTTCCGGCCGATGTTCAAGTGGTGGTTCGCGCTACTCTGTGTCGACTTTGTCGTTCTGATGTGGTGCGGCGCCCAACCTGCGGAAGGGATTTATGGGACAATCGCGCTGATCGCGACGACCTATTGGTTCGCTTACTTCCTGGTGATCCTGCCGCTTCTGGGGGTCATCGAGAAACCGCTCGACCCACCGGCGACGATCGAAGACGACTTTAACGCCCACTATGGCAAAACCGGTGACGGTGCCACAGGCACCGCAACGGCCCCGGCTGAGTGACGACAGGAGACTGATGAGATGTTGAAGAAACTGTCGCTCGTTTGTGCCACAGCCATCGGATTGGCCGCTGGGCCTGTCCTGGCTGCGGGTGGTGATGGCAAGACCGTCAACTATTCGTTCTCGTTCGAAGGCCCGTTCGGGACTTTCGATCAGATGCAGCTTCAGCGCGGCTTGCAAGTCTATACCGAGATCTGCGCAGGCTGCCATGGGTTGCAATACGTCCCGATCCGCACGTTGTCGGATCCGGGTGGCCCTGAGCTTCCGGAAGACCAGGTGCGGGCCTATGCTGAGTTCTATGAGGTTTTTGACCCGACGCTGAATGAAGGCGAAGGCGATTTCCGCACGGCAACGCCAAACGACAACTTCCCGAAATCCGCCCTATCGAATGCGCCTGACCTGAGTCTAATGGCCAAGGCACGCGCGGGGTTCCACGGCCCTTACGGTCTTGGCACCAACCAGCTGTTCAAAGGCATGGGTGGCGCGGAATACATTGCTTCGATCCTGACCGGCTATACCGGTGAAGAGAAGGAAGAGGCTGGCACGGTGCTTTATCAGAACACCGCCTTCCCAGGTGAGTGGATCAGCATGGGCCAGCCGCTCTGGGGCGACGATGTCGAATTTGCCGACGGATCGCCCACCGAGATTGAAGATATGGCGAAGGATGTCGCAGCCTTCCTGATGTGGACGGCAGAACCCAAGCTGGCCGCGCGGAAGCAGGCAGGCTTCACCGGCGCCCTTCTGCTTGGTGTCCTGGCGGTGCTTTTGTATCTGACCAACAAGCGCCTTTGGGCTCCGGTCAAGGCTCGCGCCAAGAAGACCCCGGCTGAATAAGCCGGAGGCGTCAGCCCAGGTAATTCTGAAGCGCTTCTGGCGGATCCGTCAGAAGCGCTTCTGTTTGGTAGGGTCCAGTGACTTGCCCTTCGGCCACCAGAAGCGCGTGTTCGGCGATGCGGCGGGCATCGCCAGGATCATGGGTGACCATCAGCGCGGTTGCACCCGTCTCGGCCAAGATGCCTGCCAACAAGTCCAACATCTCGGCCTTCAGCGCGGGTCCCAGTGCGGCGAAGGGTTCATCCAACAGCAGGACCGGACGCTTCATCAGAAGGACACGTGCCAGGGCCGCCCGGCTTTGCTCACCGCCCGAGATTTCCGCGGGGCGCGCATCGATCCGGTGGCTTAAACCGACCCGGTCCAGACTTTCGGTAACCTTTGCGGCTTCGGCATCTGATGGCCCCGCAAGTGTCAGGCCCAGTGCGACGTTTTCGCGGACGGTCATGTGCGGGAACAGGTTGTTATCTTGAAACAGCATGGCCACGGGGCGGGCCGCCGGCGGGTCCCGCGTGATGTCTTGCCCAGCCCAAAGGATGCGGCCAGAGGTCGGGGCCATGAACCCGCTTATCGCCGCCAAAAGCGTCGATTTCCCAGCGCCTGACGGTCCGATGACCGCCGTTATTCCATGATCGGGGATATCGAGCGACGCAGTCAGGCGCAGCGTCCCTGCCGTCAAAACAAGGCCATCAAGCTGCAACATGCGCGCGTCCCCCACGGTCAAAGGCCCAGAAGATGCCGAAGGTCAGGACAACCAGCAGAACCGCCGCGCCCGCCGCATCTTCCAACCGATAGGCCGCCATCAGCCGGTACATCTGCAAAGGTAAGGTCGCGATGTCAGGGTCCGCAAACAGTGCGATCACACCAAGATCGCCCATCGACAATGCCGCGGCCAGCCCTGCGGCAAATCCCAGGGCCCGGCGGCATTGCGGCAGGATCAACCGGCGCAATCGCGTCGCCCCGACCAAGCCAAGGTGATCGGCCAGATGGCCAAAGCGCTCCTCGGCCTCGGCGATCGCAGGGGTCAGCGCGCGAAGGGCGAAAGGAAGCGCCATGATCGCGTTCACCAAAACCGTAACTGGCAAAGCCAGCGCCGTCGGATTGACCACGGGAAACAGGATCAAAAACAGACCGGTTCCAAGCACCAAGGGCGAGGCCGTGATGGCGATATATCCGAAGGCCTCGATCCAGCGCTTGCCACGTGCAGCCAGGGCAATTGCCATCGCAAGAACGATGACGAGCGCTGATGAAGCAAGCGCAACACTCAACGACCGGACCGCCGCCAGCCAGACAGAGGCGGGCAGATCGGCCAGCGCCCCAATGCCGTCCAATGCGATCATCACAATGGGCAGGCCGAGAAACAGCACCGCCAGCGCAATGACCAAAGCGTCCCATCCGCGCCTGGCACGCGCATCCGCGCGGGGGACCTGCCGCCCCAATCCGGCACCCATGGCATCGGGCAGAGAGAGAGCGACAACCGCCGTCACAGCCACCACAGAGATGGACAGTTGGACCAAGGCCAACACCGCCGCCCGGCCCAGATCAAAATCGAAGCTGAATGCCTGAAAGATCGCAAGTTCCACGGTCGTGGCACGGGGGCCGCCTCCAAGCGCCAGGGCGACCGCGAAACTCGTTGTTGAGATCAGAAAGATCAGCATGAAGGCCCCGGGCAGCACCCGCTTCAAGACGTGGACCTCGAAATGCCGCCGCATGTCACGCGGACCAAATCCCAATGAGGCCGCAAGCCGGTACCGTTCCCCTGGAATTGATAGCCAGCCTTGCAGGATCAGGCGGGCGGCCAGGGGCAGGTTCAGGAACACATGGGCCAGTACCACCCCGTGCAACCCATAGACCTGCACAGGGGGCAAACCAAACAGGCCCAAAACCTGGCTTAAAAGCCCGGCACGCCCGAAAATGGCCAGCAGGCCAAAGACGGCGACAATTACCGGCAGGATGAAAGGCGCGCCGAGAAGCGTGATCACCCACTGACGCCCAGGAAAGCTCTGTCGAGCCAGCGCGCGCGCCACAGGGATCGCCAGCGCCACACTGATCGCTGCCGACAGCGCCGCCTGCCACAGGGTGAACCGGATTGCCGCCCAATCCGACGGGCCCAAGCGAAAGGATCCCTCTGCCCGCAAGGCTACGGCCAACAGTGATCCGGCCACGACGAAACCGACCAGGGCCGCCGCAGCGCCCCCGGCCCAAACCGTGCTGCGGTTTACTGGCTGAGCGCGTCCTGCCATTCGCCAAGCGCCGCATCCCGAACTGCCGGAACTTCGGCAGCCGGAATCAAAAGCGCCTCATCCGGTTCGATCAGCGTCTCAAAACCATCCGGCAATCCGCCCCCCGGCGTCACAGCTGGATACATCCAGTTTGTTGTCGGAATGACCGACTGGAACCCGTCGCTTAACATGAAGGCCAGGAACTGATCGGCCAGTTCGGGCTGATCGGTCGCAGCAAGCTTCCCGGCAACCTCGATCTGAATGTAATGACCTTCATCAAAAGCCGCCGCCGACTTGGTGGCGTCTTCTTCGGCGATCAGGTGATAGGCTGGGGACGTCGTATAGGACAAGACCATGTCCGCCTCACCTTCAAGGAACAGGCCATAGGCCTCAGACCAACCCTTGGTGACCGTTACAATGTTGTCCGACAATGCGTCCCAAATTGCAGGTGCTTCGTCACCGTAAGCCGCCTTCACCCACATCAGCAGGCCAAGACCTGGTGTCGAAGACCGCGGATCCTGGATCAGGATCTTCGTATCGCCGTCAGCCAGGGCGCGAAAATCCGCAGGTGGGGTCGGCATGGCAGTATTGTCATAGACGAAGGCGAAATATCCCCAGTCGTAAGGCAGGAACGTCGCATCGTCCCAGGCAACGGGCAGGCTGAGCCCTTCCGGCGTGATGCCATGGGGCGCAAAAAGCCCGGTCTCGGCGGCGGCGGCCGTCAGGTTCGTATCGAGCCCCAGGACCACATCTGCGTCCGACCGCGCACCTTCGAGGCGCACCCGCGCCAAAAGCGCAGCGCCATCGCCGGCAGCCACAAAATTCAGATCGCAGGCACAGGTCGCCTCGAACGCTTCTTCTATCGCGGGGCCGGGGCCCCAGTCCGCGACAAAGCTGTCATAGGTATAAACGGTCAGGACAGGGGTCTGGGCAAGCGCAGGGCTTGCCAAAAGAAGTCCAGCCGCAAGGATCGATGACCGCATGTCATCCTCCATCTGTTCGGCCCGGACGGAATGGGGGATGAGAGGATCTCAACCTTCCCTCCGCCGGTGCTAACCGGTTCAGGTTCGACGGGTTCGCTTGCGCATCTCAGGCCCAATGGGCCACCCCGAGGTGAGCCTTTGGGGTATCGCGACGGGCGACTGGCGGCAAGCCCCTGTTTGCGGCAGGATCAGGCCATGTCGGACGCATCGATCAGACCAGCAGTGCCGGGCGACGCAGCTGCGATCCAAAGGGTTATCCGCGCAGCCTATGCGCCCTGGGTCGAAAAACTGCCGGACTTGCCGGACGTGGCGGGTGGTCTGGGCGACGCGATCGCAGGCGGCGGCGTTTCCGTTGCAACCGATGGGCAAAGCATTCTTGGCGTTGTGATGATCGGTTGGGACGCGAAAATCCTGCACCTTCAGAATCTGGCCGTTGCGCCATCATCCGGTGGCCAGGGGATCGGCAGCGCCCTAATCCGTCACGCCGAGAAACAGGCGCGCAAAGGGGGTGCGACCCGGATGCGCCTTGCAACCCATGCTGAGATGACGGGCAATGTCGCACTTTATGAGCGGCTCGGCTGGTCAGTCACCGGTCAGGACGGCGCCAAGGTCTTGATGGAACGCACCCTTACCTGACACCCCGCAATCGCTTCCATCCCGCGCCATCCCCCGTTAGACCGGCGGGGAGGGAGCATCGGCGATGAGTTTCAACAGCTTCGGACATGTCTTCAGGGTTACCACCTGGGGGGAGAGCCACGGGCCTGCCCTGGGCGCAACGGTCGACGGCTGCCCGCCGGGCGTCCCGTTGACTGAAGCGGACATCCAAATCTGGCTCGACAAGCGCAAGCCCGGTCAGAACAAGTACACGACCCAGCGGCGCGAAGCCGATCAGGTCGAGATCTTGTCAGGCGTCTTCGAAGGCGTGACCACGGGCACCCCGATCCAATTGATGATCCAAAACACCGACCAGCGCTCGAAGGATTACTCCGAGATTGCCGAGAAATTTCGCCCGGGCCATGCCGACATCACCTATTGGCAGAAATACGGGATCCGCGATTATCGCGGTGGTGGTCGGTCATCGGCGCGCGAAACGGCGGCGCGGGTGGCGGCAGGCGGTGTGGCGCGCGCCGCTTTGGCGTCTCTGGTGCCGGACTTGCAGATCACCGGTTACATGGTGCGCATGGGCGAAAAGACCATCGACCGGTCCCGGTTCGACTGGGACCAGATCGCCGAGAATCCGTTCTGGGTGCCGGATGCGAACGCGGCCGCAGATTGGGCTGATTATCTGGATGGGCTGCGCAAGGTCGGCTCCTCGGTCGGCGCCACGATCGAGGTGACGGTCCGGGGCTGTCCGCCGGGGCTCGGCGCGCCGGTCTATGCAAAACTCGACACCGAACTTGCAGCCGCAGCGATGTCGATCAACGCGGTCAAGGGCGTGGATATCGGCGAGGGTATGGACGCCGCCGGCTTGCGGGGCGAGGCGAATGCCGATGAAATCACGATGGGGCCGGACGGCCCTGAATACAGCTCCAACCATGCCGGTGGTATTCTGGGCGGGATATCGACCGGGCAAGACATCGTCTTGCGCTTCGCGGTCAAACCAACCTCATCGATCCTGACGCCGCGCAAGACCATCACGAAATCGGGCGAACGCACCGAGATCGTCACCAAGGGCCGCCACGACCCTTGCGTCGGGATCCGCGCCGTCCCGGTGGGCGAAGCCATGGTGGCTTGTGTGATCCTCGATCACCTGCTTCTGGACCGCGCGCAAACGGGCGGACGACGCGGACCCATCGGGTGACCGACCCGGTCTCAGCCCGGCGCCGCATTCTCTGGACGTTCTTCGTGCAGGCCTTTGCGGGCGGAGGATTGTTCGCGCGGATCCCTGATATCCAACAGAACCTTGGCCTGTCCGAGGCCGAGCTTGGCCTTGCCCTTGCAGGCGCTGCGTCTGGCGGCCTTCTCAGCCTTGGTCTTTCCAGCACGCTGGTTGCGAGGTTTGGCACACGGGCCATTCTGATGACGGGGTTGCCCATGCTGGCAGCCACGGCGCTTGCCGCCGCTCTGGCGCCCAGTCTGGCGCTGCTGATCCCAGCCCTGCTGATCGGCGGCGTGTCCTTTTCGGTCTCCAATGTCGCGATGAACGTCGAAGCGGACCGGATCGAAGCCGCCGGCGACACGCGCGTCATGAACCGTTGCCACGGCTTTTGGAGCCTTGGCATGCTGGTTGCCTCGGTGGTTGGGGTCGGGGCCCGTGCGATCCCGATCAGCCCCACACTGCATTTCCTGCCGATCCTGCCGCTGGTCCTTGTGGCGACACTGGTCCTCTTCGTCGGATACCAGGCCGCGCCCCGGCGCAACACAGGCCAAACCCGGCGCGGTCTTGCCATGCCGGACCGGGTGACACTGCTCTTGATGGCTTTCGGGATCTCGGCAAGTATCGCCCAAAGCACGACCCAGAACTGGTCGGTGATCTTTATGCGCGACACGTTCGCGGCCCCCGACTGGATCGACACGCTGACATTGCCCGCCTTCCTTCTCGCCATGTCACTCGGCCGCTTCTTTGCCGATGGGTGGGTGACGCGCTTCGGGACCATAGCCGTTTCGCGCGCCTTGGCGGCCACGGCCCTTATGGGATCTTTGCTGGTCGTCACCACGCCCATCCTCGGGCTCGCGATCCTCGGCTTTGCGCTTCAGGGGGTGGGCACCGCGGCACTGTTCCCGATCATGGTGACTGCGGCGGCCCAGGCCCCGACCCGAACTGCAGAAGAAAACGTGGCGGCTGTGATCCTGGCCACGTCGCTCGTCATGCTGGTCGCGCCGCTTATCGTGGGCTGGACAGCGGACACGCTCGGGCTTCGCATCGCTTTTGCGTTGGTTTTGCCATTCTTCCTTCTGACTATGCTGCTGGCGCCTCTCACCCGCCCGCAAGGCGACCATCCGGCCACGGGCTGAACGGGAAATGCGCGGTAGCGCGCCGAATAATTCAAGAAGGAAACCGGCGGGCCATCTCGGATTTCAGCCCGTCCAAGCCCTTCGCCATGGCCCAGTTGTGGTTCCATGCGAATACTGGCTTCAAAAGGGGCGACAAGACCCGAAGCACCGGCTTTTCGGCCAGGACCGTCCAGTCATAGGTCAGTTCGGCCATCTCGCCATTTTGCCGAAGGTGCCAGACACCTTCGCCGTCCAGGTCGCCCTCGGCCCGGATCCGCCAGGTCTTGGGGCGGTTCTCTTCGACAAGACGCCCAGTCCAGCGCAACCTATAGGGCAGGGCACCACGCGTCAGAACCTGCACCGCTCCGCCGATACCTCGGTCATCGCCGTCGTCCAGGATTTCGACGTTCAGGTAAACGTCGCCCCACCAATCCACGAAAGAGGCCGGATCGTTGAGGATTTCGCAAACCTCTTCGATCCGGCCCGGAAGTGACCAGTGCGTCTTCAGGTGGAAGGCGTTGGCGCCCTCCATCCGCGTCACGCGACGGCGGCGCTCAGCGCAGCGTCCAGCAATTCCTTGATCTGGGCTTCGCTGGTGCCAGCTACAATCCGGCCGATCTCGTCGTTGCCCTTCAGAACCACAAGCGTGGACCGGCGCGGGATTGCAAGGCTCTTGGTGATGTCGGCCGTCCGATACTCGTCCCAGTCGACACGCACGAAGCTGATGTTTTCATCGTAGGCCGGGTTCTTTCCGCGCAGCGCGTTGATCACGCGTTCCTGGCGGGCGCAGGTCGAGCACCAATCGGCGCCGAAATCGATGAACACGGTTTTGCCTGCAGCCAGTTCGGATTTGACCAGTCCGGGCGTGTACTCGGTCATCGCCTGGGCCAGGCCCGGAAGAGCGAAAGCGGCGGCGGTAGTGGCAAGAAATGCGCGACGGTTCATCAAGGGTCTCCTTGTTTAGATCGAAACAGACAGATCGATTAGCCAGGGCGGCAGGTTCTCAATCGCCCAGAACTCGATCATGTGGTGAACTTTGAATAGAATGCCCAGTCCCACCGCCACGAAGGCAGCCCCGATGATCGGGCGGCCCTTGGTAGCAATTGACCGCATCAGGGCCTGGCGTTTCTGGATCACAGACCGCGCGCCATAGCCAAGCGCGACGATCACGGTCGAAACACCCAACGCGAAGGTGGCCATGATCATTCCCGCCCAGACAACGCTTTGGCCCTGGCTGGCAAGGGATATGGCACCGCCCAGGGTCGGGCCGATACAGGGGCTCCAAACCGCGCCCAAAAGCGCGCCTCCGATGAATTGGCCGGAAAGACCCGACCGGTCGACATCGTCCAGGCCTGCATCCGCGCGGGCCGAGAAGCCCGCGGTCGCCGTTGCAAACCCTTCCGAAAAGCGCGGGATCAGCAGGATCAGTCCGAAGCCTATCATCAGAACCGCGCCGACATTGGCGATGTCTTCCGGCGTGATGGGCAATACACGGCTTAAAAGCGTGACACCCAATCCCAAGGCGACAAAAGACAGGCTCATCCCCGCGGCAAGAACCAGCGGTCCAAACCGACTGGCCTGCAAAGCGGTTGCCAGAACGATCGGCAAGACCGGCAAAACGCATGGGTTGATCAGCGTCAACAGCCCCGCGAGATATCCGAAGACAAGTTCCATTCATGGGGAAATAGATCGCCAAATGCCGATGGGTCACGAAAAATGTTCTCGAATGAGATCACATACGCGTCAGAAGGCCCGTCCTGCGGCGCAAGAAAAAAGGGCCACCACCGGTGACCCCTAAGTCGTCTAGCTACTGTCTTGAACCGAATCATATGCTGCAACGTGGTGATTTGGCAATCATCAAACCGGATTTTCCGGATTTACCTTCAGGACATCCCTTTCATCCGACCACCGCGGTCATCCCGCGTTCCGGCCCATTGCACCGCCAGAATGCCTGCCATGATGACCAGAACGCCGCCGATATCGGTTCGCGTCATCTCTTCGCCGAGGATCAGCGCAGCGATGGCGACGCCAAGGAACGGATTGAGAAAGTGAAACGTCGCAGCGCGTGTTGCGCCCACCCGGTTGACCAGCAGGAACCAGATCCATGTCGCCAGAAGACCCGGCACCAGCAACGTGTACGCAAAGGCCGCCAAAAGCGTCCAACTTGGCTCAATCCTCGGGGTTTCGATAGCGGCTGCCACCAGGGCCAGGGCTGCGCTGCCCACCAGCATTTGAAGCCCGACGATGGTCAGGACATTGCCACCCGATCCGGTGCCGCGCATGGCAAGCGTCGCTACGGTCAGGGCCAGCACGCCGATTGCGCACAGTAGAACACCGAACATATCGACACCCGCGGAAAGACGCCCGCACATCACCAATGCGACGCCCAGAAACCCAGCGACCAGTCCGGCAATACCAACCCATCCGATCCGTTCACGAAACAACGACCATCCCGCGAATGCGACCCAAAGCGGCAACGAAGACGCGATGATCGCGGCCAGAGATGCCTCGACGGTCTGCATCGCCACGAAGTTCAGGCCAAGATAAAGCGCGTTCTGGCATATGCCGAATACGATGACGGCAAGCCATTGGCGTCGGCTCAGGCGAAGCGATCCGCCCATGACCCAGCCCACGCCCAATCCGATCAACCCGGACATCAGGAAACGAATGGCCAATGCCCAAAGGGGTGAGGCATCTGCCACGATGACCCGGGCCGACGTGAAGGCCGACGACCACATGACCGCAAAGGCCAACCCCATCAGGATCGCGCGAATGTCCAAATCTGCCCCCGGTGAACCAGGTCTTCTTTGGCAGGTCGCGCAACAGGGTCCAACCCAAAATCTCGCCCCTCTGAACGGCAAAAGGCCGCCCGTGGGGCGGCCTCAAAGTCGGAATTCAGCGGGATCAGTCGTTCACGCTGTCCTTAAGTGCCTTCGCGATTGTCATTTTGACAACCTTGTCAGCGTCCTTGTGGATCTGCTCACCCGTGGCCGGGTTGCGGACCATGCGCGCTGGGCGTTCGCGGCAGTAAATCTTGCCGACGCCGGGGAGAGTCACGGCGCCACCGCCGGAAACTTCCTTTGTGATAACGCCCGTAATTGCGTCCAGTGCGGCGGATGCGGACTTCTTGTCGCTTCCCATCTCATCCGCCAAGGCGGCGACAAGCTGTGTCTTCGTCATGGGTTTCGCCATAAGTGCTCTCCTCGAAATGCCCTCTCTAGGGGCGCATTGGCGTAATCTAACTGTATCTTGTCACAAAACACAACGGTTAGTGGCGTTTTCCCAAGCGGAATCGCGCCAAAAACGGTGAAAAATGCCCTCAAAGGAAGGCTGTTTCCTCAAAACTGCGCAGTTTTCGAGAGTGAATGCGTTCAAGCGGCATTTCGCGAAGCAGTTCCATCGCGCAGATTCCGATCTTCAGGTGCCGCGCCACTTGGGTTTTATAGAAATCCGAGGCCATGCCAGGTAGTTTCAGCTCGCCATGCAACGGCTTGTCTGACACGCACAGAAGCGTGCCATAGGGCACCCGAAACCGGAATCCATTGGCGGCAATTGTCGCGGATTCCATGTCCAACGCGATGGCGCGCGATTGCGAAAGGCGCTGAACAGGCCCCGATTGGTCGCGAAGCTCCCAGTTTCGATTGTCGATCGTTGCGACCGTTCCGGTCCGCATGATCCGCTTCAGATCATAACCTTCGACATCGCTGACCGAGGCCACAGCCTGCTCCAAAGCGATTTGGATCTCGGCCAGCGCGGGAATTGGCACCCAAATCGGCAAATCATCGTCCAACACGTGATCTTCGCGCAAATAGGCATGGGCAAGAACGAAATCGCCCAGTTGCTGGGAATTTCGCAAACCGGCGCAATGTCCCACCATCATCCAGGCATGGGGGCGCAACACGGCTATATGGTCGGTCGCGGTTTTGGCATTCGAGGGTCCGACACCGATATTGACCAGGGTAATTCCGCCGCCATCGGCGCGTTTCAGATGATAACTTGGCATCTGCGGAGCGCGGGCCAACCCTGCAATCGTTGCATCGGGGTCCGTGATCTCGGCATTGCCCGGCGCCACGAAGCTTTCATAGCCGCTATCCGGATCGGCCAGAACCGTGCGGGCATAGGCTTCGAATTCGTCGACATAGAACTGATAGTTCGTAAACAGCACATGGTTCTGGAAATGCTCGGGCGCCGTCGCAGTGTAATGCGCCAAGCGCGCAAGGGAATAGTCGATCCGCTGCGCGGTGAAGGGCGCAAGCGCCTTGGATCCATCCGGATGTGAAAAGCCGAAACCGTTGACGATATCGTCATGGGTGGTCGAAAGGTCTGGCACGTCGAACACGTCGCGCAGGGTAAAATCCATGGCGCCGTCTTGCGGAACGGTCAGACCTTCTCCGTGGCTCACGGCAAAATGCAAAGGCAGGGGCGTGTTTGAAACGCCGATCGAAACAGGAACGCCGTGGTTTTCGACCAGCAGCCCGATTTGCTGTTCGAGATAGTTGGCAAACAGGTCCGGCCGGGTAATCGTCGTCGAATATTCGCCTGGCTCGGCCACATGTCCAAAGCTCAACCGGCTGTCCACCGCGACGAAGCTCGACATAACAAACCGGATCTCGGGATAGAAAGCGCGGAAGCGCGATGCGGGCTGTCCCGTCGCTATGGTCTCTGAGAACCGTTCGGCCAGAAACGCGCAAGAAGTGTCGTAGATCTCGATCAGCCGGACGACGGCAGCCTTTGGATCAGTGAATGTTTCTGTCGGCGCAAGCTTCGGTGTCTGCACGGGCAGGTTGGGATCGGCCATATTCATGTCTCTGCCTCGAAAAGATCGGTGACCTCGAACCGGGTCACATCCACGATCCCCATGTCGGATATCCGAAGCTCGGGGATCACGACGAGCGCCAGAAGCGAATGCTGCATATAGGCATTGTTCAACGTGCAGCCACAGGCGGCCATGGCATCCACGATGCCCTGCGCCTTTTCGGCGACTTCATGGGCCGGGCTGTCAGACATCAGCCCGGCGATGGGCAATTCGACCAATCCGATTTCGGAACCGTCCTTCCAGACAGTGACACCACCGCCCACTTCGGCCAGCCGGTTGGCCGCCGCGGCCATCATCGCCTGATCGGTGCCGACCACAATCATGTGGTGGCTGTCATGGGCCACGGTCGAGGCAATCGCCATCTGACCCTGATAGCCAAAGCCCGAGACGAAGCCATTGACCACATTGCCGGTGGCCTGATGACGTTCAACCAGCGCGATGCGGGCAACCCCGCCCTCGGTCTGAACCATCCCGTCAGCCACAGGCAAATCGGCGGTCAGCGCCTTGGTCGGTGCTTGGTTCTCAACCACGCCAATAACCTTGGCCTTCACGCGGTTCGCGCCCTCAGGCGCGGGAACATCAAAGGCCTCCGCGGCCAAAGCGGGCCCCATGTTCACCGACTGGCGCACGTCCTCGGGCCAAGTGATATGCGGGCAGTTCGCCAGGCAGGTGCCGCCTTCTGCCACGAGATGCCCACGCGCATAGACCCGATCGATCGGCAGGGTCTTCAAATCGGTCGTCATGATCAGGTCGGCCCGCCGCCCTGGCGTGATCGAGCCCAATTCACGCTCAAGCCCGAAATGCGTGGCGGTATTCACCGTTGCCATTTGCAGTGCGACCAACGGGTCCGCCCCGCAGTCGATCGCGTGGCGCACCACACGGTTCATGTGCCCGTCATTGATCAGCGTGCCCGAGTGGCAGTCATCGGTACAAAGCACGAAGTTTCTGGGGTCGAGCCCCTTTTCGGTGACGGCCGTGATTTGCGCTTCAACATCATACCAGGCCGATCCCAGTCGCAGCATCGACCGCATGCCCTGGCGCACGCGGGCAATCGCGTCCGCTTCCGACGTGCCTTCATGATCGTCCGCCGGACCGCCCGCGACATAGGCATGGAATGCAGGCCCCAGATTGGGTGACGCGTAGTGCCCGCCCACCGTTTTGCCAGCCGCCTGAGTTGCCGCAATCTCGGCAAGCATCTTTTCATCGCCTGCAATCACACCGGGGAAATTCATCATCTCACCCAGGCCGATGATCCCGTCCCATGTCATGGCCTCGGTCACGTCCTCGGCGGAGATCTCATAGCCTGTGGTCTCAAGCCCGGGGGCGGACGGCGCGCAAGACGGCATCTGAACGAAAATTGAAACGGGTTGGAGCAGCGCCTCATCCAGCATCAATCGCACGCCGCGCAACCCGAAGACATTCGCAATCTCGTGCGGGTCAACGAACATGGTTGTCGTGCCATGAGGGATGACGGCGCGGGCAAACTCGGCGGGCGTCAGCATGCCCGACTCGATATGCATATGGCCGTCGCACAGGCCCGGTATCAGGAAGGCACCATCGGCATCGACCACCTCGGTCGCATCGCCAATGCAATGGGACGCGTCCGGCCCGCAATAGGCGAAGCGCCCGTCCGCAATCGCGATATCATGTCCCGCCAGAACCTCACGCGTGTGGACGTTCACCCACGCGCCATTCCGGATCACCAGATCCGCCGGCACGCGGCCAGCCGCCACCGCCACAAGGCGGGGCCCGCATTCAGCCCATGTTTTCATGATGTCTGCTCCATGGATCGATTTTCCAGAGTTTCGAGACAGGTGCAAGGGTCATCGCGCGCCCTTGCAACCTTTCGCGAAACCCGGCCCAATGGTGCCGATGACAGGGACGCTTCTTTCTTTCGGGCACGGATTTTCGGCGCAGGCCTTGGACAAGGTCCTGATTCAGCAGGGTTGGCGGGTGATCGGCACAACCCGCTCCGATGAAAAGGCGGCGCGTTTGGCTGCGCGTGGGGTGGAGCCCGTGATCTGGCCGGGCGGAGATGTCTCGGACGCATTGGGTGCCGCAACACATCTGGTTTTGTCGGCGGCCCCGGGCGACCAGGGTGATCCGGTTTTGGCCGACTTGCGGAATGATATCGCCAATGCCGCGCACCGGATTCAATGGTGCGGGTACCTTTCGACGACCGGCGTTTATGGCGACCGCAAGGGTGCTTG
The DNA here is from genome assembly GCA_965267475.1 of Paracoccaceae bacterium. GTDB lineage: Bacteria > Pseudomonadota > Alphaproteobacteria > Rhodobacterales > Rhodobacteraceae > JBCBKU01. The sequence continues at coordinate 494,525 of OZ254079.1, forward strand.
GGTGGACGAAGGCGCCGCGCTGACCCCGGCCACCAAACGCGGCGAAGCGCGGGTCATGGCCGAAGCCGCCTGGACCGATCTTGCGCGCGAAACCGGCCTCCCCCTGATGATCTTCCGCCTTGCCGGGATCTATGGTCCTGGGCGGGGCCCTTTCGCCAAGGTTCGAAACGGCACCGCTCGCCGGATCATCAAGCAAGGTCAGGTGTTTTCCCGCATCCATGTGGAAGATATCGCGCAGGTTCTAGCGGCCTCTATCGCGCGACCGAACCCGGGCGCGATATACAATGTCTGTGATGACGACCCGGCGCCGCCACAGGATGTAATCGCCCATGCGGCAGAGCTTCTGGGCCGTCCGCTGCCCCCGGCTGTAGATTTCGAAACCGCCGAGATGACGCCCATGGCGCGCAGCTTCTATGCGGAATCGAAGAAGGTCCGGAACGACCGGATCAAGGATGAGCTTGGGGTTAAGCTTCTTTACCCGGACTATAGGTCGGGGCTTCGGGCGCTTCTCGCCGCAGAAATCGAGTGATCCCGTAAATCAGGGTCAAGACGATCAGCGCCGATACGACAGTCTGTCCATAAAATGCCATCCGCCCGGGCAACTCCAGATCGTTCAGGAATGGATAGGGCAACCCGCTTGTCACATCGCCCTGGGGCTTGGAATTCAATGGCTCTACGATGAACTCGATCCAGGCGATGTAGACGACAATCACGGCGCACAGAAGGGCAACGGCGGCGCGAAAGGCGCGAATATTACGGTGCAGAAACAGCATATCGCCCCATTGCAGAACCGGTCCCAGAAGATGGACGTAATACTGGACCCACCAGACCGCCGGACCATCAGGGCCTGATACGTTGGCGGGATCGGCCAGAAACAGGCGCCAATACAGGAACACGACCATGAAATTCAGCGTGCCGGTCACGGCGACAAGGGCAGGCCAGTCGCGGTTTGACCGATACTCCGTCAGTGCCATCATCCGGCTGGCTGAGATGAAGCTGAAGATGAGGGCCCAGATCGTAAGGAACCGGAACGGACCGCCGAAATGGGTGTAATCGGCGTCCAGAAGCAGCATCCAGACCATGTAGAACGCGGCCATCCCGAAGACGATCCAACGGTAGATGCGCGTGGCCATCACGCTCTCTTCGTCAGGTCCGCAACGCCCAGCGTGGCCAGCACCTTGGCTTCGATATCCTCGGCATTCAAAGCGGCAACGGCATACATGTCCTTCGGGCTCGCCTGATCGATAAAGGTGTCCGGCAAAACCATGGACCGGTACTTGAGCCCGGTATCGAATACGCCTTCCTCGGCCAGAAGTTGGGCGACATGGCTGCCAAATCCACCGACCGCGCCCTCTTCGATGGTGATCAGCGCTTCGTGCCCTGCGGCGAGATCCAGGATGAGATCTCGGTCCAGCGGCTTGGCAAAGCGCGCATCGGCGACAGTGGGCGAGATCCCCTTGGCTGCCAGACCCTCGGCCGCCGTTTGAACCTCGGTCAACCGTGCCCCGAATGACAGGATGGCCACGCCGGCCCCTTCACGGACGATCCGGCCCTTGCCGATCTCCAGGACGCTTCCGCGTTCCGGCAGATCCACACCTACGCCTTCGCCACGTGGAAAGCGGAAGGCAATGGGTCCTTCGTCATGGGCCACGGCGGTCGCGACCATGTGGCGCAATTCAGCCTCATCCGCCGCCGCCATGACGGTGAAGCCCGGCAGGTTCGCGAGATATCCGATGTCATAAGAACCTGCATGGGTCGCCCCGTCGGCGCCCACCAGCCCCGCCCGGTCGATGGCAAAACGCACGGGCAGGCGCTGAATTGCCACGTCATGGACAACCTGATCGTAACCGCGTTGCAGGAAGGTCGAATAAATCGTGCAAAAGGGCTTCATGCCGCCCGCGGCAAGTCCGGCGGAGAATGTCACCGCATGTTGTTCGGCAATGCCGACGTCAAAACACCGCGATGGATATCGGTCATGAAACAGGTTCAAACCCGTTCCATCCGGCATCGCTGCCGTCACTGCCACGATCTTGTCGTCGCGCGCGGCCTCATCGCTCAGTGTCTCGGCGAAGACCTTGGTATAGGACGGCGCGTTTGGCGTTGCTTTCTTCTGCTCACCCGTGACCACATCGAACTTGCCAACACCGTGGCCCCTGTCACGCGCAGCCTCAGCCGGGGCATAGCCTTTGCCCTTCTTGGTGATCACATGGATCAGGATCGGCCCGGTAGCGCGCTCTTTGACGGTACGCAGCACGGGCAACAACTGTCCCATGTCATGCCCGTCGATCGGACCGAGATAGGAAAAGCCCAATTCTTCAAACAGCGTCCCGCCGACGGTCATGTGTTTGACCATGTCCTTGGCGCGCCGGGCGCCTTCCTGGAGCGGTTCGGGTAACAGGGACACCGCGCCTTTGGCAGCAGCCTTCAGTTCCTGAAACGGATCACCGGCATAAAGGCGCGACAGATATGACGACATGGCCCCGACGGGCGGGGCAATCGACATCTCATTGTCATTCAGGATCACGATCAGACGCTTGCCCAGATGGCCGGCGTTATTCAACGCTTCATACGCCATTCCCGCCGACATGGCGCCGTCGCCGATCACCGCGATGCAGTCACCAATTCCGTGTTCCGGGGCGCCGCCCAGGTCGCGCGCGACGGCAAAACCCAAGGCTGCGGAAATGGATGTCGATGAATGCGCCGCCCCGAACGGGTCGTATGCGCTTTCCGACCGCTTGGTGAACCCGCTAAGCCCACCTTTCTGCCGTAACGTCCGGATCCGATCTCGCCGACCTGTCAGAATCTTGTGCGGATAGCATTGATGCGACACGTCCCAGATGATCCGGTCTTTGGGAGCATCGAAAACGGCGTGAAGCGCCACCGTCAGTTCAACCACGCCAAGCCCAGCGCCCAGATGCCCACCCGTCTCACTGACAGCGCTGATCGTCTCGGCCCGAAGTTCGCCCGCAATCTGCATCAATTCAGGATCGCTCAGCCCGTTCAGATCGGCGGGTGAGTTTATCTTGTCGAGCAGGGGGGTCTCAGGGGTCGTCGTCATAGGCATCCGTCAGCTTTTCCGCGCGATAACGAAGCGGGCCGCTGCCTTCAAGGTCTCAGCCCTGTCCCCATATGGCTGAAGTGCCGTCTCAGCTTCGCTAACAAGCGATTTGGCGCGTTCTTTTGCGCCTTCAAGACCCAGGAGCGACACGAAGGTCGCCTTACCGGCGGCAGCATCCTTTCCGACGCGTTTCCCGGCCTCGGCCTCATCACCTTCCACATCCAACACATCGTCGGCGATCTGAAAGGCCAGCCCAAGCGCCTGCCCATAGGAACGCAGCGGGGCTTCATCGGCATTGGCCATGCGTGGCCCGGCCATAGCCGACCATTCGATCAGAGCACCGGTTTTCTTGCGCTGAAGCGCGATGATCTGGTCAAGGCTTAAAGGCGCCTCGGCGGTTTCGGCGGCGATATCCAATGCCTGTCCTCCGACCATGCCCTGCACTCCTGCTGCGCGCGCCAGGTGAACCGACAAAGCCAGCTTGCGCTCGGCAGAAAGCGCGCCCTGCCCGATGCAATCAAATGCCAGGGATTGAAGCGCATCTCCCACCAGCATCGCCGTCGCATCATCCCACTTCTTGTGAACCGTCGGGCGCCCGCGTCGCAAGTCATCGTCATCCATAATGGGCATGTCATCATGAACAAGCGAATAGGCGTGAATGCACTCAACGGCCGCCGCCGCGGGAAGCGCACTTGCCTCTTCAACCTCATGCAGGCGGGCGCTTTCAAGAACCAGGAATGCACGCAAGGCCTTACCGCCTTCGGTCGCATAGATCATCGCCTCGGCCACCGGCCCGTCTTCTGGATCAAGCGAAGAACGGATCAGATCCTGCGACCGGTCTGCCGCATGGGCAAGGGCCGGTTTCAGCCCTTGATCAGCCAGCATCGAGCGCTTGTGTGCCCGTGGGCTTGCCATCGGCATCCAGCGTGATGGCGGCCACCTTTTCCTCGGCTTCTTTCAGCTTGGCTTCGCAATGGGCCTTCAGTTCGGCGCCTTTTTCGTAAAGCGCGATAGACTTCTCAAGCTCAACATCGCCCGATTCCAGCTGGCTGACGACCGCTTCCAATGCGCGCATCGCCTCTTCGAAACTCATCTCGGCCACGGGTTTGTCGCTCATCGGCCTCGCTCCTCCAGAACCGCCACATGGGCCGCCACGCTGGCGCCAAGGGCGGTCAAATCATACCCGCCTTCCAGTGTCGAGACGACGCGGCCCTCTGCCACCTCGTCCGCAACATCGCAAATCGCGTTTGTCACCCAGGCAAAGTCATCCTCGGTCCAGTTCAGATTGGCCAAGGGGTCGGCCTCATGGGCATCGAAACCGGCCGATATTAGGATCAGTTCAGGCGACTGCTCGCGAAGGGTCGGAAGGACTTGGCGCTCATAGGCTGCGCGCATCTCGGTCCCGCCTGACATCGGGTTCAGCGGCACGTTCAACACATTGCCATGTGCGCCGGTCTCATGCGGTGCACCTGTCCCGGGATAAAGCGGCATCTGGTGGGAAGATGTGAAAAAGACCTCAGACACATCCCAGATCAGGTCCTGCGTTCCGTTTCCGTGATGGACGTCAAAATCGAGGATCGCGACCTTCGCCAAACCGTGGGTCCGAACCGCATGCATCGCCGCGATCGAGACGTTTCCGAACAGGCAGAACCCCATGGGTGTGGTTTTCTCGGCATGGTGGCCGGGCGGGCGGCAGCCCACGAAGGCATTGGCCAATTCGTTGTCGAGAACCGCATCCACTGCGGCCACGCACCCACCGACGGCGCGATAGGCGGCATTCAGGGACCCTGGTGCCAAAAACGTATCGCCATCCAGCGCGGCCCAGCCATCAGACGGGACGTTCGCTTCCAGATGCGCAATATGTGCTTCGGGATGGCACAGCAGGACGTGATCGCGCGTGCCCAGTGGCGCTGCGCGCCGATCCAGACCCGGGACATCCGCCAAAGCCGCATTCACCGCTTCAAGCCGCGCGACACGCTCGGGATGCCCCGGCGGGGTCACATGGCCGGCGCAGTCGTCATGCGTGTACCACCCGGTCGCCACTTCACTGATCCTTCATCTTGGCAAAACACTCTGCGGGCGGCGCGGAAAGCGCCGGAGGCAGTGCCCCATCCTCCCGCTCAATCTGGCGCGAGCATATAGCCGGCACCGCGCACGGTCTGAAGGTAACGGGGCTGTTTCGGATCCGCCTCGATCTTTCGACGCAGGCGCGTGATCTGAACGTCTACAGCGCGTTCCTGGGCCTGACCGCCATCCTTACCGCTGGACCGGCCCAAATCCTCGACCAGCTTGGCGCGTGTCACGGCTTCGCCCGGGCTTGCCGCGAAAATCCGCATCAACTGGCTTTCGGTGGCCGTCAGACGAACCTGTGTCTCCCCTTCCCAAAGCTTGCCCTTTTCGACGTCATACCGAACGGGCCCAAGGTTCAGAACCTTCGGCACCGTGGCATCTTCTTCTGTCATCGGAACTCGTCGCAAAATCGCGTTGATCCGAAGCAGCAACTCGCGCGGTTCGAACGGTTTCGTCAGATAATCATCCGCCCCGGCCTCAAGCCCCGTGATCCGGTGTTCCGTTTCGCCCTTGGCGGTCAGAAGCAGGATCGGGGCCTCATGGCTTTCGCGGTACTTCTTCACGAAACTGACCCCGTCCTCGCCCGGCATCATCACGTCCATCACGATCAGATCGAAGTCCAGACCTTCCAGCAATCGCCAGGCATGGGCGGCGTCGCGCGCCGCCGACACCCAGAACCCGTGTCGCATCAAGAATTTCTGTAAAAGCCCGCGAATGCGTTCGTCATCATCGACGATCAGCAGGTGCGCATCGGGGTCTGTCATACTGCCTCTTCCTTCTGCGCGGCATAGTGGCGCCGCATCTCGGGGTCCATCATGGCCTCAAGTACCTGTCGAAATCCAGCCACAGCTTCGGGCCCCGCCGCACGATAGGCCGCCCGCATCCTCTGGCGCTGGGCGTCCGACAACGCGCCCTCGAACGCCTGCCCTTTCTCGGTCAGATACAAGTTGCGCTCGCGCTTGTCCCGCATTCCGATGCGGCTTTCGACCAGACCGTCTTCGATCAGGGACCGCAGCACCCGGTTCAGCGACTGCTTGGTGATGCCGAGGATCTCCAGAAGCGCGTTGACGGTCAGTCCGGGCGAGCGATTGATGAAATGCACAGCCCGGTGATGTGCCCGGCCATAGGCGTAATCTTCAAGGATGCGGTCAGGATCGGCGGTAAAGCCCTTATAGGCGAAGAACATCGCCTCGATCCCGCGTCTCAACTGCTCATCCGTCAGGAACAGCAGATTTTCACTTCCCGGTCCTGTACCGTCCGACATGGGCCCCCTCGTGCGCCGCCTTCAAACCAGTTTATGTCAGCCTTGTTGACATTCCAAGACTCAACTGCTACGCCGCTTGCGCCTTTTGTGAAACTTTATGTCCGTTTCGGACCTGTTTCGCGCAACAAATGAAAACGGAAAGGGTAAAGCCATGGCTGGCGCCTATGACGATCGCGACGGAAAAATCTGGCTGGACGGCAAGCTTGTCGAGTGGCGGGACGCGAACGTACACATCCTGACCCATGGACTTCATTATGCCTCGTCCGTGTTCGAAGGCGAACGCGCCTATGGCGGCACCATCTTCGAAAGCCGGAAGCATACCGAACGTCTGCACGCTTCGGCCAATATGGTGGATTTCGAAATCCCCTGGACGGTCGATCAGATCGAGGCGGCGAAGTACGAGGTCCTGAAAGCCAATGGCCATGTCGACGCCTATGTCCGGCCTGTGGCCTGGCGTGCGTCGGGCGAAGACATGGGCGTCTCAGCGGCGCGCAACCCGGTCCGGCTGGCCATCGCAACCTGGGAATGGGGCGCCTATTACGGCGACTCGAAATTCAAAGGCGCCAAGCTCGATATCTCGAAATGGAAGCGCCCCTCGCCCGAAACGATCCCGTCCCATGCCAAGGCAGCGGGACTTTACATGATCTGCACGATGTCGAAACACGCGGCCGAGGCGAAAGGTTGCGCCGATGCTATGATGTTCGACTACAGGGGTTATGTGGCCGAGGCGACGGGCGCCAACATCTTCTTCGTCAAGGACGGCGAGGTACATACGCCTGATCCCGATTGCTTCCTGAACGGGATCACCCGGCAAACAGTCATCGGTATGCTGAAGGACCGCCAGATCAAGGTCCACGAACGCCACATCATGCCGGAAGAACTCGAAAGTTTTGAGCAATGCTGGCTGACCGGCACAGCCGCCGAGGTGACGCCAGTGGGCCAGATCGGGGATTACAACTTTGAGGTCGGAGCGCTCACCCGCGACATCGCCGAAAGCTATGAAAAGCTGGTGCGGGCCTGATCCTCACATCCCCTTCGCGCGGATCTTGCCTTTCGCGGCCTGTTGCAGGCCAAGCTGACGCTCCCGCCAGACAATCGCGGCGCCGGACAGGATGATCAGCGCCGATCCCGCCAGCATCGGCAGGGTCGGTGCCTCGGCAAAGACGAACCAGCCGATCAGGATCGACCAAAGCATCGTGACATAGGTGAAGGGCGCCAAAACACCCACATCCGCGTATCGATAGCTGGCCGTCACATAGATCTGCCCGAACCCACCGATCACGCCCGATCCGACCAGCAAGAACGCCTCCCACGCCGTTGGCCACACCCAACCCCAAGGCAAAGTCAAAAGCGACAGGCTTGCGGTGGTCGCCAGGAAGTAGAAAACGATGGCGGCGGTGTGCTCGGTCCCCGACATCGATTTCACGAAAATCTGGGCAAAGGCCGCAAAGGTGGCGGACCCTAGAACCAAGGCCGCCCCGAACAGTTCCGATCCGCCGCCCACACCCGTCAGGCGCGGCGACAGGATGATGACCACGCCCAGCAGCCCGGCCAGAACCGCCGTGATCCGGATCAGGCGGATCCGTTCGCCCAGAAGCAGCGCCGCGAAGATGACGATCAGAACGGGCGTCACGAAGCGCAGGCCCGTCACTTCGGGCAGGGGCAGGTATTTGAGCCCTGCGAATCCCAGACCCATGGCAATAGCACCTGCAAAACTGCGAATGAAATGGCCCCGGAAATTCCGAGTCTTAAGACCTGTCGCCGCCTCGTGCCGCCAGAACAGCCAGATGATCACCACAGGTATCGAAAAAAACGACCGGAAGAACACAGCCTCACCCGCAGGGACGCGATCCGCCGCCTTGATCATGGCGGTCATCACCGTAAACAGCGTCATGGCCAGAACGATAAGAAGGATACCGCGCATCGGTCGCGGCTCAGGAAGGGACATGGGCCTGCGCCTAGACCAAATGGCCTGCCTTGGCCAGCCGTCGAAGCGCCCAAACCGCGGCATCACGAACGGTCGGATCCGGATCGTCGGTCAAGGGACGTGCCACATCCGCCAGATCCCGTGATCCCGAATTGCCGATGGCATAAAGCACGTTCCGCACAAACCGGTCCCGTCCGATCCGTTTGATGGGGCTGCCGCGGAACTTTTCCCGAAACCCCTGGTCATTCAGAACCGCCAGTTCGGCCAAAGCCGGAGCCCTTAGATCGTCGCGCGCGGCATAGCCAGCTTGGCGCGCTGCCTGTGCGAACTTGTTCCAGGGGCAGACGGCAAGACAGTCGTCGCAACCATAGATACGGTTCCCCATCAAAGGGCGCAGATCTTCGTCGACCGGACCTTTGTGCTCGATCGTCAAATAGGAAATGCAGCGCCGCGCATCGAGCTGATAGGGCGCCGGAAATGCATCCGTCGGGCAAATGTCCAGACAGGCCCGACAGGATCCGCAGTGGTCCACTTCCGGGGCGTCGGGCTCCAGCTCCAACGTCGTGAAGATCGCGCCGAGGAAGAACCAGTTGCCCAGATCGCGGCTCACCAGATTGGTATGCTTGCCCTGCCAACCCAACCCTGCCGCTTCCGCCAGAGGCTTTTCCATGACCGGGGCGGTATCCACGAAGACCTTCACGTCGCCCCCGGCCTCGGCAATCAGCCACCGGGCCAATCGTTTGAGGCGTTTCTTGACGATGTCATGGTAATCCCGATGCCGCGCATAGACCGAGATCGTGGCCACCTCTGCCTGATCCAATGTCTCCAATGGATCGACTTCCGGCGTGTAAAGATCGGCCAGCATGATCACCGACCGTGCCTCGGGCCAAAGTGCGGTCGGGTCCCCGCGCCACCCCATCCGTTCGGCCATCCAGGCCATTTGCCCGTGCCGCCCCTGATCGACAAATGCGGCCAGACGCCCGGCTGCTTCCGGGATCGCATCAGGCCGCGTTACGGCAAGCGAGGCAAAGCCGATATCCCGGCCCTCGGCCAACAGACGGTCCTTCACCGCACCTTTGGTCAAGAAATATCCTCCAGGCGTCGTGGGGCGAAAATCCCCCAGCCTGGACCAACGGTATCAGAAATCCAAATCGGCATAATGTGCAGGGGGCGGGAAGCCCGGAACATGGTCGGCCAGAAGCCCGCGAAAGGCCGGGCGCGACTTGATCTTGGCATACCATTCCCGAACGTTTTCGTTCAGCGACCAATCGACATCCGAAATATAGTCCAGCGCCGAAAGATGCGCTGCCGCCGCGAAATCGGCCAGCGTCATTACATCGCCTGCCAGCCAGCGCCGCTGGTCCAGAAGCCAGCCCATGTATTCGATGTGTAGTTTGATGGCCTTGGCACCGGCCTTCACATTGCCACTGTCGGGATAACCCGCCTTGGTGATCTTCTTGTTCACCCGCTCATAAAGAAGCTTCGACGTGACTTCGTTGTGAAACTTGTCATCGAACCAGGCGACGAGACGCCGCACCTCGTACCGCGCTTCGGGCCCTCCCGGAAGCAACGGAGGGTCGGGTTGCGTTTCCTCAAGATATTCGCAAATCGCCGAGCTTTCCGCCAAGGTCTGCTCGCCGATCTTCAGCACGGGTACTTTTGCCGCCGGGTTCCGCCGTAGGAAATCGGCATCCCTCTCCCAGTACTTCTCTTCGACCAGTTCGACCTCGATCTTCTTCTCGGCCAGCGTCAGCCGCACCTTCCGGCAAAACGGAGAAAGGGGGACGTGAAACAGTCTATTCATGGGCTTTTCTGCTCAATTTTTTCCCTGAATGCCTGCTTCGGGCGTCCAATTCAACTCCCCGAGGTGTCGGCCTAGTCTTCCCGTTCCGTCGTGAAGGCCAGCGGGAACCCGTTCTGTGCCCCCAATTCCGTGCCAAGCTGCGCCTTTTCTTCGGCCACTTCGCGGGTGAATACGGCCACGACAGACGCGCCTTTCTGGTGCGCGGTCAGCATCACGCCCATGGCCTCGCTTTCGGTCATGCGGAAGACCGATTTCAAAACCATCACCACGAACTCACGCGGGGTGAAATCGTCATTCAGCAGAATGACCTTGTAAAGACGCGGTCGTTCGACACGCGTTTTCGGTTTGGTCTTGGGCAGGGTGACCTGATCGCTCATGGCGCACCTCTCTGATCCGGGGATACACGTAAGTTAGAGCGGTTCACCCGTTACTCAAAGCACCCGGCCCGACCGTCGGCGCGAATGGTGGCGGCACCGTCCAGTATGGCCCGCGCACGGCGTCGCACGAAATCCGATGGCTTCGACGCCGACCGCAGCTTCGGTGCAGGCAGAATCGCCGCCAACCGGGCTGCTTGCACGGCTGTCAGCTTGTCGGGCGCCACACCGAAATAATGCCGAGACGCGGCTGCAACACCGAACACCCCCTCATCAAATTCGGCGACGTTCAGATACACCTCGATCACACGCCGCTTGGTCCAGACCAGTTCGACCGCCGGGGTAAGCAACGCCTCAAGCGCCTTTCTGGCCCAGCTTCGGCCATGCCAAAGATAGACGTTCTTCACGACCTGCTGGCTGATGGTCGAGGCGCCGCGCCCGGCCCCATCATCCAGCGCATCCCGGATCGCGGCCATGTCAAACCCCCAGTGCAGACAGAAATTTGCATCTTCCGCCGCGACGACGGACCGCGCCATTACGGGCGCGATACTTTCCAATGGCACCCAATCCATCTTCACGCCGCTCAGTCGACGGCTTTCCGCAAAGGCATAGGGTGTCGTCGGCGGGTTTACGAATGCGAACAGCATGATCAGCCAGGCGGCCAGGACAAGGGCAACCAATCCGCCTCGAAATGTCCATTTCAGTGTGGTGCCGATCCAACGACGCCAAAACGGAATGGTCTTCTTACCTCGCTTCCGCGCCGCTGGTTTGCGTGCGGTCTTTTTGGCCGGTTTTTTCGCGGGCGCTTTTGCCAATGTCAGCTCAGACCCGCTTCGGCAGCAATCTCGGCGCGCGACTTTCGGGCCCGCTCGGTTGCAGATTTAAGCTGGCCGCAGGCGGCCATGATGTCTTCGCCGCGCGGTGTCCGGATGGGCGAGGCATAGCCAGCCTTATAAATGATATCGGCGAAAGCCCGGATGCGGTTGTTCGACGACCGCTCATAGGGTGCGCCCGGCCATTCGTTGAACGGAATCAGATTGATTTTCGCTGGAATGCCCTTGATCAGCTCCACAAGGCGGCGGGCATCTTCGTCGGTATCATTCACGCCTTTCAGCATCACGTACTCGAACGTGATCCGTTCCGAGTTCGACAGTTTCGGGTACTCGCGCAATGCATCCAAAAGCGTTTCGATGTTCCAGCGTTTGTTGATCGGGACCAGCTTGTCGCGCACTTCATCGGTGGTGGCATGGAAGGACACGGCCAACATGCAGCCGATTTCTTCCGCCGTGCGCGCGATTTCGGGCACGACACCGCTAGTCGACAGGGTGATCCTCCGTCGCGACAGGGAAATCCCTTCCCCATCCATGGCGATCTTCATGGCATCCCGAACGGCTTCGAAATTGTACAATGGCTCGCCCATGCCCATAAGCACGATGTTCGACAAAAGCCGGGGCCCGTCCTCGCCTGTGCCCTTCCCGGGTTCGGGCCACTCGCCCAGATCGTCACGGGCGATCATGATCTGACCGACGATTTCTGCCGCCGTCAGGTTCCGCACAAGCTTCTGGGTGCCCGTGTGGCAGAACGAACAGGTCAGCGTACAACCCACCTGGGATGAGATGCACAAAGTCCCGCGGTCCTCCTCGGGGATGTACACCGTCTCAACCTCATGGCCGCCCGCGATCCGCACAAGATACTTGCGCGTCCCATCATCCGAAACTTGCCGCGTGACGACCTCGGGCACCTCGATCACGAAGGCCTCGGCCAGCTTTGCACGGTAATCCTTGGCAAGGTTTGTCATCGCGCCGAAGTCGCGCACGCCCCAGTGATAAACCCACTGCCAGATCTGGTTGACCCGCATCTTGGCCTGTTTCTCGGGCGTACCCATGTCGATCATGGCCGCGCGCAACCCGTCGCGCGTCAATCCGACAATGTTTTGTGGCCCCTCAGGAAGCTTCCGAGGGATCGTAAGCACGTCCTGCGTGATCGGCGCATCGGTTGCCATTGCGGTCGGGTCCTTCAAAGAAGCCGCCTCATAGCCCAGCTTGGCCCCTTCATTCAATAGGGTGCGGCAGGTTCAGTCTTCTCGGCCAAGCACTTTCGCCAATGTCCGTGAAATGGTCGCGGGCGGGCTTGGCTTGCGCACCAGGGGGGCCACGACCGACCCCATTTCTTCTTCGGAAAACCCGGTATAGCCGGACATGTAGACGACCGGCATGCCAGGCCGCCTTTCCCGAACGGCACGCGCCAGTTCAAAACCGCCCACACCGCCGGGCATCACGACATCGGTCATCAGGACATCGAAGATCAGCCCGTCTTCGATCAGCTTCAGCGCATCCGCGCCCGAGTTGGCGGTGACCGCGTCATAGCCGATATTGCGCAAAAGCCGCTGCATCATCCGTTGAAGATCAATTTCGTCCTCGACCAGAAGTACCGTCTCGCCAAGACCGGGCATGACCGGCGCTTCGATATGCGAACGCTCGCTGCACTGATCGACTTTCCCGCGCGGGAGAGTAAGCGAGATGGTCGATCCCTGGCCCTCTTCCGAATAGATCCGAAGACTGCCGTTCGATTGCTGAACAAACCCATAGACCATCGAAAGACCCAAGCCCGACGAAGACTTCTTTTGCCGCGTCGTGAAGAAGGGGTCGATGGCCCGGCGCTTCACCTCGTCTGCCATGCCGGGGCCGTTGTCTGAGACCGACATCTCTACAAATTCGCTGCGGGCATTCGACAGCCGCTGGGCTGCATCGTCTTCGGCCGGGGGGTCGTCCTTGTCGGTTTCAGACGGTGTCCGGGCCGCAATCCGGGCCTGGATCGTGATCCTGTCGCCACGACCGGAACTCGCTATGGCATCCCGGGCGTTCAGAACAAGGTTCAGCAAAGCGTTCTCAAGTTGGTCCGTATCGCAATAGACCGCCAGATCCGGTTCGACGTCCTGGAAAACCATCTCGACATCTTCCTCGATGACCGGACGAACGAGGGCCTTGAACTGAGAAAAAATGTCCGAGATGCGTTTGGACTCGGCCAAACCCGGCTGCCGTTGCGCAAAGGCAAGCAGGCGATGCGTCAACTTCTGGCCGCGTTCCATCGAGCTTAGCGCGCTGCGAAGCAGTTTGTTGGCCTCTTTGGCATCTGACTGAAGGCTCAACTGAACCGCGTACATTGTGGTCGCGATCAGGTTGTTGAAGTCGTGCGCGATCCCGCCGGTCAATTGGCCCAGCGCATCCAGACGGCTGCTGCGCTCGACCTGTTGACGGGCCTTTTCCGCCACCGTCACATCTTCCAGAACAATGACGGTCATCAGGCCTGTTTCGGCATCGTCGGACTGTGTCGACGACACCCGGACATATCGGGCCTCTGTACTGTGCGCGCGCGACAGAAGATGCACTTCCGCGTCAATCTCGGTTTTGCTCAGCGCCCGGTTGATGGGATCGGCCGAGGATTCCATGGCCCGCATCTTGCCGGGTTCCAGAAACACGATGTTCTTGGGCCAATCGAACGGGACCGACGCTGAAATCCCGCCAAGAATGTGCCGCGCCCGGGGGTTGATCGTCAGCACGCGACGATGGGCGTCCAGGCCGACGATGCCGGCGCCGACGGTGTCGAAGACCGCACCCAGAATCCGGTTGGCGCGATCGGCTTCGCGTCGCACTTCGCGCGCCGCCTTTGCCGTTTCGCGTTGTGCTGTGACGTCCGTGGCGGTTCCGATATGTCGGATCACATTGCCGCTGACGTCCCTGTCGAAGACCGTGTCCTGCGACAATACCCAGATAACCGTTCCGTCCTTCCGCGTCAGGCGGTACTCGATCGACCGGACTTCACCGTCGCTTAGCCCTTGAATGGTTTTGAAATGCTGCATGACCCGCGGCAGATCGTCGCGCGTAATCAGGCGGCCAATCACATCCGGTCCCATCTCCCGCAGATCTTTCGGCGAAAACCCGGTCAGGCGCGTCATTGCGGGGCTTGAGAACTCGTTGGCCTGGCTCTCGTGATTGTAGACATAAACGACGCTCGGCACGACGGCGAAGATCTTGGTCAAAAGCGGCCAACCGCTCCAATCACCAAGATCAAATCCACCGGATTCTGACCTGCTCAATCGGTCGTTCGACGCCATGGGTCCTCACAGCAAATACTCGCCCAATACGCGAAATTCGCCGATTTCCCGTCGCGTTACAAGGGTAGGAGGGCGCCGGGGGCATTCCCCGACGCGACAAGCTCAGCTCGTGCAGCGGCTTTCGGCTTCTTCAAGCGCAGCCGTAAACCCAAGCAGGGAAAACGTGTCCTTGGTTTCGGTCCCGCGGCTCGAACGTCCGGTTACGACCGCCTGAGCGCCCCGTTTCATGGCGGCGATCACCTTGGCGTCGTCGCCGGCTGTCGCGGGCCAGGCCCATTCACCCTCGGTGAACATCTCGAACTCGTCCCCGCTGATGTCCAGCGTGACTGTCGAGCCTTCGGCAAAGGGATAACCGCCCGTAAAGGCCACCTCGCCGTCGTTTTCATCGCCTGGGCGGAAACTGACGAAAAACAGGATGTCGCTGCGCCGCACCGCCACGACACGCCCGTCGCGCGTGTTGACCGTTTCCTTGGGTGCGGACACGCCCCAGCATTCGGCCGGATCCGTTTCAACGAAGACGGACCAATCGGTTTTGGCCGCAACCCGGTTCGAGGATTCCTCGGATTCCTGCGCCACGCCCAACGTCGCCGCAAATGCACATACCGCCGCGCACGCAAGTGTTCTTCCTGCAAATGTCATGCCTATACAGCCTCCAAGCTGTGTCTGCCTCTTGTCGGCGATCCCGCGCCCTGTTTCCGGGTGCTTTGTGGGATAGACCCGCCGAATATCTACTCTGATTGGGAGATAAATCAGAATTTCGACTTTTTTGGAAGCCCCAGACCCTGCAATTCCGAAGGTTCTTGCACAGCTTAGGCTCTGACGAAGTCCGAAGCGCCGATCCCTTGCAGAAAAAGAAGCGCTGTCAGGTCGCCGTGGTTGATCTGGACGGCGGCGCGGGCAGCCACGGAAGGCTTGGCATGGGCCGCAACGCCCAGCCCGGCCTCTTCCAACATACCAAGGTCGTTGGCCCCGTCGCCCACGGCAAGCACATCGCCGGCCGCCAATCCCAACGCGGTGGTGATCTCGGTCAGCGCGGCCACCTTTGCGTCGCGTCCAAGGATCGGGTCTTCGGCCTCGCCAGTCAGAACGCCATCCTTCGCGATCAGGCGGTTGGCCCGGTGTTCGTCAAACCCCAGAATGTCGGCGATCTTCGCCGTGAACTGCGTGAACCCGCCCGAGACCAACGCTGCATACCCCCCGAGCGCCTTATGCGTCGCCAGAAGCGTCTGGGCGCCGGGCATCAGCGTAATCCGCTCTGCCAGGACCTGATCGATGATCCGATCCGGAAGCCCCTGAAGCAAGGCAACGCGGGCTTTCAAAGCGCCTTCGAACCCGATTTCGCCATTCATCGCCTGCGCGGTGATCGCTTGGATTTCTGCGCCCTTGCCGGCAGCATCACCCAATTCGTCGATGCATTCCTGCTGGATCATCGTTGAATCCATATCCGCCAGAAGAATGCGTTTGCGCCGGTTTTGCGCCGGTACAACGTTCACGTCGACACGCATGGCTTGCAGGTCAGACCGCACCTCATCCAGGTTTGGCGGTACGATTTCGACAGGAAACTCGGCGGCTTCGTCCGGTGACAGCCACACGGCCTCTCCGCCGCCCCATGCCGATTGCAGATTTTGGACCAGGGCGGGGTCCAATGTGCCTTTTGGTGCGATGAGTGACGCAAAATACATCTGAACCTCACTGATATTGGCGCGCCTTACAGGACCGGCGCCCTATGTTCCAGCAAAGGCGTCACGTCACACTGTGATCACAAAGGGGATCCCACTGCTTCAATGCCTCCAGTTCTGCACGTTCTCCCATTCTCCACCTACTCGGAAAAAGCGCTTTGGGCGCTGAAATGCGCCGGAATCGAGCCGGACGTCAGATCCTATTTGCCCGGGCCCCATGCGCGGAAGGTCAAGGCGGTCAGCGGGCAGACCTCGGTTCCAGTCCTTGAGGTGCCGGGTCAGGTGGTCGCCGGATCGAACGAGATCGCGGCATTCGCCCATGCAAGCAACCCCAATGCCGGACTGATCCCGGACCGCCATCGCGCTGAAATCATGGACTGGCAGGCAGAGTTCGATCAAATGGGTCACGTTCTGCGCGCGACTTTTGTTCTTGCGCTGAAAGATCGCCCAAAGGCGATAAGGGATATCCTGACCGGTGGTGCGTTGGTGGGGCGGGTAAGCCTGTATCGAACGCTTTTCCCTTTAATAGGGTCTATTTTGCAGCGATCTTCACGGTCAGCCGCACCGGATCTTTCCGCAGCGTGGGAGGCGAGCCAAGCGCTTCTTGCCCGCGCTTGCGAAGCGGCGGGGTCCAGTGGGTACATCGTCGGCGAAAGCTTCACGCTGGCAGATCTCACCGCCGCAGCGCTGTATCACCCCGTGGTTCTTCCAGAGGGAGCATTGGGCGCGGATTACGCCCGTACGCGGCCCGAAATGGCGCTTTGGCAGGACCGATGGGCGGGCCACCCAGGCCGCGCCTATGTCGAGCGCATCTATTGTGATCACAGATAGTGTTGGAATTTTCGGGTTGTGAGATCCGCGCCAAGCCATTATGCGCGGCGGTGGGACACCCCTCCCCAACGAGGGGCGCGTATCTGGAAGGATAAACATCGTGAGCACCACCCAACCGGCTGCGCGGCCGGCGAACCCGCGTTTCTCGTCTGGCCCCTGCGCCAAACCCCCGACATTCACGCTTGATAAGCTCGGTGACGCCGCCCTGGGCCGGTCGCACCGTGCCGCTATTGGCAAGGCGAAGCTGAAGCAAGCCATTGAAGAAACACGGGAAATCCTTGGAGTCCCGGCGGATTTCAAAATCGGCATCGTGCCCGCATCGGACACCGGTGCGTTCGAGATGGCCATGTGGTCGATGCTGGGCGAACGTCCGGCTGAAATGGTGGCCTGGGAAAGCTTCGGCAAAGGCTGGGTCACGGATGTGGTCAAGCAGCTGAAGATCGACGCCAATGTGCACGAGGCCGAGTACGGCGAAATCGTCGATATGGCCGCGTTAGACTATGATCATGACGTCTGCTTCACCTGGAATGGCACGACATCGGGCGTGCGGATGCCAAATGGCGATGCGATCCCGGCGGACCGCAAGGGCCTGACCTTTTGCGATGCGACATCGGCCGCATTCGCGATGGATCTGCCCTGGGACAAACTGGATGTGATCACATTTTCCTGGCAGAAAGTGCTGGGTGGTGAGGCCGCGCACGGGATGTTGGTCTTGTCGCCTCGCGCCGTGCAACGCCTTGAAACTTATACACCTTCCTGGCCCCTTCCGAAGATCTTCCGCCTGACGAAAGGCGGGAAACTGATCGAGGGCGTGTTTGAAGGGGCAACGATCAACACGCCATCGATGCTGGCGGTTGAGGATTACCTGCACTGTCTTGCCTGGGCGAAATCGGTTGGCGGATTGCCAGGCTTGATCGCCCGCGCGGATGCGAACGCGGATGTGATCACAAAATTTGTGGCCGCGCGAGACTGGATCGACTTTCTGGCCGAGGCGCCGGAAACCCGTTCAAATACAAGCGTTTGCCTGAAGTTCACTGATGCGCGCATTCTGGACGGAGCGGGCTTTGCCAAGGCTGTGGCCAAACGGTTGGAGGTCGAAGGCGCCGCCTTGGACATTGGCGGATACCGCGACGCGCCCCCGGGTCTTCGGATCTGGTGTGGTGGCACGGTCGAAACATCAGACCTAGAGGCGCTGATGCCCTGGCTCGATTGGGCGTTCGAGGCCGAGATTTCGGCCCAAACCGCCGCTGCCTGACCCCGAAAAGCGACACTATTCCCGCGCCGCAGCACGCGAAAAGGACATAACTTCGCAGCCGCAGCGCGGGAATTTGACAAAACACAGGGTCTGCGGACCCGAGAAATTGTAAATTCTCGAAAGGGAAAATTCATGGCTCCCAAAGTGCTCGTCTCAGACAAGCTTTCCGAAACCGCCGTCCAGATCTTCCGTGATCGGGGCATCGACGTGACGTTTGAACCCGGCCTTGGCAAAGACAAGGATCGGCTTGCAGAAGTGATCAAGGATTACGATGGGCTGGCGATCCGCTCGGCCACGAAAGTCACCGAGAAGATCCTAGATGCCGCCCCGAACCTGAAGGTGATCGGGCGGGCCGGGATTGGGACCGACAATATCGACAAGGTTGCCGCATCCAAAAAGGGTGTGATCGTGATGAACACACCGTTCGGCAACATGATCACCACCGCCGAACATGCCATCGCGATGATGTTCGCGGTTGCTCGGCAGATCCCCGAGGCAAGCGCTTCGACCCATGCCGGGAAATGGGAGAAGTCGAAGTTCATGGGGGTCGAGTTGTCGGGCAAGACCTTGGGCATCATCGGCTGCGGGAATATCGGGTCGATCGTGGCGAACCGGGCGCTGGGACTGAAAATGAAGGTTCTGGCCCATGACAAGTATCTGAGCGACGACCGGGCCGACGAACTGGGGGTCACCAAGGTCGAGTTGGACGAGCTGTTGGCCCGCGCCGATTTTATCACGCTGCACACGCCCTTGACCGATGAGACGAAGAACATCCTGTCGCGGGATGCGCTTTCGGCCACGAAGAAGGGTGTTCGGATCGTCAACTGCGCCCGGGGCGGGTTGGTCGATGAAGAGGCTTTGGCGGAGTTGCTGCAATCGGGCCATATCGCCGGTGCAGCCTTTGACGTCTTCGCGGTAGAACCTGCCGAGGACAATCCGCTGTTCAACTTGCCCAACGTGGTCTGCACCCCGCATCTGGGCGCGGCCACGACCGAGGCGCAGGAGAACGTGGCCCTTCAGGTGGCCGAGCAGATGTCGGATTACCTGCTGACGGGTGCCGTGACGAACGCGTTGAACATGCCCTCGGTCACGGCCGAGGAAGCCAAGGTAATGGGCCCCTGGGTGAAACTGGCCGAGCATCTGGGCGCCTTCATCGGGCAGTTAACCGACGAGCCGATCAAGGCGGTGAATATCCTGTATAACGGGCTTGTCGCCGACATGAACACGGCGGCGCTGAACGCGGCGGCGACGGCGGGGATTATGCGGGCGAAGAACCCGGATGTGAACATGGTCTCGGCCCCGATGCTGGCGAAAGATCGCGGGATCGACATCACCACGACGACGCAGGCCAAGACCGGGGCGTTCGACGCCTATATCAAGCTGACCGTGGTCACCGACAAGCGCGAGCGGTCCATTGCGGGCACGGTCTTTTCCGACGGCAAGCCACGGTTCATCCAGATCAAGGGCATCAACATCGATGCCGAGATTGGGCGGCACATGCTTTATACGACAAATGAGGACGTGCCCGGCATCATCGGGGCGCTGGGCAACACCATGGGCGAGAATGGCGTGAACATCGCGAACTTTACGCTCGGCCGCGCGGATCGGGGCGGCGATGCCATCGCGCTTCTTTATGTCGACAACCCGATCCCCGATCCGGTTCTGTCGAAGCTGTGCGATACGGGGCTGTTCCAGTCGGTGCAGCCGTTGGAATTCGATGTGGCATAAGGAGACATGAGCCGGATCTATGCCATTGGCGACATTCATGGACATCTCGACAAGCTGCGGGGTGTTCATGAGTGGATCGAAGCCGACCGGGCGCGCACCGGCGATCGCGATGCCCTTGTCGTGCATCTGGGCGATCTGATCGACCGGGGACCGGACAGCCGCGGTGTCGTTCAGTATCTGATGGATGGGCAGGCACGGGGTGAGCCCTGGATTGTCGTGAAGGGCAATCACGATGCCTATTTGCCCCGGTTTGTCAGCCCGCATGAAGAATACGGTCCGAACTGGATGTCGGATGGTATGGGCGGGCGGAAAACGCTGGAAAGCTATGGTTTGCGCCAGGGCATGCTGCAAAGCCGGGGCGGGCTGCGCGACAAGGCCCGTGCCGAGATTCCCGAGGCGCATATCGCTTATCTGGACGGGCTGCCCCTGTATCACGAAACGCGGGATCTGATCCTTGTTCACGCCGGGATCCGCCCCGGATTGCCGATGAGCGATCAGGTCGAGGAAGACCTGATCTGGATCCGGGCCGAGTTTTTGAACGATACCCGCGATCACGGGAAGCTGATCGTGCATGGCCACACACCGGTGGAACGGCCAGAACATCACGGCAACCGCGTTGCCTTGGACACAGGCGCGGGGTTCGGCCACGCCCTGACGGTGGCCGTGTTCGAGAGGCGAAAGTGCTGGGTTTTGGATCCGATGGGCCGGACCCCGTTGGAGCCCGCCACGCCATCTTGATCTGCCGTTTCTTGTACCTCGTGACCATTTGTGACGCCCGGAACGCGTGACAGAACGGGCGGCGCGCACCATATTTTCCTGAAACGGCCGGGTTTGCCCCGGAAAGATGGAAGGAGCGAGTCCCATGACAAACCGCCAATTTCTGTTCCGCGTCAGCGTCATTACATCGGCGGTTGTTCTGGCGGGTCTGGTCTGGAGCGGGGTGCCGCGTCTGATCGGCGATCTGGTTGCCTCGGAAGCGGGGGCCCGCGAATCCAGCGCGCGCGGTGAACTGCCTGCCGCCGAGCAACGCATGATCGACACATTCCAGACGGCCCAGCAAAGCGTCGTCTTCATCGGAACGGCGCGGGACATGATCAACCCCATGTCGATGATGGCCGAGCGTGTGCCGCAGGGCACGGGGTCGGGCTTTGTCTGGGACGACCAGGGTCACATCATCACCAACAACCATGTGATCGAGGGCGCCGCCGAGACATTCGTGAGGATGTCTGACGGATCGGCGGCCATGGCCACGCTTGTCGGCGCCTCGCCCGCGCATGATCTGGCCGTTCTGAAAGTGGACGGTGCCATGGCACCGCCTGTGCCGATCGCAACGACAGGTGAAATCCAGGTGGGTCAGACGGTCATGGCGATCGGGAACCCGTTCGGTCTGGACTGGACGCTGACCACCGGTGTCGTTTCCGCGCTGGACCGGGATATCCCGGGCGAGCGGGGACAGGTTCTGCGCGGTGCGATCCAGACCGATGCGGCGATTAACCCCGGGAATTCCGGCGGACCGCTTCTGGACAGCGCGGGGCGGCTGATCGGGGTGAACACGGCCATTTTCTCACCCTCGGGCGGAAGCGCCGGGATCGGCTTTGCCGTGCCGGTCGATGTGGTGAACCGGGTGGTGCCGCAGTTGATCGCCACGGGGCGATATACGCCGCCGCGACTTGGGATCATGATCGATCAGCGGATCAACGACATGATGCGCAGCCGCGGCTTCGGGGGCGTTCTGGTCCTGGGGATCGAGCCCGGATCGGGGGCCGACCTGGCCGGCATGATGGCGGCCCGCGTCACGGAAGACGGGCAGATCGTCCCGGGCGATGTGATTGTGGGCATCAACGGGGTGCAGATCACCCGGTCGTCCGATCTTGCGGCCGCGCTGGATGAGTACCGCCCCGGCGATACCGTGACCGTCCGGGTGTTCCGCGATGCACGTCCCTTGGAATTTCAGGTAACGCTGGACGCCCCTGCCTGAGGGCGCCATCCCCCGATCAGACGGGTCAGCCGCCTGTCAGAAGCGCGGCTTCGAAGGTCCGCAGTTCGGGCCGGACGAAGCCCGGCTTTTCCCCGGTCTCCGCGCCTGACAGGTCCCGGTCGAGAAGTTGGTCGGCAGGGAGGCGGTCAGTTCCGGGATAAAGGCTTTCAGCCTCAAGCCCGTTCACGAACAGGATCTCATGCCGGTCCAGAAGCAGGTGGCGATAGACCGGGCGCCGCGTCGCGTCGCGATAGATGGTCGTGCCATTGATCAGGTTCTTCGCGCTGACCAGAACTTCGCCCGTGCCGAACAGAAGGTTGGACCGGGCAGACGAGATCACGACCCGGTGGAGCGGTGACAAAACCGTTTCGCGGCTCGGGCAGGCCGGCCCAAGGGCGCCGGGTTTCATCACGACGGGTCTGAGCTCGGGGAAGAACATGAGCTCGGTCGCGCTTGGTGCGCGCGCGCCGGTCCAGCGAATGGGTTGGGGGCCGTTATCCTTCGTCAGGACGAGGTCGCCAACTTTCAGATCCTCAATGGCGACGGGACCGGTCGGTGTCTCGACCATTGCGCCGTCGGTATAGCATGGGACGTCACTGACCGGCGTGTCCTGACCATCTGCGCTGCTTGCGACTTCGTAAGTCGTGCCGGGCGTCGGCAGGACCGAGCCCGAGATGCCCACATTGACGCCGTCGATGCGGATAACCCAAAAGGTCTCGCCCGTGGTCGTAGTGAAGGCAAATTCCAGCTCGATCTGGTCGCCGACACTGAAGGACTGGCCGTTGATCGTGACCGCCTGGGTCAGCACCTGGTCATTGTTGGCGGTCGAGGAAGAAGATCCATCGCCGGTCGGGTCGATATAACCATCGTCAAATTCATTGTCGGCTGAACCAACAGGGTTGCCGTCATCGTCCTGCACGTCGACCACCGTCAGCACGGCGCCCGCGTTCAGCGAGAAGGTGGTGCCCACCGGATAGCTGACCGTGTTGTTGGTGCTCGCGCCGCTCCACTGGTCGAACCCATAGATCGGAACGGTGAAATTGAAGATGGCCATGACAGGCTCCGCACGCGTTAAACTCAACCCGGCGATAGCTGTTGGATCTGGCTTTTCTGTGGCGCCGGGCAGGCGTTCAGGCCTTATCGCGGAATTCGATCAGCGGGCTTTGGCCGGGGGCTTCGTCCGGCGGCAGAAGATCTTCGAGGAAAAAGCCGGTCAACTGGGCGCGGTTGGCCAGGCCCGACTTGCGGTAGACAGATGTGGCATGTTGTCGAACCGTCGCCTCGGCGCAATCCCTGAGCCCGGCGATTTCCTTGTGGGACAGGCCCTTGAGCATGAACCCGGCAATGTCGGCTTCGGCATCGGTCAGCCCCCAGTCGCGAAACTGCACCGCGATGGCCTGGCTGAGCCCGTCGATATGGGTGCGTGCGGCATCGCGCCATTTGGCGCTTTCGGTTCGGGCGCGGCTGAGGTCGCGCAGAAAGTCGTCATGTTCGCGGCGCAGATCCCGTGCGTCGTTGGATGCGACCACGGTCAAGAACACCGCGCCGGCCAGCAGGATGACTTCAAAGATGTCCACCGTCAGGCTGATCGCATCGAACGGTTCGTCCGAGCGAAGCTGTTCCACCAGCAGGATGGTGGCGTAGAGCGTGATGGCCGCAAGCGCGACAAGGGTGGTTCGGCGCATAGGCGGCCCCCGTGGCTGATTTGGGACAGGATAGCGCCCGAGCCGTCGGACGCTATCCCGCAGATGTTAGGGGGTGCGGAAGAAGGACGCCCCGGCGATCGTCTGGTTGCCGCTGTCCTCGATCGCGATGATTTCCAGTTCATAAACCGTGTCTGGTTCGAGGAATTCCGGCGGGACAGGCAGGTTTGTGACCCCGGGCCCCACGCGCACGTCGTAGATCGGGGTGGCGAAACTGTCATTGTTGCCCTCGTAGCTCTCGTTCACCAGGATCACCTGGTACCCCGATATCGTGACGGGTCGCCCGTCGCGGCTTTGGGTCGTGGGGGTCCAGCTGACCGTCAGGTTGGAGGGGTCTGCCAGGGGCAGGTCGCTGTCCTCGTCCTGAGTGGTCGCGGGGGTCAGGATCTCTGGCGGCAGAGGGACGATGGTTGAGAACCGCGCTTCCCCGATCAGCGGTGTGCCGTCGGTTGCTTCGCCCCGCGCGATATAGGTGCCTTCGGGAAACGCCGCGACCAGATCGTCATAGTTGAAGTCTTCGTATTCGGGTTCGTTGGATTCAAAGAAGATCGAGGCGACGCCGAGCTCGCCCACTTTGCCCTTGGGTTCGACCGAGAAGATTTCCGAGCCATCGGGGGCAAAAACGCAAAGGACGCGCCAGGCGTGGTCGTCGAAGGACCCGTGGACGCCGATATCGCCGTCGGCGGCGTTGTCTTCGATATAAAGCCGGGCGTGGCCAAGCTCGGTCGCGGAGTCGGACGGCGCGGGGCAGGCGGCGTGGGCAAGGCTGGCGGATATGCTGAGCATGAGTGCAAGGGGGAGGGGGGTCTTCATGGGTCGCTCCTTCGGGTTTGGGTGCGACCAAGAAATGGGTGAAGCTGTGATGAGGCCAGCCGACAGATGTGGTGTCCGACTAGTGTGGCGCCAGGCGTTGGCGTATTTCACCGTTTTCCAGGACCGCGTCCTGCCGGGGATCGTGTCGCGCGGTGTCCAGCATGGCTGATGCCAGTTCGTCCGCGGTCACGCCAATCGAAGGCATAAGCCGCTGGATCGGAACGAACAGGTGGTCGGCGAGCTTCCATGAGGATCGCGGGCCGGATGGCGCGATATAGCCGGGACGGAACGCGAACCGGCGCGCCAAGCTTGCGTTGAACAGGGCGGTTTCCGCCTGACCCTTGATCCGCAGGGCAAAGGACGGCCCGCCCCCATCCGGGCGTGCGCCCTGAGCCGAGAACAAGCAAAACGTTGCCAGGGGCGTTTCCGCCTCGGCGGCTTCAAGCAGGGCCCTCAGCCAGGCAACGGTGATCGTTTCGTATTCGGTGCGGCTGACGCGGCTGGAATAGGTGGCCAGGCAATGAAAAACCGTATCCACGCCGCCGAGGTGGGGCTGCCATTGGTCAGATGTGCCGAAGGCGTCGAAGGTGATTTCCGTCAGCTTGGGATGGGTCTGCCCTGTCTGGCGGCGGCCAAGCGAGCGCACTTCAACCACGTCATCTGCGTTCAAAAGCGCGCCCAGAACAGCGCTTCCGACCATTCCGGTGGCGCCGGTCAAAAGGACGCGGCCAAGCGGGTGAGGTGAACTGTCCGACATCCCGATGGCTCAGGCGCTGGCGCGCCGTTGCTCGACCTCTTGCTTCAAGGACCGGTTGAAGGCCTGGTACCCTGCGGTGCAGGTCTTCGCCAGCGTGCCGCCCATAAGCCATGTCAGTCCGCCCCAGAATTCGTCGGTCTGGACAAAACGCGTCTTGTCGTCCTCCGCCGGTTCAACGCGGAAATGGTGGTTGTCGCGAATGCCGCCGGGGAATGTGTCGGACCAATGAAATTCAGAGCCGTCTGTGACGGTGATCCTGTGCTTGATCGGTGTGAATTTCTCTCGCTTCGGGTTCATCTGGAACACCGCTTCGATCTCAGTGCCGTCGGCGATGTCGCCGTGAACCTTGATCATGAAGGCCGCCCAGTTTGCATAGCTGGCGGTGTCGGTCAGGACAGTCCAGACATCCTGGGGTGCGGCGTCGATCATGATGTCGGTGTACATCTTTCGGTGCGACAGGCTGATCCGTTCGATCTTTGCGGTTTCCACGGCGGCCCCTTCGGTCAGTTTGTTTACATATCGCGCTAATATGTAAAATTGACAAAACAAGCCGGTTTGTCAAGATACCGCGTATGGATAAAAGGAAGAGAAAAATCGCGCAGGCGGCCATCCGGGTCTATGGGCTGAAAGGTGTGCGCCGGACGACGATGTCGGATATCGCGTCAGAGGCGTCCGTCACCCGGCAGACCGTGTACAACACATTTCCCAATACTGACGCCGTCCTGCGGGGCGCAATCCGGCTTTACATCGGCGATCAGTGGGCCGCGATCACTAAGGCCTGGGGCGCGTGCGAGACACTGGATGACAAGCTAGATGTCTTGCTTCAACGATTTGCAATGGACCCCTGGGACTTCCTGAACACCTCCGAAGCAGCGGCCGAGCTGGAGCGCGGCTTCAACGCGGCGGGCCGTGCTGAGATCGAAGAGGCGCGCCTTGGCTTCCGGGGGGATATTGCGGCGCTGTTCGCGCCCTGGGAAGATCAGTTGATTGCGCAGGGGACCAGCCCGCTTGCCGTGTCCGATTTCATCAGCGCCGCGATCGAGGGGATCAAATACAACAACCGGACCCGTGACGACATGGAGCTGGCGGTGGCCACGTTGAAGGCCAGTGTTCTGGCGCTGACCCGATAGGCGCCAGCGGTGCAGCGCCGCGGACAGAAAAAGGCCCCGCCCTTCTTTGCTGGAGGGGACGGGGCCAAGTTAGCGTGCCGTGGTTGCGGCCACAGGCACGGGCGGTAACGGTATCAGTGCATCTCGGCGCGGATCTGCTGCCGGAGCACGTCAATGGGGATGGCTTTGCCTTCGCGCTTGAAGTGCCAATAGGTCCAGCCGTTGCAGGATGGCGCCTGTTCCAGCGCGGCGCCGACCTGATGGATTGACCCTTTGTGGTCTTCGGCGATCAGCGTGCCGTCGGCGCGGACCTTGGCGGTCTTACCGCGCGGCGAGTGCAGCACCTCGCCCGGGCGGAGCATGCCGCGTTCGATCAATTGACCGAAGGGCACGCGCGGTTCGGCGCGTTTTGACTGCGTCACCTCAAGCGCTTCGCTGTCGATCTTGCGGACCTTCGACAGACGCTTGGTGGCCACCTCGCAATAGCCTGGGTCACGCTCGATGCCCACAAACTTGCGACCGAGCATCTTGGCCACGGCGCCGGTCGTGCCGGTCCCGAAGAACGGATCGAGGATCACGTCGCCTGGGTTCGTCGTACCGATCAGGATGCGGTGCAGCAGCGCCTCGGGCTTTTGGGTCGGGTGGGCCTTCTGGCCCTTGGCGTCCTTCAGGCGTTCGTGGCCGGTGCAGATCGGCAGCACCCAATCCGACCGCATTTGCAGGTCGTCATTCAGCGATTTCAACGCTTCATAGTTGAACGTGTATTTGGTGGTCTCGTCCCGGCCCGCCCAGATCAGTGTTTCATGGGCGTTGGTCAGGC
Organism: Paracoccaceae bacterium; assembly: GCA_965267475.1. Lineage (GTDB taxonomy): Bacteria > Pseudomonadota > Alphaproteobacteria > Rhodobacterales > Rhodobacteraceae > JBCBKU01. The sequence continues at coordinate 521,809 of OZ254079.1, forward strand.
GCTTGCCGCGAAAGTTCGGCATCGGGTTCGATTTCCGCCAGATCACGTCATTCAGAATCCAGAACCCCTGATCCTGAAGCGCCGCGCCCACCCGGAAGATGTTGTGATAGGACCCGATCACCCAGATCGCGCCATCGGGCTTCAGCAGGCGGCGCGCCTCGGACAGCCAGTCGCGCGTGAAGAGATCATAGGCATCGAAGCTGGCAAACCGGTCCCAATCGTCATCGACCGCGTCCACGCGGCTGTTGTCGGGACGATGCAATTCGCCCTTCAGCTGAAGGTTATAGGGCGGGTCTGCGAAGATCAGATCGACCGACCCCGAGGGCAGTCCACGCATCACTTCGATGCTGTCCCCCAACAGGATGGCATCCAATGGCAGCCCGCTGTCCCTGGCGGTCTTTTTGGTCGTCATATCTCTGCCTCGGTCACGCTTTCGCGGCGTGTGATTTGTTGGGACCCAAGATGAGTCATCCCTGATTCGCGGTCAAATTCTTTTTTGAATCAAAAGGTTAAGAATTTTGCTTGCTACAACATGTTGTGGACAGGCTTGAAGGATCGCCGATGATGTTGCGTTACGCCGAGGCTTTTGAGTGCCGCTTTATGCTGGGCTGTCGGATAGCCCGCGTTCTTTTCCCAGCCGTAGCCGGGGAACTGTTGCGCCAAATCCACCATGATCCGGTCGCGGGTTTCCTTTGCGATGATCGAGGCTGCGGCGATGGACAGGCAACGCGCGTCGCCTTTGACCAGCGCCTCGGCCGGGCAGGGCAGATCCCTGGGGATCATATTGCCGTCGATCAGCGCCATGTCGGGGGACTTGGGCAGGGCCGCGACGGCCCGGACCATGGCCAGATGGCTGGCATAGAGGATGTTCAGGTCGTCGATTTCATCGACCGCGGCCATGCCGATGCCCACCTGCGCGTCGGTCTGGATCTGGTCAAACAGCGCTGCGCGCCGCAAAGCGGTCAGTTTCTTGCTGTCGTTCAAGCCTTCGGGGATCCGGTCCGGATTCAAGATCACCGCCGCCGCCACGACCGGCCCGGCGAGCGGTCCGCGCCCGGCTTCGTCAACGCCTGCGATCCGAGATTGGCCTTGGGCGATCCAAGCGGTTTCGAAGGTAAAATCGGGCCCCATGGTCCGGGTGTGGCCTGTTCGGACCGGGGAGACAAGAAAAAGGCGGGGCTTTCACCCCGCCGGCACTCGTTACCAACCTCCCCTTCGGAGGGCTGGCCGGGGGCTGTTGCCGGGCCCCCGGCCCACCGGTGCGGACAAGATGTGCAGGATCCGCACCGGCACTCGACTGGCCCATGTCACCGCCTAATTGGTGGGCCAGACCTCAACATCGTCAGATCAGCCGATGATGTATCCGTTCCGGCGCAGGCAGCGCGGCGAGAAGACGAAGCGGGCGCCACGGACCGTCTGGATCCGGCGTTCACACTGGTAGGGCAGCCGGTTGGCATGGCGGAAGTTCCGGTCGAGGCAGCGGCCCCCAAAAGCGCGGCGCGGGCCGTCATAGGTCTGGAACGTCCTTAGGCATTGCTCCGGCAGAACGAAGCGGGCAGGCAGGCGGGCGCCATGGCCGCGGCGGTGATGTCCGTGATGCGGACGCACGTGACCATGGTTGTGATTGATATGGCCGTGATGGCGGTGGAATTGTCCGTTGTGGCTGTGCAGGCGCCCAAGGTTCCGACCCGCATGTACCTGCGTGTTGTTGTGCGTCTTGCTGGCGGCAGGTGCCTTGTCCCGGTCTTTCCGGTCCGAGATCGCCTTGCCGATAATCGCAAGGGCTGCGATCCCCGCGATGACACCAACGACGTCTTCGGTGTCGGCCTGGGCCGGGCGGCTGGTCATCGGTGTCAGGCCAAGGGTGGCCGCAAGCACCAGGGCAGTCATTGATCTGAACATGGGTCTATCCTCACAGTCTGGTTTCTTTGGCGGCCAACCCCCAAGGCGGTCGCGATGTGAGGAAGGTGGGTCAGGGCCGGAGAGATAGACAATATCGGGGGTCTGTTATCGCCTATCAGCGCGCAACCCCCACATGTTATTGAATATCCGTGATCAGGAGGCCAAAGTCTGAGCCATGAAACACGCACTGTTCATAAGCGCATTCCTGTGCGCCTTTGCCGTGACCCAGGCGTCAGCCGCTTGCGTTGTGGAATATAAGGCAAAACGCGACAATCCGCTGCGGCTGGACCATGGCACCATCACGGTTCCCGGGGACACCTGTTCGTCAGGTGCGGTACAGGCGGCGGTCAAGGATCAGCTGGCCAGCCAGGGTTGGATCCTTTTAAGCATTCTATCGGTTCGCCAAAGCGGTTAATGTCCAGGCCATGAGCCTGGTTGACCAAGATGCAGATGCCGCGGCCACGCGGCGCTATGGTGGCCGGGTGGTTGCGATTGGATTGGCCGCGATTGTGGTGATCCTGCTGACCGCCTCGGTCCTGTTGTTCCTGAACCTTCCCGACGCGAATGCCTTCAACGACCGTGTTGAGCGAATTTTTGTCGAGAATGACAATCTGACCTCGGACAGCGAGATCAAGCTGCTTGAAATCCTGGCTGAAAGCGGGACGTCGTTTTCCGAAGTTCTGGTCAGCTACCGGCAGGTGATTTCTGTTCTGCTGATCTTTTCGACGGCGTTGCTGATCGCCTGTCTGGTCTTTCTGGTCACCATCATCTCGCTGAACCGCCGCATGGGCGAAATTGTGCGCTCCGGTATTCAGGTGTCGTCCTTGCTGATCAGCCGTGAGGAAAAGAAGGTTTACCTGAACAACATGGAGTTCAAGCTGACCGATGCGGCCATCGAGACGCTGAGCGTGCTGGCCGAGGCGCGCATGGATGATGACGTGTTGTCGGGGGCCGAGCTGGAGGCCGTGATTTCGGGCCGCGACGCGTCCGAGACCGAAGAGGCCGCAGGGGCCACCCGGATCAAGCGGCTGCGCGATGCGCTGGGCAATCAGATGGTGGCCGAACTTCTGGTCAAGACCATTGCGCGGCGGGGCTATATGCTGGCCATCGACAAGGACGTGATCCGGATGGTCTGAGCGGCGGCTTGTGCCGCGCGCTGATTTTCGTCGGAGATCGCAGATGGATATCTTCAAAGCATCCGAACGTTTGATGTCGATGGATGATGCGGCCTGGGCGCGTCATGCGAACCCGCTGAGCGTCTATTCCCGCATGTCCTGTCTGCCCTTGATCGTACTGGCGATCTGGTCGCGGGTCTGGATCGGCTGGTGGGCCCTGCTGCCCCTGGCTGCCGCGCTTCTTTGGACCTGGGCGAACCCGCGTCTGTTCAGCGCGCCTGCCGATCTGGACAACTGGGCCTCGAAAGGTGTGATGGGCGAGCGGATTTTCCTGAACCGGAAGGCCGTTCCGATCCCCGCCCACCATGAACGGGCGGCCTATGTCCTGACGGGGTTGTCCTTTGTCGGATTGATCATCCTGATCTATGCGCTGGTGGTTCTGGATGTCTGGGGTGTTATCGCCGGGCTGGTTCTGGTGATCGTTCCAAAGCTTTGGTTCGTCGACCGCATGGTCTGGATCCATCAGGACATGACCGGAGCGGATCGCCCCTAGGCTGGGGGATCGACCGGTTTGGCGAAATCATCCCAGTGTTCGCCCATGGCGACGATGCAGGACATGCCCGAGGAATAGCTTTGGACCATGGTCCAATCGCCGGTTGAAGGGACCGTCCAGATCTCCATCACCGCGTCTGGGCCGCGCACCCCGCGCCCAAGCCGTTCTGCGCCGAAAGTCCCTTCCAACCGCTGCACCATCGCGTCACGAGTTTCGCACAGCACCTCGGCAATCGGCGATTTGGCCAAGCTGGGCGATGCGGTCAGGATCAATGAAGCGGCAAGAAAGGCTTTCATGCCCGATGGATAGCATGGGCGGGGGCTTTTGTAACGCTTTTAAGACAGCGCTGTGGAAAACGGTGTCATCCGATCTGGGCGCCGCCCCGCCAGACAGAGCGGACGACCGGTGTGTCCTGTACCGTTGTCACCCGCACGATGTCGGCCAGGCAACCGGGCTTCAACCGGCCTCGATCTGTCAGACCTGTCGCATCCGCGGGATTGGTCGCGACGGTCCGGATCGCGCGCGGCAGATCGTCCCAGATCGCGGCCAGTTGGAAGGCCGAGGCCATCAGAAGCGCTGGCACATAGTCCGAGGACACGATGTCGAGAAGCCCGTGCTCGGCCAGGTCCCGCGCCGAGACATTGCCGGAATGCGAATGACCCCGCACCAGGTTGGGTGCGCCCATGATGATGGCGATCCCGGCGTCACGGCAGGCCTCGGCCGCTTCAAGCGTGGTCGGGAATTCGGCCAGTTTGATCCCCATCCCCGCCGATTTGGACACGTGATCGCCGGTCGTGTCGTCATGGCTGGCCAGGGTCGCGCCCAGCCGCGCAGCCTCGGCGATGGTTTTGGCCTCGTGGGTGTCGCGGACCCGCGCACCAAGCGCTTGGCGCCTTTGCACGATGTCATCAAACTCGGCATCAGAATAGGCAAACTTGCCCTTGTAGTAGGTTTTGAGCTTCGACAGATCGCGGAATTGCCGCTGGCCCGGCGTGTGATCCATCATGCTGACCAGGCCGACCCGATCCTCGGGCCCGAAATCGGCCAGTTCCGGGACAAGGGTTTCCGAGCAGACCTCGGCCCTCAGATGGATCATGTGGCGCACCCGCAGAACGCCCGCCGTGCGGAGCGACAGGATCTCGGACGCGACACTGCGGGCATATTGCTTGTAATTGTGCCCCTCTTGTCCGATGGCGCCGACGCGCAGGGCGTCAAAGACGGTCGTGATCCCGACCGAGGCCAGTTCGCCATCATGGGCGAGGATGGCGGTGTTATGGGGCAAATGCACTGAGGGGCGGGGCTCCATATGCCGTTCAAGGTTGTCGGTGTGCAATTCGACCAGCCCGGGCACCAGAAGATCCTTGCCGCAATCCATCGCACCGGCGGGCACCACATCGCCTTCGGTGATCTTGGCGATCTTGTCGCCTGCGATGTGAACGGCGCCGGTCATGATCCGGTCTTCCAGAACGATCCGGGCGTTGGCCAGACAGGCTTCGGCTGTCATGCCATCGTCATGCTGGTCTGGAAGGGGAGGAGCAACTACAGGAGAGTTCATGTCAGAATTCCGAAGATATGCGGTGTACTATTTGCCGGACGATGCCGGTCTGGCGGGTTTTGGTGCGTCCTGGCTGGGCTGGGATGTTGCAGGCGGCGTCCCGGTCGAGCAGCCCGAGATCGAAGGGATCGCCGAGGCGACAGCCGCGCCCCGGAGATATGGGTTCCACGGCACATTGAAGCCGCCATTCTTCCTGGCCGATGGCGCCGAATTCGGCACCCTTGAGGCCGAGGTTGCGGATCTGGCGGGCCGTTTGGCCCCGGTGCGCCTGGACGGGTTGCGACTGGCCGCAATCGGTCGGTTTCTGGCGCTGGTGCCCGAGGGAGGGACGCGCGCGCTGGGCGATCTGGCATTCGCCTGCGTGCGCGATCTGGACGGGTTTCGCCGACCGCCCGATGCGGCGGAGTTGGCGCGGCGCCGCGCGGCGGGTCTGACCGAGCGGCAAGAGTCGCTGCTGACCGAATGGGGGTACCCTTATGTCGGCGACGAATTCCGGTTTCACCTGACGCTGACGGGCAAGCTTGATCCCACCACTCAGGCGCGGTTTTCCGAAGCACTGAAGGCGCGCTTGCCGGACTTGCCGAGGCCGTTCGACATCAGCTCGATCGCGCTGGTGGGCGAGGGTGAAGATGGTCAGTGTCGCCTGATCCATCGCTATGCCCTGACCGGCTGAAGCTGGGCCAACGCGTCGGCCACGGTGTCGTCGAGATCGCCGTCATTGCTGACATGGATCACGGGCAGGTCCTTTGGGAAGGGCCGGACCGATCGCGCAAGGCGTTGTGCGATGTCTTCGGCGGTTTCGCGGCCCCGGTCGGACAGTCGGCGCGCCAGAGTTTCAGGCGTTGCCGTGATGTTCAGCGCGACAAAGCCGGGCACCGCGGCGGCCACATCGGACAGGACGTTGCGCGACAGGTTCACCAGCAGCTGTTCCCCGGCTGCAACCCGGGTCACAACATCGCTTGGGATGCCGTAGCGAAGCCCATGGGCCTGCCAATCGACGCAGAAGGCGCCCGCCAGCTTGCGCCGCGCGAACGCGGCAAGCGTGATCGGTTCGAAATCTTCGCCGCCAAGGTGCGGATCGCGTGTGATCACCCGGCGGACAAGACCAAAGCCATGGGCCGAAAGCCCCGCCATCACACTGTCCTTGCCCGCGCCCGAGGGGCCAACAACTCCGATCAGACGCCCCGTCATGCGGCGGATCTTTCGGGGACGAAGCGGGTGACGTCGACCTCACGGTCGCAGACCCGGGTGCGGGCACCTTCGTCGTGGAAGATCCCGACAATGGCGGCGCCCCGTGCTTTTGCGTCTTCGATCAGCGTCAGGACAACCTCTCGATTGGCGCCATCGAGGCTGGCGGTCGGTTCATCCAGCAGAAGCGCCGGATAGGCATTGACAAATCCCCGCGCGACATTCACCCGCTGCTGTTCGCCGCCCGAGAAGGTCGTGGGCGACAGTCCCCAAAGCCGCCTGGGCAAGTTCAACCGATCCAGTATGGTTTCGGCCTTGGCACGCGCCGTTGCCGGATCCGTGCCGACATTCAGAAGCGGTTCGGCCACGACATCGATCGTCGGCACCCGGGGGACGACGCGCAGGAACTGGCTGACATAGCCCAGTGTTTCACGCCGAAGTGCCAGGATCTCGCGCGGTTCGGCCCGGGCCACATCGACCCCGTCCACCAGGATCGAACCGGTGCCAGTCAGGTAATTGCCGTAGATCATCCGCATCAGCGTGGATTTCCCGGCGCCCGAGACGCCCGTCAGCGCGACACATTCGCCGGGGGCGACGGAGAGGTTTGCGCCCGACATCACCGAGATGGTTGCCGCCCCCTGATTGTGGAGCGTGAAGTGTTTTGAAACGTCGCTGATCTGGATCATGGCATGACCCCTTTCAAACCTGAAGGACCGAGCTGACGAGCAACTGGGTATAGGCGTGCTGCGGGTCATCAAGCACCTGATCGGTCAGTCCGCTTTCCACCACATGGCCGTCTTTCATGACCATCAACCGGTCGGCCAGAAGCCGGACCACGGCCAGGTCGTGTGTCACGATGATCGCCGACAGCCCCATGTCGCGGACCAGGCCGCGCAACAGATCCAGAAGCCGGGCCTGGACGCTGACATCAAGCCCGCCGGTAGGTTCATCCATGAAGACCAGGCGTGGTCCGGTGACAAGGTTCCGTGCGATCTGCAAGCGCTGCTGCATGCCGCCCGAAAAGGTCGTGGGCCGGTCGTCAATGCGGGTTTCGTTGATCTCAACCCGGCCCAGCCATTCGGTGGCCTGTCCGCGGATATCGCCGTAGTGGCGCGCGCCGACGGCCATCAGACGCTCGCCCACATTGCCACCGGCCGAGACGTTCATGCGAAGACCGTCACGGGCGTTCTGATGCACAAAGGCCCAGTCGGTGCGGCCAAGCATCCGGCGTTCCGGTTCGCTCATACGGAGCGTGTCCTTGGGTCCCTCGGCGCGGGTGTCGAAGATCACCTCGCCCCGGTCCGGGGGAAGCTGTCCGGCAAGGCAGTTCAGCAATGTGGATTTGCCCGAGCCGGATTCGCCCACAACGCCCATGACTTCGCCGGGATAGAGATCGAACGAGACATCGGCGCAACCGATCTGCGGCCCATAGCGCTTTGCGATCCCGCGCACCGATAGAAGCGGGGTCATGGCCTTCCTCCCGGGTGAAGATTTTTGACGCAAAATTCTTGCCAAGAATTTTCCTTCAGAACTTTTGCGCCCTTCATGCTGCGTCCTCCGCAAGATCGGCACCGCGATGTCCTGCCGCGCGGCGCCCCTCACAATAATCGGTGTCGGAACAGACGAACATGCGTCCGCCCTGATCATCGGTGATCACCTCATCCAGGTACGACGCTTCTGCGCCGCAGAGCCCGCAAGGATGCGGTGCCTTGGACGGGTCGAACGGGTGGTCTTCAAAATCGAGGCTCACGGCCTTCGTATAAGGCGGCAGCGCATAGATCCGCTGTTCCCGCCCGGCGCCGAAAAGCTGGATGGCCGGCATCTCCATTTTCGGGTTGTCGAATTTCGGGATCGGCGAGGGATCCATGACATAGCGATCTTCGACCTTCACCGGATACGCATAGGATGTCGCGATATGGCCGTGACGCGCGATGTCTTCATAGAGCTTCACATGCATCAGCCCGTATTCTTCCAGCGCATGCATCTTCCGCGTCTCGGTCTCGCGTGGTTCCAGGAACCGGAGCGGTTCCGGGATGGGCACCTGATAGACGAGGATCTGATCTTCGCTGAGTTCCTCTTCCGGGATCCTGTGACGGGTCTGGATGACCGAGGCTTCGCTGGTCGCTGTGGTCGTGTCCACATCCGCCGTCTTTTCAAAGAACTGCCGGATCGAGACGGCGTTTGTGGTGTCGTCGGCCCCTTGGTCGATCACCTTGAGCGTGTCATCGGGTGTCAGGGTGGCCGCCGAGACCTGCACCCCGCCCGTACCCCAACCATATGGCATCGGCATTTCACGCGAGGCGAAGGGCACCTGATAGCCCGGGATGGCGAGCCCTTTCAGGATCGCCCTGCGGATCATCCGCTTGGTCTGTTCATCGAGATAGGCGAAGTTGTAGTTACTCATTCCGCCGCCTCCGGCATGTGATTGGCCTCGGCCTTTCGGCGAAGCTTCCGGACAAGCTCAAGCTCCGACTGGAAATCCACGTAATGGGGCAGTTTGATATGCTCCAGAAAGCCCGTCGCCTGGATGTTGTCGCCGTGATACAGCACGAATTCCGCGTCCTGCGCGGGCGCTCCGACGAAGTCTTCGCCAAGCTCTTCCCACCGCAAGGCCCGGTCGACCAGCGCCATTGATATCGCCTTCCGCTCGGTCTGGCCGAAGACCAGCCCATAGCCGCGCGTGAATTGCGGTGGCTCGCTTTTCGATCCCTTGAACTGGTTCACCGTCTCGCATTCGGTGACCGTCACCTCGCCGATTTCAATCGCGAAGCCCAGTTCCGGGATCTCCATCTCGACGGCAACGGTACCGATCCGAAGTTCACCCACAAAGGCGTGGTTGCGCCCGTAACCGCGCTGGGTCGAATAGGCCATGCCAAGGGTAAAGCCTTCATCGGCCCGGGTGAGCGCCTGGAGCCTTAGCGCGCGGTCAGCAGGCAGTTCCAGGGGCTCGCGCGTCAGATCGGGTGGTTCGGCCTCTGTCTTTGCCGCCTCTTCGATCAGCCCTTCGCGGTTCAGAAACTCGGTCACATGGGGCACAGGCTCGTCGCCCGCCGGGCGGGTGGGCGCGTCCGGAACCTCGCCGTCGGCGGCCAGTTTGAAGTCCAGAAGCCTGTGGGTGTAGTCAAAGGTCGGCCCCAGGACCTGTCCCCCGGGCAGGTCCTTGAACGTCGCCGAAATCCGGCGGTCGCAGGCCATCGCGCCGGTATCAATGGGTTCGGAATAACCGAAACGCTGCAAAGTCGTCCGATAGGCGCGGATCAGGAAGATCGCCTCGATCAGATCGCCCCGTGCCTGCTTGATCGCGAGCGCGGCCAGATCCGGATCGAAAAGCGAGCCTTCGGACATCACGCGGTTCACGGCCAGGGCCAGCTGTTCGCGGACCTGCGGGATCGTCAGCTCAGCCAGATCCGTATCGCCCCGACGTTCCTCGGCCAGCCAGGCATGGGCGTTTTCAATCGCCCGCTCGCCGCCTTTAACAGCCACATACATCAGGCAATCCTTGTCGAACGGGGCAGCGCGGCCACGCGGTCGCCTGCGGTGAAATAGAAATCGCAGCCCAGCGGGAAGCGGGCGTTGTTCTGTGCGAGGGTGCCGGGGTCAGGAAGGTTGAGCGTTGCGCGGTCCTTGATGCCGGGGCCCGACAACTGGGTGCCCGTGTTGGACAGGTCCGTCATCTCGACGATCAGGGTGGTCGATCGGTCGGGGTATTCCGGCGTCCCAACGGGATAGGCCGAAAGCGGCATCAGATCTTCCCAGGTGCCAAGCGCGAACATCGCGTGGCTTGGTCCCGTCAAAGGCGCCCCGGTATGAAAGGCCACCCAGTCTCGGGTGGCTTTGGTGTCCGCACCGCCCGCCAGATAGAGCGGTGTGTCCGGATCGCAAAGCGACAGGACAAGCGTGCCCGCCGCCACCGAGAGAGGCGCCGGGGGCTGGCCGCCGCCGATCTTTTCGATCCGGCCTGGGCGCGCCATGGCGTTCATCAGCGCTCGGAAGGCGAAGGACGCATCGCGCGGGGCGTCGGCGAAGCCGCCTTCGAGCGCGGATGTTTTCATCAGTCTTCCCCCCGTACCATCGTGAAGAACTCGACCTTCGTCGCGGCAGCCTTGTCGGCGCGGGCGGTTTTTCTGGCGGCCTCTTCCGCGCGCAGGGGCGCAAGGATCGTGGCGTCCACCCGACCCGCCTGATCGGTTTGCATCAGCGCGTCGACCAGCCCGGCTGCTTCGGCACAGGTCTTGCGCCGACCCTGGACAAGCCCGTGCCCCACGGCGCCGCTTTCCAGCCTTAAGGCGCAGCGGGTGACCGTCATCTCACCGAGGTTGAACGGCCCGCCCGTGCCACCGGCCCGGCCCCGCACCATAACGCTGCCAATCTCGGGCTGACGGAGCCAGGTGATATCTTGACCCAGGCCCGCTTCGGCCAGAAGCTCGGCCACGCGGCCTTCGGGCGCGCGGGCCAGAAGGCCCATCCAGGATTTTCGATCTTCGGGTGCCGCATCCATCTAGACAAATCCATGATGTACTATACAACTAGACAAATCATAGCAGATGGGGCGCCAAACGCCAGTGACAGTTTCATGACGAAGACACCGATTTGGCGATCCATCGCCGAGGAGCTGAAAGGCGCGATGGCCGACGGGCAATACCCTGCGGGCGCGAAACTGCCGACCGAAGCAGTGTTGGCCGACCGCTTCGGTGTGAACCGTCACACGGTGCGCCACGCGGTAAGGTATCTCGCCGAGGCTGGGCTGGTTCACAGCCGCCGGGGTTCGGGCGTTTTCGTATTGGCGCGGCCCCTGGATTACCCGCTTAGCCGCCGCACGCGGTTTCGTCAGAACCTTCTGGCGGCGGGGCGTATGCCGGGCAGCAAGGCCCTGTCGGTCGAGGTCGTCGGCGCGAGCGAGGCGGATGCCCGTCGTTTGCATGTGGCGTCGGGCGATCCGGTGGCCGTGTCCCACGGGCTGGCTTTCGCAGATGACGCGCCGGTGGCGCTGTCCGAAAGCCGGTTTCCCGAGGTCCGGTATCCCGGGCTTGCCGATGCGCTGCGCGAAGGCCAAGGGATCACGAAGGCGTTCGAGACCGTCGGTATCACCGATTACACGCGCGTCTCGACCCGCCTGACGGCGACCCATGCCAGCGCAACCCAGGCGCTGCATCTGCAAATCGCGGAAGGGGCGCCGTTGATCTTCGCCGAGTCGCTGAACCGCGACGACAGGGGATCACCGGTCGAACACGGGAAAACCTGGTTCGCCAGCGACAGGATCACGCTTACGCTGGATCACGAAGCGGGTTAGCCGCCGTATCTTTCTAAAAACGCTTCGGCATCGAGTGACCGGAAATCGTCCAGCGTCTCGCGCAGCCTTGCGTGATCCCAGTCCCACCAGGCTAGCGCCATCAGGCGTTCGGCAATCTCAACCGGATGACGGCGGCGGATGACGCGGGCCGGATTGCCCACAACGATCGTGTAGGGCGCGACATCTTTGGTGACGACGGCGCCCGCACCGACGACCGCGCCTGTGCCAATATTGACCTCGGGCTTGATCATGGCCGCATGACCGAGCCAGGTATCGTGCCCGACCGAGGCCCGCCGCGCGCGACGTTTTTCGAACCAGGCCGCGTCGTGGTCAATGTCGTCCCAATAGTCCGACGACCGATAGAGAAAGTGATGCAACGACGCGGTATCAAGCGGATGATCCGTCGCGCCGATCCTGACGAATGACGCGATGTTGGAGAACTTGCCAACCGTGACATTGGCGAGGTCGGCATAGCGGTCGCAATAGGAATAGTCGCCGATCTCGGCATAGGCGACACGGGATCCGCGCCCGATCTCGACGAAGCGGCCGAAGGTCGTGCCGACCACGTCCGTATCCGAGTGAAGGACCGGATCCTCTGGCGTTGTCCATTTCATGTGATGCCCGCTAGCCCGCGTCTCCGCGGATCAGCCTACGCCGCAGCCAGCCCGAGAACCAGTCCATGAAGATCACCATCAGGATGATCAGGACGATGTAATAGGTGACCTCTTCCCAGTCCTTCGTGGTGATGATCGCCTGGGTGATCAGAAGGCCGATGCCGCCGCCCGTGATGGCGCCGATGATTGTCGCGGACCGTGTGTTCGATTCGAGGAAGTAGAGGACTTGCGACAGAAGGACCGGCACGATCTGCGGGATCACCCCGAACCGATACCGCTGGAGCGGTTTGGCCCCGGTTGAGGCGACGCCCTCGATCTGTTTCTTGTCGACGTTTTCCAGCGCTTCGGAGAACATCTTGCCGAACGTGCCGGTGTCGGTGATCAGGATTGCCAGGGCCCCGGTCAACGGGCCCAGCCCGAACGCACGCGTCAGGATGATGGTCCAGATCAGCGCATCGACGCCGCGGATGAAGTCAAAAAGCCGCCGGAAGCCGAACCTTGCGGGCCATGCGGGTGTGAAGTTCTTCGCGGCCAGGAAGGCCAGCGGCAGGGCCACGATGGCGGCCCCGAAGGTGCCAAGGAAGGCCATCAGGATCGTTTCAAAGATCGCCCAGGCCACGTCTTTATGGAGCCACATGGGGTTGTTCCAGACATCCGAGACAATGGCCCCCGCTTCGCCGCTGAACATCCGGCCCATGACCGCGCTGAAGCCCAGCCCGTGATAGGGGCTGTCGAGGGTGAAGAAAAACAGCTCCCACCCGCCGAAATAGCGGAAAACCTCGGTCCGGTTACGGGTGATCGAGAGGCGCCCAGCCTCGGTCGTGATCGAGACGCGGTTCTTCGAGGCGTTGATCCAGTCGGGGATGTTTTGGGTCGGATAATTCTGGATGACGCCTTGGGCGCGCGAGACCTCAAACGTCATCAGCCCATAGCCCGGCACGTCATAGCTGACGAAATTGTTTTCGGCCCCATAGGTGATGATGTGACCATCACCCAAATCGATTACCGTTTCCACGCCCAGATCGACCCAGTCGGGGCCTTCGCCTTCGGGGTAACGGCCCTTCTTTTCGCCTTCGATCGCGACGGTCACCGCGCCCGAGCGGTTGTCACGGGCCACGTGGACCTTGTGGCTGTAGGTGTCGGCGACCAAAGCGCGCGCATTCTCGGCGCTGGCCCGTTGCCAAAGGCCGGGGATGTCGAACGCGAAGAACGTATAGGTCAGATAGGCGAGGATCACGCCCAGGATCGCGAAGGCGGCCCTGCGTTTCCGCCGGAACAGCGTGTTGACCTTGCCCTGAAGCGGTCCGGAAAGAGCTGTGTCGGCCATCAATGCGCCCCTCCGCCGGTGCCATGGGTCAATCTGTCGCGGTAGTGGCTTGAGACCTGATCGACCACGATGATCGTGGTGATCAGAAGGATGAACATGGCCGCGGCTTCGTCATAGCGGCCCTGGCCCCATTGGATCGCGACTTTGAGTTCTTTGCCCAATCCGCCGGCGCCCACAAAGCCGAGGATGGCCGAGGCGCGGATGTTGATTTCGAACCGGAGCAGCCCGTAAGACAGCCAGTTCGGCGCGACCTGGGGCACGACGCCCAAGATCATCTTCTGGGTCCAGGTGGCGCCCACCGAGGACAGCCCGTCGAGCGGTTTCAGATCGGCGTTTTCGTTGACCTCGGAAAAGAGCTTGCCCAGGGCGCCCGCCGTATGGATCGCGATGGCGATCACAGCCGGGATCGGGCCGCCGCCAAGAACGAAGATAAGCACCAGGGCCACGACGATTTCGGGGATCGCGCGGCTGATATCCATGATGCGGCGGAACAGCCCGATCAGTTTCGGAAACCGTGCCATCCCGCGCGTCGACAGGAGCGAAAGCACAATCGCCAGAAGCGCGCCGATCAGCGTCGACACCGCAGCGATGTTCACCGTCTCCAGGAGCGCGGGGAAATAGGTGGCCAGATGGCCGGGCAACTGGTCGATTTTCGACGCGGCCTCGGCCACCACCTCGGCGGGGTAGTCGAAAAAGTTGTCAATGCCGCCGATGAAGCTGCCGCCATTGCGGCTTTCGGCAAGGCTGAAGCCCCAGGCCATCAGGAAGACGAAAATCCCAAGGACGATGCCGGAATAGACCCGCTTCTGGCGGACCTGGGCCAAGTAACTGTCCTGGATGGCGTTGACTGTGGGGGGAGGGGTGCCTGCGGAGACGTCTGCCATGAAGCGGTGCCTTCAAAAAAAGCGGACGGGCCCCGCGTTGGGCCCGCCCTTTTTCAGTCAATCGATTATTGCGACTTGGCTTTGCGCGCCTCGATGATCGAGACGTAAGCTTCATGGGTGATCGGGTCGAAGCCCAGCGATTCACCTGCCGAGATGGCATAGGTGCAGTCGATGTCCTTGTCGTACATCGTGTCGACCAGTTCGGTCATCGTCGCTTTGACATCTTCAGGAAGCGACTTCCGAAGGACGATGGGGCCTTCCGGGATCGGCTTTGACCGCCAGATTTCGACCAGGTCGTTCATGTCGACAAGGCCCGCATCGACGGCCTTGCGGAGCGCGCCCGAGTTGAAGCCGTCTTCCCAGTCGCCCTGGCCGTCCGCCCAGGTCACGCCGCCAGCCACATCGCCGTTGTTCACGGCAACGATGGTCTGTTCGTGGCCGCCGGTGAACTTCACTTCGCCAAAATAGTCGCCGGATTCCATGGTGGCGCCGGTTGTTTCGGGGATTTCGATCGACGGGATCAGATAGCCCGAAGTCGAGTTGGGATCGCCGAAGCCGAAGACCTGGCCTTTCATATCCTCAAGCGAGGCGATGCCGGAATCCTTACGGGCGAAGCCGATCGAGTGATAGCCGTAGGAGCCGTCGAGGTTGATTTTCACCAGCACCGGCTCGACCGCTTCAGGGTCGCGCAGATAGGTCGCGGCATAGGACGAGGCACCGAGCCAGGCCATGTCGAGCGTGCCGCCCACAAGGCCTTCGATCACGCCCGCATAGTCGGCAGGTGCGAACAGCTTGGTCGGTACGCCCAGGGCCTCTTCGGTATAGGCGCGCAGGCATTCGTTCGAGTTCAGGCGGTCCTGAGCGTTTTCGCCGCCCAGAAGGCCGATGCGGAACTCGGTAACCTCCTGGCCGAAGGCCGCAGATGACAGCGCGGTGGTCGCCACGAGGGCCAGTGCAAGAGTGACTTTCATTTTCATCTCCATGGATCACGCGCGGGCAGCCCGCGCCTGGTTTGGGTGCGCCGCATTACGCCGGGACGGCGTTGCGTGCCTCGGTGGCGCGATCCAACGCGCCGATCTCGGTGGATGTTGCGGTTTCGGAGAACTCGGCCCCGGCTCCGTAGATGTCGCGGGCGACATCGGTGGTCAGTTGCGCGGGCGTGCCATCGAAGACAATGCGCCCATGGCGCATTCCGATGACCCGGTCGCAATAGCGCCGCGCCGTATCAAGCGTGTGCAGGTTCGCGATCACCGTGCGCCCGTCTTCGTCGTGGATGCGGCGCAGCGCTTCCATTACGACCTGGGCGTTCATCGGATCAAGCGAGGCGATGGGTTCATCCGCCAGAATGATCTTCGGGTCCTGCATCAGGGCCCGCGCGATGGCGACGCGTTGCTGCTGGCCGCCTGACAGCGCCTCGGCCCGTTTCGGCGCCTGTTCGGAAATTCCGAGGCGATCAAGAATTTCGATTGCCTTGTGAATATCCTCGGTCGGGTAAAGGTTAAAAAGCGTGGTCAAGGTGGAATGGCGATTGAGCGTGCCATGGAGCACGTTCGACACCACATCCATGCGCGGCACGAGATTGAACTGCTGGAAGATCATCGCGCAGTCGCGTTGCCAGCGGCGGCGTTCCCTGCCTTTCAGCGACGAGATCTCGCGGCCTTCGAAGACGATGCGGCCTTCGCTTTCGGCGGTCAGGCGATTGAGCATGCGAAGCAGGGTGGATTTGCCGGCGCCGGACGATCCGATGATGCCGATCATGGTCGGTTCATCTGTCCGGAAGGACACGCTGTCCACGGCTGTGTTTGACCCAAAGCGCTTGGTCAGCTTGTCGATTTCGAGCATGCAGTCCCCCGACCTGTCCTTGGGGGACCTACGCAGGGGCCACGACAGATTTCTGAAGCTTTGAAGAAGCTTTTGTGACGGCGTGGGCTGGGCGAAAAGGTGCGCGGCGCTTGGCTGGCTGCCTGGTCAAGCGGCCATCAAAACAAGTGGGCGGATCCGGTCAAACCGAATCCGCCAAACCCGCATCAGGTACGGTGACCCCGACAATTACCCGTCGCGTGCCAGCATCGTCGCGTAAGACTTTGACGGCAGAATGACGGTTTTGCGCCGCGTTCTTGTTCGCGGTCAGCCGGTCACGTGGCCATCATTTATCGGCCGCTTTCGGCATGTCGTCGATAAGATCCAGAAGGTCTGGAGGAAGCAGGGTTTCGTCGATCTTGAACAGGTGCCGTTCGCCATCGGCATCGATCACCGTGATTTCGTAGGTCATCGTGTCGGCCCGCCCTTGGGACGGGGTGGCCTGCGAGATCTCGGCCAGCGCCTTCGGTTCGAACGCGGCGCTGTATGCGCGGCAGCGATCTTCCGAGAGCTGTTCAAGATCAAGCGCCCTTGTCGTGGTCGCAGCGGGCAGCCCGCCGAACCCACCAGAGGCCGAAACTTCAATCAACATCGTCAGACATCCCGTCGCCAATGCGCTGGACAAGCAAGCCATCCCGGTGAACCCAATCCTTCGTCAGACGTCAATACCCACGAGGTTCCATGCCCGCCGCAACATGATCATCTCATAACTTCCCGCGCCGTGCAGCGCTATGGACACGTCGAGCGTTTTGGCAGCCCAGTCTCCGAAAGTTGCGTGCGGGTTGTTGTTCTCTTGCAGCGCGCGGTACCAGATCTGGCCCGGGATCTCCCAAGAATTGCCGCCGATATACATGCAATAGAGAAAGAAAGCATGGTTCGGGATGCCAGAGTTGATGTGGACCCCGCCGTTATCGGACGTGGTGTTAACGTAAAAGTCCATGTGATAAGGTTGCGGGTCTTGGCCCAACTGAGCGTCGGAATAGGCCGTTCCCGGCGCCTTCATTGATCGGAGCGCTACGCCGTTGATGGTCGGCCCGAGGATCCCTTTGCCCACCAACCAATCGGCTTCATAGACGCTTTGGCTGGCATCCCGTTGCTGGGTGATTGCGCCGAACACGTCGGCATAGCTTTCGTTGAGCGCGCCGGATTGGCCTTGATAGATCAATCCTCCGGAATGCTGCACCACACCATGCGAGATCTCGTGGGCGATGACCGACAACTCGGTGAAGGTCTGGAAGATGTTTCCGTCGCCGTCCCCATAGGCCATCTGGACGCCGTTCCAGAAAGCATTGTTGTAGTCGCGGCGATGATGGACGGTTTGCAAGATCGACATGCCGAACCCGTCAATCGAGTCGCGCCCGAATTCCTTGGAATAGAGATCGAAGACCGCACCGGCACCATCATAGGCCCGGTCGACTTCGTCATCGCCGGTCGCAGGATCGCCTTCGCCGCGGACCAGGGTTCCCGGCAGGCTTGCCCGGCGGCCGCCGTCATAAACCTTGCGGTCGCAGGTGTGCGACTTGGCCGCGCCTTTCGCGAGTGCGGTCGACACGAAGGTCCCGGAACCGGCCTTGGACGCGACGACCCCCGCCCCTGTATGGGCGGCGCGTTCCTCTCGAACGGATTCACCGATCTTAATCAGCGACTCGGCCATTTTGCGGACCGACTTGTCGCCGCGCAGCATCAGGACGTCGAGCATGTGAGGGGGAACGATACAGTTAATCGGATTGTGGCAAATGCACATTCAAACTCTCCTTAAACGAAAAAAATTTGCAAAAAATGCAACTTAACATAACACAAACGGCGGTTTTCGTCCAAACCCAGCGTTTCCAGTGCGGTCTTACCGTTGTTCCGACTGCGGGGTTTGGAGGTGAATCTGGCCGATCCGCGGGACGGATGGCCTGAGAGAGGTGGAGTTTTTTCGCGATCTCCACATTTCTCCAAACTTTCTCCAGATCTCCTTCAAGTCTTCAGGTCCCGGGCCGGTCTAAGACGTTGTCAGTCATTAGGACGACACAGATTGACCAGAAGGACTTGAAGACAATGAAACGGATTAAGACACATCAGCTTCGCCACCTCGGCCCGCATATGCTTCGCGATATCGGGCTTGGCGATTTGGATGAACGGCCCGGTTACGGGCGGACGAAGAGCGGCGACAGCTTCAGCGATGCCGCGATCTGGACGCTTGCGGTTGGGCACTTTCGCTAACCAAAGAATTTAAGGGGTCGGGGGTCATTAACCCTCCCTCCCATGCCTCCTCCACCCCTTGAAGACCAGGATCGCCGCCTGACGCGGCGGCGATCCTCAACCCCCCATTGTGCGGATGTTTCGCACATTCAAACCCTTTGAAAGGAAAGACCAATGAACGACATGAACCCTGCATTTGAGATCGACAACGGCGTAAACGTCGAGGCCCTGCTGGGCGCTCGCGAGATCCTGAAGGGCGCGCCCGAAGCGGCAGCCTTCACATGGCGCGCCACCTGCGAATGGCAGAAGGGCACCCACAGCCGCACGACGGTTCAGGGCTTCTTCGGCCTTGGTGAGGAACAGGACCACATTCAGGAACACAAGATCGACGCCGACCACCCGCCGCAGTTCGCTTCGGCTGACCACGGCGCGACCCCGGTCGAGATCGTGATGGCCGGTTTGGCATCCTGCCTGACGGCTGGCGTTGCCGCTGTCGCACAGAACCGCGGGATCCAGCTGAAATCGGTCAAGGCCAACGTTGAGGCTGACATGGACATCCAGGGCATTCTGGGCATCGACGGCGATGTGCGGAACGGCTTCTCGGGCGTACGCGTCACGTTCGACATCGACGCCGATGCGACCGAAGCGGAACTGGCTGCGCTTGTGGCCCAGTCGCAGAAGCGGTCGGCCGTCTACGACATCCTGACCAACCCGGTCGCGGTTCAGGTCGCAATGGCCTGATCCCCGCATGCTCAGAGAAAGGCGAGTGTTATGAAAACCGTGACCACCGTAATTATCGGCGCCGGCCCTGCCGGGCTCGCCATGAGCAAACACCTCAGCGACCGTTCCGTCGACCATGTTCTTCTGGAACGCGGGGCGGTCGCCAACACCTGGCGCACGGAGCGCTGGGACAGCTTTTCCTTGCTGACGCCCAATTGGCAAAGCCGGTTGCCGGGCCATGCCTATCGCGGCGATGATCCCGACGGGTACATGACCAAGCCCGAGGTCGTCGGCTGCCTTGCCGGATATGCGCGCGACATCGCCGCGCCGGTTGAGACGAACACCACTGTTCTGCGCGTCAGCCGCGAATACGGGCTTTACAAGATCGAGACGACACGCGGCACATGGATGGCCCGCAAGCTGGTTTTGGCTTCGGGCGCCTTCAACACGCCGAAGATCCCGGCGCTGGCGGCGGATTTGCCCGCTGACATTTTCCAGATCGATGCCCACAGCTATCGCAATCCATCGGCGTTGCCGGATGGCGCGGTTCTGGTTGTCGGCGGTTCTGCGACGGGCGCGCAACTGGCCATGGAGATCCATGCCTCGGGCCGGCCGGTGACGCTGGCGATGGGCGAGCATGTGCGCACGCCCCGCCGATATCGCGGCCGCGATATCGCCTGGTGGGTCGAAGCATCCAACCTGTTCGGCACGATGTATGACGAGGTCGATGACCTGAACCGCGTGCGCCGGACGCCGTCCTTGCAGCTTTCGGGCGATGCGGAGGGCCGGATGCTGGACATCAACCGGATGCAGGATGCGGGCATTCGCGTTGCAGGGCGGTTTGCCGGTGTGAGCGGCGGCAAGGCCTGGTTTTCCGGCGCGCTTCCGAACCTCTGCGCCATGGCGGATCTGAAGTTGAACCGGCTCTTGGACACTTTCGATCAATGGGCGGCCGCAACCGGCGTCTGTGCTGAACTCGCGCCGTCTGAGCGTTTCGACCCGACCCGGGTGCCGTCCCAACCCATGCTTGAGACACCGCTTGCGGGCATCAAGAGCGTGGTTTGGGCCACCGGGTTCAAGCCGGATTACAGCTGGCTGGATTTGCCTGTCACGGACCGGAAGGGCCAGTTGATCCACGAAGGTGGAATCGTTGCGGCCCAAGGTGTCTATGCCATGGGCTTGCCTTTCATGCGCTGCCGCAAATCCACGCTGATCGACGGGATGGGGGCCGATGCGGCCTTTCTGGCCGATCATCTGGCGCAATCATTGGCGGGCCGTCTGGCCGCCTGACCGGAGAGTTTTCCAATGACCCAAACATCTTTGAACAGCCATTTCGATGCGGTGATCGTTGGCGCCCGGGCCGCCGGGGCGGGAACGGCGCTGTGTCTTGCCCGTCAAGGCGCGCGCGTGCTGGTCGTGGACCGGGATGCCCATGGCAGCGACCGCATGTCGACCCATGCCCTGATGCGCTCGGGCGTTGTGCAGCTTGCCCGCTGGGGTGTCCTTGAGCCATTGATGGCCGAAGGGACGCCGCCCGTCACCCGCACGACCTTTCACTATCCGGACATGTCGCACGGGATCGACATCAAGCCTGATTTCGGTGTCGGACATCTGTTGGCGCCGCGCCGGACGGTTCTGGACCGAGTGCTGGTCGACGCGGCCCGCGCCGCTGGGGCTGAGGTTCGGCACAGGACCCATATGCTTGGGCTGTTGCGCGGGGCGCAAGGTCGGGTGACCGGTGTGAAGCTTCTGGCCGCGGATCAGCGCGCCTATCAGGTCACCGCCGATATCGTGATCGGCGCCGATGGCCGCACTTCGGTCGTGGCCGAAGCCGCTGGCGCCAAGATCTATCACCGAGACCGGCACGCATCGGGCACCGTATACGGCTATTTCCGCGGCATTCGGGATGACGGGTTTCGCTGGTATTTCGCCAAGAATGCCGCCGCCGGCGTGATCCCCACCAATCACGGCCTGTCGTGCGTCTTCGCTTCGGTCCCGTCAGTGGCCTTCCGAGAGACGTTCAAGGGCGACCTGTTTCGGGGCTTCCAGACGATCCTGGCCCATAACGCGCCCGAGCTGGCCGAGGAAATCGGCCGCGGCACCCAAGAGGGGCGGCTGACGCCGTTTGCAGGGGCCGCGGGGTTCCGGCGCGAATCCCATGGTCCGGGCTGGGCGCTTGTGGGTGATGCGGGCTATTTCAAGGATCCGGCCACGGCCAACGGGATCAGCGACGCCCTGCGCGATGCGGAACTGCTGGCGCGGGCCGTCCTTCGCGGCGGTGAGACCGATTTGGCTGCCTATCAGGCCGAGCGGGATGCCATTTCGGCCCCCCTATGCGCCCTGACCGACCAAATCGCGTCTTGCGCCCTGTCGCCGCAGGAATTGCGCGCCGCGCACAAGCAACTCGCCAAGGAAATGCAGCGCCAGGCGGCTTTTGCGCATGAACTGAATGCGAATTTGCCGGCGGCTGCGTAGCAAAGACCCTAGACAACGCCGAATTGCGGCGACATCCTTCCAAACTGAAGGTTCGGGCCGAAGAAGCCCGGGCCTCAGATACTGGGAGGATATCAATGAAGAAGACACTTTTCGCGCTCGGTGTGGGCGCGGTGATGAGCTTTGGTGCAACCGCGCCGGTCCATGCGGCTGAGTGCATTGCGCCTGCAAACCCCGGCGGCGGCTGGGACTTCACATGCCGTCAGATCGGCAAGACGATGTTCGACATCGGCGCCATCGACAAGCCGGTGCAGGTCACCAACATGGCCGGTGGCGGTGGCGGCCTGGCCTTCGGCCACGTCGTCAACGAACGCGCGGACGATGCCGATCTGATCGTCGCTGCATCGCAGGCCACGGCGACCCGCCTGGCACAGAACGCCTATGCCGGTATGACCGCCGATCAGGTGCGTTTCGTAGGTGCCATTGGCGCGGATCCGGGCGTGATCGTAGTGGCGGCCGACAGCCCCTTTCAGTCGCTGAACGACATGGTTGACGCGATCAAGGCCGATCCCGGCTCGGTCGCCTTTGCGGGCGGTTCAGCACCAGGCGGCTTCGACCACCTCAAGGTGCTTCAGGTGCTGAAGGCCAACGGCTTCGACGACATCCGTGCCGTCAAGTATATCGGCGTTGACGGGGGCGCGGACGCGATCACCCAGACCGTCGGTGGCTTCACCCAGGCGATGACCGGCGACATGTCGGAAATCGTGGGCTTTCTGAAGTCGGGCGAAGTGCGTGCGCTGGCCGTTCTGACGGAAGAGCGCGTGCCGGGCTTCGAAGACATCCCGACCGCGGTTGAGCAGGGCACCGATGTGGTGGCCGTGAACTGGCGTGGCCTTTACGTGCCGAAGAACATCTCGGACGAGGATTTCAACGCCTGGGCCGACAAGCTTCAGCAGGTCGCAGATAGCGACGACTGGAAAGCCGCGATGGAGGCCAACGGTCTTGCGCCCTTCACCAAAGTGGGTGACGACTTCCAGTCCTGGGTTGATGGCGTGATCGCCTCGACCGAAGAACTCAGCCGCGAAATCGGCGTGCTTCAGTAATGACCGGCGACCGCATCTTCGGTGCGGTCATGGTCGTGGTGGCGCTGGGGTATATCCTGAGCGCCACCACCATCCAGGAACCGTTCTTTCCCGATCCCGTTGGCCCGAAGTTCTTCCCGTTCCTTGTGGCGGCCGGGGTCATCATCTGTTCGCTTTACATGATCATCCGGCCCGATCCCGACGCGGACTGGCCCGAGATGGCTGCGCTTGGCCGGATTGCCATCGCCGTTGTCGTGATGATCGCCTATGCGCAGCTTCTGAAACCGCTGGGATTCCTGATCCCCACCGCTTTGGCGGCGGGTGTGATCAGCTACATGCTGAATCCGAAGCCTGTCATGGCCGCGCTGACGGGCCTTGGCTTGTCGGTCGGGCTGTATCTTCTGTTCCGCTATGCGCTGAAGCTGGAAACGCTTCAGGCCGTTCCGCGCGACTGGCTGGGAGGCTGACCAATGGATCTTCTGGCAAATCTTGCGACGGGGTTCGCAGTTGCGTTGTCGCCCTATACCCTGATGCTGGCGGTGATCGGGTGCTTCCTGGGCACGATCATCGGCGCGCTTCCGGGCCTTGGTCCGTCGAACGGCGTGGCGATCCTGATCCCGATCACCTTCACCATGGGACTTGATGCAACATCGGCCCTGGTTCTGATGACGTCGGTCTATTACGGCGCGATGTATGGCGGACGGATCAGTTCGATTCTGTTGAATATTCCGGGCGACGAGCCCGCTTTGATGACGACGCTTGACGGCTATCCCATGGCCAAGCAGGGCCGGGCGGGGGACGCCTTGGTGATCTCGGGCGTTGCATCCTTTGTCGGCGCCTTCCTTGCGACCTTGGGTCTGATGCTGCTGGCGCCCTTGTTGGCTAATGTGGCCTTCCTGTTCGGGCCTGCCGAGTATTTCGCCTTGTACCTTTTGGCTTTTGCGACCCTTGGCGGCATGGCGTCGAACAACCAAGCGAAAGCTGCCCTTGCCTCGATGATCGGGCTTGGGATCGCGATGATCGGACAGGATGGCGGCGGGATCGAGCGGTTCACCTTCGGCAGCCTGCATCTGGTCGACGGGATCGATTTCCTGGTGGCCATCGTCGGCCTGTTCGCGGTGGCCGAGGTGTTTTTCTTCCTTGAAAGCCACGGCAAATCGTCCTCGATCGGGGTGAAACTGGAAAAGGTGACCGTGCCGGTCAAGGACATCATCTCATCGGGTTGGACGATGCTGCGGGCCAGCGGGATCGGCTTTATTGCCGGGATCCTGCCGGGGGCGGGTGCGTCGCTTGGTTCGTTCCTGGCCTATATGCAGGAGAAATCCATCGATGCCGGGCGGACCGGCTTTGGCACCGGTTCGCCGCGCGGTGTGGCCGCGCCGGAAGCGGGCAACAACTCGGCCGCGGGCGGGGCGCT
Source organism: Paracoccaceae bacterium (assembly GCA_965267475.1). GTDB lineage: Bacteria > Pseudomonadota > Alphaproteobacteria > Rhodobacterales > Rhodobacteraceae > JBCBKU01. The sequence goes on from OZ254079.1 coordinate 545,936, forward strand.
GGTGCCGATGCTGACACTGGGGGTGCCCGGTTCCGGGACGACCGCCGTCTTGCTGGCATTGCTGCTGACGCTGAACATCACGCCAGGGCCGACGCTGTTTACCGAACGGCCCGAGGTTGTCTGGGGTCTGATCGCTTCGCTTCTGATCGCGAACTTTGTGCTGTTGGCGATGAACGTGCCCATGGTGAAGATCTTCGTGAAGATCCTGACCGTGCCGCCGTCGATCCTTTTGCCGGGCGTGACGATGATATCCTTTGTGGGCATCTTCTCGCTTTCCGGCAGCACGTTCGATCTGGAGCTGATGATCGCCTTTGGCGTTCTTGGATATGTGCTGCGAAAGCTGGATATCCCGACGGTGCCGATCATTCTGGGCATATTGCTGGGCGGCAATATGGAAGATGCGTTGCGGCGCGCGATGGTTCTGTCGGATGGTGACGCGATGTTCCTGTTCTCAAGCCCCATTGCCATCGGGCTATGGATCGCGGCGGTGGTGGGTTTCATCGCCCCGATGTTCCTGCGGAAGTATCTGCAAAAGCCGCAGGCGGTCACGGATTAAGAGGTCAGATCCGGCACTGGACTTGTAAAGAACCAAAATGCGTGTATATGCACGTATATGGATTTATGGACGCCGAATAACTGTTTGACCTTCAACTTGCAGAAGGCTTCGCGACGGTTGGCGCGGCGGATGGATGCCGTGCTCGTCCCGTTGGAACTGACCGGTCAGCAGTTCAGCGTTATGGCGGTCCTGGCGCAGGCGCCGTCACTGCCAGTCACCAAGATCGCCGAGATCACGGGGGCCGAGCGGACCACAGTAACCCGAAACATGGATCGGCTGAAGGCGCGGGGCCTGGTTGCTGTCGATCCGGGCAATGCGGATGGCCGCGTGTCGGCGCTGGGGCTGACCGAGATGGGTCGCGCGCTGTTCGACCAAGCGCTGCCCCTATGGCGAGACATCCAGAAGAAAGCGTTGGACGACCTGGACGGGATCGCTCCCGAGCCCTTCCTGGCGTCGTTGAAGGGGTTCTGACTTTTTCTTTGGCTTTATACGTGTAACTACACCTGAAAGGACATGGCGATGACCACAACAGATCTTCAAACGGACAACCGACCCGGGCTGAAACAGCCCGTCATTCTAATTGGATTGGCCTTGTGGGGCGCGCTGATCACCAGCCTGGCCCTGATCGGGGCCATTGCAGCCGAACCGGGTCAGCCGCCCTTTGCTATGTTGATCGCCGCCGCCACCCCGCCGATCCTGTTTCTTTCGGCGTGGCGGTTGTCTTCCGGTGTTCGGGCCTGGGTCGCCGCCCAGGATTTGGCCATGATCACCGGAATCCAGACCTGGCGGGTCATCGGCGGCGTTTTCGTGTTCCTGTGGGCGCTGGGCGAGTTGCCGATTGTCTTTGCCGCCCCCGCCGGGTTGGGCGATGTCGCGGTGGGGTTGTTCGCGGTCGGTGTGACCGCCGCAGTTGCGCGGCGGACGGCGGGATGGCGCAAGGCGTCCTGGGCGCTGATCGCCGCCGGAATGATCGATTTCGTCTTCGCGATCGGAACCGGTTTGCTGTCGGTTTCGGGCGGGTTGCTGCATTTTGCGGGTGCCCCGGGATCCGACATGATGCTGGCCTATCCGATGATCCTGATCCCGGCCTATCTGGTGCCTATCTTCATGATCGCGCACCTGATTGCATGGATCAAACTTTCCACGGAGAGCGGCGCGGGGTAGGATCGAACCTATGGTCCGTATCCTGATCCCTACCGGAGCGCTGGGCCTTGGCTGGGACGCCGAGGCCCTTCGTCGTGGCATCGCCAACAAGCCCGATCTGATCGCCATTGATGGCGGGTCGACGGATTCGGGCCCGTCCTATCTGGGGCGGGGCGTGTCGAAGTATTCGCGCGCATCGACCAAGGAAGAGTGGGGCGCGCTGATCGAGGCGCGAGAGGCCGCCGGGGTGCCGCTGGTCATCGGAACCGCCGGAACGTGCGGAGCCGGGTCTGCGGTGGACTGGCTTCTTGAGATCACCGAGGAAATCTTGCGCGAGAGGGGGCTGACCGCCAAGCTTGCGGTGTTGAAATCGGATCAGTCGGCGGACGCTGTGAAGGCGGCTTTGGCGGCCGGCCGGGTGACGCCGCTGACGCCAGCGCCCGAAATCTCGGACGACTTGATCGACAGCTGCACGAATATCGTGGCGCTTGCCGGGGCCGAGCACATTCAGGCCGCGCTGGCGACCGGCGCCGATATCATTATCGCGGGGCGTACGACGGATACCGCGATTATCGCCGCTTTACCCCTTGCGCGGGGTTGTCATCCCGGAGGGGCCTGGCATGGGGCGAAGATCGGCGAATGCGGGGCGCTTTGCGCGACCAACCCGCAATCGGGCGTCTTGCAGATCGATTTCGACGAGACCGGGTTTACCGTTGAACCCCTGGCCGATGGAGCGCGCGCGACGCCGCACACGGTTTCGGCCCATATGCTTTATGAAAATTCGGACCCCTACATCCTGTATGAGCCCGGCGGTTACTTGGATGTCACGGGGGCCAAATACACCGCACTGGATGAGCGCCGTGTCCGGGTCGAAGGGTCGGATTGGGTGCCGTCACCGGATTACACGGTGAAGCTGGAAGGCGCCCGGGTGGCCGGGTACCAGACCGTGATGCTCGCCCTTGTCCGCGACCGTCATTACGTCGAGAACGCGGAACGTTGGTGCGCGGATATCGAGGCGAAGTACCGCGCCAAGGTGACGGCGCGGTTGGGATTGGGTGACGGGGATTACCACTTGGAGCTTCGGATCATCGGCATGAACGCAACGATGGGGCCGCTTGAGACGCGGTCGGGCGATGCGCCCGAGATTGGTGTTCTGGGGATCGTGACGGCGGACAGCCCCGAGCGTGCGAACGAACTCGGCAAGATGCTGAACCCCTATCTGCTGCATCATCCGCTGACGCAGGAAGAAGAGGTGCCGACTTTCGCCTTCCCGTTTTCGCCCGCCGAGATCGACCGGGGCGCGATCTATGCCTTTTGCCTGAACCATGTGATGCGGCTGGATGATCCGATGGTGCCGTTTCAACTGGACACCAGCGAGGTCGCTTTTGCCTGAGTTGAAGACCATCGTCGAGAAAGTCCGGTCGAAGAATGCAGGACCCTTCTGGATCACTGTTGATGTCTTTTGCGGCAGTGAAGCGGCGTATCAGACGGCCAAGGCCGGGCTGGACTCGGCCGAGGTGGCCGCCTTGTTCGACACGCCGACCCAGACATTGAAACGCTTCGACATCGCGGATCTGAACGTCGTAAAGTTCAGCTTTCCGCGGCCCGCGATCCAGGGCGCACCGGAAGACCGCGACATGCATGGCGCGTCCTTTGGCGCCCTTTTGGCCGAGGTCGAGATCTAGTCGCTCGGAGGTGGCGTTTTGCCGCTGCCACGGATCCAGCGATAGCCGCGGGCGCATTGAGCGCCACAATATTTCGGGACCGCCCACAGCCTTGCCCTTCGGTCATGGCCTGCGACTTCACTGGAAGACAGCCAGACGCCAAGGACAAACGCGACGATGGACGCGATGATCTGGATGAAAGGTTCGCTGGCCAGCTTCTCGATGATGCTGACTTGAATGGTCTCGGCACGGGTCGATGAACTTCCGGGCGTCGGTCTGAGGACCTGAAGCTCTTCCGCGCGGGCCGACACGTCCACCTGAAAGAGCCCGTCCTTGAGACGCACATTGCCGCGCCAGACCGGTAGGGCCAGTGGATCGAATTCGTCATCACCGCTGGCCATGTCCGCCGCGACGGATGTCGCGTCCGCGGATCGAGCGGTGTCTTCGGTCAAGTCAGATCTTTTCGGACCGGGCAAAACGTCGGAATTCGACGGGACCAGCGTGCCGCCCGGCGGGATCGGCAATTGGTCTTGAAACGCGGTCACGATCGTACAGTCGGGCCAAAGCTGTTCGGGTTCAAACCAATCCGGCTTGCTTCCGCAAAAGACCGACCGGTTCACCGAAATGATGTGACCCGACAGCGTGTCCTTGCGGTCTTGCTCGACAACCCAGGTCCCTTCATTGGAATCCCAAACCAACTGGCGCCCAAGATACCCGAACCCTTCTACGAAGAACTGTGACATGGTGCCCTGCGGCAGTTCTTCGGGGGAGCCGTATTCGACGGAAGGCTGGGTTCGGCAATTGGGGCGCGCCGTGAAAGAGGCGGAATCGACCAGCGTTCTGGTCATCGGTTTGCCTTCGTCGCTGACCGAAGTCACAGTTCCCAACGGTTGTCCGGGCGTGCTGGGATCCAAACCCCGTGCAAACGCTTCGACGATCACCTTTTCACTTGTCACCTTGAAAACCAGCGACGTCCCCGCCAGCGGTTTGAATTCGCCGCTGAAGCATCTGTCCCACTCGGTCGGGACTGCGACGCCATCCCGCGTTTCAAAGGAAAAGAACTCGAACTCATCGAATTCAATCGGTGCGACGCCCTGAATGCCCGGCTGTGCCACATACTCGAACCGGCTAGTCAGAGCAGAAACCACGTAGAGCGTTTTGGAAGGCCGATAGGCATCCCAGACGATGAAGCCGAGAACAATGACAAGCAGGAGGGCGAGCAGGAATTTGAGCGCCGCAATCCAATTCGGCGTCTCGATATCCGGCAATTCCGGGAGGGGCCCGGCCAGGATGGGTGGTTCCATTTCGGGCCGGGTTTCTTCCGCCGGCGCTGCATCCGTGTCACCGGCTTCTTTCTTGGATCCCGGCTTAGCCATTGGGGTCAGCTATGGACATGTCCGGAATATCCAGCAGCGTCTTGCGGGTGACTTCATCGTTCCCGGACCTGATCACGGCTTTCATCTCGTACAGACCCGGATCGAAGGGGTCGTCGCCCGTCAGCTCGATCCGGCAGCGATACCCGACAGGATTTCCGTTTGGCCGGCAGTCGACTTCTTTGACTTGGCTCGGATTGTCTTCCCGCGTGGCGGTCAGCGTCAGCGGGACGATCTGGTTAAGCGCGATCTTGATATCGATGTACTTCGGATCTTTCGTGAAACCCGTGGCCACCAGAATCTCGGAACTGGTATCGTCGCAATCAAGCGCCAGAAACGACCGGACCAAAATGTTGTCGCTGTTATAGGCCGTATCGACAAATTCCTTTTCTTCGTCGTTCAGGCCTTTTCTGGACATGCGCCTTTCGTGGATGCCACGGTGGGGTTTTTTCACCTCGATCGGGACGAAGGCCGAGTAGCGGGCATCGAGGGACCGGATCAGCGTGCAGAGGAACCACGTCCCGTCCGTGGCGCCTTCGTGCTTTGGAAATGACCCGAATTGCACGCCGCCAAAGTCGATGTTCGACGTTTTATCGCCGGTGATGACAGCGCTTGCAAACACGTCACGGGTCGACAGGCGTCGAAGCATCGATCCCGTTGACTGGGTTCCGTCGAGCGCGACAAGTGTCTCCGACACGACTGGGAGACCAGCCTGTGCCCCAGCGTCATCCTGAGCCCGTGCCGATAAAGCGCTTGCGGTCAGGATCGCCGCGAAAAGTGCCGCCGTGGCTTTGACCCTCATCGGAACTTCCCCACATCAAAACTCGTGAATGACATATCGGTACCGACCATCCCGGAAGACATTGAACGCGATATTGTGGTCGGCCACATAGGCATGGCGCGCTATGAATTCTTCGAACCCGGCCACGTCCTCGACCTTGAACGTTTCGACCAACTCTCGCTCGCTGGTCGCAACCAGGATCGTTTCGACCCCATCACCATCCTTGAAGTTGCTTTCCGCGCCCGCGACACTGAGCCGGACTGCCGCGCCCGACGACCCGAACAACGTCACTTCTTTGACACCGAGATCCGCAAGCGCCGCGTTGACGATACAGGACTGCGCGGCCCGGCTTTGGTCATCTTCGACTGATCCGCCATCCCGCAGGCCTAGCACCATGGCAAGCTGATCACGGTCGGAGGCACAGATCGACGGCTCGTCCCGCCAAAGGGTCACCAGGGCATTGGGCCCATCGGTATCGTTGTCTCTCGGAAGGGGCTCGGCGGGGGTCGATTGAAAGAGTGATGGCACCTGAATTCCGCTCAGCACGAGATTGTTAAGACCTGCGTCCTGAGTTTGCTTCTCCACAATGTCGCGCACTGAAGCGAAAACACTTGTGATCGTTCCGCCCGATTTCAGGTTCGGAACGAAATGTCGTGTGAAAACTGAGTAGGGAGACTCGTCGAATTGGCCCAAGCTCTCATATGCAATTCCTCCAACCGAGCTAGCAAACAGAATAGAAATCTCAGTGTCACCTGCGTTTTCAACCAACGCAATTGGAGACGTCATTCTCGGCGAATTCGGAACTGGCGGCTGGTCACCACAAGCATCTATAACCACAATAATTCTTCGCGGTCTTGCTTCTTTCAGGATGGTCAATATCTGACTAAGCGGCGTCGATCCCCCCCGCAGATCTCCGAATGAAGCGTAGAAGTCGATTGAAGCGTTTGGAGATCCCACGAGTAAATTTTCACCACCGTGAGAAAATCCGTGACCGCTGAAGTAGAAAAAGACATCCTTTCCGCGTAGCGGTCGTTGGGCAAAGTTTGTGACTTCGGTCACAATTTCGCGTGCGGTTAGATTGGCCATGAGATCAAAGTCGGCATCTAGGACGCCTTGCCTTTTCAAGTACCCATTTCTTGGTGCGTCTGAGTAATTGATGCGGGCGGATTCGTAGATGTTCCAGCCGAGTTCTTTTAGCGTCGAAGCAACGACCGCAGCATTGGCGGGTGGCGATCGTAGGTCGGAGTCATGTGGACGCCCGTTCGAGTAGTTTCCGTTTCCTATTACAAGCGCAAATCCTTGATTGTCGCCGTTAGGAGTCCATTCCGAAGCAAAATCGCGTCGAATTCCGCCATCGTCGTTTTCTTGTGTTTTCGGTAATTCTCCGAGTGAGAACCGTGGTGAAATCGACCCAGAATCGTCATAGGTCGGTTCCTGCTCGCCGCTGGAAATGGCGCGATCCTGCAAGGCGGCGCGGGTGGCCTGGATCACCTCGAACCGGGTTTCCTGAAAGACTTCATTCAGGGACCCGCCCATTTTCATCCGCGGGACGAAGAAACGGGTGAACACCGAATAGGGTGACGCCACGATGCCTTCGGACTTGCCGAGACTTTCATAGGCAACACCATTGGGAGAACTGGAATAGATCACCGCGATCTCGTCGGCGCCAAAGCCGAATTCCTGGTTGGTCGTCACCATCTGCTGGGCGTCGTTGATCGGTGGCCGATCCGAACAGGCATCGACGATCACAATGATGCGGCGCGGGTTGGCACTGCGGAGCGCATCGATGATCCGCGACACCTCGATCCCGTTATCTTCAAGCTGCCATTCCTCGGTATAGACATCCGGATTGCCGCGCGGCGTCCCGAGGATGTAGTTGCTGTTGCCGATCGAGAACCCGTGCCCCGAGAAGAAGACCAGAACGTCCGAGCCACGAAGGGGCAGGCGGGTGAAATCCGAGATCTCTTGCCGGATCCTGTTCGATGACAGGTTGATCGTTTCGCCGCCCTGGAAGGATTCGTGGACTTGCCAGCCAAGCTCGGTCAGCGCTTCGGACATGAAGCGCGCATTCTCAACCGGTGTGGCAAGGTCGGCCGTGTGCACGGTGTCGATCGAGTAATCGGCATTGCCGATGACCAGCGCATAGCGCCCTTGCGCCACCGAGGTGGCCGCCCAAAGGCAGGCGATCAGAGCGGCAAGGACGCCCGCCAGTTTATGCCAGTTGGCGTCATTCACCGTAGAGACCGGCCCGGGCGCAGTCATAAAGATCGGTTCGCTGACGCGCCGCTTCCAGACGGACATCGTTCCACTTCGGATGGCCCGAGGCGCGAAGCTGATCGATGTTATTGCTGATGATCCGGGTCAGTTCCTTGATGTCTTCGCAAGGTTCGGTGCCGTCTTCATAGGCGAAGGCAACAAGAAGCGATGTCACCGCGACTGTTCGGACCGGACGGTCCATCCAGGGATAGGCCGTCGCGGGGATGACGGCTTCCTGATAGGGGCTGTTGGGCAGGCTTAGAAGCTCGGGAAGGTCTACTTCGAGCAACTTGAGCTGGTCGTCCCGAGTTACGCTGTCGCGTGCAAATGACGAAGGGACACCTGCAATGTCGATCAGCATTCCGGATTTGGCAAATTCGAAGGCGCGCAGTGCATCGTCATTGCCAAGCTTGTCCAAGGTGATCTCGCTGGTCGAGATCTCGAGATTACGGAAAATGGAAAGTACGGTTCTTAGCGTTCCGCTGTCCGGGTTTCCGCCCCAAACCGGGTTGGCCAAGCGAACCGCATCGAGGAAGTTCGTCGCATTTGTGTCGTTGGACACGTAGACATGAATTTCCTCGCCATAGAGCGGCATGACCACCTTAATCCGGTCGACGATATCGCGTAGGACATCGTGGTCGGCGGCATGTTGGCGCAATTCTTCCAAAACGTCGGCCTGGACGATCGCCAATTGATAATACTCGCCGGATTCCGCACCGGAATATCCCAACAGCCGCTTGATGTTATCAACTGACCCGCCGGTTTGGGCCACCTCGATTCCAACTCCTGCACTTTCGACCAGCCGTTCAATGTCGAGACCAAACTCGTAGTACGTACCGGTGTCTTTGCCCGTCGCTATTCTGAGATCGCCCGCTTCAACCGGTCCTGCGGCGGACAGGCCAACCGCGACGGCCAGGGCAGTGGTAACGGCTCTCAGGTTCAACATGGTCCGGATCCTTGCATCATGACATATCAGTACTCTGGCGGGACCAGATCACTGGCGCGGACGAACCCGTAACCTGTGTTCTGGTGGAAAATCTGGACGAAACGCGTTTCGTCATTGGAACCCATGGCGATGACCATGGTGCGGGCCGGCAACCGGCCGAGTGTCTGTGCGTCGCTGCCGGATGCGAAAACCGATGCATCGGCGACGACGCGTGCAAACCGAAGGTTGCCGCCTTCGCGATTGGCCGGATCTGCCGTGCTGAGCCGGTCCAGAAGCGCACGTTTCTCGGTCAGACCAGACAGCGCCGATTCCACGGCCTTCAGCTGGTCCAGCCGCGCGCGCAACGCATCATTGGCCAGGCTGTCTTCGCGCAGGCTGATCCGCGATTCACGATCGCGAAGCGCATCATAGCGCGCCCTAAGATCGTCCCGCGCGGCCATGATGACGCCAAGCTCGCCTGCCAAGATGGCCGAGACGTCTTCTTCCGGTGCCGCACAGGAAAACTTTGGGTATTCTGCCCGCGGCAGGTCTTCGCAATTGGCCAGCGGTCGCGGCAACAGGAATGACCAGGCGGCAGCACGCTCGGCGGCGGCGGCTTCTTCGGCCAACCTGCGTTGTTCTTCGCGTTGGCGTTCGAGCGCCTCGCTCGATTGCAGGCTGCACCGCCGGAACTTCACCCATTCCGTTTGCGGCACGTCGTCGCAAGTGTTGCCCGGTGGCGGCGGCAACCCAGTCAACCAGGGAAACGCATTGGAAGATTGCGACTGCGCGAGGGACGGACTCAATAGTGCTGCACACACCAAAAAGGTGCGCAGAACCGCCCAATTTCCCCCCATCAAATGCCTTGGCATTCGCCCATCACTAAACAATCAAGAGAAGACACGGCCGCAGAATCCGCATCGCTTAACAAAACGATAACAAGCTTGCTTTTGAGATGGCAAGCCTGCAAGCTCGCAACCAATTGGTATTGGTTGACTTTCTGTCGTGTATTGCCTGGGGGCTGCATCAAGATGAGAATGGGATCTGCACAGGGCTTTGGCCTTTGCGGCGCCGCGTGCATTGGGCTTGCTGTAGGGGTGGCTTCAACCCCAGCGCGTGCCCAGCAGGGCGAGATTCTCTTTGATACGTTGGACGGATTCATCACGGTGATCGAGGCGGCCGTGGCCGCTGCCGAACCTGAGCCCGAGCCTTTGCCCGAACCGGAGGAAACGCTGATCGCCTGTTTCGGGCATCCCGAACAGCCCTTTGCGTCGAATATCGAACTGGAACAGGTTCTTCTGAGCACCGAAAACGGTACCGACCTTGCGAAGTCCTTTGTTTCGCAAATTCCATCACCGGAAGGCGGTGCCTGCCCGGGATTTGCCACGGGCCTGCTTGATGCCGCCGCATCCGAAGTCGAGTCGCAGGACGTCTCGGCGCTGAAAAGTTCCGCACTGCATCTGATCAGCTGCTCGGATCCCGGCGCACAATCGCTGACCATGGAGGCCATTCAGGATCTTCAGGTCCGGATCGGGGCTGCGATCCGCGGGCACGAAACCGCGGCGCAATCCATTGCCGAAAAGCGGGTGGCCTGTGGTCTTTGAACGCCGAATATATCAGGCCCTGACCGTCGCGTGTCTTGCGGGCGTTCTCGCGGCCCCATCGATCCAGGCGCAATCGGTGCTGGAAGAACAGGCGTTGAAGGCCGTCACTGCGGCGAAGACAGAAATCGTGCGGATCCGAAACGAGATCGCCGCGCTTGAAGCCGAAGTGGCCCGACGCGAGGCTGGGTTCGATGCGGCCCTGTCGCAGGGCGATACCGCCGAAGATGTCGAGCGTGAGATCACCGAATTGGAACGGCAGGTGTCGCTGAACGGCTTTTTCCAGGATCTGTCCTCGACCTGTCGGGGCCGGATGATCGACCCCTCAGGATCGGGCGGTGTTGCCGCGGCGAACGACTGTCTGTCGCAGGTCCGGCTGCGGGTGCCACTGCCCGAGACTTTCGAATGCAGCTCGCTCGCCTTCGTGACCCAGGGGCCCGAGGCGATCCGGCTGGAGGGCTATGTGTCCAGCACCGATGATCTGGCCGAACTGATCGCACAATATGGGCCGCGCACCGCGTCGACCATCGAAGTACGGCCCTGGCCCGTTTGCGCGGCGCTTGATGCGCTGGAATTGCCGCTGACCGCGGTGGAGAAGCCGCGCGTGCGGATGTTGGCGCGCCAGACCATGTTCCGGTTCGGCGACAGCCTGGCCTTTGAGGTGCGGACGCCGTCATTTCCAAGCTTTGTCTATGCGGCCTATCTGGGCGCCAACGGCAAGGTCGAAAACCTGACGCCGCGCGGCGGACCGCTACGCAAGCAGGAACCGCCCAACGCGATCCTGCGCTTTGGTGACGGTTTAGAGGGGCGCCCGACCTATACCGCGTCGGAACCGGCGGGGCCCGAGGCGATCATCGTGATCGCGGCGCGTAGCCCCATCGACCAGCTTGAAGAGATCGAGGTCGGGCAGTTTGGCGAATACATTCAGGACAACGGCCAGAAGATCGACCGGGCCAGCTATATCGGGCTGTTGGAAAAGGGGCTGGCCGACGTGCCGGACCGGAGCCAGTCCGGGCGCGACATAGCGGCCAATCTGATTCACATCGAAGTGGTAGAAAACTGAGGACTGACATGCTGCGACGGATCATCTGTTTTTCTGCGGTTCCCTTGCTGGGGGCCTTCCTTGCAACGGGCGCCTTCGCCCAGAACTTTGCGACGGCGGATACCATCATATCTGCGCTGACGCCGGAGAAGACCGGGCCGGTCGTCCGGTCGATGACGCCGCAGGCAAAGCGCGGCATCTCGATTTCGGGCCAGCTTCCGCCGCAAGTGGATCTGCCGAAGATCGCGCTGACCGTGAACTTTGATCTGGATAGCGCGCGCCTGACCAATGACGGAATGATCGCGCTTCGGTCGCTTGCCAAGGCGCTGCTTGACACGCGGCTGGACGGGATGACGTTCCAAGTGGCAGGTCACACGGATGGCCGCGGCGATCCGGCCTATAACCAAAGCCTGTCAGATCGCCGCGCGCGCGCCGTGGTCGAGCATCTGGTCGGTTTCTACGACGTGCCGCGCGACCGGCTTGTGCCGATCGGCTACGGGTTCACGCGCCCAGCCAATGCGTCCAACCTTCTTGATCCGCTGAACCGGCGGGTCGAAATCATCAACGTTCAGCCATTGTCCTGAACCGGGGGGTCATTTCATGTTTCGTATTCTTCTGGGGTTCATCCTTGCCGCCGTGTCCGCCGTGGCGGCCTTCGCGGAAAAGCGCGTTGCCTTGGTGATCGGCAACTCGGCCTATCAAAACGCTGCACCGCTGGCCAATCCGGCGAACGATGCCCAAGCCATGGCCAACAAGTTCGCCGCGCTCGGGTTCGAGGTGATCGAGGGCTATGACCTCGACAAGCTGGGCATGGATGTGAAGCTGCGGGAATTTTCCCTGGCCTCGCGCGACAGCGATATGAACGTCTTCTTCTATGCAGGCCACGGGATGGCGGTGAACGGCCAGAACTATCTGGTGCCGATCGACGCCATGTTCGCCGATGAAGTGGCACTGGATTTCGAAGCGGTGCCGGTCGATTTCATCACGCGGCAGATGTCCTTCTCCGATGCCGTGAACCTGGTCTTCCTGGATGCCTGCCGCGACAACCCGTTGTCCACGCAGCTTAGCCGGTCGCTGGGTGGCGGCACGCGGTCAGGCGCGATTTCGCAGGGCCTGTCAGAGATGAAGATCACCAATCCCGGAAAGGGCTTGGCGATTGCCTTCGCGACCAGCCCGGGTGAGGTTGCTTACGACGGCGAGGGCGCAAACTCGCCCTTCACCACGGCGCTTCTGAAGCATATCGATGCGCCGAACACCGACATTGCCGAGGTCTTTTCGCGTGTGACGGGCGAGGTTTATCAAACCACCGCCCAACAGCAACGGCCCTGGCTGAACATGTCCTTGACGGGTTCGGTTGTTCTGAACGCGACGCCGGCGGCGTTGGAAACCACGGATGACAGCATTGCTGCGGCCAATTCGGGCTCAAGCGCCACCGCAGGCGATCAGACGGCCAATCTGGACATGCAAAAAATGCTATTCGACATCGCGCGGGACAGCGACAACGTGGAAGATTACCGCGCCTATCTGGACACGTTCCCCAACGGGCTGTTTGCTAACAACGCACGGCGCCGGATCCGCACGCTTGAGGGCGGTGCCGTTGTGGCATCCACCGATCCGAAAGTGGTTCAGGGTGCTGTGGGCGACAATTCCCGCGCCCGGTCGATCAACGAGAACGGCGCGCTTAGCTTGACGGCAACACCCGCGGTGCAGGCCGCCCCGGCCAATCAGGCCACCGAAGCGGCGCTGGGCCTCGACAAGCAGAAGCGCGGCGAGATCCAATCGCGTCTGACGGCGACGGGCAATGACACCCGGGGGATCGATGGGTCCTGGGGACGAAACACGCGGACTGCCCTGGCCAACTGGCAGGCGCAGAACGGGCTCGCGCCCACCGGCTTCATGAACAGTTTGCAACTGGACCTGCTGGTGTCACAGACCGAAGGCCGTTTCGTGCCTTATGTGCCGCGCGCCGCCACAGCATCGCGGCCCGCAACCACCGGCACGACGCAGCGGACCACGCAGCGCACGCAACAGCGGACGCAGCCGCGCGGCGCGACGCCGGGTGAAGTGGGGCAGATCCTGCAAGGGGTTGGGTCGATCCTGCAAGGGATCAACCGGTAAGCTGACAGATCAGAGGCGCGCGGCGGCCCGTGCCGCGCCCTCGCTTAGCGCGCCTAGTTTGGCATATGCGATCTCGGGATCGACCGCGCCGAAGCCCGCGAAGGTGCCGAAGCCGCAATCGGACCCGGCGATGACGCGATCCGATCCGACGATGCCGGTGAACCGCTGAATGCGCTGGGCCACAAGCTCGGGGTGTTCCACGAAATTCGTCGTCGTGTCCACGACACCCGGCACCAGGATCTTGTCGTCCGGGATCTCGGTCTTGCGGTCGCGGAACACGGTCCATTCATGGGCGTGACGTGGGTTTGACGTTTCGAACAAGACGTATCTTGCCTTGGCCGACATGAGCGTTGGGAACACCTTGTCCATCTCGATATCGCAGACATGGGGCCCTTCGTAATTGCCCCAGCAAATGTGGATGCGCACCTTCTCTTCCGGCACATCTGCCAAGGCGTGGTTCAGCGCCTCGATATGCATGTTGGCGATCTTGAGAAATTCGTCATCCGACAGGTCGTTGAACAGCATATGGCGCGATAGCGCGAGGTCCGGACAATCGAGTTGTAGGTCAAGGCCCGAGCCGACGATGGTTTCATACTCGGCCTTCATCGCGTCTGCCAGCGCAGCCAAATAGGCTTCGCGGTTTGGATAAAAGTCGTTTTGCAGGAACAGCGAGATCACACCAGGCGACGCCGCGTTCATGAACCCCCGCTGCGCGCCATGCTTGGCCATGGCGGTCTTCAGGTTGGCGATGTCCTTTTCCAACTCGCCCTGGCCCTTAGAGGTCACTGCGCCCGTGCACATGGGGCGCGCATATTGCGGCGTGCCGCCATCATCGGCGAGACGTTTCAGGAAGCTCGGGAATTCCTTCAGATCCGCAGGTGCGTTTCGCGGGCTGTCACCTGAGAACCCGGAATAGCGGTCTTTGACATAAGTCGCATAGGAAATCTTAGACGTTTCGCCATCCGAGACGATGTCGACACCTGCGGCCACCTGTTTGGCAACGGTGTCATCCACGGCCTCGGTCATCGCCGCATCAAACTCAGCCTCGGAATAGGGCTCTTCGCGTTCCCGCGCGAAGATGAAGTCCACCACTTTTTGGGTGCGGGGCAGGGATCCCACATGGGTTGTCTTGATGGGCATGGTGTCCTCCTAGATCTTTCGCGCCATAAGCACGCTGTGTTGGTCGGTTTCGGGGTCTTCCGCCAAAAAACCCGTCAGTCGCATTCCGTTTTCCTCAAGACAGGTGGCATAGCCCGCTGGCGAAAGCGAGGCGTGAAAGACAGCCTCACCCCCTACGGTTCCGGTCACTTCGCCATCCTTTGGGCCGACCGTCATTAAAAGCGATCCACCTGGTGTCAGGTGCCGGGCCATTCGGCCGATCGAGGTGCGTTGTTCGTCTTGCGTCAGATGAAAGAAGCTGTCCCAGGCAACAATCCCGTCAAAGGCCTCGCCCAGTTCGAAGTTACGCATATCGGCCTGGCGCCAGTCGCCATCGGGCCAGCGCCCGCGCGCGATGTCCAGCATAGCTTCGGCGAAATCCACGCCGGTCACACGGAACCCTTCGGCGATGAACCAGCGTGCAATGGGTTCGCCTGCGCCGCAGCCGAGATCGAGGACACGGCCACCATCGGGCAGTTGCCCCGCGAACCGGGCCAGCCAGCGAGCTTCCGACAAGGACCGCGAACGTTGGGCGTCATAGGTCGCCGCCTGTCGTTCATAAACTTCGCGGGTGGCTTCGGGGTCGGACTGTGTCATGGGGTGACCGGTATCAAGGTCCGGTCAAGGAAGGCCAGCCAGTTTTCGGCACAGATCTTTGCGATCAGGGTCTTGCCGAACCCGGCATCGTCCATCGCTTCGGTCAAACGGGGAAGGGCCGCGCAATCGGGGAGCGCCTGTGGCATGGGCGCCCCGTCAAAGTCGCTGCCCAGGGCGACGGCGTCTTCGCCAGCCATTTCGACCATATGGGACAAGTGCCGGATGAACACGTCCAGACCCAGCGAGGGATCCGCACGCCCTTCGGGCGACAGGAACATCGTTCCGAAATTCAGACCCACGATCCCGCGCGTTTCTCCAATGCCACGGAGCTGATCGTCCGTCAGGTTGCGTGCGCCGGGGCTGATGGCATGGGCATTGGAATGGGTGGCGACCAGCGGCAGACCGGCTTCGCCCACGTCCCAAAACCCGGCCACATTCAGATGGCTGGTATCGACGACCATGCCCAGCGTCTTGCAGCGGGCGACCAGCGCTTTGCCTGCATCCGTAAGGCCCGGGCCGATATCGCCGTCGGCGGGATACCGGAACGGCACCCCGTAGCCGAAGACCGTGGGCCGCGACCAGACCGGTCCGATGGACCGAAGGCCAGCGGCATAGAGCAGATCAAGAGACGCAAGGTCTTCGCCAATCGCCTCGGCCCCTTCCATATGCATTACAGCGGCCATCCGCCCCTGAGCGATGGCGGCACGAAGCTCTGCCCCGGTTCGGCACAGCGCCAGCAGACCCGCATGGTCCAAGCGGGCCAGAATGCCCGCCTGTTCGACAATCATTTTAAGCGCGATGTCGTATGGCAATTCCGGCGGCAGAGGAATGTCATAAGGCGGCCGGAAGGATGGCATCTTGAATTTGCCTTCCGGTGGCGCAAAGAGCGCGAATAACGATCCGGCATAGCCGCCGGTCTTCGCGCGGGACAGATCGATATGGCCCTTGGCCGTCGTCTTGAACTGTTCGACCGCGCCATCAGCCCCGCCCATCCAAAGCCGCAGGATCGCGTCATTGTGGCCGTCGAATACCGGGTTGGGGCTGGGGTCCGGCATCACCCAGTCCAGGTCGCGCCGGCAGCGTCATTTGTCGACCGGACGCGGTAAAGCGATGCCTCACCCGTCATCGACGGTTGCACGGCGCGCGACGCCCCGGGCGGAACGGCCATCGTGTCGCCGGGCGCCAGCACCGTATCGCCGCCTTCCCAGGACACCCGCCAATGTCCGCGCATGCCCATCAGCACCTCATGCTGGTCGGTCACATAGCTGTCTTCTGGGATCGAGCCTCGTGTCAGCAATTCAACCTCAAACCCCGGCTTGTCGCGAAGCACGCCATGTTCCCCGATCACCTGTGCGGGTTCCCCATCGGCCAGCGCCATCAGGTCCCAATACCGCGCGACATAGCCCGGCACCACGTCTCGGGTCGAGGGTTCGGGAAAGGCTTTGAGTTCCTCATCCGTCAGCAGCGGCATGGGTTTGATCCCATCCGGCAGGTCTTGCCCCTGCTTGGTGTCATAGAGCTTGCCGTTTTCGCCCAGGACCAGCCCGTGATCGGTTGCGTCTTCGATGACCTGCGGCGCCCAGATCACGCCGCCGCCCGCATCGTCGCCCCCGAGGATCGCCATGATCATCCCGTAGTCGGTTCCGATGTTCTCAAAACCCCGGAAGATGCCCGTGGGAATGTTGAAAATATCGCCTTCTTCCAACACGACTTCGCCCGCATTGCCCCAGCGGCCCCAGAAGAATCGCCAGCGACCCTTAAGGACGAAAAACACCTCGGCGGTGCGATGGCTGTGCAACGAGTTCCGGCACTTCGGCGGTTGTCCGGCCGCGCCGATGTTGAAGCCCGGGGTTTCCCGGATATGCACATGCTGATCGGGGCTTTCCGACACACCGCCCCCGATGATCGTAAAGTTTTCCTTCTGGTCCGAGCCCGGCGTATGGGCGTCGATGAAGGCGGTTTTGCAGGGAATCAGCTCTCCGTATCGGACGATCTGCGGGGCGGTCATGTTTGGGGTCCTTTGTGTTCAAGTTCGGCGATCCGCGCTTTGAGCGCTTCGTTTTCTTCCGCGAGCGCAGAGAAGCGGGGCGCGAGCATGGCTTGGATTTGAGCCTCGGTGTAGCGGGGTGTGATGAATTGCGGGCAGTTCCAATCGAACCCCGCAAGGCGAATGGTGAACAGACGCTCGACCCGGCCCTGATCGGGCACGGCCAGACGGTCGGCAAGTTCTGGATTGTCGGCGGCCTCGGTCACCTTGGCATGGCCCAGGATCTTGAGCCGCGCTTTCCGGGGTGCGTCCATCAGGAACAGGGATACGCGGTCGTCGCCCGCAAGGTTCCCGGTCGAGATATACTGGCGGTTTCCGCGGTAGTCGGCAAAGCCAAGCGTGTCCTGGTCGAGTGCTTTCAGGAACCCGGGCGGGCCGCCCCGGTGTTGCACGTATGGCCAGCCATCGGCGTTGACGGTGGCCATGAAGAAATGATCGCGTGTCTCGATGAACGCTTTTTCATCCCCATCCAGCACCATCCCCGAGAAACGCTCGTAGGCCTTTTCGTAGTGGTCGCGCGAACCACGCGACGATTGCTCGGCCTTTACGGCGTCGGTGAACAGGATGTCGGCGAAGCGGTCTCTCATGACGCACCCAAGAGGATCTGCTTCCAGATCGCGGTTTCATCGTAAAGCACCCATTCGCGGCGCAGTGTCGGATCTGCAGCGCCAAGCGTACCGAATTCGGCATGGGACAAGCCCAAAAGATAGATCGGCGCGCCGGTTGGGTCGCCGAAGAGGCCTGACCCGGAATGGGTGCCCGTCAGGCTCCAGCGCAGGGCGGCGCGGGGCGGCATGGTCGGATCTTCACGCCCGATCTGGTGGTCGATCTGAAAGGTCGCGTCGGGGAAGGCGGTGCGAAGGCCGCCCCAGAAGCTTTCGGCATCGGCCCAGCCGTGACCGGTGATGCCGCCGGGCAGTTCGAGATGCGCCGCCCGGTCGTATTCGGCGCGGATCACGCCGGTGTCGCCATCGAAGATCTGCGTCAAAAGGTCGGCATAGCGTTGGCCCCAGGGGTCGTCATTGCCGCGCCCCTTGTAGGGACCAAGGCGATCCGTCGCGGGTGTGAGCGGCTGTACGCAGGCATTGGCGCCCCCTTCGCGCGCGATCTGATCGGCGGCGAAGTCTTTGGGGTCCCAGCCCAGTTGGCGCACGATGGCGCCTTGGTCACGGATCAGCCATTCGTCGTCGATCGTGTTTCCCTTGGCGTGGCAATCGGCCATCACGCGATAGACCAGTTTTTTGCCGGTTGCGGGCCCATAGGCACCGTCGGAGGCGTGCGTCGCGGTCGACAGGATCCGGTGCGATGACAGCATCCCGGTTTCGGGTGTGCCCGACCAAATGACATCTTCGCCCAGTAGTTCGCGATCCGGGAACTCATTCAACGTCGCGTGGGTCGCCGCGATGACCGGCTGATTGCCAACCACCACCGATGCGGGCGAACGCACCACGATGTCAGGCGCATAATAGTGGTTCAGCGTATCGACCTGGCGTTCTTCCCAGATCTCGTGTGTGATCCCGAGGATATAATCGGGGAAGTCGCGGAACTTCGGGTCGAAATCTTTCATGGGGTCCATCCTTCGGGGATCCGGGCCGAGCCTCGGACCACCAGCGGTGCGTCGATTGTGATCTGTTTCGGCCTGGCCTGCGACGGACGCTCGATTGCTTCGAGAAGAGCGGTGACGGTTTCGTCGACCATCAGATTGGCGCGTTGGCGCACCGTCGTCAGGTCATAGGCCGCCCAGGCGGCGGGCGGGACGTCGTCGAAACCGACGACCGAAACATCTTCTGGAATGCGCAATCCAAGCTCGGACCGGATGACGTCCATCGCGGCGAAGGCCATGTGATCATTGGCGGCGAAAAGCGCATCGGGGCGTTGATCCGGCGGCACGTCGAACATTGTGCGCGTGGCTGCCTTGGCCTCTTCGGACTTGTAATTCCCGACTGCGCGGACCGATATCGCCAATCCTGCCTCGGCCAGCGCTTCGGTAAAGCCGGCTTCGCGGTCGCGTTGGGTCGAGGCACCTTCCCACCCGGCCAGATAGGCGATCCGTTCGTGCCCTGCCTTGGCGAGGAAGCGCCCAAGCGCGCGTCCGCCCGCGTGGTTGTCAGAGGTGACGGACGATATCCCTTCCATATCGAGCGAACGGTTGAAAAGCGTCACGGGCACGCCCGCCGCCTGACAGCGTGTGGCGATGTCGGAGGACATCGAAACCGAAGCCATGACGATGCCATCGACCTGATAGTCGAGGATTTCCTGCAAGACGCCATCGACATTGTCAGACGCCTGGGCGGCCATGAAGACCAACACGTGATAGCCGCGCGCCTGAAGCGCCTTGGACAGTTTTTCCAGCGCTTCGGGATAGAAGTAGTTGTCGAGATAGGCGACCACGAGCCCGATGATCCGCGACTTGCCCGAAACCATTGCGCGGGCCAGCACGTTGGGGCGATATCCAAGCTTGGTCGCGGCGCGTTTGACCTTCTCGGCGGTCTTGGCCGACACGGATGCGCCGGGCGTGAAGACCCGGCTGACGGCGGATTGGCTGACCCCCGCAAGCTCAGCCACCTGAAGCGATGTTACCCGCGCGCTCATGCCACGGCCTTCTGATCGGGAATGCGTGCAAGCAGATCGACACCCATTTGTGCAAACAGGTGGATCATGTCGACGAAGACCCAATTCTCGGTGAAGGCTTTGCCGTCGCGCAGCCAGAAATCGATGCCTGAGACTTCAAGCTGGGCGCCCGTCGCCGGTTGGTCGAGGTAAGGCCCGGTATGGGTGGCGATCACGCCGCGCGGGCCCGAGGCCGCGAGCATTCGTCCCTCGGCGAACAAACTGTCCAGATGCAGGACCTTCCGGTCCGGGAATGCGACCAGCCAGGGTTTCTGATGGCGCGTCTCAAACTCTTCGAGGGACAGGCAGGCCCCGATTCCGCCGGGGCCGTACCACTTAAGGTTCGGGTGGAAGAACCGCGCCATCCCCATGCTGGAAAGATCGCTTTCGTCGAAGGCGTTGAGCCCGCCGAAGATGAGCTCGCGACCCAGTTTCAGGGTCGCCTTGCCGATCTTTTCGTCCTGTGGGTCGATCAAAACCCCGTCATAGCCGGTTGGCGCCGGATAGACGTGTCGTTCCCCGCGCGGGTGCGGCAGGATCGGCAATCCGATCTGATCGCACCAGTCCACAAGGTCGAGGATTGTCTGCGCATAGGTGATGTGGCCCGCGTCATCGAAGCGAAGGAATTCGGCCCAACGGATCCTGAGATCATGGCCGGTGGCCGGGATACCGAACACCGGACCAGCGGCGCGGCCGGTCAGATAGCCCGTTCCCGCAACCCACTCCGCACCGTCTTCACCGGTTTCCGATGCGTCGGACCGGCCGCCCATGAAGATATGCGTCTGACGGGCGAGGTTCGGGATGGCGGCTTTGAGCGGCGCGAACAGCCCGTCGATAATCGCCGCGCCAGATGTCTGCGGACCAACCGGTGCCGGGCCTTCCCAATGGACGACATGATCCAGTAAAGGGCCCGCGCCGTCCGGGTCGCTGTCGAGCACCTGCCAAAGCTTGAGCGCCGTCGCTTTATTCCGCTGGGTCGGTGTCACGACACACCGCCCCACTGAAACTCTCCCTTCGGTCCGAGTGGTGTGAACGGATTGAACGCGACTTCCCAAATATGGCCGTCGGGATCGCGAAAATACCCGTTATGCCCGCCCCAGAACGCATCGGTTGCCGGGCGCAGGATCTCGGCGCCGGCTGCTTCGGCGGCCGACAGGATTTCGGCCACTTCTTCTTTCGTTCGCGTGTTGTGGCTGAGGGTCATCGCCCCGGACCCCGCGGGCAATTCGACGCCGATATCGTCGGCCAGCGCCGCGCGTGGATAAAGACCAAGGACAGCCCCATGCAGGTCATAGGCCACCAGCTCTGACGGGGCATCGGGGACCCGCGACCAGCCCAACGCGTCGTAGAACGCAGCGGCCTTGGCCAGGTCCGCGACACCCAGGGTCATGATATGGACCCGCTGTTCCATCGTTATTCGGCGGCCTCGCGATGGGGTGCGCCTTCGCCGTAGGGCACGTTCAAACCGCCATAACGGCGGACGCGAACATTGCATTGTTCGGCATGGCCGACGAAACCTTCAAGCATGCAAAGGCGGGATCCGTATTCACCCACAAGTGTTGCCGCTTCATCGGTCACAACTTTCTGATAACTATGGGTTTTCAGGAACTTGCCAACCCAAAGCCCACCGGTATAGCGCCCGGCCTTCTTGGTGGGCAGCGTGTGGTTCGTGCCGATGACCTTGTCGCCATTGGCCACATTGGTGCGGGGGCCAAGGAACAGCGCGCCATAGGAATGCATGTTTTCAAGGAACCAGTCGTCGCGGTCGGTCATAACCTGAACATGCTCTGATGCGATGTCATTCGCGACCTCAAGCATCTCATCGTAACTGTCGCACAAGATCACCTCGCCATAGTCTTCCCAACTGGTCCGGGCGGTTTCGGCTGTGGGCAGGATGGTCAGGATCCGCTCGATCTCGGTCAGTGTTTCCGTCGCGAGCTTTCGCGAGTTGGTGACGAGGACCGCTGGAGAATTATACCCGTGCTCGGCCTGCCCCAGAAGGTCGGTCGCGCACATTTCTGCGTCCACCGTGTCGTCGGCAATCACCATTGTCTCTGTCGGGCCCGCGAAAAGGTCGATGCCCACGCGCCCGAACAACTGCCGCTTGGCTTCTGCGACGAATGCGTTGCCGGGACCGACAAGCATATGCACCGGGTCGATCGTTTCCGTACCGATGGCCATGGCGCCGACGGCCTGGATGCCGCCCAAGACATAGATCTCATGGGCGCCGCCCATCTTCATCGCCGCCACGATGGCGGGATGCGGACCGCCATCAACCGGGGGCGCCGAGGCCACGATGCGCGGGACACCGGCGACTGAGGCCGTCAGGACTGACATATGGGCTGAGGCGACCATGGGGAATTTGCCGCCGGGCACATAGCAACCGACCGATTGGACGGGGATGTTCTTGTGGCCAAGGATGACGCCTGGCAGCGTCTCAACCTCGACATCCGTCATAGATGCGCGCTGCGCCTCGGCAAACCGCCGGATTTGGTCCTGCGCAAAGCGGATATCGTCCATGTCGCGGGTCGAGACCTTTTGCATGGCCGCCTCGATCTCGCTTTCCGACAGGCGGAACCTTTCAGGTGCATAACCGTCAAACTTCTGGCTGAGATCCCGGATCGCGGCGTCGCCTCGGGTTTCGATGTCCGCAAGGGTCGCCTCGACCACCGCGCGGGTCTTGGCGTCATCCTCGGCGCGTTCGGTCTCGGGTTTTCCTGTCTTCAAATGCTCAATCGTCATGGCGTGTCCTCTCGTCAATCGGGGCGGGGCGGCGTGCGCGCGCCCCGGTCAAAACTTTCCCAGCCGTGGCCGTCGAACAGATCGACGCCTAGCTGGCGGGCGACATGGGGGAAATCGACATGGACCCAGTTGTCGACGATCTTGCCGTCGACGACTTTCCAGAAGTCCATGTACCGGATCTCAACCCGCTTGCCGGTGGGCGCGATGCCCAGGAACTCGCCGGAATGGGTCGCTTCCTGGCGCCCGAAGGCGGCGGCCCATTCGCCCATGTAAAGCCGCGCTTCATCGATGCATGTCTTGTCCGAGAACGCCGCCTGAAATGGGCGCTGCCAGTTGTCCTGAAATTCTTTCAGTCCGGTTTTGGTGCCGCAACCTTCGTTGCCCATCCAGCGAAAGTCTTCGGCAAAAAACTGACCGATATCGTCGATCCGGTGATCGTTCAGACCATCGACCATGCCTTCGATGACCGCGCGCGTTTCCTCGGTTTTCGACAAGTCTGTGTCGCGGCTCAGGACAGCTTGTTCGGGGCGGGCACCTTTCATGCGGCTTCTCCTGCGATGAAGGACGCTGCCCGATGTCCGATCATCATGGACGGGGCGTTGGTATTAGCGGACGTCACTCGCGGCATGACCGACGCATCGGCAATCCAGACATTTTCGGTGCCCTTCAGGCGCAGATCCGGTGCAACGGGACCGCCCAGCGCAAGCGACCCCACAGGGTGGTAGGCGGTGCCGGACTTGGCCCGGATGTAGTCGCGGATCTGGGCATGCGTTTTGACAGCCGGGCCCGGCGCG
Source organism: Paracoccaceae bacterium (assembly GCA_965267475.1). GTDB lineage: Bacteria > Pseudomonadota > Alphaproteobacteria > Rhodobacterales > Rhodobacteraceae > JBCBKU01. The sequence continues at coordinate 569,343 of OZ254079.1, forward strand.
ACCTCTGGCGCACGACGGCTGCCGAAATCGGCCTTCTTCAGAAGTGTTCGCAACCGCGTGACGCCATGGGCCAGTGTGTCGAGGTCACCGTCATCCTTGAGCAGGCCAAGGTCGATGGCCGGTGGCGCCTTTGGGTCCTTCGAGGTCAGGCCAAGCCGGCCCCGCGATTTCGGGCGACACAGGCAAACATCAGCGAAATAGCCTGCGCCCCAAGAAATGCGCCGGCCATTCTGGTCAAGCTTGAACGGGATGAAATGGCTTTGGATGTCGGGTTCCGGGCTGTCGCCGCGCGCATTGAAAAAGGCGCCGCCTTCGACTGTTGGTGAGGCGAGGCGGCCCTGACGCGTCAAGGCGTAGGCAAAGGGCGCCGCTGCCCAGGCGGGAAGCTGCCCGGGTTCCAACCCATAGCCCGATCTGGGTCCTTCGAAGTGGAACCCCAAGGCCGGATGGTCATGCAGGTTTGCACCGATTTCCGGCGCGTCTTCGCGACACGCGATGCCATGCGCGTCGAGGTCTGCCTTGGGACCAATCCCTGACCGCAGCAATATCGCGGGTGAGGCGACGGCACCCGCTGACAGGACCACGGCCTTGGTGGCTTCGATCTCGGAGCCGTCGATCAGTATGACAGACCGTGCGCGGTCACCCTTAAACACCAATCGGTCGACCTGAGCGCTTGTCCGAATGGTGACCGAAGCGCCCTTCAGAAAAGCATCAGCAGCCGAGTTTCTGCGTCCGCCCACGAGGTTGAAACGGAAGGGCCCGGCCGATTCCACATCTGGTGTCGGGTGCGCGGCATTGGCGCCGAGCATGGTCCCCAACCGTTCGGTCAGCGGGTGGGGCGACGGCATCGGGCCGGGTGTCAGCCGGGCTTCGACCGCGTCGAAATGCGGCTCGACTTCGGAAAAGGACCACCCGGGTACCTGCCAGCCATCGAAATCCTTCGAACGTCCCCGGAACCAGACCATCGAATTGATCGACCCCGAGCCACCCAGCATCCGTCCCCGAGGAACCGGGACCTGGCGCCCGCCAAGCGCCGCCTGCGGCGTCGACCGAAATGCCCAGTCGCGCGCCCCACCAAGAAGCCAGACCAGACCGAAGGGCATCTTGACCAGCGGGTGGCGGTTCGACGGTCCGGCTTCCAACAGTAGGACGGATCCTGCCTGCAACTCGGCCAGTCGGGCCGCGACGATACACCCCGCCGAGCCGCCCCCGACCACGATATAGTCGTGGGTGCTCATGCCGATTCCACCCCGGCAAATAGATCGCGCCCCATCTGACGAAGCACATCCGGGATATCGACGAAGACCCAGTTCTCGGCCAGGAGATCGCCGTCTCGCCGCCACCAGTCGCAGACGCGCATGAACAGGCGCTTGCCTTCCGGCTCTTGTCCCAGGAAGCGACCCGTCTGAACACCGGTCAGCGACGGCCAGCCGCCAGAGCAGACATAGTCTCCATCACCGAACCGCGTGAAATGGCGGGTCATGCCGTTGCCCGCCGCGCCGCCGGACCAGCCTTCGAAGGCGTTTTCGAACGGGACCTGAAAAGACGCGAAAGCTTCCAGGCCTTTGAATGATCCAAAGGCAGCCGGTCCGTACCACATCATGTCATCGGCCCAGAAGGGTCGCCAGCCTTCGTCCTTGGTCGCCAACTGGCCGAGCATCTCGGTCACCATGTCAGCCGAGGACTGCGACCGCGCCGGGTCGGTATCGACCCAATGGCACCCGTCATGGGTCGCGGGGCCGGGCAGGTACCCGGTGAAGCCGCGCGTTTTTCCTGGACTGTCCGTGATGGGCCACTGGCCTGCATGGATCATGAGTTCAGGCAGATCCAGAAAGACATAGCTCTCGACTGCTTTTCCGTCTTCCATCCGGTGGAATTCGCCGAAGCGAAGGAACGCCAGTTCGCCCGTTGGCTCGATCCCGAGAAAGGGTGCCGTGAAGCGACCGGAGTAATATCCCGTGGTGGTAACCCAGTCGGCACCCTCGAAATTACCTGCCATGGCGATGTAATCGGTCCGGCTCAGGTCCTCGAACGCATGGGTCAGCGCCCCGTGTAAGATCCGGGCATAGGGTTCGGCGCCCGCGATTTCGTTGAACGGGTGGACCACATTGATCGCCGCATCCGGCGCGTAAAATTCCATGATGCCGCCAACCTGTCGTCCAAGATCCGCTTTTGCATACGTTTGCAAAAATGTCCTCAGGCTATCGCGATTGGCTTGCATCCCCCTGCGATCCCTTAGCCTTTGACCGCGCCGGCAGTCAGACCCGAAACGATTTGGCGCTGGAACACCATGACAAGGATGAACAAAGGCACTGTCGCCGAGACCACTGCAGCGACCGCGAACATCACCTGACCTTCGTTGTAGGTCGAGCCGAGGAAGGCGGCGATTGCGGGCACCATGGTGCGGTTCGATTCCGACAGCAGCATCGAGGTTACGGCAAAGTCGTTATAGGCCAGCAAGAAGCTGAAAAGTCCCGTGGTGATCACGCCTGGCCACATGACCGGGATGATCACATGACGGAAGGCCTGGAACTGTGTGCAACCGTCGACCTTGGCGCTTTCATCCAGCTCTTTCGGGATGTTCTGGAAGAAGGAGTGCAGCATCCACAGCGTGAAGGGCTGGTTCATGGCCACAAGCACGATGATTGCAGTCGGCAGGATCCCCCAGACGTTCCATTCGAAGAAGGGCAGCATATAGCCCGACACCAGGGTGATCGGCGGCAGGGCCCGGAAGATCAGCGCGATGATCAGAAGCCAGAACGTATAGCGATAGCCTGACCGCGACAGAGCATAGCCGCCCAGCGTTCCAATGGTCAGGGATGTCAGCACCACAAAGATACAGACGATGAACGTGTTGATGGTTGCGCGCCAGAACTCTTCCTGGATCCAGGCGCCTTCATACCCCGCTGTTGTGAACGGAATGCCATAGGTCGCCTGTGTCCGGTCACCTGTCAGCGCATCTGTCCAGTCCGAGATCGAGAAGAAATCAAGTTCAACCTTGAAGCTGCCCCATGCCGTCCAGAGGAAGGGGAAGGCCGCGGCCGTCACCCAGAGCACCAGGAAGGCAATCGTCAGGACACGAAGCGACAGCGGTGCGCGTTGAGCTTTGCTGGCCATCAGATCTTCCCCTTGAAGTCGCGCCAAGTGCGGACAAGCACCGGGCTTAGAAGGATCGCGACACCGATGATCGTCAGGACCGAGGTCGCGGCGGCCGCAGACAATTGTCGGGTCTCGCCTCCGAGATCGTTGAAGATGATCCAACTGAGTGACGTCGCGTGTGCCGATGCAAAGAAGCCGACAATGGGTTCAAAGACTTTGAAGTTGTCCATCAACTGGATGAGCGTCACGAACGTGATCAGCGGCATCAAGTGCGGGATGATCACATAGCGCACCTGGAGCCAGCGATTTGCCCCGTCGATCTGGGCGGCCTCGATCTGATCCTGCGGAAGCGTCTGAAGACCCGCATAGAACACCACGAACGCGAAGGGCGCCGAATGCCAGATCCCCCAGACGATGATTGATATCCACATCAGCGGGGTAGAGGCTTTCAGCGACAGGCTTGGATCATTCGCCAGATAGGAAATCAGGTTACCTAGGATCCCGCGCGCGTCGATCATCCAGAACAGGACAAGCGAACCGATCAGTGGCGTCACCGTAAACGGCAGCAGCGAGAAAAAGATGACATAGCCCTTGAGACGCTGGTTCAGTGTGTTGACCGCCAGGGCGATCATCAGGCCAAGCGCGATCAGGAAGGGCGTGCAGATGAAAGTATAGGTCAGCGTGAAGGCCACGGACCGATAGAAGGGCAGGTTGCCAAGCGCGCGTCGGAAATCGGCAAAGGTCTCGGACGTTTGCCAGGCCTCGCGAACCTCGTTTACGGCCAGGTGCCCGCGATCCTTGTAGACGTCGAGACCCACGAACCGCCCCAGCGGTTGCGCGTCGCGGATGGCCGCCGTCGCTTCCTGGTCGATCACCGTTTCCTTGGTGCAGCCGAAGGGGCCACAATTCTCTGTCTCGATCAGCACCGCTTCATGCGGTGCGAACATCGACTGGGTCACAATCGAGACAAGCGGCAGGGCGATGAACAGGATCATCGCAAGGCCGGTGGGCAGGAAGAACCAGAAGAACGTACGGTGTTTCATGGGACCATCGCTTTTGCGGCAAGTAGCCGGGGCAGGCGATCCGCCCCGGCCAATCGTTCAGAGCTTAGAGAAAGCCCTTTTCCTTGGCGGCGGCGATATAGGCCGCTTCCACGTCTTTCAGCGCCTGTTCCGCAGATTCCTTGCCCTGCATGAAGTCCGCCAGCTCATTGCCAAGCGCAGTGTGCATCAGGCCCATGTAAGGCAGCATCGGGTAAGGGATCGTGCCCGAATTGGCTGCGTCGAAGACGCCCGTTGCGGCTTCGGTCGGCTGGTAGCCGTCGATCAGCCACACGGCCTGCTTCGCCACTTCCTCATCCGACAGGATGGCCGGGTCGATGGCGTGCTTCATGGCCAGGAAAGTCGCCTCGGCTTCGGCGTCCGAGATGTTCTTGGCGACAGTCCAACCGTCCCACCACAGCGTGGATGCCGGTGTGTCCCCGCCTGCAACGGTCATCGGACCGGCGATGGCGTGGCCGTCGATGACTTCCTGAAGGACGCCTTCGGCCGTTGTCAGCGTGGCCGCGCGCGACCCCCACATGTTCATCAGCGCCACGTTGCCAGCGCGGTATTCGGCATTTGTCGCGTTCGAGTCATGGGTCAGGAAGTCGGGGTTCATGTATTCCGACAGCGCCTTCATCATCTCAAGCGTCGCGATGCCTTCCGCGGTCACAATGTTCGGCTCGGCTGAGCCGGGCTTGAAGTGCGTACCGCCATGGCCAAGGAACATGTTGTTGAATTCCTGGGCCAGGTTCCAGCCGGCTGCATACGCACCGCCCAGCGGGTTCTCCATAATGCCGGCTTCGCGGATCGCCTTCGCGGCCTCCAACATCTCTTCATAGGTGCTGGGTGGTTCCACTCCTACCTGCTCAAGCACGTCGGCCCGGTACACGAGGTGCTGTGCGTTCGCCATGAACGCGACCGCCATGACCTTGCCGTCGATTGTGATCAGCTGGTTCGGCTTCAGGTCGCCGCCGTGCTTGGCCACAAGATCGTCAAGCGGACGGATGACATCTTCGTTGATCAGCGCAACGATGGACGAGTTGGCGATGATCGCCGTCGTGTATTCAGCCGGATTGCCCTGCATGCCGGGCAGGTTGATCTTCTGGTGATCGGCGGTGAGGTTCGTCGTGACTTCGCCGCCTGTGCAAGACTGGGCGCCGGCACCGATCGTTTGGATCGCCGGGAACTCATTGCCCACGATCGAGACGCGCGCTCCGATCTCGCAGGAATGGCCGCCTGCCAGTGCTGAGGTCCCCGAAAGGGCCGCCAGTGCCCCCGCGAGTGCTATTTTTTTGAGATACATCGTTTTCTCCCTGATTATCGAGCCACGAAGGCCCCGTTGCCCATCACAATGGGCGTACGACTGAGGTTTCATCCCCCAATTCTTTCACCCGTTTCGGCATGAAACAGGTGGCAGATCTCGTTCGGAATGCGAAAATGGACCGGGTCGCCGATCTCAGCACGAAACTCTTTATTGGCCTTGACGCTTAATTGCGCCGGTCCGACCCGGATCGTGACCATCGTTGCGTCGCCGAGAAGCTCCATCGCGTAGACCGGTGCATGGGCATCGCCGCCGCTCTCGGCGACACTTGCATCCTCTGCGCGGAAGCCCAGCGTCACGTTGCCGTCCGGCGCGTTCAGGCCTGAGATTTCGATGCCCTCGGTCCGGAAGGTTCCGCCGGACATTGTGCCATCGATCAGGTTCATCGCTGGCGAACCGATGAAACCGGCCACGAAGGTGTTGGCTGGACGGTCATAGATTTCGGTCGGCGATCCGACTTGCTGAACAACGCCCTTGTTCATCACGACGACGCGGTCGGCCAAAGTCATGGCCTCGATCTGGTCGTGGGTGACATAGATCGTCGTCACCTGAAGTTCGTGGCTGAGGTTCTTGATCTGTGCGCGCGTCGAAACGCGAAGCTTCGCGTCCAGGTTCGACAGCGGTTCATCCATCAGGAAGACATTCGGTTCCCGGACGATCGCGCGGGCCAATGCCACGCGCTGACGCTGGCCTCCGGACAGTTCCGCGGGCTTCCTGTGCAGAAAATCGTCAAGTTCCACCATGGCCGACGCGCGCCGGACGCGATCATCATGGCTGGCGGGATCGATCTTCCGGACCTTCAGGGGGAAGCGAATGTTCTCGTAGACATTCATGTTGGGATAAAGGGCGTAAGACTGGAACACCATCGCGACGTCCCGGTCCTTCGGTTCAAGGTCATTCACCACGCGCCCGTCGACGGTGATGTTCCCATCGGTCACGTCTTCCAGCCCTGCGATCATCCGCATCGTGGTGGTTTTCCCGCATCCCGAGGGCCCGAGCAGAACCAGAAATTCGCGATCCTCGATGGTTAGATCGAAATTGTCGACACCGACAAAGGATCCCCAACGTTTAGACACGTTGCGCAATTGGATTTCGGCCATTGTCCCCCCAAGGCTGTGCATCGCAGTTTTGCATACGTATGCAAAACCGTAGGCTAATCATGGAGAGGCCGCGGCGCAAGAAGATTCTACGAAGCCCGCTTCCAAGTTTCTATTTCTGCGTTTGAATCGCCTCCAAAGGTATAAAAAATTCAATCCAGAGCAGAAGAATCGAGGTTCCGAGCTTCCAGATCGACCCATGAAAAAGTGCGCCCAATTCCCGAAACTTTTGCACTTCGAACGTGCGGCAATGCCCAATTGGGCCGAGTGCAAACCTGATTCTGTATGGCCGATGATGGTGCGGATTCGAACCCGCTGCGTGATTTTCGGGGCACGGCCCGCGCGGAACATTTGAGGGACTGCAACTGATCGGTGGCGTTGGCCTGTGGATAAGCGGTGCAGGTCCCCGAATCCGCTCAAATTCTGGGCAGATAATCCGCGCAGGCGCGGCCCAATTCGCAGCGACCAGGACGAATCCTTGCGGAACGATAGGAACAGGTTAATGTTTCGATCATCTGCTGGGGGGCATGGATGAACCAACATCTTTCGGAAGAGCAAACCGTCGCTGCGTCGATCGCCGCCATGGCGGATAAGGACATCGCACGGTTCATTCGGGAACAGTCATCGCGCAAGGTTCTGAGCCGCACGATGCAATTGCTGAACCGTGGCGCATTGTCCGAACACGAAACGGATCGGGAATTGGCGAAAAGCGCGATCCGCAAGCTTGGGTTTATCTAACCTGACTTCGTCAGGCGTCGGCGTCCGGATCCAGAAACACTGTTTTGCGCCCAAGCGTGTCGCCTGTCTGAAGGACTGGCGACAGCTCGATACGTTCCGCATCCGCCGGACCTTCGCGTCCGGCATGCTTGGCGATGACTTCGGCCGCTGAACGGCCGATTTCCAGTCGGCACGCGTCCATCGTGGCAAGTTTCATGGGCAGCCCGCCCAGAAGCTCGATGCCATTGAACCCCGCCATGCCTATGCGACCCGGGATTTCGAGCCCCTGTTCAAGGCAATAGAACATTCCGCCGACGCCAATGACGTCGTTTGAGAAATACAGAAAGTCGAGGAGAGGTGACCGCGCAAGGATATCCGCCGTCATCTCGCGCCCTTTGACGATGGAAGACCCGCCGTCATAGAACTCTTGATCCATGACCTCGAGCCCCGCCTTAGCCAGAACTTCCGTAAAACCTTCGAACCGCTTCCGGGCGCGGTGGTCCAGCGGCATCTTGGTGCCCAGGAACCCGATATTCGTATAGCCGCCTTTTATGATCCGCTCGGCCATCTGGCGCCCGGCGCGACGATGGCTGATCCCGGCGACGGCGTCGATCGCGCGCCCGTCTACATCCATGATCTCGACCACCGGGATGCCTGCGTTGGCCAGCATCTTGCGGCTGGCATCGGAGTGTTCAAGGCCAGCGATGATCACGCCGGAAGGCCGCCAGGACAGCATTTCATACAGCACCCGTTCTTCACGTTCGGGGCTGTAATTGGTGACGCCCACCACGGGCTGAAGTTCGGTTTCGTCAAGCACCGCAGAAATGCCGGACAGAACCTCGGGAAAGACCATATTCGACAAGCTTGGAATGATGACCGCGACCAGATTCACGCGGTTGGATGCCAGAGCCCCTGCAATCTTGTTGGGCACATAGCCAAGGTCACGCGCGGCACTTAGCACCTTTTCCCGTGTGCGGTCCGAAACGTCCCCACGGTTTCGCAACACCCTGCTGACTGTCATTTCACTGACGCCAGAGGCATCCGATACGTCCCGCAAGGTAAGCGGGCGCGGCGGCGGCTTGGTCGGGTCCTCGGTCATGGGTCTTTCCGAATGTCTTGTCTGCTCAGCAGTTTAGGCGCGATTGGTAGCTAAGTCCAAGCGCCTCTTCAACGAACCAGGATCGCGCGAAAGTCATTCACGTTGGTGCCCGTAGGTCCTGGTACGAACAGGTCGCCAATGGCATCGAAGGCCGTCCAGGCGTCGTTTCCGTTCAGAAGTGCGCGCGGGTCGAGCCCCTTGGCGCGAAGCCGGGCCGCCGTCGTTCCGTCCGCAAACGCGCCTGCGTTGTCGCGATTGCCGTCAATGCCGTCCGTGTCGGCGGCCATGGCGGTTATGCCCTCGGTCCCGTCAAGCGCCAGCGCGAGCGACAGCAAAAACTCGGTATTGCGCCCGCCAGCACCCTTGGCGCGAAGCGTCACTGTCGTCTCGCCACCTGACAGGATCAGCGCGGGCTTCACAAAAGGCCGCCCACGGGCCGCAACTTCCCGGGCAAGCGCGGCATGAACTGTGGCCACTTCGCGCGCTTCGCCCTCGATGGCGTCGGACAGGATATGTGCCGGGATGCCTTCCGCCTCGGAAAGCGCAGATGCAGCCTCAAGCGATTGCGCCGCTGATGCGATGACGTGGATTTCGTGTCTCGCGAAAACCGGATCACCCGGGGCCGGCGGCGCCGGGGCGTCTTCAAGATACGCAGCGACCCGGTCCGGCAGGACAATCCGATAGTCCGATATCGCGGCTAGGGCCTGGGCCCGACCGGACGCATCGGGCACCGTCGGGCCGGATGCCACCTGCGCCGGGTCGTCCCCCGGCACGTCTGAGACCACTAGACTGACAACACGGGCCGGAGCTGCCGCGGCAGCCAGGCGACCACCCTTAATGCGGCTCACCATTTTGCGAATGGCGTTCATGGCCGAGATTGGTGCGCCGGACGCTAGAAGCGCCTCGTTCAGGGCGATTTCGTCTTCCAGCGTCAAACCGTCAGGCGGCGCGGGCAAAAGGGCCGATCCGCCGCCGCAGATCAGGGCGATCACCAGATCGTCGGGGCCAAGGCCCTGGACCGCCTCAAAAAGCGCGTCCGACGCGGCCAGACCTGCCGCATCCGGTACGGGATGGTTCGATTCAATAACTTGGATCTGATCCGTGGGTGCGGCATAGCCATATCGCGTGACAACCGTACCTGAATAGGGCGCGGTCCACAGCGTCTCGAATGCTTGGGCCATCTGCGCGGCACCCTTGCCCGCCCCGATGACCACTGTCCGCCCCTTGGGCGGGTCAGGCAAACAGGGCTTCATCGCCTCAAGCGGATCGGCGGCAGTCACAGCGGCGGCAAAGAGCCGTTCGAAGAAGGCGCGATCGTTCTGCATGTGACGCTGGGCTCCCAAGATATCGGGGCGGGGATAAACGACAATTTGCGGGGTTTCCAGCACATCCGGATCGGGTAGAAGAGGGCGTTGCGGCCCCGTAGCTCAGCCGGATAGAGCGACCGCCTCCTAAGCGGTAGGCCACAGGTTCGACTCCTGTCGGGGCCGCCACGCCGGGATTGGTTCGAATCCGGCGATTTTCCCCGTGTCGCGATGCGAATTGGCCGTCAGTTTGGTCCAGTCACCGGAAGCCGTGGATTTCCCGTGTCGCAGGGGCTAGATCACGGCCCAGTGCATTGCAAAAAGGCTGATTTCTGATGCCCGAACTGACCTGCTTCAAAGCCTATGATGTCCGCGGACAGTTGAGTGAGGAACTGAACGCAGAGATTGCCTATCGGATCGGGCGCGCTTTTGCGGTTGTCATGGGCGCGAAAACCGCCGTGACAGGCCGAGATTGCCGGGAAAGCAGCCTTGAATTGCAAGAGGCGCTGAACCGGGGTTTGACCGAGGGCGGGGCGGATGTGACGGATATCGGCCTCTGCGGCACCGAAGAGATCTATTTCGCGACGGAACATCTGGCCGTGGGGGGCGGGTTGATGGTCACGGCATCCCACAACCCAATTGACTACAACGGTATCAAGATGGTGACCGAGGGCGCGCGTCCGATTTCGTCCGATACCGGACTTGTTACCATTCGCGAAATGGCCGAGGCGGGCGATTTTCCTGATGCGGAAACGGGCCGCGTCATCAAGTCGGACCCGCGCAACGAATACGCACGTCACGTCGCTTCGATGATCGACACGACTGCATTCAAACCGCTCAAGGTGCTGGTCAATGCCGGAAACGGCGTGGCGGGGCCGGCCTTTGATGCGATTGCTGACGTGTTGGCGCGCCGCGGAGTTGCGTTGGATTTTGTTCGGATGCATCACGATCCCGACGGGAGTTTTCCGAACGGTATCCCGAACCCCTTGCTGGTTGAAAACCGCCCTGTGACCGCAGACGCCGTGCGCAAGGCAGGCGCGGATATCGGGGTTGCGTGGGACGGGGACTTCGACCGCTGCTTCCTGTTCGACGAAACTGGCGGGTTTCTGGATGGCGAGTATGTTGTCGGTCTTTTGGCCGCGGCCTTTCTGGGCAAGCACGCCGGTGCGAAGATCGTCCATGACCCGCGTGTTGTCCTGAACACCCGCGATATCATCGGGAAAGGCGGCGGAGAGGCGGTGGTATCCCGCACCGGCCACGCTTTCTTGAAGGCTGCAATGCGCGAGGCTGACGCAGTCTATGGCGGTGAGATGTCGGCGCATCACTACTTCCGCGACTTCATGTATTGCGACAGCGGCATGATCCCATGGCTTCTGGTGGTTGAGCACATGTCCCGGACCGGTCAGCCCCTGTCGGCGCTCGTGGCGGATATGCGGGCGGCGTTCCCGTCGTCGGGCGAGATTAACTTTCGCCTGAATGATGCCGATGCGGCAGCCGCCGCAGTCGAAGCGGCCTATGTGGACAAGGCCGAAACGGTTGACCGGCTGGATGGGCTGTCATGTGAGTTCTCCGAGTGGCGGTTCAATCTGCGGAAATCGAATACCGAACCACTTTTGCGGCTGAACGTGGAAACCCGTGGCGATCCCGGGGCGTTGAAGACACATGTAGATGCGATCAGCGCATTGATCGAGAAGACCGGCGCGATCTCGCCATAATCGCCTTCTATCAATGACATGGTAGGGCAATTCCTCTAGATCAGCGACCGAAGCCGAAGCAGTCGGGACCGACATGAAGATTGAGACGACACCTATTCCGGATCTTTTGGTGATCACGCCCAAGCGGTTCGGCGATGACCGCGGGTTCTTTGAAGAAACCTGGAATCGCGAGATGTTTCGCGAAGCGGGCGTCGATCTGGATTTTGTCCAGGACAACCGGTCCCTGTCGGCCGAGCCTGGGACGATGCGCGGTCTTCACTATCAGGCGCCGCCCCATGCTCAGGCCAAACTTGTTCGCTGCGCCAAAGGCGCACTGATGGATGTTGGCGTCGATATCCGCGTCGGGTCACCGACCTATGGCAAGTGGTATGGCGAGGTTCTGTCTGCCGCGAATGCCAAGATGATGCTTGTGCCTGCCGGCTTCGCGCATGGGTTCATGACGCTCGAACCGGGGACCGAGGTGAATTACAAATGTTCGGATCTTTATGCACCTTCGGCTGAAGGGGCGATCCGGTTTGATGATCCCGAGATTGGGATCGATTGGGGGTTTTCGGGCGGCAAGGTGATCCTGTCGGACAAGGATGCGGCGGCGCCGATGCTGTCAGAGATCAACAGCCCATTTCAGATGAGTGAGTAAGCGTATGAAGATTTTGGTGACTGGGGGTGCGGGGTTTATCGGCTCTGCCGTTGTGCGGCGGGCGATTCAAGACGGCCACAGCGTGGTGAATGTCGATGTGCTGACCTACGCGGCGTGCCTCGACAATGTGGACCAGGCGGCCCACAGCCCGAACTATGCGTTTGAGCAGGCCGATATTCGTGATCGCGATGCGCTGGACCGTATCTTCGCCGAGCACCAACCCGATGCCGTCATGCATCTGGCCGCCGAAAGCCATGTGGATCGCTCGATCGATGGGCCTGCCGCGTTCATCGATACGAACGTGACCGGCACATACACGATGCTTGAGGCGGCGCGCGCCTATTGGACAGAGAGGGGCAAGCCGGACACCTTCCGGTTCCACCACATCTCGACCGATGAGGTTTATGGCACGCTCGGCGAAACAGGGCAGTTCCAGGAAACGACGCCTTACGCACCCAACAGCCCGTATTCCGCATCCAAGGCCGCGTCCGATCATCTGGTCCGCGCCTGGGGCGAAACCTATGGGCTGCCGTTTGTACTGACCAATTGTTCGAACAATTACGGGCCTTATCACTTCCCTGAAAAGCTGGTGCCGGTGGTGATCCTGAACGCGTACCATGGCAAACCGATTCCGGTTTACGGCAAGGGCGAGAACGTGCGCGACTGGCTTTATGTCGAAGATCACGCCGACGCACTTTTGACCGTTCTGCAGAAGGGTGAAAACGCCCGGACCTACAACATTGGCGGCGAAAACGAGGTGAAGAACATCGACCTTGTTCAGAAGATCTGCGCGATTATGGATCGCAAGCGGCCCGAGAACGCGCCCCATGCAGATCTGATCACCTATGTTACAGACCGTCCGGGACATGATCTGCGTTATGCCATCGATCCTACCCGTATCCAGACTGAACTGGGCTGGCGTCCATCGGTCACGGTGGAAGAAGGTCTTGAGCGAACGGTCGACTGGTATCTTGAGAACGAAAGCTGGTGGCGGGCTTTGCAATCACGGTCCGGCGTGGGCGAGCGCCTGGGCAAGGCAAGCTGAAGGACGACAACTCAATGACAAACCGCAAGGGTATCATTCTGGCCGGTGGCTCGGGCACGCGGCTCTATCCGATCACCATGGGTGTGTCTAAGCAGCTTTTGCCGATCCATGACAAGCCCATGGTCTTTTATCCGCTGACCGTTTTGATGTTGGCCGGGATCCGCGAGATCTGCGTGATTACGACGCCCGAGGATCAGGACCAGTTCATGCGGCTTATGGGCGACGGATCCCAATGGGGGATCTCGATTGAATATATCACCCAGCCGTCACCGGATGGGCTGGCGCAGGCCTATATTCTGGCGGAAGATTTCCTGGATGGCGCACCGTCGGCCATGGTTCTGGGTGACAACATCTTTTTCGGCCATGGCCTGCCGGAGATCCTGAAATCCGCTGATGGCAAGGCAACGGGCGGCACGGTCTTCGGCTATCAGGTGTCGGATCCCGAGCGCTATGGCGTGGTGGCCTTCGATGGCGACGGCAAGGCGACCGAGATCATCGAAAAACCCGAAGTCCCGCCATCGGAGTTCGCCGTCACCGGCCTGTACTTCCTGGACGGGACGGCACCGGCCCGCGCGAAGTCGGTCAAGCCGTCGGATCGGGGCGAACTGGAAATCACGTCTCTTTTGATGACGTATCTCGAAGAAGGCAGCCTGACGGTCGAGCATATGGGACGCGGCTATGCCTGGCTTGATACAGGAACCCATGCCAGCCTTCTGGATGCCGGGAATTTCGTCCGCACGCTGCAGGACCGGCAAGGCCTGCAAACCGGGTGTCCGGAAGAGATTGCCTTTGGCCTTGGCTGGATTGACCGCGCTGCGCTTCAAGCGCGGGCCGAGATCTTTAAAAAGAACGATTACGGTCAGTATCTGGCGCGGCTGGTCAAGGACTGATCCTTACCGCGCCAGCGATGGATCGGGCAGCGGGTCAGTCGTACCCGTATCCATAGGCATCTTCCGTGAAGTGGCACATGTTCAACACCGTGCCCATCACGCTGGTCTGTTCGGCCAGTTCTTTTTCGCAATTGTCGACTTCGTTGATCGTCGTCTTCTCGGCGGCGGCCACCAAAAGCGCGCAATCCACGTTCTTCAGGAAGGCGAGCGTGTCGTCGGTCCCCAGAATCGGTGGCACGTCGAAGATCATCAGATCCGGTTTATAGCGCGCCTCGATCGCGTCGAGCATTTCACTTGTCCGATCCTGCATGATCAGCTTCGACGGATTCGTCGCAGGTGCGAAGTTCACGGCAACTGCAACATTTGACGAGATCCGCCGCGCCTGTTCCGCAAAGTCGATTTCACCGTCCAGAACCTCGGAAAAACTCTGACCGCTTGTCTGGCCGAATTTCTCGGCCATGCTGGGGCGGCGAAAGTCGCAATCGAAAACAAGGGTCTTCCGGTCGGCCTGGCGCGCAAAGCTGGTCGCCAGGTTGGCGACGGTTGTCGTCTTACCGCAAGCCTTGGTCGGCGATGTCACGACGACACGCCGCCAGTTGTTTTCGCGACAAAGCTGCAAGACTTTCGTGCGCAAGATGTCATGGGCCGACGCTTCGGGACCGTTCGCATCGACAAAGACAAGGTTCTTCAGAAGCTTCGCCTTGTCGACTTCCATTTCGGGGATGCGATCCCAGTTGCCGTCAAGCGCGGCCCTTTCGGCCCGTTCCCGGCGCGGAATTGGGCTGTCATCGCGTTTTGCCCGTGCCCGTTCAATCGCAGCTTGGAGCTTTTCCATTCCTGTCTTCCTTACCGGTCTCTGCCCGATCAGATGCCAAGTTGGCCCCGGATCCTGTCGACCAGAAGGTCGAGCGGCATGACATACTCGTTGATACCATAAAGCCCGGCGGGAATTGCGATCAGAATAAGGAGAATTGCAATCCACCGGAACAATTTGCCCCGCACGCGCTGTCCGCCCGTCTGTGCATAGGGCAGGGTGGCCAGCGGCGCGATGCCAAGGCTGCGTGTCAATTCAACCGGACGACGGATCGTCTGGTTTAAAATCTCGAGAAGGGCAATCAGGCCCACGCCCAGTGCGACGCCGATGGCCAGACCACCGGCCGAGATCAACCTGCGGTTCGGGCTCGCCGGTGAGCGGGGCACAACGGGCTGTCGGATCACAGTGATCCGTTCGCCCTTTGACAGCACCTCAATCCGCTCGCCCGTTTCTGCGGTCGAAAGCCGCTCGACCGCCGCGTTGTACTGGGTCTGAATGTTGTTGTAGTCGCGCTGAAGGGCTTCCAGCGTGATCGAGACGGTGGGCGTGCGCGCAATCGTCTCGGCCAGCGTGGCGGCCTCGGCTTCGATTTCGGATTTTTCCTGATCCAGGCTTTCAATCAGCGAGTCGATTTCGGCCAGTTGCAGATCCAGTACCGATAGGGGCGGCGGTGCGTCGTCGCCCTGCGCCGTACCTGCGCCAAGCTGCGCGGCGACTGTCTTTTCCAGTGCCTCGACGCGGGCTTTCAACAGCTTAACCCGCGGGTTCTGTTCAGAATAGATGGCAAGTGCGTTCGTCAACTCGTCGCGAAGGGCATCGAGTTGGCGCTGTTCGTCCGTCCGGTTGTCGGTCTGAACATTACCCAGCCGCCCGGTGGCTTCAAAGACCTGGCGAAGCCGGTCTTTTTGTTCGTTATAAGTGGAAATCTCGCGGTTGATCTGCGTCACACGTTCTTGGAAGCTGGCCTGCCGCGACAGACGGAAATCCAGGGAGTCCGGTAGCGCGTCAAGGTTCGTGTTCTTGAATTCGAGAATCCGCTGGCCGGCGCGGTCCAGGTTGGCGCCAAGTGATTTGACCTCTTCTTCGAAGAACTCAAGCGTTTCCTCTGCGCGGTCTGTCCGGATCGCCACGTTCTCGGCGAGGATACGGGTGACGTATTCGCTGACGACCGCAGCCGATACAGGCGCATTGTCGGCTTCAAACTGGATCTCGAACATCGTGGCCCGGTCGCGCCCTGTGCGCGTGGTGAACTGCGTCGCCTTCCGCATCTGGTCAACAATCTGATCGGGGAACATCGGATCACGCCCGGCGAAAACGCCATGCGCGTTCGCGATGTCCAACAGGTTCGCGCGCGTCAAAAGACGCTGTTCCATGATCTCAAGCTGTTCGCGCGCGGCGGTCCGCACCGTCGATGCTGCCAGTTCATCGGGGATCTGCGGGCTTTCCAAAAGCAAGAGCGCGTCTGCTTCGAACCGGGTTGGCAGGCGCAACGCCACAACCACCGCCACCGAGGTCATCAGGACAACGATACCGGCAAACAGCGGCAGGCGCCGCATGAACATGCGGATGTAGAAGAAGATATCAGCGGTCATTTGGTGTCTCCGGCCTTTGCAGACGCAATGCTCGGTGCTTCGCGGCCCTCAAGATCGTGCGCCCCGGTGAAACCGGGATAGAATACCCCGTCCGAGATCACCTGATCGACAGTAGACGACAAGACGAGTTTCTCTTCGCTCGTGGCGGCATAGACCATGGCGAAGTCGCAAACCTGGTTTACCAGACGCGGCACACCATGCGACACCTCCCAGATCTTTTCGCAAGCTTGCTTGGTGAACTCGTTGCCCTTTCCACCAGCCTGCTTCAGGCGGTGTGAAATATAAGCTGCGACCGTTTCCTTATCCATTCCCGGCAGGTGGAAGCTGGCCACGACGCGCTGGGCGAACTGACGCAGTTCCGGCCGGGCAATCATGTCGCGCAACTCGGGCTGTCCCACCAGCACAAGCTGAAGCAACTCATCCTTGTTCGAGTTCACGTTTGTGAGCATCCTCAGCTCTTCCAGACCTTCGATCGAAAGGTTCTGCGCTTCGTCGATCACCAGGATCGAGCGGCGGCCAGCGGCATATTCGTCTACCAGGAATTCCTGAAGAATCTGGAACAGCGCGACATAGTCAAGATCGGCGCCAGCTTCGATGTCCAGGGCATAGAGCACCCAGCGCAACAGCTCTCCTCGACCGCCTTGAGCATTCGAGATCAGGCCGATCGTCACGTCCTCAGGGATCGACTTCAGCAGCTTCTGAAGAAGCGTCGTCTTCCCGGCCCCGACTTCGCCTGTGATCACTGTGATCGGAGCGCGCGTCAGGATGCCATATTCGAGGATCGAGTAGGCGCGACGGTGCATCGGGGTCCAAAAGATGAACTCTGGATCCGGCAACAGATTGAACGGACGCTCTGTTAATTCGAACTGCTCGGTATACAGTCCGCCTTGAGATATCATCGGACTAATTACTCACTTTGTTGTGGCGGCGTGTATTTCGAAAGAGCCGCCAAGACTGACATTAAACTGATATCACTGCCCAGATGGGCCATCGTTTCTGCGATGAACACCCCCTTGCAGCACATTTTATACGATCAAGCGAAGATTATCGGCGTGTGTTTCACTTTGGTCAACAAAGGAGCACAACTTTCCGCATGCTGCCGCAAGAGGAAACCGGTTGTTAACACTCCTTAACGGGGTTCAATGCTGCATTGCGGCGTTTGCGCTCGCATCTGACGAATCACTTGTCCACAAGGTTAAGTTGCAAAGACCGCGCCTATCGATGTTTTGGTCGCGAATTGTTGCCTAAATTTCGACAGATTTACCACAATCGCGCCATTTTTTTGGTGCGACCAAAGGCAGAAAAGTTTCCGACATAGAAAGATAGCGTTTAAAAACAATGGTTTACGTCTTTCTCCGGGATTTCCGTCGATGTGCTAACAATTGCCCGAAATATTACCGGGTGCTAGGAAACGGCTTGCGCACCTGCTGCTTGTTTTACTGCGCGAAGGGTTTTGGTCTGGGACTTTGATTTTGGTCCCGTAAACGGTGAAGGGGCGTTGGCTGTTGGGCTGACGCGTGGTTATGACAGTACACTTTGAGTCACTTCAGAAGTCCGGTTCGGAACACGTACGAGTTGATTTGGGGGGAAACGGGGCAAAGGCCTCATCCTACGAAAAGTTCGGTAAACGTTTGTTCGAAGGCGCGCTGATCCTCGCGGCGGCGCCCATCTTCGTACCGGTCATGGTGGTGGTAACCATCGCCCTGCTTCTTAGCGGGCAGAAGCCATTTTATCTTCAGAAGCGTGTCGGCAAGGGTGGCGAATTGTTCACCATCTTCAAGTTCCGCACGATGGTGGAAAACGCCGAAGACGCTTTGAAGACGTATCTGTCCGAAAACCCGGACGCGGCCGCCGAATGGGAGGCGACACAGAAGCTTAAGGACGATCCGCGCATTACGACGGTCGGTCGTTTCCTGCGCAAGACGTCCTTGGACGAACTGCCGCAGCTTCTGAACGTCCTTCTGGGCGACATGTCCCTGGTGGGCCCGCGTCCCATGATGCCGGATCAGCGCTCGCTCTATCCGGGGGCGGCCTATTATTCGATGCGCCCGGGTATCACTGGCGCTTGGCAGGTCTCGGAACGCAACGACAGCGAGTTCCGCAGCCGTGCGGACTATGACGCGAAGTACCACAGCGAACTGTCCTTCGGCACGGATATGAGCATCCTGGGTCGCACTGTGGGTGTTGTAGTTCGTGGGACAGGATACTAATCCATAGTCCGAAATTTGGAGAGGCGGCACCGCCGCCTCTTTTGTGCTGAAAAACAGCCCACATTGTGCTGCGATTTTGTGTGAGTGCCTAAGCGGTATCGCTAAGACTCGAAAATCTGCCTGAGGTGGAGCTTATGACCCGTTCCCGTAAATTCCTGCCTATCGTTTGCCTCGTGGCCTTTGTCGCGCTGGCTGCCTGCGAGAGTTCTGAGGAAAAGGCCGAAAAGCACTTTCAAAGCGGTGTGACGCTGCTGGAAGGCGGGGATGTTGAGCGTGCCGTGCTTGAGTTTCGGAATGCCATCCGACTGAACCGCGCCCATCTGGACGCGCGCAAGACACTTGCCCGAACCTATATGGACGCGGGACGCCTGGCAGAGGCTTATCGCCAATACGGTCAAATTTCGGAACTTGAGCCGAGCAATCTTGAAGCCCGCCAGACCATCGCGGAACTGGCGATCGAGGCCGGCAATTGGGAAGACGCGGAACGGCACGGATCAAAAGCCATCGAATTGGCCCCGGATGAGCCCCGGATCAAGGCGATCGACGCAGTCTTGCGGTATCGCGCTGCGATCGAAAGGGAAGACAACTCGGCAAGGCGCGAAGCGGCGGACTTCGCGGAATTGGTATCGGAGGATCTGGAAGACAAGTTGATCGCGAAGAAAGTCGTGATCGACAACATGTTCCGAGACCTAGACTATTCCGGCGCGCTGCAAGAACTTGATCTGTTGATCGCAGATGGGGTCACGACCGCCGAGATCCTTGAGCTGCGATTGATCGCGTTGAACCTTCTGGGCGACGATGCGGGGGCCGAGGCGCAGCTGAAGGATCTTGTTCAGCGTTTCCCCGAAGACGACTCGTTCAAGCAAGGCTTAGTGCAGTGGTTCCTATCGCGGGGCGATTTGGATCAGGCCGAAGCGTTCTTCCGGTCTGAGGTTGAGGGGGCAGACGATGTCGATGCCGCCCAGGTCACTTTGATTGACTTCCTGCGCCAGATGCGTGGGGTCGATGCCGCCAAGGCCGCGTTGCGCGGAATTCTGGAATCCACCGACAACCGGCCCCTGTTCTCATCTCTTCTCGCCAGCTTCGAATTTGAAGAGGGCAATCAGGAAGAGGCCATCCAAACGCTCGAAAACATTGTCGAGACTGAAGAAACCTCAGAGCAGGTCCGCGGGATCAAGGTCGCGCTGGCTCAGATGTACCTGGCAACAGGCGATCAAGTTCGGGCCCGGCAGTTGGTGGAAGAGGTGCTGACGGAAGATCCGTCCAACACCGAAGCCATGAAAATGCGGGCGAGCTGGCAGATCGAGGATGATCGCGCGGATGATGCAATTCTTACGCTGCGGGCAGCATTGGACCTTGCACCACGGGATTCCGAAATCATGACAATCATGGCCGAAGCCCATATCAGAAATGGCGACAGGTCACTGGCCACCGAAGTCTTGTCGCTTGCTGTGGAAGCTTCGCGAAACGCGCCGGAAGAAACACTTCGGTATGCCCGGTTCTTGTCCGGTGATCGCGACTTCAGGTCGGCTGAAAGCACACTGATTTCCGGACTGCGTCGAGTGCCGAACCACATCGAATTGTTGTCGGAATTGGGTGCCGTTTACATCGCGCTCGAAGATTGGCCCCGGACAGAACAGGTCGAACGGAACCTGCGCCGGCTGGAAGACGAGGGAGCCACCGCAGTTGCGGACCAGATCGCTCTTACCCGGCTGCAAAGGCAGGAACGTATCGACGAAGCCATCACGTTCCTGGAAGATCTGAGCGAACGCGAAGGTGCATCGGCGGCGGCGGCGGTCGAGATTGTGCGGTATCACATCAATTCGGGCGATCTCGACGAAGCGACCGCTTTCATCGACCGCGTTTTGTCGGAAGAGCCGGACAACCGTGCCATGCGGTTCTTCCAGGCTGCCGTGTTCGCTTTGACCGACCGGGGCGCTGCGGCTGAACGGATTTACCGCCGTCTGGTGCAAGAAGATCCGACCGACATCGTCGTGTGGCGTTCGCTCTATAGCAGCATGCTGGTGCGCGAAGACATTCCGGCTGCAACCGCGGTCTTAAGCGAAGCGCTTGAGGCAAACCCGAAGGATCCATCGCTTTTGTGGCTGAAGGCGTCCGAGCTGGAACGCGACCGCGACATCGACGGTGCCATTGCGATCTATGAAGAGCTTTATGCCGCCGACAGCTCTTCAGCCGTGATCGCCAATAACCTGGCGAGCCTGATCACCGCCTATCGCGAAGACGAAGAATCGCTCAGCCGTGCATTTACGATTGCCCGTCGACTGCGGGGCAGCGAAGTTCCGGCCTTCCAGGATACCTATGGCTGGATCGCGTTGCGTCGTGGCGACGCATTGGGCGCCATTCGTTATCTTGAGCCTGCCGCCGAAGGTTTGCCGGGTGACGCGCTGGTTCAGTATCACCTTGCCGTGGCTTATGCGACGGCTCAGCGTCACGCTCAGGCGCTCAAACAGTTCAGGATCGCGTTGGAAGTCGCCGGTCCCGATGATCCACGACCGCAGTTCGACGCAGCCCGTGCCGAAGTGGAACGGCTCGAATCGATTGTTGGCGAATAACGACGAATGTCCGTGATAGCCGGATATTGACCACAATTCCTGCGTCCGCTGTGGCGCGGGCGATACGGGAAAAAGGGGTTTGCGCGAATTTGCGTAGAACTTGATGATTTACAACGATAAGTCGAGTAGACTGACGACTGGGGATGAACAAATCGAGTTTCTTGGGGGCTCGGTGCTGCTATGAGGGTAACCATGTTTTTTCGGATTATGACGACAGTCATGGCGATGTTGTTCGCTGTGGCTGCAACGGCGCAGGATTCCTATCGGATCAAAGCCGGCGACACACTTGCAGTGGAAGTGCTTGAAGATGCCACGCTGAACCGTTCGCTTCTGGTTCTGCCAGACGGAAGCATCTCGGTTCCGCTTGCAGGGAACATTCCGGCCAGCGGTCGGACAACAAACGAGCTGGCATCGCGCATCTCGGCTGCGATTGCGCCGAACTTTGCCGCTGCTCCGAACGTGTTCGTGTCGGTCGCCACGGTTGCACCGCGCGTGGTTGGATCCAGCCGGACCATCGACGTTTTCGTCATGGGTGAAGTCAACACGCCGGGCGCGATGGAGCTTGCTCCGGGCACGACAATCCTTCAGGCGCTGGCACAGGTCGGTGGCTTTACGAAGTTTGCTGCAACAAACCGGATTCAACTGCGCCGGACGAACGCGGCAGGTGAAGACAAAGCCTATCCTTTCAACTATCGTGCAGTCGAAGCGGGCGCGTCGATTTCCGGGTCGACCCGTTTGGCTGATGGCGACGTGATCGTCATTCCTCAGCGGAGACTGTTCGAGTAAGGAAGACGAATGAAAAACGGGTGGGGCAGGAACACTACGATCGTAGGTACAATTGGCGCGACCGTCCTCTTGGGGGCGGTCTCGTCGTATGCGCAAAGCCTGACAGGCGCGCAAGTGACCTTCGACTTCTCGTCGGAAATTGAGATCGACGACAATGAGGCCCTGGACAGCACGTCCTTGGGCACGACGACGACCTTCGACAACGCGTTGGGCGTCAGTATTCTGAGCGAGACGCAGACGTCTTCGATTGAGTTCACCGGTCGAACCGTCTTGCGGTACGAAAACGACCCCACATCGGGGTCCGACACGCGGTTCGACGACAACGCGGTCGGTGTTGCCTATCAGACGGAAGGCGCGTCTTCGCAATTCCGCACGAGCTTCGACTATCAGGAAGTTCAGGTCGATGATGAGTTTCTTGCCGATACTGATGGCGATCTGATCTCGGACGAGCTGGTGATCGATAGCGGCGAACGGCGCAGGTCGCAGTTCGCAATCGGTCTGACAAATGGTGTTGGCGGACCGTTCCAGACGGATGTGTCGCTTCGCGCCGTGGATGTGAACTTTGTCGACACGATGGATGCGAACCTGTTCGACTTCCGTCGGTATACGGCGGACGCCCGGGCCAGAGCGCAGTTTAGCCCGGTGGTGACCGGTATCGCGCGTTTAAGCTTTGAAGATTTCGAAGGCGAAGACACCGATCAGACTGAGCGCAGGACCTATGAGGCCTCGGTCGGTGCTGAACTGGCAGTGGATCCGGTTTCGTTGGTTACGGTTGAGGTGGGCTATACCTCGATCGACGAAGACACCACAGCAGGTCCGGACGACATCAACGGCTTTACCGGCGCCCTGCGCTATGCCCGCGATCTGGCCAACGGCACTGCAGGCGCGCGCCTGACGCGCGACATCACGCAGGAATCGGAACGCACCGAACTGGTCTTCGACCGCTCGATTGAATTGCCCGCGGGTCAGCTTTCGTTCGAGGTCGGCGCGTCCGACAGTTCGACCGGACCGGTTTCGGCAGTCGGAAGTATTCGCTATTCGCAAGAGCTTCCGTCGGCTGTCATATCCATTGCGGCGACACGGACGGCAACGACAACGGACGATTCGGATGAAATCCTGACGACCCGATTGAATGCCTCCTACGTGCGCGAAATCAGCCCGGTGATGGCATTCGATGTTGCCGTGGGTCTTGCCCAGACCGAGGATATCGGTTCGGGAACCGCCGACGAAACCACGCGCGCGGATATCGAATTGGCAATCCGCCGGGCGCTGACGGACGATTGGGATCTTCGTGCCGGCTATCGCGGTCGCTACTCTGACAGCACGGCAAACCCCGACGCCCGATCGAATGCGGTCTTTGCGACTGTGTCCCGCACATTCGCGCTTCGGCCCTGATACCTGCCAAGTCCAAAGCCACAACAGGAATGCGCCACTATAAGATGTGGCGCATTTTTTCGTGATGCGGCTGTTCTGGTTCGTTCCGACAGTTGTGATCCTGTGCGCGGTTGTCGAGGCGTTCCTGACGCTCTCGGATCTGCGCGTGTTGCCTTTCGGGCTTCGGCAGTTTGCCTATAGCTTCGGTGGGTTCTGGCCAGGGTTGCTGGCGGACTGGCGGCCGAACTATCCCGCGCAGCCCATGGTCATGTTCGTCACCTATGGTTTCCTGCATGGCGGGCCGGTGCATCTGGTCGTCAACATGCTGACCTTGTGGTCACTTGGCAGAGCAATCGCGGACCGAGCCGGGCAATGGGTTCTGGCCTTGATCTATGTGGTTTCGCTGCTGGCCGGGGGTGTCGGGTTTGGCGTTCTGGCCTCATCCCTTGATCCGATGGTCGGGGCATCGGGCGCCTTGTTCGGGCTGGCAGGTGCGCTGATCCTGTGGGAGTTCCTGAACCGCCTTGCCCATGAAATGCCGATCTGGCCGGTCCTTCGCGTAGTGGGTCTTTTGGTGCTGGTCAACGTCGTGCTGTGGTGGGCGCTGGATGGGCTTTTGGCCTGGGAGACGCACCTAGGCGGGTTCCTGGGCGGCCTTATTTCCGGCTATTTTTGCCGCAGATTTGCCTTGGAAACATACCGGATTCGTTAAGCAGAGGTTTAGCGCCACGGGATAGGTTTCCGGCTGTGGGGGCGCCTCTGAGGGGTGGGTGGTGCGATGGCAACCAATGCCGAGCAGCCGATCATTATCAAGCGCAAGAAGGTCGTCGCGGGGGACGGCCATCATGGTGGCGCTTGGAAAGTGGCTTACGCGGACTTCGTGACCGCGATGATGGCGTTCTTCCTGCTGATGTGGCTCCTGGGCGCGACGTCCGAGAAGCAGCGCAAGGGGATTGCGGATTATTTCAACCCGACCATTCCGGTCAATCGCGTCTCTGGCGGAGGAACGGGCGCCTTTGGCGGTGAAAGTGTCTTCTCGGAAGAAACCTTTGCCAATAACGGCACCGGTCCAAGTGCTGGCAAACAGTCCGAGGCCGTGCAATCCGAAGCCTCGACCGCTGAGGTCGAGCTTCTGGGCGAAGCCTCGAAAGAATCGGGCGGCGATCCCGATGCCGATGAAGCGGTCTTCGCGGAACTCGAAGAAGCGCTGCTTGGGCGGGGCGGTGAAAGCATGGTCACGGAACTTCTGTCGCGGCACGTCATCACCCGGATCACCGACCAAGGCCTGATCGTCGAGATTTTTGACCTGGAGCAAAGCCCGATTTTCAAGAATGGCGGCGATGAACCCACCGAGACGCTGGAGGCGATCCTTGCGCAGATCTCAAATGTCTTTGCTGTGGTCGACAACAAAATTGCAGTGGATGGGCACACCCGCGCGCAACCGCTGGTGAAGATCGAAGACCGGCGTTGGGACCTGTCCATGCAGCGGGCGGCCAATGTGCGTGACTACATCGAAAGCCGCAATATCGCACCGGAACGCCTGCGCCGTGTGACGGGCCATGCCGACAGGGAACTTGTCGCCAGCAACCCGCTTGCGCTGAGAAACAATAGAATTGAGGTCATTCTGTTGCGGAAAACCCTTTGAATCAGAGCGGTTAACCATGACCCGTTAGGGCCGCGTTAAGGCGCGACCCTTAGCGCTAAACGCCATCGAGGGGGTCGATGCAGCAGAAAGGCGCAAACGAATGACCATTTCTTCATCGCTGAATGCGGGTGTTGCTGGCCTGGCGGCAAACGCCAGTCGGCTGGCGACGATTTCGGACAATATCGCGAACTCGTCCACCTATGGCTACAAGCGGGCCGAGACCGATTTCAACTCGCTGGTGATCGAGTCGGGTGTCGGGATTTACTCGGCTGGCGGTGTGCGGGCCACGTCGCTGCGCGAAATCGACCAGGCAGGCGCCTTGGCCGCAACGAACAACGCGACGGACCTTGCGGTCCGCGGACGCGGTTTTCTTCCCGTTACCAATGAAACCGCCCTGATCTCAGGCACCGCCGATTACCCGATGAACTTGACCACGACCGGATCGTTCCGGACGGATGCGAATGGGTTTCTGGTGAACCCGGCAGGGTTGGTTCTGCTAGGCTGGCCTGCCGATCCGGATGGCTCAATTCCGACCTTCCCCAGGGATACGCCAGATGGTCTGCGGCCGGTACAGATCAGCGCCAACCAATTCGCGGCGGAACCGACGACGGCCATCACGCTTGGTGTAAACCTTCCCGCGACCGAGACGGAATTTGGCTCGTCCGGCGATCCGTTGTCCTTGTCGGTTGAATACTTCGACAACCTTGGGACGTCGCAGTCTTTGAACGTCACCTATACGCCCATCGTGCCGACCACGGCTGGCGCGTCGAACCGCTGGGTCATGACAATCACGGATTCCGCGCAAGCGAATGCCTTGATCGGGGCCTATGACATCACTTTCGACGATACAACAGCAGCTGGAGGCACGATCAGCACGGTTGTTCTGGCCGAGCTTGATGCGGGTGGTGAGCCGATCTTGCTGTCGGGGAACGCCGGTGCGGGCACGTTTGCCGGCGGGGCCTATGATCCCGCCACGGGGCAGCTGACCGTGACAGCCGACCGCGGCGATATTGACATTAATATCGGTGAGCCGGGTGATGGCACGGTGATGACGCAGTTGTCGGACAGCTTCGCTCCGACCTCGATCAACAAGGATGGGTTCCCGGTCGGTAACCTGACATCCGTGGAAGTGGACGGGAACGGGTTTATCTCGGCAGTCTTTGACACCGGGATCACACGGACGCTGTACCAGATTCCGCTGGTCGATGTGCCGAACCCGAATGGCCTGACACCAGAGGACAACCAGACCTATGTCCTGTCGAATGAATCCGGATCCTTCTTTCTTTGGGATGCAGGCGACGGGCCGACAGGCGACATCGTGGGTTTCGCGCTTGAAGAATCCGCCACTGACGTGGCGGGCGAGTTGACCCAACTCATTCAGACGCAACGGGCCTATTCATCGAATGCGAAGGTCATCCAGACCGTGGACGAAATGTTGCAGGAAACCACGAACATCAAACGTTAAAGCCAATGGTTGGGGGCTGATCCATGAGTATCTCGCTCGCGTTGTCCAACGCGCTATCCGGGCTGTCGGCCCAGTCGAAATCGGCTGAGATCGTTTCGACAAATGTCGCGAACGCGACCAACGAAGGCTTCGCGCGGCGGGATATCGTGCTGTCCACCCGCTCGGTGGGCGGCGCAGGATCGGGCGTGCAGGTCGATGGGGTTGTTCGGAATGTCGACCCCATCATCCTGCAAGAGCGTCGCGCCGCCGACGCGGATGTGGGCTTTCAATCTTCTCTGACCGGATATTTTCGGGACCTTGAAAGCTTGATCGGACTTCCCGGCGAGCCGGGGTCCTTGGCGGAGCGGATCAACGCCTTTGACACGACCCTGATAGAAGCGGCGAGCCGCCCTGATCTTTCCGCTCGACTGCAAGCCACGACGGATGCGGCCAACAGTCTGGTTCAGGGGATCAACCAGATTTCGGACGGCATCCAGGATGCACGTACGAAGGCCGATGGCGATATCGCCAAGACGGTGACCAACCTGAACAGCTGGCTTGAACAGGTTGCAGATCTCAATGACCGGATCGCGAACCTGAACGGGCGCGGACGCGATGTGACCGCGCTGGAAGATGAACGCCAGGCGCTGGTCGATCAGATTTCGGAAAAGATCCCGGTCAAGGAAATCCAGCGCGACGATGACCGGATCGCCCTGGTTTCGACCGGGGGAGCGCTTCTGCTCGACAGTCGCGCCGCAATTTTCAGTTTTACCCCGGTCGCTGCGGTGACACCGCAGGCAACCCAGGCAAATGGCGGCCTTTCGGGATTGCAGATCGACGGGCTGGATGTATCCACATCTGGCGATCGGTCGCGGATTGAGGGTGGCGAACTGGCTGCCTTGTTCAAAATCCGGGATGAGCTTGCCATACAATCACAGGCACAGATCGATTCGATTGCGCGCGAATTCGTTCAGCGGTTCGAGGATCCGGCGGTCGATCCAACACTGACGTTGGGTGACCCAGGCGTCTTTACCGACAACGGGGCCGCATTCACCCTGGCCGATGAAGTCGGGCTTGCCGGACGCCTGTCGCTGAACACGCTTCTGGATCCCAGCGTTGGCGGGGAATTGCGGTTGTGGCGCGATGGTCTGGGCGCAGTTGTCGCGGGCTCCAGCGGCAATTCCGACCAGATCAATGCTTATCGAGACGCGCTGGTCGCGACCCAGGTCCCGGCAAACCCGGTTGTGACGACAGCGGCCCGGTCCACGTCGGATCTGGCGTCAGATTTCCTGTCTCTTGCGGGGGTGGCGGTCGCCACGGCTGAGAGGGATCAGGCCTTTGCGACCGCCCAGCAGGAAAGTCTGACGACGCTGGAACTGTCCAATGGCGTCGACACGGATCAGGAGCTTCAGAAACTACTTTTGATCGAACAGGCCTATGCCGCAAATGCGCGCGTCGTGCAGACCGTCGATGATCTCATCCAGTTCTTGATCAGGATCTAAGCCATGTCGTTTACTTCCATCGGGGATCTGGCCCTGAGTTTCCAGTTGCGTCGCGACAACGCCACGCTGTCGAGTGAAATGCGTCGGCTGGCGACCGAGTTATCGACCGGTCTCAAGACCGATGTTGCCACGGCGGTCGGCGGCGATTTCGGGTCGCTCAGCGGAATTGAAACGGCGCTGTCCCGCATTGGTGGGTTCAAGACGAACCTGATCGATCAGCAGTTCGAGGCATCAGCCCGACAGACCGCAATGGACGCCATCCAGACTTATTCAGACAATTTGACACCTGCCTTGCTGTTTGCGAACGACCTGGAGCAATCACCACAGCTCAACATCACAGGGCGGGAATCGCGCGAAAACCTGGAACGTGTGATCGAGGCGCTCAATACCTCCGTGGGCGGGCGCACGCTGTTCGCAGGCACCGCGACAGACGGGGCGGCTGTGGCCGATATCGATACGATCATGACCGCTCTTGAAACGCTGGTCGCGGCCGAGACGACGGCGGCCGGTGTGGAAGCCGCGCTGGATACTTGGTTCGGCGCGGGCGGTGACTTTGAAACGGTGGCGTACATCGGATCTGCCACAGGACTTGCCGATGTTCCGATCGCACAAGGCGAGGTTGTGACAACCGATTTCGCCGCAGACGATCTCGAATTGCGCGAAACGTTGAAGGGGTTCGCGCTTGGCGCGCTTCTTGGTGAGACGGCAACGGCACTGACACTGGACGAGCGTATCGTTCTGGCAGGACGATCCGCCGAGATTTTGATCAATGGAAACTCGGATTTTGTGTCCTTCCGGTCTCGCCTTGGCCTCGTGGAAGAGCAGATTGAAGTGGCCCAGGCCCGCACGGCGTCGGAGGAATCGACTCTTGAAATTGCCCGCATCGATCTTGTGGGGGCTGACGCCTATGAAACGGCGGCACGGCTTGAAGAGACCCAGGCCAGAATTGAATCGCTTTATGTTATGACGGCGCGCCTTTCCGGCCTTTCCCTGGTGGACTACCTCAGATGATCAAAACCCTAGTGACCTGCTTTGCGTTGTTCTTTGCCCTGTCGCTTTCTGCGTCGGCCAATTCGGTGCGGATTAAGGACCTGGTTGAGTTCGACGGCGTCCGCGGCAACGACCTTGTCGGCTATGGCCTCGTTGTTGGGTTGAACGGGACCGGCGATGGGATCCGCAACGCGCCGTTCACCGAAGAGATCATGTCAAACATCCTTGAACGGTTGGGAGTCAATGTCACGGGCGAGCAGTTTCGACCAAAGAACGTTGCGGCCGTCTTCGTTACTGCGACATTGCCCCCGTTTGCGCGCGCCGGGGGACGGATCGATGTGACCGTGTCTGCCATCGGCGATGCCAGCAGTCTGCTTGGCGGCACGTTGATCATGACCCCTCTTAATGCTGCCGACGGCGCCATCTATGCCGTGGCCCAAGGCACGATCCTTGCCGGCGGTGCCGCCGCTGAAGGAGATGCAGCAACCACGGTGGTCGGTGTGCCGACAGCCGGCACAATCCCTGCTGGCGCCCGGGTTGAGCGTGAAATCAAGTTTGATTTCTCCCAAATGCGCACGATCCGGCTGGCCCTGCGGTCACCGGACTTCACCACAGCCGAGCGCATTGAAACCCGCATCAACGAAGCATTTGGCGGCGGTGCGGCGCGCATGCTCGACGCCGGAACCGTTGTGCTAGACATTGCGGCAACGCGACAGCCCTCCCCGGCCCATGCGGTCGGACGCGTGGAGAACCTGCTTGTTCAGCCGCAGGATCGGGCGCGCGTGGTCGTGGATCAACGCTCGGGCACCATTGTCATCGGGCGCGACGTCCAGATATCCCAGGTGGCCGTCAGCCAGGGGAACTTGACCCTTCGCGTGCAGGAAGCGCCTTTGGCCATCCAGCCCAATCCCTTCTCTGATGGCGAAACAATTGTGGTGCCGAGAACGATCGCCGAAGTGAACGAGGAAGAGGGCGTGTCGCTTGCCGCGATCCCTGAAGCTACGATGCTGAGCGAAGTGGTAGACGGGTTGAACGCGCTTGGTGTCTCGCCCCGCGATATGATCGATATCTTGAAAACGCTTAAAGCGGCAGGCGCGCTTCATGCCGAGTTTATCGTGAACTAACGGGTCAGCTATAGCTTCTGACCAGCGCTTCTGCCACCAGGCTCCACCCATCCGCGACCACGAAGAACGCCAGTTTGAAAGGAAGCGAGACGATTGCTGGAGGTACCATCATCATGCCCATCGACATCAATATGGCGGCAACCACGAGGTCGATGATCAAAAAGGGCAGAAAGATCAGGAAACCGACCTGAAAGGCAAGTTCGATCTCGCTCAGCAGAAAGGACGGGATCAGAATGGACAGGGGCGTATCCGGCGCCAAACCCGATGCCGCGTCCGGACGAAGCGAGGCCAGCCGTGCAAAGACATCGGGGTCGATCCGCCCAGCCATGAAAACACGAAACGGGGCAATGGTTTCCCTTGCGGCCCGGGTATAGTCAGTGCCGCCGTCGAAGATCGGTTGCAACCCGTTGGCCCAGGCTTCAACGAAGACGGGCTCCATCACGAAATAGGTCAGGAAGAGTGCCAGACTGATGATCATCATGTTGGGTGGCGAAGTCTGTAATCCCAGACCTTGCCGCAGAATGGCCAGCACGGTCACGATGAACGGAAAGGCCGTGATCATCATGGCGAGGCCTGGCACAAGGCTCAGGACGGTTAAGAGCAGGATCAGCTGGATGCTGCGTGACGCAAGCGAACTGTCATCGCCCAGCGATATGGTTACGTCCTGAGCAAAGGCCGGCCCGGCCCCCAATGTAACAAATCCGACCGCCAGAAAGACCAGCATCAGCTTGGCCAGGCGCTGTCGGTTCAGGCGTCGTTCTTCGCGCCACCTTGGGCGAATGATGTAAGTCTTACCAAGATCTGACCGTCCCGACCTTCCGGATCTTCCTGCAATTCCCCATGCGCGAAAAGCTTGTCCCCCACGTAGATCTCGACCGGATCTTCGATACGTCGATCCATTTTCAGAACCGAACCCGGTGCCAGTGTCAAAAGCTCCGAAACCAGCGGATGGGCCTTGCCGACCGCAATGGTGACTTCCACCGGGACCTGTGCGAACGGGTTGTCGTCGCCCCTTTCGGTCATGAGTGTCTCCTTCTATTGGGTCAGCCATTGGCGGTGAGGGCTGGTTCGGCTTCCGCCAATGCATTCAGAGCCGTTCGAATCTCGTCGAGGAATGATGCGACGTCGATCTCTTGCTCGCGCTTGCGGACCCGCAGAAACGCTTGGCCACTGGCCAGTGCCGGCTCCGAGGCCACCTTCAGTGGCACCGAAAGGTCGCCAGGCGTAAGTTTTTCAACGATTTCCGCGTCATCAGGCGACACCGAGAGTTCAACCGGCGCGTCCGCAAGCTCTGCCGCGATGTCGTGAATGCGCGTCAGGACATGCGCTGCGGTTGCTTCCGGGAGAAGCGTTGGGAACACCTTCTCGAAGAGCGCGCGCAAAACCGGTTCGACGCTTGCGAGAACCTGGGTTCTTGCCTCGAAATACGTAAAACTAAGATCGCGGAGGTTGCGCGCCAGCTCTTCCGAGACTTCCGCCCGCTTCTTGTCTGATGACGCATGTGCGTCCTGCCAGCCAGTGGTATAGCCAGACTCATAGGCAGCAATCCGGATCTCTTCCGCCGCTTCTGCTGTCAGGGCATTTCCCGAAAGCTCCAGGCCTGGCGCCGAGCGGATCGGCATGTCGAACTCTTCGAGCTTCAATGCAGCCGTCATGATGCCTTTTGCTCCCCTTCAACCCAGCTTTGCAGCACTTCAAGCGTTTCGCTTTGGCGTTCTTCGATCATTGCCCGGAGCCTTTCGGCCGGATCCTCTCCGGCGCCGGGAAACGGTGCCAACCCGGGCAAATCGGGCGGACCGAAGTCGGCGATTGCCGGCTCTGGCAAGACTGGAAGGGACGTGTCCGTCAACGGCTCGGCAGCGTCAAAAGCCGGGGTGTCAGCACCGACCAACGGCTGATCATCCATGGGTGCGACAGGTGGCAGCGCCAATCCGGTGGCACCGCCGACGGGTGCGGACGCGCCGCTCATCAAAACCGGACGCACGACAAAAAGCCCCAGGATCAACGCGACGACTGAAAGAACAGCCAGTTGCACCGTCGACATGACGTCAAACCCGTCCAGGAAGGCCAAGGTCGTAGCCTGAGCTTCGGTCCCCGCTTCCGGCAATGGCTGAAACTCCAGCGAACGGATCGTGATGACATCGCCCCGGTCGGCGTTGAACCCGACGGCCGAGGCCACTAACGCTTCAAGGGAAGCCAATTCGCTGTCGCCGCGCGGTTCCCAGGTTTCCGTGCCGTCAGCCGCGACGTTGCGGATCCCATCGACCAAGACCGCCACGCTGACCCGTTTGATCGCGCCCGGTGTTCGCAGAAGTTCGCGCTGAGTTTCCGCGACTTCATAGTTGATCTGTTCGCGTGTTTCGCTGTCCTGGCTTGATGAATTGCTGGCGCCGCCTGCGGCGTCTCCGTCGGGCAGGTTGCTGGCCACCGTGATGTCACCGCTTCCACTGTCCGACGATTGCGAGCTTCGTTCCTCGGTATCCGTGCTGATCGCAACACGGTTGTCGGGGTCGAAGCGTCGTTCGGTTATGACCTCACGCTCGGTCACGTTCTCAACCGAAACTTCGACGATCGCCCGGCCTGTCCCGACACGTGCGGCCAGCAGACGTTCAAGATTTCGTTTCATTTCGGCAGCACGGTCGACGCCCTGTGCCCCGGCCACGGTGCCCGGTTCATCCTGGCCGGCGATCAGACCGCCGCGTCCGTCGATGACTGCCACATTGTCGATTTCAAGCCCGGCAACTGCGGAAGCGACAAGATAGCGAAGCGCTTCCGCATGGTCGCGCGAAAGGGTCCCTTGAGCTGTTGTCACCGTCACCGATGCGCTGGGCACCATGTCGCGGGAAAATGGGCGGGATGACGTGTTGGCGATATGTACCCGCGCCGCCGAAATATGCGGGCTTGCGACAATCGTGCGGGCCAATTCACCTTCTTTCGCGCGCCAATAGGCCGCGTCGAACATTTGCGATGTCGTCCCGAACCCGGTCAGATTGTCGAGAAGTTCATACCCCTGGGCGCTGTTGGCCGGGATCCCGTCACCTGCCAGTTGCATACGCATCTGATCGCGGCGCCCCGCTTCGACATAGATCGCGTTGCCGCGGATTTCATAGGCAACGCCCGATTGGTCGAGCGCGCGAATGACATCGCCAGACGCAGCGGGTTCAAGACCGGAGTAAAGAAGCGACATCGAAGGTGTTGAGGCCAGGCGCGCAATTCCTATCACGGCTGCAAACATGGCAAGCGCGGACAGAATTACGATTACCCGTCGTCGTGCGTCTAGCGCTGCGAAAGTGCCAACGAGCTGCTGCAATCCCAGACTCCCCAAATGCGGCTTCTGCCGCGGCATCCAGCGATGATCTGTCAGATTGCCCTTAAGAATCCGTTAGTTGAGATAGCGTATTTCGAGGAAACGAACGGCAAGACCTGGGGTCAGCATGACGGATGTGACCGGCGACGTCGAAGAGAGCGACGAAGCCCCTAAGAAGAAATCAAAGCTGGGCCTGATTATCGGGCTGGTCCTTGCTGTGTCCGGCGGCGGTGGCGGTTTCTTTGCAGCCCAGTCGGGGATGCTGCCGATCGGTGGCGACAGCCAGGCGTCCAAAACTGACTCGGAAAAGCAGGAAAGCAAGACCGCCGACGTGGCCTTCGTGCCGGTCGAACCGTTGATTATTTCTTTGGGGGCAAAATCCGACAATAAGCATCTGCGCTTCCATGCACAGCTTGAAGTGGGCGTCGCAAGCGTCGACGAGGTGACCAAGCTGTTGCCCCGGGTTTCGGACGTGATGAACAGCTATTTGCGTGCTGTTGAGATTGCGCATCTTGAAGACCCCACGGCCTTGTTCCGGATCAGGTCTCAGCTGTTGCGGCGGATACAGATTGTGACCGGCGGTGACAAAGTGCGGGATCTGCTGGTCATGGAGTTCGTGTTGACATGATCATGGCATTTGCGGCGGATATCCTTCTGATTGCCGGGGCATTGGGTGCAGGGTTGTACTGTCTCATCCTGTCGCGGCGATTGACCAAGTTCACCGATCTGGAAAAGGGCGTTGGCGGCGCTGTCGCCGTATTGTCCGTTCAGGTCGACGACATGTCGAAGGCGCTGAATGCGGCCCAGTCCGCGGCGAACGACTCGACCGAGTCGCTTTCCGGTCTGACCGACCGGGCAGAAGATGTTGCCAAGCGGTTGGAATTGCTTGTGGCGTCCATGCACGATCTTCCGGTGGATGGGGACGGCGGCGATGGGTCCGCGCGGCTGGGGGACGCGCCGAAGGCGGACAGCCTTGGGGCAAAAGTGGCCCGAAACGAAGCTGCATTGTCCGAGGAACAGGGGGATCCACTGCCCGGAATGTTCCAAAGCAATCGTGTGAATGGGCGGGCAAGCGGATGACGAAGAAAGACAGACCCGCTCGGCAACGCAAAGGTCAAGGCCGTAGTGTGCTCTGGATCGTGGCCGCCTTGTTCCTTCTGTCCGGAATTGTCCGTCTGGGCGGCGAAACCGGACTGGCGATTGCCCGCGAAATTGCGGATCTGGGCACGAAGGACGCGATGTCGGACGACCTTCCGAGTTGCTCGGCCGAACCCGGCATCGCAGAAGCTTTGGCCGCGATACGTGCGCGCGAGACCTGGGTTGTTGAAGCGGAAGCGGCGATCGATGATCGACTTCAGGCGCTGGCAGTCGCAGAAGAGGCTGTAAATCAGCGTCTTGGTCGGTTGGAGGCGGCCGAAGAAAACCTGCGTGCCACAATCGCCCTGGCCGATGGTGCGGCTGAGAACGACCTTGCGCGGTTAACCTCGGTCTATGAGAACATGAAGCCCAAGGACGCGTCCCTTCTGTTCGAAGAAATGGCTCCTGAATTCGCAGCCGGTTTCCTGGGTAGGATGCGCGCGGATGCCGCTGCGGCGATCATGACCGGGCTCTCTCCCGAACGGGCCTATACGATCAGCGTCCTATTGGCGGGCCGAAACGCCGCTGTTCCAAAGCAATAGCTCGAGTCCTCAGTCTTCGTTAACTCACCGCGCATAAGCTGCACGGAAACGAGGCTTTAGGTGAGTTGGTCGGGATCCGCGCCACATGATCGGAATTATCGGGATCGTTGTCGTCTTCGCCATGGTGTTTGGCGGTTACCTGCTGGCTGGCGGGAAGATGAAGATCATTCTTGGCTCGCTGCCGTTTGAAATGATGATGATCGGCGGCGCGGCCACGGGGGCATTCCTGATCTCGAACGACATGGCGGGCGTAAAGCACACGGTCGGTTCGATCGGAAAGGTTTTCAAGGGGGCCAAGTGGAAACCGACCGATTACCGCGACCTGTTGTGCCTTTTGTTCGAACTGATCCGCCTTGCCCGTTCGAACCCGGTGGGGCTTGAAGAACATATCGAACAACCGGATGAATCCTCGATCTTCCAGAAATACCCCAAGATCATGGGCGACAAGGAAGCGATTGCACTGATCTGCGATACGCTGCGCGCGGCGTCGATGAACTATGATGACCCTCACCAGGTCGAAGAGGTCCTGGAAAAGCGTATCGAAGCGAACATGCACCACGCGATGCATTCCAGCCACGCGTTGCAAGTGGTCGCCGATGGGCTGCCGGCGCTTGGCATTGTTGCGGCCGTGCTGGGTGTGATCAAGACCATGGGGTCGATTGACCAGCCGCCGGAGGTGCTTGGCAAACTGATCGGCGGCGCGCTGGTCGGCACGTTTCTGGGGGTATTCCTGGCCTATGGGTTCTTCGGTCCTTTTGCGACACGCGTGAAGGGTGTGACGGAAGAAGACGGACATTTCTATCAGCTCATCCGCGAAGTGCTTGTGGCCAATCTGCACAGCCACCCCCCCAACATCTGCATTGAAGTCGGACGTCAGAATACACCGTCCCACGTTCGCCCCAACTTCTCAGAACTGGAAGAGGCGCTGCAGGAAGTGAAGAAAGACGCGGCGTGATACGCGCGTGGATCGCATCGATCTGCGTTCTTATGGCGTGGCCAGCGGTCGCGGACAGTGTCGGATTGCGGTCAGGGGACCATGACGGCTTCACGCGGTTGGTCCTTAGCTTCTCCGACCGGCCCACATGGTCCCTGGGACAAAACAATGGCGATGCCATTTTGCGGCTTGGCGGCGCACCGCGGCAGTTCGATTTCTCTGGCGCGTTTGAGATGATCTCGCGGTCGCGGCTTCAGGCGCTTTATGCCGAGCCCGGCGGTCGCGACGTGCGTTTGCAGTTGGCCTGCGACTGTTCGGTTGATGTCACGGAACTTGGGACACGCTTCCTCGTCGTCGATATTCGCGACACCCCCCCAATTCAGCCCCTTCCAACCGTTACCTTGAACAAAGCGTCGATCCCCAGCGCACCATCCGTCAATACCGCGCCACACAGAAATATCCGCTTATCTAATCGCATATCCAGGCCATCCCCGCAGATCCTGGTCGCGCCGGATGACACGCCAGCCCGAAGCGAACGGGCCATGCCACTTGACCAAACCGCTTTCGCCGAGGCTTTGGCCTTGGCGCAGCCGCTTGCTGAACTGAGCGGCGTCGATGTTAGAAATCCGATCCGACCGCAACCAGAGCAAACGCGCGCATTGGATCTGGACGTCGCGACCGAGCCATCGTTCTCGGGCCTGACCAATCGGCTGGCCGAGCAGATCGGACGGGCGGCATCTCAGGGATTGATCGAAGGCGCTGGCCCCGGGGGCGGCGTCGTCCGAGACATCGATCCTGAAGTGGCCGCTGCGGCCGCGGCCGAAAACATTCGCATTCGCTCGGCCATCGATGAAGCCCTTGGAACTCTGGCAGACGAGCGCCCGGTCAGTGACGATGGGCTGCGCTGTCTGCCGGACCACGCGCTTGCGATCAATGTCTGGGGGCCGCCGGAAGATCAGCCAGGACAAATCGCAGATGTGCGCGCAAGGCTGATTACGGAATTGGGCGATACGGACCTTGCCGTTGTCCGCCAGTTGATTCGCCGCTACCTCTATCTGTCCTTTGGCACCGAGGCGCAGGCATTGCTGGCGCAATTTGGTGCCGAGATCCCGGATGCCGACCTGCTTGGTGTGATGGCGACGCTTGTGAACGGTGACCCGGTAAGCGACCCTGGCCCACTGCGCGGGCAGGCGGCCTGCGACGGTGCGGCTGCGCTTTGGTCATTTCTTGCGGATCCTTCCCAGGACAACTCGCTTAATGCTACGTCGGTGGCGCGCGTCTTCTCGGGCCTTCCACTTCATTTGCGTCGCCATCTTGGGCAGCCGATTGCCGAAGCGCTGATTGCGCGCGGCGAAGATGACGCCGCCCGATCCGTTCGAAATGCGATCAGCCGAGCGCCTGGTGATCACGGTGTCGGCCTTGAGATGGTCAATGCATCGCTGGCCGCCGACGAAGGCGCTCCCAAGGCGCAGGCCATGCTGGCCGAGATTGCGGCATCGGGCCAAAGCGAGGCGCCGGTCGCCATGCTGCGATACCTAAATGCGGCGCATGAGGATGGCCGCCGAGTTGCGCCGGCCATGATTGAACTGGCCGAGACCATGGCGTTCGAACGACGCGGTTTGCCAGAAGCCCTTGATTTGAAACGTGCGGAACTTGCGGCGCGGATAGACTTGCAAGCCTTTGACGAAACGGCGGCAGCTCTGTTTCGAACCGACGGACAGCAGGATCTGCCCTCGGCCGACCTTAAAGCGCTTTGGGCTTCGTATCTCTCGACCTTGTCGACGGAGAGCGAAGATGCTGAGTTTCTGCGCATTGGATTTCAGCCCCGGATCTGGGCGGAGGCCCTAGTGACCGACGACCGCGCGCGCCGCGCGCTTGTAAGCCGGTTGATGGCGCTTGGTTTCTGGCGAGAAGCCGAGGCCCTGACAGTTGGAGCGGATGCGGATGCAGATTGGGTCGCGCTGACTGGCGCGCGGATCGCCCTTGCCGCGGGACGACCTCGTGAGGCGCTGGTTGCGCTGGTCGCGCAGGAGGGACCCGAAGCCGACGCCCTTCGGGCCGAGGCCCTGTCGCGAAGCCGGGCTTTCATTGAAGCCAGCCGGGTGTTCGAGGCTAAGGGCGACACCGAGGCTGGCGCCACGATGGCCTGGCGTGCGGGCGAATTCCAGCGCGCCGCCGCCTTGGGCGGCGATACCCGCCCGGACGTTGCACATATCATGGCGCCGCCGGTTCCAATCCTCTCCGAAGACGCGCCGACCGGGGAACCGACGGCCGGTGAACGCGAATTGGCCACGGGGCGCGGCCTGATCGCCGAAAGCGCCGGGGTTCGTGCGGAAATTACCGACATTCTTACGAAGTTTCCGCCCCCGCTCCGTCGCCAAAACTGAAAAAGGTTACCGCTTGTCAAGGGCTTGGCGCCTAGGTTCGCGGCCAAAGGTCAATCGCAGAACGCGGTGAGGTTCCATGGGCAGAATGCCAATACTTGTGCGCGTGATCGTCGCGATCCTTGGCCTTTGGGCCACGTTCAATCCTCTTCATGCCAAGGCAAGCACCGTTCCCCAAACCGCGGCCCTCTGCACGGCTGCGATGCAGGCCGCGTCATCCCGTTGGGGTGTGCCGATGGCGGTTCTGAAGGCCATTTCGCTGACCGAAACAGGCCGCCGCTTGCCTGAAGGATTTCTGCCCTGGCCCTGGACGGTGAACATGGAAGGGAAGGGCATCTGGTTCGACAGCGAAGCCGAGGCCAAGGCCTATGTCGAACGGCACCACGCGCGCGGAGCGCGCAGCTATGATGTGGGTTGCTTTCAAGTCAACTACCGCTGGCATGGGCAGCACTTCGCCTCGCGCGAGGCGATGTTCGACCCGGCATCCAATGCCGACTACGCTGCGCGGTTCCTATCCGAACTTTATTCGGAGTTCGGCAATTGGTCGAAAGCCGCCGGAGCATATCACTCGCGGACACCGCGCTTTGCCAACAAATACGCGGCCCGGTTTGACCGGATCATCGCGCGCCTCGGCGGCGCCGAGGCCCAAGTGGCCGTGGCAACGCCCGCGCCGACACCAGTCCCCGCGCCCACGCACGATCCGAAACAGAACCAGGTGACGCGGGTGAACACGTTCCCGCTCTTACGGCAGGCCGAACCAGGGGCAGCCGTTGCGCTTGCGTCATTGGTGCCCCTTGGCGACGCGCCCGCCGGGCGCGGGTTGATCCCGTTCGACACGTCGAATTGATCCGTCATGCGCGACCTGTTCCAACCCACGATCCTCCTTGCGCTCGCCCTGATGGCGGTGATCGCAATGATGGTTCTACCCATGCCGGCCTGGGTTCTGGATATTGGTCTGGCGGCCTCTTTCGCCCTGGCCATTTTGATTTTTACGGTGACGCTGTTCATTGAAAGGCCGTTGGATTTCTCGGCATTTCCGACCGTCCTTCTGGCCTCGCTCGTGCTCAGGCTGTCCTTGAACGTGTCGTCAACGAAACTGATCATCGGCGAAGGCCACACGGGCACCGACGCTGCCGGGAACGTGATCGCTGGGTTCGCAATGTTCGTCATGGGCGGAAGCGTGTTTCTGGGCCTTGTCGTTTTCGGTGTCCTGCTGATCGTCAACTTCGTCGTCATCACCAAAGGCGCGGCCCGCATGGCCGAAGTCGGCGCACGCTTTGCCCTCGACGGAATGCCGGGCAAGCAGCTCGCAATCGACAGCGACATGTCGGCCGGCGCCATCGACCATGCCGAAGCGAAGGCCCGCCGCGAGTTGGAGCAAGCCGAAACAACGTTCTTCGGGTCACTGGACGGTGCCTCGAAATTCGTGAAGGGCGATGCGGTCGCGGGTCTTCTGATCACCCTGCTGAACCTGGTTATGGGCTTGATTATCGGGGTTGCGCTTCATGAAATGCCAATTGGGCAAGCTTTTGAAACCTATGCAATTCTGACCGTGGGCGACGGGCTTGTCAGCCAGATCCCCGCCGTTGTCATATCCATCGGATCCGCCATTCTTCTTTCGCGCGGCGGCTCAAAAGGATCGACGGATCTGGCCATGTTCTCGCAGCTTGGCAAGTATCCGGCGGCGCTTGGGACCGTGGCTTTGCTAATGGGTCTCTTTGCGCTGGTCCCAGGCCTACCATTTGTTCCGTTCATGGTCGGCGCATTGGTACTGGGTGGCACGGCCTATCTGGTCCGAAACTTACAGCCCGACCCCAAGGAACCGGACATTGAGGCGGCCGAAGAGGAAATGGTCCGGCGTGAACCGACGATCGGAGACATGATCGATCTTGATGATATTCACATTGAGTTTGCGCCCGATCTGGTGCCTTTGGTCCTGGACCCGGCGACTGGTCTTGACGCGCGGATTGGGAATATGCGGACGCATGTTGCAAAGGCCTTCGGGGTGATCGTGCCCGAGATCCGCTTGACCGATGACGCCTCTCTTCCGATTGGAACTTATGTGATCCGAATACAGGGGGTCGAGCAGGCCCGGGACCGGATTGATCCGAACCAGGTTCTGATGCTGATTGGCCAGGAAGAAGCGGGCCTGCCAACCGGGCAGGACGTGGCGGAGCCCGTTTATGGCGCGCCAGCCCGCTGGATCACCCAGGATGCGAGCGAGGCCGCGGCGCTTGCGGGCGCAACCGTCGTGTCGCCGACCGAAGTTCTGGCCACGCATCTTCTGGAAGTGATCAAATCAAACCTGCCACGGCTGTTGAGCTTGCGATCGCTCCGGCGCCTTTTGGACGAAATGACCCAACTCGGGGATGAAGACAGGTCCGAGGCAAACCGAAAGATGCTGGACGAACTGATCCCTGATCGCGTTCCCGTGGATCTGCTTTTGGCGGTGCTGCGCCTGTTGTTGGAAGAGCGGGTGTCGATCCGCAATTTGCCAGCCATTCTCGAAGCCGTGGCTGAGGGACGTACGTCGCTTGGTTCGCCCGAGGCGATTGCCGAACATGTCCGCCAAAGGTTGGGTTTTCAGCTCTTGGGCGAAATCCGCCGGGGCGATGGTACCGTTCCGCTTGTCCAACTTGCGCCAGATTGGGAAGAGACCTTTCGCACCTATCAAATCGAAGGCGCTCAGGGCGACGTGGCCTTGCCGCCGGAAGAGTTCAATCGCTTGGCAAATGCCGTTGCGACGAAATTGAACCAGGTGGGCGAAACTGGGAGTTACCCTGCACTTGTCACAACAAGCCATCGGCGTCGGTTCCTTCGCACCTTGTTGAAAGCCAAGGGGATCTCAAACCCCGTATTGTCCTTCGAAGAAATCGGAACGGATGCGCGCCCGGCGCTTTTGGGCGTAGTTGCCGCATGAGCGCGGAAATCGCCGAACTGTTCGATCTATCCGCCGAGGCATTTCTTGCCGGGTTTCTGGTTTTCCTCAGAATCGGGGCCATCATGGCGCTGGTGCCCGCCTTTGGCGAACAGTCCGTTCCGCAACGGGTCAGGCTTTTTCTGACATTGGCCATGACCGCTATCGTCGCCCCCGCGGTCGTTCCCGGTTTGGTGGAGGATACCCCCTCTCGTCCGCTATTACCTGCGATCCTGGCCGAAGTCGCCAACGGGCTGGCATTGGGCATTGCGCTTCGACTTCTGGTCATGGCGCTACAAATGGCCGGGACCATGGCTGCAACGGCCATGTCGCTGTCTCAGCTACTAGGCGGCGCTGCGGTGGAACCGCAACCGGCCATCTCGGGTATTTTCGTGACCGCAGGATTGGCGCTTGCGGTCATGACGGGGCTGCACGTCAAATTGTCGATGTTGCTGATCGGATCTTACGAAGTTTTGCCGCTCGGACGCTTTCCAGAGGCTGCCGATCTGGCCGATTGGGGTGTGCGGCAAATCGCGCGTGCTTTCGCCATCGCCTTTTCTTTCGCGGCGCCCTTTGTCGTCGCATCGCTGGTCTACAACATGGCGCTGGGCGCGATTAACAGGGCGATGCCGCAGTTAATGGTTGCCTTCGTGGGCGCCCCCGCAATCACGGGGGGTGCGCTTGTGATGCTTGCGCTCGCCCTGCCGCTTATTCTGCCGCTTTGGCTTGGGATTCTCGACGCGACCCTTGCCGACCCGTTCGGCGGTCCCTGATGGCGGAGGGTGCAGAAGAGGACGGGAGCGGCGAAAAGCCATATGAACCGACACCGCGACGATTGCAGAAAGCGCGCGAACAAGGCGATGTTCCCCTTTCGAACGATTTGACTGCGGCCGGGGTCTTCGGCGGTTTTCTCTTGGTCGGTGCCGCATTTGGTGCAGCAACCCTAAGCGGCATGGCATCGACCCTGTCGGCGCTGATCGCGCGGTCGGATCAATTGGCGCCCGAGGTGTTTGCGACCAGAAACGGAACCGTGTTCGGTCAAGTCCTCATGGCTCTCGGGGCGGATATGGCCAGTTGGTTGCTCGTGCCGGCGGGCATTGCCATTCTGGTTTTGGCCGCGCAACAGGCAATTGTCTTCGCGCCGTCAAAGCTGGCACCCAAGCTCAACCGTATTTCACCCTGGGATAATGCAAAGCAGAAATTCGGCCGAAGCGGACTGTTTGAGTTTGCCAAAAGCACCGCGAAGCTGTTCCTGATTTCGGTCGTGCTCGGGATTTTCCTGGCAGTGCGCCTACCTGAAATCATGATGACGCTCGCGATCTCGCCGGCAGGTGGCGTGCTTGTGATCTTGCGGTTGTTGATGTCGTTTCTGGTGGTCGTGATCCTGATATCCGGTTGCGTGGGCGTGGTTGAGTTTCTGTTCAAGCGCGCCGAGCACCTTCGTAAGAACCGGATGTCGCATAAAGAGCTTATGGATGAGCTGAAGGAAAGTGAGGGCGACCCGCATATCAAGCAAAAGCGTCGGCAAAAGGCGATGGATATCGCGACGAACAAGATGCTTCAGCAGGTGCCGGACGCCGATGTGGTGATCGTCAACCCCGAGCACTACGCCATCGCGTTGAAATGGGAACGGGGAAGCCCAAGACCGCCAATCTGCGTTGCCAAAGGTGTGGATGAGATTGCGCATCGAATCCGGGACATCGCCATTGAGGCGTCGGTGCCAATCCGGCGAGACCCGCCAACGGCGCGCGCCATCTTTGCCACGACGGATTTGGAGGAAGAAATCAGGGTTGAACATTACCGCCCGGTTGCAGCGGCAATTCGTTTTGCCGACGCCGTGCGCAAAAGGGCGAAGTCTGGATATGGCAAAGGTTGATCCGAAACGCATGGCGGCACTTTTGCGACTTTCGCGCCATGTCGAAGAAGCGAGGCTCTTGTCGCTCAAAAGAGCGTCGGACGCTCTGGCCGAGAACAGTCGGGACATCACGAAGCTCCAAGGCGGGCGGCACATGTGGGATGCCGCCGATCCGTCCCGGTCCGAAACCCGCGCTGCGCGCGACGCTGGCGTCCCCGAGGCTTGGATGGCCTGGACCGACAGCGCGATCTCAAAGGCCGTGGCGACGCGCGCAGAACTTGTGGACCGCCGCGCCAGATCCGAAGCCGACGCGCGCAACGCTGTTGGGCGGCGTGGTGTGCTCGAGGCCATTGCCAAGCGCGTCGCCAAGGGGCCTGGCCGCAAAGACGGCTAGTCGAATTCTTGTCGGACGATATCCAGAACCAGGATGTCGTTCACTGCGGGCCCAATTGTTTTGCGCGCAGCCTCGCGCAGGGCCTGGCGCAGCGTCGACATCGTTCCGCTGGCCGTGAACGGCCCTTCGAACCCGCCGACATTTGAATGATCGAACAGCACTTGAAGCAGCGCGTCCCGAAGCTTGGGCTCCTTTGAGAAGACTTCGGTGGTTGTTCCTGGTTCCATCTCAAGTGAGATCGACATCACAATCAGTGCGGCGACCTTGTTTTCTTTGACAACGGGGATCACGAACTGGTTGCTCAGCCGTGCATATTCGTAGTCTTGCACATCCGCCGGATCCTCGGTCTTGATTTCAGGCGCGCCTACGGTGTCCAGTGACTGATCTTCCCCCGTGTTGGCAACGGCATCCGGGTCGGGCACGGGCATCAGCATGATGCCCAGGGCCACGCCGACACCGGTGCCAAGAACGGCAAGAATGACAGGAAGGATCGCGCCCAAACCCTTGCCTCCTTAGAAAGGCAATACGATATCGGCAATTTGCTGGCCGTATCGCGGTTGCTGGACATCGGTGATCTGACCCCGCCCGCCATAGGAAACCCGGGCCGATGCGATCTTGTCATAGGTGATTTCGTTCTGGCGCGAGATATCCTCAGGCCGGACAAATCCCGAAACCAGCAATTCGCGAATTTCGAAGTTCACCCGAACCTCCTGCGATCCCTGTATGCGCAGCACCCCATTAGGAAGAACATCCACGATCGTGGCGGCGACGCGCAAAGTCAGCTGTTCGTTGCGGCTGACGGACCCGTTCCCGGATGAGCTTGAAGTGGAAGTCGCGTTTGCGGCGTTGGCCAGGCTGGCGCCACCCGGTAGAACACGGTCGACGATTTGCGGAACACCCAGCAGTTCCGGAACCTGAACCGACTCTGACCCGTTGCGGGACCGCGCCGTCGAGTTCGAAATGGCAGCGCTGTCGTCGATTTCCACAACAACGGTCATGATATCGCCGCGTCTGCGCGCGCGCCGGTCGCCCAAAAGGCTTTCACGTCCCTGGTTCCAAAGCGATGCCTGCATGGTTCCGC
The DNA here is from genome assembly GCA_965267475.1 of Paracoccaceae bacterium. Classification (GTDB taxonomy): domain Bacteria; phylum Pseudomonadota; class Alphaproteobacteria; order Rhodobacterales; family Rhodobacteraceae; genus JBCBKU01. The sequence continues at coordinate 613,915 of OZ254079.1, forward strand.
CGCGCATGTCGTGGACCACAGGCGCTTGTGGGGCGACCACCATTGCTTGATGTTCGAGGCCGTTTCGTACCGGCGTGAATGTGGGGGCTTTACCCACTTCGCTCAGATCCGCGCATCCCGCGAGACCAAGAAGTGCGCCGATGACAGCGATTGCTGCCTTCCGTGACATAGGTAACAGCATTCAACTTCCCCCGGTCAGGTGACCGACATGCACCGACCCGTCCTCGGCAACATGGCCAGCCACTGTGATGCGCGAGCTTAAGTTCATGACCTTTACCATTTCGCCTGCGCCTGCGCGCCCAAGGGCGCGACCTTCGGACGTTATGGTCAGGCTGCCGGTGCGGAACACCAGCGCGACAATCTCATTTCGCTCGACCAAAGCCGGGCGCCCGAGATCGCCATCGCGGATCGGTCGCCCGGCATAGATGGTCACGCGAGCCTCCATGCCGATGGCATCGGCTGGATCACTGAGCGCTCCGGGGATGACCTCGGGCAGCTGATCCAGATCGGCGGCGGTCACAACCGATTTGCTTCGGATCGTGCGGGTCGCGACCAGCGTCTCGGCCAGGGCGGCGACCCCCGTCGTGGCAATCAGGCCCGAAAGAAAGATGCGCGCGAAGATCACCGGATTTGCGTCGTTGCGCCAAGCATCTGGTCGGCTGCGGTGATGACCTTCGCGTTCAGCTCATACCCGCGCTGGGCCTCGATCAGATCGGTGATTTCCTTGACAGCATCGACGGAACTGTCTTCGAGGTAACCTTGCCGCAACGTCCCGAGCCCGTCGGTCCCCGGATCGCTGACAAACGCCGGGCCTGATGCGGGCGTTTCCAGGAACAGGTTTGACCCGATCGCTTCAAGCCCCTGTTCGTTTGCGAAACCGGCAAGGGTGAATTGACCCAGCAGTTCCGGTTCGACCCGGTCGTCGAAATAGGCATAAAGTTCGCCATCGGCGTTCATGGAGATCGAACGCGCATCGTCGGGGATCGTGACATCCGGCACAACCGGGTATCCATCCGCCGTGACAACCAGGCCATCCGCCGATCGCTTCAGCGCGCCGTCTCGCGTGTAGGCCGAAACTCCGGAAGGCAGGGTCACTTCAAGAAACCCAAGCCCTTCAATCGCGATATCCAGATCCCCACCTGTCGCCGAGATCGAGGCTTGCGCGAAGCCGACCGTAACTGCCGCGGGACGCACACCCAGGCCAATCTGGACGCCCGTCGGCAAGGTCGTGCCGTCAGCCGCATTCACCGTCCCCGCCCGGGTCAGTTGTTGATAATGCAGATCTGAGAAGTCCGGGCGCCGGGCGTCGTACCCGGTTGTCGACATGTTGGCGAGGTTGTTTGAAATGACATCCACCCGCATCTGCTGGGCGGCCATGCCCGTTGCGGCAATCTGAAGCGCTTTCATCGTCCCAATCCTTCCTAGCGGGTCACGGTTCGCATGACCGAACGGATCCGCTCATCTTCTTTGTCGAGGAAATTCTGCCCGGCCTCATAGGCGCGCTGCACGGCGATCAACCGCGTGATCTCGGTCACGGGGCTCACGTTCGAGGATTCGAGAAACCCCTGAAGGATCGCTGCATCGCCCTCAGCTGGTTGAACACCACCGGCGGCGGTGAAGGCCGTGCCCGTGCGACGTGAAAGATCCAGCGGGTCGGTCGGTTCCCAGAGCCCAATTTCGGCAACGGGCACACCGTCTGCCGACATCGTCCCATCAGCCGCAATCGCCAAAGACCGCGTGCCCAAGGGGACCGGAATGGGCGCGCCGCCGGAATCCAGCAGAAAGTGCCCGTCCTGCGTCACGATTTCTCCGGTATCGGACTGACTGAACCCGCCGGCGCGGGTCAAATACTCGCCATCCGGAGCACCGATCAGGAAATAGCCATCGCCTTCGATCGCAAGATCGAGCCGCGCGTCGGTTTGCGACAGCGTACCCTGGGTCGTGGTGATCGCCCGCCCGTTGGCATTGCTTAAGGACAGGCTTTCCGTGCCCGGCCCGAGTTCTTGAACATACTCTGAAAAGACCACGCCTTCGCGGCGAAAACCGGCGGTCGACATATTGGCCAGATTGTTGGCGATGCCCTGCATTTCGCGCATCAGTCCAACCTGCCGTGTCAACGCCGCATAGCTTGCATTGTCCATGGCTCAGACCCCCATCATGCGCGGCACAAGCTCTGCCTGAAAGAAATCGACCAGGATCGCGGTCATGAAGCTCATGGTGGCCCAGAAGGCCACGACCAGAGCCGCCAGTTTCGGCACAAAGGTCAGCGTCATTTCCTGAATCGACGTCAGTGCCTGGAACAGGCCAATCAGCACACCGGTAAACAGAGCGACGACTAGCAAAGGTGCCGACATGCGCACCATGATCCAAAGCCCTTGTCTGAGCGTGTCGTAGAAGTCGGCGTCAGACATCGGTTAGACCGGCATCCGAAGGATTTCCTGATACGCCTCAACCACGCGGTCCCGCACAGTCACTGCGGTTTCTACCGCCAACTGTGACTGTGCGAGGGCTTGCACCAGCGCATGGGGGTCCGCATCGCCAGTGAGCGCGGCTTTTGCCGTTGCCTCACCGTTTTGCAGCGTCGCCGCAAAGTTTTCCGCCATTTTGGCGAAGGCGTTGCCCCCTGCCACCGCGCCATTTGCCGCGGGCTCGGTTGCCGGTTTGGTCGCCGCGTAGTTCTGCGCGGCCAGGATCGAACGAATATCCATATCGTGCCCCTTGTTTATCGGCGTAGAATATCAAGCAGGTTCTTCGACATTTGCCGGACCTGGTCGAACATTCTTAGATTCGCCTCGTAAGAACGCTGCGCTTCGCGCGCGTCGGCTATTTCCACAATCAGATTGACGTTGGATCCGTCATAGTATCCCGCCGCATCGGCGAGCGGATGGCCGGGATCATAAGTCCGGATCAGATCCGTCCGGTCCAGCGTGACGTCCGAGGTGCGCACCTGACCTGTTGCCCGGCCTGATTGAAACACTTCTTCGAACGCGACCCGTTTCCCCCGATATCCGGGCGTGTCGACATTCGCGATATTTTCCGAGGTATGTCGCAGGCGGTCTGCCTGGACCTTCATCCCGCTTGAGGCAACATCAAGTGCTTGGGAAAAAGCGCTTTTTCCAATTTCCATGGTCAGCGCACCCTTACTGCGGCACGCAGAATATCAAGCGAATTTCGATACACCGTCAGCGCAAGATCATGGGACCGGCGCGCGTCAACGGCGCGCAGCATTTCTGTTTCCAGCGATACGGTATTGCCGTTGGGCGATTGCTCGGTCCCGACCTTGATCAGCGACGCTTCGGCCTGCATTCCATCGCTTCCTCCGATATGTCCGGGGCGCGTGGCTTTCATTTGACTGGATTGCGCGGCCATCTCGGCCTGGAACGGTGTCAGATCGCGGGCTTCGAATCCCGGCGTGTCCGCATTCGCGATATTCTTCGCAATGACGCTTTGACGTTCGCTTGCATGGGCCGCGAGCCCATGCGCCAAACGCATAATGTTCAAGCTGTCTAACATCGGGGCTTCTCCCTCGATCCGCTCAACGGGTGATTAAGGGTGATTCCTTTAGAAACGGTTCCTGAGAGCAGGAGCATACGAATGGCATTGGTAGGATTTGATCATGTTCGGGCGGAAATCGCGCGGACACCGGTGGTGCGGCCTGTGGGCCGGGTTCTTGCGGTTTCCAGCGATACCGTGTCGGTCGGTGGTCTGTCGGACGTGGCCGCCCTTGGCGACCGGGTGACGTTTTCCGAAACCGGGCGGTTCGGCGAAGTTGTCGGGGTAGAAGGCGATCGCGTCACGGTTCTTCCGGAAGGGCCAGTGACCGGGCTTGCGCTTGGACATCGTGTGTTGCTTGAAGGCCCACTGAAGGTCCATCCCGATGACAGTTGGATCGGTCGGGTCATCGATCCAGTTGGACGCGCGTTAGACGACCGTCCCTTGTTGACCGGGCTGGAACCGGCAGCCCTGGACGCCGAACCACTACCCTCGACCAAGCGGCGGCCCATGGGCGCGCGTGTGAACACGGGTCTTTCGCTTTTCAATACGTTGCTCCCGATTGTGCGGGGCCAACGCATCGGTCTCTTTTCCGGATCTGGTGTGGGTAAGTCGACGTTGCTTGCCATGCTCGGGCAGAGGCTGGACGCCGATGTGGTCGTGCTGGCTCTTGTTGGTGAACGCGGCCGCGAAGTGCGTGAGTTCATTGATCGGGTACTAGGACCCGAGGGGCTTGCCCGTTCGGTTGTCGTCGTTGCGACGGCGGATCAACCGGCCTTGATGCGCCGCAGATGCGCCCTGACCGCCATGGCCGTGGCTGAGCATTTTCGCGATCAGGGCAAGCACGTGCTTTTCCTTTGCGATTCAGTCACACGGCTTGCCGAAGCCCATCGCGAAGTGGCGCTTGCCGCGGGTGAGCCGGGCTCGCTTCGCGGATTCCCGCCGTCGACCACGCCGATGATCACCGGCTTGTCGGAACGCGCGGGACCGGGTGTTGAGGGAAGCGGCGATATCACCGCTATCTTGACGGTCCTTGTCGCGGGGTCGGACATGGAAGGTCCAATCGCGGATACTATGCGCGGGGTCATGGATGGGCATGTCGTGCTGGATCGCGAAATTGCCGAGCGTGGCCGGTTTCCTGCGGTGGATATCCTTCGATCGGTCAGCCGCGCCTTGCCCCACGCCGCCAGCCCGGAAGAGAATACGGCGATTACCGCCGCGCGCGCGCATCTGGGGTCCTATTCTCGTGCGGAATTGATGGTTCAGGCCGGGCTTTATCAGGTAGGGAACGATCCGGCCGTCGATGCCGCCATTCGCGTTTGGCCAGCGCTGGATGCCTTCGCTGGCCGGTCAGAGCATCATGGGATCGCTGAAAGCTTCGCGGCACTGAACGCCTGCCTGGCCCTCGCCGACCCCGAATCTGCGGAAGACAAGGTTAACGCCGAATAGCCGTCCAACCCGCTCAGGATTGGAGAATAGCGAGCGCGACCGAGCCGCGAAGACTTACGCCGCTGCCGACGGCTGCCGTGTCTGACCGAGCGAAGAACAGGCGCAGCAGTTCTTCCTGCTTCTCAGGGTCGGCAAACTGGTTCACCGAAGTGTCGCCGAAAAATGCATCTGCTCGGTCCTGAAAGATCTCCAACTGGCGGTCAATATCCAGGGCGCCCACGGCGAGTGGCAAATCAAACGCCTGCTCGAAAACCGTCCGCAGCGCGGGATTCCCCATGATCGAAAACCAAAGCCCGTCTTCGGTAAGATCCGCGGCCAGAACTGAGTTCAAATCCCGCTCCAACCCAAGCGCCAAGCGCATGTCTGCACTTTGGTTCCCAATGGCGACTTCGAAGGATCTTTCCTTATATGCGGTCGTAACTTCAGCCGGGAAAGTCGAGATCTGAGTGCTTGGCGGCGCGAGCGCAAAGGAAAACGCCTCGGCCAGGTTGCGATATCGCGTGTCGTTCAGCCGGTTGGCGAGCGAGCTGTCATCGGTAAGATCGCTTTCCAGAACTTTCTGCACGAAGTAGTGGTTGTTGATGTCATCGCTCAGCCCAAATGCTCCTAAGGCGACGTCAAGCAGGCGCCGGTCGTTGACCAACTGCTCTGCGGTTAGAACCGTGCCGATATTCTCTTCGAAATAGGTCGTGTTGTTCCTGATCAGCGCCGAATTGTCGAAAGCCGCTTGCTGCGTCTCGCGCGTCCTTTCGAGAAAGGCCCAACCGGCATTGCCGCCAAAAGGTACGATTGGCTGATACATCAGCTTGGCCCGACCGCCAGCAGGCGTTCTTCGCGCGGGATCAGAATGCGAAGGGCTTTCAACGCCTGATAGGTCTGCCCGTTGACCGTGGCCTCGCTTGCTGCCGCAAGGGCCGACCGGCTGTCGGCATCGCGAAAGACCTGGCTGAGCTGTTCAATCCCCTGCAACAGTTGCGCATGGCCTTCCTCGGCCTCGGCGTCGCCCGACAGGATCAATTGCGCCACATAGCACACCCGTTTCACGGGTGTTGTTGCGTCCTCAGGATGGATTGCGTCCTTCAAACGTAGGATCTTGGCATTCGGGGTGACAATCGACAATCGGCTGCGCCGGTCACCATTTTCGATGACCGCGCCGTTGACCAGGACACGTTCTTTCGGGGCAAGTTTCAGAACAAGGCCGCTCATTTCTCGGCTGCACTGTCGCGCAGTCCCTGCATGACCGCCCGGTTGATCTCAACCAGAATGACCGGGTTGGCTTCGCCCCGAAGCACCTTGGATCCATGCTGTTGTGTGAATTCGTAAAGATAGAAGATCCGGGCCCGAAGGTCGGCCGGAAGCCCGTTTCCGGCTTCCGCGACATCGCCTGCGAGGATGGCCCAAAGTCTGCGGTTTTCGTGGATTGCGGTGGCCAACAACCCCATGCGGTTAGTCGTGGCCTGGGCGGCGGCGATGAGCTTTCGGGTGATGCGGGCAAAGGCGTCGTATTCGCTGCCGCGGAGTGTTCGGGTCGGGGCGGCGGTATTGGAATAGGCCTTCTGTGCCAAGTCGAGAGCGTTCACGACAACTCCTTTGCGGATTTAGATTCGCCTGTTGGATATTGGGGTCCGGGGCGCGGGCCGGATGACCGATGTCGGTCAGCGCGCGCCCCGGATCAGATCGCTTACCGGAAGAGCGACAGGATCGTCTGCGGCGACTGGTTCGCAATCGACAGTGACTGGATGCCGAGCTGCTGCTGAACCTGGAGCGCCTGCAAACGAGCCGAGGCTTCTTCCATGTCGGCGTCAATCAACGAACCGATGCCGGTCTTCAACGCATCCGTAAGGTTGCTGATGAAGTCCGCCTGAAGCTCGATCCGGCCTTGGACCGAACCAAAGTTCGCCGCCGCGTCAATCGCCGTATCGATGAACGTCTCGATGTTCGACAGGGCGTTCGTCGCGCTGGTTTCGGTCGTGACATCCAGTGCGCTAAGGCCGAAGAGACCACCAGATGCAACACCGTCTGCGTTACCGATGGCTGCCAGCGTCGCCGCGGTCGACGAGTCGTTGTCGATCTTCAGGACCGTGGCACCCGTTGTGGCATCCGTCGTCACCTGAGTGGTGATGCCTTCAAGTGTGGTCCCGCCAATGGCGGCCTGGAGGCCGCGAGCCACGTCGTCAAAGGTTTCGTTCGGACCAGCGACGTAGGTGAAGGTCTCGCCGCCGAAGGAGACACGGTATCCGTCGCCGTCATTGACCGTTGCTGCCGGGTCGAAGGTAACGTTCAGCGCACGCTCGGTGATGTCGCCACTCGCGACCGTCACGGCGGAACCGTTCAACGACGTGATCTGGGTACCGCCGGCGTTGCCCGTGGCGCTGTCGACAGAAACCGTCACGTCCTCGAAGGCGCGAGTGGATTCGAGTGTCACAGCCGCGCCGGTGGCAGATGCTGTAATCCCTTCGATGCCAAGCGCGTTGACCCGTGCGGCAAATGCGGCAGCCGCCACATCCTGGTTGCCTGTGCCAAGATCGCCGGCCGCAAAGCTTGCGACAACCCCGCCGATCGAGAACGACGCCGTGGCAGCCGAATAGTCCGAGTTCGTGTTGAAGGTGATGACGGCGGTGTTGCCGGTGTTGTCCAGGGCGTTGGCCGTTGCATCGCTGACGGTCGCGTTGGCATTCAGAGCGGTGCCCGCGCCATAGGTACCTGCACTCGATGTCAGGTCCTGGCGGTTGACAGCGATTTCGCTGGCGGTGACGTTGCCAGAGCTGTCGCGGTCAAGCGATGCCAGAATGTTCGAATCGTTCGTGCCTTGTACAAGGTTCAGGCCGTTGAACTGGGCGGCACCCACGATGGACTCGATCTGGCTGACCAGCGCATCAATATCTGTCTGGATCTTGGCGCGGTCGACGTTCTCTTCCTGGGCCGCGACGATCTTGCCTTTGATATCGGTCAGAAGGTCGGACACCGTTTCAGATGCAGACCGAGCAACGGCCACGGTGCTTTCCCCCAGCGAAAGGCTTTCCGAAATGGCCTGGAACCCGTTCACATCTGATTCCATGACCTTGGAAATGGCCCAGATTGCAGAGTTGTCTTTGGCGGATGCGATTGATTTACCTGTGGAAATCTCGTCCTGGGCCTTTTCCAGGTTCGCGTTGATCCCACGAAGCGTTTGAAGCGCGACCATCGCGCTCGTATTCGTCAGAATACTCGACATATCTTGTTCCTTCGATCATTGCGCTTTTGCGCGTGACAGTTCGTCCGCTGTCGCAGACGCATTAGGTCCCGCCATGCTGGCAAGTTCGGTTCACAAGGCTGTCGCCGTGCCGAGCCACCCCTTTTGAATGCAAGGGAAAGGTCGCCGTTTTCCCCTAATAGGAACCTAACGGCGTGGCATTGTTTCGCATTGGATTTGACTTGAATTGGGTCGGTCCTGACGTCGCCACGTCAGCCGCGGGCGCCTTTGCGCATGACGCCGAACCAGACAGGTGTTCGCTTCGTCCAGGTTCTCCCGGCGTCCGAGGTCAGGCGCGACGCTCGACCTTGCCGCTTTTCTGCGTAAGGCCCTGACGCGCCCCGTCAGGCGAATAAGTATTCAAGGGTTCAAGCGCATCGCGGATATCGGATACGCGGCGCACCGCAGCGCGGATCCCTTCTGCCGATGCGGCCAGCAAAGCCTCATTCCGCGCCGCGACGTGACGAAGCCGCGACAAATGTTTCTTATCCAATCCGCCCCGGAGCAGGTGCGGGATGATCGCCGCCTTCATCGGTGCGATCTTTTCAAGCGCTTCAAACGACCCGGCCAGAAGGGCGGTCCGTTCGGCATGAAGTATCGATTCGATGCGCGTGGCCAGGGTCTGTTCCATTACATGTCTCACCTTATCGCGCCTGAAGCGCTTTATAGATGCTTTCCGCCAAACCGATGCCGCCAACCTCAACCATGTGTTCGGCATGCGCGTCGCGCAGGAAAGAAGCGAATTGATCTTCGCCGATACCGCCGCCGAAACTATCGCGGGCCTCGCCAAACTTGGCGGCTTTCAGCATTTCCGACAGAAAACTGGCTTCCAGCTTTTGCGCGGCCTGCATCAGCCCCGCATCCACCACGGGCTTCGGGCCTTGTGCCGCCTGAACGGGCGCAACTTCGGTCATGATCGGGTTCCTCGAATTCGAAGGACTTTCCCAAGTCTTGCCGCAATCGCGTAAAGGATCGGTAACCGAGTCAGAGGAAACCTGCCCAAACCTGATTCAGAAGGAACGGACCGGTCAAGAATGACGCAACTTGGGCCCCTGTTGGGCGAACTTTCCGCTGCGACCGCCACGCCCGAACTCGCAAACGGCAAGGGCGCTATGCCGAAGTCCGCACGATTTGTCTTGGACGAGGGAGAGGTGGCCCCGTCCGATGGCGATGTGGCGATCCCGGCTACTGTTCCCACGGAAACCACAAACGCTGGGGCGCCGTTGGACCTGAGCGCAATCCTTCAAACCGCTCATCCGTCCGTTCCCCAGAAGCCTTCCATATCTTTTGAAAAATCGGCAGATCCGCATCGGGCCGATACAGCGCCAGACGCGCGGCTTTCCTATTCTGATGCTCTTCTGTCTGAACAAGCCGCCGCTAGTCCGGTAAAGGCCGTCGATGATGCGCCGGATCTGGGTGTGACTGCGCCTCAAGCGAAGACCCAAGTTCATGCGGTTTCAATCCATGGGCCGGAAAGGGCACCGGCAAGTACCGAGACGGTCCCACGCACCGCTCCAGCCCCCGTGTTTGATCCGATGGCTGCGGCGCCATCGGGTACGGGGCAGGGTGCTGAACTTGGAAGCTTCCCACCAGTTCCGCGCACCGAGAAATCCGAAGCACCCAAGCCGCCCCTGGCTTCCGCCGTCATGACGCCCAACAGCCCACGGTCTGACGGGGGTGACGTCAAAACATCCGCCGATCGCGTCGGTGCTGCACCAGGCACGGCCTTTCCGCCCTTTGTGAAATCGGCATTGCCGGTTGAAGAACAAGAGCCTGGGGTCGTGGGACAAATTGCGTCCAAGCCCGCTGAAACAGAGCAACGGAAATTACCAGCCCCGGCGCAGGTGCCATTGGCCGAGAAAGGTGTTGCGGATGCCCTGCGCACGGTCGCTCCGGAAAATTCGGTTCGCCCTGCAAATCGGTCCGAGGGTGCCCCGACAATCCAGGCCAAAACGGTCGCTCACGACGCACCGCCCGCAGAAGCGGTCAAGGCACTATCCCAGCCCACCAATTCGCTCGCGGCGGATCAAGCCGTCATCGCTCCGGATCAATCCACGGCGGCCTTGCCACCGGCACGGTCCGGTGATGGCCGCGTGACCCGCGACCCTACGGATGGGCATCAACGCGTCGTGGAGGCGCCGAAACCAACCACCACGTCCGGCCAGAGCACAGCCGTTCAGTCACCAGATAGGCGTCCGGCGCCCGATCAGCTTCTGCTGGAAATCCGGGACATGACGGTACAGGTCAAGGCGGCGGAGCCCTCAGCACAGACTGCGGCGCCGGCACCTGCCCCCGCACCTCCACCCACAGCCCCAACGCCGTCATATGCAACGCCGATCCCGGCAGTCGCAGCCCCGGCACAAACTGGAAAACGCGACATGTTCGCATTTGGTGACGTCACGATCGACATGGCGCTGGGTGACAGACCATCTGATCCGGTTGAATCCCAGCGATTGACACCAAAGGGCGATGCGCCGGGTTTCTTCCGCGCCCCCGAAACCACGCGGGCGGTCCTGACCCAACTTGCCGATGCGGTGCGTCAGAACGCACCCGGCACAGTCGAGGTTTCCCTGCATCCTGAAGAGCTTGGCCGCTTGCAGCTTGTGTTTTCGGAAACCGAGACCGGGCTGTCAGTTTCGATCTCGGCCGACCGGTCTGAGACCTTGGATCTGCTTCGACGGCACGCGACAATTTTGGCCGAGGAGTTGCGCAACTTGGGCTACGACGGCGCGGCGTTTTCCTTCTCGGAGGGGTCTTCGGGTCAGCAGAACGCACCGGACGGGCATGACCAGCGAAGTGTCGAGAGCGCTTCCATTGGGCGATCGACTGACAGACCCCAGGCCCATACGGCTCGCGCCACGATTGGCGAAACCCTTGATCTTAGGCTTTGAAAGGACGGCACTATGGATGTTTCTTCGGCGACGGCCGCCACTCAGACCGGAACCGCGAACACCAGTTCGACAGGCGCCTCGGACAGTTCCGCGATCACTTCCGATTTTGAGACCTTCCTGCGCATGCTGACCGTGCAATTGGAGAACCAAGATCCGCTGAACCCCACCCAGGCCACGGATTTCGCCGTTCAATTGGCCACATTCTCAAACGTCGAGCAGCAGGTGCTGACCAACGATCTTTTGAAGGAAATGGTGAATGGCCCATCCGGTTCCGTCTTGGGAGAATTTGCGGGCTGGGTAGGTATGGAAGGCAAAGCGACCGTCGCGGCTGAGTTCACGGGCCAACCAATCACGGTCTATCCGGACATTCCGGCCACAGCGGATCAGGCGACTTTTGTGGTCCGCGATGCCTCGGGCTCCGAAGTTCTGCGCATGGCGATCACGCCAGGCAATGATCCGGTCCAGTGGGCGGGTACAGATGCCAACGGCGCAACCGTCGCCGCAGGCTTTTATTCCTTCACCTTCGAAACGTCATCCGGCGGCGTCAGCCAAAGCCCGATTCAGGGCAGCGTCTATGCTCCGGTCACTGAGGCACAGCTATCCAACGGCGATCCGGTGATTGTCTTTGCAGGCGGCGACACCGTGGCCGCTGGCGATGTCAGTGCAATCCGCGCGCCAGCGGCACAGAGCTAAATCCAAGCGATCAACGCCACCAGCCCCGCACCAAGGACCAAACCGCCGATGAATACGGGCCACCGCCCCATCCCTGAAGGATCCTCTTTGGGCTGCGGTTCGGCCTGACGGATCAGGGCAGACTCGACCAGTTGGGGCAGCTTTGGTCCAAAACGTGACAATACGTGTCCAGTTTTAACCAAATCCCTCAGAAACGCCTTAGGGCCAATATTGTCAGCGATATAGGTCTCGACCATCGGGCGCGAAACTTCCCAAATGTTGATATGCGGGTTCAAGTATCGCGCCACGCCTTCAACCACGACCATCGTGCGCTGCAACAGGATCAACTCGGTCCGCGTTTCCATCCCGAACCGTTCTGTCACTTCAAACAGGTATGCCAAAAGCCGCGCCATCGATATCCGCGTCGCGTCCATCCCGAAAATCGGCTCGCCCACCGAGCGGAGTGCGCGAGCAAACTCATCAATGTCCCGGTCCGAGGGCACATAACCCGCTTCAAAATGAACCTCGGCGACACGGCGATAATCCTTTCGGATGAACCCGATCAGGATTTCGGCATAAACCCGACGCGTGTATTCATCGATCCGACCCATGATCCCGAAGTCGAGCGCGACGATATCCCCATTAGGGGCGACTTTCAGGTTCCCTTGATGCATATCGGCGTGGAAGTATCCATCCCGCAGAGCATGTTGCAGAAACATGCGTAACACGCGCTCGCTCAGGTCCACCCGGTCATGGCCTGCGGCGTCGATGGCGTCGAGATCCGAAAGGGGGATGCCTTCCGCCCATTCGAGCGTCATTACGTGCTTGGCCGAATGGAACCAATGCACCGCCGGCACGCGAAACCCTTCGTCGGCCTTCGTCGTGGCGGCAAATTCGGCCGCCTCGGACGTTTCAAGTCGCAGGTCCAACTCGCCCCGCACAACGCCTTCAAAGTGCTCAATGACATCCATGGGCCGCAACCGGCGCGACGCAGGCGACAGCACTTCGATCATACGGGCTGCGAAATAGAACGCATCGATGTCGCGGCGAAAGGCCCGCTCGATCCCCGGCCGGAGCACTTTTACAGCGACTTCTTCGCCCGTGTCGGCCAGTCGGGCCTTGTGGACCTGCGCAATCGACGCGGCAGCCACGGCATCGCTAAACTCGCTGAACAGCTCATCCGCCGGATGCTCCAGCTCGCGCGCGATGACCTTTTTGGCTTTTTCGGTGGCAAACGGCGGCAGTTTGTCCTGCAAGACGCGCAATTGGCGGGCCAGATCGTCACCAACGACATCCTGCCGCGTCGAAAGGATCTGTCCGAATTTGATATAAGCCGGACCAAGCGCGGTCAGCGCCCGTGTGGCCGGTGGCATCGCCGGGTCGCCCTTGATCCCGAGCCACTTGAACGGCCACCCAATCACACGCGCAACGATCCGCAATCCCGGAGGCGCCTGAAACGCATCAAGCACAACGCCCATCGCACCCGTACGCTCAAGCGTGGCGCCGGTCCGGATCAATCGGATGATGTTGTGCGGTCCGCGCACCTAGATCTTCCAACCGGAATGAAGCGCTGCGACGCCCATGGTCAGGTTGCGATAACTGACTTGATCAAACCCCGCCGATCGGATCATGTCGGCGAAGGTGTCCTGATCCGGGAATTGTCGAATTGATTCAATAAGGTACTGATAGCTGTCGCGATCACCTGTCACCACTTGGCCCATCGTCGGAATGACCGCAAAGGAATAGGCATCGTAGAGTTTTTGCAGCGCCGGTTCCGGCAGTTGGCTAAACTCCAGCACCATAAGGCGCCCGCCAGGTCTGAGCACGCGAAACGCTTCGGCCAGCGCATCCTCTGTCCGGGTCACGTTCCTTATCCCGAAGGAGATCGTGTAGACGTCGAAACTCGCATCCTCAAAGGGAAGCGCCATCGCGTCCCCTTCGACCCAGTCCAGCCGGTCTGAAAGCGCTTCGGCCTCGGCCCGCTTCTTGCCTTCTTCCAGCATGGCGCCGGTCATGTCGCAAACGACTGCCGTCGCGTTGGGTGCGCGTTTCAGAAACCGGAATGCAATGTCGCCGGTGCCGCCCGCCACATCCAGAAGACGCTGACCGGAGTGCGGCGCGAGCCAATCCATCATGGCCGCTTTCCAGACCCGGTGAATACCGCCCGACATCAGGTCATTCATCAGGTCATAGCGCGACGCGACAGACGAAAAGACGCCGTGAACCAGTCCGGCCTTTTCGGCCTCAGGCACAGTTTTAGCCCCGAAATCAGTGGTTTTTTCAGCCATGGGATTGCACGTCCTCGCCAGTTCCCCTTCTTATAGGGCGCTCTGGCGGCGCTGCAATGGATGCCGCAGGAATAGGAGGCCCAATTGCCAGAACTGCCAGAGGTTGAGACGATCCGTAGGGGGCTGGAACCCGTGATGACGGGTGACCGACTGGCAAAGGTCATCGTAAGGCGCCATGATCTTCGCTGGCCAATCCCGCCTGATTTTTCTGATCGGGTGACGGGATCTTTGGTCCTCGCCTTGCGGCGCCGGTCGAAATACCTTCTCGCGGATCTGGACACCGGTGAAACGATGATCATTCACCTGGGCATGTCGGGCCGTATGGTCGTTTCAGGCGACCAGATGGGCGCATTCCATCATGACGTCACGGCAGTCGACAAACATGACCATGTGACGTTTCATTTGGGATCGGGCGCCCGAATTGTCTTCAACGACGCGCGCAGGTTCGGTTCGATGGATCTGTTTCCGACGGAAGATCAGGATCGCTATTGGTTGTTGGAAAAACTGGGACCCGAGCCCTTGGGGAATGCCTTCGACGAAGACTATCTGATTAGGGCGCTGAAAAACCGAAACACACCTATAAAATCGGCTCTGCTGGATCAGCGGATCGTTGCGGGGCTGGGCAACATTTATGTGTGCGAGGCGCTGTTTCGGTCCCGCATTTCGCCAAAGCGGCTTGCTGGCAAGGTGTCAAAGCCCAAGATTCGTGCGCTTGTTCCCGCCATCCGCCAGACCCTGGAAGACGCGATTAGGGCGGGCGGGTCCTCTTTGCGAGATTACCGCACGTCTGAGGGCGAGCTCGGCTATTTTCAGCATGCTTTTCAAGCCTATGATCGTGAAGGTAAGCCCTGTTTGACGACGGACTGCCCTGGAAAAGTTCGACGGATTGTCCAATCAGGGCGATCCAGCTTCTACTGTCCACGCTGCCAGCGATAGCCCAAAACTTCACCTTGCAAGGCAGGCCCAAGCTGGTATGGACTCCGCCTGTTACGGGACTGCCAAGCAGGTTTTTATGGCCTATCAGAACCTCACCGTCGACGTCGAAGAGCATGTGGCCCTCATCCGGCTCAATCGACCCGACGCAATGAACGCCCTGAATCAAGAACTTTTGTCGGAACTCGTCCAGGCCTTGGAAGAGGCCGACACAAACGACAAGGTGCGCTGCATTGTCC
Organism: Paracoccaceae bacterium; assembly: GCA_965267475.1. Taxonomy (GTDB): domain Bacteria; phylum Pseudomonadota; class Alphaproteobacteria; order Rhodobacterales; family Rhodobacteraceae; genus JBCBKU01. The sequence goes on from OZ254079.1 coordinate 629,111, forward strand.
TGACCGGATCGGACAAAGCCTTTGCCGCAGGCGCCGACATCAAGGAAATGGCCGACGTCACTTATGTCGAAGCGGTGAATGCCGATCTTTTTGGTGCGACGGGCGACGCGATCATGGCGATCAAGAAGCCGATCATCGCCGCCGTGGCCGGGTATGCGCTGGGCGGCGGGTGTGAACTGGCGATGATGTGCGATTTCATCATCGCAGCGGATACAGCCAAGTTTGGACAGCCCGAGATCAATCTGGGTGTCATTGCAGGACTCGGCGGTACGCAACGCCTGACGCGGTATGTCGGAAAGTCCAAATCCATGGAGATGCACCTGACGGGGCGTTTCATGGACGCAGAAGAGGCCGAGCGTTCGGGCCTTGTGTCACGCGTCGTCCCTGCCAAGAAGCTGATCGAAGATGCGCTCGCGACAGCAGAGAAGATCACGGAGAAGTCGTCTCTCGCCGTGGCTGCCGCAAAAGAAGCGGTCAATCGCAGTTACGAGGTCAGCCAGCGCGAAGGTCTTTTGTTTGAGCGGCGTTTGTTCCATTCGCTCTTTGCGACAGAAGATCAGAACGAGGGCATGGCTGCGTTCCTGGAAAAGCGTGAACCACAGTTCCGCGACAAATAGACGCTAGTCGTTTTCAGCCAGAACAGTGCCCGCCAGATAAAGCGAACCGCAGATCAGAACGCGGCTATCCGGGTTCTTTTCCAGGATCTGCGCCAGTGCTTCGGACACCGATCGCGCGATTTGCGAAGGGATGCCGACCTCGCGAGCGAAGGCGTCTGTTTCTTCAGCAGTCAGCGTGGCATCGACACCCGGGATCGCAACTGCATGCAATGACTTGGCATGCCGGGCCATGGGTTCCAGATATCCGCGTGGGTCCTTCGAATTCAGCATTCCGGTGATAAGATGCGTCTCGCGCGGCGGTAGATCATCCAGTAGGGCGGATATCGCCCGACCTGCCGATGGGTTGTGCCCGCCATCGACCCACAGCTCGGCCTGGTCGGCCGCTTCAACCAAAGGCCCCGTCCGCAGCCGTTGCATGCGCGCTGGCCACGTGGCCTCGGTCAGGGCAGGTTCATAGGATGCCTCACCCATCCCCAGCGACCGAAGCCCAGCCAAGGCCACACCGCCATTCATGATCTGGTGCGCGCCCAGAAGGCGCGGGCGCGGCAGATCCAAGCCGCCCGTTTCATCTTGATAGACCAGGCGCCCGTTTTCTTCCGACACATGCCAATGCTGGCCGTAGGCAAGAAGCGGTGCCCCCACGCGCGCAGCCTGTCGTTCAATCACGTCCATAACAACGCCATGTTGCGGCGCGACGATACATGGCACGCCGCGCTTCAGGATCCCCGCCTTTTCGAAGGCGATCTCTTCAAGCGTTTCGCCGAGGAATTGCTGATGGTCGAAATCCACCGGGGTGATGACCGTAAGTGCAGGCTTTTCGATCACATTGGTCGCGTCCAGACGCCCGCCTAAACCCACCTCAAGCAAGGTCCAATCCGCCTTCGCTTGGGCAAAGGCCAAAAGCGCGGCAACTGTCGTGATCTCGAAATAGGTGATCGGGGTGCGGTCGTTCTTGTCCCAGACCTCATCCAGGATCTCGGTCAGCGCGTCCTCTGAAATCAGCTTTCCCGCGACACGAATCCGTTCGTGGAATCGCACAAGATGGGGCGAGGTATAGGCATGCGCCGTCTGCCCTGCGCCTTCGATCCCGGAACGAAGCATGGCAAGCGTCGAACCCTTGCCGTTGGTGCCCGCGATATGGATCACGGGTGGCAGCGCGCGTTCCGGATGGCCGCAGGCCGCAAGGCATCGCCACATGCGATCCAGCGTCAGGTCGATGATTTTCGGGTGGAGCGACATCATCCGGTCAAGGAGGATGTCCGATGTTTTCGCGTTCAACTTTTGGCGTCCTCGCCCGCCGTGTCGTTCGCGGGTTCTGCCTTTTCAGGCGAAGGCAAGTCACCGGCAATTGGCGGCGGCAGATCCATCAACATGCGTAGAATCGAGATCAACTCGCCCTTGATCTCTTTTCGTGGAGTCACTCGGTCGATCATCCCGTGATCAAGCAGGTACTCGGCGCGCTGGAAACCCTCGGGCAGTTTTTCGCGGATTGTCTGTTCGATCACCCGTGGGCCAGCGAAGCAGATCAGGGCGTTGGGCTCGGCAATATGGACGTCGCCCAGCATCGCATAAGAAGCTGTCACGCCGCCCGTGGTCGGATGGGTCAGCACCACGACATAAGGCAGACCCGCTTCCTTGAGCATCTCCACGGCCACCGTCGTCCGCGGCATTTGCATCAGGCTTAGAATACCTTCCTGCATTCGCGCGCCACCAGCTGCCGAGAACAGAACCATTGGGCGCTTCAACTCAACTGCGCGCTTGCAGGCTGCGATGATCGCGTTGCCCACATACATGCCCATGGACCCACCCATGAACGAAAAATCCTGCGCAGCGGCAACGATCGGTGTGCGCCCGATCTCGCCTTCCGCCACCAGCATCGCCTCAACCTCACCCGTGTTGCGCTGGGCGGTTCGCATCCGCTCGGGATAGCGTTTCTGATCCCGGAAGTGCAAAGGATCGGGGATTGGTTGCTCAACCTTGATCTCGGTGAATATCCCGCCATCGAACAACGCCGAGAACCGGTCCCTTGGCGTTATCGTCATGTGGTGGTCGCAATTTGTGCAGACGTTCAGGCTGTCGCTGAGTTCACGGTGAAACAGCATGGTGCCGCAGTTGTCGCACTTGCTCCACAGGTTGTCCGGAACCTCTCGCCGGGAAAACAGCGAGTTGATCCGGGGCCTGACGTAATTTGATATCCAGTTCACTGGGCTCTTAGCCTCATGGTATTTTCGCAGGAGATAAAGCCCGCAGCATCTATTTGCAATGTGCGTGCGCTCATCTTCGGATCGCGATCCGGCAGACCATCCAGCTCATCCAAAGCGTAAACGCACCGATAAGCGAGCTCCAAAGCGACCATTCAAGATCGGCGCTGCTTTCTGGCAAAAGGATCAATGCAAATCCCGCGAAGATGTCTGTTTGCGCGAAAATCGCAGTGACGATGAAGTTCGTGACGAAGTGCAACGCCATGGCCGCGCCAAGCGATCCCGTGCGCGCCGTCAGATCGGCTGCGGCCAATCCGAACAGGCCGGTCCAGATCATGTAATCCACTGCAAGCGCGGGCGACAGGTTTGGATCGTAGTGAACCAGGCCGAACAAGATGGCCGGCGCCACCATCCAGATTAGCGGATTGTCGTACCGCGCCGAAAGCCCTTGCTGCAGATAGCCGCGATAGACCACTTCTTCCGATGCCGTCTGGATGAAAATTGCCATGATCGAGAACGGCAAAAGCGCAACCCAGGCCGCCAGCGATCGCTGAAAATCCACGCCCTCCCAATTCCAAAATGGCAAGAGATAGAAAACGACGTAAAAGATGGCGAGGCCGCGCGTCACCACCAGAAAGTCCGAGATGACGCGGTTCCAGTCGCCGAACAACGTCAATGGCGATCGTCCATGCAGGACCCGCGTGATCACGAAGGCCGCAACGGCCAGCGAGCCATAGGCTGACAGCAGGACAAAGGATTGCAGTGCAGATGGAGAGACGGGTTCGTCGTTGGCCGTGCCTGAATACAACCCGCCAACCACGAAGCCAAAGACCAGATCAATAATGATATAGCCGATGATAAACGCGCCAAGCGGCGCGGCGGGCTGCGCGAGTGCCACGAACACGCGCTGCGCGGAATAGTCAGGCGTGCGCATCACCGCGTGCTCACAACACGCCGGACGATGAACCAGACCACGATCAGGAAGGCGGCGTCGATCAGGATTGGCCAACCCAAATTTGCTATGTCGCTGGTTTTGTACGGCGTCAGGCGCAACGCAAGGCCTTGCAGCGACCCTTGGGTCGCCACGATCAGAAGCGCCACGCAATTGTTGGCAAAATGCAGGCCCCAGCTTGCCCCGATCGATCCCGTCACCGCGGTCAGATCCGCTGCGATCAGTCCAAAAAGGGCCGCCGCGGCGACGATGATCCAGGCGCTTTCGCCTGCGCCCTCTGGATCCAGATGGACAATTCCGAACAAAAGCGCGGGCAGGATCAACCAGGCAATGGGCGTCCGGAACCGGGCGGCCAGTTGTTGCTGAAGATAGCCGCGAAACAAGATCTCTTCCGCGCCGGTTTGAATGATCAGGCCAACAAGGGCGAATGGAAGAAAGACAATCCAAATGCCAAAAGGCAGACCTGGCAGAGTGTCTGAGGCCAAAAACCAGATTGCGAGATAAACCAGAACCAGCCCGAACGTGATTCCTGCTGCCAGGACAAAGTCGCGCAAAACAATCCCGCGCGGACCGAACAGTGTTCGAGCCCCGCGTTTGTGCAAAAGCCAGACGGCCACCATCGGTCCAAGCGCCATGCCAACAAAGCTTGCCAGCAATAAAAGAAGCGATACCGGCGACATTCCCGACACCATCTCAAACGCCCAGGCGTCGAAGTCGCCCCGGCCCGAGACGATCAGAGCACCGCCGAACAAAACAACGACCCAGACGAGATAGACCAACAATGACAGGATCAGCCCGACGATCAGCCGCCAGATCTGCGGTCGGGCCCGGGCCGGGTCGACGAAACGGGAAAAGGCGCGCGCGCTCATGTGCAAAAGGCCTGCTCTTTGTTGCGCGGACCCTAGCCGGGGCACATCCTACGCGCAATCGCGCTTGTCCACAGGGCAGGGCAGGGCTATTCCGGCGGGAAGCCAGGGAGACACAGCCATGCTCAAAAAAGGTTTCGACAAATCGAACCTGCCCAGCCGCCACGTAACAGAAGGTCCGTCGCGCGCACCGCACCGGTCCTACTTCTACGCAATGGGACTTTCGGACGATGAGATCAAACAGCCCTTCGTGGGCGTGGCGACCTGCTGGAACGAGGCCGCACCCTGCAACATTGCGCTAAACCGTCAGGCCCAGGCCGTGAAACTGGGCGTCAAATCGGCCAATGGCACCCCGCGCGAGTTCACGACGATTACAGTCACCGATGGTATCGCCATGGGACACGAAGGCATGCGATCGTCGCTGGCCTCACGCGAAGCCATCGCTGACACGGTCGAGCTTACGATGCGGGGCCACTGCTATGACGCCATCGTCGGCCTTGCGGGCTGCGACAAGTCGCTGCCGGGCATGATGATGGCGATGGTCCGACTGAACACCCCGTCGGTCTTTATCTATGGCGGCTCGATCCTGCCGGGAAGGCTGAACGGCAAGGACGTCACGGTTCAGGACGTGTTCGAAGCCGTGGGCCAACACCAGGCAGGAAATATGTCTGACGCCGAATTGGAGATCCTTGAACGCGTGGCTTGCCCCTCGGCCGGGGCCTGTGGCGGCCAATTCACCGCCAATACCATGGCTTGTGTGTCCGAGGCGATTGGCCTTGCCCTGCCGAATTCGTCGGGAGCGCCGGCCCCTTATGAAAGCCGCGATCAATACTGCATCGCTTCGGGCGAAGCGATCATGGCGTTGATCGAGAAAAACATCCGTGCGCGTGACGTGGTGACCCGGAAATCGCTGGAAAATGCCGCGCGTGTGGTGGCCTGCACGGGAGGGTCCACCAATGCGGGCCTGCACCTCCCTGCGATCGCGCATGAAGCGGGCGTAGATTTCGACCTTCAGGATGTTTGCGACATCTTCAGAGACACGCCTTACTTCGTCGATCTGAAACCGGGCGGCGCCTATGTGGCCAAGGATCTCTATGAGGTTGGCGGCGTTCCGGTTGTCATGAAGGAACTCAGGAAGGCGGGCTTGATCCACGAAGATTGCATGACGGCGACGGGCGCGACCATCGGCGAGGAACTGGACAAGGTCACGCTCGAAGCCGATGGTCGGGTCATTTATCCAGTGGACAAACCGATCACTCCGACGGGCGGCGTCGTGGGTCTGAAAGGCAACCTTGCCCCGGAAGGCGCCATCGTGAAAGTCGCCGGCATGACCGAAGAAGAACAGGTCTTTTCCGGCCCGGCCCGCGTCTTTGAATGCGAAGAAGACGCCTTCGCCGCGGTGAAAGCACGCGAATACAAAGAAGGTGAAGTTATCGTCATCCGCAATGAAGGCCCGTCAGGTGGCCCCGGCATGCGTGAGATGCTGGCGACAACCGCTGCGCTGTCCGGTCAGGGCATGGGCAAGAAGGTCGCGCTGATCACTGACGGGCGCTTTTCCGGCGCCACTCGCGGCTTCTGTGTGGGTCATGTCGGGCCGGAAGCGGCCCATGGTGGCCCGATTGCCTTGCTTGAAAATGGCGACGTGATTACACTCAACGCCATAACAGGCGAGTTATCGGTCGATCTTTCACCCGAAGAACTTGCAAAACGAAAAGAGCAGTGGGGCGGACCCCGCGAAACGATCTATGCCTCGGGTGCGCTGCATAAATATGCGCAGCTTGTCGGGGGTGCCAAGACCGGCGCGGTTACCCATCCCGGGGGCAAGGCAGAGAAACATGTCTACATGGACCTATAGGGCGTCCATCATAACGGGCCTTCTGGCCCTTTCAGCATGTACCGACGGTGCGCAGGTTGGCCTTGGCGCCGGAGGTTTGGCTTTCAGCCGCGCGGCACCAGAACGGGTTGAGGTCACGGGCGACGCTGTCGTGATCACCGGACCACCGGGATATTGCATCGACGAAACGTCAACCCGGGACAATGGCGCAACGGCCTTCGTTCTTCTGGGCAGTTGCGCGTCCATTGCACGGGATGCGTCGGTCGACGCACCGGATGCACCTGCAATCCTGACCGTCACAGTATCCGAGGTCGTGTTTGCAGATGGCGATTTGCCGGTCGAGACATTGGGCGCCTTCTTTGAAACCGAGGCTGGGCTGAATGCCCTTAGCCGCACTGGCGACGGCACATCTGTCGATGTGCTCGATGTGGTCGAGACCGAGGATGCACTGTTCTACTATGTCCAGGATCCGGGTGATCCGCGGCAACGGGCGATACTCGACCAATATTGGCGCGCCATTTTTGAACTCGATGGTCGCTTGATGTCGGCCTCTGCCGTAGGGATCGAAGCACGGCCTCTCACACGGGATGCCGGGTTGTCGACTTTGGAGACGTTCACCTCGATCCTACGGATCGAGAACGCAAGCGGGTCGGAAGACGTATGACCTCGGTGTCCCGCATGTTCGATGGCCTTTCGCGGATTGGCGAGCGTCGTGCGCTCAGGCGTTGGAAACGCATGGCCGATGCGGCCACGGCGACCGATTTGGAAGAGTTGAAGACCCAGCGGGTGCGGGCCAAATCGTTGCGCCAACGACTGGACCGATTGATCCATGTCGCCGATGGTCGACTGGCACTGCCATTGATCGGCTCAGACGCGATTGTCCGCCCACTCAACACCGATTGGGCACACAGGCCGGATCTTTGGCGTGGCCCAATCTCACCGCCTGGGATCGCTGCCGCCAAAAGCCCGACGCAGGTCGGTGGCGAGACGACGCTTTACCACGACTGTAAAGTGTCCGAGATCACGTTGCGGCAGGTGCGAAACACCGAGCCCGAAGATCTGGCCCCATTCGGGATGCGGATTGACGTGTTCAAGTTTGACGGCGGTTTTCTCAGCCTTGCGATCGATCTGCCCGCCGGATCCGTGGCCGATTTGAAAAAACGCCACATGATCCGAACCGACGCGATTTTTGAGATGGAAAAGCCGCTTGAAATCTTCGGGCGCCTGAACATCCGACATGGGCCGAACACGGAACAGATCGTGCGTGAGTTCCCGGCAGGTGACCGCCAAACCACAGTTGAGTTTGATCTGGCCTATACCAAGCTGCACGAAGCCCGTGTCGAACGCATGTGGCTTGATCTGATCTTCGAAGGTCCCGAGATGAACCAGATCACGATCCGCGACTTGACCCTCACCCGGCGTCCGCGCGCCGAAATCTGAAGGAGGGGCGGCCAATGTCAGAATTCAAATTGACCAGCGCGCGGCTCGCCTCAGGCATTTGGGAGGGACGCTTGGACCACGCGGCTGGCCGCGAAGATGTCATGCCCAGCGTCGCGGTGAGCCATCACCAACAACCTATCGAAAGCGTCACCGTCGAACCGATCAAAGGGGCTGGCGGGTCCTGGGCGGTGCAAGTGACCCTTCCGGCCGAGATCTTGAGCGACGGCGTACAGACCGTCCTGATCCAGGATGCGCAGACCGGGGACAGGCTTGGGTCAATCGCCGTCGCAGCGGGCGAGCCACTGGACGACGATCTGAACGCAGAAATCAGCCTGCTTCGGGCCGAATTGGATATGCTAAAACGCGCCTTCCGCCGCCATTGCCTGGAAACGGAACAGCGCCACTAGCCTTCGCGCGGTGGCGTAACAAGACCCTTCTGGACAGCCGGGCGCGCCAGGAACCGCTCCATGTACCCATGAATGTTCTTATAGCTGTCCCAATCGACCATATCCTTGGCTTGATAGAAGTCGAGCGCGCGCAACCAAGGCGCCACGGCAATGTCCGCGATCGAATAGTCGCCCGTCAGCCAGTCGCGGTCTGACAGTCGCTGATCAACAACCGCCAACAACCGCTTCGCCTCGTTCAGATACCGCTCGCGCGGGCGTGGATCTTCGATATCCGCACCGGCGAATTTCACGAAAAACCCAACCTGGCCGAACATCGGTCCAATGCCGCCCATCTGGAACATCAGCCATTGAACAGTTTCGTATCGTTTCGGCCCTTCGCCCAGAAGGATACCGGATTTTTCAGCCAGATAGATCAGGATCGCGCCCGATTCCCAAAGGCCCATGGGCGCGCCACCCGGCCCGTTCGGGTCGATGATCGCCGGGATCTTGTTGTTTGGGTTGAGTGACAGGAACTCAGAGCTTTTGACATCGGCATCGGCCAACGTGACACGATGCGCTTCATAGGGCAGCCCGGTTTCCTCAAGCATGATGGATGCCTTCACCCCATTGGGCGTGGGAAATGCATAAAGCTGGATGACATCGGGGTTTTCGGCAGGCCAGCGTTTGGTGATGGGAAAGCCTGAGAGATCGGCCATTGGGCGTGTCCTTTTCGTTGATGTGACAACAATAGTTATGAATTCCCCTCAAAAAACCTCGCCCGGTGTGAGAATTCGTCGTAATCGGTGTGCGCTGACGCTCACCAAGAAGCGATGCACACGACATGGACAGACACAGGGAACTGAAATGATACAGGAATTCAAGGATTTTATCGCCAAGGGCAATGTCATGGACATGGCCGTGGGGATTATCATTGGTGCGGCCTTTACGGCCATTGTCACGTCTCTGGTGGATGACCTCATCAACCCGATAATCAGCTTGTTCATGGGCGGGCTCGACTTTTCTGGCATGGGTGTCCCGCTTGGCGAAGGCGAAGATGCCGCTGTGTTTGCCTATGGCAATTTCATCATGGCCTTGATCAACTTCCTGATCATCGCTTGGGTGGTTTTCCTGCTCGTGAAAATGGTGAACCGCGTCAAAGACGCGGCAGCGACCGAGGAAGAAGAAGCACCAGCAGAAGACCCGGGCCCGTCCGAGAAGGACCTGTTGGTCGAAATCCGCGACGCGTTGCAGAAATAAGCGGCCCGCGTGACGACTGGAAAGCCCGCCTTTCGGCGGGCTTTTTTCGTTAAAGCAGCAAGACAATCGATTGCCCCGATCCGCGGCGCAGCGCGTGCACGTCCGCAATCTCGGGGTCGGAAATCCAGGCCTGGGCCGCGTTCCGATCCGGAAAGCTGAGAAGCGCGGCCATATCCGGCGCCTCGATAGGACCCTCCAGAACATCCAGATCAGCGGACGCCTGAACCACTGCGCCGCCGTGGCGGGCCAGCGCGTCGGCAGCCTTTTCTCGGTACTGGGCGACCTTATCACGGTCTTCGAGGCGGAGGGTGGCAAGGGCATAAGCGGTCATGGGTGTCTCCTGTTTCATCCACGTGCAATTTCGCACGGGTGCGTCACGATAAAAATTGCTCAACTTCGCGCCCCACCCGTGCAAGACTGCACGGGCTATGGATTGGGATGATCTGAAATACGCGCTTGAGACGGTCCGACATGATGGGGTGAGTGGGGCGGCCCGATCGCTTGGTGTGAACCATGCGACCGTGTCCCGCCGGATCGCCGCGCTTGAAGATCGCCTTGGCGCGCGCCTTTTCGACCGGCTACCAGCAGGCTATGCCCCAACTGAGGCTGGTCTGGTGGCCGCCGAGGCAGCAGAGCGCATGGAACAGGCTGGCGCCGATCTGCAAAGGGCGATTGGATCAATGGATCAGTCGCTGACAGGGCCGTTGATCGTTACCGCGCCACAGCTTTTGGTCGAACGGGTGTTGGCGCCGATCCTAAGCGATTTTGCAGCAACCTATCCGGATATCGATCTGTCACTTGCGGCCACAAATGACACGCTGAACCTTGCCCGGCGCGAAGCGGATGTGGCCATTCGGATTGCCGCGGATCCCGAGCCTTCGCTGATCGGGCTAAAGGTTAGCGATCAAAGGGCCGCCGTCTATGCCCACGCCGATCTGATTGCGGACCTGAACGCCAATCCCGACCAGCCGCTCAATTGGATCCGCTTCAGCCATTGGCCTGTGCGCCCCGGCGATCTGATGGTGAACTGGCCAAACCGGCGCGTGGTCTTGTCGGTCGACGACATGATCGCCGCAATTGGAGCCTGCCGCGCCGGGATTGGCGCCACGCGAATGGCCTGCTTTTTGGGGGACAGCGACCCACAGCTCAGGCGGCTTCCGGGGGTGGAGCCCTTTGCCTATGCGCCAGTTTGGGTCTTGTCCCATGCCGACTTGCGGAAAACGCCGCGTGTGGCGGCGTTTCGCGATTTCATGGCCAGACGGCTTCGCGAGGTTCGCCCGCTTTTTGAAGGGATGCGTCCGATCACTTCTTAAGCGCAAGTTGCGGCGACAGAACATCAAGCCCCAGTGCTTTCCCGACCGCAAAGTAGGTCAAGTGTCCGGCATGAACATTCAACCCGTTCAAGAGGTGTGGATCATCCTCGCACGCCTGACGCCAGCCCTTGTCGGCCAGGGCCAACACAAAGGGCAAAGTGGCGTTGGACAAAGCAATCGTAGAAGTGCGCGGCACGGCGCCCGGCATGTTGGCGACGCAGTAATGCATGATCCCGTCGACCTCAAAAATCGGGTCCTCATGGGTCGTGGCGCGCGAGGTTTCAAAGCATCCGCCTTGGTCAATCGCGACATCCACAATCGCCGCGCCGGGCTTCATGGTAGAGAGCTGCGTTTTTGAAACAAGCTTGGGCGCAGCCGCGCCCGGGATCAGAACAGCGCCAACGACCATATCCGCAGTTTCCAACAGTTCCGCCGTGTTCCCGGCACTGGCATAGCGCGTCGAGAACACAGAACCGAATGCATCATCCAGATACCGGATCCGGTCGAGCGACAGATCCAGCACCGTTACTTGCGCCCCCATCCCGGCTGCAACCCGTGCTGCATGAACGCCGACAACGCCGCCGCCAATAACCATGACTTCGCCGCGCCCGACGCCCGGCACCCCGCCCAACAAGACGCCGCGACCCCCATTGGCCTTTTGCAGTGTCCAGGCACCGGTTTGCGGGGCCAGTTTGCCGGCAACTTCGCTCATCGGGGCCAAAAGCGGCAACCCGCCCCGCGCGTCGGTCACGGTTTCATAGGCGATGGCGGTGGCGCCGCTGTCTAAAAGATCCTTCGTTTGCTCCGGGTCTGGCGCAAGGTGGAGATACGTGAAAAGCACCTGGCCTTCGCGAAGCTGCTTCCGCTCAACGGCCTGCGGCTCCTTGACCTTCACGATCATCTCGGCCTTGGCAAATACAGAGGCCGCATCAGGAAGGATCGTGGCCCCTGCCGCTTCATAGTCGGCATCGGGGAAACCCGCGCCTAGCCCGGCACCGGTTTCAATCACGGCCTCATGACCATGGGCTACCACGTCGCGAACCGCATTTGGCGTCAGCCCGACGCGAAATTCCTGCGGTTTGATTTCTTTCGGACAACCGATCTTCATGCGCCTGACCTTTCCAATGCGTTTGCCTCAAAAATAGGCAAGACTTGGTTCATATGCCGTCACAAAACGACACGCGCCCGCAGCGGCATAGGGCCAGAAACGACAAACCCCCGGGCCATCGCCACGGGGGTCATCGTTTGGCGGGCGAACCCGCCGATGTGTCGCAATGCCTTCAGAGAAGACCTTCGCGCTGCGCCTTTTCATAGACAAGGAAACCACTACACAGCGGTCAGAAATTGGCCGTGCGGAATTCTATGCTGCAAGATCCCAATGGTTCTGAATGCGGTTGACCTAATTCGTAAGCACTCAACCAAATCGGATTCTATGCTATAAGATGCGCTCACATTAGAGATTTCTGAGGAGTATTTCATGCCAGTCAGTAGACCGCGTAGGATCGTTATGCATTGGACGGCGGGAAAGAACGAAGCGAACGATAGCGACTTGGACAAATACCATGAAGTTGTCGAGGGCGACGGGACTCGAGTTCTTTGTAACAGACGTCCGGAGGCAAATAATAACGTCAATGACGGCGACTATGCCGCCCATACCCGTCGTTTCAATACTGGGGCGATCGGCCTTGCGATGTGTGGCATGCAGGGCGCAAAAGAATCTCCCTTTCGGAAGGGCCGGTACCCGATCGCAGAGCCGCAGGTTGAAGCATTCATTTCTATGGTGGCAGAGTACGCGGATACGTACCAGATACCTATCGACCGGCGTCACGTACTTTCCCACAAAGAGGTCCACCACACTTATGGGATATTTCAAGATAAGTGGGACATTATGTGGCTGCCGCACATGGCCGCACCAGGGCACGCGGTCGATATAGGCGACAGTTTGCGCGACCGGATTCGCGAGCGCCACAACGAGCTTTACCGTGACAATACCGTAATGGCCGCCTTAGATACTCGTGACATAGTTGACGAAATCGTCGACCGCTTAAGCGACGAATTATCACAGCGTTCATAAAGAAACCCCCGGGCCATCGCCACGGGGGTCATCGTTTGGCGGGCGAACCCGCCGATGTGTCGCAATGCCTTCAGAGAAGACCTTCGCGCTGCGCCTTTTTGCGCGCCAACTTGCGGGCGCGGCGGATCGCTTCAGCCTTTTCCCGGGCGCGCTTCTCGGACGGTTTCTCAAAATGTTGCCGAAGCTTCATTTCACGGAACACGCCTTCCCGCTGAAGCTTTTTCTTCAACGCACGAAGGGCCTGGTCGACATTGTTGTCGCGAACACTGACCTGCATGTGGTGTCACCACCTTTCTAGGTTAGGGTTGCAGAAATTGCAGGAAGCAGGCCTATAACAAGGGCAAAGGGGTTTGTCTACAACTAGCCTGATTTTTAAGGAGGTTTCGATGCCGACCACCATCAACCAACCCGCCGACGCAATTCTGGATGCTGCCATTCCGCATGTTGCATTCGACGGCTGGTCCGCAACGACCTTCCGCGCTGCCGTGGCTGACGCCGGGGTAGAGCAGGCGGCAGCGGATGCGGCCTTTCCCCGCGGCGCGGTCGATCTGGCGTTGGCATTTCACCGCCGGGCCGATGACGACATGGTCGAAGTACTGAAAAAGGTAAAACTTGCGGACATGAAGGTGCGAGAGAAGATCACAACGGCTGTGCGCACGCGACTTCAGGTGATCGGTGACAAGGAAGCGGTGCGGCGGGGAACGACGCTGTTCGCTCTGCCTCAGCATGCCGCAGACGGCGCAAAGGCAATCTGGGGAACGTCAGACGCGATCTGGACAGCTATCGGGGACCCGTCCGAGGACATCAACTGGTACACAAAGCGTGCGACCCTCTCCGGAGTCTATGGCTCTACAGTTTTGTTCTGGCTGGGTGACACCAGCGAAGGTGACACCGACACATGGGACTTCCTGGATCGGCGGATCGAGGACGTGATGCAGTTTGAGAAGCTGAAGGCGCAAGTTCGTGACAATCCGGTGATGAAAGCGGCCATGACTGGCCCGAATTGGCTGATGTCTTTCATTAAGGCCCCGCCAAAGATGCCGCGCGGTGACTTCCCGGGTTTCATGTCACAGACGCCCCAACAAGACGGATGACAACTCCAAAAATGATGCGCGCGGTCGAGATCGCGGAACCGGGCGGTCCGGAAGTTTTGCGTCTGACCGAGCGCGCCGTCCCGGAACCCGGTCCGGGACAGGTGCTTCTGAAGGTCGCTTTTGCGGGCGTGAACCGACCCGATGTTCTGCAACGCGCCGGTCGCTATGCGCCGCCGCCGACTGCCAGCGATCTTCCCGGGCTAGAAGCGTCCGGCACGGTTGCCGCGGTGGGCGCGGGGGTTGATGTGTCGATGGTCGGACAGCAGGTTTGTGCCCTTTTGCCGGGCGGCGGGTATGCCGAGTTCGCGGTGACCCCCGCCGCCCATTGCCTGCCGGTGCCGACTTCGCTTGGCCTGAAGGAGGCGGCTTGCCTGCCAGAGACGCATTTCACCGTCTGGTCGAATGTCGTCATGCGCGGCGGACTTCGGGGTGGTGAGACGATCCTGGTGCATGGTGGATCTTCCGGCATCGGCACAACGGCCATACAGATCGCCAACGCGCTGGGCGCGCGGGTTGTCTGCACCGTCGGAAACACGTCCAAGGCCGAGATCTGCCGATCCCTCGGTGCGGAACGCGCGATTGTCTATAAGTCCGAGGACTTTCTGGAAGTCGTCCAGTCCATGGGCGGCGCCGATCTGATCCTCGACATGGTGGGCGGCAACTACATCCCGAAGAACATCAGAGCACTCAAAGATGATGGCCGGCTTGTGCAGATTGCGTTCCTCCAGGCGCCAAAGGTCGACCTGAACTTCGTGCATGTCATGGTACGGCGACTGACAATCACAGGGTCGACGCTGCGCCCTCAATCCGACCTCGCCAAGGCGCGCATCGCGGATGAACTTCGCGCGCATGTCTGGCCGATGCTGGACACCGGGCGGATCGCGCCTGTGATGGATTCCGAGTTTGTGTTGGACGATGCCGCAAAGGCCCATGCCTGGATGGAGACATCTCAGCATATCGGGAAGATCGTGCTGAAAGTGTCCTAGACAGGCCCAAACGAAAAACGGCGGCCCAACGAGGCCGCCGTCTTTGGCAATTTCGTCTGATCAGAAATCAGGCGGTCTGTGCCTTTTTGAAGCGACGCAAACCGAACAGGCCAGCCGCACCGAACGCCAGGAAGCCCAGCGATGCAGGAAGCGGCACAGCCGAGACCTTCACGCGCAGATCCATGCCAAGGCAATGTCCGGTCTGGCAGGACCGGGTATCGCCCCAAAGGCTGATGACGCCGTCCTTATAGCTGTTCGCCGGACCCATCGCGAGATTCCCATCAAAGTAGAAGGTTTTCTCGATGGTCTTGTACATGTTCTTGAACACGAAGTTCAGATAGCCGCCACCGCTTTTGTCGATGTTGCCGGAGGCCTTGTAGTAGTACTTCGACGAATAGGTATAGATCTTACCCGCGAAGTTCAGGTCACCGTTGTGCGCCCAGGTGCCGCCGTCCTTGACGCCACTGTAGAAGCCGGCCACCCAGCTGCCGCTCATGTCGCCATCGTACCGTTGGCTATGGATAAGCGATGAACGAAAGCCGTCATAATTGTCGTTGATAATGCTGTGGACCTTGTAGGTCGCAGCACTCGCCACGCTTGCCACCATTCCGATGACCAATGCGAGGGCGAGGACGAGAGTAGAACGCATATGTCCCTCCAAACTAGTTAAATCACAACATACTAGGGGTACCGGGCCAACCACCGTCGGCGCAAGCTATCCCTTTGTCTATCGCCTCAAAATTAGAAAAAAGGCGAGAATTTGGCACGCAGTTTGGTCAATGGGTTGAACGAATCGAACCAATCCAACCCTGTGTAACGGACTGTTCAACGGATTGGGTCGAGCTGCTGTGACGGAATGCTGCAATCACGTGCCACAGACCCGGTACAGGGAATCGGTTCAAGGTCCTTCGATAGACAAATTCGAACCTCTTGAATGAAGCCGTTTTTGCAGGTCACGGTCAGGCCTTCGGCGCGAAGGGCCGGGTTGGCTTCAAGGAACGCGGCCTCAATGACGGATGGGTTGATGCGAACGGTGTCCTGAAGGCGGCGCAGAAGTTCTGGTCGTGTGATGTTGTCATAAGACAAGCGTGACAACGCGAAATAGTCGCTGGCGGTCAGACCCGAACACCGCCCGTGTTTCTTCCACTGATGCCAGGCTAGCCCGCCTGAACCCATAATATCGGCCATGGCGGCGGTCTGTGCGCGCGAGGGGTCGCGCTCTGATGTCCGGCAGAAGCTTGGCCAGCCGGAAACATATTGCGGCCAAAGTCCATGCAGCGTCCATCCAAACCCCTGATCGGGATCGCATTGGTCGGACTGTCGCGCATCGCCTTCCAAGGCGCACCATGTCGGCGTCCAGCTTAACGCCAGAACGTAATAGTCGAACGTGCCAGCCCGCTCTCCGTCGGCCAAGGCGGGGGTGGCGCAGAAAAGGGCAAAGGCCGCCAATATGATTTTCACTTCACACTCTCCGGAAGAGGGATTATATGCCCCGGAAGCCTCCCCGAAATCGAGGATTTGTTCCAGCCCGGAACAGCCGCTGGCCCGGCGCGGGGAAGATGTGCCGAAGGAGAAGGCAGATGAACAAACCGATCATGGCAAAAGCGACCGCGGTCTGGCTGGTCGACAACACGACGTTGACCTTCAAGCAGATTGCCGATTTCTGCGGGCTGCATGAACTTGAGGTGCAAGGCATTGCCGATGGCGATGTGGCCACGGGCGTGAAAGGGTTTGATCCGATCGCGAACAACCAGCTTGAGCAAGAAGAAATCGACAAGGCCGAGAAGGACATCCTTTACAAGCTTAAGCTGAAGTTCAACCCGGCGGCCGTAGGCGAAGAAAAGCGTCGCGGACCGCGCTATACACCCTTGTCCAAGCGCCAGGACCGTCCGGCGGCGATCTTATGGCTGGTCAAGTTCCATCCCGAATTGACGGATGCTCAGATTTCGAAGCTGGTCGGAACAACGAAACCGACGATACAGTCGATCCGCGAGCGGACGCATTGGAATATCACCAACATTCAGCCAGTCGATCCTGTGGCATTGGGCCTGACCAAACAGACAGAACTGGATGCGGCCGTTCAGAAGGCGGCGGCCAAGAAGGCCAAGGATGGGGAAGTCATGTCGGATGACGAGCGCCGCAAGCTTGTTTCGACCGAGCAATCGCTTGGCATGGAGGCCGAACCGAAGATCCCGACTGCAATCTCGGGTCTTGAGACCTTCAGCCTGACAGATAACCCCGAGGAAGACGCGCCCGCTTCGGACGAACCGCAGCCTGACGCGGACAGTTTCTTCAACTTGCCATCCAGCGGTGAGGATGATGACGAAGACGAGGGTGAGGCTCGGTAAGCGCGGCCCGACCTAATTGCGCGGCTACGCCGCATTTCCCTGTCTCGTCGTCGCCACTTCGGGCTCCTCCTCGGATCGGCGCTTCGGATCAGAGTGACTTTCTGGCCCTTAGTGCTGCGGTGATCGTCCCGTCGTCCAGATAATCCAACTCTCCCCCGATGGGCACACCTTGGGCGAGCGAGGTGATTTTCACCCGGCCCTCAAGCTGGTCGGCGATGTAATGTGCGGTCGTCTGTCCATCGACCGTGGCGTTCAGTGCCAAAATGACTTCTTCCACACCTTCGGCTCCGACCCTTTCGATCAGTTTCGGGAGCCGAAGGTCTTCTGGCCCAATACCATCCAATGCCGAGAGCGTTCCGCCAAGAACATGATACCGGCCCTTAAACACGGCAGCCCGCTCCATCGCCCACAGATCGGCCACGTCTTCAACGATGCATAACTCGCCCGTCGCGCGGCCCGGATTCTGGCAGATGTCACAGGTGTCGGTCGTGCCGATATTTCCGCAATTCAGGCATTCGCGCGCGGTCTCAGCCACCTGCATCAGCGATTTTGCCAGTGGGATCATCGTTTCGGAACGGCGTTTGATCAGGCGCAGCACAACGCGTCTTGCCGACCGCGGGCCCAATCCCGGCAGTTTCGCGAAATGCGCGATCAGCGCATCGATATCCTGAGGGACGTCGGCCAAGTGTCAGAAGGGCAGTTTCATATCCGGCGGAAGACCCATGCCTTCAGTGATCTTCGACATCTCTTGCTGGTGGCGGGCCTGCGCCTTGGCCTGCACGTCTTTGATCGCCGCCAGGATCAAATCTTCGGCCACTTCCTTGTCGTCTGGGCTGAAGACCGACGGATCGATATCAAGCCCGGTCAGCTCGCCGCGCGCGGTGGCAGTGGCTTTGACCAGCCCTGCGCCCGACTCGCCCGTGACAGTGATATGGTCGAGCGACTCTTGCAGTTCCGCCATCTTCGACTGCATTTCCTGCGCCGCTTTCATCATCTTGGACACGTCACCAAGACCACCCAGTCCTTTGAGCATTGAAGCCTCCTTTAGGGGGATGTTTCTTGCCAGAGATATGCCGGGCAGCTTGGCGGGGCAAGGTCAGGACAGTGCTTGGGGCAGGGCAGCGGTGACTTTGATCTCGACAAGCGCACCTTGACGTCGGAGCGCGGCCACCTCAACGGCGGTCCAGGCTGGATAGGGTGCCGAGACATAGTCCGCACGGACGCGGGCGAACAGATCGAAATGTGCGTCGATCCTGACGTGATAGCTGGTCATATCGACGATGTCTGAATGGGTCAGGCCGGTAACCGCGAGAACCGCGCCAATTTTCTCAAAGGCGTTACGAAATTGTTCTTGCGGATCATCGGGCATTGCGCCGTCAGCCCGGCTGCCCGTCATGCCCGTGACGAAGACATGGCCATTCGACACCACCCCGGGTGAGAGTTTGAGGTCTTGGACGGCGCTTTCTGCCCCTTCCGGGACGAGCGCGCGGCGGCCTTCAGTCATCCTCGAACGGATCCCATTCCTCATCGACCTCAGGAAGCGCTTCTTCCGCGGCTTCCGCGGCGATGTCTTCATGGGATCGGATCGCAGAGATTTCAGCCCCCGGAAATGCCGCCAATACCGACTGCACCAACGGGTGATCTGCTGCCTCTGCCCGCATCCGAGCATCCTCGGCATCGCGCGTCTCGGCGATGGTCTCGGCGCCGCCCGCCTCGATCGTGACGGCCCATCGCGCACCGGTCCATGCGCGCAGTCGGGCTTGCAGGCGTTGTGCAAGATCGGGTTCTGCGCGAGCGGAAGGTTCAAACGCAATCCTTCCAGGCGAATAGCTGACCAGCCTCAGCCCGTTTTCCACATCCACCAAGAGTTTCACATCGCGATTGGCGCGGATCAGGCCCATCACTTGTTCGAACGATCCGAACCGGGCAAGCGCGTCGACATCCGGTGCCGTGTCGGCGCCCACGGCCTTGGCAACAGGCGGTGCTTCGGCGCGGGGTGCGGGTTCTGATGCAGGCTGCTGTGCCTGGCTTGGTGGCGCGGTGACCGAAACAGGCTGCGCGTCCTTTAGACGACGCACCAGATCTTCAGGGCTGGGCAGATCGGCCACATGGGTCAGACGAATAATGGCCATCTCGGCAGCCATCATGGCATTGGGGGCCATTGCGACCTCTTCCAACGCCTTGATCAGCATTTGCCAGGCACGGGTCAGGGACCGCATGGGCAAACGTTCTGCCAAGGACCGGCCCCTTGTGCGCTCTTCCGGTGCGACCGTGGGGTCATCGCCCGCGTCAGGCGTGATCTTCACGACTGAAATCCAATGGGTCACTTCAGCGAGATCACGCAGGACCGCCGCCGGATCGGCGCCATCAGCATATTGCGCGGCAAGTTCCGACAAAGCACCCGAGGCATCGCCCGACATAATCGCCTCAAACAGGTCCAGGATACGGCCACGATCAGCCAGGCCCATCATGGCACGCACCTGATCGGCAGAGGTTTCGCCCGCGCCCTGACCGATCGCCTGATCCAAAAGGCTTAGCGCGTCTCGGACCGAGCCCTCGGCGGCCCTTGTGATCAACGCCAAGGCATCCTCGGCGACGTGGGCGCCTTCCTTCTTGGCGATATCGGCCAAATGCGAAATCATTACCTCTGGCTCAATCCGTCGCAGATCGAACCGCTGGCAGCGCGACAAAACCGTGACAGGGACTTTGCGGATCTCAGTCGTCGCGAACAGGAATTTTACGTGCGCTGGTGGCTCTTCCAGCGTTTTCAGGAGTGCGTTGAAGGCGCTGGTCGACAACATGTGAACTTCGTCGATGACATAGATCTTATAGCGGGCCGAGGCCGCCCGATAATGTACGCTGTCGATGATCTCGCGAATGTCGCCAACGCCCGTGCGGGATGCGGCGTCCATCTCCATCACATCCACATGTCGGCCTTCGGTGATCGCTTTGCAGGGCTCGCAAACGCCGCAGGGTTCGGTCGTGGGTCCACCATTTCCGTCAGGCCCGATGCAGTTCAGACCCTTTGCGATGATCCGCGCAGTGGTGGTCTTCCCTGTGCCCCGGATCCCGGTCAGGACGAAGGCTTGCGCGATCCGGTCGGCCTCAAACGCATTCTTCAACGTCCGAACCATCGGTTCCTGTCCGATCAGATCGGCAAAGCTTTGCGGACGGTATTTCCGCGCAAGGACCTGGTATTCCGGCTCGGGCGTCTCAGACATGTGGGGCAGCTTCCAAATGGCTGTTCCGTTCTAAGGCCACGGCCAGCAGTCGTCCAGATCCAGCGGCATTTCGCCCGGCCGCAAGGAACCAGCGCGTGAGTATTTTGCCAAGATGAAGATAGGGGACCGCACCCGAACCTCATCCTCGTGAAAATACCCAATGGCCATCCGGCAGTTGCGAGCGGTGCCATTTCTAAATAGTGTCGTCTTGCCGAAGGGGCGGCACCCGGGTCCGCGGAAAGCTGCATCAGCGCCTCTGAAGACGAAGAACCTTGCGTTCGGTTTTTTCTCGATCCCAGAAGCGGGCCATGGGTGTAGGAGGAAAACCGATGCCGAATACCCCTGACTATTTGCGCCGTGAGGCGAAGAAACTGCGCCGCGCCTTCTCGGCGGGCGATACCGAAGCGCGCGCGCGAGCAGAGGCCGTACTGGGCCCACGCGCGGATCTGAAGCATGCCGATGCGCTCCACATACTCGCCCGTGAAGAAGGCCATGACAGTTGGCCCAAGCTGAAGATGGCATCCGAGATTGCGGCGATGGACCGCGAGGCCAAAGCCGAGCGCTTGAAGCGCGCGCTCTATTTCGGCCAGCCCTGGTTGGTCAATCAGCTTCTTGCTTCCGATCCTGAACTCGGCGATGCGAATTTTGGATTACAAGTTGCTCTGCTTCGGGTGGGCAAGGTCGCTGAAATTTTGACCAAAGATCCTGTTGCAGCCACCCGCAAGGTCGGGATCCGCTCTCCAATCCTGCATTTGGCGTTTTCGCAACATCATAAGGCGGGGTCGGGATTGGCGGACGCCTCGGTCGCCATCGCCGAGATGCTGGTTCGGAACGGGGCCGATGTGAATGACAGCTATCCGTTCGAGCCCGGATCCGAACATGAGCTGTCCGCGCTTTACGGAGCGATCGGGCATGCCGACAACATGCCGCTTGGGCGGTGGCTTCTGGAAAACGGTGCCAACCCGAATGACAACGAGTCGCTGTATCATTCAACCGAGCTTGGCCACCATGAAGGCCTGAAGATGCTGCTTGACCATGGCGCGGTTGCCGACGGTACCAATGCGCTTTTGCGGGCAATGGACTTTGACGATGTCACGGCGGTGCGCATGCTGCTAGAAGCGGGCGCCAGTCCCAACGAACGTCCGGCGGATCATCCGTCCGGTCAACCGCCCGTCGTGATACCTGGACTGCATCAAGCGGCACGGCGGATGTGCTCAGCAGAGTTGGCTCAAGTGCTGGTTGACTATGGGGCAGACGGGACAGAGCCGTATCAGGGACACACTGCTTATGCCTTGGCACGGATGCGGGGCAATGCTGCGGTCGCGGGCGTGTTAGAGGCTGCGGGCCAGGCCAACCCGCTGACGCCTTCTGAGACGCTGATTGCCATGGCCGCGGATGGCAAAGTGGAAGGGCGACTTGACCAAACTGACCTGACCGACGAACAGCGCCGAATGATCACCAGGGTTTTGGGATTTGAGGATCCGCTGGACCATGTGAAACGATTGATCGCCATTGGCATCGATCCTTCGACGCGCGAAGAGCAGGACATGGATGCGATCCACATTGCCGGTTGGGAAGGCCATGCCGATGCGGTCGAGCATCTGCTTACCTTCGGGCCCGATCTGGATCGAAAGAACATGTATGGCGGTGATCTGATGGGGACCGTGATCCATGGGGCAGAGTTCTGCCCCGCCCGGGACAGGCGCGATCACTTGCATTGCGCTGAACTCGTACTTGGGGCCGGATCGCGCCTGCACGCCCATGATATCGAGGGCTGCGGGGTCGAAGCACTGGCGGCCTATCTGCGCGATTGGGCCGAAGACCACCCGGGACGCGTGGTTCAGGATGCCTAACCCCGGCGAACAGGACGAAGGCCGCAGGATCTGGTTGACGCTTGCCTTCGCGGCCTGGATCCTTGTTTGGGGCGGGTCCTTCCTCGTCTTCGAAGGTCCGCCTGACGCCGGCTTGTCCGAAAGGACGGCCTTCCTTGGATGGCAGGGGATCGCGGGATGTCTGGCGGTTTGGGTTTTCGGATTGGGCCGGCGGCTCCCAAAGGGATCGGGCGCCCGTCGCCTCGCATCGGGTCCGTTGATCCTGGCGATCGCGTTGATCGCGATGCTCGTTCTCCAGGTGGGATGGAGGTGAGAGGCTGGACAGCGACCCAAGCGGGTCTCGTTACGGCTGCTTCCTTCCGGATCTGACCGGGTTGGCGAGGTGCTTGCCCGCGCCAACCTCTCGAAACGGGTAGATAAGGCGCTCGTCGCCATTATGCAATCCAAAGGAAACGGGGCGGCCACTAGGACCGCCCCAACCCTTGAGGAAAACTGTGAGGGAGGGTTCAGCTTTCCGGCGCGGCGGGTTTGAACACCGTGAACTGCACCAGGCGGCAGGTGTTGGGGCCAGGTTCGCCCTGAGCGCGGGCGGCGGCGGGCATTGGTGCGGGGATCGAGTCGTCCGAGCAGGCATCACGGTAGGATGTCAGCATGGCATCGACGCGTCCGTTGATCACGGGGCCGTGGTCATTGACGACAAGGTGGATCTCGGCCGTTTCGGCATCAACCATGCCGTTGCCGAACCAACCGCCCGACAGTTGCCCTTCCGGCTGGTGCCAGTTGAAGCTCGCCGTGCCATCTTCGCCGACGATGACGCCGCCTGCATAGCCCGCGTCTGCATTTACGATCTCGGTGCGCTTCAGCACGTCCTTGGACGTGCAGTTTTCGCCTTCGCACGCTGCCGGATCGTTGATTACGACGAACCAAAGCGTGTGCACATGGCCCGGTGCCAGACCAGCCGTATCGAAGTTGGCAAAGACGCCGTCGCCGTAAACGCCGAGACGGGCTGTGCCTTCTTCGACGATCGTCACGTCGCCCTGGCTCGGGTGGGTTTTAATCTGTGCCTCGAACACGTCCATGGCGGCCAGTTCAGCAGCCGGGAACGCCAGCATGAGGGCGGCAAAAGCGGTTTTGGTGAATGTAGTCATCTGTGTATCTCCAAGTTTCAAATCATCGCCGTTTCGGTCGATGAAATGGGTTTAGGCCGTCCCGATCCAAAAGACTTGGAGAGTGTCTGGAGAAGTTCTGGAGATTGTTGGGGGGCCAGAAATCCCCTTTATTCGAGCTGAAATTGGGGTGGTTGGCCATCTGCAGTGCCTTGGACGGGCATTGTCCGGATCCGATCTAGGGCGCGCGGAATTCCAAAAGATCGGGCAACTGACGGAGTTGGTTGGCGCTGGATTGCGCGCGGCAGATCACCCAGGCACCTTCTATGCCGATCATCACCACACGGGCGCGTGTGTTGGCGTCGGCTTCGTCCAACCCAAGCCTTTGTCCATGCTCGGACACACGCGTGACCCAGCCTTCAAGGATCGTCGCAAGCTCGGCCCGAAACGCCGCATCGCCCGAACCGTCGATCAGGATCGACGAGACCGGGCATCCGTCGGACCCGCCTGTTACGTCGAAGAACTTGGCAATCTTGTAGCAAAGTGTGGTTGCGCCATGATCGAAACTGGTGGCTTCGGCAAAGGCCGCATCGATGATCTGAAGCATTCCGTCCGACGCCCAGGTCGCCGCGGCCATCGCAAGATCGGCCTTGCCGTTCGGAAAATGGTGGTAAAGCGACCCCTTCGGCGCCTTTGCCGCTGCAAGGATCTCTGCCAATCCCACGCCATCATACCCTTTCTTCCGGAAAAGCAGGGCAGCGGTTTGAACCAGTCGGTCTTTTGTGGCGAGTTCGGTCATGGCTTACAGATAATCGCTCTAGACCAATTGGTCCAGCCATGGTATTAGACCAAACGGTCTAGGAGATTGACAGGATGAACGCACCTGCATTCGGAATGCGCGCAACGATGGAAGAAGTGACGTTTCGTGCTGACATCGCCAAGTTGCAAGGCGTGCTGTTTCGACCGCTTGGGAAACCAAAGGCAGCGGCCGTCCTGCACGGTGCGACAGGTGTGCCTGCTGGGTACTACCGCGCATTCGCGACCTGGCTTGCAGGGCAGGGGATCGCCTGCCTGACCTATGACTACCGGGATTTCGGCGCTTCTGCGACGGGACCGGCGCGGTCATCCCGCGCGACGCTTGTGGATTGGGGGCTTGCCGATCAGCCGGCAGCGCTTGATGCGCTCGAAAGTGCAATACCCGACACGCCGCTTTGGGTGATCGGGCACTCGATCGGCGGACTCATGATGCCCTTTCACGCCAATGCCGGAAAGGTCGCCCGTCTGATCACCGTGGCAAGTGGTCCGGTTCACTCCTCTGATCATCCAGGCCTTTGGCAGCTTTATGCGCGTGGTTTCTGGTGGGGTCCGGCTGCCTGGGCAGCCGCACTCGTTGGCTATTTTCCGGGGCGTGCCTTGGGGCTGGGCACGGATCTCCCAATGGGTGTCTTTGCCCAATGGCGGCGTTGGTGCACAACGAAGGGCTTTTATATGACCGACATCGGTCGCACCCTTCCGGCGCCGGACTGGAAAGCTTTCAAGGGCGAGATGCGTGTCGTGGCGGTTGCGGATGACGGGAAGGTGCCGCCTTCTGCGGTCTGGCGACTGATGCAACATTACCCCGAGGCACGGAAGCGCCAGACCGTCTTGCGCCCAGATAGAGGGGCCATCGGCCATATTGCGGCTTTTTCGAACAGGAACCGACACCACTGGCCGCAAATTATAGGCACCGCGGACCGCTAGATATGCGCTGACGAACAGTCCTGCAGGCAGCCGAAAGCGGCATACGCCGGTTCCTTGAAACTTGATCCGCATCAAGGCGCCCTCGGACAGGTCGCGATAAGGTCCGCTTGCACGATGCGGAAAGGGGGTCAGAATGTCAGTTTTGGTTCTTTATGCCAGCCAGGAAGGGCAAACGGCCAAAATTGCCAAGTTTGCTGCCGAACAAGTCCAAAAGTCCGGCCACGCCGCCAAATTGGTGAATGTGGACCACATGGACAACGCGATCAGCTTCAAGGATGCAAGCAAGATCATCTTGGCGGCGCCCGTCCATGAAAGGCGCCATCCCCGGTCCTTTGAAGCCTTGGTGAACGCCTTTTCGGATGAGATCAATGCGCGCAGCACGATGATGCTGTCGGTCAGTCTGAAGGCCGCGTTTCCGGAAGGCTATGCCGAAGCGCAGGACTATCTGGTCGAGATGAAAATGCGGACGCGGCTGAAACCAGAAACCGAGATGCTGGTTCCCGGTGCGGTGCGGCGGAAAGCCTATGACTATTACCAAAGCCAGGTCTTGCGGCACGTCGTGCTTGAAGGGCAGTCGGAAGCCTTTTCCGGGGAAGATGTCGAATTCACCGACTGGTCCGTCCTGCAAGCGAAGATAGGCGACTTTCTCAAAACACCGATGACAGCCAGCTGATCGGGGCGCAGGCGAAATTTGGGAAATTTCGTAACGATTTTCGTGTCGAAAATCGGCCCCTCACTGGGGTGCGCGTTCCGCCCATCCCGCGAAGATCTTCTCAAGCGCTACGACCACGTAGTAGAGGACGATCCCTAGGAAGGCCAAGGCAATCAGAACCGCGAACATCAGCGGATAGTCCGAGTTTGTCTTGCCGCTGTCGAACAGGGCGCCAAGGCCGCGCCCGTGTGGCGAGACGATCTCCATCAGGTTTGTTCCGATGAAGGCGAGTGTGACGGCCACCTTCAAGGCTCCGAAGAACTCTGGCAGCGTTTTGGGCAATGCGATCTTCCAGAAGATCGTCGCCTGGCTCGCGCCAAGCGAACGCAGGATATCGCGGTATTCCGGCTCAAGCGTGGAAAGACCGATCGAGACCGAGACCGCGATTGGAAAGAACGAGATCATGAAGGCGATCAGGATTGTATTGAAGTCATGGGCGCCCACGAAAAGGAGGGCGACGATGGGTACGACCGTGGCTTTTGGGATCGCGTTGAAGCCGACCAAAAGCGGATACAACGCGTCGCGCATCACGCGGCTGAACCCCATGATCATCCCGATCAGAATGCCCACCGCCACGGCCAGCAAGAGCCCCACAACCGTCCGCCAAAGCGTTTGCCAGCCCATGATCAGGAAGAGGTTCCAGAACTTCGAATAGGCGGCTGGCAGGTCAGAGGGTGAGGCCATAACATAGTTCGGCCAGTTGTTCACCCAGACCAGGAATTCCCAGAGACATAGAAAGACGATGACCGCCAATACCGGAGCCAGAACCGCCCGGCTGAGGATCGCTTTGCCCAAACCGCCCCCAAGGGGTTTCGACGGGGTGGTCGTGACATTCTCTGTCGGGACATAGGCCATCTGCTTCCCCTATTCCGCCGCCGCCGCCGGTGCGCGGCCTTGGGCGACCTCGATCTGGTGGCGGAGCGTGTTCAGCATTTCTGCCGCCTCGGGCGTGTAAAGGTGGTCGATCTTTCGCGGCCCATCGAAATTCACCGGCAACTGATACTGTGTCGTGGCCGGGCGCCCCGACAGAACAATCACTTCGTCGGCCAGAAAGATGGATTCTCGCAAATCATGCGTGATCAGCACACCGGTAAAGGGTTCTTCCGCCTTCAACGCATGCATGGTTTGCCACAGGTCTTCACGGGTGAACGCATCGAGCGCGCCAAAGGGTTCGTCCAGGATCAGCACATCCGGTTGATGAATGAGAGCCCGGCACAGCGACGCCCGCTGGCGCATGCCACCGGACAGTTCCGACGGGCGCTTATCTTCGAACCCTTCAAGACCGACCAGTGACAGCAAGTGCCGTGCCCGCGCTTCCTGGGCGGATTTCGAGATGCGCGATGGGACGATTTCCAAGGGCAGTAGCACGTTTTTCAGGATCGATCGCCATTCCAAAAGAACAGGGTTCTGAAATGCCATGCCAACCGTAGACCGAGGTGTCGTCACCTCGGACCCATGGAGCCAGACCTCGCCCTCGTCGGGTTTCATCAGGCCAGCGATCAGACGCGTTAGCGTTGACTTGCCGCAACCGGACGGACCGACAACCGCGACAAACCCCCCCTCGTCAACCGAGATATCCAGCCCATCCAGAACCGGCAGCGGCCCCGCGTCCGTCTGGTATGCGTGCCGAACCCCTTTGATGTCGATGAATGCTTTGGTCATGAGCAATGGGCGCTTTCGTGTATTCCGGCGGACGCGTTCTTGAAAGGAAGCGCCCGCCGGAAAGTTTTTCTTGGGCTATTTCATCATGAAAGCGCCGCCGTCAGGCAGATAGGCGTCGGTGAAATAGGCCGCGACATCCGGATCATTCTGGAATTCATAGGTTAGCGCGATCTGCTCGACCGAGTTCGCAAAACGCTCCGCGTCGATCCCGCCCATGCCATTGGCCTTGGTGTAGTCCGTGACGACATTGGCATCGATGGCAAGTTGCAGGCGGCGCTGTTCAAGCGCCGCGTCCGCGGCCGGGTTGCGCTCCATCAGGCTTGCGATAGCGGCCGCCGGATCGGCGATGGCATCTGTCCAGCCCGCAGCGACCGCACCGAGGAACCCTTTGATGACATCAGGGTTCGCTTCGGCAAACGCTGTGTTGACGATGATCGCGTTGCCGTACAGGTCCACGCCGTGATCGGCCATCAGGATGGTCGAAATGTCGTCTTCTGGGACGCCCAGACGAACGAGGTTCAGGAAGGACGAGAACGAGAACCCGGTGACGGCAGCGACATTGCCTTCGGCGAGCATGGGTTCGCGTGTCGGGAAGCCAACGGGTTCCACTGTGATGGCGCTCACATCAATGCCTGTTTCCGAGGCAAAGATCGGGAACTGCGCCCAGGCGCCATCAGGGGGCGGCGCGCCGAGGATCTTGCCTTCGAGGTCGGCCGGCGCCTCGACGCCCAGGGACTTCCGTCCCACAATGGCAAAGGGCGGTTTGTCATAGACCATCATGACGGCTGTCACAGGTGCGCCCGGGTTTTGATCAAGGAATTTGATCAAGGAATTGATGTCGGCAAATCCAACCGGAAAGCCGCCTGTCGCCACTTTCGGGATCGCATCGAGCGAGCCTTGGCCCGCCGAAATCTCGACCGACAGACCGGCGGCATCGAAATGGCCATTGTCGATGGCGGCGAAGTAAGGCGCCGACGGGCCTTCGAACTTCCAGTCGAGGGCAAAGGGCACCTCGGTTTGGGCGGACGCAGCGGATGCGGCAAGCACAAGACCCGCGGCAGCAAGAGCACGATGAAACATTGGGGTAACCTCCTATGGGCAGCTTTTTGTCGGCGGTAACCTGACCTGTCCCCCGCGGAACGCGCCATGCCCACCGTTTTATTATCCGAGGGGATGCTAGCGATGATGAAAGATTTGGCAATCCTGTACCGAACTGCCCGCACATTGGGCAGTCAGGCCGCGGTCGCGACCAGCCCAACTTCGCGCGCGCCGTCCAGAAGGTTGGGTGCCACGATATCGGCCGAAGCACCGGAAACCCGCCCGATATCCGGAATCTGTACAACAGTCATTCCCGCTGCTTTTCCGGAAGCGGCGCCTGTGTCGCTGTCTTCGAAGACCAGGCATTGCGCCGGGGTAACCGACAGCCGCCTGGCGGCCAGCAAATAGGGCTCTGCCGCCGGTTTTGGCCTGGTCACATCGTCGACGGATACGACTGTTTGAAAGTGATGGGCAAGATCCGCCCGCTTGAGTTTCCAGGCTGCACGATCTCCACGAGATGACGTGACAACCGCCATCGGGACACCAAGGGTCCCAAGGTCCGCAAGAAGCCGGTCAACGCCGGGCATCTTGGGAAGGTGCCCGGTCTCAAGCCGGCGCACTTCGTCGGCGAACATCGCCATGTGTGTTTCGAAATCGATCCCGGGGAAGCGCTCGACGAGCAGCCTGAGACAGGTTTTGTCGTCTTGTCCAATGAGGCTTTCGAAGAAGCTGCGGTCCTGTTCAATCCCAAGCTTGGCACAGACGGCCAGACTGGCTTCGATTCCGATCGCCTCGGAATTGATCAGCGTTCCGTCAAGATCGAAGAAGACGGCGGAAAACCGCATGTGCCCAGTCCTTTCTACGGTCACATGCCAGCCCACTGATCCCTTGTCGATACATCAGATCTCAAGTTTTGTTACGCCGGTATCATTGGGGAAGGAAGGTTTATGAAGGGGTTCGACAAAGGCGCGATCCTGGTGACAGGCGCGAGCGGTGGAATTGGCAGCGCAACGGTGCGGCACCTGGTGGCCGAAGGTGCCGACGTGATTGGCGCCGGCCGAAACGAAGCGGCGCTAGTGGCCTTGGCCGAAGAGACCGGATGCCGAACGCGTGCATTCGATCTGACGTCGGAAGCAGCCGTGCAGGGCGCTCTGGCAGGTCTGGACCTGTGGGGTGTCGTGAATTGCGCTGGTTTTGGCGGTGAGATCGCCACGCCAATGGAGACCGACTTGGACATCTTCGACAAGGTCATGTCCATCAACACGCGGGGCGCACTACTGGTCACTAAATACGCGTCACAATCCATGGTGCGGTTGGGCCTTGGGGGCGCCATCGTCAACGTCTCAAGCCAGGCTTCGTTGGTAGGATTGCGCGGACACATTTCTTACGGGTCTTCAAAGGCCGCGCTCGACAACATCACGCGGGTGTCGGCTTTGGAGCTTGGCCCTCACGGAATTCGCGTAAACAGCGTAAACCCGACCGTTGTGATGACGCCGATGTCGGCTTGGTATTGGGGCCGAGCCGAGGTTGAGGGCCCATTCCTGGAAACCATGCCGCTTCGGCGCTGGGCCACAGAAGACGAGATCGCCGCGCCTATCGTCTTCCTGCTGTCGGACGGCGCCTCGATGATTTCCGGTGTTACGCTTCCGATAGACGGTGGGTTCACGGCAGTCTGACCAAATGTCGCCGCTGTTGCCGTCGGTCACCAAACTCGACGCTTGGTGCGATGTCTTTGCCGACCGCTTTGCGTCGTCCGTCCCAAGGACTATACGTGACCGGTGACAGGCAAAAATGGGAAGACGCCATTGCGGGAAAGCGAGACGTTCCAAGCGCCCGAGGAAATGGCTCGGCGCATCTCAGACGCCGTCGCGGCGCTTCCGATGACGACCACTCGTAACTTGATCGCGATTGCCGGACCGCCCGGGTCGGGCAAGTCGACACTGGCTGAACTTGCAAAGCGGGCGTTGGATGAACAAGGTCAGCCCACTGGCATTCTGGCTATGGACGGCTTTCACCTGGACAACGCTCTTCTGGACGCCAATGGCGTGTTGGCGCGCAAGGGGGCGCCCGACACATTCGATGTGGCAGGATTCATTGCCATGTTGCATCGGTTGCAAAGAGAAGAGGACGTGGCCGTGCCGACCTTCGACCGCGGTCTCGATAAGGCAGTCGCGGCAAGCGCCCTGATCACATCCAATCAGCGGACGGTACTTGTCGAAGGGAATTACCTTTTGCTGGATGAGGGCCCGTGGCGGTCCGCGCAGGGCCTTTGGACGTATCGTGTCTTCCTGGACGTCCCGATGCCGGAACTGGAGCAGCGCCTTGTGGACCGGTGGCTGGCGTTCGGGATGGATCCGGTGCTTGCCAAGCAGCGGGCGCTGTCGAATGACATTCCGAATGCGGAACGGGTTTTGCAACGGTCCGTTCGCGCTGATCTGATCCTGTCTGGTCATCCTGAGGCGTAGCCGGACGCGCGGAACCAACGAGGTGTCATTTGGCAAAAATATTTGGGACATCCGTCAAGGAATTTGGTGCAACGGGTGACGGGATCGTCGATGATGCGCCTGCCCTTCAGTCCGCATTGGACGCACACGTACCAAGGGTCGTTGTTCCCTTTGGCCATTACTGGCTTGGCCGCGGATTGCGGGTCCGGTCCGACACCGAAATTCTGGCGCATCCCGGCGCGCATTTTCGGTTCGGCGATGGAGCAGGCCGTGACCAGGACGACTTTCTGATCACGAACGACGACCATCAGACCGGTAACCGAAACATCCGGATCGAAGGTGGCATCTGGGACGGTAACAACCCGGGCAATCCGCGCGGACCGGATGCACCGGGCAGCTACTCCGGCGTGATGATGAATTTCACCAATGTCGATGGCCTGACCCTGCGCGCCGTGTCGCTTCTGGACGCTGAAAGCTATTTCGTGCGGCTTGGGAAGGTATCGAACTTTCTAATCGAGAATATCGCGTTCGCGATCAGACACTTGCGCCCGAACCAGGATGGCATCCATGTCTCGGGCCATTGCTCGGATGGCGTTATTCGGCGCTTGACCGGACTGGGTTCGCGTACCCCGAATGACGATATGGCGGCGCTTCTGGCCGATGACGCTTTGCACCGAGCTCAGAACCTCAATGGCGCCTTCAACGGACCGATCCGCCGTGTTCGTGTCGAGCATCTTCGGGCGTCATCGTGCCATTCCTTCGTCCGGCTTCTGAGTGTCGATCACCCGATTGAGGACATCGAAATCAATGATGTTGAAGGCGGCTGCATCTGTAGCGCGATCAATATGGATGCCTGTCGCGACTGTCGGGTTCAACTGTTTGACGAAGCGGACAGGCCGAACGGTGTTGGGTCGATCACCGGCGTGCGGGCATCCGACTTCAGGGTCTACAAAGCGGCAGACGAATCCCGGCAACCTTTGATCGATTTTCGAACGCGCGCAGGCAATTTTCGGATCGAACGTTTTGAGCGGGACATCTCCCGCGATGCCAGCCCACAAACGCCCACGCTTTGCATTGAACGAGCGGGCCAGATGCAGGTCGAAATGCAGGGGTTGTCGGATCCATTGGATGGGGCAGAGATGCAGCCCTTGGCCACACCAAGCGGCGCACCCAATTGGTGTGCAAGGGGCGCATTGTCGGTGGACGATAAACTGACCCAGTTGTCAGGTGGGTTTGATCGGCTGGTGGTTTCTTCTAACGCCGAAGGCGGCTAGGACCCGGCGAGATTTCCCGCCGGGCCCCGAAAATCAAAGCTGGATGCGGAACCGCGCAAAACCGTCCGGCCCGTCGCCCGCTGGTTCGATCGTCACGCCTTTGACGTCGTCGGCATAGGCGCCTGCCTTGGGTCCGGTATCGAACAGAACAGAAGTTCCCGGCAATGGGGCAAAGGTCCAGTTTGCATCCGCCGAAGGCTGGATCGTGCCCTGTTCGACGATGTACCGGACGATCACATCGCGGTTCGTATCGGGTGCCTCAAAGATGATCGTGTCACCCTTGGCGCCCGGGAAGTTCCCGCCGCCCGATGCCCGATAGTTGTTTGTCGCAATCACGAACTCCATGTCATCCGTCACCGGCTGACCATTGAACATCAGGTTCTTGATCCGGTTGGCTTCGGGGTTCAAATCCTCGCCCTTTGGCGTGAACTTCGACGGTTCCGACAGATCGATCTGATACGTCACGCCATCGATGACATCGAAGTTGTAGCTTGGGAATTCCGGGTTCAGCAGAACTTGATCGGATGCACCGGGCTCGACCTGGTTGAACATCCCGGCCGAACGTTCCAGCCAATCCCGCACTTCCGCGCCAGTCACTTTCACAGCGCGCACCGTATTCGGGTATAGGTACAGGTCGGCCACGTTCTTGATCGCCACGTCACCCGCAGACACATCAGTATAGTATTCCGGTCCACCCCGGCCGCCGGCCTTGAAGGGTGCCGCAGCAGAGAGGATCGGCAAGCCCTCGAACTCGGTCCCGGCCAGCATCTCACCAATGTACCATTTCTGGGCAATCGACACGATCTGAACCGATGGGTCATCGGCCACCAGCGCGAAGTAGCTGTGAAGCGGTGCGGCGGTTTTGCCCACGGCCCGACGGACATAAGCCAGCGTCTCGTCATGGACATCTTGCACGGACGCCAACACGGTTTCGTCGCTTTCGACCAGCGCCGTAACAGACCTATCTTCGTTGCGCTTCGAAATGGGTCGCGTCTCAACCGAGCTGGTGACAACGCGCCAGTCGGACCCGTCCTTCTCGATCATCAGATCGATGACACCCAGATGAGATCCCCAGAACCCGCCCATGGTGGCGGGTTTGCCATGGATCGTTCCGGCCTCGGCATCGACAGCAGCGAAATCGGCGTAAGCGGGCGAGGGGAAGACCAAATGCGAATGCCCAGTCATAAGTGCGTCGATCCCATCGACCTGGGCCAGTGGAACCGATGCGTTTTCCATCCCGTCGGAATGGTCTGCGGCGCCGATCCCGGAGTGCGACAGCGCGATGATGATGTCGGCGCCCTCTTCCTTCATCTGCGGGACATAGGCGTTCGCGACCTCAATGATGTCGCGGGCCTGCACGTTGCCTTCGAGGTGCTTCCGGTCCCAGTTCATGATCTGGGGCGGCACAAATCCAATAAGCCCGACTTTGATCGCATGCTCTTCGCCGGCGCCATCAGTGACCATCCGGTCGAGGATGACATAGGGCGGGATCAAAGTGGTGTCGTCGCGGGGGCCTGCGCCCATTTCCTTGACCACATTGGCCGAGATGATCGGGAATTTCGCACCAGCCAAAGACTTCATCAGGAAGTCGAGGCCATAGTTGAATTCGTGATTTCCAAGCGTCGAAGCATCGAAGCCCACGGCGTTCATAGCAGTGATGACCGGGTGTTCGTCGCCGTCTTTCATCCCCCGTTCGTAAGCGATGTAGTCGCCCATCGGGTTCCCTTGCAGGAAGTCGCCATTGTCGACCAGCAATGCGTTCGTTGCTTCGGCCCGGATATCGGCCACATGGGCGGCAGTACGTGCAAGCCCTACTGTGTCGACCGGGCGGTCACCGTAATAGTCATAAGGGAAGACGTGCACATGCAGGTCGGTCGTCTCCATGATCCTGAGATGCGCCTGTCCCGCCGCGGCGCGCGCCGAATACGGGTGCATCGCCACTAAGGTGGCCCCGGCTGTGCTGGCCAAGAATGAACGGCGGCTCATGGCGAAATGGTTTGTTCTGCCCATAGAAAAATCCCCCTGATTAGATCGTGCCCAAAGCACAACCACAAGCTGAACAAACGGACAGGTTGTTCTGGCAATACGGTTGCTGAACACATTTGCAGTCGACAACGGTTGGCAAATACCGTTTCCGTGCAACGCAATTATAACACGAATAACGGGTCCCGGAATTTGAAACTGGCAGAAAATGTCACCTTTGGCGGTTCAGCGCTGAACCGGGCCGCGGAACTGCGCGCATCGCCTGAGAAATTGGCGGCGCTGGCGTCGGACACATCGGCGCGGATACTGCCGGTTTGGCGGGGCCAGACGCTTTTTGCGGATGCGGGCCGGTTGGGTTGGCTGCCCTTAGATCACGCGATTCTCGACCCTCAGGCAGAACGCGTGTTCCTGGGCTTGGATGATGGCGGGCCCCGTTTTGGGGTGGACTTTTCGGCTTGGGAACCGGGCGAGACGACAATCGACACTGCCGCCTTTTTCGATCCGAATGCGCAAATCCACCCAGGGCTTCCGGACGGCTATGGCTTTGCCAATCTGCGCGGCCGAATGGCGGCGATTACGGCGCGCGACGCCGAACTTGCCGCAACCGCGCGGGCGCTTCTGAATTGGCATGCGACCCACAAGTTCTGCGCCCGTTGCGGTGATCCGAGCGTCATGTCCCAAGGGGGGTGGCAACGGGATTGCCCGACTTGCGGGGGCCATCACTTTCCGCGGACGGACCCGGTCGTTATCATGTTGATCTTAAAAGGGAATGATCTGCTTGTCGGCCGCTCACCCGGATGGCCCGACGGCATGTTTTCGCTACTTGCGGGGTTCGTTGAGCCGGGCGAAACCATCGAGGCCGCCGTTCGGCGTGAGGTGTTTGAAGAATCGGGCATAAGGGTGGGTCAGGTGGACTATCTTGCCTCTCAACCCTGGCCCTTCCCGTCGTCCTTGATGATTGGATGTGTCGGAGTGGCCGAAAGCCGTGACATCACTTTGGATCCTGTCGAATTGGAGGATGCGATCTGGGTCAGCCGGGAAGAGACAGCCGAGATCTTTGCAGGTACGCATCCCACCATCCGCGAGCCGCGGCGTGGGGCCATTGCCCATTTTCTTATAAAGCGCTGGCTTGAAGACAATCTCGATTAGCCGCAGACTCGCCCGAGGCTGCGAGGGGCCGTGGGACGATGAAGTTCTCGACACGAGAAGACATTGAGGCACCGATTGATGAGGTCTTCGCCTCATTGACGGATTTTGCCTATTTTGAACGCCAGGCCATGCGGCGCGGCATTGAAGTGACGCGGGACAACCCGGCGCCTGGCGAAGGGGCGGCCTGGTCCGTCCGCGCGCCATTTCGCGGTAAGACGCGGGACATTGTCCTGGATGTTACGCGGCTGGTGAAACCCGAGAACCTGTTGGTTCATTCGAAGTCCAGCGGGATGAGCTGTGATTTCGAAGTGAAGCTGATGTCTTTGTCCCGGCAGCGAACGCGCATGATCGTATCAGCCGATATCAGGCCACAGACATTTGCCGCGCGCGTCGTGATCCAATCGCTGAAGCTGGCCAAGGCCACTCTGTCGCGCCGGTTCGAGACCCGTGTTGCAGGGCTTGCGCGGCGTATCGAAGACAGATTTGCGACGCCTTAGACGCGTGATCGGCTGGCGGGATAGACGCCCAAAACGCGAAACTCAGACGTAAAATACTCCAATTCCTCGAACGCGAGCTGCACGCTTTTGTCGTCGGGATGCCCTTCGATATCTGCGTAAAACTGGGTCGCCGTGAACGACCCCCCGACCATGTAGCTTTCCAGCTTGGTCATGTTCACACCGTTTGTCGCAAAGCCGCCCATGGCCTTGTACAAGGCGGCCGGGATGTTTCTGACGCGGAATACGAAGGACGTGATCATTTCACCTTCGCCGCGCCGGGACAGGTCCGGTTCGGCCGCCATGATCAGAAACCGCGTGGTGTTGGTTTGGCTGTCTTCGATATCGCGTGCCAAGACCTTCAACCCATAGGTTTCGGCTGCCAGTTCCGAGGCCAAGGCACCTTCATGCCGCGCTCCCGTTTCGGCAAGTTCGGCAGCCGCGCCCGCGCTGTCGGCGGCGGTTTCCGCAAGAATCCCGTGTTTTGTCAGGAATGTCCGGCATTGCGGAATCAGGACCAGATGCGCACGGACCACTTTGATATCTTCAAGCGCAACACCTGGATTCGCCATCAGTGCTATGCGCACGCGGACGAACGCTTCATCCACCACATGCAAACCGCTGTCCGGCAACAAGCGATGAATATCGGCCACCCGGCCATAGGTCGAGTTTTCCACCGGCAGCATTGCCAGTTCGGCCCGACCGCTGCGCACGGCTTCGACCACGTCTTCAAAGGTCCGGCAGGGCAGGGCCTCATATTCCGGGCGCGTGGCCCGGCAAGCTTCATGGGAATAAGCCCCTGCCTCACCCTGGAAAGCGATCCGCTTTGCCATATCCTTACGTCCGCTGCAAAATTCTATGCAATCTGGCGGCTCTTATCGCTTGAAAGCCGGGATGGGAAGCGGATACATAGCCGCGGCTGTACCGAAGGTAGGGAACCCGAATGTTCGACACGATGACGCTGACCAAGGCAGGCGCCGGATTGTGCACCGCCTTTTTGTTGTTGCTTCTGGGCTCTTGGGCCGCGCGTGAGATCTATGAGGTGGGAAGCCATAGCGGCGACCACCACGAACAGGCGTATGCCATCGAAGTTGAAGGCGGGGACCATGGCGGCGAAGAAGTCGCCGAAGAAGAAGTGCCCTTCGAAGAAGTGTTCGCATCAGCCGATGCCGCCGCCGGTGAACGGCTTTGGCGTCCATGCGCTGCCTGCCACAAGCTGGAAGATGGCGCCAACGGAACCGGCCCGCACCTTTTCAACGTGGTTGGGCGTGACAAAGGCGCGGTTGACGGCTTCCCGTATTCGGATGCCATGCTGGCCGCCGAAGGCGACTGGACGCCCGAGAACCTTTCCAGCTTCATCGAGAACCCGAAAGGCTATCTGGATGGAACAAAGATGGTCTATCGCGGCATGGATGACGTCGAAGATCGCGCCAATTTAATTGCCTATCTGGCGACATTCGGCGGCTGAACCTGCCCTGGAACGCTCGAAATGTTACAAAACCCGTGCCAACGCGCGGGTTTTTTGCGTTTGCCTTCACCTTTTCTTGACGGATCATCAACTTGATCAGTCGACAATGGCAAAATTAGCTTAAATCTATCCATATAGTGCGGAACAGAATGTTTACGGAGGCACCCATGGTCCAAGGCGCACGCGCAATCGCTGCAAAGGCAGAGACTGAGACGAGCGTAAATCTTTGGCGATGGGGAGCCGGGCTGGTGGGTCTGTCCTTGGCCGCACTTCTGGCGGCGACGGGCGCAAAGGGCCAGG
The DNA here is from genome assembly GCA_965267475.1 of Paracoccaceae bacterium. GTDB lineage: Bacteria > Pseudomonadota > Alphaproteobacteria > Rhodobacterales > Rhodobacteraceae > JBCBKU01. The sequence goes on from OZ254079.1 coordinate 666,902, forward strand.
ACGTGATCGTCAGCCACGGCTTCACGAACTTTGGCGAATTAAAGCATGCAGCAGACATTCCGCATTTTCCCTATGTGAACCCGGATGCGCCTAAGGGCGGCGAGTTTTCGACTAACGCGCAGGGAAATTTCGACAGTTTCAATCCCTACACGCGAAAAGGCGTTACTGCGTCCAGCACCGCTTTGATGTGGGAAAACATATTGGTCGGTGCGGCGGACGACCCTTATGGTGTCTATTGCTACTTGTGCGAGACCATGGAGTACCCGGAAAGCCTTGACTGGGTAATCTTCAATCTTCGCGATGACGTGATGTTCTGGGACGGGACCAACCTGACCGCCGAAGACGTCAAATTCACATTTGAGCTGTTCCTGGAGCAAGGGATCGCAGAGTTCCGGAACGCCTTTTCGGGCTTTATCGAAAACGTTGAGATCCTCGATACCCACCGGATCAAGTACACCTTCACCGAAGATGCCTCGCGCCGGGACGTCATCTCGTTTGCAGGTGGCACGCCCGTCTTCTCAAAGGCGTGGTTCGAGGAAACAGGTGCTCGGATCGACGACTCTACTTTGGAACCCTTTATGGGAACCGGCGCCTACAAGATCGGCAGCTTCGATGTGGGGCGCCAACTGATCTATGCGCGCGATCCGAACCACTGGGGCGCGGATCATCCGTACAACATCGGTCAGAACAACTTTGATACGATCCGGATTGAGTACTTCTCGGACAACACGGCTGCGCTGGAAGGCTTCAAAGCCGGTGAATACCACTTCAAGTCCGAAAACTCATCGAAAGACTGGGCGACAGGTTACGACTTCCCGGCCCTGACCGAAGAGGGCTGGGTCATCAAGGAAGAGATCCCGGATGGCTCAATCGGATCGGCGCAGTCCTTCATCTTCAATCTTCGGCGTGAGAAGTGGCAGGACCCGAAAGTCCGCGAGGCCGTCCGGCTGATGTTCAACTTCGAATGGTCCAATGAAACTCTGTTTTTCGGGCTCTATGAGCGCGTGAACTCGTTCTGGGAAAACTCAGAGCTCGAAGCAAAAGGTCCACCGACCGACGCGGAAAAGGCGATATTGCAGCCGCTGGTGGACGATGGCCTTTTGGACGCGTCCATCTTAACGGATGATCCCGCTTTGGCACCGGAATCGGGTGCGCGCCCACTTGACCGCAGGAATTTGCGACGGGCGTCGGCCTTGCTGGACGAAGCCGGCTGGGTCACCGACAGTCGTGGGATGCGCGTCAAAGACGGGGAAGAGCTGACAGCGGTATTCCTGTCCTTCAGTCCAGCCTTCGACCGGATCATCAACCCCTATGTAGAAAACCTGAACAATCTTGGGATCCAGGCCAAGCTAGAGCGGGTCGATATTGCCCAGTATCAGGAACGTCGTCGGGCCGCGGATTACGACCTGACGACCCACACGTTCTCGATGACACTGGAACCAGGCAACAGCTTGCGCCAATGGTACGGGTCCGAGACCGCCGAAGACAGTTCCCGCAACCTGATGGGCCTTCAGAACGAGGCGGTGGACCGTCTGCTTTTGCCGGTAATCGAAGCGGAAACGCTGGAAGATATGATCACGGCAACCCATGCGCTGGACCGAGTGCTACGTGCCGAGGGCTTTTGGGTGCCGCAATGGTTCAAGGACGTCTATACGGTCGCCTATTACGATATGTATCGGTACCCTGATCCGACCCTATCGCCGTTCGCGCTCGGCACCACGTCTTACTGGTGGTATGACGCCGAGGCGGGCGAGAAGCTCCGCGCGGAAGGCGCGTTCTAAGGCCCGGTCCGCGCCATGGGTGCCTATATCATACGTCGCCTTCTGTTGGTGATCCCCACGCTTCTGGGCATCATGATCATCAACTTCACGCTGACCCAATTCGTCCCGGGCGGGCCGATCGAACAGATCATTGCGCAGCTTGAAGGGCAGGGAGATGTATTTGAAGGGATTTCGGGCGGCGGTTCGGAAAACCTCGACACCGGCGGCGATGAGAACGGCTATATCGGAGGGCGTGGCCTGCCTGCCGATTTCATCGAGCAGCTTGAGCGCGAATTTGGCTTCGACAAACCGCCGCTTGAGCGTTTCCTGGATATGATGTGGAACTATATCCGGTTTGATTTTGGCGAAAGCTATTTCAGATCCGTGCGGGTCCTGGATCTGGTGTGGGAAAAGATGCCCGTCTCGATCACGCTGGGACTTTGGTCAACGCTGATCGCATATCTCATCTCGATCCCGCTCGGCATTCGGAAGGCTGTTCGCGACGGTTCGTCCTTCGACACCTGGACGTCTGGTGCGATCATCATCGGTTATGCGATCCCGGGCTTCCTGTTCGCGATCCTTTTGCTGGTCCTGTTCGCTGGCGGGTCCTATTGGCAGATCTTTCCACTTCGGGGCCTGACCTCGGACAATTGGGAAGACCTCAGCCTGATCGGCAAAGCACTGGACTACCTATGGCATATCACCTTGCCTGTGCTTGCCATGTCGATTTCAGGCTTTGCGACGCTGACGCTGCTGACCAAAAACTCGTTCCTGGATGAGATCAAGAAGCAATATGTGATCACCGCAAAGGCCAAGGGGCTGACCGAAAGGCGTGTGCTGTATGGCCATGTTTTTCGCAACGCCATGTTGATTGTGATCGCCGGTTTCCCGTCGCTGTTTATTGGCATTTTCTTTGGTGGTTCCCTCATCATCGAGACGATCTTTTCGCTCGATGGTCTTGGCCGGCTCGGGTTTGAGGCCGCGATTGCCCGCGATTATCCGGTGATCTTTGGCACGCTGTTTTTCTTTGGGCTTGTCGGCTTGGTCGTCGGGATCTTGTCTGATCTGATGTACGTCTTCGTCGACCCCCGGATCGACTTTGAAAGCCGGGAGAGCTGACGATGGCCCTAGCAGAACCCGAGCTGAAACCCGAGGTTGAGACCGATCCCGACGCGGTCGCGATGCCCCCGAAGCGAAAGCGCATGTGGCTGTCGCCCTTGAACCAACGCCGCTGGCGAAACTTCCGTCGCAATGGCCGCGCCTTCTGGTCCCTGATCATTTTCGGGGTGTTGTTCGGATTGTCGCTGTTCGCCGAGTTCCTGGCCAACGACAAGCCGCTGATCCTGAGCCACAACGGTGCGATATATACACCAGCCTTCAAGTTCTACTCGGAACGCGAGTTCGGTGGCGATCTGCCGACCGAGGCGCAATATCAGTACGAGGACGTGCAATGCTTGATTGTCACGGGGGGCCTCGAAAGCTGCTTTGACGACCCCGAGGGCATATTGGCGCAGGCCGAATCCGGCCTCGTGGATGGCCAGGAGATTAACAAGGGTTGGATCCTTTGGGCGCCGATCCGATACCAGTATGACACGATTGTGGATACCGGCGGCGTTGCGCCGGGTCCGCCCTCAAGCCAGAATCTGCTTGGAACCGACGACACCAGCCGCGATGTGCTTGCGCGGGTGATATACGGTTTCCGGCTGTCGATCCTGTTCACGATCATCGTCACGGGCATCGCCTCGGTTGTCGGCATCATTGCGGGGGCTGTGCAGGGCTTCTTTGGCGGGTGGCTCGATCTGATCTTCCAGCGGATCCTTGAGATCTGGAGTTCGACCCCGTCGCTATTCGTCATCATCATCCTTTTTGCGATATTGGGACGAAGTTTCTGGTTACTTGTCTTCATAACGGTGCTTTTCGGATGGCCGGCCCTTGTGGGCGTTGTCCGGGCAGAGTTCCTGCGGGCCAGAAACTTCGAATACGTCCGTGCAGCCCGCGCGCTGGGCGTGTCGAACTGGACTATCATGTTCCGCCACATGCTTCCGAACGCGATGGTCGCGACGCTGACCCTTCTGCCCTTTGTCATCACTGGGACCATCGGCACATTGGCGGGCCTCGACTTCCTGGGCTTTGGCCTGCCATCTTCGGCGCCGTCCCTAGGTGAACTGACGCTTCAGGCCAAGCAGAACCTGCAAGCGCCCTGGCTGGCCTTCACGGCCTTCTTCACGTTCGCGATCATGTTGTCCCTGCTGATCTTCATCTTCGAAGGGGTACGGGACGCCTTTGATCCGAGAAAGACCTTCACGTGAACCCGACCGTTCTTGATATCCGCGATCTTCGCGTGGCGTTTCGCCAGGATGGGGCCGAGTCAGAAGCCGTGAAAGGCGTGTCCTTTACGGTCGAAAAAGGCGAAACCGTTGCGCTTGTGGGCGAGTCTGGATCCGGCAAATCGGTGACCGCGCTGTCGACAGTCGACCTTCTGCCCGACAGTGCTCAGATTTCCGGGTCCGTGACCTATAACGGCACCGAGATGGTGGGCGCGGACGAGGCTGCGCTTCGCAAGGTGCGTGGCAATGACATCAGCTTCATTTTCCAAGAACCGATGACATCGCTGAACCCGCTTCACACGCTGGACAAGCAACTGGCCGAAAGCCTGCTTCTGCATCAGGGCATCGCAGGGGCCGAGGCGGAAGCCAAGATCATCGAGCTTCTCGAAAAGGTGGGTATTCCTGATCCGGCGACCCGCTTGAAAAGCTATCCCCACCAGCTCTCGGGGGGGCAGCGCCAGCGCGTGATGATCGCCATGGCACTTGCCAACGGGCCAGATCTTCTGATCGCGGATGAACCCACAACAGCGCTCGACGTCACCATTCAGGCCCAGATTCTCGAACTTCTGGCGGATCTGAAAAAGGCCGATGGAATGAGCATGCTGTTCATCACCCACGACCTCGGGATCGTCCGCAAATTCGCTGACCGCGTGAACGTCATGAAGGATGGCGAGATCGTCGAAGCCGGAAAAACGCGTGAGATCTTCGACAATCCGCAGCATCCCTATACGATCAAATTGCTCAGTGCCGAGGCCGTGGGCGTCCCGGACCCGGTACCCGCCGAGGCTGAGGAAATCGCATCGACCGAGGACTTGCGCATCTGGTTCCCCATACAGCGCGGCCTTCTCAAACGCACCGTTGGCCACGTCAAAGCGGTGAATGCCGCGTCCTTCAAGGTCCGTGCGGGCGAAACGATCGGGATCGTGGGGGAATCCGGTTCGGGCAAAACCACGCTCGCCCTGGCTGTCATGCGTTTGATATCGTCAGACGGGCCAGTGATCTTCCTTGGACGCGACATCCAGGGGTGGAAGACGCGGGCCCTGCGTCCTCTACGTCGCGACATGCAGATCGTTTTCCAGGACCCCTATGGATCGCTTAGTCCGCGCATGACGGTTGAGGAAATCATTGCCGAGGGTCTTACCGTTCACGGAACCGATCCGGGCCGCAACCCGACCGAAATGGTGGCCGAAATCATGGAGGAAGTCGGGCTGGATCCGGCAACCATGTATCGCTATCCGCATGAGTTTTCGGGCGGGCAACGTCAGCGCATCGCAATCGCGCGCGCCATGATCCTGCGTCCAAAACTCGTGGTTCTTGATGAACCGACGTCAGCGCTTGATATGACGGTGCAAGTTCAGATCGTGGATTTGCTGCGCGAGCTTCAGAAGAAGCACGCGCTGGCCTATTTGTTCATCAGCCACGACCTGAAGGTCGTCCGGGCACTGTCGCACAAGATCATCGTGATGAAATCCGGAGATATCGTCGAAACGGGCGACGCGGACGCGGTCTTTGAAAACCCGAAAGAAGAGTATACCCGGAGACTTATGGCCGCAGCCTTCGATATTGAACTGAAGGCGACGGCCTAGACGATCAGGTCGGCCCAAGGGCCTGACAGGCGATGTTTCGAACCGCAAGCCGCGCGCAGGCCTGGCCCGCTTGTGCTTCGGTTAGTCCCACGAAATTCGCGTCAAACCCGCCCGGGCGTTCCACGACCTTTCGAAGCGCTTCGTCAAGCGTGCCAAGCTCAAGAAGCGCGGTCTTGAGCAAAACACGCTCGGCCTGATGGCGGGTCGGATACCGGCCGACGTTCACGCCGAAATGGCGCCCGCCAGAGGTCGAAAGCCGCGTGACAATTTCGGGGCCAGCGCTTGGCAGATCGTCGGGCAGCGGTGCGGCACGCGCAACGACGACCTCTGCCGGACGCGGCTTGGGCGCGAAGTTGGGAATGCCAGTTTTCGCTTCCGCCGCCGCAATCTGCTCGGCTTCGGCATCCGCTTCGGCCGCACGTGTATCAGCTGCGACCGCGGCCAGCGTGTCATTGATGCCTTCGCGCATAGCAAGAAGGACTTCCGCAGGCGCCTCGACCGGCGCGCCGCCCGGGCGCACCCGCGGGCGCGGGCTTTTCGGAACGGCCCGGACAACGCGGATGACTTTGCCCTGGGGTTCGTTGGACCGATCATAGACCGGCGGCGCCGGTTTCCGGATCGCTACGTGGCTGGGTGCGCGGTGGAACCCCATGTCCAAAAGTTCGGCAACTTTTGCGTTGCGCGATGCGGTCGAACGTCCGCCAAACACCGTGGCGATGATACGTTCATCCCCGCGGCGGGCGGACGCCACAAGGTTGAATCCGGCGGCGTTCGTGTATCCGGTCTTGATCCCGTCCGCGCCGCGATAGCTTGAAAGGAGGCGACCATTGGTATTCGAGACGTTCTTTACGCCCGCATGGGTCGTCGTGCGTGAGAAAAGATTGTAGTAATCCGGGAAATCAAAGAACAGGTGCCGCCCCATCGTTGTCATATCACGGGCGGTCGAAAGATGGCCTGACTCGGTCAGCCCGTGGGCATTTTTGAAGGTCGTTCGCGTCATACCAAGTGCCCGTGCGGTGCGGTTCATCCGCCGCGCAAAGGCTGCTTCCGATCCCGAAATGGCTTCGCCGATTGCCGTAGCCGCGTCGTTGGCCGACTTCACAGCAGCGGCCCGGATCAGGTAGCGAAGCGAAATCTTCTGTCCCGCCCGCAGACCCAGTTTCGATGGCGGTTCTGCTGCGGCTTTCCGAGAAACGGTAACCTTTGTATCAAGCGAGATCTCCCCGCGTTCGATCGCTTCAAACGCCACGTAAAGCGTCATCATCTTGGTAAGAGATGCGGGGTGGAGCCGGGTATCCGCATTCCGCGAATGCAACACCTCGCCCGAACGTGCGTCGATCACCATGGCTGCATATGGCGCTGCCAGAACGGCCCCTGCGCCGCACAGCACGCACCACACTGCCAATAAAGCCAGCGCGCGATACGCCAGCCGTCCAATACCGATTGTCACGGCGACTGCCCTTTTACTGCCTCAGCCGGCCAGGTCTTCGCCCGATCCGGTCATTTATTATTGACCCGTGCTACCATGATGGAATGCCAAGGAAAACACTTAGTTTCCAGAGGGTTCAATTTTCCGCGCATGTGTCTCTCTGCGCAGACCGCAAGGATTTGTTAAAATTTTCCGTTGCAGGGTACCCGAGAGAGGTCTAGGGCCTTTTCTCGCTTGTTTTGATAGCTATATTGTCGGTTCCGAAACGTGGAAGAATGCTGATTCCGAGCGTGTTCAACTTTGTCGAGACCTTGATGGCCGAAAATGACGCCCCTGAGAATGAAGGCGACAGCTCGGTGCTGCTGGAAACGCGCGAGAAAACCGCGCGCCCCCCGTTATACAAGGTCATGCTTTTGAACGACGATTTCACCCCGATGGAATTTGTTGTCCATGTGCTGGAGCGGTTCTTCGGAATGACCCATGCGCAAGCGTTTGAATTGATGCTGGTTGTTCACAAAAAGGGTGTCGCCGTTGTCGGGGTCTTCAGTCACGAAGTGGCCGAGACAAAGGTCAGCCAGGTGATGGACTTCGCCCGCCGTCACCAACATCCGCTTCAATGCACGATGGAGAAGGAATAAAGCCGACAGGCTGTTCCCGCCCATGACCCGACTACAGTTTGCTTTGGACACCGGGATGATCGAGATCCCCGCCGAAGGCGATATTGGCCTGTTTGGCGCGCCGGGTGACCAGGATTTCCACGGCCTGCCTTTGGAACGGTTGCAGGTCATCAGCCGGTTCAAACCCGATGTCGATGCGCTTGAAGGCCGAGGACTAGCGGTCGCCCAAGGCCCAACCGGGCCATATGCGATGTCGGTCGTATCCCTGCCCAGATCGCGCGATGCCGCCCGTTCCCGCATCGCGTCAGCCGTTGCAGCAACTAAGGGTCCGGTCATCATCGATGGCGCCAAGACCGACGGTGTCGAAGCTGTCCTGAAGGCTGCAAGGGCAATGGGCCAGGTAGGTGCCGCCATATCCAAATCCCATGGCAAAGTCTTCGTCTTGGAAGGGGGCGACTTTGCAGGCTGGGCGGCAGGGCCGTCGCAAACCGAGGAAGGGTACTGGACCGCGCCAGGTGTGTTCTCGGCCGATGGGCCTGACCCAGGCTCGGTCCTGTTGGCGGGGGCGCTGCCCGATAAGATCGGCCGGATTGGCGCCGATCTGGGTGCAGGATGGGGGTTTCTGTCGAAAGTCGTCTTGTCTCATGAGGTTGAAGCGCTGCATCTGGTCGAAGCGGACCTGACCGCGCTTGACTGCGCCCGGAAAAACCTGGCCGAGCAGCGGGCTAACTTCCATTGGGCGGATGCCAAGACATGGGTGTCACCCGACCCGCTGGACTTCGTGGTGATGAACCCGCCATTCCATTCCGGCCGCGAAAGCGACATCGCGCTGGGTCAGGCCTTCATCTCAGCGGCGGCGCGCGCGTTGAAGCCCCGTGGAACGCTCTGGCTTGTTGCCAATCGCCACCTGCGCTACGAAACGCATCTGGCCGATGCATTTGGGCAGGTGCGCGAGATTGGGGGCGATCCGCGGTTCAAGTTGATCGAGGCCAACAAGGCCAAAGGTAAACGGTAAAGGGGGCGCGGGGGACAGACGTGTCATACGCAATTGCCGGTAAGACCGCAGTGGTCACAGGGGCAGCCAATGGTGTGGGGCTCGCCATCGCCCGTCACCTTGCTGATCATGACGCCAATGTCATGTTCGCGGATATGGACGAAAAGCGCCTAGTTGAAGAACTCGGCGACGCCAAGGAAGACGGCAATATCCGTTATTTCGGTGGGGATCTAAGGGAAAAACTGACCATCGCGAACTTGTTGTCGGCGACAATCGATGCCTTCGACCGGGTCGACATTCTCGTTAATGGCAGCCGGCAGATGTTGGCCGCAGATCCGCTGAACCCGGATGACGACGCGGTAATCCAGTTGATCAATCAGAACCTGATGACGTCGCTTCGACTGACGCAGCTCTTCTCGAAACGGATGATCCTGCAAGCGAAAGAGGACGGCACCGGTGACACGCCGGCCGGATCCATCGTCAACCTGTCTTCGATTGCCGCGCGCCGGACCCAGCCGGAACTGATGGCCTATTCGATCTCGTCCGCCGCTTTGGACCAGATGACGCGGTCCATGGCGGTGGCTCTGGCGCCGCATCAGATCCGAGTAAATGCGGTGGCCTTCGGCAGCGTGATGAGCGCGAGCCTGAAGAACGCCATCAAGGAAGATGGCGACATGCGCGACAAGATCGTCGACAAAACCCCCTTGTCTCGGATCGCCGGTCCGGGCGAACTTGGGGACACCGTGCAGTTTCTGGCCTCGGACGCATCACGCTTCATGACCGGTCAGGTATTGACCGTGGATGGCGGGCGCACATTGGTCGACGTGGTCGAGGCACCTGCGCATTAGGGGGAGGCGATGGACCAGATTGTGGATGTGACCGATGCACATAAGGACCGTGCGGCGGACTGGTTTCGCAGTCTTCGCGACAGCATCGTCGAGGCGTTTGAAGCACTAGAAGACCGCCACGAGGCAGCGGGCGCGCCGGGCCGGTTCGAAGTGACCAAAACCAAGCGCGACGCGGATAATGGGTCGGATGCTGGCGGCGGCTTGATGAGCGTCATGCGTGGCGGTCGCGTGTTCGAGAAGATCGGCGTGAACGTTTCGACGGTCTATGGCGAATTGGGTGCCGAGGCGCAGCGGGCCATGGCCGCGCGGAAGGACATGCCAGGTATGGCCGAAGATCCGAGGTTCTGGGCATCGGGCATCAGCCTTGTCGCGCATATGCAGAACCCCCATTGCCCGGCGGTCCACATGAACACGCGTATGTTCTGGACGCCCCATGGCTGGTGGTTCGGCGGCGGGTCCGATTTGAATCCCTGCATCGAATATCCGGAAGACACCAAAGCGTTTCACGCTGTTCAGAAGGCCCATTGCGACCCGCATGGGGATGACCTTTATCCGCGCTACAAGGCCTGGGCGGATGAGTACTTTTTTATCCCGCACCGGGGCCGGGCTCGGGGTGTTGGGGGCATCTTTTATGACGATCACTCTTCTGGCGACTGGGAAGCGGATTTCGCGTTCACGCAAGATGTGGGTCGTGCTTTCCTCAAAGCCTTCGTGCCGCTGGTCGACAGGCGGCGCGACACCACCTGGACCGAGGCGGACAAGGACAAGCAACTCGTCCATCGCGGGCTCTATGCCGAATACAATCTGGTGTATGACCGCGGTACGAAATTCGGGCTTGCGACTGGCCATAATCCCGATGCCGTGCTGATGAGCCTGCCGCCTTTGGCAAAATGGGCCTGATCGCGACAGAGGCTTCGGCCATTCGAGCCGCGCTGACATTCATGACGCGATTGCCGCTGGGCGGCGATCCCTCGGACGAGGCTATCGCGGCCAGCGTGAAATGGTATCCGCTGGCAGGCGCAGTGATCGGAGGGTGTCTTGCGGCGGTCTTCTGGTTCGGGGGCTACCTTTTCCGGGCCGAGGTTTCGATCGTCCTGGCCATGGTCGTCGGTCTGGCCCTGACGGGCGCCCTGCATGAGGACGGGTTGGCCGACACGTTTGATGGCCTGGGCGCAGGACCTGATCGGGACCGGATGCTGGCCGCCATGAAGGATAGCGGGATCGGTGCCTTTGGGGTCATCGCTGTCGTTTCGGTGTTGCTGTTGAAATTCGTCACATTGGCGGCCACGGCAGATCTGTTGGTGATATGGGTTTTGATCGCCGCCCATGTGCTGAGCCGTGTCGGAGTTTTTTCGACGCTTCGTACCGCGCCTTACGCACGATCGAACGGCAAAGCCGGGTTCGCCAGTGGCGCTTCCGGTTGGTTCGTCGTCACGGCAACTGGGGCGCTGGCCGTGATCCCGCTTTGGATGGCGGCGGGCTGGGCCTCGGTTCTCGCCGGCGCCTTTGCACTTGCCATCGCACAGGCTGCTTTGCGATGGCGGGTCGAGGGGCGCCTTGGAGGATATACCGGCGATACACTTGGCGCCACGCAGCAGGTTGGCGAAACGGCGTTCTACCTTGGTGTTCTGGCTGTGGCATAGCCCCCGAGCGCTGGGCCGGAAATCGACACGATTTCCGGAACGATTTTCGAGGCGAAAATCGGCCCGTCGCGGCGAAGCTTCGCACCTATCCGCGGATGGCTCTCAGCATCTGATCGACATGGGCGGGATCGGCATCGGGCGTGATACCGTGGCCCAGATTAAAGATATGGGGCCCGCCTTTGAACGTCTCGACGATCCGCTGCGTTTCATCTGTCAGGGCTTGCCCGCCTGAGACAAGAAGCCGCTGATCCAGGTTGCCTTGCACGCAGATCTCGGGCTGGACGTGTTCGGCCGCCCAATCGGCGGATACCGAACTGTCGATGGCCACACCGTCGGCGCCGGTTGCAGACGCAAATCCCTTGTAGCGCTCACCGGCTTCGCGTGGAAACGCGATGATCGGTGTGCCGGGGTGACGTTTTTTCAAGGTCGCGATGATCTTTTTGGCGGGCTCCAACGCATATCGATCGAAATCATTGCCTTGCAGCGATCCGGCCCAGCTGTCGAACAGTTTGACCACTTCCGCACCGGCCTCGATCTGACGTGAGAGGTATTCAATGGTGGCTTCGATCAGAAGGTCCATGATGCCGTCAAAGACTTCTGGGTTCTCAGCTTTTAATTTGTGGGCCGGGCCCTGATCCGGCGTTCCCTGACCCGCGATCATGTATGTCGCCACTGTCCAGGGCGCGCCCGCAAAGCCGATCAGGGTGGTTTCCTTTGGCAGCTCTTCCGCCAGCCGGCCCACTGTTTCATAGACCGGCGCGAGGTGATCATGGATGGCATCGGCAGGCTTCAACGCGGCCAGAGCCGCGGCATCGGTGATCGTTGAAAGTCGGGGGCCTTCGCCGGTCACGAAGGTCAGATCGAGCCCGAGCGCATGGGGGATCAGAAGTATATCGGCAAAGAGGATCGATGCATCGAAACCGTATCGCCGGATCGGTTGCAGAGTGACCTCTACAGCGAAATCAGGCGTATAGCAGAGCGACAGGAAATCTCCGGCCTTGGCGCGTGTTTCACGGTATTCGGGCAGGTATCGACCGGCTTGCCGCATGATCCAAACAGGTGGTGTCGCCTGCGTTTCGCCCGCCAAGGCCCTAAGAATGGTCTTTTCCGGCAATGTGCCCTCCCCGTTTGCCCGCCAAGGCGTCCTTCGCGGCGCACGGATTGTCAAGTTGAGAGTGTTGTCCTTGGTTGACACCCTCGCTAAGGGTTGGGGCATGACAGATGCGCTTCCGACCCCGACAGCCCCGCTGAAAATTGGGACCCGTGGCTCTCCGCTTGCCCTGGCTCAGGCCCATGAAACACGGGACAGGCTGGCGGCCGCACTGGCAATCGAACCCGGCTCGTTCGAGATTGCTGTGATCAAGACGACCGGCGACAAGGTTTTGGACAGGCCGCTGTCAGAGCTGGGTGGCAAGGGTCTGTTCACCCGCGAAATCGAAGATGCAATGCTGGCGGGCGAGATCGACATCGCGGTCCATTCGATGAAAGACATGCCGGTTGAACAGCCCGAAGGTCTGGTGATCGAAACTGTTCTGCCGCGCGAAGACGTGCGGGACGCGTTGATCACACCCGCGGGGATGGGGTTCGGGGATCTGCCCGAAGGGGCGGTTATGGGGACGTCGAGCCTGCGCAGGCGGGCGCAACTTCTGGCGCGGCGTCCTGATCTGAACGTGGTTCAGTTTCGCGGCAACGTTCAGACGCGGCTGAAAAAACTTCACGAAGGCGTTGCCGAGGCCACGCTTTTGGCCATGGCCGGGCTGAACCGTCTGGGCATGGATGACTTGCCGAAAGTGCCGATTTCAACCGATGATCTTTTGCCAGCCGTTGCACAGGGTGCGGTTTGCATCGAACATCGGGCGTCAGATATGCGCGTCAAAGGTTTTCTGGAACAGATCCACGACGCGCCATCCGGGAAACGCGTGGCCGTAGAAAGGGCTTTCCTGGCCCGGCTTGACGGGTCCTGCGAAACACCGATTGCGGCCCTTGCCGAACTGGATGGCGGCTCGGTCCGGTTTCGCGGCCAGATCTTGCGGCCGGATGGCGACATCGTCTTTTCAGACGAGGTGACCGGTGCGGTCGAGGACGGGCCCGAGATGGGCTGCGCCATGGCGGCCACCTTGCTTGAGCAGGCGGGACCTGGGTTTTTCGACTGGCAGGCGTGATCTGATTGCGCGCCTGCGGCGCATTCCTTCTGGCACTTCGTGCAATTCTGGGCGTCTACCCCGGACCACGCAGTACTTCGGGGCCCACGGCCTGCTAATTTTGGATCAGCGCCAGCAAGTCCAGGACCTTCGGCCCGAGGTCCGCCACGATGAGCGCCACCCCGTCCGCATTCGGATGTATCCGGTCGGCCTGCATGTAGGTGTCGAGCGCTGCCTGGCGGTCTTCGAGGGCTGAAAGCGCGCCGAGGATGTCGGGATAGAGAAGCGTGCCGTGTGTCTTCGCCAGATCAGCGTACATCCCGTCGAAGGCTTCTTTGTAGGCTGGCCCATAGTTTCCGGGTGCAGCGATGCCGACCAGAAGGGTGGGCCGATCGCCGGCCTGTGTCAGGATTTCGTCCAGGTTGGTTTTCGACAGATCGGGGTCGAGCCCGCGCAATGCGTCATTGCCGCCAAGGGCAACGATCAGCGCATCTACATCCTCGGTCAGGGTCCAGCCGATCCGCGCAAGCCCGCCTTGCGTTGTGTCACCTGAGACGCCTGCATTGATCACTGTTACCTCGGCACCCTGTTCCTGAAGCCAGGCCTGAAGCTGTGGTACGAAGCCTTGGTCCACAGGCAAGCCGAAGCCCTGGGTCAAGCTGTCGCCCATGGCCACGACGGTCACCGGTTCCGCCGAAACGGGCGTGACAGACAAGACCAGAGCGCCCAGAAGGTTGCGGATCGCGTGGGCCGCCCCATATCCCCCGGAAGGCCAATATTTCAGGACAGCCATGGATCCGATCCTTTCGCTTACCGATGCCCGCCTGTCGCTTGATGGCAATGCGGGCCGTGTCGACATCTTGAAGGGCATCACGCTGGATGTCCAAAAAGGCGAAACCTTGGGGCTGATCGGTCCGTCGGGATCGGGCAAATCCTCGCTCCTTATGGTGATGGCAGGGCTCGAAGCGGCCACCGGCGGTTCGGTTCGTGCACTGGGTCAGGATCTGACCGCACTTGGCGAAGATGCATTGGCGCGCCTTCGTCGCGATCATATGGGGGTTGTCTTCCAATCCTTCCACCTGATTCCGACCATGACGGCAGTTGAGAATGTCGCGACGCCCTTGGAACTTGCGGGACACACCGATGCCTTCGACCGGGCGCGCGATGCCCTCGGCGATGTCGGGCTGACCGAGCGGATCGATCACTATCCGGCGCAGATGTCAGGCGGCGAACAGCAACGTGTGGCACTGGCACGGGCCACGGCCCCCAGACCCGAGATCCTGTTTGCGGATGAACCGACTGGAAACCTTGATGCCACGAATGGCGCCGCGATCATGGATTTGATGTTCGCATTGCGCGACAAGCATGGATCGACCTTGGTGATGGTCACCCATGCGCCCGATCTCGCATCCCGGTGCGACCGGGTGATCCGACTTCGCGACGGGCTGATCGACGATGGTCTTGCCGAGGCCGCCGAATGACTTGGCCCGTGGCAGCGCGCATCGCCGCGCGAGAGCTTCGGGGCGGGCTGAAGGGATTTCGCGTTTTTCTGATCTGCCTGGCGCTGGGGGTGGGCGCCATTGCTGCCGTGGGCAGCGTGCGGGAAGGGATCGAACGCGGGCTTGATCGCGAAGGTGCAGCGCTCTTGGGGGGCGATGCCCGGCTGACCTTCACATATCGCTTCGCGAATGAAGCCGAACTTGCCTGGATGGCGGGCGCGGCAAGTCAGATCTCGGAAGTCGTTGATTTTCGTTCTATGGCGGTTGTGGGTGACGGGGCCGAGCGGGGCCTGACCCAGGTCAAGGCGGTGGATGACACCTATCCGATTTACGGCGCGCCGGTTTTGGAGCCCGAGATGCCTTTGCCCGAGGCGCTTGATGGGGCGGGGGGTCTTCCCGGTGCTGTGATGGACCCGGTCCTGATCGCTACTTTGGATCTGGAGCTTGGCGAAACTTTCGCGCTTGGAACACAACAGTTCGCGCTGATGGCCGCGTTGATACGCGAACCTGACAGCGCGACCGGCGGCTTTGGGTTGGGCCCGCGGACGCTTGTTCGGACCGCGGATCTGGCCGATGCCGGGCTTTTGGCGCCCGGAACCCTGTTTGACACCGAGTACCGACTGGCGTTGCCGCCGAATGCAAATCTGTCCGCACTCGCGGCCGAGGTTGAGGCGGACCTGGAAGGGTCTGGCGCCCGCTGGCAAGACCGTCGCAATGGCGCGCCCGGCGTGTCAGAATTCGTGAACCGTTTGGGGGCGTTTCTGGTGCTCGTGGGTCTTGCAGGCCTGGCTGTCGGAGGTGTTGGTGTGTCGGCAGCGGTCCGTGCCTATCTGGATGAGAAGACTGAAGTGATCGCGACGCTGAAGACGCTGGGCGCGGGAACACGCACTGTTTTCACAGTTTACCTTTTGCAAGTTGGTGCGCTGGCGGCGTTGGGCATCGCGATTGGCGTGGCCCTTGGTGCGGTGATCCCACTCTTGCTGGCGCCTGTCATTTCAGCGCGCCTGCCTCTTCCGGCGGATTTCGCCATCTACGGTGGGCCGCTGGCCGAAGCGGCATTGTACGGCGCACTGGCCGCGGTGGTTTTCACCCTTTGGCCATTAGCGCGAACCGAACAAGTACGGGCGGCGGCTTTGTTCCGGGATGGCGCGCTTGGCCCGACCGGTTGGCCGCGTCCTGTCTGGATTGTGCTGACGGCTGTCGCATTGGCCGCGTTGGTTGCGGTGGCGGCGGTCCTTTCTGGTCTGGCGACCCTAACGCTTTGGTCCGCTGCGGGCATGGCAGGCGCCTTCATGCTTCTGATACTGGCGGCGCTTGCGATCCGCACGGTGTCGAGACGCCTTGCCAAATCGAACTGGCTGAAGGGTCGCACCACGGCCCGGCTTGCCTTCGGATCTGTTGGAGGTCCGGGCGGAGAAGCCGCGCCGGTTGTCCTGTCGCTGGGTCTTGGCCTGTCGGTCCTGGCCGCAATTGGACAAATCGACGCGAATTTGAGGGGTGCCATTGACCGTGACCTCCCGGATGTGGCGCCGTCTTACTTCGTGGTCGATATCCAGAACGCTCAGCTTGAGCCCCTGAAAGAAATGCTGACTGCGAACCAAGGGGTCGAAACAATTGAATCCGCACCCATGCTGCGGGGCATCATTACCCAGATCAATGGCCGCCCCGCGCGCGAGGTTGCGGGGGATCACTGGGTCCTCGAAGGGGATCGCGGCATCACCTATTCGGTCGATCCGCCCGAAGGCGCCGAGATCACAGATGGCACTTGGTGGCCCGCAGATTACAGCGGACCGCCGCAAGTCAGTTTCGCAGCCGAGGAAGCCGCCGAAATGGGCCTGAAACTGGGGGATGAGATGACGATAAACGTTCTGGGACGGGACTTGACGGCTGAAGTCACGAGTTTCCGGAATGTGGATTTTTCTACCGCCGGGATCGGCTTCATCCTGTCGATGAACCCTGCCGCATTGGCGGGGGCTCCGCACACGCATATTGCGACGATCTATGCCGATGAAAGCGTCGAGCAAGAGATCCTGGATCAGGTCTCGGACGCCTATCCCAACATCACTTCGATCCGGGTGCGCGATGCGATCGCACGGGTGACCGAGATCCTGGGCGGCATCGCGGCTGCCGTAACCTATGGCGCGCTCGCGTCGCTGGTGACCGGCGCCGCTGTCCTGATTGGGACGGCTGCGGCCTCGGAACGGGCCCGTACTTACGAGGCCGCAATCCTGAAGACGCTGGGTGCGTCTCGTCGTGCTATTCTGGTGAACTTCGCCCTCCGCTCGGCCATTCTTGGTGCGGCTGCCGGCGTTGTGGCGTTGATCGCAGGCATTGCGGCGGGATGGGCAGTGACCACTTTTGTGATGGAGGCCGATTTCTATGTCGAACCCATTTCGGCCATCGCCATCGTATTCGGTGGGATCCTGATGACTATGGCCGCGGGCGTTGCCTTTGCCTGGCGTCCGCTTGCTGCACGGCCAGCTCAAACGTTAAGGGCCCGCGAATAACGCGGGCCCTTCAAGGTGGGTCGGTCTGGCGGCTGTTACCGGGCTTGTGCCGTGTAACAGTCGGTCTTGATCCTGACACACATGTCGGTGGCAACCTTCTGCATGAAGGGTCCGACCGCCACGGTCGTCAGAGCGCCTGCTTTCTGGAAGGTCGGCTGGACGCCCAACAGAATTGAGGCATTCTTCGAAGACAGGTTGGCCCAGTGTTTCTCGGCCGCTGCCTTCGTCTCGAACGAACCGAGATAGGCGTAGAACATAGCGTTCGGATCGCCTGCCGGCTTTGCCGGTGCGGCCGGTTGCGGCGCCTGCGCCTTGGCCTGGGTCGCGGCCAAAGGCTGCGACTGGATGACCGCGGGCTGGGCCGCCTTGCCGGTGATCTCGGATCCCGGCGGCACCACAGTCGGATCGATCAGTGACGAGTTGTTCGTCTTCAGACCGGGAACCGCCACGCTGGTCGACAAGGACGCGTCATCCAGTTGCAACTGCTGGACGCGTTCGCGCAGCTGACGGGTCACCCGACGGGCATCCATTGTGCCGTTGACGATCCGCGGCGTGATCAGGACCAGAAGTTCGGTCCGTGACTGATCGTTTGCCGTCCGTCCAAAGAGCGGGATCTTCCGTAAGCCCGGAATACCGCTTTGCGACCGGGTGTTCGACCGCGAGAAGAGACCGCCAAGGGCAATCGTCTCACCGCTTTCGACCGCGACCGAGCTGGTCAGGACGCGCTGCGAAATGGTCGGCGTCAGCGTCTCGGCATCGGTTTCGCCGATGGTCGAGATTTCCTGGTTGATGTCCAGAACCACCGAGCCCGAGGAATTGATCCGCGGCGTCACCTCGAAGATCACGCCCGTATCGCGGAACTCGATCGTCGACACGAACACTTCGTCGTTCTGGGTGCCGTCCTGGGCCTGCTGCGTCGCAATCGGCACCTGGTCACCCACGACAAGCCGTGCGCTCTGATTGTTCAAGATCATTAGGTTCGGAGACGAGACCACGTTCACCGTAGTCATGTCATCCAGAGCATCCACAACCACATTGGCCGGGCTGTTCAGGATAGCCGAGAACCCTGGGAGTTCGGGCGTAATTGCCAGCGAAGTGTCGCGGGACAGTCCGATCGAGTTTTCCCCGGATTCCAGGAAGTACTGAACGCCGTAGCGCAGGTCGCTGTTCAGCTGAACCTCGACAATCGTCGCCTCGACCAGAACTTGCCGTGCCGGCACGTCCAGACGGTGCAGCATGCCAAGCACACGCTTGTATTCAGCCTGCGTGGCATGGATCAGAAGCGTGTTCGTAGCGTCGCTAGCAACGATCCGCGTCGCGTTCTGATCTTGCGAGGTCGCATCGGCCTCAAGGCTTGCCTGAATCACTTCGGCTTCCGCGTCTTCCTCGGTCGCTGCGGCCGATGTCGTCGCCTGGATCCCAAGGATCTGGGCAAGGGTCGGCGCGATATCGGCGGCGCGGGCGTATTTCATGTCGTAAGAATACACCTGCGCGTCGTTTGCGCCTTCCGTCGTCAGACGCCGTACCCAGTTCGCCGTGTTTTTCAGCGCGCGGGGCGTCTTGGCGACCGCCAGGATCGAGTTGTTTTCCGGGATCACCTGGAAAACCACCAACGGTTCAAAGCTTTCGTCTGTCTCGACCACGAGTTCGAGGCCCGAGACGATGGACTGCGCAGACCGTCCTTTGATCGGGAAGATCCCAACCGAACGGTTGGCCAGCCAGTCGACGTCAAAGCTGTCGATGGTCTTCTGCCAGGCGCGGTGGTCGACCGAAGACCCGGCCAGAACGATAATGTTCCGCTGGGCGTCGATACCGACGATGCCGTTGCCTGCGAAAGGTTGCAGGATCGCGGCCATTTCCTGGGCACCGATGTTCTCAAGCGGGATCACGCGAAGCGTGTAACCCGGAAGAACCTCGCGCGCAGTCGAGGCGCCGATGGACAAATCGCCCGACAGCGGCGTGATTGCGAAGACCTCGCCCCGGCGGATCAGCGCGGCCCCGTTCTGGCGAAGTGCCAGTTCGAAGACCTCGATGGCCGTTGTGCGCGAAATCGGCCGCGTCGACCGGATGTTCACCGTTCCCGACACGCCCGGATCGAGCACGTAGTTTTCGTTAAGAAGCTCGCCCAGAATGGCCTGCGCAGCTTCCGAGACGCTCACGTCAACGAGATTCAGCGACACTGTGCGTTCGCCGTTTTCGTTCACAAAATCGCTGTCGCGGAACAGCGGCTGGCGTCCCGGATAGATCGTGCCCTGCCCAGCTTCGACCAGCGTGCCGTCTGCGACGACACCTTGCCGACGCTGTGACGCCTTGCCATCACCGCCACCAAGAATGGTCGCAGCGCGCCATGGTTCCATAAAGCCGGATCGGGATGCTTCATCATCGGTTAGCTGATCACAGCCGCTAACCACCGCGGCAATAGCCGCGATCGAAATAAGTTTTTTCATGTTCACCCACCTCAGAGTGTTGCGCGCAAACTGCTCGACGCGCTTGTTTATTGCCGGCAGGCTATCACTTCTGGCGGGTCAAAAGGGCTTGAAAATCCACAACAAAGCGAAAACCCCGGCAAGATGTGCCCCAAATGCCACTCCGAACCTTGGACGTGTTTCGAGCCCAGACAGGCCTCGACGCAAGGCCTCGTTGGTCAGGCCGGTCACCGACGCAAGACCTAGCGTCAATGCTATGCCCACCGGGCCGGCCAGGATGCCAAGCGCGCTGGCCAGAAATACATCACCCGTACCCATGCCCTCGGTTCCCCGGAGCTTTCGAAAGCCAATTTGCAGGCCTCGAAGCAAGATCATCGTTGCCAACGCGGTCAAAATCGCTTCCGTCAGGCGGGCGCCGATACTGGCGATGCCAAGCCCGGCGAGGCCGAGTGTCACCGTCCATTCAAGCGGCAACCAGCGCCAGCGCAGATCCATGATCGCCAGAAGTAGAAGCAGCCCGAAGATGACTGCCACCAACGCCTCACGCAATCCTAGAAACGCTCCGGCAAGGGCGACTGCTGCCATCATTCCGCTGGACAGTCCCAGCGCTGTGGCGGTCTGCCAGCGGCGTTTCCCCGCGGGCGGCAGAACCCATGACAAGACCGCCCGAGCGGTCAGAAGCAAGGGCCCCAGCCAAAGCGCGACGGCTAATCCCAACAGGATCCCAGCCAGCACAGCAAAGGCGGTCAGTGTCATATCGCTCAGCGCTCGATCCGTACGGCGAGCGTTTCATAGGCCGTACGCCCGCTTCGAAAGGCAAGACCCTCGCTTGCCACTAGGGCGGACATGGTGGCCGTCGCGCCGGTCCGAAGCCGCGCTTCGGCCTCAATAGTAAAGGCCGGGCCCTCGCTGGCGATCAGCCAGACGGAAGCCGTGCCAAGTCGGGGTAGGGGTTGCCCTGTCACACGGCGCTCAAGGATCGTCTCCACATCGCCTGGTCCAAGGCCGGGGATGACCGCCAGAACATTACGCGGCGCCGTGTCGGGGTTCACCTCGCGCTTGAAGTTATGCGCGGTGAACGTGCGTAGCGCGATTTGGGCGCCGCGCGGGGTCAATCCGGCCATGACCAGCGTTTCATAAAGATCACCTGAACCGTTGCCCCGATTGGCGATGATGGCATCGGCAATGTTTGAAGCATCGAAGGCATCGAACCCTGCCGCGCTGCCGATCCCCTCGAAGGCCGGGCGCAACAGTTCGACCGGCGCGTGGTTCACATCGATCTTTCCGGCCTCGTCGAAGATCCGGTAGGTGACGATCCCCTCGGCCATCTCAATTGTGGTGGGGGTGCCGTCGCGGCGTGTTTTCGGGCCTTGTTCCGGGATGCGGCCCAGATCGGCCATGGCAATGTTCAACCCGGCGCGGGCAAGTTCCACGGCGCGGCTTGCCTCAATCTCGGCGCGGGCACCAAAAGCTTCCTGCCGCTGACTGGTCAAAAAGGCCGAAGCAGCCATCAAAAGCCCAAGCCCCACCCAAAGGACGGTCAAAAGAACATAGCCACGGGTGGATCGGCGTCTGCGGCGCAAAAAGATCAGCGGGTTTTGCATTCTTGATCTCCCAAGGCGCTTAACCCGTTTCTGGCTGCGCAGGTCGCGCTGACAGTGGACATGATGGGGGCGGTGATCAGGTGATTGCCATCAACTTCAACCGCTATGGCGAAGGGCAAGCCGTCTTCCGGTTCGGTCGCGAAGAACCAGCTGCGTCCGGGGCCGGTCCGACTGCGCATTAGGTACATCAGCCGGATCGGTTCTGTCGTTGCGAGGATCTCGGTCGACTGGACCGAGTTGCCCTTCATCCGCGTGTCCGTGACGGTCCGGTCCCGATGTGCCGACAAAGTATAAAGCCCGTCTTTTGCGGTCACCCTGAGCTCTGACACATAAGGTCGCGATGGGCCCGCCGAGGTGGGCGGCACATAAAGGCGAACAGACGTGCTGTCGCCCTGAAACCGGCCAAGGGCGCTGTCTGACCCATCGGTGGACGCAGCGGCGGCCCAAGCTTGCAACGCGCGACGAGCGGTTAACCAGTCGGCGGCCACGGGTCCCTGCGCGGCGCGCGTTTCATTCAACTGGCGAAGACCCCAAGTCGCGCTGGTCAAGAGAACCAGCGTCAAGGCGGCAATCGCGAGCGACACCAAGGCTTCGGCGATAGTGAACCCGTGGGCCGATCTCCGGCGTCGTTGTATCCGGCGACGGATCACAGCGGCGTCTCGGCATAGCGGATGGATCTAAGCGTCACGGGCTCTGCCGTGCTTCCGGGTTCGGTTACAGAGACGAAGATAAAGATCAACTCGCCGGGCAGGACCGGTCCAAGCTGCATGTCCGGTGATGAGGCCGCGGTGATCACCAGGTTCCAGTTGTATTCGCCCGCCGTGCCATTGTCGCTGAACCCGCTCCGCATAGCGATGTCCACGCCGACGCGGTCCATGATCGATGTGGCCACCAATACCTTACGGGCCTGTTCCTCGGCGCGGTCGCTTAAAAGCGAACCGGTCGAGAGGGCGCTGTAAAACCCGTTCAGCGCCAATGCAGCGACGCCAAGCGCGACCAACGTCTCGATCAGCGTGAACCCTTTGGTTCGGCGTCTGAGCATGCGGCGGATCACGGTGTCGCGCTCACGCGGCCCGTCAGCCAATCCAGCGAGACGGCGTTTTCGTCGTTGTCGGTCGACAAGGTCAATCGGAAACCACCGGACTCGCCCGAGGGATGAACGCGAGTTCCGGTGGTTTCACTGAAGCCAGAGACGTTGGAAGCCAAAGTATGGCTCCTCGTACCGGCAGCAAGCTTCTGGGCATCTGCGTCCCAGGTGATGATGACGGATTGCCCGCTTTCCAACGCAGCGACGCGGGCCTGTTGCAACAGCAGCGCAACGGCAGCTGTGTCCTGTCGCAGCCGGGCCCGGTCGGTCGCACCAAGGCTGACCACGGCGACCGAGCCGACAAGCAAGACGATTGCAACGGCCACGAGAACCTCGACCGTTGCAAATCCCCTGCCTGGTCTGGTTCGGCGCCTAGCCGAGAATGTCCGCATTCTGTCCCGTCCCGCCAGGTTGCCCATCGGCCCCAAGCGACATGATCTGAACCTGCCCGTTTGCGTCGAGCTGATAGCTGTAGATACCGCCCCACGGGTCGGTCGGCAGCTTTCCATCGCGCAAATACGGGCCGTTCCAGCCCGGCAGGTTCGCGGTATTGGACACCAATGCGCCCAGGCCTTCAGCGGCTGTAGGATAGCGGCCCGTGTCGATCAGGAAGATATCGACCGCGCTGCGAAGTTGGGCGATCTGCGCCTCGGTCGCGTTCACGCGGCTAGATTGCAATTGTCGCATGGCAGCGGGCCCGACAAGCCCCACGAGAAGCCCGACAATGGCCACGGCCACAAGCATCTCGACCAGCGAGAAGCCCCGCGCAGCGGGAATCCGGCGGCGCGACCGCTTAAAGCGAGATCGAATTAACGGAAACGATGGCTGAGAAGAGTGCATATAGACTGACTCCGATCATAAGCCCCACAAGGATAATAAGGGCAGGCTGAAACAGGGCAAGGAAGCGTTCGAGATCGCGGTCGGCGGTCTCGCGCAGGTCTTCGGCGGCTTTCGTGACCATTTCGGCCAGATCGCCGGATTCCTCACCGATGCGGACAACCTCAAGCGTGCTGGTCGGCAAAAGCCGGGTCGCGCGGAAGGCGGCGGCCAGCCGATCCCCGGATTCTACCATTGTCAGGGTTTGCTTGAGGGTTTTCTTTAAAGTGCCCGTCTCGGGCGCGGTATTTACCGTCACGCGCAGGGCCTGGCTAAGGATGACGCCCCGGCTAAGCAAAGCGCCCAGCGTTTGCAGCATCATCATCACCTGATTGCGGTTCACGACGCGGCCCACGAAGGGCAGGCGGCGCATCAATGTATTGAAGAACTCGGTCCCTTTGCCGGTCCGGATGAAATACCAGACCGCCAAGATCAGGGCGATGATCCCGGTCAGGACAAAGGGCCAGACGGCGACCAGTATGTCCGAGAACAGGAAGATCGCCCGGCCAAGCGGCGGGACAAGATCCATTCTGCCGTCCACCAAGGGACGGAATTGCGGGATAATCGCCACCATGATCAGGCCAAGCGAGGCTATGGCGACGATCATGAGAAGCGACGGATAAAGAAGCCCCGTGATCACGCGCCGCCGGACCATAAGCCGCTGGGCCATTAGGTTTGCGGCGGTGGTAAGAGCTTGGCCGAGGTCGCCCGAGACTTCCGCGCCGCGGACCAGCGACAGCGTCGCCTGATCGCGAAGCTCGGCTTGGGTTTCGAGCGCCTTTGAAAACGGCATCCCTTC
Organism: Paracoccaceae bacterium; assembly: GCA_965267475.1. Lineage (GTDB taxonomy): Bacteria > Pseudomonadota > Alphaproteobacteria > Rhodobacterales > Rhodobacteraceae > JBCBKU01. The sequence continues at coordinate 691,045 of OZ254079.1, forward strand.
GCGCAGTGCCTTCCGGGTCTTGGCCGCAACGCTGGCCAGTCCCTTGTCATCCCCGTCGGCGACGACTTGGAGAGCCCGGTCAATTGGCACCTTGCGCTCGGTCAGCTTGGCCAACCGCGCAATCAGATCTGCCTGCTTCCGCGCTGACAGGCCCGACGCCGGGGCAAAGAAGCTTTTACCTTTCGCGGCCGCTTTGCCGTCATCAATCTCAATCTCGACCGGAAACAACCCGTCCGAGCGCAAACGGCGCCCGGCGGCTTCTGCCGAGCGCGCTGTCATAATCCCTGTGCGCTTGTTGCCCTTCGCGTCGCGCGCGACATAGGCAAAGCTTTGGGACGACCGGCGTGGTTCTGTGCTTTGGACCGTCATTTCCAGAAGTCGTAGACCCCGAATACTCTGATCAGCTCATCCAATGTCGTACGCCCATGGGCGACATGTGCAAGCCCTTCATGGCCCATCGTGCGTTCTGGCGTCTTTCGTGCGCCGGAAGTCGTCACAAGGTTGGTGGCATCCATCGCCTCGAAAACGGCCACTCGTCCGGCATAGCCGGTCTGATTGCAGGCGTTGCAGCCACATGCCTTATGGATCTGCCAATCCTCCAGCGCGCCAAGGTCCGGATCAAGCTTGGCCAAGCGGTCATACATCATCTTGGCCTTAGGCGCCTTTGTCAGATCCAGGGGTTCCTTGCACTGATCGCAAAGCGTCCGGATCAGACGTTGGGCACCAACCATCCGCACGACCGAGTTCAGCAGATATTCCGGCACGCCCATGTCGACGAGGCGCAGGATCGCGTCATCAGCCCGGTTGGTGTGAAGCGTCGACAGAACAAGGTGACCGGTCATGGCCGCCCTCACAGCCAGTTCGGCCGTCTCAGCGTCCCGGATCTCGCCCACCATCAGAACGTCGGGGTCATGTCGCAGGATCGTGCGAAGCGCGGCGGCGAATGTCCATCCAAGCTCGGGGTTTACCTCAATTTGGATCAGACCTGGCGTCTGCACCTCGACCGGGTTCTCGATGGTCACGATCTTCCGGCCAGAGTTATTCAGCTCGCCCAGTGCAGCGTGGAGCGTTGTGGTCTTACCCGAACCGGTCGGGCCGGTGACCAGGATTAGTCCGTTTGGCTGGCGCAGCGAACCCGTCAGGATCTTCCGCACGCGCGCGGGCAATTGAATATCGTCCAGCGTCTTGAGCCCCGACTGCGTGTCGAGCAGTCGCAGAACCATCGCTTCGCCATGGACCGTCGGCGCGCTCGCGACCCGCATGTCGATGGACCGGCCACCGGCTTTCTGTCGGATCCGACCGTCTTGGGGCAGGCGTCGCTCTGAGATGTCCATATCGGCCAGGATTTTCAGTCGCGAGACCATGCCATCATAGAGTGTGCGTTCTGGCGGATCGACTTCGACCAGCATCCCATCGATCCGAAGCCGGACGCGGGGGCCATGCTCCATCGCCTCGACGTGAATATCCGTCGCCCGGTTTTCGATGGCGCGCGCGAACAGCGCTTCAAGGTATTTGATGGTCGGCGCATCGTTGGCCAGTTCCATCAGGCGTTCCGTGTCGAGATCGCCGACCTCGACCTGCGCCGTCAGTGTATCGCTGTCGTCTTCGTCTTCCTCGACATCTGAGTCATGGCGCGCGAAAGCGGCCTCGATATCCCGGTCCGTGGCGACGACAAGATCCAGGCTGTCGCCGAAGATCAGGTTCAGCGCGGTCGTCACTTCTTCATCGAAAGGATCGGCCACGGCAAAGGTCGCCGCGTCTCCTTCAATCGAAACCGGCGCCACACCGTTCCGTTTTAAGTAGTCAACGGACAGCCGCGGATCGGCGGGCAAGGGAATCGGGAAGTCGGAAACGGTCAGAAGTTTGAGGTCGAGCTCTTCCGCACAGGCCTCGGCCCACTCGGTTTGCGACACAAGGCCCAGCCGTTCGAGCACCCGGCGGAGCGGCTGACCCGTCGTATCGGCAATTTCCTGCATCCTGGCTTCGTCGTTCGGCGAAAGCTTGCCGTCCTCAAAAAACCGCGCAGGGAGCCGATCTTTATCTCCAATTTTCATCAACAAGGATTCATACCTCGTTATTGTTTCCGCCACATGGGCAAATTCCGGGGAATTTTCCCTTGTTTTGTGGCCGTTTTGGGCTGAAGCGCTGCATATTGTTTCTCATTCGGGAACGATCGGTTTCTCAATTGCACGGCAAAATGCCGCCTTAAAGCCCCATCTCGACCCCGTTTGGCTGAGGTGCCAACCAAATGGGGCAATTGTTGGACAGGCGTTTACCATAAATTTGCCCCAGTTCCCCCTTTTGTCCTCAAACCAACGACAAAACCAGCAGACCCAGAGGACTTCCATGTTCGGCTTTACGCTACGGAGTACCGCGTGCGCGACCGCAGTATGCGCCCTGACCGTCGCCTTCACGACATATGAGGCACGGGCGCTCGAAGAAACAACCGACGCTCTTGTGATCGATCCAAACGCAACCATGGCTTCTCAATCGGCCACAGGCGACGAAGCGGATACGCTACTTGGCGATGGACAGCGCGAGGCGTCGAAAACGCGCCGCGCCGTCTTCTATAAGATGTCGACCGAGACCGCGACGACCCTGAAGCTTTCGGCTCCTGCGATGGGGCCCGCACGCATTTTCGTCGATGGGCAGCTTGTCCTCGAAACAACGCGCCGCCAAAGCCGTTCTGGTGAACCTTCAGTGTCGCTTCTGACGCTTGGGCCGGGCGAACATGTTGTGCGCATCGTGGCCAACCGGAATGCCGAACGCCTGGCCGAGTCCATGGAAATACAGGTTCTGGAAGGCACACCCGTGGCCTTCTCAACCCAGGCCGAACGGATCACGCGCGACGAAGCCAACACGTTGCGGAACCCAACCCGCGAACGTTCGGCGCCGCGCGTCTTGGACGATGGCATTATGCCTGGCGGCCCGCTGCCATTCTTCGGTCCGGCGCTGCCTGACCGCTTTGAAATTGGGCGCCGCAACCGCGGTGGTGACGCCGTCGATGGTGATCGCAACCCGCGCCGTTTTGGCTTTAATGTGCCCCGCAACCGTTTCGATCGCCGCGGTCCGTTCCGCCGCGACCGGGACACCGGCAATCCGAACCCTGGTAGCGGCTCCAATGGTGGCGGCTCGGGCGGATCTGGCGGTGGTTTCATTCCGATGCCGGACAATAACAATAGTGGAGGTGCACCAGCCCCTGCTCCGGCACCCGCTCCTGCACCAGCCCCTGCTCCGGCACCCGCTCCTGCGCCAGCACCCGCTCCGGCCCCTGCACCGGCTCCTGCGCCAGCACCCGCTCCGGCCCCTGCGCCAGCACCCGCTCCGGCGCCTGCACCGGCTCCAGCTCCAGCACCGGCTCCTGCACCGGCACCGGCGCCAGCCCCTGCTCCGGCACCCGCTCCTGCACCAGCGCCAGCGCCTGCACCGGCTCCAGCACCGGCTCCTGCGCCTGCTCCGGCGCCAGCCCCTGCTCCGGCGCCTGCACCGGCTCCAGCTCCTGCGCCAGCACCAGCGCCCGCTCCTGCACCAGCGCCAGCGCCAGCGCCTGCACCTGCTCCGGCGCCTGCGCCTGCACCTGCGCCTGCTCCGGCCCCTGCGCCAGCACCGGCACCGGCACCGGCACCTGCGCCAGCACCGGCCCCTGCTCCGGCACCCGCGCCAGCACCTGCGCCTGCGCCTGCACCTGCTCCGGCGCCAGCACCGGCCCCTGCTCCGGCACCCGCGCCAGCACCTGCGCCTGCACCTGCTCCGGCGCCTGCTCCGGCTCCAGCGCCTGCGCCCGCTCCGGCCCCAGCGCCAGCACCGGCTCCTGCGCCCGCACCGGCTCCTGCGCCAGCGCCAGCACCGGCTCCGGCCCCTGTGCCAGCACCAACGCCGGCACCCGGAGGCGGATCGATCACCAGCCCGCTTTCACCGCCGGTATCGCCCAACCTGACGCAGGCCGTTCAGCTAACCGCATACGGCAACAGCAACGGCGTCGTCGCACGCACCGGTTCAACGCTTTTCGGAGCGGTTCAGAACCCTGGCGCATACGACATCGTCACGGCGACGATCGAGCCTTCGGGACGTGTCACGACGGTAGATGTCGGCCCGGTGACCGGCCAATTCGCGGTTCGTCTCTTTGCTGAGGACTTCGAAAACAGCAACACCGTCACGGTGACGATCCAGGCTGGTAACTCTGGAAACGGCGGTTCTCAATCGCAGCCGGTCCAGTACAGCATCGACTCGGCTCTGCCGACGGACGGTGTCAGCCAGGCGCTGACCCGGATGACCTACGGCGCGACGCCTCAGCTGTACGCCGAGGTTCGGGCCATGGGTTTCCAGGCCTTTGTTCAAGAGCAAATGAACCCGACGAGCATCAACGACTCGAGCTTCAACAACAGTTTCGTGTCTGACTTCAACTCGGGGCAGGGCTCTCGCAATGCCTTCCAGAACGATCTGGTCAAGCACATCCTGGCACGCGCGACCTATACCGAGCGTCAGTTCCAGGAAGTGATGGGCAATTTCTGGGCCAACCACTTCCATGCCATCAACAAAGGTACGGATGTGTTCCATACGAATTTCGCCGATCGCGAGTACTTCCGCGAGAATGCATTCGGCAAGTTCGAGGATCTCCTGATGCGATCCGCCAAGAGCCCGTTGATGTCGCAATATCTCGACAACAACACCTCTAAGGTGAACAACATCAACGAGAACTACGGTCGTGAGATCCTGGAGCTTCATACGGTCAGTGTGAACAGCACCTATGGCGACGAGGACATCATTGCGGTGTCTGAGGTCTTCACAGGCTGGAACTATGACGAAGCTGGAGGAAACCAGTACGCGTTTGAGTTCCGCCCCGACGACCACGACCCGGATGACAAGTACATCCCGTTCCTTGACATCACGATCCCGGGTCGCTCCGGCGCCGCCGGGGTGCAGGAGGGCGAAGAACTGATCGCAATCCTGTCCCAGCACCCGGATACGATCAATCATGTCTGTGGAAAGCTGACCCAGCTTCTTGTGGCTGACAACAAACCGCAAACCTTCGTGGATGCTTGTGCTCAGGCCTGGGCGTCAAGCGACGGAACGATGGGCGATGTAATCGAAGCCATTGTTCTCCATCCGGCCTTCATCGGCACCGTGGAATACCAGCGGAACAAGGTGAAAACGCCGTTTGAGTTTGTGGTGTCTGCCATGCGCTTCACGGATGCCTTCCCTGATGGTGCGAACAACTATGATCGCATATTCGGGACCTTGAAGGACGGCAGTGAAGATGCCGGGTTCAATATGATGTACTTCCCTGCGCCGACCGGCCTTCCCGAGGTTTCGGCCGCGTGGAGCACGTCGGGCACGTTCCTTGAACTTTATGATCATATGGAGCTTGCCCCGCGCGACGACCGCTTTGGGGTCGATACGGAGGACTTTATCGAGGCGAACAACCTTGAGACGGCAGAAGAAGTCGTGTCCTACCTGTTGACCATCGCAACAGCGGATCGGTTCACGCAGAAAGAGTTCGAAGAACTGGTGGCCCTTGTGAAAGGCAGCGACGGTATCTTTGAACCCCTGTCGCGAAACGAGAACGTCGCCGTCGAGAAACTCATGATCGGCATCATGACCACACCGAGCTTCTTGCGCCAGTGATCGCCGGCCAAAGAGACGAGAAAGAGGTAATATCCCAATGACCACTCGCAGAGAGTTCCTGAAAAACTCCGCCCTTGTCACGGCAGCCAGTGCAGCCGGCGCAGCAGGCGCCCCGCGGTTCGCCTTCGGGCAGGCCGCAGGCGGAAAAACCCTGATCAAGGTCTTCATGCGCGGCGGCGCCGATGGCCTGCACCTGATGCCCTGTTTCGGAGATATTCTGTACTATCAGTATCGCCCGAAAATCGCGATCGAGCCGCCAAATGGCAGCGACAGCAACAGCGCCATCGACCTGGGCGACAGCCGTCGCGGCCTGAACCCCAACCTTGAGCCGCTTATGGAGATCTGGGGTGACGGCCGTCTGACCTTGTCGCCCTGTACGGCGCTTGATGAAGGCAACCGGTCGCACTTCGACTGCCAGCGCTGGATTGGAACGGGCGCCAAGAACGACTTTATCGACGGCTATCTGAACCGGTATCTCCAGTCGGGGACTTCCAACAGCGATGCGCTTGCCGGCTTGGTCGCGGGTAAAACGTCGATCAGCACAGAGATCCGTGGCGACATCATTGTTCCCGCGATCTCGTCAGGGGAATCGTTTGAGCTTGAGAGCCCACGGTTCTGCCAGGGCTCAGGTTGCGCCGACAACCAGTTGACTGAACTGATCCGGAGCATTGCCTCGCACGAGGTCGATCAGCCCGGCGTCGAAGGCAATATCAAGGACAACCAGTTGATCCTGGTGGACTCGCTTGATCGCGTGAAGTCGGCCTCTGACGGCTATGTGACGAATGCAGGCGGTCTTGAGTATTCCAATTCGTCGCTGGGTCGCGGTCTGAAGCTTGTGGCGCAGCTTTTGAAGGCGGGTATACCGCTAGAGGTCGCCGCACTTGACTGGAACATCGGTTGGGACACGCACAAGAACCAAACCGCTTCCGGTTCGGCGCATGTCAGCTCGCAAGCCTTTACGTATCACCTGAAGATGCGGGAAGGGGCCACCGATTTCGTGACTTTCTATCGCGATATCGCCAGCGTGATTGATGACGTCGTGGTGGTTTGCGGCAGCGAATTCGGGCGCACAGTGTTGGAAAACGGCTCTCGCGGGACAGACCATGGACACGGCGGTGTCTGGTTCTCGTTTGGTGGGCCAAGCACCTCGCAGATTGCGCAGGACGTGAACACGCTCGATATCGAAGACCTGGGCTTTGGCAACAAGCTTCCGACGGTCGTGAATTATCGCGACATGGTGGGTGAGTTGATGGTGCGCCATCTTGGCATGCCGCAAAACCTGGTCTCGACGGTCTTCCCGGGACACGCATTCAATGACATCGGCCTTTACACTCAGTCGAGTTAACAGCGACCGCGCAAAACGCGGTCGACAAAGATAACTCGAGGTGGGAAAAGATGGTCGAACTGTCAGGGACGGCTTTGCCGTCGGATGCTACAAAGTCGAGCCGGGTGGATCGCTATCGCACTGCAAACCTGCTGCGGGCCGGTCTGGCCCGCCTGAACGAGATCGGTCAGGCGGGTCGCAAGTTGCGCGCGGATGGGTTCGTGACGATCTCTCCGGACGGAATGAGCGTTGAGCCGCGTGGCGGCAAAACCAAAACCGTTGTGGACCGGAAGGTAATCGGCGCATTGCGCCAGGCGGTTGCCAAGTTTCCGGGCAAACGTGTCGCCTTGTCCTTTGCGGGAAATACCGGTCTTGATCTGAGCTTTCGGATCCCGAACGGGCCGATCCCGGAACTTCGGAAGATGATCGAGGAAGAGATCCGCTTCCGGTCGCCGTTTCAGACGGGGGAATATGTGACCGCGTGGTCGGCCAATGAAACCGAGGCCGGAGACTGGCAGATCCGCGGGTTCGTAGCGCTCAAATCGGTGGCGGAGCCTCTTTTGGAGGAACTGCGCGGCGTTGGTCTGACACTCGTCGAGTTTCGCCGGGAAAATGGCGACAAATCCTTCAGTGCCACCCCGGATTGGCTAGCCGCCGGCCCGAAGGCACAGAAAAAGAAGAACAAAATCACCAGCGCCACAACGGGGGCACCTCGGGTTCTCGTGATCCTTGGAATTGCCGCAGTGGCGTTTCTGGCCTCGTCGATCGCCCATGTCATCGTCCAGAACGGAAAACTGTCGACGCTTGAGGCCGAGGCCAATCAGGCCCGCGCGACCATCGCGGCCGAAGCCCAGGCGCGGTCAAGCAGGGCAGCATTCGACGGGTTGAGAACCCGGTCCTATCGCATGATCTGGCTTGTTGGTGCTTTGACCGAGGCGTTGCCTGACGGCACTTGGCTTGACCAGATCACGGTCGAGGAAAACGAGCTGACGATCACCGGATTCGGACCTTCGGCGGCGGAAGTGACGCGGCTGTTGGGCAGCACACCGTCGCTGACCGAAGTGCGATTTGCGTCGCCGATCACCCGGGACAACACGCAGAACCTGGAACGCTTCCGGATTGCCGCGACGATTGAGGAGCCTGTCGAATGAGCGCCTTCAATTTTGCCAAGCGCAGCGCCCCTTTGACGTCAGTCCTGCTGGCACAGCTGGCTGGGGTGATTGTCGTGGCCGGGCTGATCTTCGCGGTTCAAAGTTATCAGAGCGGTCTGGTGACCCAAAGCGCCGAGTATCGCCAGATTCTGGCACAGCGCGATGCGGTTCTGAACAGTCAGACGGCGCTCGACCGGTCCGGGGACCTGTTCTATGCGGCGGAAACCCCGCAACTGGCCCAGGCAGCGCTTGCAGACGCAGTGCAGGCCCTGGCGGATGCCTATGAAATTCAGCTCGAGGTTTTGCAGGCAGGTGACGTCGAGCGCACGGGCGACAAGGTCCAGCTGACACTTGAAGTTTCGGGCGTCGTTCCCGAGGCGCGGTTGGGCGACTTTCTGTCGGCACTTGCCAACGCGCGTCCTGTGATCTTGGTCAACGATTTCAACCTTCGTCGCGCGCGCGACATCACGCGCCAGAATGCGGTGCGACGGGTCGCTTTTCAGCTCGACCTGCGCGCCTTCATGGAGAGCTGACCCATGAACCAGGACCGTATTGCAGCCCAAATCTTCAATTTCCTGTCCCTGGGGGCCGCGGCCATGTTGATCGCATCTGCCGCCCTGGTCTGGTTGCCGACAACGTTTGAAGGCCCCGCGCGGGTCGCCGGAACAGCCGCGCCTGCGACCGATCCTTTCGCTGTGTTCGAGACCGATATCGCGCGTTATGCCGCTCCGGTGGCTGATCGCCCGATCTTCCAGATGACCCGCCGCCCGCCGGTTGTCGAAATGGTGGAAGAGGCGCCGCCGCCTGAATTGACCCTGACGCTGGTCGGAATTCTCGACAGTGAGATCTCGAAGATTGCGCTGTTCCGCTTGTCAGATCGCCCAGATATCATCCGGATGCGGGAAGGTCAGGTGATTGCCGATTTCCGCATTACGGAAATCACGGATGCCCAGGTGACCGTGTTGAACGACGCCGGGGAAGAGCAACAAATGCGGCTTGGAAATTAGGGCCGTGGTGCCCTGTTTTCCCGCTTGACGCACCGACCGGCGGCGATTACCACACCCGTCGCTCTTGGCGGAGTAGCTCAGTTGGTTAGAGCAGAGGAATCATAATCCTTGTGTCGGGGGTTCAAGTCCCTCCTCCGCTACCACCGATCCCCGGCATGACGCTGCGCTGACGGCCGGGAACGCTTGCTACTCATTCCTGATTAAGATGCCTGGCTTGACCTTTTTCGGCACATGATCCGGCTCCTGCAAGACGCCGGCGACAGGCATTCCGATTGAGAGTACTTGCGCCCCGGTATCCACCGTCCACGGCAAACCCAAGTGAACGCTCAGCGTCCGCTTGGTTCATTGCCCGCAATTGTTCATGTGGGGATAATCGTGCCGAAAAACGCGGGGCCGTGGCCGACCCCGCGGGTGTTCACTTAGTCTGCAATGCAGCGTGATCCGTTCCGGGATCAATTTCGAACTGAAGGCGTACGCCAAACCCATCCGTCATCCCGAGAAGGGTCTGTTCCATGACATCGCCGACATTCAGGTAGTCGCCCGTTGCACCTGTGATCGGACGGGCAATGGCCACGTCGACATCGGCAAGTTCGGGCCCATGGGTGATGATGACCGAGCCGTCCTCGAATTCGAAAACCTGCCGGGTGATGACCATGTTCCCTGCGGTCGTATGTCCCCCTTCGCCTACGAAGTAGCCATCACAGGTCCATTCGCCAAGAACCAGGTCCGGCCAGGCGGGCGACCCATCGGGCAGCGTGCCTTCGACGCCCCCGTCAAGCGTGCCGGCGGGATAGATATAGCCCTGCGTCACGAAAGGATTGCCGAACGCGGGCATCCCGTCGTCGTGGACCGGAGCCGATGCAAAGATGAAGCGCGAAAGGTCTTCAGCGACGTCAAATTCTTTAAGGGCATCGCCTGCGTAAAGCGGGTTGGCGGCGACGATCAGTGCCGCGGTGAAAAGGGATTTGAAATTGAACATTTGAGTTTCTCCTTGGGTTTAAGTTCCGGGCTAGTTGGTGATTGCCTTGGCCACGGCGTCGACATGGCGATGGTCGGTGCCGCAGCAACCGCCAAGGGCGTGGACGTTGGGCAAGTGATCGACGAGTGCCCGGTGCAGCTCGCCGAATTCGGTGGGATCGCCGTCATCAAGCTCTTCCGCCTCATCAAGCTCGGCGTGGCTCATTCGACTGGCATTCGCACGGACGCCGCCGATGCGCGACAGCCAGTCGCCGTGAAGGACGTCCCGAAAGTGATCAGGATGCGCGCAATTGACCATGTAATAGATCGGCGCGTTTCCCGTTTCTCGGTCAGTTTCGAGGATCGCGTCGCCCAATGCCTGGCCGGTGGGAAGTTTGCCATCGGTTTCCGTCGTGAACGACACGACAACTGGCAATCCGACCGCCTTAGCGGCGCGCACGATGCCGATGGCCTCGGCCACATAGGTCATCGTCAGCGCTGTGACCATTTCGGCGCCGGCTAACTTGAAGGCTTCAAGCTGGGGACGATGATAGGCTTCCGCTTCCCCGGTCGTCATCTCAGAGCCGACGACATAGCCGTCGCCGCGTGGCCCGATGCAGCCACTGACCAAGATCGGTATATCCGCTGGCCCGGCATCGGCCCGGATCTCTTGCATCAGTTCGATGGCGCGGACATTGACGTCAACCAGGCGCATTTCATCGTAACCGAGAAGCGCGCCCCAATCCGAACTTGCACGCCAGGTCGGGGTTTCCAGGATGAAGCCAAGCTTCTTTTCCTGGGCGATGTTCAGGTAGCGTTCAAAATAGCGCCGCAATAACGCGGTGCCTTCGACGGTTTCCAAAAGAGTGAACGAGGCGAAATGCGGAAGATCGACCTTGTCGAGGAAGATCAGCGTCGTCTCGCAGCCTCCGTCCAGTAGGAAAGGCACATCCGATTGATGCGGAAGCGCAGGAGTTGAGATTTGGGGTAGATCCTTCATGATGGGCTCCAGTGGTTCGATGACCGCCTTTTTTCAGAGCTTGGATGCCCGCGCTTTTTGAAACCCTCGTTTTTTTCTCGGGAAGATCTCGGGAACCGGCCAATCGGTGGATCGACGCATGAAGGTGCGTTTCGGGACTTGCGCTTTGGATAGCGACATTCCGGCGCTTTGGCGGGACGATCGCCTTGTTCACATCGAGCCGGGCGTGTTCGATGTCCTGCTTCATCTGATCGAGAACCGGGACCGCGTCGTGTCCAAGGACGACCTGATTGAGGCGGTCTGGCAGGGGCGCATTGTCTCGGACGCGGCGGTGACGTCGCGGATCAATCTGGCGCGCCAGGCCGTCGGGGATGACGGACGAAACCAGTCGGTCATCAAGACTTTGCCGAAGCGTGGGTTTCGGTTTGTTGCGCCGGTCGAGGACCCGACCACGGATCAAACGCCCGCTGGTGAGCCCGCGCCGCAAGGCTCAGAAGCATCCGTTCTGGTCTTGCCGTTCACGGACCTGACACCCTCTGAGTCCAATTTCCTTGCAGAAGGCCTGACCGAGGATCTTATCGTCGCGCTTACCCGTTACAACGATGTGCGCGTGATCTCACTGAATACAGCGCAGCGATTGAAGGAACAGCAGTCGCTTTTGAAAAACCCTCTGGCGGATGTGGCTGCCGATTACCTGGTGAGCGGATCGGTTCGCGTCCGCAAGGATCGGGTGCGCATTACCGTGCAATTGTCCGAGCGCAAGACAGGTGCAAGCATCTTTGCCGATCAGTTCGACCGCGAGCTTGAAGATGTCTTCGCCATTCAAGACGAGATCGTGCGCTCGCTCGCGGGATGTCTGCCGTGGCGGCTATTGGACGATGTGGGGCGGCGGTTGGCGATGGTGAAGGCGCCGCGTCTGTCATCCTATCAGGCCTTCGTCCGAGCAAATTTCGAAGCAGGTGTTCACCACGATATTCACCAGACGGAAGCAGACCTGCGGTTGATCATCAGAAATGATCCCGATTTCGGCCCGGCACGGGGCGCGTTGGCATTTTTGCTGGGCTACAAAGTGTTCTTCACGGGCCAGCAAACCGAGGATGAAATCGAGGAATCGCTGGTTCAAGCCCGCCGGGCAATCCGGTTGAGCGCCGAGAACGAGCGTGTACTGGCGAAATGCGCGATGGTTTTTCAGTTCGCTGAACAGTTCGCGGTCGCGCGACGTCTTGCCGAACAGGCGATTGCGATAAATCCAAACTCAACGGACTGCACGCATTTCTACGCCGCCATCCTTACCGCGTCCGGAGATGCTGAAAAGGCAATGGAATACCACAAACAGACCATGCGTCTGGATCCGTTATTTCCCGAAGAACACTATGAAGGCATGATCGAAGCCTTGTTCCTGCTGGGCCGTTACGAAGAGGCGCTGGATCTGGTTGAGCGATGGAGCACGCCCCCGTGCCACGCCTTTGCCTATGGTGCCGTTTGCCATGCGTTGTCTGGCCAAAAGGACCGCGCCAGTGAATTCGTGCGTCGCTTTGAGACCTGCACGCCGGAGGGGTATTCAAATGCAACGTTCCTTGCCGCGTTGCAAAGGTATCACGCGCTTGAGGTCGATCGCGATCATTGGCGGCGCGGGTTCCACTTGGCCGGGTTCAGTGGGTTGGGCGATCTGAATTGAGCAGCGGTTTGTTATGTCGCTGTTGTAGATCGTCGGATGACATCGGCATCAATCGGATACCGCGCGGCGGGAACGTCCCAGAAACCAACTTCTGAACTGATCTGCCTCAGGGGGTGAGTTCAGCCGTCTTCGCCCGGCTTCGGGCCAAGCAATCGCCGCAAAAGCGCATTCGCTGCATCCGCGTCGATCTGCATGGCTGTATCGACAAGGTATTGCGCTTCGGCCTGCAACCGCTTCACCTCATCTTCCTCGGGCAATCCGGTCGTGCTCCGAACCCCCTGTTCGCCAGGGCGGCCCGGCAATGGTGCGGCGCCGATCGCCGCACATCCGCGCTGGATGGCATCGAACAAAAGCCCGAGGAGCGCGACATCTTCTGGACGGTCGGCCAAGCCCGCCGGGGCATTCGCGTCCGGATCAGAAAAGGGCGCACATTGTTCTTCGGAAATTTGGTCAAGCAACAGGACATCGCCCTCAGCTACCGCCAAACCGGGCACCAACAGCAGAATAGCCAATGCGCGGAATTCAAGCTTCAATCGCAAGAACGATCTCCTCTAGATGGGCCCTGTACGCATCCTCCAGGAAGCCGGTCGAGCCAACCACCACTTGATTGAACTCCCACCGCCGAAGCAGTCCAAATTCGCCGAGGGTGACCAACAATGATCGGCAGGTCTCGAAAGACATGATCTGCGTAAAAATCCGCTGCAAAGATTGCTGGTCGAACCGCGGATCGCCGCTGGCGGATTCGTGCATGACATAGCGAATTTGCGCCTCGCTGAACTTGGCCCGCCGCAGACGCTGCTCTGATAAACCGCCGATCGTATAGCCATTCCGGCAAGACGCCAGCAGGCTGTCCATATCTGCGTTGTGACGTTCCAGAAAACTGCGAAGGCCGTCGGGTATGGCAATGTCCGCAAATCGCAAGACATAGAAGAACTCGGCGACTTGCGCGACACCTTCGCTGCGTAGAACCTTTCGATGTTCTCGGTCGAGCGCATCGGGGCCGTCAAGCCCGGCGTTGACCGCGGCCTCCGCTTCAACAACCGAAAAAAAGCGCGCCCTCGCATCGCGCATCGCCGCCAAACACACCAGATCCTTCGGGTTCATCGACCTACTTATCCTTACGATCGGCTTAGCTTACCAAATTCTGGTAAGCATACCAGGCTTTGTCACCATGCCCGACCCTTTGTGCTTCGACCATGGCTCAGGTGGCTCAGGTTCATTTCCAGATCGAAACGGCAGCCCGCCGGATCGGCAAAGCAAATGGGGTGGATCCCTGAACACTGGAAAGGACCAAGACTATGAAAACGATCGCATCACTGACCGCTCTCTCCGTCGCAATTGCCGCACAAGGGGCGTTTGCCTTCGACGCGACGAAATCGCAAATCGAAGCGCAAGTCACCGAGCTTTGCGGGACCGAAGACATCAACGGAATGGTGCGCACATCTCCGGGCGACGTCCGTTGGACGGAAGACGGATTCCTCGTCGAAAGCTTGGGCGAGCTACTGCCCGTTGACGACGACCGTCTCGTCTTCACCGATGCACGAAGCATTTACATGTGCACCCAAGGTGCAGTGGGCCAGCAAAAGGTTCGTTGGCTGTTCATTCCTCGCACATCGCTCTTCTGAGAATACCTTCAACGACCCCAAAGTGGCGGAGCGCGTCATCGCGATCCGCCCTTTGGCAATTCCGTGGAATCTTGCGCGAAATGACCGCCCCGGTTTACCGTACCCGCCATGCTCCGCTGCATTTTGATCATCGGATCCATTCTGCTGTCGACAAACGCGCTTAGTGCTCAGGGCCGTGTGGCCTTTGTCGTTGGCAATTCGAGCTACGAAAACACGGCCACCCTCGCCAATCCCACGAACGATGCGCAGTTGATTTCCAGATCGCTTCAGGCCGTTGGGTTCGATGTCACCATGCATCTGGACCTGAGCCGGGCCGCCTTTGGCACGGCAATTTCTGACTTTCTGGCACAGACCGACGGTGCCGAGCTTTCCGTCTTCTACTTTGCCGGCCACGGCATGCAGCTTGATGGCGAAAACTATTTGCTGCCGACGGATGCCTCGCTCCGGTCCGAGTTCGATGTTTTGTCAGAGAGTATTTCGCTTTCGACCATATCCGCCGCAATGCGGGCGCGGGCAAGTTCGGTCCTGTTTTTCATCGATGCGTGCCGTGACAATCCCCTGGCCCAGACGTTCTATGCCGAAAACTTCCCGCAAACGCGGTCGACCGCTGCACGCGGTCTTGCGGCTGTCGAGTCCGGCGCCGCGGGGTCCATGGTCATGTTCGCAGCTTCGCCGGGGCAGGTGGCTTATGACGGGCTTGGGTCCAACTCTCCCTTCTCGCTTGCGCTTGCACGGCATATTCCGACACCAAACACCGAAATCTTGACGCTGACCAAACGTGTCACCGCCGATGTCCGGGCTCTTACGCAGGGACGCCAGCGCCCGGTTGTCACCAACGATGTGGAACGCGAGATCTATTTCAAGGAAGTCGATGTCGTCCCACCCGAACCGGAGCCGTCGCCGCGAAGGCCCGACACCGCGGAAAGACCCCAACCGCAGGAACAGGTCGTCGCGGCTTTGGCGCCATTGAAACGGCAGCCGCCTGCGCCCTGGTTGGACATCGACACAAGAAGCCGAACATCCAATCTGGAAAACAGCCTCACCCGGGATCAAAGACGGCAAGTTCAGGCCGCGCTGAACTATTTCGGAACCAGCCCGGGTACCATCGACGGCCAGTTCGGGCCGCGTACCCGGCAGGCCATTCTCGCGGCCCGTCAATCGCTTGGGCTCCCGCCTGCAAACTACGTTTCAAAGCAACTGTTGGATCGATTGCCCAATGTGCCTGCGATTGAGGCGCTGAAAGAAGACCGCGCTCGGCGGTACAGGGAAGCTGACATGACTGGCGCACTGGAACCCAGGCTTGCACGCGCTCTCGAGACGTTTCGTGGCAAGAAGGTGATGTTTGACTACTTTGAGGGTCGGCTTTTCATGGCCGTTCAATCGTTCCGCGCGGGCTGGCATACTTCGCGCGACGCCGCTGCAGCGGCAGGCGGGCATCTGGCGACCATCACCACCTCGGCCGAGGCGCGATTTGTGCAGGACTTCCTGTCCAAGGACCCGGATTTTTTCACCAAGGCCACCTATGGCGAAGGTCTTCGCGGGCCTTTCATCGGGCTTTTCAAGACGGACAGCGGTTGGGAATGGGTCACCGGCGAGCCATTCGGATACACCAATTGGGGCCCCGGACAACCCGACGACGAAAATGGCTGGGAAACGGAATCGTCCCTGCATGTTCAACGACATGGCGCTTCGGTCCGGTGGGATGACGTTGCGGGGACCGGGCACAGTTTTCTGGTTGAGATCGAATAGGCGTTCGGTCCTCTGAGCCGCTACGCAACACAGGACAATCTGCGTTGCTTCGAAGCCAATGGCATTCTATCCGCAGCCGCCATCTGGGTAGGTCGAGGGTTTTTCCGTTGACAGGATCATGCACAATTTCAAAAATACCCAACGTTTTGGATTCTCTTGAACAGATATGATCTTCTCCAGCAAAAATTCGGATGATGGCACAATCGTTGAACTGCTTGCGTCGCTTTTGCGGCGTGACATCGCTTTCGGCACGCTGCTTCCGGATCAGAAGCTCAAAATCGAACACCTGAGAAGCCGATATGGCGGGTCAAACCATTCGATGCGCGAGACTTTGAGGATCCTTTCGACCGAGGGACTGGTCGAAGCGACGGCGCAGCGGGGCTTCCGGGTGACTTCGGCCACGGAAGATGACCTGCGCGACATTTTATTGGTGCGCGTCGAGATTGAACGGATTGCTTTGGCGCGATCCATCGCCAACGGCGATGTGGCTTGGGAAGGGCGCGTGATGGCGGCGCACCACGCCCTTCAGAAAGCCGAAGCAGAGGTTCTGGACACGCCCGATGACCTGACCGCGCTTGAGTGGGATGAAGCCTGCCGGGCCTTTGCCCATGCGCTGATCGAAGCCTGTGACAGCCCGCGTCTGATGGACCTTCACCGAAAGTTTTTTGACCAAAGCCGCCGCTTCCGTCTGGCCCAGTTGCGGGAAGGCAAACTGGACTGGGTGGCCCGTAAGGCCCGCCAGAAGGCATTGCTTGAGGCCGCCTTGGCGAAGGACGAAGGCGCGGCAAGCGCCCTTTTGCAAGACGATATCGAGGCTGAACTACGGCCCTAACATATGATCGAATAGGGAGGAGATCATGACAACGTTGAACCGCCGCAAGGCACTGACACTTTTGGGCGGGGCTGTGGCCGCGACTGGCCTGTCGGCACCCGCAATTGCCGCCAACAAGAAAATCAAAGTGGGTGCACTTCGCTTCACGTCGCATTCCGGCAGCTTTATCGCGTTCGAACGCGGATATTTCGCCGATGCTGGTTTGGATGTGGAGTTCGAGTTCTTCCAGGCGGCACAGCCCATGGCCGTGGCAATTGCCTCAGGCGATATCGACTATGCGGTGACGGCGATTTCCGGCGGGCTGATCAGCCTTGCGGATAAGGGCGCGATCAAGGTGATTGGTGGCGCATTGAAGGAAGAAGCCGGGATCGACGGCCAGAAATACCTGATTTCGGACGCGTCTTATCAGGCCGGGATCAAGACACTGAAGGATCTGGACGGCAAGAAGTATGCGGTCACCCAAGCGGGATCGTCCTTCCATTACATGGGATCGAAAATGGCGGCAGCCGAAGGCATCACTCTCAGCTTCACGCCACTCCAAAAGGTCGGCGCCATTATTGGTGCGATGAAGTCGGGTCAGGTCGACGCTTGGTCCATCGTGCCGCATATTGCCAAGCCTCTGGCCAACGCAGGCGCCTGGCACATGGTCGCGAACGTATCGGACTATCTTCCGGACTATCAGGTCACGACCGTTTTCACATCGTCCAAGAATGCAGCAGACGAACGTGGCCTGACCGAAAGCTTCCTGAACGGGTTCTCAAAGGGCGTTGACGACTATGCCGCCGCAATGATCGACAATACGGCGGACCAGGACGCGATGATCGATCTGATCCACAAGTATGTCTACACCGACCGGGAACGTGCTAAGGCCGCGCCATCGATCATCAATGGCACGATGCGTTTGGCGACCGGGGCTGCGTTGAATGTGGCATCCGTGCAGGACCAGCTTAGCTGGTTCCAGTCAGAAGGGCTGGTCGACAAAAGCATCACGATCGACAAATTGGTTGATCCATCTTACGTCGAGACGACCGGCGCTTAATTCGCTAACCTTCTTTCCCAGCGCGGGCTACGGTCCGCCCTGGGTATTCCTAGGGTCACCTATGATGGACATTCGACTGGACGGCATCAGCCACTCCTACGACGGTTTCGAAGTCATGCGGGACATCTCGCTGGACATTCCAAGCGGTCAGATCGTGTGCATCGTCGGACCATCCGGTTGCGGCAAATCGACCTTGCTGCGGTTCATCGGCGGACTGGAGCGGCCCAGCTCCGGTCAGGTGCTACAGATCGGGGCGCCGCCTGCCACGTGTCTTAATCCGCTGACATATATCTTTCAGGATTTTGCGTTGCTGCCGTGGCGGACCGTCTCGGGAAACGTGTCGCTGGTTCTGGAAGACCACGGTATTCGCGGCGATGCTGCACGCAAGATCATCGACGATGTGCTTGCGCGCACCAAGCTTGGTGACTTCGCCAAAGCATTGCCGAAACAGCTTTCCGGCGGCATGAAGCAACGTGTCGCCATCGCGCGTGCGCTGGCAGTCAATCCCGCGGTGATGCTCATGGATGAACCGCTTTCTGCGCTTGACAGTCAGACCCGCGAATTGCTGATGGATGACCTCGTAGACCTTTGGACGCGGCAACCGTTCACGGGTGTCTATGTCACGCACAACTTGGCTGAAGCTGTCCGGCTTGGACACAAGGTTGTCGTTCTCTCGCGCCGTCCAGGTCAGATCCGCGACATCGTGGCCATCGACAAACCTTTGGCCGAGCGCGCCTTCGGCGACGCCGATCTGGACGCGCATCAAAAGCACCTGTGGCACATGATGCGGGATGAAGCACGCGCTGCGGATGCCGAGTTGGTTCATGTCTGACGGCACATTGTCAGACACCTCTGTCACACCGGACCGCAAAGCAGTTGCGTTTCGCGGGGGCGGCTTCGCGCCCAAACCACGTCGCTGGGTCGGTGCTCTTGTCTTCGTCATTCTGATCCTGTTCGCGGAATGGGGCACGCGTTCCGGCTGGATATCCGCGTTGACCCTGCCAAAACCGTCCGACGTCCTGGAGACCTTTGAGGAGCTTTATGCCAGCGGGCTCTTGTTCAAGCATCTTGGCCCGTCTCTGTCTCGGCTGATCGTCGGCGCGGCGATTGGGGCCAGCATTGGTATTAGTGTCGGCGTTTTGATTGGATTATTCTCATATATCCGGTCCGGGCTGGTCCCACTTGTGGCGGCCATATTCCCGATCCCGAAGATCGCCTTGCTGCCGCTATTCGTGATCTGGTTCGGAATTGGCGAAGGGTCGAAATACGCTCTGATTGCATTTGGCACCTTCACCCCGACGGTTGTCGCCACCTATGGCGCTGTGGACAACGTGGATCGCACTCTGATCCGCATGGGGCAAAGCTTTGGCCTGTCCTGGTGGTCCATCGTGCGAAAGATCGTCCTGCCCGGTGCCATGCCCGGCATCCTTTCGGGTCTGCGCATCAGCCTTGCCATCGCGATTATCCTGCTGGTCGCCGCCGAAATGCTGGGCGCGGAATTCGGCATCGGTGCCTACATCCTTGAAGCAGGGTCGCTCTATGATCTGGAACGTTTGTTTGCCGGCGTTGTGATCTTGTCGATCCTGGGTGTGACCGTGAGCGCATTGATTGGCTTTATCGAGCGTCGCCTTCTCGGTTGGCGAACGTAGGCCCAGACAACCTACGACTGCGACACGACCGCCGCCGAACGGCGGTCTCGCCAAAGCCGACCGGACCGCTGCAAAGCATTTGGGCCCGGCGTCCGGTAAGAAAGCACACGCGCAATCAAAGAGTGACCAACCAGGTGCCTTAGGCCAGTGAGCCTCGATTTCCTTATTTATCAGGCGGTTATCGGATTTTTTGGTGCCCGGGGGCGGAATCGAACCACCGACACGAGGATTTTCAATCCACTGCTCTACCCCTGAGCTACCCGGGCACGGGATCGGGCGTCAAAGCCGCCCGCGGGTCGCGGTGTTCTAGGCAGGGGGGTGGCGCTTGTCCAGCCGGAAATTCAATGGGTTTCTCGCGCTTCGGGCGGTGTGACCGTATCGTCTTCTTCCTTGGCCGGAATGGCGTAAGACCCAAGCATCCAACGGCCCAGATCGATGTCGGCGCAGCGCTTGGAACAGAAGGGGCGCACTGCCTCGGCGGTTGGATTTTGGCAAATCGGGCAGTTCATGGCCCCTAGAAATATACAAAACCCGCCCGGCTGGAAGAGAGAATTTGCACATTTTCGCGCGGCGCAGCATCAGAATTTGTCATTCTTCGCGCAGCGCAGCACTCGAAATTTGTCAAAACTCCGCGTTGCCCAGAACTTCGGCCAGCGGACGCCGCTCTCGCTTTCTTTGCAGCTCGTATAGGCCAAGCCCGGTCCAGCCGACAAGGCTTGTCTCAACCGTGTCCTTGCGGAACGCCGCCTTCAGGGTCTGTTCAAGCGTGCGGCGGTCCTTTTTGGGCATCGGCGCGAAGTCGACGACGACCTGACCGCCGAGCCCCCTGAGGCGGAGCTGGCGAGGCAGTTCGCGCGCAGCCGCGATGTTCGTCTTGAGACCTGCCGCAGGCGAGAAGTCTCCGCCCGTGTTCACGTCCACCGCCACCAGCGCGCGGGTGGCCTCGATGATCATGGATCCCTGGGGCAGAGCGGCCTCGGCCCGTCGAAGTTCTTCGATCTGGTCCAACAGGGAAGTGTCCTCGGCATTCCACGCCACGCGGTCGTCGCCCTGTACCCAGTCGCGGCGGGCAATCTCATGGGAGGTGGGCGCGGGCACCAAAACCGCCGGGTCGCCTTTCCAATCGGCCAGCACGGCATCGGCCTGGTCGAGCAGGCTGTCGACCTCGGCCTCGATTTCCTGAGTTTCGGCCTGGACCGCGGCGGTTCGCGCCACGATCCCATGGGGACTGGTGGCTGCCTTGAATGTGTCGATCGCACTGAACAGCCGCAACCGGTCATCTTCATTCTTGATCTGGCGCGACAGGTTCATGCCTTCGGCGCCGGGCGTGACAATCGCGGTGCGGCCTTTGAAAACAAGGCGTTCCGTCACAGGGATGGCTTTTGCACCATCGGCAAAGCCCGTCACCTGGACCAACACCGCCTGGCCGGTCTTCTGCCGTCCGCCGCCCCGTAGGAAGCCCTGTCCGTTTGGCAACTGGATGAAGGCGCCGCCTTTGACGATCCGGTAAACCTTGCCACGGCAAACCTCGCCCGGCGGGTGGAGCGCATCTGTGTCAAACAGAATATCGTCCAGACGTCCGTCGACCATCAGCGCAGCAAATGGGCGTCCCGCCAATTCGCCTAGCACGACATCGCGACCCTTCATTGGGCCATCACTTGATAACCCGCGGCGCGGAGAAGCTGGGCGGTTTCATGAATGGGCAAACCCATGACCGCTGAATAAGACCCCTGGATCCAGGGGATGAATGCGCCAGCCGGGCCCTGGATCGCATAGCCGCCCGCCTTGCCGTCCCAGTCGCCGGTGGCGATATAGGCCTCGATCTCTGTCGCCGACAGGGGCTTGACCTTCACGGCCGTGACAACAAGCCGTTCCCACAACCTGTCGCTGGTCCGGACGACGACAGCGGTGATGACGGCGTGGCGCCGGTTTGACAGAAGCCGCAGGAAGGCGCGGGCTTCATCGGCATCCTCGGGCTTGCCCAGGACCCGACGACCCACAGCTACGGTCGTGTCGGACGTCAACAGGATCTCGCCGGGCGCGACGCCAAGCGCCTCGGCCTTCTCGCGTGCCATGCGGGCACAGTACGGCCGGGGCAATTCGCCCTTATGGGGTGTTTCGTCGATATCAGCCGGCCGGATTTCATCCGGTGTGATACCCAACTGGCCCAGCAGCTCTTGTCGCCGTGGGCTTGCCGATCCGAGGATCAGTTTCACTTACTTGAAGCGATAGTTGATCCGGCCTTTGGTCAGATCGTAGGGGGTCATTTCGACCTGCACCTTGTCGCCAGCCAGAACCCGGATGCGGTTCTTCCGCATCTTGCCTGCCGTGTGCGCAATGATCTCATGGCCGTTTTCCAGCTCGACCCTGAATGTCGCATTCGGCAGGAGTTCCTTCACGACACCGGGGAATTCGAGCAGTTCTTCCTTGGCCATGTGTACTCCTGTTTGTGCGCCCGCAAATGTTCGGGCGCGGTACACATGCGTCCAGCGAGATCCGTTTTCAAGGGAAAACTGATGCATGAGCGCATCAGAACCCGTTAAGCGACCCTGCGGGACGCCGAAAATCAGGCAGGTGGACCCGTCACGGACCGGCGGCACGCGCGGGCGGTGTGCCGGACGTTTTGGCGGTCTCGGCGGCCGTTGCGGAAAACCCCGCGACGATTGCATCGAACTTGTCCACTTCTCGCGAAAGATCGGCCGCTTGCGATGCGCCCTGACGCGACAGTTCCGAAATGGCTTGCAGGTTGTCATCAAGCGTCGTGACCGCTTTTTCGACCTCTTTGACGCCCATGGCCTGGTCGCGTGCGCCGCTCGCGATTGCCTCGATCGACACGGCGACGGATCCTGCTGCATCCTCGATGGCCTTGAGCCGTTCGCCCGCCTCTTGCGCCAGAGACGCGCCTTCGGACACTTCCTTTGCGCAGCGATTGGTGAGATCGCGAATGTTCTTCGAGGCTTCGGCAGAGCGTTCGGCCAGATTGCGTACTTCGGTCGCAACCACGGCAAAGCCGCGTCCCGCATCGCCGGCGCGCGCAGCCTCGACCGCCGCGTTGATCGACAAAAGATTGGTCTGAAAGGCAAAGCTTTCGATCACCTTGGTGATTTTCGAAACCTCGCCAGTGATCTGTTCGATCCCGCGGATCGCCTGAAGGGTGCGGTCGAAGATCTCGGTCCCCAGTTGCGATTGCTCGGCGGCCGTCTTGGCCTTGCTGTCGACGTCCTGCGCGGCGTCGCTGGCCACGGACACTTGTTCCGTGATCTGCGTCAGCGCGGTCTTCGTTTCCACGATGGCGGCGGCCTGAACTTCGGCCTTTTGAGCCAAATTTTCAGCATTTTCCCGGGTCGTGTCTGTCACCCAGTTGATGGTTTTCGACCCCTGCATGATGCCGGATACCAGGGCGCTCAGCGATTCGACCGAGCTGTTGAACGCGTCCCGCATGGGTGTGAATTCGCCCGATATCTCTTGTCCGATCCGGGTGGTGAGATCGCCCTGGGACAGGCAGGTCAGCGACTGGATCATGGCGTCGACGGCCCGTCTGCGGATCGTGATATCGGTTGCGATCTTGACGACGCGCGCGACCTTGCCCGAAGCGTCAAGGACCGGGTTATAGCTGGCCGCAATCCATATCGGTTCTCCGGACTTCGCGATCCGCCGGAACTCCCCGGATCTGAAATGACCCGCCGCCAGGTCCGCCCAGAATGCCGCATAGGCTTCGGTCGCCGTCTCGTCCCGGGGCATGAAGATGCTGTGATGCTGTCCGCGGAGTTCCTCAAGACTGTAACCCACGGCATTCAGAAAGTTGTCGTTGGCTGTAAGGATTGTCCCAGCGGGATCAAACTCAATCACGCATTGCGAGCGGCTGAAGGCGTCCAGCACGGCCTGAGACGACAGGGCGGCGTTCTTCACATCCGTGACGTCCCGAACAAACTTGATCACCTGTTCGGTTCTACCCTCACTGTTCAGGACGGGGGTATAGACCGCTGAGAGCCAGATCGTGTCGCCGTTCCTCCGCCGACGCCGGATTTCGCCGTCCTTGATCTGGCCGCCCGCCAACTCGGGCCAGAAACGGGCATACTCAGGCGTCGCGGCATCTTCCGGCAGCATCAGAACCCGATGGTTCTGGCCCAGAAGCTCACTTCGAACATAGCCGATCGCGCCGAGGAACGCGTCGTTGGCGTCAAGTATTGTCCCGTCCGGGGCGAAGACGATGACGGCCTGGCTGCGATCGACGGCCTGCACAATGGCCGCGTCGCGGTCGAGCCCACCCGCGCTGACTTCTGCGGTTTCCGACAATTCCATGGTCTCGCGTTAGCGCAAAGGGGCTTACCATCCCGTAAAGCCGCATGCCCTCGCAGGACAAAGAGAATGCACCTTTAGTCCGGCGCGCCATTTTCTGCATGCGGTCGGCCGAACCGTGCGATCATTTGCGTCTCGATTTGATCCCGTGTGGTCCGGTAACTTGCCAGCTTGTCTTCGCGCGCCTCGCCCAATCCCGTCGGGTCAAGCACCGGCCAATATTCGATCTCAAGATGGTTGTGGCGCGTCAGCTCAAGCGCCCGCCGCTGCGCCGCCGGGCTCAGTGCCACGATCAGGTCGAAAGAGGACAGATCGTCCCCCCATTCTTCCATCTGGTCGAAACTGCGGGTCCGGTGGCGCGATAGCTCGACGCCGAGTTCCTCGCACACTGTGATGGCGAAGCCGTCGATTTCCATATCGCCCTTCACGCCGGCCGACTGGACATAGGCCTGTTGACCGTAATGCTTTTTCATCAGCCCTTCGGCCATGGGCGACCGGACCGCGTTGTGGTCGCAGCAAAACAACACCGATCCGGGAAGTTGTCCTGTCACGCTATCCCCCGAAATGCAGGACACAGATCAGGGTGAACAGGCGCCGGGCGGTATCGATATCGACCTCGGCCTTGCCTTCAAGCCGTTCTTGCAGCACGCGCGCGCCTTCGTTGTGGATCCCGCGCCGGGCCATGTCGATGGCTTCGATCTGCCCCGGCGGCAACTTCTTGACCGCATCGAAATAGCTTTCGCAGATCTGAAAATAGTCCTTCACGACCTGCCGGAACGGACCAAGCGCCAGTTGGAACTCGACAACCGGGGTTTCGTCTTCGGACTGGATCCCGAAGATCAACCGCCGGTCGCGGATGGCCAGGTTCAGCCGGAACGGGCCATCCGGAGCCGCCTGGCCGTCGCGCCCGGGCAGATCGAAGGAATTGTCCTCCAGCAGATCGAAAATCGCGACCTTGCGCTCTTGTTCGATTTCGGGTGTCGGCGGGGGCAGGGCGCGGTCGTCCAGCGCGATATGAATGAGACGTGTCATGAACCGGCCTCGTTCAACTTTTCCAGCCGGGCCCGAACCGAAGCGGCATGGGCCTGGAGCCCTTCGGCTTCCGCCAGGACATCCGCCGCGCCGCCAATCGCGGCAAGCGCGCCGGGCGTCATCTTCGAAAGCGTCGTGCGCTTCATGAAGTCAAGCACCGACAGCCCGGACGAGAAGCGGGCAGAGCGCGCGGTCGGCAAAACATGGTTCGGCCCGCCCACATAATCTCCGATGGCCTCGGGCGTCCATTTGCCCAGAAAGATCGCGCCTGCATGTGTGATCATCTCAGCGAGCGCATCGGGGTCTTCCACGCAAAGCTCCAAATGCTCGGCGGCAATCCGGTCGGCCAGATTTGCGGCCTCATCCAGACTGGCGACCGTGACGATGGCGCCATTGTCGTCCCAGCTTTTCCGCGCGATCGCTTCGCGGGGCAGCGTTTCAAGTCGTGTCTCGACCGCTTGCGCGACGGCCTGGCCGAAATCCGCATCTGTGGTGATCAGGATCGATTGCGCGGCCTCATCGTGTTCGGCCTGGCTGAGCAGGTCGATGGCGATCCAGTCCGGGTCGTTATCTGCATCCGCGATCACCAGGATCTCGGAGGGCCCCGCAATCATGTCGATACCGACGCGACCAAACACGCGCCGCTTGGCGGCGGCCACGAAGGCATTGCCGGGTCCGACGATCTTGTCGACCGGCGCGATGGTTTCCGTGCCATAGGCCAACGCGGCCACGGCCTGTGCACCACCAATACGGTAGATCTCGGTCACGCCCGCAAGATCGGCGGCGGCCAGGACCAGCGGGTTCAATTCGCCATCCGGGGTCGGCACGACCATGACGCGGCGTGGCACGCCTGCGACCTCTGCCGGGATCGCGTTCATCAGAACCGAGGACGGGTAAGCCGCCAGACCGCCCGGGACATAGAGCCCGACCGAGGCGACGGGCCCCCAGCGCCAACCGAGCGTCGCGCCGGTGTCATCGGTAAAGGTTTCATCGGGCGGGATTTGCCGGGCATGATAGGCGCG
Organism: Paracoccaceae bacterium; assembly: GCA_965267475.1. GTDB lineage: Bacteria > Pseudomonadota > Alphaproteobacteria > Rhodobacterales > Rhodobacteraceae > JBCBKU01. The sequence continues at coordinate 717,013 of OZ254079.1, forward strand.
GATGCGATCCGCGGCGAGCCGCAACGCCGCCTTCTGGTCATCCGGCACTTTGGCTGTCTCGGCCGCGATTTGGGCGGCGGACAGCCGCATCGTGTCGGGCGTCAGAACCAGCCGGTCAAATTTGGCCGTCAGGTCGATCACCGCCTGATCGCCCCGGGCGCGCACATCGGCGATGATCCCGGCCACGACATCGTCCACATCCGGACTGTCTTCGCGCTTCATGGCAAGAAGCGCAGCAAAACGAGCGTCAAAGTCCGGATCGGCGGTGTTGAGGTACTGCGGCATGGAATGGTCCTTTGCCGGGCGACATAGCGGGGCAGGCGGGTGATCTCAACAGGCCAGGGACCAAGGCTGCGCGAATTCCGCCCTGGCGCGATGTCGGTTCCGTTTGCGGGAGCGGCAACGATTTCCGTGTCGGAAATCGTAACGAAAATCGTGTCGATTTTCGGCCACCGCCCCGATCAGGCGGGGTGGTCCGGCGTCTTGCCCGAGGGTGCCACGTAAGGGCGTGTGACGTCCTGCAATGTGGCATTCACGCTTTCAATGGCAAGCTGGATCGCCCCGTCGCCCGCCAGCGTGATCTCAACCGAACCTGTCCCGTCTTCGCCCGGCGCAAATTCAAGCGACAAAAGCGACAGAACCATATCCGCGTCCTTCGGATCCACGCCTTGCGACCGGGCGGACATCACATCATCGAAGACCAGGACGGATTGAACTCGTTCGGCGTCGGCAAGGCGGTCTTGTTCCCACCGGAACCGGTTCAACAGAAGCGCGAAACGCCGCTGCGACTTCTGATAGGTGACCTCGGACGCTGGCAGGATCGCATCCTGCACGAGGCTTGAAATCACTTTCAGGTCCTCGCCGTCCTCTGCCTTCAGGCGCAGCGGCTTGTCGCCCGCATCCTCGAACCGTGCGTCTTCGACCATCAGCTTTGGATCCTTTCAATCTGGGCCCCGCAGGCCGAAAGCTTCGCTTCCACATTCTCATAGCCGCGGTCGAGGTGATAGACCCGCGCGACGGTGGTTTCGCCCTCGGCCGCGAGGCCCGACAGGATCAGCGACACCGAGGCGCGGAGATCCGTGGCCATCACAGGCGCGCCCTTCAGGCGTTCCACGCCGGTGACCGTCGCGGTGCCGCCCTGAACCTCGATATCCGCGCCCATGCGCACAAGTTCCGGCGCATGCATGAAGCGGTTCTCGAAAATCCGCTCTTCCAGAACGCTTTTTCCGTCGGCGACGCACATCAGCGCCATCATCTGCGCCTGAAGGTCGGTCGGAAATCCGGGATAGACTTCCGTGACCACATCGACGGCTTTCACGCGGCCATTGGCGCGGTTCACGGTCAATCCGTTTTTGGTTTCCTCAATCTCGACGCCTGCCGCTTCAAGCTTGTCCGAAAGGCTGGCCACCAGCGCGCGTTTCCCACCAAGCAATTCGACGGCGCCCCCTGCGAGGGCCGGGGCAATCATATATGTTCCCAACTCGATCCGGTCGGTGACCACGCGGTGGGTGGCGCCATGCAAGCGCTCGACCCCTTGAACCGTGATGGTCCCGGTGCCTTCGCCCGAAATCTCGGCACCCATGGCGCGAAGGCATTCGACCAGATCCACGATCTCGGGCTCTTTCGCGGCGTTCTTCAGAACCGTCGTGCCCTTGGCGAGCGTTGCGGCCATGACCGTGTTCTCGGTCGCGCCGACGGACGGGAAGCGCAGTTCGATTTCGGCCCCTTTCAACCCGCCCGGTGCATGGGCGTGCAAATAGCCATCGATCAGATCGATGGTCGCGCCCATCGCCTCAAGCGCGGACACATGGATGTCCATCGGCCGCGCGCCAATGGCACACCCGCCCGGCAGCGACACTTCCGCTTTGCCGAACCGTGCCAGCAGTGGCCCGAGCACCAGGTTCGACGCCCGCATCTTGCGGACGATGTCATAATCGGCGCGGTAGCTGTTCAACCCGTGCGAGGACAGCGCAATCACCTTGCCGTCCTGCAAGACCGAGGCTTCGGCCCCGAGCGACTGCAGCAAAAGCGACATCGTCTTGATGTCTGACAGCCGCGGCGCATTGGTCAGCGTCAAGGGCTCATCGGTCAGCAATGTCGCCGGCATGAGCGTCAGACAGGCGTTCTTCGCGCCTGCGATTGGGATCTGACCGCTAAGCTCGGTCCCGCCCTTCACCAGAATGGAATCCATCGTCCTGCCTCTCGTCCTCGCCCTTGTCTGTCCGAGCCCTTGCTTGCGCCTTGCGCTTTTTCAGGTTGTCGCGCAGCGCCTCTTTCAGCCGCGCATTCCGTGCCGCCTTGTCGTTGCCCGGGTCGGATTTTTGGGCGTTTTTTGTCATGGAACCCGTCCTAGCCGATGGGTCCGGGGCCGTCCAGTTAGCGCTTGCGTCAAAAGGGGTTTGCAAGTATCCCCCGCGCGTCCAGGCCGCAGTAGCTCAGTGGTAGAGCGCACCCTTGGTAAGGGTGAGGTCGGGAGTTCAATCCTCCCCTGCGGCACCATGTATGCTGTTTTTTATTTTTTATATGAAAACCTTAGGTGGATTGAGTGATTTCTTATCCACCTCTCTGACCACCCAGATCTATGTCTTGCTGTGTAAGTTTGGCCCACCGAACCAGTGCTGGTCAGTCTAGATTAAGCCTTCTTACATCTCTCGAGACTACCTGTTGCCGCGGTTGGTGAGTTGCATTGGTAGGAAGGAGAAATCCTAGAATGGGATGGATAGATGAAGGCAAAATGTGCGACAGTGGTTCGCCCAGCGAACTTTCAAGGCCGCGTCCCCGCGGTGTTTCCGGAACTTCCTTCGCAGGAGGAGCTGAATCGAAGAGCAGAACCGGCTGTCAAAAAAAGGTCCTGGTCTCCCAGGAATTGGTTCAAGTTGCAAAGGTATGATGTTTCCCCAAGCACTGTTTCCAGCCAGTGATAGTCCGATCCATCATGGCCTGCTCAGAGCCCAATGTGGCGGATGCTGCACTTCGACGGAAAGGCCGCATTCAGGAGGGACCAGCGCCTTTAGCGTGCGTCTCCGACACAGGTTAAACCATCGCTAAGACATTCTCCCCATGCTGTTCCCGCAGAATTCCCACCACCTAGCCGGAGCGGAGCAGTTCAATGGCAACCTGGATTAGCATTGGGGCTTATGCCGACCTCGACCCCACCGAAGGCAACTTCCAGAGTGAAGATGCCAATGCGCTGCTTGGCACAATTGACAGTTCCGCGATGTCGTTCGTTTCAGCCGTTGCCAACGACGCCAACGGTGATGGTGTCATTTGGGAGGATGACCTAGGCGGTCAGGAAACGATAACCGTGGATGGAGTTACAAGTGGGCTCGACAGTGTTCAGAGCTACAACGCCACAGTCACCCTTGGCGTTGGATCGTCGTTTACGACGACAGTGGGTGTTGTGCAGCTTGCGAACGGCGAAGTGTATATCGTCCCGACCGACGAAACACACCTCGACAATCTCAATATCCAATCAATCGAACTGACGAGCGTCCTCCATGATGACTACGATGGAATGTTCGCCTCTAGTGCTGAAAGGTCGGTGGATAACAGCAGCTTTGTCTGTTTCGCGGAGGGAACGCTGATCGAAACGCCGGACGGAGCGCGCGCTATTGAGTTGTTGAAACCCGGCAATCAAGTGATGACGATGGATCACGGAATTCAAACTGTCCGCTGGGTACGCAGCAGCGAGCATCGTTTGGAGGACATTGAAACGGATACCAAACCGGTGCTGATTAAGGCCGGTGCGTTAGGTCATCGTTTGCCTACGCAGGACCTGATCGTATCGCCACAACACCGTATCTTGATCGGTGGGGCCGGGCAGCTGCACGCTACGTTCTCTTCCGAGGCATTTGCACCGGCGAAGTCACTGACAGGACTGCCGGGCATTCGTCACTTAAAGGGCAAGTCCTGGATCAATTGGGTTCACTTTGCCTGTGACCGGCATGAAGTTGTCACTGCCAATGGCTGCCTTTCGGAATCACTGCTGCTCGGACCGATGGTCGTAAACGGATTGAACGCTGCCGAGCGCCGGGCGGTCATAGACCTCTTCGGGTCCGCGAACGCCCACCACGCAGCACTGAACGGCCCGCCTGCGCGAGAATGCCTGAAGGTCGGATATGTAAGACGTTTGATCTCATCAAGTCTTCACCAGAAGGATCTTCTCGCGTCCAAGAAAACCCGGAAATGGGATCGCGATCTCGCAATGTAGAATTGCGCGTCCGAGCGGTTTTGTGCGACTTAGTCGGCGCCCTAAACGAAACCGTCACAGAATGTGAATTTGGAAGCAAGCGGCCAATCGCAGGAGCTAGCCGAATGGCAGCAAAGGTCCGCACAGCCGACATTGATCGCTCCGCGCTCACCCCCTTGCTACGACCAACGGCGGCTCGGGCGGGAAGCTCCTGATATCGAACCACTTGAACCAGGTGCCATCAGGGTTTCGTTTGTCGCCGTGGCGGATGGGATAGCCGTTCTGCCTGTGGCGGATGAGGCCTGCTCTGAAGGCCCTGAGGTCTAAAAGCCACCAGGCGTCGATGTCTTTGCTGGCGGCGTCCGCATGCCCGTAGAACAGCCAGTCACCCTTGCCGTTCACGACCTTGGAGAGCTCCGTCTCCGCCCCTGAGGGCAGCCTGGAGCGCAGTGTGAAGTCATAAGGGAACCTGCCTGCATACCCGTGGCGGCGAACCCTGGCCGCAATGCGAAGGTCTCGGGCCTCGAGCATCATGAGGTCTGTCGCAGCGTGCCAGTCCAGAGGGTCAGGCGCAGTATCGAGAAGCTGGCTTCCTATGGTGCGCTTGATAGCTGGTAGGAACCTGTCTGCCCAAGCCCGGTTGGCATCGTAGCAGTTCATGCCGCGGGTCGCTCAAGATCCAACTTGTTCAGGCTGTGACATGGTCTTCCTCAGTTGTGACTTCAGTCTCTGTCCCCAGAGTGGTTCGGTCTTCGAGTCCAAAAGCGACGTTGCGGGCCCTCGCTGCCAAGTCATCCATCAGCGTACCGAGTGGCGCCTCTGGGTGGCTCCATGCAATCGTCTGGGCGATTTGGAGGAGTTCCCGTAGTGCGAGTGCCTCGGTGTGGACCTTTGCAATTGGTGACGTCTTGTCCAAAGGATTCATTCCGCTGCCTCCAAAGACTGTTTGCTGCCGGAACCGTTGGCTTTGGCCAAGCTGTCATGCTCCAGGCGCGCTTCAAGAAACCGGGTCAGTCCTTCTGCGACCATAAGTGTCGTTGCAACCCCGCTGGCTGTGCTTCCGTTAGGCTCCAGAAACAACGCCGAAGTGTCGTTCTCGTGAGCCAAAATGCAGGTTCGTAAGATTTGTGAAATGAGATAGGTAAGATGTTCTGGCTCGCGCGCCCCGACCCCTGTGACCGCAACATTCAGGCCGCTGTCCAACTCGTCTATTTCAATCTGTGCCATGTGGGGACTCCCTCACCCTAAGTTGGTGTGTGATGAATGGGGCTGGACCGACGTCACCAAGGCGAGCAGCCGTCGAGCCTCGCCGAGTTCGCGGTGACCGGCAGGTCCGAGCCGCGTCTTTTGATCCAGGTGGAATATCTTGCGCCTTAGCGCTTCAGCGTCGGCCTGCGCTGCCAACGTAGTCAACTTGGCTTGCTGGGCGGTCCTTCGCTTCATGTCCTTCCACGCCCGCCTCAGCGCGGCAGGGAACAGGCCGCGAAGCGTTCCGCCCGGCATTCGGCGTGACCAGTGCTCCTGCCGCGCATATGTCCAGGCAAGCTTCATCAGTTCGCGGCGATCAATGCGCTGCGTCATAGTTTGCTCTCTGAGTTGAATAGTTATGTCTGTGTGTTAAATATATAGGAGCGTCGGCAGTCACTGTCAATACGGTGACATATAAAATTATAACATGGACATAAAATGAAGCCCGAGCAGGTACGTATGGCGAGATCAGCGCTTCGTATTGGAGTGAGAGAACTAGCAGAGCTGGCTGGGGTGACCGCCGCAACGGTCACTAGATTTGAAACACAAAAGGGCGGGCTCCAACATTCAAGTGCTGAGGCGATCCGCAAAGCCCTTGAAACCCAAGGCATCCAGTTCCTGGACAACGGTGATGTCTCCGCTGGACCAGGCGTGGCGTTTAGAGGCAGCGAGTAGAGCTACCCTGGATTTCAAGATTGGAATGACGCTGCGTCAAACAGGGATCGCGTCGCCTCTATGCCTGGATCCGTCGATTTTCGACGCTTGGCCTCAGCTGCCCACGGTAAGCAACAATCGCTGAACTAGGCCTATGGGCCGGACCGGACAAAACACCAATTCAAAGACGATCAATGTTTCCGTGCCGACCAGGCACATAAAAACTACGCCAACTGAAGGGCGTGCACTATGCAATGTGAAATTCAGAACGAAGCGAAACTCATGGTCGACAGGTTTGTGTGCGGTGATTTTGATCGCATCGCAAGCGCCTATGAATTCCCCGCGGCAGTTTACTGGGGAGATGCTATGCGCATTCTTCGCGACAAGAATGACCTGATGTATGCCCTGTCGTCATATCGCGCCGCCATGCTCGAGATGGGTGTTAGGTCAGCGTCTTCGAAGGCTATGTACGAACGCAAAAAATCCGCCGGTCGATTGGCAGTCGTGGTATTCAATCAATACTTCGATGAATCTGGCGAGCCCGTGTGCAGCAGCAAGATCCGGTACTTTGTTAAATGCAGCAATAACCCGAGGGTACAGATGGTTGAGTATCTCAAGCGACCGTGCGAGGTCCCAGAATTCTCCGAAGTTCAGTCTTCAAACCAACCTGCCGACCAGGCGGATGTCATCGCGAGGGGCGATTGGCCAACCCGGGAGCTACGTAAACTGAACTGAGCCTGGCGAACAGGCAACCACTGCATCTGTGCAGCATTTGGATCTCACCGATTTCAACAAGCAAGACGGCCCCAGTTAGGTGAATGCTTTTTGGCCCCCCCCCAAGTCCGCATTTTTGGCTGCGCCGGAGACCAAAGGTTAACGAAACCGTTTACTTTAACTTGGTGACTTGGTGGTCTAATGCGCCGCCAAATATCCTTCGCTTTACCGAAGAGCCCGGGGGTCGAAATGAAAGAATTTGATCAGTCACAGTTGTTGGTTGCCAGGAAAGTCCTGGCTCGCGAGTTTGAGAAACTGGATCTGGACAAGACCGACGCAACGGGATTTGTCGCTGCGATGCTTTGTGCCGTATCAGAGCTATATGACGATGTTTCCAACGGCGAACTAGAGGCAGTGTTTTTGGCGATCCTGAACGCAAGAGACCTCCACTACGAAAGCGTGAAGACGATCCAGTAAACAATCGGGGTATAGCAGAAGTTACAGGTGGGATCACCAAAGGAAACTCAGGACAATGCAGGCGCCATGGCCTGACTGTTCCGCTAAGCGGCATGCAATTTCGGCTGAGCACTCTGCGTTAAGCAGTCATTAACCATGTAGTGGCGACATCTCCCCAGTTCGTAACCAGTGCTGAGGTACAAACAATGGATATAGTTGTCGTCCTGCTTGGGCTTGTCGCCGCTCTCACTTTGTCACGAAGAGACTTTGGTAGCGGCCCTGGTCAAGTCCGCCCGGCATTGGTATTTGACGACTCCGCCCGAAGGCGACCCTCTCCAGAACATCAACACTATACGAGGCTCTCTCATGAGTGACCTGCCAAACATTCGTGAGCGGATAGAAGATCACGCTTGGATTGCAGATGTCCTCGCCGACGTCCTGAAGTATTCGCGAAAGAACGACCTGGCAGAGGTGGTGGAAGTCCTGGATGCACCTTGCCAGACGATCAGCCGGTTGTTGGCAACCAACGATCACTTCGTCTGCAATCCAGTCTCTTCGCTTCCGCCCAAGAGGGAGATGTAGCTTGTCGGGTTTGGTCGCCAGAATGTCCTAGCAAGCGCTCAGTCTGTAACGAGTATTTGCTCACCAGTGTTCGAGCAACGAAGCCGCTGGCCTCCGGGCTAGCGGTTTCTTCTTGCGGGGTCTGTGTGTAAGCCTGCCGGCGGAGTGGACGAAACCGGTGTCCTAGCCCTAGGCATCCAGTCGCAGGACAACAGCGGTGTCTCGGATCGACCTGTCTTGGCGCTTAAGGCCACCGAGCAGCCGTAATGTCCTCTATTCCGAAAGGGTATTCAGCATTCATTTGGTCACATGAGTAGCGAACTCACGCTGTCAGCTGAGTCTTCATTGGCGATATTGACGGAACTTCTAAGGCAGGACGCACCGTGAATATCCCTGAGCGTTTCCTATGCCTTAACAATTCAGCGAACCACCAAGCGCTTTGTACGGCGAATTTTCAAACTTGCCGATTTTGGCAGTTGGAACCGCAAGTTTGAAAGGTTAAAACTAGCTAAGTTCGGAATTACCGAATTAATTATCCGGATTTTCTGGTGGATAGGCGGCATGAAGACGAGTTCCCTTGATGTTTTGCACGCCGTCCATGTCGTGCGAGAAGCATGTGCACCGGACGACGAGTTGATCGTCGCTTGTAAATATGTACTCCGCTACTCGCGCCATCTATGTGAGCGCGACATGGCCAGCTTGCTGCTGGAGGTTCTCAGCGTGGGGCAGTCCCATCCATAAGGAGGCGCTCCTTCTCTTTCTCGAGCTGCTGCGACAAAAGCAAGAGCGGCACAGCGCGGGAATTGTCGGAGTTCGCAGCACTCCAATACGCAGCGCTCTCAATAATCTTTAGTGCAAGATCCATGCATTCGATAACGGCTCCGTTGTGCTGGAGCGCTTTTTCCACGAGCCGATTAAGATCGTCGTTCTTGGGTAAGCCTGAATTGTCGAGCATATTTCCTCAATCCCTAACCAGAGCATTGTACGAACGTATTGGACACTAATAAAAAGAAAAGCCTTGGACCCATACCCCTCTAGATTGAGTGACAGTTTTCCGTAAAACGGTTTATTGTCGAAACCGCATGAACCGGCCTCATTCATTGATCTCTACAGCGCAATCCCTATCATCAATTCGGTGACACGTTTCGACCTTACAACATGTGAATTCGAACAATGCAGGTTTGAGTTCGGAACTGTTCAAGCTAGCGTCATCCAAATCCGGTTGAGCGCTTGGCGTTAAGTGCGTGTTAACCTTGTACTGACGTCATCGCACCACTTCGTAACAAGGGCTGAGGTGGAAATGATGGACCCACGGATTATGCTGGCCGGGCTCGTCGCTGAGCTGGCTCAATTCCGGCGAGGGATTCACCCAAGTACCGATCGGGTGCGCCGAGCGAGTTTTTTTGACGAATCTGCACGAGCGAAGACCTCCCAAAGCTGCATGCATTACAGGAGGCCCGACGATGATTGATTTGACGGATACTGGCGGATACGGCAAGCGTGTCAGCGATCACGTCTGGATCGTCGATGTTCTGAAAGATGTCCTAACATTCGCGAAAAACAATGAACTCTTCGACGTTGTTCGAATTCTCGAGGCGCCCTGCCAGGACGTCGAACTACTGTTTGAGCGGGAGAGCCACCTACAGCACCAGAAGATCGGTGCCTTCTTCGCGAGCGCAACGCAAACCAAATCTTAACTAAGCCGCCGCGGGACACTTGCCTGCATAGCCGAATCTCCAAAAGAATCCTTAGCTACGCTCGAAACAATTCATCGCATGTGTATTGTATTTCTTCAAAGGGTCCACGTGGAGAACTTGAAAAGGCAGTTCTTGGCGGAATGCAATTCGATTTCGAGCGGATCTCAAGCTTGTTCAACAATTCCGAAATTTGGTCCGCTTTGCCGAATTATGGGAACGTATCAATGCCCAAGAGCGCCAGTCCAAGTTTTACTAGTCTTGAGATGGACAGTGTCTAAGCTCTGAATGACTCAATACTTTGGAACGAACGGGGCGTGGTGAAACCGTCTTCGTTGCCGCTCTTGACGGCAAGTGTGAACTCCAAATCGAGAGCAATGAAACCTCAATGCGCCGCGCGGAAAGGGTCCATGAGATGCCCAAGATCGGCCTTATGCTCGCCCATAAGTAGAGAGAGAATCAGTGAAGACATGCCGGAGATGAATCATGAAAACCATTGAGAAAGAGCACGCTTGGATAGCCGAAGTTTTGGTTGATGTGTTGAGTTATGCTACGAAACACAACCTGTCAGAAGTGATTGACGAACTTCTCGAGCCAACCCAGCGCATCGGTCATATGGCAGACTCTCGCAAATTCCCGAACACCGCGCCAAGCGGTCACGAAACTGCGGAACAAAGCCAAAGCATAGTTTCGCTGAAGCGGCGGCCAGCGTACCTTGGAAGCAGTTGAAAGCTTCTCGTGATTTGTCCAGGTTTTTGCGCTTGCGACAGTTCTCGAAGTTTTCGGTGGTATGAGTAGTAAACAGGTTGTCCGCCGCTTGCGATGCCTAATCTTCGAAGTAATTCGCGGCTTGACGGCTTACATGGTTTAGCGTTCGTTCAAAACGATGGAGTCAGAGAGTGAGATTCCGAGAGAGCTCGCGGCATCCGCAACATCATGAACCACTTGTACGTCCCTTTGCGATAGCGATTTAGACCTTCCTATCGGTCCAAATACCAATAGGATGCTATCACAGTCCTTCAATAGTGCAGTTTTGACTAGTTCTCGAGGAAGCATATGGACGTGGGTGAAATCGCCTGAAAAGACTGGCCCCTCAAAAACAAACCTACCTGATCTTAAGAAGAACGGTACGATAATTGGTAAAACATATTGCGCGAGCTTTTCGTGGCAGTAGCTTCTAATGGCGCAACGGATTTCATCCTGAGGGCTCCGATATAACGCCGAGTGCAATGAATGAATGTGGAATGTATATGCTGCGCTTATCGCCTTGGCTGCCCTCTCGTTCAGGTGTCCGACCTCCCTCAGCCCTTCCGTGCTTGCTCTAAAGACTTCTCGAGTGTTCGGGAAACTACGCATCAAGCCTAAAACGGCCTCAGGTACAACTTCAAAGTCCATTGTAGATGAGATTAAGTCCGTTAGGCAGTCCAACTCAAGCTCGTGTCCAGTATCAAACATGTCGGCATGGTCAACGCCCTGGAGTTTCGAAACTCTTCCCATGGTTCTAACCCAACAAATTACTCAACACACCCTGATACTTAACCATCGTCGTTAAGCAATCGTTAAGCGACAAGACTGAGATAAGTGACGGCTATCCTCTTTCTGCAAGCGCAAGTCGATTCTTGGTTCGCATCTTTAATCAGCTGCGCTCTAAGTTTCGCATCCGATCCTGTTGACCATCCCCACATCTGCGGCACATGACTAGGACGCAGGAGCTGTGTTGCTCGCGGGATCTGGATTTTCTCATGGGCTCACTCCTGCCGAGAAAATATGTATGCGGAAAAACTGCCGCGAGATGGCCGGTTTTTGCGTGAGATAGGGTACCGACGATGCCAGCAGTTGCTTTGTTGATCTCCTCGATCCGTCTGCCCATTTCACCCGGCAGAACCTTTATCAACCCTCGATGCTTCTGCCGTGCAGCGAGGGCTTTTTCTTGAAGATTTGATTTGTGAGGACTTGCGAAACCAGAATTGGATATCTGTTCAGCAACCAGTCCGGATTTCCTTTGCCCTCTGAACGGATTGGACGGAATGGCTCTGCAACACCAAACCTTCCCTGGCTGGTGTTGTGGAGCCATTTCCACGAAAACAGCTTCAGTAAGGATTCATTAACCTTAATGAAGTTTTCTGTGCCCCGGATAGGACCCCCGCTGGCGTTAAAACCCTGGTCAGCGCCTCTCCTATGCAAACTGGCCCTGTCGGCGTCCCTTCCCGGCAGGGCCCTTTTTTGAATTGATGGTGTTCCGTTAACCTCTTGCTAACCACGTATTCGTAAAGATCATACATCGCCTCCAGACCGGCAAAGACGAGGCGTACTCACCGAAGATCCCCTGCCTCTTCCATCCCCGAGGCAGGGGGTTTTCTTCGAGAAAGAAAACTGGCCGCGTTGCTCGAGTTGACCGATTGCAGATCGAGGCTGTGAGCCGTGATATGGCAAGCACTGAAGTCGGGGATATTTGGGTTTTCTACGTCTCCGCTCTCTAGTACACCTGTCGAAATCGCCCTCGCTGCTGCCTGAATCGCGTAGAATCGGTGGCCGTTCAAGCCATGCGATCAGGCGCAAAGAGTTAATGCTTACTGCACAAAGCCCGCGGCCTTTTGGATCTTGGTGGCTCCAAATCCAGAAGCAGCGTGGTTGGAGGCCATGCCACTGGGTTTGTCTGCTTCACCCCAACTCCATCGATCCCAAAAGGCGACCCAGTTGAACATCTCTTGATTTCGGCATCGCGTTGAAGGACAGCAAATTCCCGCTGTTCGTGCTGAGGATAACCCGACCAACACAGTCACGCGAGCCCGCCAGTGTCGCTGCCGAGGCTATTTCACACGCGCAAGTCTACCTTCGAATATCTCGCCGAAGGCAGCTTGTTTGTACTCGATCATCGCAATTCGAAGCTCAGTTCGCTCGAATTCGAAGAAGTATCGGATCTTGGATTCGCGTGCGACTAATCCACTATGGTCTAGGAAGAGACCCCGAACCAAGCAGGCTGACCTGTAATGTGGAGGCTCCGATGCCACTTTTAGAATCTCGAATCGAAAAATGTTGATTTTGGCGGAGTCCATCGCGAACACTAGGTTCATATTTGCCCTGTTCAGATCATCACGATTTCGATGCACAGTCAGGCCTTCAGGATGAAATACCGGAAGCGGTAGCTTCAAAACACCCAGAATATCGGGCAGACTGCGGCACGATACATTTCTGCCTAACGTTTCCAGAAACCCTGGAATCCTACTGTCGTGCTCTAGTCCCATCTCGTCATCACCGGCTTTTTGGTCTGAAAGCCTTTTTGAGAATATCAGGGTGCCTGAGGAAAAGACCAGTTCGCGGTCACGACGAAACATCGTAAACTAGCACCTAGTCGGATCGCGCCTGGAGAAAAAGGTCGAAGAACTAATGATCTACCTCTACAGAGAGTATTGAGCGAACAGCGACAACAAGACGCGTGGCAAAATGACGCACTCAGTTGATTTATACGTCGGGGGCAAGATCCGCGAGCGTAGGATCCTGCTGGGTCATACACAATCCAATCTCGGAAAATCGATCGACGTATCCTTACAGCAAATACAAAAGTATGAGTCCGGCGTTAACCGAGTTTCAGCATCCAAACTTTGGTTGATATCACGGGTTCAGGGTGCTGGGATTGGCTACTACTTTCCCCGTTTGGGTCAACGGATTCACGTCTATGATGCGTCACCTCAGGACGCCTTAGACCTTAATACACTGAGAATGCTAGTAATCTTTCGGAGCGTTCCTCAGAACAAGCGTGAAGCGCTTTGGGATCTAGTTAAGGAACTTGCAGATCAACCCACAAAGGAAAATGACAAACACGAGGTTGATTAGAGCCACCGAAACTATACCCCAAACTGGAAGTTCTCAACTGACTATACTTGTGACCTCCCATGGCATAAGACTGCAGCCCGGTTGGGTGGGTCTTACAAGTGTTCTTTAGGCGCCATTAACCACTATGGCGGATGCATCTGAAAATGACCTGATGAATGTCTCCGCATGGCCCCGCTCTTGTCTTGGGCCTCGAACATCATGGTTTCTGTAACGAGTCGCATCTACCTGTGTTTGGATCCGAATAACCGCTGGCCCACGGGCCGGCGGTTTGCGTCGGTGGGTTGAGAATCACGCCCTAAGAATTACCGATGCAAACCACTCCGTTTAGGGGCGGAGTCCTGGCTGATTTGTTCAAAAGAGCCAAACCCAGCCTGATCAATCCAAAGCCGAGAAAATCAGACCACCATATTCGGTCAGCTCGAAGGCACTGCCTCTCGGATCGTCTGTCCGCCTTATCATCCCGAAGCGAATAAGTTCAGAAATTGCTTCTTCATCCGCCAAGACTGCCCGCCCCGTCGCAACGCACCTCAATGCGTCACTTTGTTCCTGACTAAGTGATCCAGCGACTAGTTTTGCGACTCGTGACATCGTTGCTCCCGGTGCGGTGACGACGCCAATATAGAGGTTTGGTTAATGTCGCGGTTACGGGAAAAAGTAGCCGATTTCATCACTTTTGCTTTTGCGTCAGAGCATCGTGAGGCTGGATATTCCTAGTGAAAGTCCGATTCTAGCGTCTGATCGCGAAACTGGTGCAAATGATTTGATAGGTCGGATATCTCTAGTTGCATCTCGTCCAGTCTCAGTAGTGCTGCGTCGACGGCCTTTGAGCTTCCAGGCACCGCACCAAGATCCGCAACATAATTTGCAATCTGAACCACAGCCAGTTTCGATAGGCCAAGTGCCTCTTCGGTTTCAAGCTGAAATATAGCTCCAAGTGCATCGAACAATCGATCCTCGGGGCAAGGATGAGCTTGCGCATACATCGTTCTCTTCCCATAAATTGACCCGCGTCAAATGGGGCCCAGCTTGCTAAATTCAACCGAAGTCACAGCAGTTCGGCTATGCACGGGCCGCAAGGCTTGGGCGTTCGTACACCCTGCGCTGAGTGCTCATTGTGCCATCCCCATGCTGCTTAGGAGACCGGTTGCAGGTACGGCTCGGCTCAGCGGGTTTGCCTTTCGGATTGCACCGTCTAGCAACCCCCGAGCTTGTGCCGACATTCCCGTCAGTGTCCTTGCGCGGATTGCGGCGCTGCGTGTCAGAGCATCTGCGGCGGCCCGGCTCCCGAGGCCAATCCCGGCAACGCCAAGCGCAGGAGCAACACCTAGGCCTGAGAAGGCCGTTCCGCCCGTAATGGCTAGGCCCGGAAGCTTGGTCGGAGAAAGAAGACCTCCAAGCCCACGCAAGGCCTGTACTGTAGCGGTACCCTTGGCGACTTGACGGATAGCCACGCGTTCGGCCTCCGAGAAGCCACGAAGCCGTTTCGAGTTTCGTAGCAGCGCCTTGAACTGGGTTCGCAGGCCCGCCGCAAAGTTGTCCTGAAGTGAGGCTTTCTCAATAGCTGTTTCGATGATCTCCATGCGACGCATCCGCGCCCAGGTGTCCCGAGCTTCCTGCAAAACGGGAGACCCGGCCCCTATTCCGGCAACAGTGTCATCAATCTCGTCGATGATCTGCGATGCGATCCGTCGTTCGTCAGGTTGGGTACTCTCGGATGCATTCTTCGCAATGCGTCTGAGTAGTTCCAAGTCCGCCAGAGACTTTGAACCCGACTGACCTTGGAACTCGGACAGGACTGCCGCGACGCGTGGATGAAGCTTGGGATGGAACCCAGCGTCGGTAATCTTGTTTTGGATTCGCGACGCCATCGCTTTGAGGCCAGCCGCAGGAATCTCGCCACCTAGCTCCTGGGACTTTGCATAAAGACGATTGGCTGTATCGCGCAGGCTTTGTAAAGAAGGGACCGCTTCTCGGACACCAGGTCTTTTGGACAGGGTTTGGATCACTCGGTTGAGACCCTGTCCCGCTCCGGTAAGAACACCTCCACCAAGAACACCTACTGGAGCGCTTTGCGCCGCTGCCAGGGCCCTGTTCGCCGCGGAATCTTCTCCTTCACCAAAGCCGTATGCGGCCGCCGATCCACCGCCCAGAAGTCCTCCACGCGCTATTCTGGCGCCCGTCCCTCGCCCAGCATTGATGAAGGCTGAGCCACCCTTCCCAGGACCAACAATGGCGCCTGTGACACCAGCTGCCGTCGCAAGGCCGGGGCGCGCCTCTTCGAAAGCGGACTGCTCTCTCCGTATTGCGCTCAGGGCGGTATTGTAGCGTTCGCCAATTGGCTTTGAGTAATCGAACCAGTTTGCACCGCCTTGACCGTCCGGCTGAACACCGAGAACAGACGAGAGGCCCGCGAGGTATTCGTCGCCGAACCCCAGCAACGCCCCGTCCAAAGCGGCTCCGCTGGACCCACCAACGGTTCCAGGCGTTGCCTGCTGCTGCTGACGCCTTTGCCGAGCTTTTGCAATCGCAATAGCGAGGTTCAGGTCTTCTTCGTAGGTCTGCGTTGAGCCTTCCGTTGCAACCTCGCCCATAGCCAGTTGGTTCAGTCGTTCCTCATGCTGTCGTTTTCTGGCAAGCGCTCTAACGCGCGCCGCAGCAGCAGCTTGGTCCTGATCTGCATTGCCTTGCGACCTTGAAAGGGCATTCGCTACGATGTCCCTACGCTGTTGAGACCGTGCCAGTGCGCGGTCGATAATGGCCTGTTTCTCCGCTAGGCTGGTTCCCGGCTGTGTTTGATTGTTCATTGTATTGCTTGTCCTACAGTTTCATGACGCTTTCATCGAGAAGGATGACGCTGTTTGCGCCCATCTTCTTTCTGGCCAGTGCGTGAACCCGGTTCCAAAAAGCATCCAATGGCTCATCGTCTGCTCTTTCCACCCGAGTGGATACTTCCTTGTAACCGAAAGAGACCGCCTCGAGTTCCCCGTCGTCGCTCAGGTATTGTTTGTGAAGCGTGACTGCGACATCCCGTCCTGATGCGCTCTCAAGTTTTGCGACGCGCTTTTTGTTTCTCATTTTCTTGCCTCTAGTTTTGTTATGCGGTCTTCGATTTCCGTCGTTTCCAGCGTCCTGCGATAGTTCTCCACGAGCGCCATGACCGTCGCCCCTTCCAGTGGGGTCAGGTTCCCCTCTGATACGGCCAAAAGCACGGCTGATGCGGCCTCCGACGCGTCTTTGGCACTGCGAATGGCAGGCAGGTCAAACTCGACGGCTACGTCTTTCCGGGGCGGAGCAATGCGCTCGAGACAAAGCCTCAGAGCCGTTGTGTCACCGCCCAAGGCCGCTTCGATGGCGGTCCTGGTCAAAGCCTCCGCCTCGCCATCCAAAAGCGCTTCAATGGCACGCGTCGTCTGATGCCTGGATCCCTTCGGACGTCCGGGATTGCCGGGAGCGAACTTCCCGGTTTCATCCGTATACGTTGTTGGAACGTTATTTCGGTCAGTCATGATGACCTATCCCCACTTGCCAGGAACTCAATGCTGTGATTCTCTGATCGCACAGGACTTTCTTCTCGTGCCCACACTGACACCCCCCGTGGGCAACGTTTCCTGGAGACCCCCGTCGCATGCACGCTGTGGCGGGGGATTTCTTTTGCCCTGTCATATTGTCGCACCCACTTGCTATGCGGGAGAACATATCGCACCATGCAATCACCGGTGGTACATCGACCCCGGCAATCCGTCTGCCCTTTCCGCTGGGCAGCACCTTTGATCGCCCTCGTTGCTTCTGCCGTGCAGCGAGGGCTTTCTTTTGAGCCGTGAACTTGTTGGTAACCCTCGGTGACGCAAGCTCTTTGCGCTGGCCTGAGACTTCTGGGGTGCTCTTGCCAGATGGACGGGATGGCTCTGCGGTTGTCCTGGATCCCCGTCCCAAGCCGTAGAGCCATTTCCAAACATCAGAAAATTCTTTGCTTCGCTTAACCGAAATTAGAGAGCAGTGGCGGATAGTTCCGTAAGCGCCACAATGTCTCTTTCCTTCGGCGCTCTTGCACTGAACCTTGGCCCTGTCGAACACCCTCCTCGACAGGGTCCTTTTTTTGAATCGAGCGGATTTCGTTAACCTTTCGCCAACCATGAAGAAGCATGATTGGGACGAGGCTTCCCCTGCGGGCAACAGGGAAGTCCTCCATTTCCTCAGCCCCCGTTCCAACCTGTCCCGGAGCGGGGGTTTCCCTTTTCTGAGAACCCTGTTCATGCCGCCCCCTTTGATTCCGCACGCCGAAGCTCCACGACGCTGTCAAAGCCCTGACATTCTGCGGCCAGACGTTCGGCTTCTTCGCGTGACTGGCCTGCATTGAACTCAACGATTGCTGCCCGCTCTTCGAAATCCTCGAGGTTAGGGGGAACCCTATTCGTGCTATTCGTCCTATTTTTTGCGCCAACAGACCCGGGAATAGGACGAATAGGGTGAATAGTGCTGCTCGGAAGTTTTGCCAAAGCCGCCTTTGCGTCAAAAAATCGGGCCATCACACACATCCCCGTATGACTCGCCAGGCTTCCTTGCGATGCTTGCCCTTGATGGCCGCACCGTCCGTTTGAGCAACTAGCCAGCCGTTTGTGACCAGTTGTGCGATAATTTTGCGAGCTTCATTTGCGCTCTTGATGTTCGCCGCCCCGGATTGAACCAAAACCGTCACCGAGATGAAGTCCTCTTCCCAGCGGTCTTGAAGCCAAAGCCTCAACTTCTCGGCTCTTTGGATGTCCGCTGATATGGCCGCCCCATCCTTGAGGCGGACAGCTTCGCTCAGATACCAATCCGCCAGCCCGATGCCATTCGCCATCCGTTCGCCGGATATGACGTTCTCACCGGCATAGACCGCCAGAATGCCCGCAAGCCGTGTCGCCTGTTCCGCGGATTTGGATGCGAATGCCGTGGCCCCACACAGTTCTCTTCCAGCGCCCTGCTGTACTTCGATCGCATTTGCGTAGTCGATCAGCAGGGACTTTGCGTTAGTCGCCAACTCAAGTATCGGCGGGTCCAGTTCATTGCGTGTTCCTTCCCTGAGCGGCATTGCCTGATCTAACAACTCCGAGACCCGCCGATGGTGGGCTTCCAATGCGAAGCCTAACCCGGGGTCGTCGTCACTTATGAGTCTTGATCCGATCGTGCTTTGTGGCTGGCAGATCAGGAACCGCGCCAGGAAACCCTGATCTTGTGCCCTTGGATCTCCCAAGAGCATGTCCGCAATTCCAGGTTGAACCATGAGATGTGCACATAGGCGGCGACCATAGTACGTCTTCACACCGTCCCCGGCGCGGGTTCGGTTAATGGGATCGCCGTCCCAGAACTTTGATAGACCGGCAATGGTCTTGACGCGGTTGTCGGAGTTCATGGCATGACCGCCCAGGAACTGACCTGCTTCATCCGAGAAGATACCGAGGGTCGGACGAGATCGGTCGAGGTTTCTAGTCAGGCCTTCGAACGTCGGATCGCTGGCCGTCAGATGCGGATAGAGCGGTGGCTCGGGCTCAGAGCCTAGGGATTCAAGGTCCACACGGGCACTGGTGGCCTTCTCGCCTGTCCCGGCAGCATCCTTGATCAGCTTGGTTCGGGTCTGATCCCAGATAGCCTGGTCATTTGCATAGGCCGTCGCTTCGATTGAAGACTGCGCATGCAGGGTTCGTTCAAAGTCACGGATGGGCGCCATTGCCAGAGCATCGCAGGAAGACTTTCGTTCACCGGATTTGGCAATGGTCAGAACATAGATCGAAAGCGGCCGCTCACCGCCCAAGCAGCGCACATTGCAAAGGCCTTGCGTTGCTAGGGATGTAGCGGCAAGTAGCGATTGCGCTCCAATCGCTACCGGTGCCTGCGTCCGTGCTTGAATCTCCAGGGCGGCGTCCCTTAGCGGACCGAGAGCATCAACCGGGAACGGATCGCCCGGAGGGGTTTCGTGGACCAGCGGCGTCGGCTCTTCCGGTGCTGGGATGGCACCGATGACCTGCATGTGGGTTTGGTCGTAGGCATCGAGCTGCGCAAATTGATTCATGCGGCTTGCCTTCCCCTGACATAGTCCAGAAAAGACACTTGGTCGGGCGGAGACATCCGATTATAGCCCGCCAGGGTGCACGCCTTGATGCTTGGATAGTCGGCATGATCGGCCCAGTGCGACGCCTCTTCCATTGCCGAAAGCAATGGCACCGCGGGCATGGCGTTGGTACGGGTAACGGCACCGATGACTTGCTCGTAGGTGTCATCGTCCAACCCAAGCAACGCGGCGAAGGCCAAAGACACGCGTTCTTCTTGGGATAACACGTCCTGCCAGATGGCCTTTGCAGTCAGCCAGCCTACAGATCCGTCCGTGTAAAGGGCAAAATCAAAAGCCTGGCCCGCCAGGTGGTGTGCGTGCGTCGTCATTGGTCGATCAGATCCACGTCGGTGTTGTTCGGATGACGGCGGCGGCATTCATAGTAATGCGCGAGCAGGTCTCCGCGCCGCTGCCTCAACAAGGCGCATTCGTCCTCATTACGCTCTTCTGCGGAGATCGATGGTTGGTCGTTCATATCTATCTGCTGTGCCTCTTGATGGGCCTTGGCAAAGACGTTATCTTTTTGCTGTCACACGAAGATTTTGCCCCTGCTGACCCGAAATGGTTGGTAGGGGTTTTCTTCAGGCGACTTCTCGCTGCTCAACGGCGCGGATGACTACTGATTGAATGTCGGAGTGGCGCCAGCGTGACATGCCACCGATTTTGATTGGCTTAGGGATGACGCCATCAGCTGCCCAGCGCCAAAGCGTTGACCTGCCGCAACAGAGAAGTTCAGCCGCCTCTCGATCCGTGAGCAGACGGTCTGTGCCGCTCCTCGGGGGGGTCGCAATATTCGCATCACCAGCAACGCATCTGATCATAGTTGGGGTCCTCTTAGATTTCATGGGACCGTTCAATCATACACGGGGCGACATTGGCCAAAGGAGTTAACCGTGCGGTTTTGGGGGTTTTCTCCTTGCCTGGCTCGTCCAATGCCTTGCCCAGGTCTCTGAGCTGGCGCTGACCGAAAGTTCTCTGAAAACATCGGTGAGTAGTTCTATGAATGGACCGGTTGCCGGATGCCCACGGCTGATACCGTCCGTTTTGACTGTTGGCCTAGAGCCACTAAGCTCTGCAAATGCCAAATAGCACTCCTTACTTGTAAACTCCGCACATGTCTTTGGCGGAGCGCCTCCAAACACATTCTTTTTAACGCCAAGTCCTCCAGTCGAAAGATCCGGCGAAATCTCTGTGGCTGCTAGATTGAGCATGTCCGACAGCCACTCAAGATGTGAGACCAGGACCTCTTTTGAACTGTGGCCGGCATTCGTGCATGAACTGAGTTGTCTTGCCAGGTCAGCGATTGCATTTCTTCCATGGTTGCCAAGCTTCTCGACGGCTTTCTTTGCATTCTGGACACGATTTGCAGCATCCCGGATAGATTTGACTTCCTCTTCCGGGTTGCGGTCATTTCGCTGGAGGAATTCCAGTGCTTGCGCAGCCGCATTACCTTCGCAGATTTCTTTTGACCATCTTGCGATAGACTCTTCATTTGCCCCGGGAAAGTGACTTCGAAGGATGGCTTTGATCGATGGCACTCGGTCTTGCCAACTCACCCCGCCATCCTCACGACTTCGCCTGTTCCGCCGGTGACTTGGTCGGCCCAGCGTTGCATGAGGGGGCGGCGCTGCTCCAGGAAATCGGTGCGGCGATAGGCTTTCGTCACAGCCGTGCCAGCCGCGTGAGCCAACACGGTTTCCGCGATTTCATGCGGCGCGTCGGTGGTCTCTGCCAGCCATGTCCTGAGCGAGGTCCGGAATCCGTGTGGGCGCGCTTCCATGCCTTGACGCTCCATGTACCTGCTCATCGTTGCATCTGAGAGAACACCGCGCCGAACGTTCGGAAATAGGTACCCGTCTCGGGCAAATGGCTTCGCTTGTTCAATCACGGCAAGCGCCTCGTCCGAAAGGGGAACCCTGAAGTCTTCGGCCTTGCCCTTGAGCGACTTCATATGTTCAGCAGGAACGGTCCAGGTGTCACCATCGATATCGTTCAGATTGGCAAACCTTACGGGTCGGGATCTCAGCCCCGTCAGGATCAGTAGCCTGAGGGCAAGCTGGGTCACCGTGCCGTCGCCCAGGCTTTCGTAGAAGGCGGGTACATCTTTCCAGGGCAGTGACGGGACGTTTTTGACCACATGGCGAGTCTTTCCTAGTAGCGCCTTTGCTTTGTCGGTCGCCTGAAGATCCACATCGAGGCCCATAGCTGCTGCATATCTCAAGACAATACCAAGTCGGTTCATTGCCTTGCGCGCAGTATCGGCCTTGGTGTGCCAGATGGGTGCGAGAACCTGGCGGATGTCATTCTGGTCAATCTCTTCGACTGGGACCCGCCCAATCCTCGGAAGCACATGCAACTCAAGCGGCGTGAACCAGCGACCGGCTTTGCCGTCGCCCTTGAGCTCGGCCTTTCTTGCCTCGAATGTTTTTTCCGCCACGACCGCAAGCGTATGTCGTTCTCGGGCCGCTTCCCTGCGCAGACGTTCGCGCTCTTTGATCGGGTCCTTGTCCTGACGCACCACTTTTCGCCACTTCTCGGCCTGTTCCCGGGCTTCCTTGAGTGACACGTCCAGGGCCGAACCTAGACCCATTTCTCTACGGCGCCCATGGATCGTCACACGTAAGAACCACTGACCTCCGCCGTCGGGGCGTTTGTGCAGCCACAAGCCGCCGCCATCGGAATACTTGCCCGGGGCTGCGTTCTTGACCTTGGCCGCAGTGAGTTTCTGAAGCTGTCGCAAATTGCCCACCTCTCTATCCACCCCAATATATAGGACTGAATGAGACCGGGTGAAAGCGGCCAAGACAGATTAGGCCAAGATCCAAACGCGATGAGCAAACACCTAAGACAGGTTGCGACAAGACGAGACCCCTAGATATTGGAATAGCATGCCCCCCTGCGGCACCAGCTTCTCAAAATCAGCCCGTTTTTTGTCGGTTTTCGCCAGCCTGGGCCGAATTGCATTCCCGTTTCGACTGCCAATTTCGGGGATAAGCAACTTTTGACTCGACAAAATTGCAACCGGTTGCAATGTTCCGAGTCGGAGGAATGCCGTTCGATTTGCGCTGGGTCCAAGGCGCAGAGCGATCGGCGACGGAGGGGACCCTTGGATTTCGCGCTGAACCACATGGCAATGCCGTCAAAGCGGTGGACCGACCTTGTCGGGACCGCGAAGGGCCTGGGATGCGTCGGAATTGAGCTTAGAAATGACCTCGGGCGGCCCTTGTTCGACGGGGACGATCCGGCCGCGGTCAAGGCAGCCGCCGAACAGGCAGGCTTACGGATCCTTGCGCTAGCCGAGGTCAAGGCCTTCAACGAATTCACCGACACCACGCGGCAGGCCGCGCAGGCGCTGGCGCAGATCGCCAGTTCCGCGGGCGCCGAGGGCATTGCCTTGATCCCGAAGGTCGGGGGTCCGGTTGAACCTGCGCATCAACGCAAGGAAGCCTTGGAACACGCCCTAGCCGAGATCGGGCCGATCCTGAAGGATCACGGGCTTTTGGGGTTCGTCGAACCGCTAGGATTTGTCGAGGCAACGCTCCGCCGGAAATCGGACGCGATCCGGGCCATCGATGCGGTCGGGATGGGCGATGTGTTCCGGCTGGTTCATGACACGTTTCACCACGCCTTGGCGGGCGAGGATGAGATCTTCTCGGACCGGACCGGCATCGTCCACATCTCGGGCGTCACCGATCCTGCGCCCGCAATGCAGGATCTGCGTGATCCGCTCCGCGTTCTGGTGGACCGGGATGACCGTTTGGGCAATGTTGCCCAACTGCGCGCCCTGGCCGCGTCGGGATATGGGGGCCCGGTGTCATTCGAGCCCTTCGCGCCCGAAATCCATACACTCGATGACCCGGCGCCCGCGCTGAAGGCATCGATGACGTATCTAACCCAGGCGGAGGTCGAAATCGCCGCCTGACACTCGTTTTCCGTGGCGACACGGAGTTCCGGTTGAGACTGAAAAAGGGTGTACCGGACACCTTCAAGGGAGGATGAAAATGAAGAAGACCCTTATCATTACGGGCCTCGCGGCCTTGATGTCGACCTCGGCCGTGGCGCAGGAAATCGGTGCCACGATCTCGCGGTTCGACGACAACTGGCTGACCGTCATGCGGAACGGCATGACCGAGCATGCTGCAAGCCTCGACGGTGTGAACCTGCAAATGGAAGACGCCACAGACGACCTTGCCAAGCAGATCGACCAGGTCACCAACTTCGTGGCAAACGGCGTTGACGCCATCATCGTGAACATCGTCGATACCTCGGCAGGCGCGGCGATCACCGCTGCTGCAGGCGATACGCCTTTGGTCTTCGTCAACCGCGAGCCGGACAACGTCAACGAACTGCCACCGACCCAGGCCTTCGTGGCGTCGAACGAGATCGAGTCGGGTACGCTTTCTGCTTTCCAGATCTGCAACAACCTGCGTGCAGACGGCAAAGCTGGCGGTGCCCGCGGCTATCTGATGAACGGTCAGCTGTCTAACCAGGCCGCCGTTCAGCGGTCGAAGGACGTCTATGACGTGATCGGCATGGACATGTGCAACTTCATGGAGATCATCGACGAGCAGACCGCAAACTGGTCGCGCGATGAGGCACAAGACCTGATGACCAACTGGTTGTCCTCGGGCGAGCCGTTCGACTTCGTGCTGGCCAACAACGACGAAATGGCGATCGGCGCCATCCAGGCCATGAAGGCCGCTGGTATCGACATGGCCGACGTTCAGGTCGGCGGTGTGGACGCGTCGCAGGATGCGCTCGTGGCGATGCAGGCCGGTGACTATGACGTAACGGTCTTCCAGGATGCCTTCGGTCAGGGTGCCGGGTCGGTCGACACGGCCATCGCGTTGGCCAACGGCGAGTCGGTGGATCAGAAGGTCTATATCCCGTTCGTTCTGGTGACGCCGGACAACATGGATGAGTTCCTCGACAAGAACTAAGCCATTGCTAAACTGAAGACGCGCGGTGGCGGCCAACCTCGCCACCGCGCAACTGTCTCAGACATAGCCACAAGGCGGATGCTGAGCGAAACAGGGGAGGGAACGCGTGGCCGATACAACGCATGGCACGGGCGGCCTGGCCTTCGACAAGTCGAAACGAGCCTGGCCCAACGAGATGAACATCCTTTTGGCGCTGATCATCATCATCGTCATCTTCGAAATTCTTGGGCAGACGCTGCCCTATATGAACAACCAAAGCTTCTTGTTCGACACGCGGGACAGGTTCGATTCCATCTTCAACGAAGCGCGGTTGCAGATCATCATCTTGCAGGTCGCGATCATCGGGATCATCGCGCTTGGCGTAACGCAGGTGATTATCACCGCGGGGATCGACCTGTCATCTGGGCCCCTTGTGGCGGCCACCGCCATGATCGCGATGAGTTTCGCGCAGACCGAACTGGTGAACGGCAATCCGAACCCCAAAGCCATCTTCGGGCCCTGGGCCATGGACCTGCCCGTCCTTGTGCCAGTTGTCATCGGCGTGACCTTCGGGGCGTGTATCGGCGCCATCAACGGCACTTTCGTGGCCTATTTCCGTATTCCGCCCTTCATTGCCACCCTGGGCATGTTCCTGATCTGCCGCGGCATTGCGCTTTGGTGGTCGGAAGGTCGCCCGGTCTCGTTCCCGACCGAGGGCTATGCAGCACTTGGCGCCGGCATGATGCCCGTCGTCTGGTTCGTCGGGCTGGCAATCGTGTTCCATGTCATTCTTCGGTACACGGTCTATGGCAAGCACACCTATGCCATCGGCTCGAACGAAGAAGCCGCGCGCATGTCGGGGATCAACGTCAAGCGCCACAAGGTCATGGTCTACATGATCGCCTCGATGCTGGCGGCTTTTGCCGGGATCGTCTTGAGCGCGAAGGCCTCGACCGCGCAGGCGGGGATGGGCGAGTTCTATGAACTCTTCGCCATCGCCATGGCCGTAATCGGAGGCATCAGCCTTCAGGGCGGGCGCGGGTCAATCATCGGCACCGTTCTGGGTGCGATGGTCCTTGGTGTGATCCGGTCGGGCTTCACCTACATCAAGCTTGACGGATCCTATCAGCTCATGGCCATGGGCGGCATCATCATCGCCGCTGTGATCCTTGACCAGTACCGACAACGAAACCGAGCGTAAGGGCGGGAGACACGACATGAGTGACGAGATTGTCCTGAAAACCGAAGACCTGACCAAACATTACGGCGGGGTTCACGCGCTTGAGGGTGCCAACTTCGAAATGCGGAAAGGCGAACATGTCGCCATCATGGGCGACAACGGAGCCGGTAAATCCACCTTCGTGCGCCAGATCACGGGGGTGGAGCAACGCACCCGAGGCAAGGTCTGGCTGTACGGGGAAGAGGTACATTTCGCAGGGCCGCTGGACGCGCGCGAAGCCGGGATTGAAACGGTGTTCCAGACCCTTGCGCTGGCCGACGAACTGAACGTGCCCGACAACCTGTTCCTGGGGCGTGAAATGACGTTCTGGAATTGGCTCGGACCGTTTCGGTTCCTGGACTACAAGGGGATGCGTCAGGCCACCATCGACGGGCTGAACAAGACCGCCGTGAAGATCCCGAACATCCGGAACACGATCCGGAACATGTCGGGCGGCCAGCGCCAATGCGTGGCGATTGCGCGGACGGCGACGTTCCATTCGCGCCTGACCATCATGGACGAGCCGACGGCGGCGCTGGGCGTGCAGGAAACGGCGCAGGTGGAAAACATCGTTCGCACGCTCAAGGACGCGGGCGAACCCTTGATCCTGATCAGCCACAACATGCGGCAGGTGATGGATCTGGTGGACAGGATCGTCGTTTTCCGCCGGGGGCGGATTTGCGCCAACCTGAAGAAAGAGGAAACCGACGGGCAGGACGTCGTTGCCTATATCACCGGCGCCAAGACCCAGCCGGAATACGCTGACGCCGCGGCGGCATGAGCCATGCCGAGACGTCCGCGCTGATTACAGGCGGCGGGCAGGGCCTTGGCCTTGCCTGCGCCGAGGCGCTGATCGCCGAAGGCTGCAAGCAGGTCGTCATATCCGGGCGCGACACGGCAAAGCTTGAGGCCGCGACCGAACGCCTGAAGGCGCTTGGCGCCGAGGCGTCCTGGATCCGGGTTGAGATGGGCGATGTAGGCTCGGTTCTGGAGATGGTCGACCAGGCGGCCGACCGCATGGGGCGGGTGACGGCCCTGGTGAACTCGGCCGCCGATACCGGGCGCGGTTCGATCCTGAACACAACGCCCGAGGTCTGGGACCGGATCCAGAACACAAACGCCAAGGGCCCGTTTTTCGCGCTTCAGCGCTTCGCCGAGAAGGCAATTGCGGCGGGGCATCCGGCGGGCTGCGTGAACATTCTGTCCATCGTCGCCCATGGTGGCACGAGTTTTCTGGCCCCTTACGGCGCGTCGAAAGCCGCCCTTTTGTTCGCGACAAAGAATGCCGCTGCCACGCTGGCCAAGCACCGGATCCGGGTGAACGGGATCAATGTGGGTTGGATGGATACGCCGGGCGAGGACGCCCGCCAGAAACTGTCGCATGACCGTCCGGACGGCTGGCTTGCGGGGGTAGAGAAGAACATGGCTTTCGGGAAACTGGTGAAACCCGAAGATGTGGCCATTCAGGTGGCTTTTTTTCTGTCGCCCCGTTCGGGCGTGGTCACTGGCAGCATCATGGATTTCGACCAACACGTGGTCGGCACCTATCCCGACACGGACGAGAACTGAGACATGGCATTACGGTTGGCGGTCCTTGGGGCCGGGCGCATCGGGCAGGTTCACGCAAAGGCCATCGCTTCGGTCGATGGCGCCGTGGTTCAGGCCGTGGCCGACCCCATGGCCGAGGCCGCGGGGGCGGTCGCGCAGCGCTATGGCGCGGACATTCGGACCATCGACGAGATTGAAGGCTCGGAAGATGTGGACGGCGTCATCATCTGCACACCGACCGATACCCATGCCGACCTGATCGAACGCTTTGCGAAGGCCGGAAAGGCCGTCTTTTGCGAAAAACCCATCGATCTGGATCTGGCCCGTGTGCGCGCCTGCCTTGCAACGGTCAAGGCGGCAGGTGGCACGCTGATGGTCGGCTTCCAACGCCGGTTCGACCCGCATTTCCGCGCGCTCAAAGACCAGATCGACGCGGGCGCTATCGGCGCGGTCGAGATGGTTACGCTGACCTCGCGCGATCCTGGCCCGCCGCCTTATGCCTATATTGAACGCTCTGGCGGGATCTTCCGCGACATGGCAATCCATGATCTGGATGTGGCGCGCTGGCTTTTGGGGGAAGAGGTCGAGACGGTAATGGCTGCGGCATCGGTTCTGACGGATCCAAAGATCGGCGAACTGGGTGATTTCGACAGCGTCAATTTGATCCTTCGCACCGCGTCGGGGAAACAGGCGACGATCAATTGTTCGCGCCGCGCGTCATACGGCTATGATCAGCGGATCGAGGTGCACGGCTCCAAAGGTGCAGTTTCGGCCAAGAACACCCATCGGGCCAATATCGAAGTGGCGACGGGCGACGGCTATACCGTGCCGCCCTTGCTGGATTTCTTCATGACCCGGTACACGGAGGCCTATGCGGCCGAAATTGCGGCCTTCGTTCAGGCCGTGAATGGGGGCACCGAGCCGCCCACAACGGGCGATGACGGGATGATGGCCCTTGCCCTGGCCGATGCCGCTTTGCAGTCCGCGACGACCGGGGCTGCCGTAATGGTGGAGGATATCCTTGGCCCGTAAGCCCCTGTTCGATGCAGAGCACCCGTTCTTTCGGCCCTTGATCACGCGGTTGATCGTGACCGGGTTCACGACGGGCTGGACGGTGTTTGAGTTCATTCGGGGCGCGCCAATCTGGGGGCTGTTGTTCGGGGCCATCGCGGCTTGGTGCTGGTGGGCTTTGATCCTCAAGTACAAGGCACCGGATGAAGGCGACGACGACGGCTGAGGCCAATTTTTTGTAAGCGATGCTTTCAGTTTCGGTAAGAACAATTCGCGTTCCTTAAGGTGCGCTGTCAGATATAATCCGGCGACTGTTCTGAAGCCCTGGACCTCTGACGCCATGCCCCTGGATCATCTGAAAGTGACGCTTGAGCGGGGTGCGAACACCCGGCGGCAGTTCGATGTCCCTGCTCATGACAACCAGACCGTGCTGGATGTGGTGTCCTGGATCCAGCAGAACGCCGACCCGACACTTAGCTACCGCTTTGCCTGTCGTGTGGGCATGTGCGGATCCTGCGCGATGATGGTGAACGGGGTGCCGCGCTGGACTTGCCGGACGCATATTTCGAAAGTTCTGGACGGAAACGCCGTCACCATCGGGCCCCTCAGGAACCTGCCGGTGATCAAGGATCTTGCCGTCGATATGGATCCGTTCTTCGACAAGTGGGTGGCGGCAGAGGCCATCCATCACGGCGGCCAGACCCGGGACGACGCCATCCAACCGGTGGATGAGACCAGCCCGGGTCGGGTGACAGCCAATGCCGGGATCGAATGCATCAATTGCGCGGTCTGTTATGCGGCCTGCGATACGGTCACGGGCAATCCCGAGTACCTTGGCCCCGCCGCGCTGCAACGCGCCTGGACATTGCTGAACGACACCAAGGATGACGGGCGGGCCGAGATACTTGATGCGGTTTCGGGCTCAGGCGGCTGCCACAACTGTCATTCCATGGGGTCCTGCACGGCCTTTTGCCCCAACGAGCTTGACCCGATGTCCGCCATCGCCGGTCTAAAGCGGGAAACCGCCCGATCCTTCTTCCAGAAGATCCGCTGATGCTGACCCTTCGTCTGTATATGGCGCAGCGCATCACGGCACTTCTGATGGCGCCATTCGTGCTGATCCATCTGGCCGTCATGATCTATGCGATCCAGGGCGGGCTCAGCGCAGGTGAGATCCTCGGGCGCACGCAAGGCTCGGTGCTTTGGTTCCTGTTCTACGGCGGGTTCGTCCTGGCTGTCGCAATCCATGGAGCCATCGGACTGCGCGTTATCCTGCATGAATGGGCCGGTCTGAAGGGCCGGGCCCTGGACGCGGCGATGTGGGCCATCGGGCTGGGCCTGTTCGCACTGGGGGCCCGCGCTGTATGGGCGGTGACATTCGCATGACCAGCCGCACGATCCCGGCCCGGGCCCACCCCTTGTGGCTTGCCTATATCCTGCACCGGCTATCGGGGATCGGGTTGGCCCTGTTCCTTCCGGTCCATTTCTGGGTTCTGGCGATGGCCGTATCCGACCCTGCCCGATTGGACGGGTTTTTAAGCATGACCGAGGCGGGCCTTGTGAAACTGGCCGAGGTGGGGCTCGTCTTCCTTCTGGCGGTCCATATGTTCGGGGGCCTGCGCTTGATGGCGCTGGAATTCCTGCCCTGGACCCCTTCGCAAAAGACGCTGGCCGCGGGCGCCACCGCCCTGTCCGCCTGCGTGGCGGGTCTTTTTCTGATCCGGGCGATCTGAGATGGGACAAACGCATATCGACCGCCACGACACCGATATCCTGATCCTCGGATCGGGGGGCGCGGGGCTTTTCGCGGCGCTGCACGCCCAGCAATCCGCGCCCGAAGGCACCAGGATCACGCTTGCCGTCAAAGGCCTGATCGGCAAATGCGGCTGCACCCGCATGGTTCAGGGCGGCTACAACGTCGCGCTTGGCGGCGGCGACACGGTTGAACGGCACTTCATGGATACGATCCAGGGCGGCAAATGGCTGCCCAATCAGGATATGGCCTGGCGGCTGTGCCAAACCGCGCCGGAACGGATCCGCGAGTTAGAAAATGAGATTGGGTGTTTCTTCGACCGGAACCCCGACGGGACGCTGCACCAAAAGGCCTTTGCCGGACAAACCGCCGACCGGACCGTCCACAAGGGCGACCTGACCGGGATCGAGATCATCAACCGGCTGATGGAGAAGGTTCTGGCCAGCGGGGTCGAAAAGCTTCAGGAACACCGGGCCATCGGTCTGATCCCGACGAAGGACGGTGCCAGCCTGGCGGGCGTTCTGATGATCGACATGCGCACCGGGGGCTTCCGCTTTGTCCGCGCCAAGACCGTGCTGATGGCAACAGGCGGTGGACCCACGATGTATCGCTATCACACGCCGTCGGGCGACAAGACCATGGACGGGCTCGCCATGGCGCTGCGCGTTGGCCTGCCATTGCGCGACATGGAGATGGTACAGTTCCATCCGACCGGCCTTCTGGCGGGTGAACACACACGTATGACCGGCACGGTGCTGGAAGAAGGGTTGCGCGGCGCGGGCGGACAGTTGATCAACCACGCCGGTCAGCGGTTCATGTTCGACTATGACGCCAAAGGCGAACGCGCGACCCGCGATGTGGTCAGCCGCGGCATCTATGCCGAGATGCGCAAGACCAATGACCCCGAGAAGGAAGGCGTTTTCATCTCCATGTCGCATCTCGGGCCGGAATGGGTCGCCGAGAAGTTCAAGGGTATGGTCAAACGCTGCGCCGATTGCGGGTTCGATCTGGCGGGGGGACAGGTCGAGGTTGTGCCGACGGCGCATTACTTCATGGGCGGCGTGGTCGTCGATGTGGACACGCGGACCGCGATGGAGGGGCTTTATGTCGCGGGCGAGGATGCGGGCGGCGCACACGGGTCAAACCGACTGGGGGGCAATGGCGTGGCGAACTCGACCGTCTTCGGCGGGATCGCAGGCGACGTGATGGGCGCTGACGTTGCTGGCATGACGCTTCGCGATCCGGATGAAACTGTGCTTGAGGCCGAGGTTGCCCGCGCCACCCATCCGTTGTCGAATGCTCCGGCATTGGTCCAACCGCTCAGGAAGACGCTCCAGGATCTGATGTGGGAGGATGTGGGCGTCATGCGAACGGCGTCCGGCCTGAAGCGGGGTCTTGCAGGGTTGGCTGAGATCCGCACGGAGCTTTTGGACCTTGGGGTCGCATCGGATAATCTGGCCTTCAACCTGACCTGGCACGACTGGCTGAACATGGCGTCATTGGTCGACATTTCCGAGGTCATCACAAAGGCCGCGTTGGCCCGCGAAAACTCGCGCGGTGCCCATTTCCGCGAAGACTTCCCCGACCCCGGCGCGATGGAAGACAGCGATTTCACGGTGGTCCGGCAAACGGGCGATGACCTGATGGTCGAACGTGAGCCCGTGCAATTCACACTCGTCCGCCCAGGCGAGACCATCCTGCGCGAAGGCGAACCCGAGACATTGGTGGCCGCACAATGATCCCCATCCCCCTCATCCACTCCACCGCACGCGACCTGATGGACAAGGCCGCGATTGAGATCCCCGCGGATTACCTCACCGGTCTCAAATCTGCCGCCGCGTCGGAAGAAGGCGATTTGTCGTCCTTCGTGCTTCAGGCGATGCTCGACAATTACGAGGCCGCCCGGGAAGACCGCCGCGCCATGTGCGGCGATACCGGCGTGCCGCGCTGGTTTGTGAAACTGGGCAATGAGGCACGGGTCGAAGGCGGCATGGTCGCGCTGGAAACAGCGCTGCGTCAGGCGACGGCCGATGCCACGAACGGTGTGCCCTTGCGCCCGAACCGCGTGCATCCGCTTTGGCGGACCGACCACAACAACAACGTCGGCATCGGCGCGCCCGAGATCGAATACGCCTTTGAACCGGAAGGCGACTGGATCGACCTGATCACGGTTCACAAGGGCGGGTTGTTCGGAACCGATTACCGGATGCTGTTCCCCAGCGACGGGATTCAGGGGATCAAGCGCTTCTACCTCGACAGTCTGATGGCCTTCGGCAAGCGTGGCCTCGCCTGCCAGCCAGCGATTATCGGGATCGGCCTGGGCGGTTCGAAAGACATCTGCATGACGCTGGGCAAGCGCGCCTCGACCCTGCGGGTTGTCGGATCAAAGAACCCCGACCCGAAAATCGCGGAGCTGGAGGATGAATTCAAAGAGCTTGGCAATTCCATCGGCATGGGTGCGATGGGGTTTGTCGGATCGAATATGGTGATCGATTGCCATATCGAGGTCGGGTATTGCCACACGGGCGGCATGCCCATGTCAGTCCACGCCTTCTGCCTGTCTTCGCGCCGGGCCGTGGCGCGGATCTGGCCCGATGGCCGGGTTGAACATCGCACCGATCCCGACTGGTTCACGCCCTATCAGCGCCGCGAAACGGTGGAGTGGCCCATGCATCAAGAGGCGGCGGAATGAACGTGCGTGAAGTTCGCCTTTCGACCACTCCTTCCGACGCGGCCATTGCGGATCTGCGGCTGGGTGACGTCGTCTATCTGGAAGGGCTGATGTATACCGCGCGCGAAGGCGTCTATATGCGCGCGCTGGAAGAACAAGCCAACATCCCCATGGAACTGCCCAGCCAGTCGGCGGCCAATTTCCACTGCTCGCCAGCGGCCCGAATCAATGCCGACGGGTCCTTCGACATGGGCGCGGTGACGGCAACGGCGTCGTTCCGGTTCGCCAAATGGCTGCCCGAATGGATGGCCAAGACCGGGGCAAAGCTGATCGTCGGCAAAGGGGGCATGTCGTCGAAAGACTATCAGGATTACTTTGTCCCGAACGGTGCCGTGTATCTCTCGACCGTGGGCTACGGCACCGGCGCACTTTTGGGGCGCGGCGTTGAAAAGGTCGAGGCCGTCCATTGGGAGGAAGAGCTGGGCCTCGCCCAGGCCATGTGGGTCATCCGCTGCAACAGGATGGGGCCGTTCATCGTGGCCTCGGACCTGACCGGAGCTTGTCTGTTTGAACGCGAAAACGCCAAGATCGCCGAGAATGTCGCCCGGGTTTACGAGGGTACAAAACCGGCGGTTCTGAAACGCTATGGCGAAAGCGACGATAGGACGGATGAGGTGATCTGAGCCCTAGCTCAGCCCGTGGATGGCCAGAACCTTCCTGGTGGCCGGACGCGCCAGAAGCGCCGATTTATGCGCAGCCAGGCCGGGATAGGGGTCCATCGGGACATTGGCCATGTCGAGCCAGCGCGCAACCTGTAACAGATAGGGGTCGCAGAAGCTGTAGGATGCGCCGAAGGCCCAAGGGCCGAACGCGAGATCCTGCTCTAAATGCGCCGCGCAATCGGCGAGGTTTCCAGGCACCTGCGCCTTCATGTCCTGAAGCGATGCGTCTTCCCTGGCCCATCGGTCCCCGCGCCGCAAATGGGCGAAGGCCACATGCGCCGTGGCACAAAGATAGGCGGCCAAAGACCGGGCCCGGGCCTGCGAAAACGGACCCTCGGGCAGGAAACCAGCTTTCGGATGCGTGGCCGCAATATATTCCAGGATCGCCGGGTTCTCGGAGAGGATCCCGTCCGGTGTCTCGAGCACCGGAACGCGGCCCTTCGGATTGACGGCAAGGAAGGCCGGGCTGCGTTGTTCGCCCTTCGGGATCGAAATTTCGATCCCCTCATAATCGGCGCCGACCTCTTCCAGAAGGATATGGGCGGGCACGGCGGACGAGCCTTTGGAGTAATACAGTTTCAGCATGCACGCGGCCCCTAAAGTTCACTGATCAGCACACCCAACCCCATCAGAAAGGTCAACAGGATCAGAAGCCGCCGGAACGCCGTATCGCTTAAGGACCGGAACACCATGATCCCGATTTGCGCGGCCACCAGCCCGACCGGCAAGGTCAGAAGCAGCGCGTTCACAGCGGTCCGGTCATAGGCGCCGTTGAAAAACAGCAAGGTGATCGTCGTTCCCAGGATCACAACATTGAACGGTTGCAGGACCGCGCGGCTTTCCAACTTGGACCAGGGCCGAAGCGACACCCACATGGCCGGGACCGCGCCTGACACCGCGGCGGCTCCGCCCAGCACCCCGCCCGTCAGACCAACCCCGGCATCGAGCCACGGCGTACGTCGCGAAAAGGCGGGCAGCGACGTCCGAAACGTGAAATACCCGCCATAGAGCATCAGGAAAACGGCAATGGCGATCCGAAGCGTGCGGGCATCGATCACCTCAAGCAGCATCAAACCGATCGGAACGCCCGCCAGCCCCGGAAGAAGAAACCGCACCAACCGGGCCGGTTGCGCCGCGATCTCGTCCCGGACGATCCAGACGCCCTGAAGCCCGGCCAGGACCGACATCAGGGCGACAATGGCGACGGCGGTCACCGGGTCCAGCACCACCAAATAGAACCCCAGCGCAAAAAGCGCGGTTCCGGTCCCGGCAAGGCCATTGATGAAACCGCCGGCGGCCGCCCCGAGAGACAGAAACAGGATCGTCTCGACCGTCACGACGGGGCCACCCCGATTGCCGCGCAAAGCGCCTCAAAAAGCGCATCGATAGCAGGTGCCATCGCCGTGTCGCGGTGGCACACGAGGCCCAGAATGCGCTCGGGCCGGTCGGGCCCGAGGTCAAGCCGTTTGACCGGTGGGGTCGCGTCCGCATGCACGGCCAGCCGGGGAACGATGGACACGCCGAGATTGGCCGCGACCATGCTCGCGATGGCCTCGGCGCTGTCGAGCTCCATGGCTTCGGTCACGGGAAGTTTTCGCGACAGGATCCACGTGTCGATCAGGCGGCCCAGGACCGCGTTTCGGTTGAAACGGATATAGGGCCGGTCCGCCAAAAGCGCGATCGGGTCGTCCAAGGGTTCGGCCTTTGCGGCGATCAGCTCCATGGGTTCGGTGATCAGGTCACGGCAGATCAACATCCCGGGGATTGCGTGGGGTCTGGTGACAATGGCCGCATCCAGATGGCCACGCTCCAGATCGACCAGAAGATCGCCCGTCAGACCGGGCCGGATATGCAGCCCCAATTGCGGATACCGCGCCTTCAGGACTGCCAGCGCCTTGGGCGCAAGGCCCGTCAGGGTCGTGCCGATTGCGCCAAGCCGGATCGTGCCGCCAAGCGTTCCGCTGTTATTCAGGATCGACGGCACAAGGCCTTCATAATCCGCGATCAAGTGCCGCGCCTTTTCGACCACCTGATGACCGATCGGGGTCAGTTCAGGCGTGCGGGTGCCGCGGTCGAACAAGGTCAGGCCAAGGTCTGCTTCCAGGGTCTGCATCTGCTGGCTGACGGCGGCATGGGTGACGTGGACCGTCTTTGCCGCTGCGCTGAAGGTCCGCGCGTCGGCAATGGCGACAAGCGTTTTGAGACGACGGAGTGTCACGCGGTTCCACCCAGTTTCGTAAGGTTTGTCAAATTTTGTGCCCAAGATCAGAAACACAACTTAAGCAGAACTTACAAAAAGACCCCCGGACTGGCCAGATTGAATCAGCCGAATTGCGCCGGTTGCGGCGTCAGAGCGCCGTGACACGGACCCGGCGGGCCGATAAGCTTGGCAAGGTATTGATCCAAGACCAGTTCAGACATTTAGAGAGGCATAGATGCCAACAGAATTTCCTTTGAATCCTGAGTATCTGATACAATCCGAAGACGAATTGAGATCCCATTTTCCGGCCACCTATGACATTGCGGTCCAGAAGTGCCTGGACAGGCTCGACCACCACGCGAAAGCGTTTCTCGCCCAGTCGCCGTTCCTGTGCATTGGCACCCAATCGGCAGACGGCGGCGGCGATGTAAGCCCCAGGGGCGATCCCATGGGCTTTGCCAAGCCCCTGGATGACAAGACATTGCTGATCCCGGACCGGCCCGGGAACAACCGATTGGACACGCAATCGAATATCCTGTCGAACCCGTCGGTCGCGATGCTGTTCATGATCCCCGGCTTTGATGACACGCTTCGGATCAATGGGCGGGCGCAGATCACGCGGGACCCCGCGCTTTTAAAGCAGCTTGCGGTCGGGGACCGGGTACCGACAACGGCCATTGTCGTGACCGTGGAAGAGGTTTTCCTGCATTGCGCCAAGGCGTTCCGGCGGTCCCGCCTTTGGGACCCGGCGGCCCGGCAGGACCGAAAAAGCCTTCCGTCGCTTTCGGCCATGATCCTGGACCAGACAAGGGGTGCGCCGGATGATCCGGCCGAGATGGCCAAGATCGACGCGTCGCTTGAGGAAGAATACCGGAGATCGATGTACTAGCCCGGCGCGCCGGGCTCGGTCAGATCCCGGCGTACCAATCGTACCCGTTGTCTTCCCAATACCCGCCCTTGCCCTGACCGAACCCTGCCAGGCTGTCGGTCAGTTCGATCCCGCGTATATATTTGGCCATCTTATAGCCAAGCTGACGCTCGACCCTTAGGCGCAGAGGCGCGCCGTTCCGTTCGGGCAGAAGATCACCGTTCATGCCCCAGGCCAGGATGGTCTGTGGGTGGCGCGCATCCACCAAATCGATGCTTTCATAGTATTTGATACCGCCCGACAGTGTCTGCTGGATTGTATCCATGCAGTGGATCACCGCGTATTTCGCGCCGGCCTGAACCCCTGCGGCGTCCAGAACCTTCGCCATGGGAACGCCGGTCCATTCGGCGATACAGCTCCAACCCTCGACACAGTCATGCCGGGTGATCTGTGTACGTTGCGGCATCCCCTGAATGTCGGCAAGCGACAAGGACAGGGGCGTGTCGACCATGCCCGACACCTCAAGCCGCCAATTCTGGAAGCCGAAGATCTTCATGGCCTGATAGTCCTGGTCGGGCGGCGCGGTGACCCCGTTTGGTTTCATGCCCTGCCGAATGTCGGCCTTGGTGAACTCTTTCGCCAATGCATCCCGCCCGATGACCGCCCGTTGTACGCGTTTGGTCAGGCCGTTTGCGCCTTCCATCACGTTCCAAAGCGCCTTGTCGCCTTCGTTCAGGTCGTCGAATACCTTGCAGCCCGACAGTGCCGCGCCGCCAGCCAGAAGAAGGCCGCGCCGTGTGAGTTTGCGCGTGCTCATGCCTCTTCTCCTTCTTCCTTATCGGTCCGGTAATAGCCGGTGATCATGGACCGGAGTTCGTTGATTGGTCCGGCAAGGAAAATCATGGCGATATGGACCACGAAGAAGAGAACCAGAAGCGCCATGCCGACAAAATGAAATGTGCGCGCCGTTTGCCGCCCGCCAAAGATATCGGTCAGCCAGGGCATGGCCGCATTCCAGCCGGGCGACATGGCAAGCCCTGTGGCGAACATCAGCGGGAACAGAACGAACAGGACCCCGCCATAGGTCAGCTTTTGCAGCGGGCTGTAGCGGCGCGTGTGATGAAACTTGAACCGCGCATGGTCGGCAATGTCGCGGCCAAGCGCGCTGAAATCCCTCCGCCCCGGGATCAGATCGCGCGTCAGGTGCCGTGTGATCACCGCCCCCACGAGCCAAAGGATCAGCACGCCGAGAAAAACCCAGGCAAAGAAGAAATGGATGATCCGACCCGTCCCGAGATCGCGGTAAGACGGGATCGTCATCCAGAACGGAATGGCGGGCTCGGCCGGGGTTCCAAGTCTCAGGATCGCATTGTCGAACTCAAACCCCGATTGTTCGCCCACATACAGGATCGGGTGGGCATTGAAGATCTGCAAGCCGGTCAGAAGCAGGAAGAACATCGCGATGGCCCAACCCCAATGGGTCAGCCGGGTCCAAAGCGTCTGGCGATAAACAAGCGGTCCTTGCGGGCGCATCTGAAGTCTCCTTTCTGCCGGTCTACTCCTTCCTAGACGGGGGTGGCGGTCAAAGAGTTTCACCTCTTTGTGGACAGCCGTAACATTTTCCGATCCTCTTAGGCGGTAGGGGGGCGCATGGCCGAGCCTGAAGACATCGCAGCGCTGATCGACCGGATCGCCCTGGGGGACCGGACGGCCTTCGATGCGCTTTATTCCGCGATGTCGCCGAAACTTTTTGGCGTGCTTGTCCGTCTTCTTAGGGATCGGGCAGAAGCCGAGGATGCGTTACAAGAGGTTTTCGTGCGGGTCTGGCAAAGGGCCGGGGCCTTTCGGTCCGGTGGCACCAGCGCCATTCCGTGGCTGATCGCGGTGACGCGGAACCATGCGATTGACCGGATCCGGGCGCGCAAGCCCGTGTCCGAAGATATCGATGCGGCAGAACGCATGTCCGATCCCGGCCCGACGCCCGAGGCGGCGGCGGTGGCCGCGGATGAGACATCGCGGCTGGATCATTGCCTGGGGGAGCTGGAAGAGGACAAATCGGCAGCCGTCAAGGCGGCCTATATGGAAGGGTACACGTATCAGGAACTGGCCGACCGGTTCAGCGTGCCGCTGAACACCATGCGGACCTGGCTTAGGCGCAGCCTGATCAAATTGAAGAACTGTTTGGACGATGGCTGAAGACGACCGCACCGACGAAACCCTGGCCGCCGAGTATGTGCTTGGCGTGCTTGAGGGTGCCGAACGCGCCGAGGTGGCCGCCCGCATCGGGCGTGACGCGGCCTTTGCGCGCCGTGTCGCGTCGTGGGAGGACCGTTTGGGCGGCTTGGGCGAGGGGTACGATCCCGTCGCACCACCGTCCGCAGCCAAGGCGGCCATCGATGCGCGGCTGTTCGGGGCCGAAAAACCACGTTTCGGCTGGGGCCGATGGCTGTCCGGCGCGCTTGCGGCAACTCTGGCCGCTGCCGTCTTGCTGGCCTTCGTCTTTCCGCCTGTCCCCTCGGACCGTCTGGTGGCCGAATTGGCTGCGGACGGGTCCGATTTCACCTTCTCGGCCGAGATCGAGGATGGCACGCTTCAGGTCGCGCTCGCCTCGGGCACCGTGCCGGATGACCGCGATCTGGAACTTTGGCTGATCGTGGGCGACGCGGCGCCCGTGTCCTTGGGTCTTTTCACCGCCGAACGCACACCCCCGCCCACCCCTTATGTCGAAGGCCAGATCCTGGCTGTCAGCCTTGAACCCAAGGGCGGATCGACCACGGGCGCACCCACGGGGCCGGTCGTCGCGCTGGGCGAATTGAAAAAAATTTCGGACACCTGAAACTATTCCCGAACCTCTCCCGTCTTTGTGATGTTCCCGGCCAACGGGACAGCACAACCAAAGACAGGAGACACCTACATGTTCACTTCCCTTCGCATCGCCGCCGTTGCCGGCGCCATGACCATGACCGCGCTTTCGGCTTTCGCCATGAACCCGGATGTGGGCGGCGCGCCCATGTTCTCGGACAAGAACATCATCGAAAATGCCGTGAACTCGGCCGACCACACGACCCTGGTTGCCGCCGTTCAGGCCGCGGGCCTGGTCGAGGCGCTTCAAGGCGACGGCCCGTTCACCGTTTTCGCACCGGTCAACGATGCGTTCGCGGCCCTGCCGGACGGCACGGTCGAAACGCTTCTGAAGCCTGAAAACAAGGACATGCTGACCAAGATCCTGACGGCCCATGTCATTCCGGCCAAGCTGTCGGGCGAGATGCTGATGGCTCAGGCCAAGTCCAGCGTCGACGGGTTCTTCCACCTCGACACGCTGTCGGGCGACGCCTTGTCGGCACAGGTCAAGGGCGGGTCGCTTTTCATCTATGACGAAAACGGCAATGCGGGTCGCGTGACCATCGCTGACGTCAACCAGTCCAACGGCGTGATCCACGTGGTCGATACGGTGCTGCTGCCGAAGTAACCTTCCCGGTTACCACTGACGTGGATCGAACCCGGCCGCATGGTCCCTCGCGGCCGGGTTTTTCCGTGCTCAGTGGAACCCTTTTTCGCCCTTGGCGTGCAGTTTCGCGCCTTTTTCCTCGATCGGCTCCAACGCCTGATCCACCGGGCGGTTGTCGGCATCGCGGACACGCTCCAGACGCGCACCCGCAGGCTCGGCCCAATGGACGGCGTTGGCGATCACCTTCTGAATGTTGGCGTCGTGATAAGTCGGGTAGGTTTCGTGCCCCGGCTGAAAATAGAAGACTGCGCCCGCACCGCGCCGCCATGTCAGGCCGGACCGGAATATCTCTCCCCCTTCAAACCAACCCACGAACACGGTTTCCAGCGGATCGGGCACGCTGAAGGGTTCGCCGTACATTTCTTCCTGTGACAGTTCGAAATGATCCGGCAATCCGGCAGCGATGGGATGGCCGGGTGAGGTCACCCAAAGGCGCTCTTTCTCTCCGGCTTCGCGCCACTTCAGGGCGCAGGGCGTCCCCATCAGCCGCTTGAACGGCTTGGCGAAATGGGCCGAATGCAGCGCGATGAACCCCATGCCGCCCCAGACGTGGTCGGCCACCCGTTCGACGATCTTGTCGTCCACATCGCCATGGGCTGCATGCCCCCACCAGATCAGCACATCGGTCTCGGCCAGCCGGGCTTCGGTCAGACCATGTTCGGGCTCTTGCAATGTCGCGGTCGTGGCCGTGATCCCACCGGCCCCATTCAGCGCATCGGCAATGCAGCCATGGATGCCTTTGGGATAGTTTGCGGCGACCACATCGCTGGTCGTTTCATGCACATTTTCATTCCAAACCGTGACGCGAATCGTCATGGCGTCTCTCCTTTTTCAAAGGGTGATGCGGGTTCCGGTATCGGAGGCCTGTTCGCAGGCGGCCAGCACGGCCTGAACCTCGGCGCCGCGCGCGAAATCGGGTTGCACGGCGGACCCGTCAGAAAGCGCCGCGAAGAACCGGTCTTGCAGGCTGGGGACCTCGATCGGTGTCACGTCCTGCCAGTCGCCCGGTTCATCCGTGCCCGCGGCATGGGTTTTCAGCCAGCATGTCCGCCCGTTGGTCCATAGCTGCAACGCGCCTTCGGTGCCATGCACTTCAAGGGTCAGGTCGTTCAGATATCCGGTCGCGAAGCGCGTGCAGTGAAACACGCCCGAGGCGCCGCTGGCCAGCCGCCCATGGGCCACCGCGCTGTCATTGGCATCCAAAGTGTAGTCGTCGATCTTGCCGCCCGGCGCCTTGTCAAAAGTGGTCAACTGGCACGAAACCTCGGCCAGGGACGACCCCATGATGAAAGTGGCCAAGTCGAACAGGTGCACACCGATGTCGCCCAGAACCCCGGTCGAGCCATGGGCCGTCGATAGGCGCCACAGCCATGTGGGTTCGGTCGCCCAATCGCCCCAAGCGTCTTGGACCAGCCAGCTTTGCCGGTACGCTGCCGAGAAATGGCGGATCTTGCCCAGGCTCCCTTCGGCCACGCGCCGCGCCGCGTCCTGAACCGCCCAGCCGTTTCGATAGCTGAAGTTGACCATGTTCGGGATGCCCGCAGCCGCGGCCCGATCGGCCAGATCCCGCGCTTCATCCGGGCCTGGCGTCAGGGGCTTTTCGCAAAGGATCGGAATGCCCGCTTCGATCAGCGGCAGGCAGGTCGCGTAATGCGCCCCGTCGATGGTCGCATTCAGCGCACCGTCGAAGGATTGCGTGGCAAGCGCCGCGCCCAGATCGGTGAAGACCGCAG
Source organism: Paracoccaceae bacterium (assembly GCA_965267475.1). Classification (GTDB taxonomy): domain Bacteria; phylum Pseudomonadota; class Alphaproteobacteria; order Rhodobacterales; family Rhodobacteraceae; genus JBCBKU01. Next base: position 758,603 of record OZ254079.1, read on the forward strand.
GGACGCCAAACTCTTCCGCAAAGGCCCGAAGCCGGTCGGTGTCCAGGTCCACGACGCCCGCAATCTGGACATCATCGCGTTCTAAAAGCGCTTTGGCATGATTGCCGGACATGCGCCCGGCGCCAATCATCAGAAGGTCCACCATGGCCTATCCAAATATCTCTTTGTGCTGATCTCTGAGAATGTTCTTCTGAACCTTGCCCATCGTGTTGCGCGGAAGGGCATCGGTAAAGACAAATTTCTTGGGTTGCTTGTAGCGCGCAAGATCCGGTGCAATTGCCGTGCTGATTGCGTCCGCAGACACATCGCCATCGCGGATCACCACCGCCACGACCCCTTCACCGAAATCCGCATGGGGCACGCCGATCACGGCGCTTTCGCTGACGCCGGGAACGTCGTCGATCAGGGACTCAATTTCTTTGGGATAGACGTTGTAGCCGCCCGAAATGATCATGTCCTTCGCGCGTCCGACGATGTGAATATACCCGTCAGCGTCGCGTCGCCCTATATCGCCGGTGATGAACCAACCGTCCGGGCGCAGTTCCTCGGCGGTTTTCTCGGGCATCTGCCAATAGCCCTGAAAGACGTTGGGACCCCGAACCTCGATCACGCCGGGATCGCCATCGGGCACCGGATCGGTGGTGCCGTCGGTGACGATCCGCAGATCAACACCGGGCAAGGGGTGGCCAACCGTCCCGGGGCGTCTGTCCCCGTCATAGGGGTTCGAGGTGTTCATATTCGTTTCGGTCATCCCATAGCGTTCGAGGATCCGATGACCGGTCGCCTCGGTCCAGGCTGTGTGGGTCTCGGCCAGAAGTGGGGCCGAGCCCGACACGAACAGCCGGATGCCCTTTGCGGCCTCCGCCAGTCCGGCTTCCTTCAGCAGGCGAACATAGAAGGTGGGCACCCCCATCAAGGCCGTGGCCCGGGGCAGTGCCTTCAGTACCGCAGCGGCATCAAAGCCCGGCATGACGATCAGCCGCGCGCCCGCAATCAGGGCGATGTTCGTGGCCACGAAAAGCCCGTGGGTATGGAAGATCGGAAGGGCATGGATCAGCACATCGTCAGACGTGAAGCGCCAGACCTTGGTCAGCGCCTCGGCGTTCGACGCCAGATTGCCGTGGCTCAGCATCGCACCCTTGGAGCGGCCCGTCGTGCCCGAGGTATAAAGGATTGCCGCAAGATCATCGGCAGCCCTTGGCACCGGGGTCAGGCTTGGCGATGCCTCTGCCGCCTCTGTCAGCGTTCCCGCCCCGTCTGCACCCAGCGTCAGCACGGCTCTGGTGCCTGCCGCAGCCGCGATCGGTTCAAGCGCTTCGACCTTCTGGGGATCAACGACCAAAACGGTCGGTTCCGCGTCGCCCAGGAAGTATTCAAGCTCGGCGGGCTTGTATCCGGTGTTCAGGGGCAGAAAGACGCCGCCCGCCATGACCGTTCCCAAATAAAGCGCAATCGCCTCGACCGTTTTTGGAACCTGCGCGGCGACCCGATCGCCCGGAGCAACGCCATGCTGAGCCAGCGCCGACCCGATCCGGCCCGCCAGATCGAAAAGATCTGCGTAACTCAGCGCGGACCCATCCGGCAGATCGGCGAATACCGATGCGGGGCTTTGCCGACCCGCGGCGCACAGGATGTCGATCAAATGGTTGGACAAGGGGCATGCTCCCGCCGGAATTCAGGAAGGTATGCGCATGGGGGCCGCCCTTGGCAAGGCGCCACGGGCAACTGAAAGATCACGAACTCGGTGGGACTTGCAGGCGCCATGGCCATCTTGCCGATCAAACGGCCCGCGAGGATGTTGTTCTCTGCTATCCTGCGCGCATTCCCGACCGCAAATGCGCCGACAGAACCTGGATCAGCCGCCGGTGCATGGTTCGGTGACGATTGCGCGCGTGAACCAGCGCATAAACCGGTTGCGTGATCGGCGGTGCGTCCGAAACCAGGTGATGTCCTTCCACCTCGACCGCCGCCTTCGCTGTGTCGGACAGGACGTATCCAGCCCCGCCCATGGCCTTGAGAAGGCCGAGCACGCCAAGATCAAGCCCGATGGTCACCGGCGACCGCGACAGATCCGGCAACAGCGCCCGGTGGGTTTCGGCAAAGGCCGGAGAGAAGTTTCCATGCACATAAGTTTCGGGGTCGATCTCGGCCACTTGGGCGGGACGGTCCGACACCATGCGATAGGTCAGATCGCCGATGCTGACGAAATGCAGGTCGGGATGCGGCCGCGGCGTGAAGATCAGCGCGATATCCAGCTCTCCCACTTCGACCGCCGCGCACATTTGCGTGGAATAGTCCGGCTCAAAGTAAAACGCGGCGCCGGGCAGGGCATTGCGGAAGGCGCCCAACCAATCGGCAAGCCGGGGCCCGGCCAGATCGTGCTGCATGCCGACCCGCAGGCGCAGCGCTGCGCCGGTCGTCTCGGCCACGGCATCCTGCGCGGTGGTCCAGCCGTGCCTTATGCCGCGCGCATGAGGCTCGAACCGAAGCCCGGCCGACGTCAAAGCGGTCCCCGCGCGGGACCGGGTGAACAGCTTGCATTCAAGCTCGGCCTCAAGCGCCCGGATGCGGCCCGATACGGTGGATTGCGTGACGCCCAGACGTTCCGCTGTCTGGTTGAAACTGCGGGTGTCGCATAGATCCAGAAAGGTCTCGATCTGATCGGTTTGCATCCGGCGCCCTTCTAATCGGAATTTCCGATCAATATCGCGCAGAATCCCTGATTGAACAAGACTGGCCGGATCCAGATAATCGCTCATCTTTTGTTGGCACAACAGGGGGCCCCATGGCCGATTTTCCAAGCACCGCAAGGGTCGTCATCATCGGGGGCGGGGCCGTCGGTGTGTCATCGCTTTATCACCTGGCCAAGGCCGGTTGGACCGATTGCGTGCTTCTGGAAAAGAACGAGCTGACGGCAGGTTCGACCTGGCACGCGGCCGGAAACTGCCCGAACTTTTCGAACTCATGGGCGATCCTGAACATGCAGCGGTACTCGCTGGAAATGTACAGAACGCTCGCACAAGACGTCGATTACCCAATGAACTATCACGTCACGGGCGCCCTGCGTCTGGCGCACGGCAAAGAGCGCATGCAAGAGTTTGAGCGTGTCGCGGGCATGGGCCGCTATCAGGGCTTGCAGCTTGATATCCTGACGCCTCAGGAGATGCAGGAATACTATCCGTTCATGGAGACCCATGATCTGGCTGGCGGGCTTTGGGATCCGTTGGATGGGGATATCGACCCGGCACAACTGACCCAGGCCATGGCCAAGGGCGCGCGCGATCTTGGTGCCAACATTCAACGGTTCTGCCCGGCGACTGGTGTCAGCCGCGACGGTGACGAATGGGTGGTTCAAACGGGCAAGGGCGATATCCGCTGCGAATACGTCGTGAATGCCGCCGGGTACTATGCCGGTCGGGTTGGCGACTGGTTCAAACCCTATGGCGGGCGGACCGTCCCGATGGTTGTCATGAGCCACCAGTATTTCCTGACCGAAGAGATCGACGAGGTGGCCGCCTGGACGAAAGAGCATGGGAAGAAGCTGCCCATGATCCGCGACGTCGACAGCTCTTACTATCTTCGGCAGGACAAGAACGGGCTGAACCTTGGCCCGTATGAGCGGAACTGCAAAGCGCATTGGGTCACCGACAGCGATCCGATGCCCGAGGATTTCAGCTTCCAGCTTTTCCCCGACGATCTGGAACGCCTGGAGTGGTACATCGAAGATGCCATGGCGCGTGTCCCGGTGCTTGGCACTGCCGGTGTCGGGCGCAATATCAACGGGCCAATTCCCTATGCGCCGGACGGTCTGCCGCTGATCGGTCCGATGCCTGGCGTCAAAAATGCATTTGAAGCCCATTCCTTCACATTCGGGATCGTGCAGGCTGGCGGCGCTGGCAAGGTCCTGGCCGAATGGGTGACCGAGGGCGAAACCGAATGGGACATGTGGGCGGTCGATCCGCGCCGCTATACCGATTACACCGATTTCGACTTTTGCCGTGACAAGGCGATGGAAACCTATGGCCACGAATACGGGATGCACTTCCCGTGGAAGGCCTGGCCCGCCGGGCGCAACAAGAAACTGTCGCCAAACCACGCCAAGGTGGTCGAACTCGGCGGCCAGATGGATGCCTATAACGGGTGGGAACGCGCGAACTGGTTCGCCAAACCCGGGGATGACACATCCATTGAAGCGACCGAGACCTGGGGCCGCACCGGTCCTTTTGAAGCACGTATCAAGGAAGAGGTTGAGGCCGTGCGCGACGGCGTCGGCGTGCTCGATCTGCCGGGCTTCTCGCGGTATTATCTGAAGGGCGAGGGCGCGGCGGAATGGCTGCGCGGGCGGATCGCCGGGGCGCTGCCGAAGATCGGGCGCATGAACCTGGGATATTTCCCCGACAGCCGGGGCCGGATCCTGACCGAGATGTCGCTGATCCGGGAAGAGGAAGACACCTTCCGCCTGATCACGGCGGCGCCCGCGCAATGGCATGACTTCGAAGTGCTGCGCGACGGCGGCCTGCCGGAAGGGGTCAGCCTGACCGACCACACGACGGAATATACCTGCCTGATCATCGGCGGGCCGAAATCGCGCGATCTGTTGTCTGGCCTGACCGACGCGGATCTGACCTTGCCCTGGCTGTCGCACCAGTCGGCCACGGTCGCGGGAAAACCCGCCAAGGTCTTGCGGGTCTGCTTTGCGGGTGAATTGGGCTGGGAAGTTCACGCCGCCATGGACGACATGCCCGCGATTTATGACGCGGTTCTGGCGGCGGGCGCCACGCCGTTTGGAATGTTCGCGCTGAACTCCATGCGGATCGAAAAGGGATACCGCGCCTGGAAGGGCGATCTTTCGACGGATTATTCGCTGCTGGAAGGCGGGCTTGACCGTTTTGTCAGGCTCGATAAACCGCAGGATTTCCCGGGCAAGGCCGCCCTTCTGAACGAAAAGCAGCAGGGTTCGAAGAAGCGTTTCGTCACGCTGAAGGTCGATGCCGGCGAAGCTGATGCGCCTTACATGTCCACCCTTTGGCATGACGGCGCCGTGGTCGGCGAAACGACGTCCGGGGCTTATGGCTACCGCGTCGGTGCTTCCATCGCGCTGGGCGTGCTGCGCACCGACCTCGCCGTGCCCGGCACCGAGATCAAGGTCGACATCTATGGTGAGATGCGGCCTGCCACCGTGCAACCCGATGCCCCGATGTGGGATCCGGAAAACGAAAGAATACGCGCATGACCCCGCTTCCCGACAAAGCCCGCGCCGTCATCATTGGCGGCGGTGTCTCTGGCTGTTCGGTCGCCTATCACCTGACCAAGCTCGGCTGGACAGACGTTGTGCTGCTGGAACGCAAGCAACTGACCTGCGGCACGACCTGGCACGCGGCCGGGCTGATCGGGCAATTGCGCCCGTCTGAGAACCTGACGCGTCTGGCGAAATACTCGGCCGAACTTTACCAGACGCTGGAAGAGGAAACCGGGATCGCTACGGGCATGCGCCGCAACGGGTCGATCACGGTCGCTCTGACCGAGCATCGCAAGGAAGAGATCCTGCGTCAGGCCACGCTTGCGCGCGCCTTCGATGTCGAAGTCAACGAGATCGGGAACAACGAACTGAAAGAAATGTTCCCGCAACTGACCGTCTCGGACGTTGTCGCGGCGGTGCATCTGCCCGGCGACGGTCAATGCGATCCGGCCAATATCGCCATGGCGCTGGCCAAGGGTGCGCGGAACCGTGGCGCGCTGATCCGCGAAGGCGTGAAGGTGACCAGTGTCACCGATGACGGCAAGCGCGTGACCGGCGTCGACTACGAAACCGACGCGGGCCCGGGCCATATCAAGGCCGATGTCGTCATCAACTGCGGCGGCATGTGGGGCCGCGATTTGGCGCGGCAATCGGGCGTCACTCTGCCGCTGCACGCTTGCGAGCATTTCTATCTGATCACCGAGGCCATCGAAGGTCTGGGCCGGGTTCCGTCGCTGCGGGTGCCCGATGAATGCGCCTATTACAAGGAAGATGCGGGCAAGATGATGCTGGGCGCGTTTGAACCGCGCGCCAAACCCTGGGGCATGAACGGCATTTCGGAAGATTTCTGTTTCGATTCATTGCCCGAGGATTTCGACCATTTTGAACCGATCCTCGAACAGGCGATGGGGCGGATGCCGCTGTTTGAGACGGCGGGTGTTCACACCTTCTTCAACGGGCCCGAAAGCTTCACGCCGGACGACAAGTATTATTTGGGCGAGGCCCCGGAACTGCGCGGGTACTGGGTCGCGGCGGGGTATAACTCGATTGGGATCGTGTCATCGGGCGGGGCCGGCATGGCGCTGGCCCAATGGATCAACGATGGCGAACCGCCTTTTGACCTTTGGGACGTGGATATTCGCCGCGCGCAGCCGTTCCAGCGAAATCGCCGGTACCTGAAGGATCGCGTGTCCGAGACACTGGGGATGCTTTATGCCGATCACTTCCCCTATCGCCAGCTTGAAACAGGCCGCGGCATCCGCCGAAGCCCGCTTCACGAACACCTGAAGACGCGCGGCGCGGTCTTCGGTGAGGTGGCCGGTTGGGAACGCCCGAACTGGTTCGCCACCGACGGGCAGGAACGCGAATACCGCTATGACTGGCAGGGCCAGAACTGGTTCGACAACAACCGGGCCGAACACATGGCCGTACGTGAAGGTGTTGGGCTGTTCGACATGACTTCCTTCGGGAAGATCCGCGTGGAAGGGCCGGACGCGCTGGCCTTCCTGCAACGGGTCTGCGGCAACAATGTCGATACCAAGGCCGGGCGGATCACCTATACCCAGATGCTGAACAGCCGGGGCGGGATCGAAAGCGACCTGACGGTGACGCGGTTGTCTGAAACGGCGTTCCTGTTGATCGTGCCCGCCGCAACGGTCGTGCGCGATCTGGCCTGGCTGCGTCGTCATCTGAACGACGACGTGGCCGTCATCACGGACATGACGGCGGCGGAAACGGCCCTGGTCGTCATGGGCCCGAAATCGCGCGAGTTGATGCAGCGGGTCAGCCCGGATGATTTTTCCAATGAAAGCCACCCCTTCGGGCTGGCCAAGGAAATTGAAATCGGGATGGGCCTCGCTCGGGCTCACCGCGTGACCTATGTCGGCGAACTCGGGTGGGAGGTCTATGTGTCCAACGACATGGCCGCCCACGTCTTCGAGACGCTGGAAGAGGCGGGCGCGGATCTGGGCCTGACGCTTTGCGGTTTGCACACGCTGGACAGTTGCCGGATCGAAAAGGCCTTCCGCCACTTCGGTCATGACATCACTGACGAAGACCATGTGCTTGAGGCCGGGCTTGGCTTTGCCGTCAAACCCGACAAGGGCGATTTCATCGGACGGGATGCGGTGCTGAGGAAGAAAGAGGAAGGGCTGAAAAAGCGGCTTCTTCAGTTCAAGCTGGAAGACCCGACGCCCATGCTGTTCCACAACGAGGCTTTGGTGCGGGACGGTCAGATTGTCTCGATCACGACCTCGGGCAACTATGGCCATGCGCTGGGCGGGGCCATCGGCATCGGATACGTGCCTTGCGAAGGCCAAAGCGTCGATGAGGTTCTGGGTTCGACCTATGAGATCGAGGTCGCCGGCGTCCGGCACAAGGCGATCCCAAGTCTGAAACCGATGTACGACCCCAAGTCGGAAAGGGTCAAAGCGTGAGCCGCCGGGCAGGCGGGCGCGCTGCACGGGTCGCAGCCCGGGCCGCCCCTCTGCCCGAGAATGTGCGGCCGATCCGACCGGGCCTTCCAGGTGGTGCCTACAAACCCCTTGATCAGCTCGGGATGGATCGGATCCATGCTGCAGCGCTCGACGCGCTGGAGCAGGTCGGCCTATCGCAGGCGCCGCCTTCAGGGATCGAAGCCATGACCCAGGCGGGCGCAACCCTTGGCGATGACGGGCGGCTTCGCTATCCGCGCGCATTGGTCGAAGACACGCTTGCCATGGCCGCCCGCGACATCACGCTCTGCGGGCGCGATCCGGCCTTTGATCTACACCTGACGGGAACCAACGTGCATTTCGGGACGGCCGGTGCGGCGGTCCATATCGTGGACTTGGAAACCGGAGACTATCGCGATTCCACCACGCAGGATCTCTTTGATGCGGCCCGGATCACCCAGCACCTGGACAATGTGCATTTCTTCCAGCGGGCGATGGTCTGCCGCGATCTGGAAGACAGCTTCGATCTTGATATCAATACGATCTACGCGGCCTGTGCGGGCACGCAGAAGCATGTGGGAACGTCGATCACATGGCCCGCAAACGTACAGGGCTGCGTCGAGCTTTTGCATCTGATCGCAGGCGGCGAACAGGCGTGGCGCGCCCGGCCATTCGTGTCGAACACCAATTGCTTCGTCGTGCCGCCGATGAAATTCGCCGAGGAAAGCTGCGTGGTGATGGAGCATTGCATCCGTGCCGGCTTGCCGGTGCTTTTGCTTTCGGCAGGACAGGCCGGAGCGACCGCGCCCGCGCCCATCGCGCTGGCCGTGGTGCAAGCGGTGGCTGAATGCCTTGCGGGTCTGGTCTATGTGAATGCCATCCAGCCCGGTCACCCCGCGATCTTCGGAACCTGGCCCTTTGTCAGTGACCTGCGCACAGGCGCGATGTCAGGCGGATCAGCCGAACAGGCGCTTCTGTCCAGCGCTTGCACCCAGATGCATCAGTTCTACGGCCTGCCGGGCGGGGCTGCTGGCGGCATCTCGGACAGCAAACTGCCGGACATGCAGGCGGGCTGGGAACAGGGCATCACCAACCTGTTGCCGGGGCTTGCCGGGCTGAACATGGTGTACGAGGCCGTGGGCATGCACGCCTCGCTTCTGGGTTTCTGCCTCGAAAGCCTGGTTCTGGGCGATGATATTGTCGGCCAGGTTTTGCGCTGCATTCGCGGGATCGAAGTGACGGAAGACACAGTGTCGATCGAGGCGATCAAGGATGTCTGTCTGGACGGGCCGGGGCATTATTTGGGAAGCGAACAAACGCTTAATCTGATGCAGACGGAATATGTCTATCCGACCCTTGGGAACCGGATGAGCCCGAAGGAATGGGGCGAGGCCGGAAAACCTGATCTTTTGGCCAAGGCGATTGAACGGAAGAATGCAATTTTGACCGAAGCCGGTTCCCAGATCTCGGAAGACATCGACAAGGCCATTCGGGAACAGTTCAGGATCGTGCTGCCATGCTGAGCTATGGTGTCATCGGGCTTGGCAACCTGGGCGGGCACCTGGCGGGAAGTCTGTGCCGGGAAGGGTTCAACGTTCGCTGCTTCGATCAGGACGACGACGCCTGCGCGACCCTTGCACGTCTGGGCGCAGTTGTCGCCGAAGACGCCGCTTCGGCCGTGGATGGTGTCGATGCCCTGATCACCTGCCTGCCCTCACCCGCGGTCAGTTCATCGGTCCTGGATCAGGTCTTGCCCGTTCTGCCGAAGGGCGCCGACTGGATCGAGATGTCGACGCTTGGCCGCGATGACATTCTGGATCTGTCAAAGCGCGCGGCGCACCATGGCGTCCGGACGCTTGAATGCCCGGTGACGGGCGGGGTCCATCTGGCGGCTTCCGGGCAGATCACGGTTCTGGTGGGCGGGGACGAGGATCTATTCGCCCGCCACCGCCCCGCGCTTCAGGCCATTGGCGGCAAGATCATCCATATGGGGCCGTTGGGGTCAGCCTCGATCATCAAGGTGATCACCAACATGCTCGCCTTCATCCACCTCGTGGCCGATGGCGAGGCGCTGATGCTGGCCAAGCGCGGCGGGCTGGATCTTGGAAAGGCGTGGGAGGCGATCGCGGCCTCATCCGGCAGCTCATTCGTGCACGAAACCGAAGGCCAGCTTATCCTGAACGGCAGCTACGACGTGGCCTTCACCATGGATCTTGCGCTGAAGGATCTGGGGTTTGCGATGGAGTTCGGACGCGAGTTCGAGACGCCAATGGAACTTGCGGGTATGGTGCAGCAGATCTTCCGGAAAGGGCGGGCCGCCTATGGTGGCGATGCGCAGTCGACGCAGATCGTGAAACTTCTGGAAGATGCGCTGGGGACCGATCTCAGGGCGCCCGGCTTCCCGGAGCGCTTGGAATAGGGCCAAAAAACTAAGGCGTCCGGGGCCTCAACCAACCCCGGACGCCTTTAAAAGCAAACACAACATGCCCAGACTAAAGCAGACCGCGCTTCGGTCAGGTTACTCGAACACACTTACACAAAACTCGCATCACCTGATGCCCTTGTTGTACCGAAGGGGTCGGCGGATTACTGCCTGCCCATAGGGTCAATGGATGCATCAAATTGGAAACAGCGCGTTAACCAATCTGGAATTGGGGCAATGGTGTGGCGAAGAACCCGTGGTTCTGGACCGGGGTCAGGCGGGATTGCGGAAGCGCATCTCGGTATGCTGGGAAAAGGTCTCATTTGGACCAAGCTCAATCGACGGAAACCCTATTTTATTGGGGGAATCTGGCCACATCTGCGGTTCCAGCGCGATCCCACGCGGGTCGCCGGTATAGACCTGAAGCCCAATCGCATCGGTCGAGATTTCCAGTTGCCGTCCGCTTTTTCCGGTCAACGTCGCGACGGTGTCTGGGCCATCAAACTTCGAATTCAAGCAAAAGTTATTGTCAATCAGGCCTTTCGGCGCACGCGCTTTGCGGAAGTCGAATTCCGTGCCCTCAACGTCCAGAATCGAACCGTCCGGAAAATACGAAGGGGTTGATGGCAAAATCCGGTCGGCGGCAACGGACAGCCTATGGCCAGCCCAGGAATCAGCCGCATCAAGGTTCCAATAGGGATGAAACCCCGGGTTCATGAAGGTCAGCGCATCGGTCTTCGCCTGGATATCGAGGGTCAGGGCATGTCCCTCGGTCACGCTGTAGCACGCCGTGATGCGGCGATTGCCCGGGAACCCGCCCGCACCGTCGGGCTGGTCCAGCGCGAAAGTCACCGAGGTGTCTGATGTTTCGGCAATCTCCCAGTTGGCCAGATGCGATCCGGCGCTTCCCGAATGCAGACAGTGTTCGTCGTCTTGATTGGCTTCGAAGGACAGCATGTCGCCCCCCAACATCGCCTTGGCGCCGGATATCCGGTTCAAGACCGGCGCGATGATCGGCCCGTGATAAACCTTGGGCCCTTCATAGGCCGCCAGATCATCCGTCCCGCAGGACAGATCGCCGGACCCCGCGAGATCAAGAAACTGAAGCCGCGCCCCGAAGGTCAAAAGCCCCACGGTCAGATCGCCTGCCCGCAGCGTCACACGGTCCACGGCGCGACCATCCGCCAGCGTTCCAAAGCGGTCTATCGTGGCCATATCTTCACTCCCGCAGGCGGGATCTCCTCGCCCTGATAAGTGACAGCGTCCGGCGCATAGTTGAACGCATATCTGTGGGTCGATGTGTCGCGCAGCCGAAGCCCATCGGGAAGCTGGGTGGTGTCCAGTCCGGCGGCCTCAGTCAGCGGCGGAAGGATCCGGTCCCAAAGGGCATCGTCTGGCCAGCCGGTCAGGTAATACGTGCTGCCAGAGGCGACCAACGCCGGGCGCCCGTCCGCGCATTGAAGCACTGTTTTGAATGTGCCTTCCACCTGCTCGGACCAGATCCGGAAGGCACCGCCGCCTGTAACCGGCACCGGCACGCTTTCAGGCAGGGTCTCGACCCAGGCGACCGTCGCATCAAGCCCGGGCAGGTTCGGCGGCAACGGCGTCGGGATCGCAAAGTCATGCGTCTTGGCGTTTGTGCGCGGCCCTCCCAGGACCTGTCCGCCTGATATGGCAAAGCGTGACAAAGCGTCCAGCGCTTCAGGCGTCAGTGCCGCTATGGCTGGTGCCAGAACCAGTTTGTAGCCATCCAGATCCGGTGCGCGGGCATCCTGAATGTCGACGGAAAGCCCCAGACGCCGCAGCGCACGATAGGCTGAATAGGCCACATCGAAATAGGTGAAGCCCGGCCCTTGCGGCTGCGCGCCCCAGGCCCAGTCCGAGGCATAGTCGAACAGCAGTGCGACGGGCGCCCGCCCCGGTTCGACTTCGGGCATCTCAGCGATCTCTCGCGCCACAGTTGCCGCTTCCTCAAGTGCGGGGGCGTCGGCGCTGTCGGGCCGCAGAAGGCCCGCATGCATCTGTTCTTGCGCGAAGGGCGCCTGTCGCCAGCGGAAGTAGCACACCGCCTCGGCCCCGTGGGCAAAGGCTTCCCAGGTCCATAGCCGCACCATGCCGGGCAACGGCGCCGGGTTGTAGGCGGCCCAATTCACCGGTCCCGGCTGTTGTTCCATGACCCACCAACGACCGCGACCCACTGCGCGGTAGAGATCATGGTGGAAGGCCTGAAAATCCGGATCGCCCTGACGGACGTATCGCGCCTTTGTCTCGGGCGAGGCCGGGTTCCTGTCTTCCAGGAAGCCAAGGGGATAGCTGTCCCAACTGGCCACATCCAGGTCAGCCCCCACATCGAAATGATCGAAATCCAGGATCCGACCCATGTAGTTGTGGATCAGCGGCGCATCCGTCCTGGCCCGAAGGATTTCGACCTGGGCTTTGTTGAAGCGGACGACCTGATCCGAGGAAAAACGCCGGAAGTCCCAGACATGGGACGGGTTGGGCTCGGTCACCGTCAGGTTGGGCAGTCCTATTTCCGCGAAGTCGCGGTATTCCATGGACCAGAAGACATTGCCCCAGGCCCGGTTCAGCGCATCGGGTGACTGATATTTCTGGGCCAGCCAGTCCTGAAACGCCGTTTCCGCCGCCTTGGAGTAACTGACGCCCGTATTGTGACAGGCATATTCATTGTCGATCTGCCAGGCGGCCACATATGCGTTCGCACCGTAGCGATCACCCAGCAATCGGACGATCCGGCGACACTCCTCGCGATAGCCGTCATGGCTGAAGCAATAATGCCGCCGCGACCCGAACCCGCGGATCTGTCCGTCGGCCCCCCTGGCCAGCATGTCCGGGTGTTTGTCCAGCATCCAACGGGGTGGTGTCGCCGTGGGCGTGCCCAGAACCACATTCAATCCAGCAGCCCCAAGGGTTTCAATCGCACGGTCCAGCCAGTCGAGCTCCAGTTGCCCGGGTTCGGGCTCCATCCTGGACCAGGCAAACTCACCGATGCGCACCCAGGTCAGCCCGGCTGCGACCATGCGGCGCGCATCCTCGGCCCAGGTATCCTCGGCCCAATGCTCGGGATAATAGCAGACCCCAAGCGTACGTTTCACAGGATCACCTGATGCTCGGCTTGGCCCTTTGCCACGTCATTGGCGCAAAAGGTCATGCCGTTTTGCGGTTCGGCGGTCAGGGTCGGGGCGCCAAGCCCCTGCCGTGCGGTCGTGCAGAACAGGGTCGTCAGATCCGGACCACCGAAGGCCGGACAGGAGGAGTTTCGCCCCGGCACCTCGACCGAACGAAGGAACGCTCCATCCGTCCCGAAAGCCGAGACGCGGTTCATCCCCCAAAACGCGATCCAGACCGAGCCGTCTTCCCCAGTGACCGCACCGTCTGGGTGGAGCCCTTCTGCCGTCACGTCCAGAAACACCTCAGGCGTGCCAACGGGCCATCCCTCTGCCTCGTCCAGGGCGACGCGCATGACCTTCTTGCTGCGCGTATCGGTGAAGTAGGCAAAGCGCCGGTCGGGTGAAAAGCAGGTCGCGTTCGATGTGGTGATGCCGTTGTAAAGCTGGCGGACCTCGCCGCGATAATAGCGGTAAAACGCACCCTGGCCGATATCGCCCGTCTTGCTCATCGTGCCGATCCAGAACCCGCCCCAGGGGTCGGCGCGCCCGTCATTGGACCGTGTCGCAGGGTTTTGGGCATCGAGCATCGCAACGCGGTCCCGCGCGCCCGTTTCCACGTCGAAGGTGAAAAGCTGCGTTTCCGAAGCGATCAGAAGAACGGTGTCCGACAGCCATCCGGCAGCCGAGACATTCTCGGCAAACGTCCAGGTCAGCGTTTCATCGTCCGCGCGCGACAACATGCGCTTGCCCAGAATATCGAACCAGAACAGCTGTTCGCGCGCCGGGTGCCACAACGGGCCCTCCCCGAGCTGGCAGGGCGTCGGATCGAACACATCCATTTTCATGCGGTTATCTCATCCCAGACCGCGACCATATCCGTCGCCTTGGCGGCCACATCTGCGGCACTGTCACCGGGCTTGTAAAGCGATGATCCGATCCCGAAGCCATTGGCGCCCGCCGCCAACCAGTCGGCGAAGTTGTCGGGCCCTACACCGCCGACCATGAAGACCTGGGTTTCCGCGGGAAGCACCGCGCGGATGGCTTTCAGGCCATCGATCCCCATCAGGAAGGACGGAAAGACCTTCAGCCCGGTTGCACCAGCGTGCAGGGCGGCAAAGCATTCGGTCGGGGACAGGACGCCCGGGAACGATTGCATCCCGGCGGACCGCGTGGCGCGGATGACGGCGGGATCGCAGTTTGGCGACACAATCATCTGTCCGCCGACCTCGTGGACGCGGGTCACGTCATCGGTGGCCAGTACGGTTCCAGCTCCGATCAATGCGCGGTCGCCGAATGCTTCGGCCATCCTGCCGATGCTGGTGAAGGGATCCGGCGAATTCAGCGGCACCTCGATCCGGTCAATCCCGGCGGTCACCAGCGCGCCGGCGACGTCGACGGCTTCAGATGGGTCGATCCCCCTGAGGATCGCGATCAAGGCACGGCTCATCCCATCGTCTCCTGCAATCCTTCGCGCAGCCGGGCCAGTCCCGCCCGCGTCATTTTGTCGGCATCGACCAACCGGGGCGGGGCGCCCTGTGCGGCAAGGGCGCGCCCATAAGTCGCCTCGACCCGCGCGTCCCCGACCAATGCCACTTGCTGGCCCAGCCAGTACGGACGTGCGGTGGCAAGCTCGGCCCCGATCAGCGTGCCGGAAAGACGCGCTCTGGCCGACCGTCGTGTGTCATCTCGGATCAACCCTTCGGCCCGGATCGAGAAAAGCGTTTGCGCCAGCGCCTCGGGGCGCGACAAGGCGGCGCCGACCGCGTCGTCGAATGCGTCGCTGTCCCAATCCTCGGTCACCGTATGCCGCAGGATCGAGTGCTCGGACAAGGCCGCGTAAAGATCCCCCGTCATCGCCGTTCGGAAACTGACGACTTCGCCGGCCGAGATATGGGCCCATTTCGTATGCGTGCCCGGCAGGCACAGGACGCCGTCGAAGTCCGGGTCCGAAGCCAGGAACCCGGCGATCTGCGTTTCCTCGCCCCGCATAACATCTGCCGGAGTGTTCTGTCGGAGACCGGGCACCACAAAGACCCGTAGCCTTGGATCGCGCGTCTCGGCCCGGGCAATCGCATCAGAAATCGGCGCGCATGGGACATCGCGATACCCCGCCTCGACCCAGCCCTGGCGCGATCCGACCATGCCGCAGGCGATCACGATCACCGGCTCGGACGACAACCAATCGCCGATCACCTCCATCAACGCGGGTTCGAAACCGGCCCGGTCTAGTGACCCCATGCCCTTGTCGGACCTTGCATCGTCAAGGACCCGGTTGTCGGATCCCATGGCCCAGGCGCGGAGGTTCGAGGTCCCCCAATCCACCGCGATCCAGGCCAGCCTGTCCATCAGCCCGTGCTGACGACGCCACCGTCAATGACCAGGGCTTGGCCGGTCATGGCGCTCGACGCTTTTGAGGCCAGAAACAACATGCCGCCGACGACGTCCGACGGCGCAAGCGGGTGTTTCAGGCATTGCTGTTGAAGGTGGTGGCTGTTGTCTTCCTCGGGATCGGCGCGGGCTTCAAGCTGGCTTTTGGTCTGAACCCAGCCGCGAACCAGCGCGTTCACCCGGATCCCGTCGGGCCCGAATTCTCGCGCGAGCGAACGGGTCAAACCGGTGATCCCGGCATTTGCGGTGGTATAGGCCGGATAGCCGATATTCCCTTTCAAGTAGCTGACCGAAGAGAAATTGATGATGGACCCGCCACCTGCACGGCGCATTGCCGGTAGCGCGGCCTGGCAGGCAAAGAAATAGGCTTTCAGGTTGATGGACATGGACCAGTCCCAAAACGCCTCGTCCACGTCTTCGGTGGTATGGCGCCGGTCATTGGCCGCATTGTTCACAAGCACGGTGACAGGACCATGGATCGATGCCGCTTCCGCTATGGTCTTCTTCAGTTGCGACGCGTCCGATATGTCGCATTGCATGGCAAGGGGTTTGTTGCCTGTTTCTTCGGCCATCTTCTCGGCGAAGACACACGTCTCAGAACGCTGGATGAACGCGACCTTGGCCCCTTGTCGCAGGAAGCCTTCGGTCAGATGCGCGCCCAGGCCCGAGCCGCCGCCTGTGATAAAGACCGAGGCGCCCTGGAGATCGGGAAAAACCGGGTGATGCGTGATGGGTGAGGCAATGTGGTTCATGTCGTTCACGTGGTTATGATGCAGTTGACCTGCAACATGACCTAAATCCGTTTCCCTTCGATGACCCACATGGATTCCGGAAAAGACCAAGGCAAAACAAGGCCTTGGTGCATGAGATAGGCGCCTGAGACGTCCAGCGGCTGGTCTTTCAAGGCCGGAGTGCCCCGCGACAGCGCCGAAACCGTGGCCCGGTTGGCCAGTTGGACGCGGTATGTCGCGTTGGGGTCCAGCCGCGTCAGGCGCAGCGGGCGCGGGGCGATCTGCGACGATGTCGCCGCTTTCCCTGCGAAGACCACGAAGCGAGAGGCGTCGATCGGCATCTGCTGTTCGGCGATGACCGCAGGATCGCTGGAATCGAGCCGCAGGATGTCGGCGCCCATCATCCAGTCCCGATTGGCCTTCCACCAGCCCGTCACCTCTCTCAGGACCCGAGTTTCCCGATCGTCCAGCTCGCGCGGGTCCATCTCGAACCCCATGTGGCGCTGGGCCGCGACCCAGGCGCGGAACGAGATATCAAGAGTCCTTGCAGAGGTGTGGCAATGGCGCGGGCCGACATGGCTGCCGGTGATGGCGGCAGGCAGGAACAGCGCGGCATTGTGCTGGATATGCAGGCGTTCCAGCGCGTCATTGGAATCTGACAACCAGATCCGCTGCGTCCGGGTCAGCACGCCAAAGTCGATGCGCCCGCCGCCCGAGGCGCAGCTTTCGATCTCGACATGCGGGAAATCGGTGCGAAGCCGGTCAATCAGCGCGTAAGACCCGCGTGTCTGCTCGGCATCGGGCATGGGCAAAACGCGGTTGTGGTCCCACTTGATATACTCGATCTCATGGGCGGCCAGGATCGCGGCCATCCGATCATAGACGAAATCCCGCACTTCCGGCAGGCCCATGTTCAGGGCTTTCTGTTGCCGCCCAAGCGTCTGATCCTCGGACCCGAGCGCCCAGTCCGGGTGCTGCCGGTGCAGGTCGCTGTCCGGGTTGATCATCTCGGGCTCGAACCAGATCCCGAAACTCATGCCAAGGTCATGGACATGGCTGATCAACGGGTCGAGCCCGTCGGGAAATTTCCGAGGATCCACCTGCCAGTCGGACAAGGACCGTGTGTCGTCGTCGCGCATCCCGAACCAGCCATCGTCCAGAACGAAGCGTTCCGCCCCCAGCTTCGCGGCGCGTTCGGCGATGTCCTTCAGCACGTCGAGCTTGTGATCGAAATAGACCGCTTCCCAGCAGTTGTAATGCACCGGTCTGGGCGCGTCCGGCTTGGGCCAGGTCACGATCTGGTCGCGCGCATGGCGCTGAAAGGCGACAGCGCAACCGTTCAGCCCATCATTCGAATAGACGCCGTAAAGCGGCGCGGTCTTGAACTCGGTCGAGGGCGCGGTCTCCATCCGGGCGGCGTGGCCGAACTGGATCTGGCGGCGCCCGTCGGGCAATTCCTCCGCCACCATCCGGTGCCCGCCTGACCAACCGTAGTGGAAGGCCCAGACCTCGCCCTGGGTGTTGGTTGCGCCGCGTCCCGGGATCAGAAGCCCCGGGAAATGTTCGTGCCCGGTGCGGCCTGTCCGGTTCTCGCGATACCGGATCCCGGGCGACCAAGCGGTTCGGTTCAACTGAAACTCGCGACACCATCGGCCAGAGACATCAATCATCTCGTCGGAATGCTGCGGCGCCGGAATCACCGGGGCGGACAGCCAGTGCAGATGCACCGGGCGCGACGCCGACAACGCCGCCTGCATCGTGATGATGTGCGTTTCCGGATCAAGCGCGAAGGACGCCGTATAGGTCAGGAGGTTCTCGGTATCCTCATAGACCAGTTCGATACCCCGCGCGTCCTGGCTGTCCGAGGCAAAGCAGAATTTGGGCAAAAGGGGCGTGCCGTCGCTGTCCCTGACAATCAGCCCGGGTTGCCCCGGGAAAGTGCGCACCGCCTCGGGGCAGATCGACAGATCCGGGTTTTCGTCCAGCATCCCGCCGGTAACGTCCAGCATGGACGCCGCTGTCAACGTCTCGCCCGAATCGCTATCGGGAAGCGGAGCCCCCCAATAGACCACCTCGGGAAGCCGTTCCCGCCGGGCTGCCAGAACGAGTGTCTGGCGCCCATCATCCAGGCGCCAGCTTTGGATCATTTCACGGCGCCGAGGGTCAAACCTGCTATGAAGTGCTTCTGCATTAAGAAGAACATCGCCACAGGGGGCAGGGCGGCCACGATGGCCCCCGCGCTCATCAGGTGGAACGCCGCACGATACTGCGCGTTAAAGCTGGTGATGCCTGCCGTGACCGGCTGCGCCTCGGGCCCCTGGGTCAGAACAACCGCCCAGAAATAGTCGTTCCAGATGAAGGTAAAGATCAGGACCGCCAGGGCCGCGATGGCCGGTTTCATCAATGGCAGTACGATGTACCAGAAGATCCGCCACTCCGCGATGCCTTCGACGCGCGCGGCCTCGATCAGCGGGAAGGGCAGGGCCTTGATGAAGTTCCGCATGAACAGCGTGCAGAACCCGGTCTGGAACGCGATGTGGAACAGAACCAGCCCGGTCTTGGTGTCATAAAGCCCCATGTTCACCGTCATATCGCGCACCGGAACCATCAGGATCTGGAAAGGCACGAAGTTGCCCGCGATGAACATAAAGAAGATGAACAGGTTGCCTTTGAACTTATAGATGCCAAGCGCGAACCCGGTCATGCAGGACAGGGCCACGGTGCCGATCACGGTCGGGATTGTGATCATCAGCGAGTTCAGCAGGTACCGTGGCATGTCGCTGTCAAAGAAGACACGGCCATAGTTGTTGAAGAACTCAAAGGACGACGGCAGCCCCCAATAGTTCCCGTTTGTGAAATCCGCGTCAGGCTTGATCGAGAAGATCATCACCGCGATCAGCGGCAACAACCAGATGATCAGGAACAGCGGCAGGATGACCTGATACGAGATCTGCCAGGACCGCGGCGTTTTTTCGAGTGGCGTCGGGAACATATCAGCGGCCCCCCTTTTCGTCTTGGTACATCGACCACAGGAAGTAGGCGATGAAGAGGAGCATGATCGCGAACAGGACGACCGCGATGGCCGCGCCATAGCCCATACGGAAGCCGAACTCCGACAGGCTTTCCTCGAACATGTAGAAACTCAAGACCCGGGTGGAGCCAAAGGGCCCGCCATTGGTCATGACCGCGATGAAGTCGAAGGACCGCAGCGCGCCGATGATCGTGACCACGAAGGCGATAAAGGTCGCAGGCTTCAGTTGCGGCACGATCACGTACCACAGCATCCGCGGGCCCTTGGCGCCATCAAGACGCGCAGCCTCGACCTGTTCAGGGTCCACCGCGTTCAGGCCGGTGAGATACAGGATCATGCAATAGGCCGTCTGCGGCCAAAGACCGGCGGCGATGATACCATAGGTGGCCGTGTCGGGATTGCCGAGGATGTTCACACCGCCGATCCCGAATATCGCGAGGAAGGCGTTCAAAAGGCCCTCTTTCGGCAGGTAGAACCAGGAAAAGACCAGACCAACCACGACTTGCGACAGAACAAAGGGGAAGAAGAACAGCGACTTGTAAAGCCGGATTCCGCGGACCGTCTGGTTCAGGAACAATGCGATGAACAACCCCGCCGGGATGGCCAGCAGATACAGGATCAGCCAGCGCACGTTGTTCCAGAACGAAACGTTGAACTTGCGGTCATCGAACAACAACCGTTCGTAGTTCGCGGTGCCAACCCAGGTGGCCTCGCCCAGCCCGTCCCATTCGAAGAAGCTGATATAGAAACTCTGGAAAACCGGAATGATCACATAGACCAGGAAAAAGATAATCCCTGGCAGAAGGAACAGCCACGGCGTTACCGCGATCTCGTTCCGTTTGTACCAACCGCGCTCTCCGGCTGCGGCGGTCGTGGCGTCCGCTGTTGTGACGGCCATGTCCGAGCCTCCTCCCTGGGGATCAACACATGCGAAAACCCGTTTGGGCTTGCGAATGGGTTGACGGGGTGACGGGCGGGCCGCATGGGCCCGCCCGATCAAGTTCGCTTACTGGTAGATCCGCTGACGCGCGTCTTCGAGACGGGCCAGGATGTCATCCAGGTTGTCCGGGAACACCATGAATTCCTGCAAGCCTTCCATGCCGACCGAAGCCATTTCGGCCGGGAAGTCACGGTCGAAGAACTGTGCAATCCCGCCCGTGGCGTTGTTCGACAGCATTTCGAAGCCCTGCTTGATGAACTCATCGTCAGCAACCGACGAATTGGCGTTGACTGGAAGCTGGCCCAGCTTGTCGCCACCGTTGATGTCCGACTGAACGTCCGGCGATGTGACGAACTTCAGGAACGCGCGCGCGTTGTCCTTGTTCGCGGCCCCCGAAGGAATGTGGAACGTATCCGTCGGAGCATCTTCGCCCTTGGCCAGACCCGGTGTGATTTCCGGGAACTGGTAAAAGTCGATCTGGCTGTCATCAAGGCCGGCATCACGCATCGGTGCGACCGCGAAGTTCCCGATCAGATAGGCCGTGGCGTCGCCATTGGTCATCTGGTTCAGGGCTTCCTGCCAGCTATAGGACTGGTGGTCGTCGATGAAGGCGCCCATGTCGATCAGCTCACGCCAGTTGGCGAAGGTCTGGCGCACACGGTCATCGGTCCACTCGACTTCGCCACGGGCAAGCTGCATGTGGAAGTCGAAGCCGTTGGTCCGCATGTTCATATAGTCGAACCAGCCGCCGGCGGTCCAAAGGAACTTGGTGCCGATCGCATAGCACTTCTTGCCAGCATCCAGGATGGCCTGGCAGTTGGCTTTCTCTTCTTCGAAAGTGGACGGCTCAGACAGGCCCAGCTCGTTGAAGATGTCTTCGCGATAGTAGATGCCCCACTGATAGTAAGTGTAGGGAACGCCCCACTGCTTGCCATCGATGGTCATCGCGCCTTTGACGCTGTCGAGACCCGGCAGTTCGCCGCCTTCGTACATGTCCGAGATGTCTTCAAACAGACCGGCCGAGACGTAGGGGCCCATCCGGTTGGCAGCATACCAGTTCACAACGTCGGGCGGGTTGGCGCCCAATGCGTTCCGGATCTGAGTTTTCCAGGCTTCGCGGTCGACAATGTCGAGCTCGATGTTCAGATCAGGATGCAGCTCCTGGAACTGAGCGACAAGACCTTCCATCACCGCGCGCGGTGCCGGGTTCGACATGTCCGAGATAATCCGAAGATCGCCGCTGAGGGCATGGCCGTCAGCAAAAGCGCCACCCGTCATTGCGACAGAGGTGGCCAGCGCCGCGATGGACGCTTTGAGCATGGAACGCATGGTGTCCTCCCTATTGGTTCCACTATGTGCGAGTTCCATTATTCGGAACTCAGTTTTGCATGTTGAAAACTAAAACTCGAATCGCTTAAGGTGTCAACAGTTTCCCGGATCATGGCGTCCGGGGGGCAGGGAGGACAACCAATATGGCCGCGGAGAAGAACGACGGCACAGTCGGGAAGGCGCTTGATGTGCTGGACCGGGTCGCCAGCTTTGGCCGCCCGGTGCGTTTTTCCGAGCTGCTTGAAAGTTCGCCCTTTCCCAAGGCCTCGCTTTACCGCTTTCTTCAGACGCTGACGAACCAGGGCATGCTGGCCTTTGACCGCGACCGCCAAACCTATACGCCGGGGATCCGTCTGGTGCGGCTGGCCCACGCGGCCTGGCAACAGTCGTCGCTTGCGCCAATCGCGCGGCCCCATATCGAAAGACTGTCCAGGGCCGTGGGTGAAACCGTTCACCTGGCCCAGCTCGACCATGGTCAGGTTCTTTATGTCGACAAGCGGAACGCGGTCGAACCGATCGAGATGTATTCGCAGGCGGGCAAGATCGGCCCGGCCTATTGCACGGGCGTCGGCAAGGCGATGCTTGCCTTCGAAAGCCCCGACGTTCTGGACAAGGTGCTCAGGCAGCAGTCTTATCACCGGTTCACAGAAAGGACCCTCGTGACCGAGGCCGCGCTTCGCAGTCAACTGGGCACGATCCGTGAAAATGGCTTTGCCGTGGATGACGAGGAACACGAAGCGGGTATCATTTGCGTGGCCGTGCCCATTCTGTCGGACACGCGTCGCGTGCTTGGCGGATTGTCGGTGACCACATCGACGGCGCGCAGATCCCTGAAGGAACTCAAAGGCGAAGTGCCGCAGGCCAAGGCCGCCGCGGCGGCGATATCGGATGAAGTCCAGACATGGCGCTTCCCCGATCAAAACAAACACGAAGAGACAGCGAAGGTGGACTAAAGATGTCAGGCGTCACACTGAACAAGGTAATTAAGCGGTACGGTGAAACGCAGGTGATCCACGGTGTGGACCTGGAGATCCAGAACGGCGAGTTTTGCGTCTTCGTCGGACCTTCGGGCTGCGGTAAATCGACCCTTCTTCGAATGGTTGCAGGGCTGGAAGAGACCTCGGACGGGCAAATCAATATCGGCACGCGGGACGTGACCCATATGGATCCGTCGCAGCGTGGCGTCGCCATGGTGTTCCAGACCTATGCGCTTTATCCGCATATGACGGTCGAGCAGAACATGGGTTTCGGGCTGAAGATGAACAATCACCCGGCATCCGCGATCAAGGAGAAGGTGAGCGAGGCCAGCCGCATCCTGAAGCTGGACGAGTATCTTGCGCGGAAACCGGCCGCGCTGTCCGGCGGTCAGCGCCAGCGGGTCGCCATCGGCCGTGCCATTGTGCGGGGCCCGGATGTGTTCCTTTTCGACGAACCCCTGTCGAACCTCGATGCTGAACTTCGCGTCGAGATGCGGGTCGAGATTGCGCGCCTTCACAAGGAAATCGGCGCGACGATGATCTACGTGACCCACGACCAGGTCGAGGCCATGACACTGGCCGACAAGATCGTGGTGCTACGCCTTGGCAACATCGAACAGGTGGGCGCGCCGCTGGAACTGTACCGCGACCCGGACAACAAGTTCGTGGCGGGTTTCATCGGCTCACCGGCGATGAATTTCTGCGATGCGACCGTCAAGGGCGGTCAGGTCGTGTCGCCCGGATTTGCCGCGGATATCGCGATGTCGGTCAATCTGCCCTCCGAAGGATCGGAAGTGACGCTTGGTGTGCGTCCCGAACATCTGGAAATCGATCTGGGTGGAAACACCCATACGGTTGAACTGACCGAGGCGCTGGGCGGCGTATCCTATGCCTATCTGACCTCGGCCACCGGCGAAAAACTGATTGTCGAAGAGCGCGGCGATGATCGTTCGAAGACGGGCGACAAGGTCGGTCTTCGGTTCGAACCTGGCCGGGCCATGCTGTTCAACCGCGCAACCGAACAGCGCATCCGCTAAGGCGCGCGCGCGTGGATCCGATCACGTTTGCGGGCAAGCCGGTGCCCCGGCTTGGCCTTGGATGCTGGGCAATCGGCGGGCCGTTCTTCGGAGGCGGCAATCCGCTGGGCTATGGCGAGGTGTCAGAAGCCGACGCGCGCGCGACGATCGAGGCCGCATGGGACGGCGGTATCCGTCTGTTCGATACAGCCGCGGTTTACGGCGCGGGCCTGAGCGAGCGGCGCGTCGGTGCGGCCCTTGCCGGACGTGACGGGGCGGTCATCGTCACGAAGATCGGCATCCATTTTGACGAAGACGCAAAAGAGGTCACGGGCGTCCTGGAACGCGCCGATGAGGTGCGCCCGGCGGTCGAGGCGTGCCTGAGGCGCCTTCAGCGCGACCAGATCGATCTTGTCTTTCTGCACCTCAATACGATGGAAATTGCCGCGGCCCGCCCGGTGTTCGAGGCATTGGAAGGGTTGCGCGAAGAGGGTTTGATCGGCGCCCATGGCTGGTCGACGGACTTTCCCGATCGCGCAGGCTCGATGAGCGATCTGCCTGGGTTTCAAGCCGTGCAGCACGGTGCGAACGTCGTAGCGGATGTGCCCACGATGACGGACCAACTTGTCCGTGACGGGCTTTGGGCGCTGAACCGGTCGCCCTTGGCCATGGGGATCCTGACCGGCAAGTTCAAAGCGGGCGACCGCGTGGACGCAGGTGACGTCCGCGCCAATTCCTTCGACTGGCTGGCCTATTTCGAAGGCGGCGTCGTGCAACCCGCCTTCGTCGACATGGTGGAAGCCCTTCGGGCGCTCTTGACGACCGACGGCCGGACGGTCGGCCAAGGCGCGCTGAACTGGCTTATGGCGCGGTCGCCGCGGAACATTCCCATCCCCGGAGCCCGAAACGCGACGCAAGCTGCCGAGAATGCCGGGGCTTTGGCATTCGGTCCTCTGCCGAAAGATACGATGGCGGCGATTGAAGCGGCCATTGATCGCCCGCCCGAAGGCCCCCCGCGGGAGCGCTGATCCAATTGCGCGCCTTCGGCGCATTCCTTTGTCTCGTCGGCGGGCTTCGCCCTTCTCCTCGGATGGGTGCCTAGGCGCTGCCCTGCGCGCGGGCAATCAGGTCGACGCCCATTTGCTGGAAGAGATCGATATAGTCGAGGCAGACCCAGTTCTCGGCAATGCGGCCTGCCTCGGTTCGGTAGAAATCCATAACGCGCAGGGTCAGGGCTTTGCCCGTGGCCGGGACGCCGAGATAGGTGCCCCGGTGGGTCATGGTCATCGACGGCCAGCCCGAGACGGCGGCATAGGCGCCATCTCCGATGCGGCAGTAATGGTTCCCGCCCTTCCGGTCGGGGAAGGCGGCAAGAAACGCCGCCCGGTGGTGCGTGACGAACCCGTCCCAGCCTTGGGTCGAGCCGATGCCGCCCGGTCCGTACCATTGGAAATCATGCGCCCAGGCGCCGCCTTCGCCGATTTGGCCTTCCGACGTTCCGGTTTCGGGATTGAAGCTGTGCAAATCATCCAACATGCGCGCGACCAATGCCAGGCTGTCGGCCCCGCCCGCCTGCGCGGGCAAGATGCCGTCATGGGTCGCCGGGCCGGGAAACAGCATCTCTGTTCCCATTCGGTCGGGAAACAGCGGACGCCCGCCCTGCCGCGCCAGATCCGGCAGATCGAGGATGATCCGCGCCTTCGTGATCTGGTCGTTTTCAACGCGATAGAACTCGCCGGATCTCAGGAAGGCCAGCCGACCCGAGGCCGATATTCCGTGGAAGGCGGCGCGGTGGATGCCGGTATAGTGGCAAAGCGTCGCGATCCAGTACCCGCCTTCCGCCCTGGGGTTTTCGCCGCCTATGAAGATCTCGTCCCGGCGCCTGAGACCACCGAAGGCTTCGTGCAGTGGCGCGAAGAACCCGTCCCCGACGGCGCTCGGCCCCGACATCGGTGCGAAAGGCGCGGACACGGCCCAATCCACATCATCGGCGAGACACCGCATTTTGGCGGGATCGGCGATCAGGGCATGGAGGTCGGCACGGATCCTGGTGCGCGGGTCGGACATTGTCAGCGTTTGCCGTAGTAAAGCCCGACGACATGTTCTGCTTCGGCATAGAACAGCCAGCGTGCCGTCAGGACGCCGGCCACATGGGACAGGATCCCGATGGCAGCAAGAACATGGGAAAACGGAAGAACGAAGAAGATCAGCCAGGGCAGGATGACCATCAGGACGAAGGAAATCACGCGCAGCTTTGTGGAATGCTTTCGGCCCACGACATGGACCATTTCCTGGGTCAGATAGTTTGGCCCGGTATGGGGCGGCTCGAACGCACGTACCGTGCCCCGCGCGCCAAGCCCCGTGGCCGTCCCGATCGAGGTGCCCGATTGCGCAAGCCTTTGATCGCCCGTTTGCCAAACCCAAAGCTGCGCCAGGCCCAGAACCAGAAGAAGCAGGCTTCCGGTCCCCACCTGGCCGGCCAGAAGCGCCCCGCCGGTGATGGCATAGATCAGGAAAAGAACAGGCGTCGACCAATGGTTCCAGCGCGGGATGGTCTTAAGCTGGGTGTAGATCATCGCGGTAGCAAAGACGGTCGCCAGCGACAGCGCGGCGCCGAGGACACCGAGAAATCCGATCCGCGTGTCAAAGAAGACGAGACCCGCACCATAAGGCGCCATCAGGACCAGGGTGCCGACCGCCAGCCACCCTTCGCGGGACAGCCAGCTTGAGCGCCATTGCGTAAAAGCTTTCAGGGCGCGTTCGGGATGGCCCAGATGCAGCGTTGACGACAAAAGCCCGGCCGTGGCCAGCACATAGGCGATGGCGAAGAATATGAACGCGGTCCAACCGGTCACGCCGGGATAGCCAAGACCCAGAAAAAGCAGAAGCCCAAAGCCAAAGCCTGACAGCGTGGTGAAGACGATAAGCGAACCAGCGGGATGCATTATCCAAGCCTTTCCAACGTCTTATCAAGCCAGCCCAGAAGCCCTTTGGCGTCTTCGGCGACCGGCGCGAGGTAAGGCGCCAGCACGTCCAAGGGTTCGTCCTTGGGCCGGGGCGGCAGGTATTGGTTCACAGGCTTTGTGCCTTGTTCGGGCATCAGATCCATGCCCTGACGCTCGGCCACGAGTTTCGAGACATCGCTGTCGGGATCGCTGAGATCGCCGAAGTGACGGGCCCCCGCCGGGCAGGTGCGCACGCAGGCCGGGACTCTGTCCTCTTCGGGCAGGTTGTCGTTGTAAATCCGGTCGACGCACAGCGTGCATTTCTTCATGACCTTCTCGACCGGGTCCATTTCCCGTGCGCCGTAAGGGCAGGCCCAGGCGCACAGCCCGCACCCGATGCAGTCGCTTTCATTGACCAAGACGATCCCGTCTTCGATCCGTTTATAAGACGCGCCGGTCGGGCACACGGTCACGCAGGGCGCATCTTCGCAATGCAGGCAGGATTTCGGGAAGTGGATGGTCTGGGCCGGGCCTGCTTCGGGCTGCACCTCATAGGAATGGATGCGGTTCAGAAAGCTGCCCACCGGTTCGGCCCCATAGGCGTCCTTGTCGGCGAGCGGTGCGCCATAGTTTTCGGTGTTCCAGCCTTTGCACGCCGTCACGCAGGCGTGGCAGCCGACGCAGGTGTCGAGGTCGATCACAAGGCCGAGCTTTTTCGCGGTATGAGTGGGCAATGAAGTCATGCGGCCATCTTTTCATAGACAGATTGGATCATGCCGCCAGACAGCGTCGTGGTCCGGGCGTGATGCCATGTTTGCGGCAACGGAAGATCACCGAACAGCGGTACGCCACCGCCGAGGAGGACCGGCGCCCGCGTCAGGATCATGCGGTCGATGAGCCCGGCGGCGAGAAAGGATTGAATGACACGTCCTCCGTCGATGTACAGGTGAACATGGCCCTTCGCGGTCAATTCCGCCTGAATATCTGCCGGTTTGCCGGACAGGAATTCCGCCTTGCCGTCCAGGTCCTCGGGGACATCCTTGCGGGACGTGGACAGGACGTAAACCGGTTTGTCATAGGGCCAGCCGACGTCAAATCCCAGTACGGTTTCAAAGGTTGTTCGCCCCATCACAATGGCGTCGATCCCGGCCATGAAGGCGGCAAAGCCATGGTCGTCTGTCTCAGAGCCGTCGAACGCGTCGAGCCAATGAACGCTGCCATTTTGGTCGGCGATCATTCCGTCCAGGCTGGTGGCGATAAAGACCACGTTCATGCGATGGCCTTTCGGCGGGGCGAAATTTTTTGACGCAAAAAATTTGTCCGGAAAATCCCAATTTTCCGGATACCACCGGCGGGGATGTTCTTGGACCAAAGAACGGTCATTGGCCCACCTTTTGCAGGTTGTTCTCCGCCGGTTTCGGCACATTCGACTTGATCGGCGGATGGGCAGGTTGTGCTTCCGCTGGCGCATCCACGCGCTCGATCTTCACACGCAAATCGAACCAGGCGGCCTGACCGGTCACCGGATCCGAATTCGCCCAACGTTGCCCGTCGCCCTTGGGCGGCAGCAACTCGTGGATCAGGTGGTTCAGCAGGAAACCCTTCGTGGCCTCGGGCGCGTCTGTGTCGAGCGCCCAGGCGCCCTTCCGTTTGCCGATCGCGTTCCAGGTCCAGACGGTGTTCTCATTAAGCGCCGCCATATGTGCCACGGGGATCGTGATCGACCCATGGGTCGAGGTCAGACGCGCCCAGTCCCCATCGCGGAACCTGTTCGCTTCCCAGATCTTGGTGGGCACATACAGGGGGTTCGTCCCGTGGATCTGCCGAAGCCAGGCGTTCTGCGACCCCCAGGAATGGTACATGGCCATCGGTCGTTGGGTCAGCGCGTGGATCGGGAACTCATCTGTGTCGACCGCGTCATCCTCAAAGGGCGGGTACCAGACGGGCAGGGGATCGAGTGTCTCTTTGATCCGCTCGCGCAGATGTTCGGGCGGCTGGCGGACCCCGTGACCCTCGGCGGCCAATTGGAATTTCCGCATCGGCTCGGAATACAGCGTGAAGAGGTACGGCGCGGGATTGTCATAAAGCCCGATCTTCACCGCCCAGTCCTGATAGGCCTGGTTCCAGGGTTTGAAGAATTGCGCCTCGTCCGGGATATGCGCGACCCAGAACCCGCCATTGTCGATATAACGATCCAGCTGGTTTGGGTTCACCTCACCCCGACCATGGTCGTCGCCATTGCCGCGGAACCCTGCGAGCGGCCCGATCCCAGGCTTGCGGATGTGGTTCACGATGTAATCGCCGTAATCGGCGTATTTCTGGGATCCGTCCTCGTTCACGAAACCGGGCAGGCCCAGCCGGGCGCCGAGATCGCACAGCGCCGATTGGAAGCCCTTCACATCGCGGTCCGGCTCGATCACTGGCCAGCGGATGGCATCCGCCGCCGCCTCGGCCTCGGAAATCGGGCGGTCGAGCAGCGAAATACAGTCGTGACGTTCCAGATAGGTTGTATCGGGCAGGACCAGATCGGCATAGGCTACCATCTCGGACGAATAGGCGTCGGAATAGATGATCTTGGGGATCACATAGTCGCCGTTTTCGTCTGTGTCGGTCAGCATCTTCATGGTGCCCGACGTGTTCATCGACGAATTCCAGGACATGTTGGCCATGTACATGAAAAGCGCATCGATCTTGTAGGGATCGCCTGCATGGGCGTTCGAGATGACCATATGCATCAGCCCGTGGGCCGACATCGGGTTGTCCCAGGAAAATGCCTTGTCGATCCGCTGCGGATTGCCGTCTTCGTCCAACGCCAGATCTTCCGGCCCGTGGACGAACCCCAGATGCGGGCCGCCCAGCGGCTGGCCCGGCGTGGCCGTCGCATGGGGTTTGGGATGGATCTCGGCCGGTTTCGGATAGGGCGGTTTGAACCGGAAGCCGCCCGGTACCTCGACCGAGCCCAGAAGGATCTGCAACAGATGCAGCGCCCGGCAGGTCTGGAACCCGTTCGAATGGGCGGAAATCCCGCGCATGGCGTGGAAGGCGACCGGGCGCCCGATCATCTTCTCGTGCCGGACGCCGCGGAAATCGGTCCAGGGCTGATCGATCTCGATCTGTTCCTCGAACGCGACCCGCGCCAGTTCGTTGGCAAGCCCCCGGATCCGGTCGGCCGAGATCCCGCAGGTCTCGGCCACCGTCTCGGGCGCGTAGGCTTGATCCATGTAGCGCTCGGCGATCAGGTGGAAGACCGGCTTGTGGGTGACACCGGCATGGCGCCACGTGCCTGCCAGATCGGGCGTCACGTCGGGCTTGTTGTAACAGCGCGGGCGGCCCTCAACCCGGTCCCAGACCAGATCGCGGCCTTCCTCGTCCTTAAGGATGAGCCCGTATTCATCAGAGCTTTCATCGCCATTCACCAGGCAGGCGGCGTTCGTATACCGCGCGAGATAGTCGAAATCGACCTTGCCCGCCTTCAGAAGGCAATGGATCAGCGACATGATGAACAGGCCATCGGTGCCGGGTGTGATCCCGTACCAATCGTCGGCCACAGCATTGTACCCGGTGCGGATCGGGTTCACGCCCACGACCTTGGCGCCCCGGCCCTTCAGCTTGCCGATCCCCATCTTGATCGGGTTGCTGTCATGGTCTTCGGCGACACCGAACAGAACGAACAACTTGGTCCGGTCCCAGTCGGGCTGTCCGAACTCCCAAAACGCGCCGCCCATGGTGTAGATCCCGCCCGCGGCCATGTTGACCGAGCAAAAGCCGCCATGGGCCGCGTAATTGGGTGTCCCGAAAGCCTGCGCCCAATAAGAGGTGAAAGACTGCGACTGGTCACGGCCCGTGAAGAAAGCCAGCTTTTGCGGTGCTTTCTCGCGAATGGGCGCCAGCCAGTCCTTGGCCAGATCCAAGGCCTCGTCCCAGGTGATCTCTTCGAACTCACCCGACCCGCGCGGTCCCACGCGCTTCAGGGGCGCGCGCAACCGGGCCGGAGAGTTGACCTGCATGATCCCGGCGGATCCCTTGGCGCACAAAACACCGCGGTTCACCGGATGGTCGCGGTTGCCCTCGATATAGGCGACCTTCCCGTCCTTCATATGCACGTTGATGCCGCAGCGACACGCGCACATGTAACAGGTGGTCTTCCTGATTTCGTCGGAAACTTTTGGCGATGTGTCGACGGCGGGCTGCCTGGCGGTCATGGAATTCTCCCCAAGGGGTGAGGTAGCGCCCAGCCCCCCAAACGGTCTACGGCCAGTTGGGCGCGCCCGCAATGCCAGTTTGGCAATTTGCGCGCTGGCATGGGCGGCGCAATCTGATATCACCCGGCAAGAGAGGAGACGCCAAAATGCGCCTTGTTTTCGTACAGATCCGCTGCCAGCCCGGCAAAACCTATGAGGTCGCGCATGAGATCTACCTGCGCGAAATCGTGTCCGAGCTGTACTCGACCAGCGGTGATTTCGACCTGCTTGCGAAGATCTATATTCCCGAGGGCGAGGACACCGGCGTCTATATCAACGACCGTCTTCTCGATATTCCGGGCATCGCGCGATCGCTGACGACGATGACGTTCAAGGCGATCCACACGGATGGGACGACCTGAATGCGGATTGCAGTGTTCGGGAAGACGGGCCAGGTCGCGACCGAGCTGGGGCGCCTCGGTGCCGATCGGCTGATCGGGCGGGACGAGGCGGATTTTGCGGATCCGACGGCCGTGGCCCGGGTGGCCGAGACGATTGAGGCCGACGCGGTCATCAACGCCGCGGCCTATACCGCCGTCGACAAGGCCGAAGAAGAAGAGGCCCTGGCCACCGTCGTGAACGGGGCAAGCGTCGGGGCGCTGGGACAGGTCTGTGCCGCAAGGGGTATCCCTTTGGTGCATATCTCGACCGATTACGTGTTCGACGGTGCGGGCGAGACGCCTTGGACACCCGATGATCCGGTGGGTCCCATTGGCGCCTATGGCCGGTCCAAGCTGGCCGGTGAACAGGCGCTGGCCGATGCGGGCGGGATCCATGGCATCATGCGGACATCCTGGGTGTTCTCGGCCCATGGCGGGAACTTCGTGAAAACAATGCTGCGGCTCGGGGCTGATCGGGATGCGCTGACGATTGTGGCCGATCAGATTGGCGGCCCGACGGCGGCGGCGGATATCGCGGCGGGATGTCTTGCCATGGCCAGGGGGCTGGCCGGTGACGGATCGAAAACCGGGATCTATCACTTCGCGGGCGGGCCGGATGTCAGCTGGGCGGATTTTGCCCGTGCGATCTTTGAGCGGTCTGGATTGTCCGTGGACGTCACCGATATCCCGACCGAGGCCTATCCGACGCCCGCGGCGCGGCCCAAGAATTCGCGGATGGATTGCGGCGCGTTCGAACGGGCATTCGGGATGGCGCGCCCGTCCTGGGAGGCGGCGCTGGACAAGGTGCTGACCGAGCTCTCGGCGTAGACGTTTTCCAAATGCGCCGCCTGCGGCGGCAAGTCTTTCTGTCGTCGTTGCCCGTCCGGGCGCCTCCTCCTGCCGCCCCGGAGAGATCCCCACGCATCGGACTAATCTTTGATCAGTTTCGCCTGACGCACGATCACCTCGGCCTGCCGGATCGAGGCAAGATCCACGAGCCGCCCCTTGTAGACGGCGGCACCTGCCCCGTCCTTCTTGGCCTGCTCCATGGCTTCAAGGATTTCGCGGGCTTCGGTTACCTGGGCCTCCGACGGTGTGAACACCTCGTTCGCCAGCGCCACCTGTTTCGGATGAATGGCCCATTTGCCGACCATGCCAAGGGTCGCTGACCGAAGCGCCTGCGCGCGGAAGCCGTCGTCATCCGAAAAATCGCCAAACGGCCCGTCCACCGGCAGAACACCATGGGTGCGGCAGGCGGCCACGATCGCGGTTTGCGCCCAATGCCAGGGGTCGGACCAGTATTTCTGGCCGTTGCGATGCATGTAATAGTTTTCCTGCGTTCCGCCGATCCCGGTGGTCTGCATCCCCATCGATGCCGCAAAATCGGCCGCACCCAGCGACATGGCCTGAAGCCGCGGGCTGGAGGCCGCAATCTCTTCCACATGGGCAATACCCGCCGCCGTCTCGATGATGACCTCAAGACTGATCGCCTTGTCGCGACCCGCCGCCGCTTCGGCCGCCGTGACCAGCGCATCGACCGCATAGACATCCGCCGCGCAGCCGACTTTGGGGATCATGATCTGATCAAGGCGCGGGCCCGCCTGTTCCATCAGATCCACCACGTCGCGGTACCAAAAGGGCGTATCCAGCCCGTTGATCCGGACTGATAGGGTCTTCTTCCCCCAGTCGATGTCCCGCGTCGCCTGGATGATATTCTTGCGTGCCTCGGCCTTGTCATCGGGTGCCACGGAATCTTCGAGATCCAGGTTGATCACATCCGCATCGCTCGCCGCCATCTTCTCAAAAATCGCCGGGCGAGACCCGGGCCCGAACAACTGGCACCGGTTCGGGCGGGACGGGGCGGCGGGTTGAACCTTGAAGGACATCGCGACT
The DNA here is from genome assembly GCA_965267475.1 of Paracoccaceae bacterium. Classification (GTDB taxonomy): domain Bacteria; phylum Pseudomonadota; class Alphaproteobacteria; order Rhodobacterales; family Rhodobacteraceae; genus JBCBKU01. The sequence continues at coordinate 791,695 of OZ254079.1, forward strand.
GTGCCTTTGTAAGATTATTGCGTCTGAATTCGCCTAGGGATTAGGAAATTGCTCGCATTGCTGCAAGTGCATTTTGCATTTGCAGAAACAGTGCCGGGCCAAGCGTCGAATTGGCTTTACGCGTGATGTTTCACTGGCCCTATTGTCGGGAATTGGATTTCGTCATGGCCATCGGGTCGAACGGTCCGGAAGCTGCCAGAGGGGGACGATCCCATGATCCAGACGCCATATCTTTTGTTTCTGGGCGATGCGCCCGACCAGTTGGCCGCGAAAGTGGCTCAGGGCATTCGCGACTGGAATCCCGAAGCCGCGCTGGGGCAGTTTCGCCTGCCGGGGTGCAAGGCCGATGTGGGTTTGCGCGACATGACGCTGGAAGAGGCGCAGGCCGCCGGCGTGAAAACCGTTGTGATCGGCGTTGCCAATCGGGGCGGTGTGATCAGCGCGGCATGGAAAGAGGTTCTGGTTCAGGCCTTGAAGATGGGGTTCGATCTGGCCTCGGGCCTGCACAACCTTTTGCGGGATGAAGATGACCTTGTAGCGGCAGCCCGTGTGAATGGGCAAACCCTGCATGATGTGCGGATCCCCTCGGTCGCCTATCCCATCGCCAATGGCGTGAAGCGGACCGGCAAGCGCTGTCTGGCGATCGGGACCGATTGCTCGGTCGGCAAGATGTATACCGGGCTTGCCATGGACACCGAAATGAGGGCGCGGGGCATGGCTTCGACCTTCCGGCCCACAGGCCAGACCGGCATTCTGATCACCGGGGGCGGTGTGCCGCTGGATGCGGTGATCGCCGATTTCATGGCCGGAGCAGTTGAATATCTGACGCCCGACAACGCGGCCGACCACTGGGACCACATCGAAGGTCAGGGGAGCCTGTATCACGTGTCCTATTCGGGCGTGACCATGGCGCTGATCCATGGCGGCCAGCCGGATGCGATCATCCTGTGTCATGAACCCACCCGCACCCATATGCGGGGCCTGCCGGACTATGCGTTGCCGAAACTCGCAGATCTGAGGGACATGGTTTTGCCCATCGCCCGGATCGCGAACCCGGCCTGTCAGGTCGTGGGCGTCTCGGTGAACACCAAGGCGCTGGATGATGCGGCGGCGAAGGCGTGCGTCGAGGGGATCGAGGCCAAGATGGGTCTGCCCACGGTCGATCCCTATCGTCATGGGGCTGGGCGGCTGGTCGACGCGCTGGCGGCTCTCTGACCGGGGAGGGACGACCAATTGAGTATTTTTGCCAAGGTGAAGGGATGGGTTGGGCGATGATTTCGGCCAAGGCGCAGTCTTTCCGGTTGGCAGAGGTGTTCACGATCAGCCGGGGGTCGAAGACGACGGCCGAAGTCGTGACGGCGCGTGTCGGCGACGGCTGGGGCGAATGCGTGCCCTATGCGCGCTATGGCGAAACGATCGACAGCGTGATCGGGCAGATTGAAGGCCTGCCGGAAGGGCTGGACCGGGGGACACTGCAGAAGGTGTTGCCCGCAGGGGCTGCGCGGAATGCGGTCGATTGCGCGATGTGGGATGCCGAGGCCAAGGCGGCGGGTCAACGGGCCTGGGATCTGGCCGGGCAATCTGCGCCCGGGCCGGTTGTGACGGCCTTTACCCTGTCGCTTGATACGCCCGAAAACATGCGTGTTGCAGCCGCGAAACACGCCCACCGCCCGATCCTGAAAATCAAGCTGGGCACGCCCGATGACATGCCCCGGCTAGAAACCGTGCGGGCAGGCGCCCCGAAAGCGCGGATCATTGTAGACGCCAATGAAGGCTGGACGGCAGAGGTCTATGCCGATCTGGCCCCGCATCTGGTCCGACTGGGCGTTGGGTTGGTCGAACAACCTTTGCCAGCCGGTGCCGATGACGCCTTGATCGGGCTGGATCGGCCGGTTCCGGTCTGCGCAGATGAAAGCTGCCATGACCGCGCGTCGTTGCCGGACCTGAAAGGCAAGTACGACATGGTCAACATCAAGCTCGACAAGGCCGGTGGGCTAACCGAAGCGCTGGCCTTGCGCGATGCCGCCCGGGCCGAGGGCTTTCAGATCATGGTGGGTTGCATGGTGGGCACCTCGCTGGCAATGGCGCCCGCCGTCCTTCTGGCGCAAGGGGCTGAGGTCGTGGACCTCGATGGGCCATTGCTTTTGGCGGAAGACCGCGACGCGCCCCTCCGCTATGATGCTGACGGGGTGCATCCGCCAGAGCCCGCGCTTTGGGGCTAGGTCCTGAGGGGTCGGCATGGAATGGAACATTGAGGCCGCGAAGCTGGACACCGCCAGCCTGCCAAGCGGCCTGACCGATTTGAGCATTCATACCATCCGGAAATCCAATTTCCGGCGGCTTGAAGGGCTGGGATCGTTGCCTATCACGGCCCTGGGCCTTAGGTGGTTGTCGGCTCAGGATTTGACCGCCGTCCCATTGCCCAAGGGCTTGAAAAGCCTGACCCTTTGGCAATCCCCCAAGATTCGGACGCTTGCCGGGATAGAACAGGCCCCAGCGCTTGAGACGCTGCATTTCGAAGATAACGGCATTCTGGAAGATGGATCGGCGCTTGGCGCCCTTCCGCATCTCAAGGCGCTGACCATCGAAGGGGGCATGAACGCCAAACAGAAGCTCCGCTCGCTGGATTTTCTGGACGGGCTGAATCTGAATTGGATTCGCCTGTCGGGCATCGAAGGCGCGGATCTGAGCCTTGCGGCGCTGACACGGATGCCCAACCTGACGCATATCGACATTCACGCGAGGAGTTTCGCGCCCGCGGAAATCGCCAGGGTTGCGGCGGCGCATCCGGGTTTCCACGAAGAGCTTCTCAAATTGCCGGATTATCCGCCGTTTCTTGGCATGCGCTGCAAATCCTGCGGTGGCGTCCAGAAAGAGATGTTCCTCAGGCGCGTCAAGTTTCTCTGGTGCCCGGTTTGCGAGACAGAAGGGATTGCACGTCAGTTGAAGAAATTCGAGCGCATGGTCGACACCACGCGCGCATCGCTCTAACCCGCACGGGGATGTCTCGGAGGTGGCGATGGATCTGACGGACCGCGTTGACGTGCATGAAACGGTCGTGCTGGCCGATGACTGGGCGGAATTGAAAAAGACGCGCCTGTCGCTCAGACGGCGCGACGGCACGTGGCAGGAGATGTGGCGCGAGACCTATGATCGCGGCGATGGCGCAGTCATCCTGCCCTATGACCCTGTCCGGCAGACGGTGCTTCTGGCGCGCCAGTTTCGCTGGCCCGCCTATTACACCGGGCATCGCGAGGAACTGGTCGAGGCGGCCGCCGGGCTTCTGGACGATGCCGCACCGGAAGAACGGATCCGCGCGGAAGTATCGGAAGAGCTTGGCTTGGCCCTGGGTCCGGCGGAAAAAGTGTTCGAGATGTACATGTCGCCGGGATCGGTGACCGAAACGCTGCATTTCTTCGTGGCCGCCTATGACGCATCCGACCGGGTCGGGTCCGGCGGTGGGGCGGTTGAAGAAGGTGAAGATATCGAGGTTCTGGAACTGACCATCGATGAGGCAATGGATTGGGTGGCCGATGGCCGCATTCGGGATGCAAAGACCGTCATCCTGGTGCAGCATGCCGCCCTGAAGATATTCGCGAAAGGACAAGCGGGATGAGCCGGACAGTTTACGTCAACGGAGACTATGTGCCCGAGGAAGAGGCCAAGGTGTCGGTCTTCGACCGGGGGTTTCTTTTCGCTGACGGCGTTTACGAGGTGACCAGTGTTTTGGGTGGCAAACTGATCGATTTCGACGGCCACGCGGCGCGGCTGGAACGGTCGCTTGGTGAGCTGGAGATGGGCATGCCGATGACGGCAGACGCGCTGTTGGAGGTGCATCGCAAGCTCGTCGAAGAAAACGGGATCGAGGACGGGCTGGTTTATCTTCAGGTGACACGGGGCGCGGCGGATCGCGATTTTGCCTATCCGAAAGACGCCGACCAGACGGTCGTTCTGTTCACCCAGTCAAAGCCCGGTCTTGCGGACAGCCCGGTGGCAAAAACCGGGATCAAGGTGATTTCGATCCCGGATATCCGCTGGGGACGGCGCGATATCAAGACTGTGCAGTTGCTGTATCCCTCGATGGGCAAGATGGCCGCGAAAGCGGCAGGCGCCGATGACGCCTGGATGATCGAGGACGGCCATGTGACCGAAGGCACGTCGAACAACGCCTATATCGTGAAAGGCCGCACGATCATCACACGGCACTTGTCAAATGACATCCTGCACGGGATCACGCGCGCCGCCGTGTTGCGATTTGCGGAAGAGGCGCAGTTCGATGTGGAGGAACGTCTGTTCACCATCGATGAAGCGAAAGAGGCGGATGAGGCGTTCATCACCTCGGCCTCGACCTTCGTGATGCCGGTGGTCGAGATCGATGGCGCTGCCGTGGGGCAGGGAACTCCGGGGCCGGTCGCGACGCGCCTGCGTGAGATCTATCTGGAGGAAAGCAAACGGGTGGCGGTCTGAAAACGCCCCTTTCCGGGTGCGCCCACCCGCCCGCCCCGCCCCCGGAAAGGGGCGCGGGACACGGCATCGGTGCTGCGCCCGGTGCCGACCGGCGGATTGAGTATTTTTGCCAAGATGAAGGGACGGGCCGTCAGGCCACGATCCTGAGCGCCAGATAGGGCACGAGGTTCAGAACGATCACCGCGATCTTGAAGGTTGCCAGATAGGCATAGATGTGGCCCCGTGTCGTCTCGGCGGACAGGCCGAACATGCGGCCGTGAAGCGCTGCCACCCAGTCACGCATGGCCCAGACGGCCAGGGTCGTGAACAGAAGCAAGCCCGCATTGATCGCCGTCATCCAGGCGAAAAGTTGGGTCAGGGTTTCGAGGGTCATTTTGCCCTCCTTTCCGTGAAAAACGAGGGTCTTTCAAAAATATGGGCACCCTGAGCCCCTGCCGCAAGGGTCAGCCGGGCTTGTGCGATGCCTCAAACGCGGCTTTCTGCTCAGGTGTGGCCTCGGTCTGGTGCTTGGTCTTCCACTCGGAAAACGGCATGCCGTAAAAGGCTTCGCGGCCTTCGTCTTTCGACATCTCGATGCCGCGCTCGTTCGCGGCTTCCTGATACCAGCGCGCCAGGCAATTCCGGCAGAACCCGGCCAGGTTCATCATGTCGATATTCTGGGCGTCCGTCCGGTCTTCCATCAGATGTTTCTGCAAACGCCGGAAGGCTGCGGCCTCGATTTCCAGGCGGGTTTGATCGTCCATGTCTGTCTCCTTCCTTTCAGAGATTGGCGTCCTGTCGCGCCGCTTCAAGGATAGGCGCCAGGCGCTCACCCCAGGCCCGCTGGTCTTCCGGTGTCTCGATCAGATCCTGGCGGAGTTCCAGAAGCACGCTGGGCCGCCCGGGGCCGACCGCATGCTGGTCGATGCTGTCGCCTTTAAGGACGCCGGCATAGGGTTCGTTGATCCCAACATTAAGGTCGGGTTCTGCCTGAAGCCGCGCAATCAGCGGGTCCGAGAACCGGCCATCTTCGCTGATCAGAACGCCAATATGCCAGGGGCGCGGCGCACGTGACTTCAGCCGCGGCGTGAAACTGTGAACCGCCACGATGACCGTACCGGGACGCGCCGCCTGATCTTCAAGCGCGGCATGATAGGGCCGGTAATAGCGATCAAGTCTCGTCTTCCGCTCCGCCGCACCAAGGTCGCGGTTTCCCGGTACCACCGTGTGGTCATAGACCTGCATGATCAGCGTTGGATCATCGGCCCCCCGGTTCGGGTCGATCACCAGGCGCGAAAACCTGGCCAGGATCGCCCGCGCGCCCAGCGTTTCGGCCAAAGCCCGGGTCACCCCGGCCGCGCCGATATCATAGGCGATGTGGCGCGCCATCTCGGACGCGGGTAGACCCAGGGTCCCGCCGACGGCGTCGGGCACGTGGTTGGTTGCGTGATCGCAGGTGATCAGGAATGGCGAAGCGGCGTCGCGATCCAGAATTTCGTAGGCATCATCAGTCATCGAACCGTCGCATAGGACAGCTTGGCGGTTTGTACCAGTTGTCAGCGCTAACAATTCGGCCCATAAGGCGCTCGACCTCGGCCAACGAACAAGAGGAGCCCGCCATGAGACGCCTTCGCAACGTCAAGATCGTTGCCACGCTTGGCCCGTCATCCAGCGACTATGAAACGATCAACGATCTGTTCGAAGCGGGCGCGGATGTCTTTCGGCTGAACATGAGCCATGGCAGCCATGAAGAGATCGCCGAACGCCACCGGATCATTCGCGAGGTTGAGGAACGGACCGAGCGTCCGATTGCCATTCTGGCCGACCTGCAGGGCCCGAAGCTGCGCGTGGGGGCCTTTGCGAACGGCGCGGAAGAATTGGAGCAGGGGCAGCCATTCCGGCTCGACCTGGACGACGCGCCGGGCGATGCGACCCGGGTTCAACTGCCCCATAAGGAAATCTTCGCGGCCCTGGAAAAGGGCGCGAGCCTTCTGGTCAATGACGGCAAGATCCGCCTGAAGGTCGACAAATGCGGGCCCGATTTCGCCAATTGCAGCGTTGTCGTCGGCGGAACGATTTCGGACCGGAAGGGCGTGAACGTACCAGATGTGGTGCTGCCGCTGGCCGCCCTGTCCGAGAAGGACAAGAAAGATCTGGAATTCGTGTGCAGCCTGGGCGTCGACTGGTTGGCCCTGTCCTTTGTCCAGCGCGCGGCGGATGTGGAAGAGGCGCGCAAACTGGCGTCTGGCCGGGCCGCAATTCTTTCGAAGATCGAAAAGCCGTCCGCCGTCGCCTCATTCGATGACATTCTGCGGGTATCGGACGGGATCATGGTCGCGCGCGGCGACCTGGGTGTGGAATTGCCGGTCCAGAATGTGCCGCCGATCCAGAAGCGCCTGGTTCGGAAATGCCGGAACGCGGCGAAGCCCGTGATCGTTGCCACCCAGATGCTGGAAAGCATGATCGAAAGCCCGATGCCGACGCGGGCCGAGGTCTCGGACGTGGCCGCCGCCATCTATGAAGGGGCCGATGCGGTCATGCTGTCGGCGGAATCGGCGGCTGGGCAGTACCCGGTCGAAGCGGTGGCGACGATGAACGCCGTCGCGATCGAGGTCGAGGGCGATCCGACCTATCGCGACGTGATCGAGGCCAGCCGCGGCGGTCCTCGCGAATCCGTAGCGGACGGTATCGTCTCGGCGGCCCGGGAAATCGCCGAGACCACGGACATCAAGGCGATCTGCTGTTTCTCGCAATCGGGCGCCACCGCCAACCTTGTGGCACGCGAAAGACCGCGTGTTCCGGTGATCGCAATGACGCATTTGCGCAACACAGCGCGGCGTTTGTGTCTGACCTGGGGGCTGCACACCGTCATGACGGGCGAGCTGGAGCGGTTCAAATTCGCCGTCGTGAATGCTGCCCGTGCCGCAAGAAATCATGGCTTTGCCGAGGTCACCGACCAGATCGTCGTGACCGCGGGGGTGCCGTTCAACGTGCCCGGAACGACCAACATTCTTCGGGTCGCGCCCTGCGAAGAACGGTTGATTTACGCAACTGACCCCGGATAATCCGTAGAACCGCAACGGAAATCGGGATGATCCAGTGGATCCTGATCTCATGTTCGTTCTTGGCGTCGTGATTGGCGGCCTGTCCATACCGGCCGTGATCTCGGCGTTTTCCCAAGGCAATCCTCCTCGGCTTGCCATGATCCTGGTCATGGTCGGCGGCGGGCTTGTTGTGGCCGCGATGGCCCAGAACCCAAACGGGTACAGTTTTGAAAACGCCCCGCGCGTCTTCCGCGATGTGATTGTCGACGTCCTTGGCGGTTAGGCCAGCCACCTTTTTCTCTTGCGCCAATGCCATGCCGGTCCTATAGACCGCGCTTCGATGGTGCGGCCGGCCAAAGTGGCATGCCGAGTCGCGCCGAAACCGCCTGACTAGGAGACGGAAATGCCCAAGATGAAGACGAAGTCGAGCGCGAAGAAGCGCTTCAAAGTGACGGCCACCGGTAAGGTCGTCTCGGCCCAGGCCGGCAAACGGCACGGCATGATCAAACGGTCAAACAAGTTCATCCGGAACGCGCGCGGCACGACAACTCTGTCCGAGCCCGATGCAAAAATCGTCAAGGGCTTCATGCCCTATTCGCGTTAAGGAGGGACGGATAGATGTCACGCGTTACCAGCGGTAAGGTCACCCACGCCCGCCACAAGAAGGTCATCAAGGCTGCCAAAGGCTATTACGGCCGTCGGTCGACCAACTTCAAAACGGCCACCCAGGCCGTCGACAAGGCGAACCAGTACGCAACCCGCGACCGGAAGAACCGCAAGCGGAACTTCCGGGCTCTTTGGATCCAGCGGATCAATGCAGCCGTCCGCGCCCATGATGAGGCGCTGACCTATTCGCGGTTCATCAACGGGCTGTCGCTGGCCGGGATCGAGGTGGACCGCAAGGTTCTGGCCGATCTGGCCGTGCATGAACCCGAAGCCTTCGGCGCCATCGTCGACCAGGCGAAAGCGGCGCTGGCCTAAGCCAGAAAGCCCAAGTATTATTGGAACCGCGGGTGCCAGCCGGTGCCCGCGGTTTTCTTTTCCGGAGCCCCGTCTTGAACCCCATCCAACCCGTTGGTGTCGATCATGTCGTGTTTCTTGTCGCGGACATGGAGCGTGCACTGGCCTTTTACGAAGGCGTCCTGAACTGCCAGCCGGGCTTCAGCTATCCCGATCTGGGGATGGAACAGGTCTGGTTCGGATCCGCCCTGATCGTGCTTTGGGACCTGTCGCATCCCGGTGCCGCCAAAGCCGTGCCGCCCGTCCAGGGGGGCCGCAATGTCGATCACCTGTGTCTGGCCTGCGGTCCGTTGGACACCGAGGCCTTGAAATCGCATCTGTCGAGCCACGGGGTCGCGATCGAACGCGAAGCCGTCCATGGCGGCGCCCGGGGCATGGGGCCGTCCTTCTATTTGCGCGACCCCGACAACAACCTGATCGAGATCAAGGGCCCGCCCGAGCATCCCGACCTGCCTGGCCCCCATGCTTAGAGCATTGGCTCTGCTGATCGGGCTTGCGGGCGCCGCGCAGGCCCAGGAACCGGTCACGGTGATCGGCGACAGCATCCTTGCCTGGAACCGGTCATCGGGAAACTCGGTGGCGCGCGGGCTGTCCCGCGCGCTCGACCGGGATGTGGCGGATAATGCCGTCAGCGGGGCGCGCATCTCGGGCGGGCGGTTCTTGCGCGACATCCCGGACCAGCGGATCGGGCAGACCGGCGGCTGGATCGTCGTTGATGGCGGCGCAAACGATCTTCTTGGCGAATGCGGTTGCGCGCGATGCGATGGCAATTTGACCGTTCTCGCCGCGCCCGATGGCCGCCGGGGCGAGATCCCGGCCTTCGTCGATACGCTTCTGGCGCGGGGCCACCGCGTTGTCTGGGTCGGGTATTACGGGCCAAGCGGGTTGGGCGGCGGGTTCGATGGCTGCGATGATGAGTTGATCGAGCTCAACACCCGCCTGTCGCGCATGGCCGCCCATCGCGACCGCGTCGAGTTCGTGGCCATTCGCGACCTCTTCGGACCGACGCACCGCGACCGCTATTTCCGCGACCAGGTGCACCCGTCGCCCAAGGGCTCGGCATTGATCGCGGGCCGGGTCGCAGGGGTCATTCTGGCAGGGGAACGTTAGACCGGACTGCGCTCTGCCTTGCGCCTGACGGGGTGAGCCGGTAACCACCCCGGACCACCCGGTCGGAGCAGGTGACATGGACGATCTGAGAGCGAAATATCTGGGCGCAATCGCCGATGCCGCGGACGAGGCAGCGCTGGAAGATCTGCGCGTCCAGGCGGTCGGGAAAAAGGGCGAAGTCAGCCTGAAAATGCGCGAGCTTGGGAAGATGACGCCCGAGGAGCGCCAGGTTGCCGGTCCGGCGCTGAATGCCCTGAAGGACGAAATCAACGCGGCGCTTTCCGCCAAGAAGGCGGCGCTGGGCGATGCCGCGCTTGATGCGCGGTTGCGCGACGAATGGCTTGATGTGACGCTGCCTGCGCGTGACCGGCCACAGGGTACGATCCACCCGGTCAGCCAGGTGACCGAGGAACTAACCGCGATCTTCGCGGATATGGGGTTCTCTGTGGCGGAAGGCCCGCAGATTGAGAGCGACTGGTACAACTTCGATGCGCTGAACATCCCGGCCGAGCACCCGTCGCGGACCGAAATGGATACGTTCTATCTGCACCGGGCCGAAGGCGACAATCGCCCGCCGCACGTCTTGCGGACCCATACCTCGCCGGTTCAGATCCGGACGATGCTGGATCAGGGCGCGCCGATCCGGATCATTGCGCCGGGGCGGGTCTATCGCTCGGACTATGACCTGACGCATACGCCCATGTTCCACCAGATCGAAGGTCTGGCGCTGGACACGGACATCTCGATGGCGAACCTGAAATGGTGCCTTCAGGAAATGGCGGCGGCCTTCTTCGAGGTGGAGGGCGTCGAGGTCAGGTTCCGCGCGTCACATTTCCCGTTCACCGAGCCCTCTGCCGAGATCGACTTCCGCTGTTCCTGGGAGGGCGGGGTTCTGAAGATTGGCGAAGGCGACGATTGGCTGGAAGCCGGCGGCTCCGGCATGGTTCACCCCAAGGTCATCGCGGCGGGCGGGATCGATCCAGATGTCTATCAGGGCTTTGCCTTCGGGCTCGGCATCGACCGGTTGGCCATGCTGAAATACGGCATTCCCGACCTTCGGGCCTTTTTCGAAAGCGATCTCCGGTGGCTGCGCCATTACGGCTTTGCATCGCTCGACCAGCCCACCATGCGCGGGGGGCTGAGCCGGTGAGCGATGCGCCGTCACTCCATCCCAAGGTTCTTGGCAAGCCAGGTCGTATAGGGGTTGCGCGGATCCTCGTCGGGCGCGGTGCGGACAAACACCGTCGACCCGGCGAACGTGCCGCGCGCCCGGCGGATACAATCGATCCGCTTGTTCGGCGGCTCGCCAAAGCGGACAGGGCAGGATTTCCGGATATGGCCCAGAAGCTGGACCTGGTAAATCTGGTCGCGCTTCGAGGCACGTTGCTTGCCGTTTTCGGGTTCGGCGAAGGACGAGAACGCCAAGGCCGCGATCAACGCAAAAACAGCCGCAATACGAAGTATGCCTTCGTTGAACATAGCAAAACTCACACCAACAAACTGGTAACCTTGCTATTTTCTAAACGCGGATTCGGGCGACATCAGGGCGCGATCTGTGCTTGTTCGGGGTCAAGCCATGGCCTCTGAATTGTATTGGGTCCGCTCGGGAAACAGTCTGTTGAAAGTTAACCTTAACAGGGGCTTAGCATGAAGTTCACGCTGTCCTGGCTGAAAGATCACCTTGAGACCGACGCCTCGGTTGATGAGATCTCCGAGACGCTCACCGATCTCGGGCTTGAGGTGGAAGGCGTCGAAAACCCGGCCGAGCGGTTGGCGGCGTTTACCATCGGAAAAGTGGTCAAGGCCGAGAAGCACCCCGACGCCGACCGGCTGCGCGTCTGTCAGGTCGCGACCGATCAGGGCGAAAAGCAGATCATCTGCGGGGCGCCCAATGCGCGCGAAGGAATCACGGTCGTTGTGGCCCATCCCGGCACTTATGTGCCCGGGATCGATACGACCATTCAGGTGGGCAAGATCCGCGGCGTCGAAAGCCATGGGATGATGTGTTCTGAGCGCGAGATGGAGCTGTCAGACGAACATGACGGCATCATCGAATTGCCTTCGGGCGATGTGGGCGACCGCTTCACCGACTGGCTGGCCGAAAACGATCCGGCCAAGACCGATCCTGTGATCGAGATCGCGATCACGCCGAACCGGCAAGATGCGCTGGGCGTGCGCGGTATTGCGCGGGATCTTGCGGCGCGGGGTTTGGGGACGCTGAAACCGTTAGCGCCCGTCACGGTGCCCGGCACATTCAAAAGCCCGATTGGGGTGACCATCGACCCTGCGCTGATGGACGCCCTTTGCCCGCATTTCACGGGGCGGGTGATCAAGGGCGTCAAGAACGGTCCATCGCCCCAGTGGCTTCAGGACCGGTTGAAGGCCATTGGTCTGCGCCCGATTTCGACACTGGTCGATATCACCAATTTCTACACCTTCGATCAGAATCGGCCCCTGCACGTGTTCGATGCCGACAAAGTGGCGGGCGATCTGCGCGTCTATCCGGCGGATGGGGGTGAGACGATCACCGCGCTGGATGACAAGGACTATACTTTTGAGCCGGGCATGATGGTCATCGCCGATGACAACGGCCCCGAAAGCATCGGCGGCGTCATGGGCGGGGCCGAGACGGGCTGTACCGAAGACACCGTCAACGTCTTCGTCGAAAGCGCCTATTGGGATCCGATTGCCATCGCGGCCACAGGCCGGAAACTGAAGATCAACTCGGACGCCAAATACCGCTTCGAACGGGGCGTGGACCCGGCCTATTCCCGTCCAGGGTTGGAAGCCGCCACCAAGATGATCCTGGATCTTTGCGGCGGTGAGGCGTCAGAGGTGGTCGAGGATGGCGCAGCGCTCGACACCACACGGTCGTACCGGCTGGATACCGACCGCGTGCAATCGCTTGTGGGCATGACGATCCCGGCGGACACGCAGCGCGCGACTTTGGAAGCGCTGGGCTTCCGGCTGGATGGGGATCAGGCGTTTCCGCCGACATGGCGCCCGGATGTGAAGGGTGAGGCAGATTTAGTTGAAGAGGTCGCGCGTATCGCATCGCTGACCAAGCTTGAGGCGCAGCCGATGCCGCGCCTGACAAGCGGTGTCACGCGGCCCATCCTGACGCCCACGCAACGGCGCGAACAGGCCGCCCGGCGGACGGCGGCGGCACTTGGTCTGAACGAATGCGTGACGTACAGCTTCATCGATCAGACCTCGGCAGCGCTCTTTGCGGGCGGCGAAGATACGACGCGGTTGGACAACCCGATCTCATCGGACATGAGCCACATGCGGCCCGCGCTTCTGCCCGGGCTGTTGCAGGCGGCGGCCCGAAACCAGGCGCGGGGCTTTCATGAATTCGGCCTGTTCGAGGTGGGTCCGGGTTTCCATGGCGGAGAGCCCGAAGAACAGCACCTGATGATCTCGGGCATTCGCGTTGGCGCTACGGGCCCAAAGGATGTGCATGGCGCGGCCCGAGGGGTCGACCTTTATGACGCCAAGGCCGATGCCGAGGCGGTTCTGGCGGCGATCGGCGCGCCTGCGAAGGCGCAGGTCCTGCGCGGCGCACGGGATTGGTGGCATCCAGGTCGCCACGGGATGATCTGCCTCGGCCCGAAAAAGGTTCTTGGGATCTATGGCGAAATCCACCCCAAGGTTCTGACCACGCTCGACGTGAAAGGGCCGGTCGTGGGCTTTACGGTCTTCATCGAAGAGGTGCCCGAACCGCGGAAGGCCGCAACGACCCGCGCAGCCATGGAGATCAGCGATCTTCAGGCGGTCGAACGGGATTTTGCCTTCGTGGTCGATGCGGATGTCGAAGCCTCGGTCCTGGTGAATGCGGCGGCGGGGGCCGACAAGGGGTTGATCGAGGATGTGCGTGTCTTCGACGAGTTCATCGGCGGATCCCTTGGTGCGGGCAAGAAATCCCTGGCCCTGACTGTGCGGTTGCAACCGCGCGAAAAGACCCTGACCGATGAAGAGATCGAGGCCGTGGGCGTCAGGATCGTCGAGAAGGTCGTGAAGGCCTCGGGCGGGGCATTGCGCGGGTAAGCTGTCAAAAGGGGCGGCCCCCCCGGGGGCCGCATTCTTTCTGGCACTGCGTGCAGTCCTGGGGCTCTGCCCCAGACCCCGGAGTGTTTGTGCCAAGATGAAGGAGAAGGGGATGGCGTTGAACGTGTATCTGTCGGGTGAAATTCACACCGATTGGCGGGACGAGGTGATGGCCGGGGCCGAGGGGTTGGATGTAAGTTTTTCCGCGCCCGTCACCGATCATGCGGCGTCGGATGATTGCGGTGTCGCGATTCTGGGGGCTGAAGCGGACAAATTCTGGCACGACCGCAAGGGGGCGGGCGTGAATGCCATCCGGACTCGCGTTGCGATCGAGGCGGCAGATGTGGTCGTCGTCCGGTTTGGTGAGAAGTACAAACAGTGGAATGCCGCCTTTGATGCGGGCTATGCCGCTGCGCTTGGCAAGGCCCTGATCATCCTGCATCCGCCCGAACATGCCCATGCGCTGAAGGAAGTCGATGAAGCCGCCATGGCCGTGGCCGAGCATCCGGGGCAGGTCGCTGAAATACTGCGCTATGTTCTGACCGGAAAACTCCCCGGTTGACGCCGCGTCCTGCGTGACTTTACGCGCACGTCAAGTTCAGTTTGGCGCATGACACTGTACCCGAACCTGCTTCGCCCGCTCGATCTTGGCCATGTGACGCTGCCCAACCGGGTCCTGATGGGGTCGATGCATACCGGTCTGGAAGAAACCGGCGACTGGGCGCGTGTGGCCGCCTTTTATGCCGAGCGGGCCGAGGGCGGCGTCGGGCTGATTGTCACCGGGGGCATGGCGCCCAATGCCGAGGGCGGGGTGTTTCCCGGCGCGGCTGGGCTTTTCACGGACGCGGATATCGCCAACCACGCCCGTGTAACCGGCGCGGTCCACGACGCAGGCGGGCGGATCGCCATGCAGATCCTTCATGCCGGGCGCTATGCCTATTCCAAGACATGCGTCGCTCCATCTGCGATCAAATCGCCCATCTCACCTTTCGTGCCGCATGCGTTGGACGAAGCCGGGATTGAAAAGCAGATCGCCGATATCGCCACATCGGCGGTCCGGGCCCGCGACGCCGGGTATGACGGTGTCGAGATCATGGGGTCCGAAGGGTACTTCCTGAACCAGTTCCTGGTGACCCATACGAACCGGCGGGAAGATCGCTGGGGCGGATCTTACGAAAACCGCATGCGCTTGCCGGTTGAAGTGGTGCGCCGGGTGCGCGCGCAGGTCGGCCCAGACTTCATCGTCATCTACAGACTGTCGATGATCGACCTGATCCCCAACGGATCGACCTGGGATGAGGTCGTGACATTGGCCAAGGCCATCGAAGCGGCGGGGGCGTCGATCCTGAACACCGGGATCGGCTGGCACGAAGCGCGGATCCCGACGATTGCGACATCGGTGCCGCGCCGCGCCTTCACCTGGGTGACGAAGAAACTGATGGGTGAGGTCCGGATCCCGATCATAACGTCGAACCGGATCAATATGCCCGAAGTGGCCGAAAGCGTCCTGGCCGAGGGATGCGCGGATATGGTGTCGATGGCGCGCCCCTTCCTTGCGGATGCGGCTTTTGTCCGAAAAGCGGCGGAAGGCCGCGCGTCCGAAATCGCGCCCTGCATCGCCTGCAATCAGGCCTGTCTCGATCACACATTCTCGGGCAAGCTGACATCCTGCCTTGTGAACCCGCGCGCCTGTCACGAAACCGAACTGGTCATCGAGCCGACCGCAAACCCCAAGCGCATCGCGGTTGTGGGGGCGGGACCTGCGGGGCTGTCCGCCGCAATCACCGCGGCGGATCGCGGGCATGTCGTTACTTTGTATGAGAGGGCCGAGGAAATAGGCGGGCAACTGAACCTCGCCAAGCAGATCCCGGGCAAGGAAGAGTTTCACGGGCTGATCGATTGGTACGCCGCCGAACTCAAACGGTCCGGGGTCGATCTGCGCCTTGGGGTCGAGGCTGGGCCCGAAGACCTGGCCGCGTTTGATGAGGTGATCTTGGCCACAGGCGTTTTGCCGCGCGATCCTGACGTTCCGGGGCAGGCCAATGGTCCGGTCGCAACCTATATCGACATCCTGAAGGGCCGCGTCACGGCGGGCGACCGGGTGGCGATCATCGGCGCGGGCGGGATCGGGTTCGATGTGGCCGAATACCTGGTCCACCAGGGCGAAAGCCCCACCGAAAACTTGGACCTCTGGAAAGCGGAATGGGGCGTCGGCGATCCCGAAGACATCCGTGGCGGTTTGGCCGAAGCCGGACCGCAACCAGAAGCACCCGCTCGACAGGTCACGCTTTTGCAGCGCAAGGCCGAGAAACCCGGGCGTGGTCTGGGCAAGACCACCGGTTGGATCCACCGGGCGAGCCTGGCGATGAAGAATGTCACCATGAAAGGCGGTGTCAGCTATGACCGGGTCGGCGCCGATTGGCTTCAGATCGGCACGGCGCAGGGACCGGAAACGCTGAATGTGGACACGATTGTTCTCTGCGCGGGACAAATCCCCGACAAACGGCTTGCCGAGGCCATTTCGAAAACAACCAAAAATGTCCACATCATTGGTGGCGCCGATGTCGCGGCCGAGCTTGATGCGAAACGCGCCATCGATCAGGGCGTTCGGCTTGCGGCAACTCTCTGAAAAGGCGAAGAAAAACCAGACGGTTCGCTCGCCTTAAGCGGGTGTAATGCCAAAAAACTGCTCCATATAGGTGTAATTTTGCCCGTTTCTCAGCGCAATACGATCCTGAGAATACCTAAGTATTGTCGGCCATGGTCCCCATTGTCGCCCGATTTCACCTCCAAACCCCAACTCGCTGGAGGGTAATGGGTAGAAGGTTAGTACATGGACCGTTTAACCGAGATGGAAGCCTTCGCAACTGTCGTGGACCAAGGGGGGTTCACGGACGCTGCTAAGAAAATGGGGATTTCAAAATCCGCTGTTTCCAAACATGTCTCATCACTAGAGGCGCGCCTGGGCGCCCGCCTCTTGAACCGCACGACACGCCGGGTCAGCCCGACCGAAATCGGTCTGGCTTACTATGACCGGGCACGCCGTGTTCTGAACGACGCCGGCGAAGCCGACGCGCTTGTGACTTCGATGCAATCTGCTCCATCGGGTCTTCTGCGCATCTCGGTGGCCACGGATTTCGGCGTCAATCACCTGTCGCCGGTCTTGGGCGAGTTCCTTCAGGAATTCCCCGATATCACCGTCAACATGGTGCTGAACAACCGCTATGTGGAACTGATCTCGGAAGGCTTCGATATGGCCATCCGCATCGGAGAGCTTGAGGACTCGACGTTGCGGGCCCGCAAGCTTTGCGAAACCACCAAGCGGATGATCGCGTCACCGGCCTATTTCGATCAATATGGTCGCCCGGGCAAGATCGACGATCTGAACGAACACAAGCTTCTGCATTACTCGAACCAGTCTTCGGGCAATGTCTGGAAGATCACGGCCCCTTCTGGCGAAAAGCGTCAGGTCCGGACTGCGGGTTGGCTGACCGTGAATGACGGCCAGTCGCTGCTGAATGCCGCAATCTCGGGCCTTGGGATCGCCTATCTGCCAAGCTTCCTTTACGCCGATGCGTTGAAGGACGGGCTGGTGGAAGAGGCCATTCCCGAGCTTCCGGTCGAAACCCAGGGCATCTATGCGGTCTATCCGCCGGGCCGGTTCACCCAGCCGAAGGTCCGCGCATTTATTGACTTTCTGGTGCATTCTTTCGCGGAAAAGGGCCCGGACGCGTGGTAAGTGTGTAGCGTTTTCCCTTCAGACAGACGAATTTGGGCGCCCCTACGGCGCCCTTTTTCGTTTCAGGGCCGTGTCTCGATGACCTGGTCTTGATGCGGGGCGGCCCGAGGAGGATCGGCAAAGCCGGACGACGAGAGAAGGGCGCGCCGCCGAAGGCGGCTCCTTCGAAGAACAGATGCTTTGGAAGTTCCTCAGGGCGCGGCCAAGCGGATCGCTTCGACCCGGCGGTTCAACTCGCGCCCCTCGGGCGTGTCATTGGGCGCCCGTGGCGACAAATACCCGACGCCTTCCGCCGCCAATTGCCGGGGCGCCACGCCGTATCGTTCGACCAGCCGGTTCAGGACCGAGGTCGCGCGGCGCTTGGAAAGGGCAATGTTGTTCGACAGGGTCCCGTCCGCATCGGTGTGGCCCACGAGCACGACCTGAACATCCGGGTTCTGCAACAGATAGACCGCAAGCGTCTGGAGCGAGGCAAAATCATCCTCACCCAGGGCAGAAGATCCCGTCCCGAAGGACAGATCATCAAGGGCGACCCGCCCCGACGCTTCCAGCGCCGCCAGCAGATCCCGCGGCGGCTTTGTGTCGGGCGGATCCTCTGGCGCAATCTCGGTCACAACGGGATCGGTTGGTGTCTCGGGGTCATCGGCGGTTCCGACGCCCACCGCTGTCAGGTGGATATACCCCGTACTCGTGCCACGGCTGACGACGATGCTGGCCCATTCCGTGCCGCCATCGGTGTCCTTGGATGCAACCAGATAGCGGTAATCGCCAAGATCCACATGCATGTCCGGTTCGGGCAGCAGATCCAGGGCAAAGCGGAAATCGAATCCGCCGCATTGCGCATCGTCGCATTCAAAAAGGTCGCCATAGCCCTGTGCGACAAGCTGGTCTTTCAGCGGCGTGATCAATTGCAGCGTCGTGGCGGCGCTGCCGACAACCTGCCAGGCGCGGCGGCTGACCGTGCCCGCGGCATCCACTGTGCGGATCGCGCCATCCCGCCAGATCGACAAGGGTAAAACGACAGTGTCGTCTTTGGACTGGTCCGACGCCGCTTCGCGGGCGCGTTCCGGCAAGGACAGCGTCAGGGCCAAGGCCGCATGGGGCAGGGCCAAAACCGCAAGACACAGAAGTCCAACCCGCGTCATGCGCACGTCTGGACACGCCTTCGAACTGGCACGACTGGAATGCGCCCCTGCACCCTCACCTCACTTCGGTCCCCTGCGGTAGTGGTACCCTCCCACAACGGTGAACCCAAGGGAAGCATAGAGCGCCTGAGCCACCTTGTTTTCCTCGGTCACGGCGATGGTGACACTCGTGGCGCCCCGTGACGCTCCCCAACGAGCGGCGCCGATCATCAATTGGCTGCCGACCCCGTTCCGCTGGGCGGCTGGCGCGACCTCAAGCGCATGGATGCAAAGTGTCGCCCCGCTGATCGCCGCAAAGCAAGTGCCAGCCGGGTGATCCCCGAAACGCCCAAGAAAGGTGGTTTTTGGGCCCGGTGCCCGGTCCATGATCGCAAGACGCGCCGGGCCGATGCCAGCGGCGGCCCAGATCTCGACCATCGCGGCCAACGGCGCCTCGCAGGGAATGGCCGCAAGGGGCCGAAGCTCCCTGGCCGCCAGTTCGCCCATCGGGGCCGCCATCAGGCGGGTGTGATCCCGCGCGACGAAGCCCAGCTCGTCCAAAAGGCGATCCAGCGCATCCTCACCGTCGCGGATCCAGAAAATTGGTGTGCGCCCGCCCTGACGCATCGCCCGGATCGCGGCGTCCAGTTCGTCTGCGTCGACCGCGCCATCCACCGTCGCCGCCGACACCCGGTTGCCGCCGCCCGCGCCGTCGCGCAGCGTAACCGGCCCCACACGCGTCTGGGACGCGGCGGGCCACGTGGCCGCAATCGCCGCCCAGGCCGTGCGGGTATCGGGCAAGCTCACTCGGTATCGCCCGGAAACAGCGCGGCCAGTTCCGCGATGGCTGTATCAAGCGCCGCCGCCTCTTCCCCGCGCGCGACCACCTGGACCGAGAAAGCGCCGTTGCGAATGCCCGGATAGGACCCGAAGGACAGATCGGGATGCGCCTGAACCAGCGCCTCCAAAGGCCCGGCAATATCCCCTTCGCCGCGGTTGATCCGGATCACCCGCGACAGGATCGGACGTCCCCCGGCGATGGACGGCATGACGCTTTCGACCATGGCCTGAAAGATCGACGGGACGCCCGCCATCACATGCACGTTCTGCAGGGTGAACCCTGGCGCCGCCGAGATCGGGTTTTCGATCAGATCTGCACCATCCGGTATCCGGGCCATGCGCAGACGCGCCGCGTTCATCTCAATCCCCTGGGCATCGTAATGCGCCTGAAGGATCGCCCGCGCGTCGTCCCGCACATCAATGGGCGCGTTCAGGGCGGCCGCCACACTGTCGGCGGTGATGTCGTCATGGGTCGGACCGATCCCGCCCGAGGTGAAGACGTGATCATAGGTTCCGGACAAGGCCTGCACCGCAGCAATGATGGCGTCGCGGTCATCCGAGACAACACGCACCTCTTTCAGGGTCACGCCGCGCGCGGTCAGAACGCCCGCCAGATGATGCATATTCGCATCGCGGGTCCGGCCTGACAGGATCTCATCCCCGATCACAAGCATGGCGGCGGTTGGGTTCGGCATAAGCGCTCCTTGTCGGTGTTCCATGGGCGGTATAGGGGCGGGGGCATGGAGTTTCCAACCCCTCTGATCCCTGCAACGCTGATCCGGCGCTACAAACGGTTTCTGGCCGATGTGACGCTGGAGACCGGGGAAGAGGTGACGGCCCATTGCCCGAACCCGGGTGCGATGCTGGGGCTTGCCGATCCAGGTATGCGGATCTGGCTTGAGCAGAACGACGACCCGAAGAAGAAGCTCAAATATGGCTGGCGGCTGGTTGAACTGCCGGACGGGCATATGGCCGGGATCGACACGGGCGTGCCGAACCGCGTCGTCGGCGAGGCGCTGCGTGCGGGCCGTGTTCCGGGACTTGGGGCCTACGGAACCATTCGGCCCGAACAACGCTATGGGTCCAACAGCCGGATCGATTTTCTTTTGACCGAGCAGGGCCTGCCTGACGCCTATGTCGAGGTG
Source organism: Paracoccaceae bacterium (assembly GCA_965267475.1). Taxonomy (GTDB): domain Bacteria; phylum Pseudomonadota; class Alphaproteobacteria; order Rhodobacterales; family Rhodobacteraceae; genus JBCBKU01. The sequence continues at coordinate 812,210 of OZ254079.1, forward strand.
AAGAACGTCCATCTGCGCCGCGATGGCACCTGGGCCGAGTTTCCCGATTGCGTCACGGATCGCGGTCGAAAGCATCTGTTCGACCTGGCCGATGTGGCGGGGGAAGGCGCACGCGCCGTCATGCTTTACGTGATCCAGCGCACCGATTGCGACCGGTTCCGGCTGGCCCGCGATTTGGATCCGGCCTATGCCGAGGCATTCGATCTGGTCCAGACGCGCGGCGTCGAAGCAATCGCTATGGGCACCGAGATCACCCAATCCCGCGTCACATTGACCCATGAGATCGGGATGCAACCCTAGATGACCATTCACGGACTGGCGAAGGGACCCGCGATGCCCTATTTAGGGGGCTTGAGCGCCAGGGGAATCTGTTTTGGACGATAAAAGCCAGAATCGTTTGACCAAAGACGGCATTCGGATCCACGACCCGAGTGACTTTGCAGGCATGGCCAAAGCTGGTGAGCTGGCGGCGCACATCCTTGATCGCATTGCCGAGCATGTCTTTCCCGGTCAGTCCACGGGTGAACTGGATCGCCTGATCACCGACTGGGTAGAAGCGGCTGGCGCGACCTCTGCCACCATTGGCTACAAGGGTTATGAGCACGCAAGCTGCATTTCGGTGAACCACGTGGTCTGCCACGGCATTCCGGGACCAAAGCAGTTGAAACCGGGCGATATCCTGAACATCGACGTCACCGTGATCGTCGATGGCTGGTTTGGCGACTCAAGCCGCATGTATGTCGCCGGCAAGCTGAACCGGAAGGCCGAAAGGCTGATCCAGGTCACCCATGATGCGCTGTTCAAGGGGATCGAGGCTGTCAAACCGGGCAATACGTTTGGCGATATCGGCCATGCCATTCAGGCCTATGTCGAAGCGCACCGCATGTCGGTCGTGCGCGACTTTTGCGGCCACGGGCTCGGGCGCAGTTTCCATGCGCCGCCCAACGTTCTGCACTATGGACGCGCGGGTACGGGCGCTGTGCTGGAAGAAGGCATGTTCTTCACCATTGAACCCATGGTGAACCTTGGGCGGCCCGAGACGAAGGTTCTGGCCGACGACTGGACGGCGGTGACGCGCGACCGGTCTCTTTCGGCCCAGTTCGAGCATTCGGTCGGCGTGACCGCAACAGGTGCTGAGATCTTCACCCTGTCGCCCGCTGGCAAGTTCCACCCAACCTGGCTTTGATAGTGTTCAGCGCACCGTTCGGTTGCGACACACCGACTTAACCAATCTGTCAGACAACCGCGCCTGCATCGATGCGTGGTCCCTTGATCCCAAAGAGGGGCCCAAAACCCTGACTTGCCGGTCCGCTTTGCGGGGTGGCGGGTCTGATCCGGTCGACCGGATTTCTTATGCTCTTTTGCCCCGTCGCGTGTTGCGGAGGGCCAATACCAGAAACGAAAAAGGAAAAAGCCCCCCGCGCCGGATCGGCACGGACCGGGGCCCGATTGCGTGGCCGGTTTTACAGCTGTGGCTTGGGGTCGTCTTCGCCCTGCGCGCGGCGCCACTGGATCAGGATTTCGGGCACACCGCCCCGCGCCATCCCCACATCGCCGATCATCGCCCAGCCTTGCCGCGCCGGACGTGGCGGGCGGGTCGGGGCTTCGGCCTCGGCGGTCCAGTCGCCTAAGAAAAACGCGGTCAATGTGGTCATGGACGCACCATAAACCGCAACGTTTAACGAAGCGAGTAACGCTTAGGCGACATGGCGAAGGATCGCCACATGGGTCCCGCCATACTTGCGGGTATCGAGCATCTCGAAACCCTCGGGCGCGGTGGGAGGTGCGTTCTCTTCCCACAGGATGAGCGCATCGCCCGCGATCCAGCCACCTGCAGTGGCAGAGGCCAAGGCCTTTTCGCCGAGCCCCTTGCCATAGGGCGGGTCCAGAAAGACCAGATCGCACGGTACGTCGGGGCAGGGGGGCAGGCGTGTCGCATCGACTGCAAGGGCGTCGAAGCGGGCACCAAGCATCCGACCGTTGGCGCGGATCAGACCTTGCGCCTTTCGCCCCTTGTCCACGAAGGTGGCATGGCTTGCGCCGCGCGACAGCGCTTCGAACCCCAAAGCCCCCGTGCCCGCAAACAGATCCAGCACGCGCGCCCCTGTGATCGGATCCCCAAAACGTCCGCCCGACAGCACATTGAACAGGCTTTCGCGCACCCTGTCCGAGGTGGGGCGCAAATGCGCGGCCGCGTCCCCGCCTTTCAGGCTCTCCAGCCGCCGTCCGCGCCAATCACCACCGACGATCCTCACGCCTTCAAAAGTGCCTTCAGATCCGCGCCCGCGTCCGCGATGGTGGCCGGCTCAGGCGATTTGCCCGCCTCGATCAGCCGCTTTCCGATCATATAGGCCCGGGGGTCATTCATGGCATCGACCGCCAGAAGGGTCGAGCCGCGGAAATACCAGTGACTGACGGCGCCGTCCCGGTCGCCGGGGCGCACGACCACGCTGTCATAGCCCGTGTTCAACCCCGCAATCTGCAACTTGACGTCATACTGATCCGACCAGAACCAGGGATGCGCATCATAGCGCTTTTCAGCCCCCATGATGTTCTCGGCGACGCATTCGGCCTCATCTATCGCGTTTTGCACGCTCTCAAGACGGATCCGTTCGCCGCGATAGGGGAAGGACGCGCAATCACCCGCCGCCCAGATATTCGGGATTGAGGTGCGTCCGAAATCATCGACGGCAATGCCGTTGTCCAAGGCCAGCCCCGCCGCTTCGGCCAGCGCCTTGCCCGGCGCGATGCCGATCCCGGCGATCACGAAATTCGCCGCCAGTTCCGTGCCGTCGTCCAGGCGGACACCGCTGGCCCGGACATCGCCCAGAACCTCGTCCAGCCGCGCGCTTTCGCGGATCTCGACGCCATGCGCCATATGGAGCGCACGGAAATAGTCCGAGGTCTCGGGGCAAGCGACCCGCTGCAAGATCCGGTCGGCCATTTCCAAAAGCGTGACGTGAAGTCCAAGCTTGGCGGCGACCGCTGCGGCTTCAAGCCCGATATAGCCGCCGCCGACGACAATCACCTTTCGCCCGGCTTGGAATTCGGGCGACATCGTGTCCACGTCGGCAAGGCTGCGCACCAGATAGACACCAGCCTTGTCGCCGCCGATCGCGGGAGGCAGGGACCGGGCCGCTGACCCTGTGGTCAGCGCCAGTTGGTCATAGGCCAGCACCTCACCCCCGACAGTCACGGTTTGCGCGGCGGGATCAATCGCCGTGACCGGCGCCCCAAGGCGCAATTCGATGTTCTCATCGTCGTAATAATGCCGTGGCCGAAGATAGAGCCGCTCTTCCTCCATCTCGCCCAAAAGATAGGCCTTCGACAAAGGGGGGCGCTGATAGGGCGGAACGGGTTCGTCCCCGATCAGGGTGAGGCCACCGTCAAAGCCAAGCGCACGCAGCTTCGCCACAAGCGAACATCCGGCCTGCCCCGCGCCGACAATCACAATCCGCCCCATGGTCCCCGTCCCGAACTGGTCTTCATTAGACCCTCAGCCTATATCCCGCGAAAGAGCGAAGGCAATTCCGGAAAGGATCGGACTGATGACAATTGCAGAAGGCCAGCGGTTGCCCGAGACAACCCTGCGTTACCAGGGGGCGGATGGACCGCAAGAGGTGCAGCTTTCAGAGAAGCTGGCTGGTCGCAAGGTCCTGATCTTCGGGATGCCGGGCGCCTTCACCGGAACCTGCACTTCGATGCATGTGCCATCGATTGTGGCTCAGGCCGATGCGATCCGGGCCAAGGGCGTCGATGAGATCATCGTGCTGGTCGTGAATGATGTTCAGGTCACCAAAGCCTGGGCCGAAGCGACCGGGGCCACCGATGCAGGTGTCACCGTTGTCAGCGAACCGACCGGCGCATTCGGCAAGGATATCGGGCTGTCCTTCGACGCGCCGGTGGCCGGTTTCTACAACCGGCTGGTGCGCCATGCGATGGTTGTGGAGGACGGTGTTCTCACGAAACTCGTCATCGAAGAAGGCGCTGGCGTCTGTGACATGACCGGCGGCGCGGCGCTTCTTGATCTGATCTAGTCGCTGACCGAGACGATGGTGCGGGTCGGGAACGGAATGTCGATCCCGCCTGCATCCAGCGCCTCCTTCACGGCACGCGTCATGTCGGTCTTGTACCCCCAGAAATCCCCGGCATCGCACCAGACCCGCGCGGTGAAATCGACCGAACTGTCGCCCAGGTTGGTGACTTGCACGAAGGGTTCGGGGGTTTTATGCGCGCGTGGGTCCGCGGTCAGCGTTTCGCGGATGATTGCCTCGGCCTTGGCCAGATCTGCGCCATAGCCCACGCCAAAGATCCACTCGACCCGCCGCGTCGGAAGGACAGAATAATTGGTGATCGTATTCCCCCAGACCTGCGCGTTTGGAACAATCACCTGAACGTTGTCCAGGGTTGCCAGCTTCACCCAGTTCAGCGTGATGTCGTCGACGGTGCCCGAGGTGCCACCGATATCGACGAAATGCCCCACGCTGAACGGCCGGAAGAAGACGATCATCACACCCGCGGCCACGTTCGACAATGTGCCTTGCAGCGCCAGCCCGATGGCCAGACCCGCCGCACCGAGCACCGCGATGATCGAGGTTGTCTGCACGCCGAACGTGTTCAGCACGAACAGGAACGTGAAGATAAGGATCGCGTAACGTGCTATATTTCCAAGGAAATTGAACAGCGTCACATCGAGGTGGCGGTATTTGAGCCCAAGCCCCCGGATCCGCCGCATGGCCCAGCCCGCGACGATGTAGCCGACAATCAGGATTGCGATGGCGGCCAGAACGTTGCCCAGGATTTGGGATAGGAAATCGACGGTCAGGACATCGCCCAAACGGAGACCCGCGATTTGATAGTTCAGGAAGGTCTCGATCATGTGGCGGCGGCATCCATGCGTTTGGCAAGCTTGACGTCCAACTCGGTCAGCCCATCTGCATCGTGGGTGGTCAACAGAACCTCAACCGTCTTGTAGACGTTCGACCATTCCGGGTGGTGGTTCAGCTTCTCGGCATGGATCGCCATTTGCGTCATCCAGCCGAAGGCCTGAACGAAATTCTTGAAGACGAAGGTCTTGGTGATCGCGTCGCGGCCCGGTTCGTGCACCCAACCGTTGTCCAACAACGGCGACAGATGTTCGGCGCGCTCGGCCTCGGTCAGTTTCTCTGCCATCATTCATCCTCCGACATGACTTTGCGGAATGGACCATAGCTGGTCAAAATCTCGATCTCTTCATCCACCGCTTCGCGTTCGGCGTCCAGATATTGTTTGATTGCCTGGGCGAAGCCGTCATCGGCGATCCAATGCAGCGAATGGGTGGTCACGGGCAGATAACCCCGCGCCAACTTGTGTTGACCTTGCGCGCCCGCCTCGACGCGGCCCATACCGTTCTGGATCGCATAGTCGATGGCCTGATAATAGCAGAGCTCAAAGTGCAGACAGGGGTGATCTTCGATGGCGCCCCAATAGCGGCCATATAGCGTCTCCCGCCCGATGAAGTTCAGCGCCCCTGCAACGGGTCGGCCTTCGCGGTTTGCCAGAACCAGCAGCATATCGTCGCGCATCGTTTCCTGTGCCGCGTTGAAGAAGGCGCGGGTCAGATAGGGCGTGCCCCATTTCCGCGCGCCCGTGTCCTGATAGAACCGCCAGAACGCATCCCAATGCTCGGGTTCGATGGCATCGCCGGTCAATACCTTTATCTCGCCCCCGAAACACTGTGCGGTCCGGCGTTCCTTCCGGATGTTCTTGCGCTTTCGCGATGACAGGTCCGCCAGGAAGGCGCCGAAATCGGCATAGTCGCGGTTTTCCCAGTGAAACTGCTGGGTCGCCCGGTGCAAAAACCCAAGGCGCGCGCCGATCTCGGCCTCTTCTTCCGTGCAGAAAGTCACATGGACCGAAGACACGCGGTTCTGCATGGCCAGCCGGACCGATCCTTCGACCAAGGCGGCGATGCCGGTTTCCTCATAGCCCGGTTTGGTCAGAAACCGTCGCCCCGTGGCAGGGGTAAAGGGCACGGCGCCCTGAAGCTTCGGGTAATACCGCCCGCCCGCGTTTTCATAAGCATGGGCCCAGTTGTGATCGAAGATGTATTCGCCCTGGCTGTGGCCCTTTGCATAAAGCGGCATGACGGCGATGACCTCACCCTCCATCCGCGCCACGATGTGTCTGGGCTGCCATCCCGTGCCTGTCCCGACCGAGCCCGAGGTTTCAAGCGCCAACAAGAAACGGTGCGTCGTGAACGGGTCCAACGGGCGGCCGCCATCCGCCACTTCCGGGCAGGCGCAATCGTCCCACTGATCGGCGGGCAACTCGGCGATAGCGCCAAGCACATCAATTTCGATCTGCGTTTCGGGCATACCAGTTCGGGGGAAGCTTCATGTCAGAACATGACGCCTGTGCCTGGAAGGTCAAGACCGGTGCTGCGGCGCAGAATACCCTTCGAAGGTGATGTTCTGAGCGACCTGGCGCGCCTTTTCCTCATCTTCGAGCGACCGGATCGTCCAGCACAGGATCGCCGCGCCTTGCGCCTTAAGCTCGGTCACCCGCGGGTTTCCCAGATCCTCGAAATAGTGGCTGATGAAAGTCGCCCCAAGCGCATCGAAATCCGCGATGGCGGTCAGCCGCTTCCGCGTTTCGTCCGAGACGTTCGGCCAATAGGCGGGGGGGAGAGGGTCGGTGACCAACCCGCGCGGAACCCCGGGCGAAAGATCGCGAAGCTGCGCCACGGCATGGGGGTTGAAGGACATGACCGCCAAAGGCCCGACATAGCCTGCGATGTCGGCGGCCACTGCTTTTTCCAGCGGGCCCACATTCGGGCCAAGCCCACCGTCCTGATCTTTGATCTCGATCAGAAGCGGGACCTGGCCGGCCACGGCGTTCAGAACTTCGGCCAAACTGGGGATGGACGCGTCGCCCGCTGTCAACGCGATTGACTGCAATTCGGACAAGGTCCGGTCCCGTACCGGGCCCGATTGGCCGGTCAACCGGTCCAGGTCATAATCGTGGAACACGACTGCCTGCTCGTCAGCAGTCAATTGTACATCGATTTCAATGCCATAGCCTGCCTGGACGGCCGCAAGAACGGCAGACAGGCTGTTCTCGACCACCCCCTTGGCACGGTCATGCAACGCCCGATGGGCAAGCGGTGTCTCCAGGAAAGCCTGCGGCAGAGGCACGGTCATGAGATCTCGAAAATCCCCTCGATCTCTACCGAGACACCCAGGGGCAGGGCTGCCATGCCGACCGCCGAGCGCGCATGGCGGCCCTTGTCGCCCAAAGCCTCGACCATGAAATCCGAAGCGCCGTTGATCACCGCCGGGTGCTGCGTGAAATCGGGGGTGGAATTGACGAAACCGGTCAGCTTCACCACCCGTTGCAACCGGTCGAGATCGCCGCCGCACGCCGCTTTGACCTGCGTCAGAAGGTTGATCGCACAAATCCGGGCGGCGGCGGCCCCTTCGGCCACATCAGTGTCGGCGCCCAGCTTGCCGGTAACCGGATCGGCCGGGGTGCCGGGGATCTGGCCCGAGACGTAAAGCGTCTGGCCGACCTGCACATAGGGTATGTAATTTGCCGCCGGTGCGTTCGGCGCGCCCAATGTGACACCCAACTCTGCCAGTCGCGCCTCGATTTCGCCCGCCATGGAAACCTCCTGTTCATATTTCCTTGGCCAAGGCTAACCCCGGCAACCGGCCAGCGAAAGGCGTTCCATGGGCGGCGTTGCCAGACCATCACGGCTGCGCGACAAGTGGCCAGTTTCGGTGGTCCATGTTCCAATTCGCTCCTATCTGTGGGATAGGACGGCCAAAGCAGGCAAAAGAACTTTGATCAAACGCGTTGAGATGACTTTCCCGAGCCCCATCAAAGGCCTTGCAGTGGGTTTTCTGCTGATCGCGACGGCCTGCACGGTGCCCAGCGAGCCGGTTGAGATTTTCGATCCCTATGAGCGGACGAATCGCAAGGTTCACGCCGTGAACCGGGGTCTCGACCGGGCTTTGGTGCGCCCGACCTCGACCGCCTATGGTACCGTGGTGCCGGACCCGATCCGGCGCGGCGTGACCAATGTCGCGGGCAATATCGATGCGCCAAGGCGGGTCGTGAACGATGTGTTGCAAGGCGATATCGAAGACGCGGTGCACAATACGTTCCGTTTCGCCACCAACACGATTCTGGGGATTTTCGGCATTTTCGACGTCGCGACCGAGTTCGGGTTGGAAAACCGGCCCTCGGACTTCGGGGAAACGCTGCATGTCTGGGGCGCGCCCGAAGGTGCCTATATCGAACTGCCGCTTCTGGGTCCCTCGACCGAGCGCGATGCCGCGGGCAAAGTCGTCGATTTGTTTACGAATCCGCTTACATTGGTGCTGGATGGCAATGATCGTCTCATTCCACCGGCGGCTTCGGCCATGGCGGGGCTTGATACGCGGTATCGGCTTAGGTCCGCCATCGACAGTGTGTATTATCAAAGCGCCGATAGCTATGCGCAGGCGCGCAACCTATATTTGCAGAACCGCCGCTTCCGGCTGAATGACCAGAACGACGATTTTTCATTCGATCCGTACGAGGATTTTGATGGTGACTTACAGTAAGACGACAAGACGGGCCGCCCTGGCAGGCCTTGCCGCAACCGGGCTCGCGGCCACGCTGGCGCCAGCATGGGCCATCACGACCGACCGCGCGACGACGCTGGTCAACGCCGTGGTGGGCGACATCAACCGCGTTATCAACTCGGGAAAATCCGAATCTGCGATGTTTCGCGATTTCGAAGGCATCTTCAATCGCTATGGCGACGTAAACATCATCGCGCGCTCGACCCTTGGTCCTGCGGCGCGCTCGATGAGCCGGCAACAGCTTGCCGCCTATTCGGATGCCTTCGGCGGCTATCTGGCCCGAAAGTACGGACGGCGCTTCCGCGAATTCATCGGCGGTGAAATCACGGTCCGGAACGCACGGCCTGTGCGGTCCTATTATGAGGTTCAGTCGGTTGTGAAACTGCGCGGCCAGTCCCCGTTCCAGCTTGTGTTCCGGGTGTCCGACCGAAGCGGCCAGGACCGGTTCTTCGATTTGGTGATCGAGGGGATCAGCCTCGGCAAGACGGAACGGACCGAGATTGGCGCGATGCTCGACAAACGGCGTGGCAACGTAGACCAGTTGATCGCGGATCTGCGCCGCGCCGGCTGATCGGCGCGGAGCCGTTTTTCGACACGAAAAACGTTACGAAAAATGAATTCATTTTTCGCCACCGCTGCGCTAGCGGTTGCCGCGTAGGATTGCCCGCACCAGATCGAGCAACGGATCGCCGGTGTCCGAAGGGCGCGATGGTTCGATCACCGTCACCGGAGGTGGCGGGTCCAGCGCCGGAAGCGGTTTGGCAGGCAGACCTTCATGGATCTGTACCATGGCTTCGCGCCAGATTTCGGCCGGCAAGCCACTGCCGGACACGTCCGTCAACGGCGTGTTGTCGTCATATCCCATCCAGACCCCGGCCACGTAATCCGCGGTGAAACCGAGAAACCAGGCATCGCGCGCTTCCTGCGTCGTGCCGGTCTTGCCCGCGGCCTCGCGCCCCGGCAGGGCCGCGCGCTGGCCGGTTCCGCGCCGGACGGTTTCGCGCATCATATAGGTCAGGTACCCGGCCGCTTCGGGGCTGATCACCCGTTCACGCAGGCCACCGGTCTGGTCGATCATCGGTGTCGTGTCGCCCTGAAGCCGAAGCTCGATCAGCCCGTAAGGTGTGACGGCAGAGCCGCCGTTCAGGATGCCCGCATAGGCGCCTGTCATCTCAAGAAGCGTCGCTTCCGACACGCCGAGCGCCAGGGCAGGGCCATCCGCCAGATCGCTTCCGATCCCAAACTCGCGCGCCACATGGCGCACGGTCTCGCGCCCCACCGTCTCGGACACGCGCACGGCGGGCGTGTTGAGCGAGCGGGCAAAGGCCTCGGTCAGCGTGACCTCTCCTGCGAAATTCTCGTTTGAATTCCGTGGGCTCCACTCTCCTGAGCCGGGGATCACCACGGTGATCGGCGCGTCGAGGATCGTGTCGCTGGGCGTATAGCCAAGGTCCATCGCCGCCGCATAGACGAAGGGTTTGAATGCCGACCCCGTCTGCCGGTTGGCCTGGATCGCGCGATTGAACTGGCCGGCGACACCGCGCAATTTGCGCCCGCCCACCATGGCGCGAACGGCGCCATCGGCGCTCATCACGACAATCGCCGCCTGGGCTTCGGACCCGGGGCGCACCTTGGTCGCGAAGATATGTTCCAGCGCATTTTCGGTTGCGGTCTGAATCCGCTGATCAAAGGTCGTGCGGATCACGACATCTTCTGTGGTTTCGCGCATCAGGAAGGCCGGACCCTGATCCATCACCCAATCGGCATAATATCCACCGGCCCGCCGTTCCGCAGCCTGCGACAGGATCGCCGGATTGGTGCGGGCGACCTGCGCCTCTTCCCAGGTGATCCGGCCCTGATCTTCCATGAGACCGACAATCACCTCGGCCCGGTTCTGCGACCGTTCCAGGTTCGCGGTCGGCGCAAAGCGTGACGGCGCCACAAGAAGACCCGCAAGCATCGCGCTTTCCGCGATGGTCACCTCAGCCGCCGATTTCCCGAAATACCTTTGCGACGCGGCTTCGAAGCCGCGCGACCCGGCGCCCAGATAGGCGCGGTTCAGATAGATCGTCAGGATGTCATCTTTGGAATACCGGAGTTCCAGCGCCAGCGCATAGACCGCTTCCTTGATCTTGCGGCTGATGGTCGTCCGGCGGCAATCGGCCTCATACTCGGCCTCGGACATGCCGGTGGCCGGATCGTAAGGCACGCCAAGACACAGAAGCTTGGCCACCTGCTGGGTGATCGTGGACCCGCCATGACCGGACAATGGCCCGCGCCCTTCGCGCAGGTTGATGCGGATCGCGCTGGCGATGCCGCGCGGTGAGATCCCGAGATGGCGGTAGAACCGCTTGTCCTCGGTCGCGACGACGGCATGCTTCAGATTGGGGGACACTGAGGCCGCGGTGATCTGGCCGCCGAACTGTTCGCCCCGCCAGGCGAAGGTCTGGCCGTCGCGGTCGAGCATCGTGACCGAGCCGCGCGCGCGGCCATCCAGAAGCGCCTCCATCCTGGGAAGCGTCGCCGCATAATAGAGAACCGCCAAGGCGGTGGTCAGGCCAAGAACAACGCCGCCTCGCCAGCCAAGCGCCCAGATCAGACGGGCCACCCAGGCCGTCAGGCGACCCAGAAGCGATTTCCGGCGTTTCGGTCGTTTCGATGTCTTTGCCCGCGACATGCGCCGGGCCGGGGCCGCTTTCTTGCCGGTGGGTTTCTTCGACCGCTTTTCCGCGACAAGGGGCGGCCGCTTACCACGCTGACCACTCATGATTTTCTGCTCGTGTTTTGAGACCTGCTTTTGCCCGCGACTCTAGCGCGCAAGCCGCCGGATGTGGAGCGTGATTTCGCCGACGACGCAGTTTTGTATTTGCCCAAAAAACAGGCGAAGCGATCAATTTGTGCAAAAATTGTGCAAATACCGAGCGATCTGCATCAGAATCCCGCCCCCCTTACCTTGAACCCGGACGGTCCGGCGTTCTGTCTCGCCCCATAACCTGCGGGGGGGCTCCCGCACAGATATGGGGACGCACGTGAAACTGATCATTGCAGCGATCAAGCCGTTCAAGCTGGAAGAGGTCCGCGAAGCGCTGACCTCCATCGGCGTACGCGGCATGATGGTGACCGAAATCAAGGGCTTCGGCTCACAATCGGGTCACACCGAAATCTACCGCGGCGCCGAGTACGCCGTGAATTTCGTACCGAAAGTGAAGCTTGAAATCGTGGTGGCCGCCAGCATGGCCGACCAGGTGGTCGAGACCATCGCAACCACCGCCAAGACCGACAAGATCGGCGACGGCAAAATCTTCGTTCTGGATGTGCAAAGCGCGCTGCGCGTGCGCACCGGCGAATCCGGCGATGACGCCATCTGATCCGCGTGAAGGGAAAAGACACATGACGATCAAGAGACTCCTCCCCCTGTCAGCGTTGGCGGCTGTCGCACCAACATTGGCGCTTGCGCAGGATGCGCCGGGCTTCGACGAGATCGGCCCGTATATCATGACAACCCTGCTGTTCCTTGTGGGCGGCTTCCTTGTGTTCTGGATGGCGGCTGGCTTTGCCATGCTCGAAGCCGGTCTTGTCCGGTCGAAAAACGTCACGATGCAGCTGACGAAGAACATCGCGCTCTTCTCGATCGCGTCGATCATGTACTGGTTGATTGGCTTCAACCTCATGTATCCGGGCGACGGCTGGATCATCCCGGGCTGGGTTGGCCCGTTCTTCTCGGTCACCGCGCTTGAGCCGGTTGGACTGGACGCAGCAGACGCCGCGCTCGACTATGCCTCTGCCGGGTCCGACTTCTTCTTCCAGCTGATGTTCGTGGCCGCCACGGCCTCGATCGTGTCGGGTGCTCTGGCCGAGCGGATCAAGCTTTGGCCCTTCCTGATCTTCGTCGTTGTTCTGACCGGTGTCATGTACCCGATCTCGGGCTCCTGGCAGTGGGGCGGCGGCTGGCTGTCTGAAGCTGGCTTCTCGGACTTCGCCGGCTCGACCATCGTGCACTCGGTCGGTGGCTGGGCAGCGCTTGCCGGTGCCATCGTGCTTGGTCCGCGCCTTGGCAAGTACAAGGACGGCAAAGTGAACCCGATGATGGGCTCAAACCTGGCCCTGGCCACGCTCGGCACATTCATCCTGTGGCTCGGCTGGTTCGGCTTCAACGGCGGCTCGCAGCTTGCAGCCGGTACCGTGGGCGACATCACCGATGTCAGCAGGATCTTCGCCAACACCAACATGGCGGCCGCATCCGGTGCCGTGGCTGCGCTGATCCTGACCCAGGTGGTCTATGGCAAGGCTGACCTGACCATGGTCCTGAACGGTGCCTTGGCCGGTCTCGTGTCGATCACGGCAGAGCCACTTGCCCCGTCGCTCTTCGGGTCGCTCCTGATCGGTGCGGTCGGCGGTGTGATCGTGGTCTTCACGGTTCCGATGCTCGACAAGTTCAAGATCGACGATGTGGTTGGCGCCATTCCGGTGCACCTGATCGCAGGGATCTGGGGCACAATCGCCGTGGCCTTTTCGGGCAGCGCAACGATTGGCGCACAGATCACCGGCATCATCGCCTACGGCGCGTTCACCTTCGTGATCTCGCTGGTGGTCTGGTTCATCCTGAAAGCCGTCATCGGAATTCGCGTCAGCGAAGAGGCCGAGATCAACGGGCTCGACACATCCGAGCTTGGGATGGAGGCCTATCCGGACTTTTCCAAAGGCTGATCCTCCTTCCTATCAGTCTTCTCCACTGGCCCGGGCGTTCGCGCCCGGGTTTTTTTATGGGCGAAGCCAGGCAGTCAGCGACTTTAAGTCGGGTTTGGGCCGGTCCGGCGCCGTACCCAGGAAATCCGTCAGATCGGGCAGACGGTCGGGCGCACAGCCCAGGATCAGGGGCACATCGGCTTCGACCGCGCGGACAATGGTGTCGCGAAAGCCGCGGCCCTCAGCCTCGCGCTGGCCGAATTTCGACAGGATTACGGCGTCGAGCCCCGCTGCGATCCATTGCGAAGTGGCGGCAACGGCTTCTTCCAGGCGGCCCGGATCCAGGCAACAGCCCGGGGTGCCCGGCGGCAGATCCTGCGAGATCTGCATGTCCGTCCCATCCGGCAACAGGGTGACCACCATCCTGCGATTGGCAGTTTCGGTGCCCGGGATGGTCCGTTGCACCGCCCCCGCAACCGAAAGACCCTGCGCCGCCAGGTCCCCCGCAAGCGCCGTCAAAAGCGGGTCGGTGACCCCGGCTTCATCGGCGATGACGGCGGCGATCTTCACCGGCTACCAGCGGTGGTGCACATGGGGGGCGATCCGGCGTTCATAGATCTCGCGAAGCGCGTCCATCGTGTCGGCGGACAGGGGCGCCAAGGCATCCGCGGCTGCGTTTGACACGGCCTGATCGGGGCGCCGGGCGCCAGGGATCACCACGCTGACGGCATCCTCCATCAGGATCCAGCGCAGCGCGAAGGCCGCCATCGTGGCGCCTTCCGGGACCAGCGGGCGGATCTCTTCCACGGCCTCAAGCGCGACGTCATACGGCACGCCCGAAAACGTCTCGCCCATATCAAAGGCCTCGCCATTCCGGTTGAACGACCGGTGGTCGTCCGCCGCGAAATGCGTGTCGGGGCGCATCTTTCCGGTCAGAAGTCCGCTGGCGAGCGGTACCCGGGCGATGATCGCAACATCCCTGGCTTTCGCAGCCGGAAAGAACGCCTCGATCGGTTTCTGCCGGAAGATGTTGAAGATCATCTGGACCGAGACAACATTGGGATACTGGATCGCCGTCAACGCTTCATCCACCGTTTCCACCGAGACGCCCAGATGCCGGATCTTGCCCTTCTGGACCAACCCGCCGAGTGCACCGAAGAAATCTGCGTTGGAATAGACCTCGGTCGGGGGACAATGAAGCTGAAGAAGATCCACGCAATCGGTGCCGAGATTGGTGAGCGAACGATCCAGAAACCCCTCAATGGCCTCGGGCGTATACGCCTCGGCCACATGCGGATCCAACCGCCGGCCCGCCTTCGTGGCCACGAAGGGGCGGTCGCCGCCCCGGTCGTTCAAGACGTCGCGGATCAGCCGTTCGGACCGGCCATCGCCATAGACATCCGCCGTATCGAGGAAAGTCACCCCTGCGTCCAAAGCCGCATGCAGCGTGGCCTTGGCGTCGTCTTCGGTCACTTCGCCCCAGGTGCCGCCAATGGCCCAGGCACCAAACCCGATGCCCGTGACGTCGCGGCCCGTGCGCCCGAATGTGCGGGTCGACAAGCTCATCTCAAACCTCCGCCGCGACGATGGCTTCGGCCAGTGCCGGAATGTTCGATGGCGTCAGACCCGCAATGTTCATACGGCTGTCGCCCACCATGTAAACGCCGTGGTTTTCCCGCATCGCCGTCACCTGATCCGGCGTCGCGCCCAGGCGCGAGAACATGCCGCGGTGATGTTTGAGGAAGTCGAACTTGTCGGAATTGGTGCGCTGGCGCAATTCATCCGCAAGCTGTTCGCGCAAGGCGAGCATGCCCGTGCGCATGCTTTCCAACTCGGCCTCCCAATCGGCGCGAAGGGCCGCGTCTTCCAGGATCGTCGTAACCGCCCGCGCCCCGTGATCGGGCGGGAAGGAATAGTTCTGGCGGTTCAGGAAGGCGAGCGTGCCCTGCGTCAGTTTGGCCGCCCCGGCATCCGGGGCTACGGCCATCAGCGCGCCGGTCCGTTCGCGGTAGACCCCGAAGTTTTTCGAGCAACTGGCGGCGATCAGCGCCTCGGGCAGTGTGCTGACCAGATGGCGCAGGCCCGCGGCATCTTCTTCCAGCCCGTCGCCGAACCCCTGATAGGCGATGTCGATCATCGGGATCGCGCCGGTTTTCTCGATCAGCAGAACCAGATCCTGCCATTCGGCGACGGTCAGGTTGGCGCCCGTCGGGTTGTGGCAGCAGCCGTGCAGCAACACGACATCGCCCGCCTTCACCTGGGCCAGGTCTTCCATCATGCCAGCAACATCGACGCCCCGGGTTGCCCCATCGAAATAGCGATAGGGCCGGTGCGGCACATCAAGGTATTTCAGGATCGAGATATGGTTGGGCCAGGTCGGGTCAGAATACCAGACAGTGGCATCGGGCGAGGCCATCTTGATCAGTTCAAACGCCTGACGGACCGCGCCAGTACCGCCGGGCGTCGCCACGCCTGCCATCCGATCTTTCGGTCGATCGCCGCCCAGAACCAGATCGGCCATCGCCGCGTTGAAGGCCGGATCGCCCGCCAGCCCCACATAGGACTTGGTGGTCTGTTCCTCGACCAACCGCCGCTCAGCCGCTTTGATCGCGCCCATGACAGGCGTTACCCCATCGCCGTTCTTATAGACACCGACGCCCAGGTCGATCTTGTCCGTTCGCGGGTCTTCGCGAAACATTGTCATCAGCATCAGGATCTTGTCCTGCGGCTGTTCTGTCAGACCTGTCAGCATGGCCTTGATCCTTTACGGCGAAATTCCTGAAAGGTCGCGCGGCCGTTTGAGGATGCGGGTGCGGTCCTCGCGCCGGACTGCGCGGAATCCATGCTTCTGGTAAAGCCCGAGAGCGCGGGGATGATCAAGGGTGCATGTGTTGACGGTCAACAGATCGACACCCGGAAGGTCCCAGCCGGTCAGGATCGCGGTCTTCAGAAGCCACGTGCCAAGGCCCCGCCCGATCACAGTCGCGGTCAGCCCGAAATAGGCCAGTTCGCAGGTGCCCGCTTCGCGCGCGTCCAGCATGAAGAAGCCCTTGGGCCAGCCATCTGAGATGAAGCTCCAAAGTTGGACCTTTGGGTCATCGAGCCAGGCCTGCACCTCGTCCGGGTCGCGATCATGGGCGTCTTCCCAGGCATAGGCCGCGCCGACCGCGTCATAAAGCGACAGGAAGTACCAGCGCGGCGGCGCCTCGGCCATCAGAAGCGAGCCGGTCACGCCAACAGGTTGATGGGGCCAGGGGAAGCTTGGTCGTTCGGCCATCTCCAGCCAGGTGACCGTGTAAGACAATTCGGTCCCGGCCGGTTCCACCGTCATCCGGTGGCGACCTTCAGGTCATTATACATGCCCCATTCGGCCCAGGATCCGTCGTAAAGAGCCACCTGATCGTTCCCGAGGATATCGAGCGCCAGAAACAGAACCGCCGCCGTCACGCCCGACCCGCAAGTCGTGATTGCGGGTTTGGTGATGTCGACGCCAGCACCCTCAAAAATCGCGCGCATCTGATCATGTGTCTTCATTGTGCCGTCGGGGTTCAGAAGCGTGTCGAAGGGGACATTCTTGGACCCGGGGATATGGCCGGACCGAAGCCCCTCACGGGGTTCCGGCGCCTCGCCTTTGAACCGGGCGGGCGCGCGGGCATCGATGATCTCATAATCGCCGAGTTTCGACGCGGCGGCCACCTGGGTGACGTCCTTCACCAGGTGGTTCTGGCGGGACACTGTGATGTGGCGGTCGCGCATGACGGGCGGCATATCCTCGACCGGGTGGCCTTCGGCCTGCCATTTCGGGAAGCCGCCATCCAGCACGGCCACATCGGTCTTGCCCATCAGGCGGAACAGCCACCAGACGCGGGCCGCCGAGAAGATGCCCATCCCGTCATAGACCACGACTTGGTGGCCGTCGCCTACGCCCATGGCGCGCATCCGGCTGATGAACTTTTCCGGCGGCGGCGCCATATGCGGCATCTCGGACCGTTGATCAGAGATCTCGTCGATGTCGAAGAAACGTGCGCCGGGAATGTGGGCGGCATCGTATTCGGCCTTGGCGTCGCGGGCCGCACCGGGCAGGTACCAGCTTGCGTCGAAAATGCGCAAATCGGGATCGGTCAGATGCTGGGCCAGCCAGGCGGTTGAAACGAGCGTTTTCGGATCGTCGATGGACATGGGCGGTCTCGGTGTCACGCGGATCGCGCCTGCCTAGCGCCGATGGGCCCTTGAAACAAGGGCGGCTCCCGGTTCGAGGTCAAACCGGCGGCGCCGCCCCGTACTTGTTACCAATGCTCACTCGTAGAGATCGGTTACTTGGCCATCATGCCGCGCACGACGCCCACGATGGCCATGACGACACCGCCGCCGACGCCGCCCGAGGCGACCTGGCTGAGAATTGTCGCGATATCGAGCCCGCCTGCGGCCTCGGCCGCGACACCGCCCGAACCCAATGCGGACAGGATCTGGCCGCCCAGACCGCCGCCGACGATGCCAGCGATCGAGTTGATCAGCATGCCTTGGTTCAGGTTCTTCAGAAGGCCGCCCGCGACGTTGCCGCCCACGGCGCCTGAAATCAGACTAATGATTAGTTCCATTGTGCCCCTCGCTTCGCGGGGACGTCTTGAAGGCCAGGCGCCCCGCATCGCCTGGTGAGCCAAATTAAGGCACTGGCCTTCCGGTCAACTAGGGGGAAAAGGAACGCAGTCTTACCCGTGCTCTTTCATGAGCCGCGCTTTTTGCCGGTTCCAGTCGCGTTTGGCGCTGGTGTCGCGCTTGTCGACCACGTTCTTGCCTTTGGCGATACCGATCTTGATCTTCGCCAGGCCCCGGTGATTGAAATACATCACCAGCGGCACAAGGGTCATGCCCTTGCGCTGCGTGGCGTTCCAGAGATCGGACATTTCCTTGCGGCTGACCAGAAGCTTCCGGCGGCGGCGATCTTCATGTCCGAAGATCTTGGCCTGGTCGTAGGGCGCGATATAGCTGTTGACCAGCCATAGTTCACCATTGTCCACGGTCGCATAGCTTTCGGCGATATTGGCCTGCCCTTCGCGGAGCGATTTGACCTCGGACCCCATCAACTGGATGCCGCATTCGATATCGCTGTCGATGGCATAGTCGTAGCGCGCGCGCCGGTTTTCGGCGACGACCTTGTAGTTCGGGTTGTCCTTCGGTTTGGCCATGGCTGCCGGACATAAGAACTGGGCGCGCGCCTGTCCAGCCTATCCGTCGCGTTTGAAGCATCGCCGGGCCGCGAGGCCCGAAAACCTCCAAGGGTCTCCGTTTTCGCGCGTGATCGCGAGCTCATAACTCGGGTGGTCGAACTGATCATCGAGCAAGGCCGAGGCCTCACGCGTGTGGCACAGGACGTTCATCAATAGGAAAAATGCGTAGTCCTCAATGCGACCGTATTGATAGCCGTCATTGATCAGCGCATCGACAGCCCGGTCTCGCTTTGACTGGAAGTGAAACGTGATCCTATCCTCGTGAAGCGCGGCCCGTACAAAAGCCAAATTGCGGTCGGTCCGGACTTTGTTTGTGTTGGCCTCGATCTGCTTGAAAGCGGCGGGCAGGTGCTGAAGCCGCTGATCGGGAACGTCGCGCCAGCTTTGGCGAAGCGCATAGGAGGCGAGCGCGTCGCTCTTTCTGGCCGAATGCGATGCGAGCGACCACACCCGCCCGGTCTGACCGGTGCGCGTGGCGATTGCGATCATCTTGTCGCCCTGCCGTTCGAAGACCACCACGTCCGACGTTTCGGTATCCCCGACGGCAAGGCATATGGCGACATCGGCTTCGGGGGCCGCGATATGTTCAAACCAAACCATGGCTTCCTTGGCGCAGAGGTCGGCCAGGTTTGTCACTGGGAACTGGTTGTTTGTCGGCCAGACGATGCCGACGACGGCGTCTTCTGCTGCGCCGTCGCCGCCGGACCGCATGCGGCATGCCATGAAATCGCGCAGGACGGTCTGGGCCTGGATATCGCGTGTCAGAGACGGGCCCTGGTCGAACATCAGGCAGCTTTGCCAGGCGATCTGGGTTGGCGAAGCGTCCGGATATTTGGCGTCGGGATCGTTGTCGGACAGGCGCGTCGGCGTCGTCATGGCCGCGCGGAAGAGGTCCGGATAGGCGAAGGGATAGGTTCGGTCTGACTGTCCGTCGGACGAGATGATGACCTCGCCCTCAAACGTGCCCGCCTCCGGCGTGCTGTCGTCCTTGATGAAGACCGCCGCCCCTTCGGCTTTGGCTGCAAGCGTGGGTGTTGCGTTGGACACAGGAATGGCCGCTGTCACGGCGCGTAAGGTTCCTGGCAGGTCGATCAGCAACACCACGGCGGCGACTGCCAAAAACCCCAAGGCCCCGATGATGCGCATCACTGTCGTCCCTCCGGCTGTTGGCGGGGTTATGACGACGCATTATGGCGAGACTTCGGCGTGCGGGACCGCGCGGTTGGCAAATCGCGCGCCTGCGGCGCATTCCCTTATCTCGTCGGCGGCCTCCGGCCTTCTCCTCGCGCCGCCCAGGATCGGGGCTGCGCCTGGTTGATAGGGCCTGCATGCCGCATTCGATATCGCCGTTGATGGCATAGTCGTGGCGCGCGCGCCGGCTATCGGCGACGACCTTGTAAGTCGGGTTGTCCCTCGGTTTGAACATAAGGCGCCGAACATGACCGCTGCGGGACCGTCATCCAAGGGGCATTTGATCAGCTCAGCAGTGGCGGACGCCTGAGACGAAGTGCTTCATCCAGATAGATCTCAAAATGCATGGCGTCCTTCCGGGTCCGTCCCGCGCCAATCCAGCGCAACCCGCCACCGGTGACGCACATCAGCGCCGTGATCAGTGTTGGATCCAGGTTCACCCAGCCGAACCGCGCGATGTATCCGGGGTCTCTGGTCGAGTTCTGGCTGTCCGCGGCCACTTCCTTGCGGTCAAAAAGGTCCCGCAGGATGCGCCCCATGCGCCGGGTTTCGGCATTGCCAGCCGACGTGGCGGACCCGAAGCCGAGAAGCCTGAGCGCCTCGGACTGCGTGATCGCAGGCCAGCCTTGCCGGTCCACCGCCCTCCGAAACGCCTCTGCCAGCGTATCCTGATCGCGGAACGCCGCGACGAAGTCATCAGAGGCCTGGCACTGTTTTTCGATTTCCGGAAACACATCGTCGAAACTCTTTTCCCGCGATGTCGAAAGGAGGTCGATCATCTCGGTGCTGAAAGGGTCGACATTCGTGAGAAAAACAAACTCCTCAACCGGGAAATCCGTGCCCTTGTCGTCGACATTGCCCTTAAGAACAAAAGGGTTCCGACTGGCGGAGAGGTCGATGGCCGTCGCGAAAGAGTGGTTGGACAAGGACGTGCCGCTTGTGATCCGGCGAATGCTGAACCCGCCTTGGGACTGGACCGTGCCGAGCGCGGCCCCGACATCGGTTTTGTCCTGAACAAGTGTGACCGCGCGCACGATCCGTGCCTTCAGTTCAGGGTGCACCCGGCTGGCCCCATTTCGGGGCAATCCCACGCTTTCGCCGATGGAGTGGAGGTCCGTGTCGCCATAATAGGCGCGCATGCGCCTGATGGCCGTTTCGCGGTCCTGAGCGTCGTCGAACGCTTCCAACATCTTGTCGTACATGTCGATCCAATGCTGACGCCGGGCGTCATAGCTGCCCCACAACGTGGAATCGCGCATAAGTTTCAGGATGCGGTACCAGTCGATAAGCGCATTGGAAAAATTACTCGGAATGAGCGGTGGGTCTGACGTCGCCATGGCAGCTGTCCAGGTTTCCGCGTTCACCCAGCCGGTGACGGGAAGTCCGACCTGACCTTGAAACAGCTCGGTCCCGGTTCGGCTGTCATTGCCGAAGACGCCATCGGCGCCGGACGCCCCGATATCAATGCCTTGGCCTTCCAAAAATCTCTGCCAGACCGTAACCATTCCGCGCCGGTCGCCGAACCCAAAGTCAAACATCTCAAATCCTCACAGTATCAAATGCGACCAGCGTGAGAGAGGTTGAATTCTCAGTCAAGGCTTGCGCGCGGCAAATCAAAGTGGGCTGGTCGCCGCCCCTGCGCTTTGGCTTTTGGCCCTTATCACGATGGTGCTGGTCGGGGGCGGCACCCCAAGAGGACAGGTCCGTTCGATCAACTCGGTTGGTAAATTGAGCGCCCGCGGCGCATTCCCTTGTCTCGTCGGCGGCCTCCGGCCTTCTCCTCGGGCCGCCCTGGATCGGGGCTCTGCCTAGTTGATAAGGCCCGCATGCCGCATGGCGGCGTCGATGGCGGTTTTCGTCGCGTCCGAGATCCCGACAAGCGGCAGGCGCACCTCGTCCGAACAGCGACCGAGTTTGGACAGCCCGTATTTCGCGCCGGCAAGCCCCGGTTCGAGGAAGATCGCCGTGTGAAGGGGCATCAGCCTGTCCTGAAGGTCTAGCGCTTTGGTGTAATCGCCCGCCAGCGTTGCGGCCTGGAACTCGGCGCAGAGCTTGGGCGCCACATTGGCGGTGACCGAGATGCACCCCGTTCCGCCATGGGCATTGAACCCGAGCGCCGAGGCGTCTTCGCCGGAAAGCTGGATGAAATCCGCGCCACAGGTGTCGCGCTGCTTGGACACCCGGACCACATCGCCGGTCGCGTCCTTCACACCGATGATCCGCGGCAGCTTGGCCAGATCGCCCATCGTCTCGGGCGACATGTCGATCACCGAGCGGCCCGGAATGTTATAGATGATGATCGGCAGGTTTGACGCATCATGCATCGCCTTGAAATGCGCGAAAAGCCCGCCCTGGGTCGGCTTGTTGTAATAGGGCGTGACGACGAGCGCCGCATCGGCGCCGACGGCTTCGGCATGCTGGATGAGGCGAATCCCCTCGACCGTATTGTTCGATCCGGCCCCCGCAACGACCGGAACCCGGCCCTTGGCCGCGGCCACGACGGTTTCGATAACGGTTTCATGTTCGGCATGGCTGAGCGTCGGACTTTCGCCCGTCGTGCCCACGGGAACGAGCCCGTCCGAGCCCTCGGATATGTGCCATTCCACCAGCGATTCCAGGGCCTTGAGATCAAGTGCCCCATCGGCAAACGGTGTCACCAGTGCTGGAAGCGATCCTTTGATCATCATGCCCTCGTACAGATTTTTTTGCAGGCGGTTACCTGCATGGTAAGGTTCGCCGCGGACACTATCTTCATGCCTTACCATTGCCAAGTTTGTGTGCTCCTCTCGTCGCAATTGTCCAAGGGTGAACGGATGACCCCTGTGTTACGGGCCCTGACGGTGCTGCTGGTCGCCGGGCTTGTTCTTCCGCTGGCGCTGGCCGCCCAGGCGGCGGAATTGCCGCGCGACGTCGCCGCCATGCGCGAGGCGATGACAAAACTGCGCTCTGGTGACTGGACCGGGGCCCATGCGGCTGCGGAACCGGCGGGCCAGCTTGGGACCGACATCATTGAATGGCACCGGCTGCGCCAGGGTCGCGGCAATTTCGACGAGGTGACGGGCTTTCTGGATCGCCGCGCCGATTGGCCAGGGCTGAAGCTTCTTCGACGTCGGAGCGAGGGATCGCTTCCCTATCGCGCACGGGCCGAGGATGTGGTGGCCTTTTTCGCGACCCAGCCGCCGCAGACCGGGGCGGGCTCGGTCCTTCTGGCCAACGCGTATGAGACGCTGGGACAGACCGGCGATGCCGAGGCGCAGATCGTGCTGGCCTGGCTGACGCAAGACATCTCGACTGCCGATCAGACGCGGCTGTTGAAATCCCATGGCGATCTGCTGAAACCTTACCACGAGGCGCGGCTGGACCGGCTGTTATGGGACGGGAAGGACCGGGCCGCCAAGCGAATGTACCCCCATGTCTCTAGGGGCTGGCAGGCGCTGGCCAAGGCGCGGATTGCCCTTCGCGATGACAAAAACGGCGTCGACGGTCTGATAAAAGCCGTGCCCAAGGATCTGCAGGACGACGCCGGACTAGCCTTTGAACGATTTCAGTGGCGCGCCCGGCGGGGCCGCAATGCCGAAGCGATCGAACTGGCTGTTGAACGCGGCGCGACGGAAGAGGCGCTGGGGCAACCAATCAAATGGGCAGGCTGGCGGCGGACCCTGGCGCGCTGGGCCATGCGGCAGGGCAAGGACAAGGACGCTTATGCCCTGGCCTCGGCCCACGGGTTGAGCGCGGGCGCATCCTACGCCGATCTGGAATGGCTGTCGGGCTATCTGGCGCTTCGGAAGCTCGATGATCCGGAAGCCGCGCTTGGCCATTTCCGCGCGTTCCGGGCCGCCGTGCAGACCCCGATCAGTCTGGGACGGGCCGGGTATTGGGAAGGCCGCGCACTTGAGGCACTGGACCGCCCGGAAGAAGCGCGCATGGCCTATGCCTTTGGCGGCCGGTTCCAGACTAGTTTTTATGGGCTTTTGGCGGCGGAGCGCGCCGGGTTGCCGATGCATCCCTCGCTGACGGGTGAAACCGTCTATCCCGACTGGCGCGAGGCGGGGTTTGCTTCGTCGTCGGTCTTTGCGGCGGCGGATCTGCTGCAATCCGCTGGCGAGCGGGACCTGGCGGAACGGTTCCTGCGGCATCTGTCCGAGACGCAATCGCCGCGGGCTGTCGGGCAGCTCACCGATTTCGCGCTGGAGCGGCAAGAGCCGCATATCGCGCTGATGATCGCCAAGGAAGGCGCCAAACGCGGCATTGTCGTGCCGCGCGCCTATTTCCCCGTGGTCGATCTGGGGCTTGAGGAGATGCCTGTGCCCGATGCGCTTGCGCTGTCCATCGCGCGCCGCGAAAGCGAATTTGACCACAAGGTCATGAGCGGCGTGGGCGCACGCGGGCTGATGCAGGTGATGCCGGCGACGGCCAAGGAAGTCGCGGGATGGCTCGATCTGCCTTACAGCCGCGAACGGCTGATCACCGATCCGGTCTATAATGCGACCCTGGGCACGGCCTATTTGGCCGAGTTGTCGCAGATTTTCGGGAATAATTATCTGCTGGTTTCAGCGGGCTATAATGCCGGGCCCGGGCGACCCCGCCGCTGGATGGAGATCAATGGCGATCCGCGCAAGGAAGGCGTGGATGCGGTCGACTGGATTGAACATATCCCGTTCCGCGAGACCCGGAATTACGCCATGCGGGTGATGGAAAGTCTGCCGGTCTATCGCGCGCGTCTGACGGGTGAAGTTGAACCGCTACGCTTGTCGGAAGAGCTTAGGCGCTTCCGTCCTGGGCCGCCGCCTGACGCTCCCGCCACGCGGTGAAGACCCCGGCGGCCACGACGATGGCCGCGCCAGCCAAGGTGCTTGTCTGGACGCTTTCCGCGAAGACGGCGATGCCGACACCCGCCGCAAAGACCATCTGGAAATAGGCGAAGGGCTGGACGGCGCTGGCCTCGGCCACCTCATAGGTACGGATCAAAAGCCAGTGACCGGTGGCGCCGGTCGCCGCCAGGCACAGCATCCAGCCCCAATCCGCGCGGCTCATCGGTTCCCAGAACCAGACCCCGACGGCAGTTAGCACGACCACG
The DNA here is from genome assembly GCA_965267475.1 of Paracoccaceae bacterium. Classification (GTDB taxonomy): domain Bacteria; phylum Pseudomonadota; class Alphaproteobacteria; order Rhodobacterales; family Rhodobacteraceae; genus JBCBKU01. The sequence continues at coordinate 837,001 of OZ254079.1, forward strand.
CCCGATATCCCCGTCCAGAAGAACGAGGTCATGGCGTCGTCTTTCCGTGACGCATAGCGGGTCAGAAGCCCGTAAAGCGCGAACATCGTGGCAGAGAGAAGCGGGATCAGCGCAGCGAGCGAAAAGACCCGGACCCCCGGTTGCAGGATCACAAGGATCCCGAGAAACCCGGTCAGGATCGCCGCCCATCGCCGCCAACCGACGCGCTCGCCCAGGACAGGTCCCGAAAGCGCGGCCAGAAGAAGCGGGTAACAGGCGAAGATCGCATGACTTTCGACAAGGCCGAGCACGACAAAGGCCGCCACCATCACACAGATCTCGGCGGCCAGAAGCACCCCCCGCGCGATCTGCAAACCGGGTTGCTTCGTGCGGGCCATGGCCCGGATCCCGCCACGGGACCGCGCTGCGAGCGTCAGGACGAATGCGGCAAAAAACCAGTAGCGGATCATCACGATCATGATGACGTTGTACTCGCCCGCAAGGTGGCGCGAGATCCCGTCCTGTGCCGCGAAGACCAACGAGGTGGCGATCATCAGAAGGATGCCCAGGCGGTTGTTCGGCGCGGTCATGCAAGGATACCGGTTGTCATGTGACGTTTGCGGCCAAAGCCCGGCACGCGGGTCACCCGGAACCCCGCCTTGTCCAACGCACGTCGCACATGCCCTGCTGCCGTGTAAGTCGCGAAAGTGCCTTCGGGCGCGGTGTGGCGGGCCACGTGTGCCATAAGGCCGGCATTCCAAAGCTCGGGGTTCTTCGCGGGCGAAAACCCGTCGAGGAACCAGGCATCCGCCCGGCCCGTCCAGGCGGGCAGGGTCGCGTTCGCATCACCCTCGATCACCGAAAGGGCCAGCGGTCCGGATTCGCCGTTCATGGCGGCCTTCAAGATGTCGATGGCCGCGCCCAGCTCGGGAAAAGCAGCAAGTGCCGTCGCCGCGTCGTCGGGCCGAAGGGGATAGGCTTCGAACGCCGTGTAGTGCAGCACGCCGGTCTGCCCACTGTCCAGCCAGGCCTGCAGGGCGGCGGCGCAATTCAGCCCTGTGCCAAAGCCGAGCTCGGCAATGTGAAACCCGGTGCAAAACCGGTCGGGCAACCCGTTGCCATCCAGAAAAACATGCCGCGTTTCAGCCAGACCATTGTCGAGCGAATAGTACGGATCATCGAACCGGCACGAGATCGGCACGCCGTCCCGCCAATCAAGACTGTCCCCCGTTTCACCCGTCGTCATCTCTGCCTATGCTCCGTTTCGGACTGCATGGCGAAAGGGGCTGACCTTGGCAATGGCGGACGTGACGGTGCGGGGGGCGGGGATCCTCGGGCTCTCAGCAGCCTGGGCCTGCCTGAAGCGCGGCGCGCGCGTGCGGGTGATCGACCCCCGGGGCGTGGCCGCCGGGGCATCGGGCGGGTTTCTGGGCGCGCTGGCGCCCCACACGCCGGACACCTGGAACGCCAAGAAGGCCTTCCAGTTCGACAGCCTTCGGATGGCGCCCGCGTTCTGGGCCGAGGTGGAGGCCGCGTCGGGCATCAGCCCCGGATACCGGCGAAGTGGGCGTCTTCAGCCCTTGGCCGATGAACGGGCGGTCCAGCTGGCCCGAACCCGGGGTGAAGCGGCCCGCGTCAACTGGGCGGGTGCGGCGGACTGGGTGGTGACCGATGCGCCCGGGGATTGGGCCCCACCGTCCCCAACCGGGCTTTACGTGAAGGACAGCCTGGCCGCACAGATCATGCCGCGCGCGGCCTGCGAGAGCCTGGCCGGGGCGGTATCGGCGCGCGGAGGAGAGATCCTGAAAGAAGGGTCGGATCAGGGCCCGGTGGTGTGGGCCACGGGCTGGCAGGGTCTGATGGACCTGTCCCGCGATCTCGGGCGCGAGATCGGAAACGGTGTGAAGGGCCAGGCCATCCGGCTGCATCATGACGCGCCCAGCGATGTACCGCAGCTTTTCGCGAATGGGATGCACATCATCGCGCATCCCGGCGCCAGCCTTGCCATCGGATCGACGACAGAACGCGACTTTGACGACCCATGCGGGACGGACAGCGAGGCGGATGCCCTTTACGACAAAGCGGCGGCGCTGCTGCCGGTATTGAAAGGCGCCCGGATCGTCGAGCGCTGGGCCGGGGTCCGGCCCCGCGCGGTGACCCGTGCCCCCTTGATCGATGAATGGCCCGGAAGGCCCGGGCATTTCGTGCTGAATGGCGGCTTCAAGATCGGGCTTGGCCTGGCGCCGAAACTGGGCGAATGCCTGGCCGATCTGGTGCTCGACGACGTGGTGAGCGCACCGGACGCGTTCCGCATGGCCGCCGCACTTTCGAAGGCGCAGCCGTTATCAGAATGAGCCGCCTTCGGCGGCACGCCTTTTCCTGGCCCCGCGCTGGCGCGCGGCGCGGCGCTCGTCCGAACTGCGACGCGTTGCCTGTCCGGACCAAACGCGACGGCCCCCCCTTCATCTGGGTAAAAGTACTCAAGATCCCGCCGGTTGGTTCCTTCGGCGGCCGTCAGGGATCACGCGATGCGGGCCGTCATGGCGATCCGGCCATCGGATCCGGTGATCCAAAGATCCGGACCGCTTTGACAGGCCTGAAGCGGCTCACCCGCGTAAGCCGGGCTTTGAGCCCGGAAGACAAACCGGTTCAACGGCGCTTCGCGTCTTGTGGCCAGAAGGATCAGCATTTGCGCCAGAAGCGGCCCGTGGACCACCGGTGACGGGTGCCCCGACGCGGCACAAAACGCCTGATCATAATGGATACGGTGGCCGTTGAAGGTCAGCGCGGAATATCGAAAAAGCCCCACCTCGTCGAATTGGAAGGTCAGGTTTTGCTCGGCCGTACGGGGGGCATCGGCAGAAGGCGTGCTGCGCGCCTCAGCGCCCATGTAGACGAGATCCTGTATCTCGGTCACCACCAGCGCGCCCCGCTGGTGGATGAGGTGTTCGACGCGCAGAAAGGCCAGCGGGCCGGAGCGGCCTTCTTTCTGGGTCAGGGACAGAACGCGCGATGTTTTCTCGGCGGCGATGCCAAGCCGCAGCGGCGCATGAAAGGTCAGATCGCCGCCTGCCCACATGCGGTTGGGCAGGCCGGTCTCGGGGAGGAACCCGCCAAGCGCCGGATGCCCGTCGGGGCCGAGCGCTTCGGCCGGATGGGGATCCCAGAAATAGATCTGATGCCCGAAGGGTATCAGCGCGTCGTCGGGTCCGACCGCCGGATGCCCCAGCACCACCGCCAATGCGTCCGCCCGCGCCGGATCCATCCGGTCGCGGACGCTGCGGCTGGCCTCGTCGCTCTCTCCCATGACCGCAAAGGTTAACGAGCCTTCCCGGGAAGGCCAAGCCGATCAGCCCCGGGTGGCTTCCGCTTTCAGGGCCGCCATCAATTCGGTCAGCGTCTTTTCCGTCTGCGGGTTGGTCAGGTGCCCGTCCTCGTCAAACTGGTTGTTGGCATCGGCCAGCAAAAGATCAGGCCCGGTCAGAAGGCGGGGGCGGAACGGCGTCATGGCGAGGCGGAGCGCATAAGAGCCCCGGGCACCGCCCGACCGGCCCGCCGCGGCGGACATGATCGCCACCGGCTTGTCCCGCCAAGGCGCGCGCTTCGTCCGGCTGATCCAGTCGAGCGCGTTCTTCAGGACCCCCGACAGCGACTGGTTGTATTCCGGGGTCGAGATGATCACGGCCTCGGCCCCCTTGATCGCCTCGGCAAGGACCATCACCGCATCCGGAACCCCTTCGGACGTTTCGAGATCTCCATCATAAAGCGGCAACCGCAGGTTGGCTTCGGAAAACGGCCCGCCATAGAGGGCGGCCGCGGCCCGGATCAGCTTCGTGTTGCTGGAGCTTTTCCTGAGTGATCCGGAAATCCCAAAAAGCATCGTGGTCCCTTTCGCTGTCCCAATCCTTCCGCGAAATAACGTGCGCGCGCCCGGGTGCAAGCCGGCGGGGCCAGGGAAACGCGCTGTTAACCAAGAAACGGGCATGACTGGCGGATGAGGTGCGCAGCGATCGTGATCCTGGCCTTGGCCGGGTGTACCGGCGCCCCGATCGGGTCGGATCGGGCCATTCCGGGGTTGGTGGCCGTGGGCGATCAGCGCTTTGCGATCTATCGCGACGGGTTCGAAGCCGCCGCCTTTCGCAGGGGGCCGGGACGTGTCGTCGCCTTGGCGGAGATCGAGGCCGCAGGCGCGCGGGCCATCGAATGGGCCACGGGCTGCCCGGTCGCCGACGGATCTTTGCGCAGCGATCATGCGATCGTGCGGGCGGCCCTGGATTGCGATGGGGCGCCCGCGCGCCTGCCGGAGATTGTTCTGGATCTGGTCCTTGATTGCGCGCTGTTCGATCCGCCGTTCGGATCGGCGCAGGATCTGGCCGAAATCGACTGTGCGATCTATTCGGAATGACCCCGTCCAACCCGGATCCAAACGCAAGATGATGTGGATAAGCCGGGATTTGCCCACATATGATGCGGTCTGGCGTTGACTCACCCCGCCGATCCAGAAACCATGAGCGCCACCAAGACCAATAAGGCGCCATTCGTGCAGTTTCTCAGGCTACGCCTCAACGGCTTCAAGAGCTTTGTCGATCCGACAGAAGTCCCTATTGCTGAGGGGCTTACGGGTGTTGTCGGGCCGAATGGCTGCGGCAAATCCAACCTGTTGGAAGCTCTGCGCTGGGTCATGGGTGAGAATCGCCCGACCGCCATGCGGGGCGAAGGCATGGAAGACGTGATTTTCGCCGGGACGGCCAGCCGATCGGCCCGGAATTTCGCGGAAGTGGCCCTGACGCTCGACAATACCGAGCGTCTGGCCCCCCAAGGCTTTAACGATGCCGATATGCTTGAGGTCGTGCGCCGGATCACCCGCGATGCGGGATCGGCCTTCAAGGCCAACGCCAAGGATGTGCGCGCCCGCGATGTGCAGATGCTGTTCGCCGATGCCTCAACCGGGGCGCATTCGCCTTCGCTCGTCAGGCAGGGCCAGATCGCGGAGCTGATCAACGCCAAACCGCGTGCGCGGCGCCGCATCCTGGAAGAGGCCGCCGGGATCTCGGGCCTCTATCAGCGGCGCCATGAGGCCGAATTGAAGCTAAAAGGGGCCGAGACGAACCTCGCCCGGGTCGATGACGTCCTTGAACAACTGGCCAACCAGCTTGCGCAACTGGCCCGTCAGGCCAAACAGGCCGCACGGTACCGTGAGATTTCGGAGAGCCTTCGGCGGCTTGAAGGCGAGTTGCTGTATCGGCGCTGGAAAGAGGCGGATGCCGCTTGTGCCGAGGCCGAAGCCGCCCTGAAAGAGGCGCTTACCGGCACGGCAGCCACCGAAAGTGCAGCACTTAAAGCGCAGAAGGCCCGGGGCATTGCCGATCTCGCCCTGCCGCCCTTGCGGGAAACCGACGCAGTGGCCGCCGCGACGGTCGAGCGGTTGAAGGTCGCGCTTGGGTCGCTTGATGACGAAGCCGCGCGGATCGACAAGACGATCGAGGCCCTGACCGCACGCGCGGCGCAATTGGCGGCGGATAAAGAGCGTGAACTGGCGCTGGACACAGACGCGAAGGCGCGGCTGGAACGGCTGGATGTTGAACAGGGTGAACTGGACGCAGCGGGTGCCGACCACCAGGCGAAGCTGGAACAGGCATCGGAAGAAGCGCGCGAAGCGGCTTCAGTTCTGCAAGAGGCCGAGCAACGCTTTGACGAGTTGACGGGCGATGCAGCCCGGCTTGCGGCGAGGCATCTATCAGCGGAACGGCTGCTGCATGAGGCCACGCAGACGCGGGATCGCGCCACCGAAGGCGCGACCAAGGCGAAGGCCGATCTGGCCGAGGCCGAGGCGGCGAAGACCCGGGCGTCAGATGCGCTGATCAACGCCAAGTCCGCCCATGATGCCGCGGCCGACGCCGCGACCAAGGCTGAGGCTGCCCTGGTGGCGGCGGATGAGGCGCGGGGCGATATTCAGGCGCGCGAGGCCGAGGCAAGGGGCGTGCGTTCCGAAGCCGAGGGAGAGGTCAGCGCCCTGCAAGCCGAAGTGGCAGCCCTGACGAAACTCGTTGCGCGGGATGCGGCGGAAGGCGGCCAGATCCTGGACGTGCTGACCGTCGAGGCCGGGTACGAGGATGCATTGGGGGCCGCCCTTGCCGATGATCTGCGCGCCCCGGAGGTGAAGAAAGGTGCGTCGGGCTGGACCCAATTGCCCGACTATGACAGCACGCCGCGTTTGCCCGACGGAGCCGAGGCCCTGGCAGGTCGGATCAAGGCACCGGGTGTGCTGGCGCGCCGCTTGGCTCAGGTCGGTCTGGTCGATCCTGACAAGGGCGCCGCATTGCAACCGAAGCTGCTGCCGGGTCAGCGTCTGGTCAGCCGAAACGGCGATTTGTGGCGCTGGGACGGGTTCTGCGCTTTGGCCGATCAGTCGGATTCGACAGCTGCCTTGCGGTTGAAACAGTTGAACCGCATCGAAGAGTTGAAGCAGGAACTGGCCGCTGCGACGGCACGGGCCAACGGCGCCGAACAGGCCCATGAGCATCTGAAAGAAGATCTTGCCCGGAAGACCGAGCAGGATGCCGAGGCGCGCGAAGCCCGGCGGCGGGCGGATGCCGACCTGACCGAGGCGAACCGCGCTTTGTCGCGGGCCGAGGCGGAGGTGAACATCGTCTCGGGTCGCCATGACAGCCTGACCCATGCCTTCGCTCGGCACGAGGAAGACGCCGCCGAAGCGGCCGGCCGACTGACCGAGGCGGAAGAGGCGCTGGCCGCGCTGGGCGATCTGGACGCGGTGCGGGCCGATGTGGACAAGGCGCGCGAAACGGTCGAAGCCGCGCGCCTGGCGATGCTGGCGCGCCGGTCCTTCCATGATGAGTTGCGCCGTGACGGGGAAGACCGGGCCAAGCGGTTGCAGGCGATCGAGGCCGAACGCGCCGATTGGGCGCATCGGCTAGAGACGGCCAGCACGCGGATTGCCGAACTGACCCAGCGGGCCGAGACGACGGCGACCGAACTGGATGCGGCAAAGGCCGCGCCCGATGACATTCAGTTGCGACGCCGGACACTGGATGGCGAAATCGCCAAGGCCGAGAGCGCCCGGAAGGACGCGTCTGAGGCCTTGGCAGTCGCCGAAGGGAAGTTGCGGGCGGCGGTGGATGCGGAACGCCAGGCGGAACGCGCCGCCTCTGATGCGCGCGAAACCCGCGCCGGGACCGAAGCGCGGGCCGAAGCTGCGCGCGAAGCGGTCGAGGCCACGCGCGCCCGCATTGCCGAGGCCATGGATGCCAAGCCCGAGGCGTTGCCAGACCTTTTGGAACTGGATCCCGACCGCGCGCTTAGCGCCGAGCGCATCGAAAACGACGTGGCGCGGCTGAAGCGTCAGCGCGACGCCATGGGCGCGGTGAACCTGCGGGCCGAGGAAGACGCGCGTGAGGTGCAGGACGAGCATGACACGCTGTCCACGGAAAAGTCCGATCTAGAGGAAGCGATCCGCACGCTCCGGTCCGGGATCGCCAGCCTGAACAAGGAAGGGCGCGAGCGGCTTCTGACGGCGTTCGAGCAGGTGAATTCCAACTTCGCGACGCTGTTCACGCATCTCTTCGGGGGCGGCGAAGCCAAGCTGGTGATGGTCGAATCCGACGATCCGCTGGAAGCCGGGCTTGAAATCATGTGCCAGCCGCCGGGCAAGCGCCTGGCGACCCTGTCGCTTCTGTCGGGCGGCGAACAGACCCTGACCGCACTTGCCCTGATCTTCGCGGTGTTCCTGGCGAACCCTGCGCCAATTTGTGTGCTTGACGAGGTCGACGCGCCTTTGGACGATGCGAACGTCACGCGGTTCTGCGATCTTCTTGACGAGATGACGCGCAGGACCGACACGCGGTTCATGATCATCACGCACCATGCGGTGACGATGGCACGGATGGACCGCTTGTTCGGCGTGACGATGGCCGAGCATGGCGTAAGCCAGCTTGTCTCGGTCGATTTGCAGAAGGCCGAGGCGATGGTGGCCTGACGGATGAAACGGGCGGGGGCGGAGTGAAGGAATTTCTGATCGTGGCGGCTGCGCTGGGCAGCCTGGCCCTGGCCGGATCCATCGGCCAGACCGGCGCGCAGAAGGCGGGCCTGTGCCAAAGCGCGCTGGCCGGCGCCACCTGTCTAGAAGGCGTTCAGACTTTGAAGGCCGAGACGCCGGACTAAAGGCTGTTCAGGAGCTCAACCGTAGGCCAGGCATCCGCCGGAAGACCAAGCCGGGACTGTTCCGCCTGAACCGCTGCGCGGGTTTTCGCGCCAAGGATCCCATCGACCTTGCCGACATCATGGCCCCGCGCCTGAAGCCGGGTTTGCAGTGCCTTCATCTGCGCCTCGCCCAGGGCCGGGGACGGGTTCCCTGCGTTGAAGACCGGCGCGCCGCTGAGCCGTGTGGCGAAGTACGCAGCGGTGGTGACATAGACGAAGCTTTGGTTCCATTCGAAGAAGACGCGGTAGTTCGGATAGGCAAGGAAGGCCGGGCCATTTCGCCCTTGCGGCAGCACGATCGAGGCTGGCAGATTTCCCGGCCCCAACGTGCCCGATCGCGGTTTGACGCCCATGCGCGCCCAGTCCGATACCGACTTGGTCGTGTTCAACCCGGTCTCGGCCCAGTTCATGTTTCGGGGCAGCGTCACTTCGGTCAGCCAGGGCTCGCCTGCGCGCCAACCCAGATCCTTCAGAAGATTGGCCCCGGATGTCAGCGCGTCGGCTTCGGACGTCTTGAGCGATACGCGTCCATCGCCGTCGGCATCGACGCCGCTTTCGATGATGTCGCCGGGCAGCATCTGGACCATTCCGATCTCACCAGCCCAGGCGCCTGTCGTGCGGGCCGGGTCCAGTTCGCCACGCTCATAAAGTTCAATCGCGGCGAAAACCTGGGGGCGGAACAGCTCGGGCCGTCGGCAATCATGGGCAAGCGTGACAAGCGCGTTCACCGTGTTGAAGTCACCCTGGACAGCGCCGAAATCGGTTTCAAACGCCCAGAAGGCAAGAAGGACACCGCGGGACACACCATAATCGCGTTCGATCTGGCTGAAGACCCGGTCAAGCTGTGCTGATTTGCGCTGCCCGTTCTGAAGCCGATTTTGCGAAATGAGGCGGCGCGAGAAATCCACGAAGGGCACCTGAAAGATACCCTGCGCCCTGTCGGCCCGGATCACCTTCGGGTCCTGACGTGTATTGGCAAAGAACCGCTCAACCGAACTTCGGTCGTGACCACGCTGGACGGCTTCGGATTTGAGCCCGTTCACAAAGGCTCCGAAATCACCACCGCAGGATTGGGCCGTGGCCGTCGTGGCGGAAAGTGCTGCAAAAACAATAGGAATGAGGCGGTTCATGGCGGCTCCTGCTCGTTTGGCGCGACCCTAGCGACCCGCGCCGTGCAAGCAAGCCACAAAAGCCATGGCCGGATCCGGGGGCGAAGATCTGCCAGTTATCCACAGATCCTTACGATTTGTTAACGGTTCTTAAATCGGCGTTAACTTTTGGTTAGGAAATGGGGAGCAATAGTGGCGGCACATTGGGGGCAAGGGTTCCGGTGGAACGAACCGGAGAGCACGAATGTTTGTATTGATACTTGAAAGCAATGAGGACCTGGCCGGTCTCTGGAAGCGCCATTTGGAGCGCAATGGCGCGGTGGTGCATTTGGCGACTGCTGAGGCGGAAGTCTTTGATTTTCTACAAGTAAATGAAGTCGACGTTGTTGTTCTCGATCTGTCGCCGACGTCAAACGGCGCCATTGCCATCGCCGATTTCGCCCGTTTCCGCTGGCCGAATGCCAAAATCGTCTTCGTCACCAAGGACAACTTCTTCTCGGACGGATCGATCTTCAATATTGTTCCCAATGCGGCAGCGATGGTGGTGTCGCACACCCCGCCCGATGACTTTGCCGCGATCGTGGAGCACCACGGCACGCAGAACCAGCACTGATCAGGCGGCGGCCAAAACCTCGCGCCCGTGCGGAACGGTCCAGTCGATCACCGGGTTGATCGGTATGATCCGGTGCGGGTTCACCGTCTCGTGGCTGTAGTGATAGTGCCGGACGATATGGTCGAAGTTCACGGTCTCGGCGACGCCGGCGACCTGGAACAGTTCGCGCGCGTACCCCCAGAGGTTCGGATAGTCGATGATCCGGCGTCGATTGCACTTGAAGTGCAAGTGATAGACCTTGTCGAACCGAACAAGCGTGGTGAACAGCCGCCAATCGGCTTCGGTAATCTGATCCCCCATCAGGTAACGCTTTGACGACAAACGATCTTCCAGCCAGTCCAGGCTGTCGAACAACGCGTGAACCGCTTCGTCATAGGCGGCCTGCGACCGGGCAAAGCCGGACCGGTAAACGCCGTTATTGACCGTGTGATAGATCCGTTCATTCACCGCTTCGATCGCGTCGCGCATCGCTTCGGGCCAAAGATCCAGCGTGTTCCCCGTGAGCCCGTCAAATGCCGCGTTGAACATGCGAATGATCTCGGACGATTCATTCGACACGATCTTGCCTTGGGTTTTGTCCCAGAGGATCGGCACCGTGACACGGGTCGTCACCTTGGGATCGGCGCGCTGATAGATCTCGCGCGCGAAGCGCGATCCAAACAGGCTGTCACCTGTGGCGCCATGGTCGTCGGTCTCAAATGTCCAGCCATCGGCCAGCATGTCAGGGTGAACAGCATCCACGCTAATGAAATCTTCCAGACCCTTAAGCTTTCTGAAGATCAGCGTGCGGTGCGCCCAGGGGCAGGCGTATGAAACATAAAGGTGATAGCGGTTCTTTTCGGCCCTGAACCCGCCTTCGCCGGACGGACCCGGCGCGCCATCTGGTGTGATCCAGTTCCGGAACGTCGACGGGCGGCGTTCGAACTGCCCGGTCTTGCTGGTGGGGAACCCGGTTTCGTACCACGTGCCGTCTACAAGCTCACCCATTCTGGCCTCCATTGCCTTTGCGTGACCGACCATATGTCCCGGGACCTGCGTACGTCACCCCCAGGTCGCGCACAGTGATTGCGCCTTTGTCGACAAAACTCGCCCATAAGCTGTGAAATCTCGCTGCGCGGTCACAGTTTGTTGCCCAATTGGAAACGCAATTCAGAGTCTGCTTGACCGGAATCAGATCCGCATCCTCTGTTGATCCCATCTGGGGGAGATGTGTGATGTCTGAGTATTTGCCAAAAGAGGTGCGTGAGGGGCTTGAGTTGGCCCGCAAGCGCGACCAACGCCGCAAAAGCCGCCTGCGTGTTCAAGCGGGCGATCGGACATTTGTGATCCTGCGATACTGGGATGATGGCTTCGCGCTGGACCGCGAGGACACGCCGCATTTGCGTGGTCTCGTAGACCTGTACGACGGAGGTCGTCATCTGTCGCAATGCCTAATCGTTGCCTCGGAAGAGGACGGCGACGAGATGGTGTTCGAGTTCAAGCGCGAAACGCCCGCCATAGACGCCGCGCCGCTGGATTATCTGCGGGACGAGAACGCGCCCGTCGCACTGATCGAAAAAGGCTAAGGCCCTATTGCAGGTCGCTGAACGCGGCCTCGATCCGGTCGATGGCGTCCAGCATCAGGCTGCGCGGCATGGCAACGTTGAACCTGTGCCAGCCTTCGCCGCCCGTGCCGAACTGGGGCCCCGGGCTCATCCCCACGCGCGCATCGTCGTGCAGCCGCTTCTTGATTTCTGACGCCTCCATACCGGTGCCGCGGAAATCCACCCAGGTCAGATAGGTGGACTGCATGTCCATGACTGACAGTCCGGGGATCGCGTCGATCCGATCTTTCCAGATCCTGAAATTCTCGGCCAAGTACAGGCGCAAAGCTTCAAGCCAGGCCTCGCCACCGTCATAGGCGCCGCGGATCATCAGCATCCCAAATCGGTTGGGCGACCCGCCCACAGCGGCGGCCCCGGCCCGCAGTTTTCGGCGAAGCGTGGCATCGGGGGTAATGGCATAACCCGTTTCGGCGCCGCCGGTGTTGAAAGTCTTCGAGGCTGAGGACACGACCACCAGACGGTCGATGCAATCGGGCGCGGCCACGGCTGTCGGGATATGAGACGCGCCTGGAAATGTCAGGTCCATATGGATCTCGTCCGACAATAGGATCAGGTCATGGGTGGCGCAAAAGGCCGCGAGATCCCGGATTTCGTCCGCCGACCAAAGCCGCCCGCCGGGATTGTGCGGCGAACAGAAGATCAGGATCTTTTCGCGCCCCGTCAGCTTGGCGGCCAGGGCGTCCAGATCCATTTCATGCCTGCCATCCACCACCTGCAATTCGCTTTCGACGATGGTGCGCCCCAGCTCCTCTACCTTTCGGAAGAAGGCGTGATAGACGGGCGAGAAGACAATGATGCCGTCGCCTTTTTCGCTGAAAGCCTCGACCGTGGCACCCACTGCACCCACGACGCCCGAGGTATAGGTCATCCAGGCTGGGTCAACGTCCCAACCATGGCGGCGTGACCACCAGCTTGCGACCGCCGCGTCCACTTTGCCCACTTGCCCGAAATAGCCCGGCACACCTGTGTCGACCTCGGCCTGGAGCGCGGCAAGCACCGAGGGCGCCGTCTTGAAGTCCATATCCGCTACCCACATCGGGATCGCGTCTGGCGCATCCAGACCCAGGCGGGGCAGCATGTTGTCCCACTTGGTTCGGTTGGTGTCCCGCAGGGGGATCACGGTGTCGAAATCAAAGTCCATCGATGGCCTCATCCGGTTTGGCCCGACCCTAGAGCGCAGAGCCACAGGGGCAAGCGGATTGCACAGGCGCGGGCGAGCGAATACATCACCTGCCAATGGCGAAACGACCGATCATATTGCACCCCGATCCGCGTTTGAAAAAGCGCGCGGCCCCTGTGACGGATATCACAGATGCCCATCGAAAGCTGGCCGAGGATATGTTGTCGACGATGTATGATGCGCCGGGGATCGGGCTTGCTGCGCCGCAGGTCGGCGTGCTGGAACGCATGCTGGTGATGGATTGCGTCAAGGAAGACGAAGGTGATCCGCGCCCCATGGTTCTGATCAACCCGGAGGTCACCTGGCGTTCGGACGAAAAGAACACCTATGAGGAAGGGTGCCTGTCGATCCCGGAACAGTTTGCCGATGTGACGCGCCCTGCCGAGGTTGAGGTCAGATGGACCGATCTTGACGGCAAGGAGCAGTCGGAAAAGTTCGATGAGCTTTGGGCGACCTGCGTGCAACACGAGATCGATCACCTCGATGGGAAGTTGTTCATCGACTATATCTCGACGCTGAAACGCCAGCTTATCACGCGGCGCATGGTCAAGATGAAGCGCGAGTTGGCGCGGGGATGACGCTGAACGTCCGGACCCACGGGATCATTTTGGGGACCGAGCGGTTCGATGCCTGCGTGGCCTTCTATCGCGACACGCTTGGTCTGCCCGAATGGTACCGGAAAGACGGGCTGGTATGTCTGAGGTTCGGCGACGGCTACTTGATGGTGGAACATGGGGGCGTGGCCCGTGACGGCCGGAAGGCCAACAGCGAAAACCCGACCATGCTGCGCTTCAATGTGGATGATGTGGGCAAGAGCGCGGACGCCTTGCGGGCCAAAGGGGTCGATGTGGAGCTGCGCGACTTTGACTGGGGCCGGGTCGGGACATTCATCGATCCCGACGGGAACGCCTGCGAATTGAAGAACGCCGACGATCCGTTTTTCACGGGTGACGCGTGACGGTGCGCCCCATTCTTAAATGGCCGGATCCGGGCCTGTCGGAATGTTGCGAGCCTGTGGGCACAGTCGACGATGACGTCCGTACGCTGGCCGAGGATATGTTCGACACCATGTATGACGCGCCGGGCCGCGGACTTGCCGGGCCGCAGATTGGCGTGTTGAAGCGGATCTTCGTGATGGACGCGACCTGGAAGGACGGCGAACGCTCACCCGAAGTCTGTATCGATCCAGAAATCCTGCGATCGGGCGACGAGACAGTTGAAATCGAAGAGGCCTGCTTGTCGATCCCAGGGATAGCCGCCGAGATATCGAGGCCCGAGGCGATTACCGCGACCTGGACGACGCTTGATGGTGATCGCATGGCGGCGCGATTGACTGGCGCCCGCGCACGGATTTTCCAGCACGAATTGGATCATCTGGACGGCAAGGTGATCTTTGATCGGTTGGATGACGGGGCCCGGGCAGCGTTGGAAACCAAATACACGGCTGCCCCATGACGATCCGCCCGATCCTCCGTTATCCCGATCCGCGTTTGTCGCAAGTGGCCGCACCGGTGGGCGAGATCACCGATGAGATCCGGATGATTTGGGACGACATGATCGACACGATGGAGGCGATGCCGGGTGTCGGCCTAGCCGCGCCGCAGATCGGTGTGATGTTGCGGTTGGCCGTGGTCGATGCGTCGGACACGCGTGGTGTTCCGGTGCGCATGGCCGATCCCGAAATTCTGGAGCTTTCGCCCGAAGCGGAAATGGGTTCGGAAGGGAGCCCCTGTCTGCCGGGTGCAACGGGCAAGGTATCGCGTGCGGTCAAAGTGGGGCTGTCATTCGTCGATCAGAACGGACTTCGGGTACGCCAGGATTTCGAAGGCCTTTGGGCGCGCAGCGCGTTGCATCAGATCGACCATCTGAACGGCAAGCTTTATGTCGAACATCTGAGCCGCACCAAACGCGACATGATCCTGAAGAAAGCGCGGAAGGCCAAGGCATGAGGGTCGTCTTCATGGGCACGCCGGAGTTTTCGGTTTCGGCGCTGGATTCGCTGGTTGAGGCCGGGCATGAGATTGCAGCAGTCTATACGCAGCCGCCTCGGCCTGCGGGTCGCGGCAAGAAGGACCGGCCCAGCCCGGTGCAGGCCCGGGCCGAGGTGTTGGGTCTTGAGGTGCGCCACCCTGTGAGCCTCAAGTCCACAGAAGAGCAGGACGCCTTCGCGGCGTTAAACCCGGACGTCGCGGTCGTGGTCGCCTATGGCCTTTTGCTGCCACAGCCGATCCTTGATGCGCCGGTCCATGGCTGCCTCAACATCCACGCGTCGCTGTTGCCGCGCTGGCGCGGTGCCGCCCCGATCCAGCGCGCGATCATGGCGGGGGATGCCGAGACGGGGGTCTGCATCATGGGGATGGAGGCGGGGCTGGACACAGGTCCCGTGTTTCTGCGGGGTGTGCATCCGATCGGCGCCGAGGATACGGCGGCAGATGTCCATGATGCCCTGGCGGCGTTGGGCGCGCGATTGATCGTTGAGACACTGCCAGAGCTGGCCAACATCGAGCCCGAACCGCAGCCTGAGGACGGCGTGACCTATGCCAAGAAGATCGACAAGGCCGAGGCCAGGATCGACTGGAACCGACCGGCCGAGGACGTAGACCGGCTGATCCGGGGGCTATCGCCGTTTCCGGGCGCCTGGACGACGTTGGACGGGCGGCGATTGAAACTTCTGCGTTCGCGCGTGTCAGAACGCACGGGCCCCGCGGGTACGGCTTTGGACGGATTGACGATTGCGTGCGGCCAAGGCGCGATCGATGTGTTAGAAGCCCAAATTGAGGGGCGGGGGCGTCAGTCCACCGCCGATTTTCTGAACGGAACGCCGGTGCCTCGGGGCACTCATTTCGGAGGGTAGCCTATGTTCCCAACCATCATGGGCACGGTCATCATAGCCGGGATCGTTGGCTATCTGAGCGAGAAGACGGGTTTCACCAAGAACGGCATCTTGCAATCGATCATCATCGCGGTGGGCGGAGCGTTCATCTTTCACTTCGTCAGCATCATGTTCGGGGTCAGTTTCGGACGCCCGGGCGTGAACGCCATTGTGTCATCGCTGGGATCGCTGATCATCATTCCGACCCATTGGCGCAGGCGTCGCTGACTTGAGACAAGGCCGCGGAATACTTAGGTAAATCCCATGGGACTGATTGCACTTATCATCATCGGTGCGGCTGCGGGATACATTGCAACCCGCATGATGGGCATGGAAATGTCGATGCCCGCAACCATAGCGGTGGGCGTTCTTGGCGCCTTTGCGGGCATGGGGATCTTCCGGTTCCTGCTGACCATCTCGGGTTGGTTAGGGGGCTTCGTCGGCGCCGTTCTGGGCGCGATTGTGCTGCTTTGGCTATGGCAGCGGTTCGGGCCGAAGCGTTAAATCAGCGCGTTTTGGATCCATTTGAGGGCCCGAGAATACCTGGCTTCCATTTCGGTGTGATCGGCGTCCAGTTCCAGCCAACTGAACCGGAAAAGCGTGCCGCCATCGTCCGGTGCCAGGTGCTGCCAGTTGTCGCGCACGGGGGGTCGAACGCGGCAGAGCGCGAAATGCCAGACCTCGCCGGGCTGAATGGTCTCGCTTGCGCCCATCGGGGTGGCTGCGACCGTCTCAAGCCCCGCTTCTTCAAAAAGCTCCCGCGCGGCGGCCCGGGTCGGGTCTTCGCCGGGTTCAACCGTTCCCTTGACCAGTTGCAACCCGGCTGACGGGTGATGGAGCAAAAGGTGGCGCAAAGGCGCTCCGTCTGGATGCAACACGACGGGGCAGGCTTTCTGTGTCACGGCTTGAAGGGTTTCATACCGGCGCGGGCAAGTTCATCGGCGCGTTCGTTTTCCTCATGCCCCGCATGGCCCTTGATCCATTCCCAGGTCACGTCATGCCGGGCCTGCGCCTCGTCCAGCGCCTGCCAGAGATCGGCGTTCTTGACGGGCTTCTTGCCGGAGGTTTTCCAGCCGTTTTTCTTCCACCCATACAACCAGCCGGTGATGCCGTTCTTCACATAGGCCGAATCCGTGACCACCGTGATCTTGCTGGGTCGTTCCAGCGCCTGAAGCGCGCTGATCGCGGCCAGAAGTTCCATCCGGTTGTTGGTCGTCTCTGCCTCGCCCCCCTGCAGCGTGCGTTCCTTCAGGACAGCGTCGCCGTCCTTTGCCAGAAGCAGAACGCCCCAGCCGCCGGGGCCTGGATTGCCCGAACAGGCGCCATCGGTATAGGCAAAAAGATCAGGCATGGGCGCGCATCACCACAAAGGGGGCTTCTGTTCCGGCAAGACCTTCAGAGGTGCCTTCGCGCAGAGTGTCGATCGTGAAACCTGCGGTTTCCAACAGCCCGGTTAGTTCCGGGATAGAATAGTAAGTGTAGAACCGGCCAATGGCATCGCGTTCCTCGCCCGTGCCGGTTTTCAGGCCGATCAGGAAGATCCCGCCGGGTTTCAGCGCTCGCCGGATGGCCGCAAGGTGGTCGGGCATCGCGGCGCGCGGCGCGTGCAGCAGCGAGAAGTTGGCCACGATGGCATCGAACGCGGCGATGTCTGTGAGGTCGCTGAAGGTTTCGCGTCGGACCGGGATGCCCTTGGCCTCGATCATTCGGGCGAAGGCTTCCGTTGGCTCCAGCGCAATGACGTTTAACCCTGCGCCAGCGAGATAAGCGGCACCATTGCCCGGCCCTGCGCCGAGATCGAGCACATCGGCGCCCTTGGTCAGGTCGCCAATCAGTGCGTCCAGATCCGGGCGCTTCTTTTCCTCGCCAAACCGCGCGGCATAGTCGCCGGCCTGCGCCTCGTAGACGTCCAGGGTTTCGCGATCAGCACTCACGCCATTTCCACCACGATCAGGCACAAGACCACCACCGCTGTCAGAAGGATGCGAAGGCGCATCCACCATCCGGGTGTCAGGCCTGCGCGCGAGAAATACCAGTCAAGCGCCAGAAGCCCCAGATATCCGGCCATGAGGTTAACGGGGGATGTGCCCAACCCGCCGGTGCGGAAAACATGGGTCGAGACCGTAAAGAACACCCAAAGCGCGGGCAGGACCGAGAGCGTATAGAACAGCCCGGCGCGATGGGCGGGCGCATGGGTCGCGAAGCCCCACAAAACGCCGGACATGAAGGCCAGGATGACAATTCCATAGGACACCGCGATCTCGTGCCCGTCCGCTGGCCCGACCCAGGGAAAGCCGCCGCCTGAGCGCCCGGATGTCACCAAAAGATCCATCGCGGCACCGAAGACGAACGGGAGCAACCCGGCAAGGCCAAGCCAAAGGGCAGGGCGCGGGATGTCACGCATCGCTCAGCCCATTCAAAAGCGCCGCGATCCGTTTGGCCCGCGTCTCGGCGCGTTTCGCTGTTTCGACCTGATAAAGAGCTGATCTTTTCTTGCCGGGCGTCAGGGAATCCCAGGGCTCGGTCAGGCCCGCGGAACGGATCGCGTTCGCCACATCCTGCGGCACGTCGACTTGATCGTCAGGGGCGGGTTTCAGCCGGATTTCAACCCGTTCGCCGGGTTCAATCCCGATCCGGTCCAGAAGGGATTTGCCGGCCCAAAGAAACACGCCATCGATCACCGGGGCTTTGGTCAGGGCCAGGTTCACAGGATGATCGGCAATCTCACCCTCGACCCGTTTTGTCTTGCCCAGCGTCTCGGTCACGTCTGCCGGAAGGCGCAGCACGGTATAGGTCGCCTCGCCCCATTCCATGGGCTCTACCGCGCCTTCAAAAGTCACATAGTCGGTCAAGATCAGGCTCGTTCCAGCGCCAACCGCCCGGCAAGTGCCGCGAAGATCGCGGCAAAGCTGCGGTTCAGCCAGCGCATGACGCGTTCGCTTTGCAGAAGGTAATCGCGGGCCGCCGCCGCAAAGATGCCGTAGAGCACGAAGACGGCGAAGGTCATCGCCATGAAGACGCCGCCGAGCACGGCCATTTCGGCGGTGGCCGTGGCCGGATTGCCAGACAGGAAGGGCGGCAAAAGCGCCAGAAAGAAGATCGACAGTTTCGGGTTCAGGATATTGATCAGGGCGCCGCGGCGGGCGATGCGCCAATCGGCTTCGCGCTGCCGTTCAGGTTTGATGGCCAGCGCGCCATCCGACGACAGCGCCTGCCATGCGAGATAGAGAAGGTATGCGACGCCTGCGAATTTCACCACGGTGAAAAGAACGGCGCTGGTATGCAGGACCGCAGCAAGCCCAAGGATCGCCGCCAGAAGGTGCGGCACGATCCCGAAGGTGCAGCCGAACGCCGCCGCGATGGCCGCGCGCCGCCCCTGGCCGAGCCCGAGCGCAAGGGTATAGATCACGCCGGTTCCGGGCGCGAGCACGACGACAAAGGCCGTCAGAAGGAACTGGGCTGAGATCATGTTTCAGGCTCCACGATGGTGCAAACGCCGGGATAGTCTCTGACCCAGCCGTCGGCGTCTACCGTCAATTGGGCGGAAAAGCCCGAGGTCAGGTTTTCGTAAAGGTAACCGCTGGCGTGCCGCGTGTATTTCTGGCGGGCAATCGTTGGATCGAGCCCCGGGACCGGCACGTAAAGCACGTCGATCTCGGCGGCCTGTCCGACATCAAGCCCGAGGTTGCGGATCGGAAGCGTGTTTGTGGCAGCGGTGCAGGCGATGTCAGGGAAAGCGGCGCGCCTGCTGTTCGGTATGGCCGCGCCTTGCTTGTGCCGCCAACCGTCTTGGTTCCGTTCCAAATGGATCTGAAGGGGTGCGCCGCCCGCTACGTCACACAGGACCTTCACCCAATTTGCCTGCCAATCCGCGTCAAGCCCGACCCAGTATTCAGCGGTTCCGTGTCGGCCATGCAAAAGCGTACCGCCATCTGAGGCCGCGACCTCAACGGCATCGATGCTGCCATCGGTCCACTGCCAGGTTATGGTTCGGGATGCATTCGCGCTCACGCGGGTTCGCGCAAGACGCGCGGGACCTTGAATTCGACGTTTTCGACGGCGGTCTGGACGCCTTCGACGGTGACGTCGAACCTGTCGCGGAAGGCGTCGATCACCTCGTCCACCAGAACCTCGGGCGCGCTTGCCCCTGCCGTGATCCCCACGGCCTTGGCCCCATCCAGCGCGCGCCAGTCGATATCGCCTGAGCGACGCACCAGTTGCGCATAGGCGCAGCCCGCGCGGGCGCCGACTTCGACTAGCCTTTTCGAGTTCGACGAATTGGGCGCCCCGATCACCAGCAGCGCATCGGCGCGGGGGGCGATGGCTTTCACCGCCTCTTGCCGGTTCGTGGTGGCATAGCAGATGTCTTCCTTATGCGGCCCGACGATGGCGGGGAAGCGCGCGATCAGTGCTGCGACAATCTCAGCGGTGTCATCAACCGACAGGGTCGTCTGCGTGATGTAGGCGAGCTTTTCCGGATCGCGCGGGGTGATCGTGGCCACGTCTTCGGGGGTCTCGACCAGGATCACTTCGCCGTCCGGCAGTTGGCCCATCGTGCCAATGGTTTCAGGGTGACCTGCGTGGCCGATCATCACCATCTGAAGGCCGTTGGCGTTGTGGCGGTCGGCTTCGATATGGACTTTGCTGACCAGCGGGCAGGTGGCATCGACATAGATCATCTCGCGCCGCTCGGCTTCCGCAGGGACGGCCTTGGGCACGCCATGAGCCGAGAAGATCACTGGCCGGTCGGTCGGGCATTCGTCCAGTTCCTCGACAAAGACGGCGCCTTTGTCGCGCAGACCGTCGACCACGAATTTGTTGTGCACGATTTCGTGGCGGACATAGACCGGGGCACCCCATTTCTCCAACGCGCCTTCCACGATCTTTATGGCGCGGTCGACGCCTGCGCAGAAGCCGCGCGGTTCGGCCAAAAGGAGTGTGATGGGCGGTTTCGACATGGCGGTCATCCTTCCGCATCCAGACCTAGGCTGTCGTCCCTGCCGCGTCCAGTGCCGGATGGGAGGTCGCGCGGCGCCAGATCACCGGGAACCAGTCGTCCCGCAACCGGTCACCGGGCTGCATCCCGTGGCCCGGGAAGGGCGGTGATGTCGGGCCGGGACGGGTGGCATAGCGCGCGTCATCCCCCAAAAGGCGAAGCGAGAATGCCCGACGCCGGATCGCGCTGTCATTGCCACGTGCGCCATGCAGCGTGGCGTAGTGGAAGGCCACCGCGTCGCCCGGTTCCAGCGCCCATTCAACGATCTTCATCCCCTCGCCATCCGGGTCCGGAACGGGGCGGTACAGGCTGGGATCGGGATAGAAGTCATCCCCTTTGAGCCAGCGCGTGGGCAAAACCGGCCTGTCCCAAAGGTGTGACCCGGCGACGCACCGCAGCGTGGCCTGATCCACTGGATCAAGCGGCACCCAGAAGCTGACGGTCTGCTGGCCATCGACGAAATAGTATGGCGCGTCCTGATGCCAGGGCGTCGGCTTGGACGTGCCTGGTTCCTTCACCAGCACATGGTCGTGGAACAATTGAACCGTCTCGGACCCCATCAGGTCGGCGGCAACCTGCGCTGCGTCCGACGTCCGGATCACCGCTTCAAACTCGGGGATGCGCTGCCAATTGCAATAATCGTCCCAAAAGCGGCCTTGCCCGCCGGTGCCGACATTCTCGGCCGCGTAAGGCCCGGGGTCGGACATGTTTCGGGCGATGCCGTCGCGCAGGGTGTCAACATGATCCTTGAAGAGCCCACGGATCATGACGGCCCCGTCACGCGCATAGTCGGCAATGGTTTGAGCGTCGGTCATGGTCCATCCTTTCGGCAAGGCAGGATGCGACAGGGCCGAGCAAAGAAAAAGGGGCGTTCTGCCCCCATTCTTCGTCGATTAATCCTGTTCGACCGTTTCGCGTTCTTCCGGTTCGGGCCGAGGGTCGCGGGGCGGTCTTCCGATCACGTCCTTCAACTCATCAAGTTCGATGAAGTTGTCGGCCTGACGGCGAAGTTCGTCCGCGATCATCGGGGGCTGCGACCGGATGGTCGAGACGACCGAGACCCGCACGCCTTTCCGCTGGAGATAGTCGACCAATGGTCGGAAGTCCCCGTCGCCCGAGAACAGCACAACGTGATCGACATGGGGCGCAAGCTCGACCGCGTCCACGGTCAGCTCGATATCCATGTTCCCCTTCACCTTCCGGCGGCCCTGGCTGTCGGTGTATTCCTTCGCGGGCTTCGTCACCATGGTGAAGCCGTTATAGTGCAGCCAATCGACCAAGGGTCGGATCGGCGAATACTCGTCATTTTCCAGAAGGGCGGTGTAGTAGAACGCGCGAAGCATCTTGCCGCGGCGCATGAACTCCTGTCGCAGGAGCTTGTAGTCGATATCAAACCCGAGCGTTTTCGCCGCGGCGTACAGATTCGACCCGTCGATGAACAGCGCGAGCCGTTCGTCCCTATAGAACATAATACGTCCTTTCGATGTGCGCCGCTGGCTGGTTTCCGATGCCCGTTAATGAGCGGTGCAGCGAAGCTCGCCAAAAATAGGCTGCAAATTTGCGCGCGCAACCTTTGTTTTGCTCTGGTGACCGTTTGCGACGTAGGGGAATGTTAACTTTCCGTCACAATTGCGCTCAATTCGCCGGATGACCCGTGAACACTGCCCTGCGAACCCGTTGAATTGGGTCCGATCCGGGCTTGTGTTTCAACATCTCTGCCCTTAGATACAGCGCTTCAACAGATCCTAAGGTGAGATCGTTCCATGGCACGCGTGACTGTCGAAGACTGCGTTGACAAAGTTCCGAACCGGTTTGAGCTGGTAATGCTCGCCTCGCATCGCGCGCGCGAGATCTCGTCGGGCAGCCCGCTGACCATTGATCGCGACAACGACAAGAACCCTGTCGTCAGCCTGCGTGAAATCGCGGACGAAACCCAGTCGGCGGAGGAACTGCGTGAGCGGATGATCGAAAGCCACCAGACCCAGATCGAGGTGGACGAACCTGAAGAAGACGCCATGGCGCTTCTCATGGGGGCCGAGACCGACCGTCCCGCCGAGGACGACATGTCCGAAGAGAAACTTCTCCGGGCCCTGATGGAAGCGCAAGAGCGTCCGTAGGGTGTGAACACGCAAGGGGCGGAGTTCAAGGAAGATCTTGACGGCCTGAACGACCGGGTCCGCTCCTATAATCCGAAATCCAACACCAAGCTGATCGCCAAGGCCTATGCCTATGGCGAAAAGATGCATGCCGGGCAGATGCGCCGGTCGGGTGAGCCCTATTTCACGCATCCCGTTGCCGTGGCGGGCATTCTGGCAAGCATGAAGCTGGATGATGCGACGATCATCACGGCGCTTCTTCATGACACGATCGAAGACACCCGGTCGACCTTTGGCGAGGTCGAGGAACGTTTCGGCACCGAGATTGCCGAACTGGTGGACGGGGTCACCAAGCTGACGAACCTGCAACTGAGCTCGACCGAAACCAAGCAGGCCGAGAACTTCCGAAAGCTTTTCATCGCGATGTCGAAGGACATGCGGGTGATTCTGGTCAAGCTGGCCGACCGGTTGCACAACATGCGCACGATCCGGTCCATGGACCCGTCGAAACAGACCCAGAAGGCGCGTGAGACGATGGATATCTATGCCCCTCTGGCCGGGCGCATGGGCATGCAGTGGATGCGGGACGAGTTGGAGGATCTGGCCTTTGGTGTTCTGAACCATGATGGACGGCAATCCATCATGCGGCGCTTCGTCAAACTGCAACGCGAAGCCGACGACGTTGTAGAGCGGATCACCAAGGACATTCGCGCAGAGCTGAAAAAGGCCAAGATCAAGGCCGACGTGTCGGGCCGGGCGAAGCGGCCCTATTCCATCTGGCGCAAGATGGAAGAGAAGGGGCAAAGCTTTTCGCGCTTGTCCGACATTTATGGGTTCCGGGTGATCACCGCGACCGAGGCCGATTGCTATGGCGTTCTGGGCGCGATCCACCAGCGCTGGCGCGCGGTGCCGGGACGGTTCAAGGACTATATCAGCCAGCCAAAGACCAACGGATACCGGTCGCTGCACACCACCGTTTCTGGGCGCGACGGAAAGCGCGTCGAGGTGCAGATCCGCACCCAGGAAATGCACGAGGTGGCCGAAGCTGGTGTGGCGGCACATTGGTCCTATCGAGACGGCGTGCGGGCCGAGAACCCGTTTGCCGTGGATCCGGCGGAATGGATCGCGACGCTGACCGAGCGCTTCGACACAGCCGAGGACCATGATGAGTTCCTCGAACATGTCAAAATGGAAATGTATGCCGACCAGGTGTTCTGTTTCACGCCGAAGGGCGAAGTCGTGAAACTGCCGCGTGGGGCAACGCCGTTGGACTTCGCCTATGCCATTCACACGCGGATCGGCGACAGTTGTGTCGGCGCCAAGATCGACGGGATCCGCGTGCCCCTTTGGACCCGGCTTCGAAACGGACAGTCTGTCGATATCATGACCGCCGAGGGCCAGCGCCCGCAAACGACCTGGATCGACATCGTATCCACGGGCCGCGCGAAATCGGCGATCCGACGCAGCCTGCGCGAAGAGAACCGAGAGCGGTTCGTGAAGCTCGGGCGCGAACTGGCACGTGTGGCGTTTGACCAGATTGGCAAACGCGCCACGGAAAAGGCGCTGAAGACGGCAGCCAAACAGTTGTCGATCGACGGCAGCGAAGAGCTTCTGGCGCGGATTGGCGCCGCCGAGATTGCCGCGCGCCAGGTGGTCGAGACCCTGTATCCGGACCTTGTTGCCAAGGCTGGGGACGAAATCGAAGCGGCTCATGCCGTCGTCGGTTTGTCAGACGCCCAGACCTTCCGCAGCGCCAGTTGCTGCCAACCCGTCCCGGGCGAACGTATTGTCGGCATCACCTATCGCGGCGAAGGCGTCGCCCTGCATGCCATCGATTGCGAAAGCCTGACCGAATTCGAGGAGCAGCCCGAACGCTGGATCGACCTGCGTTGGCACCAGGGAACCCACAAGCCGGTTCACATCGTCAGCCTGGAATTGACGATTTCCAACGATGCGGGCGTGCTTGGACGGCTTTGCACGCTAATTGGAGAACAGAAGGCAAATATTTCGGATTTGCACTTCGCTGACCGCAAACAGGACTTTTATCGCCTTATTGTTGACGTTGAGCTTCGGGATATTGAACACCTGCACGCGGTGATGCTTGCGCTTGAAGCCGACAGCGATGTTGCTTCGGTGGCCCGTCACCGCAACCCAGAACGCCGACCGTAGGTAGGGTCAAGAGTGGACACGAAACGTGGTTTTTAAACGGCGCAGACCGCGAAGCACGCTTCAGATCTTGGTTGAAAGCCTTTGGCCCAAGGGCGGGTGGAGCCGTGCTGCGCGCTATGTCTGGCATCGGTTGCGCCGTTTGCCGGACCCGGCGCATCGGATCAGCCTTGGGATTGCTTCGGGTGTCTTCGTCTGCTTCACGCCGCTTTACGGGCTTCACTTTCTGACGGCGGCAGGCGTGGCCTGGCTGATCCGCGGCAATATCCTGGCCTCGCTTTTGTCGACCTTCTTCGGCAACCCGCTGACCTTTCCGATCATCGCCACCATCTCGATGAATATCGGCACCTGGATCCTGGGTCGGCCCTCGATCCCGTTTGCGCGGGTGTTTCGCGCCTTCTCGAACGCGTCGGTCGAGCTTTGGGCGAATTTTCAGGCGTTGTTTACGCCGGCATCGGCGGAATGGTCACGGCTTTGGATCTTCTTCGACGCAATTTTCCTGCCCTATATGATTGGCGGTCTGGTGCCCGGGTTCATCGCAGCAGCCGGTGTCTATTACCTCGCCAACCCGGTGATCGCCTCGTACCAGCGTGGCCGGATCCATGCCCTGAAGGAACGGTTCGAGCAGCGGCGACGCCTTGCAGCCGAGGCAAAAAAGTCTACCAAGGCCAAAGGGGCGCGGCCCAGCAAGGAAACCTGAACGAAGGGGCACGGTCATGTCGGACAGAGCACCCGTCGGGCGGCTCAGGCTCGGCGTAAACATCGACCATGTGGCAACGGTGCGGAATGCGCGCGGGGGCGATACGCCGGACCCGTTGCGCGCGGCTAAGCTGGCCGAAGAGGCCGGCGCAGATGGGATCACGGCGCATTTGCGGGAAGACCGCCGCCATATCTCGGATGCCGATATCGAAGGTCTGATGGAGACCTTGTCGCTTCCTTTGAATTTCGAGATGGCGGCGACAGATGAAATGCAGAAGATCGCGCTGCGGCACCGGCCCCATGCGGTCTGCATTGTGCCCGAGAAGCGGGAAGAGCGCACGACCGAAGGCGGGCTTGAGGTTGCCAAGGATGAAAACCGGCTGGCCCATTTTATCGCGCCGCTGCGCGAGGCCGGGTGCCGTGTCTCGATCTTCATTGCGGCGGATCAGGCGCAGATCGAAAGCGCCCATCGGATCGGAGCGCAGGTGATCGAGTTGCACACGGGCGCCTATTGCGATGCCCATGCCGAGGGTGATTTTGCGACCCGCGATGACGAGTTGGAGAAGATGCGCCAGATGGCAGCCTTTGCCCATGAGTTGGGGCTTGAGGTTCATGCCGGGCATGGGCTGACCTATGACACGGTGGCACCGGTCGCGGCGTTCCCCGAAGTGCTGGAACTGAATATCGGGCATTTTCTGATTGGCGAGGCGATCTTTCGCGGGCTGGTGCCGTCGATCCAGGAGATGCGGCGCCTGATGGATGAGGCGCGGGGATGAGAGGATCGCTGTTTCTGGCAGCGTTCGTGGCGTTGGTGTTGCCGCCACCGCCCGCGAAGGCCCAGACTCAGATGCGTTTCCCCCATGACACCTGGGAATTCACGCTTGAATTCAAACGGATGCCCATGGCGCCCACCTGTATTGAAAAGTTCGGGCGCGGGCGGCTGGTCAAGACACGTTCGGGCAGAAACCCAACCTATGTGCTGACCGGGTTCCCTGAAGCGCGTGTCATCCGCTGTGGCTTTGCCAATGGCGGACGGTTTGAGATCGACGCGCTTCGCATGTTTGATCTGCCCGATGACAGCGTCTGGCAAGGCACAATCGAGTTGATGGGGCCGGGCGATATCCGCGCTGTTCGCGCGCGGTACACCTACAAGAATATCGGTCCTTTCGTTGAGGGGACATTCTGGTTCGACACCTACAAGGGCGAAATCAAGGAAAGCGGCGGTTCAATCGAGATGTGGGATGCGATCAAGCGTGGTGCGCGCCAATGACGCCGCTTGTGGCGGCGCTTTTGGCGTTTTTCGTCGCGGCGGCCTCGCCCGGGCCGGCGACCTTGGCGCAGGCCCAGGTGGCGATGGCCCATGGCCGTCCAGCGGCGTTGCGGTTCGGGGCCGGGCTGGCGTTGGGACTTGGGGTCTGGGGGGTGCTTGCCGCGGTGGGTGTCGGTGCGCTTCTGATGCAATCGGCCGCAGCGCTAAGCGTCCTGAAGGTGCTTGGCGGGGCCTATCTTTTGTGGCTGGCGGTCAAGTCGGCGCGAAGCGCGGCCAGGGCCATGACCGATCCGTCGCGCGATGCACGGACCCGGGCGGGGTTTCAGGCCGGGCTGATCCTGAACCTGTCAAACCCCAAGGCGGTTCTGGCCTGGATCGCGGTACTGGCGATTTCCGCGCCCGGTGCGGATGCACAGCTCGAACTTGCAGTCACGGCACTTGCGGCGACTGTTCTGGGCTGGGCGATCTATGCGGCCTATGGCGTGATCTTTTCGATTGGCCCCGCCCGTAAGTTCTATGGACGGGCCCGGCGCGCGATTGAAGCTGGCGCGGCCATCCTGTTTGCGGGGCTTGGGCTTAGGCTGATTTTCGGTCGGCTGGCCCACTAGAGCTTTCCGCCTGTGCTGTCGCTCGTATTGGCGCCATCGCCCGATCCGCCGCCCGCGCCAAACGCGTCGCTGGGGACGCGCCCCGCACGGACCGCACCGGCGCAGTCGCCCACCGGTTGGATCACCATCGGGTTGTTGAAATAAGGACCAGGCGGGCGCGGCGGGAAGGTCGCGCGGCAGTTTTCATCCTCGGTCGACCGCGCGGCGATCGCCACGCCGTACTCGAACGTCACGATGACGAAATTCCGGCTGTCGCCGATCTGCATGGGATAGTCCGGCCCGAACAGCCCCATGTTGCGATAGATGAACTCGGTCCGGGCGCCTTCGCGGATTTTCTGCGTGGGCTGACCCCAGCGGGTGACGAACTCAGTCTCGGTCGTTTCACCGATATCGACCGAGTTGAGCATTTGCAGGCGCGTCACATGGGTGTCGGCCACGGTCGTGTTGAAGGCGGTGCCATCGCAGCCCATCAGCGCGAGACATCCCAGAAGCGGGCCAAGAAATCGGTGCATCATGGCGCCGGGAATACGCGAAACTGGTAACCAAAGCCTTGCAGCGAGTCGCAGGGCGGGGGAGAAACGGCCGGTCAGAGTGAAGGGGGACGTCCCGATGATACTGGGGATCGGCACCGATCTTGCGAATATCGAGCGCATCCAGGGCACGCTTGACCGTTTTGGTGACCGGTTCCGGAACCGCGTTTTCACCGAGGTGGAACAGATGAAGGCCGAGCGCCGGAAAGACGTGGCCGGGACCTATGCAAAGCGCTGGGCGGCGAAAGAGGCCTGTTCGAAAGCGCTTGGGACCGGGTTGCGCATGGGGATCGCCTGGAAGGACATGTCGGTCAGAAACCTGCGGACCGGTCAGCCTGTCATGCAAGTCTCGGGTTGGGCGAAAGAGCGCCTTGATGCCATGACGCCCGAAGGGCACGAGGCGATCATCCATGTCACGCTGACGGACGACCATCCCTGGGCCCAGGCAATGGTTGTGATCGAGGCGCGGCCACGCCCGGCTTGACAGCCGCTGCCCCCCCGACCATGTAGCGGGACGACAGGCAGGCAGGATAGTCCATGGCGAAAGCAGCCGAAGAGCAGAACGGCCTTCTGGAAGGCATCAAGACGATCGTCTATGCGCTTTTGATCGCGGGCGTCTTCAGAACCCTGTTTTTCCAGCCTTTTTGGATCCCCTCGGGGTCGATGAAAGATACATTGCTGATTGGCGATTTTCTGTTCGTCAACAAAATGGCTTACGGATACTCGCAATATTCCTGCCCGTTCGGGATTTGCCCGATCTCTGGTCGGATCTGGTCGGCAGAGCCGGAACGGGGCGATGTGGTGGTCTTCCGTCATCCGGTGAACGGCTCGGACTTCATCAAACGGCTGATCGGTTTGCCGGGCGACAAGGTTCAGGTCAAGGGCGGGGTCATCCATATCAACGGTGAGGCCGCGCCGCAGCAGCCGGCAGGCGTCTTCATCGAGACGTTCGAGGAACAGGGTCCGGCGCGGAACCTGCCGATCTGCCAGAATGCGGGCGTGCCGCTTGGCGGCGACTGCGAAAAGACCCGGACGCTGGAATTGCTGCCCGGGACGGAGACGCCGCATAACGTGCTGAACGCACGCAACGCGCGCCTGGATGACACGCCGGTCTATACTGTGCCCGCGGGGCAGTATTTCTTCATGGGCGACAACCGCGACAATTCGACCGACAGCCGTGTGGCGCAGCCCGTGGGCGTGGGGTTCGTGCCATTCGAGAACCTGATCGGGCGCGCGGACCGGATCATGTTTTCGTCGGCCGGGCGGTCATTGTTCTTCTTCTGGACCTGGCGGGGGGACCGGTTCTTCAAGGCTGTCGAGTGATGAAGCTGTCGGCCGAGGTCACTGCGTTCCAGGACCGGCTCGGCCACCGGTTTTCCGAACCGGCCCTACTGGTCGAGGCGCTGACCCATCCATCCCATGGACCCAGCCAGCGGCCCGACAATCAACGTCTTGAGTTTCTGGGCGACCGGGTCTTGGGCCTGATCATGGCCGAGGCGCTGATCGAGGCGGATCCGACGGCCAAGGAAGGCCAGTTGGCGCCCCGGTTCAATGCGCTTGTCCGCAAAGAAACCTGCGCGGATGTGGCCAGACAGATCGGTTTGGGCGATGTTCTGAAGCTTGGTCGATCCGAGATGATGTCAGGCGGTCGCAGGAAGGCCGCGCTTCTGGGAGACGCCATGGAGGCGGTGATTGCCGCGGTTTATCTGGATGGCGGGTTCGACGCGGCATTGCCCTTGGTCAGACGTCTTTGGGGAGACCGCGTCACACTGGTAGAGGCCGATGCCCGCGACGCCAAGACCAGCTTGCAGGAATGGGCACAGGCCCGGGGGCTGGCGCCGCCCTCTTATGTCGAGATCGGGCGCGAGGGCCCGGACCATGCCCCGGTTTTCACCATCGAAGCCCGGTTGGGCAGCGGCGAGACCGCCATCGCCCGCGCCCCGTCCAAGCGCCAGGCCGAACAGGCGGCGGCTGCGACCTTGATGGGGCAGGTGTCAGACTGAGCGCCTGCGGCGCATGCCTTTCTCTCGTCGTCCGGCTTTGCCGATCCTCCTCGGGCC
This sequence comes from Paracoccaceae bacterium, assembly GCA_965267475.1. Taxonomy (GTDB): domain Bacteria; phylum Pseudomonadota; class Alphaproteobacteria; order Rhodobacterales; family Rhodobacteraceae; genus JBCBKU01. The sequence continues at coordinate 867,000 of OZ254079.1, forward strand.
GCGGTGCTTCATCTTGGGAAGTTTGCTCGAAAGCGGTGTCTTGGCCGTCAGGGACGACGGTTGTCGTCCAGGTGTTGCCGCAGCACGGCAAGGTCGGGTGCAATGCGGTCCATGATCTCTCGATGTTCGGTGCCCAGAATGTCACTGAACATGGCGACCACGTTGCCGATCGCCTCGTCCCGAAACGCGCGGCCTTTCGCAGTCAGGTAGACCAGCTTTCCGCGGGCATCGTCGGGGTTGGGGCCAGTGGTGATGAAGCCGCGTTCGGTCAGCACCTTCAGCGAATGGGTCATCGTCATCTTGGTGACCTGCATGGCGCCGGCAATCCGGATCGGTGTTTTGCCGTCGCCCAGCCGGGCCAGATGGTTCAGGATCGCGAAGTGAGACGGATGGACGCCATCGGGCAGGCTTTTTGCAAAAAGCGCCGTCGCCAACTGGTTGATGATCCCGATCTCGGTGAAGAACGCGAAGACCTTTGCGGGATCATCTTCCAGATGTGGCGCGCCGTCGTTCAAGCCGATACCAGTTTTGCCTCTAGTGGCCAGCGCGGGCTGACCGGAACGTCGGGACCGTATCCGATACGGGCCAGCATTTGAACCGTCCCGCCATCTGGCGCGAGGCGGTCGTGCACCTCGGCATATTCGGCCGCCACTTCCGGGTATTCCTGTAAGGCCTGGCTGAGGGGTTGAAACCCGAGCCCAGCCGCCGTGGCCGCCAAATTGATCCGGATCCAGTCGGCGCCTGCATGGATCTGGTCGATCCGCGAGTTGCCGTCCGAGACCAGCCAGACATGGCCCATGGCGGTTTCGGTATTGGCGAGAACCGCATCGATGCCTTGTTGATAGGCGACCGATGTCGTGTCGAGCGTCGCTTCCCGCGTGAAAAGACCCGCCGCCTTCATCCCGTCGAACATGACGCCGCTGAAATCGATGCCGTCGGGGTTTGCATTGACCTCTCGCTTGCCGATCCGGAAAAGATCGACGCTTTCTTTGAACGTGTGGGGCGTTTCAATCTCGATCAAAAGCGCGCGGCTTGAAAGCGCGCGCCAATAGGCGATGTCGGCGGGGTCGATCGACCCGCCCGCGCGGTGGGTTTTGGCGACCGCGACGATACGGGCAAGATCTTCCGGTGAAACGGTGCGTCCGGTGTCATAAGGTTCCTTGTTCGAGCGCCGGTTGGGGACGTGATCCCAAAGGGGATCGGGGGTGGCCCCATCATCCTTGCGGAAGACCGACCGGAAGACGGGCCTTTTGTCCAAAGCTTCTTCATCGAAGCCTTCCGGGAAAAGCGCGGTTTCGACCGCGTAGCCATGTGCATTCGCAGCCATCACCATCAGTTCAAGGAAGCAGCCGAGACCGATCGTCAGTTGCCGGTCGAACGGGTCGGTATGGGGCAATTGCCGGTCCGTGTCGAAATAGAGCGTCACGGCATCATCGCCGTCGAGCGAGACTTTCCAGGGCTGGCGATTGTGCGGATTGGGCGCGAGGATCGCATAGCTGAGCGCGTTCATGCGGGGGTCGGCATAGACGGCACCGCCCGCAAGGCCCCAAGGGGCAAGCGCTGCGGAGGGCGTGCGCGTTGCACCGTAAAGGGCCGCGCTTCCAGCAGCGAGCACTACGCCGCCACCTAGGATTGAAAGGACATTTCTGCGGTTCATGGGTTCGCTCCGAATCGACAAGAGGTATGATGGCATACCAAATAAGGTATGACATCATACTTAGCAAGATCTATTCCGGCATTTCTGCCTCTGGCCTCGGGTCGCGGCTTGGGATACGAGCGCCGGATGACCAGACGCGCCGGATTTGTAGCCCTGATCGGAGAGCCCAATGCGGGCAAATCCACTCTTTTGAACGCCATGGTCGGGGCCAAGGTCTCGATCGTGACCCATAAAGTTCAGACAACGCGGGCCCGGATTCGGGGCGTCGCCCTCGCGGACGATGCGCAGATCGTCTTTGTCGATACGCCGGGGTTGTTCCGGCCGCGCCGGAGGTTGGATCGGGCCATGGTGGCCGCCGCATGGGGCGGGGCGGCGGATGCCGATGTGATTGTGCTTCTGATCGAAGCACATCGCGGCAAGACCAAAGGCGTCGATACGATCCTGGAGAACCTGGCCGAGGTTGCAGGCGACCGGCCTGTGGCGCTGGCGATCAACAAGATCGACAAAGTCGAGGCTCCGGTCCTGCTGGGTCTGACGGAAGAGATGAACGCGGCCTATCCGTTCGTCGAGACCTTCATGATCTCGGCCGAGAAGGGCCACGGGGTGGAGGACTTGCGCGACTGGTTGGGGGGCAAAATGCCCGAGGGGCCCTGGCTTTATCCCGAGGACCAAATCGCGGACCTGCCCATTCGGATGATTGCGGCCGAAATCACGCGGGAAAAGCTGACGCTGCGCCTGCATCAGGAACTGCCCTATCAGCTGACGGTCGAAACCGAGGCCTGGGAGGATCGCAAGGACGGATCAGCCAAGATCGACCAGCTGATCTTTGTGGGCCGCGACGGACACAAGGGGATCGTCCTGGGCAAGAAGGGCGAGACGATCAAGGCCGTGGGGCAGGCGGCGCGGGCCGAGTTGGAGGCGTTTCTAGACCGTAAGGTGCATCTGTTCCTTCAGGTGAAGGTCCGGCCCGGCTGGCTGGACGAGGCCGAGCGGTATGAGGCCATGGGGCTCGACTTCAAGGACGGCAACGGGTGACGCGGCTTCGCGCCGACATTTGGGTCGCGGCCTATCTCAGGCGGTTGGAAGCGCGTGCCATTCCGGCCTTTGTGGTGGCCCATGGCGATGACACGGCGGGGGCGGTGATGGTGAAGCTGTCGACACTGGACGGGCAGGCCGTGCTGTATCAGAGGTCGTTCGATTTGATGACGGGCGAGAGGGCCTGGACGGTTCTGGCCGAGGGGGCTGAGGCCGACGTGGATGCCTCGGTCGCCAAGCAGCGGAGTTTCGATCAGGATCTTTGGGTGATCGAGGTCGAAGATCGCCAAGGTCGGCATCTTCTGGACGAAGAGGGTTTGGGGTAGGGCGGCCCTCGGCGGTCGTCCCGCCCACCCGCCCCCGCCCGCCTCGGGCCGCAGGTCAGCCGCGGTAATAGGGCCCCCAGCTTCTGTAGCCATAGAGACGGTCGATTTCCCAGTCGTGCACGCGGTTGTCATCGCTCCGGTTGGGGTCCGTCTTTTCCGTATCTGAAGGTTTCGGTCCATCGACGAGGGATCGCCAGAGTGTCCAGAGCATAAGCATCACGCGTCCTCCAGGAAGTATGACAATTGTTCGAGAAACCCAAAGCGGCGCATCATCGCGTCGCCTTCGGGCGTGCGGCTGAGCGTGCGCAGTCGGTCGAGATCATGCACATTTGCTAGGACAGCCACCTGGTTGGGGTCGTTCGGGTCGCGGAGGATCTTGGGCGGGTCCGCAGCATCGCCGAAGATATCTTCGTGGGCGGCGATGAACTCGGGCATCTTCTCGGGGTTTGGCACATCTGCGACCCGGGCAATGGAGACCATCATGGGCATGTCGGCGGTCCTTTCTGTCTGTCTCTTTTTGGCGTCCGTTTCCGGACTTGAAGTGAGGATCATCCATTTTTGTTTGTTTGATAATACACTAGTTATCCGTTTTATTATTCGATAAGATCGAACAATGATCGATCAGCTTCGCACCATGGCGATCTTCCAATCGGTCGCTGAGCTGGGCTCGTTCCGCGGGGCGGCCAAGAAGCTGGGCCTGTCGCCTTCCGTGATCAGCCACCATGTGTCGCAACTGGAAGATCAGCTTGGCACGCCGCTTCTTTATCGGTCGACCCGGCGCATGTCCCTTACCGATGCGGGCACCGAGCTTTTGTCGGCCAGTCAGCGGATGACCGCGGCGGCGCAGGAAGGTCTGGCGGCGATCACGCGCCGGGCCGAGCAGCCACAGGGCAAGTTGTCGATCACCATGAACACCGCGTCGGCGGCCTGGCCATACGCGCGGCTTTACACCGGGTTTGCCCGGGCCTTCCCGAAGATCGAACTGTCGATGCACATCTCGGACCATGAGGTGAGCCTTGAAGGGTCGCCCTTCGACATGGCGATCCGGGGCCGGTCCCGGGATCTGGATGACAGCAGTTATGCGGCGCGGCGGTTGGGGCGGCTTGATTTCTGCATGTTCGCTTCGCCCAGCTATGTTCGGGCGCGTCCCCCTTTGACCTCGCTTGAGGATCTGGCGGATTGGGACCGGATCGTCTGTCCAGATGTGCCCTGGGCGCATCTGGTGTCTGTCGATGGACGCCCGCCGCCCGAGCGCGAACCGCGTGTCATCATGTCCTGCGACAATCACACCATGGCGCGCGCCTTCGTGGATGACGGGCTGGGCTTCATGGTCGAAACCGTGCCGCTTGTGGCCGAGGATATTCGCGCCGGTCGTCTGGTGCGCCTTTTGCCAGAAGTGAACCTGCGCGGGATCGATGTCTATGCGATCTATCCGGCCAACAGCCCGCGATCCGGGTTGGCGCGGATCCTTGTCGAATACATGGAGGCGCAAGAATGGCTGATCCAGAGCGGGTTTCAGCGGGCCTGAACGCGGCCCGAAGCGGACGCCCGCCCACCCACCCCGTCCGCTTCGGGCCGCTTGCAGTTTCCGGGCTTTGATGCTTTGCCGTGACCCATGGAATGGCGCGATGAAGGGGTGGTCCTGACGCTTCGCCGGCACGGTGAGACGGCCGCGATCATTGAAGTGTTCACGCCTGGGCATGGGCGCCATGCCGGTGTCGTGCGGGGGGGATCCTCGCGGAAAATCGCCCCGACCCTGCAACCCGGATCGCAACTGGATTTGACGTGGCGGGCCCGGCTTGAAGACCATATCGGCACTTTCGCGACCGAGCCGATCCGATCGCGCGCCGCGGCCCTGATGTCGGATCGGGCGGCGCTTGCCGGGCTGAACGCCGTATCCGCGCTTTTGTCGTTTTCGTTGCCCGAGCGCGAGCCGCATAAGGACCTTTATCGCCGCACGATCGCGCTTCTGGATATGATCGGCGTGAACGATCACTGGCCTATTGCCTATGTGCGCTGGGAACGGGCGCTTCTGGACGATCTGGGTTTCGGGTTGGATCTGTCGCGTTGCGCCAAGAGCGGAGCGAGCGATGAACTGGTCTATGTGTCCCCCCGAACCGGTCGGGCGGTCAGCCGGGACGGGGCCGGAGAATGGGCCGACCGGCTGTTGCCCCTGTCGCCGGCTTTGGTCGGCGAAGGGGAAGGATCGGCGGATGACATCGCGGATGCATTACGTACCACGGGCCATTTCCTGGAAAGCTGGCTGGCGCCATCCCTTGGCGACAAACCGATCCCCGAAGCGCGGCAAAGGCTGCCCGGGATCCTACGACGTCACTCGGCCTGACGAAACACCATCTCGCGCCCGGCATCGTTCGACAGGATCAGCGTGTCGCCTGTAACCTCGATCAGGGTCATCTCGGCCAGAGCAGCAAAGAAATGCCCTTCGCTTTCCAGTTCGGCGCAGGCCCGCTTGGTGGCGGCGATGGGCCCGAACGCGACCCACGGATAAGGTGCGGGCTGATCTGCAGACCAGCGGTTGCAGGGCCCTTCCCCCACGGCGCGGCCTTCGTCTGGGAAGCCGATGGTCGCCGAGGATGCGAAGGTCGCGCCATCGAGTTCCACCAACGCATAGACTGTCGTTTCACCAGCAAAGGCAGACGCCGTTTCGTCCGGCTGATGCCCGGAGAGAAGCGCCGCCAGCCCTGCGAAGAACAAGATCACGTTTGGGCATCCAGAAAGGCGGCCGATGCCAATATGCTGTCCTTCGCCGGAATGAAATCGATGCCCAGCCCGTCCCGGGCCCGGGTCGTATCGATCTTCAGTTCCCGCCCCAGCGTCGGCAGAACCGACCGCACGCTTTTGTCGAACACGGACAGGATCTGAAGCAGGACCTTTGGCGGCACCATCGTCGGGATCTTGCGGTCGGGATAGGCCGCTTTCAGCATCCGGGCCATGTCGGGAAACATCACGTAATCGGCTGCGGCACAGTGGCGGTGCCCGATGCTGCCCGGTCGTTCGAGCGCGGCGATATGCATGGCCGAGACATCTTTGAGATCGACCACCGGCAAACCGAAATTCGGCACGGCCGGGTCGGTGCCATTGAAAAAGCGTTCGATCAGGTTGAGCGAGGTGCCGTAGTTGCCGTCAAGCGGTTCGCCCGCGACAAGGCCGGGATTGATCGTCGAAACCTGCATCTCAGGATGTTCCGCCACGAAATCCCAGGCGGCCTTTTCCGCAAGCGTCTTCGACTTGTCATAGGCTGTGGCCGTTGGATGGGTCACATCCGTCCAATCGTCTTCGTTCACAGTCGCCCCTTGGGGCAATTCCTTGTTCATCACCGCCGCCATCGAGGATGTCAGTATAACGCGCGTCACGCCCGCTTTCTGGGCCGCGCGCATTGCCCGCAAGGCGCCATCGACCGCCGGTCGGATCAGTTCGTCTTCGTTCTCGGGCTGGGTCATGGGGAAGGGTGATGCCGTGTGGAAGACGGCGTCCACGCCTTCCATTGCGGCGTCCCAGCCGTCGTCTTTGGTCAGGTCAAGTTCGACGAAGCTGAGGCGATCCAATGCAGCTGGATCGCTTAGTCCAGGCCCGACCGCGGCCCGAACCTGATCGGCGCGGCCCATGCCGCGCAGCGATCCGCGCACCGCATAGCCTTTGTTCAGAAGATCCAGGGCAATTCGCTTGGCGATGAACCCCGTGACGCCGGTCAACAAGATCGTCTTCATGGCTTGGCTCCGCTTCCTTTCTCTTAGATCGGGTGATCTGAGGAAGCTTCAAGGCTCTGTGGACAAGAATGCGTTCGGCTGCTCGCGCGGTCTCATGCCTTTCGGGCGAAGAAACTGCACCTGTTGGAATCGCGCCCGCTCATGGTCAGGCTTTGATCGGCAATGGTGCCGACGACTTGAATGGTTCCCAACAGGAGACCCCAGTTGATCGAGCCGGACATCCGCCTTTCCTCAAGTCGTCCGTTGAATTGACCACGGAACCCCTGCGACTGGCGCACGGGCCCGGAATAGCGGTTGCCGCCTGCATGGCGGACGTTCATGACGCCCGTGATCCTCATATTGCCAAGTTTGCTGTTGCGACCGCAGGTCGTCGTGAAACGCCAGGTCCCGGACAGGTTGCCCGGCCCAAGGGCAATGGGTGGCGGCGGCAGGTACAGCTTGTCGTTTTCCGGGTCCGTGCGCCAGGCCGCCAAAAGCGTTTCGGACTGCGCCTGAAGGCGCGCGCGTTGGTCGGCGTTCAGATACCCGGTCGCGGCGACGCCTTGCCCGGCCTGCCAAGCACCAAGTGCCGCGCGGGTCCCGCGCCCAGCCAGCCCATCGACACCGTTCGGGTCATGACCCAACACCAAAAGCCGCGCCTGAAGATCCCGGATGTCTTGTTTCGAAAGATCAAGCGCCTGTTCCGTGGCCTCGGTCCCGGGCGGGAGAGGGCTGGCGTTTTGCGCCGCCGTCGACGCCGCGGGATCGGTCGTGGGTTGTTCGACAATGCCCGAACCGCCAGATGCGGCCGATGTCTCACCTGCGCCGCTGTCTTCCGGAAGGGCCTGAGTGCCATCGTCCAGCCGCGCATTCAGTTGAGTGACATCGATGGTACCCACCTGTTCGCCCAGAAGTATGCCAATTGCGATGTCGGACGTCGGGTGCATTTCGATAATCTGGTCCAGAACCGTGCGAACCTGGGCCATCTGCTCGGGAGTTTCAGCGGTCTGAAACAGCGCTTCTGCCTCGGCCAGCATGGTTTCAGCGCCGTCTTGTGCGTGAAGCGGCATCGCCATAGCCACAAGAAGGGTTACCGTCATACCTATCCACTTCAAGCAATTCACCGCAGCACCCCCCGGAACCGGCAACAGATAGACGAAAGCATTCAAAGGCTTGCATAAAATGTCAACGGAGCATTACGCTTGGGTCCGTGGCTGTCTTGGGGGGTGGTATGGTCCGGTTATGGGGCGTTGTCGTCGGGGCGTTGGTCGGTTTCGCGCTTGGCGGACAGGCCTTGGCACAGGATCAGGATGCGATCGCCAACAAGCTTCTGATTGAAGCAGTCACCGGATCTGGCAGCCCCATCGTGAAGCGTCGGCTGCTGTCGGCCATTGTGGAAGAGTTCCCGGAAACCACGGCCGCGCAGTCGATTCAGGCTGGTGTTGTCAGCTTGCCGAATTTGCCCGAGGACCCGGCGTGGCAACAGCTTTTGATCGAGGGTAGCCAACTGACCGGGCATGGTCACGGCAGCTATCCCTCATTTGGTCCAGCGACCCATCCGGGCATCGATATCGGTTTGCCCGGGCCAGCCGATTGCGGGCTTGAGGTGCGCGCACCGAGGACGGGCGTCATTCGCCGCATTGTGGCGCTTGATGTTCCCGACGAGGATCTTGCAGAGATCGGCATCGATCGTGCGCGAAACATCCGTGATCACGATCGAAACACCGGAAACGCGGTGTTTCTACGGCACGACGATGTGGATCCGGCGGTCTTTTCAATCTACCTGCACCTAAAGGACGCCCCGGCCCGACTCGACGGAGAAAAATGGCGTCTGGGCGAGACCATCAAAGCGGGCCAACGGATCGGGCTGGTCGGAGAGAGCGGTAATGCCGACGGGTGCCATCTTCATTTCGAAGCCCGCCGCTTCGAAGGGACCTATCGGTACCTCCACCCCACCTATGGCAACATCTATCCGTTGGGCGATATCTCGAAAAGCGCGACGTTTCAATCGGACTGGATTGACCCCGCCGCGTTTCTCAGACGGTCTTTTATTGCCGCGTATCTGACGGAATCCTCAGGGACCAGCGGCGGGTCGCCATCTTCAAGAGTCGCAGACTTGCCCGAGCCCGATCTTCCGGGCACCCATGCCAACAGCACGGCGCAAACGGCGTCGGGCGGACGTGAGACGGTTGCCGAAGCAGCGGAGCCCAATCCGACGCCGGACCCTGGTGCCTGGATCCTTCAGACCGAACCGCGACGCAGGATCGGTGCTGGCACAGCCTCGGGCGACCTGGCCATGGGGGCGGACGGCAGCGCGACATATCGCGGCCAAGCCCTGTTCCAGCGGGCCAGCGGGGGTGACGCGCTGGAACTTCGGGTCTTTGTGTCTCCAAAGGCGCGCCATGCCCTGGTTCTCCAATGGGACAAGGACCTTGGCGGCAAACGGGCAGCGCTGATTGATCTTCCAGGGCGGCGCATCCTGCGGGCGGATCTGATCCCTGAAAGCGCGGTCAGGGGCAGCGCGCGACCGAGAGACAGCCGCGTGGCCATGGGTCCGGTGGCCTGGTCGCCTGATGGTCGATATCTGGGCTTTCCGATGTCCCCGGCAGAGTGGGAAGCAAGCCCGTTCTTTGTTGACACGCAAAGCGGTGTGTCAGCGACGGCGGTTGTCGACGACCTGAAAGAGGGCCAATGGGCGTTTCCGAAATTCGAAACCCTGCGGTCTGACAGCGCGGATTGGATTGAAATTGCCTATGACGTGATGGCCTGCGCGGATGCGGATTGCAGCAGGCCAACGCAAGTGGGCTCGGTTCAGGGCGGGCATCGGATTTCGGCGCTGCTGACCCGGGCGTCCGCACAAAGCGCCGATCTGTCAGCGCCCCGAGCCCCCGCGACCTGGGGTCCCGCGCTCGTCGCCTCGGTCAATGTCGGGTACAACCCTTGCCGCAATGGTGCAGAAAAAGCGCCCACGTGCCTTCGAGCCCTGGGTCTTTCGGATGAAGCAATTGCGTTTTCCTTTGCGCGGGACGGGGACTATTCGGGGTCGTCCGTGGGAAGCGAGTTCAGGGAATTGGGCGCGGTCGACCTTGCCGTCTCGCAGTTCATCGGAAACACCTATTACTTTACGCCGATGCTGGTGAACGGCCCTGCGGGTTTCACCGAAATCGGGTTCACGCGCGACATGAACCAGGCCTTCCGCGATGACGCGAGTCAGCGGATGCTGCGCCAGTTCCCACGGGCCACCAATATCGGTGGCCTTTCGATCCGGTCTCATCGCAGGCTTGCCGACGGGACGCAGCGCTTTGCCCTGTCCGAGATCGTGATGGATGGATGCCGGGCCTGCGACATCCTTGGATCGGCCCTATCCTTTATCGACATCGGTCCGGCCACAGGACAAAGACTTGTCCGGCGCCCCGTCGGCCTTTTGCTGGATGATCCGGGGCAAAGCGAGGACATGACCGCAGCGGTTCTTCGAAACCGGCCTGAAAGCCTTCAGGTCATGCTGAATACGCTTGGATATGATGCCGGTCCGATGGATGGCTTTGCCGGGCCGCAGACCCGGCGCGCGCTCATGTCGTTTCAGGTGGAACACTGCCTGCCGCCGACGGGCCAGCCTGACCAGGCCACAGCGGCGGCGCTTCTGAAGGCCGACGGGTTTCAGGCGCCCTGCGCAGGTGCCGCGTTACCCGATGGTCTTGAGGCCAATGCACCGCTTCTGGCCGGTGTTTATGTGGATGATCCGGCGCTTTGCGCGGGCGGCGCGGGGCCCGTCGACCAGGCCCATCTACGTCAGCGCCTTATCCGAGGCAGCAATATCACCTTCGGGTGGGAGGGCGTTTGCACGCCCCGCCGAACAGACATCCATAATGGGGTGACGCTTTATCGCGGCACATGTTCCGAGGCGAACGGTTCCACCGATGCAAGCTGGCGCTTTGACGTTCTGTCGAGTGACCGCTTCGTGGATCTGGACATGCCAGGTGCCGTCGCTCAGGACCGCACACCGCGAACCTATACGAAATGCGCAGATGACAGCCCGCTTCGCGCGACTTTTGCCCGTTGGTTCGGCGAGGACAGCGTGGCTGCAATAAGCCCGGCTAACCCGCTACCCTTCGAACAGGGTGTCTACACCACCGACACGCGGCTTTGCCCACCGGCCGATCCGGAGTTCCTGGCGTCCCTAGGGGTCGCGGCGCCCACTTATCGTATCGATTTCAAAGACGGGGTTTTCACGCAGCGCGATCAGACATGTCCGGTCACCGGGATTGAAGGATCGGGGCCTGACACCACTTTGGTGATGGACTGCGTCTATGGCGAGAAGCCGGTCAGTTTCCGGTTCAAGATTGGGGTACGTGGCCGCGACCGGTTCACGCGGAACGGACTGGATTTCCGGCGCTGCGCGACGGTGGACGTTGCCGACGCCAGCGCGTTGGGTCAGACGGCCAACAGCACGCCGGCTGTTCTTCCTGCGGACAGCGCAGAGGGATCGGGCTCACCGCCGGAGATGCCGGATTTCCGAGAGATCATCGACGGGCTCGACTATGTCGGGGCGACAGATAAAGCCGCGACCACGGAACTGATCCAGACCGTCTTTACGCTGCTGGCCAAGATGGAGCCAGATGGATCGGCCGAATTGCTGGGCATCTCCGCAAAGGGGTTTGCGGCTGAATTTCTGGCAGATCCCGAGGCTATGCTGGCGGTGGTAGGGGCCGATATCGTTGTTAGTGCCGGAGAAGCGGTCTTCGCTGAAGCGGCCGGAGATATTGTGGCGGGCTACATGTTCGCCTCGGTGCCCTTATCGCGCTTGCCCGAGGCATGGCAGGTTCCTCTTCGCGCGCTGGTGGATGCAACGATTGTCGAAAGCGTCGGCCTTCTGGCAACGGGCGCGAACCCGACCCCGGCGGCGCTGGTCGGTCCCATCGTGGACCGGTTGCACGATGTGCATGAGATCTATCAGGCCACCAATACGCTGTCGCGGGCTCAGGCCAGCGGTCTGTTCGCCGTGGCCAACGGGGCCGAAATCACCGCCGAATTGGTGCGGCGTCATCCCGGGCCCCGGTCGGATGCGCTGCGCACAAGCTGGTTCGCCCTGACCCGCGAGAACCTGAAGGGGATTGTGGGGGCCGATGATGCGACAGCAGCCTTTGTCGTGACGTTGCATGGCTATCGGGCGCTTGACGCGCTGGCCATGGGGGATCGGGCCAAGGCCGAGGCCGAGGTCGCCAAAATGCGTGCTGTGGGCCAGGCCAATGAAGGTCTTACGCCTTTGTCGGCGGAAGGTCCGATCGATCTTCTGGTGCGGATTGCAAGTGGCGGGAAGGATGCGCCCTTGGTTCTGGTAGAAACGTTCCTGAAAGCCACCGCGCTGCGCGAACTGCACCCGGACGTGGCTGCCGAAGAAGCCAACCGCCTGGCCGCGCAGGCTGCCGCAGAGGCAAAGAGGGCCGGTTGGCGGGGCAAGCCGAATGTGGTGCAGACCCTGCGCGAGATTGCTGCGACCTATCCCGCGCAGGGCATCGGCGGCTGCGCCCGGGCTCATGGTCCGATTGCCGTGCCTTTCCGGCAGCGGCTTTTTATAGATGCGACGGCGACCATTCTGGACCGAAGCAATCGCCGGACCACGCGGCCCATCACACAGCAAATGATCGAGGGCGACCGGTTCTGCCTGCATCCGAACAACGCACAATGCGCCGCTTCCAATTACCAGCTTTACTATTGCGCTTCGGGCGAAATGGTCTTCGTGAACCCGGGGAGCGCCTTCGCAGGACCGCTCAGGGTGATCGACGTGGTCGAACGGCCCCGAAACCCCATCATGACGGGTCGTGTCGACGCTGTGATCTATGGGCGAGATCAACGCGACATCAAGGCTGTCGGGACGGGCTGCGCCTTGTCCAGTGGTTGGAGCGAACCGAACCAGTTTCGCTGGAACGGCTCCTGCGAGGGCGGACGGGCCACCGGTTCGGGCACCATCGAATGGATGAAAGGGCCCGAGGTGATCTGGCGGACCCATATCGGGCCGAAATGGGGGTTGTCGCTGGATGACGGCGTTATTCGATATGACATCGATCTTGACGCCTTCGACATTCGGCTGTCGACCTGCAACCGGCGTATCGCCGGGTACCGAGCGGTTGAAATCCTTGCCCCGACCTCCACGCCACGGGCCTTTTTTGAAAACTCATGGGTGTCATCCGAATTGATGCGGCGCGGCGCGCTTTTCGCGCAGTCCGAATGCCCGGTTGAAGATAAGGGACTGTCCAACATCGTTGTGGAGGTGACCCTGGGTGGCACGCAGATGGTTCGCGGTCGCAACTACGACAAGTCCGAACTGACCTGGCGGGAATTCACCAACCAGATCGAGCGTGCGATGCTGAACGAGCTCAAAACAGCAGAGCGCAACAGGCAAGCCAATGAACGACAGCGCATCGCGCAGGCGCGGGCCAATGCGCTGGCCGCCCAGTTTCGCCTTCGCCGCGACGAAATCGTCGCGCGTGCAAATCGGTTCACGGATGCAGGCCGCGGGACCATGGATGATCTGGCCGCCGCGCTGGAACTGGACCATATCCGCACCCTTGAACGTCTTGAACGAGGCGCCAAGCTGATCCTTGGCCCGGTCGAAGGGCTCGCGACCGTGACCCATAACGGGGCGCGGCACTATCAGGTGAGTTATGGCACCACGTCGCCGTTTCAGCGGCTCGAACGAGAGTTCCGGTCGCAGCAGGGGTTTTCGTGGGAAAACTGGATGGCTTTGACGCAATCCGGATTGCCGTCGCAGACCCGCGTATCCTGCCTGTATCCGAGCATTGGCCGCATTCCGCAGGACATTCGCGACGTCAGCCTTGAGCTTGTCAATTTCTCGCGCGGAAGTTCGGCCACCCAGATGACATTCGTCTGCCGGTGATGCCTTTCCGGATTATTGGTTTTGGTCGAAAAACCCTGTCGCGGCCTTGGCAATCGTTTCGGGAATTTCCTCGGCCATGTAATGCGTGGCATCCAGGGATCGGCCCGTTACGTTCTTTGCGCGTTGGCGCCAAAGGCTCAAAGCATCAAAGCAATGCTCGATGACACCGCGTTTCGCCCAAAATGCCAGAACCGGCATCGACAGTTGTGCGCCGCCATCGGCATCGTCATGGACAAGGTCGATCGTGGCGGCGGCGCGGTAGTCCTCGCACGAAGCGTGGATCGCTTCGGGGTCGTCGAAACAGTCAAGATATTCGGCCAGCGCCGCATCTGAGAACGGGTGCGCCCCACCGGCCTGGTTGGTGCATTTGCGAAGCCAAAATCCGCGCGGATCCGCCGCAATCAGCGTCTCGGGTCCGGGCGCAGGCTGGATCAGGAAGAACCAGTGCCAATAGGCCCGCGCGAAGGCGTCGCTTGTCTGCGCGTACATCTCTCTCGTGGGCGCGATATCGAGAAGAACCATCGACCTGACGTGGTCTGCATGGTCCATCCCCATCCGATGGGCGACCCGCGCCCCGCGATCATGCGCAAGAACGTGTACCTGTTCGTGGCCAAGCCGGTCCAACAAAGCCACCATATCGCCCGCCATGCCGCGTTTGGAATAGGCCGCATGATCGGGTGTTGAGGCAGGCTTGTCCGACCGCCCATAGCCCCGAAGGTCCGGACAGATCACGTGGTAACGATCCGCCAAAAGCGGGGCCACACGGTGCCACATGGCCGAGGTTTGGGGATAGCCGTGAAGCAGCAAAAGTCCGGGCCTTTCCGGTGCAGCGTTGTGGCGGACAAACAGCGTCACCGGCCCGCACGGGATGCGTTCTTCCTTGAAGCCTTCGAACATGGGCGCGGCGGTCCTTTTCCCCCAAACGGGTGCGTGTCAGCGGTGCATTTGCCGATCTGGTAATATAGACGCGTCAGAATATCCGGTCGCTTGAACTGCTGCAATTGCCGGTATCCTGTTCTCAGCGCAAAAGTCCTGGACGAACAGCTTCCTGCTTGATTGGTAGGATACACAATTGCATGCTGGTTTATGGAATGAAGACTTCAGATATTGAGAGCATATATGACGACTACTACGCAGATTCCGAAGAGGATGAATTCTCGCGGATTCAGCGGGGGTGGCGGCAACTGGGAGCGCGGTTCAAGGCAGCCAATATCGCAAAAGCATATCTGCCGAAACCAGAAGATTGCATTCTCGATATTGGCGGCGGCATGGGTGATGTTTCCGCGGAGCTTGTGAACGCTCACTCATTTCCTAGAATCGCGCTTGTCGATATCTCTGCCTCTGGTGTCAGGATTGCTGAAGCGCGACCGGAAATCAAAGATGCGACGGTTTTCGATGGCTATCAGGTCGATGTTGCTGACCGAAGCGTTGACTTTGCATTTGCAACGCACGTCTTGGAGCACGTCCCTGATCCAAGAAAGTTTCTTCGTGAAGTTCATCGCTTGTCCAAAAGGGCCTTTATCGAGATCCCGATTGACTATCACCATAGAAGTATCAACGCGAAAGTATTGCTCTCGTATGGCCATGTGAATGTTTTCACGCCTAGTACTGCAAGATTCCTTTTGGAATCCGAAGGCTTCAAGATATTGCAGGAATTTCCTTCCAATATGCAGAGAGACTACTCAGTAAAGTACTACAATCATTTCAGGAATTTCGGCGTCAAGGATACTTTTCGAAACCGAACCGCATTCAATTTCAAGCATTATTTCGAGAGGTCAAAAAACTATCTTCGACGAAAGAAGCGCTTTTCGAGCGAATACTGCTTCCTTATTGAGCCCGACGATAATTTTGAAATTGAGTCTTTGGTCGAGATGCAGTCCAACAAAAGCCGGGATGCATAGCCGTTTCCAATTCCCCGCCAATTGAGCGTCGTGCGGATACCCAATTGTGATCGACCGCCGACAAGTAAGAGGTGACGGTCGACGCAGCCTTGCAACGCTGGACCCAAGTTCTTGGATTGCGGATGGCTTTAGGTGCCGGCTTCCGGCGGAATTATCCTAACAGGCGCCGCGCAATCACCTGGGCCTGGATCTCGGCGGCGCCTTCGAAGATGTTCAGGATCCGTGCATCGCAAAGGATCCGGCTGACCGCGTATTCCATCGCAAAGCCGTTCCCGCCGTGGATTTGCAACGCGTTGTCCGCGGCCGCCCAGGCCACCCGGGCGCCAAGCAGTTTCGCCATCCCGGCCTCAAGATCGCAGCGCCGCCCTTCGTCTTTTTCGGCGGCGGCGAAATAGGTCAGTTGCCGGGCCATCATAATTTCAACCGCCATCATGGCGATCTTGCCCGAGACCCTTGGAAAGTCGATCAGCGGCTTGCCGAACTGCTTGCGATCCTCGGCATATTGCAGCCCCACATCCATCGCTGATTGCGCCACTCCGATGGCGCGGGCCGCGGTCTGGATCCGCGCGGATTCGAAGGTTTCCATCAACTGCTTGAAGCCTTTGCCTTCTTCGCCGCCCAGAAGGTTCTCGCCCTTCACCTGGAAGTCGTCGAAGTTCAGCGTGTATTCCTTCATGCCGCGATAGCCGAGCACCTCGATCTCACCGCCCGAGATCCCCGGATCGACGAACGGGTCTTCATCTGTGCCGGGGGTTTTCTCGGCCAGGAACATCGACAGGCCGCGATAGTCATCCGTATCGGGCACGGTCCGCGCAAGGACCGTCATGACATGGGTTCGCGCCGCATGGGTGATCCAGGTCTTGTTGCCGTTGATCACCCAGTCCTCGCCTGACTTGGTCGCCTTGGTCCGAAGCGATCCAAGATCCGACCCGGTATTGGGTTCGGTGAAGACCGCCGTTGGCAGGATCTCACCCGAGGCGAGGCCGGGCAGCCATTTGGCTTTCTGGTCGTCGGTGCCGCCGCAAAGGATCAACTCTGCTGCGATCTCGGACCGGGTACCGAGCGACCCGACCCCGATATAACCGCGCGACAATTCTTCCGAGACGACGCACATGGCCGTTTTCGACATGCCGAAGCCGCCGAACTCTTCCGGGATCGTCAGGCCGAACACGCCCAGTTCCGCCATCTCCTGAATGATCTCCATCGGGATCAATTCGTCCTTCAGGTGCCAGTCGTGGGCCTGTGGTTCGACCCGGTCGACCGTAAAGCGCCGGAACTGTTCGCGGATCATCTCGTATTCGTCGTCGAGCCCCGTGGACCCCACGGTCAGGTCCGCCGACTGTTCGCGCAGAAGCTGAACAAGCCGAGTGCGCGCAGCTTGTGTGTTTCCGGCTTGTGTCAGGGTCATAACAGCCGGCTGGGCCAAGGCGCGCTGGTCATCTTGGCTAAGCCCCACATCCTGCGGGCGCAGGATTTCGCCTTGGCTCATCGGGATGCCGCCGTAGAGTTGCCAAAGGTATTCGCCCATGCCGATCTGATGGATCAGGCGCTCGGTCTCGCCCAGCTTGCCGGCGCCCTCCAGACGCTCGGCCCAGGCCTGTAGCTGCCGGAGCGCTTCCACATAGGTGGCAATCCAGGCGAGCCCATGGGCGGCCGTCTGGTGATATTCCAGCAAGGCTGCGTTGACCTTTCCGTCGGGGGCCACGGTGCCGCGCACGGCCTCAAGCGCCGTCTGCTGGAACGTCTCGCATGCCGAGATCGCATCCCGCCCAAGCCCGAGGGCATTGTCGATCAGTACCGTGTTCATCAGGCCCATGGCCTCCTGCCCGTCATGCGGCATGGCAGCATCCTTACTTTCTGCACTCGCGAAAAGCCATAGACCGTGACAATCGACTGCGCAATAAGATTTCTCAATTGGACCTGAAATCGAACAAATATGACCCGTTGGCTTGCGATTGCCCGCGCAATCCGGTCTATTGCCTGCCCATCCCGTCTTGACCCTAGAGGCGCCTCATCGCAAAGAAGGCGCATGACCCAGGACGCCCCCGAGACCGAGATCACCGATACATGGCGCGTCGCCTGCGATGGCGGCGAAGGCGCGTTGGGCCATCCGCGCGTTTGGCTTCAGATCCCGCCTGATACCGGTTGGGTCGAATGCGGCTATTGCGACAAGAAATACATCCACCAAAGCTTTGCGGATAAGGCCGGCAGCGCAGGCTAGACCATGCGATGCCCGTGGCAGACCGGGCACAGGGACGTCCGCGTCCCAAGGCATCCCTGACATTTTATGAACCGCGGCATGCCGTTGGCTTCATGGCCATCGGCGACGCGGCCTTGGCCGCCGCACAGACGGCATGTCGCCCGACCGATGCCGCGACACCGGTGGCATGGCCGCTTCACATGCTTTGGGGATTGCCGCTTTTTCCGGCTGAGGTCGCTGGTATCCATGCGCTCTTCTGCTCTCTGCCCCGGCGCCAGTATGCCAAAACGCCGTGCCACATCAAAGAAAAACCCGGCGCCATGGCAAACAGAATGCAACCTGCGGGCCGGAGCACAGAATCTGTGCGCACCTGTTCACTGGCGGAAGGCTGCGGGACGGCCATATACCGGGCAAAGGAAAGGAGCACCGCTCATGTCATTCCGACCTATCAAATCCACGTCCCAGGCCCGGCCCACGATGGAAGGCGCTGGCGTACACCTGCACCGCGTTTTCGGTTTCGGCGATCCGTCTGAAAGCGATCCGTTCTTGCTGTTGGACGACTTCCGAAATGACGTGCCCGAGGCCTATGAGAAAGGCTTCCCATGGCACCCTCATCGTGGGATCGAAACCATCACCTATGTTCTGGAGGGCGAGGTTGAGCACGGCGACAGCCTGGGCAATCGCGGGACGCTTGGTCCGGGATCTGTCCAATGGATGACCGCCGGTTCGGGGATTCTGCATCAGGAAATGCCCAAGGGGAATACCAAGGGCCAGATGCACGGGTTCCAGCTTTGGGCGAACCTGCCCTCGGCGCTGAAAATGACGGATCCGCGCTATCAAGACATTCAAGGTTCTGAGATCCCAGAAATCATCGACGATGATGGGACAGCGGTGAAGATTATCACTGGCGGGTTCTGGGGAAAGTCCGGCCCTGTCGACGGTGTCGCCGCCGATCCGCAATTCCTGGACATCTCGATTCCGCCCAACACGCGCAAGGTCCTGCCCGTCGACACCTATGCAAATACGTTTGCCTACGTCTTTGCGGGGGCGGGGACGTTCAAGGATGCGTCGAACCCGGTCGGCATTCGGGTGGAAAAGGAAGTTGCGGGCGAAGAGCTGAACATCCGCGATCTGACCGGCAACCGCACGCTGGTCCGGTTCGATACGGGCGATGAGATTTCGGTCACGGCTGGCCCGGAAGGGATGCGGTTTCTGCTGATATCGGGTCATCCGATCCAGGAACCCGTCGCATGGCATGGTCCCATTGTGATGAACACCCGTGACGAGTTGATGCAGGCCATGCAGGACCTAAACAACGGAACCTTCATCAAGGCGGCCCATTGATCGTATAGGGTCCGCAGCAAGAATTTTCCGCTAAAACACGCGCTCTGCAGCCCTTCGCGCTGCGGAGCGCCCAAAAATCGGCGCATTCCTGGCTATGGTCACCCGTCAAATCCGGGAGAGCGCGATGACATCCGATACTGCACCGAATTTCTTCAGCAAATGGGGCTTTTGGGCCTGTTTGGTCGGTGCGTTTGGCCTTGGCCTCGTGTTCTGGAACATTGCGGCCCCGATGATGGAGCCAAAGCCCTCGATCGGGACGCAAATTGGTGAGATTGCCGGTGACATGCGCCGTGCGGCCTGGCGGTCGTTCTTTGGGCTGGAAAATGAAGTTCCAGAAGAGACGGCAAACCCCTGGCCTGGTTATCTGGCCGTCATCGCGCCAGCGCTGGGTCTTGTCGCGATCATCCTGTCTGTCATTTCCGGCGTGAAGGGCGAAAACAGGCGCTTCGTGCTCTACGGCACATGTCTCGGCGCAACGGCCATCGTGTTTCAGTTCTTCTGGTGGGTCGCGCTTATGGTGCTTGGCGTCATGCTTCTGATCGCGGTCCTTGAGAACCTGGGCGACATCTTCGGAGGCGGATTGTTTGGCGGCTAGCCGCCTTCGGTCACGCAAGCCTCGGAATTCATGATCTGGGTCAGCGGATCGGGATCCGAGCTTGAATACCGGAACTTGATACTGCCGAAGAATGAGATGTTGTCGGCCTGTGCGCCGAACCCTTCAGCAAAGACAGGGCGCGTTTCGGCATCCAACTTGCAGACCAGAACTTCCGGTCCAAGCGTGGCCATGCGCACTTCGCAAAGCCCATCGGTCTCGCCCACGACGCTTTGGTCCATTGGATCGCCGGTCAGCGCGTTCAGATAGGTCTGATCATAGGGCGTGCAGGTGCTGATTACGTCCGCGAAGGTTCGAATGTCGCGTTTCCAGCGCATAGGGCCGAATTGCCAGTTCCACCCAAGCCAGCCAATGGCGAGGATAACCACCAGGATCAAAATACGTTTCAGCCAAACCATATGGGGCCCCTATGGCAGCAGTCTGCGCCGAGAAGGTGCGCGACGTCAAATGCTCTATGGAAGGCCGGATGGGCCCATGGCATGGTGGCCGGGACGCACAGAACCGGGGGGCGACACATGTCATTTGGAAAAGGGTGCCACCTGACGCTGGTTGACGGCTCGGCCTTTATCTTCCGCGCCTATCACGCCCTGCCGCCCCTGACACGGAAGTCCGATGGACTACCGGTGGGTGCGGTGTCGGGCTTCGTCAACATGCTTTGGAAGATGGTCGAGGATAACAAGGGACCCGATGCGCCGACCCACGTGGCCGTGGTCTTCGACAAGGGGTCGCACACGTTCCGGAACGACATGTATGACCTCTACAAGGCCAACCGGGACGAGATGCCCGAGGACTTGCGCCCGCAGATCCCGCTGACCCGGGATGCGACGCGGGCCTTCAATATCGCATGTCTGGAACAGGAAGGGTTTGAGGCGGACGACATCATTGCGACCCTTGCTGTGAAGGCGCGCGACGCTGGGGGGCGCTGCACCATCATCTCCTCTGACAAGGACCTGATGCAACTGGTCGGCGGCGGGGTCGAAATGTTCGATGCCATGAAGAACGCGCGGATCGATGCGGAAGGGGTCGAGGCGAAGTTTGGCGTGGGCCCGGACCGTGTGATCGATGTTCAGGCGCTGGCCGGTGACAGCGTGGATAACGTGCCCGGTGCGCCCGGGATCGGCGTCAAGACTGCTGCGCTTCTGATCAACGAGTACGGTGATCTCGATACGCTTCTGGCCCGCGCCGAAGAGATCAAGCAGCCGAAACGCCGGCAAACCCTGATCGACAATGCCGATCAGATCCGCCTGTCGCGCGATCTGGTGACGCTCGATACTGGCATGGACTTGGACTACGGGCTTGAGACGCTGGAAGCCAAGGATGCTGACCCAGATGTCCTGTTGGGCTTTCTGGCAGAAATGGAATTCCGGACGATCTCAAAACGCGTGGCCGACACGCTGGGCGTTGAAGCGCCAGTGATCGAAGACACGGCGCCCGCGCCTCAGGCGGGCGATGAGCCCGAGGCACCGGCCATTGATGCGTCGACATACGAATGCGTGCGCGATCTGGAACGGCTCAAGGACTGGGTGGCACAGGCCCATGCGCGCGGTTGGGTCGCGGTGGACACCGAAACTACCGGTCTGAATGAGATGACCGCCGAACTGGTCGGCGTCTGCCTGGCGGTCGAGGCGGGTGAAGCGGCCTATGTCCCCCTGACCCACAAGGCCAGCGGGGAAGAAGGGCTTTTTGGTTCAGATGAACTGGCCGAAGGTCAGATCGGGCTGGACGATGCTTTGGCGGTCCTGAAACCGATGCTGGAAGACCCGTCGGTCCTGAAAGTCCTGCAAAACGCCAAGTACGACGCCAAGATCTTCGCGCGTTTGGGCATCGATGTGGCGCCCATCGATGACACGATGCTGATGTCTTATGCGTTGAATGCCGGAATCCACAACCATGGCATGGACCTTCTGTCCGAACGCTATCTGGGACATCAACCCATTGAGATCAAATCACTTCTGGGCACGGGCAAAAGCCAGATTACCTTTGACCGCGTGCCGATTGACGATGCGGTAAAATATGCCGCCGAAGACGCCGATATCACGCTGCGGCTGTGGCAGGCGTTCAAACCGCAACTGCATCAGAAGCGCGTCACCACAGTCTACGAAACATTAGAACGCCCGCTGGTTCCCGTTCTTGCCGAGATGGAGATGCACGGGATCAAGGTCGACCGCGACACGCTCAGCCGCATGTCCAACGCGTTTTCGCAGAAGATGGCTGGGCTAGAGGCCGAAATCCACGAACTGGCGGGCGAAAGCTTCAATGTCGGCTCTCCCGCGCAGTTGGGCGAGATCCTGTTTGAAAAGATGGGCCTGCCGGGCGGCAAGAAGGGCAAGACGGGCAAATACGGCACGCCGGCCGATGTGCTGGAAGACCTGGCAACGGAACATGACCTGCCGCGCCGCGTGATCGACTGGCGGCAACTGTCCAAGCTCAAATCGACCTATACCGACGCCCTGCAAGAACACATCAATGCCGAGACGGGCCGGGTTCACACATCTTATTCGATTGCGGGGGCCAATACCGGACGGCTTGCCTCAACCGATCCAAATCTGCAAAATATCCCTGTCCGAACGGAAGAGGGCCGCCGTATTCGCGAGGCCTTCGTGGCCGAGCCTGGCAACGTGCTTGTCTCATTGGACTATTCGCAGATCGAACTTCGCATCCTCGCTCACATTGCGGGGATTGACGCCCTGAAGGATGCCTTCCGCGAAGGGCAGGACATCCACGCGGCCACGGCGTCAGAGATGTTCAATGTGCCGCTGGACGAGATGACGCCCGATGTGCGGCGCCAGGCGAAAGCGATCAATTTTGGCGTGATTTATGGCATTTCGGGCTGGGGACTGGCGCGGAACCTGCGGATCCCCAGAGACGAGGCGCAGGGCTTTATCGACCGCTATTTCGAACGCTTTCCCGGCATTCGGACCTATATGGACGACACGGTGGCCTTCGCGAAGGAACATCACCGGGTCGAGACGTTGTTCGGACGCAAGATCAACACGCCAGAGATCAATGCGAAGGGCCCGCATGCTGGGTTTGCCAAGCGGGCGGCCATCAACGCGCCGATTCAAGGCACGGCGGCGGATATCATCCGCCGAGCCATGGTGCGCATGCCCGGCGCGATCGCAGGGTTGCCCGCCAAAATGCTTTTGCAAGTCCATGATGAGCTTTTGTTCGAAGTGGCCGAAGACGGTGTCGAGGATCTGGTATCCCGCGCCCGCGAAGTGATGGAGGGTGCTGCGCATCCTGCTGTGCATCTGGATGTTCCGCTCGTGGTCGATGCAGGGCAGGGGGCCAACTGGGCGGAAGCCCATTGAGGCAAGACGCTGCCACATTGCCGCGCTTCGCGCGAATCCGTGCTCTCGTCGTCGGGCTTCGCCCTTCTCCTCGGGCCGCCCCGTTTCTACGTTTGGGAATTACTCCCGCCGGAGGCAGCAAAACAAAAGGAATGCGCCGAAGACGCGCATTAAGGTCAGGCTGCCCGTGCTGATTGCCTTCAACAAACCGATGAATGTGCTGAGCCAGTTCACAGATGAAGGAAAATGGCCTGGGCTGAAGCGGTGGATCAATCTGCCGGGCGTCTATCCGGCGGGACGGCTGGATCGGGACAGCGAAGGGCTTTTGCTTCTGACGGACAACGGGAAGTTGCAGGCGCAGATATCCTCGCCCAGGTCGAGAACCCCCAAAACCTATCTGGTGCAAGTTGAGGGCACGCCGGTCCCAAGCGCCTTGGACCAGTTGCGGAAAGGCGTCACGCTGAAGGATGGGCCCACCCGACCGGCAGAGGTGGACAAGATTTCCCAGCCCGATCTTTGGCCGCGTACCCCACCTGTGAGAGTTCGAAAGACCGTCCCAGATGCCTGGCTAAGGCTCACCATCACGGAAGGACGGAACCGGCAGGTCCGGCGCATGTGCGCCCATGTGGGCCTGCCCTGTCTCAGGCTTGTGCGTTGGCAGATCGGGGCTTGGACGCTGGAGGGTCTTGACCCGGGCGCATGGAAGAAAGTCGATGTCACTTCCAGATCTTGAGATTAGATCCCGCGCCGAACTGCGTGCCTGGTTGACAGCGAACCACGCGACCGCCGGATCGCAGTGGCTGGTGGTCTGGAAGAAACACACCGATCACTATGTGCCCTTCGGTGATCTGATCGAAGAGCTTTTGTGCTGGGGCTGGGTCGATAGCCGGACACGCGGCGTCGATGGGGACCGGACTAGCGTGCTGATCGCGCCAAGAAACCCGAAGTCGGCCTGGTCGGCCGTCAACAAGGAAAAGGTCAAAGCCGCCCGGGCATCAGGCGCCATGACACCGGCGGGCGAGGCGCTGATCGGCGCCGCCAAGGCCAATGGCATGTGGGTGTTCCTGGACGATGTGGAGCGGTTGGAACGGCCTAAGGATCTTGACGCCGCCCTCGGCGAACGCGTCGCCGGGTGGGAGGCCTGGCCGAGATCGGTTAAGCGCGGCACGCTGGAATGGATCAAAACGGCCAAGACCGAGCCAACCCGCGCCAAGCGGATTGCCGATGTCGTCGCGTCCCTGGATGCAGGTCAGAGACCCACGCCCTTTCGACGCTAGAATACGCGCCCCTGATGGGTGTCGGAGGCGTAGAAATCCTTCAGCGTCTTGCCGCGCTCATGCTTGAACGTGCCATCTTCGGTTGCGGCTGACACGCGGTCCAGCCGGAACATACGGAAATCGTCCCGTAGCTCGCACCAGGCGACCAAGGTCCAGACCTTGCCCCAGAACCAGAGGCCCAACGGCCGGATCGGACGCTCTGTCCGGGCGCCATCCTTGTCGGCATAGTCCAGAACAAGCCTTTGGCGCGCTTCAATCGCCTGTTCGGCGCGGTCGATCAGCGCCCGCGTTGCATCGTCCAGTTCCGGCATCTGGAAGGCGTGGATCTGTACCGATTTGGCGCGATTGCGGCTGTCTTCTGGCAGGACCGCATCGATCTTCACCAGCGCCTCTTCGGCGGCTTTCGCCATTTCAAACCCGCCCCAGGCCCGGATCAGCCGGGCCCCGGCCACGAGGGCCGCAATTTCATCTCGTGTGAACATCAGTGGAGGAAGCTCGAACCCGGCCCGCATGAGGTACCCGACGCCAGCCTCGCCATCGATTGGGACACCGGATCCGATCAGATCGGCGATATCGCGATAGATCGTCCTTTCGGACACCTCCAGCGTTTCCGACAATTGCCGGGCCGTGGTCAGCCGACCGCCCCGAAGATGTTGGACGATCTGGAAAAGGCGGTCGGCACGACGCATGGGTCAGGCAGCCTTCGCTTCAAACAATCCGATGGAATTTCCATCAAGATCAGTGGCATAGGTGAAGCGGCCAGGCGGGATCTCGATCACAGGGCCGTGCACAGCGCCGCCTGCGGATTTGCAACGATCCATCGCCTCTTCCAGCGGGCCAGGTACGTTCAGATGGATGGTCGATCCGGACCCCTTCGCGGGGATGCCGGGGTACAGGTGACCGCCGGTGGAATTCATGTCGTCGTTGAAAATGGCCATCGCATTCGGTCCGCTTTCGTCGATGGTCATCTTCCAGCCAAAGACCGACGCGTAGAAGTCGGCAGATGCCTTCAGATCGCTGACCGGGATTTCGGTCCAAACAACAGTTGCAGTCATGGGTGTGTTCCTTATCGCAATGGGACAGTGGTTGCACTGTCGCACACCCCTCCTGACAGCGTTTTGTCAGGAGCCTGGCAAGGCGAGCAACGTCATGGGAATTGCAACTTTGCGATCGATGCGGAACACTGCCAGCGGGCAGTATTTGGCGGGGCAACGACGGTGGATGCCGATCTGACAGGCAGCAACGGAATCCGGGCGCAGAAGTTTCGGGTGTACGGCGAACGGAATTCAGGAACCAACCTGGTCGAAGCGCTGCTGAAACAGCATTTTCCGCAGCTGGAATTCGTCCGCGAGTTCCCGTTCGAGAAACATGCTTTCATGAACCCGTCCTTTGCCGGGCCGGCCACGGTTTGCGTCGTCGTGTTCCGCTCGGCTGATGCCTGGATCAAAAGTTTCTTTCGCACGCAGCATCAGATTTGGGGCTGGGCAGGCGAGCTTGAGTTCTCTGACTTCATTCGCCACGAATGGCGGTCGCATTTTTCAGGGCATTTGTTGAAGGATCGCACGAAAGACATGGGTCTTCGGATCAAGGATGAGGTCATGCTTGACCGCCATCCCGAGACGGGCCGCCGGATCGCAAACATTGTGGAATTGCGGAATTTGAAGATCCAGAGCCATCTGAAAGCCAAACACCTGTTCGGGAACTGGATGCTGGTGCGGTATGAAGACGTGGTCGAAGATCAACTTTCGCTCGTTCGATCCTTTTCCGAAGCGTTCAAGACGGACATACAGGGTGTCATCGGGCCGATTGAGAAGAACCTGTCGCGAAACGCGCAGGTACTGTCCGGTATGGAAGACCAGATGCCGGGCTATGCAGACTTTTCAGATGACGACATTCGGTTCATTCTGGACCGCCTTTGGCTCAAGCAAGAAGCGCAGATCGGGTACCGCTATGACAGCCGGTTTGCCGGGTCCTGGTCCTCGACCGCAGAGGCCGCGCAACAACAAAACGTGGTGGCAGTGGACTAGGCGCTGCCCTGGTCTTGTGTCACCTGGATCAAAACCGTTCGACCCAGGGACGGACGGCAAGTTCCTCGGTCCAGGCAGATCGGGGCTGGGCAATCAGCGCGAGATAGGTCTGCGCGATGGCATCCGGGTCCAGCATCGAATCCGGGTTGCCAGGCCCGTCCATGCGGCCATCACGGTTCGGATTGCGAATGCCACCATCGATATTGACCCAGGCCACATGGATCCCCTGCGGATGCAACTCGCGCGCCATGGACTGGGCCAGCCCGCGCTGGGCGAACTTGCCCATGGCGAAGGGAACGGACTGCGGGAAACCTTTGACGCCGGCAGAGGCGCCAGTGAACAGGATGGTGCCCCGGACGCCGTTTTCGGGCTCTGTGGCCAGCATGGACTTTGCAGCAGCCTGTCCCATCAGGAACGCGCCGAAAGCGGTCACGTCGATCGCGTGGCGGACGTCTTCAGCGGCCAATTCCGCCAAAGGGCCGCGCACTCGGGCGGAAGGGTTGTAGATGGCGACACGGGGCGCGGATGGAAGATCGGCAAACAAAGACGCCATAGCCACGGCATCGGTTGCGTCCATCTGCACCAGGGTCGCACCCGTTTCGTCGGCGACGGCTTTGGCACGGTTTCCGCGCGCGGTCAGCACCAAGTCGTAATCAGGCGCCAGAGCCCGGGCGAGCGATGCCGACAGCCCTTCGCCTGCGCCGACGATGACGGCAATGGGTTTGGCCATCAGATCCCCTCCAGTTCTTCAGACGGGATGATCCCGAAGAACGTCCCGCCAGACCAAAGACCGAACCATCCGTCGTGATGCGCACCGATGTCGACGAGCCGGTAAAAACTTTTCCGGTCGATCAGGGCTTCAAGATTGGTGCGAACCAGAACATAGGGCGACGGTTCGCCGGTTTCCGGATCCCGGTCCACCCGGATCGGGTGGTTCGGACCCGCGACAACGCGGTCGCCGACGTTGGTCTCAAACCGCAGATCGTCGCCGATCTGTTCGAAATCCACCGCAACGAACGGGGCGTCATCCACCCGAATTCCGACCTTCTCGACCGGGGTCACCAGGAAGTAGTCGTCACCATCCTTCCGTAGGATTGTCGAAAACAGCCGCACCAGTTCTGGGCGCCCGATGGGGGTGCCCAGGTAAAACCACGTGCCATCGCGCGTGATCCGCATGTCCAGGTCACCGCAAAAGGGCGGATTCCACAGATGCACCGGCGGCAATCCGCCTTTGGATGCGGCACGGGCGCTTTTTTCCAGGCCCTGGGCGGTGGGAGTAACGATCTTTTGTGGATCTTCGGCTTTTGCCATTTGAAACCTTCGCGATAGGTTCTTTAATCTACCGATATACCCTGAGCAGGAGAAATGTCATGGCCGAAGCGGAAGACCTGGTGTCCGAGATCGAGGCGCTGGGCGAAAAGCTCGCTGCCGCAAAGGCCAGTATCTCGCATCGGTTCATCGGACAGCCCCGCGTGGTCGACCTTGTCTTGTCGTCCATTCTGTGCGGCGGTCATGCGCTTTTGATCGGGTTGCCAGGGCTCGGGAAGACGCGGCTGGTCGATACCTTGTCGACGGTTCTGGGTCTGGACGGCGCGCGCGTGCAGTTCACGCCGGATCTGATGCCAGCCGATATCCTTGGCTCTGAAGTCTTGGAAACAGGCAATGACGGGACCCGAAGCTTCCGGTTTCTCGAGGGTCCGATCTTTTGTCAGCTTCTTCTGGCCGATGAGATCAACCGTGCGTCGCCCCGGACGCAATCGGCGCTGTTGCAGGCGATGCAGGAAAAATCGGTGACCGTCGCCGGTCAGCCCCATGCGCTTGACCGTCCGTTCCATGTTCTGGCCACGCAGAACCCGATTGAGCAGGAAGGCACATATCCGCTGCCGGAAGCCCAGCTGGACCGGTTTCTTGTGCAGGTGGATGTCCCTTACCCGGATCGTGACACCGAGCGAGAGATTCTTATGGCCACCACCGGCGCGACCGAGGCGGAATCGACCAATGTCTTCAAACCGGAAGACCTGATTGCGGCGCAGGAACTCGTGCGGCGCATGCCGGTGGGCGACGCTGTGGTCGAACAGATCATCAACCTTGTCCGCGCTTGTCGCCCGGAAGATCCGACCGCGCCTGACATCGTACGCGACACCGTGGGCTGGGGTCCTGGCCCGCGCGCCGCGCAATCGCTGATGCTGACCGTGCGGGCCCGCGCGCTTCTTGACGGGCGTCTGGCCCCATCGGCTGAAGATGTGGCCGATATGGCCGCCCCGGTCCTCAGCCACCGAATGGCGCTGACCTTCGCGGCTCGTGCCCGCGATGTCTCACTTGCCGATGTCATCGCCGAAGTGACCGCACAGGCAACCCGGGTTGAGGCCGCGGCGTGAGCCAAGCCGCCTCTCTTCGCGCCCGCGCCGAAGATCTTGCAGCGCCGCTTCCGCCCTTATTGGCGGCGGCAGAGCAATTGGCTGCCTCTGTGATCCTTGGCGAACATGGTCGGCGGCGCGCCGGGATCGGCGATGAGTTCTGGCAGTATCGCGCCGCCATGCCTGGCGACGAAGCCCGGGTGATCGACTGGCGGCGTTCAGGCCGGTCCGACACCGCATTTGTCCGCGAAAAGGAATGGCAGGCCACGCAAAGCGTCTTGTTTTGGGTCGATGCCAGCCAATCGATGCAGTTTTCCTCGGACAAAAACCTTGAGACCAAAGCCGATATTGCGGCCCGGTTGGCACTGGCCACGAGTGTCCTTCTGAACCGTGGAGGCGAGCGGATTGGTTTGGCGAATGCCGAATTGCCCCCGCGATCGGGTGATCTGCAACTCAACCGCATGGCGGCGGCGCTGAGCGAGTTGAAAGACCACGACTATGGCGCGCCTGACATTCGCGGGATCGGGCGGCACACCCGCGCGGTGTTCCTGTCGGATTTCCTTGGCGACATCTCAAAGATCGAAGCGGCGCTCACCGAAGCGGCCGACCGCGACGTGAAAGGCGCGCTGGTTCAGATCCTCGATCCGCAGGAAGAGGCGTTCCCGTTTGATGGCCGCACAATCTTTGAAAGCGTCGGCGGCACGGTCAGTCATGAGACCCTGCGCGCGCGGGACCTGAAAGACCGCTATCTCGACCGGCTGGCCGAGCGAAAGGACCGGCTTTCATCGCTCGCGCGGTCCACGGGTTGGCAATACAGCTGCCACCATACCGACGGATCTGCCACGAATGCGCTTTTGTGGGTGTTCCATGCGCTGGAGCGGATCCACTGATGTTCACGATTGGCTCCATAGGGTTCACCGCACCCTGGCTGCTTCTGGCGCTGATCGCCTTGCCGGTCCTCTGGTTTCTGCTTCGAGCCATTCCGCCCGCGCCGATCAAGCGCTTGTTTCCGGGTGTGGTCCTGCTTCTGGGACTGGAAGACGACGAAAACGAAACCGACAAGACGCCCTGGTGGCTGCTGCTATTGCGGACCCTTGCCATCGCGGGCCTGATCCTTGGCTTTGCGGGGCCGGTGTTGAACCCGAAGGCCGAGCCCACAGGCTCTGGCCCGCTTCTGATGCTGGTCGATGGCACCTGGGCCGATGCGCGGGATTGGGACAACCGGATCGAACGGATCGAGGCACTGCTGGCCGATGCCGCCCGCGCCAACCGCACCGTCGCCCTGGCCGAACTGACCGATTTGCCTGCGGGCGATCTTCCCTTCCAGTCGCCCGATGCCTGGCGCGCACGTCTTCCCGGGCTTGAACCCCGTGCCTGGGAGCCGGATGGCGATGCCGTGGCGGCCTGGGCCGAAGGTCTGGAGGGCGGGTTTGAAACCGTCTGGATGTCGGATGGAATCGATTATCCCTGGCGCGAAGATCTGCTGACCGTCCTGGAAGACCAGGGCGATGTCAGCGTCTTTGAAAGCCCGCGCCCAATCTATGCGCTGAAACCGCCGGTGTTTGAAGAAGGCGCGATCACTCTTGCCGGTCTCCGCGCCCGTCCGGGCGATGAGACCAGGCTTGAAATTACGGCGCGGGGGCTGGACCCCAACGGTGTGAACCGGGCGCTTGCCACGGCAAACCTTGTCTTCGATCAGGACGCGACCGAGGCTGAAGTCGCGTTGTCGCTGCCGCCCGAACTTCGCAACCGGATCCAGAGTTTCCAAATCGCAGGCATCCGCTCGGCGGGCGCCGTCACGGTCACCGATGACGCGCTGAAACGGCGCGAGGTCGCTTTGATCGCGGGCAGCGATGATCGCGAAGGGCTCGAACTATTGACGCCCACCCACTACCTCGAACAGGCGCTTATCCCGACAGCCGACCTGATTGGCGGCACGATGTCGGATATCCTTCTGGCCAATCCGGATGTGATCGTTCTGGCCGATGTCGCACGTGTGTCCGAGGCTGAAGCCGATCCGATGCTGGACTGGGTGGAAAACGGGGGTTTGCTGGTTCGGTTCGCCGGTCCGCGCCTTGCGGCAAGCGATGTCAGCCGGGCCGAGGAAGACCCGCTGATGCCTGTGCGCCTTCGGGCTGGCGGCCGCTCCATCGGCGGCGCGATGAGCTGGGGGGAACCGAAGGTCCTTCGCCCCTTCTCGGATACCTCGCCATTCTTTGGACTGGCGGTCACCGATGAAGTCCAGGTCACGGCCCAGGTGATGGCCCAGCCAGACCCCAGCCTGTCGGAGCGCACGATTGCGACACTTGCCGACGGCACGCCTTTGGTCACGCGAAAGCGCGTCGGAGAAGGTCAAGTGGTCTTGTTCCATGTGACGGCCAATGCGGAATGGTCGACCCTGCCGTTGTCCGGCCTTTTCGTTCAGATGTTGGAGCGTCTGGCGGTGTCCACGCGCCCGGCCATCCCGACCGAGGAAGATCTGGCCGGCACAACCTGGGTTCCGGAAGAGATCGTAACCGCATTCGGTGAACTGACAGATGCGGGCACGTTGCCGGGCGTCACGGGCGAGGATCTGGCCGCGCGCCAGCTTGGTCCGACGCTTCAGCCCGGGCTTTACGGCGGGGAAGACCGCCGGATCGCACTGAATGTGGCGACGGCAGACACCGTGCTTGAACCGACCGTCTGGCCGGGACGCATCCCTGTTTTCGGATTGGCGGTGGAGCGTGAGCAGGACCTGAAAAGCCTCCTTCTCACGGCGGCACTGGCATTCCTTCTGGTCGATATCATCGCGTCCTTGTTCGTGGCGGGCCGGCTTAGCGGGCCAAGGTCCACGGTCGCGACAATCCTGGCGGTTCTCGTTCTTGCCATGCCGCAACCGGGGCAAGCGCAAGATCAGGGTACCGATGACGCCTTCGCGCTTCTCGCCACGCAAGAGGTCGTGCTGGCCCATGTCGTGACCGGCGATGCGGCGCTGGACAATGCGACGCTGGCCGGTCTTCGCGGGCTGTCGCGCGTGCTGTTCCGGCGCACTTCGATTGAACCGGCAGAGCCAATCGCCGTGAACCTTGAAACCGACGAATTGGCCTTCTTCCCGATCCTCTATTGGGCGGTGACACCCGATCAGCCGATCCCCTCGCAGGAAGCCTATGCCAAACTAAACCGCTATATCCGGACCGGTGGCATGATCGTGTTCGATACCCGTGATAGCAACATCGCCGGGTTCGGCGGCGGCAGCCCGAACGGGCGCAAGCTTCAGCAATTGGCGCGTGGGCTCGACATCCCGCCGCTTGAGCCTTTGCCGGGCGACCATGTGCTGACCCGTACCTTCTATCTCTTGCAGGATTTCCCGGGCCGCCACACCAGCCGCGATGTCTGGGTCGAAGCCGCGCCCGCCGATGCCGAACAGGTCGAAGGCATGCCGTTTCGGAACCTTAACGATAACGTCACGCCTGTCGTGATCGGCGGCAATGACTGGGCGTCGGCCTGGGCCGTCGATCAGAACGGCAACGCAATGTTCCCGGTGGGTCGCGGTTTTTCGGGCGAACGCCAGCGCGAGATCGCGTACCGCTTCGGCGTAAACCTGATTATGCATGTGCTGACCGGCAACTATAAGTCGGATCAGGTCCATGTGCCGGCGCTTCTGGACAGGTTGGGCCAATGACGGGGTCGGTCATCTTCGCGCCGCTCCTGCCGATGCCGGTGCTTTGGGCCTTGTTGGGGCTGGTGACTGTCTTCATCGCCTTTGCGATCTGGCGCGGTCTTGTGGGCTGGTGGTTGCGCGGTTTCGCGCTTGCGTGCGTCCTGTTCGCCTTGGCCAATCCGTCGCTTCAGAATGAAGAACGCGACGCGCTGAGCGATATCGTGATCGCGGTCGTCGACGAAAGCGCGAGCCAGCGGATCGCGGACCGTCCCGACCAAACCGCGGCCGCGTTGGAACGGCTGGAAAACGAAGTCGCTGCTCTTGGCAACACCGAGTTGCGCGTCGTCACTGTGGGCGATGGCGACGGCAATAGCGGGACGCTTCTGATGTCATCCCTGGCCGAGGCCATGGCCGAGGTTCCCCGCGCCCGGGTCGCAGGTGTGGTCTTGATCTGCGACGGGCGACTGCACGACCTTGATCGCGCGCCGGATGTTCCGGCCCCTTTACACCTGTTGATGACTGGCCAGCCGGACGACTGGGACCGGCGTCTGATGATCCAGAACGCGCCTGCCTTTGCCATATTGGGTGAGCCGGTGACGCTGACCTTGCGGGTCGAGGATCAGGGTGCCGTCCCCGAAGGTCTCCCGGAAACGGCCGAACTGCAAATCGCGGTGGATGGCGAAGAACCCGAAATTTTCCAGGTGCCCGTGGGGCGCGATCTGGAACTGCCTGTGAACTTGCCCCATGGGGGCATGAATGTCTTGCAGTTTACGGTCACGCCTTCGGATGGCGAGTTGACCGACCGCAACAACGCCGCCGTGGTGCAGATCAACGGTGTGCGCGACAGGCTGCGGGTTCTTCTTGTGTCCGGCGAACCCCATGCAGGCGAACGCACATGGCGCAATCTTCTGAAGTCGGACAGCTCGGTCGATCTGGTTCATTTCACGATCCTTCGCCCGCCTGAGAAGCAAGATGGTGTGCCGGTCAACGAGTTGTCCCTGATCGCCTTCCCGACGCGTGAGCTGTTTCTGGAAAAGATCGATGAGTTCGATCTGATCATATTCGACCGCTACAAGCGGCGTGGGATCCTGCCTGCGATCTATCTCGATAACATCCGGCAATATGTGATGGATGGGGGTGCGGTTCTGGTGGCCGCTGGGCCCGATTTCGCTTCGGCGGATTCCATATTCCGGTCGCCGCTTGGGGAAATCCTGCCCGGTTCGCCCACTGGCCGCGTGATCGAACGCGGGTTCCATCCGACGATTTCCGAAATCGGCGAGCGCCACCCTGTGACCGAAGGGCTTGAAGCGGCCTCACCCGTGATCGCCGAAGAAGATGCGCCGCCCTGGGGGCGCTGGCTTCGGTTGATCGATCTGGTGCCGACGGCAGGCAATGTGCTGATGGAGGGCGTCGAAGATCGTCCGCTTCTGATGCTGGACCGTCCGGGCGAAGGGCGCGTGGCGCTGATCGGGTCGGATCACGCCTGGCTCTGGTCGCGCGGCTATGAAGGCGGCGGCCCGCAATTGGAACTTTTGCGCCGCCTGGCCCATTGGCTGATGAAAGAGCCCGAGCTTGAAGAAGAAGCGCTAAGCGCGGCGGCGGAAGGTCAGACGATGACCATCACCCGGCGGACCCTGGGCGAAGCCGTGGGCCCGGTCGAGATCACCGGGCCGGATGGCACGGTGACGCTGGTGCCTTTGGAAGAAACCTCTCCTGGGCGGCATGTGGCCACCTTCGAGGGGCCTGAAATCGGCTTGTATCGATTGAAGGAAGGAGATGCCGAAGCGGTCGTTGCCCTCGGTCCCGCCGCGCCCCGTGAATTTGAGGCGACCATCGCGAGCGCGGAGGCGCTGGATCCGCTTGTTTCGGCCCGCCGCGGCGGCGCGCTGCCGGTGTCCGAAGGCCTTCCCGATCTTCGACGGATCCGCGAAGGGCGACCCGCGGCAGGCCGCGGCTGGATTGGGATCACGCCCCGTGGTGCATTCCTGACGGCAGACGTCACGATCACCCCGATCTTGCCCTCCTGGGCGTTCCTGTTGCTGGCGGCCATGTTGGCCATTGGCGCCTGGCTTTGGGAAGGCCGCCGCTAAAGGGCGAAATTTTCTTGTTACAAGAAGATCGGCCCCGCGCCGCGGTCACTGCCAGTTCAGATCGACCCGCGTTTGCCCCTTGGCCCAACCGTCCTTGTTGGTCCGTGCCCGCACGAACACATGGCTTGTGCCTTCCGGTATCTCAACGCCCGACAACGACCGTGTGAAGGGTTGTTCGTTTTCGTGGGGGTGGGCCAGGACCCGCATCCCCAATTCCCGCCCATCGGGCGCAAGGACCGCCCATCCATCGGCGTAATCGTCCCACCCGGTCTCTGGATGCGACACCGTCACATCGAAGCGCCAGCCCGACCCGGACTTGGTTGCCTGAACCCGCTCAACCACCGGGTCATGCGCCAATGCCGGGGTGGCGAAAATGAGAAAAATCAAAATGGATCTGAACATAACGTCTGCTTATCATGCCTCGATATTGGTGTCAGTGCGAACCGGCCTTGATAGGCGGAAAAATTGGTTATATTAGTTTACCAATTGGGAGAAATCGTCCATGCAGATGCCAGACCCGGATCCAGCCATCCTGTCCCTGAAGCCGCGCCTCGTGGCTCGGTTGCGCGGCGTTCTGCCCGACGATGCCGTGATCGAGGACGAGACCGAGACCCGCGCCTATGAATGCGACGCGCTGACGGCCTATCGCTGCCCACCGCTTTGTGCGGTACTCCCCGGCTCTACCGATGAGGTCGCAGCCGTTCTTAAGATCTGCCATGACGAAGGCGTGCCGGTCGTTCCGCGCGGTTCGGGCACATCACTGGCCGGTGGCGCGCTGCCCACTGCGGATTGCGTGATCCTTGGAGTTGCGCGTCTGAACGATGTGATCGAGACGGACTATGCGAACCGGGTGATCCGCGTGCAGACTGGGCGGACAAACCTATCGGTGACCGGCGCGGTCGAGGAAGACGGGTTTTTCTATGCGCCCGATCCGTCATCGCAGCTCGCCTGCGCCATCGCGGGCAATATCGCCATGAATTCGGGCGGGGCCCATTGCCTGAAATACGGGGTGACGACGAATAACCTTCTGGGTGTGACCATGGTCACGATGGAAGGCGACGTGATCGAGATCGGCGGCGCCCATATGGATGCTGGCGGGTACGACTGGCTGGGGCTGCTCTGTGGATCCGAAGGGCAGCTTGGCGTCGTCACGGAGGCGACCTTGCGCATTCTGCCTAAGCCTGAAGGCGCGCGGCCAGTTCTGATCGGATACAGCTCGAACGAGGTTGCGGGCGCCTGCGTGTCCGACATCATCAAGGCAGGCGTTCTGCCCGTGGCAATTGAGTTCATGGATCGCCGCGTGATCGAGGTCGTCGAAGATTACGCCAAGGCCGGTTACCCCGATTGCGAGGCGCTTCTGATCGTCGAAGTTGAAGGGTCCGAGGCGGAGATCGACGAACAGTTGGGTGTCATCAAGCAGATCGCGCGACGACACGACCCGGTCGAATTGCGCGAGGCAAGCGATGCCGATGAAGCCGCGCGGATCTGGCTGGGCCGAAAGTCCGCCTTTGGCGCCATGGGCCAGATCAACGATTACATGTGCCTCGACGGGACGATCCCGGTCAGCGCGCTTCCCGACGTGTTGCGGCGGATCGGTGAGTTGAGCGCAGAGTACGGCCTCGATGTGGGTAATGTGTTCCATGCGGGCGATGGCAACATGCACCCGCTGATCCTGTTTGATGCGAACAAACCGGGGGATCTGGAAACCTGCGAAGCTATGGGCGCAGACATCCTGAAGCTTTGTGTCGAGGTTGGCGGATGTCTGACCGGTGAACATGGCGTCGGGATCGAAAAGCGCGATTTGATGGACCACCAGTTTGCGCCCGCCGATCTCGAGGCACAAATGCAGGTCAAAGATGTGTTCGATCCGGCCTGGCTTTTGAACCCGGCCAAGGTCTTTCCGCTGGACGCCAGCGCGTCGCGGCGTTCCGCACCGCCAGCTGCCGCGTGACGGCTGGGTTGCCCCTGTCATCTGGAAAAGAAGAAACGCATGCGTCCCACAAGCGAAGGTGAGCTTGCCGAACTGATCCGCGGATTGGACGCGCCGGTGCAGATCCGGGGCGGCGGCACGCGTGGGTTTGGGGGTTCGGTACCTGGCGAGGTTCTTAAGACGGGCGGTCTGTCCGGTATCTCGCTCTACGAACCCGGAGCCCTGACCCTGGTGGCCCGGGCAGGAACACCGCTGGCCGAGATCGAGGCTGCGCTGGCTGCCGAAGGGCAGGCGCTGGCCTTTGAGCCGATGGATCACCGGCCCGTTCTTGGGACCTCGGGCGATCCGACGATCGGGGGCGTCGTGGCCTGCAACCTGTCCGGCCCGCGCCGGGTCAGCGCCGGGGCCTGTCGGGATTTCCTGCTGGGCGTGCGTTTCGTGACCGGAACCGGCGAAATCGTTAAAAACGGCGGCCGCGTGATGAAGAACGTCACCGGATACGACCTTGTGAAGCTGATGGCCGGTGCGCATGGGACATTGGGCGTGCTGACCGAAGTGTCGCTGAAAGTCTTGCCAGCGGCACCGGCGCGGGCCGTTCTCTTGATCCACGATCAGACAATTCAGCAAGCGGTCACAACGCTTTCCGATGCGCTTGGCACGCCGTTTGAGGTGTCCGGCGCAGCCTATGCGCCGAAAGGCATCGACGGCCATCCGATCACCATGATCCGTCTGGAAGGGACCGAGGCTTCGGTCATCTATCGTGCGGATGCGCTGAAATCGCGGCTGGGTCTGGCGGAGGCCGAGGTTGAGACCAATCCCGATCGGACCAGGGCAGGCTGGGCCTGGGTTCGGGATGCTGAGCTGTTTAAGGACACACCGGGCGATCTGTGGCGGATCTCGGTCAAGCCGTCCGATGCGCCGGACATCGTGGCGCTGGTCGAGGCGGACCGCGTTTTGCTGGATTGGGGCGGGGGGCTCATATGGGCCGAAGTTCCGCCGGGAACGGATCTGCGCGACCGTCTGGCGGGTCTCAAGGGACACGCAACGCTTGTACGGGCGAGCGATGAGACCAAGCGCGCCCTGGGCGTGTTCCACCCCGAGGCGGCGCCACTTGCCAAGCTGGCCAAGGGATTGTGCGCGCGGTTCGACCCGAAAGGCCTTCTGAACCGGGGATTGATGGGATGATCGAGGGTCTGACACTGCCATTTGTGCTGATCCCGTCGATAGGTGGGACGATTGCGGGCTGGCTTTTGACCGATTGGCGGTTGGCGGGGGCTGCCGCCAGCGGCGGCTTTGCGCTTTTGTTCGTGGCGGGACTTTTGCCGGAAGTCATCCGGGTTCTAAGCCTACCATTGATCAGCGGTGTTGCCGTGGGCGCCCTTGCCTTGGCGCCGGTCCTGTTCCTGCGCCCCGATGCGGGTGTTTGGAGCCGTATGACGGTTGGACTTCTGGCCGCATTCATCGCCCACTACGGATTTCTGTTTTTCTCGCTGGGGCAGGCCTAGATGCAGACCAATTTCACAGAAGAGCAGATGAAGGATCCGGGCATCCAGCGCGCGAACGAGGTGCTTCGGACATGCGTTCATTGCGGGTTTTGCACGGCCACATGCCCGACATATCAAGTATTGGGCGATGAACTCGACAGCCCAAGGGGCCGCATCTATCTGATCAAGGACATGCTGGAAAACGATCGTCCGGCAGATGCCAAGACCGTCAAGCATATCGATCGCTGCCTGTCCTGCCTGGCCTGCATGACGACCTGCCCGTCCGGCGTGCATTACATGCATCTGGTTGATCATGCCCGGGCGCATATCGAAAAAACGTATCAGAGGCCCTTGTTCGAGCGCGTCCTGCGTTGGACCCTGTCGCGGATCCTGCCCTATCCCGGACGGTTCCGGCTGGCGCTTCTGGGTGCGAAGATCGGGCGCCCGTTCCGGCGCTTTATGCCCGACCCTCGGTTGCGCGCGATGTTAGAGATGGCACCGAAGCAGGTGCCACCGGTATCCCGACGGGACGACCCGCAGGTCTTTCCGGCCAAGGGCGTGCGCAAGATGCGCGTGGCTTTGATGACAGGCTGCGCGCAACGGGCGCTGAACACCGATATCAACGACGCGACGATCCGGCTTCTGACGCGACTGGGCGCCGATGTGGTGATCGCAGACGGAATGGGGTGTTGTGGTGCGTTGGTCCATCACATGGGGCGCGAAGACGAAAGCCACGCCGCCGCCGCACGCAATATTGCCGCGTGGAAAGCGGTGGAAAGCGAAGGCGGGCTGGACGCGATTGTGATCAACACATCCGGCTGCGGGACGACGGTGAAAGACTATGGCCACATGTTCCGGAATGACACGCTGGCGGATGATGCGGCCCGGATTTCGGGGCTTGCTTTGGATGTCAGCGAAGTGCTGATCAAGCTTGGCCTGCCCGATGGGGCACCCAAAAACCTCCGCGTCGCCTATCACGCTGCGTGTTCTTTGCAACATGGTCAACAAATCAAGACCCATCCGAAGACCTTGCTGAAACAGGCTGGATTTGACGTTGTCGAACCCCGCGACAGCCACCTGTGCTGCGGCTCGGCCGGTACATATAATCTGATGCAGCCCGAGATTTCCGGTCAGTTGAAATCGCGTAAAATCAAGACTTTGGAAGAAAAACAGCCGGATCTGATCGTGGCGGGAAACATCGGTTGCATGATGCAGATTGGCTCAGGCACCGACACGCCGATCGTCCACACCGTCGAACTTCTGGATTGGGCCACAGGCGGCCCGATGCCGCCTGCACTCGAAGACCGTTAAACTTCTTGCTTCAACCATCGCTGGACGGCCTTAATCCTGCCGTATGGCCCGGCTAACCCTCTGGGCCTGGAGGGATGGTATGCGGAACGGACTGTTTGGCTTTGTGTTGGCACTTCTGCCCACGTTTGGCGTGGCGGCAGATGATGAAAGCGCGCTGAAAACCCTGATCACGGCCAATGACAGCAAGGGCTGGGAAGCCGTTGGCCGGATCGATATCGGCTCATCGGGCTTTTGCACGGGCGCGCTGATCAGCGAGAACATCGTCCTGACGGCAGCACATTGTCTGTTCGACCCGGATACGCTGCGCCGCGTGAAGATCAGCGATATTGAGTTTCTGGCGGGCTGGCGCAACGGCCGGGCCTCGGCCTATCGCAATGTGAAACAGGTCGTGCTGCATCCCGATTATAAATACACAGGGCCGGAAGGCGGCGATGGCGTCCCGATCGACATGGCGCTGCTGCAATTGGACCGCCCGATCCGGAATGGCTCGATCGAGCCTTTCCTGACCCACCGCCGTCCCCGCAAGGGCGATGAGGTGGGCGTCGTCAGCTATGCCCATGACCGCGCGGCCCGCCCGGCACTGCAAGAGGTCTGCCACGTTCTTGCGCGGCCTCGGCGCACGCTTGTCCTGTCCTGCGATGTCGATTTCGGATCTTCCGGCGCGCCGGTCTTCGTGATGCGCGACGGGGTGCCGCAGATCGTGTCGGTCGTCTCGGCCAAGGCTGAAGTGAACGGGCGCAAAGTCTCACTGGGTGCAGGTATCGATGCCATTGATGATCTGATGGCGAAGCTGGAAACCGGGGGCGCAGCGGAACCCGCTGCCGAAGGGCCGAGGGTGCGGCGTTTGACGCTGGAACCGGCTGATGGCAGTGGGGCCAAATTCTTAAGGCCCTGATTTTCATGCGTTTCCTGGTTGCGATTGCTCTGTTATTGGCTTTTTCCCTGACCGCCACAGCAGCGGAATTGAAACGCCTGACTCTGCGCCAGGATCTGCTTGGCTGGGAGGCCGTCGGGCGGGTTGACCTGGGTGGACGCGGGTTCTGCACAGGTGTCCTGATCTCGAACAGGCTGGTGCTGACCGCAGCCCATTGCGTCTATGACAATCGGTTGGAACGTCGCGACCCGGACGAGATGACCTTCCGTGCCGGGCTGCGTGACGGTGTGGCCATTGCCGATGCGAAGATCCACCGCGTGGTGGCCCATCCCGAGTATCTGCTGGCCGATGCCGAAGGGCTGGGCAATGTGCGCTATGACGTGGCGCTGCTTGAATTGGCCGAGGCGATCCCTTCGGGCACTGCCAGCCCGTTCCGGGTCGCTGCCCCCAATCCCGCCGGGCAAAGCGTCAGCGTCGTGTCCTATGCGCGCGGCCGCTCCAAGGCCCTGTCGCGGGAACGGTCTTGCAACATTCTTGGGCGCCAGCGCGGCCTTCTGGCATTTGATTGCGACGTCTATTTTGGATCCTCGGGGGCGCCCGTCTTCGACCTTTCAAGCGGGCAAGCACGGATCGTGTCGATCATCTCGGCAGGCAGCCGTACCGACGACCGCATGATCTCATTCGGGATGGAATTGCCTAGGCTCGTCGACGACTTGAAATATGCCCTGCGGACCGGCGAAGGGGTCTGGCCTGACCGGTCGGAATTCTCAGCGCGGCGGCTGAATGTGACAAACAGCCGCTCAAACTCGGGCGCGCGCTTCGTGCGCCCCTGATATGGGGCTTGCGGTGGGACAAGGACGCGGCAAAACTCCCCCCATGGTGCGTGTGTTCCTATTTCTGCTGTTGTCCGCCGTCCCGGCTTTTGCGCAATCCGGATCCCCCATTGCGGCGGTGGGCCATATCGCCAAACCCGATGGGCGCGGCGTCTGCACCGCCGCACTGATTGGGCCGGACCTGATCCTGACCGCGGCCCATTGCGTTGTGAACCGCAAAGGCGATCCGATCCCACCGCACCGCGTGGTCTTCCGCACGGGTCGCTATCCGGGCCAGCCCACCGAAACCCGTGTCGGGGCCGAGGTCGTGCGCCATCCGCTGTACCCGACCTATGAAGAGAACTCGATTGGCCAGCTCAGCTTCGATGTCGCCATTGTTCGACTGGACAGCGCCGTATCGACGCCGCCCTTGCCGCTGGGGGCCCCTGCGGAAGAAGGCGAACGCCTTCTGATCGCAAGCTGGCGCGATGCCGAAGAACACCGGGCCCGGGAACGTCTCTGTCCGGCGGTTGAAGTCGACTATGACATGGTCGTTCTTGGATGCCGCATCCAAGGGGGGGAATCCGGTGCGCCGATCATCCGTCTGACCGATGACGGCGCCGAAGTGACGGCAGTGATGTCCAGCCGGGCCGAGCACGGCGTCCGAAAGCTTGGTCTTGCTCCGATGGCCACCAAGCGCGTGGGGCAGTTGCGGGCGCTTTTGGCACCAAGAACAAGCGGCGGCTGACCCCCTTGAAAGGGTCAAATTGGTCTCTTACCTAAGCTTAACCGGATGCCCAAAAGGGGTCCGGAACGCCCAAAGCCTGTCCCCCATGGGAAGGCCAGATTGTTGTTGCTCTTAAGGAGGATGACCCTATGCGAGCTCTTGATTTTGCGCCCCTTTACCGGGCCACCGTCGGCTTTGACCAAATCGCCGACCTTTTCGACCGGGTGCTGACCGATACAGGTTCGAACCCGTCCTACCCGCCTTACAACATCGAAAAGACGGCCGATGATGCCTATCGCATCTCGATTGCTGTCGCCGGGTTCTCGCCTGAGGAAATTTCGGTGGATGTGAAGGAAAACGCCTTGTTCGTTGCAGCCAAGAAAGCTGCCGAAGACGGCACCAAGAAATACCTCCACCGCGGCATTGCCACCCGCGCCTTTGAACGCCGGTTCCATCTTGCGGACCATGTGCGCGTCAGCGGCGCGAGCCATGCAAACGGCATGCTGCATATCGACCTTGTCCGCGAAGTCCCCGAAGCGCTGAAACCGCGCCGGATTGAGATTACGTCGGGCGATACGGTCGACGGGAAGGCTATCGAGGCCAAAGAAGCCTCGTAAGCCTTAGGCATCCTCTCTATCCGGGATGCAGCCCCCGGCGCGGTGTGTCCACGCACCGGGGGCACTTTCGTAGGACATCCTCTGATGGTTACTGGCTCAGCGTTTCAGCCAGCCGCATCAGATTGACGGCCTCTGCTCGATACCCGAATGGGTCCTCGCCCTTGGATGCATTGGCCAGGCTTATGGCCTCGTCATAGCCCCAATTCCCCAGATACTGATCATTGCCCCGCAGAAGCTGGCCGAACCCGGCGATCGCGGCGGCAAAGCTGGCCTCGCTGCTGATCCGGTCATCCGCTTCGGTGATCGGTGTCTCGATCAGGACGCTCGTCGCCTGACCGGGGGCTTTGTAGCGCAGCTTGAGATACCCCAACTCACCCGGGGCGGCATTGGCAGGCGCGGCCTGATACCGCAATGCGTCGGTCAGAATGGCGTCCGAGCCCACGGGCGTCACCTCATAGATCGCCGTCACCGTGTGGCCCGCGCCGATATCGCCAGCATCCACTTTGTCGTTGTTGAAATCCTCGCGGTTCAACGCCCGGGTTTCATAGCCGATCAGCCGGTAT
Organism: Paracoccaceae bacterium; assembly: GCA_965267475.1. GTDB lineage: Bacteria > Pseudomonadota > Alphaproteobacteria > Rhodobacterales > Rhodobacteraceae > JBCBKU01. The sequence goes on from OZ254079.1 coordinate 909,677, forward strand.
TCGGCGATCTCAGCCGGATTGAACTCGACCTGGATCTTCACGTCGTTCGCGATGGGGAAAAGCGCTCCGGTCAATTGATCGACCAGAACCTTCCGGGCTTCGTTCAGCGTATCGATATAAGCTGCGGTGCCGTTCCCGTTCTGGGCCAGCGCTTGCATCGTGGCATCGTCCAGGTTGCCGCGCCCGAAGCCCAGGACGGACAGGTATGTGCCCGTGTCACGTTTGTCGGCGATGAAATCCTTCAAGGCATCCGGATCCGACAGACCGACATTGAAGTCACCATCAGTCGCGAGGATTACGCGCGTGACCTCTCCATCGCCCGCCATGCTTTCGGCGGTGGCATAGGCCTGCTGCAAGCCGGCCTGACCGGCGGTCGAGCCACCCGCAGACAGAGCCTCAAGCGCTGCCGTGATCTTTGACCGTTCACTGGCCGGTGTGGGGTCCAGCACAAGACCGGCGCTGCCCGCATAGGTGACAATCGCAACCTCATCCTCGGGCCGCAGTTCCGACAGCATCAGCCGGAAGGACTGGATCAGAAGCGGCAGCTTCTGCGCGCTGTTCATGGATCCCGACGTGTCGATCAGGAAAACAAGGTTCAAGGGTGGACGGTCCTCGACCACCGGTTCCTCGCCCTGAATACCGATGTGAACCAGGCTCGTGCCCATATTCCAGGGCGTTGGCATGACCGAGACTGTGGCCTCAAACGGATGCGCGCCATCAGGGCCCGCATAGTCATAGGGGAAATAATTGATCATCTCTTCGATCCGGACGGCATCGGTTGGCGGCAACTGACCGGCATTGAGCGACGACCGCACAACAGAATAGGCCGCCGTATCCACATCGATCGAGAAGGTGGAAACCGGGTCTTCGGACGTGACCTTCAACGGGTTCGCAGCTTCATTCGCGAATTCTTCGGTGTTGGCCTCGGGCAGTGGCATGGGTTCGGGCGCCGGCTTGACGATCCCGAGGCTCCGGTCCCGGTGTTGGATGATCTGCCCGCTCGCCATGTCGGCCAAACCTGCAATCGCCTCATCGCGCGACGGCGCAGCCGGTGCGGCCTGTTGTAAACTCTCGGCGGCACCGCGAAGTTCCTGCTGTTGAAGGCTGCGGGTGCTGCCAACCTCGGCATCCACCGACGCTTCTTCCGCTAAGACTGCGGGCGCTTCGGTCTTGGGCTGCGCGCCGTCTGCGCGACCTGTCACCTCGCTGACCGTGATCTCTGCGGGGTCTGTCGGGCCGAAGTTCAGCCCGCCTTCGGGCATTACGTAAAGCAAACCGACCGCGACAATGGCCGTCGTGCCGACCAGACCGCCCCGAAATGTCCAACTGGAAACCATCTTTCTCACTCCTTGCCTGAAGCGCCCGCCAATCGAGCGCTTTGGAGTGAGACGGGTCTCGGTCAGGGTTTCTTGGGCCGCCTCGAAATTTTCCATGGCGGCGGAGATATCGGCGGCACGTTTCGCCGGATCAACAGCGGGAGTTGCGGCGTCCATAGCCGCACGGATCTTTTTGAAATCGTCATCCATCATTGGGCGATCTCCTGGTTTTCCATGGCGCGGAGGCGCTTTTTCACCTCAGAAAGGCGCCAGGCCACCGTGCCTTCCGATATGCCGAGCACGTCGGCAGCCTCGGCCTGTGTCATGTCTTCGTCCAAAGTCAGCGCCAGCGTGTCGCGCAGATCCAGGGGCAGGGCGCCCATCGCCTCGGCCAGCCAGTCCAGCGCGTCTTTGCGGTCTGCGTCCGCGGCGCGGCGGTTCACTTCCCAATCGCCCCAACCCTCTGCGGCCTTGGCGCGCGTCTCGGCCCTGCGGCGGGCATCGTGGGCGGCGTTGACCGTGACGCGATAAAGCCAGGTTGTGAACTTCGACCCGCCCCGGTAGCTTGCAAGCTTTCCGGGAAGCTTCAGGCACAAGTCCTGCGTCAGATCCTCTGCGCGATCGCGGGCCCCCGTCAGCCGAAACGCCAGCCGAAACACACGGTCATAGTGCCGCGTCAGCAGGGCCGCAAAGGCCGCGCGGTCGCCCGTCTGGGCGGCCTTGGCCAGCGTCTCGTCCGAGGTTTCCATGCGCATCACATATCCTATGACGCGGCCCACAGGTCGATCCTTGGAAATTTTTCGAAAAAAGTTCCAGGACTTCGGGCGGCCCGGCGTCAGCCTGTTCGGGCGATGAAATCCAATGTGGCTTCAACAAGGTCCGCGCCCACGTCCTCTTGCAGGAAATGGCCCGCATTCGGCAGGATCCTGTGTGGTTGTCCGGCGGCCCCCGGCACGGCCTTTTGAAAAGACCTGTCCGCCCCGGCCATGACTTTGTCCTCAGCGCCAAACAAGGTCAGGAACGGGATTTCAAGCGTTTTGAGCACGTCCCAGGCGGCTCGATTGGCGGCCGAGGCCGGGTTGTCTGGGCCATCGGGCACAAGCATTGGGAACTGCCGGGCCCCGGCCTGAAAGGTCTCGTCCGGATAGGGGGCATTATAGGCCGCGACTTCTTCAGGTGAGATCTTGGTGGCAGTCCCGCCAAAGATGATGCGCCCTGCGTTGAAGGTCTCAACCGATTGCGAATATTCCCTCCAGGATCGAAAAGCATCGCCCAGGTCCTGGTCACCGGTCGGAAGGGCCGTGTTGGCCACAACGACGCGCGCAAACCGGTCCGGCATGGCGGCGACCAGCCTCAGTCCGATAAGTCCGCCCCAGTCCTGGCAGAACAGGGTGATACCCTTCAGATCAAGTTTGGTCAGCCATTCGGCCATCCAAGCGACATGCCGCTGATAGGTATAGTCGGACCGCTCAGCCGGCTTGTCGGAGCGCCCAAACCCGATCAGATCGGGCGCAAGAACGCGGTGACCTGCGTCGTGAAACCCCGGGATCATATGTCGGTAAAGATACGACCAGGACGGTTCGCCATGCATCAGAAGGATGGGCGCCACATCCGGCGAACCCTCGTCAATGTAGTGAACCCGCAGCGTTCCGCCCTCGGTATCATCGACCGAAAGGTAGTTGGGCCGAAAAACATAGTCGGGCAGATCGTCAAAGCGATCTTCGGGGGTTCGCAAATAGTGCACCTGGCTGCCTCATCGATCCTGACACCCGTTGAAAGCATGACCCGCCGCGCGAAAACCGTCAAACCCGGTAGCAGGACATGTCGTCCCGAACCACTCAAGTCGCGACCCCGGAACCAGCCCGAGACCCCGCGCCGTCACCTTTCTGGCCGATAGTTGACGCAATTCGCGCGAATTTCGCGGCTAATTCTCATCAAACCATTCTTAATTGGAATTTGGCCGAGACATGAACGGCTTGGACACTGTGCCTGCCACCCCGGCACGATTTGGGGTGATGAAGGGCGCCACCGCCGATGGTGTGTCGCTTGCCCTTGCGCTTTTTGTGCTCGGGGCCGTGGCCTTCGGCAGCCGCCTTGCCTGGATCGGGACCGGCTTTGGCATGGATCCCGATACCTACCGCGTATTGGACGCGGCGCGCGCAATCCGCGATGGTGCGTTCTACGAAGCAAGCCGTTTTCCGGGCTATCCGGTCTATGAATATCTAGTCGCGCTGTTGCCGGCATCGCCATGGGTCCTGAACGGGCTAAGCGCCCTTGCAACCTCGGTCTCGACGATAATCGTGGCGCTCATACTGCGCGAAGCAAAGGTCCAGGATGCGTTCGCCTATGCTCTGGCCTTCGCCATGGTGCCGATAGTCTTCCTCGCCAGCACCATGACCATGGATTATGCGCTGGCGCTGTCCTTCATCCTGGCGGCGACATGGCTTGCCCAAACCGGGCGGGCAGGGGCCGCCGGGATGTGTCTTGGTCTGGCGATCGGAACGCGGATTACGTCAGGGCTAGTGGGGCTGCCCCTTCTGTTCCTTTTGGCGGCAACCGTTCCGGGTCGGGCCCACACGCTGCGTTTTGCCGGAATGGCTGCGGTGACTGGTGCAACGTTCTATGTGCCGGTTTTCGTCACCTATGGGCTTGGCGCGCTGACATTCTATGACGGCGATCCGTATCCGACCGTTTTGCAAATCTTTGACCTGGGCGTGCGCCGTGTCTGGGGCGAGATCGGCGCAGTCGGGTGGGCCCTGGTGGTCCTGTCGGTACCGTTCTGGGCCAAACAAGCGCGCGCGCGGCTTGATGACACTGCCATCCGGGCCCTGGCCTGGACCGCCGGGGCCGCAGTCGTACTTTTCGCGCTGCTGTTTCTCCGCTTGCCGCATGATGCCCAGTATCTGCTCCCCATGGTACCGTTTCTGATTATCAGTGCGGCTCTGATCCTGCCGCTTTGGATCGGGCGCGGGCTGATCGTTGTGCTTCTTGTAACGCCTTGGGTCCATTTCGCCGAGGGTGAGTTTCGAAACGGCGCCGTCGAACGGGCCCACAAGGCCCGCCAGCGGATCGCCCATGAGGTGACCCACCTTGTGACCATCAGCTCAAGGCTTCCAACCGGAAGCATGGTCTATGTCGGGACAAACCTGCCCCAGCTTCGCATGGAATTGGATGAGGCTCCGACACCCGGTGTGCATTGGTTGCACTTTCCGGCATCCGAGGCCGAGATCCGCGCTTATCGCGCCGCCGGACACTGCGTCTATTTCGCCGCGCGGATGGACGAAGCAGTTGCCCGCCGCGGTATCGCGCTCGACCGTGCAGGCGCCATCGAGATCCCCGAACGCACCGGTATTCCACCGGATTGCCACTTCGCTTTCTGACCGGTTCGGGCTCGGCAGGATTGCGCCACGTCGCCAAGCGCACGCGCGGTTTCGTTGACAGATCATCTATTTCACCACACGCTAAGCGTGTGGGGGCAATTTTCGCCCTTTGAAGACGATTTTGATAAAGGACTTTTCCAATGACCAAAGACCGCGCTCAGACCGCGTACAATATTCGTGTGGAAGCCGCCGATCTGGCCCGCCACAGGACCTATCCCAAACACAAGGCCAACCCAGACGAACAGCGCTATGCCACGGCGCACAGCCCGATGAGCTTTACCAAAGGCCTGAAACACAACGCCGATGGTGTTGTCGACAATCCCGCCGATTTTCTGGCGTTTCGGACGGCCATCGACAACGGTTTCGTCGAACCTTTCACATCCCGCGTGCCCGTGCCCACCAACAAGCCGCGCCGTAAATGGGAAGCGCCGACCGCCGGGGTCGTTTACGATCTGCAAGGCCCGGATGCTCAGGCCGTCACGATGGCGCCCGCGCCCGAGCTGTGTTCGCATGAGTTGTCCTTCGAAATGGCCGAGGTTTATGAATTGGCACTTCTGCGCGATGTGCCCTTTTCCAGTTTCGACCAGAACGGCGGAGCAGGCTCGGCCAAGATCAACGACGCCGCCGATCGCCTGAACAAGCTGCCCTATGCAAAGGCCGGATATCCGAACCGTCCGCGGACGGTGAATGCGGCTGGCGACCTGGATCGCCAGACGGTGTTTCGCGGCTCCAGCCCGGGCGTGGACAAGGGCCCCTACCTGTCGCAGTTCATGCTGATCGGCGGGCGCGATCAGGCGGGCAAGACCGACCTGATCGACGGGCAGATCCCCTATGGCGCGCAACTGATCGACCAGAAAGTGCCCGAGGCGCTAGAAGGCGACGACTATATGCAGACCTGGACCGACTGGCTGCATGTCCAGAACGGGTTCGACGTAAACGGATGTTCGCCAGGCCAGAACTTCTGCGACCACAGGCGGTTCATCTACACGCCGCGCGATCTGGCAACCTATGTTCATTTCGACGCGCTGTATCAGGCGTACCTGAATGCCACGCTAATCCTTCTGGGCATGGGCACGCCGTTCGATCCGGGCTTTGACAAGCTGTCGGGTATGGGACCCTATGACAACCCACCCGCGGGTGTCTCGATGGATCGGAACGCCGGTGGCTTCGCCCTTTGGGGCGGGCCGCATATTCTGACCCTTGTGACCGAGGTCGCGACCCGCGCGCTCAAGGCCGTGCGGTACCAGAAGTTCAACAACCATCTGCGGCTCCGGCCCGAGGCGCTGGCCGCCCGGATAGAGAAGGCCAAGAAGCTCGACGACACTTATCCCGTGCTGTGCGGCGCCTTTGGCAAGATGCGCGATGAGATCGAACATACGGTCAAAGCGGTGGAGCATTTCAACAAGGCCGCGGTGAAGAAGGCGACTGCGCTTTTGCCCATGGCGTTCGCAGAAGGCTCGCCCATGCACCCGACCTATGGGGCCGGACATGCGACGGTGGCCGGGGCCTGCACGACCATCGTGAAGGCCTTCTTCGACACCGGCACGGTCCTGGGCCTCAATGCCGACAAGACCGCCTGTAGCCACAAGAAAGCGGGGTTCTACCGCGACATCTCGCACGCGGTGCAATACGTGGCAAAGGACAAGGGCAAGACGCTGGCCGAGGAAAAGATCGACTGCGCCCTGACCCTGGAAGGAGAGTTGAACAAGCTGGCGGCCAATATCTCAATCGGGCGGAACATGGCCGGGGTGCACTACTACTCTGACTATTACGACAGCCTGCGCATGGGCGAAGAGATCGCCATCGGGCTTCTTGAGGAACAGGCGCTTTGTTATCCGACCGATGACTTTGTTCTGGGTCTGCCGACCTTCGATGGCGACTATGTCCGGATTGGCCGGAAATAGAGCTTAGCCCATTCCAAACCGGGCGCGCATATCGGCGATTGCTGCCGCGCGCGCCCGGTCTTTCCTGCGGTTTCTGTGTTCCAAGGCGCGAAGAACACGTCGCGGATCGCAGACCGTCACATCATGGGCACCGACCGGCATGACAGAGGATCCGGGCAACAGCTCGGCATAGTCCGGGACCAGGGCGAAGGGCAGGTCCAGCATGCCAAAGGGCGTCACGAACAATTGGTCCAGATGCTGGATCGTCGCAGGCCAAGGGCGCCAGGTCCGGTGATCGTCAATGGTGCCAATGTCCCATTTCGGATCATCCACCCATTGCGGCACAGCCTCCAAGCTCTCCAGACACCTGGCTGCCCGCTCCAGGTTCTCGGGATCGCGCCGCACCACGACGTCCAGATCGTTGGGCACCAGATTCGCACCGTGAAGCTTCAGCACATAGGACCCTGCCAAAAGCCATGTGACGCCATGGCCTTCCAGCACTGCCACCATGGCTTCGGCCTGCAAAACCGGCCGATCCAAAGGGTCCGGCCGGGCCACCGGGTCAGACCGACAGGCAGATGTATTTCATCTCAAGGAATTCTTCGATCCCGTGACGCGAACCTTCGCGGCCCAGTCCCGATTGCTTGATGCCGCCGAAGGGCGCGACCTCGGTCGAGATGATGCCGGTGTTCACACCGACGATCCCGTATTCCAAGGCTTCCGAAACCTTTGTCACCCGGCTGATATCCTTGGCATAGAAATAGGCCGCCAGCCCGAACACCGTGTCGTTGGCAAGCCGGATGACCTCATCGTCGTCGGTGAACCGGAACAGCGGTGCAACCGGTCCGAAAGTTTCCTCTCGGCTGATCAGCATGTCGGGCGTCGCCCCGGTCAGGATTGTCGGCTCAAAGAACAGCCCGCCAAGCGCATGGCGGTTCCCGCCCAACATCACCTCGGCCCCGTTCGCCTTGGCATCGGCCACGTGGGCTTCGACCTTCTCAACCGCCGCTTCCTCGATCAGCGGCCCGAAGTCTGTGCCGTCCAGCCCGTCGCCCACGGTCATCTTGCCCACGCGGTCGGCCAGCTTTGCGGCGAAGACATCATAGACGCCGTCCTGCACATAGATCCGGTTTGCGCAGACGCAGGTCTGACCGGCATTGCGGTATTTGCAGGCGATGGCGCCTTCTACGGCGGCGTCGATATCCGCATCGTCGAAGACGATAAAAGGCGCATTGCCGCCCAGCTCCATCGAGCACTTCATGACCTGGTCCGAGGCTTGGCGGAGTAGAATCCGCCCGACCTCGGTGGAGCCCGTGAAGGTCAGTTTGCGAACCAATGGGTTTTCGCTGAATTCCAAACTGATGGCGGGTGCGTCATTCGATGGCAGGATCGACAGGATCCCCTTGGGCAGGCCCGCGCGATCCGCAAGAACGCCCATGGCAAGCGCGGATAATGGTGTCATTTCCGCCGGTTTCACGATGAAGGCGCATCCCGCCGCCAGCGCAGGCCCGGCCTTCCGGGTGATCATCGCGTTCGGGAAGTTCCAGGGCGTGATCGCCGCGGCCACGCCAATGGGTTGGCGAATGACCTGAATGCGCTTGTCTGCCTGATGGCCGGGGATCGTCTCGCCATAGATCCGGCGACCCTCTTCGGCGAACCAGTCGATGAAGGACGCACCATAAGTGATCTCTCCCTTCGCCTCGGCGATGGGTTTGCCCTGTTCCGCTGTCAGGATCAGCGCCAGGTCATCGGCATGTTCCAGCATCAGGTCGTACCATCGCCGCAGGATGACCGCGCGGTCCTTGGCGGTGCGCGCCGCCCAGTCCTTTTGTGCGACATCGGCTGCCGCAATCGCGCGCGCGGTTTCGGCCCGCCCAAGATCGGCGACCTCGGCCACCACATCGCCGCGGGCCGGGTTAGTCACGGCAAAGGTTGCCCCATCATCCGCATCCACCCATTCCCCAGCCAGATAGGCCTTGTTTGCCAGCAGGGTGGGGTCCTTCAGCAGGCTTTTCAGATTGGTCGTCGTATCAAGCATGGGGCCTCCGAAACAGCGGGCATGGTCCAGCGCAAACGGGCGCGATATAGCGGTGTTATGACGAATGACATCGCCTATGCCAACGCCGACTTCATCCCCGACGCGGATGCCTATCCCGACCGCTGGGCGGACGATGCGAAAGAGTTTCGTGAGGTTGAAGCATCGATCGGCCGCGCCCGCTTAAACACCTCATACGGCCCTCATGAGCGGGAAGCCTTCGACCTGTTTCATCCCTCTGGGCGTCCCAAGGGATTGGTCGTGTTTGTCCATGGCGGGTATTGGCTGCGCTTTCACCGGTCATTCTGGTCTCATTTCGCGCGCGCCACGACGGAACAGGGCTGGGCCGTGGCCATGCCGTCCTATGTGCTGGCGCCCGACGCGACCATCCCCGAGATCACCGGCCAGATCGGCGCGGCGGTCACGGCGGCGGCCGGGTTCGTCGATGGCCCCATGGTGCTGACCGGGCATTCTGCCGGCGGGCATCTGGTCTCGCGCATGGCGATGGCCGATACGCCCTTGCCCGATGCGGTGAAGGCCCGGATCGAACGCATCGTCCCGATTTCTCCCGTGGCCGATCTGCGCCCGCTTCTCGATACGAAAATGTGCGGGCCCTTGCGGCTGACGCCGGACATTGCGGCGGCGGAAAGCCCGGCACTTCACGCGAAATCCCTCGATGCCGATGTGACGATCTGGGTGGGTGCCGAGGAACGCCCAGCATTTCTGGATCAGGCGCGATGGCTGGCCGATGCCTGGGACGCGCCCCAGAAGATCGCTCCGGGGCGTCACCACTTTGACGTCATCGACCTTTTGCACGACCCCGAGGGGCCGCTGCTCAAGGACCTTCTGGGTTAGGAGCCGAAACCGCTCAGGGCGCGGAAGTCGATTTCCTTCATGTGATCGATCATGGCCTCTTGCGGGCGGCCGCTGCCCTGGATCAGGAACCGGTTGGCGATCAGCCCGGTCAGGTCCCCGTCTTGCGCCATGAACTTTTCACGTCCCACCCGGACGAGCTTTCCGCCCGAGGCCGCGATCATCGCGGTGTTGCCCAACATGCCCGACATGGCCGCGACCATGGGGTTGTCGGCCATGATAGTGATCGTGAAACTTTCGCCGCTGGAGTTGCGATACTCGGCCTCGGCGCCCAGCCCCCCGCCCATGACGGCCAACGCCGCGCTTTGTTCGGTGTTGATCTCACGCTCCCACCCGTCCAGCGGTTCGGGCAGAAAGCCCACCAATTGATCGGCTTTCATCTCGTTCAGAAGCTGCATCGCGAAATTCAATTCGTCTGTGGCGTATTGGATATCGCCCTCGTTATAGGCCTCAAGCGCGTTCTGGATCGCGTCGGTGACATCATCGGCCTGGACCGGGACGGCCAGAAAAGCAAAGGCGGCAAGCGCTGCGGCGAAACGGGTCATGGCAAAAACTCCCTGAGGTAAAATACGCGAATTCCAGTCTAGGCCCGCCATGCGCAACGGTAAAGGTGATCAGCCGAAGCGTTTAGCCCAGGTCGGTTTTGCCGCGCCGGGTGCGGGGCTGGCTTCGTAAATGGCGCGCGCAATGGACCGCGCCACGCAGCAGGCGGCAGCATGTCCAAGACGCACAAGTTCCAGATCGGCGTCATCGGCTTGGCGCCGGCCGGTCGCGGCCGCAAAGATCAGATCGCCATCAAACGGCGTGTGCGATGGCTGAACGGCGCGCGCGATCCCGTCATGGGCCATCATGGCCAGCCGCTTCGCTTGGGCCTGCGTCAAAGCGACGTCGGTTGCCACGATGCCGATCACGGTGTTCACCGGCATTCCGGATTTGGTCACTGGATCCGGCCAGGGAAGCGGCGCCACGCCAAGCCCGCCGAACTCGTCACCAATTTCCCAGGGCGAGGCCAGAAAATGTGGCCCGTCCCCGACGGTGACCTGTCCAATCGGGTTGGCGGCCACAAGCGCGCCAACCGTCGCGCCGCTTTCCAGAACAGCGGAAGCCGAGCCCAAACCGCCCTTCAACGTGGCCGAGGATGCGCCGGTTCCCGCACCTGCGGTGCCAATCGCGAATTCTGTCCCCGCCGCTTCGAACGCGGCGCGACCGAAACCGCGCCAGGGGTTGTCTGTCCAACCGGCATTGGCATCGGTCAGATCCATGATGATCGCCCCGGGCACGATCGGCACGCGCTGACCCCTGACCAGGTATCCCCGGCCGGCAGCGCGAAGCCCCTCGGCCACCCCGGCGCCCGCTTCGATCCCGAAACCGGAGCCGCCGGAGAGACACAAGGCATCGACTTCCTGCACCAGCGTTTCTGGCGCCAGAAGATCGGTTTCCCGGGTTCCCGGCGCACCGCCCATGACATGGGCCGCAGCCACAAAGGGCGCATCCGACGTCACGACGGTGGATCCCGTCCCCAGGTCAACGTCGTGGGCGTTGCCAACCAGGACGCCGGAAACGTCGGTGATCAGGTTGCGGGCCCCTGCGTGCATTAAATGCAGCGCCCGCCGTCGACTTCCATCGCGATGCCGGTGACCATGCTGGCCTCATCCGAGCACAGGAACAGGGCGGCATTGGCGATGTCCTCTGGCGTCGAAAACCGCCCGATCGGGATCGTCGACAAGAATTTCGCCCGGATCTCGGGTGTATCCTCGCCCATGAAGGATTTCAGAAGTGGCGTTTCTCCGGCGACGGGGTTGATGGCATTCACACGGATGCCGTCCGGCGCAAGTTCCACCGCCATGGCCTTCGTCGCAGTGATCATCCAGCCTTTTGATGCATTGTACCAGTTCAGACGGGGGCGCGGCGACACGCCTGCCGTCGATGCGATGTTCAGGATGGCCCCGCTGCCTGCGGCTTTCATCACGGGGACCACGTGCCGCGCGGTCAGGAAGACGGATTTCGCGTTCACGGCCAGGACGCGGTCGAAATCCGCCTCGCTGACGTCTTCTAATGCGCCGGGCAGGTGGGTCACACCTGCATTGTTGACGAGAATGTCGATTTTCCCCGATCGCGACCGGACGGTTCCCACCAGATCCGCGACGCTGTCATTCTTTGCCACATCGACGGTCATTGCTGCCGCGCCGATCTCTGCGGCGACAGCCGCAGCGCCATCCGCGTTGATATCGGCAACGATGACCTCGGCCCCTTCCGCGGCGAAGCGCGCGGCGATCCCCGCGCCGAAGCCCGACCCCGCGCCGGTCACGATGGCGGTTTTGTCCTTCAATCTCATAAGGTCAGTAGAAACCGCGTTCCGGCCTTACCGCAAGGCCCTTTCCCTTGCGCGTCGATCCCGGCATCCTGTGCCCCATGACGCTCAGTTTCAGTCTTCAGACCCTGATCCCGCTGACCATCCTGGCCGGGCTTGGCTGGTTCGTCCCCTGGGCCATCCAGCGCCGGATGCGGGACAGCCTGGCGGATCTCGGTTGGACGCTTCTGATTTCGGTGATCCTGCTGACCTTGATCGGGGCGGGGATCTTCGCCGTTCTGTATTGGCTTGGCGGCGCCCCGGACGATGCGATTGCAGCAAGCCTGCCGCGCTTTATTGGCCTCGGCGCGTCATCGGCGCTTGCCTGGGGCCCAATCCTGATCCTCACGGCCCTTGGTCTCGCCCAGGGGATCGAGCGCCGAAAGGGCGAGGCGATGGCCGCCCGCGATGTGGACCGGCCCAGGGGCAGCACCGATCGAGAAAGCTGAGAAGAGCGGTTTTGGTCCAGGCAAAGCCGGGCTAAGCTTGCATCAAGACGTTTGGGGGTCGGACTTATGCGCTATGTCAAATGGACCTTTCGCGGGCTCATCGCAGTCCTCTTCCTGTCCTATCTGCATTACACGCTGCCGCAGCAGGATGTGGTTCGGATCACCGGGGCCGAGCCGCAGCGCGTCAACGTCGGCCTCAACGCCATGTTCTATGCCAACCGGATGCGCGACAGCGACGGAAACCTGATCGGAACCGATGTCCTGTTCATCAGGGGCCTGACGCCGAACGACAAGATCCGCGTCTACCGGAACGAGGATGCGGGCTTCTACCCGCCCTATTTCAAGTTCGACAGCCAGGATCTGCAAACCGAAGCCGAGGATCTGGTGTCAACCGCGGAAACGCCGAAATGGGTGGTCGTCCGCCATTACGGCTGGCGCAGCCGGTTTCTTACGATCTTTCCAAACGCCGTCTCGATCCGGCCGGTGGACGGCCCGGATGTACAACTGATCCCGTGGTTCAACATCGCCTTCCTGTTCCTGCTTGCCGTGGCGCTGATCCTGCTGTGGCGCGCGTGGCGCCGCTTCCGCTTCCGCAGGATCGATCCGATGATCGACGACGCGGCCGAGGCGATTGACCGGATCGACGCGCGGGCAGACGCGGCAAAAGGGCGGATCGGGCGGTTCTTCGACCGGATGCTTGGCAAGAAATAGCGCGCCCGTCACCGCGGATAGCGCAACGGCAGAATCGCACGAAGTGCCAGAAGGCGTGCGCCGAAGGCGCTCCTTTTGACACCAGTCTCAATGATAGAAGGCAAAAGAAAACCGGGCGCATGGCACCCGGTTTCACAAAGCCTTATGTCTGCCGGATCAGGCGGTCAGATCCATGCCTTCCACCTCGGCCCAGATCTCTTCGAAGGCCGCCTTGGCCTTGCCGCGCTGGCGCACGGCTTGAACGGCTTCGAAATTGTCCATCATGCCGTCACCCTTGACGACCACCAGACCAACCATGCCGAGCGACATATGCGGCGTACAGCCGTACCCGTAAAAGCCCGGCATCTCGAAGGTCACTTCGATTTCCTCGTTGATTTTGCCTTTCCAGGCTTCCGCGCCTTCGGGGATCATGTCCTTGATCGAAGCGCTGTTGTGACCTTTGTCGACGGCTTCGAACAGGACCGACTGCCCCGGCTCAACCACCAAGACGCGGGGCGAGAACACATTGCGCAGTTTCGCGTCATCTGGGTCCTTGTTCAGCATCTGAACGACATTGCCGCCATGGGCATCAGCAAGCGCGGCGCGCGCGGGGATCAGGGCGGTTGCTGCGGTCGCCGCGACAAATGTACGGCGGTTCATGATAACTGGCATATTGGAGTCCTTCCGTTAGTCGATACAGATCTAGAGCACTGGTTCACAAAGACAACACCGGATTGGGGGGGAATATTCGACCCCGTTCACCCCAATGTGATGTCTCGAATCCCTTGGAATTATTCGCCATATGGGACCCAGATCGTCTTGATTTCGGTCGAAGCGGCCAAAAAGCGCGGGGATTGCGCATCGCACCAGTCAAACCCCTGTTTTCCATGGTTGACCCAGGTGCGCTTCAGGTTTCCGGCCGCCTCGCGTTCGATCACTGCCGAGATATCTGCCGCCGAGAAGGACCAAACCGCATCCAGATCCATATGACCGGCAACTTGTGGGGCCAATTCGGCGTGATCGCCGGTTAGGATGTTCACCACACCCGCGGGAACGTCCGAGGTCTCAAGGACCTGATAGAAATCCGTAGCGGCCAGTGGGAAGGGTTCAGACGCTATGATGGTGATCCGGTTTCCCATCGCCATCGCTGGTCCGATCAAGGAAACAAAGCCAAGAAGGGGTGCCTCCTGCGGCGCAAAGGCCGCGATCTTGCCGACAGGCTCGTTCATCGCCAAGGCAATGCCCCGAAGCGGAACGCCCTTTGCCCGACCGTCATACTTGTCGGCCCAGGCGGCCCAGGTGAACAGTCGGGCGATCGCCTGGTCCACTTCATGCGCGCCACCGCTGCCGCCGAACAGTCCATTCAGCCGGGCGGCGAATTCGTTCGAACGGGCCGACAGGTTTTCGGCCATGTAATAGAGGATCTGCGCGCGCAGATGCCCTGCCGTCTTTGACCATTTGGCGGCGGCGTTCATCGCCTCGACCGCATTCCGCACGTCCTTGCGGTTTGCCAGGCTCACATGGCCGAGAAACGCGCCCTTGGGCCCCCAGACTGCCTTCGAATATCCACCGTCGGGTCGGGCCTGCTTCCCGCCGATATAAAGCTTGGCGGTTCGATCGACGCCGTCGGGAAGCACGGCCTTGGCCGGTGAGGGGGTTGGTTTGATCGGCTTCAGCTTGACCGGTGTGCCTGTCGGCTTGGTATAGGCCAACAAGCCCTCCCAGCCCCCTTCGCGACCGAACCCGCTTTCGCGCACTCCGCCAAACCCGGCGGCGGCATCGAACAGGTTCGTGGCATTCACCCAGACCACGCCGGCGGCCAGTTGCGGCGCCACGTCGAGCGAAAGGTTCACGTTTTCGGTCCAAAGCGTCGCGGCAAGACCATAGCGTGTGTTGTTGGCCAGTTGCACGGCCTCATCCGGTGTCCGGAAGGTCGTACCAACCAGCACGGGGCCGAAGATTTCTTCCTGCATCAGCGGATCCGCCGCATGCAGTCCGGTGATCAATGTGGGCGGATAGAAACAGCCCGTCTCGGGCACCGGCACTTCGGCGTGGTAAATGTCGCCAGCGGAGGATGCGACCAGATCGGTGATGGTTTTGAGTTGCACCGGATCAACCACCGCACCAACGTCGATGCACTTGTCCAAGGGGTCGCCCAACCGAAGCCCATTCATGCGGCGCTTGAGCCGGGCAAAGAAGGTTTCGGCGATGCCTTCCTGGACCAGCAGGCGTGACCCCGCGCAACAGACCTGGCCCTGGTTGAACCAGATCGCATCGACCAGCCCTTCGATCGCGCTGTCGATATCGGCGTCGTCGAAGACGATATAGGGTGACTTGCCCCCCAGTTCGAGCGTCAGCGCCTTGCCGGTCCCTGCGGTGGCCGCGCGGATCCGCCGCCCGACCGAGGTCGAGCCCGTGAAGGCGATCTTCTGGATGCCCGGATGTTCGACGATGGCCTGACCGACTGCGCCGTCGCCGGTGATGATGTTGATCACGCCTGGCGGTACGCCTGCCTCGCGGCAGAGATCGGCGAAAAGTAGCGAGGTAAGCGACGTATACTCGGCCGGTTTCAAAACGACGGTGTTGCCCATGGCGATCGCAGGTGCGATTTTCCAGGCCAGCATCAGAAGCGGGAAATTCCACGGGATGATCTGGCCGCAAACGCCAAGCGCTTCGCGGTCCGCCAGCTCATCGTTCTGCAATTGGGCCATGCCGGCGTGGTAATAGAAATGTCGCGCGACCAGCGGGACATCGATGTCGCGGCTTTCGCGGATCGGTTTGCCGTTATCCATGGTCTCGAGCACGGCGAAAAGGCGCGATTGCTTCTGGATCAGGCGCGCAAGGGCGTATAGCACCTTGGCCCGCTCATGGCCTGGGCGTTTCGACCAGGCGGGGAAGGCTTTCCGTGCGGCCTTGACGGCCTCGTCGACCTGGGCCGCGCTGGCCTGCGAGACCTTGGCCAGAACCTCCCCCGTGGCAGGGTTCTTGCTGGCAAACGTCTTGGCGGGTTTTGTCCAGGCCCCGCCAATAAACTGGCCGAACCTGGCCTTGTGTTCCTTGAGCCAGGCGCGCACCTCGCCGTCCCCTTCCGGGGCCGGGCCGTAATCCATGGTTTCGAAGATTTCCTTGATGGTCATCCCAGCCTCCAAAACCCGAAAACCGACACGGTTTTCGGAGGGTTTTCGACGCGAAAACCTGGAAATCGTGTCGATTTCCCCATGATTTCCGTGTCGGAAATCATCACCCGATCCCGTGGCGGTGGCCAGCCGAGTACCGGCCGGTGACATGGTGTTCGAGCTGCCGCTCGATATCGCCCAGAAGCGACGAAGCTCCGAACCGGAAGAGATCGGGCTGCAACCAGCGCTCACCGAGCTCGTCCTTCATCAGCGCCAGATAGCTCAGCGCATCCTTGGCCTTTGAGATGCCGCCTGCCGGCTTGTACCCGACCCGGTGGCCCGTGCGTTCGAAAAAGTCGCGGATGGCGCGGATCATCACCAGGGACACGGGCAAGGTGGCATTCACACCTTCCTTGCCGGTCGACGTCTTGATGAAATCGGCGCCCGCCATCATGCAGATCAGCGAGGCACGGCCGACATTCCGCAAGGTGCCAAGCTCACCGGTTGCCAGGATCGCCTTTACATGTGCCTCACCGCAGGCCGCCCGAAATTCCGCCATCTCGTCGTAAAGCGCCTGCCAGTTCTGCGTCAGCACATGGCGACGCGAAATGACGATGTCGATTTCCTCGGCGCCGGCGGCGACGCTTTCCTTGATTTCCTGAACGCGCAGATGGAAGGGGGACAGTCCCGCCGGAAAACCGGTTGAAACGGCGGCCACCGGAAGGCCTGTGCCCTTCACGGCGGCAACAGCCGTCGCCACCATGTCGTGATAGACACAAACGGCGCCGGTTGTGATCGGACCTGTGCCAAGCGCGTCCAGAAGATCTTGCCTGACCGGATTGGCGGCCTTGGCGCAAAGCCGCCGGACCCGGCCCGGCGTGTCATCGCCCGCCAGCGTTGTCAGGTCGATCAGCGTGACAGCTTTCAAGAGCCATGCGGCCTGATAGGCCCTCTTGACCGAACGGCGCCCCGGCAGGGTGGCAGCCCGGCGTTCGATGGCCGATGTGTTGGCCTGCACGCGTGCCACCCAGTCGAGATCCAGGGGCATGCCCGGATTGCGGGGCTCGGTCACCTGGGGCAGCTGGGCCGTGGATGCAGGCGTTTTGGTCTGGCTTTGAACGGTCACGGCGTTGCGGCACCCCGGTGGAATTGAGCAGGGCTAGACCGTCGCACGGGACGCGCGGCTTGGCAATCTTCCGGCCCCCGCTAACCGAATTTTGACGGTCCCCGTGGCAGAACCCTGCCCATGACGCAGATGCAGATGATCTTCGACAAGGTCTATGAAACCAAAACGTGGACAGATGCCGGGAACGGGTCAGGCCCGGGCAGCGCCCTGGGCCCGGACCACAAGCTAGTGTTGGGGCTGACAGAGTACCTTCTGGACCTCAAGCCCCGAAAGATCCTGGATCTGTCCTGCGGCGGCATGGCTTGGTGGCCCTTCGTGCTGGAGGTTTTGCCGAAAGAGACCATGTTTCTTGGATACGATGTGTCCGGCGTCGTGATCGAACGCAACCGCGCAGCCTTTCCCGGCCGCAAGAACTGGGTGTTCCGGCAGGCCGATGCGCGCCAGGGCCCGGTGCCCGAAGCGGATTTCGTGATGTGCCGGCATACGCTGAACCATCTGCCTCAGGTCGATGCCCTGGCTGTCATCGACACGGCGCGCCACGCCACGCGCCAGGCCATGGCCTTCACGCATTCGCCCGGTCAGCGCGCCAATCCAACCGATCGCGCCCGGCGCCCCATTTTCGATGACGGCGATGGCCGGGCCACGCGCTATACCAAGCTGAACCTTGAAGCGCGGCCTTTCAATCTGGCGGCGCCGGTCCATGCCATCGAAGATGTGAAGGGGGAAGTTCTGGCCATCTTCACGCCGTAAGACGCGGACCCTGCGTGACAGCGCCAGCGGGACCCGATAGGACAGCGCCGAAGCGCTGGAATGGGGGACCCCATGTCATTCAATCGTTCGATCAAGATCGCACCGTCGATCCTGGCTGCAGATTTCGCGAATTTCGGCGCGGAATGCGAAGCCGCCGAGGCCGCTGGCGCCGATTGGATCCACGTGGATGTGATGGATGGGCATTTCGTGCCTAACCTGACCTTTGGACCAGCCATGTGCGCCGCGCTTCGCCCGCACATCAAGACAGTGATGGATGTGCATCTGATGATTGCGCCAGTGGATCCGTATATCGAGGCTTTCGCGGCCTCGGGCGCGGATCGCCTGACCGCGCATGTGGAGGCAGGACCGCATATTCACCGGACGTTGCAATCGATTAGCGCGGCGGGCGTCAAGGCGGGTGTCGCCTTCAATCCCGGAACGCCCGTCGAGGCCGTCTTGCCCCTTTTGGACCTGGTGGACATGGTTTGCGTGATGGGGGTCAATCCGGGATTTGGCGGCCAAAGCTTTATCGACGGGCAGTTGAACGTGATTTCCCGCCTGCGGGCCGAAATCGCCGACCGCCCGATCCACATCATGCTGGACGGCGGTTTGGATGCGAAGACTGCGCCAGCCATTGCCGCGGCGGGCGCCGACGTGTTGGTGGCCGGATCTGCGGTCTTCAAGGGCGGCTCGGCGGCCGACCCTTCGCCTTATGCCGAAAACATTTCGGCCTTGCGGGCGGCGGCCACCTGAATGCGCGCCTGCGGCGCAAGTCTTTTTCTCGTCCTCGGCCCCGGGCCTCCTCCTCGGGCCGCCTCTTGATCCGGTCCGCCCAAAGGCGATCACGGTCTGGTTGTGGGGATTTGTACTCACTCGGCATTTACTTGCTTTTCACATAGGCGCCGCACTTTCCCTTTTGAGCCTGCGCAATAGATAGCTGAGGGCATCGGACAGGAACCAAGGGAAGACCGGACAAAGTGAAAATTGCTTTTCTTGCTGCGCTTTGCGCTGCATTGGCCGGACCGGCCCTGGCCGATCAGGAGCGCGAGCATGCTTTCGCGATCGAGTTTCTCGACCGGATGCAGGTGCGGACATTCCGCGCAGGCGTCGAGTTTTGCGGCTATTTCGGCTATGACACCGACGGTAAGCTGGTGGCGACCAAGCCGAACCGGGGGCGCGCGGCCAGTTGCATCACGCGGCGGATCCCGGTCACGATCGACGTCTTCGCTTCGTACCATTCCCATGGCACGTACGATCCGGACTACGACAACGAAACGCCGTCCTACGACGATATGATTTCCGATATCGAGGAAGGCACCGACGGTTACGTGTCCACGCCGGGCGGTCGGGTCTGGTTCATCGACAGTTCGGAAGAAGCCGCCCATCAGCTCTGCGGCGCCGGCTGTATTCTGGTCGACAAGGGCTTTCGGCGCGACCCGTTCTGGCCGGTGCCCGAGCGGATCACCCGAAAGGAACTGGAACGCCGCGACGGAAAGTGATCGGGACCGGGGCGCATCCAGTGTTGCGCGCCCCTCGCGTTTTCCGCAGTATGACCGGGTTGAATAACAATCTGCGCCCTCGGCACGAGGACGCGGGCCGTTCGGCGCGCTGAGGGGACGAGGTGATCCAAGCCCTCGGCAGATCGGCAAAATCAAACCGTTCAAGGGGGAACCATGATCAAACCAATCACCGTCTCTGTTCTGGCACTGCTGGCTGCCAGCGCGGCAGGGGCCGAAACCTTCCGCTGGGCCGGTACGACCGACCCGCAAACCATGGACCCGCATGCGGTGAACTCTGCCCCCGTGCTCGGGTTTCTGAACAACGTCTATGAAGGCCTGGTGCGGCGCGGCAAGGACATGTCTGTCGAGCCTGCGCTGGCGACATCCTGGGAGCCAATCGGCGACGGCGAGGGCTGGCGTTTCACGTTGCGCCAGGGTGTCACATTCCATGACGGTGCTGAATTCAACGCCGACGACGTGCTCTTTTCCTATCAGCGCGCCTCAAACGAGGTGGCTGACGTGAAGGGCTGGTTCGCACCGGTGTCGGATGTGGTGAAGGTGGACGATTTCACGGTCGATATCCTGACCAGCGCCCCCAACCCGATCTTCCCGGATTCGATCGCGAACTGGATGATCATGGATGCGGGCTGGGCGGCGGCCAATGCCGCCGAACTGCCCGACAAGGAAAACGGCAACTTCGCCACGCTGAACGCCAACGGCACGGGCGCCTTCATGGTGACCGATCGCCAGCCGGGCCTGACCACGACACTGGCGCCCTTCGACGGCTGGTGGGGTGAGGTCGAGCACAACATCACCGAGGCTACGTTCACGCCGATCCAGAACCCGGCCACGGCGGTCGCGGCGCTTTTGTCCGATGATGTCGACATGATCAACCCGGTGCCGATCCAGGATGCGGCGCGGCTTCAAAGCGATGACAGCGTCAAGGTGATCCAGGGGATCGAAGCCCGCGTGATCATGCTTGGCTTCGGGCACGAGGCCGACACGCTGAAATTCGGCGCCAATGCAGGGGACGCGAACCCCTTCCAGGACGTGCGCGTCCGCGAAGCCGTGGCCAAGGCGGTCAACGTGCCTGCCATCCTGCAAACGATCATGCGGGGCAGCGCTGAAGAGGCCAGCCAGTTGGTCAGCCCGGCCATGCGCGGCTTCTCGGAAGCCAATACCGCGCGCACCGGTGTCGATATCGAAGGCGCCAAAGCGCTTTTGGCCGAAGCGGGGTATGCCGACGGATTCTCGTTCGGTCTCAAATGCCCGAACAACCGGTATCTGAACGACGAAGCCGTCTGTCAGGCCGTGACGGGCATGTTGGCCCAGATCGGGATCGAGGCCGAGCTGGATGCCATGCCGGTCCAGAACTACTGGCCGGAACTGCGCGCCGACAATTTCGACATGTATCTGCTCGGGTGGTCACCCGGCACGTTCGACCATGAACACCCGATCCGGTTTCTGGCCTCGACCCCGAATGAGGAAAAGCGCCTTGGGTCATGGAATTTCGGGGGCTATTCGAACGCCCGGATCGACGAATTGTTGCCGTTGATCCAGTCCGAGATCGACGATGCGAAGCGTCAGGCGATGCTGGATGAGGTGACGTCGCTTTATCAGTCCGAACACGCTTATGTGCCGATGTATGTGCAGCCTCTGGTCTGGGGCACAGCGGCCAATATCGAACTGACACAGCGCCCGGACAACTTCTTCATTCTGCGCTGGGTGACTGTGAACTGACCCATTGGCAGGGGCTTCTCGGCCCCTGCCATTTTCGGCCGACGGGTTGTCAAAAGGCGCGCCTTCGGCGCAAGTCGTTGTCTCGTCGTCGGCCATGGGCCTCCTCCTCGGGCCGCCCCGCCGCTGGAGATGGGCCCCTGGTATGGCCGCATTTCCAATGTGAAAGGGACCGCCATGGGACTGATGCTTGCCGGAACCTATCACAAGGAAGATCCCGGGCCGGACACCCAAGCCGGCGGAGAATTCCAGCGCAGCAAGGCGACGATCCGAAACTGGATCACCGATGACGGCCCGTTTCGACCCGAGCCGGGCAGGTATCACCTGTTTGCGGCCTGGAACTGTCCCTGGGCGCATCGGGTTTTGCTGGTGCGGGCGATCAAGGGCTTGGATACCGTGATGTCGGTGTCCTATGCGCGGCCTCGGCGAACCGAAGACGGTTGGGTCTTCGATGCCACGGGCGCGTATGCCGATCCGCTTTTGGGGGTTCGGTCCTTGCACGAGGCCTATGCCAAGGTGGACCCGCCCTATACCGGGCGGATCACCGTTCCGCTTCTTTGGGACCGCGAAACGGATCGGGCGGTGTCGAACGAAAGCGCTGATCTGGTGCGCATGATCGGGCGGGTCTTCCCCGGCGGGCCGGATCTTTGCCCCCCTGACCTGGAAGCCAGAATCGATGACTGGAATGACCTGATCTATCGGAACGTGAATAACGGCGTCTATCGGGCCGGGTTCGCCCGCACGCAAGACGCCTATGACGCAGCGGTCCACGAGGTGTTCGAGACGTTGGACCAGATTGAAAGCCAACTGGGG
This sequence comes from Paracoccaceae bacterium, assembly GCA_965267475.1. Taxonomy (GTDB): domain Bacteria; phylum Pseudomonadota; class Alphaproteobacteria; order Rhodobacterales; family Rhodobacteraceae; genus JBCBKU01. The sequence goes on from OZ254079.1 coordinate 931,694, forward strand.
CAAACCGCGTTTCTGACCGGCGATGCGTTTACCGAAGCCGATCTGCGGCTTTTCCCGACGCTCGCGCGGTTCGATGTGGCCTATCACTATGCGTTCAAGTGCAACCTGAAGCGGCTGACGGATTATCCCAATCTCTGGGCCTATGCGCGGCGCATCTATGCCATGCCGGGCGTGGCCGGGACGGTGCGGTTCGAGATATACAAGCAAGGGTATTTTTCGCCGTCACCCTTGCGAAACCCGCTGGGCATCGTTCCTGCGGGACCCGAGATCGACTGGGCGCTATGAAGCAAAGCAGTTGCCCAATTGAGCGCCTTCGCCGCGTTCCCTTCTCTCGTCGTCGGCCCTGGGCCTCCTCCTCGGGCCGCCCCGCCGATTGGTTGCGCTTGACCCCGCGCGCCGTCGGTCGCAGGGTCGCCCAATGGTTGGGTTCATCTTCAGGCGGGTCTTTCAGGCACTGATCGTGCTTTTGATCGTGGGGCTCGTGGCCTTCTCGATGTTCCGCTTCATGGGCGATCCGGTCGACAACCTTGTCGGGCAGGAAACGACTGAAGCCGATATGGACCGGATCCGGTCTGAACTGGGGCTCGATCAGCCGTTTTTCATTCAGTACTTCCGCTTCCTCGGCAATGCGGTACAGGGCAACCTGGGCGTGAGTTATGAACAGGGCCGCCCCGTTTCCGAGATCCTGTTGGAACGGGCCCCCGCCACGCTCGAACTGGCCCTGGTCTCGGGGATCCTGGCAATCGCCGTCGGGATCATCCTGGGCGTCATAACCGCGATCCGAAGGGACGGCTGGGTGTCAAACCTGATCATGACGGTGTCGCTGGTCGGCGTTTCCCTTCCCACCTTCCTGATCGGGATCCTGTTGATCTATGTCTTCTCGGTCGAGCTTGACTGGTTGCCGTCCTTCGGACGGGGCGAGGTGGTCGATCTTGGCGGCTGGTCCACGGGCTTTCTGACCGAAAGCGGGCTGCGCGCGCTGATCCTGCCGGCGATCACGCTTGGGCTTTATCAGATGACCCTGATCATGCGGCTTGTTCGGTCGGAAATGCTCGAGGTGCTGCGCCAGGATTATGTGCGGTTCGCGCGGGCCCGAGGGCTCAGCCAGCGGGCCGTGAACTTCCGCCATGCCCTGAAAAACACGCTGGTGCCCGTGATCACCGTGATCGGGTTGCAGCTTGGATCGATCATCGCTTTCGCGATCGTGACCGAATCCGTCTTCAACTGGCCGGGCGTCGGACTTTTGTTCATCAACGCGATCCGCTTCGTCGATATTCCGGTGATGGCCGCCTATCTGATGCTCATTTCAGTCATGTTCGTGGCTATCAATCTGATCGTGGATCTCTTGTATTACTGGGTGGATCCGCGCCTTCGGGGAGGCGTTTGATTGACTGATGTGATCGAGGAAACCGACGCCCCGCAATCCCGGCTAGCCCGTTGGTGGGACAGCGATCTGGCCTGGCGGTTCCGCCACGCGCCGGTTGCGATGATCTCGGCCGCCGTCACGCTGATCCTGATCCTGTCGGCGGTGTTTGCCCCGTGGATTGCGCCGATGAACCCGTTCGATCCGGCGCAGTTGAACCTGTTGAACGGGTTCACCCCGCCGGGCGAGGCCAATGCTTTCACCGGCGACAGCTTCTGGCTTGGCACCGATGATCAGGGTCGCGACATCTTCTCGACGATCCTTTACGGCATGCGGATTTCGCTGTTCGTGGGGTTCGCCGCGGTGGGGTTTGCGCTGGTCCTGGGTGTCACGCTGGGTTTGATCGCGGGCTATGCCGGCGGGTGGACCGAGACGATCATCATGCGCGTCGCCGATGTGCAGTTGACCTTCCCTTCGCTTCTGGTGGCCATGCTGATCTTCGGGATCGCAAAGGGGATCACCCCGGTTCAGTATCATGACCAGGTGGCGATCTGGGTTCTGATCCTGGCGATTGGCCTTTCCGATTGGGTGCAGTTCGCGCGCGTGGTGCGCGGGGCGACCCTGGTCGAGATGCGGAAGGAATACGTCGCGGCAGCGCAACTGATCGGGCGGTCTGCGCCTGCGATCCTGATCCGCCACATCCTGCCGAATGTGCTGTCGCCCGTCCTGGTGATAGCGACGATATCGCTGGCACTTGCGATCATCGCCGAGGCGACGCTGTCCTTCCTGGGTGTCGGAGCGCCCGCGACCGAGCCGTCTTTGGGGACGCTCATCCGGATCGGGCAGGGGTTCCTGTTTTCGGGCGAATGGTGGATCCTGTTCTTCCCCTCGGTCACGCTTCTGGCCCTGGCGCTTTCGGTGAACCTGCTTGGGGACTGGCTCAGGGATGCTCTGAACCCGCGGTTGAAATGACCCAGGTGCCAGTGTTCCGGAGCATGACCGCGTCAGACCTTGAATCTGTCCTGAACTGGGCCGCGGAAGAAGGCTGGAACCCGGGCCTCGACGATGCAGAGGCCTTTCATGCGACCGACCAGGAAGGTTTTTTTCTGGCCGAGGTGGGCGGCGAGCCAGCGGCAGCGATCTCGGTGGTGAACCACGGGTCCGACCTTGCGTTTCTTGGGCTTTACATTTGTCGGCCTGAGTTTCGCGGAAAGGGCATAGGCTATGCGCTTTGGCAGCACGCGCTTCCCCACGCGGGCAGCCGGCCCATTGGTCTTGATGGCGTACCCGACCAGCAGGCGAATTATGCGAAATCCGGCTTTGAAAAGGCTGGAGAGACATATCGGTTTGTCGGTGTCATCGAACACCGGGCCGCCGCACAGGTTCGCGCAGCCCGCGCAGAGGATCTCGCAGGTCTCATCCGGCTAGAGGCCCGTGCGACGGGATATGACAGGCGAGCGTTTCTTGGGTCTTGGTTTGCCGACATTGAACGCAGAAAGACTGTGGTTCTTGAGGCGGAAGGAACCATCCGCGGCCTTGCAACCATCCGCAAGTGCCGGAACGGATTCAAAATCGGGCCGCTGGTGTCCGACACACAAGAAGAGGCCCAGACGCTTCTCCATGCCGCCGCTGAACATGCTCAGGGTCAGCCCATCATGATCGACGTGCCTGACGTGCAACGGGCGCTATCTGATTACTGTGAAAGTCTGGGAATGGTCGTGCCGTTCAATACGGCTCGCATGTATCGCGGTCCCGCACCTCGGGGATCCGCATCAATGATCCATGCGGTTGCGACGCTTGAACTTGGCTAGTTTTCAGCCTCGGCTCGCCGGTTGATTTCGTCAGCTTCGCAAATGGCAAAAGCCACGACCTGATCGGCGAAAGGCCCGGCGTCCTGGGCATAGCGGACGGCGGCATTGGCGTCGGCCACCGCCTGATTGGCGAAGGCGTTGGCTGCGGCCACGTATTCGGTCAAAAGCGCTTCCCATGTCTCCACCGCGGCGCCATAGGCGGCAATCTGTTCGGGCGTACAGCTTTCTTGGTTCGGGCTCGACACATCCAGACAGGCGGGCAGCGCAGGGCGCAAGGACGGATCGGGTGGCGCAGCGGGAAGGGCCGTCACGGCGGGCGGTGTACCTGCGAACTCCGGCGGCACGCAATCCGCCGCCACTGCCATCGGCACGGCGCAGGCCAAAATACCCGCCAACCAAGCTGTCCTGCGCCCCATTCGGCAGCCCCCTTCGTCCCCTTCGCGCAAACTTAGCCGGATACGGGATGGGTTGCCAGATCCGAGCGTCCGGCCCCAATTGAAGGGCTTTCCATTCCGAGAGATCCAAGATCATACTGGTCCGGCACAACACGGGATCGGCGATGGCCCTTCTTGAAATCCATGGACTGACCGTCGCCTTTCCGGGCAGGCGGGGCACATTCGTCGCGGTCGATCACGCCGATCTGGTGGTCGAGCCTGGTCAGATCCACGGGCTTGTGGGCGAAAGCGGGGCCGGTAAGTCGACGATCGGCGCCGCCGTCATGGGTCTGATCGACGCGCCGGGCAGGATCGACGATGGCACGATCCGGTTTCGCGGAGAGGAGATCCAGGGCCGCGACGCGGACGCCATGCGCGCGCTTCGGGGCGACAAGATCTCGATGATCTTTCAGGACCCGCTGACATCGCTGAACCCGCTGTTCACAGTAGGCCAGCAATTGATCGAGACGATCACAACACATTTGGACGTCTCCGACGGCGAAGCGCGGAAACGCGCACGGGATCTGATCGACCGAGTGGGAATCCCGGACCCCGAGACGCGGCTTGATCAGTATCCGCACCAGTTTTCGGGCGGGATGCGGCAAAGGGTCGTGATCGCGCTGGCGCTTTGCTCCGAACCGGATGTGATCATCGCCGATGAACCGACGACCGCGCTGGACGTCGCGGTGCAGGCGCAGATCCTCGACCTGATCAAGGACCTGGCCGAAGAGCGTCAGGTGGGCGTCATTCTGATCACCCATGATATGGGCGTCATTGCCGACACGACCGACCGCGTGACCGTCATGTATCAAGGCGCGGTGGTTGAAAGCGGGCCGACAGCGGATGTTCTGGGGCGGCCCCAGCACCCATACACCAAAAGCCTGATCGCAGCGGTGCCGCGTCCGACCGTCCGCCTGCGGCGGTTCCCGCAACTCAGCTATGGCGGGCGCGAGACGACGTTCAAGATCGAGGATCTGGCGCGGACCTGGCCTGCGACCAAGGTTGATCCGTCGAAGGCCCTGATCCGGGCCGAAGGGCTGACCAAGCGATTTTTGTCCAAACGGTCGCTGATCCCGTCTCGGCGCGAATACTTCACCGCCGTCAGCAGCGCGACATTCGAGATCAAGGAAGGCGAGGTGTTTGGGCTCGTCGGCGAAAGCGGATCGGGAAAATCCACGATTGCGCGCATGATCGCGGGGCTTTACCCGGTCGATGAAGGGCGGTTCTGGTTCGACGGCGATGAAATCACCGGCGCGAATGCCGAAACGCTGGCGGCCTATCGCGCGGACATCCAGATGATCTTTCAGGATCCGTTTTCGTCGCTAAACCCACGGATGCGCGTCGACACGATTGTGGGTGAACCCGCGCGGCACCACGGGATCCTGTCGGGCAAGGCTCTGGCTGAACGCGTGGATGAGCTCTTGGACCGGGTGGGTCTCGGGGCAGAGGCCGGCAGAAAGTATCCGCATGAGTTTTCCGGCGGGCAGCGGCAAAGGATCTCAATCGCGCGGGCGCTTGCGACGCAGCCTAGGTTCCTGATCTGTGACGAGCCGACCTCGGCGCTCGATGTATCGATCCAGGCGCAGATCCTGAACATCCTCATGGATTTGCAGGAGTATTTGGGTCTGACGCTTCTGTTCATCTCGCATGACTTGCCGGTGGTGCGCCAGATCTGCGACCGGGTTGGCGTCATGCAGCATGGCCAACTTCTTGAGATTGCCGAAACCGAGACGCTTTTTGCCGCACCGTCGCACGACTATACCAAGGGGCTTCTCAGCTTGATGCCGCGGCTTGACGGTCTGTCGCAGGAAGGGATTGCCGAAGCCGCCGGATAAAGGCGCGCTTTGGCCGGGCCCCACCCGCCCGCCCGCACCAAAGCGCGCGACCCGCGCCGTTCAGGCGCTGCGCGTTTGGGTCAACGGGAAGGGAACCGGCTGGATCCGTGGCTTCAGGTAACGTTCATTTGCGAAGATATCGACCAGCACGTCGAAGACCAGCCGGATCCGCTTGCTGGTCTGCAGTTCCCGGTGCGTGGTCAGCCAGGTGAACCCTTCGAACCGTGGCAAATCCGGCAGCACGACCTCGACCTCGGGCGTGGCATCGCCCAGCCGTTCCTCCATCATGCCAAGGCCAAGCCCGTGGCGGACGTACTCCCAGAAGACCAGCCCGTTATCGGTCGCGATCCGAAAGTTATCCCGCGTCAGCGGCATGCCGATCTTGGCCATTTCCTCGGCGGTCCGGCCCGGATCACCGATGGCGATCCCGTCCATGCGGGCAAGATCCGCAACGGTCTTCGGGCGCCCGACACGGTCAAGATACCGCGTAGCGCCATAAAGGCGCCCGGTCACGCGGCCCACCTTCTTGGCGATCAGTTCGGGCTGGTTCGGCTCTACGTGGCGGACAGCGATATCGGCCTCGCGGCGCTGAATGTCACGAATGTCGTTGGCGGCCACGACTTCGATCTCGATCCCTGGTGCCCGGGCCCGGATTTCGGCCAGCGCATGGGGCAGGATCACCGCAGAAAAGATGTCGCTTGCGGTGATCGACACCTTGCCTTCGACCGATTGGGACTGGCCCGTGGCCGAAAGCGACACGCGCGTCGCGGCTTCGCCCATGGCGCGGACATGTTCCAGAAGATCGCGCCCCGAAGGCGTCAGTTCCAGCGACCGCCCGACCCGTTCGAACAGGACGACGCCAAGCTCATCCTCGATGGCAGCGACCTGACGGCCAAGCGTCGGCTGGGTCAGGCGCAAGGCCCGGGCGGCAGCCGACAAAGACCCTTCCTCGGCCGTCGCCAGAAAGGCCCGGATATGATTCCAGTCGAAGTTCACGGCAGACCAATTCATGCATTTTTGTATAACCGTTGCCCGAATTTCCGCAATTCTTTATCGGACCCGATGGGTCTATCTCTGTCCGGGATAAGGAGACACGAGATATGAGCACCGCATTGACCATGAAACCCCACGCCCCGTTTTGGGACAAACTCGCCCGCCGCTATGCTGCCCAGCCGATCAAGGATCAGGCGGCCTATGAAACGACGCTAGAGCGGACGCGCTCGTATCTGGGGCAAGAGGATAAGGTTCTTGAGCTCGGATGCGGCACCGGCACCACGGCGTTGATTCTGGCCGAAGCGGTTTCCGACTACACCGCAAGCGATTTCTCGTCCGGTATGATTGAGGTCGCCGAGGAAAAGCGCGTGGCCCAGAAAGCCGGGAATGTCACCTTTCGTGTGGCCGAGCTGGGCGACCATGTCGCCGCCGGCGAACGTTATGACGCGGTGATGGGTTTCAACTTCTTCCACCTTGTCCGGGACCCGGAACAGGCCTTTATGGATGTCCGGTCGATTTTGAAGCCCGGCGGGATTTTCATCTCGAAAACCGTCTGCCTGAAGGGCAAATGGTACCTCCGCCCGGTCATTTGGACGATGCAGCGCCTGGGCAAGGCGCCGTTTGTCGGCTTTCTGTCGGCCGGTGACGTCGAAAACATGATCGCGCGCGCCGGGTTCGAGATCCTGGAAACCGGCAGTTACCCGTCGGTGTCCCGCTTCGTCGTGGCGCGCAAGATCTAAGTGGGTTCCACCGTCACTCGATGACGGTGGGGGTCATGTGCATGTAGATCGGATCATGCGCTTTGTCGGTGGGCACGAAAACCTCAAGATTGGCCGAACAATTATAGTTCCAGGTGGTCTTGGGTTCGGGAAACATGCGCCGTGTCGTGTTCTGGACCCGCCCGTGAATATTGACCGCCGCGTTGATGGTCGGGCCGCCATCGGCATGGCAAAGATGCAGGTCGGTGCCATCGGCGGACCAACAACCGGTCCCCCCGGTCATGTGACCATCCCCGGTCGCCGTGTGCCCACCGAAGGTTGCGGTAAGCCCGTATTCATAGCCATAGATGATGTATTGGCCATCGGCGAAGAACTGGATCCGATAGGGCGTTTCGCGCGTGATCGTGATGGGCACGCCCTGACGGCGGAGCCATTCCGCCGGGCCATTGCGCGTCGCTTGCCAGACGCCCGCGACACAGGTGTCGCGATGCTCTACACCGCCGCAGGGTCCGCACTCCGTGACGTCCACAGGATCTTGCGCATGCGCCGGGACGGACAGGATCATGAATGCGCCGATGGCGCTGAACAGGGGTCTAATCATAACAGGTCCTCAAATTGGATGACCTGAAGATAGCACAAATAGAGGACTACGTCGCGATCCGACCCCAAAGGTCATAGTCGGACGCCTCATCGACCGTGACCTGGACGATGTCCCCAGGCACAAGCGCCTCATGACCTTCATCGACGAACAGATTGCCGTCGATCTCAGGCGCATCGGCCTTGGTGCGGCAGGTGGCGGCGTCTTCGTCGACCTCATCGACGATAACATCCATCGACTGGCCGACCTTAGCCGCCAGCTTGGTTTCCGAGATCGCTTGCGCCTTTTCCATGAAGCGCCGCCAGCGGTCTTCCTTGACCTCGGGCGCCACGTGGTCCGGCAACCCATTCGACCGGGCGCCCGCGACATTTTCGTACTGAAAGCAACCGACCCGGTCGAGCTGTGCTTCGTCCATCCAATCCAGAAGCGTCTGGAATTCCTCTTCCGTCTCGCCCGGATAGCCGACGATGAATGTGGACCGCAGCGTGATTTCGGGGCAAATCGCCCGCCATTCGGCGATCCGGTCCAGCGTCTTTTCCGCCGCCGCAGGCCGGGCCATCCGGCGCAACGTGTCCGGGTGGGCGTGCTGAAATGGGATGTCGAGGTAAGGCAGGACCAGCCCTTCCGCCATCGGGGGCACCAGATCCCGCACATGCGGGTAGGGGTAGACGTAATGCAGCCGCACCCAGGCACCAAGCCCGCCCAGATCCCGCGCAAGGTCGGTGATATGGGCCCGGTGTCCCCGGTCTTCGGCATGGCGGATATCGACCCCATAGGCAGAGGTATCCTGGCTGATCACCAAGAGTTCCCTCACACCCGCCTCAACCAGACGCTCGGCCTCGCGGATCACTGCGTGGGCGGGACGCGACACGAGTTTTCCGCGCATATCCGGAATGATGCAGAACCGGCATTTGTGGTTACAGCCCTCGGAGATCTTGAGATAGCTGTAATGGCGCGGGGTCAGCGTCACGCCGGAAGCCGGCAGAAGATCGACGAACGGATCCGGGGCAGGGGGCACGGCGGTATGAACCGCGTCCAGCACCGCTTCGTATTGATGGGGCCCCGTGACGGCCAGAACCTTGGGATGCGCGCCTGTGATGTATTCGGGTTCCGCACCCAGACAGCCCGTCACGATCACACGCCCGTTCTGATCCAGCGCCTCGCCTATGGCTTCAAGGCTTTCCGCCTTGGCGCTGTCGAGGAACCCGCATGTGTTCACGATCACCGCTTCGGCGCCCGTGTAATCGGGTGAAATCGCATAGCCCTCGGCCCGAAGCCGCGTCAGGATGCGCTCGCTGTCGACCAAGGCCTTGGGACAGCCCAGCGACACCATGCCGATCTTCGGCTGCCCGTCGCGTGCCTGATCCGGCACGGATGCCCGCGCCAAATCCGGCCGAAGATCCGGCGGGTTCGTCATTCGCGGATCCGCCAGCCGGTCCGGAAGATCCAACCGACGATCGCCAAGCATACGGTCAGAAAGACCAAGATGGCCAGAACCGAGATGCCGACGGGGACGTCCGCGCTTCCATAGAAAGACCAGCGAAACCCCGAAATCAGGTACAGGACGGGGTTGAAGTAGCTGACGGTTTGCCAGGCGGGCGGCAGCATCGAGATCGAATAAAACGACCCACCAAGAAAGACCAATGGCGTGACCACCAGAAGCGGAACAAGCTGAAGTTGCTCGAAATTCTTCGCCCAGATCCCGATGATGAAGCCCAAAAGCGAAAAGGTCACAGCGGTTAGCACCAGAAATGTCACCATCCAGAACGGATGCAGGATTTGCAGATCCACGAAGAAGACCGAAGTGACCAGAATGATCGTCGCAATCATGATCGATTTCGCCGCCGCCGCGCCCACATAGCCGATGACGACCTCGACAAAAGACATGGGCGCCGACAACAGCTCGTATATCGTCCCGATGAACTTCGGGAAATAGATCCCGAAGGATGCATTTGCGATCGATTGCTGCAACACGGTCAGCATGACCAGCCCGGGAACGATGAAGGCGCCGTAAGGCACCCCGTCGATTTCCTGAATGCGCCCGCCGATGGCCGCGCCGAAGACCACGAAATACAGGATCGTCGTCAAAACCGGCGAGGCGACCGACTGCGCGAGGGTCCGGAATGTGCGCGACATCTCGAAGCGAAAAATCGCGGCGATGGATCGCCAGTTCATGCTTCGGCCTCCTCTTCCGCAACCAGTGTCAGGAAGATCTCTTCCAGCGAGGATTGCTCCGTATCGAGATCCCGAACGGCGATCCCGGCCTCGGCCAGCCCGGCCAGAAGGCGGGCGATCCCGGTGCGCTCGGCCCGCGTGTCATAATCATAGACGATCCGCCAGCCGTCGTTTTCCAGACGCAGGTCATAGCCCGAAAGGGCATCGGGCACCATCTTGGTCGCTGCGGCCAAATCGATCCGCAGTTGCTTCCGGCCAAGCTGCTTCATCAGCTTGGCCTTCTCTTCAACCAGGATCAGCTCACCCTTGTTGATGACACCGATCCGGTCGGCCATTTCCTCGGCCTCTTCGATGTAATGGGTGGTCAGAATGATCGTGACGCCGTCTTCACGCAGTTTCCGCACCAACTCCCACATGTCGCGGCGCAGGCTCACATCGACCCCAGCGGTGGGTTCGTCAAGAAACAGCACCTTGGGCTCGTGGCTCAGCGCCTTGGCGATCAACACGCGCCGCTTCATGCCGCCGGACAGTTCGACGTTCCGCGCGTCCTTCTTGTCCCAAAGCGACAAGGAACGGAGGACCTTCTCGATATGCGCGTCGTCCTTTGGCAAACCGAACAGCCCGCGCGAAAAGCGCGTCGTGTTCCAGACCGTCTCAAAGGGTTCAATGGTAATCTCTTGCGGGACCAGCCCGATCAGACGTCGTGCTTTGCGGTATTCGGACCCGATATCGAATCCTCCGACGGAAACGCTGCCCGCGCTGGGTCGGATCAGCGAACAGATGGCCGAGATCAACGTGGTCTTCCCGGCCCCGTTCGGGCCCAGAAGCGCAAGGATCTCGCCGTCTTCGATGTCCAACGACACATCCGACAGGGCCACTGTGCCTGCGTCATAGGTCTTGGACAGGTTGCGGATTTCGATGATCGCGGACATGCGCGGGGCCTCGGTTCAACTATTCGCGCGCCTATATCCGAGCGTGGTGCAAGGGGGAAGGCGCAGCCGCGCACAGGCTTGCCGCAGCGCCGCAGGGTCACTAGCTTTATGGTAAGCCAGCAAAGGCAAAGGGAGGCGGGCAGATGCGGTTCCTGCTAAGAGTTCTGGGCGTCCTCGTGGCGCTGGTCGTGGTGGCCGTGATCGGCCTGTTCTTCGTGCCGTCCGACCGGATCGGCGCCGTTGTGGCCGAGCGGTTTGAGACCGCAACAGGCCGCCAGATGGCGATCACCGGCGACATTCGCCCGCAGCTTTGGCCCGATCTGGGCGTGCGCGTCGACGGGGTCGAGATTGCCAATGCTGACTGGTCCGACAAGGGCCCGATGCTGCGCGCTGAACGGCTCAACGTCGCGGTCGACTGGTCAGCGCTGTTTGGCGGCGAGATCCAGGTGACGGGCGCCGAGATCGTGGCGCCCGCGATCCTGCTCGAAGCCGGGCCGGATGGAACGGGCAACTGGAGTTTTGAAACCGCCCAGGACACCGCAAGTCCGGCGGGCGGGTCGGACGGATCGGAAAGTGCGGCATCGGCATCGGATTTTGCGCTCGATCTCGCAACGATCACCGATGGCGCGCTCCGCTTCATCGATGCAGAAGGCACGGAACGGGCGTTTACCGATGTCGATGCCGAGATCCGCTTGCCGACGGGCGCGCCCGTGACGCTGAATGCCGATGCGGTGGCGAACGGAACGCCGATTTCTCTGTCATTGCAAACTGCGGCGCTTGACGCGGTCCTGTCCGGCGAAGCCGCGCCGCTGGAAGCCGCCCTGACGGCGGATGGATCGCGCATCGCCTTCGAAGGGACGGCCTCAACCGCTCCGGACATCACCGGCACACTTGATCTGTCCATGGGCTCGCCCGCGCTGTTCCTTGCGGCAGGTCTTGCGGATCCGGGCCTTCCGGAGGGGCTGGGCGCCAATGCGATCGCGTTGAAGGGCGGGCTGTCGGCAACCGCTGACACGATTGCCCTGACGGCTGCCGCGATCACGCTGGACCAAAACACCCTGAATGGGGACATCGCGGTTGATCTGACGGGCGAACGGCCCTTTGTGGCCGCCGCGCTGACAAGCCCGGGGCTTGATTTGTCTGCCCTTGGCGGGGAAGAGGCAGGGTCAGAATCCTCGGACGTCGCCGGTTCCGGGGAAAGCACCGAAGGCTGGTCGACCGAGCCGATCGACGCCTCGGCCCTTGGGCTGGTGGACGGTCGGTTTTCCCTGACCACCCCGTCGCTTCTTCTCGGGTCTTCGCAATTTGGCGCGACGGATATTTCGGCGGTATTGGACAATGCCCGTCTGGTCACCAACCTGAACGAGCTTCGGGCCTATGACGGCGACGTCCAGGGCAGTTTCGTGGTTAACAACCGGAACGGGTTGTCGGCGCGGACGGATCTTTCGGGCTCGGCCATCGCGATCTCGCGGCTCTTTTCCGAACTGTTCGACTATGACCGGTTGATCGCGCTGGGCGACTTGCAAATCTCGGTCCTGGCCGTCGGGCAGTCGATGGATGCCCTTTTGAATTCGATGGATGGCGAGGGCCGGTTTTCCTTCGGGGCCGGTGAAATCCTGGGCCTCGATATCGTCGGTGCGCTGAAACAGCTTGATATCGGTGCGCTCCGCTCGGGCAGCAGCACGATTTTCGACAGCGTCAGCGGCACGTTCCGGATCGTCGACGGTGTGGTGATCAATGACGATCTGAGCTTTCTGGCGCCCTTGCTGACGGCACGCGGGACCGGATCGATCGGGCTGGGCGGGCAAACACTGGATTACCGGCTGGTGCCCCGCCTTTTGCAAGGCGATGGCGGCGGGATCGAAGTGCCGCTTTTGATCACGGGGACCTGGGATCAGCCAAAATTCCGCCTGGATCTTCAGGGGCTTGTTGAGGATCGCGCCGAACAGGAATTGCAGAAGGTGGGCGACCGGCTGGAACGCGAGGTTCAGGATGAGGTCAACCGCGAACTGGGCCTGACCGAAGGACAATCGGTCGAGGATGCGGTCAAGGACAAGATCGAGAACGAGGCCGGAAAGCTTCTGCGGAACCTTTTCGACTAAGGGGGCCGCTGTCAGATTGCCGCGCTACGCGCGATTTCTTTCTCTCGTCGGCGGCCTCCGGCCTTCTCCTCGGGCCGCCCTGGATCAACCGGTGGCCTAGCGGCGCCGGTCGCGGCGCGAGCTCATGGGTTGGAAGGCGACGCCGACATGGGCTTCGCAATAGGGTTTTCCAGCCTGGACCGGCAGTCCGCAAAACCAGAAATCATCCGTGGCTGGGTCCCCAACAGGCCATTTGCAGGTCCGCTCGGTCAGCTCCATCAAACTGATTTTCTTGGATTTCTTCTCAACCTCGCGCACACTGGCCAGCGCTTCTGGGCTGATCTCGTTTGCCGAAGGCTGGGGCGGCAAAGGCTGACCCGCAGGTATGATCTGTTTTCTGAGCCCACCGGCGGGGCGGGGTGGCGCGGGCGCCGGGGCGGGTTCTGCCGCAGCCGCTTTCGCCGCTGCTTTCGGCGCCTCGGCCTTTTCCGCCTTTTCCTTGGCGGGTTTGGACGACGCACCGCCGGTTCTGTTCGACAGGCCCAGCCGGTGCACCTTGCCGATCACGGCATTCCGGGTGACGCCACCCAGTTCCTTGGCGATCTGACTGGCCGACTGACCTTCGCCCCACATTTTCTTAAGCTGCTCGACCCGCTCATCGGTCCAGGACATGGCCCCATCCTTATGCAAGGACGGCCCCGCTTGGGGGGCCGCCTTTTTCCGTTGGCTCTATTTTAGTCACTGAGCGCCCCGATACAAGGTGTCCCAATGGCTGGACAGGGATCGCAAACGCGGTTATCCGAGCGCCATGGCATTTGTGAACCACTTCCGCTTCCCACTCCGACGCCGACGCTGATCCAGCGTTCGCGCCGTCTGGCGTGCCACCTGCCATATTCCCTGATTGACCAAACCGCCCGCCTCGGGCACCCCTATGACTTCGCTAGAGAAGGACTTTGTCCCATGATCCCGTCGATCCTGCCGACCTATAACCGTGCTCCGCTTGCCTTTGTGAAAGGCGAAGGTGTCTGGCTGATCGAGGAAGACGGCACCCGATATCTGGATCTGGGCGCTGGCATTGCGGTCAACGCGCTGGGCCATGCCAACCCGGATCTGGTACAGGCCTTGACCGATCAGGCGGGGGCGCTTTGGCACACCTCGAACCTGTATAACATTCCGGCCCAGCAAAAGCTGGCCGATGCCCTGGTGGATGCGAGCTTTGCCGACACGGTGTTCTTTACGAATTCCGGGACGGAAAGCTGCGAGCTGGCCGTGAAAATGGCCCGGAAATACTGGCATGACAACGGCCAGCCCGAGCGGGTCGAGATAATCACCTTCGACGGGTCCTTCCACGGCCGGTCCTCGGCCGGGATCGCAGCCGCCGGGTCTGAGAAGATGACCAAGGGGTTTGGGCCGCTTCTTCCCGGGTTTGTGCATCTGCCCTGGGGCGATCATGAGGCGGTGCGCAGGGCGATCACTGACCAGACGGCAGCCATTCTGATCGAACCGGTCCAAGGTGAAGGTGGGATCAAGCCGCTGCCCGACGCCTGTCTGAAAGGTCTGCGCGATCTTTGTGACGAGGCAGGGATCCTGCTGATCCTCGATGAAGTTCAATGCGGGATGGGCCGGACCGGCAAGCTTTTTGCCCATGAATGGGCCGGGATCGAACCCGATATCATGATGGTGGCCAAGGGCATCGGCGGCGGCTTCCCGTTGGGTGCGGTGTTGGCCACGGAAGAGGCCGCGAAGGGCATGGTGGTTGGCACCCATGGCTCGACCTATGGCGGCAACCCGTTGGGCTGCGCAGTGGGCGCCAGGGTGGTCGGGATCGTGTCTGATGAAGCGTTTCTGGACGATGTGCGCGCGCGGGCCGGACATCTGCGCCAGAAACTGGAAGGTCTGGTCGCAGCCCATCCAGGCGTGTTTGAGCTGGTGCGTGGCGCGGGCCTGATGCTGGGCCTGAAATGCAAGATCCCGAACGGCGAGGTCGTGGCCGCTGGCTATGCCGAACAGGTCATCACCGTGGCTGCGGCGGACAATGTGATCCGGATCCTGCCGCCGTTGAACATTACCGAATCTGAGATCGACGAAGCCATGGCGCGTCTAGACCGCGCGGCGGCCACCCTGACCGCCAAAGCGGCCTGACCCTTCATCTTGGTCGAAAATTCTCCCGGGGGGCCGCGAAGCGGCGGGGCAGAGCCCCTCTCCCCGCCCAGAGGGACACGAACGCGATATGAACCATTTCCTCGATATCCACAAAACCGACAGGACCGCGCTTCGGTCCATGATCGACCAGGCGAAAGCAATGAAAGAGGCGCGCGCCGGTTGGCCCAAGGGGACGCCGGATGCCGAACAGCCGCTTTCGGGCCATATGGTGGCCTTGGTGTTCGAAAAACCTTCGACCCGTACCCGCGTGTCCTTCGATGTGGGCGTGCGTCAGTTGGGCGGCGAGACAATGGTGCTTTCGGGCGCCGACATGCAGCTTGGCCACGGCGAATCGATCGCCGACACGGCGCGTGTTTTATCGCGCTATGTCGATCTGATCATGATCCGGACATTTGAGGAATCCACGCTTCTGGAGATGGCCGAACACGCGACGGTGCCGGTCATCAACGGTCTGACCAACCGCACGCATCCCTGCCAGATCATGGCGGATGTCATGACATTCGAGGAACACAAAGGCCCGATCCGGGGCAAAAAAGTCGTCTGGACGGGCGACGGCAACAACGTTGCGGCCTCGTTTCTGCATGCGGCTGGGCAATTCGGGTTCGACATGGTTTTCGCGGGCCCGGAAGAGCTGGAACCCGAGGATGAATTCGTGGGTTGGGCACGGAACCAGGGTGTGTCCGTCACGATGGAGCGGGACGTGGAAAGGGCCGTCGCGGGGGCCGATCTGATTGTTGCGGACACCTGGGTGTCGATGCACGATCCGCAATCGACCCGCGAAAGACGCCATAACCTTCTGCGGCCATATCAGGTCAATGACCGGTTGATGGAGGTGGCTGGCCCAGAGGCCCTGGTCATGCATTGCCTGCCGGCGCACCGCGAAGAGGAACTGACGTCATCGGTGATGGACGGGCAGCAATCGGTGATCTTTGATGAGGCCGAGAACCGGCTCCATGCGCAGAAGGCCGTCTTGCGCTGGTGCCTCGGGGTCTGACGCCGCGCCTTTTCCAGGCAAACCGCTGTTAAAATGCACCGTCCTTCGGACGGTATTCCTTTCGGTTGCGCCGGGCTTCGCCCGTCGCCGTGGGCGCTTCGGCGCAGTCTTTTGTCCTTGATCCTGTGCGGGGCGGTCCGCGCGAGCGTCATGCAGATTTGCATATGGCTCAGGCGGATTTCCGGACTGTCCCACCTGTTCCCGCAGGGATAGCTCCGGGGAAACGACACCGAGGACAGACCCATGGGTTTCGACGTTGATTCCGCAGTGATCCCCGTTTTCGCAAAGCGGTTTGGTAGTTGGCATCTGAATATCGGCCGCGTGGCGCATGAACCGGATGCCTTGGCAAAGCGGTATGACCAGGTGGCGGGCCGGTGGGAGAAGATCCTTGCCAGGATCGACGCGCCCGGCGCCTATGGCCGGATTTTGGCCGAGGCGGTGGTCCATATCGGCGGCACCGGTCCGGACCGTGCGCTGGATTGCGGAACCGGAACCGGCGCCATGTCGGAAGCGCTTGGGCGCATCGCACCCGGGCGGTTTCGGCAAGAGGCGATGGATCTTTCCCCGCATATGCTTGCTGCGGCGCGTCGCCGCTTTCGCAAGATCGGCCTGCGCGTCGGGCTGGCGCGGGGCGATATGGCCGGGCTGCCCTATGAGGCGGATCGCTTCGCCCTGACCATAGCCGCCCATGTGATCGAGCATCAGGCCGACCGCCAGGCGGCCATCCAAGAAATGATCCGCGTCACACGCCCGGGCGGTGTCGTGCTGGTCCTTTTGACCCGCCGCGGCCTGCTCGGTCGGCTGATCCAGCTTCGCTGGCGCACCCATCTGATCGGAAAAAAGGGGGGTCTGCGGCTTCTGGCCAAGGCTGGATTGCAGGATGTGCGCGCTTTGCCAATTCCCGGTCAGGCCGGTGTGGCGCGTCGAAGCCTGGCCCTTCTGGGCCGGGTGCCCGGGGCGTGAAGGTCCAGGAAACCGGCGCGGGCGGCGGTTGGGATTGGGGGATCTATTCAAATTTGCATATAGCCCCCTCAATAATCGCGAATTTACCCCGTAGGGCGCCCCGGCTATTCTGATGACCGTATTGAGAGGAACACCCGTTATGACGTCGCATTTGAAAGACACCCAAACCCAAACCTCCTGGGCAGGCCTGATCCGTCGTCGTGCGGTCATGGCGCTGGCGCCGAATGTCGAAATCGTCGCGCTTGCGCTTGCGCTGCCCTTTGCCGGGGTCCTGCATCTTTGCGCCTCGGCGCTGTGACCCGGCGCGGATAAGGACTTGTTCGCCCGGCGCAGGCGCGCCATTACGCGCCCATGCCCTGGCCCCCCGATATCACATTGAACGGCACCCATGTGCGGCTTGAGGTGTTGGATCCGGTCCACGGGCCGGATCTGGCCGAGGCCGTGCGGGACGGAGACCTGAACAGGCTCTGGTACACCACGGTTCCGGCGCCGGAAGACGTGGATTCCGAGATCGCACGACGTTTGGACCTCCGGGCCCAAGGGTCCATGCTGCCCTTCGCGGTGATCCGGCCCGATAGGGGGCAGGCCGTCGGCATGACGACTTTTATGAACATCGATGCGGTGAACAAGCGGGTCGAGATCGGCTCGACCTGGTACCGCGCCGCCGTTCAGCGGACCGCGCTGAATACCGAAGCCAAGCTATTGTTGCTGACCCATGCGTTCGAGGTGCTTGAGTGCATCGCGGTGGAATTCCGAACCCATGCCATGAACCTCCAAAGCCGGCGGGCCATCGAACGGTTGGGGGCGAAGCTCGATGGGATCTTGCGGGCCCATATGGTGCTGGCGAATGGAACGCTGCGGGACACGGCGGTGTACTCGGTCACGGCGCCCGACTGGCCCGCGGTTAAGGCCAACCTGACGCATCGTCTGTCTGCCTGAGCCATGCAGGATCCAATTGCGCCGCGCACCGCGGCATTCCTTTCGGTTGCGCCGGGCTGCGCCCGCCGCGGTGGGCGCACAGCGGTCGCGCGCGCCCGACCGAGGCGGGGCGATCAGTGCCCCGGCATTGGCACGTCCGGCGGATCCTTGGGCCCGTCCGGAACAGACGTGTCCACTTCTTTTCCGGGCTTGGCCTCTTCGATCACCACCCGGGCGCGTCGCGACGCACGGATCAGCCGCACGGCGGTTCTGTAGTTTTCTTCCAGGGTGGGTGATGATGCACCGATCGCCTGGGCGACCTTGTTCGGGAAATCCTCGTCCCCCAGCTCTTCGGCCTTGTCGAGCGCCTTGTTGGCCAGTTCGGTCGAAAGATCTTCAAGCAGGCTCATGTCAATGTCTCCGTCCCGTGATCGGGTGTCAGGGGCTCAGCACCCGGCATAGTTTTTGCGACCGCTGGCTGTGATCGTATAGGTTCCGCCGCGCGGGCCTTCATGGCAGGTGGGCGTATAGTCGAGCGCGGTAAACAGAGGCTTGGGTGGCACGAGGCGGCGCGCCACATCGGCCCCCCATTCGCAGGCAAGCCCGTCGCCATCCCGGTCAAGCCCGTGGGCGTCAAGCGTAGGCCCGCCCCGGGACAGAAAGAACCGTTGCGCCTCGGCACCGGACGCGAAATCCGCACAGTCGAGATCTGTCGCGGCCGCCGCCAAAGGCCGCGCATAAAGCCGCGACCGATAGCTGGCATGCGATGCATGGACCGGCCTGACTGAGTTGCAGCGCGATACATTGCGGATGGCCAGTTCGGCTTCGATCATCAGCTTGGTTTCGGGCTTTGCCCAGGGCTTCTGATAGCCGCTGCACAGATCGTGCGAAGACAGGTTTGCAAGCCAGTTCGAACGGGTCGTCGGGTCCATCGCCTCAACGGCGTTGTGAACCGCCGGGCTGCATCCGGCGGCCAGTCCGAACAGGGAAAACACCAAAAGGCGAAAGGGTCGCATCTGTCAACAAATCCTCAGTTTCGCGCAGAATACCCGGGCATTTGGCGACAATAAGGCGCTACTGGCGTTTTGGTTTGGCCCGCGTGGTCGGCACCGCACTGGCGGGATCCTCAGGCCAGGGGTGCTTGGGATACCGCCCGCGCATGTCCTTCCGAACGTCGGCGTAAGACGTGGCCCAGAACCTCGGCAGATCCGTCGTCACCTGCACCGGGCGACCGGCAGGCGACAAAAGCGCGATGCGCAAGGGCTGACCAGCCACCATCGGATGGGTCGAAACGCCAAAAAGCTCCTGGAGCTTCACCTGAATTTCCGGCTGACCCCCGCCATAGTCGATCGGCACCGACCGCCCAAGCGGCGTGGTGAACTTGGCCGGTGCCATCTGATCCAGCACCTGGGTCTGCCCCCAGTCGAGCATGGCCCGAAATGCCGGCAGCAGATCGAACCCGGCCCAGTCTTCACCCGTTCGCGTGGCACCCAGATGCGGCAAGAGCCAATGCTCATGGCGGTCCATCAGCGCCGTGTCACCCAGATCCGGCAGATCCGCACCGCCGGATCGGGCAAGGGCAACACGGGCGCGGAACCGCTCTGCCGCCGCCGACGGTCTGAGACCCAGCGCCCGAACACCGTCAAGCATGGCCTCCGCAACCGCGTCAGGCGGGGCGTCCCGCCAGACCTGCCGGTTCAATGCAATCGCGCCAAACCGTTCCTCCTGCACCGCTTCGACGCGCCCATCGCGCTTCGACCAGCGGCAGATCTCGACCCAGCCGATCTGATCGCCCAACACGGCGCGCAACTGCGCTTCGGTGATCTCGATGGCCTGCCGGATCTTGGCCTCGCGCGGGTGGCCGTCGGTATCAGTGACAACGATCAAGCGGGCACCGGCCATGGGGTCGTCCTGCGCCATGGCCGCGCCCTTTCCGCCGGACAAAAGCCAGCGCGGATCGTCTCCCGGACGACGCAGGCCGATGCGGTCGGGATAGGCCAGCGCCGCAGCTTCGGCGGGGGACAGATCGCCCGGGTCCAGCCCCTTGGCCAAACGCTTGGCCTCGGCTCGGATGCGCCCGAAGGCGGGCAGGCGGGCGTCTGGTCCTTCGCCGGACAGGGCCCTCAGCCGCCGCGCCAGATCCACACTTCCGCGCAATGGGTCCCGATCCGACAAAAGTGCCGCCAGGGGCGCAGCCCCGGCGCCGGCGCGGTCCAGCATATGGGCGAGCCGCGGGTGCACAGGCATGGTCGCCAGGCGCCGCCCGTGATCGGTGATCGCACGGCCATGCAGGGCGCCAAGCCCGGACAGCACCTCCCGCGCTTCGGCCAAAGTGGCCTCGGGCGGCGGGGTCAGCAGGCGCAAGTCCCCTTCCGGCGTGCCCCACTGGGCCAGTTCCAGCGCGAAGGGCGCCAGATCGGCGGCCTCGATCTCGGCGGGGGGAAAGGCCGCCAGGGCCCCTTCCTGCCCTTTGGTCCAAAGCCGGTAACAGACCCCTTCGGCCACCCGGCCCGCGCGCCCCCGGCGCTGATCGGCTTCGGCCCGCGTGACCTTCTCGGTCACAAGCCGCGCCATACCCGATCCCGGATCATAGCGGGCCCGCCGCGCCAGTCCGGCATCGATGACAACGCGAATATCCTCGATGGTAAGCGATGTCTCTGCGATCGACGTGGCCAGCACGATTTTGCGCGCGCCATCCAGCGGGCGCACGGCCCGGCGTTGATCGGTCAGCTTCATGGCACCGTATAGCGGCAGGATCTCGGCGCCCAGGATCTGCCCTAAGGCACCGACCACGCGCCGGATCTCGCCCTCGCCGGGCAAGAACACCAGGACCCCGCCGTCTGTTTCGGACAAGGCTCGGCGGATCAACGGGGAAACCGTGTCTTCCAACCGGGCCTTGGGGGCGAGCGGTTTCTCCAGCCAGCGCGTGTCGACCGGAAAGGCGCGGCCTTCGGCCCGGATCACGGGCGCATCGCCCAGAAGCGCGGCTACCGCTGCGCCATCCAATGTGGCCGACATCACGATGATCGCCAGGTCCGGGCGCAGCGTGTCGCGGACTTCCAGTGCCAGAGCCAGACCAAGATCGGCCTGAAGCGAACGTTCGTGAAATTCGTCGAAAATGACCGCGCTGATGCCCTTCAACTCGGGATCCGACTGGATCATGCGGGTCAATATACCCTCGGTGACAACCTCGATCCGGGTCTCGGCAGAGGTCTTCGCCTCGCCCCGCACACGAAATCCGACCTCGCGCCCAAGCGACCAAGCGCCTTCCTCGGCGATCCGCTCGGCAGCGGCCCGCGCGGCCAGACGACGGGGCTCGAGCATCAGAATTCGGCCCTCGACCAAATCCAGAAGCGCTGGCGGGACGCGCGTGGTCTTCCCCGCACCCGGGGGTGCCTCCAGAACGGCCAATCCGGCCGACCTGATAGCCGCCAGCACTTCGGGCAGAACCGCATCTATGGGTAAGGGGCGTCGCATGGCCCCGCTTATCGCCCAAGCCTGCCCGGGCCGCCAGCGCTGGACAGACCCCGCAATCCGGGCCAGAACGGCGCGGTTATGACGTCGGATGACCTGACCCATTCTGTCCTGAACGGCGACCGGCGCGCGCTGGCGCGGGCGATCACATTGGTCGAAAGCACCCGCGCCGACCATCGCGAAACGGCGCTGGGTGTCCTGGACGCCTGCCACGCAACGGGCAAGCAGGCGCTTCGGATCGGGCTTTCGGGCACGCCCGGTGTGGGCAAATCGACCTTTATCGAAGCATTTGGACAGCACCTGACAGGGCAGGGGCTTCGCGTGGCGGTCTTGGCCGTGGATCCCTCCTCGGCGCGCTCGGGCGGCTCGATTCTTGGCGACAAGACACGGATGGAGCGGCTGGCCCGCGATCCGAACGCGTTCATCCGCCCTTCGCCCAGCCGCTCGGAACTGGGCGGCGTGGCGCAGAACACGCGCGATGTGGTGGCGCTCTGTGAAGGGGCGGGCTTCGACGTGATCCTGATTGAAACGGTGGGCGTCGGGCAATCCGAAACCGTGGTGGCCGAGATGTCGGACCTGTTCGTTCTGCTGCTCGCCCCGGCGGGCGGCGACGAATTGCAGGGCGTGAAACGCGGGATCATGGAAATCGCGGATCTGATCCTGGTGAACAAGGCCGATGGCGGGCTGAAAGAGGCCGCGATCCGAACCCAGGCCGATTACAAAGGCGCGCTCAGGCTGCTTCGGAAACGTCCCGAAGACCCCGACGGCTTCCCCAAGGCGCTGCTGGTGTCAGCCCTGGAAGGGACGGGCCTGTCCGAAGCCTGGGCCGAGATGCAGGACCTTGCTCGGTGGCGAAAGGACGAAGGTCACTGGCAGGCGCGCCGATCTGCCCAGGCGCTGCGGGCCTTTGAAACCGATGTGCGGCGGGGGCTTCTGGCCCGGATCGAAGCGAAAGCATCCGAAGACCGGAAAAAATACGAAGCGGCAATCGATCAGGGAAAGATGACGCCCGCGCGCGCCACTGATCTGTTCCTGCGCAACCTCGATCCCGGGCGGCAAAAAAATTGAAGGAATTTTTGTTGACAAATTTTTTCCTTCAAAAAATTTGGCCCGCTCAGGCGGTAAGGGCCGCGATGTCCGGGCCATAGTCCTTTAGCGCGGCGGTGCCTTTGGGCGTCAATTGGTAAATTCCGGTCTCGACCCGTTCGAACCACCCATAGTGATCGTCGGCCATCAAACGCGTCGCATTGGGCACGCCGGTGGCCTTGGCGACCGCCGCCCCCTTGGCAGGCCCATCCGCCAGGTGATGGGCGCAGCGCAGCGCGTCCTGGCGATAGGCCGTGACCAGCTTGACCCGTGTCGCGCCCCCTTCGTTCGGATCGCCCACGCGCCTTGCAAATTCCCGCAACAGCCGCCCCTGGCGTTGCGCCGATTTCCGGGGCGCATAGGGACCCGGATCGACGTAAACCTCGACCACGCCATCACGGGGCCGGACGGTCATCACCCCAAGACCCAACCGTCGGGCCAGCGCGATGTTGTCGCGCAGCGCCCGCAGCGACCCGCGCCCGGACTTCTTCGGTACCGCCACATAGACCGCGTCGGTCACCGTCAGACGCTGGATCGCCTGGTGAAACAAAGCCAGCGAAAACCCTGTCTTGAGCTCCACGATCACCGGCGGATCATCGCCCCGGCAAGCCACCACATCGGCAGCGCCAACCTCGGCCTTGACCGCGTAACCCTGGGCTTCAAGAAAGGCCTTCACCGGGGGGTAGAGTTCGGTTTCCTGCATCCTGCACTGCTCTTGTTTTGCGTCAAATTTAAGCGAGCCGGGCACCGAAGTCACGCGGGCCGTTTGCATGCTTGACGCAGCCGGGCGCTGGCCCTAAACACCCGAGACGGATTCTCGGGCAGGGCTTAGGCGCTGCCCCTTTGCATTAAACGGGCCCGAAGGCGCCCGATGATCAAACGAAGGACGGACCCATGTCGCGCCGCTGCGAACTGACCGGCAAAGCCCCGATGGTTGGCAACAATGTCAGCCACGCCAACAACAAGACCAAGCGCCGGTTTCTGCCGAACCTGAACAATGTCACGCTGATGTCCGAGACGCTGGGCAGAAGCTTCAAGCTGAAAGTATCGGCATCCGCGCTGCGCACGGTCGATCACCGGGGCGGGTTGGACGCTTTTCTGGCAAAAGCGAAAGATGCCGACCTGTCGGCCAATGCATTGAAAATCAAGAAAGACATCGTGAAGGCGCAGGCCGCGGCCTGATCCTGTCACCGATCCTGATGCAAAGGCCCGGCGGATTTCCGCGGGGCCTTTTCTTTGCAGTTGCAGAAACCGGTCCTCAGCCCTAACTGACCCGTCATGCGTAAGTTCATCAAACCCTTTACCTTCGTGCCCCTCGGGCTGATTTTGGCCCTCTCTGTTGCGCCCTTTGTCGTCGCAGCGATCGAAGGCTCGCCCGGCCCTACCCAGATCGAGCTTCTGAAGGCCGACTGAACCTCCTGATATGGACTATCAGGTCGGGGCGACCTAGGTCTTCGCCCATGTCCCATTTCCTTCGGTCCACGCTTTGCCTTTGCCTCATGGTCGTCTTGACCGTGACATCGCTGGCGCTGGGCGTCGCGCGCGGCCAGGCCCCGGCGGACGGGCAAATCGTGATCTGCTCGGCCCACGGGTCCAAGATCGTCTGGATCGACAAGGACGGCCAACCCACCAGCGCCCCGCAGTACTGTGCCGATTGCGCGCTAAGCCTGATTGTGGCCGGGCCAGAACCCGCCGCGCGTCCGACGGTCCATCCGGTCGAGACACGCCTGATCCATGCCCGCCCCGCCCCCTTGAGCGTCGCGCATCTGGTGCCCGAGGCGCATCGTGCCCGCGCGCCACCTCTGTCTGTCTGAGCCTAAGTTCAATTCAGACAGACAAGGATCAAACCGATGCACATTCAATCACTTCTTGCGGGCACGACGCTCGTGCTTTTGGCGTCCATGGCCGTCGCGGGCGACAAGTCACAGGACGGCCATGCCATGAAGGATGGCGACATGGCCGCGATGGCCATGGGGCCGATCTTGATCCAGGACGCCTATGCCCGCGCTTCGACGCCGTCGGCAAAGTCCGGGGCTGCCTTCATGATGATCATGAATGAAGGGGACAGCGCGGATCGTCTGATCGCGGCATCCTCGCCCGTGGCGCAAAGGATCGAACTTCACACCCACAAGGAAGACGATGCGGGCATCATGCGCATGACCGAGGTCGAAGGCGGGATCGAAATACCGGCCGACGGCATGGCCATGCTCGAACGGGGCGGTCAGCACCTGATGTTCATGGGGCTGACCGAACCCTTCACGGACGGATCGGCGATTGAGGTGACCCTGACATTCGAACAGGCCGGTGACATCATGGTCGAGATCCCGGTCGATCTGAACCGGAAACCCCAGGCCGGTGCCCATGGGGGCCACGGCGATCGTTCGGACCAAGGGTCCGCCACGAACTGACGGAATTGGCGCGCTTTGGCGGGACCCACCCGCCCGCCCCGTCCCGCCAAAGCGCGCGCGCCCCGGGTGCTGAATTGGGATATGCAAGCCCGGGTGGATCCACTAAGGCTCGGTCCGAACACGCCCCAATCACGTGACCCGTCTTGACCATGGATCGACCCCATCAGGACAATGTGCCGCTGGCCGTTCTGGTGATCATCTTCACCGTTTTCGCCCTGTCGCTCGGCGACGCGTTGATCAAACTGATGAGCGGCGCGTTCGTGCTGTCGCAGATCTTCGTCTTGCGCTCGATCTTGCTGGTGCCGGTTTTGGTCCTTGTCCTCAGGTGGCGCGCGCCCGGTGCTTTGTCCTGGCCGCCTGCGCTTGGCTGGACGGTCCTGAGAAGTTTGCTGCTGGTCAGCATGTGGGTGGTCTATTACGCCGCGCTCCCCCGGCTTGATCTTTCCGTTCTGGCCGCCGTGTTTTATACCTCACCGCTTTTCATCACGCTGTTTGCTGCGGTGTTCACTGGCGACCGGGTCCGCCCGTTGGGCTGGGTGGCCGTGGCCCTTGGATTTGCTGGTGTTCTTCTGATCCTGCGCCCAAGCGCCGGTGACTTCAACGCCTTCGCGCTTCTGCCGCTCTTGGCGGCGGTGCTTTATGCCTTGGCGATGATCCTGACCCGCACCAAGTGCCGGGCTGTGCATCCGGTGATGTTGTCGCTGGCCCTGAACATCGCCTTCGTGGTGGCAGGGGTGCTGGGCGCGGGCTTGATGGCGGGTCTCGCGCCCGAGGCGCGGCAGGGGTTTCTGTTCGGCACCTGGGCGCCAATGGGCGCGGCCGAATGGATCTCGATGGTGATACTTGCCCTGGCTATCCTGATCGGCAGCCTTGGCGCGGCTTTTGCTTATCAGAAGGGGCGACCGGCCATCATCGGTACGTTCGATTTCGCCTATGTCGGCTTCGCGGTGGTCTGGGGCATTCTGTTCTTCGCGGAATACCCCGATCTGCCGACCGCGGCCGGGATGGGGCTGATCGTCCTGGCCGGGATCCTGTCGCTTCGCTAACGGACGCGGCGCTTTGGCGGGACGCACCCGCCCGCACTGTCCCGCCAAGGCGCCCCGAAGCGCGCCGGTGACAGGTCAGTTTCGGGCGATCTGGCGGCCCGGCGTCAGTCCCGAGATCTCAAGGATCAGTTTCCGTCGGATCGCTTCCGCCAGATCTTCCTCGCTTTCGGCGGTGACCACGAAGGCGCCGCGCCCGCCGATGATGCGGTCTTCGTAGATGCGGCCCAGATCTGCCCCGCTGGGCGACGCACAGAACCGGCAGAGGATCGGCAGGGCGTTGATGGTGATCCCGGCGGCTACGACGTCGTCCCGCGACGCCTCAACGGGCGGTCCAGAGAAGTTCCGGTCGCTGTCGCCCGAGAAATCGATCACCTTCCTCCAGCCATCGAAATCGTTGGTCTCGATCAAGCGTTTGCCGTCCAGCAGCGCGGCCCCGATTGCGTTCCGCCCGAAGGCCTGGCGCGGTGGGCCCGTCAGGGCATCCGCAAAGGCCTGTGCGCTTGCGTCCCCGTCGATCCGCATCCAGTCGACGACGGTTGCCGTGTTCGCGGCCCATTCGACGTAAGTGACCGCGATCGCCCCATATGCCGTGTTCCGGATTGCGGCCAGAACGGACGGGTCGGTCATTGCCTCGGCATAGCCTTGGCGTTGGAACTGGATCTCGGCATCAGTGATCGAGCCCGAGGCATCGGCCAAAAGAACAAGTTCCAACTCAACATCCTGGGCCTGGGCAGGCAGGGCGAAGATGACAACAAGAAGCAGCGCGCGCAGCATGGGGGCGAGCCTAGCACGACCCGTAGCCGTGACCAGATGAAACCTTATGCGCCAAGCACGCGGTCGACCCAGGCAGGTACAGTCTGGGTTGCGGGTCCGGTGATGACGCCATCGAACATGGCGCCCGAGGGCTCCAGGTTGATTTCTAACGTTGCCGCTCCGGCCATGCGCGCGTCATCAACAAAGCCCGCTGCCGGATAGACCTGACCCGATGTGCCGATGGCCACGAAAAGATCGCAGGTGTCGATATGGCCCGCGATCTCATCCATCCGGTACGGCATTTCGCCGAACCAGACCACATCCGGGCGCGCGGCGGTGCGCCCGCAGGCCGGGCAGGCTGTGTCAACGGACATGTCCCGCGGGGCATCCCAGCGGTGGTCGCAGGCTGCGCACAGCGCCTGCTGCAACTCGCCATGCATGTGGATCACGTCCGTCGAGCCGCCACGTTCATGCAGGTCGTCAATGTTCTGCGTGATCAGAACCACATCCCGCGCCTCGGCCAACCGGGCAAGGGCGTGATGGGCTGCATTCGGGACCGCCCCGATGCAATTGGCCCGCCGCGCGTTGTAGAAGTCGTGCACCCGTTCGGGATTACGCCTGAACCCCTGCGGGGTCGCGACATCTTCCAGGTCGTATTCCGACCAAAGCCCGCCTTCGTCGCGAAACGTGCCCAGCCCGCTTTCGGCCGAGACACCGGCGCCGGTCAGTATGACAACCTTGGACATCGGCGCCCCCCTCGGCTATGCGCGACCCATGACCACGCATATCCTTTGTGTCTGCCTTGGCAATATCTGCCGGTCGCCCACGGCTGAGGCGGTGCTGCGCGCCAAGGCCGCGTCCCGGGGTGTCGCGCTGAAGATCGACAGCGCCGGAACCGGTGCCTGGCATATCGGCAAGCCGCCATACGGGCCGATGATCCAGGCCGCAGCGGAGCGGGGATACGATCTGTCGCCCTTGCGCGCACGTCAGGTCAGCGCCGCGGATTTCGACCGCTTCGATTTGATCCTTGGAATGGATGGCGAAAACATCGCCGATCTGGCCGCCACGGCCCCTGCGAATGGGCGCGCTCGGGTCGCGCTGTTCGACGCCTCGGGCGATGTGCCCGACCCGTACTATACGCGGGATTTCGAAAGTGCGCTGGACCAGATCGAGCGTGCGGCCGACCGGATCCTGGATCAGCTTGAGCAGAATGCCTCGGCCGTTTCGCCGAAGGTCTTGTAGCGTTCCCAAAAGACCTCGTCTGAGCGGCGGCTCGACATGCGGACGCTTTGCGCCTCATCCGGGTTCGAAAAGAACCTAGCGGCCTGGCGTTGATCCGTCTGGCTAAGCGTCATGTTGGCGGCATCCTGAATGCAGCCGCACAAGGCCCGGTCACCACCGGCACGGCCCGATTGCAGGCAGGCCCGTTCAATCGCTTCGGCAAAAACCGCGCCGCCCGAAAAACACAAGGCCGCGCTTAGAAAGACTGCTCGCATGTATTTGCTCCGGTTCTCCGAAGTTGGTTTCCGAGACCTTGCCAGATAACCGGTTAGCATTCAATTGAAACGGGCGTGATCCCCCGGGGCCGTTCAGGGAAGGGGCCCGCCCGTTTCCAGCCAGCGCTTGTCCTCGGGCCCGAGCAGATCCGCCATGCGGGCGTGATAGCGGGCAATCTCGGCCTCGGGCAAAAGGCCCGCCCATTTATCGGTCCCGCCGCTGTCGAAAAAGGCCGCATCGGATGCCCAGAACCCCTTGCCGCCTTCGGGCGCAAACTGCGCGGCCTTGGCTTTCATAGCCTGAAACCCGCTGCCTTCGGCCACGCAGTCGATCAGGCCGGGATCGGCCTCGATATCCAGCGCGTCTGCCAGATGCTGAACAGCGGCACGCCCATCCCTGAACATGTCGGCATAGTGCATCAGGATCAGTCCGGGCACGCGGTCGCGGCGCACGGTCTGAATGAAATGGTGCGCGACCGTCGCCAGACTGTCCGCGTCCCAATCCTCGATTTTCACGTCGCGGGCGACAAAACCATCGAGCGCCGCGCCCACCGGGCCGCGCATCGGATGGTCGGACGCAGCGTTCATATTGGCCGCGTGCTTCCGCAAGGACAGGAACACGTCCAAGGGATGGCGATAGACGGCAACCACAGCAACCCCGTCCCAGACCGGAAAGCCATCGGCAGGGGTATGGGTTTTTACCACCCGTCGCCCTGTCTGCCGCGCCAGCGCCGCGCCGACCTCGGCACCCGATGTGCCCAAATCCGCATCGACCCAGGGAGAAATATCGCCAATCCGCCCTGTCAGGTCCGGACCGCCGTTCAGAAGCATCGCAATCATCGTCTGGGTCCAGGTCGTGCCGCATTTCGGTGGCGTCGTCACCAGAATGTCGCCCTGTCGGGGTCGGAAGAGATCCCAGCGCTCGGGTTTGGTGAGAACGCCGGAATAGCTTGTGGCAGGCGGGAAAAGGATAGGGGCCGGATCGCGCATCGCCCGACCCTAATCGGATCGGTTCCTGCGCGCAAATTGTGTTAGGCTTGGACGACAGGAACCTGGACGCCGCCAAAGGAGACACGGCCCATGCCCGACGCCCCATCCATCGAAGAGCGTGAAAACGGCCCCCTTGTGGTCAAGAACATCCGGACAATGACCGGGCCGGATGGCCAGCCGGTCGAGGTGAAAGAGGTCATGGCGCTTTGCCGCTGCGGCCAGTCGAAATCGAAGCCCTTCTGCGACGGAACCCATAACGAGGTCAGGTTTCAAAGCCGGGGCGGAGAGCCGGCAGGGGTGGATCGTGTGCTTGCCTATAAAGGCGACGGCTATACGGTACATTTCAATCCGCGCGTCTGCGCCCATGCGGCCGAATGCAACCGGCTGGCCCCCGCGATTTTCGATGCCGGACAAAAGCCCTGGATCCAGCCCGCGAAGGGAACGAAGGCCGAGGCGATGGCAGTGGTCTCGGCCTGCCCGTCAGGGGCGATCACCATGTCGGAAGGCGAGGGGCCGGTGCAGCATATCTATCCCGAGGGTCACGCCGATCTGACGGTCATCAAGGACGGGCCCTATTGGGTGGCCGAGGTCGAACCGCCGGCCCCGGTGAATGCCGAAGCGATGACGCCCCGGAAATATACGCTTTGCCGCTGCGGGATGTCGGGCAACAAGCCCTTCTGCGACGGTACCCATCGCGACAAAGGCTGGTCGGACGGCACCTGATCTTCGGGCCGAACCGCTGTTAGAATGAGCGCCTTCGGCGCACGTCATTCATGATGGGTTGCGCCGCCTTCGGCGTCGCGGTGGGCGCGCTGGTGCGCGCCATCGGCCCCTTTGCAAACGTCGCTCAGATATTGAAGAACCGGCGCTTCTTGCGTGTCGGCAAGGGTTGGGTCCAGTTCAGGTGGCGACGAAGCCGCATTTCGCGGCGGGTTTCGGCGCGCTCGCGCATGGCGCGCCCGACCGCGCGGACGATGACAAACACACAAAGCAGCGCGGCAATCGCTGGCAGGGACTCATACATACTCTCACCACTCATCACTTCTTCCGCGGCCAAAGCCCCATGGCCGTCTCAATGCCGCTTTGTGGCAGGATCGCGGCGGATCGCCAAAATTGGGCCCGAATATGTTTCCGGACCGGTCGCGTCGGCCGGGTTTGACCCCGTATTGTTCCTCGATCGGCGAAAATCATCGGTGCAGCACCGGGTTTCGGCGGCCGTTGGCCTTGCGCTGCGCTTCGGGTAGCGTGCACCCCATCCACGCAACGCCCCGGACGAGGCCGCCGATGACCACACCCAAGATCGACCTTCCCACCGCCTGGCCCGAAGCGAAATGGCCGCCCGGCATGAAAGGGCTCGATTGGGGTGGCGAGCAGATCCGCGTCGTCACCTTCCCGGACCATCATGAGATAGCCCCCGCGCTTGTGGCCGAGGCGATGCGCCGCGCCGCCGATGACACCCTGTCCAAATCCTATCCCCCCGCCCTCGGGATCGGGTCGAAGAAAGTCTATGATCTCGCCGATTGGGGGATCGAAGAAGCGACGGTCATCGATGGCCGGGCCCGGGCCCTGTTCGGCAGCCTTGTTCAGAAAACCACGACCGTGACCGACCTGTCCTGGGCCTCGGTCTACAGCTCCGGCGATTGGGTGGCCCCCCACAGCCACACGCGCTCGGCCGCGGCGGTACTTTACGTGCTGGATCTGGGCGACGACGAGGACCCGCTGAATGGGCGCTTCTATTTCGCCGATCCGCGCATGAAGGTCTGCACGACCAAGGAAAAAGGCTGCCTGACCGAGCTGATGGCGCCGTCCCTGACCCCGGGCACGATGATGGTTTTCCCGGCCAAGGCCGTCCATATGGTGACGCCCTATCTGGGCACGCGGCCCCGGATCACGCTGTCCTGGAATCTGGGGCTCAGGGCGCGCGAAGGCACGGCGTTCGACGATTTCAAAGTGGCCAAGCCCGGTGCGGCGTAGCCGGGGCAGGGGGAAGACATGAAGAAAGTACCGAAGCCCACAACGGACGAGGCCCTGATCCAGGCGTTTCTGGCAAAAGGTGGCAAGGTGACGGTTGGCAAGACCAAACCGCCAAACCCCGAACTGGGGCTGTCCAACAATCAGTGGAACAACAAGCTGACGAAAGAGGAAAAAGCCGCCCGCGACGGGAAGCCCGGCAAAGGCGACTGACCCTCGGTTCGGCACTTCGCGGTTGGGTCCGGTATGGCTTAATTGCCGGACCTCGATCCCTCTTGATCCCGGCGCGCATGCCGATGCTCTGCCACAAGCAAAATCAGACTGATCACACTCAGACCCAGCCCGATCTGCGTGACGAAAACATCTACGCCCGTGGTGAGCCCTGCGATCGTGTCGCCGAGTTGCTGGACCAAGACGCCCGCCATGGCCAACAGAACAAGAGGCCGCGCGCGCAACAGGGTTGCAGCCACAAGCATCACCCAGATCGCGACGGTTTTCCCCGTCCAACTGATATGCATGAACCCGTGGTTCGGCATTGGCATTGCCATGGCTTCATAAAACCCGGCCACATTCGTGAGCGCCACAAATATCAGAAAGCCATAGAGAAGGCATAAGAGACCGGGACCGACCAGCGCCCATATCGGAAGCGATCTCATGGGGTTTGACCGATCCAGCGGCGCGTCAGATGCCAGGCCGCCAGCGCTGACGGCAAGCCAAGGATCAGCCACCCGACCACAATCTGGTCCAAGGGCTGATCCAGATGCAGCGGCCCGATCCCGAACATGTCGACGGTGTCATTCACGAACTTCATGGCGAAGATCGGGGCCAGCACCCAAGCCGTCCGAGCCGCAAATCCCACGACCAGAAGAGCGACATAACCGATGTTCTTCGACGCCCACATACCGCCAAGATGCGCGACAACCGGATGCCCGGTGTCCAGCCCCTCCAGCGCCTCCCCATAGAA
This sequence comes from Paracoccaceae bacterium, assembly GCA_965267475.1. Lineage (GTDB taxonomy): Bacteria > Pseudomonadota > Alphaproteobacteria > Rhodobacterales > Rhodobacteraceae > JBCBKU01. Next base: position 963,861 of record OZ254079.1, read on the forward strand.
CATCTCGAAATTGCCAAGCCCCGACAGGATGCCCACCATGCCTCCGGCGATGGTGATGGCGCCGTAGACCCAAACCCACCAATGAATGCGCATATTTGGCGCGATGAACCAGCCCATGGAACATGCCTCTTGATCAGAACAGGGGCCAGTTGAGATGATGTGCCGGGGTCACGCAATCAGGCATATTTTTGTGACTACCGGGAAAGGGAGACAACTTTGGAACCATTGACCGATCCAACCGGGCCCGACGGGTGTCCTGTGTCGGAATGTCTGAAGATGATTGGCGGCAAGTGGAAACCGGTGATCTTGTATTCCGTCGGGCACGGCGCGAACCGGTTCGGCATTCTCACGCGGGTCATTCCGGGAATATCGAAGCAGGTCCTCACGCGGCAATTGCGCGAGCTTGAGGCAGACGGGCTTCTGGCCCGGACCGTCATACCCGGGAATGTCGCGCATGTGGAATATGCAATCACCTCGCTTGGCCACAGCCTTGAGCCGGTGATCGGGGCCATGAAGGACTGGGGCCTGCAGAAACGAAAGGGTATGATCCCATCTGTCCCGGCCTAGGCGGTCGGGTGTAAGACCTGGTCGCCAGCCCGGTGCTGTGTTTGACGTGCTGACTGGGTGCCCTTCTCCGAAAGGTGGCACGCTGACGCCTCTGGCTGCTTTAACCGCAGGCCCATGCCTGACACTCCCTCCCCGAAGGTGAGCGCTCGAATTTTGCGAGAATAAGCCTCGCTAACGCGCGACCACAATCAGCTCCGGCAGGGCTATGGCATGACGGCCGTCATCCGCGGAACCGCCATTCGTGTCGGATGTCCGCTGTGAGCCCTGAAAAGACATTTGTTTGCGTAGATGAATGCTTGTCGTGCAGTGAGGCTTTGAATTGCATTAACCGCCGCATCGCTCTCATTAGCTTGCCACTTTGACACGGCGCGCATAGATTCGATCATAGTAGATTACCGCTGCGCCCGCCGAAGGCTTCGTGTCTAGTCGATAGATTCCCAATTTAAGATAAACACCTTCAACTGGCTCAGGGAGAGTCACTCCGCGATAAACTACTCTTGGATTGTCATTTACAAAAACATAAAGAAACCCGTCTGAATTTTTCGTCCACTTAACTTGGATTTTGATATCGTTCCACCGTCCGAAGATTTCTTCACGCGACAATACGGGTGCTCGAAAAGTGCCGTGAAAATTTCCATCATGTCGTGCTTGCGGTCCTTTTAGCATCAGGCCGCCATTTCCAGGCCTCCAGCCGCCGTAAAAAAAGGCCCAGGTATGTGGCGCACTACCCGTCCCGTGGAACTGGCCTAGGAACATTTCGGGTCTTGTGTTTCCCTTATGATATGGTGTTGGAAAGTCTTCTGGAAAGTAAACACTCCAGCCATACTCGAATACACTGCCTTCCCTTTGAACGGAAGACGTTGAAAGCTCAACACGTTCGTTACCATTTTTGCAATCGCTAAAGCCACTGTACTTCTCAACGCCACAGTCCCCGTAGCGGACTTCGACCCTCAATGATCGCTTCCCATCGCGAACAGGGGACGTAGTTAGCATGGCCGCATACGGCTTGCTGGGTTGCCAAAACTGACGTTTGAAGTCTGATAGTCCTGCCGAAATGTCTCGCCCCGGCGACTCTCCCACATTGAGTGGCTTGCCAATTATATCCGTAGATGCCTCAGAACCAACGCCCACTAAGAAACACAACGCAAAAGCAATAGTTTTAAAGCGCATACAACACTCCCGAGGTAATGAGTTTAGCAATTCAAGGTTTACGGAAGCAAATATTCGGATTGATTACAAGGCGCGTGCCAGAAAGCGGCCTTTTGCGGATGCGGCGTAAATGGCAGTTTTGTCCGCAAAGCGGCCATTGGACCGGGCGATATCTGAAACCGGTTTTCCAGGATTTCCGCATTACGGGGATTGAACCGACGCCCCCCTCGACAACCCCCTCAAATCGCTCCATATCCCCCAGCATGGCCGAGCTATCCAACATCCGCAACTTCTCCATCGTTGCCCATATCGACCACGGGAAATCGACCCTGGCCGACCGGCTGATCCAGCTGACCGGCACCGTGGCCGCGCGCGACATGCAGGAACAGCTTTTGGACAGTATGGATATCGAGCGGGAGCGCGGCATCACCATCAAGGCCAACACCGTGCGGATCGAGTACCCGGCCAAGGATGGCCAGACCTATATTCTGAACCTGATCGACACGCCGGGCCACGTGGACTTCGCCTATGAGGTGTCACGCTCAATGCAGGCGGTTGAAGGCTCGCTTCTGGTGGTGGATGCCACCCAGGGGGTCGAGGCGCAGACGCTGGCCAATGTCTATCAGGCGATCGAGGCCGACCACGAAATCGTCCCCGTCCTAAACAAGATCGACCTGCCCGCGACGGATATCGACCGGGTTTCCGAGCAGATCGAGGATGTGATCGGCATCGACGCCACGGACGCGATCCAGATCAGCGCGAAAACCGGCGTCGGCATCCCCGACGTGCTGGAAGCCATCGTCACCCGTCTTCCCGCGCCCCAGGGCGACCCTGACGCGGCCCTGAAGGCCATGCTGGTCGACAGCTGGTACGACCCTTACCTCGGCGTCGTCGTCCTGATCCGCGTCATCGACGGCAAGATCCGGAAGGGCGACCGCATCCGCATGATGGCGACCGACGCCACCTACGGGATCGACAAACTCGCCGTCCTCCGCCCCAAGATGCAGGACATTGCCGAGCTTGGCCCGGGCGAAATCGGCATCCTCACGGCTTCGATCAAACAGGTCCGCGACACCCGGGTCGGCGACACCATCACCCATGAGAAGAAGGGCACCGACACCCCCCTGCCGGGCTTCGCCCCCTCGGTCCCCGTCGTCTTCTGCGGCCTCTTCCCGGTCGACAATGCCGAGTTCGAAGACCTCCGCGACGCCATCGAGAAACTCGCGCTCAACGACGCCAGCTTCAGCTTCGAAATGGAAACCTCTGCCGCCCTCGGCTTCGGCTTCCGCTGCGGCTTCCTGGGTCTTCTGCACCTTGAGGTCATCCGCGACCGCATCGAACGCGAATACGGTATCGAACTGATCACCACCGCCCCCAGCGTGATCTACAAGATCCACCTCCGCGACGGCACGGTGACCGAACTCCACAACCCCGCCGACATGCCCGACCCCGCCACCATCGACCATATCGAGGAACCGCGCATCAAGGCCACGATCCTGGTGCCCGACGACTACCTGGGCGATGTGCTGAAGCTCTGCCAGGACCGCCGCGGCATCCAGCTTGACCTGACCTATGCCGGCACCCGCGCCATGGTCGTCTATGACCTGCCGCTGAATGAGGTCGTGTTCGACTTCTACGACCGGCTGAAATCGGTGACCAAGGGCTATGCCAGCTTCGATTATCAGCTGACCGGCTATGCCCAGGACAACCTGGTGAAAATGTCGATCCTGGTGAATGACGAACCGGTCGATGCGCTGTCGATGATGGTCCACCGCGACCGGGCCGAGATGCGGGGCCGCGCCATGTGCGAAAAGCTGAAAGAGCTGATCCCCCGCCACATGTTCAAAATCCCGATCCAGGCCGCGATAGGAGGCCGCGTGATCGCGCGCGAAACCCTGTCGGCCATGCGGAAGGACGTTACGGCGAAATGTTACGGAGGCGACGCGACCCGCAAGCGCAAGCTTCTGGACAAGCAGAAGGCCGGGAAGAAAAAGATGCGCCAGTTCGGGAAGGTGGATATCCCGCAGGAAGCGTTCATAAACGCGTTAAAAATGGACAGCTAAGGCTGTCCATTTCGCGTTTTGAAGGCGGTGCGGGTAAGCGGTTCACGAAGTGAATTGCGGCCGCACACCCGGAATGTGAAGCGCAGGATAGCATTGGGTGGCGGCGACTTGCGCAGCAAGTTACGTGCCCACACCCATAAACTCCTCCCTTTGGCCATTCGACCAGAATGGCCGCGCCCGACCCTCCCCCAGGGAGGGCGCATTGCCACCTTGCAATCCGCTCAACAGTCGGATGTAGTTTGCAGCATTAACGGAACCGATGAGATGCTGCGCCACGCCCACCCAGGGTCGGGCGCTTGTCTTCTCAACAACCGGCAAAATAGAAAAGGTGAATCCGGGTTTTCTCGGGTAAAAGTTTTTCTCATCCTGGGATAAGATCATCATGGCAGATCAAAGACTTAATTACCTCGGTATTCTTTTGGGGAGTGGCCTTCTTGCAGCCGCCGTTTCCGGAGCGGTATCTCTATACCTTAATAGAACGACGTCTCTTACATTTGAAATAGAACAAGAACGCCTTTTTGTTGAACTTGTCAGTTCGCTTTCCGAACGACACAAGTCCAATTCGGACTTGAGTTTTGTATGGGTCGTGCAGAATGTTCTTTATCCAATCTACGACGACGGAGACTCAAGCTCAGAAACCAAGTTTGAAAAGGTACTAACATCCTTGGTCGCGCAAAGCTCGGGAAATGACTTACTAGATAGCCCCAAAACTGAAAGAGGGTCCGAGAGCAGCCAAGACGTTGGTAAAACCAATTCGCCAAGAAGTCTTATTGAGCAATTGCAGAACGCGGGCGAATTGACACAAGGAACATCATCAACGGATATTAGAGAGGCGTTCTGGGGAGAGTTTCGTCTTCAATACAGTGATTTTCTTGTTTCAGTCTATGAGGACGGAAACGCGGAGATCGTAAATGAACTACTCAAAGCCATATACCTCGACGCCTCAGAAAAGGAAGCATACCGCGTAAATCTCTATGTGTGCTTTACGCTTTCAAAGCTGTCTAACTGGTCGGGTAATCAGGAGCTGTTAAGCCGATTCAATCAGGTTACAGTCGAAGGCGAAGGCAATATGAGGGACGATACCTACAAATTGCGTTGCGACGCGGCGAAGCGCAGCCAGAACTCTTAAGGCATTAAACGCTTGTCAATTGCCGATGCACTTTTTCCGTTTTACGCGTCAGACGTTCGCGGCCACATATTGCTGCCTCCGCCATTCAGAACAGCCCGGTAAGGTGCGTGCTCGCACGCACCGCCCCTTCGCTCCTGCAACCACCTTACGGGTTTTTATCTCTCTAAACATCCACCACAACCAACCCCTCAACACCCCCCTCACAGGCCGCCACCAGCCGGGCACCCGCCGCCTTGTGGTCGGAGTGCTCCAGATAGGCATCCCGCGCGGCGGTATCCTCAAAATCCATGGTAAACGCATGGGTGAAGCCGCGGTTCAGCCCCTCGGGTGAGACATTGGATCCGAAGCTGGCTGAGACCATCCCCGGCACCACCGCCTTCAGCCCCTCAAGCGCTGCCCAGATCCCGGCGATCTCGCCCTCGGGCGTCGTCTCGGCAAAGCGGCACAGCACGATGTGGCGGATCATGGCCGCGCCCCCGACATTCAGAACAGCCCGTCGCCGCCTTCCCGATCCTCGATCACCTCATCGGCCACCACCACGGCGCCCGCGCCCACGGCGACCGGCACGCAGCCCGACAGAACCGGCACGGCCAGCACGCTGAGAAGAAGAAGACGATGGATCATTGGAAAGCCCCTCCGCTTGTAACCCTGCGCCACCCTAGGCAGCCGGGCCGCGGGCGTCCATCATTTCCCGGCGCGGCGTGTCAGCGCTTCCAGCCGGTCGCGCAGATCCAGAAGTGTGCGCATCTCGGGCGACGGTGATGTCTCGATCGGCCCCAGATAGCGCGCGACATCAGCCTTTGTCCTGGGCTCCTGCGTCTCGGGCTTGGGCGTCGTCATCTCGGGCCCGTTCCAGCGCGGGGTGACCAGCGACCGCCCGGGCCGGATCCCCGTCACCGGGTCCTTCGGGCCCTTCTGCTCGGTCTCCATGATTTCGATCAGCCGGTCCAGCATGTTCAGCGACACGAAGGCCGCCGCCGGTCGCCCATGTTTCGTGATGACGACCCAGTCATCGGGCCGGGTCAGGTCGTTCAGGATCGTCCGGAATTCTTTCCGAAGCGCGCGGGCCGGAATCACGCGGGGCATGTCGGCACCTCTCGTTTTTGTCAAAACGGGACGATTCGAGCGCGGAATTGTAAAAATCTGCTGCTGCGGGCGCACGGTATTGTCTTTTTCCGTCCTCGCAGGTGCAGCGAAATCGGCAAATTTTCGTCCACGCTGTACAGTCCGGTAACCCGTCCGCAACAAACAGATTAATCGAGTTATCCACCGGAAATCCACAAGGCATATCAAGGGTTTATCCCCAAGAAAGATCGATGCTGCGGTGCTTTTTGGTTGTCCGTCCCGCCCGAAATTGAGACTGTTTCGTTACTGCAGAGGTTCCCAGAACCGAAGCAGCGCAACGGCCCCTCGGGTCCGGAGCGGGAGAGGCCAAACCTTCGGGGGCGGGTGATTTCGTGAAGGATCGCAGGAGGTTAGCAGAGAGCGATCTCAGCTGGCGGACTGTGGGACGGAGCATCTGGAAGGGACCCGCAAGGGAAACGACCAGGAAGGCGTCAGGGGCGCCCGCAAGGGCGCAATGCGAGGACCGCGTCTGAGCACCTGACGCCTTTTCCTATTGTAAAACCAGCAGCTTATCCCTGACCCGGAAACTGAAACGGGGCCCCTCGCGCGTTCGCAAAAGGCCCCGTTGTCAGTGAATGCATTACCGCGTCTATGCACCTGTGCCGCAACTGGTAGAGCATGGCGCAGCATAACTCAACCAGATGTCGCGCATTTGACCAAATTTTGTGGTCGGTGCCGTCAGACCGCCAAGAATTCGCCCACGGCTGCCGGATAGTCCCGCGGAACGGTATAGGGTCGCTCCCGCCACCAAAAGGTCAACGCCCATTTCTCACCGGCGGTCACCGCGACCCCGGCATGAAGCGAATGCGGATGCCGGTCGTTCGACCCAAGGACCGTGTTTCCGAACACCAAAACCCGCCCGAGCTTCGGTGCGACGCGAATTTTGAGATCCGGAAACTCGGTTTCGCCGCCCGCTTCGACGTTATTCAGATAGCAAATGGTTGTAAAAAGCCTTTGCCCACCGCGCGACAGATGCTCGGCACCTTTTGGTCCGCCTGTGTCGAACCCGTCCGAATGCGGCCGAAATTCCTGTGGGCCCGTGTAGTGCAGAAGTTGGCAGGGTTCCGCATTCTCGACCGGCAAGCGCACGATCGATCCGAGAAGCGTCGCGAAATCCCATAACACCCGATCTTCGACCTGGCTCAGATATGCGGCAGAATTCGTCCGGCTGTCATCGACGCGGTCCCCTTTGTCGCTGACCACGGCGGCCCGCTGAAGCTTCGGGCTGCCGTTTGCGATGATCTGCTCAGCGATGGTCTGATTGAATACGTTATCTGCGACAACAACCAAAGGGTTCAGGCAAAGCGTCTGAAATTCCATACATATTCTCCGTCACGCCCCGCCCCGAGACATTCGTGGCCACAGCATATAACCGAGAACGCGCATCCGCAAAAAACAAAGCTGACCCGCAGGCGGTCTCTTGCCATTGGGGTTCAGGGTCGTTTGGGCGGTAAAGTCAGCGCGGCGAAGCGCAACCAAACCTTGCGCTCCCGCATTCGATCTGACCGGCGCAGGCTGGCGTTCACTTGGATCCAGCCCCGACCAGACATTTGGGGGCCCGGCGCGAACGCCGGGCGTCGGTCAGAGGGCCTTCAGCTCACCCGCTGATTGGCGCCCGTCACGACCTTCGATCATTTCGAAGCCGATCTTCATATTGTCGGCCAGGCCCGTCATCCCCGCCTGTTCAACAGCAGAAATGTGTACGAACACATCCTTGCCGCCATCATCAGGCGCGATGAAGCCATAGCCCTTGGTGGTATTGAACCATTTTACGGTGCCTGTCGGCATGCCGCGTCTCCTTCAGCAGTCTCACCCGCATAACGCGAGCGTCTTGGGTCCGCAAAACCCACGCCTTTGGTCTGCCCAAAGACAGGATCATGCAATCATAACCTGAAAATTAGGACGATTGCCCGAAATGCAAGCCCGCCTTCCGGAAATCACGGAAAATTATTTCGCCGTCAGTTGGCCAGATCGGGCGGCAATGCGTCCTCGGCCAGCATGGGTACAACCTCTTGCAGCGAAAGGACGCGCGTTTCTTTTTCGCCCAGCCGGCGCAACGTCACGCTTTCGGTTTCGACCTCGCGCTGACCGACCGCCAGGATCACCGGCACCTTGCCGACCGAGTGTTCGCGGACCTTGTAGTTGATCTTTTCGTTCCGGATGTCCGCCTCGGCCCGCAATCCCGCCGCCTTCAGCGCTTCCACCGCCTCCAACACAAACTCATCGGCGTCCGACACAATCGAGGCCACCACAACCTGGCGTGGGGCCAGCCAGAACGGCATCTTGCCCGAGTAGTTCTCGATCATGATCCCGATAAACCGTTCAAAAGACCCAAGAATTGCGCGGTGCAGCATGACCGGGTGATGCTTCTCGCCGTCGGCGCCGATATAGGTGGCGCCAAGCCGGTTCGGCGTGTTGAAATCCACCTGGAATGTGCCGCATTGCCATTCGCGGCCAATCGCGTCGGTCAGTTTGAAATCAAGCTTCGGCCCATAAAACGCGCCTTCGCCCGGATCGACAGCAAAGTCGTTCCGGACCGTCAGGATTGCCTCTTCCAGAGCACTTTCGGCCTTGTCCCAGATTTCGTCCGAGCCCACACGAACATCGGGCCGGGTCGACAGTTTAATGTCGAATTTCGCGAAACCCGTGTCGCGATAAACGCCGGAAAGCAGGTCGATGAACTGGGCCGTCTCGCCTGCAATTTGATCTTCGGTGCAAAAAATATGGGCATCATCTTGAGTGAATCCGCGGACCCGCATCAGCCCATGAAGCGCGCCGTGGGCCTCGTACCGGTGGCACGATCCGAACTCAGCCAGCCGCATGGGCAGGTCGCGATAGGATTTCAGACCTTGATCGAACACCTGAACATGGGCCGGACAATTCATCGGTTTCAACGCGTTCACGCGTTTTTCGTTGGCATGTTCCTCGTCGATCTCGGTGATGAACATGTTTTCGCGATACTTGTCCCAATGCCCGGATTTTTCCCAAAGCTTTCTGTCGATGACCTGCGGGGTCTTGATTTCGCGATAGCCCGCCTTGGACAGGCGGCGGCGCATGTAATCCTCTAGCTCGCGATAGATCGACCAGCCATTCGGATGCCAAAACACCATGCCAGGCGCTTCTTCTTGAAAATGAAAGAGCTCCATTTCGCGACCAAGGCGTCGGTGGTCGCGCTTTTCGGCTTCTTCCAGGAAGGTCAAATGCGCTTTCAGATCGTTGCGGTTCTTGAAGGCGACACCATAGATCCGTTGCAGCATGGGCCGGTCGCTGTCGCCCCGCCAATACGCCCCGGCGACGGACATGAGCTTGAACGCATCGGCGGGGACTTGACCCGTATGCTGAAGATGCGGACCGCGGCACAGGTCCTGCCAATCCCCATGCCAGTACATGCGAATGTTTTCGCCTTCGGGGATCGCCTCGACCAGTTCGACTTTGTAAGGTTCGTGGCTTTTCTTGTAATGAAGAATTGCATCTTCGCGCGACCAGACCTCTGTCCGGACAGCGTCCCGCGCATTGATGATCTCTTTCATCTTCTTCTCAATGGTGCCGAGGTCTTCGGTCGAGAAGGGTTCCTTCCGGTCGAAGTCGTAATACCAGCCGTTCTGGATCACCGGGCCGATGGTCACTTGAACCTCGGGCCAAAGCTCTTGTACGGCGCGCGCCATGATATGCGCCAGGTCGTGCCGGATCAGCTCCAGCGCCTGCGCGTCGTCCTTCATGGTGTGAATTGCGATCTCGGCATCGGCCTCTATCGGCCATTGCAGATCCCAATGTTCACCGTTGACGGTGGCCGAAATGGCGGCCTTCGCCAGACTTTTTGAGATGCTTTCAGCCACGGCACCGGGTGTCACGCCAGCGTCGAAGTCGCGTTTGTTGCCATCTGGGAAAGTCAGGGAAATCTGGGTCATGGCCCATGCTCCTCGTCGGTTTGGCGCCTACGAAACGCCCGGTTGCGGGTATGTGTGGGCGCTGGCTTGCACCCGCCGGCCGACAAGGTCAAGGAATGAATTTGCTTCGCGACCGCAGCGTTGTCGATTCTGCTACGTCTCGTATCCTTCCAATAGGCCCAACTCCGCCAGGCGACGGGTCAAAGGGCGAAGCTCATTTTCATAGTTTCGCCAACCCCCAAGCGACGAGCGGTAAACCTTTGAGCGCGCCTGGACATCGCTCAACGTGTTGATGCGGCGGGTCGACTTCTCTGGCGTCAGGCAGGCAGGATCCCATGGCAGACCACAGGCAGCTATCAGGCTGTGAGTCTCGTCCTCGGTCTCGGCAACCATCCTTTCGTAGTCGACGAAAATCAGGCGTTCCGGCAAGCGCTCGGTCCAATAGGCGATTGTATCTCGGAACAGATGAAATCGGTTCGCGAGCGCTTCCAAGTCCTGAGTGTAGGGATGTGCTTTTTCGCGAAACTGGTTTTTGAACATCGACAAGCAGGCGTCGCGCGGGTCGCGGTTGACCACGACGAAGCTGGCATTCGGAAAGGCGGATGCGAGGACACCAACAGTCGCCTCGGTGTTTGTCTGCTTGTCCGTTACACGCAATCCCCGGGCATAGGGTCTGTATCGGTCAGCGGCGCGTGCCGCCACCTCTGCCAGATCGTCGCGCACAAGGCCGCGCCCCATGCTTTGCGCAAGCAAAGTGTGAGCCCGTGCTTCCTGATCGGCAAACCCCAATTCACCGCCAGGCGAGACTTCCGAGTGTCTGGAAATGATCTGTTCAATCAGGGTCGTGCCGGATCGTGGCATACCGAGAATGAAAATCGGGGCAGGCTCTTCCGCCTCTGACGTGGCTGCCGGACGCGGGATGCCGCGATCATAGACATCGCGATAAGTGTCCCACGTATTTTGGGCCCGATCCGCGCTGGGCGGGTCATATTCGGCGGACAGCGCGTTAGCCGTTGCCATATAGGTGAAGGCCTTGGTGAACTTTTTTCGATCTTCCAAGACTTTCGACAGCCCAAAGGCGAGCGCGACTCGTGTTCCTTTCGTCTCGGTCCCCTGGTCAAACACCTCTTCCATGCGCGTGACATAGGGGTCGTCAGTTTCCACTCGATAAAGCCGCGCATAAAGATAAAAGCTCCGCCCATCGTTGGGCTGGTTCTGGATCAGTTCGTCAAGCCATGCCTTGGCCGCGTCGAAGGCGCCGAATTGCTGAGCTGCCCTTACAATGTGCAGCAGCATCCCAGGGTGCCCAGGAAACTTTTTCGCGGCGGCGCGCAGTGTCTCCATGGCATCGTCGATTTGGGACAGTTCTGCCTGCGCTTCTGCAAGGGCCCTGTAGGTCTGGATCGAATGATCGCCTGCCGCCTGTGCTTTCTTGAGCAGGTTAAGCGCATTGTCTGGCCGATGAACCCTCAATTCAAGCCGGCCCTGAATTGCAAGGCAGGACGGATTGTCAGATGCCAAACGGGCCGCGCGGTGCAGAGCCTGCCGGGCTTGTCCAAGTCTGCCGTCGATCAGATAGGCTAACCCAAGCAACGTCAGAATATCTGCGCTGTCGCGTGCAAGCGTAACGGCATGTTTCAGATGAACCAACGCTTCGTCCGAACGTTCGTCCGCCAGAAGCAGACGAGACAGTTGCGCGCGGACTTCCGGATAGTAGGGATCGAGTTCGATGCACCTTAGAAAGGATGCCTCAGCTTTCGCGAAACTACCCTTGGCCGCAAGGGCGTTGCCAAGAATTGCATGTATAAACGGCGACCGGTTGTCCTTTTTGAGAAGGCGGCGCGAGGCAGCTTCGGCCTTGTCCAGCCGACCTGCCTGCAACGCCGTCAGAGCGTCTTGCGCGGATTTGGGCGGCACGACCTTCCCGAGAATTGGCTCTCCGCTTCTGTTTTTTTGGCGGAGTTTTACCAGCAGTGCACGGCGGAGGGGGCTGGGGAGCTTTGACCCTGTGACATCTTGGGCGAAGGATTGTGCGCTGGCCGGGGAACCTTCTGCAATAACCAAATCGGCGAACAAGAGCCACGTCAGGGCGTCATCCGGCATGTCGACGCGCAATGGTTCCAGTAACTGTCTCGCGTCGTCAAACGATCCAGCTTCGTAGTGTAGCTGCGCCAAATGATACCGTAGCCGGGGCGCGTTTGGGTCCATTGTAAGGGCATGGGACAAAGCGGATCGCGCGAGGTCCGCCCGATCCAACTCAACCAGTGTCGCAGCCACGCTTAGATGGTTTTCGGCCGAGAAAGTCGTGCTGCGATCCGATGTCATAGGGCCTGATACTGGGGCGCTGGCGCCTTATCCAGTGGTTTTCACATCTGCTGAGAGTTACGGTGGCGATCCCGCGCCGGATCCCATTAAAGGGATCCGCCCTGCGTCACCTGTGTTGGTCGATCAGCACCGGGTACCCGTCGGGGTCCACAACGACAAAACTTCCTGGGCCAGTGTCCTCGCCCTGTTCCTGCGTCACCTCAAGACCCGCCGCCTTCAGCTTGTCCTTCAGCTCTCGCACATCGGTGAACGGGTTCACCTCGCCGGCGGATTGGTCCCAGCCCGGGTTGAACGTCAGCATCGGGCCCTCGAACATGCCCTGGAACAGTCCAACCAGCGTCTCGCCATTCTTCATGATCAAATAGTTATGTTCTTCGGTTCCGGCGAAACTTTCAAATCCTAGCGCCTCATAGAATGCGCGGGACTTGGCCAGATTTTTGACGCCGAGGCTGATGGAAAAGGCTCCGAGTTGCATGAGGGCTCCAATGGCTTTGTGGGGAATCGGGACAAGCCTAGCACGGCGCAACGAAAAACGCCCCGGTTGATCTGGCCGGGGCATCCTGGCCTTCAGCTTTGACCGGATGCCGAGGGGAAACGCGCGGGCTGGCCGGTCTCAAGATAGGATTTGAGCCCTGAGATCATCCGGTGCCATCCATCCATGACGCCTTCCTGCCCGGCGGGAATGTCATAATGTTCGACGGTCAGGCGGCAATGGTCGCCTTCGACATCGATGATATAGACGCAGCGCGATGCTTCGGCGCCAGCCTGCCATTTTGGTTCGAACGCCATGTCGATCCGTGTCTTCGGAGAAATAGAGGTCACGCGGATGGTCAGCATCTCGCTGCCGTCAGCCAGGAAATACCGCGCCGCGCCGCCCAACTCCAAACTCCCATCGGCGCGCGTGGCCATGAAGTGATAATGTATGACCGCTTGCGGGTCCGTCAGGGCTGCCCAAAGCGCATCCTGGGTGCAACGGATATAGGTCTGCATCATGAAATCCGGCTTCGGTTCGGTGTCGAGCATTGGGGCGCCTCCTTCGAGTTTGTTCTTCAGATCAATCACGGCGCGGACCGTAGGCTTGACCAGGAAGGGATCAATCCAGCGATCGATCACCTCCTGCAATGGAACGGCGTTCAGGTAGTGGTATTTGAACCGGCCCTTGCGCCGCGGGACGATTAGGGACGCGTCTTCCAGGACCTTCAAATGCTTCATAACGCCAAAGCGGGTCATGTCGAGCTGAGCTTCAAGCTCGCTCAGGCTTTGGCCATCTTGCTGGCGCAGGCTGTCCAGCAGGGCGCGACGGCCCGGGTCGTTCAGAGCTTTGAAGATCGCGTCCATATGGTGGTATAGGTGAATAGATAGTCACGTGACAATAGAGTCACCTAAATTTTGATTTGCCCTGACGCTAACACGATGCCATCAAAGGAAAAATTTGGAGGGTTCATGGCCTCAATAGACCACCTCGACACCCCTGCGGGCCAACGAATCGCCTATCGCAAGACCGAGGGGACTGGCCCCTTGGTGGTGTTTCTGGGCGGGTTCAAATCCGACATGGAGGGAACGAAGGCCGTTCATCTTGAAGCCTGGGCCCAGGCAAAGGGCAGGGGCTTTCTGCGGCTCGACTATTCCGGGCATGGATCGTCATCCGGGGATTTCGAAGACGGCTCCATCGGCGATTGGTGCGACGACGCCCTGGCCGTCATCGACACGGCGACCGAGGGCCCCCTGGTGCTGGTCGGGTCGTCGATGGGGGGATGGATCGCCTGTCTGATCGCGAAAGCGCGCCCAGACAGACTGGCTGGCTTTGTCGGGATCGCGGCCGCGCCCGATTTCACCGAAGACAGCATGTGGGCAAGCTTCGACGAGGAACAAAAATCCGCATTGGAACGGGATGGGCGGGTGGAACTGCCATCGGACTATTCCGACGAGCCCTATGTCATCACCAAGCGCCTGATTGACGAGGGACGCAAAACGCTTGTTTTGCGCGATCCGCTGGCCATGGCCTGCCCGGTTCGCCTGCTTCAGGGCACCGAAGACGAAGATGTCGAGATGTCCGTCGCCCTGCATTTGCTGGATCACATAGACGCCGCCGACCTGCGCCTGACGTTGGTTAAGGGGGCCGATCACCGCTTTTCATCGCCTGAATGCCTGGCCATGATCGAACAAGCGATCGAGGAGGTGACGTGAAGCGCGTGTTTGCTGGTCTGGCGATCCTTGTCCTGGCTCTGATTGCGGTTGCCGTTTTCGGTCCGCGAGAGCGGGTGGAAGATGAGATTTCCTTCGACGCATCCGTGATCGGACCGGATGTCGATGGCTATCTTGCGAATGTGGAAGCGCGGTTCGATGACATCAGACCGGGCACCGAAAAGCGCGTGATCTGGGCGGGCGAGCGCGGAACGGTCACGCCAATTGCCGTCCTTTACGTCCACGGATTTTCGGCGACTTCCGAAGAAATCAGGCCGGTCCCGGACCGTGTGGCCCAAGGGTTAGGCGCGAACCTGGTCTTCACGCGCCTGACCGGGCACGGGCGGACGGGTGAAGCACTTGGTGCCGCAATGCCTGGCGACTGGATTGAGGATATGGCCGAAGCGGTTGCCGTCGCGTCCCGGGTGGGCGAGCGTGTTTTGATCATCTCGACCTCGACAGGGGGTACAGCCAGCGCCATCGCGGCCGCCACGCCGGATCTGAATGGCGCCTTGGCAGGCGTCGCCTTCGTATCGCCGAATTTCGGCGTGCGAATGAACGGCAGCCAAATCCTGACGCTGCCTTTCGTCCGCATATGGGGCCCATGGTTGGTCGGAACGGAACGCGCCTTTGATCCGGTTAATGAAGCGCACGGCAAATTCTGGACGACCCGTTACGATACGCAGGCCGTCTTTTCGATGGCAGCGCTGGTGCGCTATGCCAATGCGCTGGACTATTCCGGCGTGACCGCGCCTGCCTTGTTCGTGTTCTCGGACGGGGACGCCGTGGTTTCACCCAAGGCCACCCGTCGCATTGCCGAGCGCTGGGGCGGGCCGGTGACACTGGCGCCGACCGAGCTTGCGCCGGGAAACGACCCCTACAACCATGTGCTGGCGGGCGACATTCTAAGCCCGGGCGGGTCGGATCCTGCAATTGACACCATTCTGACTTGGGCGCGGGGCCTTTAAGTCTGATGCGGCGTCCGCAAACCATGTGGTCGCTTGAGACGCTGGGCCGCGTCCGCCTGTCTCGGCACTTTTACATGCGCGAGTTTCTTTATTCCGAGATCGGCAATGTCCACCGGATCCCGAACATTCCCGACGATCCGGACCTGGCCATCGCAAACGGGCGCGCCTTTTGCGCAACGCTGCTGGATCCGCTGGAGGACACGTTCGGTCGCGTGGCGGTGCGTTCGGGCTATCGGTCGCGCGCGCTGAACCGGTTCGGCAATGAAAACAGGCTGAACTGCGCGCGAAACGACAATCCGATGGAGTGCCATATCTGGGATTGGGCTGATGGTGACGATGCTGTCGCAGGTGCATCCATCGTCATTCCGTGGTTCGCCGATCAATATGATCAGGGCCGCGACTGGCGTGATCTGGCCTGGTGGATGCATGATCATCTTCCCTATTCCGAGATCTGGTTTTTCCCGAAACTCGCGGCCTTCAATCTGGTCTGGCGGCCTGTCCCAAAGCGGCGGATCGACAGCTATATCGCGCCACGGGGCAGTCTTCTGAGACCCGGCGCCGAACCAGCCGAGCCGCCAGCCACCAGACGCAAACGCTATGCGGATTTCCCGCCATATCAGGGGATTAGCGTTTCATAAGGGCTCGACATCCGCCGGCTTTCCCCGATAGTTCAACGGAAAAGGGGGACTACATATGGCATTGCCACGGACGCCGTCATTCCGGCTTGAAGGGAAGCGTGCGTTGGTCACCGGCGCTTCGCGCGGCATCGGTTTGGCCTGCGCCACCGCGCTGGCCGAGGCCGGGGCCGAGGTCACGCTTTCCGCAAGGTCGATTGAGCCGCTGGAATCGCTCGCGTCCGAGATCAAGCTGATTGGCGGCACCGCACGCGCCGTCGCGCTTGATGTTGGCGATGTCGAAGCAATCAAGCGGGTCGTCGCCGATGAGGGGCCGTTCGATATCCTCTGCAATTCGGCCGGCATGGGGCGGCATGGCGCCGCGCTAGAAGCCTCGGTCGAGGCCTTTGACGAAGTCACCAACCTGAACCTAAAGGGGGCGTACTTTCTGGCGCGCGAAGTGGCGCGCGGCATGATCGCCCGGGGGGGCGGGTCGATCATCCAGATCTCAAGCCAAATGGGCCATGTGGGCGGTGTTGACCGATCCGTTTATTGTGCCACCAAACACGGTGTGGAAGGCATGACCAAGGCGATGGCGATCGAATGGGGCCCCTCGGGTGTCCGCGTCAACACGGTCGGCCCGACCTTTATCCGGACCGCCCTGACAGAAAGCACCTTTGCCGATCCGGCGCGCCGCGCCTGGATCGAAGAGAAGATCAAGCTTGGCCGGATTGGCGAGGTCGAAGACATCATGGGGGTCGTCGTCTTCCTGGCTTCGGATGCCTCGTCCCTGATCACGGGCACGTCCATTCTGGTCGATGGCGGCTGGACGGCGGGGTGAGGCATATCCGCCGCTTGTCTGAAAGGGACTGTCGCGGCTAAACTTCCGGAAAAGTCGGGGCCGAGAGCAGTCATGACCCTTTCCAGCCAACCGGGCGCGCCGAGATGAGCGATCCGGTCGTCTTCCTTCCCGGAATGATGTGCGACGCGCGCGTTTTCGCGCCGCAGATCGCCGATCTGTCGCGGGATTACACCGTGATTGCCACGCCGATCGATGCGTCGGACCGGATCGAAACACTGGCCCGCGCCGTTCTGGATCAGCTCCCTGAAAAGTTCGCCCTTGTGGGGCTTTCCATGGGTGGGATCCTGGCGATGGAGATGATCCGCACCGCGCCGCGGCGTGTGACGCGGCTTGCATTGCTCGACACCAACCCCGCTGCGGAAGCGCCCGAGGTGGCTGCAACCCGCGAGCCCCAGATCGCCGGGGTAAAGGCGGGTCGCCTTGATGAGATCATGCGCGACGAGATGAAACCGAGCTACCTGGCCGATGGTCCGAATAAGCTTGAGATCCTGGGTGTCGTCATGGACATGGCCCGCAGCCTTGGGCCGAAGGTGTTCGAAACCCAGTCGCGCGCGCTGCAACGGCGGCCCGATCAGACGGCGGGCCTGTCGAAGATCGCCGTACCGACGCTTGTGGCTTGCGGGCGCGAAGACACGCGTTGCCCGGTCGCCCGGCACGAGTTCATGGCAGGTGTCATTCCGGGCGCGACGCTTGAGATCTTCGATGGCGCCGGGCATCTTCCGACGCTTGAGACGCCGGATGCCGTAAACGCCGCGTTGCGGCGCTGGCTGACCGATACGCTTTTGCTGGTCTGAACCGCGCCATTCTGTCGCCTGAATTGGCGGCTAGGCACCGACCATGAAAACTGAGATCCGCACCGCCGCCGAGCGGCTTTGGACCGGCTTCGTGATCGGCACTGCTGTCCTGATCGTGCTTGGTTTCTGGACGATGATGCGCTGGGGGTTTGGCTCGGTCATCGAGATGTCGACGCCCGAAGTCGCAACAGTCGCCGAAAGCCCAAAGGGCTGGCAAGTTGTGGCAGCGGCGCTGCTGTTGGGCTTCTTCGTCAACCGGGTCTGGGTGTTCGGCCTTCAACCGGTCTTGACGCTGGCGCGTCTGCCACTTTCGGCCGGGGCCCTTTGGGGCTTCATCGCCCGGCTTTGGTGGGTGGCCTTGCGCGGCGCCAGCGCCCTTGCCTTGCCCATGCTCGCCTTAGGGCTCGATCTCGACATGCCTTGGGTCGTCCTGCCGGTCCTGGCCACGGTTGCAGTTTGGGAATTCGTGAAAGACAAACGGGCCGGGGCCGTGGATCACGCAACGCGCAAGTTGCAACCGGTCTAGGCCGCCGTTGCAGTCGAGCGATCCTCACCGCCTTTGACCTGAAACTTCGACAGTTCTTCTTTCAGTTGATTTGACGTGTCCTTCAGCGTCGCGCAGGCGGCATTTGTTTCTTCGAACATCGCCGCGTTTTGCTGGGTGACCTGATCGAGGTCGTTGATGGCGCGATTGATCTCTTCGATGCCATTGGCCTGCTCGCCCGAGATCTGCGCAATAGACGAGACCTTCTCGCCGATGTTTTCGACGACCTGAACGATCCCGGTCAGCGCATTGCCCGCTTCTTCGACCATCTTGACGCCATCGGCCACCTGTTCGGTGCTTGTCGTGATCAGGTCACCGATATCCTTGGCGGCATCCGAAGCCCGTTGCGCCAGGGCGCGCACTTCCGAGGCGACAACCGAAAAGCCGCGCCCGGCTTCACCGGCGCGCGCGGCTTCGACGCCCGCGTTCAGGGCAAGCAAATTGGTCTGGAAGGCGATTTCCTCGATCACGCTGATGATCTGAGCAATCTGCTTCGAGCTTTCCTCAATAAGGTCCATGGCGTTCAGGGCGTCCTTAACGACCCGCTGGCTGTCTTCGGCGCTGGCCTCGGCGCCCTTGGCCACGTCAGACGCTTCGCCGGCCATGTCCGCCGCGTTCTTGACCGATTTGGTCAACTCGTCGATTGAAGCCGCTGTTTCTTCAAGCGCAGCTGCCTGGGTCTCGGTCCGTTTGGCCAGAGCGTCCGCCGCCGCGCTAATGCCTGTCGACTGGTCAAGAATGTCATCCGACGAGTCCACCACCATCGCCACTGTCTGCTGAAGCTGCGCGGTCGCCGAATTGAATTCGAACCGCAGATCTTCATAGCTTTCGCCGAATTGCGCATCGACCGTGCTTGCAAGATCTCCGGCAGACAGGGACGCCAAACGCGCCCGCAATGCACTGACCACATCGTCCTGCGCCTTTCGCTCTGCTTCGCGCTCGGCCTGCATGCGCGCGTCTGCCGCCGCCACTTCTTCCGCTTCGGCTTTGGCCCGCAACCGTGCCTCATCCTCGCGCTGCTTTGCGGCCTCAAGATCGGATAACATCGCCTCAGACTTGGCCTTCGCGGTTTCCGCCGCATCCTTCAGGGCCAGGGCTTCGCGCTGCTCTTCTTCGGCTTGTTTGCGCGATTGTTCCAAGGCCTTTTGGCGTTCGGAACCGTCAAGGTCCATGCGCATGCGAATGCGCACTGCACCGATTAGTGCGGCAAGTTCGACGATTAGAATTGCGCCGTGAAACAAGGTGCGCGCCACATTCTCAAAAACTCCCGTGCTGGGATATATCAGACCGGGAATGGCCAGGGACAGGACCAGGTGATGTGCGACGACAAGCGCGGCCGAGGCCAGAAGCATCCGCACGTCCACCAAGGCCACCTGTGCGGCCAGAACGGCGAAGAAAAACATGTGGCTGTCAAGCTGCCAGGGATGGCCAGAGAAGGCTGCCGTCAACGCGATGGCCTGACCGATGCTTGCAAGCCCGATGCTGATCCGGCCCGCGCCGCCACCCTGACGGTACCCAAGTGTACCCAGGACCGCGAAAACGGTCGCGATTGCGGGCGCGGTCAGCAGCCCGTTTCCGACCCAAAAGCTTGATCCGCCGACGATAGGTACCATCAGCCAAGTTCCGAACAACAGAATGCGTGCCGCCTGCTGTCGCGCGGCATCAAGCTTTGGGCTGACCCGCGCTTCAAGTATTCGAAGCATAACCACAGATCTCCGAAATTTTTTGACCGTTGAGCACTGCGATGGCGCCCGCGGTCTGCAACCGACTGACGAAATCCGGGCTGGTGCCGTCAGCCAGCAGTCCCATGGGGGCAATCGTCGGGCCAACAGGTGCGCCGCCCGCCGCCAAAACGAGCGCATGACCGTCTTGCCAAGGCGCATGGATCACCAGAACGGGGCCCGCAGGTTCCACGGGCTCGCTGACCAGAACAATAAACGGTGCCCCGATCGCCAAAACGGTTGAAACAACAGGGGTAATCCAGCCCAACATAACCGACGCCATCCCAGAAAAAGGTTGCCAGCCTATAGCCGGGTTCCCTTAACGTCGATTGAATCGCGAAGGTGGGTTTTACTGGACGGCTTTGATCTTTCGACGGCGCCGGCTGGGTGTATTCGCATCGATGAAATCGAAGACCAGCGGGCGGATATTGTTCCGCCAGCCCTTGCCCGCGAAGATCCCGTAATGGCCCGCTCCGGGCTCAAGATGGCTTGCCTTCTTGTCGTCAGGAAGGCCGGTCAAGAGATCAAGCGCGGCAAGGCACTGCCCAGGCGCCGAGATATCGTCTTTCTCGCCCTCGACCACCTTCACCGCGACCTTGGTGATCTTGGAAATGTCGACGTGATCGCCGTTCACCGTGAAGGCATTTCGCGCCATCTCGCGGCCTTTGAAGATGCGCTCGACCGTCGACATGTAGAACTCGGCGGTCATGTCCATCACGGCGAGATATTCGTCATAGAACTTGTTGTGCTTGTCGTGGTCGGATCCTTCGCCCTTCGCAACCTTCAGGATCTGATTGAAGAAGGCCTGGCCGTGACGTTCGGCATTCATCGACATGAATGAAGAGAGCTGCGCCAGACCTGGATAGACCATCCGCCCAACGCCACCGTATTTGAACCCGACACGTTGCAGCGCCATGTGTTCTAGCTGACCCATCGTCACACGGCGCCCGAAATCGGTGACATCTGTGGGCGCGGCATCCGGATCGATCGGGCCGCCGATTAGGGTCATGCTGCGCGGCTGGTTTGCCGGATCGCGCTCTGCCAGCCAGGCGGTCGCGGCAAGGGCCAATGGCGCGGGTTGACACACGGCGATCATGTGGGTGTCCGGCCCCAGATGTTGCAGAAACTCCACAAGATACATCGTGTAGTCTTCGATATCGAACTTGCCGACGCTGACCGGGATGTCGCGCGCGTTGTGCCAATCGGTGATCCAGATATCTGCTTCGGGCAGCAGGCTGACCACGGTAGACCGCAGAAGCGTCGCATAGTGACCCGACATGGGCGCGACCAGCATGATCCGGCGGCGTTTCGGCGCGCGCCCGGCCACATTGAAGTGGATCAGATCGCCGAACGGCTTCGAGACCTGAACTTCAACGGAAACAACGTGATCGCGGCCATCTTCCCCGACGACCGTGTCAATGCCCCAATCGGGCTTGGCGACCATCCTTGCAAAGCTGCGTTCGGTCACCTCGCCCCAAGCGGCCATAAGCTGAAACGTCGGGTTCGGCACCAGGCCCGTTGCGGGGTAGGACGCAATGGCCTTTGCGGTGGCGCCGATCCATTGGTTGGTGTTTCGAACCGTTTCGAACCAATCGTAGGTCGCCATGTACCGCATAACGGGCTCCTCTCCAGCGCATAGCCGGCAAATCACTGCTTTCCCGGAGGTTGAGGGACCGGTAAAATGGCCGCCAACGCAGGATGCTGCACCTGCAAAATAGCCGGAATAGTTGACGATGACAACGCAAGAAGACGAGAGCGCGCCTGAACTTGCGCGATTGAACGACAATATCGCCAGGATCGAAGAGCTGTCGACGCGCCTTGTCTCTGCCATGTCCCGCAAGCGGACAATCCGCCCCAGTTTGCAGGGTCCTGGTCAGGATCTGATGATGAAGGCCGCTGCGGCCTATATGTCGGAAATGATGTCGAACCCGGCCAAAATCATCGAACATCAGGTCGGGTATTGGGGCAAAGCGCTGCGCCATTATGTGGATGCGCAGCACCGTTTGGCGCAGGGGCATTTGGAGCCCGCCGAGGACACGACCCCGGAAGACCGGCGGTTCTCGGATCCGATGTGGGCCAGCCACCCCTATTTCAATTTCCTGAAGCAGCAGTACCTGATGTCGTCGGAAGCGATGGAACAGGCCGTCAGCGATATGGATGGGCTGGACGAGCGTGAACGCCAGCGGATCACGTATTTCACCCAGCAGATCGTCGACATGATGAGCCCGGCGAATTTTCTTGCGACGAACCCGACGGCCTTGGCCAAAGCGGTTGAGACCGAGGGCGAAAGCCTTGTTCAGGGGCTCGAAAACCTTGTCCACGACATTGAAAGGAACGATGGCGATCTGATCGTACGGCTTGCCGATGAAGACGCGTTCGAGGTTGGCAAGAACATCGCGACGACGCCCGGGTCGGTCGTCTTCAGGAACCGCATGTTCGAGCTGATCCAATACACGCCGACAACGGCGAAGGTGCACAAGACGCCGCTGGTCATTTTCCCGCCCTGGATCAACAAGTTCTACATCCTCGACCTCAAGGAAAAGAACAGCCTGATCAAATGGATCGTCGATCAGGGCTATACCTTGTTCGTGGTCAGCTGGGTGAACCCCGATGAGACCTACGCTGATGTGGGGCTCGATACTTATATCGAGGACGGGTACCTGACAGCATTGCGGGAGGCCGCAAAGATCTCAGGCGAAAAAGAAGTCAACGCCATTGGGTATTGCATTGCCGGTACCACGCTTTCGCTGACCATGGCACTTCTAAAAAAGCGCAAAGAGAAATTGGTGAAATCGGCCACCCTGTTCACGACAATGACCGATTTCTCGGATCAAGGAGAGTTCACGGCCTTCCTTGATCATGATTTTGTCGACGGGATCGAGGCCGAAGCGCGCGAAAAAGGGATGCTGGAAAGCTTCTTCATGGCGCGGACATTCAGTTATCTGCGGTCCAACGATCTGATTTATGGGCCCGCCATCAAAAGCTATATGATGGGCGAACGACCCCCTGCCTTTGATCTTCTGTATTGGAATGGCGATGGCACGAACCTCCCCGCACGCATGGCGATCGAGTATCTTCGGTGGCTGTGTCAGGACGACAAATTCGCCAAGGGGAAGATCGAGCTTTTCGGCGAGACGCTCAGTTTAAAGGATGTGACGGTTCCCGTCTGCGCGATCGCCTGCGAAACCGACCACATTGCGGCCTGGAAGGCGAGCTTCAACGGGGTTCGCCAGATGGGTTCGCGAAACAAGACGTTCATCCTGTCAGAATCCGGCCACATCGCCGGTATCATCAATCCGCCGTCCAAAAAGAAGTATGGGCATTACACCAATGCCGATTTGAAGCTTGAGCCCGAAACATGGCAAGACAGCGCAACCTTCAACGAAGGATCCTGGTGGCCCACTTGGGAAAAGTGGCTGTCGAAGCGGTCTGGCGCTAAAGTTGCAGCGCGGAAACCCGGCGCTGATGGGCGGAAATTGCTTGGTGATGCGCCAGGAAAATATGTGAAATCAAAGGGTTGAACTTTTTTGCTGCGGTGCAGCAAAAACCCCTTGAAATGCTGCGGTGCAGCAGGCATATATGCTCCAGTCAAGAACGCAGGAATTGGCCTGCGGGAGACTGGAGAGAGATAATGGCTAAGGCACAAGATTACTCGAAGTTCCTGAAAGAGGCGATGGGCGCCTTTCCGGTCGACATGACCGCTTTCCAGGACGCATTCAAATCGCAAGCTTCGTTCGGCGAGAAAATGTCGAAAGTTGCACTGGAAGCCGCTGAGAAATCGACCGAGATTTCTGCTGGCTGGACGAAAGACACGCTCGCCAAAGTTGGCGACGTCACCAAAGTCAAAGACGAACCTGCCGACTACGGCAAAGCCATGACCGATTTCGCATCGGCTCAGGCTGAGATGGCTGCTGAATCCATGGCTGCCTTCGCTGAGGTCGCCAAGAAAGTTCAGATGGAAACCGTCGAACTGATGCTGGCCGCTGGCAAAAACATGTCGGAAGACGCATCTGCTGCTGTCAAAAAAGCGACTGCTGACGTGACGGCTGCAGCAAAGAAAGCCACGGCTGCTGCAAAGTAAGCCAACGGGTTTCTGAAGACCACGTCCTCACGGACACCTCCCTGCCGGATGGACGATGAAGGGGCGGGCTCGAACAGAGCCCGCCTTTTTCGTTTGCTTTGGGCACGGCTTTCCGTAAGCTTTGCTGCACTGCGACATTCGGGGGGACCGCCTGTTGGCCGAACAAGACAAACCGCTGCTGATCAAGCGCTATGCTTCGCGGCGGCTGTATAACACCGAGACGTCGGATTATGTGACGCTTGAAGACATCGCGGGGTTCATCCGCGACGGGCGGGATGTGAAGATCGTCGATCTTAAGTCGGGGGACGATCTGACCCGGCAGTATCTTCTTCAAATCGTTGCCGAACATGAAAGTCGCGGTGAAAACGTGCTGCCGATCGAAGTGCTGACGGATCTTGTGCGGAGCTATACCACGCAAGCCCAGTCGGTCGTGCCGCAGTTTCTGGCGATGAGCTTTGAGATGCTGCGCGATGGTCAGTCTAAGATGCTTGAGAATTTCGCGAA
The DNA here is from genome assembly GCA_965267475.1 of Paracoccaceae bacterium. Lineage (GTDB taxonomy): Bacteria > Pseudomonadota > Alphaproteobacteria > Rhodobacterales > Rhodobacteraceae > JBCBKU01. The sequence goes on from OZ254079.1 coordinate 988,378, forward strand.
CCCGCTATCCGCCATGCCGGGATACGAGGCGATGCGCGCGCAGCAAGAGGCGTTCGTCAAGGCCATGACCGGTGGCATGGCGAACTGGTCGGCGCCGTCGTCGGACGATGACGACGATGACCCGACGCCCGCGGGCGAGTTGGATGAGATCAAAAAGCAACTGGCCGAATTGCAGAGCCAGCTTGCAAAGATGGGCAAGTAGACCGTTCCTTTACGTCGCGCCGACTACGGCAAAGGCGGCCCAATAGGACGGGTGCTGGCGGAATGTGCCCGAGGCTGGATCGTCGAGGATCGCGAGGACACTGCGGCGAAGCGCCTGGGCATTGGACAATCCCGGATCTTTCCTGAGTTCGGAAAAGAGCCCCGTCGACACGTCGACCGCTGCTTCGGAATAGACCGACCAATGGGTCACCAGTAGCGATTTCGCGCCAGCATGGAAGAAAGCCCGGGCCAGCCCTGACATGCCGTCGGTATTGCCTTCCTCGCCCGCTGCCGTGTTGCAGGCCGACAGGACAACCAAGGAAGCATTCAAACGAAGGGTCGCAATCTCGGCCGCCGTCAGCAGGCCATCATCCTCTGGCGTGGCCATCTCGGGCGGGGTCAGGACCAATCCGGGGGCAGCGGCGCCAGCCTCGCCCGCGGTCAAGCCGTGCGTTGCGAAGACCAATATGTCGGTTTCGGCCAAGGCGCCGCTTCCGTTCAATGCCTTGACCGCGGCTTCGGTCGCCGCTGTGCCGGTCAGAATGTCGCGGTTTTCCGGCGCAAAGGCGTCGCCGATGGCCGCCAATTCGCATGCGGCATCGGGAAGGCGCGGCATGTCGCGCAAAATGCTCGGGTCGGCCAGGCGCAGGCCGGTGTCGCTGGTCCGATCGCTCATCGGCTGGAGGCCCGCAGGGGCGGACCGGAGTGCGGCAACTTGGAAAGCGTCGCAATCGATGGCGCTGGCTCGGCCGATCACCGGATCACCGACGCCGAGATAGCGACCAAGCGCCGCCCGCGGCGCTGCACCGCGCCGCAACGTGCGCAGGCTGGCCACCGATGGCAGGACCGAGATGGCGTTGCGCCGGGCAAACCAGGCTTGATCGGCCAATGCGTCCGAAAAGGCGACATCCGTGACGAGCGCCGGGAACGGAAGACGCAACAGATCGCTGGGCGGCACGATGATAACGGACTCATGGGTCTGAAGGAGATCATCGATGCCGCCAAACAGATCGTCGTAAAGCGCAAAGGCAGCATCGGCATTGAACAGGGCCCCTTCATCGATGGGCTCGGACGCATTGGCCGCGCCGCGAAGCCCTTCGGCGCCGCCGCCTTCGCACCCGGGATCACTGACTGCGACGTCGCAGCGGAAGGCCTGAATGCGGCGGTTCAGACTGCGGCGGCTGTGTTCCGGAACAACAGCGACGCGGGTCTCGTCGGCTGTGATGGCAATGACCCGGTTGGTGCTGCCGCTGAGCCCCTCGACAGTCTCAAGGTTCAGGCTTGGCAAAAGAAATGTGACAAGGACTTCGCCCGGGTCCAATCGGTCCTGAACCTCAACCACGGTCATTGGATCGACCGATGCAAGGCTGGTTTCGCCCAGGCCCGCGCGTGACAAGGCCTGCTCAAGTGCAGCAAGGTCTTCCCCGGTTCCTGCATAGACGTCGGATAATATGCGGCGCTGTTCTTCATCCGCCTCGTCCGAGGCATAGGCGGCCAGCAGGGTTTCGGCCGTGCGGCGCCGATTCTCGATCATGTCCTGACGCCGACGCAACAGGTCACCGAGACCCGGATCTGAGGCGGCCAGCCTCGCTTCCATCATCGCCAAAGCCTCGGCCGAGCGGGTGATCTGGGTCCATTGCAGGGCCCGAAAGGCCTCGTCCAGATCTTCGGGCGACGAATTGTCCCGGTCCAGCAATAGCCAGGCGAGAATTTCGAATTCAAAGGACGCGTCGGGCAGAAGATCGCGGTATGTGGGCGATTTGCGTTCTTCGGTCAGGTCGCGAACCACCTCGGTCGCGCCAGTTCGGTCCCCCATCGACAGGCGGACCTGTGCAAGCTTCATCGAGGCATCGATCGCGTTGGGCGCGTCCTTGTCCAGTATGGTCTGAAACAACGCGGCGGCTTCTTCCAGAAGCTCGATCGCGCCTTCGCGCTCGTCCCGAACCGCAAGAATATCCGCCGTGTTGGCTAGGTTCAGCGCCAGTTCCGGGTGATTGGCGGGCAAGGTGTCGCGCGCCATCGACAGGGCCAGCCGTGAAGCTGCAATCGCGGCGGGACCGTCCCCCTGGGCGTCGAGAATGCGTGCCTCGGTCGCCTCGATCCGAGAGCCCTGATAAAGACCGTTCCATTTGAGATCCTGGGTCGATCTCGCCTCGGCAAACAGGGCGCGCGATGACGCGACCCAGTCCCGCGCTTCGTCATAGGCGCCCGCATCCACAAGCATGTTTGCGCGATTGATCGATGTGATGACGTGATCCATCGGCGTCAACGGCTCGGCCCCGTTTGACAGGGCCGTCGCATAGGCCGCATCCGCCCGCGCATAGAGATCCCGCGACAAAGCGTAATCGCCCTGAAGCCAGGCCGAAGCGGCCATATCCGCAAACAGAAGATGCAGAGAGTTTCGCCCGTCTTCCGTACGGGACAAAACGGCGACAGCCCTTTGAAAACTGTCCAACGCATCGCTCTGCCGACCAAGCTTCGACTGAACGTTTCCAAGGGCGCGCAGCGCAGCGCCTCGCAAGGGATTGTCCGGGTCTGCCAAGAGCCCGGTAAACGCGACTGCGACGCGCGCATAGCCGTACTGGTCGGGCAGGGGTTCTTTCGCCTGGCTGGCATCGGCCAAGGTCACGAAGGACTGGGCATTGTCTTCCACAAAGGCGCGGTTTTCCGGTGAGAACACGCCGAAATCGCCCCAGGCGTCCAACGCGGCTGCGGCTTGAAGATAGTTCCCGGCGCTCTGGTTCGGAAAGAACTTGTTCAACATCAATTCGCTGATCATCAGATCCTGGTCTTCGCCAGGATCCATAAACTGCGTGGCCAGCGCGATTTGCCCATCCAGCAAGGCTTCTACGGCGCCGATCCGACCATCGGCTTCGGCGACATCGCGGGCATTCCGGTAATTGGCGAAGATCTGGCCCGAGAACGGGGCCAGAATGTCAGGCGCAATTTCAAGGACGCGGATCATTGTCGCCGCAGCGGTTTCATAATCTCCGAGATCAAAATAGATGCTGGATGCCGTGCCGGTCCCTGGCCCTTCGAATTCGGTGCGCGCCGTTTGGTCTATGGCACGCTGTGCCAACAGGCGCGGATCATCGATTTCGCCTTCCGTCGCAAGGTAGCCGCCCAGAAGCCCAATGGCGTTCAGCCAGGTTTGGGACGGAACAACGCCGTGGGTCTCAAGATGCGCGACGGCGTCACGATAAAGCTGCTCGATCTCGGCGCGGTCACCGCCTGATTGGCGGCGGGCCCAGGCCAGATTGGTCAGCGCAATTGCCGCCAGATCCGGATCCGCCTCGGGAGCCGTCCGTGCGATGGCTTCGGCCTGTTCGGCAAGGGCGGTTGCCTGTGCCAGATCATTGGCGTTGAAGGCCGCGAAGGTATTGCTGACCAACTCTTCCAACCCGTCATGGCCATCGGCGATCGCCGATCCGACCATCAGCCAAAACGCCAAAAAAGCGCGCGCTAAATTGGCCATGTCACCCTCCGATCTGCGCGTTTATCCAATCGACGTAGTTCGAAACACGGGTGTAGACCGAGAATAGATTGCGATGCGCGCATCGTTCGGTGGCGCCCAGGGGCTCTCGGCCCCAACTGACGATGCCCGCCTGAACCCATCCACCTCGGTCGGCCTCGATCAGAAGCGGTCCGCCTGAATCGCCGTTGCAAGCCGTGCGCTTTCCGGAAGGGACGCCGGCACAAATCATGTTGTCGGTCAGCGCGTCGCCAAGGTCTTCGGTGATCAGTTCGAATGCCTTTTGAATGGTTTGGTCTGGCACGCGGGCAGATTGACCCACCGAGGCAAGGACCGATCCGATATCGCGTTTGGCCTGCTCGGCCATACCCCGGTTGCAGAGATCCGTCTCCACAATCTCGATGTCTGTTTCCATCAGGTTAGTGGGGAAGTATCCGCCGCCCATACGGCCCCATCCGATGATCGTTGCCGGACCCAGTGGAATCGCCGCATCCTGTGGCAGCACCGGCAGGATCTCCGCACCGTCGACAGGCTTTGACAGCTTCAACAGCGCGATATCGTGGTCTGCGGTGAAGTCGTCATAGTCGGGATGGGGGATCACCTCGTCGATGCCATAGACGTCGCCCTGATAGATATCGACGGACCCTGCACGCACGGCCAGCATCTCGGGGCCGGTGGGGCGGCCCCCCTCTTCGATGACGCAATGGGCGGCGGTTAGGACCCATTGAGGTGTGACCAGCGTGCCCGCACAGAATTGCGACTGAAACCGCGTCTCGGGATCATCGCGCCGCAGTTCTGTCGCATCGTGCAGCGAGACTTGAGCGGGCCAGGATCCAGGCTCGGACGGGCGTCCACCAAGAATGCGCCCTTCGCCCTCGGGAAGTGCGAGCGCTGACGTGCGCGCCTCTGTCACGACATCGCGCACGGTGTCGCCCCTGTCGTCCGTTTGGCCAATGGCAGGGGCGATGGCCCCCGTGATCAATGCCACGGTCCCGGCGCATGTCGTCAGTCGTATGTTCATTCGATTTCCCGTCCGATCCGGCGGAACGCTTCTTGTTTCGGAAGAACCCGCCAGGTGAAACTGTCCACCCAGATTTCTGTCGCACCGAACCCGCTGGAAGAGCCGCGCGTGCCTGGGCGCTCGGCCCGGGCCTGAAGAAAATCAAGCGCCGCCTGTGCCGCAGGGCCGCGGGTGCCCGATGCCAAGGGCCCACAAGTCTCAAGCTGGTTCTGCAAGTTCAGATTTTCGGTGTTTGGTCTGACTTCCGTCACGATAACGAAGGCGCGTTCGTCCCCGGCTGAGTATGATCCACCAGGGCAGTCCGAGCACATTTCGAATGCACGCCCCAGGCGGCGTGGGCGTCGGTTGTCCTCGATCAACTCATGATGCGTGTGCACACAGAAAGTCGCGTCGATGTAGATACGGTTGACGTCAAAGGCCCCGCCAATTTCGGCCTGGGCCTGAAAACCAAGCAAATCGCATTGCTGTATTTCATGGGCCGGACCGATGGGTTCGCTTCCCGTACCCCTTGGTCTGGCCGCGGCGCATTCGCGGTCGAACGAAACCCCCTGATTGGGCGGGCTAAGCCGTTCGGCGTTCGATGGAACGCGCTGGGCAGTGACCCGGACCGGGTTGTCTTCGAGAAAGGGCGCGTAGCCCCCCGCCGCCGACAGCATCTTGGCAAGGCTTTCGGCGTCTCCGATGCGCCGGAGAAGAGGCGCGAGCGGGGTCCCGTCGTCCGGGTTCCAAGACAGACCGACCGGGCTTTCGCCAAGCAGAACCTCGCGCGCGAACCAAAGCTGCCCGTCGGCCCAAAGGCTTTCGATGTCCGCTCCTTCACCGCCAATCACGACCATAGGATTGGCCTTGGCGGCCTCGACCAGCGCAAGGGCAGGGGCCGATGCCGGGTCGATGGGCGTGCCCGTCACATCGACCGGCGGGGCGATCACGGTAGAGAGCGTAATCGGGCGTCCCTCGATCTGCGCGAAACGTGCGCCATCGGGAATGCTGCCCGAGCGTTCACAAAGCGCGTCCGACTGTGGCTGGCAGGTGGCGTCCACCGGAACAAGAAAGGACCGCGTGGCCTCGGCAATCTCAACCTGGGCATAGGCGATCACGGCATCTTTTGGGTCTGCTGCATCCTTGAGAAGACCTAGAAGCGTGCCTTCGGCCAAACCGTGAACCAGACCCGCCGCGACGACGTCGGCACGCACCGGGAAGCGCTGCACACCTACGGTGCCCTTGCCGCCAAGAACCGCCGCATCGATCAGATCGCCTTCCCAGGATGGTGTTTGCAGCGCCGTGCCGCCAAGCGTCGGGTCATCGGCCAGATCGGACAGGATGCCCTGGAACAACTGGCGATAACTGATCGCGCCGCCGCCCTGCAAACGCGCCGCCAACTTCGCCGAGAACAGCCCGTACCAATCTTCCTGGTCGCCCTGACCCAAATCCACTTCCCGCGCCAATTCATTCGATCGCGCCGAATAGAAGGCCAGGTACCCGCCGGGCAGATCGGGTTGCGACGTGTCGACGATGCTGCCCTCGGCAATCGCCGTTCGGTCAAGATCAAGGCCAAGCGCTTCAGGGGTCACTTGACGGGTTGCCGTTCCGGGGGCGGCAGCGCGCAAACCCGACCCCGAATGGCAACTGTCCATCACCAGCCAGACATCGGCCCCCTTCGCACGGATCGCAGCCACGGCGCGCCCGATTTCGTCATCGGTGATGGCATTGGGCACCACCAATGCGCCCCGCTCAGCGCGGGTGACATCGATTGGCAGGAAGATCTCGTCCCGACCATCGGTCTCGTCCCCCTCGGGGTCACCCTGACGGCTGCCATGACCGGAAAGATGGATATAGACGAAGTCACCCTCGGCTGCGTCAGCGGCAAGGCTGTCGAAGGCCGCCATAATCGCCGCGCGGGTCGGGCGCGCGCCGCCATCGACCCCATCGGCGAGAATGCGAATGTCGTTCGCCCCTCGCTCGATCAGGACATCGCGCATCAGGCGGACATCGTTCGCCGGACCTTTGAGATCGGCAAAGGCCAGGTCATCGGCGTCATAATCAGAGACACCGACCAGAAGCGCCCTGGTCTCAGCGAAGGCAGCGCAGGACCAAAGGCACACAGCCAAAAGGCCACTCAGCCAAAATCCGTTCGGATTTACTCCCCCCACGCAGCACCTTTTAAAAATTACCTGCCGGTCCCAACCCAGCGCCGTAAGCCTAGCGGCCTTCCCGCCGAGGGCCCAGAAGAAATCGCCCGGTAATTTACAAATCTTGCGGCGTGGATATGCTTCGGCTGAATTCATCCGCGTTTCGTAGGTAGTGTAATGAAATTGTTATGTTCTTTAGGGTTCGCCACCGCCCTGGTTGCCGCAGTGGCAGGGGGACATCCCGCCCGGGCCCAATCGGCGGGTGAATTGATGGGTCTTGCGGGACTTGCCGCCGAGGCGCCGGATGAGGCCTTGGTCGCGGTCGACCGCTTTCTGGCGCTCCAAGCCGCTGCCGATCCGCGCGACAATCGTCTGATTTTCGATCTACTGCGCCTAAAGGCGGATCTTCTGCTGGGCCTCGGGCGCCGGACCGAAGCGGCCGAGCAGGTTCAGATCATGGCCCGGCTGGCTGATGCTAATCGGGAAACATTAGACACAGATCCAGTGGTATTGTTGAACGAAGCGGCTGATTACTTTGCCGCCGACGGCGATTTCCGATCGGCGGAAGAGGCGCTGGGCCGCGCGCTTGAGCTTCAGCGCGAAGGGGCAATGCCCCCTGAAGTCATTGCCCGGACCTTCGACCGTCTTGGCAATCTGGCCGAGGCTGCGGGTCGTGCCGCCGATGCATCGGACTATCGCGCCGACGCCGCCGATCTTCGCGACCCCACAAAGGCCCCCACGCGCGGCGGCGATGATGTGGGGTATCGCGCCGTAGATGTTTATTACGCCACGGACAGGGCGCGATCCGGCAGCGACCGGCCCGAGCGGTTCTATGGCGGTGACCGCGGGGATCTGGAACTAGGCATCGCGACGGTGACAATCCCCAATGACCACGAGCCGGGGATGCTGGAAGCGCCTTCGATCTGGCGGCTTGAGTTTTCCTATGCGCCTTCGAAACATGTGGTCTTGCAGTCGGTGACACCTGTGGACCCCGACGGCTTCTTCGGCAGACTTCAGGGCGAGTTTGACGGGCCCGAGGCACGGGAAGCCTTCGTCTTTGTCCATGGCTATAACGTCACCTTCGAACAGGCCGCCAAACGGGCCGCCCAGATCGCTTTCGATATGAACTTTTTCGGTGTGCCGATCCTGTACTCCTGGCCTTCGCGGGGAACAACCATCGGATATGTGGCCGACACCGCCGTTGTGCGGCTGTCCGGCCGTCGTCTATCGCGATTTCTGGAAGACCTGGTCGAGAAGTCCAGCGCACCTACGATTCACGTTGTGGCGCATAGCATGGGCAACCGCGCGCTGACCGACGCATTGGAACTTCTGGCGTTGAGAAAAGGCGTTGCCGAAGGCGATGATCCGCTTCTGGGGCAGGTCCTGTTTGCCGCGCCCGATGTGGATGCGGGTCTGTTCAAGGAAATGATCCCGACCATCCGCCCCGTAGCGGAGCGTTTGACGCTTTATGCCTCGGAAGAAGACTGGGCGCTTGTGACCTCGCGCAAGTTGCACGGGGATGCGCCACGGGCCGGGCAAGGCGGCGGCGACACTCTGACCACGCCGACCCTCGACAGCGTCGATATGTCAGAACTGGGTGAAGACATGATGGCGCACAGCTATTTCGCCAATGACAGTTCGGCCCTTGCCGACATCCTGACCTTGTTCTGGCAAAACGCGGATCCGGGGACCCGCTGCGGACTTGTGCCAGACGACACGGGCGACCAGCCCTTGTGGCGGTACATGCAGGGCGTTTGTTCGGAAACCTATCTGGTTGAACTTCTGGGCCATCTTCAGACGCGGGATGTTCGTTCGATGGACGGGGTGCGTCAGGTCATCAGTGAAACGGTCGCTGATCCGACGGTTGCGAAATCACTTGAGTCGGCAGTATCGAAACTGAAACTGGATGCGCCTTAGGGGCCAAAACCCGACAGCCCTGGGACAAGCGGGTAAATCAGCAGATAGCTGACCACGACCCAGACGGACGTCAGGATAAGCCCCCTTCGCACGGTATGGCGCGCGAAACTGCGCGAAGTGAACCAGCGCCCGACCTCAGATCCATCCCGAAATCCTTCGATGGCATCGAGATCGCTGACCGCGGCCCGAAGGCCGTCATAGGCCTCTTTGAACGAGTAATGCGCGATCAGGCTGTTGACCGAGTAGAAAAAGAAGACCAGCAGCCGAGGGACTGCATAAAGGTCAGACGTCGTTGCGAAAAAGACCATCACGCCGACAATGGCGGCGTGCGAATAAAGGACCCTTTGCCACAGCATGTCGATGCGACCGATGATCTGGTTCATCAGGGTCAGAAGCTCGGGCGCCGTCAATGACAGCGTGTCCCCGGATTTATGCGCATTCCCGTCCATGGCCCATGGTTGCGACCAGGCGGCCCCTAGCGCAAGGGTCAGATGCAGACACATGAGGTGTTAAGCATCCTGCGTTAGATCGTGCGAGAGGCGTGATCGCGCCGATCCGTTTGCGCGAAGACGCACCGATGCGCTATGCTCGCGCCAGAGTAGTGCAATGCCGAATAACAGGCAGATACAGTGAACAAAGATTCCCCGATCCGGGCCGGGGCCACCCTTGGGACATTGGTGGTCGACCTTGAGGGACCGCTGACGCGGACATCTCTGGAAGATGAAGTGTTTTGGACAGCGCTGGCGTCGGGCGCCGCTGGCGCGCGTCAAGCGCTCAGGGCGGGGGTGACCCGGAAAACCGGGTCCATTGTCACGTCTGACCTTGCAGGCGCGCTGGACGTCGCAACGCTGCCCTATGACCGGGATATGGTCGACTATCTGGCTCGCGAACGCGCCGAAGGCTTTCGGACAGTGCTTATGTCACGGCGGTCACAAGATCTGGCGGACCGCGTTGCGGTGCATCTTGGCATCTTTGACGAGGTGATTGGGCCTGACGGCACTACGACGATGTCCGAGGCTGAGGTGACCGAACGGCTTGATGCGGCATTCGGTCCGGGCCAACACGCTTTTGCCGATGGCAGCACGGCGCTGGCGCCTGCGTCACCCGGCTGGCAGGGTGCCTTTCCGGCACTGGTGCGGGCCATGCGACCCCACCAATGGGCGAAGAACCTTCTGATATTCGTTCCGATGTTCACCGCCCACCTGGTGTCACCGGGCAATATTCTGTTCAGCCTTTTGGCCTTCATCGCGTTTTCGATGGTGGCGTCCAGCGTTTACCTGCTAAACGACCTGCTTGATCTCGCCTCCGACCGCGCCCATGCGCGAAAAAGGCTGCGTCCCTTTGCCGCTGGCGATGTCTCGCTGCGCCTTGGCGCCCGAACGTCACTTGGACTTTTGGCGGGCGGGGCCATCATCGCGGCCATGCTTGGTGGGCCATTCTTCTTCGTGATGCTGGGCTATTATCTTGTCACGGTCGCTTATTCCGCCTTCCTGAAACAGAAAGCGATCCTGGATATCTGCACCCTTGCGGGCCTCTACACGCTACGGATCGTCGCCGGGGGTGCCGCGCTGTCTATCCCGATTTCCGTCTGGCTACTGGCGTTCTCGGTCTTTTTCTTCTTCTCGTTGGCCTCAATTAAACGCCAGGCCGAACTTGTGGACGCAAAGGCAGCCAACAAACTGGAAGCGAAGGGCCGCGACTACCGGGTCGAGGATATCGCCCTTGTGTCTCAGATGGCTGTGTCGTCCGGTTTCGTCGCAGTTCTGGTTCTGGCGCTTTACCTGGACTCACCGGCCGTGCAGGAGCTTTACAGCATGCCCGAACTGATGTGGGGGATGTGCCTGGTTCTGCTCTATTGGATCAACAGGGCGGTTTGGAAAGCCCACCGTGGCGAGATGCAGGATGATCCGGTTGTCTTCGCGCTGACCGATCGGATCAGTCGCGTCGCGCTTCTGGTCATGCTGGCAATCGGGGTCGCTGCGGCGCTGGTCTAGGAATGCGTCAGTTCGATCGAAAGCTGTTTCATCGCTTCCTCAAACGCGCTGTCGTTGTCCCTTGGCAGCGACTCGGCATGCATTTCGGTCAGTTTGCCGACCAGCGCATCGATTTCGGCAGTTTCGTATTCGCGATCCGCACGTGAGAAGCTGGCAATACTTTTTGAATCCGCGTCCGAAATGGCAACAGTCACGCCATACTCGAGCCCGAATTTCCGGGCCTCTTGCAACACACCGGCCGAATCAAGATCAGTCAGGCCGGACCATTTGACGGTTCCATTGTTCTCAAATCCCCAACGAACGGTTGGATCATGCATGACCAGCCCCTTGCTGGAGTAATGCTCCATCCAGTCTTTGTTGTAAGATTGAAACAGATAGGTCGGTGTCGTGAAGCGCACATGGAGAGCAATTGCAAAGCCCGACGGGCTGTTTTCAGCAAGTTCGCCAAGTATCCTCTTGGTTGTAGCGACGCGGTCCATTGCTCTTTTCCGTTTGTCGTTTCTCAAACCATTGTTTACCGGTAGCGTCGTTCAAGGGATTTAGGCAACCTATATATATAGCCAACTAAATGAGGCAGACGGCAGAATTTAAGATGTCGCATGGTGGACGGTCCGTAGAGGAGTATGGTTTTCAAGACCTCGCTCCGGCTGGATATCATCTGGCCGTTCGGGTGGGTTTTGCCTTTCCTGAACTGGAACATAACGCTTTGCCGCTTGCTTGGGTCCACCGTTACACCCGCGACGGATTGATGCTCTATGATCCGGTGATCCGATGGATCTATGCGAATACCGGCTGCATCCGGTGGAGCGAGATCGAATTGGACGATCCAAGGGGTGTGATCGAGCTTGCCGAAGATCACGGCCTGAATTTCGGCGTTGCGGTGTCAGTGTTCGATTCGGAGAATCTCGGTTTGAGGACGTTTGGGACCTTCGCGCGGTCCGATCGAGAGTTCGAAGAGACCGAAATCGAAGAGCTTGAGCAGAAATTATCGGCGCTTCACCGGGCGTCCTCACCGCCTGAAGACCTGACAAATGCCGAGCTTGAGACCCTTAAATTGATCCGGGACGGCCTGTTGATGAAAGAGGTTGCGTACACGCTAGGGGTGACTGAAAGCGCAGTAAAACAACGGCTAAGGAACGCCAAGTCCAAGCTGGATGCGCGCACCACGGCCCAGGCGGTAACCCAGGCGACGCAGTTCGGATTGATCTAATGCGACCTATCGGGCACAGGCGAGAAACAATCGCTATGCGCGAAATTTATTGTTAACAAACACCCGACTATTCGCTTAGATGCATGCAAAGCCTGGGGGGGCTGCGATGCATAATGTGACATTCGACATGTCGGTGATGCACCTGCACGGTGCGGCATTCTACGACTTTCTGCGCCTGCGGAAGCGGTTCTTCGTGGACACGCTTGAATGGGATATCCCGCACAACGACGATGTCGAGATGGACCAGTACGACAACCCGACCGCCCGGTATTCAGTCGTGGTCCGGAACGGCCATGTCATCGGCGGCGCCCGGACCATGCCCGCAAACTGCCGCTGGGGCGATCACACCTGCATGTTGCAGGACGCGATCCTAGGCAAGCTCGCCGGGATCCCGGCCGAAGTATTGTCGCAAGAAGTCAATTCTCCGACGATTTGGGAGTGCACGCGGCTGGTGATTTCGAATTCCGTCGAAAGCCAGCGTGAGCGGTCGCGCTGCCTGGCGCTGATCGTGGATGGTCTGGTGCAGTTGGCCGAGGCCGGCGGCGCCAAGGACATGGTCTCGATTTCGCCTTTGCCGCTCATGCGGGCGCTAAGGCGGCTTGGGCACCCCGCGCATCGTATTGGCGAGCCCTACAACAACCCGGGCGACGGGCGGACCTATGCGGTTCTGAAGATGCCTGCCGTGCGTTCAGCGGCTATGGCGGCCGAGATGGAACCTCAGTACGCCGTTGCGTCCTAGGGTTGCACCTGGCCCCCTGCCACAATCGTTTCCAGTTGCGGGGCCCGAACTGTCGAAAAGGTCACATTTCGAACCGATTCGCGCCGAAATTGGGTTCCGAATTGCGTGAATTCCAACGAGTTCTCCTCGGCTTACCCACAGGGTGCTTGTGGGCGAAATCTTTAAGCATCTGATATGCATAAATAATTTTCCTGGAAATTCCGAAATTCTGCCGTTTCGAAAGTGGAAACGATGAATTTCAAAGGTTTTGGTTCGATTCCGTCAAAAAGGGCGCGACCTTCACAACATGATGGCAGCGACTGGGACGTCTGGGATGGGGCTAAAAGACGAGACCGTCTTTTCGAAACATGTGATCGTGCCGCAGGTCCAAAAACCTGTGCGGGCAAGGCAGGTGCGTGGCCAATTGCCATCGCTCTCGGACGCGTATGTCGATGATATGTTCGACGCGACAAAGCGACGGCTGTCGAAACCTTTGTTGAAGCGTATCCCGAAACCGGCGAAGCGGCCCTAGGGGCCGAACCGGCGCAGCGCCCGTCCGAACCCATTCCCGAGAAATGAGACAAGCCTGCGCGCTTTCGCGACGCAGGCTTGCCGAACTCTTAAACTGCACCCGACCCGGATGCGTATTCACTGGTTACCCAACACACTCATAGTTGTATCAAATTCCGTGAAAATTGCGTCATGGATATTAGGTCAGGACTTGCGGTGGATCTGGAAACAGATCGTTTGAGAATACCCCCAGGATTGCGACCGAAACTGGGCGCGGGCTTGAAACGATCTTGAAACAAACCTCGGGATATTTGGAAGAAAACAAATAAAAATCAAACATTTAACCGAAAATTCAACGAACCTGCCCGTTTGCAGAGCATTATTTCCACGGAAACAGAACTTGACCCATGGTCGGACTGTTTCGCGAATTTTGGCGGGTATACCCCTAGCCTAGCCGGACGATTCCCAGTCCAGAATGACCTTCCCAGAACTGCCCTGCGCCATTGCGTCAAATCCGGTCTGAAACTGTGACGCGGGCAACCGGTGCGTGATCAGCGGAGTCAGATCGATCCGGCCTTGAACAAGGGTCGCCATCTTGTACCAGGTCTCGAACATCTCTCTCCCATAGATGCCTTTCAGCGTCAGCATCTTGAAGATGACCAAGTTCCAATCGATTTTGAACGCGGCCGGTGCAATCCCGAGGATCGCGATCTTGCCGCCGTTATTCATGACATCGATCATGCCGCGGAACGCCTGTGCGGCGCCCGACATCTCAAGGCCGACATCGAACCCCTCGTTCATGCCGATCCGGGTCATCACGTCGTTCAGATCCTCTTCGGACGGGTTGGCGGTATATTGGACCCCCATTTCGCGCGCGCGGGCCAGCCGGTCTTCGTTCAGGTCAGTGATCACCACTTTGCGGGCGCCAACCTCTTGCGCGACCAGCGCCCCCATGATGCCGATGGCGCCCGCACCCGTCACCAAAACGTCTTCGCCGACCAGATCGAAGGACAGCGCCGTGTGCACCGCATTCCCGAACGGATCGAAGATGGCCACGATCTCATCCGGGATGTCGTCAGGCGGCAGAAACACGTTGTGCTCCGGCAATACGAGGTAATCGGCGAAAGCCCCGGGCCGGTTCACCCCGACGCCCAGCGTATTTCGGCAAAGATGTCCGCGCCCTGCACGGCAGTTCCGGCAGGCGCCGCAGACGATATGGCCTTCACCCGCGACCCGTTGGCCGGGCGTATACCGCGTGACGGCTGACCCGACCTCGGCAATCTCGCCGCAGAATTCGTGGCCCACAACCATCGGGACAGGAACGGTTGAGGCCGCCCATTCGTCCCACGCGTGAATATGCATGTCCGTTCCGCAGATGGCGGTCTTCCTGACCCGGATCAGAACGTCGTTCGGGCCGGGCACCGGCCGCGGCACCTCTTCCATCCAAAGACCCGGTTCGGACTTGGCTTTTACGAGCGCGCGCATCATCTCGGACATGATTGTGATCCCTCAGGCGGCTTGAACTTGAAGGGCGAACACCGTATCTGCCCCAGAACAGCAAGAGGACAAGCGATGGCTGGCGTCAATCCGCTCAAATTCGTTCAAGAAGTTCGGGCCGAAGTGTCGAAGGTCACATGGCCGTCCCGGCGCGAGGTTCTGATGACCTCGGTGATGGTCTTCGTGATGGCCATGCTGACGGCTGTCTTCTTCTTCTTCGTCGATTTCCTGATCCGGAACGGACTGCAGGCGGTGTTGTCGATGTTTTGACGCGGGCAGGGCCCTTGCCCTTCCCGAACGGTCAGAGTACACCCATCGAGTATGAGGCGTGCAACGGTGATGTTGCGCGCCCCTTTTTATTCCGGGCGCTTGTCGCGCAAGAAGACAACAGGATCGAGACATGGCCAAGCGGTGGTATTCGGTAAGTGTGCTGTCCAACTTCGAAAAGAAGGTGGCCGAGCAGATCAGGACGGCTGTCGTGGATGCCGGGCTTGAGGAAGAGATCGAAGAAGTGCTGGTCCCGACCGAGGAAGTGATCGAGATCCGGCGCGGCAAGAAGGTTCCGACCGAGCGGCGCTTCATGCCGGGCTATGTCCTGGTGCGGATGGAGATGTCGGATCAGGGCTATCACCTTGTGAATTCGATCAACCGCGTCACCGGCTTTCTGGGCCCGCAGGGACGACCGATGCCGATGCGTGATGCCGAGGTGAACACGATCCTGAACCGCGTCGAGGAAGGCGAAACCGCACCGCGGACGCTGATCTCGTTCGAAGTGGGCGAGAAGGTGAAAGTCAACGACGGACCGTTCGAGGATTTCGACGGCATGGTCGAGGAAGTGGACGAAGAGAACCAGCGCCTGAAGGTGACGGTGTCGATCTTTGGTCGCGCCACCCCAGTCGAACTGGAATACACTCAGGTTTCGAAAGAGACTTGAGCGCTTAACTCAGCAGCAGAAAGACGCTTTCGGGCCGCAGCAAGCTGCACCGCCTGATATCTGTGCGGCAGATGGCTTGCACAGCGCCTGGCGATCCTGAAGCCCAACGATCAGAGTGTCTTCTGTTCTTTGGATTGCCCCGATCTGGAAGATCCGAAGCCCTTCATTTCTTGGCGCGAATTCGACTGAAAGCGGCGCCTCGCGCAGGCCGGGCAAGGCTGCGACTGACTTGTCAGCGATCCCTGCGAAGGTGCCGGCCGTCATGTGGTCGTCGCCATAGCCGTCCAGTAACTGCATCGTGGCTTCGGTCCAGGCCGTTTGGCCGCCGCCGCAATCGATGCTGCTGACATCGGCCAGTTTGAGCTCGGTCACATGATACCCCGCGCCGATCGGGCCATCGATGGTGGCAAAGATCAGGCGGCGGTTCTGGTCGGCTTCGGTCAGTTGTTCACGGAAAAATCCGAGCGTCGACATAGGCAGGCCCTTTCATTTCAATGATTCTTGAAATATGTACATCTCGACATCTAACATTTCAAGAAGAATTGAAATATGAATCAGGATGAAGCCCTCGCGGCCCTGTCTGCCATGGCGAATGAAAGCCGTCTGACCGTCTTAAAGGCCCTGGTCCAGGCGGGCCCCGACGGGCTGAGCGCTGGCGGGATTGCAGATGTCCTGGGCGCGAGCCCCTCGCAAACCTCGTTCCACCTGTCTGCCCTGACCGAGGCAGGATTGATCCAGGCCGAACGCCAGTCCCGCCACATCATCTATCGGTCGAACTTCGCAACGCTGGGGCAATTGGTCGCCTTCATTTTGGAGGACTGCTGCGGGGGCAGTCCGGTGGCCCGCGCCTGCTGTACGTGATGGGCGCCAACGGCAAGCTTGCATTGCTGGCGCATGCCCCTTAAATGCCGCATCCGCTGTGGCAACACGGCGATTCCCATGTGGGAGGCGAGGGTCACGCGTGATCCGGACCAGACCACATCCACATAAAGCTTGGGCGACGCGCGCCCGGGCCGGACAAAAGGAGTTGGTCTTATGGCCAAGAAAGTTGCTGGCACCATGAAGCTTCAGGTGCCCGCCGGACAAGCGAACCCGTCGCCCCCTGTTGGGCCTGCCCTGGGTCAGCGCGGCATCAACATCATGGAATTCTGCAAAGCGTTTAACGCCAAAACGCAAGAGCTTGATCCGGGCGCGCCTTGCCCGACCGTGATCACCTATTACCAGGACAAGTCCTTCACGATGGACATCAAGACGCCGCCTGCGTCTTACTTCCTGAAGAAGGCCGCCAAGCTGAAATCGGGCGCCAACAACCCGTCGCGGGAAACCGTGGGTTCGGTCACCGTTAAGCAGGTGCGCGAGATTGCCGAAGCCAAGATGAAGGATCTCAACGCCAACGATATCGAAGGCGCGATGAAGATCATCGTCGGTTCGGCGAACTCTATGGGGATCGAGGTGAAGTAATGGCCAAGCTCGGAAAACGCACAAAAGCCGCCCGCGCCGCTGTCGAGGGCAAAGAGAACGTGACGGTTGAAGAGGCCGTTGCGCTGGTGAAGTCCAACGCGACCGCCAAATTCGATGAAACGGTCGAGATCGCCATGGCGCTGGGCGTCGACCCGCGTCACGCAGACCAGATGGTCCGTGGAACGGTCGATCTGCCGAACGGCACGGGCAAATCGGTCCGCGTTGCTGTCTTTGCGCGTGGTCCCAAGGCCGACGAAGCCAAGGAAGCGGGCGCGGATGTCGTGGGCGCCGAAGACCTGATGGAAACGGTTCAGGGTGGCACGATCGACTTTGACCGCTGCATCGCGACCCCGGACATGATGCCCATCGTTGGGCGTCTGGGTAAGGTCCTTGGGCCACGCAACCTGATGCCGAACCCGAAAGTCGGGACGGTGACCATGGACGTCAAGGAAGCCGTTCAGGCAGCCAAAGGCGGTCAGGTTCAGTTCAAGGCCGAGAAGGCGGGCGTTGTGCATGCCGGTGTGGGCAAGGCGTCCTTCGACGAAGCCAAGCTGGTTGAAAACGTCAAAGCCTTTGTCGAAGCTGTGCAGAAGGCCAAGCCGGCCGGGGCCAAAGGCGCCTATATGAAGAAGGTCTCGTTGACCTCGACGATGGGCCCCGGTGTCTCGATCTCAATCGACAGCGCGACCGGCAACGCCTGAACGCGGCGCATATGACTATGCCAAGGGCGGTCCGGTCGGGCCGCCCTTTTGCTTTCGTTGACCTGGTAATTAGTTGTTAACAGGCGGATTTTTGTCGTCCGATCAGCGGACTGAATTAGAATTGATAAATTTGTGAGATCAATTTGATATCCAAAATTCGGCCAGACGCTATGTCTTCGCGCATGCCGGTTGAGGTTTTTAGAGATGAACGCGAAGTGGCGCGCAGTGCCATACTGGATCATGCCGGTTTCGGCATGGATGCGGATCTTCGCATCGCGCGGTTTTCCGAGAACGTGGATATCGCGAATGTCCGCCCCGGTGCGGCCTATGCGTCATCTTGCCTGATCCTGTCCGGCGGTATGATCCGTCTGGACAGGAAGACGCCCGAGATCGCTCCCGGCGCGATCACGGTTGAGCCGACCTGGTTCGAGGGATCCTTCACCAACGACGTCGAAACCAAGTGGCTGTCGGTCTATGTCAAACAGGAGCGCATCGATGAGATCGGCCAGCACTTATCCGTTGGTGGCCGGGCGCCGGATCTGATCCGGCGCGAAGCCGAAGCCGATCCGATCCTGGCCGACATCATCCGGACCTGCGCGACGACGCTTTTGCAGGATCGCCCGATCACGCAACTTGAACTGGATGGCTGGGCGCAGGTCGTCGGGACCCATCTATTGCAGCACCATTCCGACGACCCGATCAGGGTCCAACGATCCGAGACCCAGTTGAACAAGCGGGCGCTTCGGATCCTGTTTGAGGCGATCGAGGAAGACATCGACACCGACCTGTCCATTGCCCGCCTGGCGCGGATCCTTGACGTGGGGACCACCAAGCTATCGCTTGGCTTCCGTGCGGCGACGGGACGCACCGTGCATCAATATGTGATAGA
This sequence comes from Paracoccaceae bacterium, assembly GCA_965267475.1. Classification (GTDB taxonomy): domain Bacteria; phylum Pseudomonadota; class Alphaproteobacteria; order Rhodobacterales; family Rhodobacteraceae; genus JBCBKU01. The sequence continues at coordinate 1,007,032 of OZ254079.1, forward strand.
ACGACGGGTTGAGCGGGCCCGCGAGAAACTTGAGACCACGGACATGCCTTTGGCGGACATCGCGTTCGCCGTCGGGTTTTCGTCTCAATCACACATGACCGCAGTCTTCCGGCGGCAGATGGGCGTCACGCCCGGGGTCTACCGCCGGTCGTTTCAGCGCTAACCGGCTTCGGTCGGGCCGCCGCCGTCTTTCCAGTCGCCGAACCCGCCAACGTTCGAGACATTCTTGTACCCCATGTCCTTCAGCGTCTTGCCAGCCAGCGCCGCCTGACCTCCCGCGCCGCAAACCAGAACGATGTCGGCATCGTGCGTCAATTTGTCGTTGTAAAACGGTGTCGAGGGATCGGCGGTGAACTCCATCATGCCGCGTGTGATGCGCTCGGCCCCGGCGATGGTACCTGACTGCGCGACCAGGCCGCTATCTCGGACATCGACGAAGACCGAGTTGCCTGCCGCGTGCTTCGCTTTGCCTTCCTCAACCGAGATCTTCGGCACGACGGCATGGGCTTCTTCCAGAAAATCCTTCGCAGTTTTCATATCATCCTCCGACTGGCGCATTTCTTTGCATTGGGCGTGTTTTTTTGGGCGGTCACAACCCGAAATCGGGCAAATCCACAGAAAACCAGCCAGCCATGCGTGAGGCGCGGGGCTGGTATGCCTAAGAATACCGTGCCTTTTGACAGATCCCTGCTAGTTAGCGCCAACATTCCCATTCAAACCAGGGACGTACCCTTGACGAAGATCATGATGGCGGCGCTCGCCAACGCAAACAGTTTTGCCAGTTTCTCCGGTGACGGGCAGTCGCTCGACTCAAACCGTCTGCGGGTCGAGATCCTGGCGGGCTTGACCGTCGCGCTGGCCCTGGTGCCCGAGGCCGTGGCCTTCGCCTTCGTCGCAGGTGTGCATCCCTTGGTCGGCCTTTACGCCGCCTTCATCGTCGGGCTGATCACCGCTGTCTTCGGGGGCCGCCCCGGCATGATTTCGGGCGCGACGGGCGCCTTGGCCGTTGTCATGGTCTCATTGGTTGCGACCCACGGCGTCGAGTACTTGTTCGCCACCGTTGTCCTGATGGGCCTGATCCAGATCGCGGCGGGCGTGTTCAAACTGGGCAAGTTCATCCGGCTTGTGCCGCATCCGGTGATGCTTGGGTTTGTGAACGGCCTGGCCATCGTGATCTTCCTCGCACAGCTCAGCCAGTTTCAGGTCCCGGGCACGGCCGAGGCATCAGGCCACGGCATGGCCCATGGCGAATGGATGACCGGTTGGCCCTTGATCATCATGCTGGCGCTGGTGGCGGTGACCATGGCGATCATCTGGGTCATGCCCCGTATCACGACAGCCGTTCCCGCGCCCCTGGCCGGGATCGGGATCGTCGCCCTGGCCGTGATTGCTTTTAGGATTGACGTGCCCCGCGTTGGTGATCTGGCATCCATCGAGGGTGGCTTGCCGATGTTCCATATCCCCGTCGTGCCGCTGAACTTTGAGACGTTGGAAATCATCCTGCCCTACGCGCTGATCCTGGCAGCGATTGGTCTGATCGAAAGCCTGCTGACATTGAACCTTGTGGGCGAGATCACGGGCCAGAAGGGCGGCGCCAGCCAGGAATGCATCGCCCAGGGCGGGGCAAACCTTGTGACCGGGTTCTTCGGCGGCATGGGCGGTTGCGCCATGATCGGCCAGTCCATGATTAATGTGAAATCGGGCGGACGCACGCGCCTGTCGGGCATCTCGGCAGCCTTGTTCCTGCTTCTCTTCATCGTTGTCGCCGCGCCCCTGATCGAGCAGATTCCGCTCGCTGCGCTGGTGGGTGTCATGTTCATGGTCGTGATCGGGACATTTGCCTGGAACAGCTTCAAGATTATGCGGAAGGTGCCTTGGACAGACAGCTTCGTCATCGTCCTTGTGACCGGGGTCACCGTTGCATATGACCTTGCGATTGCCGTGGTCGTCGGTGTGATCGTCTCGGCGCTGGTCTATGCCTGGCAGAACGCGACACGGATCTACGCGAAGTCTTACACGACCCCGGAGGGCGCCAAAGTTTATCAGATCCAGGGACCGCTCTTCTTTGGCTCGACCGCTGGCTTCATGGAACTGTTCGACATCGCGTCGGATCCGTCGCGCGTGGTCATCGATTTCGCTGACAGCCGCGTAGCCGACCAATCGGCGCTGACCGCGATTGAGGCCATCGCAGAGAAATACGAGGCCGCAGGCAAGAAGATTGAACTGCGCCACCTGAGCCCCGCGTGCCATAAGCTTCTTACCAAGGCCGGCCAGTTAATCATCGATAGCGACGATGACCCCGATTACGAGGTTGCGGCGAACTATTCGGTGCGAACCGGGATTCTCGCCGGCGGCCACTAGGGCTCAACGGACCTCGGCCAGGAAGCGGCGCACTTCCTCCATCATCCGGTCGAAGGCGCCCTCGTCCCGCATGAGAATGTGGTTCTTGGACTCAACAGTGACGAAACGCGCACCCGGGATGTCGCTTGCCAACATTTGTCCGGCCACCAGAGGAATGATGCCGTCATCGCGGGCATGGATGACAAGCGTCGGCGCTTTGATCTGGCCCAGCGCCTCGATCACGTTGATCGTACCCGCCGCGTCGTGCAGGCGCGCTGCGATTTCGGGTTGTGCGGCTCTTTTCTGAAGTTCGTTGAACCATCCTGCCTCTTCCGCCGTCGCATCGGGCATGAAGGCCGACGTGAAAAGCTGCCGGAACGCCGGGTTATTCCGGCCCCATCCCACGCGGATCAGCGCGGTCATCGCCTCGCGCATCTCGGTCTCTTCGGCATTGTCGAGATGTTTCCAGCCGATCGGAAAGCCGCCATACAGGATCAGTCCCTGCACGCGATCCGGGTGCCGCGCCGCATAGTCGATCGCGAAACTGCACCCCGCCGAAACCCCAAACAGGACAAATGTGTCCGGAGCCGCGGTGTCGACCACCGTTTCAAGGTCGCGCACCCGCGCGCCAAAGGACACGTCGGTCGGTTTCCGTTCCGACAGTCCATTCCCGCGCTCGTCATAACGGATCAGTTGATTGCCGTCGCTGAACGCCTGGATCCAGTGGCGCCAAAGCGGGTTTTCAAGCTCATGTTCCAGATGCGACAACCAATTGGCCGATTTGACGATGGTCGGTCCGCTGCCCGAGATGGCATATGCAATCTTGGTGCCGTCAAAAGATCGGCAGTACCGGATATCCTGACGCAGCTCTGCCGCATCGCTTTCGGCCGTCCCGGACGATACAAGTGGCCCAACGAACCGAAAGCCACGGCCATGCACCGTCTTGATCAGGCCCTGGCGGGATCCGTCATCGCCAATCGCCGCGCGCGCAGCTTTGATCGCGCTGCTGATCGAGGCATCCGAGACAATCCGACCATTCCAGACCGCTTCCAGCAATTCGTCTTTCGACACCACACGATCCGCGTTCTGGATCAGATGGCACAGCGCATCGAAGGCCTTGGGTTCGACCGCGACGACATCTGCTTTGCGCCGAAGCTCCATTCGGTTCGTATCGACCGTGCAGTCTTCGAAGGCATAAATCATTCTGGCGTCCGCGTCCCCTGCTGTCGCGAAATCAGTATTCTTCTTTCGGGCCTTGTGCCGCAACCCCTGCGCCGGAGCAGGTGCCCCGATTCGACTCAAACCAAGGGAATCGATACGATCCCGATACGCGAATGACTGCATATCAAGACCCGCAACGATGGTGAGGATGCGATGCGTCTCCGACAGTTATCCCCAATTGTCCTGGCACTCGCGTGCCTGACGTTACACGCTGCCCAGGCCTCACCAGAGCTTTACGAAGCAATCGATGCAAACGACGCAGATCGCATGGCAGAGTTGATATCAGGCGGCGCCGATGTGAATGCACCCATCACCGGCAACGAGAGTTTTACGCCCTTGTCTCTGGCGGCGACACTGGCCCGAACGGACATCGTCGACCAGTTGATTGCGGCAGGGGCCGATCCGCAGATTGCCGGGGCGAACGGAACGACACCGCTGCAAGGCGCGATCAGTTCGGGCGCGTTAGAGATCATCAACGCCCTTCTGTCCCAGGGTGTCGGCGTCACCGATGCCGATGTGAAGACCGCCTCCGATTTCGCACGCCCCGCCCTTGTCGCGGTTCTGGAGGATGCGCAAGACGGAGGAGCCCCGCCCTTTGCGATGGACGCGTCCCGGATCGTGCCCTCAAACTCGCCCATGATGGTGACCGCCCTTCAAATCCGGCTTGCCATTCTCGGATACTACCGGGGCGAATACGGCGGCCAGTTGGACGAGGCGACCCAATCCGCCCTGGCCTGGTTCAACACCGAGGCCCATGGCGCCGCCGACACGTCGGTCCTGGCAGAGACCCTGGTTGCCTTGCATCGTTCGGCATTGATCGACTGCGAGACCCTGACATTTGTGGCCGAAACCAACCTATTTTGGAGCCACGGCGAGATGTACAGGTCAGGTTGCACGCAAGGCAGTGGTGCGGGCTCGGCCTTTGTCACCGCGATCACCGAGATCAGCACAGGTCTTATTGCGCCCCATGCGGTGTCTTGCGGCAAACGAGACGAACGGCCCGAGCTTCCCGATGCAACCCGATACGCAAATCCCTGGCGCAGCACAGAAGGGGAGTTTGAAGTGGGCAACATCCGGGTGGACGGGTGCATGTCCATGGGTGGTCCCGGTTTTCTGATCGGGTCCGGCAGCACCGTAACGATTGTGGACGGGGGCTAAACCGTCAGAAGGAAAGCTTTGTTCACCACCGTCGATCATTTGGCACTTTTTTCTTTCCTTTCCGCGCATTCCTGCATACACGTCCGCTGTTCTGGTCGCCCGCCGAGTCGGGCGACCAGTGCATTTCGTCCGAGACGGTGGGTTGGCGTCAGCCAATAATTCCTGCCTGAGACGGGAAATACGCAGTTTCTTGGATCCCATCTCGGGTTCCAAAGGCGATTTTGCGCAGGACCCGTAAGGACTCCCGTTTGTCGGGTGTCACACCCGGCAGAAGCTGAGCCGGAGGGTCAACCCTCCTAAATTGGAGTAAACTGTGGATAGAGCCCAGAAAGAGAAAGTGGTCGAGGAACTCGGCCAGATCTTCGAAAGCTCTGGCGTCGTAGTGGTAGCCCACTATGCGGGTCTCACGGTTGCTGAGATGCAGGACCTGCGCGCGCAGATGCGCGAAGCTGGTGGGTCCGTTCGCGTCGCCAAGAACAGGCTCGCCAAAATCGCCCTGGAAGGAAAGCCGAACGCTTCGATCGCTGACCTTCTCTCGGGCATGGCCGTTCTCGCCTATTCGGAAGACCCTGTGGCAGCAGCCAAGGTCGCCGAGAAATACGCCAAGGACAACGACAAGTTCGTCATCCTCGGCGGTGCTATGGGCGAAACGGAACTGGATCCGGCCGGTGTGAAAGCCGTCGCTGCGATGCCGTCGCGTGAAGAGCTTATTGCTTCGATCGCTGGCTGCATCGGCGCGCCTGCTTCGAACATTGCCGGGGCCATTGGCGCACCTGCTTCGAATGTCGCGAGCATCCTTTCCACGATCGAGGAAAGGGCGGAAGCCGCCTGAGCAACGAATGAACTCGCGTTGGGGCCGTGCCCTGACGCCGGAACACACAAATAGGAACTGTGAACTATGGCTGATCTGAAAAAACTTGCTGAAGAGATCGTGGGTCTCACGCTTCTCGAAGCCCAGGAACTGAAAACCATCCTGAAGGATGAATACGGCATCGAGCCCGCCGCTGGTGGCGCGGTGATGGTTGCCGGTGGTGCCGCTGGCGGCGATGCCGGCGGTGCAGCTGCTGAAGAGAAAGACGAATTCGACGTCATCCTAAAAGCGGCCGGTGCCCAGAAGATCAACGTGATCAAGGAAGTTCGCGCGATCACGGGTCTTGGCCTGAAAGAAGCCAAAGATCTGGTCGAAGCCGGTGGCAAAGCCGTCAAGGAAGGCGCACCGAAGGCCGAGGCCGAAGAGATCAAAGCGAAACTCGAAGCGGCTGGTGCCGAAGTCGAGCTCAAGTAATCTGACTTCAGGCAGGCGATCCGCTTGGGTCGCCTGCCTTTGTTTTTAGTGACTTTCGGTGCCGCTTTGGCCAAGACGTATTATTTTCTGTGCCCTGATATTTCCGGCGCTTCTGGCGGAATTGCGGTCCTGTACGATGCTGTTGCGCTGCTAAGCGATGCGGGGCATCAGGCGGCGGTCGTTCACATGGGCCCGTCGGGCTATTACGCCAATACACCGCACGATTTCTCTGCCTTCTACACAACCAAGATCCGCGATGTTCAGCGCAAGCGTATGGGGCGTTTGAAGAAGCTCACCTCACGGTTCTCGGGTGGATCCGGCAGCGGCGGGCGAAGGAACGCGCCGCTTGACCTGAAGCCCGATGATGTCCTGGTGGTGCCGGAGTTCTTCCTGGCCGACACAGTCGAGGCATTCCCGAACCAGCCCAAGATCGTCTTCGTCCAAAACTCGTTCGCCTATCTTCGAACCTATGCGGATGCGATCAAGCGTGGGCTGGACCCGCAAACGGGTGTGATCTGGAGCATCGGGATCTCGGACACCTGCATGCGCGCGCTTGAGCTGGTCGAGGCCAAGCCGGTTTCGCGCGTTCCTGTCGCGCCGAATCTGACGCTGTTTCCTTTTGCGGAAACCAAGAAACGCAAGGTCTGCTATATGCCGCGAAAGCGGCCCGACGAGGCGCTTGTCATCGACCGGGCGCTTCGGGACCGGGGCAACCTCGACGGGTTCGAACTGGTTGAGATCGAGGGTATGCCCCAGGCCGAGGTTGCCCGGCATCTGTCAGAAAGCCTGTTCTTTATTTCGTTGATGCGCACCGAAGCGCTTGGTTTTCCGGGTATGGAGGCAATGTCGGCGGGCTGCGTCGTGATCGGTTATACCGGTTTGGGGACCGAGGAGTATTTTGACACCTCAACCGGGATCCCGGTCGCCGAAGGCGATACCGTGGCGGTGGTTGAGGCGGTGGAAGCTGCCATTGCGGCATATAGTCGCAATCCCGGTCATTTCGATGAGATGCGCAAGACGGCATCCGACCGGATCCGGACACGGTATTCGCAAGATATGTTCAAGACCTCGCTTCTGGCGGCCTGGGGCGACATCGTCGAATAGATCCCGATTGCGGCCGCTTGAGCAAAAAATCTCGTTCAAACCCCTTGCAACTCTGGGATTTGTCGATAAATGAAGCGGTCTCGGGCATGTAATAAAGAGGGTTAACAGACGGACGCGCATCAAGCAGCGGCCGAATTTTTGCGTTCAAAATCATCATCTTACTGCTCTCTCAAAGGGCCCTCGGGGTCTTTTGAAAGGTCAGTTCGTTGATTCGAGAGCCCCGCTTTGGGATGCGGGGCGAGAATAGAATCCGGACACCGGAACCGTGTTTTCGGGCGTGCCCACCGCCCGGGATCATGTTTGAAACGGGGAATCCACGCGCATGGCTTCGACCTTCCTTGGCCAGAAGAGACTTCGCAAATACTACGGCAAAATCCGGGAAGTCCTGGATATGCCGAACCTTATCGAGGTTCAGAAATCGTCCTATGACCTGTTTCTGAATTCCGGGGATGAGCCTCAGCCGCTGGACGGCGAGGGCATAATGGGCGTTTTCCAGTCCGTTTTCCCGATCAAGGATTTCAACGAAACGGCAGTGCTTGAGTTCGTGAAATACGAGCTTGAGAAGCCGAAATACGACGTGGAAGAGTGCCAGCAGCGCGACATGACCTACAGCGCGCCGCTGAAGGTCACTCTGCGCCTGATCGTGTTTGATGTGGACGAAGACACGGGCGCGAAATCCGTCAAGGATATCAAAGAACAAGACGTGTTCATGGGCGACATGCCCCTGATGACGCCAAACGGGACGTTCATCGTAAACGGGACCGAGCGTGTGATCGTGTCCCAGATGCACCGTTCACCCGGTGTTTTCTTCGATCACGACAAGGGCAAAACCCACGCATCGGGCAAGCTGCTGTTCGCCTGCCGGATCATCCCGTACCGCGGCTCCTGGCTTGATTTCGAATTCGACGCCAAGGACATCGTCTTTGCACGGATCGACCGTCGTCGGAAGCTTCCGGTGACGACGCTTCTCTACGCGCTGGGGCTCGACCAGGAAGGCATCATGGATGCCTATTACGACACGGTCGAATTCAAGTACAAAAAGAACAAGGGCTGGGTCACGAAGTTCTTCCCCGAGCGGGTGCGTGGCACACGTCCGATTTTCGATCTTGTCGATGCCAAATCGGGCGATGTCGTCGCCGAGGCTGGCAAGAAAGTGACTCCGCGCGCGGTCAAGAAACTGATCGACGAAGGCAAGGTCACCGACCTTCTTGTGCCTTTCGATCACATCGTGGGTCGCTTTGCCGCCAAGGACATCATCGATGAATCCACCGGCGCGATTTATGTCGAGGCCGGGGACGAGCTGACCTGGGAAACCGACAAGGATGGCGAAGTCACAGGTGGCAGCCTGAAAGAGTTGATGGATGCGGGCATCACCGAGATCCCGGTACTCGACATCGATAACGTCACCGTTGGCCCATACATGCGCAACACCATGGCCAACGACAAGAACATGAACCGCGACACAGCGCTCATGGACATTTATCGCGTCATGCGCCCCGGTGAGCCGCCCACCGTTGAAGCGGCCTCGACCCTGTTCGACAGCCTGTTCTTCGACAGCGAGCGCTATGACCTTTCCGCCGTTGGCCGGGTCAAGATGAACATGCGTCTTGCGTTGGAAGCCGAAGACACGGTGCGCACGCTTCGCAAGGAAGACATTGTGTCTTGCATCAAGGCATTGGTCGATCTGCGCGACGGGCGCGGCGACATCGACGATATCGACCATCTTGGCAACCGCCGTGTCCGCTCGGTCGGCGAACTGATGGAGAACCAGTATCGCGTCGGTCTTCTTCGGATGGAACGCGCGATCAAGGAACGTATGTCCTCGGTCGAGATCGACACGGTTATGCCGCAGGACCTGATCAACGCGAAACCAGCTGCTGCCGCGGTGCGCGAGTTCTTCGGTTCGTCGCAGCTCAGCCAGTTCATGGACCAAACCAACCCGCTGTCGGAAGTGACCCACAAACGACGCCTTTCGGCGCTTGGGCCGGGCGGTTTGACCCGCGAACGCGCGGGGTTTGAGGTGCGCGACGTGCACCCGACCCACTACGGTCGTATGTGCCCGATTGAGACGCCGGAAGGGCCGAATATTGGCCTGATCAACTCGCTCGCAACCTTTGCCCGCGTGAACAAATACGGTTTCATCGAGACGCCTTACCGCAAGGTCGAGGACGCGACCGTGACCGATGAGGTCCACTACATGTCCGCGACCGAAGAGATGCGGCATGTCGTGGCACAGGCCAATGCGCAACTGGACGACAAGGGAAAGTTCACCAATGAGATGGTGAACACCCGTCAGGCCGGTGAATACACGCTTGCCCCGACCGATCAGGTGGACCTGATCGACGTGTCGCCGAAACAGCTGGTGTCGGTCGCGGCCTCGCTGATCCCGTTCCTTGAGAACGACGACGCGAACCGTGCACTCATGGGCTCGAACATGCAGCGTCAGGCCGTGCCGCTTCTGCGCGCCGAAGCGCCCTATGTCGGCACGGGCATCGAAGGCGTTGTGGCCCGCGACAGTGGTGCGTCGATCATGGCCAAACGGGCCGGGATCATCGACCAGGTGGATGCGCAGCGGATCGTGATCCGTGCGACGGAAGACCTCGAACCCGGGGATCCGGGCGTCGATATCTATCGCCTGCGCAAATTCCAGCGGTCGAACCAGAACACCTGCATCAACCAGCGTCCGCTGGTGAAGGTGGGTGACACGGTCGGCAAGGGTGAGGTCGTGGCCGATGGCCCGTCGACCGATCTTGGGGAACTGGCGCTCGGCAAGAACGTGGTCGTCGCCTTCATGCCCTGGAACGGCTACAACTATGAGGACTCGATCCTGATCTCTGAGCGGATCGTGCGGGACGACGTCTTTACTTCGGTCCATATCGAAGAGTTCGAAGTCGCTGCCCGGGACACCAAGCTTGGCCCGGAAGAAATTACCCGCGACATCCCGAACGTGGGCGAGGAAGCCTTGCGCAACCTCGACGAGGCGGGCATCGTCTATATCGGCGCCGAAGTGGGGCCGGGCGATATCCTGGTGGGTAAGATCACTCCGAAGGGCGAAAGCCCGATGACGCCGGAAGAGAAACTTCTGCGCGCCATCTTCGGTGAAAAGGCTTCGGACGTACGTGACACGTCGCTTCGGCTTCCGCCGGGTGATTTCGGCACGATCGTGGAAGTGCGCGTCTTCAACCGCCATGGAGTGGAAAAGGACGAACGTGCGCTTCAGATCGAGCGACAGGAAGTGGAACGTCTTGCCCGTGACCGGGACGACGAATTGGCAATCCTCGATCGCAACATCTATGCCCGCCTGAAGGACATGATCCACGGCAAGGTCGCGGCGAAAGGGCCGAAAGGCGTTAAGCCGAAGTCGAAGATCGACGACGAATTGCTGGACTCGTTGTCCAAGGGACAGTGGTGGCAACTTGCCTTGTCGGACGACAAAGAAGCCGAGCAGGTCGAAGCGCTGAACGCCCAGTACGAGGCGCAGAAGCGTGCCCTTGATGCGCGGTTTGAAGACAAGGTCGAGAAGGTGCGCCGGGGCGACGATCTGCCGCCGGGTGTCATGAAGATGGTCAAGGTCTTCGTGGCCGTGAAGCGGAAGCTTCAGCCGGGCGACAAGATGGCGGGCCGTCACGGCAACAAAGGCGTGATCTCGAAGGTGGTCCCGATGGAGGACATGCCGTTCCTCGCAGACGGCACACCGGTCGACTTCGTGTTGAACCCGTTGGGCGTGCCCAGCCGGATGAATGTCGGTCAGATCCTTGAGACGCATATGGGCTGGGCCGCACGCGGTCTGGGCATCCATATCGACGAGGCACTGGGCGAATACCGCCGGTCGGGTGACCTGACGCCGGTCAAGGATGCGATGAAGATCGCCTATGGCGACGATGTCTTCGCGGAAGGCATCAAAGGCATGGACGATGATCAGCTGATCGAGGCTGCGGGCAACGTGACCTCGGGCGTGCCGATTGCGACGCCAGTCTTTGACGGCGCCAAGGAAGCGGATGTCAACGATGCTCTGGTGCGCGCTGGCTTTTCGGAAAGCGGTCAGTCGGATCTGTTCGACGGGCGAACCGGCGAACAGTTCAGCCGCAAGGTCACGGTGGGCATCAAGTATCTTCTGAAGCTTCACCACTTGGTGGACGACAAGATCCACGCGCGGTCAACCGGGCCTTACAGCCTTGTTACGCAGCAGCCCCTGGGCGGTAAGGCGCAGTTTGGCGGCCAGCGGTTCGGTGAGATGGAGGTCTGGGCGCTCGAAGCATATGGCGCGGCCTACACGCTGCAAGAGATGCTCACCGTCAAGTCGGACGACGTCGCGGGCCGGACCAAGGTCTATGAGTCGATCGTCAAAGGCGAGGACAACTTTGAGGCCGGCGTGCCGGAAAGCTTCAACGTGCTTGTCAAGGAAGTTCGGGGTCTCGGCCTCAACATGGAACTCCTGGATGCGATCGGGGACGACGACGAAGAGGAACCGGGGATCGCGGCCGAATAACGGCCGCACCCAAACCCTTCGTCTTCCCCAGTCGCCAGAATTAGGAACTGAACTATGAACCAGGAACTGACAACAAACCCGTTCAACCCGATTGCTCCGCCGAAGACGTTCGACGAGATCAAGATCTCGCTCGCGTCGCCGGAACGGATCCTGTCGTGGTCATACGGTGAGATCAAGAAGCCCGAGACCATCAACTATCGGACCTTCAAGCCCGAACGTGACGGCCTGTTCTGTGCCCGGATCTTCGGGCCGATCAAGGACTATGAATGTCTTTGCGGCAAATATAAGCGCATGAAGTATCGCGGCGTCGTCTGCGAGAAATGCGGTGTGGAAGTGACGCTCCAGAAGGTGCGGCGCGAGCGTATGGGCCATATCGAACTGGCTGCGCCTGTGGCCCACATCTGGTTCCTGAAGTCACTGCCCAGTCGGATCGGCCTGATGCTGGACATGACGCTGCGCGATCTGGAACGGATCCTTTACTTCGAGAACTACGTGGTGATCGAGCCGGGCCTGACCGACCTGACCTACGGGCAGTTGATGTCCGAGGAAGAGTATATGGACGCGCAGGATGCCTATGGCATGGACGCGTTCACGGCGAATATCGGGGCCGAGGCCATCCGCGAAATGCTGCAAGCCATCGACCTTGAGGCCGAGGCTGAGCAACTGCGCGCGGATCTTGCCGAAGCCACGGGCGAATTGAAGCCCAAGAAGATCATCAAGCGTCTGAAGATCGTCGAAAGCTTCCTTGAATCCGGCAACCGCCCGGAATGGATGGTTCTGACCGTGATCCCCGTGATCCCGCCGGAACTGCGCCCGCTGGTGCCGCTGGATGGTGGCCGCTTTGCGACGTCGGACCTGAACGATCTGTATCGCCGGGTGATCAACCGGAACAACCGCCTGAAGCGGCTGATCGAGCTGCGTGCGCCGGACATCATCGTTCGGAACGAAAAGCGGATGTTGCAAGAATCCGTGGATGCGCTGTTCGACAACGGCCGTCGTGGACGCGTCATCACGGGTGCCAACAAGCGTCCGCTGAAATCGCTGTCTGACATGCTGAAAGGCAAGCAGGGCCGCTTCCGCCAGAACCTTTTGGGCAAACGCGTCGACTTTTCGGGCCGTTCGGTCATCGTGACCGGACCGGAACTGAAGTTGCACCAGTGCGGTCTGCCCAAGAAGATGGCCTTGGAATTGTTCAAACCGTTCATCTATTCGCGGCTTGAGGCGAAGGGCCTGTCTTCCACGGTGAAACAGGCGAAGAAGCTGGTCGAAAAGGAGCGTCCCGAAGTCTGGGACATCCTGGATGAAGTAATCCGCGAGCACCCGGTCATGCTGAACCGGGCGCCCACGCTGCACCGCTTGGGCATTCAGGCGTTTGAACCCGTTCTGATCGAAGGCAAGGCGATCCAGCTTCATCCGCTGGTCTGCTCGGCGTTTAACGCCGACTTCGACGGCGACCAGATGGCCGTTCACGTGCCGCTGAGCCTTGAGGCGCAGTTGGAAGCGCGTGTCTTGATGATGTCGACGAACAACGTTCTGTCGCCTGCCAACGGTGCGCCGATCATCGTGCCGTCGCAGGATATGATCCTGGGCCTTTACTACATCACGCTTGAGCGTGAGGGCATGAAGGGCGAAGGCATGGTCTTCGCGACACCGGAAGAGGTTGAGCACGCGCTTGACGCCGGTGAAGTGCATCTGCACGCCAAGATCACCGCGCGGGTCAAGCAGATCGACGACGAAGGCCAAGAGGTTTGGCAGCGGTTTGAAACTACGCCAGGCCGGGTTCGGCTGGGCGCGCTTCTGCCATTGAATGCCAAGGCGCCGTTCGAACTGGTGAACCGTCTTCTCCGGAAGAAGGAAGTTCAGCAGGTCATTGATACGGTTTATCGCTATTGCGGCCAGAAAGAGAGCGTCATCTTCTGTGACCAGATCATGGGTCTGGGTTTCCGCGAGGCGTTCAAGGCCGGTATCTCGTTCGGCAAGGACGACATGGTGATCCCTGACGCCAAATGGGACATCGTCGGTGCCACGCGCGAACAGGTGAAAGAGTTCGAACAGCAATACATGGACGGCCTGATCACCCAGGGTGAAAAGTACAACAAGGTGGTCGATGCCTGGTCGAAGTGTAACGATCAGGTCACCGATGCCATGATGTCGTCGATCTCAACCTTGCAGAAGGACGACGAAGGCGCCGAGGTTGAGCCGAACAGCGTCTATATGATGGCGCATTCCGGTGCCCGGGGCTCGGTTACGCAGATGAAACAGCTCGGCGGGATGCGCGGCCTGATGGCCAAGCCGTCGGGTGAGATCATCGAAACGCCGATCATCTCGAACTTCAAGGAAGGTCTGACCGTTCTTGAATACTTCAACTCGACCCACGGCGCCCGGAAGGGTCTGTCGGACACCGCGTTGAAGACCGCGAACTCGGGCTATCTGACCCGCCGCCTTGTCGACGTGGCGCAGGATTGCATCGTGCGGATGAAGGATTGCGGCACCGAGAACTCGATCACCGCGGAAGCAGCCGTCAATGATGGTGAAGTCGTGGCGTCCCTGGGCGAGCGCATTTTGGGCCGTGTCGCGGCCGAGGACGTGATCGCGCCTGGCACCGACGAAGTCATCGTGGCCAAAGGTGAGTTGATTGACGAACGCAAGGCGGACGCGATCGAGAATGCAGGTGTTCCGACGGTTCGCATGCGGTCGCCGCTGACCTGTGAAGCGGAAGAGGGCGTCTGCGCCATGTGTTATGGCCGCGACCTTGCGCGCGGTACGATGGTGAACACCGGCGAAGCCGTCGGCATCATCGCGGCACAGTCGATCGGTGAACCTGGTACGCAGTTGACGATGCGGACATTCCACATCGGCGGTGTGGCCCAGGGTGGCCAGCAGTCGTTCCAGGAAGCAAGCCAAGACGGCAAGATCGTCTATAAAAACGCCAACCTTCTGGAAAACGATGCCGGCGAAATGATCGTCATGGGCCGCAACATGCAGATTGCGATCATCGACGAGAACGACGTCGAACGCTCAAGCCACAAGCTTGGATATGGCACCAAGGTCTTCGTGAAAGAGAAGGCGAAGGTTGCGCGTGGCGACAAGCTGTATGAATGGGACCCCTACACGCTCCCGATCATTGCCGAGAAATCGGGGATGGTGCGCTATGTCGACCTTGTCTCGGGCCTCTCGGTTCGGGAAGACACCGACGATGCGACTGGCATGACCCAGCGGATCGTGTCGGACTGGCGTGCGGCGCCCAAGGGCAGCGATCTGAAGCCCGAGCTTATCTTGCTCGACAAGGATGGCGAGCCCGTTCGGAACGACCAGGGCAACCCGGTCACATATCCGATGTCGGTGGATGCGATCCTGTCGGTTGAGGATGGCGTGGACGTCAAGGCTGGCGACGTTGTCGCCCGGATCCCGCGTGAAGGCGCCAAGACCAAGGACATCACCGGTGGTCTGCCACGTGTGGCTGAATTGTTCGAAGCGCGGCGTCCGAAGGACCACGCGATCATCGCCGAAATCGATGGACACGTGAAATTCGGTCGCGACTACAAGAACAAGCGCCGGATCTCGATCGAACCGTCGGATGAGACGATGGAACCGGTCGAATACATGGTGCCCAAGGGCAAGCACATCCCGGTGGCCGAAGGCGACTTCGTCCAGAAGGGTGACTATATCATGGACGGCAACCCGGCGCCGCATGACATCCTGTCGATCATGGGTGTCGAGGCCCTGGCGGAATACATGATCAACGAGGTGCAGGACGTCTATCGTCTTCAAGGTGTGAAGATTAACGACAAGCACATCGAGGTCATCGTGCGCCAGATGCTTCAGAAGTGGGAGATCCTCGACAGCGGGGAGACGACGCTTCTGAAGGGCGAGCATGTCGACAAGGCCGAGTTCGACCTGGCTAACGAAAAGGCGGCAGCCGAAGGGCGTCGTCTGGCCCAGGGAGAGCCAATCCTTCTCGGGATCACAAAGGCCAGCCTGCAAACGCGGTCGTTCATCTCGGCGGCCTCGTTCCAGGAAACGACGCGGGTTTTGACCGAAGCTTCGGTGCAGGGCAAGAAAGACAAGCTTGTCGGCCTGAAAGAGAACGTCATCGTCGGACGCCTGATCCCGGCCGGGACGGGGGGCGCCACGCAGCGCGTGCGCCGCATCGCGTCCGAGCGGGACCAGAAGGTGATCGAGGAAAACCGGGCCATGGCCGAACAGGCCGCTCAGCTTGCCGCACCGATGGAGGACTTTTCAGGCGCCGAGGAAATCGATGCCGGTCTGGTCGAAACGCCGGAAAGCCGCGAGTGACCGCATTGACATAACGCTTGGAAAACCCCGCCCATTCGGCGGGGTTTTTCATTGGCTCAGCGAGCAGCCAGGTCGCGTCGCTGCGCACTGATCTGGGCCCAACGCTGCAATCCGAGGACAAGGCCCCGGATCAGCAGTTTTTGCTCGCCCGACGGGACGTCCAGATCGCGATTGCGGGCCTTGTCGAGAAAGGCAAGGTCGATCTGAACCGAGGGAACCCAACTGGCCGTGTCGCCCTGGCCAGCAGTCATGGGCCAAGGAGAGGGCGTCAGGGTGATCCCGCTTTCCCGGGCCGCCTGCACCAAAGTTCGAGAAAGGTCCTGGCCTTCAATGCTGCTTATCCGAGTACCGTTGACACCCGGAACCGGCGCAAGGATTTCGGCGCCTCGCCCTACCGATCTGGGCACATCGGCGTGAAGCGACACCAGCACGTCCGCCTCAAACGCCTCGGCCCTGCGGATGCGTCGGGTCAGGGGCACGGCCTCGCCTGGTGCGCGGGTCAGCGCCACGACAAACCGACCTTCTGCTTCCAGCGCTTGCGCCAGGTTCCGCGCGATGGACATGGACAGTTCGGCTTCGCTTACCCCATCGGCAATATCGCCGGGGTCGTTGCCGCCATGGCCCGGGTCAATCATCACCCGAAAGGGCGGTCGCCCCGCGCCACGATCATCCGCAGCAATGCGCTTGCCAGTCCCCACAAGGGACCCATCGGGCGCGCCGGATCGTTCCGCGAAGGTGTTGGCCGACGTGGGGGCAAGCACGACCACAAGACGCGCGCCGGATGGAGACGGGGTCATCTCAGCCAAGGCAATTTCCATGGGCGCGCCCAATTCGATCACCATCCGCGACCAATTGGGGGCGAAACTGCCTGTCCCGAGGCTCAGCGCGACATCGCTTTCTAATCGTAGGTTCGGGGGCCACACGACTTCCGAGACATCCACGACCAGTCGTCTGGGTGCCTCCATCGTGAAGGCGCGCCACGGCATCTCGCGCGATAGATGCAGTGTCACTTCGACCGTCTCGCCCTGGTCCCGAACGCCACTTTGGTTTGGATCCACGCGGCCGAGCACTGATTGTGACCATGCATTCGACGCCATGCAGACCAGGCAAGCGATTGCCACGGCACAGCAGACCGAATTGGACCGATTGGAAATCCACGTCATCCCAGGACTGTGGCCGAAGCGAAGCAATTGGTAAACGGGCCCGGCGCACCTGAGCCGCGGCACCAGCGCAGTCCGGTTTGCGCCGCCTTAGGAAGGCTGTTAGGCGGGCGAGATGGCCCAGGTGTCGGACAATATGCGCGGTGCGCTTCTTATGGTGGCGTCCATGGCGGCCTTTACGGCCAATGACACGTTCTTCAAGACCCTGTCGGATGATTTGCCTTTGGCCCAGGGGATCTTTCTGCGGGGTGTTTTGGTGACGCTGGCCTTGCTTGCCTATGTGCGATTTGCCGGGATTTCGCTTGCGGTCCCAGTGCCCCGGGACCGCTGGCTGATCGCGGCCCGAAGCTTGGCCGAGGCCGTGACGGCCTTCCTGTTCCTGACGGCGCTTTTCAATATGCCGCTGGCCAACGCCACAGCCATTCTTCAGGCACTGCCCCTGGTCGTCACGGTGGCCGGGGCATACGTCTTCAGCGAACAGCTTGGGTGGCGGCGTCTGGGTGCCGTGGCGCTGGGTTTTGTCGGAGTGATGCTGATCGTGCGACCTGGCACCGACGGGTTTACCGTTTATTCGCTGTACGCCTTGGCGGCGGTTCTGACCATCACCATTCGCGACCTTGTCACCCGGGCCCTGACGTCCGAGGTGTCCTCGGTGGCCACGGCAGCCCACGCGGCACTGATCATCACGGCCACCTTTGGCGTCGTGTCGATTTGGGACGACTGGCAGCCCGTGACCGCATCCGCCGCAGGCTCGATCATCGGGGCGGCGGTCTGCATTATCCTGGCCTATGTTCTGAGCGTCGCCGTCATGCGGGTGGGCGAAGTGGGCTTCGTTTCACCCTTTCGTTACACCGGGCTCGTCTTTGCGTTGATCCTTGGATATCTGGTCTTCGGCGAGTGGCCAACGGCGCTGGAGTTTCTGGGTGCCGGGATCGTCGTGGCCACCGGGATTTACACCCTTTGGCGCGAACGCCAAGTGGGCTTGCGGGCAAGGGCGGTACACGCATCCGACTGATCGTCGCCAGACGCTGTTGACAGGGGAATCGTTCCCCATTAAGACGCGCGCACTTGGGCGAACGGGGAAGCACCTTTCGCCTACTTAAAGATTGAAGTGGTCAAGATCCGGGCCTTGGGCCCCGATCCTCTGGATACCCACCGCGCCGATCCCGCGAAAGAAGGGATCGCCCGCGGTTTTTGCGTTTTGCCGGAT
The DNA here is from genome assembly GCA_965267475.1 of Paracoccaceae bacterium. Classification (GTDB taxonomy): domain Bacteria; phylum Pseudomonadota; class Alphaproteobacteria; order Rhodobacterales; family Rhodobacteraceae; genus JBCBKU01. The sequence continues at coordinate 1,025,295 of OZ254079.1, forward strand.
GCTCTGGCGGACGTTTGAGACATGAGATTGGTACGAGACGGGAAAACGACCGAATGCCAACGATCCAACAGCTGATCCGGAAGCCCCGGCAGCCAAAAGTGAAACGCTCGAAGTCGCTGCACCTCGAGTCCTGCCCGCAGAAACGCGGGGTTTGCACGCGCGTCTACACGACGACACCGAAGAAGCCGAACTCGGCCATGCGGAAGGTTGCCAAGGTGCGCCTGACCAACGGGTACGAGGTGATCAGCTATATCCCCGGTGAAAGCCACAACCTTCAGGAACACTCGGTAGTTCTGATCCGTGGCGGCCGTGTGAAGGACCTTCCGGGTGTCCGCTATCATATCCTGCGCGGTGTCCTCGACACCCAGGGCGTCAAAGACCGTAAGCAGCGTCGTTCGAAATACGGCGCCAAGCGTCCGAAGTAAGGAGCACGACAGATGTCCCGCCGCCACGCTGCTGAAAAACGCGAAGTTCTTCCCGACGCCAAGTTCGGTGACCGCGTTCTCACCAAGTTCATGAACAACCTGATGATCGACGGCAAAAAGTCGGTCGCGGAACGCATCGTCTATAACGCGTTCGACCGTGTGGAAGAGCGCTTGAAGCGCGCTCCGGTCGAAGTGTTCCACGAAGCGCTCGACAACATCAAACCGTCGGTTGAGGTACGCTCTCGTCGGGTGGGTGGTGCGACCTATCAGGTGCCGGTCGAAGTGCGCCCGGAACGCCGTGAAGCACTTGCCATCCGTTGGCTGATCTCGGCCTGCCGTGGCCGGAACGAGAACACGATGGAAGAGCGCCTTGCAGGTGAGTTGGCCGATGCAGTCAATGGCCGCGGCACAGCCGTCAAGAAGCGCGAAGACACCCACAAGATGGCCGACGCCAACAAAGCGTTCAGCCATTACCGCTGGTAAAACACATTTCCTGAGGACCTGAGCAATGGCCCGCGAGTATCCCCTCGAACGTTATCGCAACTTCGGCATCATGGCCCACATCGATGCTGGCAAGACGACCTGTTCGGAACGCATCCTGTATTACACCGGCAAATCGCACAACATTGGCGAAGTGCATGATGGCGCTGCGACCATGGACTGGATGGAGCAGGAGCAGGAACGCGGCATCACCATCACCTCGGCTGCCACGACCACGTTCTGGGAACGGACCGAGGACGGCCAGAACGCCGAGACCGAAAAGCACCGGATGAACATCATCGACACGCCCGGCCACGTGGACTTCACCATTGAAGTCGAACGTTCGCTGGCCGTGCTCGACGGTGCGATTGCCGTGCTCGACGCCAACGCCGGGGTCGAGCCGCAGACCGAAACGGTCTGGCGTCAGGCCGACCGCTACAAGGTGCCGCGCATCGTCTTCGTCAACAAGATGGACAAGATTGGCGCCGACTTCTTCAACTGCGTCCACATGATCCAGGACCGGACCGGCGCAACACCTTGCCCGATCCAGATCCCGATCGGCTCCGAGACCGAGCTTGAGGGCATCGTTGATCTGGTGACCATGGAAGAATGGGTATGGGCCGGCGAAGACCTTGGCGCGACCTGGGAAAAGCGTCCGATCCGCGACAGCCTGCAAGCCCAGGCCGAGGAATGGCGCGGCAAGATGGTCGAGCTCGCCGTCGAAATGGACGACGACGCCATGATGGAATACCTCGAAGGCAATGAGCCGGACGTGCCAACGCTCCGCAAGCTCATCCGGAAGGGCACGCTGGAAATCAAATTCATCCCTGTCCTTGCTGGCTCGGCCTTCAAGAACAAGGGCGTTCAGCCGCTTCTGAACGCTGTGATCGACTATCTGCCGAGCCCGCTCGACGTGGTCGACTACATGGGCTTCCGCCCGGGCGACGAGACGGAAACCCGCGACATTGCGCGTCGGGCCGATGACAACATGCCGTTCTCGGGTCTCGCGTTCAAAATCATGAACGACCCCTATATGGGCACACTGACCTTCACCCGGATCTATTCGGGCACGATGACGAAGGGCGACAGCCTTCTGAACTCGACCAAAGGCAAGAAAGAGCGCATTGGCCGGATGGTTATGATGCACTCGAACAAACAGGACGAGATCCAGGAAGCCTTCGCCGGTGACATCATCGCGCTTGCCGGTCTGAAGGACACGACAACGGGTGACACTTTGTCGGACCCGAACGACGCCGTGGTGCTTGAAACCATGACCTTCCCGGATCCGGTGATCGAGATCGCGGTCGAGCCGAAGACCAAGGCCGACCAGGAAAAGATGTCGACAGGGCTTCAGCGCCTGGCCGCAGAAGACCCGTCCTTCCGGGTCGAGACCGATCTTGAAAGCGGTCAGACCATCATGAAGGGCATGGGCGAATTGCACCTCGACATTCTGGTCGACCGCCTGAAACGCGAGTTCAAGGTTGAAGCCAATATCGGTGCGCCGCAGGTGGCTTATCGCGAGACGATCAGCCGCGAAGCCGAGCACACCTATACCCACAAGAAACAGTCGGGTGGCTCGGGCCAGTTCGCCGAGGTGAAGATGATCATCACGCCGACCGAACCGGGCGAAGGATACAGCTTCGAAAGCCGGATCGTCGGTGGTGCCGTGCCGAAGGAATACATCCCCGGCGTCGAGAAGGGCATCGAGAGCGTCATGGATTCCGGCCCGCTTGCGGGGTTCCCGGTGATCGACTTCAAGGTCGCTTTGATCGACGGCAAGTTCCACGACGTGGACAGCTCGGTTCTGGCCTTTGAAATCGCGGCCCGGTCCTGGATGCGCGAAGCCATGAAACTGGCAGGTGCGAAACTTCTTGAACCGATCATGAAGGTCGAGGTCGTGACCCCGGAAGAATACACCGGTGGTATCATCGGCGACCTGACATCGCGTCGGGGCCAGGTCCAAGGCCAGGATACGCGCGGCAACGCCATCGCGATCGACGCCTTCGTGCCGCTTGCGAATATGTTCGGTTATATCAACAACTTGCGGTCCATGTCCTCGGGGCGGGCGAATTTCACAATGCAGTTCGACCACTACGAACCGGTTCCGCAAAACATCAGTGACGAGATCCAGGCGAAGTTCGCTTAAAGCGCACGCCGACAGAGATAAGAGGAGGCCAGACCCATGGCGAAGGAAAAGTTCGAACGCAATAAGCCGCATGTTAACATCGGCACGATTGGCCATGTTGACCACGGCAAGACGACGCTGACGGCGGCGATCACGAAGTATTTTGGCGACTTCCAGGCCTATGACCAGATCGACGGCGCTCCGGAAGAGAAGGCGCGCGGGATCACGATCTCGACGGCGCATGTGGAATATGAGACCGAGAACCGCCACTACGCCCATGTCGACTGCCCGGGCCACGCGGACTATGTGAAGAACATGATCACCGGGGCCGCCCAGATGGACGGCGCGATCCTGGTCGTGAACGCCGCCGACGGCCCGATGCCGCAAACGCGCGAGCACATTCTTCTGGGCCGCCAGGTCGGGATCCCGAACATCGTGGTCTACATGAACAAGGTCGACCAGGTGGACGACGAAGAGCTTCTGGAACTCGTCGAGATGGAGATCCGGGAACTTCTGAGCTCGTACGAATATCCGGGCGACGACATTCCGATCATCAAGGGGTCGGCGCTGGCCGCGATGGAAGGCAACTCGCCCGAGATCGGCGAGGAATCGATCAAGGCGCTGATGGCGGCGGTCGACGACTACATCCCGACGCCGGAACGGGCGATCGACCAGCCCTTCCTGATGCCGATCGAGGACGTGTTCTCGATCTCGGGCCGGGGTACGGTTGTGACCGGCCGGGTCGAGCGTGGCGTGATCAATGTGGGCGACGAGATCGAGATCGTCGGCATCCGCGACACCACGAAGACGACCTGCACGGGCGTTGAGATGTTCCGCAAGCTCCTGGACCGGGGCGAAGCGGGCGACAACATCGGTGCGCTTCTGCGCGGTGTGGACCGTGACGGGGTCGAGCGGGGCCAGGTGCTCTGCAAGCCGGGTTCGGTGACGCCGCACACGAAGTTCGAGGCCGAGGCCTATATCTTGACGAAGGATGAAGGCGGGCGCCACACGCCGTTCTTCGCCAACTATCGCCCGCAATTCTACTTCCGGACGACGGATGTGACGGGGACGGTGGAACTGGCGGCCGGCACCGAGATGGTGATGCCGGGCGACAACGTGTCGTTCTCGGTCGAGCTGATCGCACCGATCGCGATGGAACAGGGCCTCCGCTTCGCCATCCGCGAAGGCGGCCGTACCGTCGGCGCAGGCGTCGTCTCGAAAATTATCGAATGACGGAGGCCGGTAAGGGAAACCTTGCCGCCGAGGAATACCCGGACAGCCGTTCGGGGCATCAAAACCCGGTTCGATGAGGGGCGGCCTCGCCCCTCCTCTCAACTGAGAAGGATAATGACATGGCGATCCAAAGCCAAAACATCCGCATTCGCCTGAAGGCGTTTGATTACCGCGTACTCGATGCCTCCACCCAGGAGATCGTGAACACGGCGAAACGGACCGGCGCCACCGTGCGCGGGCCCATTCCGCTGCCGAACAAGATCGAGAAATTCACGGTGCTGCGCGGTCCGCATATCGACAAGAAATCGCGTGACCAGTTCGAGATCCGGACGCATAAGCGTCTTCTCGACATTGTCGATCCGACGCCGCAGACCGTTGATGCGCTAATGAAACTCGACCTCGCCGCTGGCGTGGATGTCGAGATCAAGGTTTAAGGGAGGGCACCAGAAATGTTGCGCTCTGGCGTAATCGCGAAAAAGGTCGGGATGACCCGGCTGTTCATGGAAGACGGCAAGCAGATCCCTGTGACCGTACTGCAACTGGACAAGTTGCAGGTGGTGGCGCAGCGGACGACGGAAAGCCACGGCTATTCGGCTGTGCAACTGGGCGCAGGCTCGGCCAAGGCCAAGCGGGTCTCGAAGGCCATGCGCGGGCATTATGCGACGGCCAAGGTCGAGCCCAAGCGGAAGCTGGCCGAGTTCCGGGTGAGTCCCGAGAACCTGATCGGTGTCGGTGAAGAAATCACCGCCAACCATTACTTCGAAGGCCAGTTCGTCGATGTGTCAGGCACGTCGATCGGTAAAGGCTTTGCGGGTGCGATGAAGCGGCACAATTTCGGCGGGCTTCGCGCCTCGCACGGTGTGTCGATTTCCCACCGGTCGCATGGCTCGACCGGTCAGTGTCAGGATCCTGGCAAGGTCTTCAAAGGCAAGAAGATGGCCGGTCACATGGGTGCTGCCCGCGTGACCACGCAGAACCTTCAGGTTGTCCGGACCGATGCCGACCGTGGTCTGATCATGGTCAAGGGCGCGGTGCCCGGGTCGAAAGGCGGTTGGGTGACGATCAAGGATGCGGTCAAGAAGCCGCTGCCCGAGAACGTGATCCTGCCTGCGGCGCTGAGATCGGCTGCCGAGGAAGCCGAGAAGCTGGCTGCTGAGGCTGCCGCAGCGGCTGAAGCCGAAGCCAAGGCCGCGGAAGAAGCGCGCCTGGCCGAGGAGGCCGCCGCACAGGAAGCCGCGATGGAAGAGGCCGAAGCCTCGATCGAGGCCGATCAGGAAGCGGATGCTTCGGGCGATGACGCCCCAGAGGCTGAAGAGAAGAAGGACGGTGAGGAATGAAACTCGACGTGATCAAACTGGACGGCAAGAAAGCCGGCTCGGTCGATCTCGGCGACGAGGTCTTTGGCCTCGAGCCGCGCGCCGACATCCTGCACCGTGTCGTCCGTTGGCAGCGCAACAACGCGCAAGCTGGCACCCATAAGGTCAAAACGCGGTCCGAAACCTCGTATTCGACCAAGAAGATCTATCGCCAGAAGGGAACCGGTGGCGCTCGCCACGGGGACCGGAATGCGCCGATCTTCCGCAAAGGTGGTGTCTATAAGGGCCCGACGCCGCGCAGCCACGGCCATGAGCTGACGAAGAAGTTTCGCAAGCTCGGCCTGAAGCACGCGCTGTCGTCGAAGGCGGCAACTGGGAACCTTGTGATCCTTGATGCGGCTGAGATGAAGGACGCCAAGACCGGGGCGCTGGCCAAGCAGGTTGCGAACCTGGGTTGGAAGCGGGCGCTGGTGATCGACGGCGGCGAGGTGAACGAAAACTTCGCCCGCGCCGCGCAGAACATCCAGGGTCTGGACATCCTGCCAAGCCAGGGCGCCAACGTATACGACATTCTGAAGCGCGATACGCTGGTCATCACGAAGGCTGGGGTCGAAGCACTGGAGGCTCGGTTGAAATGAGCGCGAAGGCAGAACAGTACGACGTAATCCGCCGTCCGATCATCACGGAAAAGGCGACCATGGCCTCGGAATCGGGCGCGGTGGTCTTTGAAGTGGCGATCGACGCGAACAAGCCCGCGATCAAGGACGCTGTTGAGGCGCTGTTTGGCGTGAAGGTAAAATCCGTCAACACGACGATCACCAAGGGCAAGCAGAAGCGCTTCCGCGGTCAGTTGGGCCGCCGGAAGGACGTGAAGAAGGCCTACGTGACGCTTGAAGAAGGCAACACGATCGACGTGACGACGGGCCTTTAAAGCGGGCCGGACAAGATTTGGAAGGGCGGGGCAGTGACCCCGCCTTTTCTTTTTTGGGGATGCGCTTGCCTGCGCTAGACTGAACCCGTGTGAAGCATCAATGGGTCTTCAGATGAGCAAGGGCGAATCGACGAAGAAGCACCGCATTTATTCGATGAGCTTCGGAAGCGTTTATCCGCACTATGTCGCCAAGGCCGAAAAGAAGGGCCGGACAGGCGCAGAGGTGGACGAACTGATCGAATGGCTGACCGGCTATGACGGCGATGCGCTGAAGGCGGTGATCGCCGATGGTACCAACTTTGAAGACTTCTTTGCCGAGGCCCCAGCGATGAATCCGGACCGAAAGAAGATTACGGGCGTGGTCTGCGGCGTGCGTGTGGAGGACGTCGAAGAACCGGTGATGCGCGAGATCAGATACCTCGACAAAGTTGTCGATGAACTCGCGCGCGGCAAGGCGATGGAAAAAATCAAGCGGCAGTGAGCGCGCGCAATTGCGCTTCTGTGACCTGTAAGGCCGCCAGAAGGGCGTGAGAAAAGCGTGTGTCACGCGCGAGATGCGCTTGCCGGTATCGCCAAAAAATCCGCGTGGTTTTCGCAACGCTTTGCTCTTCGGAGTTCACAATAAAGGCAGCCATTTCATTCCTGGCGTTGTAATTGCATCGTCGAGCTAATGTTTTGGATCGGGTTGTGAATACGCGCCAAACACGCGATAGCGTTCGGCATGAAGCGGTCTGAATTCTTGTGGTGTCTTGCTGGCGGAATTCTGGGCGCCACAGCAATGCTGCCCATCTTTTGGCTCGAGTTGGCCGACGACGCATACATTCACCTGCGCCTTGTCGAGAATTTCTTGCAAACCGGACGACCTGGCTTCAACGACGCCGACACGTTCAAGGTAGGATCCTCCACCGGGTACATTCTGCTTCTGGCCATGCTTTCATTTGTAGTCGAAGGGCCTGTGGCAATACGAGTGGTCGCAATGGCGACGGCTGTGGCCATCGGTGGGCTGGCTGTTTGGACACTCCGCGCATCCTCCGTTCCGCGGCTCTGGGCCAGTCTTTTTCTCTTGTCTGCCGCGCCTTATGTCTTGCTTGCCGGGTATGGCGGAATGGAGACCCCCATTATCGTCGCACTGATGTTGGGCGCGGCCATTTCCATGCAAAACGGTCAGGCTGGCCCGGCTATAATGCTGCTGGCCATTGGCGTTTGGTTTCGGATCGAAATGGCTTTGCTGTTCGTCCTGGCTATTGCGCACTATCTGCGAGAAGGAAAACGCCTTTGGCTGGTGGCGTATGGCTGGCCAATGCTGGCGCTTTGGGCAACGGATCTTTGGCTTTACGGTGCGTTCATTCCCCACGCTGCCGGGGCAAAGTCGCTCGCCTATGGGCATTCGCTCGCAAAATCCATCGAATTCGCGCTTGAATTCGGCGCGGGAGATCAGGCGCTTGGCTTGTTGTTCATGGCACTGCTTGTTTGGCGGCTTGTTGCAGTCCTTCGCAAATTCCGTTTCGGCGGGCCAAGTGACGTCTTTTTTGGCATGGCGGGTGGGGTCCTGATTGCATGGATGCTTGGGCGGTCAAACCTGTTTACTTGGTATTATGCAATTGCTTACACGCCGTTCGCCATCGGTGCATTGTTTATGCCATGGGCGACCCTGCATTGGGTCTTCCGGGGCGGAATGATATTGGTATGCACCGCATATCTTCTTGCCAGCTCGACTTTGATTTTCAATCGAGTCGCGTCTGATTTTGGTGCCGACGATCGCGTGACCCTGTACCGTTCGATAGGCGCCGCGCTTTACGAGCATTGTCCCGACTGTTCATTGGCCACCTCGGAAATTGGCGGATTGGGTTATGAATTCAAAGGCGTCGTTTGGGACGGATTTGGATTGGGTGATCCCGAGGCATTACAGTTTCATCCTATGGCCGTTCCCGAAGAGCGCGCATCTTCCCAGATTGGAGCGATACCGGCCGCGTACATTCAGCTTCGGGATCCGGACTTCGTTGTTTCCATGCCGATCTTCAGCAGATCCTTGCGAAAATCCGGGCTATTGCAGCCATACCAGCAGTATACCTGTCCGCTTGGTGCCAAGCTCTGGGGTGGCGAGGGTGTCGACATTTATTCCAAGCTGCCTCTCCCGGACACTGTGTTGTTGCAGGCTGGTTGCAGACCGGTCAGCCGCCAATAGGGGCAATCGCACCCATCTGCGGGTCCGAGTTCGCGAAATCCCGACCCCAAGATTTGGGTGCGAGAGCGAACGCCGATAGCAAGAGCTGGCGACCAGAGCCGGAAACTTTTGACTTTGAAACCATATGGAAAGTCAATTGCGCCCCTTGCCACACCCGTACCCACTCGCTATACGACCGCAGCGACCGCCCCGGTACTTTCCGGGGTGGTTTCTTTTGGACCCAAGCGTCCAGACAAACATGAGCCAGGGATGAACTCCCGGCCGAAGCAAACGGAAGACAGAAAGCATGGCACTCAAGTCGTACAAACCGACGACGCCTGGCCAGCGCGGGCTGGTTCTGATCGACCGTTCGGAGCTTTGGAAAGGCCGCCCGGTCAAGGCCCTCACAGAGGGTTTGACCAAGAACGGCGGACGGAACAACACCGGACGGATCACGATGCGCCGCAAAGGCGGCGGGGCGAAGAAGCTGTATCGCGTCGTCGACTTCAAGCGGAAGAAGATGGACGTCCCGGGCAAAGTGGAACGGATCGAATATGACCCGAACCGCACCGCCTTTATCGCGCTGATCCAGTACGAAGATGGCGAACAGGCTTATATCCTGGCACCGCAGCGCCTGGCCGAAGGTGACACGATCATCGCTAGCGCAAAGGCGGACGTAAAGCCGGGCAACGCGATGCCGTTTTCCGGTATGCCGATCGGTACGATCGTCCACAATGTCGAGATGAAGCCAGGCAAGGGCGGCCAGATCGCACGCTCGGCTGGGACCTATGCCCAGTTCGTGGGCCGCGACGGTGGTTACGCTCAGATCCGGCTGTCCTCGGGCGAACTGCGCATGGTGCGGCAGGAATGCATGGCCACGGTGGGTGCCGTGTCGAACCCCGACAACGCCAACCAGAACTTCGGTAAGGCCGGACGGAACCGTCACAAGGGCATCCGCCCGTCGGTGCGCGGTGTCGTCATGAACCCGGTCGATCACCCGCATGGTGGTGGTGAAGGCCGGACCTCGGGCGGGCGTCATCCGGTGACCCCATGGGGCGTGCCGACCAAAGGCAAGCGCACCCGGAACAAGAACAAAGCGTCGTCGAAGCTGATCATCCGCTCGCGTCACGCCAAGAAGAAGGGGCGCTGACCCATGAGCCGCTCTGTTTGGAAAGGTCCTTTTGTCGACTCTTACGTCCTCAAAAAGGCCGAGAAAGCCCGGGAATCGGGCCGCAACGATGTCATCAAGATCTGGTCGCGCCGGTCAACGATCCTGCCCCAGTTCGTGGGTCTGACATTTGGCGTCTATAACGGCCAGAAGCACATTCCGGTCAACGTGTCGGAAGACATGATCGGCCAGAAGTTCGGCGAATACGCCCCGACGCGCACCTATTACGGGCACGCGGCGGACAAGAAAGCGAAAAGGAAGTAAGCCATGGGCAAGGATAAAAATCCCCGCCGCGTGGCGGAGAACGAGGCGATGGCGAAGACACGGATGCTTCGCACCAGCCCGCAGAAACTTAACCTGGTGGCGGCCCTGATCCGCGGCAAGAAGGTCGAAAAGGCGCTGAGCGACCTGACCTTCTCGAAAAAGCGGATCGCAGATGACGTGAAGAAATGTCTTCAGTCCGCGATTGCCAATGCCGAGAACAACCACAACCTCGATGTTGACGAACTGATCGTGGCCGAGGCTTGGGTTGGCAAGAACCTGGTCATGAAGCGCGGCAAGCCCCGCGCGCGCGGTCGCTTCGGCCGGATCAACAAGCCGTTCTCGGAACTGACCATCAAGGTCCGCCAGATTGAGGAGCAAGCCTAATGGGTCAGAAAGTCAATCCCATCGGCATGCGGCTTCAGGTCAACCGGACCTGGGACAGCCGCTGGTACGCGAACACTAAGGATTATGGCGATCTTCTTCTGGAAGACCTGAAAATCCGGGAGTTCATCCAGAAAGAGTGCAAGCAGGCCGGTGTATCGAAGGTGATCATCGAGCGTCCGCACGGCAAATGCCGCGTGACGGTGCATACCGCGCGTCCGGGCGTGATCATCGGCAAGAAAGGCGCCGATATCGAAACGCTTCGGAAGAAGCTGGCCTCGATGACGAATGCCGAGTTGCATCTGAACATCGTGGAAGTTCGGAAGCCCGAACTCGACGGTCAGCTGGTCGCCGAAAGCATCGCCCAGCAGCTTGAACGCCGGGTGTCTTTCCGCCGCGCCATGAAGCGCGCGGTGCAGAACGCCATGCGTATGGGTGCGCTCGGGATCCGGGTGAATGTCGCCGGTCGTCTGGGTGGGGCTGAAATCGCGCGCACCGAATGGTACCGCGAAGGCCGCGTGCCGCTGCACACGCTGCGTGCCGACATCGATTACGCCACGTCCGAGGCGATGACCCCTTACGGGATCATCGGGATCAAGGTCTGGATCTTCAAAGGTGAGATCATGGAGCATGACCCATCGGCCCGGGACCGCCGTCAACAGGAATTGCAAGACGGTCCAGCCCCCCGCGGTGCGGGCGGCGGTCGTCGCGGCTGAGGAGTGAAGTAAGATGCTACAGCCAAAACGCACAAAATTCCGCAAGATGCACAAAGGGCGCATCAAGGGCCAGGCCAAAGGCGGCTCGACCCTGACCTTTGGCACCTATGGTCTGAAGGCGACCGAGCCCGAACGGGTCACCGCGCGCCAGATCGAAGCCGCCCGTCGGGCCATGACGCGTCACATGAAGCGTCAGGGCCGCGTCTGGATCCGGATCTTCCCCGACACGGCGGTGTCGTCGAAGCCGACCGAGGTTCGGATGGGTAAGGGTAAGGGTTCGGTCGATTTCTGGGCCTGCAAGGTCAAACCGGGCCGCGTGATGTTCGAGATCGACGGGGTTTCGGATACAGTAGCGCGGGAAGCGCTTCGCCTTGCGGCGATGAAGCTGCCGGTGAAAACCCGGACGGTTGTTCGGGAAGACTGGTAACCGGCGAACGCTGGCGTTCGCCGAGTGCGGCGTAGCGAATTCCAAAGGAATTTGCGGGCCCTCACCCAGAGGTGATCTGGGCGCCAAAATGAGATAGACGAGGGCGGGGCGAATGCTCCGCCCTTTTCTTTTCAAGGACAGCAATGTCATACGATCAAGATTTTACTGTAGCGAACTTGGTGATGGCGAATTGGGTAGATTCAAACTCTGCCGAAGAACAACTATTCGACCTTGTACTGCAGTGGCTTGATTTCTTGGCAGCAGGGGATTTCGAACGTGCTTATCAATGCACGCTTCACCGAAGCTACTTTGGCTGGTCGTCCGCCCGCCTAAGAAAATGGATCGAAGGATATGGATGGCACGAACCAAATCCTCGCGGGCCATTCCGGGTTAGCGACCGGCGCGCGGCGCGGAAAGTTCTTCATACTGCTGACATTTACTTCACTGACAGACCCTATAACCTCTCATCTGGCAGCGTGATCGGTAGCTTGGAACATGCCATCCCACTGAATGGTGAGTGGTCTGATCTGGTTGCCCAATTCGAGATTGTTGATATTGAAAGCCGAAGGTACCTGCTTCTTGGGAATGTACTGGTGCCCTAGTGATTTCGGAAATGCTCCGCACTCAACCTTCCGCTTCAGTCGCCCAACTGTAATTGAAACTCACCGAAATCCGGTCCTCTTCGGCCATGTTCATCGGCACCTCATGCCGCAGCCAGCTTTCCCAAAGCAGCACATCGCCCACCTTTGGCGCCACATAGATGAAGTTCCGCATCTCGTCGCGGGCGTCCTTCAGACGGGCAGGGGCCGCCATCATCATCGCGTGGCGCGGATCCTCGAACTTGATCGCCGAGGCGCCATCCGGCATCGCCACATAGGTCGTGCCCGAGATCACCGAATGGGGATGAATATGGGCGGTGTGAATGCCGCCCTCGGGCAGGATGTTGATCCAAAGATCCTCAAGCACCAGCGCGCGGCCTTCCAGATCAAACGCCAGATCCTTCGCAAATTCCGCCACATGCGCGTCCAGGGCCTTCACAACATCGGCGAAGATCGGAAACCGCCATGGCAGGTCGGTCAACGAGGCATAGGACGTGTAGCCTGGAAACCCTTCGCGGTCGCACCAGTCCTGACCGGCCTCATCATCTTCGGCGATGGACAGGCACGACGTTTCCAATTCGACCGCATCCACGCCGCCACCCAAGGCAGCGCGATACAAACGGGTGACGAAAAGCGAACGGATCTCGGCCATGGGCCAGACTTAGTTCGCGGTCCCCACGCTTCGCAAGTGCGTCTTCTTTTTCTTTCGGTCGACGCGGTTCAGCCCGTTTTCGCGGAAAAGGGCCGTGATCTCGTCCATATCCTCTTCCAACCGCTCAAGCTGGGCCGCCACCGAGGCTTCATCGATCTCGACATCGCTCAGCCGGCCCCGTACGTCCCGGATCGCGGCATGCGCCGTCTGGATGCGGTCGGCAAGAAGAGTCGCGTCCCTCTTGCGCTGGTCCAACGCCTCGGTCACGCGCGCGATCTTGTCGTCGGAATAGACCTGTGCAAGTTCACGGGACTGGTGGCTCATCTGGGCCGCGATGGTCAGAAGATCGCTGTCGATCCCTTCCAGATCGGGATGATCCTTCAGAGCCATGTAGCGCTCGCGCACGCTGTCAAATTCACGCTTCAACTTGTACGCGCCTGCGCGGTCATCCTTATGGGCGACCTCGTAAGCGCGCGAGATGTCATCCATCGATAGCGCAAAGGCGCGGTGCGAAGCCTCAAGCTGTAAGACACGGCGGTTCGACGGGATAAAGGTCGACAGCAATAGAAGAAGAACAGTCAGCCCAATCTGAAGCGCCATGCCAGCCCAGGGCAGCGCGGCACCGTCCACCATTGCGGCAATCTGCAACCACGGAAGGACCCCCACGGCAGCAAGACCAGTCAAAGCCAGCATGACAAGTGCCGCGGCCGCAATCAGGACCATGGCGGCCGACTGGCCGAAATCAACAAGTTCGGGAATCGTCGTTCGGGACATAACACCCACCCACACAAAATACAGAACCAAACAGGGCTGATCCTAGCGCGAACGGCGCGAAACTCACTCGCGTTTCCGGGGAAACACACTGTTGCCCTTAAAATCGAGGCATATTGTGAAAATAGTTGGCCATGGGCGCCGGATTGTTTCCTGGCACGAGGGACCGAGCCTAGATCTCGGTCAGATAGACGCCCAGGGCTTCTTCGATCTGGACTTCTTCATAGCCGAAGTGCGACCGCACGACCGCTTCAAGTTGCCGGAAGATGGCCGCGCATTCTTCAAACACCGTCTGATCGGGTTCAAACATCAACGTCATCGAGGCGCGTTCCAGCCGCTGGATCAGTTCATGAACGACTTTGTGCTCTTCGCGTAGCCGCGCCACGACGGCCCGCAAGGCGTCGCTGCCCCTTGCCTCCAGTTGTGGGAAGATCGAATGCTCTTCGGCATCGTGATGGAAGGACAGCATCCGGCACTCCTGCCCGCAGAGCGAGCCGAAAGCGCGCAGGTTCTGAGTCATCTCCAACGACAGGACGATATCGGCAAGGTCTTCCGGCGGGGCATCGCCGGCCTCAATCCGGCGCAAGGTCCGGTCGATCCGGGCGAGGTCCATCAAATGGGCGCGGTGGATGGCCGCAAGCTTCCGACCCTGACGGCGATGTTCGTCCGTCGCCTCGGGCATTTTCGGGGCTTCCGGCCGGGGTCCGTCTTCAACGGTCAACTGGTCCAGCGGAGTGGTTGTAAGGTCTGCCATGACGCCGATATAGCGCCTTCGGACACCAAGGGAACCAGAGCAAAAAGAAAGGCTTGCCAGGTGGGCGAATCCCTCCTATACGCACGCCTTCACTTGTGATCTCCACCGGATCGAAGGTGACCCGACCGCAAATGCGACAGGGGCCAGCCGGTGACTGTTGAAAGGACCTTGGCGATGGACGCCAAAGACTTGCGTGAAAAGACGCCTGATGAGCTGAAGGATCAGCTCGCCAGCCTCAAAAAAGAGGCATTCAACTTGCGCTTCCAGCAGGCGACGAGCCAGTTGGAAAATACTGCGCGGATGCGCGTTGTGCGCCGTGATACGGCCCGCGTGAAAACGATCTTGAACGAAAAAGCGGCCGCCGCCGCGGGGGAGGCCTGAGCATGCCCAAGAGAATCCTGCAAGGCACCGTCACCTCGGACAAGAATGATCAGACCGTCACCGTTCTGGTCGAGCGGCGCTTCAAGCATCCGCTTCTGCAAAAGACCGTCCGCGCGTCGAAGAAGTACCGCGCCCACGATCCGAAGAACGAATACAAGGTCGGCGACAGCGTCCGCATTCAGGAATGTCCGCCGGTCTCGAAATCCAAACGCTGGGAGGTTGTGACCGCCTAGCGGACCCACACCACCCGGTTCATCGAAACCCTGGGGACTAGGCGAAAGGCCCCCCACAGGTCGGGAGAACCAAAATGATCCAGATGCAGACCAATCTGGATGTTGCTGACAACTCCGGCGCGCGCCGGGTTCAGTGCATCAAGGTCCTCGGCGGTTCCAAACGGAAATATGCATCCGTGGGTGACATCATCATGGTGTCGGTCAAGGAAGCCATCCCGCGGGGCCGTGTGAAGAAGGGCGACGTCCGGAAAGCTGTGGTCGTGCGGACGGCCAAGGAAGTCCGCCGCGAAGACGGAACGGCCATTCGCTTCGACCGGAACGCCGCCGTTATCCTGAACAATAACAACGAGCCAATCGGCACCCGGATCTTCGGACCGGTCGTGCGCGAATTGCGCGGGAAGAACTTCATGAAGATCATCTCGCTGGCGCCGGAGGTGCTCTGATGGCTGCGAAACTGAAAAAGGGCGACAAAGTCGTCGTGTTGGCCGGCAAGGACAAAGGGAAAGAGGGTGAGATCACCCGCGTTTTCCCGAAGGACGGCAAGGCCGTGGTCGACGGGATCAACATCGCCGTACGCCACCAGCGTCAGACCCAGGCCAGCCAAGGCGGTCGCGTGCCGGTGGCTGTGCCGGTCGATTTGTCGAACCTCGCGCTTCTGGACAAAAACGGAAAGCCCACGCGCGTAGGCTTCAAGATGGACGGCGACAAGAAAGTGCGCTTCGCCAAGACCACGGGGGATGTGATCTGATGCTGGATGCTGCGACATATACCCCGCGTCTGAAGGCGCTTTACAAGGACACGATCCGTGCCGCTCTGAAGGAAGAGTTCAACTATCAGAATGACATGCAGATCCCGCGTGTGGACAAGATCGTTCTGAACATTGGCTGCGGTGCCGAAGCCGTGCGCGATTCCAAGAAGGCCAAATCTGCGGTGGAAGATCTGACCGCAATTGCCGGGCAGAAGGCCGTGACGACCAAGGCGAAAAAGTCGATCGCTGGCTTTCGGGTCCGTGAAGACATGCCGATGGGTGCCAAGGTCACGCTGCGCGGCGACCGGATGTACGAATTCCTTGATCGCCTGATCACCATCGCGCTGCCCCGCGTCCGCGACTTCCGCGGCGTGTCCGGCAAATCGTTTGATGGCCGCGGCAACTATGCCATGGGCATGAAGGAACACATCGTCTTCCCCGAGATCGACTACGACAAGGTCGATGAGGTTTGGGGCTTGGACGTCATTATTGCCACCACCGCGCCGACCGACGCGGAAGCCAAAGCGCTGTTGAAGCATTTCAACATGCCATTCAACAGCTGAGGAGCGATCAGATGGCGAAGAAAGCAATGATCGAACGCGAAACCAAGCGTCAGAAGCTGGTGGAGAAATATGCCGCCAAGCGCGCTGCGCTGAAGGAAATCGCGGCCGACGAAAGTAAGCCCATGGAAGAGCGATTCAAGGCGCGCCTGAAACTGGCGAAACTGCCCCGCAATTCCTCGGCAACCCGTCTTCACAACCGGTGCCAACTGACCGGCCGCCCGCATGCGTATTACCGCAAGCTGAAGGTCAGCCGGATCGCGCTTCGGGACCTTGGCTCGAACGGCCAGATCCCGGGCCTGGTCAAGTCAAGCTGGTAAGGGGGAAAATAGATGAACGATCCTCTTGGTGATATGCTGACCCGCATCCGCAACGCGCAAATGCGGGGAAAATCCACGGTCGAAACGCCAGCGTCCAAATTGCGCGCCTGGGTTCTCGATGTCCTTCAGGACGAAGGCTATATCCGTGGCTACGAAAAAACGACGGATGCCAAAGGGCACCCGGCGATTGAAATCAGCCTGAAGTACTTCGACGGCACCCCGGTCATTCGCGAATTGAAGCGCGTGTCCAAGCCGGGCCGTCGTGTGTACCTCGGCGTCAAAGACATCCCGCAGGTCCGTCAGGGTCTCGGTGTGTCGATCGTGTCGACGCCCAAGGGTGTCATGTCAGACGCTTCCGCCCGCCAGAACAATGTTGGCGGCGAAGTGCTCTGCCAGGTCTTCTAAGGAGGGGCGGATGTCACGGATCGGTAAAAAACCCATCGCCCTGCCTTCGGGTGTCACGGCGACAACCTCGGGCCAGACGATCACTGTCAAGGGCTCGAAAGGTGAACGCAGCTTCACGGCCACGGACGATGTCTCAATCGCGGTGGCCGAGAACGAAGTCACGGTTTCCCCGCGCGGGTCGTCCAAACGGGCGCGCCAGCAATGGGGCATGAGCCGGACGATGGTTCAGAACCTCGTGACCGGTGTGACCGACGGGTTCAAGAAAGAGCTTGAGATCAACGGCGTGGGCTATCGTGCGCAGATCCAAGGCACGACCCTGAAACTGTCGCTTGGTCTCAGCCACGAAGTGAATTTTGATGTTCCCGAAGGCGTCACGGTGACCTGCCCGAAGCAGACGGAAATCATCGTCGAAGGGTCGGATCAGCAGCTTGTGGGCCAAGTCGCGGCCAACATCCGCGAATGGCGCAAGCCCGAGCCCTATAAGGGCAAAGGCATCAAGTACAAGGACGAATACATCTTCCGCAAGGAAGGCAAGAAGAAGTAAGGACCGGATACATGGCACTTTCCAAACGGGAACTGTTCCAGAAGCGCCGCATGCGCAACCGGAACAAGCTTCGCAAGGTGAACGCCGGGCGCGCGCGTCTGTCGGTTCATCGCTCCAACAAGAACATCAGCGTCCAACTGATCGACGACGTGAATGGCGTGACTTTGGCGTCGGCGTCGTCGCTTGAGAAGAGCCTGGGCGTGGTCGGCAAGAATAACGTCGAAGCGGCGGCCAAGGTTGGCGCGGCGATTGCCGAGCGGGCCAAAAAAGCCGGGGTCGAAGAAGCATATTTCGACCGCGGCGGTTTCCTCTTTCATGGGAAAGTGAAGGCCTTGGCCGACGCCGCCCGCGAAGGTGGATTGAAGATCTAAACTGTGTGGCGGGTAGCCCGCCGCCGATGACCGGGGCCCACATGGGCACTGCGGTTGGCAAATAAGGTGCCGAGGCGCCGCAAAGACAAAGGACTGCTTCATGGCAGAACGTGACAACAGACGTGGACGCGGCCGTGGCCGCAATCGCGAAGAAGAAACACCGGAATTCGCCGACCGCCTGGTCGCGATCAACCGGGTGTCGAAAACCACCAAGGGTGGTAAGAACTTTGGCTTTGCAGCGCTTGTCGTCGTGGGCGACCAGCGGGGCCGCGTCGGCTTTGGCAAGGGCAAGGCCAAGGAAGTGCCCGAGGCGATCCGCAAGGCCACGGAACAGGCCAAGCGCCAGATGATCCGCGTGCCGCTGCGTGAAGGCCGCACGCTGCACCACGACATGGAAGGCCGCCACGGGGCAGGTAAAGTCGTGATGCGGACGGCGCCGGAAGGAACCGGAATCATCGCCGGTGGCCCGATGCGGGCCGTGTTCGAGATGCTGGGCGTCAAGGACGTCGTGTCCAAGTCGATCGGCACGCAGAACCCTTACAACATGATCCGCGCCACGATGGACGGGTTGAAGAAAGAGGCTTCGCCCCGTTCGGTCGCACAGCGTCGCGGCAAAAAGGTCGCCGACATCCTGCCCAAGCGTGACGGCGCACCGTCCGAGGCCGCCGAAGCTGAAACCGCAGCAGAGGAGGCTTGAGGCAAATGGCGAAAACAATCGTTGTCAAACAGATAGGTTCACCGATCCGCCGCCCAGCCGAACAGCGCGCCACTCTCGTGGGCCTCGGCCTGAACAAGATGCACAAAACGCGCGAGTTGGAAGACACGCCGTCTGTGCGCGGCATGGTCGCGAAGATCCCGCATCTGGTCGAGATCATCGAAGAACGCGGCTGATCCCGCACAGGCCGCCTGAATGCGCCCCGCCTGATGCGCGGGGCGTTTCATTGTCCAGCCATTCGCAGAGCGCATGGCGCCTTTCCGAAAACGGAAATTGTGAAGTGACGCAGGCAGGCGTATGCCGCCGCTAACCTTGGGTGGGGTCATCATGTCTATTCTGCTTATTCTGGCCGGGCGCCGGGCCTTGCAAAACCGAATGGCAAATAATGGCGACAGCAGCACAGGACTGTCGGCTTATCTGCGGCGGCTGACCGGCCGTCGCAGTTGACGGCTATTCTGCAGCCAACTCTGGCTTCGGATATAGTTTGCTCATCGGAACGGATCGGCCGTTATCCTGCATGATGCGCACATGCGACCGCCTCAGAAGCCGCGGTTCGGCGACGCCGACGGAATGTGCGATGGTCTCAACCTCTTTGACCATGGCCTTTGCATAAGCTGCCACGCGTTTCCACTTGTCTTCGACGACCAGGCCCTTCTGGAACCGCGGATCATGGGTGGTTATGCCCGTTGGGCAAGTGTTCTTGTTGCACTTCAATGCCTGAATACACCCGAGCGCAAACATGAAACCGCGCGCCGAGGTCACGAAATCGGCGCCCGCAGCCAATGCCCAGGCGACATCGCCAGGGTTCACCAGCTTGCCTGAGGCAACGATCCGGATCCTGTCCTTCAGACCGGCCTCGTTCCTCAGGTTCACCACCGTCGGCAATGCTTCGCGGATGGACATGCCCACAAGGTCGATCAACGGCATCGGAGAGGCGCCTGTGCCGCCTTCTCCGCCATCGATCGTGATGAAGTCAGGTGCGCTGTCAGCGCCCCGTTCTACGATGGCCTGAAACAGATCCTCGACGGCATCTTCCGTGCCCACCACGGTCTTGATACCCACTGGTTTGCCGGTCACTTCCCGAACATGCCCTACCATGTCCAGAAGATCGGCCCAGTTGTTCACCTCGCGGTGGCGGTTGGGCGAAATCCCGTCCTGACCTACATCGAGCCCGCGGATCTCGGCGATTTCCTTGGTGACCTTGGCGCCGGGAAGGATCCCGCCCTTGCCTGGCTTGGCACCCTGGGCGAGCTTGATTTCAAACATGCGGACGGTCTCATGGGCGGCAACCGACCGAAGCTTTTCATCCGACAGATTGCCGGCCTTGTCGCGGACACCGAATTTTGCTGTGCCAATCTGAAAGACGATGTCGCAACCGCCTTCAAGGTGAAACGGGCTGAGCCCGCCTTCGCCGGTATTCAACCAGATCCCGGCTTCTTTCGCGCCGCGTGACAGAGCTTGAACGGCGGGTTTCGAGATGGCGCCGTAGCTCATCCCCGACACATTATACAGGGATCCCGCATGATAAGGGGTGCGGGTGCCTTCGCCGATCACCATCGGTTCGGATTTCGCGAACTGGTCATCCACCGGCGGGAAGGCTGCGTTTACGAAGATCGGCGTGCCCACTACGTTCAGGTTTCGGGTTGACCCGAAAGCGACCGTGTTATCCTCACCCTCGCCAGCGCGTTTGACCCATTCGCGCTGGGCGCGGTTAAAGGGAAGTTCTTCGCGGTCCATCGCAAAGAAATATTGCCGGAAGAATTCACCAAGCGTCGAGAATATATGACGAAATCGCCCCAAAACCGGATAGTTTCGGCGGATCGCATCGTGCGTCTGGAGCCGGTCGATCACGAATAATACCGCGGCGATGGCGGCGATAAGTCCAACGACCACGACAAATGCCACAGCCAGGAAATTCAGGGTGTCCATTGCGAATCCCATGGGATCCTCCACTTGGCGGTCTTTGGATCTTGGTACGACAGGCCCGCGCAAAGACCAAACGGGCGCAGTGCCCCGCACCGAGACGTGATCCAGCGCGAGTTCACTGCCGGTAAGCGTCGGTTAGGGCTATTGATGTATGTGGGCCGAGGCGAATGGTGTGAGAGGTCAGATGCGCGAGCTTTTTCAACGGTTTGTCGGTTTCGGCACCGTACGGGCGAAGGGATATCGCTTCTTGGCGCTTGCGATGCTCCGAAAGCTTGAGGCCGATCCTGAAGACATTTGCGCGGAGTTGAAATCCATCGAGACCGACTTCGCCGAGGCTGTTCATGCTTTCCGTGACGAGCTGGGGCCGGGGATTGAAAAACAAGGTATCACGCAAAGCGCGGACCTTGTCGCACTTGGTGAGGCTGCGGCGACAGCGCTAGAGGACATCCTTCCCATCATGGGCCGGATCCGACAGGGATCAGGCGGGACCGACGCGTTGGCTGACGCATATAGCCGGCAAGCCCACAGCGTTTTTCCCGCGGTGACGCAGTTGTTGGACGCGATTGCCGACGAAATAAACGCCCGGGACGGAAAACGGCAGGAAGACGAAAAACGCATACTCTCGGACGCCGTGTCCGAAATCGATAAGATCAGCAGTGAAATCAGCCTGATCGCACTGAATGCATCGATCGAGGCCGCCCGCGTGGGGGATGCCGGACGCGGTTTCGCGGTGATCGCGAGCGAAATTCGCGGCCTTTCCTCGAAGTCACGGGCGGTGATTGACGGGATCCACGATCAATTGGGCTAAGCCGCAAGCGGCATCGGGCCAAATCACCCCTTGATCGTGCAAGATCGGGGCGATACACCGCGCCGGTGCTTTGACGGCACAGCAATCGAAACGCCGTGGTCGGGGATTTTTCGCTTCAGCCCCCGCATCCGGCAAAGGAGAAGCGATATGAAACTCAATGAGCTTTCGGACAATCCGGGGGCGGCCAAAAAGCGTATGCGCGTTGGCCGCGGTCCCGGATCTGGCAAGGGCAAGACCGCAGGTCGGGGTATCAAGGGTCAGAAATCCCGCTCGGGTGTGGCCATCAACGGCTATGAAGGCGGCCAGATGCCGCTTTATCAGCGCTTGCCGAAGCGCGGCTTCAACAAGCCCAATCGCAAGAAGTACGCGGTGATCAACCTCGGGATCCTGCAAAAATTCGTGGATGCGAAGAAGTTGGACGCGAAGGGCGAGATCACCGAAGACACGCTGGTTGAGGCCGGTATCGTCCGCCGCAAGCTGGATGGCGTGCGTGTGCTCGCCAAGGGTGAATTGACTGCGAAACTGAAGCTTTCGGTGACCGGCGCGTCGAAATCGGCGGTCGAAGCGGTCGAGAAAGCAGGCGGGTCACTGACGCTCACAGGCGCGGCACCTGAATATTAAACGGTTGTGAGCGCCCCTAACGGCGCTTACATATCGTCCAGTTTTCCATGGCGCCGCCCGCGGGAACACCGTTGGGGCGGCGCAGTTATAGACGAGACCGTGCATGGCATCTGCAGCAGAGCAAATGGCGGCCAACGTTTCCTGGGGCACCCTCGGGAAAGCGACTGAGCTTCGCCAACGGATCTTCTTCACCATCGGCCTTTTGATCGTTTACCGGCTTGGGACCTATATCCCTGTGCCCGGTATCGACGGTCAGGCGCTCCGGGATTTCATGGAACAGGCGGCAGCCGGGATCGGCGGCGTCCTGAACATGTTCACCGGCGGCGCGATCAGCCGAATGGGGATCTTTGCGCTGGGCATCATGCCTTATATCTCGGCCTCGATCATCGTTCAGCTTCTGGCTGCGATGTACCCGCCGCTCCAGCAACTCAAGAAAGAGGGTGAGCAGGGGCGCATGAAGATCAACCAGTACACACGGTACGGGACCGTGGCGCTGGCGACCTTCCAAGCCTATGGGCTGGCTGTCAGCCTTGAATCCGGCGGCCTTGTCACCGATCCTGGCTGGTTCTTCCGGGCAGCGACCGTGATCACGCTTGTCGGCGGCACGATGTTCCTTCTGTGGCTGGGCGAGCAGATCACCGCGCGCGGTATCGGCAACGGGATTTCGCTGATCATTTTCGTGGGCATCATTGCTGAGCTTCCGGCGGCATTGGCCCAGTTCTTCGAATCCGGTCGCTCGGGCGCCTTGTCGCCGGCCGTCATCCTTGGCGTGACCGTCATGCTTTTGGCGACCCTCGTCTTCGTGGTCTTCATGGAGCGAAGTCTGAGGAAGATCCACATTCAATACCCGCGCCGACAGGTGGGTATGAAGGTTTATGATGCGGGGTCGAGCCACCTGCCGATCAAAGTGAACCCGGCCGGTGTGATCCCGGCGATCTTCGCCTCATCACTACTTCTGTTGCCCACGACAGTTTCGACCTTCTCGGGCAATCAGACCGGTCCGGTCATGTCGACGCTGCTGGCCTGGTTTGGTCCCGGGCAACCGGCCTATCTGCTGTTCTTCGTGGCGATGATCATCTTCTTCACGTATTTCTACACGGCCAACGTGTCGTTCAAGACAGAAGACGTGGCTGAGAACCTGAAGAACCAGAACGGGTTCATCCCCGGCATTCGACCGGGCAAGAAGACGGAAGAGTATCTGGATTACGTCGTCGCGCGGATCCTTGTGCTGGGCTCGGCCTATCTGGCGCTGGTCTGTTTGATCCCCGAAGTCGTCCGCAACGAGCTTGCGATCACGGCCTATTTCGGCGGCACGTCGATCCTGATCATTGTCTCGGTCGGCATGGACACCGTGCAACAAGTGCAATCCCACCTCTTGGCCCATCAGTACGAAGGCCTTATTGAGAAGTCTCAGCTGCGCGGCAAACGACGCGGCGGCAAGGCCAAGGGGACAGCACGACGATGAACATCATCCTTCTCGGACCGCCGGGCGCGGGCAAAGGAACGCAAGCGCGCAAACTGGTGGACGAGCGGGGGATGATCCAGCTTTCTACCGGCGACATGCTGCGGGCCGCGCGGACTTCCGGCACAGAGATGGGCAAGAAAGTTGCTGCGGTTATGGACCGCGGGGATCTGGTCACTGACGAAATCGTCATCGGCCTGATCGAGGAACAGCTGCAAGGCGACATTGGCGGTGGCGTGATTTTCGACGGGTTCCCTCGGACGCTAAACCAGGCGGATGCCCTGGCCGATCTGTTGGAACGGAACGGGCAAGGCCTGGACGCGGTTATTGCCATGGAAGTGAACGATGATGCCTTGGTACAGCGCATCACGGCGCGGTCGACCTGCGGCAATTGCGGCGAGGTCTATAACGACATCACCAAACCGCAGCCGGCTGACGGCAAATGCTCGAATTGCGGGGCGTCGAACTTCAAGCGCCGCGCGGACGACAACGAGGAAAGCCTGAAACAGCGACTGATGGAATACTACAAGAAGACATCGCCGCTGATCGGGTATTACCACTGTAAAGGCCAGCTAAGCTGGGTCCCTGGTCTGGGCGAGATCGACGAGGTTGCTGCAGGGATTTCGGCTGTCCTCGACGGATGACCCCGTCCTAAAAAATTCCGCGGATCAAGGAATCTGCGAATGCCATTCTTTTAGGCATTTGGTGTGGCCCCAAATTATCCTTGACAGTCCCTTGACGGCCTGACCGATAGCCCCTAAATCACGCCATCTCGGTGGAGAATCGGTCAGCACATACGGGGTCGCACCCCGCTCCGAACAAACCAGATATGAACCCAAGCCCGGCGGCCAAGTGTCCCGGGCTTCCGTTGTGAAAAAAGGGCCTGGCGTTACGGGCTCGCGACGAAAGGAAAAGACACGTGGCACGTATTGCCGGCGTAAACATCCCAACCGCAAAGCGCGTCCCAATCGCGCTGACTTACATCCACGGCATTGGCCCGGCCAGCGCCAAAGCCATCTGCGAAGCCGTCAAGATCGACGAGACCCGCCGGGTCAACGAATTGTCGGATGCGGAAGTGCTCGCGATCCGCGAGCACATCGACGCGAACTTGTCGGTCGAGGGTGACCTTCGCCGCGAAGTGCAAATGAACATCAAGCGTCTGATGGACCTTGGCTGCTATCGCGGCCTTCGCCACCGCCGCAACCTGCCCGTGCGCGGCCAGCGCACCCATACGAACGCCCGGACCCGCAAGGGCCCCGCGAAGCCGATCGCCGGCAAAAAGAAGTAAGGGGAGGGACGCGACATGGCACGAGATACCCGCCGGACCGGCAAGAAAAAGGCGTCGAAAAACATCGCAGCAGGTGTTGCGCATGTGAACTCGTCTTTCAACAACACGAAAATCCTGATCTCGGACGTGCAGGGCAATGCGATTGCCTGGTCCTCGGCCGGGACTATGGGTTTCAAGGGCAGCCGGAAGTCGACGCCCTATGCCGCGCAGATGGCCGCCGAAGACGCGGGCAAGAAGGCGCAGGAACACGGTGTGCGCACGCTGGAAGTGGAAGTGCAGGGGCCCGGATCGGGTCGCGAATCTGCCCTGCGCGCGCTGGCTGCCGTCGGTTTCAATATCACGTCGATCCGCGACGTGACACCGATTGCCCATAACGGATGCCGGCCGCCAAAGCGGCGCCGGGTCTGATTTGAGACGACGCGCGTCCCGTCCTTCGGGGCCGCTGAATACTTTTACCCTCGGGCGCCGGAGCCTTTGGACATGGGGCCCCGGCAGGGATTGA
Source organism: Paracoccaceae bacterium (assembly GCA_965267475.1). Classification (GTDB taxonomy): domain Bacteria; phylum Pseudomonadota; class Alphaproteobacteria; order Rhodobacterales; family Rhodobacteraceae; genus JBCBKU01. The sequence goes on from OZ254079.1 coordinate 1,050,585, forward strand.
GGAGAGACGCATGATCCACAAGAACTGGCAAGAATTGATCAAGCCGACACAGCTTGAGGTGAAACCGGGCAATGACCCCGCGCGCCAGGCGACCGTTGTCGCCGAACCGTTGGAGCGTGGTTTTGGGCTGACCCTGGGTAACGCCCTGCGCCGCGTTTTGATGAGCTCGCTGCAAGGCGCAGCGATCACGAGCGTTCAGATCGACAATGTTCTGCACGAGTTTTCAAGTGTCGCGGGCGTGCGTGAGGACGTCACCGACATCGTGCTGAACCTGAAAGGCGTTGCCATCCGCATGGAAGTCGAAGGGCCGAAGCGCCTGTCGATTTCTGCGAAGGGCCCTTCGGTCGTGACGGCTGGCGATATCTCGGAATCGGCCGGTATCGACATTCTGAACAAGGATCATGTGATCTGTCACCTGGATGACGGCGCCGATCTGTTCATCGAACTGACGGTGGACTCGGGCAAAGGCTATGTGGCTGCCGACAAGAACCGTCCGGAAGACGCCCCGATCGGGCTGATCCCGGTCGATGCGATCTACTCGCCGGTGAAGAAGGTCACGTATGATGTTCAGCCGACCCGGGAAGGTCAGGTTCTGGACTATGACAAGCTGACACTGAAGCTGGAAACCGACGGCTCGGTCACGCCGGATGACGCAGTGGCTTACGCTGCCCGCATTTTGCAGGACCAATTGTCGATCTTCGTGAACTTCGACGAACCGGAATCGGCCACGCGCCAGGACGAAGACGACGGGCTGGAGTTCAACCCGCTGCTTCTGAAGAAGGTCGACGAGTTGGAGCTTTCGGTGCGGTCCGCGAACTGCCTGAAGAACGACAACATCGTATACATCGGGGATCTTATCCAGAAGACCGAGGCAGAGATGCTGCGGACCCCGAACTTTGGCCGGAAGTCTCTGAACGAGATCAAGGAAGTTCTGTCAGGCATGGGCCTGCACCTTGGCATGGATGTCGAGGAATGGCCGCCTGAGAATATCGAGGATCTGGCGAAGAAATTCGAAGACCAGTTCTGATTTCGGGGAAGGGCGCGCCTTTGAGCGTGCCCCACCCACCCGCCCGCCCGCTCAAAGGCGCGGGCACCAAGACCCGGGCCAATGGCCCCAAGGAGAGCCGGTGTCACGCAGCACTGGCCGGACAAAGCAAAACCGCCCGTAGAGGGCAATGATTGGAGAAAAACCATGCGTCACGCTCGCGGCTATCGCCGTCTGAACCGCACGCACGAGCACCGCAAAGCCCTGTTTTCGAACATGGCCGGATCGCTTATCGAACATGAACAGATCAAGACCACGCTTCCCAAGGCAAAGGAACTGCGCCGGGTCGTCGAAAAGCTTGTAACCCTGGGCAAGCGGGGCGACCTTCACGCCCGCCGTCTGGCGGCGAGCCGATTGAAGCAGGATGCCCATGTGGCAAAACTGTTCGACGTACTCGGCCCGCGCTACAAAGAACGCAATGGCGGCTATGTCCGCGTTCTGAAGGCCGGCTTCCGCTATGGCGACATGGCCCCGATGGCCATCATCGAATTCGTGGACCGGGACCCCGACGCCAAAGGGGCTGGCGATCGCGCCCGTCTGGCCGAAGCCGAAGACGAATAATCTGTTACAGATTTTGCAATAGCCCGGGAGAAGCGGACGCTTCTTCCGGGCTTTTTGTGCTTGCGTTTCAGGCGGGTCTCGCTTTCACTCGCGCCCCGTATTCGTGCCGTCTTGTTCCTCGTTCTCCGCTGTCTCCGACTTATGGTCCGGCGCGTTTTTCCGAGTGCTGATCGATATGAATGCAATCAAGTCCCGGCGCGCTTCTTCCGATAGGGCGTTGAGCTTTGCCAGGAAATCGAATCTGGAGTTTGCCACTGGGACGGCTCCTACCGGTAGGGTTGAGGAAAAACAATCTAAAGTTGTGCGATGGTGTTAACATTTAACCAAAAGGCGATCAACGTCCGAAATCGACCCCATGCACGAATCCACTTCTGACACGCACAGTATCGACCTGGGCCTGGCCCGCTTGGGCAAGATTGCCCCCATGGGATATGCATTGGGTTTGCATATCCGGTTTGCCTCGGCCCATCTGATGTTTCGGACTTATAATCCGGCCTGGGTCGAGCGGTACACCGAACGCGGCTATATGCTTTGCGATCCGCTGATTTCCTGGGGGGTTGGCAATGAAGGCGCCATTCGGTGGAGCGAGATGCGCATTCCGGATCCGCACAATGTCTTCGGCCAGGCCGCAGAGTTCGGATTAAGATATGGCGTGGCCGCGTCGTGCGGTCCGGTTCGGTCCCGCTCGATCGGCGGCTTCGCCCGGTCCGACCGAGAGTTCACGCGCGACGAGATCGAAACCATCTATCAGACAGTTCTGCTGCTTCACGAAAAGGCCGAGCCGCCCACGAATCTAACATCGGCGCAACGCCATGCCCTTCGCCTGATCGCAAGTGGCCACCGCCACACCGAGGCCGCCGCCCTGTTGCAGATTTCCGAAAGTGCTTTGAAGGCACGTCTTAAGTCGGCACGCGACCGGTTGTTTGCCCGAACAACAGCCGAAGCCATTCAGCGGGCCCAGGAGAACAACCTGCTTTAGCCGCCCTTCACGGGCGCGCCCGGGCCCATTACGTTCAAGCCATGGCGGATCTTTTCGACAGCGCACCAGCCCCGGCCGAGGATAAGGCGCCACGCCCCTTGGCGGACCGGTTGAGACCGGCCCATCTGGATGAGGTGATCGGACAAGGCCAGCTTCTGGGGCAAGGCGGATCGCTGCGAACGATGCTTGATGCGGGGTCTCTGTCCTCGATCATCTTCTGGGGGCCGCCCGGGGTCGGGAAGACCACGATTGCAAGGCTTTTGGCCGAAGCGACAGATTTGCGTTTCGTCCAGATCAGTGCGATTTTTTCGGGCGTACCGGAACTTCGCCGCACGTTTGACGAGGCCAAGCTGCGCCGTCAGTCGGGGCAGGGAACGCTTCTGTTCGTGGACGAAATCCACCGCTTCAACAAGGCGCAGCAGGACGGGTTCCTGCCCCATATGGAAGACGGAACCATCGTCCTGGTGGGCGCGACGACTGAAAACCCATCCTTTGAACTGAACGCCGCCCTTTTGTCCCGCTCGCAGGTCATGGTGCTTGAACGATTGTCACCGGCGGATCTTGAGCGCTTGGCAGAACGGGCAGAAACGCTTCTCGGTGCGCGTTTGCCGCTTGATACCGGCGCGCGAGATGCATTGATCGGCATGGCCGATGGTGATGGTCGGGCACTTTTGAATCTGATCGAACAGGTCTCGGCCTGGGGCGCAAATTCCCCGATTGATGCTGCAACGCTGGGCGAGCGGCTCGCGCGCCGCGCCACGCTTTACGACAAGTCGGGCGACGCCCATTACAATCTGATTTCGGCGTTGCACAAATCGGTTCGCGGGTCGGACCCGGATGCGGCCCTCTATTGGCTTGCCCGTATGCTGGATGGCGGGGAAGACCCACGCTTCCTGGCGCGGCGGATCACGCGGATGTCGGTCGAAGACATCGGGTTGGCCGATCCGCAGGCACAGCGCCTGTGTCTTGATGCCTGGTCGACCTATGAACGGCTTGGCAGCCCGGAAGGGGAGCTCGCGTTGGCGCAAGCGGTGATCTACCTCGCGCTCGCGCCCAAATCGAACGCATCCTATGTGGCCTATAAGGCTTCGCGCGGGGCTGCGAAGTCGCATGGGTCGGACGCACCACCGAAGCACATACTGAACGCGCCGACACGGATGATGAAGGATCAGGGCTTCGGCAAGGGATATGCTTACGATCATGACCAAGACGAAGCCTTTTCGGGCCAGAACTATTTCCCCGAAAGCATGAAGCGCGGGATCTATTACCAGCCGGTCGAGCGCGGGTTCGAGCGTGAGATGAAGAAGCGTCTTGATCACTTCGTCGGACTTCGCGCGAAACGGAAGCGCGACGCGGGCGACGGTTGACAAGCCGCGCGGCGGGGCCGATGCAGCCGCCCATGGTTGGAACAGTCTTGCAAGTGGCCCTTGGTGGCGCAATCGGTGCGGTTCTGCGCTTCGGTGCGGGGCAGGCGGCGCTTCGTTGGGCCGGCGCGGGTTTTCCCTGGGGCACGCTGGCCGTGAACGTGATCGGCTCATTTCTGATGGGGTGCGCGTTCGTGGCGCTGGCGGATGGCAAAGGGGCCGCTGCGCCTTTTCTGATGACGGGCGTTTTGGGCGGTTTCACCACCTTTTCGGCCTTTTCGCTGGACGCGGTCGCCCTGTTTGAACGGGGCGACATCGGTGCCGCGGCAATCTATGTCGTCGCCTCGGTTGCCCTGTCCATTGCGGCGCTGATCGCTGGTATCGCCTTCGCACGTGGGGTCCTCATATGAGCCGCGTTCAATTGATCGAGATTGCCGAAGACGAGGCCGCCCAGCGTCTTGACCGTTGGTTTCGGCGACGGTTCCCTGTCATCAGCCAGGGGCGGATCGAGAAGATGTGCCGGAAGGGTGAGATCCGGGTGGATGGCGGGCGCGTCAAAGCCTCGACTCGGCTTGAGGCAGGGCAATCAGTTCGCGTCCCGCCCTTGCCGGATGCGCCGGCCCCGCCTCAGATCGCGCGGGTCAGCGATGCCGACGCGGAACTGATGCGACGTGCAGTCCTTTGGCGTGACGATCATCTGATCGCCTTGAACAAGCCGCCGGGCCTGCCGACGCAGGGCGGGAGCAAGCAGTCCCGACACGTCGACGGGCTGGCGGAAGCCTTAACGGACGGGATGGACGACAAACCCCGGCTGCTTCACCGATTGGACAAGGACACGTCTGGCGTGCTGCTTCTGGCCCGCACGCGGCGGGCGGCTCAGGCCATGGGTCCCGTCATGAAGTCCCGCTCCACCCGAAAGATCTATTGGGCTGCGGTCGCCGGGGTCCCGCGCCCGAAGATGGGTGTCATCCGCTATGGTTTGGTCAAGGCGGGGGGTCACGGGAAAGGCGGCGAGGGCGAGAAAATGCGCTGCATCCATCCCGACGAGGTGGATCAGGTTGCAGACGCCAAGCATGCCGTGACGCATTATGCTGTCCTGGAAGCGATGGGCGGGCGCGTCGCCTGGGCTGCGCTTGAACCCGTGACAGGACGAACGCATCAGTTACGCGCGCATATGGCCGAGATCGGTCATCCGATTGCGGGCGATGGCAAGTATGGCGGCGGCGGGCAGGAGAATCTTGGCGATGGCTGGGGCGCCGGTCTTGGCGGCGGGTTAAGCGGCAAGTTGCATCTTCATGCGCGCAGCTTGGTCTTCATCCACCCTGTCACGGGGGCCGAGATCCACGTCACCGCACCCTTGCCTAAACACATGGCTGACAGTTGGGCTCAGTTCGACTGGCTGGTCGGGGATGTACCGTCGGATCCGTTCACGGAAGAGGAATAGCCATGGCTGAGTGGGCGGCAAAGCGATTCTGGAAAGATGCGATCGTCGTCGCGGAGGGCGCGGATTGGGCGGTTGAACTGGATGGGCGGCGTCTGAACACCCCGGGCCGATCGCCCATGCTTCTACCGACCAGGGCCCTTGCAGTTGACGTTGCGTCAGAATGGGCGGCCCAGGGAGAGGCGGTGGACCCGGGTTCGATGCCCTATACACGCAGCGCCAATTCAGCAATCGATACGGTGCGGCCAGGGCGCGATGCCATTGCCCGGCAACTCTCCGAATATGCCGAAACGGATCTGACCTGTTACCGAGCCACTGCCCCGGCCGAGCTTGTAGCCCGGCAGCGTACAGCTTGGGATCCGCTTTTGGACTGGGCGGCCGAGCGAGCCGGAGTTCGGTTGCGCGTGACGGCAGGCGTGATGCCGGTCCAACAACAAGATCAGGCGAATCCGGCGTATTTCCAAATAGTTAACACATTTTCGGACTTCGAGTTGGCAGGATTGTACGAATTGATTGTTCTGTCCGGGTCAATTGTGATCGGGTTGGCGACCGCACAGAATCACATATCACCCGAGCACGGCTGGGATGCCTCACGCATTGATGAGACCTGGCAGGCCGAGCAGTGGGGTAGGGATTCTGAGGCTGAAGCCGAGGCCGACCTGAAGCGCGCCGCTTTTTTGCATGCCGCTGGTTTCCTGCAAAAATCACGCAGATAGGCGCATAATTTTTGGGCACTACCTTTTCGCGCGGCAGAAAATCTGGCCTCAAGCTAGGACCTATTAAAGCCTTGATTACCCTTGACGTTGCGGCGCCTTTCACGAGAATATCGCCCATCGTGGACTGGGGAGGTCCGTATAACAAACCGGACTTCCGGTGACCAAAAAAGCATCTGTTCAACCGGATGCTCGATCAGGATGAGGTAAACATGAACAAGACGTATATCATTGGCGCTGCTTTGGCGGCTGGCCTTGCGGCGGGCGCCGCATCGGCGGGCACGCTGGACGACGTGAAAGCACGTGGCGCGCTGAACTGTGGCATCTCGACCGGCCTTGTGGGTTTCGCGTCGCAAGATGCCAACAACGAGTGGCAGGGTTTCGACGTGTCGATCTGCCGCGCCGTTGCAGCGGCCGTTTTTGGCGATCAGACCAAGGTCAACTATGAGCCAGTGACCAACAAGGTCCGGTTCGAAGTTCTGAACTCGGGCAAGATCGACATGCTGTCCCGGAACACGACCTGGACATTCTCGCGCGACACCGACCTGAAGCTCGAATTCGTCGGCGTGAACTACTATGACGGACAGGGCTTCCTCGTGCCGAAGGAATTCGGTGTGACATCGGCCAAAGAACTTGATGGTTTCTCGGTCTGCATTCAGCAGGGCACGACGACCGAACTGAACCTGGCCGACTTCTTCCGGATCAACAACATCGAGTATGAACCCATCTCGATCTCGACCGCTTCGGAAGCTCAGCAGCAGTATCTGGCCGGTGCATGCGACGTCTATACGACGGACGCATCGGGTCTGGCCGCGACGCGTGCCGCCTTCGAGAACCCGGACGAGCATGTCGTTCTGCCTGAAATCATCTCGAAAGAGCCGCTCGGCCCGCTCGTGCGTCATGGTGACCACGAATGGGGTGACGTTGTGCGCTGGACGCTCAACGCTCTGATCGCCGCAGAAGAACTCGGCATCACCTCGGCCAACGTCGCTGAGCTTGCCAAGGGCACCGACAACCCGGAAATCAACCGGATGCTCGGCGCTGAGGGCGACCTGGGTGCGATGATCGGCCTTGAAAGCGACTGGGCCGTGAACGTGATCTCGGCAGTCGGCAACTATGGCGAAGTGTTCGAACGCCACATCGGTGAAAACACACCGATCGGTCTGTCGCGCGGCCTGAACGCGCAGTGGACCGAAGGCGGCCTGCTCTACGCACCGCCTTTCCGGTAACGACACCAAGGGGCGCGGTTCAAAAGGGACCGCGCCCTTTTTCTATGCGGCAGATGGCGGTGAACCGTGGTCCGCCGACAGCACAAAAAGTGCCGGTTCAGGAGGCATGATACGTGACCGCTTACAGCGATCCCCCATCACAGAAATTTTCGCTCGGGATGCTTGTCAACGATACGCGGTATCGGGGCATCACCTTCCAGATCATCGCGCTCCTTGCCCTCGTCGCCGCAACCAGCTGGCTGGGTTGGAACGCCGTCCAAAACCTTGCTGCGCTGGGCCAGGACATCTCGTTCAAGTTTCTCGGCGAACCCGCGGGCTATGACATTCGTCGCCCGCTGATCGAATTCAGCAGTACGGACACCCATTGGCGGGCCGCCATCGTCGGCATCCTGAACACGCTTTTGGTTGCATTTCTGGGCTGCGTCACCGCAACGATCGTCGGGATCATTGCCGGTGTCTTGCGCCTGTCGAACAACTGGCTCGTCGCCCGATTGATGTCGTTTTACGTTGAGATCTTTCGGAACATCCCGGTTCTCATCTGGATCCTGATTGTCTTCTTTTACCTGGCCAATGCCTTGCCGCGCCCGCGCGACTTCATGGGCGATAACCCAAGCGCCACGATGTATCTTTGGAACAGCGTCGCTTTCACAAACCGAGGCGTCTATATCCCAGGCCCGGTATGGGGTCCCGGGTCATGGGTTGTTGTCGCCACGTTCCTGGCATCGCTGGTCGCGATCTGGGGGTATCGTCGGTACGCGCTGAACCTTTTGTTCAGCACAGGCAAACTGCTTCCGACCTTCTGGCCGTCGATCGGCATTCTGATCATTCCAACCGTGCTGATGTATTTCATCATGGGCCAGCCGGTCACGCTGGAATTTCCGGTGCTGCGCGGTCCGAATTTCCGCGGCGGCATCGTCATGCTTGGACCGATGATCGCGCTCTGGTGGGCGCTGGCACTTTATACCGGCGCCTTTATCGCGGAAAACGTGCGGGCCGGGATCCTGGCCGTGTCCCATGGCCAAACCGAAGCCGCGGCAGCGCTGGGCATTCGTCCGAACCGGATCATGTCACTGGTTGTGTTGCCGCAGGCTTTGCGCGTGATCATCCCACCTCTGATCTCGCAATATCTGAATCTGACCAAGAATTCGTCCCTGGCCGCAGCGGTTGGCTTTGCAGATATCACTGGCACGCTGGGCGGCGTGACACTGAACCAGACGGGCCGATCTTTCGAGGCAATCCTTTTGCTGATGGCATTCTATCTGGCGATTTCACTGGGGATCTCGGCGATCCTGAACGTCTACAACAACTCAGTGAAGCTGAAGGAGCGTTGAGATGAGCGACCGCCAATCCTTCGCTTTCGTCCGGACCGAGACGATCCCCGAAGCACCACCGCCTGCATCGGAAACCGGCGCCATCAAATGGCTTCGGGAAAACCTGTTCTCATCCGTGACCAATTCGGTCCTGACGCTTCTGGCGCTTTATGCAATCTACGCGATCCTTGCGGCCATCGTGCCTTGGATCGTCAACGGAACCTGGCAGGGCAACTCGATCCGTGACTGCCGCGAAATCCTAGATGGCGTCTCGGGCGGGTGCTTTGCAGTGATCCGGGAACGTTGGCCGCAACTTCTGTTCGGGACCTTCCCACAAACGGAATACTGGCGTGCAGTGCTCGCCTTCGTGATGCTTTGGGTCGCGCTTGCGCCGATCTTGTTCTTCAACCTGCCACGGGTCATGTTGTGGTTCACGGGGCTTTTCCCATTTATCGCCTATTGGCTGATCTGGGGCGGCTCAATCTGGATTCCGATCTTTGCCCTTGCGGGCGTGGCGTTGGGCTATGCCGTCTTCAAGGCCATGGAAGAAAGATCCTTCTTCGGTGCCATCGTGGTGGCCCTGTTCGCCATGGTTGCCTTCTGGATCCTGGCCACCGCGCCGCTTGCCAACCTTGTGAACGGGATCATCCCAATTGAACTTCTGGCCGTCACCTCCTCGGATATCGGCGGGTTCATGATCAACTTCATCTTGGGAACGACCTGCATCTCGCTGTCGCTTCCCTTGGGGATCGCTCTGGCCCTCGGGCGGCAGTCCAATTTGCCAATCATCAAATCGATCTGCGTGATCTTCATTGAGTTTATCCGTGGCGTGCCGCTGATCACGCTTCTTTTCGTGGCTTCGGTGTTGCTGAACTACTTCCTGCCACCGGGCACCAATTTTGACCTGATCCTGCGGGTGATCATCATGATCACGCTGTTTGCCGCGGCTTATATCGCCGAGGTGATCCGGGGTGGTCTGGCCGCCTTGCCGCGCGGCCAGTATGAGGCGGGCGACAGTCTGGGCCTTGATTACTGGCAGTCCATGCGGCTGATCATCCTGCCCCAGGCGCTCAAGATCTCGATCCCCGGGATCGTGAACATCGCCATTGGCCTCTTTAAGGACACCACGCTTGTGTCGATCATTTCGATGGCGGACGTCCTGGGCATGATCCGCGAGCGAATCTTCAATACCCCCGAATGGTTCGGGGTCTATTGGGAGCTTCTGGGCCTCGCAGCGATCATGTTCTTCGTCTTCTGCTACGGAATTTCACAATATTCGCAGTGGCTGGAGCGCCAACTGCAAACCGAACGTCGATAGGGAGCCGCGATATGGCAAACGCTGAGGAAACGCTGAACCAGACGTCGGGCATGACGGTCTCGGACGAGGTTGCGATCGAAATCCGCGACATGAACAAGTGGTACGGCACGTTTCACGTGCTCCGCGATATCGATCTGACAGTGTATCAGGGCGAGCGGATCGTGATCTGCGGACCGTCAGGATCGGGCAAATCCACGCTGATCCGCTGCATCAATGCGCTGGAAGAACACCAAAAAGGCACGATCACGGTCGATGGGACGCTTTTGTCCTCGGACATCAAGAACATCGACACGATCCGCTCGGAAGTCGGGATGTGCTTTCAGCACTTCAACCTTTTCCCGCATCTGACGATCATGGAGAATTGCACCCTTGCGCCGATCTGGGTCCGGAAGACACCCAAGAAGGAAGCCGAGGAAACGGCAATGCACTTCCTCGAAAAGGTGAAGATCCCGGATCAGGCGCAGAAGTATCCGGGCCAGTTGTCGGGCGGGCAGCAGCAGCGGGTGGCGATTGCGCGATCCTTGTGCATGCGACCGCGGATCATGCTTTTTGATGAACCGACCTCGGCGCTGGATCCGGAAATGATCAAGGAAGTGCTCGACACGATGATCGAGCTTGCCGAAGAAGGCATGACGATGCTTTGCGTGACCCATGAAATGGGCTTTGCCCGCCAGGTGGCGAACCGGGTGATCTTCATGGACCAAGGCCAGATCGTCGAGCAAAACGAACCGGAAGAGTTTTTCAACAATCCGAAGTCGGACCGGACACAACTGTTCCTAAGCCAGATCCTCGGTCACTGACCTGTGCCGCGAGGGCGGGCGGAAATCGTCACGATTTCCGTAACGATTTTCGTGTCGAAAATCGGGATCACTCCAGATCACGCGGAACTGTGAAATTCAGGATATGCCCGCCGCCCCATGCGATATCGGCCCAGGACGCCACATCAAAGGATATGACGGTTGTCGCGGCGGTGGGGTAATCGGCAAACCGGTCGTGAGCGGGCCGGTCGGCGACCAGCCGGGCCGCGAAATCCGCAAATCCGGGATTGTGACCGATAAGCAGAAGCGTTTGGGCTGATCCTTCCCGGGCGACAGTCATGATCTCTGTCGAAGACGCATGGTAAAGGCGCCGGTCCTGGCTTGCCGGAACAGCCGTCGGAAAGGCGGGGGCCATGCCGGCCCATGTCTCGATCGTTCGTTTCGCGCCCGACAGGACAACTGCATCCGGCACTTGCCCGTGTTCGGCCAGCCATTGGCCAATCCGTTGCGCAGATTGCCGCCCGCGATCGTTCAAGGGGCGGTCATAGTCCTGAAGGCCGGCGGTTGCCCAGCTCGACTTCGCATGACGGGTCAGGATCAACGTCAATGTCATTGGTGGAACTGCGCCATGTGATAGGCCGATTGGCCATCGACCCGGCCGAAAGCCTGGCTGACCGGGCAGGCGCGCCGCACGGCGCATCCCCGGTTCATGCAATCCTGGCCGGGTTCGGTGTCCAGATAAGCGTGACAGGCCGCAAGATCATAGCCATGGCCTGACAAGGCACCGACAGGGCAGGCCGTCTGGCACGGCTTGTCCCGGCAAGTCTGGCAAGGGATGGCAGGCGTCGCGGAAAGATCGATCTTTTCGGGCAACGCGATCGCACCACGGAAGGACACCATCAGACCGGCCGTATCGTGGACGAGCAGACCGACCGGAGACGGCCATGCCCTGCCAGAGCGTTCCGCCCAGCGCTGAAAGGGCTGATAAGGCGGGCCGCCGAACGGGAACAATGCCGTTCCGCCGAGTGACTGAGCAAGTGCGTCGACCACCCGTTCGGACCAACGATCCATCGGATCCCGCCCGCCGTCCTGCGATTCCGGTTCTGACGTGAAATGCGCCCAAAACCCCGGCTCCAACGGCCCGAGAAGGACAATCGTGCCTGTCCCTTCGGGCGCCCTGTCATCATCGCTGGGGTGAAACGCGCCAAGGATATCCAGGGAAACCGCATGGCATGCGCTTTGGATTGCGGCGTAGCCGCTCATGCTCCGGATCGGATCAGGCTGCCCGCGCCGTGGTCAGTGAACAATTCCAGAAGGCAGGCATTCGGGATCCGCCCGTCCAGGATGACAACGGCCCGAACGCCGCCCTCGATGGCGGCCAGCGCGGTTTCTGTCTTGGGGATCATTCCGCCCGCAATTGTGCCGTCTGTCGTCATGGCTCGGACGGCGTCCGGCGTCAGTTCTGTGACGACCTCGCCTGACGCGTCTTTGACGCCTGGAACGTCGGTCAGCAGCAAAAGCCGGTCAGCCTTCAGGCTGGCCGCGATCGCGCCTGCCGCGGTATCACCGTTGACGTTGAACGTCTCGCCATTCCGTCCTGCGCCGATGGGCGCGATCACCGGGATCGTATCCACCTCGGCCATGCTGCGGAGAACGTCGGGGTTCATATCCGCGGGTGTTCCGACGAAGCCCAGGGCTGGATCTGTCTGATCGCAAACCATCAGGTTCGCGTCCTTGCCTGAAAGACCGATCGCCTGACCTCCCTCGGCATTGATCGCTTGTACGATCCGCTTGTTGACGGAACCAGACAGGACCATCTCCACCACCTCGACCATGGCTGCGTCGGTCACGCGCTTGCCTGCCACGAACTCCGACTGGATCCCTAGCTTTTCGAGCATCGCGTTGATCATTGGCCCGCCGCCGTGGACGATCACGGGGTTCATCCCCACCTGGCTCATCAGCACCACATCGCGCGCAAAGCCTGCCATGGCCTCATCATCGCCCATGGCGTGGCCGCCCACCTTGATGACGACCGTGGCGCCATCATAGCGCTGGAGATAGGGCAGGGCCTCGCTCAACGTGCGGGCGGTGGCGATCCAATCGCGCTTCATGGCGTTCTGTGGTCTCATGGGTTGTCCCTTGGTGCGGGACTCCTAGCCCGGCGGACGCCTGCGCTCAAGTGATCGAGGCAATGGTTGCCCGCAGCGTGGCGATCCCGTTGCCCTTGGCCGAGGATGTGACGATCAACTGTGGAAAGGCCGCCGGATGCTTGGCCAGGGCATCCGAGACCTGGGTCAGAACCTTCGCGCGATCCGCCGCTTTCACTTTGTCGGCCTTGGTGAGGACGATCTGGAAGGTCACGGCGGATTTTCCCAGAAGGTCCAGGATCTCTTGATCGACCTTCTTGATACCGTGCCGTGCATCAATCAGCAGGAAAACCCGGCGCAGGCTTGCCCGTCCTGCGAGATAAGCCTTCAAAAGGGCTTGCCAGCGTTCGACAACGGGCAAGGGCGCATTTGCAAACCCGTATCCGGGAAGGTCGACCAGATAATGGCTGTCGCCCAGAGTGAAGAAATTGATCTCTTGCGTGCGACCAGGAGTGCCCGAGGTACGGGCGAGCGCGCGGCGTCCGGTCAGCGCATTGATTAAACTGGATTTTCCTACGTTGGACCGACCTGCAAATGCCAATTCGACCCGGTCCCCTGCGGGCAGTCCGTCAAGAGCCACGACGCCCTTTAGGAAGTCGATGTCTTTCTTGAAAAGCGCTGACGCCGCCTCAAGCTCGGGCGCATCAGGGTCCGGCGCTTCGGTGAACTGCATCAGTCCATCCGCACGGTATCGCCCAGCGAAACCTCTCCGGCCTGAACCACCCGGGCGTAGAGCCCCATGTTCCGGTGACCCCATCCATCCTCAAGGGCCCGCAAAGTATTGGCGTCGCGCTGGCCTGTCTCCGGGTTGGCTTCGGTGGCGCGGCAACGTTCGATGGGCTCAACGCCTTCGAGCTTTGCCGTTCCAAGGGTAAATCGCTTACCGACCCATTCGAACTCTTCCCAGGGGCCAAGGCCGTCCAGAATGATGTTGCCGCGGAAGCGGCGGGTATCTAACGCAATGCCGACCTTGTCGGACAGGGCCGCAATCGATGACCGGTTCTGGATCGAGATCCAGGGGTCAGGCACGTCAGTCATGCCGTGGCCCGGCGCGCGGATCAGCCGGGTGGGCGCACCACGTTCAGCCGGAACCAAAGGCGCCAGCCAGTTGACCAATGTGTCACCTTCTGTGTTCGGGTCGAAGCGGATCTCGCCCGCCCTGGGATGCGTCAGCGCGATCCTACCGCCCTCGGTCGTGGCTGAAATGGCCATGAGTTCGGGGGCCGAGGCACATTGCGCAAAGTTCTTGCGCGCCTGCCATTTCCCGGTGTCTTCAGTTGTGCCCCACATGACGGCCCAGGCCCGATCGCCCGGCATGGCTGCCTCTGGATCAAGCCCAGTGCGATCCAGCGCCTCGGACCCGACGCCCTTTATCGGGTGTCGCCGAATATCGCTGATCCGGCCCGTCATTTCCCGTCGGTCGATTTTCGTTTGAAGCTTGCCAGAATGTTGCCGAAGACATCGGGCTTGTATCCTTGGCTGCGCATAATCGTGTATTGCTGGATGAAGGTGATCAGGTTGTTCGCGATCCAGTAGAGAACCAGACCCGATGCGAAGGATCCCAGCATGAACATGAAGACCCAGGGCATCCAGGCAAAGATCATCGCTTGGGTCGGATCTGTCGGGGCCGGGTTCAGCTTCTGCTGAAGCCACATGGATACACCCAGCACCAGCGGCATGATCCCAATGAAGATCAACGCCATGATCGTTTCGGGCTCGGGCCCGGCCCAGGGCAAGATACCCCAAAGGTTGAACAGCGAGGACGGGTCAGGCGCCGACAGATCACGAATCCAGCCGATCCAGGGTGCCTGTCGAAGCTCCAACGTGACGAAAATCACCTTGTATAGCGAGAAGAAGATCGGGATCTGGAACAGGATTGGCAAACAGCCCGAGGCGGGGTTCACCTTTTCCTTTTTGTAAAGCTCCATCATTTCCTGCTGAAGCTTCTGGCGGTCGTCGCCCGCGCGTTCCTTGATCTTCTCCATTTCGGGCTGAAGCTCTTTCATCTTCGCCATTGAGACATAGGACTTGTAAGCCAGCGGGAAGAGGATTGCTTTAATGATCAGGGTCAGGCCGATGATTGCCCAGCCCATATTGCCGATAAGCAGATTCAACTCGTGCAGAAGCCAAAAGATCGGTTTCGTCAGGAAGAAGAACCAACCCCAGTCGATCGAGTCGATGAAACGGTAGATCCCGCCATCGCTCTCGCTGCCGAACCCGAGCCCATAGGCCAGTGACGTTCCAAGCCCGGCCGTCGTCTCATACCCGGCTTCATAGTTGCGAATGGTGTCCCATTCCTTCGCGCCGGCAAAAAGCTGCATTGTGACGGCCGCTGTGGCGCCGGGCGCGACTTCCACCGTTTTGTGCATCGCGGTCGCACGGTAGATATCGCGTGACGCATCATGCTGAAACGCGGCGGTGAAAGCAGCATCGCCTGCGGGAACCAGCGTCGTCATCCAGTACTGGTCAGTAAAGCCCAGCCATCCATTGGCCTCGACCTCGACCACATCGGCCGCAGGCCCCCAGCGCGGGTCCGCGTCGGCATCGCGCAAGTTGTCATAATGGAACTCGTCCAGCTCTTCGCCGGTCTGGCGAATGGCGCCTTCATGCAGAATGAAAAAATTGCGCTGGTCAGAGGGTTCGCCATGGCGGTTGATCAGGCCGTAGGGCGCAAGGCGGACAGCTTCGGCGCCGGTATTGGTCACGGATTGCGTGACTGAGAACATGTAATCCTGGTCGACCGAGATGGTGCGCCGAAAGCTTTGGCCCTTGCTGTTGTTCCAGCCAAGCACGACGTCAGACCCCGGGGCCAGGGTTTCGCCTTCGACAAGGGTCCAAACCGTTGCCGGATTGGGCACATCGTCCACGGCCAGTGCACCGCCTTGGGCCCATCCGAAAAGCGCGTAGTAAGCCTCGATCTGGCCTTCCGGCTTCAAAAGCTGGACGATCTCGGCATCCGCATCAAGCGAGGTTCGGTACTTCTTCAGCGACAGGTTATCAAGTCGCCCACCCAGAAGCGAAATGGACCCGGTAAGGCTTGGGGTTTCGATGGCAACCGTGGGAATATTTGCTGCGTTTTCAGGTGCTTGCTGCGGAACGACCGCGTTCGGATCGGCTGCGACCGACGGTGTCCCAGAGGTGCTTTCGGTCGCGCCCGGCACGGCCGCGCCGGGGACCAGCTCGGCACCGGACTGTTCGGTCGTCGGGGTGGTCGGCGGCTCTTCCGGCGGGAAGAGCACAAACCAGACAAGGATCACCAAAAAACTTAAGGCTGTCGCCAGGATCAGGTTCTTATTCTGATCATCCATGCGGTCCCACCAATGTCCGTGATAGATCAAGGGGGTTCAACAGGGACAGACCCGGAAGGTCAAGTCAAATTCCGGGGAAAGACGGCCATTTCGCCAAATGCTGGCTCTGCCTCCTGGTGACTGCCGATCGCGCAATAGTCGCTGTTTCTACGTGGGACAGAAGGGCGCGCAGTGGCGCATGGCGACCGTGGCCCGCGACGCCGATCCTTCGATACCTGGGCTCCGTGCGCGCCTTCGTCCGGGATTCCTTTGTAACTACTGCGTTCGCCGGTTCGCCGCGGCCCTCATCAACGGGCTTTGCGCGTCGGCGACTTTGCGTTGATGGTCTTCCATCCATTGCGCGGTATCCGAAAACGGCATGGGGCGTCCGATGCTGTAGCCTTGCACATGTCCGCAGCCCAATTGCGCAAGCATCGCATGTTCACCGACGCTTTCGACGCCTTCGGCCAGCGTATCAAGCTCCAGCCGTTCCGCCAGGGTCAGGATGGCCGCCACCATCCCCTGCTGATCGCGATCCGTATCGACATTGGTCACAAAGGAACGGTCGATCTTGATCCGGTCGACCAGGAACCGCCGGATATTTCCAATCGACGCATGGCCGGTACCGAAATCGTCGAGATCGATGTTGCACCCCAATTCCGACAACGCGCTGAGGTTGCGAATGATCACGTCGTTGTCCGTCTCGGCAATCACGGTTTCCAGAACTTCGATCGCAAGCCTGTCGGGCGTCATGTCGAAGCGATCCAGCTCCCAGATCAATTTGTCGACCAGCTGAGGGTTGCGGAGTTCGTCGATTGAGAAATTCACACCTACGGTGGGGACATCCACGCCGGTGCGTCCCCATTCTCGAAGGGCGGACAGCGCGTCGTACAGCATGACCTCGCTCAGCCTTTGGGTGAGACCCGAGGCTTCGATCAGGGGCAGAAAGTCACCAGGCGCGATAATGCCGCGATCGGGGTGAATCCACCGCGCAAGCGCCTCAAACCCAGTGACCTCTCCGGTGTTCGTCGAGACCTGCGGCTGAAACCAGGCGCGGATGCCGCCATTGTCGAGCGCTTCGGAAATCTCCGCCGCCAAGGTGCCACGAGCCCGGACCCGTGTCTGCATCTCGGGCGAAAACGCCCTAACAGTCCCGTGGCCACGGGCTTGCGCCTCGTCCAGAGCAAACAGCGCCGAGGACAAAATGGATTCCCCCGTCTTCTCGGTCGCGCGCTCGCGCGAGCAAAACCCGATTGAGACGCTGACATAGACCCGAAGGCCGTCAACGCTGATCGGCGCTTCAAAGGCTTTCTGGATCCGCGCAGCCATTTGGATCAGGGTCTCGACGTCGTTCCTTCGGATCGGGGCCAATCCGATCCCGAATATCGGTCCTTCCAGACGCGCGACGAGATCTTCGTCCCGCATCGTCGATTTTATGCGATCAGATGTGGCGACAAGCACCCGATCCTGCCCTGCCGTGCCCACCCGTTTCACGAGCACATCAAATTCATCAATCACAACGGTGAAGGCGGTTGTGGTGTGGCCCGTTTCATCAACGCGTAACAAAGCTTCGTCGAGGAACGACACAAGCGAATCGCGAAAGGGCAAACCCGTTGTCGCATCGCGCATCACATGCGACGACCCGTCCCGAACCGTATAAAGGCCACCCAGCCCAAGGACGGCGGGAATGGCGATGGCGATCAATAGCAACGCCGCTTCACCACCAAGCCAGTATCCGCCCAGAGTTAGTGCAGGCAGGAAGGCCAATAGTTGCGGGCCCAGGATCCAGGAACGCACCAGGTCGCGTAGGCCAGCCAGGTCTTGGGCGGGTTTTGATGAAGGCACGAGACAGTCTCCGACCGAGAGGACCGGATCGGCCCCCGCGTCGCAATCTAGACACAGGATGTCATTTGATCGTTAACGGCTGTCCAACTCGTCCTTTTCGATGTTTCGCATAAGTCCTGCAAAATCGAAGAGTTCCGGGTCAAGAAGGTGGGACGGACGCACGTTCGTCAACGCGCGGAACAGCACTTGTCGACGCCCTGGGCGTTTCGTTTCCCATTCGTCCAGCATCTTCTTGACCTGCTGGCGTTGCAGCCCGTCCTGGCTTCCGCACAGGTCGCAAGGTATGATTGGATAGGCCATGGCACGAGCAAAACGGTCGCAATCGACCTCGGCCACATGGGCCAGTGGTCGATAAACAAATACATCGCCGTCTTCGTTCAGAAGCTTGGGCGGCATGGTCGAAAGCCGCCCTCCGTGGAAGAGGTTCATGAAGAACGTCTCCAGAATGTCATCCCGATGATGACCAAGGACAACGGCCGAACAGCCTTCTTCTCGTGCGATCCGGTACAGATTGCCGCGCCGCAAGCGCGAACAGAGCGCGCAATAGGTCCGGCCCGCAGGTACCTTGTCGGTCACGATGGAAAAGGTGTCCTGAAACTCGATCCGGTGGGGGACGCCCCGGGCCTTCAAGAACTCGGGCAGAACCGTCGCCGGAAACCCGGGCTGCCCCTGATCCAGGTTGCAGGCCAGAAGATCGACGGGCAAAAGCCCGCGCCACTTAAGCTCGTACAGAGCGGCCAGAAGGGTATAGCTGTCCTTTCCGCCAGACAGGCAGACCAGCCAACGCGCATCGCGCTCGATCATGCCATAGGCGTCGATCGCCTCGCGCGTCTGGCGCACGATCCGTTTCCGCAGCTTCTTGAACTCGGTGGTCGAGGGAGCGCCGTGGAACAGCGGATGAATATCGTCAACATCATCGAGCATGGGCGGGGCCTAACCGAGCCGCCGCAATCGGGCAAGTCCTGCGCCCGGATATCCACCTTTCGATGGATTGTGCGCCCGATCGCTTCTTTTTAGATTTTGGTCACCGGGCGGGACGCCGCGATAAGTGCCCCGCGGGACGTCAGACCCAACCGACCCAGAATTGCGTGGACGTGATCTTTGACCGTGGCAATCGATATTCCGAGTTCGCGGGCGATGTCCCGATTGGATCGCCCGTCAAGGATCAGGCACGCCACATCTCTCTGCCTCGGCGTAAGGGGTTCCAAAAGCGCGCTATCGTCCGTCGTCTCGGTTATCGTCACAAGTGGCGCGCCAATTTGGCGGCTTGCGTCCAGATCGACGCGCAAGCGGGTGCCCGGCCTGGCCACGTCTGCCAGCGCGGCCAACACACCTGTGGGCACGGCATGCGGCGGGTCGTTCTCCAGAACCTCCAGCGCCTGGGACAAGGCAGATAGTGTTTTCGGATCAACCGGCATGGAAAGGCCCCTTGATGAATGAACTTCCAGTAGAGATCACAAACTTCTTCCTGGCAATGCAGGCAGGCCCCCCGGGGATCGAGCGTTTGAAGGCCATGTTTGCGGCCGATGCCGTCTATTCCGAGCCGTTCTCGGGCGGCGACACGCCCCATCGCGGGCCAGACGCCATTGCCGCAGCCTTTACAGCCAGCCGGACAGAGGCATTTGACGATGCGGTGATCCATCTGGGCGCGGTCGAAGTGGTGGGTGAGGACATCATCGTGCACTGGACTTGCATCTCTCAGGCGATTCCGGGTGGTCAGGGAAGCGGCAAGAACGTCTTCCGAATGAAAGACGGAAAAATCGCGTCGCTCGTGACCACTTTGGATGCGGGACCGGGCGAATGAGCACCTCAGACGTCGATGCCTGGATGGCGTCCTATGACAATCCGATGAAACCGGTGGTTCAGGCCATGCGCGAGGTGATCTTGAAAGCGGACCCGCGGCTTGAAGAAACCATCAAGTGGCAGGCGCCCACATTCACCTACAAGGGCAATCTGGCCAGCTTCTTTCCCAAGTCGAAGAAACATGCCTCGCTGATGTTTCACCAAGGCGCGACGATCAAAGGTAACTTCCCGAACCTGGTGGGCGAGGGAAAGGAAGCGCGGTCCTTCAAAGTGACGGACCTCGCCGATCTTGATGCCAAACGGGACGAGCTTCAGGCGATTTGCGTGGCCTGGTGCAACCAGAAGGACGCCGGATAGGCCGCTATTGTGCCGCGACGGCCAGTTCCGGGAATAGTCCTGATAACCCTTCTGCCGAAGCGTCGCAGATCCCACGTTCGGTGATCAGACCCGTGACCAGCCGGTTTGGCGTGACATCGAAGGCCGGATTGCCGCCTGGCGTGCCTGCAGGCGTGACCTGCACCACGCCATGCGAACCGTCTTCCCGTGTGCCCTGTATATGGGTCGTCTCGCGTGGGTTCCGCTCTTCAATCGGAATTTCGGCAACGCCGTCTTCGACCGTCCAATCGATAGTCGGCGAAGGGAGCGCGACATAAAACGGCACACCGTTGTCATGGGCCGCCAGCGCCTTCAGATAGGTGCCGATCTTGTTGCACACGTCGCCCTGCCGTGTCGTCCGGTCCGTTCCGATAAGAACCAAATCGACCTGCCCATGCTGCATAAGATGCCCCCCGGCATTGTCGGTCACATAGGTGTGGGGGACACCGTGGCTTCCAAGCTCCCAACTGGTCAACGCGCCTTGATTGCGCGGGCGCGTCTCGCCCACCCAGACGTGCAAGGCGATACCAGCGTCGTGCGCCTGGTACATCGGGCTTGTGGCCGTGCCCCAGTCGACCGTTGCGATCCACCCGGCATTGCAATGGGTGAGGATGTTCACGGGTTCGCCTTCAGGCTTTCTGGCCGCAATTTCGCGGATCAGGGTCAGTCCGTGCGCGCCGATCTGGCGATTGATCTCAACATCCTCATCCGCGATCGCCTGGGCCAACGACAGGGCGGCGGAAGCCCGGTCGCCCTCGGGCAGAGGTCGCAGGGCGGCACGGCACCGATCCAGCGCCCAACGCAGGTTGATGGCGGTCGGGCGGGTCGAGTGCAGACGGTCCCATGCAGTGTCCATGGTGCTGTCAGAGGGGTCTTCCGACATCGCAAGCGCCATGCCATAGGCCGCCGTCGCCCCGATGAGCGGCGCGCCCCGAACCCGCATTTCCACGATTGCATCGACGTAATCCTGCATCGTCCGGACCTGCAGGGTCTCAAACCGGTACGGCAATGCCCGCTGATCGATGATTTCTAGGACAGCCTCGGCGTCGTTCCACCAAAGCGAGCGATAATGCGTTCCGTCGATTTTCATGGATCTGTCCCCGATTTGGATGGCCCGCCGATCCTCGAGCAAAAGCTGTTTGCAAAGCTTACCAGAGCGTGCGCTTGCAAAAAGGCCCCTCTTTCTTCTGCAAATTATGGTTCGTGGCAAGGCGGCAGAACTCATTGACCTGACCGGCCTCACAGCGCGCGGGCGCTTCACGCTTCGCAAACAGGTTGGTTCCTAGATCGCGATACGCGACCCGCTCGACTTTGCGACCCGAAACAGCGACCTCGGGGCGCGCCAAGCCCAGGCAGGAATGGACGACCGCCCGTGAAAACCCAGAAATCCACCACAGACGTTGCTCTTGGGATCAGGCGTCGTGTTTTTGAGCATTCGATCCGGAACAACGGCGGGTATCTGAGCCAGGCCTGTTCTGCGGCGGAGCAGTTGGCGTGGCTTTACAACGAGGAACTGACGCTGGGGCCTCCGACCTTGCCGATGATCCCGAAGCCTTTTGGCGGCGTGCCCTCGGCGGGCAACACCGGCTATCACACGGGCGCGGGGTATAACGGCCCTGCGGCGCCCGAGTTCGACCGCTTGTTCATCGCGCCGGCGCATTACGCGCTTGTCGCCTATGCGACGCTGATCGAGGTGGGGCGCATGGCGCCCGAGGGGTTGGAGATGTTCAACAAGGACGGCTCGTCGGTCGAGATGATCGGGGCCGAGCACAGCCCGGGCATGGAGGTCCATAACGGCACGCTGGGCATCGGGTTCTCGACGGCGGCGGGGCTGGCCTGGGGCCGGCAGCGGCGGGGCGAGCCGGGGCGCACCTGGGTCTACATGTCCGATGGCGAGTTGCAGGAGGGCCAGACCTGGGAGGCGATCCAGGCCGCCGCCCATCACAAGATCGACACGCTTTACGCGATCATGGATGTGAACCGCCAGCAATGCGACGGGGCCATGTCGTCGGTCATGGAGGTGGGGGATATCGCGGCCAAGATCCGTGAGTTCGGCGGTGTGGCGGTCTGGGTGGACGGTCACAATCTGGATGAGATCCGCCAGGCGGTGAAAACGCCGCACCGGGGCAAGCCGCTGATCATCCTGGCCAATTCCTCGCCCTTCCGGGGCATGCCGACCTTGCAGCTGCGCTTCCCGCGCCTGCATTACGTCCGCTTCAAGTCCGAGGAGGAGCGCGCGAAGATGAACCGGGAGATCGCCAAATCCCTGGGCGTCGACCCTGTGGACTATGCGGGGGCGCAGTGATGGTCGCACCGAAGGAGCGCAACTGATGATCGCAGCGAAGGAGCGCAACTGATGGTCGAAATGGTGTCGAAACCCTATGCCCGCGCCTTCGAGGCCTATGCGACGCAATATCCCGACGAGATCCTGTGCCTCTCGGCCGATCTGACCTCGTCCTGCGAGATCGATGGCTTCCGCGACCGGCACCCCGATCAGTTCCTGTCGCTCGGGATGGCCGAACAGAACATGATGAGCTTCGCGGGCGGTCTGGGCCTGGCGGGCTTCCGGCCCTTCATCCACACCTTCGGCGTCTTCATGTATCGCCGCCCCTATGATCAGCTGATGGCTTCGGTCGCCTATCCGCGCCGCAAGGTGCGCCTGATGGGGTTCCTGCCCGGCGTCACCACACCCGGCGGCATGACGCATCAGTCGATCGAGGATATCTCGGTCATGCGCTCGATCCCGAACATGACGATCCTTGAGACCGGCGACGCGACCGAGGTCGAAAGCATCTGCGAAGCGGCCGACTCGATCGACGGGCCGGTCTGGTGCCGGGTGCTGCGCGGGTCCGTGCCGCGGCTTTTTGACACGCCGATCAAGGTGGGCGAGATGCGCGAGCTGTCACCCGGCAAGGATGTGCTGGTGGTGACCTCGGGCATCTGCACGGAAGAGGCCATGCGCGCCCGCGCCGCCCTGGCCCGCGCCGGCCTGTCGATCCGGCACCTGCACCTCAACACCATCAAACCCTTCGACCCCGAACCGCTTCTGGACCATATCGGTAGCGTCAGGCACGGGGTGGTGACCCTGGAAAACCACGTCATCGACGGCGGCATCGGCAGCCTTGTCGCCGAAACCATGGCCGAGGCCGGCATCGGCAAACGCCTCATCCGCCTCGGCCTCAAGGACACATACGCACATGGCGGATCAAGACCATACCTCATGCGATACTATGGGCTCGACGCAACCGCTCTGGTAAAGGGGATTGAACGATTGATCGGGCAGGTCATCGACATCACCGAGGAAGACCTTGACGATGCGCGCGTCGAGGCTGTCCATTCATTGGCGAAGGCCGAGGGGCTTTGATGGATCGCTTTCAGGTCACCTATCGCATTGTTGCGGATAGCCAGGACGACGCCGAAGCGCGGGCAGCCGCGATCGCGCTTGAAGATACTGTTGAGATACCCCGTGACGTGGTCCCCGCCGGTGCCATAGAGGACACGGTTCTTGGCCGAGTCGAGCATGTTGCCGCGATCGAGGAGCGGGTCTTTCACGCCAAGATCGGATATCACATCGACGCTGCGGGCCGCGAATTGCCGCAACTATTGAATGTAATACTCGGCAATGCGTCGATCCTGGCAGGTGTGAAGGCGATTGATCTTGCACCGAACGATGATGTGCGGGCGCGGTTTCCAGGCGCCTGGTTCGGCGCGAAAGGCGTGCGCGCCCTTACGGGACGAAAGACCGGCGGGTTTGTTTGCCCCGTCATCAAACCCCAGGGGTCGCCGACTGAGCAACTGGCGCGTCTTTGTTACCTGACGGCGCGGGCCGGTGCCGATATCATTAAGGAAGATCATGGCCTGTCCAACCAGGATGCCGCACCGTTTGCCGAGCGCGTCCTGCGCTCGGCCGAGGCTGTGGCCACTGCGAATGCGGAGCGCCAGGCGGACGGGGATACCACCCGTGCCCTTTATTTCGCGTCGATCGGCGGTCATGGCGATCAGGTGCGGGACCTGGCCTATGCGGCGAAGGACGCTGGCGCGGCTGGCATCTTGTTGATCCCGGGGCTCTTCGGGTTCGATGCCATGAATCGCCTGGCGCAGGATCCGGAATTTGGCCTGCCGGTCATGGCCCACCCGAGCCATCTTGGTCCCTACGTCCTGTCGCCGGACCATGGCTATTCCCACGGCATGTTGTTCGGCCAGCTAATGCGCCTGGCAGGAGCAGATATCTCGGTTTTTCCGAATTTCGGCGGCCGGTTCGGGTTCTCAGAACGCGAATGCGACGACATCGTATCCGCCTGCCGTGCAGAAGACGGGATCGGTCCAGCCATATTGCCCAGCCCGGGTGGGGGCATGTCGCTTGATCGGCTGCCCGACATGATGGCCCATTACGGGCCCGACTGCGTGTATCTAATGGGTGGCAGCTTGCTTCGCTATGGCGAGCAAATCGGCGATGCGATCCGCGAAATGCGCGCGGGTTTGGACGGCAACTAGACCCAGCCGATATTCTCGCGATGGTTGTTTTGAACCGCTGACGCGGCCATAGTTTCCAAATTGCTGATCAAGGAAGAAGTTTATGGCATTGTTTTTCTCGCGTCGCGCCTACGATACATCAAAAAAGAAGTTCACGAACAACCCGTCCACGGTGACCCGATTTCTGAACTTCACCAAGAAGACCGGTGCGCCGGACAAAGGCCATATCGTCACCGAGGATCGCTGGATCGAGCTTGTCAAAGCCGAGGCGTCTTCCAAAGATCTCGTGATCTTTGTCCACGGCTTCAACACTTCGCAGCGCGATTTCCTGAAACGCCTGGACCTGATCGAGAGGGGTTTGGCCGCCAAAGGGTTCAAGGGGGTCGTCACCGGGTTCGACTGGCCAAGCGACGGCGAATTGCTGGGCTATGTGCGGGATCGGAATGACGCGAAGGCCGTGGCGGGTGATTTCGTGACCGACGGCATATTCCGGATCCAACCGCGGCTTCCGGGCTATCGGATCCACATCATCGCGCATTCCATGGGGTCCTATCTTGTGATGCGCGGTTTCTCGGGGACCGGGTCGCAGCCGGGTGAGCCACCATGGAAGATCAATCAGCTTGTCTTCATTGCCTCGGACCTGGAAGCTGATGCCATGCAATCAGGTGCCTGGGGGGCGACAACTGTTGAACTCCGGACAAAGCGACTGACCAGCTATGTCAACCCGAGGGACAGCGTGCTGGGCTTCTCTGAATCCGTCTATCACCCCGGGCGGCCCCGCATGGGCCGCGTTGGGATACCCGAGCCACTTCCCAGCAACGGCGTCGATCTGGATACCGAAGCCTTCTATTTGAAGCATTCGAAGAAGAAGGGCGGGAAGGCGGCCCATACCTGGTACTTCGAAACCGATGGGTTCTACCGCGATCTGGTTCTGACGATCTCGGGAAAGGCGGACAGCACAATGCCGACGCGTCAGACGAAAGACGGCAAACGCATCATGAAGCCTTAGCCCGGGCCGCTCTTCTTCGGCGGAACATCATCCACACCGAACCCGCCCCAGGGATGGCAGCGACCGATCCTTTTCAGGGTCAGCCAGGCACCCTTGACCCCGCCATGGGTTTTCAACGCCTCCAATGCATAGGCCGAACAAGTCGGGTCATATCGGCAGGACCGGCCCACCCACGGGGAAAACGTGAGGCGATAGGCCCGAACAGGCAGTGAAAGAATCCAGGCAAGTGGCGTCATGGCCTGTCCCCATGCAGCGTGGCCAGCGCGTTCTCGAAATCCCGGAGCATCTGGTCGAAAGGCAGGGTCGCCGTTGCCTCACGCCGTCCGATCAATACGTAGTCCGTACCGGGGCGCCCGTGTTGGGGCAGCGTTAGGCGCGCAATTTCCCGCAAACGGCGTTTGGCCCGATTTCGTGCGACGGCATTTCCCACCTTCTTGGAGCAGGTGAACCCCACCCGGATCTCACCCGGTCGGCCGTCGCCCATTTGCAGGACAAACCCCGGCGTTTGGCGCCGCACGCCGTCGCGAAGGCGCAGAAAATCCGCGCGGGTTGAGAGGGTCGAAATCTTGGGGGCCTCGTCCGCGCACGCCTTTGGCTGCTGCGCGGGGGATGCCATCGCGCCTTAAGCGCTCAGCTTTTTGCGGCCGCGCAGCCGACGGGCGTTCAGAATCTTGCGCCCGGCTTTGGTGGCCATGCGCGAACGGAACCCATGGCGCCGCTTGCGGACGAGGTTCGAAGGCTGAAAGGTGCGTTTCATCGCGTGGCTCTCCAGATACTTGCCCCTGCCAGGGGCCGGATTCGGTCCGGGCCTGCCCCGGAACGCTGCCGTTTAAGGCCGTGCGGGCGCCAAGTCAACGCGCAAGGCAGGCATTTTGCAACATTTTCGCCCGATGCTGGGCCACCAAATGTTTCAGTTCTGCTTGTTACCCTAGGGAATGATCGCGGGCCGCTCACCGGACTTCAACGGCGCGTGATCAGGCTAGGGATTTGCAAGGAAATAGGCATCTTCTGCCTCAACACGCGATAAGGTTGCCGAAGGGACCAAGTGAGATGACCGATATGACCGACCCTGCTGTAAAGCCCGAGGCAGCCGAGAAAACCGGCTTCGCTAAGCGATTGCCTTTAATCGCCATTCTTGTGGTCGCCGCCATCGGAGCCTTCACCCTGAAGGACTTTTTCAGCTTCCAGGCACTTGCCGATAACCGCGAAGCGCTGATTGGCTTCCGCGACAACAACTATCTGCTTACGGTTCTGGCGTTCATCGCCGTCTATGTGGTGATCGTCGCCTTCTCGCTTCCGGGCGCGACCATTGCAACGCTGACAGGCGGTTTCCTGTTCGCGACATTCCCCGGCGCGCTTTTCAACATCACCGCTGCGACCATCGGCGCGACAATCATCTTTTTGGCGGCCCGCTGGGGTCTTGGCGAAAAGCTCGCGGCCAAAATGGACAGTTCCGACGGCGCTGTGAAAAAGATCAAGACCGCCATCGATGACAACCAGTGGGAGGCGCTGTTCCTCATCCGCCTTGTGCCCGCTGTCCCCTTCTTCGTGGCCAACCTTGTGCCCGCGCTGGTGGGCGTGCCGCTGATCCGCTTCGTGATCACGACCTTCGTTGGCATCATCCCCGGCGCCGTCGTCTATACCTCGGTCGGCGCAGGACTGGGCGAAGTCTTCGAACGCGGGGAAACGCCGAACCTTGGTATCATCTTCGAGCCGCACATCCTCCTTCCCATCCTCGGACTTTGTGCGCTTGCCGCCCTTCCCATCATCATCAAGGCCGTGCGCGGCAAGAAGGACACCTAAACCATGAACAGGATTGAAACGGACGTCTGCGTCATTGGCGGAGGCTCTGGAGGGCTGTCCTTTGCCGCCGGAGCGGTCCAGATGGGGGCGAAAGTCGTCCTTCTGGAAGGCCACCTTATGGGAGGCGATTGCTTGAACTTCGGTTGCGTGCCCTCAAAGGCGTTGATCGCAGCGGGCAAACAGGCCCAGGCCATGCGGACCGGCGAAATCTATGGCGTCACTCCGGTGTCCCCCGAAGTGAACTATGCCACCGCAAAAGACCACGTCCGGAATGTGATCGATACGATTGCACCTTTGGACAGTGTCGAGCGGTTCGAAGGCCTCGGGGTCCAGGTGATCCAGGAATTTGGCCGTTTTATCTCAGAGACCGAGGTTCAGGCAGGCGATACCATCATCAAGGCGCGCCGCTTCGTCGTCGCGACCGGGTCATCGCCTTTCGTGCCACCGATCCCCGGGATCGAGAACGTTCATTACTACACCAACGAAACGATCTTTGACCTGCGCGAAAAGCCCGACCATTTGCTGATCGTAGGCGGTGGTCCGATCGGCATGGAAATGGCCCAGGCCCACATTCGGCTTGGATCCAAGGTGACAGTCATCGAAGGGATGAAGGCCCTTGGAAAGGATGATCCTGAACTCGCCCAGATCGTTTTGGACAAAATTCGCGCCGAAGGCGTCGAAATTGCCGAGGACGCGCTGGCCGAAAGCATTAGCGAAGAGAACGGTCAGATCACCGTCACCGCAAAGGATGGTCGCAGCTTCACAGGCTCGCATATTTTGATGGCCGTTGGCCGGAAGGCGAATATCGACAAGCTCGACCTCGACAAGGCCGGGATCAAACATGACCGCGCGATCCAGGTCGATGACAGCCTGCGAACGTCAAACCGCAAGGTCTATGCCATCGGCGATGTGGCCGGGCGGCTGCAATTCACCCATGTGGCAGGCTATCACGCGGCGACGATCATCCGGTCGGTCTTGTTTGGGCTGCCCGCCAAGACGCGCGAAGATCACATCCCTTGGGCCACGTATACTGAGCCGGAATTGGCTCAGGTAGGCCTGACCGAGGCGCAGGCCAAGGAAAAGTTCGGTGCTCAGATGGAAGTGGCGCGGTTCGAGTTCAGCCACAACGACCGAGCGATTGCCGAAGGCAAGACCACGGGTCTGATCAAGGTGATGGTCGTCAAGGGCCGTCCCGTAGGCGCGTCCATCGCGGGCATTCAGGCGGGCGAACTGATCGGCGTCTGGGCGCTTGCCATCGCGAACAAACTGAAAATGTCCCAGGTCGCTGCTATGGTTGCGCCTTACCCGACGTTGGGTGAGATCAACAAACGCGCCGCAGGGGCCTATTTCTCGCCGCGGCTCTTTGATAACCCACGGGTCAAGTCGGTGGTTCGGTTCGTACAACGCTGGATCCCGTAGGTTGACGCGATGACAGGGGCACGGATGTTTCTGAACACGCTTTCCGGGCGGTTTCTCATCCTGACGATCGTTTTCGTCATGCTCGCGGAGGTCTTGATCTTCGTGCCCTCGATTGCTCGTTTTCGCGAAGACTATCTTTTGCAACGCATCGAAAAGGCGCAGATCGCATCCCTGGCCCTTGAAGCCGATGACATGATCGACGAAGGTCTTGAGATCGAACTTCTGAACATTTCAGGTGTGTACAATGTCGTGTTGCGGCGCGACGAGATGCGCCAATTGATGCTGTCTTCCGAGATCCCAAGCCCCATCTTCGCGACCTTCGATCTGCGCGACGCGCCGGCCATGACCCTAATCATGGATGCGATGCGACGTTTGGTCGATCCTGAACCGCGCACCATTCGTCTGATCGGCAACCCGTCGCAGGATGCCGGGCTTCTGATCGAAGTGACCTTGCCCACGGCGCCCTTGCGCGAGGCGATGATCGACTATGGCATCCGGATCCTGATTCTGTCGGCCGTCATTTCCGTGGTGACTGCGGCGATGCTGTTCGTGGTTGTGCGCAGAATACTCGTGCAGCCGATCAGGGGCGTTGTGGGGTCAATGAAAACCTATGCCGCGGCGCCCGAGGATGCGCGACGCATCATTGCGCCAAGCGCCAAAGTACTGGAACTTCGCGAAGCCGAAGTCACGCTGCAATCGCTGCAAAACGATCTGACGACCGCGCTTCGTCAGAAGGAACGCCTTGCCCAGCTTGGCGGCGCGGTGGCCAAGATCAGCCATGACTTGCGAAATATCCTGACATCCGCGCAGCTTTTCGCGGACCGGATCGAAATGTCCGAGGATCCGACCGTCAAACGTATGGCGCCCAAGCTTCTGAATTCGATCAGCCGGGCGGTGAACTTGTGCGAAAGCACGCTGGCCTTTGGCAAGGCGCAGGAACCGCCGCCCAAATTGGACCGGATCGATCTGCTGGGCGTGGTGGATGATGTGCTGGAAAGCGAGCGGTTGGCCTCGGAAGAGGGCACGGTCAGTTTCGAAGCCGATATCCCGCCTGGGATGCTCGTCCGGGCCGACCCAGAACAGCTTTATCGCGTCCTTGGGAATCTGGTCCGCAACGCACGTCAGGCCATCAGCGCGACGTCGAAGCCCGGCGAAGTTCGGATATCAGCCGCGGAAACGGACACCGATTGGGAAATCCGTGTCTCCGACACGGGCCCCGGTCTGCCGCCCAAGGCCCAAGAACACCTGTTCAAACCATTCCAGGGCGGAATACGCCGCGGCGGCACGGGTTTGGGCCTTGCGATCGCCATGGAGTTGATCCGCGGCCATGGTGGCGCACTGGCGCTGGCATCGTCTTCGGATCAGGGTACAGAATTCGTGATGACCCTTCCCAAGGCCGTCTCGGTCCTTGCCGAAGTCGCCGAGTAATCGACACTTGCATTGACCGGGACGGAGGGCTACATCCGCCCTCGGCGTCTGCGCTGGTAGCTCAGTTGGATAGAGTACCTGACTACGAATCAGGGGGTCGGGGGTTCGAATCCTCCCCAGCGCGCCATTTCCCAAGAAGCACAAAGTCGGGGCTTACGTGCCGCATTTGGTGGCCGTCCTTTTCCTGTTTATCTTTTGACAGACTTTCCTGGCGACGCCCGCTGCGCCCCATACGGGTGTGCTGTCAAAGATCCTTTGGAGTGTCGATGTCGCGCAAAGTGGTCGGGTCAGCCCGCACGCGTTGTCCATCAGACAAGCCCCGCAAAAGCGACCCCGCACCTTGGTCGCCGGTCAGCCCCAAAATTCTGTCGAACCAGGTCGACGGAAAACAGGCCGGCGGCATGACGGCGGTGCCATCGAAGGCGGCGCTTGGCTGCGCCGTTGTCACCTTGCCCAAGACGTCTTGCAAAAGGCCCGGGGTGACGCCGGGCATGTCGCCCAGGACGATCAGGACCCGGTCGGTCCCATGGCGCATTGCCTCCGTTATGCCGGCCCTCAGACTGTCGGCCTGCCCCTGCATGCCCGGCGCTGGTGCAACGACCCGGAAATCCGACAGGTGATCCGCGACCGACGGCGATCCGGCCACGGCAATCCGGTGGTCCGGCGCCAATTGGCGAATGGCATCCGCAGCATGGGAGACCAGGGGTTTGCCGAGGTAAGGGGCAAGAAGCTTATCCTCTGGCCCGAAGCGGCGGGACTGGCCGGCCGCCAGCAGAACCGCCGCCGTCGTCAAGGCGCGTGCGCCATGGCCTTGGCCAAGACCTCGGCAAGGACCGAGACCGCCAGAGTGCCAGGATCCCGCGCCGATCGGACAAGCCCTACCGGCCCGTGAAGCCGCACCAGGTCAGCCTCGGCCACGCCCATCGCTGACAGCACGGCCATCCGGGCATCGCGGGCCCGCTGACTGCCCTGCGCGCCGATGTAAAACGCGTTCGTTTTCAGGGCTTTGGCGAGAATTGGTGGCTCCCATTCGTGGTCGTGGAAGAACAGGGCAATCGCCGTCCGGTCGTCCACCGAGAGATCCGAAGGGAAGGTCTGCCCCGTCAGTTGGCGCGTGGCACAGTCCGAGGATGCGCCAATCTCAAGGGTTTCGGGGTCCGGCGACAGAAGCGTGATCGGATATCCGGCGGATTTTACCAGCGCTGCGAAGGTCGAAGCCTCGGGCCCTTTGCCGAACACGAGGAACTGGAGTTTGGGATCGAACCGGATACGGAGCGTGGACCCGGTTCGACCGGTGTTGCCGGTATTAACGCATGCCATCGCGCCGGTATCGATATCAATCTCGAGTGTGCAAGGGGTGCGAGTTTTCGTGCGCCGGGACACCGCATCAAGCACGTCGCGGTCAGGTGCGGGAAGAAGCAGAACGTCCAGCCCGCCGCCGCAGGGTAGTTCGATATCGGCGAAGGGCGACCCCCGCCCATAGCGCAGAACTCTTGGCTTGCCCGCTTCCGCAGCGGTTTGTGCATGCAACGCGATGTCAGCTTCGATGCAGCCCGAGGACAGGGTTCCGGACCGCTCGGACGTGCCGAAGATCGCCATCATGGCCCCGACCGGCCGATAGGACGGGCCGTCGATGCCCGCAATCACGGCCAGCACCGCCGGTTTTGCAGAGGCGAGGATTGCCTCGATCGGATCGTGGTCGTGGGGCGTCATGGTCAACATTACCTCGACCTTAGAGGATCCTGCCGGGGTGCCAAGGCACGGCACGGCTTGACCTTGGCATTTCGGAACCCATAACCACGCATATGGCACTTTCTTACAAAGCCCGGCGGCGCTGGTCGCTGGTTATCCTGCTGGTGGGGCTGCCGGTCTATATCGTGTCGGTCGTGACCGTGCTGAACCTGCTTGGACGCCCAGGTTTCCTGGTCGAGCTTTGCGTCTATGTCGGGCTGGGGATCATTTGGGCTTTGCCGTTCAAGGCCGTGTTCCGTGGGATCGGACAAGAGGATCCGGACATGTCGTCCGGTGATGATAGGCAGGCGTGACCTGATTGAGCGCCTGCGGCGCATTCCTTTCTCTCGTCGTCCGGCTTTGCCGACATCCTCGGGCCGCCCGTCCTTAACGTGAACCCCAAATGCGAAACGGGCGTCCCTGGTTCTCAGGGGCGCCCGCATTCGTGAGGAGGACGGCGGATCTGTTATTCGCCGGCGATCCGTGCTTCTGGCCGGAAGCGGCTGTCTTCACGGATGGTGAACTGACCGCGCTTGAGCTTCTGGATTTTGCCTTGGCGCAAGAGTTGCCCGAAGGACCGAAGGCCAGCTTCGCGGGTGAAGCTTTCATTTGCCTCAAAGCTTGCGACGCGTTTCATGAGCTGAGGTCGCGAGAAGTGCTTTTGCCCTTCGACGAAGGCCGAATATGCGGCAGCCGCTTCCAGGAGATCGGGAAGCTCGGTCGCCCCCATTTTCTCGGCAAATTCCGCGAAGCTTTCATCCGGTTCAAAGAGGTTGTCGTCATCCTCTTGTTCGGCTTCGGGTGTGAAGTCTTCGATCCGGCTGGTCACGCGACGCGGGCGGATTCCGTCGCTTGGTTCGGCGTCGTCGTCATCCTCGCCGACGCGCTGTTCCGAGACCAGCATCAGCGGAGATCCCGATTCCGCGATGGGCTTGGGCCGTTCGCTTGATGTTTCCGTGCCTTCGTTTTCCGGGCGGCGCGGGCGCACAACCTGGGCCAGATCGTCGCGATACTGGCTTTGCTCTTCCTGCTCGGCCTCTTCTTTGACGCGCATCCGCTTCAGAAGGCGGTCGGCCTTGGTGGCGGCAACGGCAGCCTTCAGGTGCGCGATCGCCGAGCGACGGCGCGAGCCTTCGCTTTCGTCGAGCTTGGAATTGGTTTCTTCGAGGATCCGGTCGAATGCCGCATCGCCCTGCGCTTCGTCTGCACCGGACGGCCGGTCCCGACCATCTGTATGGGCGGCCATAGCACCGGCAATCGCGTCGTCGATATCAGGGGCGCTTCCTGAAGCCTCTTCTGTCACCAGATCTTCCGTTTCGTCGATCTGGCCCTCGATCACTTCGGGTGCCGGCTCGGCCTCGGCCACCATCGCATCGTCGTCTTCGTCATCTTCGAAATCGCCAAGATCTTCATCGAAGCTTTCATCGATGTCGTCATCTTCAGAACCGATTGCCGCAAGCTCGTTCAGCAATTCGGTTTCGTCTTCCTCGCTCAAGGACGTCTCGCCCAGAGTTTCGGCATAGTCATCGGTCGACGTCTGATCGGACACAGCGACTGTGTCGTCCAGGCGAAGCGGTTCTGCGGCCTCGGCTAGGACGTCGTCATCCTGCATTTCTTCCGCGGCAGCGTCTTCGGGTACCAGGGGAACGATCTTTTCCATTGCCGTCGGCGCATCGATCGCTTCTTCGAAGGCATCGTCGTCGAGATCTTCCTCGTCGTCGTTCAACGCCCCCGCGGCGGCGGGAAGAGCCTCTTCCTCGGTGTCCTCGATTGCGACCTCGTCCTGGGCCGGGTCCTCAGCGGCGTCTGCCGCCTGTTCGAAGGCATCGGCCTCGCTGTCTTCTGTGACAGTGTCGGCAAAGGCGCTTTGCTCCATCAAGGGTGCAACGTCTTCGGGATGGTCGGTCGCTTCCTCGGCAGATGCCTCGTCGCCGAATGCATCCTCTGCTGCCGAAGAGATCTCTTCTTCCACATCCTCGGCGGCGGCCTCATCGGCCACGTCTTCGGGCTGATCCTCGACAGTCGCGTCGTCTGCAACAGCTTCGCCTTCATCGGCGATCGCTGCCGGTTCTTCGGACAGGGCCGTCTCGGGCAGACCCTCACTGTCTTCCGCGACGGCGTCAGCCAGCATTTCTTCTGCCAGCATCTCTTCCGGGACGTCGTCGTAAGGCGCGTCGGTGTCAGCCTCGGCCACGTCTGCGAACGCTTCGGCGATGTCACTTTCGACATCGTCTTCGAAGTCCTCAGCCTCGGCGACAGGTTCGGTCACGTCCTCGGCGGAGGAGCGGTCTTCTTCGTCGCCGTCATCCGCATCAGCCGCGGCGACGGCCCCGGCAGCGGCGGTTGCGGCTGCGCCCGATGCCACGGCGGCCCGAATGCGGCTTAGCTTGTCGGCTATCGTCTCACCCGGCACTGCGTCTTCGACCGGGGCCGGGGCAACCGGAGCTTCCATCACCGGGGCGGGTTCGGTGCTTTCATGCGCTTCGGCCATAGGTTCAGGATCGACGGGCGTTTCGACGACGGGCGCAGGGGCAATCGCCTCTGGCTCGGTCGCGGAGTCCGGCGCTTCGACCTGACGCAAAACCACGCCACCGTCGGATACTTTGGCTTCGACGCGCTGCTGAATTTCACGCTCGGCAATCCGATGGAGCATCTCGGCATCCGGTGTAGGCGGCTCGGCCCCGAAATACCGGTCGTCTGCTGCGAGGTCGCGGAAATATTCCGCGATCGACCGCATTGTCGAAAACGGGTCGTCAAACCCTTCGAGCGTGCAGGAAAAAGTGCCGTACGATACCGTGAGGATCTTGCTCGCGCCTACCATGATGTTCGCTTTCTACGCCAATCCAACAACAAAACGTTTACCACGCAGTGGATCCAAAATAGGTACACAGTGTGGCAATAGCGTGGATTTATTCGGGTCGGGATTGTGCTTTGTTTCCATGTCAGACGCAAATCCGCCCGTGACTGATGTCATCGTCAAATCGCCCAAATGCGTGACCCTCGTGGGCGCAGGTGAGACTAAGCCACATAATATTGATGATTTATTGACGCGTGCGCCAAGTCTAGTGGCCGCGGATGGCGGGGCGGCTGCTGCGCTTGAGGCAGGGCACCTTCCTGACACCGTCATCGGCGATTTCGACAGTTTGCCACAATTTGTTCACGAGCGGATCCCTGCCGAAAGGCTGCATGAAATCAGCGAACAGGACAGTACCGACTTCGAGAAATGCCTGCGCGCGATCAAGGCTCCGTTGATCCTTGCGCTCGGGTTCACCGGGCGCCGGACGGATCATGAATTGGCGGTTTACAACGCTTTGGCCCGACATAGCGATCAACCCTGCATTGTGCTTGGACAAGAGGAT
This sequence comes from Paracoccaceae bacterium, assembly GCA_965267475.1. Lineage (GTDB taxonomy): Bacteria > Pseudomonadota > Alphaproteobacteria > Rhodobacterales > Rhodobacteraceae > JBCBKU01. The sequence goes on from OZ254079.1 coordinate 1,085,982, forward strand.
CTGGTCTTTGTCGCTCCGGCCGACTTGCGGCTGGATCTTGCCCCGGGAACGCGCGTGTCGCTGTTCCCTATGTCGCCGGTCACTGGTCTGTCAGAAGGGCTGAAATGGCCGATCGACGGGCTGGCCTTTGCGCCGGATGGGCGGGTCGGAACCTCAAACCAGGCGACGGGCCCGGTCCGTATTCAGGTCAGTGGGCCCGGAATGCTGGTGATCCTTCCGGTCAAGGCGCTGGAACAGGCGATGGCGGCGCTGCTGCCTGGCTCAGGGCGCGTTCCCGGAAGATGATGTAAAGCCCGGCTGCGATGGTCACGGCGATCCCAATAAGTGCGAGGCCATCGGGAAAATCTCGGAACACGACATAGCCCACAAGCGCAGCACCCGGGATTTCCAAGTACTGCATCGGCGCAAGTGTCGAGGCCGGGGCAAATCGCAGGCTCCAGGTCATCAACAGATGCCCGAACGTTCCAAGAAACCCCATGGTGATCAACAGGCCCCAGTCGGGTCGGCTTGGCTGGACGCGGTCGATCTCGACCCAAAGCGATCCATCGGCCAACGCGAAGATCGGGAACAGGATCAAAGCGGCCATGATGCCCGAGACCCATTGCATCCCAATGGGATCGGCTTCCTTGGCCATGGCCCGGGTCACAAGCATGAACAGGGCAAAAATCAAGGCCACACCGAAAGGCAGTAGGGCCGGGGCACCGATCTCGGCAAAACTCGGCTGGACGACCATCAGCGTTCCGATGAAGCCTACGACCACTGCCGCAAGGCGTCGTGCCCCGACGGTTTCCTTCAGGAACATCCACCCCAAAAGCAGAAGCATGAAAGGCATCACGAATGCGATTGCAACCGCATCGGCCAGGGGCAGAAACCGAAGCGACATAACCATCAGACCGATCCCAGCAATATGCAGAAGGGTACGGAAAAAGGTCAGTATCCAGACACGGCGCGACAAAGCCACACGCGACCAGTCCACGAGGACAAAGGGGGCGAGGAACACGATCTGAAGTCCGAAACGAACAACAAGGATCTGCAAAAGCGGGATCCGGTCGCCCAGAAGTTTGGCGGTGGCATCGGCCATGGGCGCGACGATGCAGAAGCCCAGCATCAGCGCGATCCCGATCATCGGTCTGTCGGCTGTCATGGCTGGACCCTAGGCCGGGCGTCTTTGGGCCGCAATGGCTTGCGCCCCTGCGGCGAGGTGCAATTTTTCGACACGAAAAATTGGCAAATTTTTTCTTCAAAAAATTTGGTCCCTAGCCGGTGCGGCGTTGGCCGCTATCCGCGCCGGATCGCCACGATGCGGCAGGGAACGTCGATCGACAGGAATGCCTTGTCCAGCTCTCGAAAAGTCCAGCTGCGCCGAGCGTTGTACCAGCACCAATCGGCGGCCTTTTGCAGGGCCTCGTCCTGGTCATCGGTCGGGTAGCCAAAGGAAAAACCCCAAGCCCCGAACGGGCTGATCGCGAAGGCGCCGGCCCCCTCGGTGGCTTGCCATTCCTCAAACGACGCGAACAGTTCCGGTGTCACCGCCAGATCGCCGCTCCCTGTCCGGATATCCGGCACGGCGCGGAGGACCACATGGCAGGGGCCCTCGTTCGGACGGCGATCCGCGTTGCACCAGGTCTGTGCCAGCGCTTCGCCCGCTTCGGGCCAGCCAGCGCGCCGCCCAAATCCCCGGGCGCCGTCGGGACCCCTCGAGAACGCACCATGAAGATGGCGGGGTTTCTGGTCGAAAAGTGACCAATCCGCGTCCTCGGATTGCACAATTCCGAAGCCCGTTTCCACCAGTCGCGCCAGATCCACCGTGTAGGATGCGGGGTACAGCTTCGGCTTTGGGCGTCGATCCTCAATCTGCGTGATGTTGAAAACCCGGCAGGGCGGCGTCTCAAACTCGGGTGGCGGTGTCTCGCGGCTGCGTCTCAGCTCGCAATCCGCAAGGGCCCGATCGCGCATCCGCCGCGGAGATCCACGAACCGGCGTCGCCGCGAACCCCCAAGCCGAGATGCCGCCCACCGCATAGAAGTCATTGCCAAAGGGCCATTGCGACCCAAGCGCGCGGGCCAGGTCTGTGGTGATCACACTGTCGCCATCGCCGGGCTGAAGCCCGGCAGGCAGGCGTTCGGCCAAGATACGGCAGCCCGCGCCGCAGTCGGCCAAGGCCAGATCCTTCGCGATCTGGCGCTTGTTGGCGTTTGTCCAGCGACCAGACCGGCCGCTAGGGCTTTCGGCATAGGCGCCGTAATAGGTCGCGCCGGCTAGAGCTTCGTCGGCGCGGGCACGTTGGTCGTCGGTTGTATCTTCTGCAAATTGCGTTTGGCCCTCGATGCCGTAATAGGTCAGCGCCCCGGCGCGGCTTGGCGCAGCCTCGGCATTCGGTCGTGACCAGGGTTGAAAAAGGCCGAATGTCACGAGCAAGCAGATCGCGAAAGCCAGCAATGCCAAGCCGGGATAGGTCCATTTGGGCTTCATGGCCTGCGACGTAATCGTCAATTATGGCAACAGTTTGGGGCCCGCCAAGTCAGCAGTTGGGGACGTTGACCGCCAGCCCGCCAAGCGCCGTTTCCTTGTACTTCTCGGACATGTCCTGACCGGTCTGGCGCATTGTCTCGATCGCGCTGTCGAGCGGGACAAAGTGCTGGCCGTCGCCACGCAGGGCAAGTGACGCCGCCGAAACGGCCTTGATCGCGCCAAGTCCGTTGCGTTCGATGCAAGGCACCTGAACCAGACCTTTGACCGGATCGCAGGTCATGCCGAGATGATGTTCCAAGGCGATCTCGGCCGCGTTTTCGATCTGTTCGGGCGTCCCCCCAAGGACCGCGGCGAGGCCAGATGCCGCCATGGCCGAGGCTGACCCCACCTCGGCCTGGCATCCGCACTCTGCGCCGGAGATCGAGGCATTGTGCTTGATCAGCCCGCCGATGGCAGCGGCCGTCAGGAAGAATTCGGGCAAGGCGCCGGGCGTGGCACCCGGAACATGGTCAAGCCAATACCGGATCGTCGCCGGGATCACGCCCGCCGCACCGTTTGTCGGTGCGGTGACAACCTGGCCACCTGCCGCGTTTTCTTCGTTTACCGCCATCGCATAGGTCGAAATCCAGTCGTTGATCGTGTGCGGTGCGGTCAGGTTCATGCCGCGTTCGGCCATCAGCGCATCATGGATGCCCTTGGCCCGGCGTTTGACCGAAAGTCCCCCTGGCAATGTACCTTCTGTTGCGAGACCACGATCAATGCAGCCCGACATGACCGCCCAGATCCGAGCCAGCCCCTGATCGAGGGCCCCGCGGTCAATGCGGGACAGTTCGTTCCGCCGCTTGAGTTCGGCAATGGAAGCGCCTTCGGCGGCGCACATCTCAAGCATTTCAGCGGCGGATTTGAAGGGATAGGGAACGGCGGGCCCATCATCGGTGTTTTGCCCGCCTTCAAGATCACTCGCTGTCATGACGAAGCCGCCACCGATCGAATAATACGTCTCCGACAGGATGACATCGCCCTGAGCGTCCAGCGCCTCGATGACCATGCCATTGGCATGAAGCGGCAGGGTCGCATCATAGTCGAAGCGGAGGTCTGACTTGGGATCGAAGGACAGCGTTCCGAGATCGGTTGGGCTGACGGTCTTCTCTTGCGCCATCCGCACGAGTTCGGCCTCGGCCCGTTGCGCGTCATAGGCTTCGGGTGTGAAACCGGCGAGACCCAGTGCAACAGCACGGTCGGTCGCATGGCCGACCCCGGTAAATGCCAATGAGCCGTAAAGACTTGCGCGCAGCTTGGACGCTTCAAACGGTGAGGCGCGAAGCGTGTCGAGGAAACGAGCAGCCGCAACCATCGGCCCCATGGTGTGGGACGATGATGGGCCGATCCCCACCTTGAACATGTCGAACACGCTGAGAAACACTCGGCCGCCATCCTTTTGCATTTCGACGGGAGATAGCCCGCCTTTGCACAGGATACAGGGCCGAATGCGACCATATGGCGTCTCCCGCCGCTTTTTCGGGCCAATCCGGCAGAATTGTCGCTCTGAGCCTGCAAAGTCCCAGACCAATGGCGCGACTGTCCGCACCGGTGCCGTGCGGGGGCAAAAGCCGCTCGCACACCCGGACGCTTCTGCCTATAAGCGGGCGCACCAGATTAGCGGAGCGCGCCGATGACGCAGAACTTGTCCCCTATTGATACTGCCAAGTACGTGGCCGCGAAACGCGCCTGCGATTTCGTCGAGTCGGGGATGCGTGTGGGCTTGGGAACCGGATCGACCGCCGCCTGGCTGGTGCGCTGCCTAGGTGAGCTGGTTCGCGATGACGGGCTTCGGATCACCGGTGTTCCGACCTCAACCCGGACAGGCGAACTGGCGCGTGAGGCCGGGATCGACGTGGTGACACTGGACGAAGCCAAATGGCTTGATGTGACCATCGATGGCGCGGACGAGTTCGACGGGGAACTGAACCTGATCAAGGGCGGTGGCGGTGCGCTGTTGCAGGAAAAAATCGTGGCCACCGCTTCAGACCGGATGGTTGTGATTGCCGACAAAACCAAACAGGTCGAGACGCTGGGTGCGTTTCCCTTGCCGGTCGAGGTCGTCAAATTTGGATGGCAGACTACGAAGGCGCTGGTCGAAGAAACGCTCAGTTCGCTTGACGTGATGGGCCACAACTCGGCCTTGCGCATGAATGGCGATGATCCCTTCGTCACCGATGAGGGCAATTTCATCATCGATCTGCATTTGCACCGGATCGGGAATGCACGGCAGTTCGGGATGGTCATCAATCAGATCCCCGGGGTGGTCGAAAACGGGTTGTTCCTGGACATCTGCGACGTCGTCGTCGTCGGCCAGGCCAATGGCCGGGTGGAAGTTCACGACATCCATTCGGGCCAAACCGAAGAGGATCGGATCGAGCTGCTAGAATCGGAAAATCTGTTCTCGGATCTGGCGGACTGAGACGATGGCTTTCGACTATGATCTTTTCGTAATCGGTGGTGGTTCTGGCGGTGTGCGCGCCGCGCGGATCGCGTCCTCCGAAGGGGGCGCCAAGGTGGCACTGGCCGAAGAATACCGGATGGGCGGAACCTGCGTCATCCGGGGCTGCGTGCCCAAGAAACTGATGGTGTTCGCAAGCGGTTATCGTCAGGCCATGGCCGATGCTGCGGATTACGGGTGGAACGTTACGGCGGGCGATTTCAACTGGCCCAAATTTCGCGATCATCTACACAAAGAATTGGATCGGCTCGAGCAGATTTATCGCGACAACCTGACCAAGGCGGATGTCGAGATCTTCGACACGCGCGCCGTGGTGGTCGACCCACACACTGTGCGCCTGGCCGATGGCACGGAAAAGACCGCCAAGCACATTCTGATCGCGACAGGCGGACATGTGGATTTCCCCAATGACCGCGCCGCCGAACTGGGCATGTCATCGAATGATGTGTTCCATCTGGACGCGGTGCCCGAAACCATGCTGATCATTGGCGGTGGTTACATCGCGTGCGAGTTTGCTTGCGTGTTCAACGGGCTTGGAACAAAGGTCACCCAGTATTACCGCGGCGCTCAAATCCTCCGCGGCTTCGACGATGAAGCCAGGGGCCTGATTGCCGAGGCCATGGAACATGATGGGATAGATATCCATTTGGGCACCGTTCCGATCGAGATGGAGCGTCAGGCCGATGGAAAAATCTGGGTAAAGACCTCGTCCGGTCATGAAGCGGTATTTGACAAAGTGCTCTACGCGACAGGGCGGTCGCCCAATACTGACGGGCTTGGCCTGGAAGAAGTAGGGGTCAAACTTGGCCGGAAGGGCGAGATCCTGGTCGACGAATACAGCCAGACAAATATTCCTTCGATCTTTGCCGTCGGCGACGTCACCAACCGGATCAACCTGACGCCTGTTGCGATCCGCGAAGGCCACGCGTTCGCCGATACCGTTTTCGGAGGCAAGAAACGTCCGGTGGATCACGATCTCGTTCCAAGCGCGATCTTCACGCAGCCCGAATACGGCTCGGTCGGGTTGACGGAGGAAGAGGCCGAGAAGGATCACGCCATCGAGGTTTACTGCACGTCGTTCCGGCCTATGCAGGGGGCATTCATCGGCCATCCGGAGCGGGTTTTGTTCAAATTGATCGTAGATGCCGACGACAGGAAGGTTCTGGGCTGCCATATCGTCGCACCCGGCGCGGGCGAGTTGATCCAACTTGCGGGCGTTGCTGTAAAGATGGGCGCCACGAAGGAAGATTTCGACCGCACGGTCGCTGTTCACCCGACAATCTCGGAAGAGCTTGTCACGATGCGTTCGCCTGTGCGAACAGCTTGAAAATCCCCGGGGAGAGCACAGGTTACCTGTCAACACCCCACGCAGATGTAAGGAAGACGACCGAAATGGCCGGCAATAATGGTGGACCCTGGGGGGGCGGTGGCTCCCGAGGCGGACCTGGAGGAGATGATGGACGCAATGGCGGTGGCCGGCGTCCCGGAGATTCTCCGCAAATCCCTGAAATCGATGAGATTATGAAGAAGGGGCAAGAGCAACTGCGCGTTCTGATGGGCGGTCGCGGTGGCGGTAACCCGAACGGGCCCGATGGCGGCGGCGACGGCCCCACGATTGGACGCGGAACGATTGGTCTTGGCCTTTTGGCGGCGGCGGCGCTTTGGGTATTCGCCTCGTTTTACACGGTTCGGCCGGAAGAACAGTCGGTTGAGCTGTTTCTTGGCGAGTTTTCCGCTGTGGGGAATCCGGGTCTGAATTTCGCGCCCTGGCCACTTGTCACGGCCGAGGTCATCCCGGTCACGCGAGAACAGTCAGAAGACATCGGCCTTGGCCGCTCGGGCGGTTCCGGCGGCGATGGTCTGATGCTGACGACCGATGAAAACATCGTCGATATCGACTTCCAGGTGGTCTGGAATATCAACGATCCGGCGCAATTCCTGTTCAACCTGCGCGACGGCCCGCAAACTGTGCGCGCGGTGTCGGAATCGGCCATGCGCGAAATCGTCGCCGGACGCCAGCTTGCCCCGCTTCTGAACCGGGATCGTGAATTGGTCGTGCAGGAAGCACGCACATTGATCCAGAATACGCTGGATGGCTACGAATCCGGTATCCGGATCGTCCGCGTCACGCTGAACAAGGCTGACCCGCCACGGGAAGTGATTGACGCCTTCCGCGAGGTTCAGGCAGCCGAACAGGAGCGTGACCGTTTGCAGCGTCAGGCGGATGCCTATGCCAACCGGGTGCTTGCTGGCGCCCGTGGTGAGGCGGCGCAGCGGTTGGAAGAGGCTGAAGCGTATCGCGCTCAGGTCGTCAACGAAGCCCAGGGTGAGGCAAGCCGCTTCACGGCCGTTCTGAACGAATATTTGCAGGCCCCGGAAGTGACCCGTCGGCGTCTTTATATCGAAACGCTGGAACGCGTTTTGGGGGATGTCGACAAAATCATTCTGGACGAAGGTGTCGGCAACGGGAACGGCGGCGGGCAGGGCGTGGTGCCTTACTTGCCCCTGAACGAGTTGCAACGCCCGCGCACAAGTGCCGCTGCGGACGGAGGGAACTGAGATGCGTAGAAACACCATTCTTCTCGGCACCCTTGTGGTTGCCATCGTCGCGGCCCTGTCCTCGATCTTCATCGTGGATGAACGCGAAAAGGCGCTGGTCCTTCAATTCGGTCAAATCCGCTCTGTTCAGGAAGAACCCGGGTTGGCATTCAAGATTCCGCTGATCCAGGAAGTTGTCCGTTACGATGACCGGATCTTATCGCTCGACACGCCACCGATCGAAGTCACGCCGTCGGATGACCGGCGGCTCGTGGTGGACGCCTTCGCGCGGTACCGGATCAATGATGTGGTTCAGTTCCGCCAGGCCGTGGGTGTTGGCGGCGTGCGCCAGGCCGAAGATCGGCTCAGCGACATTCTGAACGACGTCATCCGGGCCGTTCTCGGTTCCGCCGGTGTGACATCGAACACGATCCTGTCGGAAGAACGGGCATCGCTTATGACCCGGATCCGGGCAAGTGCCGATGTGCAAGCCGGTGCGCTTGGTCTCGACGTGGTCGACGTGCGACTGAAGCAAACCAACCTGCCCGAGCAGAACCTGGATGCGACCTTTGCCCGGATGCGGGCGGAACGGGAACGGGAAGCCGCGGACGAAATCGCCCGGGGTGAGGAAGCCGCCCAACGGGTGCGCGCCCAGGCTGACCGGACAGTGGTTGAACTTGTGTCGGAAGCGCAGCGGGAAAGCGAGATCGTCCGCGGTGAGGCGGATGCCGAACGCAACAAGATCTTTGCCCAAGCCTTCGGCGCGGATCAGGACTTTTTTGAGTTCTATCGCTCGCTTTCGGCCTATGAGCGCTCGATCCAGGGGTCGAATTCGACGCTCGTTATCACGCCCGACAGTGAATTCTTCGAATTCCTGAAAGGCGATGGCCTGGATTAATGGGCTGGATCCTTCTGGGGATCGGACTTGTCTTGGTGCTGGAAGGGCTGGTGCTGGCCCTTCTGCCCGGACGGCTTGATGAGATCCTGGAAGCCTTGAATAACATACCCTTAGACACCCGCCGCATGCTTGGCCTTGCCGCCGTTGCGGCGGGGGTGGTTTTGGTTTGGATTGCCCGATCCCTCGGTGTCTGAGCGTTTTTGACAACGATCACGAAAATCTTACAAACTCGTAACACTGCCGTGACAGAGCTGGTGAGGCCTTTGCGTGACATTTGCGCCTGCCTATCTATCCTTAATCAAGACAGGATACAGGCGTGGTGGGAGGGCCCTTGCCGGGGTCCGGCGCGCCGAGAGAAAGACCCGGAGGATATGACGTGAACGCACAGGCACTTTCACTGCCCCAGACGCGGCCCCAGGCCGGGCGTCTGTTTTGGGCCACCGTATTTGGCTTTGCTCTGATCATTGCGCAGCTCTTTGCAACCCAGGGCAGGGCCGCACCCGACAGTTTTGCAGACCTCGCAGAAAGCGTAAGCCCATCGGTCGTGAACATCACGACATCGACCAATGTTGCGGCATCCACGGGGCCGAACCCAGTCGTGCCCGAAGGGTCGCCCTTCGAAGACTTTTTCCGCGATTTCCTGGATCGGAACCAGGAAGAGGGGAACCGGCCACCGCGGCGGAGCCAGGCGCTGGGCTCGGGGTTTGTGATTTCTGAAGACGGGTTCATCGTCACGAATAACCACGTGATTGCCAACGCCGATGAGATTCTGATCGAATTCTTCTCGGGCGGGGAATTGCCGGCAGAAGTGATCGGAACCGATCCGAACACCGACCTCGCACTCTTGAAAGTCGAAAGCGACGAGCCGTTGCCGTTTGTACCCTGGGGCGACAGTGACGCGTCGCGTGTGGGTGACTGGGTGATGGCCATGGGCAACCCCCTGGGCCAGGGCTTTTCGGTCTCGGCTGGCATCGTTTCTGCAAGGGGCCGTGCGCTTTCGGGCAGCTATGACGACTTCATCCAGACCGATGCGGCCATCAACCGCGGCAATTCGGGCGGCCCGCTGTTCAACATGGATGGTCAGGTGATCGGCGTGAACACAGCCATTTTGTCGCCCAATGGCGGCTCGATCGGGATTGGTTTCGCGATGTCGAGCCGTGTGGCCGAGAATGTGATCGCACAACTCAAAGAGTTCGGCGAGACGCGGCGGGGTTGGCTGGGCGTCCGGATCCAGGATGTCTCGGACGATGTCGCCGAAGCCATGGGGCTTGAGACGGTCGCCGGTGCGCTGGTGACAGACGTGCCGGAAGGTCCTGCCATGGAGGCCGGAATCGAAGCCGGCGACGTCATTTTGTCCTTCGATGGCCGGGATGTGGAAGACACACGCGCATTGGTCAACCAGGTCGCAAACACAGAGGTCGGCAAAGCCGTGCGCGTGGTCGTATTCCGCGGCGGTGAAACCGAAACCCTGCTTGTCACGCTGGGTCGCCGGGAAGAAGCCGAAGGTGCCGTACCGGCATCGGCGCCTGCCGATGAGCCGATCGAGAAAGAGCTTCTCGGCCTGACCATCGCGCCGATCACGGATGAACTGCGCGAGGAATTGGCCTTGGGCGACGGGACCGTCGGTCTGGTCGTGCGCGAGGTCGATGAAGCCACCGAAGCGTTCGAGAAAGGCCTGCGCGCAGGCGATGTGATCACCGAAGCCGGTCAGGAAAAGATCGCCTCGGTCGGCGATCTGGAAGATCGGATCGAAGCGGCCCGGGAAGCCGGGCGCAAGTCGCTGCTGCTTCTGGTGCGCCGCGCCGGTGAACCGCGCTTCGTCGCCTTGTCGCTGGACGAAAGCTGACTTGGTTTCAGAGCTTGGGACAGGGCGCCTTCGGGCGCCCTTTTCGTTTGATCCGCCGTTGAATTGCGCGCCTTCGGCGCATTCCTTTGTCTCGTCGGCGGGCTTCGCCCTTCTCCTCGAGCCGCCCTGACGTAGCGGTCAGGGTGTCGCGGTCTGCCGTCGGTCCAAGATCGGGGCCAGAAGGTAGCCCGCGAAGGGCAACGCCCAGAGGAGCGCGAAGAAGACCACGCGGTCGCCTTGCCAATAGACCAACGGTGCGGTTGCAAGGATCGACGGTGCGATCAGGACGGCGGGCCACTGCGCGACCGGCCGGCGTAACAGAAAGACCAGCGCGCCAATGGCACCGAATGTTGCAAGGCCAAGCAGTGCGGCGTTCAGCACCCCGCTTGCGCGAAGGAACGCGGCGGCTCGATCTGGCCGAGCTGCCGCATTGTCGAGATAGGTGAAGCCCGAGGTCTCGGTCAGGTGGCGCTCTGTCAGGATCATGACCCAGGTGCGTGCAGCCGCCACCGGATGGGACAAGATGTATGTCGCCTGATCCTTGGTGTCAGGTCGTTCGGCCTGGGCCGCCTTCGCGAAGTCGGTTTTGTAGGATTGAAACTGCCCGGTCTCCACCATGCCTTTGACCGCCGGATAGAACCGCATGTTCACGTTGTAGGATCCGGCCGAGGATAGTTGCGCTTTCCCGTCAATCTGATGGGTGAGGATCAGTTGCGGGATAAACAGAAAGATCGCGAAGAGCAGGGTTGCAAGGCTCGCGCGGTTGAAGCGCAGGGTCATCAGCGCGGCGACGAGCGCCACGGGCAGGAAGGCCGGTTTGATGATGGCCGCCAGAAACAGGCATGCCGTGCCAAGCGCGGGGCGTGATCCTGCGGCGAAGCTCCAGGTGGCGGCGGCGCCAAGCGCTAAGGCAAAGCTCTCGGTCATCATGGTCGACGGCGCGACAAGCAGGCTGACCGAACAAAGTGCTGCTGGGGTCAGAAGGATCCGGCCGGCCAGCGCGATTTCGGTTTTTCCCAAGAAGAAGATCCCTGCGGTCATGGCTAGGGTCTGGGCCGCGAAAAGGAGCGTGGGCGAGATTTGTGCCAAGGCTGTGGCGACCATCGGGAAAAGGTATCCGCGAAGCGGCAGCAGGCCTGGCTCGGGCGCTTGTCCTGCCCAAAGCGCCGTCCCGACGGCGTGATAGCCAGCCGCGTCCGGAAGCGCGAGCACCATGGCCTGGGTCCCGAAGGCGGATCCGTAGAGCAGAAGGCATGCCACGAGAGAGGCCAAACCCGCCAGGGCCGCCAGAACTATCGGCATTCTGTTTGAGGTCTGCGTCACGCCACCCGTCCCGTTCGAACGAAATCCCGTCCAATACACGTGTTTCGCAGTGGATTGTGTCCAAAGCGCGGCGCGATGGGACCGATGCTGGGGCTTAAGGCTGGTCGCCCGCGCGGCAGCCTTCGTGATGGCGGAGGAGATCGTCAAGCATCCATGAGATATCCTCGATCTCTTCCGCTACGATATGGACCACACCGCCTTCGCGCTGAACCCGGCCGGTGACCTTCAGACAGCGACCCGCGATCACGGCGCGGCGGAATTTTTCATAAAGCGCACGCCAGACCACGATATTCGAGACGCCGGTCTCATCCTCAAGCGTGATGAAGATCACCCCCTTGGCCGTACCGGGGCGCTGGCGGACCAGAACCAGCCCTGCAACCGCCACCCGCGCGCCATTCGGCGGCAGATCCAACTGATCATGGGGCAGGCAGGCCGGAGGGCGGGGCCATGCTGTACGAAGAGCAGGGGTGGCGGACATGAGAACAAAAATAGAACATTTTTCCGATTTCGCAAGTTTGAACGCTCGTGTTGAAATCGGGCTGGTCCCGCCCAGTTCGCTTGTCTAGGAAAGACGTCGAGATTTCAGGGACAGCGACATGGCGAAGATCACTTATATCGAACACAACGGCACCGAACATGTGGTGGATGTGCCAAACGGCCTGACCGTTATGGAAGGTGCGCGGGACAACAACATTCCCGGAATCGAGGCCGATTGCGGCGGGGCCTGCGCCTGTTCGACCTGCCATGTCTATGTGCATCCCGATTGGGTGGGAAAGCTGCCCGAAAAGGACGCGATGGAAGAGGATATGCTCGATTTCGCGTACGAGCCGAACCCAGAGCGGTCCCGGCTGACCTGTCAGCTCAAAGTGTCGGACGCGCTTGATGGCTTGGTCGTGCAGATGCCGGAGAAGCAGATTTGATCCGCCTGGCGCTGGCACTTTGGCTGGTGGCGGCCCCGGTCCTGGCGCAGGACGTGACAGCGGCCCGGTACGAGGACCCGACAGACCGGTATGCCCATGGCGTTCTGGGGGACGCGATAGAACATGGCACGCTGGTTATGGAGATCCAAGGCGGGCGCCAATTGCGCCTGGTTCTGCCGGACCGGAAAGTCTTTGAGGACACCGAACCGCGTCTTTTTGACGTTGATGGGGACGGAGACCGCGAAGTGATCGTTGTCGAGAGTGACAACACCAGGGGCGCGCGGCTGTCGGTCTATGGCCCCGAAGGGTTGGTGGCCGCGACAGCGCATATCGGACAAGCGTTCCGGTGGCTGGCGCCGGTCGGCATCGGCGCGGCGGATCTGGACGGGGACGGCGCGGTCGAGATCGCCTTTGTGGACCGGCCGCATCTGGCCAAGACGTTGCGGGTCTTTCGTTATGCGGATGGGCAATTGTCCGAACTTGCATCACTGCCGGGTGTAACGAACCACCGGATCGGCGAACGTGACATTGCGGGTGGGATACGCGATTGCGGGAACGGTCCCGAAATGATCGTCGCGGATGCGGCCTGGCGCGAGGTTTTGTCTGTTCGGTTCGACGGAAAGTCCCTTAGCCCGGTTGGCATTGGCGCTCATCGGGGGCGCGACAGTTTCGCCATGGCGATGGCGTGTAAGTGAGCCGCTGTTGAAGTGCGCGCCTGCGGCGCATTCCTTTCTCTTGTCGGCGGCCTCCGGCCTTCTCCTCGCGCCGCCCCGCCGCACTCACGGTTTCGATTTTTCAAGGGGCGAATGGCCGTCGGCCGTGAAAGCGCGGCTATTTTGCAAGCGCGCGCCATCCGATGTCGCGGCGGTGGACGCCTTCCGGCCAATCGATGGCGTCAACCAGGGCATAGGCCCGGTCACGCGCCTCATTTAGCGTCTTGCCGCGGCCGGTTGCGTTCAGGACGCGCCCGCCATTGGACAGGATGCGTCGTTTCTCAGTTTTTGTGCCCGCATGAAACACCTGGGCCCCGCTATCGGCAGGTAGCGCGCCCAGCCCCCTGATTTCGCTGCCCTTTCCGTAGGGCCCAGGGTACCCATTCGCGGCCAGAACCACCGTCAGCGCATGGTCGTCCGCCCAATTCACCTGCATTTCCGACAGGCGCCCTTCCGCAGCAGCCTCGATCAGGTCCAGCACCTGGGCGCCAAGCCGCATCATTAGGACCTGCGTTTCGGGATCGCCAAAGCGGACATTGAATTCAACCAGTCTGGGCGCGTCGTTCTGGATCATCAATCCGACGAACAGCACGCCCTGGAATGGGGTGCCGCGTCGGGCCATTTCGGCCAATGCGGGGTGGACGATCCGGTCCATGGTGCGTTGCATGACGAGTTCCGTCATGACAGGCGCGGGGGAATAGGCGCCCATCCCGCCTGTATTCGGTCCTGTGTCGCCTTCGCCGATACGCTTATGGTCCTGAGCCGTGCCCATGGGCAGAGCGGTTGTCCCATCGCAAAGGACGAAGAACGAGGCCTCTTCGCCCTCCATAAATTCCTCGATCACCACGGGTGCCGACGCGTCATCGGCGTAAATCGCATCCAGCGCCGCGAGGGCTTCGCCTTCGCTCATTGCCACAGTCACACCCTTGCCCGCAGCCAAGCCGTCGGCTTTGACCACAATGGGCGCGCCGGTGGTATTCACATAGCTTCGTGCCGAGGGCAGATCGGTGAAATGGGCCCAAGCTGCGGTGGGCACCTTGGCCGCGTCGCAGATGTCTTTCGCAAAGCTCTTTGACGCTTCAAGCTGCGCTGCCGCGCCAGACGGTCCGAACACCAGAAAGCCGGCAGCGCGCAACCGGTCCGCCACGCCCGCGGCAAGCGGCGCCTCGGGCCCGATGATCACCAGATCCACGGCGTTCTCGCCTGCGAATTCAGCCACGGCACCGCCATTCTCGATATCGATATCCGCACAATCCGCGATCTCGGCGATCCCGGCATTTCCAGGCGCCACGATCAGTCTGTCGCACTTCGGATTGGCATTCACGGCCCAGGCGAGCGCGTGTTCACGCCCCCCGCCGCCAAGGATCAGAATGTTCATGGACTGCCCCGCTTTTCCCCGCCTGCGGTGCGTTCTAAGCTTGGTCAAAGTCTGGAACAAGGGACCTGTCCATGTCCGATCTGATCGACGATCCGCAGCCCGGCGAGAACGCGCCAGAATTTTCCGTGTCCGAGATATCGGGCGCGTTGAAGCGTGTGATCGAAGGCGAATTTGGCCGCGTTCGTGTGAAGGGGGAAGTGGGACGGGTCTTCCGCGCCCGCTCGGGGCATCTCTATTACGATCTGAAGGACGATAAATCCGTTCTTGCCTGCACAACCTGGAAAGGTCAGATCGGCCAATTGGCCGTCGAGCCCGAAGAAGGGCTTGAGGTTGTGGCCACCGGGCGGCTTACGACGTTTTCCGCCCAGTCGAAGTACAATCTGAACGTCGACGGGCTTTCGGTGGCGGGCGTCGGAGCTCTGATGGCGATGTTGGAGAAGCGTAAAAAGGCGCTTTCGGCGGAAGGGCTGTTCGACGAGGCGCGGAAGAAGCCGCTGCCCTACCTGCCCGAAGTGATCGGTGTGGTCACATCGCCGTCCGGCGCGGTGATCCGCGATATCTTGCACAGGCTTCGCGACCGCTTCCCGCGCAAGGTTCTGGTCTGGCCGGTCGCGGTTCAGGGGGAACGATGCGCCCCCGAAGTGTCGGCGGCGATCCAGGGGTTCAACGCCTTGACGCCTGGGGGCAGCCTTCCCCGGCCCGACCTGATTATTGTGGCGCGGGGCGGCGGCTCGATCGAGGATCTTTGGGGGTTCAACGAAGAAGCGGTGGTGCGCGCCGCGGCCGCGTCGGACATCCCGCTGATTTCGGCTGTGGGGCACGAGACCGATACAACGCTGATCGACTTTGCATCAGACAGGCGCGCCCCGACACCAACGGCCGCCGCGGAATTGGCGGTGCCTGTGCGGATCGAGCTTCTGGCCTGGCTTCGCGACGCAGGCGCCCGGTTGACCCGTGCCACTGGGCAGCTCGTTACACGGCGGAGCGAAAGGCTAGGAGATCTTGCACGCGCCTTGCCGCGACCGGATGCGCTTTTGTCGGCGCCCCGGCAGAGATTGGATCTTGGTTCAGCGCGGCTACCAATGGCGCTTAGATCTGCTGCGGAACGGAAGCGGCGGCGGCTGGATCAAAGCGCCGGCGCGCTTCGCCCCGCTGCCCTGACCTTGGCGCTGAGAACCCGTCGTGAACGGCTGGAGCGGTTGTCGGCGCGACTGGCACCGGCGCTTGACAGGCTCAGACGCGATCGAGCCCGGGATGCCGAAAAGGCGCGATCCGAGCTCGCGCGCCTTGGCGCGCGGATGCCGATCGCTTGGAGCCGCCTTCAGGCGCAAAAGGCCGAACGGCTTGAGGCCACGGATCGGTTGCGGGGAACCCTTGGTTACGAAGCCACTCTGGCGCGCGGCTATGCGGTTGCCTGGGGCGACAGTGTGGTCGTCACCACGACCCAAGCCGCCCAGTCGGCCAAAGAGATTGAGATCCAGTTCGCCGATGGTCGCTTCAAACCAGGCGGGGGTGCAAAACCCGCGAAACCCGGCAAGCCGAAAGAAAACCCACCGGATCAGGGCTCCTTGTTTTGAGCGCGAGTGTATTAGTTTTGGATCAAGGTTTTTGTACCCGCGCGTCCGGTCAGACGCCGATCTTCGGGCCAAGGCACATCAAGGGTTCTTCACTGCTGAGCGTTTCGTAAAGCTGGGTCGCGTCTGGATTTTCGCCGAATGTTGCGGACAGGCCGCCCGCATGTTCGAAAAACCGCCAACACTGCGGGTCCTCGATATTCTCATAGACAAAGCAGATCAGCTCACCTGCCGGATACCAGCGGCCATCCTGACATTCACCATCCAGATACGACCAGCGCACCCGCCGGTTCGACAGGTATTCCTCGATCCCGTAGGCAATACCGCCTTCCGCATAATAGAGCGTTTTCCCACGCGTATACTGGTCGAACTGCTCGGCCGTCATCGGTTCTGCGGCCTGAACAGCAGACGCGCCGGTCGCCAGAATGACGGTGGCCATGAGGATCTGTTTCATCATGGGTGCACCCTGACACAGCGCGACGCGCGCGGCCAGAATTGGATGAACAAAAGGTTAACAAAGCGGCTTCCTGCCAGTTTGCGAAAATCGACCCGCCAGGTGTCGTTTTGGGACTGGCTTCGGCGGCGCGCTGGCGTAACCTTTCGCAACAGAAGATGAGGGCGCCCATGGCACTGGATGACAAGGCAAAACCGTGGAAATCCGGTCGCGGCAAGGGCCGAAAGACGCCTAAGGGACGCCAGTTGGAAGAAAACGCCTGGGAAGAGCTGCGCGCGCTTCTGGGCGACCGTCCGCGGCGACGCGATTTGCTGATCGAATATCTGCACCTGATCCAGGATACCTATGGCTACTTGTCCGCGGCACATCTTCGGGCCTTGGCCGAGGAAATGCGGCTGTCCATGGCCGAGGTCTGGGAAGTTGCGTCCTTTTACGCCCATTTCGATCTGGTCAGGGAAGATGAAGCCCCGCCTCCTGCGTTGACGATCCGTGTGTGCGATAGCCTGTCCTGCGAATTGGCGGGCGCGCAGGCGTTGATGGATGCCCTGACGGAAGGTCTTGATCCGGATCAGGTCCGCGTGGTCCGCGCCCCCTGCATGGGGCGCTGCGATACAGCGCCGGTCCTGGAACTGGGCCACAACCATATCGACGCGGCGACCCCCGCCAAGGTCGATGCCGCAATCGCGGCAGGCGATACCCACGCGCATCTGCCGGAATATCAGGGTTTCGACGCCTATGTGGCAGAAGGCGGCTATGCCACGCTTTCGGCCCTGCGGGAAAACGGCGATTGGGAGGATGTGCAATCCCGGATCGCGGACAGCGGGTTGCGCGGGCTTGGCGGTGCCGGATTCCCATCCGGGCGCAAATGGGGATTTGTCCGCGGTTATTCCGGTCCGCGATATGTGGCCGTGAACGGGGACGAGGGTGAGCCGGGGACCTTCAAGGACCGCTTCTACCTTGAACGGGTGCCGCATCTCTTCCTTGAGGGGATGTTGATTGCAGCCTGGGCGGTCGAGGCCGAAACGGCATTTATCTACATGCGCGATGAATACCCCGCGGTTCTTGAAATCCTGCGCCGGGAAATCCGAGCCCTCGAAGAAGCCATGATCGTGGCACCGGGATATATCGATCTGCGCCGGGGTGCGGGCGCCTATATCTGCGGCGAAGAAAGCGCGATGATCGAATCCATCGAAGGCAAACGCGGTCTGCCGCGCCATCGCCCGCCATATGTGGCCGAGGTCGGCGTCTTCGGGCGTCCGACCCTTGTTCACAACGTCGAAACGCTTCATTGGATTGCCCGGATTTGCCGCGAAGGTCCTGAAATTCTGAACGGGACCGAAAAGAACGGACGCGTTGGATTGCGAAGCTTCTCCGTCTCGGGACGCGTCGCCAATCCCGGCGTCTATCTGCTGCCATCCGGTTCGACGATCATGGATATCATCGACGCGGCGGGCGGCATGGCTGCGGGGCATGTGTTCAAGGCCTATCAACCAGGCGGACCGTCTTCGGGGCTTTTGCCCGCGACAATCAATGACGTGCCCCTGGATTTCGACACGTTGCAGCCCCTTGGTTCGTTCATTGGCTCGGCTGCGGTCGTTGTTCTCTCCGACCAAGACAGCGCCAAGGCGGCCGCGCTGAACATGCTGCGGTTCTTTGAGGACGAAAGTTGCGGTCAATGCACGCCATGCCGTGTCGGTTGCGAGAAGGCCGTCAAGCTCATGCAAGCTGACAAGTGGGACCTGGAGCTTCTGGAGGACCTGTGCCGGACCATGGAGGACGCGTCGATCTGTGGCCTCGGGCAGGCGGCTCCAAACCCCATTCGCCTGACCGCACGCCATTTCGCCGAGGAGATTTGACGAAGGCCCGGGTCACTCTGACCGTGCGGACAACCGTTTGACCGAGTACCGGCGCAAGGATCGGGACGCTCTGGTGTGCTACACCGTGCCGCGGGACGCGGCGGATTAACCGGCGTTACGCTGGCACCTGCCACATGTCCCTAGGCTCATCTGATCCCTTTTCCATCGGCAATTATGCGATTAGGTGATGGAGGCGGAGGCGCAATGTCATTTTTCAAGAAACTCAAAGACCGGTTGTGGAAGTCGTCGTCCAAATTGGACGAGGGTATCGACGCGATCGTTCGGGATGGCGGCGAGGAAGAGCCCGGCGAAGCGGCAGAGATTGATCTTGGGCCCAAGCATGTCGATGAGACGGACCTGGCCGCCCCGGTCAAAACGGAACCGGTGGCGGAGCAGACCGCAGAAGACCCAATCCCCGAGCCGGAGCCCATGCCAGAACCCGCGCCGGAGAATGATCCGGAGCAGGTCGCCGCGCCGGAGGATGAGCCCGCCCCAGAAATTACGAATCCTCCGGATCGTATCGCTGAAGCCGATGAGGTATCGGTGGCGCATGAGCCGGATCCTGAGCCCGAGCCGGTGCCCGAACCTGTGCCCGTGTCTGAGGCGCCGAAACCCGGTCTGATCGGAAGACTTTTGGGCAGGAGCGGGCAATCTTCGGCACCTGTGATCCGGCGAACGGTCGATGACGACATGCTCGAAGGCCTTGAAGACCTGCTGATCACCTCGGATATGGGGGTCGACACCTCGATGCGGGTGACGGCGAACTTGGCGGAGAGCCATCTGGGTCGAAAGCTGTCGGGGGCCGAGATAAAAGAGGTTCTTGCGGCCGAAATCACCCGGATCATGGAGCCCGTGGCCCGTCCGCTTCCGATTTATCCCAAACGCCCGCAAGTTGTGCTGGTGGTCGGTGTCAACGGGTCCGGCAAAACCACGACCATCGGAAAACTTGCCAGCCAGTTTCGCGCTGCGGGCAAATCGGTGGTGATTGCCGCGGGCGATACTTTCCGTGCCGCAGCGGTCGAACAACTGCAGGTCTGGGGCGACCGGGCTGGAGTGCCTGTTCTGACCGCGCCCGAAGGGTCCGATCCCGCAAGCCTTGCCTTCGACGCAATGACCAAGGCCGAGGCCGACGGCGCCGACCTTCTTCTGATCGACACGGCAGGGCGCCTTCAGAACCGTGCCGATCTTATGGAAGAACTGGCCAAGATCGTCCGGGTCATTCGCAAGAAAGACCCCGAGGCGCCGCACAACACTCTTCTGGTTCTGGACGCGACGACCGGCCAGAACGCCGTCAGTCAGGTCGAGATCTTCCAGAAGCTCTCGGATGTCTCGGGTCTTGTCATGACAAAGCTCGACGGAACCGCGAAGGGTGGCGTGCTTGTGTCTCTGGCCGACAAGTTCGGTCTGCCCATCCATGCCATCGGTGTGGGCGAACAGATCGATGACTTGTCACCCTTTGATCCCGAAGACTTCGCGCGGGCTTTGACCGGTGCTTGGGGGGATGCCGCGTGAAAGGTCTGATCGTTGCTCTGGCGCTTTTCGCCGCTCCGCTTCATGCCCAGGGTTTCGGCCCGGGCTGCGCGACCCAATGGTCGAAGATCAATGACCTTCTAAGGCAGGCGGATGTCCCGGGTGCCCCCTTCACGCAAGTACCGCGGCAACGGGCCAATGGCTGCGTCGTGTCCGACATCGTGCTGCCGCCGCAAAACCGCGTCGAGATGCGGGCACGGTCCTTGGCTTGGTCCGGATCCGAAATGGCACGGTTTACGGATCAGGGACTTCCGCCGACGGATCTCGTGATCGAATTGGACGATCTTCGGATCATTCCCAGGATCGACGATCCTGTCATGGATTACCTGTTCCAGGCGCAATCGGTGCCATCGGCCATTGATCTTCGCATGGCGGCGCGCTGGGACGCGGAAATGGGCCGTCTGCATCTTGAAACGGTTGAGGCAGATTTCCCCGGCGACAACTTCATCCGATTCGAGGCCGAGATCTCCGGCGTTGATCTTTCGACGCAACAATCTCTGGCGATGAGCGCGGGGTCCTTCAGCGTGACCCGAACCCTGACCGAAATCCGCACAAACGGGCTTTTTGAGGGATACCTTCTGATGGCCGCCGGCGCCCCCCTTCTGACCGGGGACGACCCGCCAGAGGAACAGGTCGAAGCCCTAAAGTCCAAGGCCTTGGCCAGCATTGACGCCATGCCGACGGGACAAGTCCCTGCCGCGTCCAAGGCGGCACTGAAGCGTCTGGTAGGAGACATGCCAAATCCGGCGGGCACAATCACGGTGGCGATGTCAGCCGATCCAGGGCTGGGCCCAGCGCGGTTTCTGGGGCTGGCTCTGAACCGAGATCTCGACGATTTGTCCGACATCTGGCCGCTTCTCGACGGGGTGCGCCTCGACATTCGTTATGAGCCCTGATCCAGGGTGAGCGACTGGCTCGCCAGCCTGGCCGGAACGCCCGAAGGTGCCCGTGTTGCTGCGCTTCTGGCGCTGATGTCGGCGGCGGCCCATGCGGTGTTTGGCGCGCTTCAAAAGGGAAAGGTGGATCCCTGGCTTGCCCGGGGCGCGATCGATGCGTCGATTGTTTTTCTGGCGGCGCCCGTGGCGTTGTTCCTGGTGCCCTGGCCGGACCCGGTGATCTGGGGGTTCCTGGCCGGCGCCGTCGTCGTGCATTTTGTCTACAAGTGCCTGGTGGCACTGGCTTACGAGCGCGCGGCCTATACGGTGGTCTATCCTGTCATTCGGGGGACAGGGCCCTTGGTCACCGTTTTGTTTGCAGCGGTGATATTTTCGGAACATTTCACGCTTGTTCAATGGCTTGGCGTGGCCTGCCTGTCGGGCGGGATCCTGGCATTGGCCGGTTTGAACCTACAAGCCGAACGGATTGACCGGGCAACCATGCGCCTTGGCATCCTTCTGGCCATGGCAGGTGGGATCAGCGTGGCCGCCTATACGACCTGGGATGCCTTGGGGATCCGGGCGGCCGCTGACCCCTTCACCTTTCTCGCCTGGTTTTTCTTTATTACCGGAATGGACTTCCCGATAGTCGCGGCGCTCCGCTATCGCCGCATGGCTGTTCGACCGGATCTTCGCCCTCTGCTGATCCGAGGTGTCAGTGGTGCCTTCATTGCCTTTTTCAGTTTTGGCGGCGTCATGCTGGCCACATTCCTCGATAAGGTGGGAGAAGCGGCGGTCTTGCGCGAAACCTCCACTGTCTTCGCGGCCCTGATCGGTTGGTTGTTTCTCGGCGAGGTAGTCGGACCAAAGCGCGCGGCACTCATGGCGCTGATCGCTCTTGGTGCGGTGATCGTCGAATTTGGTGGCTGACCATAAGGCGCCCGTCCGAGGAGGATCGGCGTAGCCGGACGACGAGACAAAGATATGCGGCGAAGCCGCGCCGCAAGGTATCTTTGGCCTGCCATTGATCCCGGGCCCCTCTGTGATAGGTCAAAGGGCCAGCGGAAGGAGCCTGCCAAAACGTGTCCGAGCCTCGCCCCATCAACCCGGCCCTGAAGCAGGTCCTGGAACTCGGTCCGCCGATCCTGTTCTTCGTGGCCTATCTCTATCTCAGGGACAGAACATTCACGATTGGCGGGACCGACTATGACGGATTTATCGTGGCTGCCGCCGCCTTCGTGCCGGTGCTTTTGGCCTCGATTGCGGTCCTGTGGCGGCTTTCGGGAAAAATCAGCCGGATGCAGGTCTTTACCGCAGTGCTTGTCATTGTGTTCGGTGGGCTGACGGTCTGGTTCAACGACGAACGGTTCTTCAAGATAAAGACCACGATCGTTTATGGAATTTTCGCCGGGATCCTGGGCATCGGGCTTTTGCAGGGCCGATCTTATCTTGCGTGGGTGATGTCCGAATTTCTGCCAATGACCCATGAAGGCTGGATGATCCTGACCCGGCGGCTGACCGCGGCTTTTGCCGGCCTTGCCATAGCCAACGAGGTTGTCTGGCGGACGATGTCGACGGACACATGGGTCAAGATCGAAACCTTCGGGTTTCCGATCGCGTTGTTCCTGGTCCTTTGGTGGCAGATCATGTCCTTGCAAAAATACATGATCGTGGATGAGGACGAGGACGCGCCAGACGAAAGTGCCTAGAATCGTTCGGCACGAAGCACCTGGCAGTCGGTCACGGTGACGACACCGATATGGCGGTCCACCACTTTGAACACATTCTCAAGAAGCGCATCCATCCGGTCAGGGCGGACAATGCAGATAACTTGGCTCATCCCGCCTGCGCGACCCACCTGGCCGGCACGAGACCAGCGCCCCGACCGGCCCGATCCGCCTTTGACGGGTAGAATGGAATAGCCTGTCACGCCCGCGTCTTCCAGGATCTCGGTCAACCGTCGCTCCATCGGCTCTTCGATGATGATGGCGACACGCTTTGCGTCATGGGTCTGCATCGGGCGCTAGCCTCCGGTTAAGGCCCGCGCGATCGCGAGGTAGATCGGCAGCCCGAGGGTCAGGTTGAAGGGGAAGGTGATCCCCAGCGATAGGGTCAGATAGATCCCCGGATCGGCTTCGGGAACGGCGACGCGCATGGCGGCCGGGACGGCGATGTACGAGGCAGAGGCCGACAAAACCATCAAAAGAAGCGTTCCTCCGGTCGAGAGTCCGATCACTTGGGCGGCCACGGCGCCGATCAGCGCGCCGAGAACGGGCATCACGATCCCGAAGGCCACGAGACCGGGCCGGATCAGCCCACGGCTTTCGCGAAGGCCCCGGCCCGCCACAAGCCCCATATCAAGAAGAAACAGGCACAAGGCGCCCTTGAACGGCGACACGATAAAGGCCTCGATCTCTCGCAGCCCATCCTGTCCGGTCATGATGCCGATAATGAACGAGCCGATCAGAAGCACGATCGAGCCGTTCAGAAGGATTTCTCGCCAGAGCCTTGCATCCATGCGCCCGCCGCCTGCGCCCGACGAGATGATCCAAAGCGCCGACAGGATCGCCGGCGCTTCCATGGCGGCGGCCACGGCAACCATGAACCCTTCGGATGAAATGCCCTGGCTTTCCAGTACCGAGGTTCCGGCCACGAATGTGACGATTGAAATCGACCCGTAATGACCCGCGACGACGGCGGCATTGGTGCGATCAAGCCCGGTCATCACCCGTAACAAACCGAAGGCCAGAAATGGAATGGCTGCGGATAAGACGATACCCGCCAGAATGGCGGCGCCCAAGGTCGCATCGATGCCGTGATCGGCGACCGAGACACCGCCTTTGAAGCCAATTGCGAACAGAAGGTAAAGCGACAATGCCTTCGCGGCAGCCTCGGGAAAACTGAGGTCAGAGCGCGCCAGAGCGGCGCCGAGACCCAAAATGAAGGACAGAATGATGGGTGAGCGCAGATTCTCTATCGCAAGCGAAAAAAAGCCGTCCACTGTCGTTCGTCCTGCCCCAAATTGATCCCTGGGCTCGATATAGATCGGATCACCCGAAAGTCCCAGAGAATGCGACCAAATTGAGCGCCTTCGGCGCAAGACTTTTTCTCGTCCTCGGCCTCTGGCCTCCTCCTCGCGCCGCCTTGGCGCGGCCTAGGGACTTGGCGTGTCATCCGTAGGTCATTAAATGCAAGGTCGGTCCCACACGACCTATACTGATCGTTCGGGAAACTGCCCCGGAAAGACGGAACGAGTGGGCAGGGCGTTAGCCTTTCTGGCCGAACAGAATTTTTTGCGCCTCTCGATCCGCGGGGCTTCGTTGATTGCGCAATTCGATGGCGACATTGGCGCCCTTGGCCGCGGCCGGTCTTGCGGCGATGCGATCCAGCCATGCCTTGAAGTGTGGCTTCTCGGACAGGTCCTGCTGCTGGCCTTCCCAGCCTTTGGCCCAGGGCCAGATTGCCATATCGGCGATCGAATAGAAATCCCCAGCGACGTAGTCGTGACTTGCGAGCTGCGTGTCGAGCACCCGGTAGAGGCGTGAAACCTCATTCCGGTACCTGTCCTGCGCATAGGGCAGGACCTGCGGCGGATCCATCGTGGGCGCGTATTTCAGGAAGTGATGCGCCTGGCCGGCCATCGGCCCGACGCCGCCCATCTGCCACATCAACCATTGATCAACAGCAATCCGGTCGCGTTCGGTCTCACCATAAAACTGGCCTGTTTTTCGCGCGAGGTATTGCAGAATGGCGCCGGATTCGAAGATCGAAATGGGCGCACCGTCCGGACCATCGGGGTCGGTGATGGCCGGCATCCGATTGTTGGGCGCGATTTTCAGGAACGCTTCGCCGAACTGATCCCCTTTCCCGATATTGATCAGGTTCAGGTTGTAAGCCAGCCCCATTTCTTCCAGCGCGATCGTGACTTTCCAGCCATTCGGTGTCGGCCAATAGAACAGTTCGATGGTGTCAGACATGGGGCGCATTCTCCTGGCTCAGTGGCCCATGATGCGGCACCGGGCGCAATTGGCAAGGGCAGAGCGTGTGTGATCGCGCGAAGGTGTTCCGGTCTTGACGCGCGGGCGGTCTGACTGTACCCGACCTGCTGTGGCGATTTGTTCACCGGATTGCGGGCCACGTTAAACATGCCGCTAAAGAGGTCAGGGACGATTTGCCCCCGGCGCTCGAAGCGGTGGGGGCTTTTTGTTTGGAGGCGGGCGCAATGTCCGACACATGGGAAAAACGCACGAAACTCGTCCATGGCGGCGTGCGTCGCAGCCAGTACGGCGAGGTGGCCGAGGCGATCTATCTGACCCAGGGTTTCGTGTATGACAGCGCCGAGGCCGCAGAGGCCCGGTTCATCGAAGCGGGCGAGGATGAATTCATCTACGCGCGGTATGGAAATCCAACTGTGCGGATGTTTGAGGACCGTATTGCCGCGCTTGAGGGGGCAGAAGACGCCTTTGCAACTGCCTCGGGCATGGCGGCTGTAAACGCGTCGCTCATGTCGATGCTGAAGGCTGGCGATCACGTGGTGTCGGCGCGTGCGCTTTTCGGGTCTTGTCTGTATATCCTGGAAGAGGTTCTGTCCCGGTTCGGTGTCGAGGTGACGTTTGTCGATGGCACTGACCTGGCTGCGTGGCGGGCCGCGGTCCGGAATGACACCAAAGCGGTGTTCCTGGAGACCGTGTCGAACCCCACTTTGGAAGTGATCGACCTGAAATCCGTGGCCGAGATTGCCCACGGCGTGGGCGCGACCGTGGTCGTGGACAATGTCTTTGCCACGCCGGTCTTTTCCAAGGCGATCGACTTGGGCGCCGATGTTGTCGTCTATTCGACGACCAAGCACATTGACGGGCAGGGGCGCGCGCTGGGCGGTGTGGTTCTCGGAACGCAGGAATACATCCGGAAAACGCTTGAGCCGTACCTAAAGCACACAGGGGCGGCGATGAGCCCTTTCACGGCCTGGCTGATGCTGAAGGGCTTGGAGACGCTGGATCTGCGCGTTCGGGCGCAAGCGCAAACCGCGCAGTCCATTTCAGAGGCACTGAGTGACCATCCGAAGTTGGATCAGGTCATTTATCCGGGCCTGCCGGACCATGCCCAGCATGCCATTGCTGCCGAGCAGATGGGCAGTGGCGGGACGGTTCTGTCACTGGACATCAAAGGCGGACAAGCGGCTGCGTTCCGGTTTCTGAATGCGTTGGACATCGTCATCATTTCCAACAACCTGGGTGATGCGAAATCCATTGTGACGCATCCGGCGACCACGACACATCAGCGGTTGACCGATGCGCAGCGCGATGCGCTTGGGATCACGCGGGGGCTGGTGCGGCTGAGTTGCGGCATCGAAGCGACCGAAGATCTGATCTGCGATCTGAAACAGGCGCTGGAGGCAGTGTGAAGCCTTTCCTGATCCTGCAACTTCGGCCCGAGGATGAAGCCGCAGATCGCGAATACGCGGCGTTTCTGCGCAAAGGCGGAATAGACGCAGGCGACACGCGACGGATCCGGCTGGACCAAGGCGCGATGCCTAGCCTTGCGCTTGAAGACTTTGCCGGGATCATCGTGGGCGGCGGTCCGGGATGCGTCAGCGACGATCCGACCACACGCGACCCGTTGGAGGCGCGGATCGAGGCCGATTTGCTGTCCTTGATGCCCGAAGTCACGACCCGGGACCTTCCTTTCATGGGCTGCTGCGCCGGGATAGGCATCCTTGGCCATCATTTGGGGGCGGAAGTATCTAAGCGCCGCTTTTCGGAACCGGTGGGTGCGGTGGATTGCGCTTTGACCGATGAGGGCCTGGAAGATCCACTGTTGGCGACCTGCGAACCGTCGTTTCGGGCCCTGGTCGGCCACAAGGAAGCGCTGCAAGAGCTCCCGGACAGGACCGTGCACCTGGTCCGATCCGACCCATGCCCGTTTCAAATGATCCGGCACCGGCAAAACGTCTATGCCACGCAGTTTCATCCCGAGGCCGATGGAGAAGAATTCGCCGCTCGCATCAGGATCTATCGCGACCGAGGTTACTTTCCGGCCGAGGAAGCCGATGCGTTGACCAATGCGGCGTTGGCCGAGACGGTTGACCAACCGGAGAAGGTCCTGCGTGCCTTTGTCGCGCGATACCGCTGACACAAGGCTGTCAGGAGGGGTGTGTTAACAAACTGGAAATCTCGTTTGAACGCACCATCTCTTGCCCTCGTCCAGCGAAAAAGGGGGACCACCCATGAACAAGCCGGTTTCAAACTTTGCGGAATACCCGCAATTCAAGCGCGACTATGACGCCGCGTTCCAGGTGGATGATGCATATAAGGCATCGCTTCCCGATTTGCAGAACGGTCCGGAAAGCCTCATCAAGGGCGCGCGCCGGGCGATACAGCACGTTGGCATTTCGAACTTTCGACTGCCGATCCGATACAGGACCCGGGACAATGGGGCGTTGACGCTTGAAACCTCGGTCACCGGGACGGTGAGCCTTGAGGCCGACAAGAAGGGCATCAACATGTCCCGGATCATGCGGACCTTCTATCGCCATGCAGACGAAACATTCAGCTTTGGCGTGATCGAGGCAGCGCTGGATGACTACAAATCTGATCTGGAAAGCTTCGACGCGCGCATCCAGATGGGGTTTTCATTCCCTGTGAAGGTGGGAAGCCTGCGGTCCGGTTTGGAAGGCTACCAGTATTACGATGTGACGCTTGAGCTTGTCGAAAGGGCAGGAACACGGGTGAAGATGATCCATCTGGACTATGTGTATTCTTCGACCTGCCCGTGTTCGCTCGAACTGTCGGAACATGCTCGGCAGGAACGCGGGCAATTGGCAACGCCGCATTCGCAGCGCTCAGTGGCGCGCATCTCGGCCGTCGTGGCCGAGGGCCAGGATTGCCTATGGTTCGAGGACCTGATCGACCATTGCCGGCAGGCGGTGCCGACCGAGACGCAGGTCATGGTCAAACGCGAAGATGAACAGGCTTTCGCCGAACTGAATGCCGCAAACCCGATCTTCGTCGAGGACGCGGCGCGGCTGTTTGCCGATATCTTGCTGAACGATCCGCGGATCGGCGATTTCAGGGTGGTGGCCAGCCATCAGGAAAGCCTTCACAGCCATGACGCGATCAGCGTTCTGACCGATGGCGACACTTTTGCCGCCGACAGCATTGATCCGCATTTTTTTGCCAGCCTGATCCATCGGGGCTAGGGCGCGTTGCGCCGGAACAGAAGCTGTTTAGGGTTCACCACATGAAATGGACCTGCAAGTGTCGAGAGGTTGAAGCGGAAGCAGTGCCGCAGAAAGGCGCGCGGATCGTATGCTATTGCGCCAGTTGCCGGGCGTTTGTGGAACGCCTCGGCGCCGGTGACCGCCTGGACCCGGCGGGCGGTTCGGATCTTTGGCAAACGGCGCCCGAAAGCGTGACGATCACGAAGGGTCAAGCGCACCTGGCCTGGATGCGACTTACCGAAAAAGGTCCGCTTCGCTGGTACACCACCTGTTGCAACACACCTATGGCCAACACATTAGACGGGATCGGCGTACCTTTCCTGACCATTCAGTCTTGGGATTTCGAGAACCCGGACGAACTGGGACATGTCGTCGCACGGGTGAACAGGAAGGATGCAACAGCCCATATCCAAGGCGAGTTGGGCAGCATCTGGCGGATGCTTTTGCCCTTTGCCGGGCGCGCGATAAAGTCACGCCTTAACGGGGGATATCGCCGAAATCCCTTTTTTAATGACGAAGGGAAGCCGATTTCGGCGGGCCACGTCGTGACTGAGGGCGATTGACGGCGATGGCGGGTTAAGCCAAGGCTCCTTCCCATGATCGACTTTCGTCCTGTCGGCTATGTCATTGGCCTTCTTTTGGCCGTGCTTGGTGTGGCGATGGCCGTGCCCATGGTGATCGACTTCACCGATGGGACGGACCATTGGCTGATTTTTCTTGAAAGCGGCGTGATCACCTGCCTGGTGGGCGGTTTCATGGCATTGGCTTGTGCCAATGGGCGTGGCGAGCGCCTGGACATTCAACAGACCTTTCTGCTGACGACCGGGGTATGGCTTGCCCTGCCGGTCTTCGGCGCCCTGCCGTTTTATCTTGGCGCAACCGAGGCACGGGTGGTGGACGCTTTTTTCGAGGCCATGTCGGGGCTCACCACCACGGGATCGACTGTTTTCACCGAAATTCAGGATCTTCCGCGCGGCATTCTTCTTTGGCGAAGCCTGCTGCAATGGTTCGGTGGCATCGGGATCATCGTCGTCGCCATGGTGTTTCTGCCTGCCCTGCGGATCGGCGGTATGCAGATCTTCCGGTCCGAAGGATTCGACACATTCGGAAAGATCCTTCCGCGCGCGACCGAAATCTCGTCACGGATCTCGGTCATCTATTTCACGCTCACGGCTGCCTGCGGCATCGGATACGCGGCAACCGGGATGTCGCCTTTCGATGCGATCAACCACGCCATGACAACAGTGGCGACGGGCGGGTTCGGAACCCATGACGACAGTTTCGACGTTCAACCCGCGGCGGCTGAATATGTGGGCGCTGCCTTCATGATCCTCGCTGCGCTGCCTTTCGTGCGATACGTCCAGTTGCTGTCGGGCACAGCGGAACCTTTGTTCGAAGATCGTCAGATCCGCGGCTTCCTGGTTGCCGCCGCAGTGCTTGTTTTTGTCATGACGCTTTGGCTTCTGACGACCGGAACGGTCGGGGGCGAAGAAGGGTTTCGGAAGGCGTTGTTCAACGTCGTCTCGATCTTGACGGGCACCGGCTATGCCAGCACCGATTATATGTTGTGGGGTTCGTTCCCGGTTGTCCTGTTCTTCTTCATCGGCCTGATCGGCGGTTGCGCAGGGTCCACGTCCTGCTCGATCAAGATTTTCCGGTATCAGCTCTTTTTCTCATCGGTCAGAGCGCAGATCAAACGGATCCACATGCCTCACGGGGTCTTTCAGCCACGATACGGTGGGCGGCCCGTAAGCGAGGATGTGTTGTCCTCGGTCATGGCCTTCTTCGTCCTGTTCATCGTGTCACTGGGTGTCCTGGCAGTGCTTCTCGGGACGACAGGACTGGATTTCGTAACCTCGATATCGGGTGCGGCGGCGGCTTTGGCCAATATCGGCCCGGGTCTGGGGTCTGAGATCGGGCCAAAAGGCAACTTCTCGGGTCTACCCGATACCGCAAAGTGGCTGTTGTCAGCCGCCATGCTGATCGGACGGCTAGAGCTGATGGCCGTCTACGCCCTTCTGACGGTGACGTTCTGGCGGGTCACCTGACACGCGTCAGTTCCAACAGCTTACAAGAACCGTCATATCACCCGCGAGCGTGTTCAGGTCCTCTGGATCCATCTCACCAAAGATATCTGGCGTGACCGTTTCGATGCCATTTTCTGTCAAAAAGCCGTTGATCGCGCCTGCATCGGTGGCGAAGTTGACGTCTGCAGGAAGAGTTTTGCCTTCCTCCGCAATGCGCGGCAGCAGCATGCCAACCACAAGACCGCCCGCATCGAATACAGGGCCACCCGCATCGCCCGGTTCGGACAACAGCGCCAACCGCGCCATCGTGGCTTCCCCGCGAAGCCCTTTGAGATCCGCAAGTGTCCCGTAGGTCAGGGTTGGCGCGCCCAGGATCCCCTCAAACGAATACCCGGCCACCGCAATATCCGACTTCAGCCGCGGCTCGGCGTCTTGGAATTGCGCGATACGGATCGGGGCAAGGGGTTCGTTTGGGCGGATCAAAGCCAGACCATTGCCGGCATCCTGGGCCACGACGGTGGCGGCGAAATCCTCGCCGATGGTGATCCGGTCGCATTGCCCAACCACTTCTGTTGTCGTCAAGACCGCACCTTCGTTGTCGACGAAAAATCCACTTCGCGATTTGTCCGGCGTCCGGATTTGCAAGCCCGATAAAAGATCGAGCCGTTGTTCCGACACATCCGCCCCAGCGCTGTCAGGAAGAACGACGCCGGGCACGGGCGCATAGGTTTCCCGCATACGGGTCAACACCAGATCCCGGCGTTTCTCGTCGCCGCGCGGCCAGACAAGTGTGAAGCCCTTCACAGTGTCATCGACAAGTTCGGCAAAGGTATAGGACGTGATGGTCCGGTTCTCGCCCTCGATCGTGAAGGACCGGCGGCGAAGGCGTCGGTCGCCGTCCGGCGGCACGACCTCCAGCGTTTGCATAACCTCGAAAAGACCAGCCAGCGTGTCATCATCCCCAGACTGGCTGATCAAGAGAACAAGGGCTTCTGAGCCGTCCTTGCCATCGTACTGTGCGAAAGGCGCGTTGTATCGGCCAAATTCGACCATGGCGGTGGGTAGATCGATATCGATCCCTGCCTCGCGGTCGACCACCTGCCGAAGCCCCACAGACCGGACGACCTCGCGGTACCCATCAAGCAGTGTCGCGCGCTGTCGCGTGGACAAGACGCCGGTGGGTTCAAACCCCTTTGCTTCCTGCCAGCCCCGCATCGAGCGGCGCGTGCCAGGGCCGAACAGCCCGTCAATCGTGGAATTGTAAAACCCTTCCCAGGCGAGCGCGATTTGCAACTCGCGCCGCTCGTCGCGGCTGAGGGCGCGTTCGCTGGCGCGCGAGGCAGCCAATGTTTCTTCGGCCGGCAGCGGGATCGCCACCGGCTCTGGTTCGACTGCAGGCTCGGGCGCGGCAGCTACCAGTTCCGTGGCCTGATCCTCTTGGCCCAGCGGCGCAGTTGTAATCGTCGTTGTGGGCGCGCCTTGCACGCCAATTGGCCAGATTTGGCGCCCGAAACTTGAGCCATCGACGATGTAGGCATCGCCCGGGACAAGCCCGCTTGCGCGAAGACGCCCCAATTCCGCCTCTGCCGTTTCAGGTGCGAACGGGCCCAGCGCAATCACGTACCAACGGGCCGAAATCTGGAACCCCGCCACATTCTCAAGCCGTCCGGCATAGCTGCGCACCCGCGTTTCGGCGGCTGTCAGGCCCGGTTGCGCTTCAACTTGGATCCAGACGGGGGCTTGCGCGCCCACCGGCCCGGTCGCCAAACCCAGGCAAAACAAGAAAAGATACGTAATCAGACGCGTCATACATCCCCCAAACCCAAACGGTCCGCGCGTCGGAACCGGTTCGGCTCAACCTAGGAAATCACGGGTTAGGATGCACCCCATAAATCCCCGGTCTTTGATTGACGCCCACCGGGCTGTTGCCTATTGAGAACGCGCTTTTCCGGCAGGGCGACCATGGCAAACACTTCCAAACCCACCTGTTTTCAGGATGTCATCTTGCGGCTCCAGACATATTGGGCCGGGCAGGGCTGTGCCATCTTGCAACCCTACGACATGGAAGTAGGCGCGGGCACATTCCACCCGGCCACGACGTTGCGCGCCTTGGGCTCAAAACCTTGGTCGGTGGCCTATGTCCAGCCGTCACGACGCCCGACCGATGGGCGGTATGGGGAAAACCCCAACAGGCTGCAGCATTACTATCAATTTCAAGTACTTATGAAACCGTCGCCGCCCGATTTTCAGGCCCTGTACCTGGGATCGCTTGAAGCGATCGGGATCGACGCCGGTGTGCATGACATCCGCTTTGTGGAAGACGACTGGGAAAGCCCGACACTGGGCGCCTGGGGGCTCGGATGGGAGGTTTGGTGTGACGGTATGGAGGTTAGCCAGTTCACTTATTTCCAACAGGTCGGCGGGCACGACTGCAAACCGGTTTCGGGCGAGCTGACCTATGGGCTCGAACGGTTGGCGATGTACGTGCTTGGCATCGATCACGTGATGGATATGCCGTTCTCTGATCCGCAAAACCCGCGAATGCTGACATATGCGGACATCTTCAAGCAGACCGAAGAAGAATACAGCCGCTGGAACTTCGACGTGGCCGACACCGATACACTTCTTCGGCATTTCGAAGATGCCGAAAAGGCTTGTGCTGCCATTCTGGATCTACCGGCAAAGGATCCGAAAACCGGCAAGCGCATTGTCATGGCGCATCCGGCCTATGACCAATGCATCAAGGCCAGCCATGTCTTCAATTTGCTGGACGCACGGGGCGTAATCTCGGTCACCGAACGCCAAGCCTATATCGGGCGCGTGCGGGATTTGGCCAAGGCCTGCGCGGACGCGTTCCTCAAGACCGATGCGGCGGGCGTTTCAGCGTGATGCAAAAATTTTACAGTAAAAATTTTGGCCACTTTCTTACGATAAGAGATTTGGCCGTCCCGCGGCGGGCTGAGGTATGACCCAAATCTCGTCAATCCGGGCAGATTGCTTGGGGCCGGACGCATGAGTGGGCGCGTCGTCGGCATCGGGATATTGGCGCTGGCGCTGATTGCCGGTGCCGTGATGTATTGGCTTCAGGTCTTTGCGTTCTACACGCGCCTTGCGCCGGAAGACGTGGCCCTTTCCGTCTCGCACAATGGGGCGCCCTTGCCACTTCCAGTGACCGAGTTACGGGCGATTGATGCGTCAAGCTCTCCGATCCGCTTTCGTGCGTGTTTCGAAGTGACGGGCGAGGTCTTGGGCGATCCGTACCCTGACGCCGTACCGTTGAATGCTCCGTTCTGGTTCGATTGTTTTGATGCGCGGAAGTTGGGCGATGACATCGGTATGGAAGTGGCCATCGCCTATTTGGGTGAGGCCAATGTGCAATACGGGATCGATCGCGTGATTGCGATCTATCCGGACGGGCGTGGCTTTGCCTGGCATCAGATCAACCGTTGCGGGGAAGAGGTTTTTGATGGAAACCCCCCGCCAGAAGGCTGCCCGCCACCGCCGGAAAGACTGAACTGATGCCCGATTTTCTGCTTGAGCTGTTCTCGGAAGAAATCCCGGCGCGGATGCAGACCCGTGCCGCTGACGATCTCAAACGTCTTGTGACCGAGGCGGCGGTCGAGGCTGGGTTGACTTATCGCTCGGCAGCGGGGTTTGCCACAGCGCGTCGCCTGACGCTGGCGATCGAAGGTCTGGATACGGAGTCGAAACCCAAACGCGAAGAACGCAAGGGCCCCCGTGTCGATGCGCCGGATAAGGCGCTCGACGGATTTTTGCGGTCAACCGGGCTGACCAAGGACCAGTTAGAACAGCGCGACGACAAGAAAGGCGCAGTCTGGTTCGCTGTGATCGACAGCCCCGGTCGGGCGGCCGCGGATATCCTGGCTGAGGCCCTGCCAGATGTCATCGCCAAGTTCCCCTGGCCCAAATCGATGCGCTGGGGCGATGGACCGATGCGTTGGGTGCGCCCGCTGCATTCGATCCTGGCGATCCTCTATGACGAAGCTGGCGCGGCGGTCGTTCCGTTCGAGGCTGGAGGCATCCAGTCGGGCGACCGCACCGACGGACACCGGTTCCTGGCACCGGGATCGATCCAGGTCACGTCGTTCGATGACTATGAAGCAAAGCTTGCCCGGGCCCATGTGGTGCTGCGCGCGGAGGCTCGGCGCGACCACATCTGGGCCGATGCGACATCGGCGGCGTTCGCCAAAGGGCGCGAGGTCGTTGAAGATCCGGGCCTATTGGCCGAGGTCGCGGGACTGGTCGAATGGCCGGTCGTGCATCTGGGCGATATCGCGCCGGATTTCCTGGATCTGCCGCCGGAAGTGCTGCAAACCAGCATGAAGGAACACCAGAAATTCCTGTCGGTAAAGGACCCGAAATCGGGCAAGATCGACGGTTTCGTGGTCGTTGCAAACACCGAGACGGCAGATCAAGGCGCCACGATCCTGGCGGGCAACCGCAAGGTTCTGGCGGCGCGGCTGTCGGATGCCAAGTTCTTTTGGGAAAACGACCTGCGTGTGGCCAAGGCCGGGATGGGCGATTGGTTGGCATCCTTGGAGAATGTGACCTTCCACGCCAAACTGGGGACCGTGGCCGACCGCGTGGACCGGATCGCGGCGCTGGCCCGCGAACTGGCGCCGATGGTCGGCGCGGATCCTGACCTGGCCGAACGGGCGGCGAAGGTCGCCAAGGCCGATCTGGCATCTGAGATGGTGTATGAATTTCCCGAACTTCAGGGGATCATGGGCCGGTATTATGCGGCTGAGGCCGGACTGCCGGATGAGGTTGCGGCAGCGGCGGAAGAGCATTACGCGCCCTTGGGCCCGTCCGACGACGTGCCAACTGCGCCGGTTTCGGTGGCCGTGGCCCTGGCCGAAAAGATCGATGTTTTGACCGGGTTCTGGGCCATTGACGAAAAGCCCACGGGGTCGAAAGACCCCTTCGCGCTGCGCCGTGCCGCATTGGGCGTTATTCGGATTATTCTTGAGGGAAAGCTTCGGCTCTTGGCGTTGGAAGCTATGACTAGTCAGTTCGAGCTCTCCGATGCATCGGTTGGCGGTGCAACTATTAGGTCCAATGAAACGCTCGGCGAGGAGTACCGCAAAAAGACCGGGGCAGCTACGATTCAAGGTCACCCGGTTGCAATCAGGGTCTATGATAAGATTGGCGACAGAGATGTCGATAAGCGATCCATTGACCTCCTAGCGTTCCTCCACGATCGCCTGAAGGTCTATCTCCGGGACCGGGGTATAAGGCACGACGTCATCGATGCCTGCCTTGCCATGCCGGGCTCGGATGATCTGACACTGCTCGTGAAACGGGCTGAGGCGCTGCAAGCAACGTTGGCCACCGAAGACGGTGAAAACCTTGTCCAGGGCTTTAAGCGGGCCAACAACATTCTGACCCAAGCGGAAGAGGTCGACGGCGTCGAATACTCCTATGGCGCAGACGCCAAATTCGCTGAAAACGACGCTGAAAAGGCGCTTTTCGCAGCTCTCGATGCCGCAGACGCCAAGATCGGCCCGGCGATGGAGGCAGAAGATTTCGCAGCCGCTATGACCGCTATGGCAGCCTTACGCGGGCCCATCGATGCCTTCTTCGACGCAGTTCAGATCAACACCGAAAACCAGGTACTCAGGCGGAACCGGCTGAACCTTCTCAGCCGCATTCGCGAAACTTGCGGGCGCGTGGCTGATCTGACACGGCTGCAAGGCTAACAAACTGTCTGTTTCGGCAGATCGTTAACGGCAGGGTTGTAAACATACTGTTACAGTTTATTGTGGCCGCGAAGGAGCGACGCCGCAGTGCAGCAACGCCTTGAAATAGAACCCTTTACTCAGATTACGCCCACCGCGAACATCGCGGCGGCCATGCATGGTGGCCGGGCGAAATGCCTGCAACGGCTGATCCGGCTGGACCTGCCTGTCCCCCAAACGGTTGCGTTGTCCTTCGGCGCTGTGCGCGCAATTGCGGCAGGGCAGGACATCGATTGCGCCGCGATTCTTGGTCTTTTGAACGGCACGCGGCTGGTCTCGGTCCGGCCGTCCTCGGAAGATCCTGATTGGGGCGGGCCGGGCGCCATTCTGAACATCGGGATGAGCGATCAGCGCCATGCGGAACTGGCCGAAGCACAGGGCCAAGACGCCGCTGACGCGCTGTATTCCCGGTTTATCCAGTCCTACGCGGTGCATGTGGCCCGGCTGGACCCGGATCAATTCGACGAAGGGGCGGGGCAATCGGTTTCGGCTTTGCTGGCCGCCTATGAAGACGAAACTGGCGGGCAATTTCCACAGGACACTGCCGTCCAGTTGCGCGAAGTGCTGCGGGCGATGGCCCGCGCCTGGGATGGCACGACTGCCCGTTTGTTGCGCCAGGCGAAAGGGGCCCCGGCGAATGCGGGGCTTGGCCTTGTGGTTCAGGCGATGGCCCTGGGCGTGGGACCCGCGGAATCCGGCGCAGGTGTGATCCAATTCGTCAGTCCGGTGACCGGGTTGCCCCAGATCACCGGCCGGTACCTGAGCCAAAGCCAAGGGCGCGACGCGATTGGTGGCCAGAAGGGCGCGATTTTCCTGACGAAGGACGAACGCGGACCGTCGCTTGAGGAGTTGGCGCCAGATGTCTTCGCCATGCTTCAGGACCACGGCGATATTTGCCGCAAACGGCTTCGCGAAGAGATGCAGATCGAGTTCACGATCGAAGAGGGCCGGTTGGCCATTCTTGATGCAGTGCGGGTTCAGCGGTCAGCGCGCGCGGATGTCGAGATTGCTGTGGCCCTGGCCCAGGACGGCATCATCCCTGAAGAAGAAGCCGTTCTGCGTGTCGAACCTGGCGCCTTGCCCGAGCTTTTGCACAAACAGATCAACCCGGAAGCGCCACGCACGGCGGTTTTGCGCGGGATTGCGGCCAGCCCGGGCGCGGCCACGGGAAAGATTGTGTTTTCGTCCCGTGAGGCGCAGGCCCTCTATGCACGGGGCGAAGCCTGCATTCTTGTGCGGCGCGAAACCGCGCCCGAGGATGTGCGCGGTATGCATGCGGCTGCGGGCGTCTTGACCGTTCGGGGTGGCATGTCGAGCCATGCGGCCGTGATCGCACGTGGGCTCGGGTTACCCTGCGTCGTTGGCGCGTCGGATCTTAAGC
The DNA here is from genome assembly GCA_965267475.1 of Paracoccaceae bacterium. Taxonomy (GTDB): domain Bacteria; phylum Pseudomonadota; class Alphaproteobacteria; order Rhodobacterales; family Rhodobacteraceae; genus JBCBKU01. Next base: position 1,123,245 of record OZ254079.1, read on the forward strand.
TAAGCGACCGTTCGGCCCGGCTTTCGGTGCCGGGTGGTGAGACGTTGAAGGAAGGTGATATTCTGACCATCGACGGATCGTCCGGCGAAGTTTTTGCGGGCGAGGTCGATCTGCTGGAACCTGCGCTGGGCGAGGCTTTTCAAACCCTACTCGACTGGGCCGATCAGGCGCGCGATATCCGGGTAAGGGCGAACGCCGACACGGCCGCCGAGGCGCGGATGGCGCAAGCTTTCAAGGCGGAAGGCATCGGTCTAAGCCGGACCGAGCACATGTTCTTCGAAGAAGACCGCCTGACGCTGATGCGCGAGATGATTTTCGCCGACGGTGCCGAACGGCGCGCGGCGGTGCTGGAACGCCTGCTGCCCATGCAGCGCGGCGATTTTCAACGGTTGTTCGAAATCATGCGCGGACGCCCTGTCTGCATCCGGCTGTTCGATCCGCCGCTGCATGAGTTTCTGCCTGCGGGCAATGAAGGCATCCAGGAGTTGGCCAATGCGCTGGATCTGACGGTGCCGGTCGTGACACGCCGGATCAACGAACTGCGCGAGTTTAATCCGATGCTGGGTCTGCGCGGCGTACGGCTTGGGATCACGATGCCCGAGATTTACGACATGCAGGCCCGTGCAATTTTCGAAGCGACGGTCGAGGCGGGCCGGTCCGGCGAACAGGTTGTGCCCGAAATCATGATCCCGTTGGTGTCGGCCAAGCGCGAGGTCGAGCTTGTGGAAGCTCGTGTCGATGCGGTGGCCGCCGCTGTTCGCGCAGAAACCGGGGCGAGTTTCGATTTTCGCCTGGGCGTGATGGTGGAAACACCGCGGGCCGCACTGCGCGCCGACGAGATCGCGGCGCATGCGACCTTCCTGAGCTTCGGAACCAATGATTTGACGCAGATGGCCTATGGACTTTCGCGCGATGATGCCGGCCGGTTCATGAGCGCCTATGTCAGCCAAGGGGTCTTTGTCGAAGACCCGTTTCACCGGCTCGATTTCGACGGAGTGGGCGAGCTCTTAACCATAGGTGCGGATCGGGGGCGGATGACGCGACCCGATGTCACGCTTGCAGTATGCGGGGAACAGGGCGGCGATCCGGCCTCGATCGGATTCTGTCGCGCAGCGGGATTCGACTATGTTTCGTGTTCTCCGTTCCGTGTTCCGACGGCGCGACTGGCAGCTGCGCATTTCGCCATTCGCGAGAAAAACAAGGCGCCATCAGGCCATTAGCGGGATGTCACGCGCCGGTTGAGCGGATTCTTGCCGAAACAATCCACAATACTGACGAGATTTGGGGATGAAATCCGGGCCAATCGCTGGACGCACATCAGGGGCTCCAGTATCCAAGTCTGACGTGTTGGAGAGAGTGTAGATTTCGATCCGGGGGCTTTTCATGAGACAACGACCATCCTTTTGGTCGCTGGTATTGTTAACGATTTCACTGTTTGCGCCCAGTGCTTGGGCCGATGTCGTCATCAGCCAGTCCAACAATCCGACAGCCGAGATCGAGGCGCAGATCAGCGCCGTTCTGGACGCCGACCGCGATGCGTTCGGCGCGGTTCGGTCAAACCGTGTGCGCCGTTTGATCGAGCCGCCGGCGAACCGGTTCGGTCGAACTGCGCCGAAGCCGGACATTCGATCGCGTGCCTATGTCGATGCCCTGCCTGTGGCAAAGGGTGACGCGCAATGGGCTTGCCTGACCGAGGCGCTTTATTTCGAAGCGCGTGGCGAAACGACAAAAGGCATGTTCGCGGTGGCCGAGGTCATCCTGAACCGCGTCGACAGTGCGCGGTATCCCGACACGGTCTGCAAAGTCATCAATCAGGGCACGGGGCAACGGTTCCGTTGTCAATTTACCTACACCTGCGATGGGCGCCGCGAAGTCATTACCGAGCAACGCGCCTATGAGCGCGTCGGCAAGGTCGCGGCCCTAATGCTTGCAGGGACAGAACGTAGCCTGACCGACGGCGCCACCCATTACCACACGAAAGCGGTTAAGCCCCGCTGGTCTAAGGTTTTTCCCCGGACGACCACCATCGGGTATCATCACTTTTATCGTGAAGATACACGCGTCGCCCGGAACTGATCCGGGCGGGTCGGCCCGTGAACTCCGTTACAGATCTTGCAAGGTTTCGCCGGGTGGCGTGATCAGTCTCGTTGGCCTGACTGTCCACAGGTCTGTCCCCATGGTATGACTGTCCGAAGACCATCGCAGATCAACTGCGAGGGATCGGCAATGACCATGGAAGAGGCAGTTGGGATGGGTCGGACCCTTTTCGGAACAGATGGCGTGCGCGGCACCGCGAACACGCACCCAATGACGGCGGAAATGGCGATGAAGCTGGGCGCAGCGGCGGGCCGGTATTTCCGGCGCGATGGATCCAGCGCGCACCGCGTCGTGATCGGCAAGGATACGCGTTTGTCGGGCTATATGTTCGAGACCGCGATGACCGCGGGGTTCACCTCGACCGGAATGAACGTACTGCTGCTGGGACCCGTGCCGACGCCTGCCGTCGGGCTGCTGACGCAGTCGATGCGGGCGGATGTGGGTGTTATGATTTCGGCCAGCCACAATCCACACCACGACAATGGCATCAAGTTCTTTGGTCCGGACGGGTTCAAGCTGTCAGATGAGGCCGAGGCGGAGATCGAGGGCATCCTCGCCGCCGAGATACAACTGGCAACGGCGGACAACATTGGACGGGCGCGCCGGATCGACGATGGTCGCTTTCGCTACGTCGAGCGGGTGAAGTCGACGTTTCCTTCTGATCTGCGGCTTGATGGGCTGAAGGTCGTGATCGATTGCGCCAATGGAGCCGCCTATAAGGCGGCGCCCGAAGTATTGTGGGAACTGGGCGCCGAGGTGATCCCGGTCGGGGTGGATCCAAACGGGACCAATATCAATGAAGGGTGCGGGTCCACGGCGACGGGTCAGGCCTCGGACGCGGTGCGGGAACACGGCGCGCATGTGGGCATATCGCTCGATGGCGATGCCGACCGCGTCATGATCCTAGACGAAAACGGCGTCGTTGCGGATGGCGATCAGATCATGGGGCTGATGGCTGCGCGATGGGCCGCCGAAGATCGGCTGGCATCCAACACACTGGTGGCAACGGTCATGTCGAACTTGGGACTTGAACGCTTCCTGGCCGGAAAGGGTATCGATCTGCATCGCACGAAGGTTGGTGACCGCTATGTGGTTGAAGCCATGCGCAAGGGCGGCTTCAACATGGGCGGCGAACAGTCGGGGCATATCGTGATGACCGATTATGCAACGACTGGTGACGGGTTGCTCGCGGGTTTGCAATTTTTGGCCGAAATGGTGCGGACCGGACAGCCCGCAAGCGCGCTGACCCGCAGTTTCGAACCCGTGCCGCAGCTTCTGAAAAACGTGCGTTATGCGGCGGGTCAGGCGCCGCTGGATGCCCCCTCGGTGCAGACAGCCATCGCCGAGGCCGAGCAGCGGTTGAACGGATCGGGCCGTCTTCTGATCCGGAAATCGGGAACCGAGCCCCTGATCCGCGTTATGGCGGAATGCGAAGATCCGGCGCTTTTAACCGAAACCGTCGACAGCATTGTCGCCAAGGTCGAAAGCGCCGTCTAGCGCGCAAACAGCCGTTTAAGAGACCCCCACTGGCTAAGCGCGAGCCCTGCCAGAATCAGGACCAATGCGACGAGTAGACTTGGGGGCAGTGGCTCGGCCAGAAAGACCGCGCCCAGCAGGATCGACCAGACCGGAACCTGATAATTGGTCAATGACATGAAGGTCGGCCCGGCAGAGCGGATGACCAGCACGCGCAGAAGATTCGCGAAAGCCGTCGGCACCAGTCCCAGAAGTGCCACAAGTCCAAGGGTGTAAGGTGATGGCAAAGGCGGCGGGCCTTCGACCACAATGGCGGCGCCAACGGTCGGGACGGCGCCGATGATCAGCGTCACAGCCGACAATCCGATCGGGTCGACGGCCGGAAGGCGCCGCATCATGACCGAAGAAAGCGCGTAACAACCCGCCGCGAAGACGCAAGCGAGCCGCCCCAGAAGTTCACCCGATTGGCCGGTGGACTGGAAGGCGCCCGGACCGATCAGAAGGACCACGCCCAGAAATCCAAGTCCAAAGCCAATGGTTTTCCGCAGCGTCATCTGTTCGCCCGGGATCATGACATGCGCCAGCGGCAGAACGATCAACGCGACCGAGGCCATAGATACGCCGGTGAAGCCTGATGTCACAAATTGCTGGCCCCAACTGATCGCCATGAAGGGCAGCGCGCTTGACAAGACGCCAACCGTCAAAAGCGGACCCATTGGCATCTTGGCGCCGCTTGTCCATTTGGCGCCAAAAGCAATCCAGATCCCCGTGGTCAAGAGGGCGGCAAAAACAATCCTCCCTGCCGCCAGCCAGAACGGCGTGATACCTGGCAGCGCCAGTTCGATCACCATAAAGGTCGCGCCCCAGATCAGCCCGAGCGCAGCAATCATGGCCCAGCTTTTCGCTGTGATGTCAGGCGATTGCGTCAAGCTCGGCCCTTAGTTCTTAGCGGGCCGAGCCCGTATTAGCTTTGTCTCAGGCGCCGTTCCGCCTCGTCGAGATCTACACCCCACAATGGCGGCGGCAAGATCGCCATGATCAGACCGCTGACCAAGTAGACCGCACCAATCACCTGAAGCGCAGCAAGGTTAGGCCTGCCCGGTATGTTGGTCGCGCGAATAAGCGATGCCGGACCCATTTGCCAGGAAATGAACTGGTTCGTTATCAATAAAGGTAGGTTCCACCTTTGTCGTTGAAGGAAGGGCAGCATGAACAGCACGGAACCGGACAGGACCAGCGCGCCGATCATCTGTGCGCCGCTGATCCGGGTGCCGATGGATTGCGTGAACAAGCGGCCCAGTCGCCCGCCGACATCGCCCTGGTTTTCCCGCTTCTGGCGTTGCTGGCCCCGCAGATCGTAACCCCAGACCCGTCCGCTGGCGAGAACGATCATGAAAAAGGTCAGGATGACGGTGGTCCCTAGCAGTGTCTTGACCTGCACCGGGCCAAGAGCCGGAAGTCCCGGTAAGGCCTCGCCATTGTCCAGATTTCCATCATCGTGGTAGTCGCCAAGGGCCGAGGTCGGTCCAAGGATTGGCGGTGCAGCAAGGCCACCAGCCAGCAGTCCCTGGGTCATTCCGCGGCGCGTAATCAACTGTGTCATATCGTTCTTCCCCTTCCAGCACGAAGGAGCCTAGCACAGCATTTCGAATTCGCGAAAATCTCGTTTAATCGTCGACGCTTCGGATCGCGCGGGCAGGGTTCCCGACTGCCACCATGCGGGCGGGGATGTCTTTCGTGACGACGGATCCGGCGCCGATTACGGCGGCGTCGCCGATGTTCACACCGGGCATGATGATGGCGCCCGCGCCAATCCACGCCTCTTCGCCCACTTTGATCGGGTGGGCCAGGCAAACCGGTGTATAGGGCCAAAGGTTCCCGACCGGTTCGATGTGTATGCGGTCGTCAGGTTTCACAGGGTGGGTATCGGTGATGAATTGCACATTCGGGCCGACGAAAGTCCGGGCGCCGATCTCAATCATGTTGCTGTCGAGGAACGTGGCGCCGAAGTTCACGAATGCATAGGCGCCGAACTTCACATTGCCATACTGGATGACGAAGGGGTCGAACACCAATGCCGGGCCGCTGTCGGGGTGGAAAAGGGCCGCGCCGGCCTCAACCCGGCCCGGAATGTCGTCGTTTGAGATCTGGTCAAGCCGTGCCTTCGCTTCGGCGGCCTTGGCTTTCAACTCAAACAGATACGGGTCACCACCGTTGAAAGGCTCGCCCGCCAGCATCTTTTCGTATTCTTCCATGATCCCCCGATCCCTTTGGTTCAACGGATCAGCTTTTCGGTAGCCGGGCAAGGTCCAGACGATAAAGCGTTGTGTGCTCATCCACACCGGCAAGACGTCGCATCCAGACCGGCCAACGCCGACGGGGCCGGTATCCCGCTGATTTGAATAGGGCGTGTGACGGGTCGTTGCCGTCCCAGACGCTTGCCACGATCAACGCGGCTTTGCGCCGCCTGGCTTCCGATTCGACATGGTTCAAAAGGGATCGGGCGACACCGCCGCGTCGCGCTTGCGGAAGGACCGCGATGTCATAGATGAAGACCGCACTTTGTGGGAAGGTCAGGGTGACATATCCCGCGAAGCCGTCGCTTGACTGAGCCGTCAGTATCATTGGCGCGTCATTGCCTTCGTCACGGGCAAAGGCCGCTTCGACCTTTCGTACCAGCGAACGAAAGACCTTTTCCTTGAAATGTGCAGGGTGGCGCGCGCGATGGGTCTCAAAAGTTTCGCGCGACATGTTCAGGATCTGCGGCGCCAGGTCTGCTGTGGCAGGGGCAATCCGCAGATCCCGCATGTGGTGTCAGTTCTTTTCTTTGTCGACCATCTTGCCGGCCGAAATCCAGGGCATCATGCCGCGCAGTGTCTCACCCACTGCTTCAATCTGGTGGGCGTCGTTGTTGCGGCGGATCGCCTTGAACGACGGCTGGCCTACGGCACATTCGGCCATCCAGTCGCGCACGAAGCGGCCTGATTGGATGTCTTCCAGAACTGCCTTCATCCGCGCCTTTGTCTCATCGTAAGGCAGGATGCGGGGCCCGGAGACGTATTCGCCGAACTCAGCCGTGTTCGAGATTGAGTAGTTCATATTCGCGATGCCGCCTTCATAGATCAGGTCGACAATCAGCTTCACCTCGTGCAGGCACTCGAAATAGGCCATCTCGGGCTCGTAGCCAGCTTCAACCAGGGTCTCGAAGCCCATGCGGATCAGCTCAACCAGGCCACCACACAGGACAGCCTGCTCACCGAAGAGGTCTGTTTCGCATTCTTCCTTGAAGTCGGTCTCGATGATGCCCGAACGACCGCCACCGATGGCGGAGCAATAGGACAGGCCAATCTCAAGTGCTTTGCCCGAGGCGTCGTTATGCACGGCCACAAGGCAGGGCACTCCGCCGCCTTTGGCATATTCGCCGCGGACGGTGTGGCCCGGACCTTTCGGGGCCATCATGATCACATCGACCGTATCAGGCGCCTCGATCAGGCCGAAATGCACGTTCAACCCGTGGGCAAAGGCAATTGCTGCACCCGGCTTGATGTGGTCCTTGACGTGGTTCTTCCAGGTCTCGGCCTGAAGCTCATCCGGCATGGTGAACATCATCAGGTCGCACCAGGCGGCGGCTTCCGATATTCCCATGACCTGAAGGCCTTCACCTTCCGCTTTGGCTGCCGAGGGCGAGCCGTCGCGCAGCGCTACGGCGATGTTCTTGGCGCCGCTGTCGCGCAGGTTCAGCGCATGGGCGTGGCCCTGCGATCCGTAACCCAAGATCGCGACCTTCTTGTCCTTGATCAGATTGATATCGCAGTCGCGATCGTAATAGACCCGCATGGTCCTCTCCCCGGTGTAATCAGCGTCGCGTCCGCATAAAGGAAGGCTGAGGCGAGGAAAAGCCCTGATACGCTGCGCAGGGAAGAGGAGACAGCTATGCCAAGTTCTCGATTGTCGGGGTTTCACAAGCTGAACCAAACCGAGCGGCTGGCAAAGATGGCCGAGGTGACGGGATTGGCCGCCGAAGACGTCGCACATTTGACCGCCACTGGCGTGCATGACGGCGAATTGGCGGACAATCTGGCGGAGAACGTGATTTCCACGCTGGCCGTGCCCCTTGGCATCGCCACGAACCTGATTGTCGACGGCGAAGACGTTCTGGTCCCGATGGCGACCGAAGAAAGCTCGGTCATCGCTGCAGTGGGGAACGGTGCCCTGGCATGCCGCGACACCAGCGGTGTTCGGACCGCCGCGGACGATCCTGTGATGATCGCTCAGGTCCAACTGACGGGCGTGGCCGACCTAGCCGCTGGCGCAGCAGCCGTGATGGCGGCACGAGATGAGATATTGGTAAGCGCCAATGCCTGCGACCCGATGCTGGTGTCGCTGGGCGGTGGGTGCAGGGACGTCGAGGCGCGGGTCGTCCCGCCGTTCCTTGTCGTGCACTTGATCGTCGATGTTCGCGATGCGATGGGGGCGAACGCGGTGAACACGATGGCCGAGGCGCTGGCGCCGCGTTTAGCCGAACTTGCGGGCGGACAGGTGGGCCTTCGCATCCTGTCGAACCTTGCTGATCGGCGCCGGGTGCAAGCCGAAGCCGTCTGGCCTGCAGATGTGATCGGGGCCGAAACGGTTGATGGGATCATCGGTGCCTATGCCTTCGCCGCAGCCGACCCCTATCGCGCAGCGACCCATAACAAGGGGATCATGAACGGCGTCTCAGCCGTGGCTCTGGCCACCGGCAACGACACCCGCGCGCTTGAGGCGGGCGCTCATGCCTTCGCGGCGCAAGGGGGATACGGGCCTTTGACGACCTACGAGAAGACATCCGAGGGAGATCTGAAGGGTCGGATCGACATACCCATGGCTGTGGGGGTCGTCGGTGGTGCCACACGGGCCCATCCGACCGCGCAGGCCTGCCTGAAGATCATGGGATCACCAGATGCCAGGCGCTTGGCCCGCGTCATGGCCTCTGTCGGGCTGATCCAGAATTTTTCGGCCTTGCGGGCCCTGGCGACTGAGGGGATCCAACGGGGTCACATGTCGCTTCACGCCCGGAACGTGGCAATCGCCGCCGGTGCAACCGGCGATCAGATCGACCGGGTTGCGGCGGCCCTTATCGAACGCGGCCAGATCCGCGAAGACATTGCGCACGAAATCTTAGAAGAGCGCTGACGCCCGGTATACCAAAATAGACCGTGCGCTTCGTCGCACGACACGGTACCCCGCGCAAAAGAGGGAGATGCACCATGACCGCATTGCGCACCGATATTGATCCCGACGGGCTTTTGGAGTTTTCGGTGGTCTTCACCGACCGGTCGCTGAACCACATGAGCGCGACCTTCCAGCAGGTTATGCGCGACATCTCGGGAATGCTGCGCGAGGTCTATAACGCCGATGCGGTGGCGTTGGTGCCTGGCGGCGGGACCTTCGCGATGGAGGCGGTTGCGCGCCAACTGGCCGAAGATGAGACCGTTGTGGTGATCCGGAACGGTTGGTTCTCTTATCGCTGGACCCAGATTTTTGAGGCGGCGAAACTGCCTGCCGAGGAAATCGTGATGATGGCCCGCCGGGTCGGCAACGACCCACAAAGCCCGTTTGCGCCAGCGCCCATCGAAGACGTGGTCGCTCAAATCCAAGACGCCAAACCCTCGGTCGTCTTTGCGCCACATGTCGAGACCTCTGCGGGCATGATCCTGCCCGATGACTATTTGGCAAAGGTGGCTGAGGCCGTGCATGCGGTTGGCGGGCTTTTCGTGCTGGACTGCATCGCCTCGGGTTGCGCTTGGGTCGATATGAAGGCCACAGGCGTGGATGTCCTGATTTCGGCCCCGCAAAAGGGATGGTCGGCCTCACCTTCGGCGGGATGCGTCATGCTGTCAGAGCGGGCTTTGGACAAAGTGCGTGCCCGGGCGTCGTCGAGTTTTGCGGGCGATTTGGGAAAGTGGCTTCAGATCATGGAAGCGTATGAAGGCGGTGGGCACGCCTATCACGCGACGATGCCAACCGATGCCCTGCGCGGGTTCCGCGATGCGATGGCCGAGACCAAGGCTATCGCGTTCGATGCACTCAAGGCGGCGCAATTCGAGCAGGGCGACAAAATCCGTGCTCTTCTGGCGTCGAAAGGGATCCGGTCCGTGGCGGCCGATGGGTTCGGTGCGCCGGGCGTCGTGGTCAGCTTCACCGACAATGATGCGCTGAAGTCAGGATCGGCCTTCGCCGCAGAAGGCGTTCAGATCGCTGCCGGTGTGCCGTTGATGGTGGGCGAGGGCGACGATTACAAAAGTTTCCGCATCGGGTTGTTTGGTCTGGACAAGCTGAAAGACGTGGATGCCTCGGTCGCACGCTTTGCCAACGTTCTGGAAAAGGTGGCCTAGACGCCCAATCCCGTCTGCATGGCTTTCATCCGGATTGGCGCGATATCAGCCACCGCTGAAAGCCCTACGCGGCGCAGCGCTGCGATGGGCGCAAGATCGGATCGGCAGATGCGGTTCAGGATATCAACCGCGCCCGCGCGCATCTTGATGTCCTTGGCCCGGTCTTTTTCATAAGCTGCCAGCATCTCGGGGCTGCCCGGGTCGGCTTCGCCGCAGAGCCGCGCCAATGACGCCACATCGGCCAGTGATGTGTTCAAGCCCTGGGCGCCAATCGGCGGCAGTTGGTGAGCCGCCTCAGCCACGAGCGCCACGCGACGAGCCGTCAAACTTGATGCCTGTCGCAAGACCACCGGCCAGGCCGCGCGAGGGCCGGCGACGGTCAGCGGACCGAAGATCGCGCAACTGCGCGCCGTCAGTGCGGCACCGAATGCCGTATCTTCCAAAGCCATCAACTCGCGAGCATTCGGTCCCTCTTCCATCCAGACGGTGGCCGAAGCGGGTTTCCCGTCGATGTCGCTGCGTGGAACCAATGTGAATGCTCCACCCGACCGATAGATCTCGACCGAGACGCCATCATGCGGCGCGGTGTGGGTAACATCGACCACCATCGCTTTCTGGCCATACCGCGTTTCGCGCACATCAATACCCGAGGCCGCGCGAACCGCCGACTGCCCGCCATCGGCACCGACGACCAGTTTTGCCCTGATGCGCGTACCATCCGTCAAGGCGACAAGGGCCTGATCGTCACGCGCCAGCAAGTCCTGAAACCCGGCACCCGTATGCAGTGCGACATTCTCCATGTCATTCAACTCGGCCAACAATGCGCTGCGGACAGCTCCGTTCGGCAGGCTCCAGCCAAAGGGAAGATCGCCCAGATCTTCGGCCCGGAAGGATCGACTTTGGGTGATGGCGGGCGGATCGCCCGCGCTATCCGCCAATTGCAGGACGTTCAATTCGGTGGCGTCGCTTGCAAGACCATCCCAAATGCCCAGCGATGCAAACAATCGTTGGGACGGCTGCAAGAAGGCCGTGACCCGCTGATCCTTCGGAGACGACGCGCCCGCCTTGGCCGGGTCGGCCAAAATCACTCTGTGGCCCGCCCGCCCGAGTGCCAGTGCAGTCGTCAAACCAGCAACACCGCCGCCGGCCACAAAGATATCGGCGTCAAGCCTGCTCATAGCGCGGGCTCGGCCTTCAAGCCTTGCAGGAAGCTCGCCAGATCGGCGGTATGGTAATGAATGTGGTCTGCCGGCGCGGCCTTGGGGGCAACGTGAATGGTCCGAAGCCCCATGGCATGGGGCTCCACAAGATTGCGCGGATCATCCTCGAACATCGCTGATGAACGCTTCGGAATATCTGCCTTGGCAAAAACCGTTTCGAACGCGGCGCGGGTCGGTTTCGCATGGTATTCTGCATGTTCCACGCCAAAAACCCCATCGAACAGACCGTCGAGTCCACGGGCCCGGATTACCTCTCCCGCATATGGTGCCGTGCCATTCGTATAGACGATTTTGCGTCCGGGAAGACCTTCGATGGCGCTAGCCAAATCCAGGTCAGGCTCCAATATGTCGAACGAAATATCATGCACCCAGGTAAGGTAGGCATCGGGCGCGACGTTGTGCACGGCCATCAGCCCCGCAAGTGTCGTTCCGTAGTCCCGCCAATAGCTGTCGCGCAGCCGGTTTGCCTCGTCCCGGTCCACGTCCAGTTCCGCCATCACCCAATCGGTCATCCGGGACTCGATTTGATCAAAGAGGCGCATGTGTGGCGGATACAGCGTGTTATCGAGGTCAAAGACCCAATGCCTGATCGCCTTGAATTCGTTTGCCAGCATGGCTCACCAGTTAGCGCTTCGTGCGGGTCGCGGCAACGGCCCCGCGCTTGCGGGGGCAAATGGGGTACCCTAATGTCTCGGCTGACCCTTGGATTGGACCCGTCATGACCGAACTTGCGCCAAAAGATGCCTATTCCCTTGTGCTTGGGGCGATCGATGATGGGGATTTCACACCCGGAGATCGGCTGGTCGAGGCGGATCTGGCCGACCGGTTCGGCATGTCGCGCACGCCAATTCGTGAGGCGTTGCAGCGGTTGGAAACCCAGTCGCTTTTGGTTCGGGATGGCCGAAGCCTGATCGTGGCCTCGCTCGATCACGGGCAGATGGCCGATCTTTACGTGGTGCGGGGTGAGCTTGAGGGGCTGGCCGCGCGGTTGGCTGCGCAACACGCGACCGAGGAAGAAGTGCGCGTGATGCGTGCCATGGTCGAGGAAGATCGCGGCTTGATCGGCGATCCTGCCGCGCTAGCCCGTGCAAACCGACGGTTCCACAACCAGCTCCATCTGGCATCGCACAACCGGTTCCTGATCCAGCAGTTGGATTTGGTTCACAGATCCATGGCGTTGATGGCGACCACGTCGCTGGCGGTCGAAGGCAGGGGCGATACGGCGCTGTCCGAGCACAGCCGGATTGTCGAAGCCGTCGCCGCGCGCGACGGGGACGAGGCATACCAAGCCATCAAGGATCACCTATCGGTGGCCTTTGAAACGCGGCTGCGTCGCGATGCCGGTGGCTAGGTCGGGCTGACAGCAGGCTGGCCGAACCCATGTTCGGTCTTGTCCCAGTAAAACGGTCGCGTCACCAGTTCGAACAGTGCCTTCACCCCCGCGATTGTGGCGAGAACCCCGTAAAGGTGCATGACCGGGACCCACCAGATCAATCCGCGGTGGGCCGGTGTCGGCGTTGCCGCGAAGGCCACCAGGAACTGCGTGATCTCGGCCAGAATGAAGATGCCCAATATGGCCAGCAGAGCGCCTTGCGACAGGACCGCTTGCAATGGATGGGTTATCCCGAATGGGACAAGCCAGAATGACCAGAGAAACGGCGCGAACAGCGTGCTTGAGATCGCGCCAAGAAACAGCGCCTGCACACCGAGGAACCGCCATGCACCGAGTTGCCGCAACAATAGCCCGGGATTGCGCATCTGCACGGCATAGGTGATCGCATAGCCCTTGATCCACCGCGACCGTTGGCGGACCCAAGGCCAGGGGCGGCAATTCGCCTCTTCCCGGGTCGTGGTTTCGATCATCTCAGTGCGATATCCATTGCGGGCCAGCCTAAGGCCTAGATCGGCATCCTCGGTGACGTTGTGGGCATCCCAACCGCCGATTTTCTCGATGGCCTCACGGCGCAGAAAAAGAGTCGTCCCGCCCAAAGGGATTGCGAAGCCAAGGCGTACAAGCCCCGGCAGGATCAAACGGAACCACATGGCGTAGTCGATCGCAAAGCACCGAGACAGCCAGTTTTGTCGAGCGTTGTAGAAGGCCAGTTGGCCTTGCAGGCAGGCGACATCGGGGGGACAAACGGCAAACCGGCGCGTGATTTTGCTGATCTGGTCGGAGTCCGGCCAGTCCTCGGCGTCATAGATGCCGATGATCTCGCCCCGACAAAAATCCAAGGCATAGTTCATCGCCCGGGGTTTGGTCAGAAGGATTGCACGCGGCACAATGATCATCCGCATCCAAGACGGCAGAGCGGCGGCGGCCAGCGCCTGTTGCGTTACGGCGTCGTCCTCTTCCACGATCAGGCAAAGATCAAGCCGGTCTTTCGGATAGTCGATCTTGCTCAGGCGCTGGATCAGATGCTCGGCGATCTGGCGTTCGTGAAACAAAGGGACCATGACAGAGACGACCGGCAATGATCCGGCATCGGGCAATCGGCGGGTGCGAAATTGGCGGCGGGCGTCGCGCCGTTGCCGAAATTGGGCAAGTGCCGCCATGGCGCGCAGCGTGCTGTTCACGACAAGCGTCAGAACAGCCCAAGCGGTGAGCGCGACAAACGTCCAAAGCGGGGCCAACATTGCAAATGCTAGCAACCCTGCAAGCGCCGCCACGGTCAGGCGGGGCAAGCGCACTTCAGCGATGTCACGGCAGCTTTGATGCAAGGGAAGGCGGGTTTCGGCGCGTTTGGCCAGGTGTCGGCGGCGAAGGCGCACCAGGGCATCTTGTAATGCTGCGGTTGGAACATCGGCCCGAATGACCGCGCCGAAACAGTCTTCAAGTGCAGTGCGCGCGCTTACGAAAGCGTCATCCGTGCTGGCGGCAACAACCGTGACCCCCCCACTACTTTGCCATGGGAGCACGCGGGCCGTGAGGCAAGCTTCGGCTCCGAAACGGTCGATCAGCCGGACATCCGGCGCGATGTTCAATGGTTGTGTGCGGGAAAGCTCCGAAGGGGTGGCGGCAACGGCCCGACCCCAGACCCGATGCCAGGGATAAAGGATAAGCGGGGAAGATCGGACGGGTTCGGCCTGGCCGAGCCGAATTCGGGCGTGGGTCATGCAAACGGTACGGGTTACGAATGTCTTACCGCCGAGAAACTGGGATTCTGGTTAATGTTGGGTTAACCCGCGCCCATCAAGCCGGTGCGTGTTGCGCCTCGATGGCTGCGACGAAACGCTCGAACAGATAATAGCTGTCCTGCGGACCAGGGCTTGCCTCGGGATGATACTGGACCGAAAAGACCGGACGCTCCTGCATGCGGATCCCACAGTTCGATCCGTCGAACAGAGAAATGTGGGTTTCGACCACGCCTTTGGGCAGGGTCTGGCTATCGACGGTGAAGCCATGGTTCATCGAGGTGATTTCGACCTTTCCAGTCTCAAGATCCTTGACCGGATGATTGGCGCCGTGATGGCCGTGGTTCATCTTGATGGTCTCGGCCCCCAACGCCAGGGCAAGCATCTGGTGGCCAAGACAGATCCCGAACACGGGTATTTCGGTCGTCTCAAGCACTTGGCTGATCATCGGCACGGCGTATTCCCCGGTGGCCGCAGGATCACCAGGCCCGTTGGACAGAAACAGGCCCGCCGGGTTTAGCGCCAGCACGTCTTCAGCGGTTGCAGTGGCCGGAAGGACGGTGACATCGCAACCCGCGCTCGCCAGGCACCGAAGAATATTCCGCTTCGCGCCATAATCGATGGCCACAACCTTGTGTCCGGGTCCAGCGCGCTTGCCGAAACCATCGGGCCAAGCCCAGCGCGTTTCGTCCCACCGATAGGACTGCGCGCATGTCACGTCTTTGGCGAGGTCTTTTCCGACCAGCCCGGGATAGGCGCGCGCCTTGGCCACAAGGGCTTCAATGTCGAAGTTTCCCTGAGGATCATGCGACAACGCCACATGGGGCGCGCCTTGTTGCCGGATGGCCCGGGTCAGCCGCCGCGTGTCGACGCCGCCCATAGCCACGCGCCCACGCTTGGCGAGCCATGACGACAGTTCTTCCTGGGCCCGCCAATTTGAAGCCAGCGTCGGATCCCATTTGACGATCATGCCCGCCGCAACCGGATCGTTCGACTCGTCGTCATCCGTATTCGTGCCGACATTGCCAACATGGGGGAACGTGAACGTGACGATCTGATCCGCATAGGACGGATCGGTCATGATCTCCTGATAGCCGGTCATTGCGGTGTTAAAGCAAAGCTCGGCCACCGCCGTGCCGATCGCCCCAAAGCCCGCCCCGTAAAATATGGTACCATCGGCCATGGCCAAACATGCGGTCGGGCGGGAATGAGCCATCGGGCACCTCACGGGGTTCAGAAATCCGGCGGACCGTATTTGGACCGTGGCACAGCGTCAACCCGTTGTGGAAAAATTGGAAGATCGTTATTTATCAATAGCTTGCAATGTCACCTAATCCTTGTCAGGGCCGCATGCAGTGATTATGTTCCCAATCCGGTTGATCTGGGACGAGACAATCTATGACCATGCGAGCCCGCGTCGGAGACGCGCTTAAAACGGCGATGAAAGCCCGTGATACGGACCGTCTTTCAACGCTTCGGTTGATCAATGCAGCCATTAAAGACAGGGATATCGCCATGCGTGGCACCGGCGGCGATGGCGGCGTCGGGGATCCCGATGTCCTGCAAATCCTTGGGAAGATGGTGAAACAGCGCCACGAAAGCGCGCGCGCCTATGAAGAGGGCGGACGGCTTGAACTTGCCGAGAAAGAGCGTGCCGAGGTTCGTGTGATTGAGGAATTTCTCCCAAAAGCGCTGTCCGATGATGAAATTGCCAAGGCGATCGAAAACGCCGTCGAAGCCACTGGTGCCGACAGCATTCGGGACATGGGCAAGGTCATGGGCGCTTTGAAGCAAAAATATACCGGGCGCGTGGATTTCGGGAAAGTTGGGCCGCTCGTGAAGGCCAAACTGGCCTAATTTCCTTGGGCGGCCGTCACCGTCGGGCCAGGGCGACCTGCAATTCACCGTAAAGCGACATCCGTTCTTCGGGGCTGAGAAATGCCCCGAGTTCGACCTCGCGACCGCCGCCCTTCAATGTCAGGTATTTCTCAACCGGGCCGCCGTCTTCGTGCAGATGGACGCTGACCCAGTACCGGTTCGCCGCCCAGACCTTGTCGGGGCGCCCTGGCTGGTGCCGGGTCAGTGTGATGGCGTCCGGGCCAAGGGTCAGGCGCTCCAAAAGCGTTGCCGCACGTTTCTGGCGAGCGATCGCGAACCACAGCCCCCAAATTGCCAGCGCAAAGAAAAACAACAGAAACCAGAGGATCGGGGATCCAAGCACCACCAGAAGCGGCATAGACATCAGTCCAAGCGTGGCAGCCATGAAGCCAACAAACTGGCCTTGGGTCATCGATTGATACGGCCAGGCGTCCAGTTCTTCATGGGCCTGGTCGTCGGTCTTGGCACGGGTCCAGCGATAGGGCATCGAATTCCGGGATATTCGTTGGCTTTTATTCGAGTATAGTTGCGTGTGCCCCGGTGGAAAGCGCCTGTGGCTTTTCCAGGGCCCGCAATTCTTGCGGTGCATCCTTGGGCCAAACAAAGGTTAATAGTATGCGAGTTTCAGTAACGATTGATGTGCCATCGCTCGAACAGGGTGTGGCTTTTTACGGTTCCGCCTTCGGCTTTGCCGAGCAGTCGCGGCCCTTTCCAACCTATGCAGTCCTTTCGAAGGACGATGCGCAGATCGCCTTGATGGAGAAGCCTGCAGGGTCGTCTCCTGCCCCGGGAACCGCGGACGTGCGCCGCTATGACAGGCACTGGACGCCCGTCCATATCGACTTCCACGTCGAGGATTTCGAAGAAACGCTTAAGCGCGCCATGGCGGCCGGTGCCAGCGTCGAAGAAGCGTTTGAGGGTGGTGAACATGCCCCGGCTGCGTTCTGCGCGGACCCCTTTGGCAATGGGTTTTGCGTGATTGGCCCATCGCGCTGATCTGGCCGGGACCGACCACGAAAAAGCCCCGAGCATCGCTCGGGGCTTTGTCTTTCTTACTCACCTTGCGGCAGGTTTAGTGCGCGTGGCCCTTGTCCCAGTCGGACTGCTTCGGCAACTGCTCGAACGTGTGTTCGGGCGGTGGCGTTGGAAGCGTCCACTCCAGGGTGTCGGCGTGCTCGTTCCAATAGTTGTTCTCGGTCACCTTGGCGCCGTAGCGGAGCGTGTAGAAGATCACTCCGATGAAGAACAGGAAGGACGCGAAGGCCAGGAATGCGCCAATCGACGAGACCCAGTTCCAATAGGCGAAGGCCTCAGGATAGTCGATATACCGGCGTGGCATGCCTTGGCGGCCTAGGAAGTGCTGCGGGAAGAACGTGATGTTCGAGCCGATGAACATCGTCCAGAAATGCAGCTTGCCTGCCCATTCCGGGTATTGGCGCCCTGACATCTTCCCGATCCAGTAATAGACCCCTGCGAAGATGCAGAAGACCGCGCCCAGCGACATAACATAGTGGAAGTGCGCCACCACGTAGTAGGTGTCGTGATAGTATCGGTCGACGCCGGCCTGGCTAAGAACGATGCCTGTAACACCGCCAACGGTGAACAGGAACAGGAAGCCGAAGGCCCAGAGCATTGGTGTTTTGAACTCAACCGAGCCGCCCCACATCGTTGCGATCCACGAGAAGATTTTCACGCCCGTGGGGACCGCAATGACCATTGTCGCCAGCATAAAGTACGTCTGCTGCGTCAGTGTCATCCCGACCGTGTACATGTGGTGCGCCCAGACGACGAAACCAAGCGCGCCAATGGCGATCAACGCCCAGACCATCGGCAGATAGCCGAAGATCGGTTTCCGGCTGAACGTGGCAATCACATGGCTGATGATGCCAAAGCCAGGCAGCACGATGATGTACACTTCGGGATGTCCGAAGAACCACAGGATGTGCTGATATAAGACAGGGTCGCCACCAAGGGCCGGATCGAAGAAGCCGAACCCGAAGTTGCGATCCATCAGAAGCATGGTGATTGCGCCAGCCAGCACCGGCAGGGCCAGAAGGATCAGCCAGGCCGTCACGAAAATCGACCAGGCAAACAGCGGCACTTTGAACAGTGTCATGCCCGGTGCGCGCATGTTCAGGAAGGTCGTGATCATGTTGATCGCGCCAAGGATCGAAGATGCGCCTGACAAGTGGACCGCGAAGATCGCAAGGTCCATCGACCAGCCTTGTTCATTCGTGGAAAGCGGCGGGTACAGGACCCATCCGACGCCCGAGCCCGACTGGCCATTGCCGCCCGGCGACAGGATCGAAGCCACCGCCAGGGACGTACCAGCCACGTAAAGCCAGAACGACAGGTTGTTCATCCGCGGGAAGGCCATATCCGGCGCACCGATCTGCAACGGCATGAAATAGTTGCCAAATCCGCCGAATAGGGCCGGGATGACCACGAAGAACATCATCAGAATGCCGTGACCCGTGATCAGCACATTCCAGAGATGCCCGTTGGGCGTAGCGCAGTCGCCGTTTGCGACGAAACGCGCGCCCTCTTCGCACATGAACTGCACACCGGGGTTCATCAGTTCCATCCGCATGTAAACCGTGAAGGCCACAGCGATGAAGCCGACCAGCGCCGACGTGAAGATATAGAGAATTCCGATGTCTTTGTGGTTGGTCGACATGAACCAGCGGGTGAAGAACCCGCGTTCGTCGTGCGCGTCGTCGTGATGAACCGTCGCGTCGGCCATGAGCATCTCCCAGTACCGTCGGGCGCGCCATAGCGCCCGGTCAGCGCTCGTTTTAGTTTGGGTCTGATCGCCCGGCAACCATGGTTTGTGGCTTTCGAGAGATTTTTTCCGCAACGGAACGCCGAGAGTGGGACAAATTTCTTGCTCTTTATCTGGATGTTGACATTCATGTAAGTGGTGACTTACATGTTAGCCATGACTTACGCGAATATCTTTGCGGCTCTGGCCGATCCGACTCGGCGCGAAGTGTTCGAAGGCCTTTGGTCTGGCCCGCAATCCGTGTCGGACCTTGCGACACGCGTACCTGTCAGCCGTCCTGCGGTTTCCCAGCACCTCAAAGTACTTGAAAGCGCGGGGCTTGTGCAGGCCAGCCAGAAAGGCAGTCACAGAATTTACACCGTGCGGGCCGAAGGGCTGGATGCGCTTCGCGGCTATCTTGACCGGTTCTGGACCGAAGCCCTGTCGGCCTTCGCCGACGAGATTGCTCTGCGCAAAGGACCGGTTCAATGACCCTAGCGCCCTTAACGAAAGTGATTGAAGTCCCCTGCGACCCGGATTTCGCCTTTACTGTGTTCTTGGAGCAGATGGAAAGCTGGTGGCCCCTTTCGCGCTTCACCACATCCGCGATGGCGGGCAGCCCCGCGCAAGGTATTCGCGTGGACCCACGCGTAGGGGGCGAGATCGTCGAGATAGGGCCCGATGGCGCGGAAACGCTTTGGGGCACAATCGAAACCTATGATCCGCCGGACCGTTTGGGCCTGCGGTTCCATATTCCGCAGCCAGACGAAATTGTGACGCGGCGCAGTCTGGTCGAGCTTTCGTTCGAAGACACAGATACCGGGACGCGTGTCACGCTGACCCAGTCTGACTGGGAAGCATTCGGAAAACGCGCCCGCGACATGCAAGGCGGCTATGGCAGCGGCTGGGTTCTGATTTTTGAAGAGGCGTTTGCCCGCGCATGCGGAGCGGCCCAAACCCCTAACGGAAGGACAGGGACATGAAGAAGTTTGTCATCATGCATATGGGGTTTGAAATGCCCTCGCCCGAGATCATGGAGAAATGGAATGCCTGGTTCGCCAAGATCGCCGACAACACAGTGGAAAACCTTGGCTTCCGGGGCGGGAAAGAGGTGAACCACGACGGCACCGTAGAACTTGGCATGGATGCCGATGCGATCACCGGGATCTCGATTGTAGAGGCAGAAGATCTGGACGCTGCCGTCGCCATGACCGAGGGCAACCCGTTCATAAAGGCCGTCCGAGTGTACGAGACGATGTCACACTAGGACGTCAGTTTACGCGGACCCCGTTCACGGTGCAGGTCGATGTGCCCTTGTGAGTGTATCGGCGCCCGTCTTCGGCGAGGGTCCCGGTGAAGCTGTGGGTTACAGCCGGAAAGAACGTCTGGCCTGAGAAGGCCAGGCCGTTCAGGGCCATTTCAACCCGGCCGGTTTGCCCCAGCGAATCGCGAACCGTCCCCTGAAACCGGCCCGGGACGGTTTCGCGCAGCGAAACGGACCCGGTGGTCGATATGAAGAGCGCGCAGTTGGCCTTGAACGTCCAGGTGCCCGCGAGCGTTGGACCTCCGGTTTTTGGCGTCGGGGCAGTCGTGGGCCGACAAGTAGGACCAGTTTCTGCCTGGATGGCCTCAAGCGCAGCCTCACTTCCAAGGTCTTCCGATCGCAGTCCCACGCCAGTTTCAGTGAGAAACGCCGCAAAAGCCTGACGCGTTTTGGAGCCTGCGATTCCGTCCGCCGGACCTGCCGCGCATCCAAGCGCGTTCAATGCGGATTGCGTCTCTCGGATGATTGCAGTCCTTGGACGCTCTGCCACCGGGGCAGGGGGGTCTTCCAGATCTTGCCTCAGCGCCAAGGCAAGTTGGTAGGCCAAAGCGTCGGATTGATCGGAGTATCGTTCAAGAAACGCATCCAGGGCCGTGGCCGATCCAAGGCTGCGCGCCAGCTCGAAATCAGCACGCATGTCGTCGATTTCCGGCGCGGGCATCGGTTCTGGGTTTGGCGCGGGCGTGGCACCGACACTGGTGGTGAAAAAGAACTCACCCAACAACTCATCATAATAGGCAGGCACCTGGGTGTGCTGAACGGTCTTGGCCAGTGCGAGTACATCGCGCCTCAGGCCTGCGACCATCTCACGCAGTTCAAGGCCAGGTTCCGAAAGACGCGGCAGAAGCGCGCGCGTGAAGACCGAATTCGGGTCGTCCTCGGTGTCGCTCAGCCGGTCGAGTGCCGTTTGGCCTGCACCGGCAGAGAAGATGACGAATGTCCCTTCGGGTGCTGCGATCCGGCCAAGACCGCGCGATGTGCCAATGCTGCGCCCGTTGGACGCTGGAAACGGGTTGTCGCGACACGCATCGATGATGGCGATGGACATGCGTGCGCCCGTGGCGCGGACGCGATCCAGAAGGTCGGACAAACCAATGGATTCGGAACGAACAAAATCCGCGTCCCCGGCGGACGGCGCGACGATATCTGTTGGCAGCAAATAGTTCTCACCCTGAATTTCGACGCCGTGCCCCGCATAGAAGACGACCGCCGTGTCGCCTGGTTCCAGTGCGTTCGTGAATTCCGAGATCGTGCGGTTCATAGCTCGCCGCCCGACATTCGTGGACTTGAAGACCGAATAGCCCTGGTCGGTCAACGTGCTCGCGACCGCATCCGCATCGGCGACGGCCTTCAAGAGAGCAGGCACGTCGGAATAGGCATCATTGCCGATGACAAGCGCCAATCGATCCTGCCCGAAGGCAGGTGAGGCGAAGAAAAGAAGCAAAGCAGCAAAGATTGCGCGCATGACCGGCCCCTGGCGATGATATTGCCCGACTATGGATGCCGTGCCGGTCCTGTGGGGTCGTTTCGTATGATTTGCGTATCAAATGCTGGGAAGGGCCTGCGGATAGGTTTTCTTCAGTGCCACATCCAGATCCGCCATGGTGACCGGCAGGCCCAGATCCACAAGGCTTGTCACGCCATGGTCTGATATCCCACAGGGAACAATGCCATCATAGTGGGTCAGATCCGGTTCCACGTTGATGGAGATGCCGTGAAAACTGACCCATTGCCGCATCTTAATGCCGATTGCCGCAATCTTGTCTTCGCGAGGTGTCCCGTCAGGCAAGGGCGGCTTCTCAGGTCGCGTGACCCAAACGCCAACGCGGCCTTCGCGCACTTCACCTTTGATGCCGAACTCATCCAAAGAGGCAATGACCCAAGTCTCTAACGCTTTGACGAAGGCCCTTACATCGCGGCCCCGGGCGCCGACATCCAGCATCGTGTAAACAACGCGCTGACCGGGTCCGTGATAGGTGTACTGCCCGCCCCGGCGGGTTTGATAGACAGGAAACCGCGCGGGATCCGTCAGATCCTCGGGCTCGGCGGACGTCCCTGCCGTGTAAAGGGGCGGATGCTCAACAAGCCAGATCGCCTCGTCCTCGGTTCCTGCGCGAATGGCGTTCGCCCGCGCCTCCATGATCCGAAGTGCGTCATCGTAGGGCGTGAGCCCATCAGAGGTGATCCAAGTGACCATCAGCGGGGCAGAAGGCCTCGTTCCCGCAGCTTCGCGACGTGCGCGCGGCTCACCGGGATCTCAAATCCGCCCCGCATGGTCAAGATGGCGCGATCACCTTCGCGCCGCGCGCTGCCGACATGGTCCCAGGCGATCCAATGCGACCGATGCACCTGATCTCCGTGGGTGTCGCCCGTTTCGCGCATGGCATCCGACAGACGCAACAGAACCATATCTTCCCCTTTGGTGGTGCGAATGCGGACATAGTGGTCTTCGACCGACAATGCCACCAGCGCACCGCGCTTGTCTGCGGGGAGCCTCTCCAGAAGCCGCGGCGGTTCGGTGTCTGCCTCGCGCATGCGGTTTCGATGTATCAACTCCATCGTTCCGGCAAAAACCAGCGCGATGGCGATCACGCTGAACGCAAAACCGGGAAGTTCGCCTCGCGGGATCCACGCGCCAAATAGCGCGCGGTTCCACAGATACAGAAACACCGTGATCGCAAGCCCGGTCGAGATCACGATCGCAAAGAAGATCGCGCGCCAAGGCAACCGCCCTGACAATCGGTGTTCAAGAACCTCACCAACCAAAGCACCGATCGCATAGCAGGCGGCCACGGTGGCCACCCAATAGGCCATTCGAGGCAGTAGACGAAGCGCATCCTCGGTTCCAAATGGGCCGGCTATTCCCAGCACAAGACCAACCGCGCCCATGATCAAAAGCGTCTGCGGGCGTGACATGTGCTGCCGCCATTCACGAAGCGCGGATTGCTTTTGGCGGTGTTCCACGAAGTCCCCTCGGTTGTCCGCGTAGCAGCTCTGGAAAGGGCAAAGCGGCTGCCCCATCCCACGACCGAGAGTTTTTCAGACGTCCAATGGCGTCGCAACCATAGGAAAGTAGATGTCGTTACAACCGATTTTGGATGCCGGTTGGCTTATTCAGACCCATATCGCTTTTGCCGCTGTCGCATTGGCATTCGGACCTCTGGCCCTGTTTCGAAGACGCAGGGATATCTGGCACAAGGGTTTCGGATATGTTTGGGTCGGCGCCATGGTCGGACTTGCCCTGTCCGGCTTCGCCATCCCAAGCGGCAATCCGATCCTGTTCCATATGGGGCCAATCCACATATTCACGTTCATGGCGCTTCACGGGATCTGGAGCGGTGTGCGGCACGCACGGGCAGGGCACATCATTGCCCATCAGATGGCCATGCGGTCGCTTTGGTTTGGCGCCATCGGGATCGCAGGGCTGCTGACTTTGATGCCCGGGCGAACGTTGAACCGGGTGATTTTTGGCGAATCGTCCCAGATCGGCTGGGTTTTGATCGCCCTAGGCTTGATCGGGCTTTGGCTCCTTTGGCGGCGCCGGGAATCACCGATCCCGCGTCTGTCGTGAACGCAGCGTTTCGCGGCTGGAAACCGAGCCCGGAATTTCTCTGACTGCGGAATTCCGGCCACAGGGGCGGGCAGTGTTCCGCCGGGTGCCATGCGGAAAACCGCCGTAAACCTGCTCTGAAAGCGTATGTCAGGGCGCTGATATTGGATATCAGAGGGGTCTTTGCACATGGTCTGCCGAGATTGGGGCGGGATCACGCATCCCTGGGGGCGCTGATCAACGCTGCAACAGCCTCGGAGTAGAGAGCATGACAATGAAGACAATGACCGCGGCGGCACTGGCCGCACTGATTGCCGCAACACCCGCAACGCGGGCGGCTGCGGATGCCAAGGAATTTATCGGCGGACTCGTCGTCGGCGGCCTTGTGGGCCACCTGGCTACGAAGGAAGCCCAACGCCGCCAACAGGCGCAGCGCCCGACCGCCACGCGCCAGCCCGTCGTGACGTCGAAGCGCGTCGTCACGGTTCAGCCTTCGGCTGCCCGGCTTGAAACGCGCGACGTGCAAAAGTCGCTGAACTATTTCGGCTTCAATGCCGGATCGGTGGACGGCGTGAAGGGTCGCCGGACGCGGGCCGCGATTTCGGATTTCCAAGCCTATATGGGTTATCCGGCCACAGGCCAGTTGACGGATTTCGAGAAGGATTTCCTTCTGGCGTCTTATGACCGTGCGATCCTGAACGGGTCGAGCACTGGATCCCGCGCCATTCTTGGCGAATACCGCGACGATCTGATCCAAAGTTCGGGCGAGTATTCCGGCAGTGGGAAGCGCGTGCCGAACTTCGGGCTGGCATCGGCCGACACTTCGCTGACCACCCATTGCGACTCGATCGGCCTGATCACGCGCGCCAATGGCGGCCCGCGCTCGCTTTCGACACTGACGGATGCGCGGTTCGCTCTGAACGAACAATTCTGTGCTGCCCGCGAAGACGCCATCGAAGATGGCGAAATCCTGATGCAGCAGGTCTCGGGCCTGTCGGCGCGACAGGTTGCTGATCAGTGCGGCGACTTCGGTGGGATTTTGGCAGGTTATGTGGCTCAGACCTCGACCGAGCCTGCGGATGCCGTCCTTCGCGATGTCGCTTCCTTCGCGACTTCGACCGGGCAAGCACCGGCAGCTTTGGCCAGCTCGTCGCGGATCTGTCTGGCCGAAGGGTACAAGGCCGATGACATGAACACCGCCATGGGTTCGGCGCTGATGCTGACCGCGCTGGGCGAGGATGCCTATGGTGAGCTTCTGGGTCACCACCTGCTGCAAGGGATCGGCGCCGACCAGCGCACGGATCTGGCTGGAGACTGGTACGAGATCGGTTTTGATGCCCTGGAAGACGGCGAAGCGCCGGTCTTTGGCATCGGCGAACCGGGTCGTGGCCAGTTGGTGCGTGCCGCGGTTTATGACGTTGTCGAACCAAATGGCGCCAACGCAGGCCATACGGGCCGGAACACCTTGCCAACCTTCACGGTGTCCAACAACTAAGGCCACCACACATCGAGCAGAACGGCGATCCCGCCCCCGGGGTCGCCGTTTTTCTTTTCCAGGCCAAGGATTTGGGCTAGGACGAAGGCTGTTTGTCCAAGGCAGTGACCTATGCGCTTTTACGCTTCGTCCTTCGTCTCGATCATCGCTTGGTCGCTCTATCCGCTGGCGATCCTGCTCGCCGAGGGCGTGAACGTGATTGCCGCCGCGATGATTGCCCATGTTCTGGCGCATGTCGCCTGGGTCGTGGCCTATGTATTGCTTGAGCGGCGCGGACCCTATCGGTCTATCGCACAGAAAGGCGTTCTTGGTCCGATCCTGTTGGCGGCGATACTAAACGTCGTTGAAACCGCCAGTTTCTTCTCTGCGGTCATGTTGTTCGCACCGGTGGCAGGGACCATAACGCTTGAACTCTGGGTGGTGTTCCTTGTCATCCTAGTGGCGATCCTGAACCGGGAACGAATCCATCCCCTGGATGCGCTTTTGATTGCGGCATGTTTCGCGGGCGCGGCCACAGCTTCGATTAACGGCGACGTGTCAGGCGGTGTTGACCGCGACACTGTGATTGGCGGCGCATTGGGGGCTGTCGCGGGCCTTGCGCTTGCTGCCAAAAGCGAAGTGCACCGCCGTGTGGCCGAGCGCCTTGACCGGCCAAAGACTGCGATGGCACGGGCCATGGGTCCGCATATCCTGTCCACCGGGTTGTCGGTGCCGATTTATGCCGGTGCAATCTGGGCAAGCATCGAAATGGAGCTGTTCCCTGGCGCCTTGCCGATCCGTGAAGCTGTGCCCATCGCGATCACCATGGCCATCGGCGCCCCAAGCTTCATTTTTGCGCTTTTGCATAAGCCTACAGATGCATCGCTTGCGATTTACTATTGCACGCCCGTTCTGGCGGTCTTCTTCCTTGCAACCTTTGGCGTTCAAGAGATCACATACCTGTTGGCCCTGGGCGGCCTTCTTGTCATTAGCTCGAACATTTTTCTGGCGCTCCGCGCGGGTGAGTTCTCGGCCTGGGCCATCACGGCGTTGAGCGCGCCGATCTTCACGTTTCTCGTGCTGGCCTTGCCCCCGGGGCTGATCGCACCCCGCGCAGAGGGTGCCGGTGGGATTGGGTTTGACGCCTTCATCTTCTTTTACGGAGCCCTCTTCGTCGTGTTCGTCGGCCGGTATTTTGAGCGCCAGTCTTCGGTTGCGAATTTCCTGCGGGGGCTGGCGCTTCGGTCGGACATGGACCGCGAGACGCCGGAAGAGATCAAGACCGAGATCAATCGCGCCATTCTATCGCTTGTCCGGGAAACGCTTGGCGCGGATATTCCCGCGGACCACCCCGCGCGGGATCGTCTGGCCACCCTTGTCGGCGATGATCCGAAACGGCGCAAAACCTATTTGGACCCCGTTTTTGAACATGTCGCGACGCGCCGGGCCCGGAACGAACCAGTGGCATTCTTCATCTTCCAGATCGCCAACATCGGGTTTCTTCTGGCACTGGCGATCAGCCTTGCGGCGGGCCGCGATCTTCTGGCCTTCTCGCTTGGGCTGGCCATTTGCTGCGTGATTTCGTTCTTTTCGCTCTATTGCTCGGACTATCACCTGCGCGAGGACTTCTTTCCGAAGACGGTCGCGCGCCTTCTTGGTGGTCAGGTGGCCGATGACAGGATGGAAGGTCGCATTGCGAAGTTCGGTTTCGTTCTGGCGCTTGGGCTGTCCTTCGGAACCTTCGTCTGGTTCACGGCGGTCTAGTCGAATTCCCCCTTCACATCGGGATGTCCATTCGCTATGTCCCGCGGGCCTAGTCAGGACAGTGCGGTCGTGGCGGAATTGGTAGACGCGCAGCGTTGAGGTCGCTGTGGGGTAACACCCGTGGAAGTTCGAGTCTTCTCGACCGCACCATTCACCTTCAGTTTGGTCTTATTCCGCGGCGTGGGCCGGGATGCGCTTGTCCTTGGGCAACATCGCCTGAAGCTCCTTCTCAATGGCGGGATGGCAAATGCGGGTGTCATAAGTTTTCAAGGCCAGCTGGCGCGCGCGGGCGCCCATGGCGCGGGCCAGCCCGGGATTGTCAAGCATCCAGCCAATCGAGGCCGCCGTGGCATCGGGGTCTCGCACATCCACGAATGAGGCCCGATCCCGGCCTGCAACGGCTTCGCGTACCGGCTCGACATCCGTAACCACCAGGGGCGCGGCAGAGGCCATCGCCTCGATCAATGACCAGCTTAAGACGAAGGGACGCGTCAAATAGACGTGGACCGCGCTTCGACGCAAAAGCCGCGCATGATCTTCTTTCGGCAGGAAACCCGTGAAGTGAATGCGCGACAGGTCCAGGTCGTGTTCGGCGAGGGCCTTGGCCTTCCAGCTTTCAAACTTCTCAGGCGGACGCCCATAGTGGGATCCGTCGGCGCCTGCGATGACCACATGGATGTCCTGACGTTCGCGAAGCAGCCGGTCAACGGCGGTCATAAACGTGGGGAAACCCCGCATCGGCTCCAACCCTCGCATAGCGGCCGTGACGATCGGCACATCTGCGGGCAACCCGTCCCATGAGAATGGTTTGTCGTCCGGCTTCGCAGGCCGGTAGAAGTCGCAATCGACACCATCGTGGAGCACTGCGGTTCGGTCCCGCACATAATCCGGGAATTGCTTGGCCTGGAAGTTGGTGGGCGAGATGACTCGATCCGCCTGCTGAAAATCCAGAAGGAAGGGCAGATTGCGGACCAGCGCCTTGGCCGCCTGATCGGCTACGGAGCCGCGCAGGGGGCTTTCCGGCAATGTGTCGGCGCCGGGATGCTGGTACCACCACTCAAGATACTGGACGAGGCGTGCCTTGGGCCATATCGCCTTGGCAAAACTACCGGACCCCCATCCGGAATGCGCAAAGATAATATCCGGACGAAACCCGGCTTTCTTCAGTTCGATTGCCCGCCGCGCAAGCGCTTGACCGTTTAGGACCGCAGCCTCTGTCCCTTTCAGATAATCGTGCCCGTTTGCCCGAGGCTCTCGGTGGCGATCGTAGCCAATGGTATGAAAACCGTCTTCGTCTTGGACCGCTTCGTCCCGGCTAAGGCCGGGATGCTGGGACGCAAACACGACCTTCCAGCCTTGCCGGGACAGATAGGCCGCAAGCCCGCCGAACTGCGCGGGAAAGTTTTCGTGGATGAACAGAATCGTCGGCATGAACGCCGCCATAGACGAAAAGCGTTAGGATCGCGTTCTTCACATAAAAAAGGCCGCCCCAAACCGGGACGGCCAAAGCGTTGGAATGGGTCGCCGCTAGTTCAGAAGGACCCTTGGCAACCAAAGCGCGATATCCGGGAAGCGGATCACCAGTGCCAGTCCGATCAACTGCAACAGCACGAAGGGGATAATGCCGCGATAGATCTCTTGGATCTTCACTTCCTTGGGCGCCACCGCCTTCATATAGAACAGCGCAAACCCGAAGGGTGGCGTCAGGAAACTGGTTTGCAGGTTCACCGCCAAAAGGATCGCGAACCAATAGACCACGTCGATCTTGGCCACATGATCTCCGAAATCGAGCTGGGAGATGATCGGCGCAAAGACGGGCAATACGATCAGCGTGATCTCGATCCAGTCGAAGAAGAACCCAAGCAGGAACACCAGACCCAGGATCAGGAACAACAGACCCCAGGGCCCTAGTCCCATGGCCTCGACCGCGTCAATGACAAGATCGTCGCCGCCGAGGAATCGGAACACGGCCGAGAACAAGGTGGCCCCGATGAAAATCCCGAAGATCATCGCATTGGTCAGCATGGTGCGATCGACCACGTCTCTCAGAACGCCGCCGAAATGCTTCAATTCGCTGAAGAAGCCGCCCCCAACCGGGTGGTCGTCTAGATCCGGTGTGTCGCCAGCGGTCACAAGCGTGAATTCTTTCACACCCATAGCTGGAAGGATCACAAGATTGACGAGGCCAAGTATGATCGCCCCCATGGCGCCGACACCGGCAGCCTCGGTCGGCGTCGCAAGGCCGCCGAGGATCGACCCCAGAACCATCGCAATCAGCAGGACCGGCGGGACGAAGCTGCGCAAAACCATCACGATGATGCCGCCCATCGTTTGCGGGCCGATATTGGCATCAAGCTTGGGCGCAAGACTTGGATTTATCGTACAGCGGATAACGATATAGGCCACGTAAAGCCCGGCCAGGATAAGGCCCGGAAAGACCGCCGCCACAAACAGATTGCCGACCGACCGACTGAGCAGGTCGGCCATGATCACAAGCATGATCGAGGGCGGGATCAGGATGCCCAGCGTGCCCGAGGCCGCGATCGTACCGGTTGCCAGTTCGTGGCTGTAATTCCGCTCGATCATCACAGGTAGGGCAAGAAGACTCATCATGATCACGGACGCACCGATTATTCCCGTCGTCGCAGCCAGGATCGTGCCCATCAGCGTCACGGCCAGGGCCAGTCCGCCTGGCACACGCCGCAAGAGTACCTGAAGACAGTTCAGGAGATCTCGGGCGATGCCGGATCGCTCCAGCA
Source organism: Paracoccaceae bacterium (assembly GCA_965267475.1). Classification (GTDB taxonomy): domain Bacteria; phylum Pseudomonadota; class Alphaproteobacteria; order Rhodobacterales; family Rhodobacteraceae; genus JBCBKU01. The sequence continues at coordinate 1,153,054 of OZ254079.1, forward strand.
TCGTGCCCATAAATATGAACATCGGAATGGCGGTCAGGATCAGGTTCTCCATGATACCACCGAAAATCCGGCTGGGCATAAGCTTCAGGAAGATAAACTGGAACTCGCCCATTGCGATGCCGATGAATGCGAAAGCAAGTCCGACGCCGCCCAGGATGAAGGCGACGGGGAAGCCGGTGAACAACAGGATGCCAAGCGCGGCAAACATGAAGACGGGAAGTAGCTCTCCGATCGGCATCAGTCGCGCGCCTCCAGAACACCACCCTGCATATCTTCTGGAAGTTGGTTGCGGAGCCCGGCGATGCACTTGATCAGCTGCGAAAGGCCAGCAAGTGCCCACATACCGAACAAGACCAGCAGGCCGGATTTCACTATCCAAAGGTTCGAAAGGCCGGTCTGAGACTTGGAAATTTCACCGGAGACATAAGACTGAACGACATAGGGCCAGCTGAGCCAGATGCCGATGATGCCGTAGGGGATCAAGGCAACGACCAGACCGACCACCTCGACCCAGTATTTGGTCCGCTCCGAGAAATTTTCGCGCAGAAGGTCGATACGGACATGTGCTTGACGGGTATAGGCATATCCGACCGCGAACACGATCAGCGCCGAGTGCAGCCAATATTCGCTTTCCTGGATCATGGTGGAGTTGATGCCTTCGGGCTTGGGGACGCCGAAGTATCGGGTGATCACGTCATAGCAGACGACCAGAACCAGCACGAAGCCAAGCCAGCCGCCGATTGACGCCAGGATCGCCAAAAGGCGATCGATTAATCTGCTGATGTGCAGAAGTCCCTGCAAGGCTCCCTCCCAAGCTATGTTTTTTGCCCGCCAAACGCCCCTTTTTTGGGGTCTTCTCAGCGGACGGGCCCGGCGATAGAAGCCGGGCCCGCACCATTTTGTCTAGTCTTTTATTTGAGATAGCCGAGGTCGTTCCACTTGGCATACTCGCCACGGAACTCTTGCAGCGAGTTCCAGACAGTCTCGAAGTCGGGGTTCGCTGCAATCTCTTCAGCCACGACTTCTTCCCAAGCACCGCGGAAGGTGTCGAGCATCTCATCCGGCCACTTGTGGATGGTCACGCCAGCGGCTTCCATTTCAGCCAACGCCTTGCCCTGGATCGCTTCACCTTCCGCGAACTGATAGGCAACCGTTGCCTGGCACGCTGTTTCGATCATCGTGCGCTGCTTGTCGGTCATACCGTCCCACTTCGCCTTCGAGATCAGAAGTTCCTGGATCGTCGACTGCTGGTGCCAGCCCGGGAAGTAGTAGTGCTTGGCGATATTGAAGAAGCCAAGGTTCTGGTCGATGGCAGGCATCGAGAACTCAGTCGCATCGATCGTCCCACGCTCAAGTGCCGGATAGATGTCGCCACCTGCCAAAAGCTGCGTGTCGACGCCAAGCTTCTGCATGACCTTCGCGCCAAGACCGAAGAAACGCATCTTCAGACCCTGAAGGTCTTCCGGCGAGTTGATTTCCTTGCGGAACCAGCCCGACGCTTCCGGTGCGATCACGCCGCAGACGAGCGACTGGATGCCATCCCGGTTGTAGATCTCGTTCATCAGGTCCGAACCGCCGCCGAACCAGTGCCAGGCAAGATATTCACCCGCGGACGGGCCGAAGGGCACGGCTGCGAAGAGGTTATAGGCCGAGTTCTTCGCGCCCCAATATCCGGGTACGGACCAACCGGCATCGATCGAACCGTTCGACACGTTGTCATAGATTTCAAGCGGCGGCACGAGCGCGCCGGGTTCGAAGAATTTGACTTCGATTTCACCGCCCGAGATGGCGTTCAGCGTGTCCTGAAGACGCACACCGGCCTGACCCAACTGGATCAGCGAGCCGGGGAAAGTCGACGGCATATTCAGCGTCACTTCCTGAGCAGTCACCCCTGTGGCTGCAACCGAAAGCGCGGCAGCTGCGATTAGTTTTTTCATTTAGTCCTCCCTTGGGTTTACTCACGATCCGAAGACCGAAGAATTAATGCATACACTAACGCATTTTTTGTGTGATGCAACGATTTTGAGCGATCAGATCGCCCGCATCACAATTGTTCGTCCTGAAGTCCTCCCTGATCGAGCAGACGATACGTCCGCACCTGCTTTTCGGCAACCAATTCGCTTATGGCGCCACTGAAAGTCTTGTAGTGCGGGCTTTCCAAGTGAACTTGGAAGGCCCTTTCCGAGGCATAGATCTCGTACAGGAACACCTCATCCGGGCGCTCTGGATCCCGGCATACATCAAAACGCAGGCAACCTTCCTCGTTCTTGACCGATGCGTCGGCCTGTCCCTGCATCAAAGGCAAAAAACCCTCGATCGCACCGGGATGGGTTCTGAACATGACGGTTACGACAAACATGAACTGTCCAATCAGAGATCTATTTTTCGACCGGTTTCAGCCGATGCATAGGCCGCTTCGACTACCCGCATTACGGGTAGATAGTCTGCAGCTTTGTTTTCATAAGGCCGGATTCCCGCTGAAGCTTCGACCACATGGTTGATCAGAGCACCGACGCAACCGCCGCCAAAGCTGGTTTCGTCGATGGGTGAGATCAAGGGCACATCAACCCAGGAGCCTGCGCCGAACGGGCGGTATCGGACGGCCCCCATGCCGTCCAGTTTCAATGTGCCGCTTTCGCCTTCGATTACCATTTCACCCATGGTTCGGCGCAAATTGTCGGTCACATGGTCCAGAAGTCGGTTGCCGTCGAATGTCGACTGCGCTTCGCCATCGTGATCCAGGACTAGGGTTCCACTATCCTCGCCTGCAATCACCGGGTTCCGCCGCCGAAGATCGGCATAGACCGCAGTCACATCGCCAAAGAGCCAGCGAAAAAGATCGACGAAGTGAATTCCCGTTTCGTGGATCAAAAGGCGCGGCATTGTCTGAAAGGCGGGTTGCCTGTTCAGATAGGCATCCGCTCCGCGCCCATCACCGGGGCGAAGATCAAAACGGGCCTGGAAGATTTTTCCCAGGCGACCAGAGTCGAGGACTTGCTTGATGGTACGGTGCCAAGGCTGGAACCGGAAGTTTTCATGCACAATCAATGTCACGCCCGCGGCCTCGGCTGCCGCGGTCACTGCTTCAGCTTCAGCGACCGAGGTGCAAAACGGCTTCTGACAGATGATGATGCGACCCTGGCGGCTTGCTGCGGCGATCAGTTTGGCATGGGCCGGGGGCGGTGCAACAAGGTCGACAACGTCCGGATCATGCGCATCCAGAAGATCGGTCGCGTCGCCATAGGTCTCGACCCCCCATCCGTCTTGCGCCCACTTGCGGCGATCCTCGGACAGATCCGCAAGACCGACCAATTTCGTGTCCGGCCTGCGGGACCAGGCGTCCAGATGAAAGGTGCTGAAATAGCCAAGCCCGACAATCGCAACATCCAAGTTGCGTGACCCGGTATCGGCATGCTCACCCACGGACATTGGCCAAAACCTCTTCCGTAACAGCGCGTGTTCCCATATCGCCACCAAACTCCATGGGGCGCAGCGCATTGGCCTGAAATCCGTGATCGACCGCGCGTTCGATCATCAGTGCTGCGTCGGAATATCGAGTGTCGTTCAGTTTCTCGGCCAGATAATCCAGCATCATCGCCGCGGACAGGATCGCAGCCAACGGGTTTGCCTTGTCCTGTCCCATTATGTCCGGTGCCGATCCGTGGGCCGGCTGGAACAGCCCGGTGTCATCCCCGATCTCGGCACAGGCCGCCATGCCCATGCCGCCGACAAGGCCGCCCGCAAGATCCGACAGGATATCGCCGAACATGTTTTCCATCACCAGGACATCGAAGTCCCAGGGTCGGCGGATCAGGTCGAGCGCCTGTGCGTCCACATAGGAAAAGCTGGTCTGGACATCGGGGTGGCGGCCCGCGACCTCTTGAAAGATGGTTCGGAAGAAGGCCATCGATTTGAATACGTTCGCCTTGTCGACACAGGTCAAATTGCCCGCGTGACCTCTTTCGCGCCGCCGCTTTGCAAGGCGGAACCCGAACTCGTGCAACCGTTCGGTCGTGCTTCGGGTGATCCGAAGCGTGTCTTCGACCATCTCGGGTGTTTCGGTCGTGCCGCGGTTGTGGGCTGCAGCGGAATAGAAAAGTCCTTCGGTCGATTCCCTCAGAATGATCAGATCGATACTGGCCGCCCGCGGATCGGCAAGCCGCTGTGGCGCATTGGGATAGGCTTTGACGGGACGAACACCGGCATAAAGGCCGAAGCGGTCGCGAAGCCGAAGGTGCGGGCTAATCTCGGTCCCATCCGTGTGGCGTATCGCGGGAAGTCCGATCGCACCCAGAAAAATGGCATCGGCCTTGCCTGCGCGTTCTTCCCCACCGGGCTCGATATCGGTTCCACAATCGCTGAAATATCCGGCGCCCGCAGCAATTTCATCCACCGCGAAGGCGGGCAGACCAGCGCGGGAGACCGCCAGCGCTGCCACCGCCATCGCGGCGTCGGCCACGTCCACCCCGATGCCATCTCCTCGGATCAAGGCAATTTGGGCCGATGAACTCATAACGTGCGCTCCTTCGCGCGCCTGTGGCTATCGCTCACAGCTGCGGCAAACGGTAGTTTTCAAGAATGGCCAGAAGTTCGCGGGCAGCCCGTTCTCGGTGTTCTCGGAAAATGGCACGGGTTCCGTCCACATCACCGTTCCGCAATCGATCCAGGATCATTCGGTGTTCTTCCGTGGATCGGACCGGCCGGTCCCGCAAACGGAGCGTTATGATCCGCGCCCGATGCGCCTGGTCATAAAGCGACGTGACAAAGGCATGCATGCGCCCGTTGCCGTTGATCTGAAGCAGGATCGAATGAAACTGGTCATCGGCTTCGGCCCAGGCGTCTAGGTCGTCGGCTTCCAGCGCCGCTTCCATGTCCTTTGCCGCACTCTCAAGAGGCGCCAGATCCGCATTGCTTGGTCCACGCGCAGCGACGCTTGCCGCTGCCTCAGGTTCGAGCGCCGTCAGAATCTCATAGATTTCCTTCATGTCTTCAGCAGATATGGGCAGAACCCGCGCACCGCGTCGCGGGATCAGCTCCACCAGTCCTTCTGCCTCAAGCCGGATTAACGCCTCGCGGACCGGCGTCCGGCTCATCCCAAGACGCAGCGCAATCTCGGGCTCCGGCGCCTGATACCCCGGCGGCAACCGGTTGGTCCGGATCTCTTCCTTGAGATGTGAATAGGCATCGCTGACGAGCGATGACTTGGTCTTGGTTGCCATGTCGCGAATTCCCTGTGCAAATTCAGGTTGCACTAATCCTTTGGGATCGTCAAATATTTTTATGCATGCATTAATACATGCACTGAAGGGATAGGCCTAACGTGACAACACACTGGGAAGTTTACGCTCTAAAATATGCCGAACGGAATGCACGGGTTCGGGGCGACAGCTTTATCTTTGACGATCATGCGGCAACGCCCCATGGTATGGACTATTTCCTTTGGGTGCTGAAATCCGGCGCACAAACGATCGTTGTGGATACAGGCTATGATGCGTCCGAAGCCGACCGGCGCGATCGTCCGATTCAACGGGACCCCGCCAAAGCGCTGGAGGCGCTGGGCATCGACGCAGCGGTAGTCGACCGGGTCATCATCACTCATTTGCATTATGACCATGCGGGGGGGCTCGACAGATTTCCATCAGCGACCTTCCATCTGCAAACGGCCGAGATGGCCTTCGCCACCGGGCCCTGTATGTGCCATGGCACGCTTCAGATGCCCTACACGGTCGAGCATGTGTGCGAGATGGTGCGTCACGTCTATTCGGGCCGGGTGATTTTCCATCAAGGATCGGCCGAAGTTGCACCGGGTGTCCGCGTCCACAGGACGGGGGGCCATTCCCGCGGGCTTCAGATCGTAGAGGTCGAGACGGAAACGGGACCCTTGGTCCTCGCCTCGGACGCCACGCATTACTATGAGAACTTCATCGCCGGAAAACCGTTCCCGATTGTGGCTGATCTAGAAGACATGTTGGACGGGTTCGGCGTGTTAAAGCGGCTCGCAGGCGCGAACGACCGGGTTGTGCCCGGGCATGATCCGTTGGTGCGCGATCTCTTCCCGATATTCGGAACGTCCGGCTTTGTCTGGCGTATGGACCAGGGTGCAACGCGCAGATTGCCGGACTTCGACTAGGGTAGGATCAGGAGCCACATCCACACGGTCAGTATGGACGTGGCCGTGCCGATCAGAACTGACGACGCTGCAACCCGTTTCGCCACACCATACATATTGGCGAAAAGATAGGTGTTGATCCCTGGCGCCATGGCGGAGGTCAGCACGGCCGAGCGGAATGCCTCGGTCGAAAGCCCGGTCACCGATCCGGCGCTTAAGACGATCACCGGGTGGATGATCAATGACACCGCGCAGATAAAGGCAATGGTGAAGGCGTCGCCTTCCGGCCGATAGCGGTAAAGTACACCGCCCAGTCCGAACAAGGCAGCGGGCAGGGCGGCCATGACCAACATATCTACGGCGGTCATGAGTACGCCCGGGACCATGATCCCGGTGATGTTGACGACAAAGCCAAGAACGATCCCGATCACCAACGCGTTCCGGGCCATGGATCTGGCGACGTTGCCCAGGGTCCGAAGCGCACCACCGCCCTTGTTCTTTACGACCTCCATCACTGTAACGCCCAGCCCGTAGCAAAAAGGGGCATGCAGCGCGACGATTGCGAAGTTCCCGGTCAGCGCGTCGGCGCCATAGGCGCGCTCGGTAATCGGGAGGCCGATCAGAACGCTGTTCGAGAACAGACAGACAAAACCGATGGCTACACTGTCCTCCCATGGACGCTTGAACAGGATGCGAGCGCCGAAGATTCCGAGGCAAAAGCAAACCGTCGCACCCAGATAGAAGCTTCCCAGCATGGCCAGATCGAACCCGGCTTTCAGATCGAGATCCGCAATCGCGCGGAACAGAAGGCAGGGAATCGCAAATGTCTGGGTGAAGCTCATCAACCCGTCTACGCCGCCGTCGGTGAACGGTCCCTTCCAGACGGCCAGATATCCTGCGCCGATCACGATGAAGACCGGTAGAATGACGTTCAGAAGGTCCTGCATAGCCTCAAACGTCGTAAGTGATCGTCAGCCCGTCATAGGCCGGAGTAATGTGGTCGGGCGTTTCAGCCTCAACCGTCGCATAGTCGAGATCGATATGCATGTTGGTCAGAACGGCGCGGGCCGGGTCGGCACGCGCGATCCACTCCAAAGATCGTTCCAGATGCGCATGGGTCGGATGCGGTGTTCTGCGCAATGCATCCAGGATCCAGCAGTCCAGGCCCGCAAGCGCCGGCCAAGCCGTGTCCGGGATCTCGGCAACATCCGGCAGATACGCCAGATCGCCCACCCGAAACCCAAGCGCGTCAATGGATCCGTGGCCAACCTCAAACGGAGTGAGCGTCAGTGCCCCACCGGCTCCGGCGATGGTGACCGGCCCATCGATCGTGTTCAGGTTTAGGATGGGCGGATAGGGGCTGTCCGAAGGCTGAACGAAGGCGTATCCAAAGCGGCTTAGCAACGCGTCCTGGGTCGGGCCATCGGCCCAAACATCGAGCCGTTCACGCCGGTTAAACACGATCATGCGCAGATCGTCGATCCCGTGAACATGGTCGGCATGGGCGTGCGTATAGACTACGCCATCCAGATGTCCGACCCCTTCGCGCAAAAGCTGTGTCCGAAGATCCGGCGGCGTGTCGATCAAGACCCGCGTCGTACCGCCTGTGTCTTGCCGGGTGACAAGCAGGGCGCAACGGGTGCGATGGTTTTTTGGGTTCTCCGGATCGCAATCCCCCCAAAGATTGCCGAGCCGCGGCACACCGCCCGATGACCCGCAGCCCAGGATCGTGAAGCTGAGTGTCGCCATCAGGCGGCCTTTGCCCATAGGGCGGCTTTCCAGAAAAGCCGGTCAAAGTTCGCTTCGGTCCGCGCCGCGAAATCGGCAAAGTCCAAGCCAAAGACTTCGGCGCCCTTCTGGGCGGTTTGGGCCACATAGGATGGCTCGTTTCGACGACCCCGATGGGGCGGCGGGGCCAAATAGGGGCTGTCAGTTTCCACGAGGATCCGGTCAACCGGCGCGGCAGCAAAGATCTCGCGCAATTCAGCCGATTTGGGAAACGCCGCAATGCCGGACATGGACAGATAGAACCCAAGGTCCAGCGCGGTCTGTGCCAGTGCCGCACCTGACGAAAAACAGTGCATGACACAAGTATAGGCGCCTGCCGCGAACTCATCGGACAGGATCCGCGCCATATCACTATCGGCGGCTCGGGCATGGATAATCAGGGGAAGGCCAGTTTGGCGCGCAGCTTCGATATGTACCCGCAGGCTTTCCTGCTGCACGTCCTTGGTCTCGGACGTGTAATGGTAGTCCAGCCCGGTCTCACCGATGCCAACGAATTTCGGGTGCGCGGCCAGTGCCGTCAAATCCCCAACCGCTACGACGCCAGCCTCGCCCACCGACATCGGATGGGTGCCCGCCGCGAAAAAGACCGGGTCATGCGTTTCGGCAATGGTCCGAACCTCGTCCAGGTTCGAAAGGCGCGTGCAGATCGTCACCATTCGGTGAACGCCAGCCTCCGCCGCGCGGGCAACAACATCGTCCAACCCTCCCGCGAAGTCGGGAAAATCCAGGTGACAATGGCTGTCGGTGATCTTCGGGCTGTCCATGGCGCGTCCTAGCGGCGCGAAAGGACCTCAGACGCCCTTTCATTCACCTTCAGGATCATATCGAGGATGACGCTGGAAGGGTCAAGATTGACCGCGCGCGCATGGGCGGCGCGCGCCGTAAGATCCTGGTGAAGCGTTGCCCACGCCTGTGCAGCCCCGGGACCGGGTGAAAGCCGGGCAAAAATCTGCGCTTCGTCCCGAGCGGCCTCGGCATGGGGTGCATGTCCGGCACCCGAACGGGCAAGCCTGGCGAGGGCGGTGTCGAACAACCGAAGGATCAGCGCGTACCGTGCCTCTGAGCCACGGCCAGACGCGCTTTCGGCAAGTTTTATGGCTGCCGGACGGTCGAGCCGAGGGCAGGTCGCCAGAAGCGCGACAATTTGGCCATAAAGATCGGTTCCGCCAGCCTCCGACAGTTCAACGGCTGCCCCAACCGAACCGCCTGCCAGTTCCGCCAAGGCGGCGCCATTCAGGGCTTCGACCCCCGTGGCCTGCATCGCCTCAATCAGATAGTCCGGTGCCAGGGGCGAACATTTCAGAACCCGGCATCGCGACCGGATCGTCGGCAGAAGCCGCCCGGGTTGATGGCTGATCAGCAGCAGTGTCGTGGCTGGGGGCGGCTCTTCCAGCGTTTTCAAAAGCGCATTGGCCGCGTTCACGTTCATCTCGTCTGCGCTGTCCACAATCACTACGCGTTCGCCGCCATCGGGTGCAGACAACCCGAAAAACGACGACAGCTTCCGGATTTCTTCCACCGTGATCACCGTCTTCAGGCGCTTGCGGTCATGATCCCATGCGCGGGCAATGGGCAAAAGGCGCGGTTCGGACCCAGCAAGGACGCGCCGCAAGACCGGGTGGTCGCCTGCGACATCAAGCGTCTCTGGCGGGGGCGGGGCACCGAAGAGCCCGTCATTTGATTCCCGCGTCAGCAAAAACCGCGCGAGCTTCCAGGCCAGTGTCGCCTTGCCGACGCCTTTGGGACCGGTGATTAACCAGGCATGATGACGGCGGTCCTGGGCGAAGGCCGACAAAAAGTCCGCTTCCGCCGCACCCTGACCGATCAGCCTGGACGTTTCGCGCGGGTGCGGTGCGCCCTCAAGCCGGTCGGCCGCGGGCAATGTGTCGATGTCGGCCATAGGACCCTTACGGCAGGCGTTGATCCGCGATTGCGGCGATTTGGGCTGCCAAGGTATCCGCGTCCGCTGACCCGTCAAGCAGGACGATGCGGTCAGGGTTGGCTTCGGCCAGTTCAAGAAACCCGGCACGCAATTTCTTCTGAAACCCGGCCCCGAAATCTTCAAACCGGTCTTCGCCGGACTGCCGCGCAAGTCCGCGGTTCAATGCCTCTTCGGGGTCCATGTCGATCAGGAAAATCAGATCGGGTTCGCGACCGATCATGATATCATGCAATCGGTCCACGCAGTCTCGCAGATCGCCGCGCGTCGCACCTTGATAGACGCGCGTGGAATCCGCGAACCGGTCCGACACAACGATTTTGCCCGCCGCTAACGCAGGTTCGATGACCTTTTCCAGGTGATCGCGCCGAGCTGCGGTGAAAAGGAGGATCTCGGTTTCAGGCGACCATCGTTCGGGGTCGCCCTCGACCAACAGGCGACGGATTTCTTCTGCGCCGTCGGATCCGCCCGGTTCTCGGGTCAGGACAACATCGCGACCCGCTGCGCGTAGGTGATCGGCCAATCGACGCGACTGCGTGGACTTCCCGGATCCGTCGATCCCTTCAAACGTGACGAAAAGGCCCGCTGTCATTCCCCGAGTGCGGCCGCCCGTCCCATAACTTCGCGGAACAGAACCGTGCTGGCCGAACGAATGCGAGGAAGGAATCCGCCGCGGACAACGTCGCGATCAGCGACCAATGGAACTCGCGCCTCGGGCAGGTCTTTGCGGGGAACAACAAGCTCGGCCACGACCTGACCTTCTTCGACCGGGGCCTCAATCGGGCTTCGGTACTCGACAGTCATGTTTTCGAATTCTGTGTTCGTCGCGGGCATGAGAAGAGACACATCTTCCTGTGCCACCAGTTCGACCGAGGTGTGGTCGCCCATCCAAACAGGCGCGCGGGCAACGATTTCGCCTTCCTCGATCAAGGGACGCTCGACAAACTGACGGAAGGCCCAGCTCACCGTGCGTTCGGCTTCCTGCGTCCGTTCCTGCACACTATTCAGCCCGGTAATCACGAAAACCACACGGCGGTTGCCTTGAACGGCCGAGCCGACAAGCCCATAGCCCGCCTCTTCGGTGTGACCCGTCTTCAGCCCGTCCCCGCCGATACCAAGACCCAGGATTGGGTTCCGGTTGAACCGGTTTTGCGGTGCGCGCCCATCGAACTCGTACTCTTCCAGCGCGAAATAGCCGTAGTACTCTGGAAATTCATCGATCAGCCGCGCGGCGAGGATGCCCAAGTCGCGCATCGACATTCTGTGGTTTGGGTCGGGCCACCCCGAGGCGTTGACAAAGGTCGACCCGGTCATCCCGAGCGTTTGGGCCCGTTCGTTCATAAGGCGCGCGAAGGCATCTTCCGTCCCCGCGAGCCCTTCGGCCACCACCACGCAGGCATCGTTGCCCGACTGGACAATGATCCCCTTGATCAGACTTTCCACCGTGGGCCGGTCGGTTTCGTCCAAGAACATGGTCGAGCCGCCCATGTTCTTGGCCTTGGTCGATACGGCAAACTGGGTATCAAGCGACACGCGCCCATCCGCGAGCGCTTCGAACAACATGTTCAGCGTCATAAGCTTTGACATGGATGCCGGGGGAAGCGGGACATCGGCCTCTTTCTCGAAAAGAACCGTGTCCGTGGTCATGTCATAGATATATGCCGCTGTGGCATTGCTGTCGAAGGCGGCCCGCGCCGGGGGAACCGGCGTCGTGGTACACGCGGCGAGCGCGAGTACCAGAACGGTCAGGCAACGTGTCAGCATCGGGTGGTATCCCTTCTTGCTAGTTCGTCACGAAATATGCGTCTTCGAACCCTTCCGCCTTGATCGTGGCCAGAAGCGTGGCCCGTTCTTCCGCATCGGTGGCAGGGCCGACAATGACGCGCCAGAACTGCTTGCCGCTGCTTTCGCCTTGCAGGACGGTCGGCAGGATGCCGGTTTCCCGCATGGAGATCGCCGTGTTCACGGCATTGTCCTGAACGTTGAATATCCCGATTTGGATGAATGGTTTCTCAAGGGTCGATACGGGCTCGGCCTGCTGTACAGGCTGGACCGGTGCAAGGGGCTCGATCGAAGCGACTTGCTGGTCTTCCGTGGTCGGGGCCGGAAGCAATTCAGGTACGTCATTGCCTTCCGCTTTGGCAATCGCTGCCGCAGCGGCGGCGATCGGGTCGACCTCGGCATCCGTTCCTGTCGGAAGTTCGGTCGCGGCAATCTCACCGCGGGCATCCAGCGGCGCGCCTGTGCCAAGTGCAGCAGGGGCGACCGGTGATGCGATCTCTTCCCGACGAAGGGCGACAACCGATAACTCGGTGGGCTGACCCGCCAGAAGCGCAAGGGCTTCGGCCGCGTCGGACGAAACCTGGATCCGCGGACCTGGATTGTCCCGTTCGCGCCGGAACAGCGCGCCGACCACGGTCTGTCCCGTTAGATCGTTCTTGATCAGAACCCTTTCCGGGTCAGTGACATCCGGATGTGCGACCCAGACGCCGCCCAAAGACGGGCGACCGTCCCAAAGACCCGGTTCGGCGGCCGAGAATACCTCAGGCGCTTCCACGTCTTGGGTCATCGTGTCTTCGGACCGGATTTCGACATCGGTCAGCGGCGCATCACGCGTTGCTTCCGCTTTGCCGCCGCCGAAAAGATCGGGAAATTGTCCATCAGAACAGGCCGAAAGCGTCATCGCTCCGACCAAGAGCCCCGCAAGGCCCAATTTAGGATTAGTCATCTCTTGCCCCCTTTTACGCGCTTTATTGCGCTGTGCCGGATTTCCGGCTTGTTGCTCGATAGGGTACCGGGCCGCACGGTTGCACGAACACCAGTGGCGAGAGTCTAAACGTTTCTATGCATTTAGGGAAGCGTTCTGGTGGAATTCGGCGAAATTCCGACCGGTCCCGGGGTTGCCGATGCCCCCCAGGATCCCTTACATGAGCCTCGCTGGAAGGCCCTGACCGCGGAGAGGTGGCAGAGTGGTCGAATGCGGCGGTCTTGAAAACCGTTGAAGTGCAAGCTTCCCAGGGTTCGAATCCCTGTCTCTCCGCCAGTCCTCTCAGCGATGCAATAGGCCTAGCTGTGGATGGGTCCATCCCCGCAGGCGAGCGCTGCTTCCCGCACAGCTTCGGAATAGGTCGGATGCGCGTGGCAGGTTCGCGCGACATCTTCGGCCGCCGCGCCGAACTCCATCGCCACACAAATCTCATGGATCAGGTCGCCAGCCATAGGTCCGATGATATGTGCGCCAAGGATCCGGTCAGTGTCTTTGTCAGCCAGGATTTTAACAAATCCCTCACCGGCAAAGTTGGCCTTGGCACGCCCGTTCCCCATGAAGTTGAACTTGCCCGCCTTATAGGCCCGGCCCTGATCTTTCAGTTGCTGTTCGGTCAGACCAACAGTGGCGACTTCTGGATGGGTATAGATGACGCCGGGGATCACGCCGTAATTTACGTGGCCTTTCTGCCCCGCGATGGTCTCAGCCACTGCCATGCCTTCGTCTTCCGCTTTGTGCGCCAACATGGGGCCGTCGATCACATCGCCGATGGCCCAAATTCCGGGAACATTCGTTTGCCAGTGATCGTCGGTCTTGATCTGGCCGCTGTCGGTAAATTGGACTCCGATGGCGTCCAGCCCTAACCCGTCAGTAAAAGGCTTCCGGCCCGTCGCGACAAGGACCGTGTCAGCGTCAATCGTGACCTCGCTGTCATCTTTGCGAAGTTTATAAGTCAGCTTGGCCTTGCCCTTCGCATTCTCGACCTTTTGCACCGCAGCACCCAGCACGAAGGTAAGCCCCTGCTTGCCCAGGATCCGCTTGAACGTTCGCTGCACCTCGGCATCCATGCCTGGCGTGATCTCATCGAGGAATTCGATCACGGTGACCTCGGATCCAAGACGCGCATAGACCGAACCCAGTTCCAACCCGATCACGCCTGCGCCGATCACAGCCAGCTTCTTCGGAATGCTCTCAAGTTCCAAGGCGCCGGTTGAGGTCACGACAGTCTTCTCATCCGGTTCAACTCCGGGGATCGATGTCGCGTCGGATCCGGTGGCGATTATGATGTTTTTGGCCTCGTGAACCTCATCTCCAACCTGAACCTTGCCAGCCCCAGGGATCGATCCCCAGCCTTTCAACCAGTCTATCTTGTTCTTTTTGAACAGGAATTCGACGCCCTTGGTATTCTGGCCAATCACGTCGTTTTTATAGGCCAGCATCTGCGTCCAATCGACGGTGGGGGTCTTCGCCTTCAACCCCATGGCGGCAAAGTTGTGCTCGGCCTCGTGCAACTGATGGCTGGCATGCAAAAGCGCCTTGGACGGAATGCAGCCGATGTTCAGGCAAGTCCCGCCCAGCGTCTCGCGCCCTTCGACGCAGGCCGTTTTTAGACCAAGCTGAGCGCAGCGGATGGCGCAGACATAGCCGCCGGGGCCGCTGCCGATTACAATGACGTCATAGCTGGCCATGGGGCACCTCGTTCAAGTTGGGTTTTGGGGTCATTTTCCGTATCAACTCAGGGCAGGGATCAGCATCAGAAGAAGCCCACCCATTGAGGCGAACCAAGCAACGGACCGGATCAGCGGGATGCCCGAGACAAAGGCGGGGATGTAAGCCACACGCGCCCAGAACCAGAGTGCAGCGCCTGTGGCCGACAGGCTGGTGCCCTTCTCGGTGACAGCCAGAATCAGGGCGAGCGCGGCGGCGGCCGCGAAGGTTTCAAGATAGTTCCTGAGCGCCCGTTGCAACCGGTCGGCCCAGGCGGGCTGATCGCGCGCCTCGTCTTGTGGGCCGAGTGCCCAGCCGAGCCCTTTCGAAAGATCGCTTGCGGTCGCCTGCGCGACGATATGGACGATCAGAAGGACGACGCCATAGGTGAGGTATGTGAGTTCGGAAGTCATCGTTTTGATCCCTTTGTCTCTCTTTCCGCTAGCTCGGGTCTGCGCCATGCAAGTAGGCTTTTAGAACGCGAACGCCGATCACCGCCAAGAGCGCCATGAAGATGATGTAGATCAGTATCGGGTCTGCGAGAGAATTGCCCAACAAGAAGTTCGTGAACTGGCCCCATATCAACCAGCCAAGCCAAAACGCTATTGCTAACCATGCGACCGGCAACGCGTACGAAGACCGAACCAATACAAAGATGATCGTAGCGACTGAAGCGAACAGTGTGATTATGCATCGTAACACGTAGAACATAGTGCCGGTGTCGCGTGCGCCATCATATGCGTGCCATAGCATCGAAACGCTCAAGAAGGCGTAGAACGCCAACGCCGCCCAAACAGACGCCGGAATTTTCTTTGCGAAGGCCACTACAAATCCATCAGCAATCGCCTCGGATCCTCAAGCGCTTCCTTCACACGGACAAGGAAGGTCACCGCACCTTTGCCATCCACGATCCGGTGGTCATAAGAAAGCGCCAGATACATCATCGGCCGCGCCACGATCTGGCCGCCGACCACCATGGGCCGCTCCTGGATCTTATGCATGCCCAGGATCCCCGATTGCGGCGGGTTCAGGATCGGTGACGACATCAGCGATCCATAGACCCCACCATTTGAGATCGTGAAGGTCCCGCCCTGCATCTCGGCCATGGACAGCTTCCCGTCGCGGGCCCGCAGCCCCAGTTCGCCGATCTTCTTCTCGATGGCGGCGAAGGACATCTGATCTGCATCGCGAACAACGGGTACAACCAGCCCGTTCGGCGTGCCAACGGCCACGCCCATATGGACGAACTTCTTGTAAACCACGTCGGTACCGTCGATCTCGGCGTTGACTTCCGGCACTTCTTTCAGCGCATGCACGCAAGCCTTGGTGAAGAAGGACATGAAGCCCAGCTTCACGCCGTGCTTCTTCTCAAAGAGTTCCTTGTATTCCTTCCGTAGATCCATGACCGCGCCCATGTCGACCTCATTGTAAGTGGTCAGCATGGCGGCGGTGTTCTGGGCGTCCTTCAGACGCCGCGCGATGGTCTGGCGCAGACGCGTCATCTTCACGCGTTCCTCGCGCGCCTCATCCTCGGCGGCGACAGGCGCGCGCGGAATGGGGGCAGCCGCGGCGGGTGCCGGGGCAGGGGGATTGGCGAGCGCCTTTTGCACATCCTCTTTCATAATGCGGCCGTCCTTGCCGGTGCCGGTGACCTGATCGGGGGACAGTCCCTTCTCAGCCATCATTTTGTTGGCCGATGGCGCGTTTTCGATGTCACCGCGACCAGCGCCCGCGGTGTCAGGCGCGGCGGCCGGTGAGGGCTCGGCGGCAGCCGGGCTCGAGGCGGGCGCTCCACTTCCCGAGGTCATGACGGCCAGCTTGCCACCCGCCTCGACCGTGGCGCCTTCCTCGGCCAGGATCTCGGTCAGGGATCCTGCCGCAGGGGCCGGAACCTCAACGGACACCTTGTCGGTCTCCAACTCGCACAGCATTTCATCGGCCGCGAAGGCCTCGCCCGGTTTCTTGAACCAGCTCGACACCGTGGCCTCGGTCACGCTTTCTCCAAGCGCAGGCACCATGATGTCGATGGCCTCCCCACCACCAGATGACGGCGGGGCGGCAGGTGCAGACGCAGGCGCTTCGGCAGCAGCGGGTGCCGGGGCGGGCGCGGGTGCTGCGGCGCCAGCACCTTCGGAAATCGTCGCCAAAAGCGCATCAACACCTACGGTCGCGCCTTCCTCGGCCACGATATCGCCCAAAGTGCCCGCCACAGGCGAGGGCACTTCGACGGTCACCTTGTCGGTTTCCAGCTCACACAGCATTTCATCAACCGCGACCGCATCACCGGGTTTCTTGAACCAGGTGGCAACAGTGGCTTCGGTGACGCTTTCCCCCAGTGTAGGGACGCGGACTTCAGTGGACATGGGTCTTTACTCCAGGGTCAGCGCTTCGTTGATAAGCGCGGCTTGCTGTTCTTTGTGGGCCGATGCGAGCCCGGTTGCTGGGGAGGCCGCCGCATGGCGGCCCGCGTATTTCGGACGGGTGGTCTTGGCGCCGATCCGGGTCAGGACCCATTCGATATTGGGTTCCATGAAGGTCCAGCCACCTTGGTTCTTGGGTTCTTCCTGGCACCAGACGTAATCGGCATTTCCGAACCGCTCGAGTTCCTTGACCATCGACATGGCCGGGAAGGGATAGAACTGTTCGACGCGCATCAGATAGATATCATCGATCCCGCGCGCATCGCGTTCTTCCAGCAGGTCGTAGTAAACCTTGCCCGAACAAAGGACGACGCGCTTGATATCCTTGTCCTTTTTCAGCTTGGTGTCGGAATTGCCCTTCTCGGCGTCATCCCAAAGGACGCGGTGGAAGGACGACCCGTTCACAAAATCGGCCCGTTCCGAGATCGCCATCTTGTGGCGCAGAAGCGATTTCGGCGTCATCAGGACCAGCGGTTTCCGATAGCTTCGGTGCAACTGGCGCCTGAGAATGTGGAAGTAGTTCGCGGGCGTCGTACAATTCGCAACGATCCAGTTGTCCTCGGCACACATCTGCAGGAACCGTTCCAACCGCGCGGACGAGTGCTCTGGCCCTTGACCCTCGAATCCATGCGGCAGAAGCATCACGAGCCCGGACATCCGAAGCCATTTGCGCTCACCCGAAGAAATGAACTGATCGAACATGATCTGCGCGCCGTTGGCGAAATCGCCAAATTGCGCTTCCCAAAGGGTCAACGCGTTCGGTTCGGCCAGCGAATACCCGTATTCGAACCCAAGAACGGCGTATTCCGACAGCATCGAGTCGATCACTTCGTATTGTGCCTGACCGGCTCGAATGTGGTTCAGTGGATAATACCGTTCCTCTGTCTCCTGGTTCACGATGCCGGAATGACGCTGGCTGAACGTGCCACGGGTTGAGTCCTGCCCGGCAAGCCGGACGGGATAGCCTTCGGTCAAAAGGCTGCCGAAGGCCAGTGCCTCGGCCGTGGCCCAGTCGAACCCTTTGCCGGTCTCGAACATCTTGGCTTTGGCCTCGAGAAGACGCCCCACGGTTTTGTGCAGCGGAAAACCGTCCGGGACGCGGCTCAGCGACTGGCCTACCTGGTCGAATGTTTCGTCAGGGATGGCGGTTTTTCCGCGCTGATATTGTTCGCCTTCCTTGTCGAGATGCGACCAGCGGCCATCCAGCCAATCGGCCTTGTTGGGCTTGTAATCCTTCCCGGCCTCGAACTCTTCGTTCATATGCACCTGGAAAGCGGCCTTCAGGTCGTCAATCTCACCTTCCGGGATCAGACCGTCTCGCACCAGCCGTTCGGTATAAAGCTGAAGCGTGGTCTTGTGTGTCTTGATCCGCTTGTACATCACCGGGTTGGTGAACATGGGCTCATCGCCTTCGTTGTGACCGAAGCGGCGATAGCAGAAGATGTCGATGACAACGTCCTTCTGGAACTTCTGGCGGAACTCGGTCGCGACCTTGGCCGCGTGCACCACTGCTTCGGGGTCGTCGCCGTTCACATGAAAGATCGGGGCTTCCACCATCAGCGCGATGTCTGTGGGATAGGGCGATGAGCGCGAAAAATGTGGCGCCGTCGTAAACCCGATCTGGTTGTTCACCACCAAATGCATCGTTCCGCCGGTCTTGTGGCCGCGAAGCCCGGACAGACCGAAGCATTCGGCCACGACGCCTTGGCCCGCAAAAGCCGCATCGCCATGAAGCAGGATGGGCAGGCATGACGTCCGGTCGTGATCTTTAGACTGATCCTGCTTGGCGCGGGCCTTTCCCAGAACGACCGGGTTGACCGCTTCAAGGTGCGACGGGTTGGCCGTCAGCGACAGGTGCACCGTGTTCCCGTCAAACTCCCGGTCCGACGAGGCGCCGAGGTGGTACTTTACATCGCCAGACCCGTCGACATCTTCCGGCTTGAAGCTACCGCCCTGAAACTCGTTGAAAATCGCCTTATAGGGCTTTGCCATCACATTGGCCAAGACGCTCAGACGGCCCCTGTGCGGCATGCCGATCACGATGTCGCTGACGCCTAGCGCACCGCCACGCTTGATGATCTGTTCCATCGCAGGGATCAGGCTTTCGCCCCCATCCAGACCAAAGCGCTTGGTGCCCATGTATTTGACATGAAGGAACTTTTCGAATCCTTCAGCTTCAACCAGCTTGTTCAGGATCGCGCGGCGGCCTTCGCGGGTGAACGCGATTTCCTTGCCGAACCCCTCGATCCGCTCTTTCAGCCAGCCAGCTTCTTCGGGGTTTGAGATGTGCATGTATTGCAGCGCGAACGTACCGCAATAGGTCCGCTTCACGATGGCGATGATTTCGCGCATCGAGGCCATTTCAAGCCCCAGCACATGGTCGATGAAAATCGGGCGGTCCATGTCGGCCTCGGTGAAGCCATAGGACTTTGGATCAAGCTCGGGATGCGGGGTCTGGTCGCGCATGCCCAACGGGTCGAGATCGGCCACCAGATGGCCCCTGATCCGATAGGCGCGGATGATCATCAGCGCGCGCAGGCTGTCGACCACCGCTTGGCGGGCCTGTTGATCGGTGATCGAGGCACCTTTTTCCGCAGCCTTCGCCTTGATCTTCTCGACCTGCTTTTCGGGTTCCGCCCATTGCCCGTCGAGCGCGCTCGTCAACTCGTCATTGGGTTCCGGCGGCCAGTCTGCCCGCGCCCAGGACGGGCCCTCGGCTTCGCGCTTGGCATCGATTTCCGTATCGCCCAACTGCCGAAAGAACTGTTGCCAGGCCTCATCCACCGCGCTGGGGTCTGCCGCGTATCGTGCATAAAGCTGTTCGATGTATTCTGCGTTGTGCCCCTGCAGGAAGGACGAGGCGTGGAAGACGTCGTTCGGGGATTGTTCGGTCATTTCGTTACCTCAATACATTCGGGTGACATCGTAGGACGCGCAGAAACTGAATTCTGGTGGGCGGCCGAAGGCAATCTCGAATTGCGTGGATTCGATTTGGAGCAAATCCCAACTCGTAGTGTCTGGAAAAGCCGACGGGAATACCGTGTAAAACGCTCGCTGTAGAAAGCTCATTTCTATAAACTCAAAAGGTGTTTTTGCCCCGCTGACAAAATCGTTTTTTGAAACTTCTCCACCTTCGCGTGCGATAGCGGCGAGAATTCCGGAAAAATCTGACCAAGGATCCTTCTGGAACACGAAGAGTGATATACTCGCCTGGTCGTCCAAAAGAACCGCCGCATCGCCATCGCTATTTTCATAGACGCGATGAATTTCGCCTTTACGCGCTCCTTCATTGTCAAAGCTCACCAGCAAAAATGGACTGTCCAAGGTCGTGGTTGTCGCACCGGATGCCGTGGTCTCAACCACGTCGCCTTTCGGAACCGCCTCTTCAAGTGCCTTGCCGTTCATAACTCTGACCGCAGTCCAATAGTCTATTTCGACCCGCATTAGTCGATCGGTTGGATCTGCGAACTCAAATCCTGAGTTAAGTACGCATTGCTCAGTTTCGTGCCACCCAGCATGCACCGCTTCCGAGCAAGCGGAAATTAACGGTATGTCGGGCGGCAAATCAAACATTACCCAATCGCCTCCAAAACAGCCTCGCCCAGACCTGCCGGGCTTTCGGCCACAACGATCCCTGCGCTTTTCATCGCTTCGATCTTGTCCTCGGCGCCGCCCTTGCCGCCAGCCACGATCGCGCCGGCATGGCCCATCCGGCGACCCGGAGGTGCGGTGCGCCCTGCGATGAAACCAGCAACAGGCTTCCAGCGGCCCTTCTTCTTCTCATCGGCAAGGAATTGGGCAGCATCTTCCTCGGCAGAGCCGCCAATCTCGCCAATCATGATGATCGACTCCGTTTCGTCATCTGCCAAGAACCACTCAAGCACATCTATGTGTTCGGTGCCCTTGATGGGGTCGCCGCCAATACCGACGCAGGTCGATTGGCCAAGCCCCACATCGGTGGTCTGCTTGACGGCCTCGTAAGTCAGAGTGCCCGACCGCGACACGACACCGACCGAGCCCTTTTTGTGGATGTGGCCCGGCATGATCCCAATCTTGCATTCATCCGGCGTGATGACGCCTGGACAGTTCGGGCCGACAAGAATGGTGCTTGCCCCTTCCAACGCGCGCTTGACCGCCATCATGTCGAGCACCGGGATCCCTTCGGTGATCGCAACGACCAGCGGGATCTCGGCGTCAATAGCCTCAAGGATCGAGTCCGCGGCGAATGGCGGCGGGACGTAAATCACGCTCGCATTCGCACCTGTCTTCGCGACCGCTTCGTGGACCGAGTTAAAGACCGGCAGATCAAGATGTGTCTGACCGCCTTTGCCGGGCGTCACGCCGCCCACCATCTGCGTGCCATAGGCAATCGCCTGTTCCGAATGGAACGTGCCCTGGCTGCCGGTAAAGCCCTGGCAGATCACTTTGGTGTCTTTGTTGATAAGGACGGACATGGTTCAGCTTTCCGATTGTTTTAATGCGGTCAGGATCGTGACGCCGGGGATTGTGCGACCATCGAACCAAGGTTGGATGTCATCCCCGCGCACGGTGATATCTGCGGTTATTTTGGGTCCCATCTGGACCGTTGCTTTCATGGCGTTAGGGTCCGAGACGTCCCAATCGGGTTCGGTCCCGGATATCTCTTTGACGATGACCGAAACGGGCGACAGTGCAGCTATGGGCACCGACATGCCGCCGATCATCAGGGCAAAGCTCGGTCTGTCCAGAACGGCGCCGATCTGACGGTTCGGGTCTGCCGCGACCTCGATCTGTTCCGGGGTCGTCATCGTCTGAAACTCGGGTTGGCCACTGAACGTGCCGATGAAGGTGCCCGACGTTTCGAGCCTGCGGAACAGACGCGCAAGCACCTCACCTACCTCCACCACGGCCAAGGTCGCCTCGGGCACGGCATCTTTGGATGTATCGGCGGGCGCTGGTCCGTCCCCTTCGCTGCGCCGGGTTATGACGATCTTTGCGCCCATCACCGGAGCGCCATCCGCGTCATTGAATGGGCTCTGGTCCGGTGCGACCGCCACGTCGAACACAGTCTCGCCGACCGCAGGTGAAGCCGTGGCGCGGTTGGTGTCCCCATCTTTCACATAGTCCGAAACAGTCCCGCCGAGGAACTCAAGTGCTTTTGAAGCAACCGCCTGCGCAAGCTCTGGAGGGTCAACCACATAAGACACTTCCACTTGGCCCGGGCGAACCCCCATGTAGACCCCCGCCTGCGGATCGACAAAAACTGCATCGCCGAACTGGTTGGTGCCCTGGCGCGTCATGCCGCTCAGGCCCTCGATGGCCGGTAGGAACGATGCCGTTGGATCGGCGACAAGATGCAACGCCAATTGCGACAAATGCGCCGTCACAAGCTGGTTCCGGATGTCATTCTGTTCCGCCTTCTGCGCTGCCCGCCGTGCGGCGATTTCGTCCGGCGTGCCATGAACGACGGTGATCTGAACCTGTGTGCCTGGAACGGGGGTCTCGGAAACGCCAATATCGTCCGCACGCACCACCTTGATGTTCAGTTCCTTGTCCCCGCGCGGCAGAACGGCGAAACGGCTGACATCAGTCTGGCCCGAGCTCTTCCATTCCGCATCAATACCAAATACCGAAATTAGGGCCCTATCGACAGTTTGTTGCAGGGCCCCTGCATCGATCCCCGCCGCACCCAAGACAAAAAGATCCGGTGCTGTAGCCGCCTTCATGCGACAGGACAGATGCGGTCCAATCTGACGCCCGCCGACCCCCGATTGCATGGTGAACCCGTCATCGGCACCCAGCACGCCTTCAAAGCTGCCCCGTTCATCCAACTGCTTCAGAGCCTTGATCAGAGACGGTGCAATGCCTGGGTCGGTGCCCTCGACCGGTTTTGCCTTGGATGTCCCGAAAAGCCCGAACATCTATCGGTCCTCTCGCACTTGCCGTTCGACGAACATGAACGTCTCAGTCCCGTTCGGACCGGCCCGCGTTCCGATGTGAACCACAGCGACACGGTTCGGGTTGAGAAAGCGTGCCGCCAGAATGGCGGTCCCGGGCAATGGCATGTACCCTTCGGGCAATGGTGCCTGATCAGTAATCCCTTCCCGCGAGAGGGTATCGACCACGGCGGCCGCAGCCTGATCGGCGACATTCCCATCGATGGCCACGGCGCAGCGCCGGTCCGTGCCCTTTGCCACATCATCACTGGGCGAGGGGGCGACGTCCGAGAACGGGTCGATATCATAGAAATCGATGCGTGCGCCCGGAATGGACAGACGTTCCTGCGCGGTCACGGCTGTCAGGAAAGGGCTGAAGCAATGGGCGGCAAAGGCCTCTATCGCCGCATTCGCGCCGGCGCTCCAACCAGGGCCGGAAGCGGAAGCCATCAATAACGCCATGGGCAAGGGTATCAGCGACCGTAGCCAGTTCATGTGGCCACCTCGCCTTCGATCGGTGCCGCGACGCGCCTCGTATTCCGCTCGTATGTGATCCGCACAAGACGATGCAGACTAAGGGCGATCCCAGGCAAAAGCCGCAGCGGCCACGTCACTTCAAGGATGCCGCGGCGTAGACCCTGTCGCACTCCAGCCCAGCCTTTGGGCCGCCCGCGCGGAGGACCGACAATTCCGCCAGGAACGTCATTGCCCTGTTCCACGAGCGCCGGGTTCACTTGATAGATCCGCGATTGCCGCGCCAGCCGTGACGCCGGCAGGTTGAAGAGCAGGTGATCTACGCCCATCGAAAACGGCTGGCTTTCGGCAAATCGGTGCGCGGCGTCGCGCGTCATCAAATAGGCCGCGCCCCCGGAATGCCGGGACCGGAGCCGCGCAACCGACCGGCCAAGATGTTCTGTCGCTGCTGTGCTGAGTGCAACAACCAAACGGTCGTCGCGCCAGCGTTCCAACTTGATGATGTCCGCGCCCGCGGGCCACCAGGACAGGTCGGCCAACCAATCCCCCAACTCCGGGGACAGGAAGACGTCATCTTCAAGGAACAGGCCTATCTTGGCATCGCTCTCGAAAAACTGACGCCACGCCTTCTGATGGCTCAGTGTGCAGACCATGTCCTTGGTGTGAAAGAAGCCCCAGGGCCCTTCCGCCTTGCAGTCTTGCAACAGCGTGTCGCGGGTCAGGGTGCGGGCGTCAATCGCTTCGACAAGCGTCGCGGTCAAACCTGCCGCCGCAAGCTCGCGCTGGACAAGCGCGCGACGCTCGGTGGCCGTGGCCAGATTGATCAGATAGATCGGAACCTTCGCCATCAGCAATCGATCCTCTGGCCGGGGCGGATTGGGTCCATCTGGCCGATCAGGACGGTCGCGTTCGGATCTTCCGTTTGGCGAAGTACGATCTGGCCGGCCCCGCCGGGCAATGTAACCGCCCAGCTGTAGCCAGAGCCAGAAACAAGGTTCGTCCAGGGACGGGCCGGGCCCAGGTCAAGCCGGGTCTCCAACCCGGACTGTACGGCCTTGGCATAGGTCCGGTCGGTTCCCGGCACATTCAAGATCGCGGCAAACTGTGGACCCAGCGGCGTCCGTTCGCGGCTCACCGTCAACTCGGCGCCATCGGGCGATTGATAGGATTGATCGACATATTCCGGGGCTGTCATCGTCTCTCCGGACGCGACAAGTCCATCGCCAATCGCAATGGCATCGACCCGGGCGGTGCAGGGCAGGCTGCCGACTGCGCGCGCGAAGATGGCAACGGCCTGTTCGGTCGATGGGGCGGCAGGGACCGGTCCAGCAAAGGACAGACACGCCATGCAAACTCCAGTCGCAAATGTTTGGCCAAGGGCGGTGTTGCGTCTTGAGCCTTTCACCGGCTGGCTCCCGAGTTGGGAATATGCCGGAACATCGAAAGGCTGCTGAACCGGGGCATCGCCATGGCGCGAACAACAAGCGGTGCGGGACTTTCTGGAGTTGTATAGATGTCGATGGTCGGCATCTCATCGCCGTCATCCGGCCACGTACCGCCCTGGCCAACCATTTGGCCGCCAAGATGGATCATACCGGTGCCGATCACTTCCTTTGCGCGCCGCGCCGCGACCTCGTTCAAGTCCAATCGAATACCGTCCTCGTCATAGGACAGATTGATCGAACAGTAGTTGCTTGTCGCATCCGGAAGCCGTTCGCCGCCAAAATGGAGCATCGCGAAAACGACCTCTTCGGATTCTAGCTCTCGCAACTCTTCCGAGCCCATGTGGATCTTTCCGTCGGCGCTTAGTGCTGCATGCCCTTCGGGATTAACCTCTTTGGTCAGGATGTCCTTGAGATGCGACAGTTTGATCGGAGCGACTGTCGCCTCCATGCATTCCGCGACAAACAGGTCCCATACTGCATCCGGATCGTTCGCGTGCTCTTCGGGCACTGCCGCCGTGGCAAGGGCACATGCGGCAACGCAGCCCGCGCAGATCCGGAATGTTAAGATCACCCCTTGACCGCCTTCACAATCTTCTCGGCCCCGTCCTTCAGATCATCTGCGGCGATGACGTCGACATCGCTGTCATTGATGATGCGTTTGCCTTCTTCGACATTCGTCCCTTCAAGCCGGACAACAAGCGGCACCTTCAGGCCCACTTCCTTCACCGCGCCGACCACGCCCTCTGCAATGATGTCGCAGCGCATGATGCCGCCGAAAATGTTTACCAGAATGCCTTTGACCTGCGGGTCCGAGGTGATGATTTTGAACGCCTCGGTCACCTTTTCCTTGGTGGCGCCGCCGCCCACATCCAGGAAGTTGGCAGGCTCAGACCCGTAGAGTTTGATGATATCCATCGTCGCCATGGCAAGGCCCGCACCGTTCACCATGCAGCCGATTTCACCGTCCAAGGCGATATAGTTCAGATCGTATTTGGACGCCTCAAGCTCTTTGGGGTCTTCCTCGGTCGTATCACGCAGTTCCGAAATATCCGGATGGCGATAGACGGCATTCCCATCGAAGCCCATTTTGGCGTCGAGGCACTTCAGATCGCCCTTGTCCGTTACAATCAACGGGTTGATCTCAAGCATCTCCATGTCTTTTGCGATGAACAGCTTATACAGCGTACCCATCAGCTTCACGCATTGCTTGATCTGTGGACCTTGCAGGCCCAAGCCAAATGCAATGCGGCGTCCGTGATAGGGCTGGTACCCCGTTGCCGGATCCACTGAGAAGGACAGGATCTTCTCCGGTGTTTCGGCCGCCACTTCCTCGATGTCCATGCCGCCCTCGGTCGAGGCAACGAAGGACACTCGGCTGGTCTGCCGATCTACGAGCAAGGCCAGATACATCTCGGTCTCGATGCCCGAGCCGTCTTCGATATAGATCCGACTGACCTGTTTCCCGGCCGGTCCGGTCTGTTTGGTCACCAGGGTCCGGCCAAGCATTTTCTTGGCCTCCTCAGCGGCCTCGGTCACTGATTTGGCCAATCTGACACCGCCCTTGTCGCCGGCATCTGCTTCTTTGAACGTTCCCTTGCCGCGTCCGCCAGCGTGGATCTGGGCTTTGACTACCCAAAGCGGCCCGTCCAGCGCAGACGCAGCCGTCTTGGCGTCTTCCGGTTTCAGTACTGCCCGCCCGTCAGAAACCGGAGCACCTGCATCGCGCAACAGGGCCTTGGCCTGGTATTCGTGGATGTTCATGTAATCGGGCCCCTTTTACCGGCTGCGTTCGTCTTCTCGTTGCATATGAACCGATTAGGGTTAAGCCGGAATTCCCGAAAACCGAGTATTTGGGGCAAAACATAAGCAAATGTGATCACAGCGGGAATTCCTGTGATCACAAATTAGATTTGAGGTCAGGCGGAACCGAATCCGATCAGGTTCAGGGCATCGCTCGGAGTCAGCATTGGATAAGCAGGTGAAAAGGCGACAAGGTCCTCCGCGATCTTATGGACCGCATAGCCAGCACTTTTCAAAGCCCCGACAAACTGCGCTTCGCTTTCGCGCCCGGAATTGGACTCAAGCACAATCATTCTGGGTTTCATCTGACCCAGGTCAAAACTATCCAAGACGGCTTGCTCGTGCCCTTCGACATCGATCACAAGCAGATCAATTTGGGAAAACCGTTGTTTGGCCAGCACATGGTCCAGCCGCTCTACGGGCACGTCATTGGACACGATGTCTCCGTCGTCCAGCGGCCCGGCATCGCGCAAAGCCTCTTCCAGGCGCCCTCGATCCATCGAGGCGCAGCCCGCAGCCCAAACGTCGTACTTGCCTTCGGCCTCAGCCGAAAGCTGGTGCAGCGTCATGGTGCCCGGGTTGTCCGAAATCCCAATATTCAGACAAATCAATTGCGGGTTCTCTGCGTGCAAGGCCTGCAATTTCTGGAAGTAATAGGGTGAGGGCTCGATCAGCAGCCCGGCCCAGTCCGCCGTCCGTCCGGCATCGTAAACTGGATCATCCAGAACCCCGTCATTCGCGCCAACTTGCACATAATGGACGCGGTGCCCGGCCTTGTCCAAATTCTGGATCAGCCATCGCATTGTCAAACGGCGCACGCGCTTTCTGTGCTTGCCGATGATCACGCGGCGGCCTGCTTGGCGAGCATAGGGGCGTCTTCCGGATTGATGCGGTGCTTGGCGCAAAGCAGCGCCATATACGACCCTTTCTCGGGGACGCCACCGAACGCTTCCAGCAATCGGCGAATGGCAGAGCCGAAAAAGTGGATCGACAGGCAGTCGTCGGAAACAACGCTCGGGTCGAACGCGCCGGTTTTCACGATCGGCGTCATATTCGAACCGTCATAGGGATAAAGCAGGTGCCGATCCAAGGCGTGACGCCGCTCATTGTTCTTCTTGAGGAAATAGGTCACGGGGTGTGGGCCCCAAACCTCCCACCAGAGTTCGCCCACATGCATCGGACGTCCCTCGGCCTTACGCCGAAAGTATCGCTCGCGAATGCGCTTTCTTTTGAACAGGAAATCTTCCGGCAGATCGGGAAAATCTGTCGCGGTGAAGTCCAGCAAGTCCTGAAGGGTCTTCGAGCCTCGCGGGAGACGGAAGACCCCGTTGTTGATCATCGAGCCCCAATGGGATGCAAAGACAAAAGGCTGGTCTGGGAAAGGCTTTCGGCAATAGGCATCGGTGTCGACCCAGATCTCGTCGGTCTGGTCCAGCATGTGATAACGGAACTTGTCGGCATGGGGTCCAGGGCTTCCGGTGCCCTGGTTCACCACAAACGCGCTTGATGGCATAATTGAAGACGCATCTGCGATCTCGACGCCATCGGGCACGTTGCCGACAGGTTCGTAAGTATAAAGCTTGGTCGGATGTCCGGCATCGACAAAGGATTTCAGGCAAAGCTGTTCCATGAATGTCAGATCGTTGCCGATCCACATTGATGCGACCGTGGGTCGTGATGCCATGGCTGCCCGCCTGTCTTTGGAACCATTTTTTGGTTTTCCAAAGGCATGGCTGGTCAGGTGGCCCCCTGTCAACTGTGCCGGTTGTCAGTTCAGGAAGATAACGAACAGTGCGGCATCGCCGCCAACAAGGAATGAGAACTGCCGCCAGTTGTCAGGCGTGATCAGAGGACCGTCCTCGACATATGGAAGAAGCCCAACGCCCTGCGCCCATTCAACAATATCGACCGCCGGCGGATCTTGCATCAACGCCTTCAGATTGATACCGGCGCCGGATCCAAACCGCCAATGCGGGACAAGAAGTTCCCCGGACAGCAATTTCTCGGCATCGCTCAGAACCGCCAACCATTGCGGGCCAGTCTCGGGCGGCACGTCGATGCCAAGCGCCGAGGTCTGGCGCGCATTCGGGATCCATTCGGCGTTGTTGTCTGTCTCCGCTTCGACGGCAGCCCAGAACCGTTTGTTCGCCGCAATCATGTCCAGCATGTGCAGGCGTGCGGCCTCGGTTCTTGTCGGATCGGGTGCCTGTCGAAGCGACAAATAAATCATCGCGAACAGATCAACCTCGGCGCCGAATTGCATATCCATCGCGTTCTGGGGCGGCGCGTTCGCCTGCAAAGCGGCGATGCGGGCCCGGGCTTCCCCGATCCTGGCCACTTCGCGGGACGGGTCGAACGCGACGACAATCTGGGACACGGCAGACAACAAGTGGGTGTAAGCCACAAGCCACTCAGCATCAGCTGCATCGAAGCGGATTGTCGGCGCGATCCGTTCATCATCGGACAGCGCCCCCCAACGGCGGATAAGGGCAGGGCCTGCGATTTCGAACACACCTTCCCCGTCATCGCGGGCGCCGTTTGTGTTCACGTCGAACCAGAGATCGCCGATGTCCAGTGTCAACGATGCATCGCTGGTGGCATCCAAGCCTTCCAGCGGAGCACGGGCCGCCGCCATGTCGTCGATGACGCCGGCAAAGATCTGCTCCAGAACTTCCGGATCAAACGGATCGGGGTTCGGGTTTGGCGGAACGGGCAATCGGATTATCGGGATCGAAAGCATCGCGCTTCGGGCGTCCAAACCCACGCGCCAGCGGGTTTGCAGCGTCTTCTCGATCGCTCTCAGAAAGCGAACACCGCCAAGAGCAAGCGCGTCGCTCGGCGTTGGCTCGGGAAGGGACGACAACTCTGCCTCGACCGAGGCGAGACCGGCGGACCCGATCTTGCCAGAGATGGAGGTTTGGGCGGCGGCAGGGACCGCCATTGAAAGACATGCGACAAGGGCGGCCCGGATCCACATGTACTAGCTCAGCCCGCCATCGATGCCTTTGCAGGCCTCGACCAGCCCTTTAACGGCATCGACAGATTTATCGAACATGGCTTGCTCATCGGCGTTCATCTTGATGTCGACGATGCGCTCGACACCGCCCGCACCGATAATGGTCGGAACGCCCACATACATGCCCTTCAGGCCCAGGGCTCCGTCGACATAAGCCGCGCAGGGAAGAAGACGCTTCTGGTCTTTCAGATAAGCCTCGGCCATTTCAATTGCGCTGGTTGCCGGCGCATAGAAGGCCGATCCGGTCTTGAGAAGGCCCACGATTTCGGCCCCGCCATCCCGCGTGCGCTGGACGATACCGTCAAGCTTTTCCTGGGTGGTCCAGCCCATGTCGACCAAGTCCGGCAATGGGATGCCCGCAACCGTTGAGTACCGAACCAGTGGCACCATCGTATCGCCATGTCCGCCTAGGACAAAGGCGGTGACGTCCTTCATCGAGACTTCGAACTCAAGGCTCAGGAAATGGCGGAACCGCGCGCTGTCCAGAACCCCCGCCATGCCGCAGACCTTCTCACGCGGCAGGCCTGAATATTCGCGAAGTGCCCAGACCATCGCGTCCAACGGGTTGGTGATGCAGATCACGAAGGCGTTCGGCGCATGGGCCTTGATGCCTTCGCCCACAGATTTCATGACTTTCAGATTGATGCCTAGAAGATCATCGCGGCTCATCCCCGGTTTGCGCGGCACCCCCGCTGTAACGATGCACACATCGGCGCCCGCAATGTCGGCATAATCCTGTGTGCCTTTCATCGCGGCATCAAACCCTTCGGATGGGCCTGATTCAGCGATATCGAGTGCCTTTCCTTCGGGGACGCCTTCCGCGATGTCGAACAGCGTCACATCGCCGAGTTCCTTCATTGCAGCAAGATGGGCAAGCGTTCCACCGATCTGTCCGGCGCCGATCAGCGCGATTTTCGGTCTAGCCATGGGGGGAATCTCCGGTCATGAGGTTTCCCGCGATGCCTAGCCAGTAGGGCCGGGGCGCGCAAGGTGATCGGGAGAAAGAGACAGAATGACCGGGCACGCCAGATGATCTGGGAACCGCTGGTTATCGTTCTGGCCGTTGTTGGCGTGATCCTTGCCGGGATCTCAAAGGGCGGGTTCGGGTCAGGTGCATCATTCGTGGGGGCAACAATCCTTGCTTCCGTAATCGAACCTGCCGCGGCGCTCGGGATCATGCTGCCATTGCTGATGCTGATTGACTTGACGGTGCTGCGGCGGTTCTGGGGTCTTTGGTCCTGGCGCGATGCGCGCCTTCTGGTGCTCGGATCCGTGCCCGGCGTCGCGCTGGGCGCTCTTCTTCTTGGCGTTGCAAATGACGATGTATTGCGCTTCCTGATTGGCGCTGTAGCACTCGCTTTCGTCGCCTACCAAGTTGCGGCGTCACGTGGGATGATCCCGCGCCGCAACAGTCCGTATCCTGGTTATGTGGGTATGATCGCGGGCGGCACGGCCGGATTCACCAGTTTTGTGAGCCATGCGGGCGGCCCGCCGGTTGCCGTGTATCTGTTGTCGCAGGGAATCCAGAAGACCGTGTATCAGGCGACCACGGTTCTGGTTTTCTGGGTCATCAACCTGTTGAAATTCGGGCCTTATGCGGCCTTCGGAGCATTCACAAGCGATACCTGGCTTGCGGTCCTGGTCTTATCGCCCTGCGCGGTTTTCGGGGCGTGGCTTGGCGTCAAGGCGCACCACTTGGTCCCCGAAAAGCTGTACTTTGTTATTGCCTACGTTTTGCTGACCCTCACCGGGACAAAACTGATCTTTGACGCGCTGACTTAAAGCGCCATGCCTGTTGGCGTCAGATCTTCTGTCAGGACTTCAAAGGCCTGACCCGATGCGACTAAACAGGTCATCCCGTTTGGCATGGTAACGGTGATCGTCCAGGTGCCGGTTTCGGTTGACGCATAGACCTCGATAATTTGGTTGTTCGCGCCAAGCCCCATCGACTGGCGTGTCTCGCCATAAGTCTCGGCAAGCCGTGTGACCACGGCATCGCGGACACCGCAGTTTCGCATTGATTGAGCCGAGGACTGTGTGGCGGCCAAGAATGCGGTTCCCGCGGCCAGGGCGGCCAGTGCAAAGGATCTTGTCATCGGTTTTCCTTTCTCAGGCGCTTTCGGCCCGATCTGCCAGCCCGCCGGTACGGCCTTCTGTCACGCTGGCTAGGGTTGTCGTGCTGAAAATCGCACGTCCGACGTGGCAGGAAGCTTGTCCAAGGAAGCCGAAAAATAAGTTAACGGACGGGTCTTCACCGTACGCTCCAAAGATTCCGCTTTGTTTTCAGCACAGTTCTGCGTTGCGGCGATTCTGCTTGCAGGGCGGCTTCCGCCTGTGGTCGTTTCCGCCCGACAGTGGATGAGGATGAGAATCATGGCGTCTCTCGCGCGGCCCTGGCGGTCCGTTTTGTATCTTCCTGCCTCGAACGGACGGGCGCTTGACAAGGCGAGGACGCTTCCCGCCGACGCGATCATTTTCGATCTCGAAGATGCGGTTGCGCCGACCGAGAAAGTCGCCGCGCGCGAGGGCCTCGTTCAGGCCCTTGAAAACGGTGGGTTTGGCGCACGCGCACGGCTGATGCGCATAAACGGGGAAGACACACCCTGGGGCGCCGATGATCTGGCGGCGGCTGCAAAGGTACGACCTGACGCAGTGCTCCTGCCAAAAGTGTCCGGTCCCGAGATGGTGGCCCGGGTCGCGGAATACCTGGACCTGTCCGACCCCGAAGGTAACATCGCGATCTGGGCCATGATAGAGACACCGGTGGGCATTTTGAATGCTCATGCCATCGCCACAGCCCCCCGCATGCAAGGCTTCGTGATCGGGACGAACGATCTGGCAAAGGAACTGCGGGTTCAGACCCCTGATGACCGCGCACCAATGATGGTATCCTTGCAAACCTGTGTGCTTGCGGCGCGAGCCGCCGGGATCGTTTGCATCGATGGCGTGTTCAACCGTTTCAAGGACGAAGCCGGACTTCTGGTCGAATGCGAACAAGGGCGCGCCTTGGGCATGGACGGAAAATCCTTGATACACCCGGCACAAATTGCGACGGCCAATGCCGTCTTCGCGCCGTCGAAAGAAGAAAT
The DNA here is from genome assembly GCA_965267475.1 of Paracoccaceae bacterium. Classification (GTDB taxonomy): domain Bacteria; phylum Pseudomonadota; class Alphaproteobacteria; order Rhodobacterales; family Rhodobacteraceae; genus JBCBKU01. The sequence continues at coordinate 1,185,523 of OZ254079.1, forward strand.
CGATCTGGCCGGGCGCGAGATCGCGGCGTTTGAAGAGGCCGAAGCCCGTGGCGCGGGCGTTGCGGTCCTTGATGGATCCATTGTCGAGAACCTACATGTGGAGCGGGCGCGGGCAATCCTTGCGGCGGCCAAGGCAATATCGGCCATGGAGGACGCATGATCTACCTGCTAATCGGTTTGGCAATCTGGATCCTGGCACATGGATTCAAAAGGGCGATGCCGGGCCTTCGGGCCGAACTCGGCGATCGCGGCCGGGGACTTGTGGCCGTTCTTCTTCTCGGCTCGGTGGCTTTAATGGTGCTGGGCTACAGGCTCTGGGATGCGGACCAGGCCTATGACCCGCCAAGTTGGGGACGCCACGCGAACAACTTATTGATGCTTATTGCCGTTTTCCTTTTCGGCGCAGGCAGCTCTAAAGGCCGGGCCAGGGCCTTGATGCGCCATCCCATGTTAACCGGACTGGCGACATGGGCTGTCGCGCACCTTCTGGCCAATGGCGACTGGGCGTCGGTTGTTCTGTTCGGCGTCCTCGGTCTTTGGTCCATTGGCACAATGTTCGTCATCAATGCCGCCGAAGGACCCTGGGACCGCCCGGAGCCGGGACCGGCCAGCAAGGATCTCACACTGGTGATCATCACACTCGTGATCTATGGGATTATCGCCGGGATCCATACCTGGCTCGGCTACTATCCTTTTCCTGGGTGACACATGATCGCATACCGACTGCTGACCGGCGATGACACATCCGCATTTTGCCACAAGGTGTCCGAAGCATTGTCCAGAGGCTGGAACCTTTATGGTGACCCAAGCTATGCCTATGACGCCGCAAACGGTGTCATGCGCTGCGCCCAGGCGGTGACGAAAGAGGTGGATGGAGACTATACGTCAGACATGAAGCTCGGAACGCTCTGATGTCAAAGACGAACGCGGGCCGTTTTTTCGAAGACTATTCGGTCGGTGAGACCATTCGCCACGCGGTTCCAAGAACAGTCACGCCGGGCGAAAGGGCGCTGTATCACGCGCTTTACCCTTCCCGACACGCGATGGCGTCATCTGACGCCTTCGCCCAGGGCTGCGGGCTACCCGCGGCCCCGCTGGACGACCTAGTCGTCTTTCACACCGTTTTCGGCAAAACGGTTCCGGACATCTCGCTGAACGCTGTTGCGAACCTGGGCTATGCCGAGGGGCGGTGGCTAAGACCCGTCTGGCCCGGCGACACCTTGTCGTCAGAAAGCGAAGTCATTGGAGCAAAGGAAAACTCGAACGGAAAAACGGGTATCGTTTGGGTCCGCACGACCGGTCGCAACCAAAGGGGCGAAGACGTTCTGAGCTATGTGCGCTGGGTCATGGTCCGGAAGGGCGACTTGGCCCGTCCGGCACCGACGCCGGTGATCCCGGATCTTGGAAACGCCGTAGCCGCCGAAGACCTTGCGATCCCGGATGGCCTGAGTTTCGTCCAATACGACGATGAATTGGCAGGTGAGAAACACCGCTGGGGCGACTACGAGATTGGCGAAATCATTGACCATGTCGATCAAGTCACCATCGAAGAAGCCGAACACATGATGGCCACGCGCCTTTGGCAAAACACGGCCAAGGTGCATTTCGACGTGACTGCAAGACCTGATGGCAAACGCCTGATCTATGGCGGGCATGTGATCTCGTTGGCGCGAGCGCTCAGCTTTAACGGTTTGGCCAATGCGCAAATGATCGTCGGTTTAAATGCGGGCGCACATGCCAACCCCTGTTTTGCGGGTGATACCGTTCGCGCCTGGTCCGAGGTTCTGGACAAATCCGAAACGTCCGAGCCCAGCATCGGCGCCATCCGTTTGCGGCTGGTTGCACTGCGGGCAGGGGGCGAACCCGGCGCTCTACGCGACGAAGGCGGCAAGTATCTGCCGGATGTGCTTCTCGATCTCGATATCTGGGCACTTATTCCGCGCTAACCCAAGTGACGGCGTTGTGTCTGGTTCCGTCCTGGCCGCAGGGCTAGGCTAGATCGCATGGGGTTTCGCGCACTGGTTTTCGCTTTGGGTCTGACGGCATCACCGGCCGCGTCCTGCGAACTCGCTTTGTTGCTGGCGGTCGACGTGTCGGGCTCTGTCGATCCAGAAGAATACGACATCCAGATGCAGGGACTGGCGGACGCGCTGGAAGACCGGGCAATCATGGACGCCCTGATCACACGAAAGGCCCAGATTGCCGTGATGCACTGGACGGGGACATCCAGACAGGAGATCGTTTTGGATTGGCGTCCGGCAACAAACGAGGCGGCGCTGTTGGAATTTGCCCGCGATGTGCGGCAGGCCGAACGCAAATGGCGAGATTTTTCCACGGCCATCGGCGAAGCGCTCCGTCTGGCGGAAGGGGCGTTCGAACCCGTGGCGGGATGCGGCCGGAAGATCGTTGATGTCTCGGGCGACGGTCCGTCGAACGAAGGCGTGGACCCGAAATCCGTCCGGCCAAGCCTTGAAGCTCAAGGCATCACAGTGAACGGGTTGGCGATCGAGGAGTCGGCCCAAAACCTCGCCGCTTATTACGAGACCGACGTGATTTTCGGCCCCGGCGCCTTTGTCATGCGGGCAGAGACCTTTGGGGACTACCCCAAACAAATCCGCCGCAAGCTGCTGCGGGAAGTCAGCGAAGTCGTTTCTAGCCTGGAGCCGAAGTAAAGGACCGAAAGGGTGGAAAACTGTTCCGCGACAATGCTTCGAACAATCGATCTTCGAAGAAGCTTTGCGCGACCGTCGATCTGGGACGCTAGATCGGGATCATGGGTGTCAGCTTGCGACGAAGAACTCCGGAACCTTGCGACCGTCCAATGAAACAAGCAAGATCCACGGTTCGGCTGCAAGCCAATGCGAGATCTCGGCTCCCCGATGCAGAGTTTACGCAGCGTTAATGCTGCATATGCAAATCGGCGATGACATCGCTGGGAAAACCGCTATCACTAGGGCAGAGAACAGAATTCGTCTCAGACGGCCCTCGGGAGAACTGCCATGGGAGACATAGATCGCGGCAACCGTCCGCTTTCTCCGCATCTAAGCGTATACCGCCCCCAGTTGACGTCGATGACCTCGATCCTGACACGGATCACCGGCAACGCGCTGATCGTGGCGGCGATCCTGCTGGTCTGGTGGTTCCTTGCGGCGGCCACAGGACCCGAGGCATTTGCCCGCGCGGACGGCTTTGTAACGTCTTGGTTTGGCGATCTGGTGATGACGCTCTCGCTTTGGGGTCTTTGGTATCATCTGCTCGCCGGGCTCAGGCATCTCTATTGGGATACCGGCCGCGGACTTGAACTGGAAGACGCCGAAAAACTCGGCATGGCCGTCATCGGCGGCTCGGTCCTTTTGACCGTTCTTACACTTATCATCGTCTGAGGCGCGCCATGGCATTTCTCACAGACCGCAAACGTGCCGTCGGCCTTGGTTCCGCAAAGACCGGCACCGAACACCACTGGTCCATGACGATTTCGTCTGTGGCCTTGTTCGTTCTGATGCCGGTTTTCGCCGTGATGGTTGGTCGCATGCTAGGGCAACCCCATGACGAGGTGATCGCGTTTTTTTCGCGGCCACTTCCGGCCATCCTGACCGCGCTGACCTTTCTGGTCGGCATGATGCACTTCAAAGGCGGTGTTCAGGTTCTGATCGAAGACTACACAGATGGGATGACGCGCAAGGCGCTTGTCATCGTGATGACCTGTGTAAGCTATTTTCTGGCGGCTGCGGGCCTTTTCGCAGTGGCCCGCATCGCGTTCTAAGGAGCCAAAATGGCGGCATATGAATACGAGACGCATACCTATGACGTCGTCGTCGTCGGAGCAGGTGGATCAGGATTGCGGGCCACCCTTGGCATGGCCGAGCAAGGGCTTCGGACTGCTTGTATCTCAAAGGTATTTCCGACGCGGTCCCACACCGTCGCGGCGCAAGGCGGTATCGCGGCGTCGCTTGGGAATATGGGGCCGGACCACTGGCAATGGCACATGTATGACACGGTCAAGGGGTCGGACTGGCTGGGTGACACGGACGCCATGGAGTACCTCGCGCGCGAGGCCCCCAAAGCTGTGTATGAACTGGAACATTACGGCGTGCCGTTTTCGCGCACCGAAGAAGGCAAGATTTATCAGCGCCCCTTTGGCGGACATACGACCGAGTTTGGCGAAGGCCCGCCTGTGCAGCGGACCTGTGCTGCGGCGGACCGAACCGGCCATGCGATCCTGCACACGCTTTACGGCCAATCGCTGAAGAACAACGCGGAATTCTATATCGAATACTTCGCCATTGATCTGATCATGTCCGATGATGGCGAATGCCAAGGTGTTGTGGCCTGGAACCTGGAAGACGGATCCATCCATGTCTTCAACGCCAAGATGACTGTCCTTGCGACCGGTGGCTATGGCCGGGCCTATTTCAGCGCAACCTCGGCCCATACCTGCACTGGCGACGGCGGCGGAATGGTGGCGCGCGCCGGTCTGCCTTTGCAGGATATGGAGTTCGTTCAGTTTCACCCCACCGGGATTTATGGCTCTGGCTGCCTGATCACCGAAGGCGCAAGGGGCGAAGGCGGTTACCTCACGAACTCAGAAGGCGAACGCTTCATGGAGCGATATGCGCCGACCTATAAGGATCTTGCGTCTCGTGATGTGGTCAGCCGCTGCATGACGATGGAGATCCGCGAAGGTCGCGGTGTCGGCAGCGATGGCGACCATATCCACCTGCACCTGAACCATCTGCCGCCAGATACGCTTGCTGAACGCCTGCCCGGGATTTCGGAAAGCGCGCGGATCTTTGCGGGCGTGGACCTGACAAAGGAACCGATCCCAGTTCTGCCGACTGTGCATTATAACATGGGCGGCATTCCCACGAACTATTGGGGCGAAGTCCTAAATCCGACAGCAGGCGACCCAGACGCGGTTTTCCCAGGTCTCATGGCCGTTGGCGAAGCGGGTTGCGCATCGGTGCACGGTGCCAACCGGCTTGGGTCCAATTCGCTGATCGACCTCGTGGTCTTTGGCCGTGCGTCCGCCATCAAGGCGGGAGAGGTCGTTGACCCCAACGCGTCCAACCAGACAACAAATCCGGCATCTGTGGACAAGGCGCTCGACCGGTTCGACGGGCTCCGTCATGCCTCAGGCGCCGTTCCGACCGCTGAACTCCGGCTGGAAATGCAGCGCACCATGCAGGAAGACGCCGCCGTCTTCCGGACCGACAAGACCCTTGCAGAGGGCTGCAAGAAAATGGAGGGCGTCGCGGGCAAGATGGACGATATCTCGGTCACCGACCGGTCCATGATCTGGAACAGCGATCTGATGGAGACGCTGGAACTGACGAACCTGATGCCCAACGCATTGGCAACGATCGTCTCAGCGGAAGCCCGCAAGGAAAGCCGCGGCGCCCACGCACATGAAGACTATCCGGATCGCGATGACGTAAACTGGCGGAAACACACATTGTCGTGGATCGATGGCAATGACGTGCGGCTCGACTATCGTCCCGTCCATGTGGATCCCATGCTGGGCCACAATTCCGGCGGGATCGATCCGAAGAAAATCGCCCCGAAGGCCCGGGTGTACTAACCCGGTGCCTGCTAATCGAAACGAGGGACCAACGGACGTCATCGACGAAAAGGATAGAGTGATGATGAAAAGTGTTGGTATCGCCCTTGGTGGCGCCATTCTGTTGACCGCCTGTGCGCCTGCTGTACAGCCGGACCTGACCCGCGACCAGGCGGTCGCCTTCTGTACGGAAGAGGCTTTGCGTCGCGGTGAGCCTGAACTGAATGAACCCTTTGGCCCGGACGGGCTGCGCGCGAATGCGGGCCTGCCGCCATTCGACACGACGATCCCGCGGATCGAACGCGAGACAGTTTATCAGACCTGCTTCCACCGTGTGACCGGCCAATTGCCTGCGGACATCCCACCGCTCGGATGAAGCACTTGGCCGCATATCCCTTGATGGCTGCGGTCCTTGCCGCGTGTGGCCCGGTTTCGCCCGAGGTTGCCGCGGCGCAATGTGAAGAACGCGCCCGCGCTGCATTGGGCCCCACGGGGGAAGTGGGCGTGGGCATCGGCACCGGTGGGATTTCCACCGGTGTGTCCATCGGCTTCTCATCCGATTTCATCGCCGGTCGCGACCCCGAAGACGTCTACGTGACCTGCGTTCGCCAAAAGACCGGTATGGATCCGATCCGACCTTTGGAGCTTTAAGACATGATCAAACGCGCCATCCTTCCGCTTGCCTTCCTGGCCCTGGCCGCCTGCGAAACCAGTGTGGTCGATCAGTTCGCCCAGGAACGCGCCAAGGACGCAATCCGACCGGTCCTAGAGGAAAACTTCCCCGGCGTTCCGGTGGAACCGGCCACTGATTGCATCATCGACAACGCGTCGGCGGGCGAGATCATCGATCTGGCCGGTGCGACGGTAACCGGCGTGACTGGCGAAACCGTCGCGACCGTTTTCGAAATTATTGCGCGGCAAGGCACCCAGACCTGCCTTTTGCGTGAAGCTTTGCCTGCCCTTTTGTGACGAGGACAAACCATGGTTCAACTGACGCTTCCAAAAAACTCGCGCATTAAGACCGGCAAGACCTGGCCCAAGCCGGAGGGTGCGGTGAACACGCGCACCTTCAAGATCTACCGTTGGAACCCGGATGACGGCGAAAATCCCCGGCTGGATACCTATTTCGTCGATCTGGATCGATGCGGGCCGATGGTTCTGGACGCGCTGATTTTCATCAAGAACGAGATTGATCCGACACTGACATTCCGCCGATCTTGCCGCGAAGGGATCTGCGGATCCTGCGCCATGAATATCGGCGGGGTAAAAAGCAAGGGGATCAACACCTTGGCCTGTATTCACGGGTTGGATGAAATCGAAGGCGATGTGGCCATATATCCATTGCCGCATATGCCAGTCGTGAAGGACCTAATACCCGACCTGACCCATTTCTATGCCCAGCACGCTTCAATCATGCCGTGGCTTGAGACGTCGACAAACCGTCCGCAGAAGGAATGGAAGCAGTCGATCGAGGATCGGAAGAAACTTGACGGTTTGTATGAATGCGTGATGTGCGCCTCTTGTTCGACGTCTTGTCCTTCATACTGGTGGAATGGCGACAAATACCTAGGGCCGGCGGCGTTGCTCCACGCCTATCGCTGGATCATCGACAGCCGCGATGAAGCGACGGGCGAGCGGCTCGATCAGCTTGAAGACCCGTTCAAACTCTATCGTTGCCACACGATCATGAATTGCACCAAGACCTGTCCGAAGGGTCTGAACCCGGCAAAGGCCATCGCGGAAATCAAGAAGATGATGGTCGAGCGAACCGTCTGATGCCGCGTTTGCCGTCACTGCCCGAGGGCGCGCATATCAGCGATCTGTTTCAGCGGTTTCCGAAGTCGCGCGCGGCGCTGATGGCTTTCACCGATGTGGTGATGCGAGAAAAGGGCGCTTTGGACATCGGCATGCGCGAAATGATCGCTGCCTATGTCTCGGGGCTGAACGCCTGCACTTTTTGCCACGGGTCCCACGCGATCTATGCCGAGGCGTTCGGAATCGATGCCGATGCCCTTGCGGCGGCAATTGACGATCTTGAAACGGCGCCGCTGCCGGAAAAAGACAAGGCATTGCTGCGCTATGTCGGGCGGCTGAAAGACATGCCCGCCAAGGTCACCCAGGCTGAGATGGATGCAGTTCTGGCTGCCGGGTGGAGCGAAGATGCCCTGTTCGAGGCGATCCAGATCACCGGGCTTTTCAACATGATGAACCGGATCATCGACGGATCCGGCGTCACTTTCGACTATGACACCGATCAGTCGGTTCATCCTGCTGCCAAACTCGGCGACAGGATCCGGGAACACAGTTATTCGGGGACGCCCTTCGGCAAGCGGCCTCAGCAATAACGCTCTGGACCCACGGCCTGACCGTCGTCGTACCGATCGCCCCAGGCCCAGCCCGAGGGGAGCAAACGGTCGATTTCGACGCGATCATCCTGGCTAAACGCGATTTGATCCGCAGCTGCCCATTCGGCCAGGTGCGCCGCCGTCCGCGTCCCCGGAATCGGCAGGATGTGATCCCCCTGATCCAGGCACCATGCGATGGCCGCCGCACCGACCGTCCACCCTTTCTGGGCACAGAAATCCCGGAACGGCGCGACCGCCGCGATATTGGCGGTGAGGTTGGGTTCATGAAACCGGGGGATCCGGGCGCGAAAGTCGCCCTCGCCGAAGTCGTCCGGACCGACGGAGCGGTCCGTCAGGAAACCACGCGCAACAGGTGAGAAGGGCACAAAGGCCACGCCCAATTCCGCGCAAGTGCGGATCAGGCCAAGATCCGGCGTCCGAGACCAAAGCGAGTATTCATTCTGGACGGCGCGGCAGGGATGCACAGCATGGGCGCGGCGAAGGGTGGACGGCGATACCTCGGACAGCCCATACCCGTCGATCAGGCCTTCTTCCACCAGCCCAGCCAACGTCTCCGCAACCTCTTCCACAGGCCGCGCCTGCTCTCGCCGGTGAATATAGTAGAGTTCAACCTTGTCCCGTCCGAGCCGCTTCAAGGACCCCTCAAGCTCGGCACGGATGTAGCCCGGGTCATTGTTGAACCCCCGGGGCGGACCCCGATCAATCCCGACTTTCGTGGCCAAGACGACCTGCGCGTTTCGGTCGGCCAAATACTCACCGATGACTCGTTCCGAGCGGCCCATGCCATAAACATTGGCTGTGTCCCAGAAGTTGATCCCGGCCGCGAGTGCGGCATCCATACAGGCGAAGCTGTCATCGTCATTGGCGTCGCCAAAAAAACCCGCGAAACTCATACAGCCGAGCCCAATGGCTCCGACCCTGGGCCCACCGGCCCCAAGCTGACGTTGTTTCATCTAAGTCCTCTCAGGCGAAGGCCGCGCCAAGCGCGATGTCGATCATGTCGCCGAAGCTGCGTTCCCGTTGGTCCGATGGCAATGCTTCATGCGTGATCAGGTGGTCCGAAATGGTCAGAACAGCCAAGGCGCGCCTACCATATCGCGCCGCCAGATTGTAAAGCTCTGCGGCCTCCATCTCGACAGCCAGAATGCCGTGGCGCATCATCTGTTCGTTTAGGTCAGGACGTTCGTCATAGAACACATCTGAAGAATAGATCCCGCCAACATGGGCCGTGACATCCATCCCTTCGGCGACCTTGGCCGCGGCAGACAAAAGCGACCAGTCGGCGCATGGGGCGAAGTTCAGTTCCTTGAATATTCCGCGCGATGGGGTCGACAACGTGGATGAAGTCATCGCCAGGACCACGTCGCGGACCTTGACGCTTTCTTGCATAGCACCGGCGGACCCGATGCGGATCAGTGTTTTTGCGTCATAATCCTTGATCAGCTCATTCACGTAGATGGACAGCGACGGCATCCCCATGCCGGATCCCTGGATTGTCACCGGGTGCCCTTTCCACGTTCCCGTAAATCCAAGCATGCCGCGCGTGTTGTTCACTTGCCTGGCGTCGTCCAAGAAGGTCTCAGCAGCCCATTTGGCGCGCAGGGGGTCCCCTGGCAGCAAAACGGTTTCAGCAATCTCGCCTTTTTCGGCGCCGATATGGATGGTCATGGTGGTCCCTTTCCTGTCGCAGCAGGATGCGCAGGCATTCCTACAATCGCAAGCATCTGCCAGGTGGTTTGCCACGCTTTGGCCATATTTCTTCGGCACCAAACCGTCCGGGGGCCAAGGGAGATTGATCGATGTTTGGTTTCCTCAAACGGCCTGCGGAACCGGAAGGCCCGCCCCCGATGGAGTTCGACGCGCTGATCGTGGCAAAACTGAATGCACGCGTGCAGCCGATCGAGCGCGGCGAATACTATGAAGATCCGCTGGATGCCGCGTTGAAAGCCAAGGGTCTGGGAGAAGTGACAGGCGGTGGCACGCAACTGGCCGATGCGCCCGACGGCATCGCATTTTGCGAGATTGAGGTTAGCGCCAAAGACACCAACCCCGAAACCGTTCAATGCGTAATCGACACGCTGGAACAGGCGGGTGCGCCCGTCGGATCCAGCGTTTGGGTTGCAGACCGGGACGACCGGATCGCATTTGGCAAGACCGAAGGCATGGCCCTTTTCCTGAACGGGACCGATCTGCCGGATGAAGTCTACCAGACCTCCGACGTGAACGAGATCATCGCCAATCTGAACAAGCTCCTGGACGGAGTGGGCGCGTTCCGTGGCTACTATGAAGGGCCTCGCGAAACGGCACTTTATTTTTATGGAACGTCGTTCGACACCATGTATGCGCTGGTCAAGGATTACCTCGACAGCGACCCGGGCTGCGAAAAGACCCGTGTGGTGCAGATCGCCTGACTATTCGGCCGCGACAGGCGTTGGTTCGACCAGCGCCACGATATCGAACATGATCCGCGTCATGTCGAAATCCTTAGGCGTATAAACCCGGGCGACGCCCATGTCGCGCAGGCGCGTTGCATCGGCTTCGGGAATGATGCCGCCGACGATGACTGGGATATGGCCAAGGCCTTCCGTGTAAAGAAGCGCCAGAAGCTCTTCGACCAATGGCAGATGGCTACCTGATAGGATCGACAGCCCGATGACATGGGCGCCCCGATCCTTGGCGGCCTCGACGATTTCGGTAGGGGTCAGGCGGATCCCTTCATAGGTGATGTCCATTCCGCAATCGCGGGCCCGTGCGGCGATCTGTTCGGCCCCGTTGGAATGGCCGTCGAGCCCTGGCTTGCCGACAAGGAATTTCAGTCGCTCGCCCAGCCGGTCCGAAACGGCATCGACAGCCGAACGGATATCGTCGAGCCCTTCCGTCCGGTTGGAAGGCGCTTGCGACACGCCGGTGGGTGCGCGGTACTGTCCGAAGGCCGTCCGGACCACATCGCCCCATTCGCCCGTGGTCACGCCGGCTTTGGCGGCGGCAATCGATGGCGGCATAATGTTGGCGCTTGATTGGGCCGCCTCGCGCAAGGCCTCAATCGCGGCCTGGGCCGCAACTTCGTCCCGCGCGTCATGCCAATCTGCGAGACGTTGGATCTGATCTGCCTCGGCCGCCGGATCCACGGTCACGATGGGTTCGGGACCCGAGGTCAGTGGCGAAGGTTCACCCTCTTCAAATGCATTCACGCCGACGACGGTCGTCTCACCATCCTCGATCCGGCCGATCCGCGCCGCGTTCGCCTCGACCAGACGCATCTTCATGTGTTCGATTGCCTCAACCGCGCCGCCCATGGCGTCGATCTGCGCAAGCTCTTGCCGCGCTTCTTCCTTCAACGCGGCCACTTTGCCTTCGACCACCGGGTTGCCGGTGAAAAGATCGTCGTATTCCAGAAGGTCGGTTTCCAACGCCAGTATCTGCTGCATTCGAAGCGACCATTGCTGGTCCCAGGGCCTTGGCAGGCCAAGCGCTTCGTTCCACGCAGGAAGCTGCACAGCCCGGGCGCGTGCGTCCTTCGACAAGGTCACGGCCAACATCTCTATCAGTATACGATAGACGTTGTTTTCCGGTTGTTGTTCGGTGAGCCCTAGCGAATTGACTTGAACGCCGTAACGGAACCGCCGGTATTTCGGGTCCTCGATGCCATAGCGTTCGGCGCAGATCTCATCCCAAAGTTCAACGAAGGCGCGCATCTTGCACATCTCAGTCACGAAGCGGATGCCGGCATTCACGAAGAAGGAAATCCGCCCGACCATTTGCGGAAAATCTTCCGGTGCCACTTTGCCCTTCAGGTCATCCAGAACCGCAATCGCGGTGGCCAACGCATAGGCGAGTTCCTGTTCCGGCGTCGCCCCGACCTCTTGCAGGTGATAGGAACACACGTTCATCGGGTTCCACTTGGGCAGATGCGCGCGGGTATAGGCCGCAACATCCGTAATCATCCGCAAAGACGGTCGGGGCGGGCAGACATAGGTGCCGCGCGACAGGTATTCCTTGATGATGTCGTTCTGAACAGTGCCTTGAAGCTTCGTGATGTCCGCACCCTGTTCCTCGGCCAGCGCGATATACAGCGCCAAAAGCCAAGGCGCCGTCGCGTTGATCGTCATGGACGTGTTCATCTGTTCCAACGGGATCTGATCGAAAAGCGCCCGCATATCGCCAAGATGGCAGACAGGTACGCCGACCTTGCCGACTTCTCCCCGGGCAAGCGCATGATCGCTGTCATACCCTGTCTGGGTCGGCAAATCGAAAGCGACGGAAAGCCCGGTCTGACCCTTTGCAAGGTTAGTCCGGTAAAGCGCGTTCGAAGCCTTTGCGGTCGAGTGCCCCGCATAGGTTCGAAACAGCCAGGGACGGTCTTTTTGCGCAGCGCTCATCGGACGACTCTTTTGGAACGGCTTCGGTAATAATATTGCTCACATGGCTTTCTAGCGAAAGCAATATGTCGCTGTCAATTCGCCGCAACGCGGCAAAATAACGGCTCCCGCGAAAGATTGTTTCGTGCACGGTTTCTGAGTTTCTAAGGAAACTGGCGAAAATTCGGGATTTATGGGCCGAATGAATCTTCCAAAGACATAATATTTCAAAAATGATTAGCAATTAGTTGCAAAGTTACCAAAGCGTGTTTACGACAAGGACCAGATTCTATTCTGCAACGCGGCAGACCGAGAAGGTAAGAGGATGACCATGGCACTTGATGCTCAGACGCCCGTTTCGCTGCATGAGGGCGAGAAGAAAGACCTGTATGACATGGGAGAGATGCCGCCCCTTGGGCATGTTCCGGCAAAGATGCATGCCTGGGCGATCCGGCGCGAACGGCAGGGTGAGCCCGATCAGGCGATGCAACAGGAAGTCGTGGATGTACCGCGCCCGGACAGCCATGAAGTGCTGGTGCTCGTGATGGCCGCAGGCGTGAATTACAACGGTATCTGGGCGGGGCTCGGCGTGCCGATCAGCATGTTCGACGTACACAAGGCGCCATATCACATCGCCGGGTCGGATGCGTCGGGCATTGTCTGGGCCGTCGGTGAGAAAGTGACGCGCTGGAAGGTCGGCGATGAAGTGGTCATCCACTGCAACCAGGATGACGGTGAAGACGAACATTGCAACGGCGGCGATCCGATGTTTTCGCCAAGCCAGCGGATCTGGGGTTATGAGACGCCGGATGGGTCCTTTGCCCAGTTTACTTGCGTGCAGGCCCAACAGCTGATGCCGCGTCCGAAACATCTGACCTGGGAAGAAAGTGCCTGTTACACGCTGACCCTGGCCACGGCCTATCGAATGCTGTTTGGCCACGAACCGCACGACCTGAAGCCCGGCCAGAACGTGCTGGTCTGGGGCGCGTCAGGCGGACTTGGGTCCTATGCGATCCAGTTGATCAATACGGCCGGGGGAAACGCGATCGGCGTGATCTCGGACGAGGATAAGCGCGATTTCGTTATGGGTCTTGGCGCTAAGGGCGTCATCAACCGAAAGGACTTTGACTGCTGGGGTCAGATGCCCACGGTGAACACGGACGAATACAAGGCGTGGTTCGCCGAGGTGCGGAAGTTTGGGAAAGCCATTTGGGACATTACCGGCAAAGGCGTGAACGTCGACATGGTTTTCGAGCATCCGGGCGAGGCGACATTCCCGGTCTCGACATTCGTCGTGAAACGCGGCGGCATGGTGGTAATCTGTGCGGGCACGACTGGCTATAACCTGACAATGGATGCCAGGTATGTCTGGATGCACCAGAAACGTGTGCAGGGCAGCCATTTTGCCCATCTCCGCCAAGCCTCGGCCGCAAACCAATTGATGATCGAGCGTCGCCTGGACCCGTGCATGTCCGAGGTCTTTCCCTGGGCCGAGATGCCGGATGCTCACATGAAAATGCGACGGAATGAGCATTTGCCAGGCAACATGGCGGTTTTGGTTCAAGCGCCAAAAACGGGCCTTCGAACAATCGAAGACACCATCGAAGCGTCGAATCGTTAACGCCATACGTGTATTTGTTTCCAGATTGGAAACACTAAACCGGCCGTCATCGATGGCCGGTTTTGTTATTCAAGAACGCAAAAAGCCCATATTTCCAAGGGAAAAGGCGAAAGCGTGGCAACTTGTCTCACTATTTTGGGGGAGTTGATTTTCGTGAATTGTCGCACACACTGGATGCAAATTAGAGTTGTGTTAGGGTTTTGTTAAGCATTCGGGAAGAACATCGTAATGTCGAACGAGTGGATATTGGACGTCATCGCAGATTTGCGATCGTTCGCAACGAAAAACGGCCTTGATACGCTGGCTGATCATCTGCACGAAACTTCAATGGTTGCCGCATTGGAGATCACCGCAAAAGAGCTGCAACGAGAACCGGCAAGCGACATAAGCCTCCCAGGAGGGCCAGACAGAGGACTGGGTGCTGATGCAGGGTGTTTTGGAACCCTTTATAGACCGACTGAAGGACGTGACCTCCCTTGATGCACTAAAGGACGAGGTCATTGGTCTCAAAGACCACTTGGATGTCGAGCATGTCGTTTACCACTCGGTGAATTCCACCGGGGAAGAGTATGCTGTGACGACCTATTCACCGGAATGGGTCGATCAATACCTTGGCCTGGATTACAGCCGCATCGATCCGGTCGTTCAAGGCTGTTTCCGACGTTTTCACCCAGTGAATTGGAACCGGTTGGACTGGTCGCCAAAAGCGGCGCGCAACTTCTTGCATGAAGCCAAATCAGCCGGTGTTGGCGATCAGGGGTTTTCGGTGCCGATCCGCGGGCCAAACGGGCAGTTTGCCCTGTTTACCGTGTCCCACGAATGCACCGACGACAAATGGTCCACCTACACGAACGAGCATATGCGCGACCTCATTCTGCTGGCGCATTTCGTGAACCAGAAGGCGCTGGAGATCGAGCGCGGCACAGACCACACGCCGATCCAGCAGCTTTCGCCGCGCGAGGTCGATACGCTTACGATGCTCGCCATGGGCTACAGCCGTGCGCAGGCGGCGGAAAGCCTTCAGATTTCCGAACACACGCTGCGCGTCTATATTGAAAGCGCACGCTTCAAACTCGGAGCGTTGAACACCACCCACGCCGTGGCACGCGCGCTAACAATGGGCGTTCTGGTCGTCTGACCCCACCTACATCAGACATTAACCATTCCTAACCGCTCCGAGCGAGCGGTTTTTCGTCATTTTACCGGCCTCGGGCCAACTGCCTTCCCATCAGGAAATGGGCAGGAGACCCGCTGTGCTACGATATATCTATGCCGACGACTTGCCGAGGTATCCCAAACTACTCAACACGATGTTCATCGATCGGGCTTGGCAGTTTTCCGAGCGCCTCGAATGGGAAGTCACGGTCGACGACCGTGGGTACGAGACCGATATCTACGACACAATGAACCCGATCTATGTGATCTGGGAACGCGAAGACGGCACGCACGGTGGATCCATGCGATATCTGCCGACGACCAGCGATACGATGGTCAACGATCATTTCACCCATCTGACCGATGGCGTGCAGATCAGAAGCCCGCTCATCTGGGAATGCACGCGTTTCTGTCAGGCGCCCGATGCCGATCCGCGGACGCCCGCGCTTTTGATGCTGGGTGCGCTTGAGATCGGCTTGGGCCAGCATCTTGACCACATCGTGGGTGTCTTCGACGCGCGTATGGTCCGGATCTATCGCCGGCTTGGATGGGAACCGACGGTCATGGGAACCGAAGGCTCGGGACGGGACGCCATCAGTGTCGGACTTTGGGAATGTCGCCGCGAATTGCGCGAGCCGCTCTTGAAGCGCGCCAGGGTGGGTGCTGCCGAGGCAACGGCCTGGTACGAGCGGGATCTCGGAGGATCTGCGCTGGTTGCAGAAACCGTCTAAGGAAACTGGCGCTTGGAGGGCGGGCTCGATAGGGTCCCCCCGAGATGCCGACACCCTCCACAGAGCTTTCCGACGATCAGGCGCAGGCGTATGATGCGGTCGCAGACCTTATGGCCTCGGCTGGGGTGGATCTTGTCGAAGGCCATCTGACGCCCGGCGGATCGGGCAAGACACGCGTTCTTGCCATCCTTGGCAAAGCTGGGTCGGGGAAGACCGTGCTGCTGGCTGAGCTGGCCGAGGCCCTTGGCGCGGCGGGCGTGGAAACCGTTTCCGGCGATTACGAGCCTCGGAAAAAGACCGACCGCCGTACGATTGCGATCCTGGCGCCCACGAACAAGGCTGCAAGCGTTCTGCGCAACCGGGGCGTGCCGGCCACGACGATTCACCGGATTCTCTACACACCCGTATACGATCCGGATTATCAGAAAATTGCCGATTGGCTGGCCGATGACGCGCCACGTCCCAAGGTCGAGGGGTTGGGCGAGGCCGCGTTGGACAGGGCGGCTGATTTCTATGCCAAGCACAAATCGATCCCCGGTGCTTTGGCGGCTGCGGGACTGCGCGGATCCGATTTCATCTCGGGCTGGACCCGGCGTGAAGACCCGCTGGATATCGGCTTTGTCGATGAAGCCTCTATGTTGGATGAACGCCAGTATGAGGACCTGAAAGAGATCTTTCCGACCCTGGTCCTGTTCGGTGATCCGGCACAGTTGGCGCCCGTAAACCAGTCCGGTGCGATGGTGTTCGACAAGCTTGCCGCTCCGGCCAAGTTGATGCTGGAGCAGGTCCACCGCCAAAGTGCAGACAACCCGATCCTGTCGCTGGCCCACGCGCTGGCCGATCCGGATATGGACTTCGAACGGTTTGAGCGGATGGTCGACGACGTCGCCCAAGGCGACGATCGCGTTGTGATGGCGCAGCGCGTCGATGCAGATCTGATGGCGCGATCACCTGTATTGGTCTGGCGGAACGCCACGCGGATCCGTCTGATCCAGGCATTTCGAACAGGTCACGGCGCGCCCATCGACGCACTTTTGCCCGGGGAACCGCTGATCTGCGACGGGATCGAATTGCCGCTGAAGCACCGGAAACGCCGTATCGAACTGGAGGCGCGCGGCTTGGTGAAGGGTGCACAGGCCGTCTATCTCGGTCCCGGTCGGAAGTCGGGCTTTTCGCGTTTGCATCTACTCGGTGCGGAAGACCCACAGATCTCTGCGGCTTCAATCGTGAAGATCGAGCTTCCGGATGAAGAAGAGCCATTCATTCCTTTCGCGGCCACGATGGGGGCGGTTTTTCTTCACGGCGCTGCGGTGACCATCCACAAATCGCAAGGGTCGCAATGGCCCGAAGTGCAGGTCTTCGCACCTGATCTTTACGCAGCCGCCCGGTCCGGCCGGGTCGAGGCAGGTCTGCCAGTTTGGAAGCGCCTGGCCTATGTGGCGATCACGCGCGCACAAGAGCGCCTGTTCTGGGTGGTGCGGAACCGGCTGGCGCGGCCGGAACGCGCGCTGGGCACAGATGATCTGGAAGCCCCCGCCGCACCATTGAAATTGGAAACCGAGAGCGATGACGAGGGGGCAGCATGACTAAGACGATGTTGGTGACGGGGGCAAGCTCGGGGATCGGCCGCGCTGTGGCCGAAACGGCCATGGCCGCCGGTTGGCGTGTGGGGCTGTTTGCGCGGCGACAGGCGCAGCTCGAAGAGGTGGCCGCAGCGGGCGAAGCGCTCGTTTTGCCTGGTGACGTCACCAAACCGGAAGACATCGAAGGCGCGGTCGCCAGGGTCGCCGCGGAATGGGGGCGGTTGGATGTGCTGTTTAACAATGCCGGTATCTTCGTGCCGCCTGCGACGATTGACGAGATACCGATCGAAGACTGGTTGAACGCCGTCAACGTGAACCTGAACGGAATGTTCTTCGCGGCCCGGGCGGCTTTTGGGCAAATGCGTCGACAAAATCCGCAGGGCGGGCGGATCATCAACAACGGCTCGATCTCGGCACATGTGCCGCGTGAGGGTTCGGTCAGCTATACCGCAACGAAGCATGCGATCACGGGGATGACACGAACGCTATCGCTGGACGGGCGGCCCTTCGATATTGCTTGCGGTCAGATCGATATCGGCAATGCGCGGACCCCGATGGTGGCCAATCTGGTGCAGCGTCATGTCGACGCGGGCGAAACCCCGCCTGAGACGATGGACGTGGGCGATGCTGCCCGCGCCGTCTTGCACATGGCGGACCTTCCCGGAGAGGCCAATGTGCAGTTCATGACGATCATGGCGACGAAGATGCCGTATATCGGGCGCGGCTAGCCCCGGACGTACCGGAAGAAGGCTGACGCGCCCCAACCAGCGGCGATCGCGATGAACAGCGACAAGAGCCCGTAGACAAGCGGGCGTTCCCGCGCAAGCGTGAACAGGATCCGTTCCAGCCCGACTTTCTGAACAAAGATCACAGTGTCATGCGTGTCGATGACGTCGCCGTTTCGCGTTAGGAATATCCGTGTTGCATAGTCCCCTGCCGTCAGGTTCGCAGGCAGTGCAATTTCTGTCCGAAATAGCGTTGCTTCGGTCAGTTCCACGGTATTTTCAAGTGTCTGGTAGGCGCCAGACTCTGACCGGATGCGGATCAGCGCCTCGGTGAAAGACTGTGCATCCTGAACGGATTGCGGTGCGCCGACTGAGCGGATGGCACGGTCGATCGAGATGTGGTGGCGGAGGTCTTCCACTTCGCTCATCGCTTCGGACATTGGCACGGATGTGGCCACGGCATAGAAGGTGGGCGCTTCGTCAACCTCCACCGCATCCGTGTTCACCCAGATTCCGAAACGGCGGTCCTTGCGGCGCACGACGACAGGTTGCGACGGGCCAGAAACCGTGACGATCACGGCAAGGTCGTTTTCCTCGGGGATCGGGGTTTCGCGTTTGACTGCGCCGAAGACGATAATCTCTGACCCGCCGAAATTCGTGGTGATCGAAACCTGGTTTTTGGACAGGCCCGCGACGACCTCTTCTGCATGGGCGGGCAGGGTCAGAATTAGAAACGCCAGAAGCCAACGCAGCATCAGTGTCCCCCCACAGCGCCAAGCGAATAAAGCTCAGCCGGTTGCAACAGGAGATCCAGCGCCAGCTTTCCGCAGACTGCAAGCACCAAGAGGGCCAGAAGGATACGAAGCTGTTCGGCTTTCAATCGGGCGCCGATGATCGCCCCGAACTGCGCGCCGATCACGCCGCCGATCAGCAGCAGGACCGCCAAAACCATATCAACGGTAAAGTTCGTTGTTGCATGCAGAAGAGTCGTGAATGCGGTGACGAAGATGATCTGAAACAGCGATGTGCCCACAACGACTTTCGTCGGCATTCCAAGCAGATAGATCATGGCGGGCACCATCACGAAGCCACCACCGACCCCCATGATGGCCGCCAAAATACCCACCAGGATACCAACCAGAACCGGCGGAATGGCCGAGATATAAAGGCCCGAGGTTCGGAATTTCATCTTGAAGGGCAGGTTGTGGACCCAATTGTGCTTTTTCCGCTGGGGCGGGGCGCCGCCGCGCGACTTTCGAAGCGCATTCAGGCTTTCGACGAACATCAACGATCCGATGATGCCAAGGAACACGACATAGGACAGGCGCACCAGCAGATCGACCTGCCCGATTGCCTTCAGCGCATTGAAGATTTGCACCCCGAGCGCAGCCCCGATCAGGCCACCGACCAGAAGAACCGTGCCCATCTTAAAATCGACCGTTTTCCGCCGAAGGTGCGCCAAAACGCCCGAAAAGGACGACGCGACGATCTGGTTTGCCTCGGTCGCGACGGCCACGGCGGGCGGGATGCCGATGAAGAACAGAAGCGGTGTCATTAGGAACCCGCCGCCCACGCCGAACATGCCCGACAGCATGCCGACCATCCCCCCGAGCCCCAGCAAAAGGAAGGCGTTGACCGAAACTTCGGCGATGGGAAGATAGATCAGCATGGCCGCCTGATAGACCCGGGCTTTACCCAGGTGCAATGGGGTCAGGCTGGGTTTTTAGCGCTCTTTTACATAAGGTTCGCCGCCGGCCCGCGGCGGGACCGCTTTGCCTACGATTCCGGCAAGGATGACGACGGTCAGGATGTAAGGCAGCGCGTCCAGAAGCTGGATCTGGACCTTCACGCCGAACATCGCTTCAAGCACGTTTGGCCGAAGTGCAAGCGCCTGTAGGAAGCCGAACAAAAGGCAGGCGTAAAGCGCGTACCAGGGGCGCCATTTGGCGAAGATCAGGGCGGCCAGCGCGATGAAACCTCGGCCTGCCGACATGTCCTTGACGAAGCCCGCTTGCAGCGATGTGGCCAAGTATGCGCCCGCAAGTCCACACAGGATCCCGCAGATCCCGACCGCCACATACCGCAGCCCGACAACCGAGATCCCCGCCGTGTCCACTGCCGCCGGGTTTTCGCCCACGGCCCGCAGCCGCAGCCCGAACCGCGTGCGGAACAGGATCCACCACGTTGCGGGAACCGCAATGAACCCAAGATAAACAAGGATCGTGTGGCCCGAGATGATCTCGGCATAGATCGGTCCCAGAATCGGGACCGCGGAAAACGCTTCAGCGAAGGGCAGAGTGATCGGCTCAAACCTTGCTGCGCCTTCAAGTGCCGGGGTCCGGCCGCCTTGCGCGAACATGTTCTGCGCCACGACGACCGTCAGACCCGCCGCCAGGAAATTGATCGCCACGCCCGAGATCAGTTGGTTGCCGCGGAAAGTAATCGAAGCGAGCCCGTGCACGGCAGACAAGACCATCGAAATCGCAATCCCGCCCAACAATCCGACCCAGACACTTCCCGACAGGAACGCAACGGCAGCCGAGACAAAAGCAGCGGCCAACATCTTGCCTTCCAGCCCAATGTCGAAGATCCCGGCGCGTTCCGAGAACAGCCCCGCGAGGCAAGCGAACAACAGCGGCATGGCCAGCCGGACCGTCGAGTCGAGGATCTGTATGAAGGTTGCGAAATCCAACGGTCAGCTCCTCGATGTCGCAAGTTTGTAGGCGGCAAACACAAAGAACACGCCTAATGTGCCGTCGACCCAACGGCGCCCGGCATTATAGGTCGCCCGAACGGGGCGTGACGATAAGACGAGGGCCCAGGCGCCATGGCAAAAGAAGGACACGATCCAGGCGCCAATGATGAAAAGCGCGACAACCAGCGGCCCGCCTCCGGTCGTTGCGCCGACCGCCGCAATGGCGATCCAGAAGACGATGGCTTTTGGGTTGGTGACCTGCAAAAGGAAACCCGCCAAAAAGTGTTTGCCGAAGGACGCTTGCGCAACGTCAGCCGCCTGGATCGTGGGCGGGTTTGCGGCCTTCTTGAACGCACCCCACGCCAGATAGAGAAGATACGCTCCGCCAATCAGGCGTAGAATGGTCATGGCCCAGGCATATTGGCTCAGCAGGATCGAAACCCCCAAAAGCGTCGCGATGTTCAATAGGATGCTGCCGGAAGCGATCCCGGCAGAGGCGACCAGCGCTGGTGCCCGGCCTTGCGCGGTGGCTATGCCCAAGAGCATTGCGACCGCCGGGCCAGGCGATGAGGCCGCGACAAACAGGATCGCATAGGCGGCAAGGAAACCCGGCAAGAACGTCAAAACTTCGTTCATCGCGTCAGGCCGCCTTCGCTTTTGGTGAGAAGAAGATCTTCTCGATGGGCATTCGGATCATCTGATCCAGCGCGCCGGTGAACAGGATCACAAGCGCCTGGATCACAGTCACCATTTCACGCGGGATCTTGGTCCAAAGGCCAAGTTCGGCCCCGCCCTGGAACAGGAACCCAAACAACAACGCGGCGATTAGCACGCCGACTGGGTGCGACCGGCCCATAAGCGCCACAGCGATGCCGATAAAGCCGGCCCCTTCGACCGAATTCAGGACCAGTCGTTCGGCTTCGCCCATGACATTGTTGATTGCCATCAGCCCAGCAAGACCGCCCGAGATCAGCATGGCCCACATGGTAATTTTGACCGGGTTGATCCCGGCATAGACGGCAGCTGTTTCCGAATGGCCGAAGGCGCGAATCTCGTACCCGAGGCGCGTGCGCCAGATCAGCAGCCAAACGAGGAAGCAGGCCAGCAGTGCGACGAAGAATGTCACGTTCACGGGCGCGCCGCGGAACAGCGGCAAGGCGTCGGTCGCAAACATGTCCTGGAACGTAGGCAGGTGCGTGCCCTCGGGAAAGCGGGCCGAGGCCGGATCCATCTGCCTAGGCGGCCGAAGGACGCTGACCAGCATATAGTTCAGAAGCGCCGCGCCGATGAAGTTGAACATGATCGTTGTGATCACGATATGGCTGCCGCGCGTGGCTTGCAGATAGGCTGGGATGGCCGCCCAAGCCGCCCCGAACAAAGCGCCACCGATCATCGCGGCGGGCAGTGCCAGTGTCCAATGCGGCCAGGGGAGTGCCAGGCAAACCAGCGCCACGCCAAGCCCGCCCAGCATGGCCTGACCTTCGCCACCAATATTGAACAAACGGGCATGAAAGGCGACCGCGACTGCAAGACCAGTGAAAATAAAGTTCGTCGCGTAATAAAGGGTGTACCCCCAGCCATAGGTGGAACCGAGGGACCCGGTGACCATCGTGTTGATCGCGACCCATGGGTCTTCGCCCGAGGCCAAGACCATCAAGCCGGACAGCACAAAGGCCAGTATCAGGCCGACAAGCGGGACGATGATCAGGTCCACCCATTTTGGCATCGTGTCCATCAGGCGCGTTCCTTTGTCGTGTCCATCAGGCGGCGTCCCCCGTCACACCGGCCATCAGCAGGCCAAGTTCGCGTTCATTCGTCTCGGACGGAAGCTTTTCGCCCATGATCTGCCCATCGAACATCACCGCAATCCGGTCGGAGAGAGACATGATCTCATCAAGCTCGACCGAGACCAGAAGCACAGCTTTCCCCGCATCGCGAAGGGCAACGATCTGTTTGTGTATGAACTCGATCGCGCCGATATCGACACCCCGCGTGGGTTGGCCCACAAGCAACAGCTCCGGTTCGCATTCGATTTCCCGCGCCACAACGATCTTCTGCTGGTTCCCGCCCGAGAAGTTCTTTGCCGACAGCCACGCATTGGCGGGCCGGACGTCGAAAGTTTCGATCTTCTTCTCGGTGTCTTCGCGGATCGCTTTGTTGTCGCAAAAGATCCCGTTGGCATATTTTTCGTTGTGGTGATAGCCGAAGGCCACATTTTCCCAGGCATAGAAGTCCATGATCAGGCCTTCGCGCTGTCGGTCCTCTGGCACGTGTGCGATCCCGCGCGCACGGCGGGACTGGCCATCGGAATGCTTGCCCGTCAGATCGATCTCTTGATTGTTCAGCGTCACAAGGCCGCCCTGAGCCGGGATCATGCCGCCCAGAACCTCCAGAAGTTCGGACTGGCCGTTACCCGCCACGCCGGCGATTCCGAGAATTTCTCCGGCCCGCACGTCCAGTGAAATGCCCTTCAGGCGTTCGACGCCCTTCTCGTCGACAACTCGCAAGTTTTCGACCTTCAGAACGGTGGCGCCCGGATTGGCAGGCACCTTGTCGACCTGCAACAGCACTTTTCGACCGACCATCAGTTCGGCCAGTTCTTCGGGACTTGTCTCGGGCGTCTTTACAGTCGCCGTCATCTCGCCCCGGCGCATCACGCTGACGGTATCCGTGGCATCCATGATTTCACGCAGCTTATGTGTGATCAGGATGATGGTTTTGCCTTCTTCCTTCAGCCGCCGAAGGATTCGGAAAAGTTGGTCGGCCTCGGCCGGGGTCAGAACGCCCGTGGGCTCGTCCAGAATCAAGATCTCGGCCTGACGATAAAGCGCTTTCAGGATCTCGACCCGCTGTTGCATTCCGACACCGATGTCCTCGATGACGGCATCGGGATCGACGTTCAGTTCATATTCCTTGGCCAGTTCGGTCAGAAGCTTCCGGGCTTTTGACAGGGACGGTCTTAGAAGCGCCCCATCCTCGGCCCCAAGAACCACGTTCTCCAGAACCGTGAAGTTCTCAACAAGTTTGAAATGCTGGAAAACCATCCCGATTCCGGCGCTGATGGCGGCCTGGCTGTCGGGGATCTGCGTTTCGCGTCCGTTGATGAAGATCTGGCCGGCATCGGCCTTGTAGAATCCATACAGGATCGACATCAGCGTGGATTTGCCAGCGCCATTTTCACCGATGATCCCGTGGATCGTGCCGGGCATGACCCGGATGGAAATATCCTTGTTCGCCTGAACAGGACCAAAGGCTTTCGAGATACCTTTGAGTTCAATGGCTGGGGCGGCCGTGTCCGACCGCCCCGATTGATCGTCCGCCGTCACTTAAAACTCGTGAGCCGGGCAGCTGTCGTTTGTGTAATAGGCTGCAACCTCAAGCGAGCCATCGATGATCGCCGACCGTGCCGCTTCGACCTGCGCGATCTGCTCTTCCGACAGAAGGCTTTCGTTATGCTCGTCGACCGCGTACCCCACGCCTTCTTCAGCAAGGCCCAGGGTCTGGAAGCCACCGGTTTCCAGGCTGTCGCCGTTCAACATGGATTCGTAAACGGCCACATCAACGCGCTTCAGCATCGAAGTCAGGACCGATCCCGGATGCAGATAGTTCTGGTTCGAGTCCACGCCGATCGAGAAGATGCCTTCATCAGCCGCCGTTTGCAGGACACCGACGCCTGTACCGCCAGCGGCGGCGTAGATCACGTCAGCGCCTTGGCCGATCTGGGCGCGGGTCAATTCGCCGCCCTTCACAGGGTCATTCCAAGCGGCAGGGGTCGTGCCGGTCATGTTCGATACGATGGTCACGTCCGGGTTCACCGCCTTCGCGCCCTGGGCATAGCCGCAGCCGAAGTGACGGATCAGCGGAATGTCCATGCCGCCGATAAAGCCGATGGTGTCGGATTCCGATTTCATCGCGGCAAGCATGCCAACCAGATAAGATCCCTGGTGTTCCTGGAAGTTGATCAGAAGCACGTTCTCGGGCACTTCCGGCAACCAGCCGTCGATATTGACGAAAGTCGTGTCGGGATAGTCGCCCGCGACGGCGTTCACAGGATCGGCAAAGGCAAAGCCGGTGGTGATCACGGGGTTGGCACCCGATTCAGCAAAGCGGCGCAGCGCCTGTTCGCGTTGTGCTTCCGAGGTCAGTTCGATTTCGCGGAACGAACCACCGGTTTCTTCGGCCCAACGCTGCGCGCCGTTGAATGCCGCCTCGTTGAACGACTTGTCGAACTTGCCGCCCAGATCGAAAATCAAGGCAGGCTCTGCCGCAGCGGTCCCGGCCATAATGGCCATGGCACCGGCCGCGCCCAAAAGTTTCTGCATCAGGGTCATGTATCTCTCCCATACCGTTGACATTTTTTGGGGGGCGCGGCGATGTCGCGCGTCCTAAACCCGTACTTGTCGCTGATCCCCCAGATCATCGCCAATTAAGGCCAGTCGGGCGGGGGAGGGTCAACTGCTTTTTCGATGCACAGCCGGAATGTTTTGGCTTCGGCGCGGGCTCTGCCTTGAAATCGTTCGCCGTCAGCCCCTATGCAGCGATTTTTCCATCAAAATAGCATCGATACGGGTGCCATCCGGACCCCGGTAATAGCCCTTCCTGAGGCCTGACCTCGCGTAACCCGCCCCTCCATAGAGGGAAATTGCAGCACGGTTTTCCCCCGAAACCTCAAGAAAGGTGCGGGTTGCACCCATATCATGGGCTCGATCCTCGAACCCCTTAAGGCATTGGCGGCCAAGGCCCTGTCGCTGATGATCGGGATCCACGGCAAGGGTCAAAAGCTCTGCTTCATCCACGATCACGCGGCCCAATGCGAAACCCTGACCACAAGTGGCCAAGATCGATCCGGGCGCGCTCAGAAAACCGCGAAATGTCTCTGCATCCCAGGAACGCGGCACGGTCATAGCGCGGCGATGGATCGCGGCCAGTTCTTCCGCCGTCACGGCAGGATCTTGGGCAGAGCGTCCCGCATCGGTGCGGCGTCTGGCGGGCGAATATACAAGGGCGCGGGGGGCGGATTGTCTTGTCCCAGCCGCAATGCGGCAATCCGGGCGATGGCCGATGCGGGTGCGTAAATGGACGGCGCAGGATAGGCGTCTGTCCCGCGCAAAACATCGGCAGCGGCACTTCCGATCACCGGAGTGTCTGGTGGCGTTTCGGCGGCGATTTCATGCACTTGACGGATCTCGGGGGAACTTGGACCAACGCCGCCAAACCCCTGCACATAGGCCCGGCCTTGGCGGGCTTCATGGGCGATCAGACGCGGGCCTTCGGTGGCAAAGGCTGCGGCTTCTAGCGTGGTCACACCGATCGCAGGAATGCCGAGCGACAGGGCCAGACCACGCGCGGCAGAGACACAAATACGTATGCCGGTAAAGTTCCCAGGCCCAATGCCCACGCCGATGGCGTCAAGGTCGTTTAGCGAAGTGCCAGAGTCCGACAAGACTTCGTCAATCATCGGCATCAGGCGTTCGGCCTGGCCTTTGACCATGTCCTCATAGAGTGCTGATGGCACGTCCTGGTCGCGAAACAGCGCAGCCCCGCAATAGGGACCCGATGTGTCGAAGCCAAGAACGACCGGATCAGGCTGCGACAGGACGCACCTCAACCACTTCGGGGATGTAATGCCGAAGCAGGTTCTCGATTCCCATTTTCAGCGTGAGCGTCGAAGACGGACAGCCTGCGCAGGCGCCCTGCATGTGCAGGTACACAACACCGCGATCAAACCCGTGGAACGTGATGTCACCGCCATCTTGCGCCACTGCCGGGCGCACGCGCGTGTCCAGCAACTCTTTGATCTGACCCACGATTTCGGCATCGGGCCCGTCATGTTCCGCATGACCAGCGTTCGCCGTTTCGCCTTCGGTCATGACAGGTTGGCCGGACTGGAAATGCTCCATGATCGCGCCAAGAAGCGGCGGTTTCAGGTGATCCCAGTCCCGATCCTCTGCCTTGGTCACTGTTACGAAATCCGCCCCGAAAAACACCGCCACCACGCCGTCGACGGCGAAGAGCCGTTGCGCCAACGGGGAAGCGCCCGACGCTTCTGCCGACGGAAAGTCCGCCGTCCCAGTTCCAAGCACCGACTGACCGGGCAAGAATTTCAGCGTTGCAGGATTTGGGGTCGATTCCGTTTGAATGAACATCAGATGGCCTCCGCTTGCCCTTCCGATATGCGGGGTCGCCGCCGGTTCGTCAAGCAATTTGGAATGATTCTAAATCGGTCAGGTGACCGCTTGGAGCCGTTCTTTCGACAACTCACCTGGCACGACCGTCACGGGAACAGGTAGAGTGCCAGAAGATTTCGAAAGTTGGGTGACAAGCGGTCCGGGGCCCCCTTTTTCGGTTCCCGCGCCCAGAACCAGCACCCCGATTTCGGCATCTTCGCGGATCTGAGCCAGGATTTCGGGAACCGCTTCGCCTTCCCGGATCACCAGTTCGGGGTCGATACCGTGCCCGTCCCGCATCCACTTGGCAAAGACCTCGAAATGCGCATGAATGCGTCCGCGCGCTTCTTCACGCATGATGTCACCGACACCGATCCAATGCTGGAACTCTTCCGGCGGAATGACCGACAGGATCTGGACACCACCGCCGGTCCTTTCCGCGCGCATGGCCGCAAAGCGCATGGCGTTCAGGCATTCGCGGCTGTCATCCAGGACGACAAGGAATTTGCGCATATCCGGCCTCCTTGGCGGAAGTTTAGCGGCCTAGGCGCTAAGCGCCCAGTCCCAGTACATCTCACGAACCCGCCGCGTGACCGGACCAGCCTGATACTGGACGTCGTCAAAGGCCGTGATCGGCATGATCTTCGTCATGTTGCCGGTCATGAAAACCTCATCCGCGCCCTCGAAATCCTCGAAGGACAGCACAGTTTCATGCACTTTAATGCCGTCTGCGGCCATGTTTTCCATATGTCGAGCGCGAGTGATCCCCGCCAGGAACGTCCCGTTGGGGATAGGCGTGAAAACCTCGCCGTCCTTGACCATGAAGATGTTGGCCGAGGCGGTTTCGGCCACATTGCCCATGGCATCGGCGACCAGTGCGTTACCGAAGCCCTTCGCGTTGGCTTCGGCGAGCATTCGGGCGTTATTCGGATAAAGCGCGCCGCATTTCGCGTTCACGACCGAGCTTTCAAGCACCGGACGGCAAAACTGCGTGCGGGTCAGCGTGGTCGACGCCGCTTCCGGTGCCATAGGGCGTTCTTCCAGACAAACCGCAAAGCCGGTCGAGCCCGCATCAGGCACGATTGCCAGTTCGTTCCCGTCGATGGCCCAGTACATCGGGCGGATATAGACGGCCGCGTCCTTGGGGTAGGTCGCGATGCCTTCGGCGATGATCTCCATCATCTCACGAACGGTCACAGTCGGCGTTATCATCAGCGACTTGGCCGAGGCGTTCAGCCGTTCGCAATGCGGCTCCAGATCCGGCGTCACCCCCTCGAACAGGCGTGCGCCATCGAATACGGTCGTCCCAAGCCAGGATCCATGGTCCGCGGCCCGCATGATCGGCACATCGCCGTCATGCCAGGTCCCTTGGAAATAGGTGCGAACGCTTGTACCGAATGCCATCTGGGCTCCTCCCTCGGAAGGCGGAGCCTAGGGGTGGGCAGGGCGAAGGTCCAGAGCTGTCAGGCAGCTTCCGAGACCAGTGCGTCGACGTCGAGCGGCGCATTGACCATAGCAAGATCGCCATTAGCGTCGCGCGGCCAGTCTGCCCTGTCTCGATCGCGGTAAAGCTCAATGCCGTTGCCATCCGGGTCGCGCAGGTAAACAGCCTCGCTCACACCATGGTCGGCGGCGCCTTCAAGCGAAATACCAGCGTCGAAGACCGATTTGATCGCGGCGCCAAGCGTCGCCCGGTCCGGGTACAGGAAGGCCACGTGATACAGGCCCGTGGTCCCGGGGCCGGGTGCCGCGCCGTCCTGGCTTTCCCACGTGTTGAGGCCGATCTGATGGTGATATCCGCCTGCAGAAAGAAATGCCGCCCGCGTCCCGTACATTTGCTGAAGTTCAAAGCCCAGCACATCCGAATAAAACCGGATGGCGCGGTCAAGATCGGCGACCTTCAGGTGAATATGACCAACCGAGATATCGTCAGGGGCGGCATAGGGCATAGCATCTCTCCTTTGCCAAAAACCTAGATCATTGCGATTTTGCACAAAAGGCAAAAGAGCGAACAGGATTTGTGCAAATGAGCCAAATGGGTTCACTGCCGGAGCCAATCTGATAGGAGACGCCCATGGACGGATGGGACGGAAAGACATTCGGAACGCTCAACGCGGATGACTATGACGCGAAGAACGATCCAGGCACGACCGATGAAGCGGTTGATCTAATTGCAGGTCTCGCGGGCAGTGGCCGTGTGCTTGAACTCGCCGTGGGCACCGGGCGGATTGCCCTGCCTTTGGCGGCGCGCGGTGTTGAGATCGAGGGCCAGGAAATCTCGCCCGAGATGGTGGAACAGCTTCGTCGGAAGCCCGGCGGGGCCGATCTAAAGGTTACCCTTGCCGATATGGCAGATGTCGGTGTCGATGGCCCGTTCGACCACGTCTTCCTCGTCTTCAACACGATCTTCAATCTGACCACCCAGGCCGCGCAACTGTCCTGTTTTCGCAATGTGGCACAGCGCTTGGCGCCGGGCGGGACCTTCCTGGTCGAAACGTTTGTTCCCGACACAAGCCGGTTTCGCGACCATCAGGACGTTCGGATCAAGGCGATCGGGATGGATGTGTTCGGGCTCGATGCCATACGGCATGACCCTGTGGAACAGACGCTGACCATGCAACGGATGTGGGTCAAGGACGGACAAACGCGCTTAATCCCTTTGGTGATGCGCTATGCCTATCCGCCTGAACTGGATCTGATGGCGGAGTGTGCGGGCCTTAGACTGACGCATCGTTGGGGCGGCTGGAGGCGAGAGCCGTTTACCGTCGACAGCAAGATGCACGTGTCGGTCTGGGAAAAGCCTGCGTGACCCTTTCGGTCGAGACCTGGGACATGTCGGAAGCCTTAGCGCGCGAGATGTCGATGCTTGAGCATGTGACCTGGCACCCAGAGGACCGATTTCTCTGGCTTTGGACAACGACCCAATGTCTTGCGGTTCCGCGCAAGATCGCGGCGTTGGATGGATTTGACCAAGTTGCCAAGATGATGGCCCGCAAAGACTGGCCGGTTCATGTCCGCGGCACGGGCGGCGATGTGACCCCGCAGGGGGCCGGGATCGTCAACGTGACCCATGTTTATGCCAGACCGCCGGGCACCAAGATCGACATGGCGACGGAGTATGGCAAGCTGTGCGGACCCATCGAAGCTGCCTTGGGGCCCGGCGCAAGCCGCGGTTGGCAGCCGGGTGCGTTTTGCGACGGTGCTTACAACGTACAATGGAAAGGCCTGAAATTCGCGGGAACAGCGATGCGGTTCAGGGCCTGCAAGTCAGACAGGACGCGTCAAGCGGTCTTGGCCCATGCACTCATGCTGTTCGAGCCGCCCAGGGCAGAGGCGATCGAGGCATTGAATACCTTTCTGGATGCCCTGTCCCAGGGGCGTGAAATCGAACTCTCCGCCCATACCGGATTGCCGGAAGATCTGACACCGGATGTGTTTGCGACGCGTCTGGAAGCTGAGTTTGCAGCGATTGGACCGGAGCTGACGCAATTCGACTCCTAGGATGGCGCCTACAGGGGAACCAACGGGTCTTGAAACACTTGCTTCTACCGATCTCCGACCAAGGACGTTGAGCTAAGATCAATTCAAGAACCCTTTGTCGTGCCCGATTTTGAAAGCATCCATTTCGTTCAGCATCGAGTTGACGAAGGCAACGAGCCCCTCGGCATCAACGCCAAAGTTCTGAACGTACAGCGTTCGCAACACTTCAAGCGTTTTTGGGCTGACCAAGTCCGGATTGTCCACATAGTAGGTATCGAGTGACCAATCCGAAAAGAAACGGTGCTGCACAGGTTCGTCGATCAGCGTCGATATTTCGTGATGTCGTGGGTCCGACGCAATATCTTTGAACAGTTCGTCCAGCGCGGCATCTGGTCCTTCGATGGTCTGAAAGAAGTGCTGGTTCTCGTAGATCAAAACACCGGTTACGCCCACCTCGGCATTTCGCTTTTGTGCCACGTCAATGATATTCGCGATCTCATTTGGGGTCGCGGACACAGGGATCAGCGAGCAAGAAACATAAGAAATGACGCGCACGGCATCCTCCAATCGCGGACAATGGACCCGCCACGAGGCGTCGTTGTCAATTGAACTCTGTATCGAGCACTTACGAGCTTGGACGCTCCGCGTGGTACTCAGACGTATTGCGGACAAGGGCGATGCCACCCATTGGCACGGCGCGGCCGCGGCGTTAGTTGGCCAAGACGTCCGGCCAAAACATACGTGGCAACATGAGTGCTCTTGACGGCTACATGCTTTGTACGACGCCGCGCAGCGGAAGCACGCTTTTGTGCGCAATGCTGACCGATACCGGCGTTGCCGGTATTCCGAAGTCGTACTTTCATCGGCCCGACGTCGCGGCCTGGGCAACTGCGCTGGGCCTTGGCGCGGACCGGTACACGTCGCGACCCGCCTTGATGGCGGCGGTCCTCGAAGCATCGAAAAAGCAGGGAAAGGGCGCGACCGGGATCTTCGGATGCAGGCTTCAGGCTGGTAGCCTTCGCTTTTTCCTCGACAGCTTAGCAGAACACTATCCGAAATCGGCTACGGATCGCGACCGGCTGCGCGCCGCGTTTGGGAAACTTCGGTTCATCTATCTCCGGCGCGAAGACTATTTGGAGCAAGCGGTCTCACTCGTGATCGCCGAACAGTCGGGCCTATGGCATCGCAAGGCCGACGGATCTGAGCTTGAGCGCAACGCGCCCCATAAAGACCCGGTCTATGATGGACGCGAAATCCGAAGGAAACTCAAAGAATTGCAAGGCCTGAATGCGACTTGGGAAGGCTGGTTCGCCGCGGAAGAGATCGAACCTGTGCGCATCCGCTATGCCGACCTTTCCGAACGCCCGAACGCCACATTGCGCCGGATTCTCAATGCGCTTGGACAGGACCCGGACCGTGCAGACGGCGTCGTGCCTGCCACCCGGAAACTTGCCGATAGCCAGTCGTCCGAGTGGGTTGCCCGGTTTCGCAAGGAAGAACAAAAGCCATAGCGCACCCAAGTGAATTATGCGCCGACCATGCCCACGATTTCATAAGTTCGCTTCAGGATCGGTGCCGTGATCTCACGCGCCTGCTCGGCGCCGCGCGCAAGAATCCGGTCGATCTCGTCCTGATCCTGCATAAGCCGCGCCATCTCGGCGTTGATCGGGGCAAGCCTTTCAACCGCAACCTCGGCCAGGCGCGGCTTGAAGACACCGAATTGCTGTCCTGCGAACTCTGCAATCACTTCTTCCGCCGTCATATCCGCCACGGCCGCATAGATGTTCACGAGGTTGCGCGCCTCGGGCCTGTCGGCCAGGCCGTCCAGCGTCTCTGGCAGCGGGTCGGGGTCGGTTCGGGCCTTACGGATCTTTTGGGCAATTGTATCGGCATCGTCGGTCATGTTGATCCGGCTCATGTCCGAGGGATCGGACTTGGACATCTTCTTGGACCCATCCCGCAAGGACATGACGCGCGTGGCCGTGCCTTCGATGACCGGTTCCGTGATCGGGAAGAAATCCTCACCGAAATCGTTGTTGAACTTGGTGGCGATGTCGCGCGTCAGCTCAAGATGCTGTTTCTGGTCCTCACCCACCGGCACATGGGTCGCGTGATAGATCAGAATGTCCGCTGCCATGAGCGACGGGTAAGCGAACAGGCCAAGAGACACTTCTTCGGTGTTCTTGCCAGCCTTGTCCTTGAACTGGGTCATCCGCCGCATCCAACCCATCCGGGCGACGCAGTTGAAGATCCAGGCCAGTTGGGCGTGCTCGGGCACCTGTGACTGGTTGATCAGGATCGAGCGCTCGGGATCGATCCCCGAGGCGATAAAGCCCGCTGCCAATTCGCGGGTCTGCTGCGCCAAAGCCTTTGGATCTTGCCAGACGGTGATCGCGTGCAGATCGACCATGCAAAATACCGTTTCATACTGGCCGGTGTTCTGCATATCGACAAACCGCTTCAGTGCCCCGAGGTAGTTCCCGAGGTGCAGGTTCCCCGAGGGCTGGATGCCGGAAAAGATGCGGGGCGTGAAGGTCGCGTCCGCCATGGGTGCTCTCCGTCTGGAAATTCGCGCCCGGGTCGCTTACCCATCGCGCCTGACCCCGTCAAGGAAGCCTGCCTCATGTCCATGGATCCCGATGCCCCGCCGTTCAACCCGTTGCCGCCCGTCGTCGTGGCGATGGCGGGGGCGATGTTCCTCATTGAACTGGCGTTGCTTGCGGGCGCTCAAGGGTTTGTGGGCGGCGCGGATGCCATTGGATGGCGTATCGAGATCCTGGAACGTTACGCGTTCTCCGGCCCATTGTTAGAGGCCATGGCAGCGCGCGGTGAATGGCCGCCTGAACACGTCCAGCGCTTTTTAACCTATCCATTCGTGAATTTCAGCTTCACCGGCATGATCTTCGGGGTCGTGATGCTGCTGGCCATGGGCAAGATGGTGGGCGAAAGCTTCGGGCCCTGGCCGCTTCTGGTCATCTTCTTTGGCGCGTCTGTTGTCGGTGCGGTGGCCTTCACAGTCCTGACCAATGACCTGCGCCCCTTGGCGGGCGCTTTCCCAGGTGTCTATGGGCTGATCGGGGCCTATACCTTCATGATCTGGGTTTACCTTGGTGCGGTAGGGCAGCAGCAGGTCCAGGCCTTCACGCTGATTGCCTTCCTTATGGGGATCCAACTGGTCTTTTCGCTGTTCAATCCTGCGATCAAGGACTGGGTGGCCGATATTGCCGGGTTCGGGACAGGATTTGTTCTGTCCTTCCTGGTCAGCCCGGGGGGCGTCCGCCGGCTGTTGGACAAACTCCGGCAGCGTTAACGCCGCAGAACGGCGCGAAATTCCGCAAGGGTGACGGCCCCGAACAGGGTGCTGGCGATACCGTAGGCAACGATGCCGATGGCCACGAGCAGGGCGAGCGCGGCATAGCGTATTGTCGGAGCCGCGAGCCAGGGCTCAAGCAACCAGGCGGCCCCCAGAAGCACGGCACCCATGGCGATAGACGCCAGCGCGATCCGCCCGAGTTTCGACCAGAACCGCGCATCAAGTTCGGCTGCGCGGCCCATGCCGCGAGACCCGCGCCAAAGAAGCCAAAGCATGGCCCAACCCGCCAGCGTCGCGCCCCAGGCGGCAGCGATATAGCCAATCAGAGGAGCCAATCCGATCGCCAAACCTGCATTCACCACCATGGCCGCGAGCGCATAGTAGAATGGGCTCTTGGTGTCCTCGCGGGCGAAGAACAAAGGCTGCAGGACCTTTTGCAGGACAAAGGCAGGCAAGCCGAGGCCATAGACTGCAACCGCCAATGCCGTGGCAGTCGTATCGGCGGGCGTAAATGCACCCCGTTCAAAAAGAACACCGGTCAGCGGAACCGGGATCACAGCCAGTGCAACGGCTGCGGGCAGCGTCAGGGCCAACGCGGCTTCTGCGGCCCGCGAAATGGCCGCGTGGCCGCCTTCATCATCGCCAGCCTGCAAGCGGCGCGAAAGTTCCGGCAACAGAACCACGCCAATGGCGATGCCCACCACACCAAGGGGAAGTTGATACAGCCGGTCCGCAAGGCTCAGCCAGACGATGGCCCCGTCGAAGAAACTTGCGACTTGGCGCCCGACCAGCAAGTTGATCTGTACCACGCCGCCTGCAAGGGCCGCGGGCGCGGCAATCACGGCAAGGCGCTTCAGCTCCGGGGTCAGCTTCGGCCAGCCGGGGATCAGTCGTATCCCTGCGCGAGACGCGGCCTGCCAGACCAGCGCAAGCTGGGCGATGCCTGCCACCGGAACAGTCCAGGCCAGTGTGAGGCCCAGGTCCCATCCAAGCGCCCATCCTGCCGTCATGGCCGCGATGAACAAGACGTTCAGCAAAACGGGCGCAGCGGCCGCCGCGACGAACCGGCCAGACGCGTTCAGAACGCCAGAGGCCAGCGCCGCCAGCGAGATGAACAGGATGTACGGAAAGGCAATCCGGCCGTAAATCACCGCAAGGTCGAAGCGTTCGTCCGTCTGAAATCCGGCCGCCATGGCGAGGACAAGCCATGGCATCGCCAGCAGGGCGACCACCGTCAGGACAACCAGAATTCCGCCCAGGCCCGCGAAGGCATCGCGGGCGAAGCGCTCTGGATCGTCGCCCGCCTCAAGCTTTTTTGAAAACATCGGCACGAAGGCCATGTTGAACGCGCCCTCGGCAAAGAACCGACGGAACATGTTCGGAAGCGAGAAGGCGACCAGAAACGCCTCGGCCACCGGGCCAGCACCCAGGAACGCCGCGATCAGAATATCGCGCACGAACCCAAGGATCCGGCTCGCCATCGTCCAGGCGCCAACCGTTGCAAAATTCGCCAGCAGGCGCATCAGTCGCGGGCCCTTTCGGCCCCCGCCGTTATCGCTGCGCGCAAGCGTTTTTCAAGCGTCTTCTGCTTGCCTTCGGCGTGGTATTTCAGACCGAACATATCCTTGACATAAAACGTGTCGACGACCTGCTCGCCATAGGTCGCGATCACGGCGGATGCAATGTAAACATTTGAATCCGCAAGAGTTTTTGCCAAATCATACAAAAGGCCGGGTCGGTCGCGCGTATCCACTTCGATCAGGGTATAGATATCGGACGCCTCGTTGTCGAAACTGATCGAGGTTGGCACGCGGAAATCGCGTTCGCGCTTCTTGATCTTGTCCTTGTCGACCAGCGCCTCGCGCGCGATGACCTCGCCCATTAGCGTGCGCTTGATCATCGTTCGGACACGGGGCAGGCGCGATTCTTCAAAGGGTTGCCCGTCGCGGTCCTGGATCCAGAAGACCGCCGTCGCATAGCCGTCCTTGGTGGTGTAGCTGCGGGCATCGACCACGTTCGCACCGACCAGAGCAAGTGCGCCGGCAAGCCGCGCGAAGATGCCTGGGTGGTCTGCCATGGCAAAGGCAGCACGCGTGGCATCCCGGTCGATATCGGGGAACAAATCGATCCCGATCTCATCGTCCTGAATGTCCTTCAATACCCGCGCGAACGTGACATGAGCCGCGGCGGGAAGACCCTGCCAATAGGGCCCATAATGGCGCGCGGTTTCGGCACGAAGCGCTTTCGTGTCCCAATCGGAAAGCTCCGCTTTTAGAGCGCGTTTGGCTTCCGCCTCGCGCGCGTCGCGGTTTAGATCTTCAAGTCCCGTTTCAAGCGCCGTGCTTGTCGCGCGATAGAGGTCACGGATCAGCTGGGCTTTCCAGTTGTTCCAGGTGTTCGGACCGACGCCCCTGATGTCGCACACCGTCAGAACGGTCAGAAGGTCGAGCCGCTTCTTGGTCTTCACAGCCTTTGCAAAGTCTCGGACCGTACGCGGATCGGAAATATCGCGCTTTTGCGCGACATCGGACATGAGAAGATGATACCGGACCAGCCATTCGGCGGTTTCGGCCTCTTCCTTCTTCAGGCCTAGACGCGGCGCAGCCTTCCGGAGGATCTGCGCGCCAAGAACCGAGTGGTCGTCTTTGCGACCCTTGCCGATGTCGTGAAACAGGAGCGCCACGTACAGAACGCGCCGGCTGACACCGCGCTTCAGGATTCCCGTTGCGACCGGCAATTCCTCGATCAACTCACCGCGTTCGATCTGGGCGAGGGTGGAGATGCATTGGATCGTGTGCTCGTCGACGGTGTAGCTGTGATACATATTGAATTGCATCATCGCCACAACCGGCGCGAATTCCGGCACAAAGGCCGCCAGGACCCCAAGCTCGTTCATGCGGCGAAGCGCGCGTTCCGGGTTCCCGTGCTTCAAAAGAAGATCCAGAAAGATCCGCACGGCGTCAGGATCGCTTCGCATGTCGTCGTCGATCAGGTGCAGATTGGCCCGAATGACCCGCATCGCATCGGGGTGGATCAAATATCCGGTCCGAAGCGCTTCTTCGAAGATCCGAAGGATGTTCAGTTTGTCCTTCAAAAACGTTTTTTCCGAAACGAACGTGATCCGGTTGTGAACGATCTTATGCCCGGGTTTGACCCGTTTTCGGCGTTTGAAAAGTCCAACTAAGGACGGCGCCTGTTTGACGTGCTGTGCCTCAAGCCCGGTGAGGAAAATGCGGGTCAATTCGCCGACCGCCGTTGCGTGACGGAAATAGTCCTGCATGAAATGCTCGACACCGCGACGCCCGTTCTTGTCTACATATCCCATGCGCTCGGCCACCTGGACCTGAGTGTCAAAGGACAGAACATCGACGGCGCGCCCGGCGATAAGGTGCAGGTGCGTCCGGACAGCCATCAGAAAGGTCTCGGCCAGGGCAAACCGGTCAAACTCGGCCTGATCCAGCACACCTTTCGGGACCAGCTCGCTTAGGTCCTTGGCACCGGTCAGATATTCGCCGATCCAGAACAGCGTTTGCAGGTCGCGAAGCCCGCCCTTGCCTTCCTTCACATTGGGTTCGACCAGATACCGTTGCCCGCCCTGCTTCTTGTGGCGCTGGGCGCGTTCTTCCAGCTTGGCCTCGATGAACTCGGACCCTGTGCCTTTGAACAGCTCTTTCCGAAGGGTACGGTCAAGCTTCTGCGCGAGCGCCGGGTCGCCAGCCAGAAACCGGTGTTCCAGCATGGCCGTACGGATCGTGAAATCGCCGCGACCCAGCCGAACACAGTCTTTCACGGTGCGCACGGCATAACCGATCTTCAGGTGCAAGTCCCAATAGATGTACAGCATCGATTCCACGACGCTTTCGCCCCAGGCGGTGTTCTTGTAGGGCGTCAGCAACAACAGATCGATGTCGGAAAAGGGGGCCATTTGGGCCCGCCCATATCCCCCGACGGCCAGAACGGCGATCCGTTCGCCGGATGACGGGGTCGGGTTCCGATGCAGTTTTTCCGAAGCAACGCGATAGATCGTCAGAACGACACTGTCCGTGAGATAACTATAAGACGCGGCGGCCTCCCGCGCCGAAAGCGGGTTCTTTTCGAACGCCGCTTCGATATTGGTACGGCCTTTGGCGATGGCCTCGCGCAGATGATCCACGGTAATCGCGCGAATGGCTTTGGCGTCACGCTCGTCCGCCAATGCCGTAGTCAACGCAACCTCGATCCCGGACCGGTCAAAGATCGCGGAGGCCGGGCAGATCAGCCCGGTGTCATCTGTGGGTGTCGTGCGGTCGGGCTCCGGCGCGTCAGAGGCCGGCGCCACCAAAGCTTCTTGGCGCGGGGTCAATGATGACGACCTGTTGTTCCTGGATTTGTGCAACCGCGAGGCCGCGTTCATTCGTGCCGTTTGGCAGGAAGCGGAAGATGCCGTTCACACCGGCAAAACCGCCGGGGTTGGTCAGGCCCACAGCACCCAGTGCGTCTGGCTGGCCAGTGGAGACGAGCGCGCCAATCGCCGCGACCCCGTCATAGGCCAGGCCGGCCAGTGGATGCGGCGGTTCACCGAATGCGGCCTGATACCGCGCCCTGAATTGCTCGGTCAGGGCCGGATCAGGCAGGGCGAACCACGATCCCTGAAGCCCGCCCACGGACAAGGCGGAGGTCGGCACATCCAGCCGTTGAATGCCAATGAATTGCGTGTTCGCGGGGTCAACACCGTTCTCTGGCAGAAGCTCTGCCAGGAACCCGACCGCGCCATCGTTGCCTGACGTCATGAAAAGCGACGCCGCGCCCGTGGCCTCAACCTGTCCGGCAATTTCCGGGATGGCCTCGATCACCGCCTGCTGGTTCAGTTCGAACGTTGCAAGGCCGGCAAGGCTGCCGCCCTGGGTGGCGATGGCACGCTGGATGGCGGCGCTGGCCGATGCTTCGGCGCTGCTGTTGCCCTGAGCGATCAGGATGCTGCCGCGCCCGTTCCGGACCGCATGTCCAACCAGACGGTCGGCGGCGCTTTGAAAGGTCGATCCAAGAAGATAGACATTGCCGCCCGCCACGGATGGGTTGTTGGAGAATGTCAGAACGTTGATACCCCGATTTGCGACCGCCAGACCCGCTGCGGCGGCGCTTTCGGCAAATAGCGGCCCGATGATGATCTTGGCACCGTCATTGACCGCCAGCCCGGCGACCGAGGCCGCCTGTGCCGGATCGCCGCCAGTGTCATAGACACGCAGGTCAATCTGCACTTCGGCCAGATCGGTTGCCGCCAGTCGCGCGGCATTCTCGAAGCTCGCCGCCAGAGTCGCGCCCCCTTCGGCTGCCGATTGCGGAACGAGCAGCGCAACCTGCACTGGATCCTGCGTGTTCAGGGCAGGCCCGTTGAAGGCCACCTGATCGCAAGCCGCAAGAATGGGAAAGGCGGCGATCATGACGAATTGGGCCAAACGCTTGCGGGCCTTGAAGAAAACGGCGATCATGGGGTCCTCGCAGTTGCGCAGATCTCTTGGGGGGCGACCCTAGGGCCTTGGGCGCCGCGTGTAAATCGGTGCCCTTGAAGGAGACCAGTTTGAGCGGCGGGCAAGGCGCATTGGACCCTGGGCTTTACCTCGTTCCGACCCCGATCGGGACGGCGAACGACATCACATTGCGGGCGCTGGATGTGCTTGGCCGAGCGGACTTGCTGGCGGCCGAGGACACACGTGTCCTGAGAAAACTCATGGAAATCCATGGCATAGCGCGCAACGGTCGTCCCATCTGGGCCTATCACGACAAGAACGGCGCCAAAGTCCGTCCCGAGATCGTGCGGGCCATCGCTGATGGCAAGGCCGTGGCCTATGCCTCGGATGCCGGTACGCCGCTTATCGCCGATCCCGGGTTTCAACTGGCCGAAGCGCTGCGCGACGCGGGGTTGCGCGTTCATGCGTTGCCGGGCCCGTCTGCGGTTTTGGTGGCGTTGCAAATATCGGGATTGCCCACCGATCGTTTTCTTTTTGCCGGATTTGCACCTCCGCAGACCGCAGCGCGCGAAAAATTTTTGAATGAGTTCAAAGACGTACCGGCCACGCTTGTATTTTTTGAAGCGCCGCATCGATGTTATGAAATGATTAGATCTTGTGTGAAATGCTTCGGAGAAGAACGCAAAGCGGCCCTTTGCCGCGAGCTTACCAAAAAGTTTGAAGAAATCAAGCAAGGCACATTGCAGGACATTCTTGACGCCATCGAAGCGAAGCCCCCGAAAGGGGAATGCGTGATCGTTGTGGATCGGTCGCGTGCGGTGGCAGGTGCGGCATCACTGGATGCAGCCCTTCGCGTCGCCTTGGCTTCGCAATCGGTCAAGGATGCAGCAGCGGACGTCGCGGCGGCGTTGGGGTTGCCTAAGCGGCAGGTCTATCAGGCGGCCCTGGCCCTTGTGGCGGAGGACAAGGGATGAGCGGACTGGCGGGGTATTTCGATGGCCTTTCGGCGGAAGACAGCGTTGCGCGTCGTTACGAACTGGGCGGCGCTCGGGTGGCCGAACGCCGGTGGCGTGGACCGTCTGGAGAGATTGACCTTATCACCGAAACGGATGGCGTGTTTTGCTTTGTCGAAGTGAAGAAATCGAAGACTCACGGGGCCGCTGCATTGCGTTTGTCGCGCGCGCAGGCCACGCGCATTCAGGCAGCGGCTTTGGAATATCTGGCGGAACAGGCCCTATCCATGGACACAGAAATGCGGTTCGATGTCGCGCTCGTGGACCGGGTCGGGGCGGTCGACGTGATCGAAAACGCATTGATGTGACCGACTGACGCTTGCCTCTGTTCCCGGCCATGGGCAAAAAGCCCGGGCCAGAAGGAGAGCAGTCATGGCGCGGCGCATAGCATTTCAGATGGATCCAATAGGCGATGTGGATATCGACGCGGATTCGAGCTTTCGGCTTGCGGAAGAAGCGCAGATCCGGGGCGACAGTCTGTTCTATTACCCGCCGGACGCGCTTCGCTTCGACGAAGGCAGACTGACCGCGCGCGGTCAGGCCATGACGCTTAGGCGCGAGCCGGGCAATCACGTCACGCTTGGCCCCGAGGAAGACTTGGATCTTGCCGCGATGGACGTCATCTGGCTGCGCCAGGATCCGCCTTTCGACATGAGCTACATCACCACAACCCATCTATTGGACCTTTTGCCGAAGAAGACCCTCGTGGTGAACCAGCCATTCTGGGTGCGCAATGCGCCGGAAAAACTCTTGGTTCTGGAATACCCCGACCTAATCCCGCCAACGATGATCGCCCGCCGCTTGGAGGATCTGCGCGCGTTCAAGGCAAGGCATGGCGATATCATCGTCAAACCGCTTTACGGCAACGGAGGTGCGGGTGTGTTTCGGCTGAAACCCGATGACGCGAATATCGCCAGTCTTCACGAGATGTTTGCAGGCATCAACCGAGAGCCGTTGATTGCACAGGCCTTTCTGCCAGCGGTAAGCGCTGGCGACAAACGCGTTATACTCGTCGAAGGTGAACCGGTCGGCGCGATCAACCGGATGCCTGCCGAAGGCGAGACGAGGTCAAACCTTCACGTGGGCGGTCGGGCCGTCAAAGCCGACCTGACCGACCGTGATCGCGAGATTTGCGCCGCCATCGGACCCCGGTTGAAAGAGATGGGTCAGATTTTCGTCGGCATCGATGTGATTGGCGACTACCTGACCGAGATCAATCTGACCTCACCCACCGGGATCCAGGAGCTTGAGCGCTTCGACGGGGTCAATATCGCGGGCCAGATCTGGGACGCGATCGTGGCGCGGCTCAAGGAGTGAGTTGGCAGGCCCGCGCGCTGACGCTTGCATTTCGCCTTGTGGTGCGGCCCCGTCTGGCCCGCACGACGTCACCGGTCCGGGCCGCGCGCGACTTTGAACGGGGCGCCGCGTTGGCCTTTCGGCGCCCGCCGTACCTGGCACACAGCGTCGATCCCGGCCAAGTGCCAATTCACTGGGTCTGTGTGGGCCGCCCGAAGCTGCGGCGGGTCGTTCTTTACTTCCACGGCGGGGCCTTTATTTGCGGATCGCCTTGGGCCTATCGCGGGTTGGTCGGCCGGATCTCGAAACTGGTCGGTATGCCGGTCGCAGCGCCTGCTTATCGTTTAATCCAGGACGCGCCGTTTCCAGCGGCGGTGAAGGACGCACAGGTTGCCTGGACGATCCTGTTGAACAAGGGATATCGCCCTGGCGACATCGCCATCGCCGGTGATAGTGCGGGCGGCAACCTGGCAGCCGGACTCTGTTCCTGGGCTCTGCAACGGGGCGAACGTCCAGCGGCGCTTTATCTGCTGTCGCCCTGGGTCGATCTGACCTTGTCTGGGAACAGCCTGTCTCGCCATGCCCGGTCAGAGGCGCTTTTGCCGCTGCACCGCATGGCAGAAGCGCGGGATCTCTACTTGGCCTGTCACGATCCGGCAGACCCCATGGCTTCGCCGCTTTTTGCCGCGTTCCCGGATGCGCCGCCGACACTTATCCAGATAGGTGCGGGCGAAGCGCTGTTCGATGATGCAGTGCGTCTTGCGGAGCAAATCGGCCCGGTTGCCAAGCTGTCGGCCTGGGCGGGCGTTCCACATGTCTGGCAGGTCTTCGACGGCTGGGTTCCGGAAGCCCGCGCCGCACTGAAGGA
Source organism: Paracoccaceae bacterium (assembly GCA_965267475.1). Lineage (GTDB taxonomy): Bacteria > Pseudomonadota > Alphaproteobacteria > Rhodobacterales > Rhodobacteraceae > JBCBKU01. Next base: position 1,227,898 of record OZ254079.1, read on the forward strand.
CGGCGCCGCGTTTCTTCAGGCGGCCTTTGCCGATGCCAGCCGATAGGCCACAGCCTCGGCCACGTGGGGCTGACGCACACCTTCCGACCCGTCAAGATCCGCAATCGTCCGCGCAACACGCAAAATCCTGTGATAGGCGCGGGCGGACAGGTTGAAACGATCCGCGGCCTTCGACAGCAGGGCCCTGCCGTCACTATCGGGGGCGGCAATTTCCTCAAGCACGTCACCCTGGGCGTCGGCATTCAGATCCATTCCGTTAAAGCCTGCAAACCGCTCGGCCTGCCGTGCCCTCGCCTCGGCCACACGCCCGGCCACCGCAGCAGAACTTTCCCCGTTCGCAGGCAAATCGAGATCACTGAACGCGACCGGCGGCACCTCGACCCGCAAGTCGAACCGATCCATGAGCGGGCCAGATATCCTGCCCAGATAGTCATCGCCACAGACGGGCGCACGGGCGCAGGCACGGGCCGGGTCCGACAGATATCCGCAGCGGCAGGGGTTGGCCGCGGCCATCAATAGAAATCGGCAAGGATAGCGTACATGGGCATTGGCCCGCGCCACCACGACCTCGCCCGTTTCGATCGGTTGGCGCAGCGTCTCAAGAACCGCCCGGGGAAACTCGGGAAACTCGTCCATGAACAGAACGCCGTTGTGGGCCAGCGATATCTCACCAGGTTTGGCACCCTTACCACCTCCCACGATTGCGGCCATCGATGCCGTATGATGAGGCTCGCGGAAGGGTCGCGTTCGCGAGATCCCGCCTTCATCCAGAAGACCGGCTAGCGAATGGATCATTGACGTGTCTAGTGCTTCGGATGCGGTCAGAGGCGGCAGAATTCCAGGCATCCGCGCCGCCATCATCGACTTGCCGGACCCTGGCGTTCCGACCATCAGCATGTGATGGCGACCTGCGGCGGCAATCTCAAGCGCGCGCTTGGCCCGTTCCTGGCCCTTGACGTCAGACAGATCGCGGGCCGTTCCGTTCAGGTGGCGCACCTCTCCGGGCTCTGCAGGGGTCAGCGGGATCTGCCCGGTATAGTGCTGGATCGTCTCGGCCAAGGTCCCGGGTGCAATCACTTCGGCACTGCCGACCCATGCGGCCTCGGCGCCCGAGGCCGAAGGACAAAGCAGCGTTCGGGATTCCTCGGCGGCTGCCATGGCAGCGGGCAGTGCGCCGATGACCGGCACAAGGGCTCCATCCAGAGACAGTTCGCCCAAGGCGACCGTGTCTTCGACCTTGTCGCGGGGCAGGACGTCCAGCGCCGACAATAGCGCAACCGCAATCGGCAAATCGAAATGCGACCCTTCCTTGGGCATATCGGCGGGCGACAAATTGACGGTGATCCGCTTGGACGGCAACGCAATCGCCATGGAAGCCAGTGCCGCGCGTACCCTTTCTCTTGCCTCACTGACGGCCTTGTCCGGCAGACCGACAATCGAAAAGCTCGGCAAGCCCGGGGCCACGGCGCATTGCACCTCGACCATTCGGGCTGCGATCCCCTCAAACGCGACCGTATAGGCGCGCGCCACCATGTCTTGCCCTCCGTTAACCTTTGCAGAGGTTTGGGCAAGAAAGGTTTATGCCGGGTTAACCTTGATCAGGACCGGGCCAGGGCGCCTCGGGCAAGTCCTGCGCGTACCAGGGCAGCGTTTCACCGATCTCAAGGCCCCAGGCGCGCCATTTCAGGAATGATGGGTGCGCCAGGTGCGCGGCGACATAGGCTTGGGCTTCAGGCCCCACCGGAAGCCCATACGTCGCGATCCGCGCCGCAACGGGCGCATAGAACACATCCGCTGCCGAATAGGGCCCGCAAAGCCACGGCCCGGTTGCGCCGGTCGATTGGCGGGCCGAATGCCAGATTGTCTCAATCCGGTCGAGGTCCTTCCGAACCTCGTTCGACACGTCGAACCCGTCATAGGCCAATCGCAAATTCATAGGGCAGGCCGACCGCAAGGCCCCGAAGGATGTGGCCATTTCCGCCGCGAGGGTACGCGCCGTCGCGCGGTCCTTCGGCTCCGCGGGCCAGATCCCGGCTTCCGGGTGGCGGCTTGCCAATTCCTCGGCGATGGCCAGGCTTTCCGATACGATGGCGCCTTCTGGGGTCACCAGGGTCGGGACCGTCCGCGCGATTTTTGTCGCAGCAAGCTGGACCACCACATCGGCCTTGGCGAAATCAACACGCGTGGATTTCACCGCAATACCGAATGCGTCAAACAGCAGCCAACCGCGAAGCGACCAACTCGAATAGGCATAATCGCCGATATAAAGATGATATGTCATGAACCGGGCTTAGCGAGACCTCGCATCGTCTGTCCAACGACCATTTCTGACAAGGATCATCACGGCCTTTGATTGATCGTTGGCATCTTCTGCTGGCGAAAGTTCAATTCCGGGCGCAAGGCAAGGTTCGCTGCTGGGATCTCTTCCATGCTCACGGCTCTGTGAAGTCCCGGCCGGTCGGTTGCGGCAATCCCGGGCGGCATCCCTAGACGGCAACAGAAGCTTCTGAAAACGCTTGAAAAAACGGGTAGAACTGCTTGACCCCTCATGCCCGTTGTTTGCGGCGATTCATCGAGGACCCACCGGAAAGTGACCCCCTGGCCGGAAATTCCGGATTACTTTTGATCTGACCCGCGCCTCCATGCGTAAAAACCACAAAAGAGAACGAAAAGGACCAAAAGCGGATCGGCCTTGACCGACCGCACGACGACCGGAGGTTACTATGGCGCTTGATGGCACAGCCGATCAGTCTTTTTCCCGCCGCGCGATGAAGGCGGAATTGTTGGACGCCGAGACCGAATTGGAACTTGCCTACGCTTGGCGCGATAAGCGCGACGAAAAAGCGCTGCATCGCCTGATCACCGCCTATATGCGGCTTGCGATTTCGATGGCCGCGAAGTTTCGTCGGTACGGGGCGCCGATGCCCGACTTGATTCAGGAAGCTAGCCTTGGCCTCATGAAAGCAGCCGACAAGTTTGACCCCGATCGCGGCGTCCGTTTCTCGACATATGCGGTCTGGTGGATCAAGGCTTCGGTCCAGGATTATGTGATGCGGAATTGGTCGGTGGTTCGGACTGGGTCAACTTCGTCGCAGAAGTCGCTTTTCTTCAACCTTCGCCGGGTCCAAGCCCGCCTTGAGCGTGAAGCGGCGGGTCGCGGCGAAGAGCTTGACGGGCATCAGCTTCGCCAGATGATCGCGTCCGAAATCGGTGTTCCACTGAACGACGTCGAGACGATGACCGGACGCCTGTCAGGATCTGACTTTTCGTTAAATGCGCAGCAGTCCAGCGACGAAGATGGTCGGGAATGGGTCGACACGATTGAGGACGAGAACGCACAGGAAGCCCGGAATGTCGAAGATGACAAAGATGTCTCGACCTTGCGTGGGTGGTTGATCGACGCCTTGAACGATCTGAGTGACCGCGAGCGGTTCATCGTGCGAGAGCGCAAGCTGACATCCGAACCCAGAACGCTGGAAAGCTTGGGCCAGGAACTTGGGTTGTCGAAAGAGCGCGTGCGCCAGATCGAGGCTGCGGCCTTCGGAAAGATGCGCCGCCAGCTTGAGACACAGTCGCCCGAGGTCAGCAACTTCCTTTGAACCACGCGCCTCGTCAGGCCTTTACGTCAACTGACTGGGTGGGACTTTCAGGCAGCGCGAATAAGGCGCCGGTGCCTTCGGCAAATTTCTCTCGACGCTGGGCGTTTAACTCCCCCAGAGCCTGAAATTTTTGCGCATCAGCGGTAGCGGCGACTTGCCTGTCCGCCGATGATGGTCGGGCCGGCGCCAGAGCGGCTGCCTTGACCACCTCCATCTTGGCGATGGTCGCTTCAGGATCCCCTGCAACGGGCGCCACGTCGATCGCAACTTCGCCGCCCACGGCGTATTGGCGTCCATCTGGCCCGGTTTGATAGGAATAGGTGGGTTCCCCGGCATATTGCCCGCCAACCCGTGCATGGGCCTGTTCGTGATCGCGCACCTCGCGGTCACGGGCCTTCAACTGTTCGACTTGGGCCTGTTCTTCCTTGGACAGTTGCGCCGTCGCGTTCTGTCCTGTGCCGCCCGAAGTCGCGCTTTGGCCGCCCATGTCCAGGGCTGCGGCTTTCGCTGCCCGGGCCGTAAATCTTGCGAAGAACTCGGCCTGAACCACATCAAGCGTGGCCAGCCGGGCGCCCGCGGCATCAATCAGATCCATCCCCGTAACTCCCCCAAAGGATAGGCCGGAAATCATAGCGCCAATGGCGTCACTGAATGGTAAATCGTGTCCGAGCCGTGTAAGGGTCTGAATATGTTGGACGGAAAGCGGATATTGCTGATCATTGGGGGCGGGATCGCGGCCTTCAAATCGCTGGAACTGATCCGGCGGTTGCGGGATCGTGGCGCCTCGGTCACGCCGGTTTTGACCAAGGCTGCAGAGGAATTCGTGACGCCGTTGTCAGCTTCGGCCCTTGCGGCAGAGAAGGTCTATCGCGACCTTTTTGATCTGACGGATGAGTCCGAGATGGGCCATATCGAGCTGTCGCGTGCCGCGGATCTGGTGGTGGTCGCGCCCGCGACCGCCGATCTGATGGCCAAGATGGCGAACGGCCATGCCAACGATCTGGCCTCGACGCTTTTGATGGCGACGGACAAGCGCGTGCTGATCGCGCCAGCGATGAATGTGCGCATGTGGGAGCACCCGGCCACCCAGCGCAACTTGGCGACCCTGAATGACGACGGCGTGCTGGTTGTGGGGCCTGATGAGGGCGCCATGGCCTGTGGCGAATTTGGTCCGGGGCGCATGGCTGAACCCGAAGCGATTGCGGATGCCACGGGCGCGGCGTTGTCGAGCGGCCCGCTTAACGGAACGCGGGTCATTGTCACCTCCGGTCCGACACATGAACCTATTGACCCGGTCCGTTACATTGCCAACCGGTCATCCGGCGCCCAGGGCACGGCGATTGCACGCGCGTTGTCCGGGGCCGGAGCCCAAGTCGTGTTCGTGACGGGCCCCGCGTCAGCCCCGCCGCCGCAGGGCGTGCAGGTGATCCCGGTGGAAACTGCCGATCAGATGCTGACAGCCGTCCAGGCGGCCTTGCCATCGGATGTGGCAATCTTCACGGCTGCCGTGGCCGATTGGAAAGTCGACGGCGCCGGGACGTCGAAAATCAAGAAGGGACCGGACGGGGCACCTGACCTGAACTTGACCGAGAACCCTGACATCCTGGCCACCGTTTCGAAGATGTCAAAGGGCAGACCGGGACTGGTCGTGGGCTTCGCGGCAGAAACCGACGACGTAATTGCGCATGCGACGGCCAAGCGGGACCGCAAGGGATGCGATTGGATCATCGCCAATGATGTCTCCCCCGAAACCGGGATCATGGGCGGATCAGAGAACGACGTGACACTTATCACGTCGGGCGGGTCCGAGGATTGGCCGCGTATGTCAAAGGACCAGGTCGCCAATCGCCTAGTTCAGAAGATTGTCGAGGCATTGGGCACGTGACCTCTGTCACGATCAAGGTTCTGCGCGACGATTGGGCCGATCCTGGCGTTGCGCTGCCATCCTATGAATCCGCTGGTGCCGCCGGTGCGGATGTTCGGGCGAACCTGGCTGAAAAGGACCGAGCTGGTGGTATCGAATTGGGCCCCGGAGCACGCGCGTTGGTGCCAACCGGTCTCCGCTTTGAGATCCCCGAGGGGTTTGAGGTTCAGGTGCGCCCGCGCTCGGGCCTTGCCCTGAAATCAGGTGTCACGCTGGTCAACACGCCCGGTACGATAGATGCCGATTACCGGGGTCCGATCGGGATCATCGTCGTCAACCACGGGGTCGAGCCTTTCACGGTGACCCATGGCATGCGCATCGCTCAACTGGTGGTCGCGCCGGTCACGCAAGCTAGTTTCACGGTGGCCGATGCGCTGGGCGACACATCCCGTGGGTCGGCTGGGTTCGGGTCAACGGGCACAGGCTGATGGTGACATTTCTGCTAATCGCCGGCGGGCTTTGGATGCTCGGTTCGGTGATGAAGGCGCCGTATTCGGCGCGATGGCTGATGATCGGCCTTCTCTATGTGGGTGTGCTGGCCGCGACAATTGTTCTGCCTGAAAACAGTCCTTTACGTGTGGCTCTCGGGGGTTCTGCAGGCGAGTGGCTGGTTCTAGGCGGGATTGTCGGCCTTGTGTGGGGCTATACGCAAGTGCTTGCGCGACTGCGCCAGAAAGTCCGGCCCGAAAACAGGGAACGCGTTGAGGCCACGGCACCGACCGTCGCTGAGATTGAGCGCAATTCGCGCCACATCCTGCTGCGTGAGATCGGCGGCCCGGGTCAAGCGCGCCTGAAAGAGGCGCGCGCGCTAGTGATCGGGGCTGGGGGCCTCGGGTCGCCCGCGATCCAGTATCTGGCGGCCGCAGGGGTCGGCACGCTTGGGATCATCGACGACGATGTGGTGGCGGCATCAAACCTGCAACGCCAAGTGATCCATACCGATGAACGGTTGGACATGCCAAAGGTGTTCTCGGCCGAAGCAGCGGTGAAAGCGCAGAACCCTTATGTGGCGGTGCGCCCCTATAACCGGCGTTTGACGGCTGACATCGCAGAGGGTCTTTTCGCCGATTACGATTTGATCCTGGACGGATGTGACGATGTTGCTACGCGCTACGTGGTGAACGAGGCCGCCTATCGGACGAAGACACCTTTGATTTCCGGCGCCCTGTCGCAATGGGAAGGCCAAGTGACATCTTTTGCGGCCTTCGCCGGAACACCTTGTTACCGTTGCCTTTTCCCTGAACCTTCAGCGCCCGGTTTGGCGCCCACTTGTGCCGAGGGCGGGGTTTTGAGCGCATTGCCCGGCGTTATTGGCACGATGATGGCGGTCGAGGCGATCAAGGAGATCACGGGCGCTGGCACCGGCCTTCGCGGCACATTGCTGATTTATGATGCGCTTCAGGCTGAAACGCGCCGGATATCTATCCCCAAACGAGCCAATTGCCCGGTCTGCGGTTCCCCGACTTGAAGGTCGCGCCGAAGGGCGCATACTCGGACGGTCTGGGAAAGAGGGAGACTGCCATGAAATCGTTGATTGCATGGGCCGCAGCCGCGGCCATGACCGCCACTGCCGCGCTGGGCGCGGGTCACTTGCCGGATCTCGCAGGCAAGGAGGTGGTTGTGGTGACAGAAAACGCCTATCCGCCGTTGCAGTTTGTTGATCCGGCTTCGGGTGACGCGATCGGCTGGGAATATGATGCGATGATCGAAATCGCCGAAAGGCTGAACCTGACCATCGTTTATGAAAACATCAGCTGGGACGCGATGATCGCCGCCGTCAGCGAAGGCCAGTTCGATATGGGCATGACCGGGATAACCATCCGGGAAGACCGGGCCGAACAGGTTGATTTTTCCGACGCCTATATGCGCTCGGAAATGGTCATGATGGTGCGGGGCGATGAAGACCGGTTCTCTGATGCGGCCGGGTTTGCCGCAGATGACGATCTGCTGATGGCCGCGCAGCCGGGGACGACACCCTTCTATGTGGGCGTTTATGACGTGCTCGATGGGGATGAGGCAAACCCACGGATCAAGCTCTTTGAGACCTTCGGCGCAGGTGTTCAGGCGCTGCGGGCTGGCGACGTAGATCTTGTGCTGACCGATGGCACGGCGGGCGAGGGCTATGTCTCAGCGTCGGATGGTGGCCTGAAGATCGTCGGCGAAAAGCTCGGGACCGAAGATTTCGGGTTCATCTTCCCAAAGGGCTCGGATCTGGTTGAGCCGATCAATGCCGCGATTCAGTCAATGAAAGATGACGGCACGATCGATGCCTTGAACAAGAAGTGGTTCCTCGACTTCAAGATAGGCGGTTAAGGACAGGGGCCAAGCATGCCCCCAAACGCGTCGCAGGATGATGACTTCCCCTGGTGGCTTTTGGTCGCCGGGGGGATCGGTGCCTTTTTGGTTTTCCGCGTTTGGTCCGACGATTTCTCGCGACAATTGGCGTCCACCCTGTCCAGGGGCGTTCAGATCACGTTGTTTGTGACATTCGTGGGCTTCATTTCAGCCTCGCTGATCGGTTTAGTCCTGGCCGTCATGTCGACCTCGCGCCAGATCGTCCTGCGTCAGATCGCCCGGTTCTATATCGAGATCATTCGCGGCATCCCAATCCTTGTCCTGCTGTTGTACGTGGCTTTTGTGTTCGCCCCGGCGCTGGTCCTTGCGTGGAACTGGGTGGCCGAGGGTTTGGGGTTCGATCCGATCCGCACGCGCGACTTTTCGCTTCTATGGCGCGCCATTCTGGCCTTGACCATCGGCTACTCGGCGTTCATCGCCGAGGTGTTTCGGGCCGGACTGCAATCCGTCGAAAAAGGTCAGATCGAAGCGGCCGAGGCTTTGGGACTGTCGCGCTGGCAACGGTTTCGCCTGATCATCTTCCCGCAGGCCTTCAAGACGATCCTGCCGCCTTTGGGCAATGACTTCGTGGCGATGGTGAAGGATTCCTCACTTGTCTCGGTTCTGGGCGTTAGTGACATCACCCAACTGGGCAAGGTCATGGCCGCTGGGAACTTCCGGTACTTTGAGACGTATAACGTCGTCACGCTGATCTATCTGTTGATGACCGTGACCTTGTCGCTTTTGCTCAGACGGCTTGAGAAGCGGTTGAACACGCGACCTTGAGTATTTTTGCCAAAGTGAAGATGGCCATTCAGAGCAAGGCATCTTAGGTCTTGGGCAAAGGAGTTTCACCCATGACCAATCCGCTATTGACCGACTGGACAACACCGTTTGAGGTGCCGCCTTTTGCCGAGATTTCTGACGACGATTTTTCGCCCGCTTTTGAAGCGGCATTGGACGAGGCGCGCGCCAACATGGCGGCCATTGCTGACGCCGAAGACGCGCCGACATTTGAAAACACGATTGAGGCGATGGAACTGGCCGACAAGGCGCTCGAAAAGGTACTTGGTGCCTTCTATGCGCTTGCTGGCGCGGACACCAACGATGCGCGGAACGCGCTGATGCGAGAATTTTCGCCCAAGCTTGCGGCCTATGGCTCGGAAGTCATGATGAACCCCAAGCTGTTCGCGCGCGTGGCCAATCTTTGGGCAAAGAAGGACGATCTGGGCCTGACCGACGAAAAAGCGCGGGTTTTGTACCTGTCGCACCGGTCTTTCGTGCGGGCGGGGGCCAAGTTGGAAGGAGCCGAGGCGGAGCGGCTGAAAGCCATCAAGGAACGTCTCGCCATTTTGGGAACCGAGTTCACGCAGAACCTCCTGAAGGACGAGGCGGACTGGTTCATGCCCTTGGCCGAGGCCGACTTGGACGGCCTGCCCGATTTCGTGGTTGCTGCGGCCCGGGCAGCCGGCGAAGAGAAGGATGCGGGCGGACCGGTCGTCACCTTGTCGCGGTCCTTGATCGTTCCTTTTCTTCAGTTTTCTCCGCGGCGTGATTTGCGTCAGAAAGCCTATGAGGCCTGGGGGCTGCGCGGGGCCAATGGCGGCGAGACCGACAACCGGTCAATTGCCGCCGAAATCCTCGCCCTGCGTGAGGAACGCGCGAAGCTTCTCGGGCACAACAGTTTCGCCGACTACAAGCTTGAAACCGAGATGGCCAAAACCCCGGATGCCGTCAAAGATCTGCTGATGCAGGTCTGGTCGCCCGCGAAGGCAGCGGCGGACAAGGATGCGGGCGTTCTCGAAGACATGCTTCATGCGGATGGGATCCAGGGCCCGCTCGAAGCCTGGGACTGGCGGTACTATTCCGAGAAGCGCCGCAAAGCGGAGCATGATCTGGATGAGGCCGAGTTGAAGCCCTACTTGCAACTTGATCGGATGATCGAGGCGTCGTTTTCCTGTGCGACACGACTATTCGGGTTGGAATTCACCGAAACCGAGGCCCCGAAATACCACCCCGATGTCCGGACGTGGGAGGTGACGCGAAACGGCCAGCATATGGCACTGTTCGTGGGCGATTACTTTGCGCGTGGGTCGAAGCGGTCAGGTGCCTGGTGTTCGGCCATGCGGTCGCAATCGAAGCTTGGCGGCGACATCCGCCCCATCGTCATAAATGTCTGCAATTTTGCCAAACCACCCGAAGGTGAAGCAGCGCTTTTGTCTTATGACGATGCGCGGACGCTGTTCCATGAGTTTGGACATGCGTTGCATCAGATGCTGTCGGATGTGACCTATTCCTCGATCTCGGGGACGTCCGTGGCGCGTGATTTCGTGGAACTGCCCAGCCAGCTCTACGAACACTGGTTGGAAGTTCCCGAAGTGTTGGCAGAGTTTGCCACCCATGCGGATACGGGCGAGGCGATGCCGGATGATCTGCGCGACCGCCTTTTGGCCGCCGCGACTTATGACATGGGCTTCGCGACGGTCGAATACGTGGCCTCGGCCTTGGTCGATCTGGCGTTCCACGACGGCCCCGCGCCCAGCGACCCCATGCAGAGACAGGCCGAAGTTCTGGAAGAGATCGGGATGCCCCGCGCCATCCGGATGCGCCATGCAACGCCGCATTTCGCCCATGTCTTTGCGGGCGATGGGTATTCGTCCGGCTACTACAGCTACATGTGGTCCGAGGTGATGGATGCCGACGCGTTCGAGGCCTTCGAAGAAGCGGGCAGCGCCTTTGACAAGAGTATGGCGGAGCGGCTTGAAAAGCATATCCTGTCCGCCGGCGGGTCCGAGGATGCAGAGGCACTTTACACACGGTTCCGGGGGCGGATGCCGGGGGTCGAGGCGCTGTTGAAGGGGCGGGGACTTGCAGCGTGAGCGTGACAGAGGCCGAAGCGGATGCCCTGATCCAGATTGTTCGGGATGTCGCGCGGTCTGAGATCCTGCCGCGGTTCCGGTCGCTCGATGCGGCGGACATCGCGTCGAAATCCGCGGCTGATGATCTGATAACCGTGGCGGATACGGCGGCGGAAGCGGCCATGACGGCCGCCTTCGCCAAAGCGTTCGCCGATGCGCGGATCATAGGGGAAGAGGCCATATCGGCGGACAAATCCTTGCTGGATCAGGTGACCGCGCCGGGCCGCACCATCGTCATCGACCCGATCGACGGAACCTGGAACTTTGCCAACGGGCTGGCAAATTTCGGCGTGTTGATCGCGGTGATCGAGGATGGTGAGACGGTTTTTGGCCTGCTCTATGATGTCGTCGGCGATGATTGGATCCAGGCCCATAAAGGGCAGGGGGCTTGGTATCACCGGCCCGAACGCGATCCGGCGCGGCTTTCGGTGTCGGACCACCAAGGTCCCTTGGCCGACATGTTCGGGTATATCGGGATCTATCTTTTCCATACGGCGGCGCAGGTGAACCTTGCTGCTACGCTGCCCAAATTCCGTCGCACGATGACGCTTCGCTGTTCCTGCCACGAATATCGTCAGATCGTGCAAGGCCGGGCCGAGTTCGTGCTGAATGGGATGCTGAATGTCTGGGACCACGCGGCTGGGGTTTTGTGTTTGCAAGAAGCGGGCGGCGTGGCCCGCCTTCTGGATGGGCGCGACTACAGCCCCGACATGCGGGAAGGCTATATGCTGACCGCGGCGAGTGAAGCGATTTGGAAAGACCTCGCAGCCCTGTGGCAGGATGCGGTCATGACCTAGTCAGCTTGGTAAAACACGCTTTCTGCGCCCAAATAGCTGTCCCAGGCGAACCAGAAGGACATGTGGCCCGCGACGCGGGGCAAACGCTCGCCCTTTGGCCCTAAAAGCGCGTCTTCGGTGACACGCCATTGGCCGCCGGGCCCAAGAACTGCGGCGGCGGTCCCTGAAAATTCGAAGGCGCCCCGGTCATAGGCGCGCACGGTCTCGGTCGTCGCGTCACCGATCAGGACCACGTTCAAAAGGCCGACCTTGTCGTTAAGGACCTGCGTCTTTGCAAACGCACCGATCGGCCAAGCCTTGGCGCCTCCCGCCACGCGGATCCCGAACACCCGGTCTTTCTGCGCCAAGCGATCATCCCGTGACAGGGCCGGGAACAAGAGATCCGGCGATGCGAAGTAATCGCGATAAGCAACGCCCGAGCCGTAGTCGCGCGCAAATCCGGTCTCAAGCGATAGAACACGGGTTTCTGGGTGGAGCCTGCGCCAATCACGCCAGCTTGTGACCGTTGTCGGAAGGATTTTTAGGCGGACCCCGGATTGCGCCATTGGCCCAACGACCGGTTCGCCGGTGAACTGGTTCCACAAGCTGCGGGTTTGCCGGTCGAACATCAGCTTATTGGACCGATACAAGAGACCCGATGTGCCAAATTCAAAAGCGCCTTCCTGTCCTGGAACAACAGTTTCGAAAAGGATGCCCGCGCCGCAAAGCGTGCAATAGGCCAGCGAGACAGGCACGCCACCGATCACATCGTTCAACATCTCGTGCCAACCCATGATCCGAAGCGGGTAAGCGCGGATATCGCCGTTGATAGACACGCCGAACACAAGATCGTCTGCGGCCAGATAATCGGCCTTGTCGGCTGCGATCAAAGCGGGACGATCCAAGGATGGGATATCGTCCACGCCAACGCCACCCCAGACGATTTCCTCGAACCGGATGCGAAGCGTGTCCGGGTTTGGTGGATCATCGAAAAAGTCCAAAAGTGCCCGATCCCGCGCGCCCCAATACCAGAACTTGAGGTCATAGAAGCTTGGATGCGGAACGATCTCGGGATGGGCTTCCTGATACAACATCGCCCCCCGCCAATCGCTAACGTCTTCTCCGGTCAGCGCGTGAAAGACCCGGGAATAACGCCGGTGCGATCCACCGAGCCGGAAGAACATGGCTAGCGTTGGGATGATGTCGGTGTTGCCGCGATCCATGAAGAACTGTGCGGCGTCTTCGCTTTCGGCGTCGCTGCCCAAAAGCAGCGTGCGGCTTGCTTCAAGAACGTCACGCTCGGCGCGAGCGGCGGGTGCAAGGCACAAAGCCACGGCTAGGCAAAGCGCAGCCACCCATTTCATATGACAAACGACCCGCAAAAAGACGTGCCTTACCTGAGCGCTCCTGCCTCTTGCAGGGCTTGGAATTTGGCTTCGTCCCACCACCAGTAATTCTCGCCGCGTTCAAAGGGCGGCTTTTCAGCAGGCTTTCCGAAAACATCCCAATAGGCGATCCAATGGGATCCTTTTGACCAGTTCGGCGACCAGATATGAAGAGACCGAAGCACCCGGTCCAAGGCACGAACCCGGATCTCCATTTCGTCCTGATTTTCCGATGCGATCACCAATTCGATCAATTCATCTACAACCGGATTCTGCAATCCTGACAGGTTGAATGTGCCTGGCTGGTCTGCGCTCTCTGATCCATAGAGCTGGCGAAGCTCGATGGACGGCACGGACGGGACCGAAAAACGCCCGATCAGGATGTCGTAGTCGAACTCTTGTCGACGTTCTTCGTATTGGGCGCGGTCGATTGTGTTCAGTGTCGCATCGATACCGGCGGCTTTCAGGTTCTCGATAAAGGGCAGCAAGATCCGTTCAAGCGATGGGCTGGCGGACAGGAACTCAACCGAGAAGATTTCGCCATCCGGGTTGCGGATCATCCCGTCGTCCCCCACCGAATACCCCGCCTCTTCAAACAGCCTAAGCGACTGGCGGATAACGCGACGATCGACGGGCTCTGTGCTTGAGATCGGCGGCACATAGGCAGGTTCATCAAACACGCTGTCCGGGACCTGTCCACGAAAGGGTTCAAGAATTTCAAGTTCCGCACCTTCTGGCAAACCGGACGCCTCCATGGGAGAATTTTCCCAGAAGCTATCCGTCCGATTGTACAGCCCGTAAAACAGCGTCTTGTTTGTCCATTCGAAGTTGAACAGAACAGCGATGGCTTCGCGGACGCGGATATCCTGGAACCGCTCCCGCCGGAGGTTCATCCAGAACCCTTGCGTTCCTGAGATGCGATCATCACTGATCTCTTCCCGAAGGACCCAGCCCCGGTCAAGAGCGGGGAAATCATAGGCCGTGGCCCAGGTGGCCGAGGTGAATTCTTCGTGGAACAGATATGTGCCGGATTTCAGCGCTTCGAAGGCCGCGGTGTTATCGGCGAAATATTCGTAGCGGAAGCAATCGAAGTTATCGCGCCCCTGGTTCACGGCCAGGTCTTTGCCCCAATAGTCGTCGATCCGGCAGTATTCCACTGTGCGGCCGGAATCGACCCGGGCCACTTCGAACTCGCCTGATCCCACCGGCGGTTCGAGTGTAGATTTCGTGAAGTCGACGGTTTGGTAATAATGGCTCGGAAGGATCGGAATCAGTCCGACATCCTTTGCAAGGTCGCGCGTGGGAACGCCTTCTGCGAAGGTCATTTTGACGCGATGGGTGTCCAGCGCTTCGACCTTGGCGACGTCCTTCAGTCTGATCTGATAGCGGGGCTCGCCATCGGCCTGAAGTGTTTCAATCGTCCAGACGACGTCTTCTGCCGTGATCGGTTCGCCATCCGTGAACCGCGCTTCGGGCCGCATGTTGAAGATCACCCAGGACCTGTCCTGGGGATATTCCAATGTCTCGGCAATCAGACCATAGACGCTGTCGGGTTCGTCGAAGGCCTGGACCATCAAAGTGTCATAGATCCGTTCAAGCCCTTGTGCGGGTTCGCCGGCCAGGATGAAATCATTCAGGCTGTCGAATGTTTGTGACGCTAAGAAGCCCCGGAAACTCATCGTGCCGCCCTTTGGCGCGTCAGGGTTCACATAGTCGAAATTCGTGAAATCCGCGGGGTATTTCAAATTGCCGAAGGCAGAGATGCCGTGACTGATCGTGGTGTCCTGTGCGAATGCTGGCCCGGTCAGGGCCAAGCATATGGCGAAAAATCCAGCGGTCCGGCGCAAGCCTCGCATCGGCAATCTCCCTTGTTGCTCAAGGGATAATGTGGCGCAGGGCCTCGGTCAGGCAATGAAATTTCGCGCGAGCAGCGCTTGGCACCCCGTCAGTCGCGCAGTTCCTGGGCACCGACACCCCAGAGCGCGGCCTTGGGAATCCAGCCCTTTTCGCCCTGCACCGTCACCCGGCACCAGGTCTCGGTACAGGCCCCCAGTTTCGCGACAACACCTGCCTCGACCCGCGCCGTAACTGGTGTTTCGGGTTCCGGTTTCATGCGCAGGGCCGCCATGTCTTCTTCCACAACGACCGTGCGCTGCCCGGAAAGCAGCGAATAATGCACCCATCCGCCAGCGCCGTCGCGGTCGACCACCCGGCGCCAGTGCCCATACTCATCGACCACCTGAAGCGGCATGTGGCGGCGCTGGAAGATCCAGTCGATCCGATGTGTCAGGGACGGACCCCGGCGCACATTGCCCTCGGCCGCTTTCAGCGAAACATAGCGCGGGATGGGAAGCTGGGTGACCTTGCCGATGCTTTCGGTCTGCGCGGTGGCGGGCCACGCCAAAAACGCGGCCAAAGCCGCCAAAAGGAAGTGTCGCATGAGAGAGCCTGCTCTTCGTCTCATCTTGCCTGTCAATGCCAGCCGGATGTCTTGTGCCCCGGTCTGTTATCCTTCATTTTGACCGATAAGCGCGCATAATGAAAGACGGAGATTGCCCATGCCAGCCGAGCGCCTGAAGGTTGTGGTGACACGGCGGCTGCCAGAGGCGATCGAAACGCGGCTTTCCGAACTGTTCGACGTGACACTGCGCGACGCTGATACACCTATGACGCGGGAGGACATGACCGCGGCTGTCAAGGCGGCGGATGTTCTTGTTCCGACGATCACCGATACTATTGATGCCGGGCTTCTGGGTCAGGCGGGCCCGAACCTGAAACTGATTGCAAGTTACGGCGCGGGGTTCGACCATGTAGACGTGGCGACGGCCCGGCAAAGGGGCATTCTGGTCTCGAACACACCCGGCGTCGTGACCGAAGATACGGCCGATATGGCCATGGCCTTGATCCTTGCGGTGACCCGGCGCATCCCCGAGGGCCTTCACGCAATGCAGGGCGGCCAATGGGACGGTTGGGCCCCCACGGCTTATCTGGGCGGGCGGCTTTCCGGACGGCGCCTCGGGATCTTGGGAATGGGGCGGATCGGTCAGGCTGTGGCACGACGGGCGGCAGCCTTCGGTATGCAGATCCACTACAACAACCGCAAACGCCTGCGGCCCGAAGTAGAAGAGGATCTGGCCGCGACCTATTGGGAAAGCCTCGACCAGATGATGAGCCGGGTCGATATCCTGTCCGTGAATTGCCCACACACACCATCGACATTCCACCTTGTGAATGCGCGCCGGTTGAAACTGATGAAGCCCTCAGCCGTGATCGTGAACACGTCGCGCGGCGAAGTGATCGACGAGAATGCGCTTACCCGTGGGCTACGCGCTGGCGAAATCGCGGGCGCTGGGCTGGATGTCTACGAAAACGGTGTCGACGTGAACCCTCGTCTGCGCGAACTGCCGAATGTCGTCCTGTTGCCGCATATGGGATCGGCGACCGAAGAGGGTCGGATCGAGATGGGCGAGAAAGTGATCATCAATATAAAGACATTCGAGGACGGTCACCGCCCGCCGGATCTTGTTGTGCCGTCCATGCTTTGACAGACTGAAGCGCAAGCAAGTTCTGGAACGCGCCGGGTGCCCTTGTCGGACACCACGGCGGAAACAGCCGGGTGGGCGTGGTTGGTGACCTTGTGCCTGCCGTTGTTGCACTGATCGCCGGTATTGCAGCGTATGTTTTTGGCGTTTCGGATAAAAAAGCCGGGCCGCTTCTATTTCCCATGCTTGGGGCATTCGTGACGTGTTTGTTCGTCAGCTATAGCATGGGGTCCGCCAATAGGGCGGGCAATGAAGAACTTGCCCACTATGACGAGGTTTGCAACGCAGTGTTTGGAAACCACGAAGTTCTTTCATCAGCTACGGCATTGGAGAATGCCGTTTCAATCTATGGGTCCTCTTGTGAGGATATATTGAACCTGCCAATTCGATATGCCGTCAATCGGACGAGATCATACCAAGTCAGATGTGCCCAGGGGATCAGTATGTCGCGTAGCGAAGCTGCTCCAACCGAAGCCGCTGGATCCGAAGGCGCAGCGTGCGTGATATACGGCGGAGCGTGCGAAACGCGCCTTCGTCCTCCGGTGCAAGCCCGGCGATCTCGTCCCGAACTTCGTCCAACTCGCGCTCAGCTTCCCGGATCTCGTCGCCTATATCATGGTACCGAAGTCCGCGGAAATTTGCGCGCTCAAGGACTGCAAGATCGGCGACCGGGCAGACATTGTTTAGTGTGCGACCCGACCGGCCAACGGAATAGGCATTCTCGGCCGTGCAATACAGCGGCAATCCGGCTTCACGCCCGGCAACCCACTGGGTTTGATTGGGCGCGATGCCATATTCGTTGCAGGCGCGCGCATGGTTCGTGAAATGCGACAGGCTGCGTCCTTGCGCGCCGTCGTTCTGGCCGATGGCAAACCAGTCGCCCGCCCGGCATTGGTCTTCGCTCAGGCTGGCGCAACTGGCCAGAACAAGGAACGCGCCGATCCCCAGCGCCCATCGAAAGGTCGAATCTCGTGTCATCATGCGAATGGGATGCGTCAGGAAGGCCCGTTATGCGATATCAATCGGTGCAAACCGCGTCGCGAGGGGACAGATACTCACCGTCCGGGCCCTGGCGAATGACGTCTTGATGAACCGAAACTTCTTCGGTCACGTCCCGCGTCGTCAAAAGCACGCAGCGTCCGACATGCGGCACATCGGCAGGCTGCATCTGGCATCGCATCACGCGCATCTCACCGGCCAATAGGAATTCATAGTAATACTCCTGCGCATGTCCCTTCAGACAGGCATCCAGAAACAGTTTGGCAACTTGGAAATGTGACGGTCTTGGGGTCACGGTTTCGGCAGGTTGCCCGATCAGCCGAGCGGGCGTGGTCTGGTGAAATGCTGCATAGGCCTGGCTCATGGCGGCAAACCGGTAGTCGCCATCAATCAGGCACATCCGTTCTTTTGCCTTCGCCACGAAAGCGATCAGCCCGTATTGGGACGAATCGAACTTCATCGGCAGCGTGCGATCGGGACTGGCTTCTGTCCGGACGGGACCTGTTTCATTGATGCCGCCGTCATCGCCGACCATCGATCCGCCAAGGCAAAGCGCAATGTTGATGTCACGACCTGCAATTTTAATGCCTGGCTGTTTGATCGCGCGCAGCATGAAAAAATACGCCCGATCCCTCTTTTCTTCCGTTGTCTCGGGCGCATAACGCTCAATCCGGTCCAACGCATCTGCCGTGCGCCGCAAAAGGTCGGCGCGGTCATCGACCGAACTGCCCTGAATGACCGCTTTTCGAAGCGCTGTCTCATACAGGAAGTATTCTGATATTCGCGTACTCAGCGTCATGCCCAGGCCTGAATAGATGCAAAAAGCTAACGCTTCTCATAGGTCTTGGGCAAGTTTCGCTGCATAAACCTGCGACATAGGAATGCCCATAACGTCGGAATCGGCAAATGGACGGTCGGGTGAATAGCACATTGCGCGCATTGATCCGCGACACTTGTGCGGTGTGGAGAATCGGAGGCGCCGGATGAAGTCGGAGGTCAAAGCGCTGGTCGTGGGCGGCGGGGCCGTGGGAACGGCGATCGCTTACCATCTCGGTAAGGCCGGTTGGGACACGATGCTTTTGGAGCGGGATGAGCTGACGTCAGGTTCGACCTGGCATGCAGCGGGCCTTCTGCCTTACTTCAACATGTCCTACGCGACGACCCACATCCACGATTACTCTATCAAGTTCTACAAGACGCTCGAAGAAGAAACGGGCCTGAACCCCGGCTTTTCTGTGGTCGGCAACCTGCGCATGGCGCAGACCCAGGACCGCATGGACGAATATATGCTGTATGCGTCAACAGCCGAGACCTGCGGCGTACCGTATGAGTGGATGACACCAGCGCAGATCAAGGATCGCTGGCCCTTGGTCAGAACCGAAGATCTGAAAGGTGCGATTTTTCACCCGACTGACGGCTACATCAATCCGGCCGACGTAACCCAGGCCATGGCCAAGGGCGCCCGGGCCTTCGGCGTGACGATTGAACGGAAGTGGCAGGTCGATGGCTATGTCTGGTCCGGTGACCACTGGGACGTGACCGTGACCAAGATGGCCGAGCAGGGCGGAAACCTTGTGCCCACCGACCATCAAACAGTGATCCGGGCCGAACATGTGGTGACCGCCACCGGCAACCACGCGCAACGGACGGCTCAGCTTCTTGGCATCAAGATCCCGGCCATTCCGGTTGAGCATCAGTACATCGTGACCGAGCCCGATCCGGCGCTGGTCGAATACAGGAAAACGCAGCCCGAACACCCTGTTCTCCGCGATGCGGACGCAAAATGGTATGTGCGCGAAGAACGGGGCGGCTGGATCCTCGGCCCCTACGAGATGGGGGCACCGGCCCGGTTCGAATACGGCGCGCCGGACAGTTTCCGGGCGGATCTTTTCCCGCTCGATCTGGACCGGATCGAGGAAGAATACATGTCGATGATCCACCGGATCCCGTCATCGGAAACGGCGGGTCTGAAGGACGACTACAACGGACCGATTTGCTATACACCCGATGGCAATCCGCTTCTGGGTCCGGCGCCTGGGCTTCGGAACATGTGGCTGGCCGAAGGCTTTTCATTCGGGATCACCGCAGCAGGCGGCACCGGCAAGTACCTTGCCGATCTGATGGTCGAAGGTGAGGCCGAGATCGACCTGGCAAGCCTTGATCCCAAGCGCTACGGGCCGTGGATGACCACCGAATATGCGATGCGGAAAAACGAGGAATGCTATTCCCACGTCTATATCCTGCATCACCCGGATGAAGAGCGGGAAGCCTGCCGCCCGCTGAAAACGGCGCCCGCCTATGACCGGCAAAAGGCGCTGGGCGCGCAGTTTGGCCAGGTAAATGGGTGGGAGCGTCCGAACTATTACGGGCCGATTGGCGCGCCTGCGGACTATGACCACGACAGCCGATCGTTCCGGCGCGGCGGCTGGTGGCAATATGCCCATGGCGAAGCGAAAGCCGTACGCGAAGGTGTCGGCCTGATCGACGCCTCCGCCTTTACCAAGCATGTCGTCCACGGTCCCGGTGCGGCCGCCTTCCTCGACTGGTTCACTACAAACAAACTGCCGCGCGTGGGCCGCATCAACCTGACCTATGCGCTGACGTCACACGGCACCACGCGCACCGAATACACCATCCTGCGTGAGGCAGAGGATTACTTCGTGCTGATATCCGCCGGCGCCTGGCAGGCCTACGACGCCGACTATCTGCTGAAGGCGGTCGAAGACATGGAACCCACATTCGGGCGCATCAAAGTCGAGGACTGGACCTCGAAATTCGGCGTCTTCGCCATCGCAGGGCCGAGGAGCCGCGACGTGCTGAACTCCCTGATCCGCGACGCCGATCCTGCTACTGCACTGTCCAACAGCCGTTTTCCGTGGCTGTCGCTCCGTAACATCGAGCTTGGCATGTGCCCGACCGTCGCCGTCCGCGTGGCCTATACCGGCGAACTCGGGTGGGAACTTCACCACCCCATCGAG
Organism: Paracoccaceae bacterium; assembly: GCA_965267475.1. GTDB lineage: Bacteria > Pseudomonadota > Alphaproteobacteria > Rhodobacterales > Rhodobacteraceae > JBCBKU01. The sequence continues at coordinate 1,248,353 of OZ254079.1, forward strand.
ATGCAAAACTATCTTTGGGATCAGTTAATGGCGGCGGGTGAATCGCACGGGCTAAAGCTGGTTGGTGCCCGCGCGCAAAACTGGCTGCGGCAGGAAAAATCTTACCGCGCCTTTGGAACCGAGTTGGGTCGCGACGCGACGCCGCTGGAAGCCGGTCTCGACCGCTTCGTGGACTTGTCCAAGGATTTCAACGGAAAGTCAGCGATGCAGGAAACGGGCATCCGGTCAAAATGTGTGACGCTTCTGATCGATGGTCCTGAAGATGCCGACCCGTGGGGGCGTGAAGCGCTTTATTTCGGCGATACGCGGGTTGGGCGTCTGACGTCGGGCGGGTACGCCGTCGCCTTCGGAAAATCGATTGGGATGGGCTATGTCAAGCCAGATCACGCAGAACCCGGGACCAAGCTTAAGGTCAAGATGTTCGACCAGCTTTGGGATGCCGAGATTGCCGAGGACAGCCCCTATGACCCGACGAATGCCAGAATTCGTTTGGATGGCTGATCGAAAAGGGCGACGATCTGATTGATCGCAATCTGGAAACAGTAGGCAGTGTCGGCTGCGACTGATTCTACATTTTCGAATAATTCGGGGCTCGAGTGTTTCCGATCTGGGAACAAATGCGCGGCCTTTTGGCAACGACCGGCGAAAATTTGCCAATGTTTTCAAATATTAACCTTAATTCACGATCGTTAACGGATTGCTAGGACCCCGATTTTACCTTGGTTTCAGATTGTCACACTCGCCCGACGGGAATGCCCGCATGAGTCCACTGGAATTCCCAAAACCCGCCACAATCCCCGCCAAGGCTTCCCTGCGGGAGAATCGACCTGAAAGCCACAGTCCAATGAATATGATGACGGCCATCAGCAAGAAGACAGACGCCCTAAACGGGCTTTACGGTCTTGCGGGAAGCGGAAACGTCCGCACACCCTGCGGGCCAAGACGGGTTGAGAATGTGCGCAAGGGCGATTTGATCGTCACCCGCGACAACGGTTTGCAACCCGTGAAGATGGTGTTTTCAAGGACCGTCACGAAATCGGATCTGGCCGCCGATCCTGGTCTGGCGCCGGTTCGGCTGCGCCCGCGCGCACTTGGGCCGATGATGCCGCAGCAGGATCTGCTGGTCGCCCCTGGCCACAAGGTGCTGGTCCCGGGATATCGCCTGGCGGACGTGCCTGATACCAGCGCGCGCCTGATCTCGGCCCGGGACATTGCAGACAAGTCTGACACCGCTTTTGCGGACCGCACGGTGCAAGAGGTGACGTATTACAGCATCGTGTTCGATCAGCACGAAATCTTCTGCGTCAACGGTTTGCCGGTCGAAAGCTATCTGCCTTGCGCGGAAACGATGGGCGATTTGGACAAATCGGTGCGTGGCGATCTCCAAGCGCTCCTGAAAGATCAGGGCGACGCCGACGGAACTATTCCGGCGTCAATCTATGCAATGGCGGAAGACGCCGACTACCGACCCGAATTTGTATAAGGCGAAGACTGCGGGCAGAGAAACGAGGGCGCCCGGTTCCCCATCAAGAGGGAACCGGGCATTTTTTTTCGCGTGCCGCCAAACATTCCATGCGTCGTGGCTGTTGGCCCCAGCCTGCCCCCGATTTCACAGCGGATCACGCGTTTTCACTCCGAAAAGACGGAAAACTCCGCACCAGTTCACGGATGGCTGCGCCTGGACCGCGAAAAGGAGGCATCGAAACGACAAACACAGGAGATTTTTCGATGTCGTATTTTTCAAAGTCCGCTTTTGCGCTCGCCTATATTGCCACGGTATCCGCAGCGTCGGCGGCGCCGGGCGCCATGGACCTTCTTTATGATGGCGCCTTCGAACGGGTCCCGGCCGTTCGCGAAAAGGGGCGAAGCGTCGCCGAACACTGCCAAATCGACGGCGCGATGTCGCCGGAACACTGGGACGGGGCCACTAGCACTATGCAGCTCTTCCAGGGGCCGACCGCGTCCAAGGTCGTGATTGCGGTCGAAAACGCACGGCCCGATACGCTTTTCACGGTCTGGCTTATGCTTGCCGGGGGCAGCCCGATCATGGAAGCCGGCGCGACGGCACTTGTCCCGACCAGCGACCTTGGAACCTTCACCGACACGGTAAATGTCCCCAACAACGAAGCGAAGAATGGGTTCACAACGGATGCGCAAGGCAACGGATCCCTCACGCTTGAACTGGATTTTCCCATCGTGGGCGGCGCGTATCCGTTCCAGCGCTTTGAAGGTTTCGATCCGGAAAACCCGATCTTTACCCGCGAAGCGCCGAAGGCCGTACCGGTCGCGATTTCCGATGCCGAAACCGGTGCCCCGTTTACGCTGCGACTGGCATCACATTGCGGGGATAACCTGCACAACGGTCTGGTCGCCGGCCAGCATGAGCCTTGGTTCGACTGGCTTGCGAAATAAAGCCGCAACGACAGCAAAAGGGCCCCGGCGCAAACCGGGGCCCGATGCCTTGGTCGCTTCAGATCATTTGGGAATTTCGACGTTCAGGCCTTCGACAACGAAGTCCATCCCGAGAAGTTCACCGTCGCTTGCGACCTGACCATCTGCCAGCCAGGGCGACCCGTCCTGTTTGTTCAGGGGGCCGGTAAACGGGTGATACTCGCCGGATATGATCGATGCTTTCAGGGCTTCGGCCTCGGCCCGCACATCGTCCGGAAGCGCTGACGAAAACTCACCGATCCCGACCATGCCGTCGACGATGCCATGCCAAGTGGCCGAGCTTTCCCAGGTCCCGTCCAGAACCGCCTGCACCCTTGCGATGTAGTATGGTGCCCAGTTGTCGATGATCGATGACAGGCGCGGCTCGGGCGCGAACTGGATCATGTCCGCAGCCTGGCCAAAGCCCCAGACCTCTTTGCCCGACGCCTGCATCGTCTGAAGCGGCGCGGTCGAATCCGTATGGGCCAGGATCACATCGATCCCCTGGTCGATCATGGCTTGCGTTGCGTCAGCTTCGCGCGGGGGGTCGAACCAGGTGCCCAGCCAAACGACGGTCATTTCCACATCCGGATTGGCCTTCTTGGCATGGATGTAGGCCGCGGACATCCCGCGCAGAACCTCTGGCACAGGGAAGGACGCGATATAGCCGATCTTGTTCGTCTGGGTTGTGCGTCCAGCGATATGGCCCATGATAGCACGCCCTTCATAGAACCGGGCGGCATAGTTCGACATGTTCTCGGCGGTTTTGAAGCCTGTGGCGTGTTCGAATTTCACGTCCGGGAATTTGGCCGCCGTGGCCAGCATTGGATCCATATAGCCAAAGCTTGTGGCAAAAATGATATCGTTCCCGGCGAGCGCCAATTGCGTGAAGGCCCGCTCGGATTCCGCTTCCGGTACGGTCTCCAGGAACGAGAATTCGACCTTGTCGCCAAAGTGCTCGGCCATTTCGGTGGCCATGGCGTGGTGCTGTTGCGACCATCCGCCATCGTCCTTCGGACCGACATAGACGAAGGCGACCTTGGCCGGCGCATGTCCGTCGGCGAAGGCCGCCACGGCCATCACGGCGCCCGTCGCCGCCGCTGCGATGAGATGTTTCAGTTTCATGGATACTCCCCAGGTTATGGTTGTTTGGCCTCAGGACGAGGCATGGAAGGTTCGTCCAAGCGCGCCAGGGGCGTTCAGCATGGCCCTGTTACGATTGGACGAGATGATGACCAGGACAAGGATCGTGATCAGGTATGGCGACATCGACAAAAGCTCGGCTGACACCGCCAGCCCGGCCGCTTGCAAATTCAGTTGAAGAACGGTGACACCACCGAACAGGTAAGCGCCGATCATGACGCGGCCCGGGCGCCAGGCCCCGAAGACGACAATGGCCAGCGCGATCCAGCCCGCGCCCGCCGTCATGCCCTCGGTCCAGGACGGCACGCGCACAAGGCTGATATAGGCCCCACCGAGCCCGGCGCAGGCGCCGCCGAATGCAATGGCTGCCATGCGGATCAGCACGACCGAATAGCCAAGCGCATGGGCCGCGTCGTGGCTTTCGCCGACCGCGCGAAGTATCAGTCCCGCGCGCGTCTTTTTCAGAAACAGCCAGATCGCCACAGCGAGGGCGAGCGAGGCATAGACCACCCAGTCATGCCCGAAGACCACGCGACCGAAGAAGGGAATGTCCGAGATTGGTCCCAGATCGAGCCGCGGGGTCAGCGGCACAGACTGGCCGGAATAGGCCTGCCCGATCATTGCGGCGAGCCCCAGCCCGAACAGCGTCAGGGCAAGGCCGGTGGCGACTTGGTTCGACAGAAGAAGTTGGGTCAGGACGGCGAATATCAGGCTCAACGCTGCGCCGCCCAGCGCTCCGGCCACAAAACCCAAAAGCGGGCTTCCCGTCTCAAAGGCCACCGCAAAGGCGCAAATCGCGCCGGTGATCATCATGCCCTCGACGCCCAGGTTCAGAACGCCTGCGCGCTCCACGATCAGCTCGCCCAAAGCGGCCAACAGGATCGGCGTCGAGGCGACGATCAGCGCGAAGACCAGAAGGGTCGGGTTGATGGCCGACAGATCCATCATGCCACCTGTGCCCGGCCCAACCGGACCCGGAAGTTTGTCAGGACATCGCCTGCAAGAAGGAAGAACAGCAGCATCCCTTGAAAAGCTTGGATGGCGGCGGCCGGCAGACCCAGCATGATCTGGGCAAGCTCGCCTCCGATATAGGTCAGAGCCATCAGCAGACCGGCGAACAGGATCCCGATCGGATGCAATCTGCCGAGGAAAGCCACGATGATTGCCGTGAACCCATAGCCCACGTTGAAGTCGATCGAGATCTGGCGCGCAGGCCCCGTAACCTCAAAGAGACCGGCGAGCCCCGCCAATACACCCGAGACACCCAGGCAGAAGATGACCAGCCGATCCGGATTGACCCCTGCAAAGCGCGCCGCCCTTGGGGACTGGCCCGCCAAGCGGATGTTGAACCCCATAATATGCCGGTTCAGGAAGATATAAGCTGCGATCACGGCAATGAAAGCAGCGGCCACGCCCCAATGCATGCCCGTGTTCGCAATGATGTCGGTATTGGCCGCCGAAGGCCATTGCGCAAGGTTTCGAGAGCCGGGAAAACCGACGCCGTCCGGATTGCGCAGAAACCCGGTCGATGCGGCGGCCAGGATCTGCTCGGCCACATAAACCAGAAGCAGCGAAACCAGGATCTCGTTTGTGTTGAAGCGGGTTTTCAGGATCGCCGGTATCATCGCCCAGGCCCAACCGCCCAACGCCCCTGCAATGACCATCAGCGGGAAGATCCAGAACGCCTCAAGCGGATAAAAGGCAAGTCCGGCGCCTGCGCCGCAAATGGCGCCGATGATGTACTGGCCTTCTGCACCAATGTTCCAGATACCAGCTCGAAATCCAAGGCTTAGGCCAATGGCGATCAAGATAAGCGGGCCCGCCTTCACCAGAAGTTGCGGTCGCGAATAAGACGCGAATTGTTCCGAAAACAGCGGATCCCAGAAGATGATGCGGATCGCTTCGACAGGGTCCTTTCCAAGTAGCGCAAACATCGCACCACCCGCGATCATGGTCAGGATCACCGCCAGAACCGGTGTCACGACCGACCAGGCCTGTGACGGTTCGCGGCGTTTTTCCAACCGGATCATTGGGCGGCCTCGGTGGCTTGATGCATGTCATGGGCGCCGCCCATCAACAAACCGATCTCATCGATGGTCAGACCTTTGGTCGGGCGCGGATCAGACAGGCGCCCTTCGTTCAGGGCGGCGAAACGGTCCGAGATCTCAATCAGTTCGTCGAGGTCCTGGCTGATAACGACAATTGCCTTACCCTGAGCGGCCAGATCCAACAGCGCCTGCCGGATGGAAGCTGCGGCAGCCGCATCGACGCCCCAGGTGGGCTGGTTGACGATTAAGACTTCAGGATCCTGCAAGATCTCGCGCCCGATCACGAACTTCTGCAAATTGCCACCCGACAAAGATCGTGCCGCATGGGTGGGGCCAGGCGTACGGACGTCGAATGCCTCGATCACCTTTTCCGCGAACCCGCGCGCAGCCGGCCAATTCAGGAACCCCGATTTCGAAAGGCCAAGCCGCGTCGTGCCGGTCAAGACCGCGTTTTCAATAAGGCTCATGTCCGGCGCGGCCGCGTGACCCAAGCGTTCTTCAGGCGCCGTCAATAGGCCCAGGGCACGGCGATCATTGGGGCCAAGATGGCCGACCGGTTGCCCGACAAGTGCAACGGCATCAGGTGCCACGCGCGCTTCGCCGGACAACACCGCGAGCAATTCATCCTGCCCGTTTCCTGCCACCCCGCCGACGCCCAGGACCTCGCCCTTGCGCACTTCGAAATTCAGGTCTTTCAATGCCGTTCCGAACGGGTTTGACGAAGCGGCTGAAAGCCGTTGCACCCGCAGCGCCACATCCCCCGGGTCATGGGCAGTTGCCTTCGGCGTCTGAAGCGTCGTGCCGACCATCAACTCGGCCAGTTCGCGCGCCGACTTCTTGCGCGGATCACACGACCCAACGACTTTGCCCAGCCGCAGGATTGTCGCGGCCTGACAAAGCGCGCGGATTTCTTCTAGCTTATGGCTGATATAAAGGATCGCCGTCCCTTCCGACGACAACTTGCGAAGGGTCTGAAACAGGATGTCGACCTCTTGCGGGGTCAAAACGCTGGTCGGTTCATCCATGATCAGAAGCTTTGGGTCCTGAAGCAAACATCGAATGATTTCAACGCGTTGACGCTCGCCTGCGGACAAGTCACCGACCGTGCGCGACGGATCCAAGGGCAAGCCATAGGCCTCGGAAACTTCGCGGATTTGCCGTGCCAAATCCCGCTGAGGTGGCGGGTTCTCCATGCCCAAAGCCACGTTTTCCGCGACATCCAAAGCTTCAAAAAGCGAAAAGTGCTGGAACACCATTGCGATGCCCGAAGCGCGCGCGACATGAGGGGTAGCTGGCTCGTAACCGGAGCCGTTCAGCGCCATCGATCCGCTGTCAGGTCGGACAAGGCCATAGATCATCTTGACGAGTGTGGACTTGCCGGCGCCATTTTCACCCAGAAGCGCATGTACTTCGCCGGGCTGGATCTCAAAAGACACGTCATCATTGGCGACAACGCCCGGATAGGCCTTGGTCAACCCATCGATCTTGAGAAGTGCCCCCGTCACTTCGTCACCCCGTGTCGTACCGCGCAGACTGCGCTTGTCCCGGTTGCGAGAGTAGACGCGCCGCCACTCCGACCGCAATGGCTTGCGGATGTTTGCCCAGGGCAGGATCGCCTATGGGACATTGAATGCGGTCGATCTGGGCATCGTGGTGCCCTAACTGCCGAAGGCGCGCGCGGAAGCGGGCCCATTTGGTCTTGGACCCAATCAGGCCACATGTCGCGAAAGGCTGGCCGAGGATCCGGTGGCACAGTTCCAGATCCAGCGCATGAGAATAGGTCAGGATAAGGTGATGGGCGTCGTTCGGCGCGTGGCGCGCGGCATCCGCCGGGTTTGCTGCAATCAATCGGTCGGCAGTGTTTGGCAAGTCGCTTGGAAATCGGTTGGCATGGGTGTCTACCCAAGTGAGTTGGATATCCGGCAAAGGCTCTAGTGTTCCTGCGATGGCCCGCCCGACATGGCCCGCCCCGTAAAGCCAGATGTGGCGGGACGGGGCCGTCACCGGTTCGATCATCCACCCATCTTTCAGCATAGGTGTCGGGGCGGCGCCGGACGCACGCGCCGTCGAAAACGCGTGGCGCACGGCAAGCGGCATATCGCTTTGGACTGCCCCGGGTGTGGTCCGCGCTACGACGGGACCATTGGTTTGTTCCACCCTTTGTCGGTCCCAGACCTCGGTCAGAAGCGTGACCGCACCGCCGCAGCATTGACCCATCGACGGGCCAAGTGCCGCTTGGTCAAGCCGATCGGTCAGGTCGGTGATCGCGATGCGTGCACGGCGCGTGGCTTCATACTCAAGCGTTCCGCCCCCGATGGTGCCCGATTGGCCGTCTGCCCAGACCAACATCGCGGCGCCGACGTTTCGCGGGGTTGATCCCTTCACCTCGGCCACCACGACCCGTGCGACGCGCCCATGCGCGGCAACGGTGCGCGCCAGGGTATCGCGATCAAAGCTCATGATGTTTGGACCCGTTGTACGGCGGACAGGATCGCCTCTGCCGTCGCAGGCGCATGCAAGTCCGGATAGGCCGCTCCACAGGCGGCGACTGCATCGGACAATGCTGAGAAGGCCGATATCCCGAGCATTAAGGGCGGTTCGCCCACGGCCTTGGATCGGTAAATCGTGTCTTCCACGTTCTTTCCCTTCCAGAGCGCCACATTGAAGATATCGGGCCGGTCGGACGCCGCCGGGATCTTGTAGGTCGACGGCGCATGTGTCCGAAGCCGCCCCTTGTCGTCCCAAACGAGCTCTTCGGTCGTCAGCCAACCCGCCCCCTGGACATAGCCGCCCTCGATCTGGCCGATATCCAGAGCTGGGTTCAGAGATGCCCCGCAGTCATGCAGGATATCGGCGCGCAGGATCCGGTTCTCTCCCGTTAGCGTATCGATGACGACCTCGGTCACCGCCGCGCCATAGGCGAAATAGAAGAATGGGCGCCCTTCACCCTTGATCCGGTCCCAGACGATTTTTGGCGTCTTGTAGAACCCTGTGGCCGACAAGCTGACGCGCCCCATATAGGCTTCAGCCACGACCCGCTCGAATGGAATTTTCTCCTTTCGAACAATGACCTGTCCGTCCTCGAACCTGACCTGACCCGGTTTGGCCTGATGCCGCTCGGCGATGAAACCGGCCAATCGGTCGCGGATCGTATCGCAGGCCGCTTTCACCGCCATGCCATTCAGATCCGACCCGGATGAGGCCGCCGTCGCCGAAGTGTTCGGCACCTTGCCAGTATCCGTCGCGGTGATCTTGACCCGATCTACGGGCACCCCGAACCGATCCGCCGCCACCTGCGCGACCTTCTGGAACAGGCCTTGGCCCATCTCGGTCCCGCCATGGTTCATGTGGATCGAGCCGTCCTGATAGACATGCACCAGTGCGCCGGCCTGGTTCAGATGCGTCAGCGTGAAACTGATCCCGAACTTCACTGGTGTCAGGGCAAGGCCCTTCTTCAGGATCGGATTCGCGGCGTTCCATTTGTCGACGGCCTTCCGCCGCGATTTGTACTTGGCCGAGCGCGCCAATTTCTCGGTCATTTCATGCAGGATGAAGTCCTCGACCGGCATATGATAGGGCGTCGTCTGAGGCTTCTTCTTACGCTTTTTCTTCTTTTTCTCAGTCGCTTGGTAATAGTTGACCTGGCGAACGTCCAACGGATCGCGGCCCAGATGATGGGCGATGTGATCCATCAAACGCTCGACCCCGATCATACCTTGCGGGCCGCCGAAGCCCCGGAATGCCGTCGCCGATTGCGTGTTGGTCTTTAACCGGTGCGATTCAATCCGCACATTCGGGAAGAAGTACGCGTTGTCGGCATGAAGCATGGCCCGGTCCGCGACAGGCAGCGACAAATCCTGCGACCAGCCGCAGCGGCAAAGCTGGACGAACTCCACGCCAAGTACGCGACCGTCGTCATCAAACCCGGCGCGATAGTCGATCCGGAAGTCATGGCGCTTTCCAGTGATGACCATATCGTCGTCGCGGTCGTATCGCATCTTGGCGGGCTGCCCGGTCCGGTCGGCCACAAGCGCGCAGGCAATCGCCAGCGCATTGCCCTGGCTTTCCTTGCCGCCGAACCCGCCGCCCATCCGACGAACCTCGACCCGGACCGCATTCATGGGTCGCCCCAGCGCATGGGCCACCTTGTGCTGGATTTCGGTCGGGTGCTGCGTGGAGGAATGGACGACCATGTCGCCGCCTTCTTGCGGCACGGCCAAGGCGGCTTGTCCCTCCAGATAGAAATGTTCCTGTCCGCCGATTTCAAACCGGCCATTGATCTGGTGCGGGGCATCGGCGATGGCCTTGTCGGCGTCTCCACGCCCATAGATCCGTGGACCATCCTCGAAGCGGCTGTTCCTTTTCAGCGCATCGTCAATTGAAAGGATCGGTCGCTTCTCTTCGTACGCTGTGATCGCCTTAGCCACCGCCTTTCGCGCGTTCAGATGCGTGTCTGCGGCCACCAGAAACAGTGCTTGTCCCACGTAATTGACCGTCTTGCTGGTGAGAAGTGGCTCATCATGGGCCGAAGGCGATGTGTCTGCGTCATGGGACAAATCCTCTGCCGTTAGGACCAAAACAACACCCGGCGCGGCGCGGACAGCCTCGAGATCCATCGAGGCGATCTTGCCCTTCGCAATGCCGGATGTACCAAACGCCAAATGCAGGGTACCGTCAGGCGTCGGAATGTCGTCGACATACCGTGCTTGACCGGTGACATGCAGTTTCGCTGCATCATGGGGCAGGGGCTTCGCGACGCTCATGGGCTTACCCCCAGAACCCGGGTATCAGCGCCCAAATCCTCTAGGAAGTACCGGGTCAGCATGTTTCGCGCAGTCTCAAGCCGGTAACTGGCCGAGGCACGCATATCGGACAAAGGCGTGAAATCATCCTCCCACGCGTCCCACGTGGCCGCGACCGTATCCTGGTCCCAGATCTTGCCGATCAATGCGTTTTCCACGGTTGTCGCGCGCTTCGGGACGCCAGCCATACCGCCAAAGGCGATCCGCGCATCTGTCACCATCCCGTTGCCGACGCCAATGTTGAATGCGCCGCAGACCGCCGAGATGTCCTGGTCGAACCGCTTCGACAGTTTGTAGCATTTCAGCCGGTCGTCTTGCCGCGGGAAACTGACGGCTTCCACGAATTCGCCTTCGCGCCGGTCTTGTTTACCGTAGTCCAAGAAGAAGTTTTCCAGCGGGATCGTCCGGCGCCGCCCACCTTTCCTTAGGTGCAAAGCCGCACCAAGCGCGATCAGCGGTGGCGGGCTGTCCCCTATGGGCGAGCCGTTGGCGACATTCCCGCCAACCGTGGCGGCATTTCTGACCTGAACCGAACCATAGCGTCGGATCATCTCGGCAAAGTCTGGGTGCAGGGGTTTGATCGCCTCCCACAGATCCGAAAGCGTGGCCATCGCACCGATCCGAACTTCGTCCTTGGTGATCTCGATGCCCTTCAGATCCTCGACGCCGTTCAAAAAGGCCACGGGACGCAGATCGCGCAGTCCTTTCGTGACCCAAAGACCCACATCCGTGGCCCCTGCGACAAGTGTCGCAGCGGGGTTCTTGGCGTACCACTTTGCAAGCTCGTCTGACGTTGTGGGCGCAAAGGCATCGGTCGCTTCCGGCGCCACATCGTCCAACTTGTCCAGGTCTTCTACCATCCAATCGGGTACAGGCGCCGTTTTCGCCGCTTCGGCGGCACGAATGATCGGCGCATAGCCAGTACAGCGGCAGAGATTTCCGGCCAATTGGTCGTCGTGGTCCGTGCGACCGCTCTTATGGGCCGCGGCCATGGCCACTACGAAGCCCGGCGTGCAGAAGCCGCATTGCGACCCATGATGATCGACCATCGCTTGTTGCACAGGATGCAAGGCACCGTTGGGCCCAGCGATCCCTTCAACCGTGCGCACCGCTTTCCCGTGAAGCTGCGGCAGGAACAGAATGCAGGCGTTCAGCGCGCATGACCCGTCCCCATCGGTCACCAGAACGGTGCAAGCCCCGCAGTCGCCTTCATTGCAGCCTTCTTTCGTGCCCGTCAGCCCGCGCCGTTCACGCAACCAATCCAGCAAGGTTTCGGTGGGCGACGACGGCTCCACCACTTCGGTCTCTCCGTTCAGAAGAAACGAGATCGCCATGAGGAACGTCAGGCCGCCTTACCAAAAGGTGATCCCGGAGGTCGCGCCCTCGATGCGGCGTAGAAGGCGCCGGGAAAGTCCGACGACCATCAAACGGCCCAGTCCCCGACTTGGCAAGTGTTTTATGTCTCAAGCGAGGCCGCAAGCGCGTCGAGCTGCGCAAAAGTTGTGCCCCAACCTTCAAAAAAGCCCATTTCTTCATGCTGCGCGCGCTGGGCCGCTTCCGGGTGCATGACATGGGCGTGGTAAAGCGTGCCGCCATCCTTTGGCGTCAGCGTCACGTCCGCGGTCATGAAAGACGAGCCCTTGGGCCGGAACCCCGACAACATACTGTCCGTATAGACCAGGCGGCGGGGATAATCGGCCAATATGAAGCAGCCGTCCAAGGGCATTTCTGACCCGTCCGGCAACTTCATGACGCAATAGGCGCGGCCACCGGGCGTAAGGTCGTTTTCGCAATCGGTGACTTCGACGCCTGGGGGGGTGAACCATTGTTTGAACAAGTCCGGCTCAGCCCAGCAACGCCAGATGGTCTCTGGTGTTGCGCGGATCAGACGTTCGATCTGCAAGTCAGTTTCGGGGCTGAACGTGGTCATGTCACGACGCCATCGCCGCGGCGGCGCCTTGACCCTCGGCGATTTGACTGGACAAGCGATCCAGTGCGGAGGTCCAGCCTTCCTTGTGGTCGGCCGTCATGTCCTCGCCCACCAACGAAGCCACTGTCACGTCCGTGGTCAGATCGGTCCCGGTATCCGTGGCCTCTAACACATAGGTCACCAAACTGACCGAGGCCTTTTCCCCGCCGAACTCCAGCGTTTCCGTGAAACAGGCGAATGCGGGCCCGTCCAGGCGATACCAATGGGTTTCAACCGCGAATTCCGGCGCCTCTTTCGGTCCGCAGAACTGGTGGTCTTTGCCACCTTCCCGGACGTCGTGATCGGTCAGGATCAGGACGACATCATCCGACGGCCCACTCCATTCAGTCCGTGCGGTCGGGTCAGTCAGAAGGTGCCAGAGCTGATCGGGCGTCAGCGGGAAGGATCGGTTCAGCGTGAAGCGTCCGGTGGTGTCGGTCATGTCAAAGGTCCTTTCTTCGAAGTCTCAGGCAAGCGCGCGGGCGGCCAGCCGATCAAGGTTCGTGAGCGCTTTGGCCCATCCGGCCCCATGACCGTCAATCATTTCCCGTCCCACGAATGAGGTATAGGACATGTAAAGACGAAGGGACGTGCCGCCGTTTGCTTCGGCGAATTCGGCGGTTGTCAGGCTGACTGCGCAAAGTGTCGCGCCTTCTTCGACCGTCTCAGTGAAGACGATCCGGTCGGGGCCGTCCAGGCGGATCCAATCGGTGGTTACGGTGAAGGCTGGGTTCGATTTAGGACCACAAGCGGCCACTTCGCGACCGCCGGGGCGAAGGTCGCTGGAAGTGACGGCGTACACCTCATCCTTGCTTGGCGCACCCCAATCCTCGCGGGCATCGCGGCTGGTGAAAGTGTCGAAGACGCGGACGGGTGGGGCGTCGATCACGCGCTCGAAGGCAAGGGTGTCATGCAGGGGGGCGGTCATGATTTCGTCCTTTCAAGGTTTTCAGCAATGGATGCGAGGCGATCCAGGCGCCGGACCCACATCCGGCGATGCCGGTCGAGCCATTTGTCCATGGCCTTCAGTGGTTCTGCCTCAATATGCACAGTGCGGACGCGGCCCTTCTTCTCGCTTCTGACAAGGCCGGAATTTTCCAGCACTTTCAGATGCTTCATGAAGGTCGGCAGGGCCATATCGAAGGGCGCGTGCAGGTCCGAGACCGGTGCGGGCCCGTCCAGCAGGCGGTCGACAACGGCCCGGCGGGTCGGGTCGGCCATTGCAGCAAAGGTTGTGTCCAGTTGGTTAGTCATGTGGCTAAGTATTCGGGTGTCCCTTATGGCGTCAAGTAAAAACTTAGCCACGTGGGTAACTTTAGCAGCGAACGCGAAGTCGATCCGGCTATTTCTCGGCGATGGCGTCGATCTCAAGAAGCCATCCGTCCTCGAACATACCGGCAAGCACCACCGTCAGCGCGAAGGTGTGGCCGCGCAGCATCCGTTGCCTGACGTCGCGATTGGCGACGCGGAATTTGCGATCGGCTAGAAACGTGGTCGCCTTCACAATGTGTTCGGCCGTCATGTCCGCCGCATGAAGTTGCGCCAGAATGTTTGTCCAAACCGCTTCTGCCTGACCTTCAAATGTATCGGGCAACGTTCCGTCAGCAGTAACCGGCGCCTGACCACTTATGTACAGCCGTCGCGTCGTGCCGGTCACCTCCAACGCTTGCGTATAAGCACCGACGGCTTCAGCGCCGTCTTTCGCATTGATCCGTCGAATGGCCATGCTGTCCCCCTTCGATAAGCCGCATCATCTGGCCGGACGCGCCAGCCATCGCAACCTAATCCAGCAACGCCGCACGGACCGATTCAATCCATTGACCATTGCGCGGATCAAAGGCACCGAACCCCGCGCCAAAACCCCAGTGACACCAGGGAATCCCGTTGACCTCGGCGGCCTTGCGGGTGGTTTCGATCCAGGCCACGCGGTCCTCTGTCGGCGCTTTGTTGATCGCACCAAACTCGCCCAAGAAGACCGGGGTATGATGTTCTGCTGCGCGGGCCAAGGCGCCTTCCACGGCTTTCCGGTCATCGACTGTGCCCCAGTTTGCTGGTGGCAAAGGCTCTTCGTGCCAGGGGGCCTGCTGATGCGTGAATTCAAACGGTCCGTAATAGTGGAAGGTATGAACCACGCGCGGATCGTCCGGACGGTCCAGCCCTGAAAGCTGTCCGATCGCATTCCAGTCACTTCCGCCCCAGATCACCCAGATGTCTTGGTCTCGCGCCCGGATCTCAGCCAGTGCCCGAGCGTATAGCGGTGCCATCACTTCGGTCGTGGCCGCGCCATTGGGTTCGTTCAAAAGCTCGAATGCGATCCCGTCCTGCCCGCCAAAACGGTCTGCTAAAGCAGCCCAGATGGCCACAAACGTATCTGCCTGCCCAAGGGGATCGGCAACCAATTCGTCGAAATGGTGCAAGTCCAGGATCACAAACAAGCCCTCACCTCGGGCCACGTTGATCAGCGTTTCCAACTCGGCCAGAAAGCCTGGGTCAATCGCCGACCCGTCCCAATAAGCCGAAACGCGCGCGGGCAGACGCAGCGTGTCGAACCCGGCCTCGGCAATCGTCTTAAGATGCGCAGGTTTGTACCTGTAACCCCAGTCTTCGCCTGGCGGTGCCTCCAGGTGATTGGACAGGTTGATGCAACGTTCCACCGGAAACGAAAGCGCGGGCGCCGCTGCCAGTGCGGCGGCGATGACGAGAAAAATGGATCGCATGGGCGAAGCCTAGCCAACCAGCGCGGAAGGCGTCTAGTGGTCGGAAAGGGGCTCGGCTAGGGTCCGCCCATGAGCAGCCAAAACCGATTCATCCACCTTCGCCTCCACACCGAATACTCGCTTCTCGAAGGGGCGATGCGGTTGAAGAAACTGCCGGCTCTCTGCCGGGAAATGGGCATGCCGGCCATTGCGGTGACTGATACCAACAACATGTTTGCCGCGCTGGAGTTTTCTGTGGCCGCGCAGGGCGCCGGAATCCAGCCGATCCATGGCTGTCAGATCGATCTCGCCCATTCGACTGCGGATGCTCGGACCGGACATGTCAACCGCGCGCCCGTTGTCCTTCTCGCGCAGAACGAGACCGGGTATCGCAACCTTTTGAAGCTGAACAGCCAGTTGTACCTGGAGCGGCCAGATCAGCTGCCCCATGTGAACCTGCACGAATTGCAAAGGTATTCGGACGGGTTGATCTGTCTGACGGGCGGCCCGAACGGACCGGTTGGAATGCTGCTTCAACAGGGCCAACGCGACAAAGCGGAAGACCTGGTTCGGTCGCTGTCCGAGACATATCCCGGTCGACTGTACATCGAATTGCAGCGTCATCCGCGCGAAGACGGATCGCCTTTGGAGGCCCAACGCCTGACCGAGCGCGGCCATGTGGAAATGGCCTATGCGATGGATCTGCCGTTGGTGGCCACCAACGATGTCTATTTCCCAAAAGCTGACATGTACGAAGCCCATGACGCACTAATCTGCATCTCCGAAGGGGCTTATGTCGACCAGCAGGAACCCCGCCGCCGCCTGACACCTGAACACTACCTGAAAACCCCTGCCGAGATGGCGGCACTGTTCGCCGATCTTCCGGAAGCTATTGAGAACACGGTCGAAATCGCGCAGCGCTGTGCATATGGTTCTTCGCGCCACGATCCGATCCTGCCGAAATTTGCCGACAACGAAGTCGAAGAACTCCGCCGTCAGGCCAAAGAGGGGCTGAAGGAACGGCTGGCCGTCATCCCCCATGCGGCAAGCGTCGAGGAATACGAAGAGCGGCTGGAATTTGAGCTGAAGATCATCGAAGGGATGGGCTTCCCCGGGTACTTCCTGATCGTTGCAGATTTCATCAAATGGGCGAAGGACCATGACATTCCGGTGGGGCCGGGGCGGGGGTCGGGCGCGGGATCGCTTGTCGCCTATGCGCTGACGATCACCGATCTTGACCCGCTGCGTTATTCGCTTCTGTTCGAACGGTTCCTGAACCCTGAACGGGTTTCGATGCCGGACTTCGACATCGACTTCTGCATGGATCGCCGGGAAGAGGTGATCCAATACGTTCAGGAAAAATATGGCCGCGACCGCGTGGGTCAGATCATTACCTTCGGTGCGCTTCTGTCGAAGGCCGCCGTGCGCGATGTGGGGCGCGTCTTGCAGATGCCCTATGGCCAGGTCGATCGCCTGTCGAAGATGATCCCGGTCGAAGGGGTCAAACCCGTCAGCATCGAAAAGGCGCTGGCGACGGAAGAACGTCTGCGCGAAGAGGCGAAATCGGAAGAAGTCGTCGATCGGTTGCTGAAATACGGGATGCAGGTGGAAGGGCTTTTGCGCAACGCCTCAACCCATGCCGCCGGTGTCGTGATCGGCGACCGCCCGTTGGACGATCTGGTGCCGCTCTATCAGGATCCGCGGTCCGACATGCCCGCCACCCAATTCAACATGAAATGGGTCGAGCAGGCGGGGCTAGTGAAATACGACTTCCTTGGTCTGAAGACCTTGACCGTGATCCAGAACGCGCTGGATCTGTTGAAGGATCGTGGCGTCGATATCGACATCGGGGCGATCCCGCTGGACGATGAAAAGACCTATCAACTTTACAGCTCGGCCAAGACGGTCGCCGTGTTCCAGGTAGAGAGCTCGGGCATGATGGATGCGCTTCGTCGCATGAAACCGACCTGTATCGAGGATATCATCGCGTTGGTGGCACTATACCGTCCGGGCCCGATGGAGAACATTCCGACCTTCTGCGAGGTCAAGAACGGCTTGAAGGAACGCGAATTCCTGCACCCGACCGTCGACCATCTGCTGGACGAGACGATGGGCATCATCGTCTATCAGGAACAGGTGATGCAGATTGCGCAGGAAATGGCGGGCTATTCGCTGGGCGGTGCTGACCTGCTTCGTCGCGCGATGGGCAAAAAGATCCAGGAAGCGATGGATGCCGAAAAGCCCAAATTCTTGGACGGCGCGAAGGCCAATGGCGTGGACGCCAAGAAAGCGGGTGAGGTCTGGGATCTTCTGGATAAGTTCGCCAATTATGGCTTCAACAAATCCCATGCTGCGGCCTATGCGGTCGTCAGCTATCAGACCGCCTGGCTGAAGGCGAACCACCCGGTGGAATTCATGGCGGGCGTCATGAACTCGGACCTGCATCTGACCGACAAGCTCGCGGTTTATGCAGAAGAGGCGCGCCGCAACCTTGAGATTGAGATCGTGCCGCCTTGCGTGAACCGGTCCGAGGCTAAGTTCGCGGTGAAGGACGGCAAGATCCTGTATGCGCTTGGCGCGCTGAAGAATGTGGGCGTCGAGGCGATGAAGCTGGTGACCGAGGCGAGGGGCGACAAGCCCTTTGTCAATGTCTTCGATTTCGCCCGCCGCGTGGACATGCGGAAGGTCGGCAAGCGGCCCTTGGAAATGATGGCGCGGGCCGGTGCCTTCGACCAGCTGGATCCGAACCGGCACCGGATGCTGAAGGCGCTCGATCCGCTGGTCGCCTATTCAGCGGCGGTCCATGATCAGAAAGCGTCGGACCAGGTGTCCTTGTTCGGCGATGCGGGCGATGACCTGCCGGAACCGAGGCTTGACCCGGTGACCGACTGGTTGCCGAATGAACGCCTGGCCCAGGAACATCTTGGCATCGGGTTTTATCTGTCCGGGCATCCGCTCGACGATTATCAGGCGGCGCTGAAGCGGAAAGGCGTGATGACGCTGGCCGAGGTCACGAAGGAGGCCGAACGCACGCCCATGGTCACCCGGATCGCGGGTTCGGTTTCGGGCCGGCAGGAACGGAAGTCGGCGCGCGGAAACCGGTTTGCCTTCGTACAACTCTCTGATCCCACAGGGCTTTATGAGGTCACGGTGTTTTCCGACACGCTCGAGGCCGCGCGCGACCTGTTGGAGGCCGGGACCAATGTCGTTTTACAGGTCGAAGCGAATATGGAGGCCGACCAGCTGAAACTGCTGGCCCGGGCGGCCCAGCCTATCGACGATGTGGTGGCCGATGCCGGGCAGTCCGGCCTGCGCGTCTTTGTCGAAGGGCTGGATGCCGCGCCGGCCGTCGCCACGGTTCTGGACCGCGCTAAGGGCGAAAGTGGTCGGAAAGGGCGGGGGCCGATTTCGCTTTGCCTGATGGCCACGGATCTGCCGGGCGAAGTCGATGTGACCCTGCCCGGCGACTTTCCCGTCACGCCCCAGATCAAGGGGGCGCTGAAATCCCTGCCCGGAGTTGTCGAGGTGGAAGAGGTCTGAACCCGTGCTAATTGTCCTTAACGGCTATCCCGGGGTCGGCAAATTGACCATCGGGCGGGTCTTGGCGGATTTGATCGGTGCACGCCTGCTGGACAATCACTCGATCTATAACCCGGCATTCGCACTCACCGATTTCAAGTCTGACGCCTTTTTTGACACGGTCCGCGCCGTCCAGAACGTCGCTGACGCGCGGATCGCCGAGTTGCCGGAAGGGCAACCGCTTGTCCTCACCGAAGTCCTTACAGAGGGAAGCGACTGGGCAGAGGAAAACTGGAACCGAATCCTGCACCTGGCAAAAGGCCGTGGTGGGCTGGTTGTCGTCCATTTGAGCTGCGATCTCGATGAGCACAAACGCCGGATCGCTGATCCGGAACGGGCGTCGAAACGCAAACCGATCGATCCCGAATATGCCGCCCGAAATCAGGAACAAGCCCGCCCGTTGATGCGGCGGGGCGCGGACCGTTTTCTGGCGCTTGACGTCACCGAATTGGCGGGCGACGTGGCGGCCCGGACCATCAGGGACTGGCTGTACGACGGACGCCCATGACCGGTCACAACCCGGTCTAGGCGGTACCATGCATTACTGCTTTGCGTGGCCCAGTCAGGCGAAACCCCTGGCTGCTCAGGGCGCCCAGCCGGTCACCATGGCCACCAACCGGACGACAACGGATCGCAGTCCAGGTTCTGAAATCCCTGCCTTAGTTGTCCTGAAGTTGGCACACGACCTTCAAGAGAATATCCTTGTCCGTCCTCGATGCGGAAGAAGATCATCTCACCTGCTGCCATCTCCTCCATGACGTCTTCGTTCCAGAGAAGGGCAATATCCCCTTCTTGGACGTCGCCGGTATCAACCCGAACCCGAACCGTTGCTTTAGCGGCATCGCCTTCCGACCAAAAAAACATGCGTTCGTCACCAGCTCGGTTTGTGACTTGTGCCGAAATCATACGCGCATGTTTGCCGTTGGTTCCCTTGATGCAACGGTACTGGAAGAAAGGATCCAGGAACCGAAACTGGGTGGTCAATGGCACAAGGTCCACATGCTGCCCCCCTTCATGCGGATAAAGGCCTTCGCGCTGGGGCGGAACCTCACCGAATGTGACTTTGCCGCCGAAGTACTGCGTTGCGTCGCTTGTAGACGCCAACAGAGTGGACGCCAGGACCATCGCGCACAAAACGAGGTGCTTGGGCCTGGTCTTTGGACAAGGTGTTTTCGCGCTGGCCTGCATTTTGAAACTCTCTCAAATTCGCTTTTCACAACACCGAGGTGCCGTGTTTGCCCTAAAACAAAAGGAATACGTCGATTTGGTGGCGCTCAACCAACTAATCCTGAATCCGGGCGTCAGGGCGGATATCGTCGGCTCCGCGAAGAGAGTCTCTATCGGTGCCTAAAGCACCCGTTTCGCCACAGCGGAGGCCACGCCGACCGCCATCAGGATCCGCAAAATATGGTGGACGGTCACGTAGATCACGCTGATTTCCAGGGACAGGGCGATCAGCACCATCTCGGCCACGCCGCCCGGCGCGAAGGCCAGGAAGACCGCCTGCCAGCTTTCCCCGACCAAGGGCGCAAGAGGCCAGGCCAGTAAGCCGGCGAGCACAAAAATTGCCAGCACGCTCACCACGGTCGACTTCAGAGCTCCGAGGAGTGTTTCGACCGATTGCCCGGCAAAACGTCCACCCAGGCTAGTGCCGATTACCAGTTGAGTGACCGCGATCAGCCAACCCGGTGGGGCGCCTTCAACCCAGCCAATCAGGTGCGCCGCACCGGAAAACAGGATCGGCCCAGTGATGATCCCGGCAGGAAGCTTCAGCCCTTTGCCGAAGATCATTCCAAGGATCGCGCAGATGCCCAGGACGAGCCAATCCGTTTGC
Source organism: Paracoccaceae bacterium (assembly GCA_965267475.1). Lineage (GTDB taxonomy): Bacteria > Pseudomonadota > Alphaproteobacteria > Rhodobacterales > Rhodobacteraceae > JBCBKU01. The sequence continues at coordinate 1,268,854 of OZ254079.1, forward strand.
CGAAGCGTGGTGTCACCGCCTATCACCGCGCCGCCTGCGCTGCCGACCTGTGCCCCGGTGATCAGCCAAAAACCAAGCGGGATCAGAACGATACACAGGATCAGGCGGAGGAATTGCAAAGCCGTCAGCGTCGCCAGATTGCCGCCTGCTTCCTCACCCATGACGACGGCTTCGATCAGCCCGCCCGGCGCTGTTCCGAACAAGGCCGTCGCTTTGTCGATTTTCCCGATCCGGCGGGCGCAGATATAGGCCACAACATGTGCAACCGGCGTGAACAGGGCAACGGCAATTAGGCTGGGACCCCATCGCACCAAATTTTCCAAAAGGTCGGGCGTGACCGCGGCGCCGATGGCCACTCCGATGATCGGCACGAAGCAGTTTCGAAGCCAGTTGGGCAGGCCAAGGGGGCGATCAAAGGGCTGAAAACCCAAAAGGGTCGCCACGGTTCCGGTCGCCAAAGCGCCGATCAGAAACGGCAGGGGTAGCCCCAGGTACTGCGCGAGAAATCCGCCAACTGCGCCGATAGCCAGGGCGATCAGGACGGTGGGGACATGCGTCGACCGGATGTCGGTCCAAAGCGCTGCGAGCCGGTTCACCGATCTACCAATGGGGTGGCGTCTCATCGCCCAAAACGACGCCGCCTGACCCTTCGGCCTCCCGCTCGGCCTCGCGCCGCATCAGCATTTCAACCCGGCGGATTAGGACCGCGATCTCATCGGCTTGCCGGGCTGCCACGTCCGAGATGTCTTCAAGCGCACGCTCCAGATGGGCGATACGCTCTTCCAGGGATTGAGGGTCGGTTGCCATGACGCCGCCATAGCACGGTGGCGCGGGGTGGGCGAGCCTCAGGCGGCTTTCTCAAACCGGGGCGGCAGGTCGCCCATCTCTTTCGCGCGGTCGATCAGTCCAGCGATGTCTGCATCCAGCGCCTTAGCGAGCTGCTCAAAGCTGTCGATCACGAAGTAGACCGGCTGCACGATATCGATCCGATATGGCGTCCGGAAAATGGTTAGCAGGTCGAAGTCCAACATCTCGGGCACGTCCGACATGGCGTGATCCAATTCAGACGGGGACGACGCGATCCCCGCGCCATAGCCGCGCAATCCGTCCGGCGTGCAGATCATCCCGAATTCAATGGTGAACCAGAACAGCCGGAACAGGCGCCAGCTATAGGGTTTGCCCAGTTTGACCGCGATTTTCCCGAATCGTTCGATGAAATCGGCGTAGTTCGGGTTTGTCAGCAGCGGGCAGTGGCCAAAAACCTCGTGAAAAATGTCAGGTTCTTCGATGTAATCCATGTCCTCACGGTATCGAAGGAAGGTCGCCACAGGGAACCGGCGCTTGGACAGAAGATTGAAAAACTGGCTGGGCGGGATGATGGCGGGAACACCTTCCACCCCCGCGCCGGTCAGATCGCCCAGCCGCGCGTCGATCTCTTTGATCTGCGGAACGCGCGTATTCGTAAGCCCCAGCTTTTCAACGCCCTCCAAGTATTCAGGCGCGATCTTCCCTTGAAGACCCAAGATTTGCCGATCAAACAGCTCGCCCCAGACGGCGTCTTCCTCGGACGTGTAGTGATACAGACCTTCGGCATCGGGCGTTTTGGACGTGTAGCGGTCGGATTTGGCCATGGTGATCTCCTTCCGTTCAATTATAGGCCCGTCCGAATGAGAGATCTTTTCAGCCTGTCTCGTGAAATCTCTGGATTTCGGAAAAATTTCTCGCGATACTAGACATTATGGAATTTTCTTATCAGGAAAAGGCTCTGTTAAGGGTTTTGCAATCAGACGCGACTGTGCCTTTGGCTGAGCTTGGGCGTCAGGTTGGCATGGCCCAATCGACGGTTTGGCGAAAAGTGCAGGAATTTGAGACCGCAGGCATCCTGACTGGTCGCGTCGCGATGCTTGATCCGGCCAAGGTGGGTGCGAAGCTTTGCGTCTATGCCTCGGTCTCGCTCGCCGACCATTCCGAGGCATCGGTTGACGGCTTTGCGCGCATTGTCCGGACCCGCCCCGAAATCCTGGAATGCCACGCGGTATCAGGTACGTCCGACTACATCCTGAAGATCCGGGTTGAGGATGTGGAAGCCTATGAGGCGTTCATGACCCACGCCCTTCTCAGGTCATCGTTCGTGCAATCTGTTGTATCCAGCTTCGCGCTGAAAGAGATCAAGCACACCACCGCCTTGCCCCTTTAGGGGGGCTCGGATAGACCCCGGCGCAACTGACAAAGGCGCAAAAAACCCATGGCCAAAGTGAAGAAGACCCCGCGCCCCAAGGCGGAAACGCCGAAGGGGTTTCGCGATTATTTCGGTCCCGACGTGACCGAAAGGCAGGAGATGCTGTCAAAGATCGCTGCGGTCTATCATGCCCATGGGTTTGATCCTTTGGAATCTTCGGCCGTTGAGACGGTCGAGGCGCTTGGGAAATTCTTGCCGGATGTGGACCGCCCGAATGAAGGCGTTTTCGCGTGGGAGGAAGACAAGGACTGGCTGGCGCTGCGCTATGATCTGACCGCGCCATTGGCGCGCGTCTATGCTCAGTTTCGGAACGACTTGCCATCGCCATATCGCCGGTATGCCATGGGGCCGGTTTGGCGGAATGAGAAACCGGGACCGGGGCGGTTTCGGCAGTTTTATCAATGCGATGCGGATACGGTCGGCACGGCGTCGGTCGCGGCGGATGCCGAGATTTGCATGATGCTGGCGGACGCGCTTGAGGCCGTAGGGATCGAAAAGGACGAGTGCCTCATCCGTGTGAACAACCGGAAGGTGCTGAATGGGGTGATGGAATCGGCTGGGCTGCTAGACCTCTCTGATCCCGACATGTTCGCAGAGAAACGTTCAATTGCTCTTCGAGCGATTGACAAGCTCGACCGCCTCGGGATCGACGGCGTGCGCAGACTTTTAGGCAAAGGCCGGAGGGACGACAGTGGCGATTTCACCGACGGGGCTGATTTGTCACCCGAGCAAACGGATCGCATTATTGCTTTCGTGTCCGGTCGAGAGGTTGAAATCGAGTTTTCGCGTCCATTGTTGCGCGAATTCGCGGCGTCGGGACATGAAACCACAGTCTTAAACAACCTTAGGGAGTTGGTTGGCGACTCGATTGTAGGGCAATCTGGAGTCGAGGAACTCGACACCATGGCCGAACTGCTCGCTAAACGCGGCTACGGCCCCGACCGCATCGTCATCGACCCCTCCGTGGTGCGCGGCCTCGGCTATTACACCGGCCCGGTGTTCGAAGCTGAACTGACCTTCGACGTCCAGAACGAAAAGGGCCAGACCGTTCAGTTCGGTTCGGTCGCCGGCGGCGGACGCTATGACGATCTGGTCAAGCGTTTCACGGGTCAGGCCGTGCCTGCGACAGGGGTTTCCATCGGCGTCGACCGTCTGCTGGCCGCGCTTCGTGCAAAGGGCAAGGTGGGCGCCAAAGACCATGGGCCTGTCGTCGTGACGGTGATGGACCGCGACAGGATGGCCGATTATCAGGCCATGGCGGCGGAGCTGCGCGCCGCCGGTATCCGGGCCGAGGTCTATCTGGGCAACCCGAAGAACTTCGGTAACCAATTGAAATACGCCGATAAACGCCAAAGCCCGGTTGCGATCATCCAGGGCGCGGATGAGGCCGCAAAGGGCGTCGTCCAGGTCAAGGACCTGATCCTGGGCGCCAAGCTCGCCCAAGACGCAACACTGGAAGAGTGGAAGTCTCAGCCTGCCCAGTTCGAGGCGCCACGCGAGGCGCTGGTCGCCGCCGTACGCGAGATTTTGGACCGCCACTGATGCCGTCAAAACCCGCCATAAAGGCCGAAGCGGATCGGCTGTGCGGCCTGTTTGAGACCGCAGGCGCCACCCGTGTCGAGACCGACATCCTGCAACCGGCTGAGACCCTGCTGGACCTCTACGGTGAGGACATTCGCGCCCGCGCCTTTACCACGGCCGATCCTGTGCGTGGCGAAGCGATGCTGCGACCCGATTTCACGGTACCTGTGACGCTTGCCCATTTGGCCAACGGGTCCGGCCCGGCGCGTTACACCTATGCGGGCGCGGTTTTCCGGAAGCAGGAGGACGGCGGCGATCGTCCGCAGGAATACGTGCAAGTCGGATATGAGAACTTCGATGCACCTGACCCGGCAGAGGCGGATGCCGAGGTGTTTACGGTCTTTGCGCGTGCGCTCGAACCGCTGGATCTGCGCGTCTCGATGGGCGACATCCGGCTTTTGCGGGATGCGGTGGCGGGTCTATCGGCGCCGGATGCGCGCAAGGCCGCGCTGATGCGTCACCTTTGGCGCCCCAGGAAGTTTCGCACGTTGCTTGAAGGCTTTGCGCAGCCGGCAGCACCGGACCCGATCCGCGCTTTGCCGGAAGGTCTGGAAGAGATCGGATTGCGCAGTCTCGACGACGTTGCGGCGCGCTTGGCAGCGATTTCCAGGGACCGATCCATACTGCCGATCCCACGCAGTGAAGTTGCCTTGATCGAGGCGCTCTTGTCGTTACGCGAAACCGTGCCCAACGCGCTCCCGCGTCTTCAGGATCTGGCGGTGGATCTGCCGGCCATTTCAGACGCAGTGACGGGGCTTGAAGCGCGGTTGGACAAGATCGCCTCGGCGGGGATCGACCTTGAACAAGTGAAGTTCGAAACCGCCTATGGCCGGACGACGCTGGAATATTATGACGGGTTCGTGTTTGGATTTTCGGTCAAGGGGCACCCTGAAATGCCCCCTGTGGCGTCGGGCGGGCGCTATGACGCGTTGACCCGCGCCTTGTCGGGTGGCGAGACCGTTCCGGCGGTCGGTGGGATCATAAGACCGGCCCTGAGCCAGGAGATCGGTGCGTGACGCTGAAGCTTGCCATACCGTCCAAGGGCCGGCTGAAGGACAAGGCCTTCGCCTGGTTCGGCGACCGGGGCCTGACACTGGAATCCGACGCTGATGCGCGGGCCTATCGGGTCACAAGCGGGATGCCGGACCTTCAGGTTTTGCCGGTCTCTGCCGGGGAAATCCCGCGAGAACTGGCCAGCGGAACGATCCATCTGGGCGTGACAGGCATCGATGTCGTGCGCGAAAAAGTCCTCGGTTGGCAGTCGGATGTTCGGGAAATTCACCGCTTGGGCTTTGGGCGGGCAGATCTTGTCATCGCTGTGCCGGATTTCTGGGTCGACTGTCAGACCGTCGCGGACCTGGATGCGGTCGCGGGCGATTTCCGCACCCAGCATGGGCGGCGTCTGCGGATCGCAACGAAATATCACCGTCTGGTACGGGAATTCCTGCGCGATCAAGGGGTTGCGGATTATCAACTGGTCGACAGCCAGGGCGCGACCGAGGCCACGGTCCGCCATTTGACGGCCGAGGCGATCGCCGACATTACCTCAACCGGGGACACCCTTCGCGCCAATCACCTGCGGATCCTGTCCGATGGTCTGATCCTGAAAAGCGAGGCTGTTCTGTTCCAGTCGCGCGTGGCGCAGATGGACACTGCGGCTCACGGGGTGCTCGACCGGCTTCTGAAGACCCTTGGGATCGATCTGCCACGCGACTAGCGCGTGGGCACCGGTTCGTCGCCACGATAGTCATAAAAGCCGCGGTCCGTCTTGCGGCCCAGCCACCCCGCCTCGACATATTTGGTCAGAAGCGGGCAGGGGCGGTATTTCGTGTCCGCCAAACCGTCATGCAATACGTTCATGATAGCCAGACAGGTATCGAGCCCGATGAAATCGGCCAGTTCCAGCGGGCCCATCGGATGGTTGGTGCCCAGTCGCATGGCCTTGTCGATGGATTCGACCGATCCGACCCCTTCGTAAAGCGTATAGACGGCCTCGTTGATCATCGGCATCAGAATGCGATTAACGATGAAGGCCGGGAAATCCTCGGCCGACGCGGCGGTCTTTCCAAGCTTGTTCACGACAGACAGGCAACTGTCATAGGTCTCGTCATCGGTCGCGATGCCCCGGATTAGCTCGACCAACTGCATGATCGGAACCGGGTTCATGAAGTGGAACCCCATGAATTTCTCAGGTCGGTCGGTGCGCGAGGCCAATCGTGTGATCGAAATCGACGACGTGTTCGATGTCAGGATCGTTGTGGGCTTCAGATGCGGAACCAGATCTTCGAAGATCGCCGATTTGATGGTTTCCCGTTCGGTCGCAGCCTCGATAACCAGGTCGGTTTGCCCAAGATCGTGAAGATTGTTGGTCGTGCCGATAAGGTCGAGCGCGCTGGCCTTTTCTGCCGCCGAGATCTTGTCGCGCGCGACCTGGCGATCAAGGTTGGCTGTGATCGTGGCCTTGGCCTTGTCCAGCGCATCCGCGCTGACATCGTTCATCAACACCTCGTATCCGGCCAAGGCCATCACATGCGCGATGCCATTGCCCATTTGTCCGGCGCCGACGACCCCGATCTTCTTGATTATCATGCCCGACCCTTTCCGTGATCGGGCGGACTTTATGCAAGGCTTTGGGGGCCGCGCAAGGGCCCGCAGGTGCTTGGGCCGCCATTAGCCGAATGGAAAGGATCGCGCGTTAAGGCTGCTGAAGGGTCAAGGACCGAGGGACAAGTATGGCTTTTCAACGGATTCAGGACGACGCGCCAGACTATTACCCTTGCCGGTATGGCGACTCGAAGCTTCTGTTCAGGGGGCCGCGCCGAAAGCTGGATAGCGACTACGTGGCTTTTCTCGGGTCTTCGGAAACTTATGGTCGATTTGTCGAACAGCCATTTGTCGATCTTGTTCACGGCGCCATCAAACCACCGGCGATCAATCTGGGTCTCGTAAATGCAGGCGGGGAAGTGTTTCTTGGCGACAATACGGTGCTGGACATTGCGCGGAAGGCCCGCGTCAAAGTTGTCCAGATCATGGGAGCGCATCTGAACTCGAACCGTCTGTATTCAGTCCACAAGCGCCGCAATGATCGGTTTCTCAAAGCATCCCAGCTTCTTAGCACGATCTACAAGGACGTCGATTTTACCGAGTTTCACTTTTCGCGCCATCTGCTGCGCAGCCTATACGCGGCGTCCGAGCACAAGTTCGAATTGGTGCGGGATGAGTTGCGGACGGCCTGGGTCGCGCGCATGCGTGTTCTGATCGACCAGCTGGACGGAAACGTCGTGCTGTTGTGGATGGCAGATCGGTCGCCGGACAAATCCTCGGACATCACAGATGGTCTGCCGCCCCTGTTCGTCGATCGTCGGATGCTGGATGAGCTGCTGGAACAGGCCCGCGGAATCGTCGACGTTGTCGAAGTTGTCTCCTCCTCCGCGGCGCGAGCAGTCGGAACCGCGGGTATGGTATTCGGCGAGCTTGAGGCTGAAGCCGCCGCGGAACTTCCAGGTCCAGCCAAGCATAGTGAAGTGGCCGAAGCGTTGATTGCGTCGCTCAAGCCACTCCTGAAATAGGCTTCAAGATCGACCGCTTACAGCGTCTCGATCAGCTCTGGAACTGCTGTGAACAGGTCCGCCACAAGCCCATAGTCGGCCACCTGAAAGATCGGCGCCTCTTCGTCCTTGTTGATCGCGACGATGACCTTTGAATCCTTCATCCCCGCAAGGTGCTGGATCGCACCCGAGATACCCACCGCGACGTACAGATCCGGGGCCACGACCTTACCGGTTTGACCCACTTGCCAATCGTTCGGGGCATAGCCGCTATCGACCGCAGCGCGGGATGCACCCACCGCTGCGCCCAGTTTGTCGGCGAGCTTCTCGATCAGTGCGAAGTCTTCCTCGGATCCGACGCCGCGACCGCCGGACACGACGATGCCCGCCGATGTCAACTCGGGCCGGTCGCTTTCGGCCACCTTGTCTTCAACCCAAGAGGACAGGCCCGGATCGCCAGCCGCAGAGATGGCTTCAACCGGGGCCGAGCCGCCGTCGCCAGCCGCATCGAAAGTCGAAGTCCGGACCGACACGACCTTTTTCGCATCGCCGGACTGCACGGTCTGGATTGCGTTACCGGCATAGATCGGCCGTTCAAACGTGTTGGCGTCGACCACGCCCGAGATGTCCGAGATCACCATCACATCCAGCAACGCGGCCACGCGCGGCAAGATGTTCTTAGCGTCGGTCGTGGCCGGGGCCACGATATGTTCGTAGTCGCCAGCCAGGGACACCATCAGGTCCGCCGTTGGCTCGGCGAGCCGTTTGCCCAGGGCCGCATCCTCGGCCACCAGCACCTTCGCGACACCATCGATCTTGGCGGCGGCGTCACCGGCGTTGGCCGCGCTTGCGCCCGCGCACAGCACCGTCACGTCGCCCATTGCCTTGGCGGCGGTGACGGCCTTGGCGGTCGCATCCATGGAAAGTTCGCCATCGGTGACTTCTGCAAGAAGAAGAACAGCCATCAGATAACCCCCGCTTCGTCTTTGAGTTTCTGGACAAGTTCTTCGACCGACGCGACCATCACACCGGCCTTCCGGGCCTCGGGTTCGGCCGTATTGGTGATCGCCAGCCGCGGTGCGACGTCCACGCTGTAATCTTCGGGCGTCTTTTCATCCAAAGGTTTCTTCTTGGCCTTCATGATGTTCGGCAGCGACGCATATCGCGGCTCATTCAGGCGAAGATCCACCGTCACGATCGCTGGCATCTTCACGTCGATGGTCTGCAAGCCGCCGTCCACTTCGCGTGTCACTTTCGCCGACCCATCGCCAACCTCAAGTTCAGACGCAAATGTCGCCTGCGCCCAGCCCATCAGCCCAGCCAACATTTGGCCGGTCGCGTTCATATCGTTGTCGATGGCTTGCTTGCCCATCAGCACAAGGCCGGGGGTCTCTGCTTCGACCACACCTTTCAGGATCTTGGCGACAGCCAACGGCTCGATATCCGTGTGCACGTCATCGGCGGCAACGACCAAAATCGCGCGATCGGCCCCCATGGCCAAGGCCGTCCGCAACGTTTCTTGCGATTGCTTGACACCCACGGATACGGCAATCACTTCGTCGGCCTTGCCGGCTTCCTTCAGGCGGATCGCTTCTTCCACCGCAATCTCGTCGAACGGGTTCATCGACATTTTGACATTCGCAAGATCAACGCCCGAGCCGTCCGATTTGACGCGCACCTTCACGTTGTAGTCGATCACCCGTTTGACCGGGACAAGGACCTTCATGTCGGTTATCTCCAGTTAGTACCCGCCCATCGCGCCGGGCCGCAAAAATTCCACGTACTGTTAGCGGGATGTGCGCCCTGTTGACAGGCCAAAATCGACCTAAGATTGCCTTCGGACGCCGCGTTCTTTGCTCGCAATGCCAGTCTGTGCCACTGTAAAGCCAGACTGGACCGATTGGGGGGATCATGCGACCGGACCGGATTGAAGAGGCCAAGCAACGCCGCGTAATCGGCGCAAACGGCCGGTTCACCAAAGAGACCCGACATCAGATCCCCGCGCTGTGGTCGGGCTGGGCCTATGACAAGGTGACAGGTACGATCGGCGATCTTGTGTTCGGGGTGTCGCACAGCTTCGCGCCCGGAACGTTCGACTATATGTGCGCCTTGGAAGTCGGATCCGATGCGCCGGTCCCCGAAGGTCAACAGGATCTGGTACTGCCAGCCGGTCCTCACGCCGTCTTCGTCCACAATGGCCATGTCTCGGGCATCGGTCCGATCTTCGATAAGGTCCTGGCCGGCACAGACCTGGGCGCAGGATGGGATCTGGCCCCGGGCCCGCAATACGAGCTTTATTCGGACGAGTTCGACCCGGCGACAGCCTCGGGTCGCGTGGAATTGTGGTTCCCGGTGCGGAAGGCCTAGGCGACCCCGGCCTGGCGCACCAATTCGACCATCAGCGCGGCATAGCAAAGCCCCGTTCCGGCCAGCACGAAGACGTGCCAGATCGTGTTGTGGAAGGGCAAACGCTCCCACAAAAAGAATATAACGCCGCCGGTATAAGCCACACCGCCGATGGCCAGCAGCCAGAGGGTCGGACCCCCGATTGCCGCCAGCACCGGGCCACCCCAGATGACACCGGCCCAGCCGCAAAGCAGATACAGCGGGATCGAAAGCTTCCGGTACTTTCTGGGCGCCATCAGGATGATCGAAATTCCCGCCACGGCAAGGCTCCAGACACTTGCAATGAACCAACCCGCCTGAACACCAGCCATCGCGGCGAATGGCGTGTAAGTCCCTGCAATCTTAAGATAAATTGCGGACTGATCGATGCGTCGAAGAAGGTCGTTCCAGTTGTCCGGCGACGTCATGTTGTAAAGCGCAGAGCAGACCAGCATGGCCACCAATGCGATCACATAGATCGTCATAGCAGAGACCAGCGTGACATCGCCCAACCAGACGGCCGCGAGCGTGACAAGGATCGGGCCGCCGATCAAAGCCAGGGCGATACCGGAGATATGGACGACCGCGTCCGAGATATACTCGGCGCGAGAGTATCTTGGGGGAACGCGGGCCAGCATGGGGCGATTCCTTTTTCTGGAAGGCCCCAAGCCTAACGCGGATCAGGTTATCCACAAAGCGTTAACGGTTCGCCCCTGGCACCCAAAGGACATCGTTCGCGCCATTGTGATTGGCCACACGGGCGGCGACAAAAAACCAGTCGGACAGCCGGTTCAGATAGGTCACGGCATGGGCGTTCGTGGCCTCGGTCGAGGCCAGTTCCACGGTCAACCTTTCGGCGCGCCGCGACACGGTCCGGCACAGGTGCAAAGCGGCGGCCAACTTGGACCCGCCGGGCAGAATAAACGACTTCAATGGCGCAAGATCGGCGTTCATCGCGTCTATTTCGGTCTCAAGGCGCTGCACCTGCGCCTCCGCCATGCGGAGCGGGGGATATTCGGCCTCGGCGTCGCTGTCCGGATCGGGACGACACAGATCGGCACCCAGGTCGAACAGGTCATTCTGAATTCGGGCCAGGGCGGCATCCATCTCACCTTCCGCCTCAAGCCGGGCAAGTCCAAGCGTCGCATTGGTTTCGTCCACCGTTCCATAGGCCGAAACCCGCATCGAATGCTTGGCCACCCGCGCACCGTTGCCCAGGGCCGTTTCGCCCGCATCGCCGGTTTTCGTGTAGATCTTGTTCAGGACGACCATTTAGTTGCCTCCGCTTCTCAACCAAATCACGACCATGATCACCACGACGGCGACGCCTTGCGCAATGAGCCGAAGCCGCATCATCTTGTTGCCGTGCTTGGCGTTGAATTCACCGCCCTTGGCAAACCCGCCAATGCCGATCGCCAGCACAACGATCACCGCCAAAACGGCGATGGCGGCCAGAATGAAAAGCGGGTCCTGCGTCATAGTGGTCCTTTCGGTGGCTCACCCCTTCAGGATGATCCGGTCAAGCGCCCGTGTCGACAGAAGGCGCTTGAGCGCCCCCATGATATAGGTCGGTCGCGTCACATAGTAGCGCGGTTTTGGCCGGGGCAACTCCAGCGCCTTAATCAGTTTTGCGGTCACCGCGCTGGGCGGCAGTTCGAACGGGTCTTTGCCGCGGTTCTCATATAGGCGTTTCACGAGACCCCGGCGATACTGCTCGGCACGCGGAGAGGCTTGCCAGTCCACCCATTTCTCGAAATGCGGGATTGAGTTCACGCGGATCTTCGAGGTGATTGGCCCGGGTTCGATCAGGACCACTTTTATGGGCGTGTCCGACATCTCAAGACGCAAGACATCCGTATAGCCTTCGAGAGCGTATTTCGACGCGACATAGGCCCCGCGCCATCGAAACGGCACGAACCCGAGGACGGATGAGCATTGCACAATGCGCCCATGGCCCTGGGCGCGCATGACCGGGATGACTTGCCGCGTCAACTCGTGCCAGCCGAAGAAATTCGCCTCGAACATTTCGCGTATGCCATCGGTCGGAAGGTCTTCGACCGCACCGGGCAAACCATAGGCCCCGTTGTTAAAAAGCGCATCAAGCGTGCCACGGGTCGCGCCCAGAACTTCGGTAAGTCCGGATGCGATGCTGGCCGTGTCCTGATAGTCAATCCTCGGGCTTTCGAACCCTTCGGATGCAAGCCGGTCGCAATCGTCCTGGCTGCGGCAGCTTGCGAAGACCCGCCACCCATGGTCACGCAGACCCTGGGCCGCGCCGTATCCGATGCCGGACGAGCATCCGGTGATCAGGATCGATTTTTGTGCCATGCTGCACCCCAGGATATGGAGAAAGGAGTGGGGAGATGGCAGAGCATCATGCATCCTGTCAATGCGGCGCCTTGGAAGTGCACGCCAGTGAAGACCCTTACATTACCATCGCTTGCCACTGTAACGCCTGCCAGAAGCGCACGGGGTCAGCTTTCGCAACGGTCGCGTATTTCAAAGAGGACGTGATCGAGATGTCGGGCGATTCCTCAGGCTATGGCCGCACGGCGGATAGTGGCGACGGCTTGGAAAACCGGTTCTGTCCAAGCTGCGGCACAACCGTCTATTGGACGTTGGATATGCGCCCTGACTCGGTGGGTGTTCTGATCGGCGCCTTTGATACGCCGCGGCCCGAACCGGTCCGTACTGTCTGGACCAGCGAGAAACGCGATTGGGTGACCTTGCCGGCCCATTGGGATCACTTCCCAAAAGGCTCACCCAAACCGTCAAATTAGGCTGCGGGCGGGAACCGCGCGTCGAAATCGTCCCGCATTTTATAGTGCACTGGCGCTTCTCGGACCCGCGCGATCAGATCGCCCGAAGCCTTGGCAAACGGAAACCCGTGGAACAATTCGGCCATGGTGATCTTGGGCCCGTCAAAGGGGGTATAGGTCACCGGATCGCCCGCTTGAACGGGGCCTTCCGATAGAACGCGCACGTAAATCCCGGGCCGCGTCGCCGCATAGAATTTCTTAGGGAACGTCCGGTCCCCCATATGCGCCGCAAAGGTGTCGCAGGGAATGCGGGGGCTTGTGACCTCCACCTCAACGGGGCCCAGTGTCAAGCGGTCCCCCACGCACATCTCAGCGGTTTCCAGTTCGCTGATCAGGATGTTTTCGCCGAATTCCCCGGGTCGCATGGTGCGGCCCAATTCCTTGGCCCAGAACGCATAATCTGGGGCTGTGTAAATATAGACCGCTTGATCCCGACCGCCGTGGTTGTCGAGGTCAATGATCGTATCGCCTTCAAGCCCCAATGGGCCCACATGTACCGGGCCTTTCACCGGGCGTTTGTCGATTCCACTTATCCCGGTTTTCGTCGCAATCGGGCGCGCTTCACCGATCATAACCGCGTCAATCTGCATCGCCTTTCCCCCATCGGTTGGGTGTGTTTCGCCCAGACACACGAGATCTGCCAAATCCGCTGGACCCCCGCGCATGGGCGGTCTACACCCGCCCCATGTCGGATACCAGTGACGAAGATCCAGATCGCGGTGAGGTGGCCGAACCGCTGCGCCGGGCCATCGGTGATCGGTATCTGACCTATGCGTTGTCGACAATCATGCACCGCGCGCTTCCCGATGCGCGGGATGGGTTGAAGCCGGTCCACCGCCGGATCCTTTACGCGATGCGGCGCCTGAACCTGGCGTCGAACGGCAAATTCCTGAAATCGGCGAAGATTTCGGGTGACACGATGGGTGATTTCCACCCTCACGGGGACGGCGCGATCTATGACGCGATGGCGCGTCTCGCGCAGGATTTCAACGTGCGCTATCCGCTGGTCGACGGGCAGGGCAACTTCGGTAATATCGACGGCGATAATCCGGCGGCGTCGCGCTACACCGAAGCGCGGATGACGGCGGTAGCCGAAGCGCTTTTGGAAGGCCTTGACGAAGACGCCGTCGATTTCCGCGATAACTATGACGGCCGGTTGCAGGAACCCGTCGTACTTCCCGCGACCTTTCCGCATTTGCTGGCCAACGGTGCCGCCGGTATCGCCGTAGGCATGGCCACCAACATCCCGCCGCACAATATCGGCGAGTTGTGTGATGCCTGCATTCATCTGGCGAAGGCGGAAAATTCTGAACTCGTCCGCGATGATACGCTGATTGAGAAGGTGAAGGGCCCCGATTTTCCAACCGGCGGGATCATCGTGGAACCGCAAGACGCGATTTATGAAGCGTATCGCACGGGCCGGGGCGGTTTCCGTACGCGCGCCCGCTGGTCGGTTGAGGATCTTGGGCGCGGTCAGTGGCAGGTCGTCGTGACCGAGATCCCCTATCAGGTGCAGAAATCGAAACTGATCGAGAAGATCGCCGAACTGATCCAGACAAAGAAAGTGCCGATCCTGGCCGATGTCCGCGATGAAAGCGCCGAAGACATCCGGATCGTGCTCGAGCCTCGGTCCAAGAATGTCGAGCCGGACGTTCTGATGAATATCCTGTTCAAGAATTCCGAACTCGAGACGCGGTTTTCGCTGAACATGAACGTGCTGATTGACGGGCGGACGCCCAAGGTCGCCTCGCTAAAAGAAGTCTTGCGCGCTTTCATGGCGCATCGGCGCGAGGTGTTGGAGCGGCGGTCGAAGTACCGATTGAAACAGATCGACCACCGTTTGGAGGTTTTGGAAGGCTTCATCACGGCGTTTCTGAATCTCGACCGGGTGATCGATATCATCCGTTATGACGAAGATCCGAAAGCCGCCTTGATGCGCGAAGATTGGGGGCAATCCCACACCCGCGCGACGTCCGAGGCTGACTATGTCTCGCCGCCCGAGGGCGAGGGGGAACTGACCGAGGTTCAGGTCGACGCGATCCTGAATATGCGTCTTCGCTCGCTCAGGCGGCTCGAGGAGATGGAGCTTCGCCGCGAATTCGATGCCCTGACTGAAGAACGCGCGGCGCTGGAAGATCTTCTCGCCGATCCGTCCCAGCAATGGGGTCGGATTGCCGACCAGTTGCGCGAGGTCAAGAAACAGTTCGGCAAGGACGCGCCCGGCGGTGCCCGCAGAACCGAGTTTTCCGAGGCCGCAGAGGTTGAAGACGTCCCGTTCGAGGCGATGATCGACAAGGAACCGATCACGGTGGTCTGCTCAGAAATGGGCTGGATCCGCGCCATGAAGGGCCACATCGACCTGTCCCAAGAGCTGAAATTCAAAGACGGCGACAAGGGCCGGTTCCTGTTCCACGCCGAAACCACAGACCGGCTGCTGATGTTCGGTGCGAACGGGCGGATGTACACGCTGTCGGCGGCGAACCTGCCGGGCGGGCGGGGCATGGGGGAACCTGTGCGCCTGATGACAGACTTGCCGAACGAGGCCGGGATCGTCGCGCTATTCGCTCACAAACCCGGCGCGAAACTGATCGTGGCCTCGGCTGCGGGCGACGGGTTTGTCGTGGCTGAAGATGAGATCATTGCACAGACACGGACCGGCAAGCAGGTTCTGAACCTCAAAGGCGATGTCCAGGCCGTCGTGTGCAAACGCATCGATGGCGATCACGTGGCCACGGTGGGCGAAAACCGCAAGCTTTTGGTTTTCCCGCTGGACGAATTGCCCGAGATGACGCGCGGCAAAGGCGTCCGATTGCAGAAATACAAAGATTGCGGGTTGGTCGACGCCACCGCCTTCACATGGGTCGACGGCTTGTCCTGGCTTGACCCGGCGGGGCGGACGCGCACCGAAGCCGATATGACGGAATGGTTGGGCAAACGCGCCTCGGCCGGGCGCATGGCGCCGCGCGGCTTTCCTCGCGACAATCGCTTCACCTGAAAAAACCCTGTCACTATAGGCAGTTGAAATGATTCGCCGGACCCATTACCCCGGTATCCAACAAGAACGATAAAGGCTGGGACATGGGAGTGAGGGCAGCATTTGCTGCGATGGCCTGCGCCATCCTGGCGGCCTGTGCATCCGACAAGGATCTGCAAGAACCGGTTGTCCCAATTGGCGACTTCCGAATGGGGTTCAACATCACGACCGCCAATGACGCACTTGCCGGGCCGTTTTCGCGTGTCGCGTCCGAAGCGCAGCTTGAAGAAGCGCTTCATGAGGCGGTCGAACGTCGTCTGGCCCGGTACGACGGCAGGGGGCTTTATCATGTGGGCGCCCGGATCGAAGGCTATATCCTGGCGGTGCCGGGGGTGCCTTTGGTGGCCAACCCGCGATCGGTCATGATCATTGCGCTTCAGGTCTGGGACGATGCGACGCAAGAGAAGCTGACTGAAGAACCTGTACAGATCGTGGCCTTCGAAGGGCTGGGGACGGGCGTGCCGCTGGTGCCATCCGGGCTGGTGAACAGTCGCGAAGATCAACTCGACAATCTGGTGCGATCTGCCGCCCGCGAGATCGAAGATTTTCTGCGCGAGAATGAAGCAGCCTGGTTCGCTGAAAAACCCGGCCGCGCGCGCGTGCCCTTTGACCGGACCGCGCGGGATCGCAACGGCGGGCTGTTGGCTGAAGTCGCGGCAGGCGATACGGGTGCGGTCCTTCCGTCGGGGCCTTGAAATCCGGCACGTAAATAAGTAGCTACCGCGCCGAGTTGAATCGGGTCTGTACGGGCCCCCGAATTGGATGAGGCGATCGCCCATGGCGAAGGAAAAGTTCGAACGCAACAAGCCGCATGTTAACATCGGCACGATTGGCCATGTTGACCACGGCAAGACGACGCTGACGGCGGCGATCACGAAGTATTTTGGCGACTTCCAGGCCTATGACCAGATCGACGGCGCTCCGGAAGAGAAGGCGCGCGGGATCACGATCTCGACGGCGCATGTGGAATATGAGACCGAGAACCGCCACTACGCCCATGTCGACTGCCCGGGCCACGCGGACTATGTGAAGAACATGATCACCGGGGCCGCCCAGATGGACGGCGCGATCCTGGTCGTGAACGCCGCCGACGGCCCGATGCCGCAAACGCGCGAGCACATTCTTCTGGGCCGCCAGGTCGGGATCCCGAACATCGTGGTCTACATGAACAAGGTCGACCAGGTGGACGACGAAGAGCTTCTGGAACTCGTCGAGATGGAGATCCGGGAACTTCTGAGCTCGTACGAATATCCGGGCGACGACATTCCGATCATCAAGGGGTCGGCGCTGGCCGCGATGGAAGGCAACTCGCCCGAGATCGGCGAGGAATCGATCAAGGCGCTGATGGCGGCGGTCGACGACTACATCCCGACGCCGGAACGGGCGATCGACCAGCCCTTCCTGATGCCGATCGAGGACGTGTTCTCGATCTCGGGCCGGGGTACGGTTGTGACCGGCCGGGTCGAGCGTGGCGTGATCAATGTGGGCGACGAGATCGAGATCGTCGGCATCCGCGACACCACGAAGACGACCTGCACGGGCGTTGAGATGTTCCGCAAGCTCCTGGACCGGGGCGAAGCGGGCGACAACATCGGTGCGCTTCTGCGCGGTGTGGACCGTGACGGGGTCGAGCGGGGCCAGGTGCTCTGCAAGCCGGGTTCGGTGACGCCGCACACGAAGTTCGAGGCCGAGGCCTATATCTTGACGAAGGATGAAGGCGGGCGCCACACGCCGTTCTTCGCCAACTATCGCCCGCAATTCTACTTCCGGACGACGGATGTGACGGGGACGGTGGAACTGGCGGCCGGCACCGAGATGGTGATGCCGGGCGACAACGTGTCGTTCTCGGTCGAGCTGATCGCACCGATCGCGATGGAACAGGGCCTCCGCTTCGCCATCCGCGAAGGCGGCCGTACCGTCGGCGCAGGCGTCGTCTCGAAAATTATCGAATAGGCGACCAACGCCCATGAATGGAAAGGCCGCGGGACACCGCGGCCTTTCTTTGTTAGCGGGGGCGCATCATGCCTTTTGCCTATCCATCACCCGACACGCCGCATCCGGTGACTTTGCCGGATGGAAGCAAGCTTCCGAACAACGTCTTTCTGAAGGCGGTGATCGATCATCCCGGAATTGAGATCGGGGATTACACCTATGCCAGCGATTTCGACCCCCCGGCGGAACTTGGCGGTTGGGCCTCGCGGATCGCGCCGTTCTTGTTCCCGGTCTCGCCGGACAGGTTGATCATCGGTAAATTCGGGCAATTCGCGCATGGTGTGCGGTTCATCACCCATTCGGCGAACCATGCGATGGGCGGGTTTTCAACCTATCCCTTTGCCATCCACGATCCCGACCGGTTCGGCGCCTATGCTGCCGAGATGCCGGTGGGGCGCGATACCCTGATCGGGCATGATGTCTGGCTTGGCATGGATGTGAAGGTCATGCCTGGCGCACGGGTGGGCAATGGCGTGATCGCCGGTGCGGGGGCCGTCTTGGCCGGGGACATCCCTGACTATGCCGTCGTGGCGGGCAATCCAGGCACGGTGCGTCGGATGCGGTTTGCTCCGGATGTTATTGCCGCGCTCAATGAAATTGCCTGGTGGGACTGGCCGATTGACGCGATCCTCGCGGCCGAAACCCATATCACAAGTGCCGATATCGACGCATTGCGCAGTGTGGCTCGTCAGGCGCGCTTGGCGTGAGCGGGCCGTGGCTGCGGCCGGATCTTGAACCGTTTTGCCTTACGTTGCCCGGGGTTCAGCGTGACAGCCTCGGCCATGGCGACCAGACGGGCGTCCACATCCCAGTGGCGCAGACGTTGCCGGGCTGAGTTGATCCCTTCCAGAAGATCCTCGTCGCTCAGATGGCCAACGCGACCGGCTTCAAGCGCCGCTTCGTCCACTTCCTTCGTGCAGAGATAAACCACCGTATCTTTCGGACATACGGCGACAGGCCGGAACCAATTGGCCATCCGTTCCATCTGGACGGGGATCCAAGGCACCTTCCAATGCAGAAAATCTTGCTGCAGGACAACCGAACGCCCCGGGATCAGCGCCGGAAAAAAGATTTCGGCCATCCGGTCCAACCCCTTGGCCGTCTTGCCCGCGTCGATTGCCAAGACCTCGATCAACCCGTCCAGCCAGATGTGATCTTCGATCTGGCCCTTGTGAAACGTGACATGCGGTGCCCAGGGCGCCAAAAGCCGCTTGGACAGGGGCAGGATATCGGTTTCGTCAAACGGCTGGATCCCCGCCGGATAGAGGATCAGTTCCTTAACCGACGGGCTGGCCCCAAAGCGATCGAACGCGTGAACTGGGGCGGTCCGACCGGCGCGGCGTTGCCCTTCGGCAAGAAGCGCCGTCGAACCGCCAACGAAACTTCCTAGATCGACGATGGCACCGTGGCCTTTGGCCCAGGTTTCGGTGGTCCAAACGTACAGAAGCCGTTCCATCGGCGACAACATGGTCGGGACATATCGCGCCGGGCCCAGCGCCGTCTCGTCCATGTCGCGCCAGGGTTCTGAGGCAAAGATCTCGACACGCAAATCTGACATGGCCGCGTGCCTATCAGGTCAGCTCCAAAACGACAAAGGGCCATCCCGAAGGATGGCCCCGAACCGATAGATCGGTGAAGTGGGAAAGCCCCTTACTTCTCCAGGATCCGCATGGCTTCGGTCTTCTGCTGCTGCTCGGACATGCTGTCGCCCGAGAGAACGGCGCGCAGCTGTGCGATCTGGCCGAGCGTCAGGTCGTTGATGCCCGACGTGTCAACGCCCAGGCGGGTCAGTTCGTTGTAAACAGCGCCGACCAGCATGTTGTGCTCGTTTTCCATTGCGAAGGAAGGAGCGGCTGCGCCGAGAGCCAGAGTAGCAGCAGTAGCGAGAGCGAGAATGTTACGTGTCATATCGAAGTCCTTTCAGTTGTCAGTGCAGAACTGCATCCTGCGAGACCGATATGCCTGCGCTAAGCCAATGATAAAACACACAAAAATCTTCACGAAGTCTCACGCGTTCTTGAGTTGACCGGCCCGCTCCGTGAGCCGCCTGTGAGGCGCGCGCGACCCGATTTCTTGCGCATTCTGGAAAAGGTGAACGTTTAAGGGGGCTTGGACTGTTACAACGGCTCACCCGCGCGTGGCCCACATCACGCGCACTGTGCTCGGGGCCGTCACTTCCGGTGTTCGTTCGGGATGTTTCCATAGCCAAAAACTTTTGTGAGGGATTTGTCAGATCAAATTTACACAAAATCCATGGCGAAAAAGAAAGAACCGGCCCCTTTCGGGACCGGTTCTAACACCGTCTAGGACTCGATATGGAGTGCAGCTCTAGGCGGCGACGGTTCGAAACGTCAGGGCTGAACCGTTAATACAATGCACAAGCTCTCCGCTGGGATTGACGATGTGGCCAAGATGCGATCCGCAGCGGCGGCAATGCGCTTCCATCAGCACGATGTTCCGAAGGTCCATCCCGTCTTCATAGGGGTTGCCATCGGTATCGGTCAGAACCGCGTTTGGCATCGAATGCCGGAAAAAGACCCAGCCGATATCCAGGGGCACCTTCCAAAGGGATTCATACAGCGTCAGATCGCAGCCTTTGCAGCAATAGATGCCGTCACGTGTTTCCTCGACGAAGGGGCTTGAGAATTTGGCTTCGGTCTTCGCCTCACGCATGACGGAGTATTCGTCTTCCGTCAGGCGGGCGCGCCACTCTTCCTCGGTGCGCACGACTTCATAGATGAAGTCTTCCGATCCCGCGGCGGCCGGTTCGGGCGACGCAAAGCTTTTCGTGGCGGTTGCGGTGCCCAATGCGGTCAACGCCGTTGCACCGAGAAACCCGCGCCGGTTAAGGGGTGATGTTGTCATGGGGGGCTCCTTTCAAGTGCACCGTACACGCCCGCCCGTTCACGCTGAACTCAAGACACCGTGCGTTTGGCCTCCTCGCGCGACTGTGAAGATGGGCGTACACGGCCCGGTCGAACGGGATGGGGCTTGATTAAGGACGCCCGCTGCCGTAAGCCGCACCCCGGCCTTAGGGGTGTAGCTCAGTTGGTAGAGCATCGGTCTCCAAAACCGAGGGTCGGGGGTTCGAGCCCCTCCGCCCCTGCCAAGGCCCGAACGGACCCGATTGTCGCGCACCAGGGCGACAATAAAGGGTCAACCGGTCCCAGCATGTCCCACTCACGAAACAGTTCGCCACTTTCACGCCACGCCCGGGCATGAAGACCCCTTAGAACCACCCGCAAGCCGTCCCAAAATCGACCGATTGAAGCGTCATCTTCATCGGTGAAGTGGAACGGTGAGGTGAACAGTCATGAAATTCCTGCGAGCCCCTGAGGTGATCGAAGACGGCGAAGCGGTGCAGCCGACCGGCGCGGAACTGCTGACGGCGGTGATCGGCGATGCGAACCCTTATGTGCTTTTGGGCTGTGCGGCGGCCTTCGTGGTGATCACGGGCATGGTGCTGATGGTCCGGATGCTGAAGCGCAGCAATGACGCGGTCGGGTTTGAACTTGACTGACGTCTAAAGTAGGGCCGATTGGACGTCGGCCTTCCATCCTAGATACAGCGAGCCCCCGGCCTCGATGACCGGGCGCTTCATCAGCGTCGGATGTTGGGCAAGCAGGGCCTTGGGGCTCTTGGCGCGCTCGGCCTCATCCAGCCCCCGCCATGTGGTGGACGCGCGGTTGATCAGCTTGTCCCCGAAGGCGGCGTGGAACTTCGCAATATCCTCTGCCGACAGCGGCTCTGCCCGCACATCCCGGAACGTTACATCATGCCCCGCGGCTTCAAGCGCCTTGAGCGCCTTCCGGCAGGTATCGCAGGTCTTGAGGCCGTAGAGGATCATGTGGGAGTGCCTGGTTGGGGTGGGTACTGCAGCGTGGATGTATTCACGGCTATACCGACCTCACTTTTCTTGGATGATCAATAATTAAGAACCGGTGCTGTCTGCGCGGTCGATTAGCCTACGAACTACAGTGTGCTTTACAAAACGGAGTTGCCCGTTTCCACCGCGGACATTAATCCCTGCAAATTTGCAAATATACGAAGTGCCGTCGAATGTAACCAAGAATACTGGCCCACCGCTCATTCCATCCATGTCGGATATTTCCGTTGATTTCGGGGTAATCAAACACGTGCTCGGATCACTTGCGTCCCCTTGGAAGTCGCACAGGATCTCTCTCTTTACAAAGTCGTACCTGGACATGCGTGGGCCAAGCTCGTCATCGTCTTCCCAAGTATCGTTCTGGTCTACTGTCCGAAATCCGTAAGTCATTGCCCATACAACCCTATCTCCATCTTGGAGGAAGCCTGAATCCAGAATCGGTAGAAACGCGTCGCTTTGTAGTGCCCCGTCATTCACAGGACTTGTGAACTCAAACGCGATTAAATCGTACTCGTCGCTTTCGCGGGCATCTTCATGATCGCCAAGAAAGACATATCTTTCGCTTGATGTCAGCAGATTTGGTGCGTTTGACAATAGGCTGACATTTTCCAAGTTGGCATCTTCCACCTGGTGCTTGGTGCAGACCACCCAGAAGCGATCGCCAAACCTCAAAAGAGTTGCGCTACCTGGAAAGTAAACATCGTGCCTTTCGCCGGGATTCATTACGGCCAATTTTTCGGCCGACTTAGCTACTGTGTGACTGAGCGAGTTTCTCGGAAAAAGAAGGTTTCCAAATCTGATGCTGGTCAGCGCTGATTGCTCGAGCAGTGGAAGTGAATCTAGCGTGAAGTTATCAGTCAATAGCGGCACGAAACTCCCGCCATTCCCCCTTCGACATGCCGGAGGTTTCTTGCGTGACCTCTTCGCCCGCCAACATCCGCCGCAGGCAGTCGAGCGCCGTGGCGCTCAGGTTCGCACCGCCCAGCCGGTAATCCTCAAACGCGCGATAGGCAAAGGGCACCCAATCGGCCACCACCTTGGCCATCGCCTCGGCATAGACCCGGATCTCATACTGCGCGTGCGCGTCCGCCCGGAGGCGCAAGAAATGGAACAGGTTGTGCAGGTCGGTCTTCCAGTACCACTGGGTATAGACATTGGCGGGCAGGTTCATCCGCGCCAGTTCCCGGGCAAGCCCCGCCTGACCGTCCTGTGACAGCATTTCTTCATAATGGTCATAGGCCCGGGTCGCGTCGTCGCGCAAGATATCGAGCACCCGCTGTGCCTCGTCCCCTTCCAACGTCGAGCCGCGCCCCTGGTTGTTGACCGTCGATTGCGCGGCCAGGTTCTCGGGCGCAGGGATATAAAACTCGCGATCCAGGATCGAATAGCGGGCCGAGTATTCGTTCACATTCGCGGTCCGGTGCCGGATCCACTGGCGCGCCACGAAGACCGGTAATTTGACGTGGAACTTGATCTCGCACATCTCGAATGGGGTCGAGTGCCAGTGCCGCATCAGGTACCGGATCAACCCTTCGTCGTTTTGGACCGCTTTCGTGCCCTTGCCATAGGACACGCGCGCCGCCTGCACGATGGCCGCATCGTCGCCCATATAGTCGACGACGCGGATGAAGCCGTGATCCAGGACCGGGATCTTCGAATAGAGATGCTGCTCTAACCCCGGCGCGGTGGCCCGGATCGTGGGGGCGGTGGTCGCCCGCATTTCGGCAATCTCGTCATCTTCCGTGCGGATCTCGGCGCCCATGTCGTTCATTCTGCCCCCATTTTGTTGTGGTTTGCCGTCGGAGCCCCACACTATGTTGGGGTCTTGCGGGGGGCAACGCTTAAGTGCTCTTTTCCACAGAAAAGGGAGGCAGGCATGGCAGATTGGGGCGTGCGCGCGTTAGAGCGCGGGATGGGCGTCTGGGTTCGGCGACGTATGTCGCCCGGGGCAGCCGAATTCGTCATGTTCGTACTGAAACAGGGCTGGGCTTGCCTGTTCGGTGGGTTGTTCCTTGTGGCGATCATCCTGACCAGCCTGATCTGGGATCCGGCCTGGGCACTGGCGCGCTATGATGCGCTGTTCCTCTTCGCCGTCCTGACGCAGGCCTTCATGCTGGTCTTTCGCTTGGAGACGTTGGATGAGGCCAAGGTGATCTTGCTGTTTCATCTGACCGGGACGGCAATGGAAATCTTCAAGATCCAGGCGGGCAGTTGGGGATATCCCGAGGCCGGGTTTTTCAAGGTCGCGGGTGTGCCGCTGTTCTCGGGCTTCATGTATGCCAGCGTCGGCAGCTACATCGCGCGGGTCATCCGCGTTTTCGAGATGCGGTTCGCGCCTTTCCCGCCGTTCTGGGCGGCGTCTGTCCTGGCGGTCGCGATCTATGTGAATTTCTTCGCCCATCATTTTCTGCCGGACATCCGCATCGCGTTGTTTGCGACCACTGTGATCCTGTTTTGGCGGACCCGCGTCTGGTTCTACGTGGGGCAGACGCCGCGCTGGATGCCTATGCCGGTGTCGGCCTTTCTGGCAGCGCTGGCACTTTGGGTGGCCGAGAATGTCGGCACGTTCACCGGCACATGGGTCTATTCGGGGCAGGCGGCGCTCGAATTTGTGAGCTTCGGGAAGCTCGGGTCGTGGTATCTCCTCCTTTACGTCAGCTTCGTCACGGTTACTCTGGTGCTGAGAGACGCGTTGATCCGGCACCCGATTTCACCGGGGTGCCGTGTTATGCGCGTCCCGGAAGAACTCCAAGAGGAACGAGATGAGCATCACCTATCTGCACACCATGGTCCGCGTGAAGGATCTTGAGGCGTCCATTGCTTTCTACGAATTGCTCGGGTTGAAAGAGACCCGTCGCCACGACAATGAAGGCGGGCGCTTCACCTTGGTCTTCATGACGCCGCCGGGGCAGGAAAACGCCCATGTCGAGCTGACCTATAACTGGGACGGCGATGACGGTTTGCCGTCGGACAGCCGCCATTTCGGGCACCTCGCCTATAGCGTCGACAATATCTATGACATGTGTCAGCACCTGATGGACAATGGGGTGACGATCAATCGTCCTCCGCGCGACGGGCGCATGGCCTTTGTGCGATCCCCCGACAATGTCTCGGTCGAGCTTTTGCAGGCAGGCGACAGCCTTCCACCGGCTGAGCCCTGGTCGAGCATGGGAAACACTGGCCATTGGTAAGGCTTGCCTGCCTTCTGATCCTGGCCTGGGCGGGGCTCGCCCAGGCCAATTGCCGCCATGCCCTGGTGCTGGCGCTTGATGTCTCGGGCTCGGTCGATGCGCGGGAATACCAGCTACAGACGGATGGGATGGCCAATGCCTTGCAAGACCCCGCGGTGGTCGATGCATTGCTACAATTTCCTGAGGCGCCGGTCAGTTTGGCGGTCTTTGAATGGTCGTCATCCAAGTATCAGCAATTGATCCTCGACTGGACCGCGATCGAAGGGGCGGACGATATCGCGATGGTGGCCGGGCGATTGCGCACCTGGGGTCGCCAGCCCGCACCGCAGGCCACCGCGATCGGGTCGGCCATGCTATTTGCGGCGGAACTGTTTGCCGCAGGGCCGCTCTGTTGGCGGCAAACCCTGGATATTTCCGGGGACGGGAAAAACAACAACTGGCCGTTGCCGCAGGATGTCCGGCTTGAGGGCGCCATGGCCAATATCACCATAAACGGTTTGGTCATTGGGCAGGATAAGCTGGACTATGCCGACGAGACGGCCGTCCATGTGGGAGAGTTGTCGACCTATTACATGTCGAATGTAATCAAGGGCCCCGATGCCTTTGTCGAGGTGGCGCTGGGCTACAGCGATTATGCCGACGCGATGACGCGGAAGCTTCTGCGCGAACTGGAAAGCCCGGCCATCGGACGTGCCCCGGTCATCCGAGTGCCGGAAAGATCAATAGATATAGCGGATCTGATCGCTCCAATACCGCTCCACCCGGTGCAGCATTGAGTTGATCTCATTCAGACCGTTGGGTCCAACAACTCCGGAGTTTTCCAGACCCGCCGAATGCCGCTCAAACAACTTTTGAACGATACTGTGGACTTCGCGGCCCTTGCTGGTCAGCCGGACACGCACGGACCGCCGATCGATTTCGCAGCGCTGGTGGTGCATGTAGTCCATGTCGACAAGCTTCTTCAGGTTATAGCTGACGTTCGAGCCTTGATAGTAACCGCGCGACTTCAGTTCGCCCGCGGTGACTTCGTTGTCGCCTATGTTGAACAGCAACAGTCCCTGAACCGCGTTGATCTCAAGAATGCCAATCCGCTCGAACTCATCCTTGATCACGTCCAGCAAAAGGCGATGCAGCCGTTCGACCAGCGCCAGGCTTTCAAGATAGGAATCGATGAATTCCGGTGTGTCGACCGTGCTTAGGTTCTGATGGATAGACATGTCGTCCTCGCGGGCTGGCTCCAACCGCGAGTTTTCGGATAAATTCCCCAATTTTCGGTTAAACTTCGTCCGAAAGGCGTCAGACCGGCCCGGATGCCTTTGAAAACTGGGCGATTTTGTGGATCAGCGCCCTGTGTGCGTCTGGTGTTGGGCTCCGCCCGGTTATCCAATCGTACAATTCGGGATCATTCTCGGCCAGCAGCGCTTCAAACGCATCCAGGTCGCCTTCGGACAGTTCGGCCAAATGCGCGTCCGACCAACGGCCCAGGATGAGGTCCATTTCCTTTGTGCCGCGTCGCCAGGATCGTACCGAAAGCCGTCTGAGCCGCGGATCGTCGCTGTCGATCATTGCCCCTGCGCGCCCAGCGCAGCCGCCAGCCGTTTCTCCAGCACGCCCATCCGGTTCGTGGCCGCCGCCAATTCCGACTTGATCTGGCGCAGTTCAAGCAGAAGATCCGCTGCTTCACCGCTGGCCCCGCTCTCTTCGGGGTCTGCCAATCCTTCCCCGTCGCCGGTCAGAAGCCACGCCAAGGACACGTTCAGCAGGCCCGACAGCATTTGCAGCTTGTTGGCCCGTGGCTCGGACAAGTCCTGTTCCCATGCGCGGACGGTTTTCAGCTTCACGCCCAGGCGTTTGGCCAATGCCTCATCCGACAGGCCGAGCGCTTCGCGCGCCCCAGCAAGGCGGTCGCCAAATGTGGCGGTTTCATCGGAATACCAGCCTTGGGTTTCGGCCGGTTCGGGGTCGAGCAGAATTACATCTTGATCTGGCATGGGGGGAAACTTAAGACGGGCCGCTTTCTTTGCCAGTCCGGAGACGACCATGTCCTTCCTGTCCACGACACTCGACCGCGTAAAACCCTCACCGACGATTGCGGTGACGACGATGGCTCAGGAACTGAAGGCCGCCGGCCGCGACGTGATAGGGCTGGGCGCGGGTGAACCCGATTTCGATACCCCCGACACCATCAAGGCCGCCGGTATTCAAGCGATCGAGGATGGCAAGACAAAGTACACGGCCGTGGACGGCATTCCCGAACTGAAGGCCGCCATCGTCAAAAAATTCAAACGCGACAACGGTTTGGATTATACCGCCGGACAGGTCACGGTCGGAACGGGCGGCAAGCAAGTCCTCTACAACGCGTTCAAGGCGACCCTGAACCCGGGCGACGAAGTGATCATCCCCGCGCCCTATTGGGTCAGCTATCCCGATATGGTGCTGCTTTGTGGCGGCGAACCGGTCATCGTCACCGCGGGGATCGAAACCGGGTTCAAGATGGCGCCCGAACAGCTTGAGGCCGCGATCACGCCGAAGACCAAGTGGCTGATCTTCAACTCGCCGTCGAACCCGACGGGCGCGGGGTACAGCCGCGATGAGCTGAAAGCCTTGACGGACGTTCTGATCCGCCATCCGCACGTCTGGGTTCTAACAGATGACATGTACGAGCATCTCGTCTTTGACGGGTTCGAGTTTGTGACGCCGGCACAAGTCGAAACCGGTCTCTATGACCGAACGCTGACCATGAACGGGGTGTCTAAGGCCTATGCGATGACGGGCTGGCGGATCGGATACGCCGCCGGGCCCGAGACGCTGATTAAGGCCATGCGCAAAGTGCAGTCGCAATCGACATCGAACCCGTGTTCGATCAGCCAATGGGCCTCCGTCGAGGCGTTAAATGGCCCACAAGATTTTCTGGCGCCCAATGCGGAATTGTTCCAGCGCCGCCGTGATCTTGTGGTGGCCGGGCTGAACGCGGCCGAGGGGATCACGTGCCCGGTCCCGGAAGGCGCCTTCTATGTCTATCCTTCGGTGGCGGGCTGCATTGGAAAGACGTCGGCAGGGGGCACAAAGATCGACACCGACGAAGACTTCGCCAAAGCGCTTTTGGAAGAACAGGGCGTGGCAGTCGTCTTCGGTGCGGCATTTGGTGTCGCGCCGAACTTCCGGGTCAGCTATGCCACATCCGATGAGGCGCTGACCGAGGCCTGCAAACGGATCCAGGCCTTCTGTGCCGGGCTTAGCGGCTAGAAGTCGAACGGAAATTCGGCCCGGGTTTTGTCTGACGCCTTCTCGAACAAGACCTGCACTTCGTCGCGGCTTGGCGCCTCTCGCGGGGGGGCGCCGGACTGGTGCGCGGCATCGGCCTGCAAATAGCGCGCCATGCTGATCAGATAGGTTTGATCGGCGGGCGCTTTCGTCCGCCCAGCATGCTCCAAAAGGAAATCGTCAAATGCAGACATCGCCTCGGCAAAACGCCCAAGCCTGTAGAGAACCTGTGCCCGCAGAAGGCTGGCTTTGGCCACGTCGGGAATGCGACCTTGGAACCCTTCAAGCTTTGCCAAGGCGGCCTCCAGCTTGCCTTGCTCGATCAACTTGACCGCACCGGCATAGGTCCGGGTCCCGAGGAACTTCCTGATGGTGCTCATATCCACGGTCGTGCCACGTTCCAGGGCGTCCCCGCAAGCCGAACCACCTTTGACTTGATCTCAGGCCTTGCCTAGGCTCCTCACCCGAGGACAGGGCAGGGGCCATGACAGAGCTTCCAGAATACTATTTCCGCATCCGGGAAAACGGCGCCGTTGTGTTTCGCGTCGATACAGAAAACCGGCATCGCCGGATCGAGATGGATCAGATCGCCGTTATCAACATCAAGAACGGCGACGTGAAACCCCATGGTGACCGTGTCCTGAGCGATGCCGACAAGGCGCGGATCGCGGATTGGATGGATGAGCGTAGGGCGCTTTTGGCGCGCCGGGATATCGACGACATTCTGCGCACGGTCGATCACCTGAACCTGACCGCATCCTGGGCGCAATCGAAGGCGGATCCTGATGATTTGGAGGCCGTGACGGACACGCTTTTGATGGCGATGCATGACCTGCGGTCCGTTCTGGTCAGAAAAAAGGCCGACCGGCTGAAATAAGCGGCGTTTCGTGTTACCCTTTCGATATATTTTCGGAAGGAGTTTTCATGACCAAGTTTTCAAAGCTTACCTGTGCCTCAGCATTGGCCGTTCTCAGCAGTTGCGGGCTGACCCAGGCCCCTCAGATCCTGGCGATCGAATTTCGCGGACTGCCCTTTGACCAGGCGAAGATCGATGCAGCAAAGGCGGGCGACCGTACCGAATTTGATGCGCTGGCCGCGACGCCTTGCGTGGTGAACGTCAGCTTTGCGCCGGGAGTAAAGCCCGATTTCGACCAAAGCGGGACGCCCGGTCAGTCCGGCTATAACCTGATGGTGACGGCCAACAACCCAACGAATTTTGCGACGCGCGGTATCGCCAATTGCCCTCCGCTGGAGGATCTCGTCTTTTCCATGGGCGGCCCAAGCTTCAATGGCGGTTTTGGAACTGAAACCGGGGGGAGTTTTCAATTCCTGATCGGCGGCGAAACCTACGGGAACAGCCGAAATGCGGACTATTTCAGTGGTGAGTTCACGTCATTCGCGGCCTCGACGGGCACAATATCCGGAGAGTTCGAAGCCATGGTCCGCCACACGTCCACGACGATGTTCATCGTGACGGTGGGATTCGCGGGACAGTAGATGTCAGGAACGGACCTGCTTCGGATCTCGCGGGGTGGCGCTTGGATCGGACTGTGGTAAGTCTCGATTTGCGGGTCCGCTAGAGACCCCGGCTTTCGTTCAGGAGCACGTTTCATGGCCTCCGGTTTGTTCAAAACCGCTGCGGTCCTTGGCCTTCTTTCTGCCGTCGGACCTTTCGCGATCGACATGTACCTGCCCGCGTTGCCCGCGATTGCAGCGGATCTGAACGCTTCGGTCGCGGCGACGCAGGTAACGCTGACTGCCTTTTTCGTGGCATTTGGCGTCTCGCAACTTGTCTATGGTCCCTGGGCGGATCAGGCGGGCCGCAAGCCGCCCCTTTACTTCGGCCTTGTGCTTTACGGCCTGGCGTCGATCGGATGTCTTTTCGCGCCATCGATCACCTGGCTTGCGATTTTCCGGTTTCTGCAAGGCTTGGGCGGCGCAGTGGTGATGGTGCTTCCCCGCGCGATCATTCGCGACCTTCACACTGGCAACGAGGCGACACGGTTGATGGCATTGGTCATGCTGGTGATATCTGTCTCGCCAATGCTGGCCCCGCTCGCGGGAAGCCTTCTGATGCTTGTCTTCGACTGGCGCGCGCTTTTTGCCGTTATGGGCGTGGCGGCCGTTGCCAGCCTTCTGGTCACGCGCTTCGCCTTGCCCGAGACGCTGGCCCCGGAAAACCGCGTCGCGGTCAACGTTCCTAATCTGTTGGAAGGCACGAAGCGTCTGTTGACTGACAGAAGCTTCATGGGGCTGACCTTTATCGGCGGGTTCGGAATGGCGAGCTTTTTCGTATTCATTGCCTCGGCGAGTTTCGTCTATACCGGGCAATTCGGTTTGACGCCGATGGGCTTCAGCCTGGCCTTTGCTTTAAATGCCATCGGGTTCTTCGGCGCCACGCAGATGGCCGCACCTTTGGGCATGCGCCTTGGCATGTCGCGCGTCGTTCGGATCGGGGTTCTGGGCTTCGTCGCAACCATCCTGGTGCTTCTTGGGCTTGCTTTGGTTGGGCTCGCGGGTTTGCCGGTGATCGTGGGTTTCCTGTTTCTTGGGAATGCCTTCATGGGTCTGGTGATCCCGACGACGATGGTCATGGCACTGGATGATCATGGTGAGATTGCGGGCCTGGCCTCGTCCCTCGGGGGAACCCTTCAGATGTTAGCGGGCGGGGTCATGATCACGCTGGCCGGCCCATTCTTTGACGGCACTGCCTTGCCGATGATCGGCGCGATTGCGGTCTGTGCCGTGGCGGCGTTTGCCATTTCGGCCGTTGTGCTGGCCGGGCGAACGGATCAGCCGGTCAGCCCGCCCGGGTGACCGGACCGGTCACGCCGTCCCAGGCACCCGGCGTCAGCGCCCGTCCCAATATGCGGGCCGGGTTGGTGGGCGGTGGCATGTCCACGCCGGTGAGTTTCTCAAAGCCGAAACGTCCATAATAGGGTGCGTCTCCGACCAGAAGGACCCTGTCCCAGCCATTTGCGCGGGACAGCGCCTCTTCGATCATCCAGCCGCCCAGGCCTTCACCCTGACGTGTGGGGTGGACGGCAACGGGACCAAGAAGGAGCGACGGCGCCGATCCCACCTGGACCGGCCAAAACCGGATGGCGGCCGCCAGGATCGCGTCTTTGTCCCGCGCGACAAGGCACAGATCGGCCACCGCATCGATCCCGTCACGCAGGCGATAGGACGACAAAGCCTCGCGCCCCGGCGCAAAGGCCAGATCGAAAAGCGCTTCGACATCCCACCAGTCATCGATCGTTTCCTGGGTGATCTCCACGATGCCACATGTCCCTTTCCGCTGGCGGGGCGGGTAACACGGGCGTAAGTCTCGGGCAAACCTTTGACGAGGGCGCAGATGTTCTACAAACCCGAAGACGGCCACGGTCTGCCGCACAACCCGTTCAATGCGGTGATCACGCCACGTCCGATCGGATGGATTTCGACCCGGGGCGCAAGCGGGCAGGAAAACCTGGCGCCATATTCATTTTTCAACGGTGTGGCCTATGACCCGCCACAGGTCATGTATGCCTCTACCACACCAGGCGGCACGAAGCCCGAAGGCAAGGACAGCGTGGCGCATATTCGCGAAAGCGGCGTCTTCTGCGTCAATATCGTCGAAGTCGCGGCCAAGGATGCGATGAACATCTCGGCCGGAATCTATGGGCGTGAGGTTGATGAGTTCGAACGGGCTGGGATTGACCGGGTCGACTGCGAAACGATTGCCTGTTCGCGGGTCTCCGGTGCGCCGGCGGCGCTCGAATGCGTGGTCAGCCAAATTGTCGACTTGGAAGGCGATCGCAACATTCTGGTGGTGGGACGCGTGACAGGTGTGCATTTGCGCGACGATTGCCTGAAGAACGGGATATTCGACGTGACCACGTTCCAGCCGCTCGCGCGGCTTGGCTATCGCGACTACACTGCCGTGACGGATCTTTTCAGCTTGAAGCGCCCCGGCGAGTGACCGGGCCTGAAACAAAATGAGCGCCTGCGGCGCATTCCTTTGTCTCGTCGTCGGGCTTCGCCCGCCTCCTCGGGCCGCCCTGTGCCAGTGCCTGCGCGAATTGGATATGCAGCGCGCGCCTTATTGAGACATTGCCAGCAAATTTCCGTTTAAGCCGTTTTCATTTCCCGCGGCGCAGTCGAAACTGGCCGCGCATGAGAAGCGGAGGCAGGCATGGGTGAGACAGTCATTGGCGTGATCGGCGGATCGGGCGTTTATGAGATTGCGGGGTTGGACCGGGCGGAATGGGTCGCCCAAGACAGCCCCTGGGGCGCACCATCGGATCAACTGTTTCAAGGCGTTTTGGACGGGGTGCGCATGGTGTTTCTACCCCGCCATGGCCGGGGGCATCGTTTGTCGCCCACAACCGTGCCGTATCGCGCCAATATCGACGCATTGAAACGGGCGGGGGTCACCGATGTGATTTCGGTTTCGGCCTGCGGGTCCTTCCGCGAAGAAATGGCGCCCGGTGATTTTGTGATCGTCGATCAATTCATCGACCGGACTTTCGCGCGCGAGAAGTCCTTTTTCGGAACGGGCTGTGTCGCCCATGTCTCGGTCGCGCATCCGACATGCCCGCGCCTTGGTGCGGCCTGCCGGGAAGCGGCCAATGCAGAAGGGATCAACGTCCATGACGGTGGGACCTATCTGGCGATGGAGGGCCCGCAGTTTTCGTCCCTGGCCGAGTCGAAGCTTTACCGTGAAGTTTGGGGCTGCGACGTGATCGGCATGACCAACATGCCGGAAGCGAAACTCGCCCGGGAAGCCGAGCTTTGCTATGCCTCGATCGCGATGATCACTGATTATGACAGCTGGCACCCCGACCACGGCGAGGTGGATGTCACCGATATCATCAAGACCTTGACCGGCAACGCAGACAAGGCGCGCGGCCTGGTGAAACGGCTGCCCGGGATCCTGGGTCCGGATCGGGCGGACTGTCCCCATGGCTGCGACAAGGCGTTGGAGTTTGCCATTCTCACCGGCCCGGATGCGCGGGATCCGGATTTGGTGGCGAAGCTGGATGCGGTGGCCGGCCGCGTGTTGTGACCCACCAGGTTCTGGTTCTCGGCGCGGACGGGTTTATCGGACGACACATCGCGTTTGAACTCCGCGCGCAGGGGTTTGATGTTCTGGCATCGGCACGGCGCGTTGGTGCGCTGCGCGCCATGGGATTTGAGGTCCTGGAAGCGGATCTGACCGATCCGGCGACCCACGATCCAGCATTCTGGACCCAGGCGCTTACAGGCGGAAGAGACGTGGTCATCGCGGCGGGCCTGCTGACCGGATCGAAGCGCGCGTTTCAGGCGGTTCATGTGGCCGCGCCAAAAGCGGTCTATGCCGCGATGGCGGGTCAGGCGACCGCGGTTCTGATCTCGGCCGTCGGGATTGAAGCTGACACGCCCTTCGGCGCCTGGCGTCGAGACGGAGAGGCGATCGCCGGGGCGGCAGGCGTCACAATTCTGCGGCCCGGGCTGGTCATGGGGGACACGTCCTATGGCGGCACGTCGCTGTCCCGAGCGCTGGCACTGGCGCCGTGGCGGGTGCCGGTGGTGGGCGACGGCGAACAAAGGTTCAATCCCATCCACGCAGGCGATCTGGCAAAGATCGTTGCGGACTGCCTGCGCAACAACCGGGGTGTCGGCCCGCATCTTGTTGGCGGTCCCGAAGTCCTGAGCCAAGGGGCATTGGCGCTGGCGCTGCGGCGATGGATGGGTCGGCCTGATGCGCCCATCATGCGGGTGCCGATCTGGTTTGCCAGGGCTCTTGGTTATCTGGGCGATGCACTGAAATTGGGGCCGATCTCGGCGACGGCCGTCGAACAACTGACCCATGGGGTCGAGGCGCCCATGTCGCGGGACCTGCCCGAAGCGCCGCCACCCCGCGGCGTGACTGATTTTCTGAACGCCCGTCCCGCAGGAACGCAAGACCTGTGGCACGCCCGGTTATACCTGCTTCGGCCAGTCTTGCGCCTGACGCTTGCGCTTTTGTGGCTGGTCTCGGGGCTTATTGGTCTGTTTCTGGCCAAGGATGCGTTCTTGCCATTGTTCCCCGAACACTGGCCGACTTGGTTGCTCGTGCTGGCTGCGCGTGTGGGCGGGTTTGTCGATCTGCTGATTGCCTTTGCTCTCATGCGGAATTGGCGGCCCAGGCTAATGGGCTTCGTTCAACTCGCCATGGTGGTCGCCTATACGGTCGGGTTAACCGTTTTGGCCCCGGTGCTGTGGCTGTTGCCCCTGGGCGGGCTCTTGAAGAACCTGCCGATCCTGGCGTTGATTGGGGTCTGGATGGTCCTCGAGGAAGAACGCTGATGGATCCCTATCTGACGGCGAAATGGCTGCATATTCTGAGTTCCACGATCCTGTTCGGGACCGGGATCGGGACAGCGTTCCAGATGGTCTGGGCCATGCGAGGGGCGAAGCCGGTCGTGGTGCACGCGGTCGCGCAAGGCGTGGTCCGGGCGGATTGGATCTTCACGACACCTGCCGGGCTGATCCAGCCCGCGACGGGTTTCTGGCTGATCATGCTAAAGGGCTATGGTTGGGACGAGCCCTGGCTGATGGCGACCTATGGCCTTTATGTCCTGGCATTCTGTGCCTGGGCGCCAGTGGTCGGGCTGCAAATGCGGATCCGCGATCTGGCCGGACAGGCGGCCCGCGACGGTGTGCCCTTGCCGCCCGGGGCGTTCCGCTATTTCCGGATCTGGGTTGCGCTGGGCTGGCCGGCCTTTCTTGCGCTTATTGCGATCTATTGGATCATGGTGACCAAACCGGCGTTTGGAACCTAACCAGTCCGAGCGTCCGAGCTAGAGACAGGGATGCGGCTCGACGCCTGCCTCAACCGAGATCAGGCGTTTGAGTTCCGCCGTACGAATGGCACCGATCACCAATGTGCGACCGACGATCAGCGCGGGTGTGCCGACGAGACCGAGAAGTTCCGCCAAAGCCAGCGACCGCCGGATCCGGCGGTCCACCTCTGACCCGTCAAGATCGGCCAGAAACCGGTCCAGATCCAGATCCGCGCTTCTGGCCAATTCGGTCACATAAGCGCGGTTCGGCGTGAAGGCCGCCCGCATCAGACGGCGATGAAAGGCCGGATAGGCGCCCTGAAGATCGGCAGCCATCGCCGCGCGCGCGGCATTAAGGGACGGCTCTCCTAAAAGCGGAAGTTCGTGCCATGTGACACTGATGGACCCTGCGGCCTCGATCCCGGTCAGTTCCTCGGTCAGGACACGGCAATAGGGGCAGAAATAGTCCGAGAAAGATGCAACTGGGACCGTTCCGGACCGATACCTGGACCAGTTGAACAACGTTCCGCAAAGGTCCTCTGGATCAAGCGGGGGAACCGCCTGCCCGGATGCGCCGATCCCGATAAACGGATCAAAGCCCCTGCTTTGCGGTCCGGCGTCGAGCCGGCGAAATCCGTCCAGCCCGCCAATCTCCGTGAATGCGAAGGGCGGCCCGAAGCTGTTAGCGGCCCAACGCAATGCGACAAAGCTTCCGCCCATTGCTGCCGCGCCAAGCGCGATCCCCAGGTTCCTGCGCGAGAATTTCATGCGCACGCTGCCCTTTCGGCCCTTGCCTTACGGGACGGTTCCTTTTCAGATGCAGCGAAAACTCCGGCCATCAGGGACCCAGCCGATGCAGCATCACCGCAAGACGGTCAAGGATTACATCCGCACCATCGTCGATTTTCCCCATGAGGGGATCATGTTTCGCGATGTCACAACGCTTTTTGCCGATCCGCGCGGGTTCCGGATGTGCATCGATCAGTTGCTGCATCCCTTTGCCGGAACGCAAATCGACAAGGTCGTGGGGCTTGAGGCAAGGGGCTTCATCATTGGCGGTGCCATCGCCCATCAATTGTCGGTCGGTTTCGTGCCGATCCGCAAGAAAGGCAAGCTGCCGGGCAAGACCATCAGCGAAGAATACAAGCTTGAATACGGTGAAGCGATCGTCGAGGTCCATCACGATGCCATCCAGGCCGGTGAAAAAGTTCTGGTGATCGATGATCTTCTGGCCACGGGCGGAACCGCCGAAGCCGGGATCAAGCTGATCGAGCGCTTGGGTGGCGATATCGTGGGCTGCGCTTTCATCGTCGACCTGCCGGAACTTGGCGGGCGCAAACTGCTCGAAGGGCTTGGCATGGACGTGCACGTTCTTTGCGAGTTTGAGGGCGCCTGAGGCGCACCCATCAAGGTCTGATTAACGTCTGGCGGCTAAACCGGTCGAAGCCCGCACTGGCGGGCAATCAAGTGTCATATCAGTTCCTCGAGTGGGCGCCCCGTTTCCCCAGAACGGGGCGTTCGCATCCATCCGCGACGATGCGCCGAAGGGTGCCGGAAAATGAATTCATTTTCCGTAACGATTTCCGTGTCGGAAATCGCCACCGCACTGGGGCGCCAGGGTTAACTTGGAGGGGAGAACAGCGCTCCGGGGTTCATGATGCCTTTGGGATCCAGCGCGTTCTTAATCGCGCGCATCGCCGTCAGCTTCGCCGGATCTCCATAGCGCGCAAGATCTCCCGTCTTCAGCCGTCCAACACCATGCTCGGCGCTGAAAGTGCCGCCCCGTGCGTGGGTTTTCTCGTGAATCGTGCGCGTAATCTCGTCGCGAAGATCTGTGTAACCGTGGCGCGTTTCCCCCACCGGTGGAAACGCGTTGTAATGCAGGTTCCCGTCGCCCAGATGTCCGAAGGCATTGATCCGGATTGGCCCCAGGGCTTCAAGCGCGGGTGTGCAGTCGGCCAGGAAACCCGGGATCTCTGAAATCGGAAGGGCAATATCATGGCTCGCGATGGCCCCGATCCGGCGGTTTGCCTCCGGGATGCCTTCGCGGATCGCCCAGAAGCTGTCCCGTTGCGCCGCCGATTGCGCAATGACCGCGTCCTGGACCAGCCCCGCGTCCAACCCGTCCGCGAAAAGGCGCTCGATCAGCGCGTCGGGATCAACGGTTGGCCCTGTGCCGATCTCGATCAGGACGCTCCAGTCCGGGACGTTTTCAAATGGCTGGCGGGCGGGCACCTCCGCCTCGGTCAGAAAATGCAGCCCGATCCCGCCGATCAGTTCGAACGCGTCGGGCGGCGCACCGATTAGCGCCTCGGCCCGTTTGAGCAAGGAAATCGCGGCGGACGGGTCCCGGACGGTGATAAACGCCGTAGCCATGCGGTCCGGTTGGGGCCAAAGGCGAAGGGCAGCGGCCGTGATGACGCCCAGGGTTCCTTCGGACCCGATCAGCAGGTTCCGCAGATCATATCCGGTATTGTCCTTCCGAAGGCGTTTCAGCCCATGCCAGATACTTCCGTCGGGCAGGACCGCTTCAAGCCCGAGACACTGATCGCGTGCCGTTCCGAAGCGGAGGACGTTCAGGCCGCCAGAGTTTACGGCGAGCCCGCCGCCGATCTGTGCCGTCCCTTTTGACGCATAGGACAGGGGGAACAGACGCCCCGCATCGGTCGCGGCCTGCTGGATCATCTCGATCGTCACGCCCGCCTCGGCGATCAGCACGTTTTCCTCCGAATGGATCTTTCGGATGCGGTTCATGCGCTCAAGCGAGAGAACAATGGGCGCCGGGCCATCCGTATGGATCTGACCGCCCACAAGCCCGGTCCCGCCGCCGTAGGGCACCACGCCGACACGCTTGTCCGCGGCGATGCGGATCACCCGGGAAACCTCTTCCACTGAACCCGGAGCCACAACGACCCCGGCTTGCCCGCGAAACCGCGCGCGGGGTTCTTCAAGGTACCGGTCCTCGGGTGCTTTGAACGCCGCCTCGGGCAGCACTGCGGCTAAGCTCGCCCGCACAGTGTCGTCGGCTGGGTTCAGATCGGCGGCCTGAGGCGTGTCCTTCATTCGATATCCTGCAAGAAGGCGGGCTGAAGCACCACGACGGTCGGGCGATCCGGCAAGGTGCGCAGCGACACTTCGACGCTGTTGCCGCCGTCCGGAATGATCGCGAATTCGTCGGACATGCCGGACAGGAACGAGCCAAGCGAGACGCCCGAAAACCAATGCATGGGAATAACGATTGACGACTTTAACCGTTTGAGCGTTTGGATCATGGACGGCAGATCGAGTGTCAGCCCGCCATCCACTGCGGCCATCACCACGTCGAGTCGTCCAAGCGCCGCGAATTGCGCGTCGTCGGGGATATGATGCAAATGGCCAAGGTGACCGATGCAAAGCCCCGCGACTTCGAACACGAAGATCGAGTTTCCGTTCTTCCGGATCCCGCCGTCAAAGCGCGACCGCACATCGGTATGGACGTTCCGGATCAGCATTTCGCCCAGATCGACATAATGATCCTCGGGCGTGTCGCCTTTGGCCCAGCCTTCCAGAACATGCGGGATCGCCGGATCGGGGAAGGCGGTCCAATGGCTGTCATGGGCGTTGTTCATCGTCACGACATCGGGTGTGAATCTGGTGCTGCCGATAAACCCTGTAAAATCCGTGGCCGCGCTCAGCCCGCCCTCGGTTTGGATCAGGAACATCGAATGGGTGATATAAGAGATCCTGACCGAAAACGCCTCGACCGGATCATGAAAACTGGCGAGTTGGACGTATTCGAGACCAGGCGCCGCATCGGCGATGGCGATGCAGTGGCTTGGACGGCGATCCTGCGCAAGCACGGGCAGGGCAGTGATCAGGACGGCGAAGGCGCCCAGGCAGGCTTTCAGCATGTCGTTTCCCCACAAGGTGAGGCGTTGAACCGGCTTCGGCGTTATCCGGCATCCGTTCGGCCACGCCTGTCGCCCCGCAGATTTGCGTATAGAACGTGGTTTCTCCAACGCCCGTTTATCTGAAGATAGCTTTGCGCAATGCCTTCGTATTTGAAACCCGATTTCTCCAAAAGTCCGCGTGAGGCTGCGTTTTCCGCAAGGCAGGCGGCCTCGACGCGGCTAAGGTCGAGTTCGGTGAAGGCATGATGAACCAGCGCGGTGATCGCTTCGCGCATGTATCCCTTGCGGGCAAAGGGCTCGCCCATCCAATACCCCAAAGTTCCGGCCTGGGCGGGTCCACGTCGGACATTGTCCAGCGTGATCGCCCCCAAAAGCGCACCATCGTCCCGGCGAACGAGGAACAAGGGGACGGCGGTGCCGTTCGAAATAGACCGGTTCGCCCAGTAAACGCGATTGGTGAAGGACTTTCGGCTCAGGTGATCCTGCGACCAGGCTGGCTCCCAAGGCACGAGAAATTCCGCGCTGCCCTTCCGGATAGCCACCCATTGGCGGAAATCACCGTGCTGCGGCGGGCGGAGCACAAGGCGTTCCGTTTCAATCCAAACCTTCCGGCGGCGGCCGAACATCACGCAGCCAGACGCCCTGTCAGATCGTCGAGATCAGGGGCCCTGCCCACGGGACCATAAAGCGCCATTGCGATTGCGCCGCCCGCGGCGACCTTCGCGGCAAGATCGCGGACATGGGTCGCCGTGACGGCGTCGATCTTTGCAATCGTCTCGTCCAAGTCTGGAACTCTGCCCCAGATCGCCACAAGGCGGGCCAGGCGTTCAGCCCGAGCCGAAGGCGATTCCAGACCCATGAGCATGCCGGCCTTCATCTGTGCCCGGGCGCGGGCGACTTCTTCCTCAGACAGCGTGTCTGCGGATCGGCGGATCTCATCCACCGTCAGATAGGCAAGATCACCGATTTCATCGGCGCCTGTTCCGGCATAGATCGTCGTCAGTCCACTATCGGCATAGGCGCCGGATTGGGCGAAAACGGTATAGCAAAGGCCGCGCTTTTCCCGGGCCTCCTGAAACAGCCGCGACGACATTCCACCGCCTAGGGCCGTCGAATAGATCTGCGCGGAATAGATGTCGGGATCGAGATAGCTTGGTGCCTCGAACGCCAAGGCAAAATGGACCTGTTCCAGGGCTTTCTCGACGCGCCGCTCTCCACCGCCGAAAGCTGCTGGCGTGGGCGTGGACTGGACAAGCGGGCTAAGCCCGCCGAACAGCTCGGTCGCGGTCGCGATCAGTGCGTCCCGGTCAAAGGCGCCTGCGGCGGATAGGATCATCTCGGCCGGCCCATACCGTTCAGAGACAAACCCGGCCAGATCGTCACGGGCAAATCCGCTGACGCGTTCGGTCGGTCCAAGGATTGTCCGGCCAAGGGGCTGTTCGGGATAGGCGACCTCTTGCAGCCAGTCGAAGATGATATCGTCCGGCGTGTCGAGCGCTTGGCCGATCTCTTGCAGGATCACATGGCGTTCAACTTCGATCTCATTTGGATCGAAAACGGGATTCAGTACGATATCAGCAATCACGTCGAGCGCCAGCGGCACATCCGGCTCCAGAACCCGTGCATAATAGGCCGTCATCTCGCGGCTGGTATAGGCATTGATATAGCCGCCGACGTTTTCGATTGCCTCAGCGATTTGATAGGCCGACCGCCGCTTGGTCCCCTTGAACGCCATATGTTCCAGGAAATGGGCAATCCCGTTCTGTTCCGGCCGCTCGTGGCGGCCACCCGCGGCCACCCAAACCCCGATGGATGCGGATTTTAGACCCGGCATCGTCTCGGTGACGATCCGGAATCCGTTTGGCAATGTCACCAGCTCGACACTCAATGCGCCAGCCGCTCCCGGATCAGTTCCTCCAATGCGGTCAGGTCGTTGTCCACAGCCGTCACGCGTTCTGATCGGTCATAAAGGTCTGCCATCCTGTTGGGAAGGGGCGGGCGGATCCCGATCGCGTGTTCCACGGCGTCAGGGAACTTGGCCGGGTGTGCCGTGGCAAGGGTCACCATGGGTGTCTTCGGATCCCGCGCCTCGGCGGCGACCTTCAAGCCGACGGCCGTATGCGGGCAGACGATTTCACCGGTGGTCTGGAAGATCCGTTGGATCGTCTCGGTCGTCTCGGCCTCTGACGCGCGACCGGACGCATAGGTCTCGCGCAGGGTTTCCATCGCGCCCTGGCTGACATTGAACTGATTGGCGTCCTTCAGTTCATGCATCAACTGATCGACGGCGCCGCCATCCTGACCATAGGCCTGAAACAAAGCCCGCTCGAAATTTGAGCTGACCTGAATGTCCATGGACGGGCTGATGGAATGCGTGACGCCAGCCTTGGTATAGGCGCCCGTCGTCATCGTCCGGTGCAGGATGTCGTTCTGGTTCGTGGCGATCACGAGTTTATCGATGGGAAGGCCCATGCGCCGCGCGATCTGTCCCGCGAAGATATCGCCGAAATTGCCGGTGGGAACGGTGAAGGATACCGGCCGGTGCGGCGCACCGAGTGAGACGGCGGCGGTAAAGTAATAGACCACCTGCGCCAGCACGCGGCCCCAGTTGATCGAGTTCACACCTGCCAATCGCACTTCATCGCGAAAGGCGAAATCGTTGAACATGTCCTTTAGGCGCGCCTGGCAGTCGTCGAAATCGCCCTTGAGCGCCAGCGCATGGACGTTGGCCTCGCCCGGTGTCGTCATCTGGCGCCGCTGCACCTCGGACACGCGGCCTTCCGGGAACAGGATGAAGACATTGGCGACGTCGAGGCCCCTAAAGGCCTCGATCGCGGCTGATCCGGTATCGCCCGACGTCGCGCCGACAATCGTGACGCGGTCTCCGCGACGGCGAAGCGCGGCCTGCATCATCTGGCCGATCAGTTGCATGGCGAAATCTTTGAAGGCGAGCGTCGGCCCGTGGAACAGTTCCAGAAGGAACTGGTTCGGCCCCAGTTGCTTGATCGGCGCGCGGGCGGAATGTCCGAATAACGCATAGGACTTGGCGATGATTTCGGAAAACTGGCTGTCGGTGAAGGCTTCGCCGACGAAGGGACGCATGACGCGGAACGCGACGTCTTCATAGGACAGGCTGGCCAGCGCAGCAATGTCTTGTCTCGACATCATTGGAACGGTTTCGGGGACGTAAAGCCCGCCATCGCGGGCAAGCCCGGTCAGCATCGTGTCTTCGAAGTCCAGAGGCTCAGCCTTGCCCCGGGTTGAGATGTAGCGCATCAGACCCGTTCCCTCATACCGTTCGCCGCCTGATACGCCAGAGAAGATAGACTGTCATCCCCGCCCAAATCAGGGCAAGGCTGTACCAAGTGATCGCGTATTCCAGGTGATCGTTCGGGATGCCTGATATGTCTATGGGAAGGGGCGTCACCGGCGGGTCGGTTTCCGACGTGGTGGCCAGGATGACCAGCGTCGGTTCCGTGCCGAGATGGGCCGCGAGAGCATCGATATCGCGGGCAAACCAGATATTGGCGTCGAGGTCGTTGTCCGGGGTCGAAGAGGTCCGATCATCCGGCCAGTGAAGGTTGCCCGTGATGGTTGCCGGAGCCACGGGGCGCGGCGCGTCCTTGGCGTCAGAAGGCACGAACCCCCGGTCCAAAAGGATCGCGCGCCCGTCGGTCTCGAACCGGGATATGATGCGATAGGCCGGCCCGAAGCGCTTGACCGAAACCAGAACATGGGCCTCGGGTCCGGTGATGGTGCCCGATGCGGTGACAGGTGCGTATTTGTGGGGGCCTTCGGCAGGGGTGGCGGGCAGGGCGGCGGGCTCTGCCGCGATGCGGGTTTCGATCTCGGCCAGGACACCTTCTTTCCAGGCGAGCCGCCGCAATTGCCAGTTCCCGAGACTGATCAGGATCACGATACCGGCAAGACCCAGGATCAGGGGCACGGTCATGCGTTTCAGCAAGGGGGCGTCTCCTGAATTGAAAAACGCGCGGGTCCCCCGCGCGTTTTGCGTCATACATTTTGTCCGGGCCTTTTCAGACCCGGACGTTTGGTGCGTCAGCCAGCCGGCGCGCCCCAGAGATAGACCGCGAAGAAAAGAAACAGCCAGACGACGTCAACGAAGTGCCAGTACCAGGCTGCGGCCTCAAACCCCATGTGGTTGTCGGATGTGAAATGCCCCTTCTGAACGCGCAGGTAGCAGACGAAGAGGAAGATGGTTCCGATGATCACATGCATCCCGTGGAAGCCGGTGGCCATGAAGAAGGCCGAGAAGTACCAGTCGCCCCCGAAGAGCCAGTCATGGTGCAAAAGAAGCTCGCGGTATTCATAGGCCTGAAGCGCAGTGAAGAAGACGCCGAGAATGACGGCGATCAGAAGGCCGTTGGCGATATCCTTCCGCTGGCCGCCATGGACAAGCACATGGTGCGCCCAGGTCACCGCGCAGCCCGACAGAAGCAGGACCAGCGTATTGATCAGGGGCAGGTCGAAGGCGTTGACCACGTCGAAGGTGGGCGGCGAGTATTCCGACCCCGCGTATTCATTCATCGGATAGATCGTGGGCTTGAAGAAGGCCCAGAACCATGCGGCGAAGAACATGACCTCGGACATGATGAACATCAGGAAGCCATAGCGCAGCCCGAGGATCACCACCGGCGTATGGTCGCCCTGCTGGTTTTCGGCGATCGTATCGGCCCACCAGGCGAACATCGTGTAAAGGACGCCAACAAAGCCCGCCAGGAACAGGAAGGGTGTGACCCCATGCATCCAAAGCACCGCTCCGAACAGCATGAAGAAGCCCGAGACCGCGCCGATAAACGGCCAGATCGAGGGGTTCAGAATGTGGTAGTCGTGGTTTTTTGCGTGGGC
The DNA here is from genome assembly GCA_965267475.1 of Paracoccaceae bacterium. Taxonomy (GTDB): domain Bacteria; phylum Pseudomonadota; class Alphaproteobacteria; order Rhodobacterales; family Rhodobacteraceae; genus JBCBKU01. The sequence goes on from OZ254079.1 coordinate 1,312,337, forward strand.
CATGGGTGACCTCCGGTAGGGCGGGCTAGTTGATATCGTTGGTCTCCGTCACCGGCAAGCCCGCATAATCCTCGGGCAGGTCGGTCACGTGAAAGGTGTAGCTTAGGGTGATGTGGCTTGTCGTGTTGGCGTCGGGGTCGTCCACCAGGTCGGGGTCGACATAGAAGGTGACCGGCATCTGAACGGTCTCGCCGGGTTCAAGCACCTGCATTTCGAAACAGAAACAGGCGATTTTCGCGAAATAGGGCCCGGTCGAATAAGGTGCGACGTTGAAACTCGCGGTTCCGGCAACGGGTCGGTCGGTCGGGTTATGCGCTTCGTAGAAGGCCAGTACCGTTTCGCCGATCCGGATCTCCATTTCATGCTCGACGGGTTTGAACGTCCAGGGCATGTCCGAAGCGAGCGACGCGTCGAACTGCACCGTGATCGTCCGGTCGAGGATCGTGTCGGACCCTGCATCAGCCTGGGTCGTCGTACCGCCATAGCCGGTGACCCGGCAGAAAAGATCGTAAAGCGGAACAGCCGCCCAGGCCATCGCGGCCATGAAGGCGCCGACACCGATCAGGCGGATAAGCGTGCGCCGGTTCTGCGTCTCCGCGCTCATTCGCTTTGCTCCGCAAGCCCGGGGCGGACAACATGGTCGAACCCTTCAATGGAAAAGCCCGAACGGACCTTGACCACCGTCAACCCGAACACGATGGCGATGAGCCCCGCCAGGACCAGCCCGACACCCATGTTGCGGGATTTGCGGCGCTCGTGCAGCTCATGCGTCACCTTCATCCGATCACCCCCAGGGCGCGCAGTGCGGCATCGACCAGAAGCGCGCCGAAATGCAGGAACAAATAGTACAGCGAAAGCTTGAAAACCGCCTTCTCCACGGCATGGCCATCCGCCTCGGACGCGGCATCGTCCCGCTTCCAGATGCGCCAGGCCCCAATCAGGAAACGCGCGTTTAGAACCAGCGCGGCCAGGATCGTGGCGGGCCCTCCGACCGACGACAGCGCAAGCCAGGCCGAGACCGGGATCAGAAGCACCGTATAGGCCAGGATGTGGCGGCGTGTCGTGTCCCGGCCATGGGTCACCGTCAACATTGGCACATCCGCATCGGCATAATCCGACTTGGTAAACAGCGCGAGCGCCCAGAAATGCGGCGGTGTCCAGGCAAAGATCAAGGCGAACATCAGGATGGGCTCGATCGAGAGCGATCCGGTCGCGGCCAGCCAGCCGATCACCGGAGGGAACGCCCCCGCGGCCCCGCCGATCACGATGTTCTGGGGTGTCCACCGCTTCAGCCACATCGTGTAGATGACCGCATAGAAGAAGATCGTGAAGGCCAAAAGCGCTGCCGCCGCCAGATTTGTCGCCAGACCCAGCAGGACAATCGCAAATCCCGAAAGCGCAAGGCCAAGACCCAGCGCCTCGCCCGCCTCAACCCGGCCCGAGGGGACAGGGCGCTTGGCCGTGCGACGCATCTTGGCGTCGATATCGGCATCCCACCACATGTTCAGCGCCCCTGACGCGCCGGCACCAACGGCAATGAACAGGATCGCCACGAACGCGATAACCGGATGCACCGCGCCCGGGGCCGCCACAAGACCCACAAAGGCTGTGAAGACCACCAGCGACATCACACGCGGCTTCAGAAGCGCGAAGTAATCGCCGAACTGGGCTTCACCCTCTTGGGATATGATGTCGGCATGCGCCATGCGGCGATCCGTCAGTCAGCCGAAGCGACACGAATGTCGTCAAGCGGGCGCGGGGTGCCTGCGTATTCGGCGATCGCGCCATCCAGCCAGGCTTCGTATTCTTCCGGCGTCACAGCTTTGACGGTAATCGGCATATAGGCGTGGTCCTTACCGCAAAGCTCGGAACACTGCCCGAAATAGACGCCTTCCATTCCTGGATCGACCTCGAACCACAGTTCGGCCAATCGTCCGGGCACGGCATCTTGTTTCACGCCGAAGGACGGGATCGTCCAGGCATGGATAACGTCTGCGCCGGTGACCTGCATGACGACGGTCTTGCCCGTTGGGATCACAACGGCCGTGTCGGTCGCGAGCAGGAATTCATCGTCATTGTACCCGAACTCGGCCAACCGCTCGCGCTCAAGCATGAAACTGTCGAAGTTGAAGTCGTGCCCCACATATTCGTAGTTCCAGTACCACTGAAGCCCGGTGACCTTGATTGTCACGTCGCCTTCCGGAATCCGCTGCTGCTTGAACAGGACCGGAAGCGAGAACGCCCCGATGAACACCAGAATGATGATCGGAACGACCGTCCACGTCACCTCGATCGGGGTGTTATGCGTGAACTTGGCGGCATTCGGGTTCGACCGGCTGTTATAGCGGACGATCACAATCAGAAGCAGCGCCAAAACGAACAGCGAGATGATCGTGATGATCCACAAAAGCAAGGTGTCCAGCGACTGGATATCGCGGGCCAACTCGGTCGCGGCGGGCTGAAACCCTGTTTCCCGGTCCACCGGTTTCCCGATCGCCTCAAGGGCGTCCTGAGCATATGCGGCCGGTGCCGCAAGAAGGGCGGTCAGGCCCAGAAGAAGTGGCTTCGCAATGCGCATGCGTGCTCCCCTAGAAATATCTCGACCAAGCGCTTGGTAGTCCGGGTCTGGCCGGTTTGGTCATGGCCCGTTGTTTCCGGCGCAGTTGAAATCATATTAGTCCTAAGTCAACAAGCCTAACTTGTACTTACAACGCGTCAATTTCGCATATGACGCACCGTCGAACGGAGAAGCTATGTCGGACGCTGCCCCCTTCCAGCCATTTGAGACCGATTTGGATCGCGCGCTTGCCTTGTCCCTGCTGCGCGACGCTGTGGCGGGCGCCGATGACGGCGAACTTTTTCTGGAAAGGCGTCAATCCGAAGTACTGGTCTTCGATGACGGGCGCCTGAAGCAGGCCAGTTTCGACGCGGCCAAGGGGTTCGGGTTGCGGGCCGTTCGGGGCGAAACCGCCGGCTATGCCCACTCGACCGAGCTGTCGGAAGCGGCGCTTCGCCGTGCGGTTGCCACCACACGATTGGCGGTGGGGGCAGGGGGCGGCACTTTGGCCACGCCACCGCAGGCCACCAACACCAAGCTTTACCGCGACACGAACCCGATGGAAGACGCCGCCTTTGCCGTGAAGGTCGGGACGCTTGGCGAAATCGATGCGTTCGCTCGCAGCCTCGACAAACGGGTCGTGCAGGTCTCGGCCACCATCGCGGCCAGCCACCAGGAGGTCGTGATTCTCCGCCCCGAAGGCCATGATGTGACAGACGTTCGCCCAATGGCGCGGGTCAATGTCTCGGTGATCGTTGAAGAAAACGGGCGTCGCGAAAGCGGTATGTCCGGTGGCGGTGGGCGTGCAGGTCTGGCCGAGATGTTGGACCCCGCCCATTGGCAGGATGCGGTGCGTGAAGCGCTACGGATCGCGCTTGTGAACTTAGAGGCCGAGGCCGCCCCCGCAGGCGTCATGGACGTGGCGCTTGGCGCCGGGTGGCCGGGGATCTTGTTGCATGAAGCAGTGGGCCACGGTCTGGAAGGCGATTTCAACCGCAAGAAGACATCGGCCTTCGCCGGGCTGATGGGCAGGGAAGTGGCCGCAAAAGGGGTCACAGTCCTTGACGATGGCACGATCCCGGACCGGCGCGGGTCCATCACGGTCGACGATGAGGGCACACCCGGTGCCAAAAACACGCTGATCGAGGATGGGGTCTTGGTGGGCTATATGCAGGATCGGCAGAATGCCCGCCTGATGGGCGTGCCGCCCACCGGCAACGGACGACGCCAAAGTTACGCCCATGCGCCCATGCCGCGCATGACCAACACTTATATGTTGTCGGGGGATGCCGACCCCGACGACATCGTCGCGGACGTGAAAGACGGCATATATGCGGTCGGTTTCGGCGGGGGGCAGGTCGATATCACCAACGGCAAGTTCGTCTTTTCCTGTACCGAGGCCTACCGCGTCCAGAACGGCAAGGTCGGTGCGCCTGTAAAGGGTGCCACTTTGATTGGCGATGGCGCCACAGCGCTTAAGAAGATCCGGGCGATCGGGAACGACATGAAACTCGATCCCGGCATCGGCAATTGCGGCAAGAACGGGCAGTGGGTGCCGGTTGGTGTGGGCCAGCCGACGCTGCTGATTGGCGGGCTGACGGTCGGGGGCTCTGCCACCTGACCGCGGCAATTCCGCACATCCCCAGAATTAGCGAAGATAGGGGCGGGGAGGTTTTTACCTACGGTTAACCGACTCAATTCATACCCATTCCTGCAAGCAGATGGAGCCAGGATGGCTGCGGAGTTCACTCCCCTTCCCACCCCCCTCACCCCACCCCTCACTGAGGAAGATAAGCTGTCCTGGCTTCGTCTCTTGCGGTCCAGGCGCGTGGGGATCGCGACCTTCTTCCGACTGATTTCCGAACATGGGTCCGCACGGGCGGGGCTTGAGGCATTGCCCGAGATCGCCAAGTCTGCGGGCGTCGAGAACTATCGCGCGTGCAGCCGCGAACTGGCTGAGAAGGAAATGGCCGCAGCCCGGGCGGCAGGGGCCGAGTTTGTGGCCATGGGCCTTGACGCCTATCCGGATGCTTTGATGGACATTCCCGAAGCGCCGCCGTTTTTCTGGGCCATCGGTGACCTGACCCTTCTGGAACGCCCGAAGCTCGCTATGGTCGGGGCCCGGAACGCGTCGAGCCTTGGGACGCGCATGGCGCGCCGTCTGGCCAGCGAGCTTGGTCAATCGGGCGAAGTCATCGTCTCGGGACTTGCCCGGGGGATCGACACGGCGTCGCATGTGGCCAGTCTTGAAACGGGTACGATTGCCGTGATGGCGGGCGGCGTGGATGTGGTCTATCCTTCCGAAAATGCGGTTCTTGCGCAGGAAGTCGGCGAAACCGGCCTGATCCTGAGCGAGGCGCCCATGCATCTGCACCCCCAGGCGCGGCATTTCCCACGCCGGAACCGGCTGATCTCAGGCCTTTCGCGCGCGGTTGTCGTGGTCGAGGCGGCGGCCAAATCCGGAAGCCTAATCACCGCGCAGACCGCGCTGGACCAGGGTCGCGATGTCTTGGCGGTCCCTGGGCATCCGTTCGACGCGCGGGCCTCGGGGTGCAACATGCTGATCCGCGACGGCGCGACGCTGGTGCGCGGCGCCGATGACGTGCGCGAGGCCTTGGCGACGGTCCAAACCCGGCAATCCAAACCTGCGCATCCCGACGATCTTCCGCAATCGAAACCCCCTGCCGCTGCGCGACCGAAAAACACAGACAAGCTTCACCGCGCGATTCTGGACCGCCTTGGCCCAAGCCCTGTGGCCGAAGACCAACTGATCCGCGATCTGGCCATGCCGGCGGGAAAAGTCGCGCCTGAATTGGTCACGCTTGAACTTGACGGCAAGATCCTGCGACAGGCCGGCGGGCTGATTGCCCGCACCTGAAATCCCATGCCCGGATCCGGTGCAGAATGTTGGAAAAGGGGCAGAAAATCGCAGGGCCGTTCGGTGAACCGTTGACAAAGCGGAAGCCGCCCCCACATTTTGCGCCGCCAGAGGCCAAGCAGTTTTTCAAGGAAAATAAATGCCCGTTGTCGTTGTCGAGTCGCCCGCAAAGGCCAAGACCATCAACAAATACCTAGGCTCAGATTACACCGTTTTGGCCTCATACGGCCATGTCCGCGACCTGCCGCCCAAGGATGGATCGGTCGATCCTGAAAACGGGTTCGACATGAAATGGGAAGTCGCGAGCGATTCCAAAAAACACGTCAAAGCCATCGCCGACGCGCTTAAGGACGATAACGCTCTGATCCTCGCAACCGACCCTGACCGGGAAGGCGAAGCGATCAGCTGGCACTTGCAAGAAGCGCTGACCAAGCGGAAGTCGATCAAGAAGGATACGCCCGTCAGCCGGGTGGTCTTCAATGCGATCACCAAGACTGCGGTTGAAGACGGCATGGCCAATCCGCGCGACGTGGATATGGAACTTGTCGAAGCCTATCTGGCCCGCAGGGCGCTGGACTATCTGGTCGGATTCAACCTGTCCCCGGTGCTTTGGCGTAAGCTGCCCGGTGCGAAATCGGCCGGCCGCGTGCAGTCGGTCTGCCTGCGCCTGATCGTCGAGCGCGAGATGGAGATCGAGGCGTTCCGCGCCCGCGAATACTGGTCGGTCAAAGCGATGCTGCAAACGCCGCGCGGCCAGACCTATGAGGCGCGGTTGACCGTCTTGGGCGGTGAAAAGCTCGACCGCTACGATATTGAGAACGAAACAGCGGCGGAATTGGCGGTGAAGGCCATCGAAAGCCGCGACCTGACGGTCAAATCGGTCGAGGCAAAGCCGCAGAACCGCAACCCGTCCGCGCCGTTTATGACCTCGACCCTTCAGCAGGAAGCCAGCCGCAAGTTCGGGTTTGGCGCGCGCCAGACCATGTCGCTGGCCCAGCGTCTCTATGAGGCCGGATACATTACATATATGCGGACCGACGGGATCGATATGGCGCCCGAGGCCGTGACGGCGGCCCGAGACGCGATCCAGGACCGCTATGGCAAGGATTTCCTGCCGGACAGCCCGCGCATTTATAAGAACAAGGCAAAGAATGCGCAGGAAGCCCACGAATGTATCCGCCCCACGGAAATGGCGCGCGATGCCGAAAGCCTGAAACTGTCCGAACCGGATCAGCGCAAGCTCTATGATCTGATTTGGAAGCGGACGCTGGCCAGCCAAATGGCCGCCGCCCGGATGGAGCGCACCACCGTCGATGTGGGCAGCGCCGATGGCCAGGTCGTTCTGCGCGCCACGGGCCAGGTGGTTTTGTTCGACGGTTTCATGCGCGTCTATGAAGAAGGCCGCGACGATCAGGTCATCGACGACGATGACAAGCGCCTGCCGCAGATCGCTGAGGGCGAGGCGGCCGAAAAATCCTCGGTCACGCCCGAGCAGCATTTCACGCAGCCGCCACCGCGATACACCGAGGCGACGCTGGTCAAACGCATGGAAGAGCTTGGGATCGGACGCCCGTCGACCTATGCCTCGATCGTCACGACAATCCAGGACCGCGAATATGTCCGGAAGGACAAGAGCCGCCTGATCCCCGAGGATAAAGGGCGGCTCGTGACGGCCTTCCTGATGAATTACTTCCGGAAATATGTTGGGTACGAGTTCACCGCGAACCTGGAAGAGGAACTGGACGATATCACCGCCGGATCGCGGGAATGGCAGGACGTGCTTGCACGCTTCTGGCAGGATTTCGCGGCCGCGGTTGCTGAAACGTCCGAGCTTCGCATCACCGATGTTCTGGAGAAGATCAACGAAGTTCTGGAACCGCACCTTTTCCCGCCCAATGCCGAAGGCACAGATCCCCGGCTTTGCCCGAATTGCGGGGCAGGGCGCCTGTCGATGCGGACGGCGCGCTCGGGCGGGGCATTCATCGGCTGTTCGAACTATCCTGAATGCCGCTATACGCGGCCCTTCGGCCCACCGGGCATGGAAGAAGCCGGTGGGATTGGCCCCGACGGCAAGCTTCTGGGCGAAGATGCCGGTGATCAGATCAAGATCCTGAAAGGGCGCTTCGGGCCCTATGTCCAACGGGGCGAGCCCACGGAAGACCAACCCAAGCCGCCTCGCGCCAGCATACCCAAAGGGTGGGCGCCCGAGGATCTGACCTTTGAACAGGCACTGCAACTGCTCAGCCTGCCGCGCGAAATTGGGCCCCATCCCGAAGATGGCGAGTTGGTCGAAGCCGGGATCGGGCGCTACGGTCCATATGTCAAACATGGCCGGATCTACGCCAACCTGCCCGAGGTCGATGACGTCTTCACCATCGGCATGAACCGCGCAGTCGAAGAGATTGCCAAGAAGGCCGCCAAGCGGGGCGGGGGGCGGGCGGCAGCCAAGCCCCTGAAAGAGCTGGGCGAACATCCCGAAAGCGGCGGTCCGGTGAACGTAATGGACGGCAAATACGGGCCTTACGTCAAATGGGAAAAGGTGAACGCGACCCTGCCGAAGGACGTGGAGCCGACGACCGTGACCATGGATATGGCCGTGGCCCTGATCGCGGAAAAGGCCGCCAAGAAGGGCTCGCGGCGCAAGAAGGCCAGTTGATCCCAGACGGCCATTACATCGGGGAAGGCGATTTTCGACACGAAAATCGTTACGGAAAATGAATTCATTTTCCGGCTGCGCCCCGTGATGGCCTAGCCGTCGGATATCACCCGCATCAACCGACTAAGGGCGGCGATATAGGTGTCGGGATCAGCCCCATCCGCCACGGCCATCGCCGCGCGGTCGAAAGCCGAAGACAGGACAGTGGCGAGCGCGCCAATTTCCGCGTCGTCCACCAAGGGAAGCGCAGTGGACAGCCCCGTCACCAGAGTTGCCCGCCCCGCCCCCGCGTCAATGTCGTCGACTTCCGCTGGGCCCAGCACGGCAATCGCATCGACCAGAAGCAACCGAACACGTCCAGGAACTGACATCGCCGCGAAATAGGCGCGCGTCCCGGCCTCAAGCGCGTCCGATGCGGCACCCGCTTTCGCGGCAGCGTCGATATCCTTGGCAACGGCTTCGGCTTCAACCCGCACAACCGCCCGGAACAGGTCGGTCTTGTCGGCGAAATGGTGGTACAGCGCTCCGCGCGTGACCTCGGCCGCTTTGACGATTTCCGGTGTGCCCGTATCCGCGAACCCCTTCTCGGCAAAGATCTTTCGGGCGGTCGCAATCAACCTTGCCCGCATTTCTTCCGTGCGCACGGCGTTTGGGCGCCGATTTTTCCCTTGCATGCATACAGCCTGTATGTTTATTGATTCCACATACAGACAGAGTGTATGTTTTTAGAAGGAACAGCAAGCCATGAAGATCACGCAGTATTATCCGGTCATCCAGACAAACGACGTTGCGGGCTCTACTGAGTTCTATGTGCAGCACTTCGATTTCGTGCCTGCCTTCTCGTCGGACTGGTATGTGCACCTCCAGTCCAAGCACGAACCATCCGTCAATCTCGCGATCCTGGACGGGGCCCATGAAACAGTTCCCGAAGCATCACGGGGCACAGTGTCCGGAATGATCCTGAATTTCGAGGTTGAAGATCCCGATGCGCTGTTTCAACGGGCCAAATCCGCCGGGCTGCCAATCCTGAAGCCATTGACGGATGAAGACTTCGGGCAGCGCCACTTCATCACCGCCGATCCGAACGGTGTCCTGATCGATGTCATCAGGCCAATCCCACCCTCGGCGGAATTCGCCGCGCAATATGCCGAAGACGCCCTTCCGCAATAGCCATTGCCGCAGTGCGGCGATTGACTTCCCCCAGGCGTGACGCCAGAACCATCGGGACAAGGCGTCAGTACGCAGGGGGAGGTCATCCGTGCAAAAAATCTACGGTTCGGCAGAAGAAGCGCTCGATGGGCTTCTTCATGATGGGATGTTCATCGCGGCAGGGGGCTTTGGCCTTTGCGGGATTCCGGAACTTCTGCTCGATGCGATCCGGAAAGCGGGCACGAAAGACCTGACCTTTGCCTCGAACAATGCCGGCGTTGACGATTTCGGGATCGGGATCCTGTTGCAGACCCGCCAGGTGAAAAAGATGATCTCGTCCTATGTGGGCGAGAACGACACGTTCATGCAGCAATACCTGTCGGGCGAGTTGGAGCTTGAATTCAACCCCCAGGGCACCTTGGCCGAACGGATGCGGGCCGGGGGCTGCGGTATCCCGGGCTTCTATACGAAAACCGGCGTGGGCACCGTCATCGCCGAAGGCAAGGAATCGAAGATGTTCCGGGGTGAGGAATACATCCTCGAAGAAGGGATTTTCGCGGATCTGTCCATCGTCAAAGCCTGGAAGGCCGACGACACCGGAAACCTCGTCTTCCGGAAGACTGCGCGCAACTTCAATCCGCCCGCCGCCATGTGCGGCAAGGTCTGCGTTGCCGAGGTCGAAGAAATCGTGCCCCGCGGCAGCCTGGACCCCGACATGATACATTTGCCCGGCATCTACGTCCACCGCTTGATCCAGGGCGAGCACGAAAAGCGCATCGAACAGCGGACCACCCGCAAGAAGGAGGACGCATAATGCCCTGGGACCGGAACCAGATGGCCGAACGGGCCGCGCAGGAACTTGAAGACGGCATGTATGTGAACCTTGGCATCGGAATCCCGACGCTCGTGGCGAACTATGTGGGTGACAAGGACATCACGCTCCAGTCGGAGAACGGAATGTTGGGCATGGGCCCCTTTCCGTTCGAGGGTGAAGAAGACCCCGACCTGATCAATGCCGGCAAGCAGACCATCACCGAACTGGCCCGTACGTCCTACTTTGACAGCGCCACATCCTTCGGCATGATCCGGGGCGGCAAGATCGCAGCCGCGATCCTGGGCGCCATGGAGGTGGCCGAAAACGGTGACCTTGCGAACTGGATGATCCCCGGCAAGCTGGTCAAGGGCATGGGCGGCGCAATGGACCTTGTGGCTGGTGTCGGTCGCGTCATCGTCGTGATGGATCACACCAACAAGAAGGGTGAGACCAAGCTTCTGAAGGCCTGCACGCTGCCGCTGACCGGGCAGGGTGTGGTCGATATGATCATCACCAATCTCGGTGTGCTTGAGGTGGTCGATGGCGGCTTGAAGATCGTCGAAACGGCCCCGGACGTCAGCGAAGAAGACATCCGGGCAGCGACCGAAGCGACCATTGTCTGACGACAGCATCCGCCGCGAGGTTGAAGGGTCCAAAGGACGCTATGTCCTGGGCGACGGGCCAGGCGCGGCGGAATTGACCTATTCCATCCTTTCGCCCAGGACGATCATCGTGGATCACACGGGCGTTCCGGATGACGCGCGCGGCCAGGGGTTGGGACATCGACTGGCCGAACGCGTTGTGGCCGATGCGCGCGCCGAAGGGGTCAAAATCGTACCGCTGTGCCCCTTCCTCAACCGGGAAAGGGCCAAGCATCCGGAATGGGCGGATGTGTTTCAAGTGTGACGCCCGTAACCGTTGAAAAACGTGTAAGGTTCACAATGCTGTCCAATTTGGTCAGTATCGCAGCCTTGAATGACCACGAGCAGCACGAACACAACACCTATGAAACCCATAACGGGGACCCAGCGACCGATTGGCGAATTCGTCATCCTCGGTGGCCTTTTCGTGCTGACGGCGGTCGGGCTCGTTGGGCTGGCCGTGGCCACGGGCTGGCAAGAGACAGTCGACGCGATCTCGCGCCTAAGCGTCACAGGGTTCCTGCTGCTTCTGGCCCTCAGCCTCGTGAACTATGGCTTTCGCGGGCTTCGATGGCACCTGTTCGGGCGCGCGCTTGGTCTTCCCACCACGGTTGCGCAGGACATGCGCCACTTTGTCGGCGGCTTTGCGATGTCCGTGACACCTGGCCGTGTCGGGGAACTGGTGCGGATGCGCTGGATCCGGCGCGAAACCGGTTGGCCGTTTGAACGGACAGCGCCCTTGGTTCTGGTGGACCGCGCAGCCGATCTTGTGGCCATGGCGGTTCTGATGGCGGCAGCGCTGGCGATTTCGGCGGCCCCGGTCGGAGGAGCAATCCCGGTCATCGCGCTGGCCCTCCTGGTGGCCGTTCTGGCGACGCGGCCCGAAATGCTGCGCGGTTTCGCAACGCTGACATATCGCGCGACGGGCTGGTTTCCCCGGCTCTTTGCGCGGATTCGGGCGGCCTCGAAATCCCTGACGGCCTTTCAAAGCCCCTCGGTGCTTGCAGGGGCAACCCTGCTTGGCATCGTCGGCTGGGCAGCCGAGGGCTATGCCTTTTATCTGCTTCTCGACTGGCTGGGGGCGGATGTCTCGGTCTCTTTCGCGATCGCGGTCTTCCTTTTTTCGACGCTCGCGGGCGGATTGACCGGCGCGCCGGGCGGCGTGGGCGGTGCAGAAGCTACGATGATCGGCCTTTTGATGATCGAGCATATTCCCTTGGAAATCTCGATCCCCGCCACATTGATCATTCGCGTGACCACGCTTTGGTTCGCGGTGCTGCTGGGCCTTATTGTGTTCCCATTTGCGGAACGACACTCGCTCAGGACGCGCGATGCCACATAAGACCATGACCTATTCGGGCTGGGGCCGGGCATTGACGGCCACGGGCGAGATCGCGCGCCCGGAACGTCTGTCGCACTTGGCGCGGCTGATGACCGACGCGCCCGCACCTGCATTGGGCCAGCGGCGGTCTTACGGCGACGCCTGTCTGAACGATGGCGGGCTTGCCATCGACATGACGCGGATGGACCGGATCCGGGCCTTTGACGCCGAAACCGGGCTTCTGACGGTCGAAGGCGGCGCCATGATCGGCGATCTGGCGCGGGCCCTGGCGCCAAGGGGCTGGCTGCCCCCTGTGATGCCGGGCACCGGTTTTGCCACTGTCGGGGGCGCGGTGGCCAATGATGTGCATGGGAAAAACCATCATGGCGCGGGCACGTTCGGCCAGCATGTCAGCGCAATCGGGCTTCTGACGCCCAATGGGCCAAAACGGATCACGTCGAAGAACAAGTCGCTGTTCGCGGCAACGATTGGTGGCCTTGGCCAGACCGGGATCATCGAAACGGTTGAAGTGCAACTGGCGAAAGCCAAGGGCGATCTTGTGACGGTGACCGAGCGCCGGATCAGCGATTGGGATGAACATATCGGGCTTCTGGACGGGTCCGAGGCGACTTACTCCGTGGGCTGGATCGATGCGACGGCCTGGGGCCCATCCCTGGGCCGCGGGATCCTCGAAGAGGCCGAAACAGGCGCGGGTCTTGTTCCCCCGGCCAAGAAGGCGCGAAAGGTCCCGTTCAATGCCCCGGGATTTGCCCTGTCGGGACTTGTGGTGCGCACCTTCAATGCCGCCTATTGGCGCCGTGTGCCGGTCCGGGGCAGGACCGTGGTCAAAAGGATCGAGGATTTCTTCTTTCCGCTGGACAAGATCCATGACTGGAACCGCCTGTACGGCAAGAAAGGGTTCCACCAGTTCCAATGCGTTGTTCCGGTGGCTGAGGTCGACGCCTTGCGGGACATGCTTGAAACCATCGCGCGGTCAGGTCTTGCCTCGCCCCTGGCTGTGCTGAAACGCACCGGACCCGGACGGGGTGGTATGATGTCCTTCCCGATGGAGGGCTATACGCTGGCGGTCGACGTCCATAACAAGCCCCAGGGCGTGAAACTCGTGAAACGGCTGAACGCGGCGGCGGCCAAGGCGGGCGGGCGCATCTATTTCGCCAAGGATTCGCTCGCCGAGCCCGGGGATATGGATGCGATGTATCCCGAACGCGGGAAATGGGCGGGGATCGTGAACAAGACCGACCCGGATCGTCTGTTCGAGACGGATCTGGTGAAACGTCTGAAGCTGAGGGATGCGGCATGAGCGAGACCTGGCTGATCCTGGGCGCCACGTCCTCGATGGCGCGGGCGCTGGCGCGCAAACTGGCAAGCGATGGCGACGCCGTCTTTCTTGCCGGGCGCGATATGGAAGATCTTCGACATATTGCCGATGACTGCCGTCATCGCGGTGCACCCGTTGCCGAGGCCATCGCCTTCGATGCGCGCGATGCGGCGGGGTTTCAGGCGATTGTCGCCCGGGCCGAAGCGACCGAAGGTGTGCTGAACATCGCAACCTTTGCGGGTTCGATGCCCGAACAATCCGATATCGACGCCGATCCTGCTTTGATCGACGGCGTGATCCGCGACAACTTCACCGGGCCCTCCGAGGTTATTCAGCGGCTGGCACCCGTCATCGAAGCGCGGGGTAAGGGGACAGTCGTCGGCGTGGGGTCCGTCGCCGGGGATCGGGGCCGCATCGGGAATTATGTCTATGGATCGTCGAAGGCCGGGTTCCACGCCTATCTCTCGGGTCTCAGAAACCGTTTGACCCGGTCCGGCGGTCATGTGGTGACCGTAAAGCCCGGGTTCGTGGACACCGCCATGACGTTTGGCTTGGAAGGGATGTTCCTAGTCGCCAGCCCCGAAGCGGTGGCGGACGATATTCTGAAAGCCGTCCGCAAGAAGAAGAACGTCCTTTATACACCGTTCTTCTGGCGCTGGATCATGCTGATCATTCGCCTGATCCCGGAACCGGTCTTCAAGAAGCTATCGGTCTGACCTTTTCGGGTGCCGTGACCTAATTGAGCGCCTGCGGCGCATTCCTTTATCTCGTCGTCGGGCTTCGCCCGCCTCCTCGGGCGGGTGTCAGCCCGACGGGGACGGCAGAAACACGCAGCCGTCCGAGATGAGTTCCGGCTCGGTCACGCAAAGCCCCTTGGCGATCGACCAGGCCGCCAGGACCTTGGGCACATAGCCCAGCGTTTCGGGGAATGGCGGGACACCGCCGGCGTCCTTCACGGCATTCTCTCCGGCGTTATAGGCTGCAAGGATCAGGATCGGATCGCCGTCGAACGCGTTCATCAGGAGGTTTAGAAAGGCAACGCCGCCCTGGATGTTCTGGAGGGGGTTTGTTCTGTCGTCGACGCCAAAACGTTCCGCGGTCGCGGGCATGAGCTGCATAAGGCCGACTGCGCCCGCTTTGCTTTCGGCATCGGCCCGGCCTGCGGATTCGGCGTGGATGACCGCGGCCACCAGGGCTGGCGAAACCTCGGTCCCGATGGTCGCCCTGAGGATCGCGGGTCCATGCTCTGCCGTGATCTGCAAAAGCTCGTCCAGGCGCGGTGTCTGGTAGCGACCATCGCCCACGGCCTTGCTGAGGACCGTCTGGGCCTGTTCGAAGCGTTCCTGGGCCGGTGCGTCGATCGCGCGCGAGACATCCCCCCAGAACCAGGGCAGGACCGGGGCTGGCGCAGCGGCTGCCACATCGGGTGTCGCCGGGGCGGCTGGTGCCTCTGGGGCAACGGGCGCGATCTGAACCGTGATCCGCTTGTTCGAACCGCTCTGCGGCACGCCTACGCGTTTGAAGTTGAAGTCCGGAAACGGCTCGGGTTCTTGGGCGAAAACGGCCGCCGGCCAGAGAAAAATCAAGAAAAGAAGGAATCTCTGCATGAATTCCAACATATGGGTGAACCGGGGGGATTGGAAACCATCCATGGTGCGGAACTTATTCGGCCCGCAGCCTGTGGATTGTTCTAAACCTTTCGTCAATCACACACAAACTGAACAGAAAACTGGCGCGCAAATCATCGAAAAAGCAAAAAAAATCACTTAAAAACATATACTTACAGCTATTTTGCGGAAAAAAGCGTGTCTCTGCAAAAAGGTACGACCTTGGCCTAAGTCTCGCCCAATTTGGACGGCTATATCCTGCTCATACCAAGGCGGTAGTGAGCATGTGAGGACGGCTCGGACGCTTCTGCCAAGGTTCGAGTGCAACTGAGTGACAAATGGAACGGAGACGAACAATGGAATTCTTCAAGCTTGCTAAGAACTTCAAGAAAGACGAAGACGGCGCAGTTACGGTTGACTGGGTTGTTCTGACAGCAGCTATCGTTGGCCTCGGCATTGCCGTGCTGGCCTCGGTTCGCGGCGGTGTGAACACCCTGGGTACTGCGATCTCGACTGAAGTTGCTGGCCAGACTGTCGGCGGCTAATCAGACCCGGATTTCGCGGGCGACCCAAGATGGGTCGTCCGCTTATCCTAAGAAAGGACCGGTCCCTAGGGGCCGGTCTTTTCCGTTGTGCGGGCGGGTTCCCGAAGGCAATTGGGCGGCATTGGGAAACACACTTTTCCCAAAGGCTTAGCAACTGGTGAAGAAGATCATCCGAGCGACCCAAGGGTGCCCCTGTCCGGTCACATTCTGACACTAACTTCAATCTCGGACAGGGTCTTCGGACCAAATTTTGTGGGGCGTGAGTGCGATTGGAGGCGGATATGCGCGAGTATTTTGCGGATTTCCTTAAGAACGAAGACGGCGCGGTCACTGTTGACTGGGTTGTTCTGACAGCAGCTATCGTCGGCCTGGGCATCGGTGTGATCGCTTCGGTTCAGGTGGCAACAACCTCGACTTCCGGCAATGTCGGCCAGGCCATCGAGGACACGGTCAGCATCCTGCCAAACGGCGGTTGATCTTCACAGACGAGAACGCGCACCCAGAGGGACTTGGGTGCGCGTTTTCTTTTCCCAAAATAGATGACGTTTGAAACGTCGGTTCGGGCCCCCGTTTCAGCGTGGACAATGCCCTGAACTTCCCACCATTTTCTTACGTTCTGTCCACGCTCTCGCCACATTTGTCTTGGATACCTCGTCGTTGACGCATTCTGTGCGGCTTTTTCTGGCCGCCTGAGATCGACACGAAAGGAAATGTCATGCGTATGGTATTCGGTTTGGTCCTGTTGCTGGGTTTGGGCCTTGCGGGTTTCGCAGTGTATATGGCGCAGGACTATATCAGCGCGCATGAGACTGCGCTGGCAAACGAGCGCGCGCAGCGCGCAAAGCAGGTCCCCACAAAGGACGTCTATGTCGTCAACAAACCAGTCCGCTACGGACAGCGCCTTGAAAAAGGTGATGTGCGCCGGGTGGCCTGGCCCGAGAATGCAATTCCGGCGGGCGCTTTTCTGGCCGAGGAAGACCTGTTCCCGGCCGGGCAAGATCTGCGCACAGTTCTTCGTGCTATGGAAAAGGACGAAGCGGTTCTTCAGGTGAAGGTGACCGCACCGGGCGAAGATGCGGGTGTGTCTTCGCGGCTGGGCCGCGGCATGCGTGCCTTCGCGATCCGGGTCGACGTGGCTTCGGGTGTGTCGGGCTTCCTGCGCCCGGGTGACCGGGTCGACGTGTACTGGACCGGTAAGATCGACCAGGAAGAACTTGCGTCGCGCGAAGTGACCAAGCTGATCCAGGCCGGCATCAAGCTGATCGCGGTCGACCAATCGGCCGATGAAGATCGCAACAACCCAACCGTGGCCCGGACAGTGACCATCGAAGGGACACCGAAACAGGTGGCTTCTTTGGCACAGGCTCAGGCAACGGGCCGCTTGCAACTGTCGCTTGTGGGCGCCGAGGATGAAGACGTGGCCGAAACCGTGCAGGTGGGCCAGGGTGATCTTCTGGGCATCGAACGCGAAGTCTTTCAAGCACCGGAAGAGCGCCGGGTCTGCACGATCAAGACGCGCCGCGGTGCCGATGTCGTGGAAATCCCCGTGGATTGCCCGACGAACGGCTAAAGTTCGATATCTGAAATTCCGGACCGGACCCCAGAATTTGGGGTCCGGTCTCGTTTTGCCCCTAGGGATTCGGGTGTGTTGCGGGTTGTCCACATAAATGGCCGCCGCCAAAGCATTGATTCTTGCAAAAAAACCGTTTCTCCCGCATGGTGCCTCTAAAGCCGGGCGAATAAGACCCGTAAACGAGGCGTGATCGGAGAGGCAGGTCACATGAAAATCAGATATTTGAAGGCGGCCCTATTGGGTCTCGCCACTACTCTTGCAACAGTTCCTTCCGTTTCTGCGGAAGTTCTTACCGTTCTGCGGGGCGAGGCATCGAGCGCGCTCCGTGTATCCATGAACCGCGCGGTCGTGGTGGAGGCAGAGATGCCTTTCGCCGAATTGTCGATCGCTAACCCGGGCATCGCGGACATCTCGACCCTATCGGACCGCACGATCTATGTGCTCGGCAAGGCACCGGGTCGCACAACCCTGACGCTTCTTGGCCCCGATGGCGGGCTGATCACGAATGTCGAGGTTCAGGTCGTCCCTGACGTCGATGAATTCAAAGAGCGTCTGCGTCAGATCCTTCCGGGCGAGCAGATCGAAGTTCGGACCGCCAATGACGGCATCGTGCTTTCAGGCACGGTTTCTTCACTGGCCCGTCTGGATCGCGCGCTTGACCTGGCCAACCGCTATGCGCCGGGCCGGGTGTCGAACCTGATGGTCGTCGGGGGCACGCAGCAGGTCATGCTGAAAGTGCGCTTCGCCGAAATGTCGCGCTCTGTGTCCAAGCAACTGGACATCAGTACGTCGATTGGCACGAACGGCGGCGTCGCGGCTTTGGGGCCAAGCGTTTCGTTCACACCGTTCGACCTGGACGGCGACGCAACGACACCGCTTGACCTGATCACACTGTTCGAAGTGGACAACCAGTCCATCGGCCAGCTGTCCACCGGGTTCGACGTTGGGTCTTACAGCTTCGAAGTCCTTATGGAAGCTCTTGAAACCAAAGGGCTTGTCCGGACGCTGAGTGAACCGAACCTGGTCGCCCTGTCCGGTCAGGAGGCCAGCTTCCTGGCGGGTGGTGAGATCCCGGTACCGGTTGTCGACGATGAAGGCGGCATCACGGTCGAGTTTAAACCGTTTGGTGTCGAACTGACCTTCACGCCGCGGGTGGTCGACGGGCGCGTCATCAACCTTCAGATGGTTACGGCGGTATCGGGCGTCGACCCGACGCTGACGGTCACCAACGGTGGCTTCTCGATCAACGGCTTCAGCCGGCGCGAGGCCCGGACCGTCGTCGAGATGCGGGATGGCGAAAGCTTTGCGATCGCGGGTCTTCTGGAAGACAACTTCCAGGACAACATCTCGCAGGTGCCGTGGCTCAGCGATATCCCGGTTCTCGGGGCGCTGTTCCGTTCGACCGACTATCAGCGCGACCAGTCTGAACTGGTGGTCATCATCACGCCGCATCTGGTCACACCGACCCGCGGCGAGGCGTTGGCACTGCCGACCGACCGGATCCGGCCGCCCACTGAAAACGAACTCTTCCTGCTTGGTGCGACCGGTCGCGGTACGCGCGGAGCCGGCGGGGGCGCTGCCGCAGAGGTCGCCAAGCAAGACTTCAGCGGTTCCTACGGCTACGTGATGGAGTAAGACAATGGCGGGTCGCATTAAACTGATCTTGGCCGCAACAAGCAGCGCAGTGCTTCTGACTGCATGCGGTGACGCCGGGATAGGGAACAGCTGGGCACGAGAGTCTGGTGCGTTCCTCGACGAAGGTGGCTTCGGTAACCCAACGGCAACCAACATGTTCGCCCAGATGTGCGCCCGGTCCGGCGCAGGGGGCGGCGCGAAAGGTGGCGGTGTGAGCGATCCGATGGTGGTCCTCGATCCGCAAAGCCAGCCGGGTCAGCCAGTCTACAATGTCCACTGTAACGGCCAGCTCAACGGCAAATACGCGACGGTCATCTTCCGCGAATACGTGGATAGCGCGACCGAGCTTCCGCCGAGCGATGAAGGTGGTATTGCAGCGATTGAAGGGGCAGGTGGCTAATAATTATTCGTCTCGATTGAACGAATAATTACGTGATTTTAGCCTCAATGTCGCCAACTTTGGCAGCCATTTCTTCCACACCGGGACGGTAGGCGCGATTCTTGTATCGCGTCTCCGGACGGAGGCGGAGATGGCTGCCAACGGCTTTTTGGGCCCTTAGCAACCAAAGTTTGTTTCGCTCTCGTCCGGTAACGGAAGGACGTGAGGCTATATGAGTAACACTGCGGCATTGCAGCCAGAACCGGCACCGATTGTTGCCTGCACAGTCAGCCGGGATGTACAGAACTTCGATCTTCTGATCGAGGATATGGAAACCGAACTTGGGGAAAGCTGGGGCGATCTGTCCTTTCAGGACGCAGCCGTCTTTCTGACCCAACCGGATTCGGATTCGCTTGAGTTTGTCGCCGTCGCGATGGACGAAGAAGACGAAGACGATCTCGCTCAAATTGCGGACATTATCAAAGCTGCGGTCTCAAAGGGCATCAAGGTGCTCGTCATCGCGGAAGAGGTAAGCCCGATTGCGCTGCACCAGCTTCTGAAGCTTGGCGCGGAAGAGTTCGTGCCGTACCCCCTTCCGGACGGCGCGTTGCACGATGCGATCGAGCGGATGCGCAAACCTCCGGAGCCCAAGGTGCAACATGCCGAAGGTTCGGCCCCGACGCTCAAGGCGACGGGCGACCGCGACGGCGTGGTCCTTCCGGTTCACGGATTGGGCGGCGGCACCGGTGCCACCACCTTCGCGGTGAACCTGGCCTGGGAACTTGCGAATATCGACAAGGACGAACCCCCGCGGGTCTGCCTGCTTGATCTGGATCTGCAATTCGGGTCGGCATCGACCTATCTCGATCTGCCGCGACGCGAAGCCGTGTTCGAGCTGCTGCAGGACACCGCGTCGATGGACAGCGACGCCTTCATGCAGGCGCTCCTGACCTTCAACGAAAAACTCTATGTGCTGACGGCCCCGTCCGAGATGCTTCCGCTCGATATCATCGGGCCGGAAGACGTCGAACGTCTGGTCGAGATGGCACGGACCAATTTCGACTATGTCATCATCGACATGCCGTCGCCGCTGGTTCAGTGGACCGAAACGGTTCTGCACGCCGCGCATGTCTATTTCGCGATGATGGAACTCGACATGCGGTCGGCCCAGAACACGCTTCGGCTGATCCGGGCCCTGAAGGGCGAGGAACTGCCGTTCGAAAAGCTGCGCTACGTTCTGAACAAGGCGCCGAAATTTGCGGATCTCTCGGGCAAGAGCCGCGTCAAGCGCATGGCCGAAAGCCTCGACATTCAGATCGAAGTGCAAATCCCGGATGGCGGCAAACAGATCGTTCAGTCCTGCGACCACGGACTGCCTTTGTCCGAGACGGCGGGCAAAAGCCCGGTCCGCAAGGAAATCGCGAAGCTGGCCAAGTCGGTTCATGAATTGAACGAGTCCGTCGCCGCTGGCGGCTAGGGCTAATTTCGAGGGGAACTCACGGTGTTTTCGAAGTACAAAAAGCCAAATCAGTCGCCTGCTGGTGCGCCTGAGCTTAAGTCGGTCGAAGGTGGCGCTGCGGCCGCTTCCGCGCCGACGCCCGATGCCTCTGTCAAGCGCAAGCCATCCAAGGCCGCCGCCCAGGCTGTGCCGATGGACAAGGAAGCCAAGCGGAAGGAACGGCTGGGCGAGATCAAGGTCGAACTGCACAAGGCGCTTCTTGATAACCTGAACCTCGCCGCGCTGGAAAACGCGACCGAACAGGATCTGCGGGCCGAAATCGTTGCGATTTCCGCCGAACGCCTGGACGAGATGGGCGTCGTGCTGAACCGGGATGAACGGGCATCGCTGAACCAGGATCTGTTCGACGAAGTGACGGGGCTTGGGCCCCTTGAGCCGCTTCTGAAAGACGACACCGTGAACGATATTCTCGTGAACGGACCGCAGCAGGTCTTTGTGGAACGCGCCGGTAAGCTGGAACTGACTGACACGACCTTCAAGGACGAAAAGCACCTGCTTCGGATCATCGACAAAATCGTGTCGGCCGTGGGTCGTCGGGTTGATGAATCGAACCCATATGTTGACGCCCGTCTCGCCGACGGGTCGCGTTTCAACGCGATGGTTCCCCCGATTGCGGTGGACGGGAGCCTGGTCTCCATTCGTAAGTTTAAGAAGGAAAAGCTGGCCGTTGACGACCTGGTCAACTTCGGCGCCTTCACCGAGGAAATGGCAGCCTATCTTCAGGCGGCCGTTGCGACACGCCTGAACATCATCGTCTCGGGCGGTACCGGTTCCGGTAAAACGACCACGCTGAACGCGCTGTCGTCCTTCATCGACAACGATGAACGCATCCTGACGATCGAGGATACGGCGGAACTTCAGCTTCAGCAGACCCATGTGGGCCGGATGGAAAGCCGCCCCGCCAACGTGGAAGGCAAAGGTGCTGTGACCCAGCGCGACTGTCTTCGGAACGCCCTGCGGATGCGTCCTGACCGCATCATCGTGGGTGAGACACGGGGCGAGGAAGTCATCGACATGCTTCAGGCCATGAACACGGGCCACGACGGGTCGATGACCACGATCCACGCCAACTCGGCACGGGACGGTGTGTCGCGCTTGGAAAACATGATCTCGATGGCCGGGATTGAAATGCCGATCAAGGCGGTCCGGGCCCAGATTTCTTCCGCTGTGAACCTGATCGTGCAAGCTTCACGCTTGCAGGACGGTTCGCGCCGGATGGTCTCGATCACAGAAGTGACGGGCATGGAAGGTGAAGTGATCTCGATGCAGGAAGTCTTCCGCTATCAGCGGGTCGGCCTGACACCGGACAACAAGATCATCGGGCACTTCACGGCGACGGGCATTCGGTCGGCCTATTCGGAACGGTTCCGGATGTGGGGTTACGACCTGCCGTCGAACATCTTTGAACCCTTCGCTGCGGAGTAACGGCACATGAGTATCAGTGCAGAACCGCTCATTTACGGTCTGATCTTTATCGCCGTTCTGGTCCTCGTCGAGGGCCTCTATCTCACGATCTTCGGCAAATCGATCAGCCTGAACAACCGGGTCAACCGCCGTCTCGAAATGCTCGAGAAGGGCGCAGGCCGCGAACAGGTGCTGGAACAACTCCGCAAGGAGATGGGCCAACACATGAAATCGCGTTCGATCCCGCTTTACGCGATCCTTGCGAACAAGGCGCAAAAAGCCAACATCGCCTTTACGCCGGGCCAGTTGATCATGGTCATGGGCGTTTTGGGCTTCGTGGCATTCGTGGGTATGACCTTCGGCACATCGGCAGCCTGGCAGATCCGCCTGTTCCTGTCGGCGGCCATGGGGATCGGCGGCGTCTATGTCTGGGTCGACAACAAGGCCAAAAAGCGCCTTGGCCTGATTGAAGAACAGCTTCCCGACGCGGTGGAACTGATGGTGCGCTCGCTGCGCGTGGGTCACCCGTTTTCATCGGCTTTGACCATCGTCTCGAAAGAGGTGCCAGACCCGCTGGGTTCCGAATTTGGCGTGATCGCCGACGAAAGTGCCTATGGTCGCGATGTGGGCGAGGCCCTGAAAGCCATGGCCGAACGTCTGGATATGCAGGATTTGCGCTTCCTCGCTGTTGCGGTGACGATCCAGCAGACTTCGGGTGGTAACCTAGCCGAAATCCTGCACGGTTTGGCCCAGGTGATCCGCGCGCGGTTCAAGCTGTTCCGCCGTGTGAAGGCGATCACCGCAGAAGCGAAATGGTCCGGCATGTTCCTGTCGATCTTCCCGATCGTGGCGCTGGTCGGCATCAACGTGCTTGAGCCCAACTACTATGACGACGTGAAGGGGACCTCGGTCTTCATCCCGGCCTGTCTGGTTGTCGCGGGCTTTCTTGTGGCCAACGTCTTCGTGATGCGGGCGCTTGTGAACATTAAGGTGTAAGGTCATGGAAACCATTCAACCCATTCTGGATCTCCTGACCGACCGGTTGGGACCGTTCGGGCCGCTGATCGTGGTCGGTGTGCTTGGGATGTTCATGATCCTGATCACCCTGCCGGTCCTTCTGAAGAAGGAAGTCGATCCGCTTGATAAGCTGAAGTCGCCCGGAACGCGCCAGAACACCAAGGTCAAGGACAAGCAGGCGCTTCGGTCTGGCGGCAACAAGAAGGACAAGCTTGAGAAATACTCGGGCTTCCTTGAACCGCAGGACGAACAGGAATATTCGGCCGTCCGCCTGAAGCTCCTGCAGGCCGGATATCGCTCGAAGAACGCGGTTCGGACTTATAACTTCATGCAGTTCGCACTGGGCGTCGGTCTGCTGATCATCGGTGCGCTATACGCCATCGTGCAAAGCGCAACCGGGCAACCGACAACGCAGGCTCTTGTTCTTTCGGTGCTTTTGCCGGGTGTTGTGGGCTACATGTTGCCCAAATACTGGGTGACCCGCCGCCAGGAAGAACGCCAGGAAGAGATCACAAACGGCTTCCCCGATGCGCTTGACATGATGCTGGTCTGCGTCGAAGCCGGTCAGTCGCTTGACCAGTCTATCAATCGGGTCTCGAAGGAAATCCGCGCCGGCTACCCGGCCCTTGCGGATGAATTTGAAATCGTCGGCCATGAGATGAAGGCCGGTAAGGAAAAGACCCAGGTTCTGCGGGACATGTCCGAACGTGCAGGCGTGCCCGATGTGGCCAGCTTCGTGACCGTTTTGATCCAGTCGGCCAGCTTCGGTACCTCGATCGCCGAAGCCCTTCGTGTCTATGCGGGCGAGATGCGTGATAAACGCGTCATGCGCGCAGAAGAAAAAGCAAACAAGTTGCCTACGAAGATGACCCTTGCCACAATGATGCTGACGGTTCCTCCGCTTCTGATCATCCTGATCGGGCCGTCGGTCTATGAAATCTCGGTGACGCTGAGCAACGCAAACTTCTAAGGGGCACATGGCAAGATTCTGGGTGGGGTTGACCCTGGGACTAGGTATTTTGGCCGCCTGCGATGATATCGCGGGCGGCTTTCGCACGGAGGATCCAAGCCCCTTCGCACCGACCGGCAAGATCCGGTCCGACGCTGTGGTTGAAGATCAGCTGCTTGTGGGACACCGGCTGATGGAGGCCGGCGAATACGAACTGGCCTTGCAAAGCTATCAACTGGCCGCCTTTGAACAGGGCACAACGGCCGAGGTTCTGTCGGCCATCGGTTCGGCCAATTTGCGGCTGGGGCGGCTTGGTCAGGCCGAACAGCAGCTTCGCAACGCCACCGAACAGGACGAAACCTTTGTCCCCGCCTGGAACAATCTGGGCGTCGTCCTCATGGAAACCGGCAATTTTGGCGAAGCAAGCCGCGTTTTCCGTGTCGCGTTTGCACTGGATAGTGGCGAAAGTGCCGAAATTCGTAACAATCTGGCCTTGGCTCTCGAAAAACTGGAAAATCCAGAGTATTCTGAGACTAATGACGCAAACTTCGCGTTGGTGCGCCAGGGGTCAGGGGAATACCTGCTTCTGTCGACGCCAGAATAAGCGAAGGGCACACGAGCAGGAAAAAGGACGCAGGCACCATGCGCCACTCAGTTATTTTTACTCTCTGCCTTGGCAGCGCCGTTGCGCTGTCGGCATGTAGTCAACCGACAACCGTTGAAGAGATCGAGGCAGCGTTCAAAGACGTCAACGTGATCGATGAATCGAACCTCAACGATGTGATGTTGCGGTCCTCTGACGCCAACGAGGCTGTGGCCTATTTTGCCAAGTCCAGCGCGCAAGAGCCGGACCGCATCGATCTGAAGCGCGGTCTCGGCCAATCCCTGGTCCGTGCCGGGAAAGCTTCGGACGCTGTACCGGTCTGGCGCGATGTGGTCGCAAGCGACGAAGTCACCGACGGTGACCGCCTGAACCTTGCCGAAGCCCTGATCCGGTCAAACAACTGGGAAGAGGCCGAGGTTGAACTCGACAAGATCCCGCCCACGACCGAAACCTACAATCGGTACCGGTTGGAAGCGATGGTGGCCGACGCCAATAAGGAATGGGAAAAGGCCGACAGTTTCTATGAAATTGCGCTTGGTCTGACGACCAAACCGTCCGGCGTTCTGAACAACTGGGGCTATTCCAAGCTGACCCGCGGTGACGCCAAAGGGGCCGAGACGCTGTTTACCGAGGCGATCAGCTATGCGCCCGACCTCTTCACGGCCAAGAACAATCTGGTTCTGGCCCGCGGCGCCCAGCGGAACTATGACTTGCCGGTGGTCGAGATGAGCCAGACCGAGCAGGCCCAGCTTCTGCACACGCTGGCCCTGTCGGCCATCAAGCAAGGCGATGTGGCAACCGGACGCGGCCTTCTGCGCCAGGCGATGGATACCCATCCGCAGCATTTCGAAGCCGCAGCCCGCAGCCTGGATGCGCTTGAAAACAACGTCATAAACTAAAACTCAAAGGGGCGGCCGATGCAGATAACGGCATGGGCCGCCCTTTGGTTCCTACCCTTCGCTGTCCCAATCGGACTTTGGGTGGCGTGGAGCGATCTCAAGTTCATGAAGATCCCCAACAAGGCCGTCATGGCCTTGTTCGTCGTGTTTATGGTGATCGGTCTGATCGCCCTGCCATTTGACGAATACCTCTGGCGCTATGTCCATGCGGTGGTTCTTCTGGCCATCGGGTTCGTCGGCAACATGGCGCGGGCCTTCGGGGCGGGTGACGCCAAATTCGTCGCCGCTGCAGCGCCGTTCTTTGACCGGGCCGACGCGCTTTCCTTGATGACCATCTTTGCCGCCGTACTTCTGGGCGCCTTCGCGACCCATCGCGTGTTTCGGGCCATCCCGGCCATGCGCCGCGCCTTTCCGGACTGGAAAAGCTGGGATCACGCAAAGTTCCCCATGGGATTCGCCCTGGGCGGCACGCTGATCCTGTATCTGCTCGGCGGTGTCTTCTTCGGATCCTAACGCTGGATCTCGAACAGCCGATAAAGCGGCGTCGATTGTAACTCGGTCAGATCTAGTCCCGATCCCGTCAGTTCCGAAAGAGCCTCGGTTCGGGCTGCCGGCTGCACCGCGCAAAGCGGCACCAGAACATGGCTTGCGGCGTCGATCCCCGGCAACCCGTCATAGTACCAGGGCGTCCCGCCAGGCAGCGGGGCCTTCAGCGCGAACAGCCATTGGACCGACAAGACATCCGCCACGAAAAGCGTGGCATCCCGCGGCAGGTCAGAGTTGTTCAGCGCCGCGGCGGTTTCCGCATACCATCCAACATAGCCAGCCGTTATCTGACAATCGGGCAGTATCGCGCCCGCGAATTCGACGCGATTGGGTCGCTCGACAAGCCCGTTCAGGGCGGACAGTCCAAAGGCGTCATCGTCCAGCGCGACGGTTCCGTTGGCCGTTTGCGCCCGGATCTGAGTGGTATAGATCGACCCGCGCGGCACCGGCACGCGGGGCACGATTGCGACATAGCCGTCCGTCTTCAACGCGAAATGGCGAAGCGTACTGGTCGCCATGGTGATAAAGGGTGGCGCGCCGACCAGAAGCGCGGCGATGCCAACCACCTTCAACGACGGGGCTCCTGCGGCCGAGACGGCAATCAACCCCAGCGGCAAAAGCCAGATCGGATCATTCCCGAAGTTCTGAAAGGTCACATAAAAGAACCCCGGAAGCAGGACCAAGAGCGCCAGGCCCATGCCCGGTGCCTCTGAGCGGCGGAGCAGGGCAATAGCCGCAAGACCGAGGAGCGTTGCCACCAGAAACCGTGGACCGGTCAGGATTTCGGTGAAGGGCAGGCCAGGGAAATTCCTCAGATCCGCTGCCGCCACAGCTTGAAGATCGCTGACATAGGCCGCGTAAAATCCGAACCCCTGCGTGACAGCGACAATCAACGCGACGGTGACACCGCCCGCCGCTGCCCAGGCAATGTCCCGATAGGCGCCCCGCACCGCCAAAGCCACGACAACTCCCGGCAGCAGGGCCAGGAAATACGTGGCCTTCAACAGCGCGAGCGCGGCAAAGCACAGCCCGATGATCACCCCATCGATCGCCGCGCCGCCGCCTTTGCGGGCAGGCAAGACCGCAGCCAGAACAGCGACGGCTGCTATGGCCCAGGCCCAGCGGTTGTAATGCATCGAGACCGAGACATTGGCCGTGTCCCCACCATAGACCAGCGCGGTCACCATCACGATCAGGGACAGTCCGAAAAACTCCGCCCAGCCGCGCGCAAGCCGGGATTGCGCGACACGGATGATCGCAGGCAGCAAAAGCACCGCCACCAGCAACTGACCCGCGGCAAAGGCCCGGCCCGCGCCAAACCCCCAGAATGGCGCGATCGGCCAGAAGGCCAGGCCGCCAATGGGCGTCTGGAAGTCCAGATGCGGCCGCTGCCCCATTTCCATCCGCGTCATGATATCCATCAGATGGAAGGCGTCGCCTTCGAACGTGTTGATATATATGCCGTTTTTCAGTAGCGCGAGCGCGCTAAACCCGGCTGTCGCCAGGGTCAGAATTGTCGCCAATATGAGGGGAATGGGCCTGCTCATCCCTAGCTCTTTCCATCTTTTGGCCACAATAAACCGACACTGTCCTCTTGGAAATGAGTGTATCGCCGCGCCCCAACCAAATCCGGTGGGCCGTGCGCGGCGTTTGCAGAGGGTAAAGGACGCATAGGTCAGCGATGAACGTTCAAACTTCAAACGTGATGGCGCCGCCGGCCCCCCGCCGGCTAGAGGAAATGCTGCTTCCGCAGGTGATGATGCGGGACATCCTGCTGAAAACGATGTTCCGGCAAAACCTGGACATGGTGACCGAGCTGGCCAAGGCGATTTGCCTGCCGGTGCCGGTGACCCAGGAACTGGTCGATCTGGCCCGCGGACAGCGCCTGGTCGAGGCGACGGGTACGCTTCATGCGAACTCGGGCGGCGAGATGGGCTATCAGCTGACCGAGAACGGCAAATCCCGCGCCATGGATGCCTTGGCTCAGTCGGAATATTACGGCGCCATGCCGGTGCCGCTGACCGTCTATTCCGAGCAGGTCAAACGCCAGTCGATCCGGAACATTCAGGTCACGCGCGACCAGTTGATGGGCGCGATGGGGCATCTGGTCCTGCCGGATGAGCTTCTGGACCATTTGGGGCCTGCGGTCTCGGCTGGTCGTTCGGTTCTGATGTATGGCCCTCCGGGCAACGGTAAATCCTCGATCTCGAACGGGATCCGCGACGCGATGGGCGACAAGATCTATGTCCCGCGCGCCATCGAATATTCCGGCCAGGTGATCACGGTCTATGACCCGATCGTGCACTCGGCCGCCATGGCACAGGAAGACGACCCCAACGCCCTGCGCCGGACGTCGAACCGGTTCGACACGCGCTATGTGCTCTGTGACCGCCCGACGGTGATCACCGGTGGTGAACTGTCGCTTTCGATGCTGGACCTTGTCTACAACCCGACGGCGCGGACCTATCAGGCGCCGTTGCAGCTGAAATCGACCGGCGGCATCTTCATCGTGGACGACTTGGGTCGTCAGGAAGAACCGCCTCAGGCCCTGGTCAACCGTTGGATCGTTCCCTTGGAAGAGAACAAGGACATCCTGGCGCTGCAATCTGGTGAGAAGTTCGAAGTGCCCTTCGACACGCTTGTGATCTTCTCGACCAACTTCCACCCGAACGAGATCTTCGACAAAGCGGCCCTTCGCCGGATCTTCTTCAAGATCAAGATCGACGGGCCGGACCAAGAAGACTACCTGAAGATCTTCGCCATGGTGGCGCGGAAGAAGAAGATGCCGCTGGACGAAGATACGCTCGTTCATCTGATGAAGAACAAGTATCCGACCATCGACAACATCTATGCGAACTATCAGCCGATCTTCCTGATCGACCAGATGATCTCGATCTGCGAATTCGAAGGCATTCCCTATCAGATGTCGCCGGATCTTGTGGACCGCGCCTGGGCGAACATGTTCGTGAAGGACGAGATGATCGTTCGGTGATACGCACCGCACTGATCGGACTGCTCTTGGCGGCACCGGCTGCCGCCTCGACAGATCTGCGCGATGAACTCGTAACCAAGATCACCGGGCTCGGGGCCCATGAAACGGCCACGACCCGCCATGCATTTGAATTGGACGGCTGCGATCTCACAATATTCTTCTGGGAAGACTGGAATGCCCATCGTCTGGCGCTGCATTCCGTCCACCATTTCGATCTGACGGGTTATGATCCGCTGGCTGATCGACCGGCCAAACGCCAGGACGGCTGGTTTGGGCTGCCAGGACGTGAAGGGTCGTACAACGAAGTACTGATGATCGAGATGCGCGAACACGGCTTTCTTGTCTCAGAGCTTGCAAAACGGTCTGACCCACGCCCGCCATATGAGATGTCCACGCGGGAAGACATCGATGCCTTTGTGAAAAAGCGCCGCCTTTTCCACGGCTTGCGCTTCGATGGGCTTGATGCGCCGGGCCGTATGGCAAATCTGGCCCAGGCGATCGAGGATTACTATCACGCCTTCTGCAAAGCGACGGGTTAAAGGGTAACCGATCAGGCAGTACCGGTTGGAAACCCATCGATGGTCTCGGAATTCTTCCGCGCCCAATAGTCTTTGACGCCTTCGGGCCCCATCTCATCATAGAACGGGACAAGCTCTTCCGGGCCCCTTTGCCGTTTGAAGGCCATCTCGGGCACGCCGGTTCCGCAGGACAGGCGCACGGCATCGATCGTGACGTTATAGATCTGGCGCGCGCCGCCGAAGGTCGGGAAATCGGCCGCTGCCGCATCCCAGCCCGCGTCGTCCGGATGAAGCACGGTCGCGGTGCCAAAGGCGCGCAGGATCCGCGCATCGCCTTCGAAGGCGCACCACATCATGGTGATCCTTGGGTCAAGACGCAGATGCCCGGCGGTTTCATTGCCGCTGCCCGACAGCGACAACCAGCGGATATGCTGGTCATCCAGGATCTTCAGCGTGTCCATACCCTTGGGTGAGATATTCACCCGGCCTTCGGCTGCGGCGGTGCCCACGAAGAACATTGGCTGCGCCTCGATAAAGGCCCGCAAGGTTCCGTTCAGTTTGTCGGGAAGGGTCATGGCCATGGGACGGATCCTCTGTGTTGACGGGCGGAGCTATGAGTGTGAACATAGCATGAACAAACGGTCGGCGAAACGCCCATTCTTGCCAGTGGCAAGGCCCGGCCTAGACTTGCGCGGGATGGATTTGGAATGCTTCGATACCTGGTTCGGCCAGAAAGGCTGGACGATGCATCCCCATCAGCGGGACATGCTGGACCGGGCGTCGGACCCGTCGCTATTGCTGATCGCGCCGACAGGGGGCGGCAAGACGCTGGCCGGGTTTCTCCCAAGCCTGGCGGAATTGGCCGATGGCGACCATCAGGGGCTGCACACCTTGTATGTCTCGCCCTTAAAGGCTTTGGCGGCTGATATCCGACGGAATCTGCGGACGCCGATCGAGGATATGGGCTTGCCGATCCGGGTTGAGGATCGGACAGGCGACACATCCGCCACCCAGAAAAAGCGCCAGCGCGCTGATCCGCCGCATATCCTGCTGACCACGCCGGAAAGCCTGGCGCTTCTGACATCCTACGAGGACGCGCATCGCATGTTCGCGGGGCTGTCTCGGGTGATCGTCGATGAAATCCACGCGCTTGCTGAATCGAAGCGCGGCGACCAGTTGATGCTGGCTTTGGCGCGTTTGCAAAGCCTTGCGCCGGGACTGCGCCGGGTCGGTCTTTCGGCGACGGTGGAAGACCCGGACGGCATTGCGCGGTTTCTGGCGCGCCATCCCGACCCGTGTGAGATTCTCTATGCCGATCCCGGTCCCGAAGCCTCGATCACTATGCTGGAAACGGAAGAACGCCCGCCCTGGGCCGGGGGCGGGGCGGCTTATGCGATCCCGGCGGTGCTCGATCAGGTGCGACAGCACAAGACGACGCTGATTTTCCACAACACCCGCGCGCAGGCCGAAATCTTCTTTCACAACCTCTGGCTGCAGAACGAAGACAGCCTGCCCATCGGGATCCATCATGGAAGCCTTGCGCGGGAACAGCGCGAACGGGTCGAGGCGGCGATGGTGGCAGGAGAATTGCGCGCCATCGTCTGCACCGGAACGCTCGACCTGGGCATCGACTGGGGCGATGTCGATCTGATCATTCAGGTGGGCGCGCCGAAGAATGTCAAACGGCTGATCCAGCGGATTGGGCGCGCCAATCACCGCTACAACGCGCCGTCGAAGGCCCTTCTGGTGCCCGCCAACCGGTTCGAGGTCGTCGAATGCGTGGCAGCGCTTGAGGCGGCGAAAGCCCATGATCTGGACGGTGAGCCCCGGGGGCGCGGGCCGCGCGATGTCCTTTGCCAGCAAATCCTCATCACGGCTGCGGCGGGCCCGTTTGAGGCTGACGCGCTTTATGACGAAGTGACAAGCGCGGGGAATTTCCACGACCTGACGCGCGACGAGTTTGACGCCTGTTTGGAGTTCTGCGCCACCGGAGGCTACGCCCTTCGCGCCTATGACCGCTGGCAGCGGTTGAAGCAACAGCCGGACGGGCGCTGGGCCTTGCGCGATCCCCGCGCAGCCACGCAGATCCGGCGGAACCTGGGAACCATCCAAGATACGGATCTGCTGAAGGTCCGGCTGAAAAACCGCATGGGCGGCAGGCCCTTGGGAGAGATTGAAGAAGGGTTTGCGGCCAGTCTGACGCCCGGTGATACTTTTCTGATCGGCGGTCAGATCGTGCGCTATGAGGGCCTGCGCGAGATGACCGTCGAAGTGACGCGCCATGCCGACAAGAAGCCCAAGATCGCAACCTTCATGGGCACGAAATTCGCAACCTCAACCCAACTGTCACAGCGGATTTTGCGGATGTTCCGCCAGAAAACCTGGCCCGAACTGCCGACCCATACGGCGGAATGGCTGGCCATGCATCGGGATGCGTCGAAACTGCCCGAGGCCGACCGGCTTTTGATCGAAAGCTTCTTTCATGATGGCCGCGAACATACCTGCGTTTATGGCTTCGCGGGCCGGAACGCGATGCAGACGCTCGGGCTTCTGGTGACCCAGCGGATGGAGGCGATGGGCCTGAACCCGCTGGGCTTTGTGTCGACCGACTATGCTGTGCTGATCTGGGGGCTCGACCGGTTGACGGATCCCGGACCCTGTTTGACGCCGCGAACCTGCGCGAGGCGTTCGACACATGGCTTGCCGGGAACGCGGTAATGAAACGGACGTTTCGCGCCTCGGCCACCATCGCCGGGCTGATCGAGCGGAACACGGGCGGACAGAAGAAATCTGGTCGTCAGGCGACGTTTTCCTCGGATATCCTGTACGACACGCTGCTCAAATACGACCCCGACCACCTGATGATGCAGATCACCCGGGAAGAGGCGCTGCGTGGCCTAGTCGATTTCGGCCGGATCGAAGAGATGCTGTCGCGGACGGCGGGCCGCATCGATCATGTGACGCTTGACCGGATTTCCCCTTTGGCCGCGCCCTTGTTGTTGGAGGCGGGCCGGGTGCCCATTCATGGTGAAGCGACCGAGCGGCTTTTGGAGGAAGAGGCCGAGCGGCTTCTGGAAACGTCTGGCCTGGCCAGCCTCGATCCGCCGAAAGCGTCCTGGCGCGTACCCTACTGACTTGCATAAGGGGTCCGGGCAGGGCAGGAACGAAGCATGAACGGGTGTCGAGACCACATTGAACTGGCTTTGGCGGGTGTGCGGTTGCAAGCGCGCGCCACCGGGGCGCTTTACTGGCCGGATCAGCGGCTTTTATGCGTGTCGGACCTTCACCTGGGCAAATCGGACCGGATCGCACGGCGGGCCGGGGCGATGTTGCCACCTTATGAGACGCGGGATGCCCTGGCGCGGTTAGAGGCCGACCTTCGGGCAACAGGCGCCAAGACGGTCGTACTTTTGGGCGATACGTTTGACGATATGGCCGCCGCCGAAAGTCTGGATGAGGAAGAACGCCTTTGGATCCTGCGTTTGCAGGCCGGGCGCCGCTGGGTCTGGATCACGGGCAACCATGATCCGGTCCCGACCGAGTTCGCAGGGGCGCATCGTGCCGAGCTGGCCGAAGGGCCATTGACCTTCCGTCACATCGCGAAAACAGGGGAAAGCGGCGAGATTTCAGGGCATTATCACCCGAAGGCCGTTGTCCAGACGCGCGGGCGTCAGGTTTCGCGCGCGTGTTTCCTGGCGGATGACGCCCGGATCATCATGCCCGCCTACGGCACCTTCACCGGCGGCCTTCGCTGGTCGGACCCGACCCTGGCCGGGCTGATGCGGCCCGGGGCCTCAGCCGTGCTGACGGGCCGCAATGCGACGCAAGTCCCCATGCCGCATGCGGCGGCAGGTCTGGACGCTGCCGGTGCGATTGGTTCAGGCTAGGTCATGGACCCGAAGATTGAAGAGAAGATCCGCAAAAGCTTTGCTGCGCAGTCGCTGATGACGACGCTCGGGGCCGCGATTTCCGGGCTGGAAGACGGGGCCTGCACGATCGAGGCGCCGATTGCCGACCACATAAAGCAACAGCACGGCGTGGCCCATGCGGGCGCGACTTTTGCGCTTGGTGACAGTGCTGCGGGTTATGCCGCGCTGGGCCTGATGCCGATTGAAGCCGAGGTGATGACGGCGGAGATGAAGATCCATCTTTTGGCCCCGGCAGGCGGCGAACGGCTGATCGCCGAAGGGTCGGTGATCAAACCCGGGCGGAGACTTATGATCGTGAAATCAGACGTGTTCGCTGTTGCCGGGTCTGACAAGCGGCACGTGGCCACACTGCTTGGGACGATGGTCCCTATCCTCGGGGCGCAACCGGAAAATTGAAGGAATTTTCCGTACAAATTTTTTCCTTCAAAAAATTTGGCGCGCTCCAGATCAGCGGACCCCGATATCGGCAAGGGCGGTGGCCAGTTCCGGCGGCAAGGATGCCTCGGCCTCACGGTCCGGCGGCAGATCCCGCGGTGCGGCGTCCCCTTCAAGGTATCGCCACCCCTGAAAGGCGCGACGTGGTGCCGCCTCTGTCCGGTGAAGGCTTGGGTCGAGCACAATGGCGCAGCGCAGAATGCCGTCCTGTCCCCTGACCTCATCCAGTCGGACAATGCGTTGCCGGCACAGGATCACGCCTTTGATGACCCAGTAAATTGAACCACCGTTCAGTAATTCTGCCTCTCGACGCGGCCACATGCGGGTGACATGGCGCGGCAGACCATCTGGACCCTTCGCGCGGGCTGAAGACTGCCAGCGTTTCAGGGTGTCCACGCTTTCCGTTCCCACAGAGAGCTTCAGAAGGTTCAGCGGTGAGATCTGACTGGAAGAATCGGGCTTCATACCGTATATCGTAGGTCCACGTTCAATGCCTGCAAGGGCTTGTGGATAACTGAAAGACGCCCACATGGGCAGAATGGCCTCCCTTGGGGGGCTTTTTGGAGTCGGCACATGACCCGCTTCGCCGCGCCAATCGCGGAACAGATCTGGGATATGAAGTACCGCCTGAAAGAGGCGGACGGCACACCTGTAGACGAGACCGTCGAAGACACCTGGCGGCGGATCGCCAAAGCCTTGGCCGCAGGTGAAGAAAAGCCGGAAGTCTGGGAAGATACCTTCTATGCGGCGCTGGAAGACTTCAAATTCCTGCCCGCCGGGCGGATCACTGCAGGCGCAGGCACGGACCGCTCGGTCACCTTGTTCAACTGCTTTGTCATGGGCACGATCCCCGACAGCATGGGTGGCATTTTCGATGGGCTGAAAGAGGCCGCGCTAACCATGCAGCAGGGCGGCGGGATCGGATACGATTTCTCGACCATCCGCCCGAAAGGCGCGGATGTGCGCGGCGTGGCCGCGGATGCGTCCGGACCGCTCAGCTTCATGGATGTCTGGGATGCCATGTGCCGGACGATCATGTCGGCGGGCGCGCGGCGCGGCGCGATGATGGCGACCATGCGCTGCGACCACCCCGATATCGAAGATTTCATCGCCGCCAAATCGGACCCGGCGCGGCTGAGGAATTTCAACGTCTCCGTCCTGGTGACCGATCCATTCATGGATGCGGTGAAATCGGGCGGGTCTTGGGATCTGGTTTTCGACGGCAAGGTCTACAAGACCGTTCAGGCCGAAGATCTGTGGAACAAGATCATGGCCGCGACCTTTGACTACGCGGAACCGGGCGTGATTTTCATTGATCGCATCAATGCGATGAACAATCTGGCCTATGCCGAGACCATAGCCGCCACCAACCCGTGCGGGGAACAGCCCCTGCCGCCCTATGGCGCCTGCCTCTTGGGTTCGGTGAACCTGGCCCGCCTCGTCAGCGACCCGTTTGAAGACGCGGTTGCCCTGGATGAGACCGCATTGGAAGATATCGTCGGCACGGCCATTCGCATGCTGGACAACGCCATTACGGTGTCGAAGTTCCCGCTTGAGGCGCAGGCCGCCGAAGCCGAGGCCAAGCGGCGCATCGGTCTGGGTGTCACCGGCTTGGCGGACGCGCTTTTGATGGTCGGCGAACGCTATGGATCGGCGGGCGCGGCGCGTCTGACCGAACGCTGGTTGCACCTTCTGGCCCGCGCCGCCTATCGGGCGTCGGTGCAATTGGCGAGGGAGAAGGGCGCCTTCCCCTTGTTCGACCGGGACGCGTATCTGGCAAGCGGGGCCCTCGCCGATATGGATGCGGACGTACGCGATGCGATTGCCAAAGATGGGATCCGCAACGCGCTTCTGACGTCCATAGCACCGACCGGCACGATCAGCCTTTATGCCGGAAATGTCTCTTCCGGGATCGAACCTGTCTTTGCCTATGCCTATACGCGCAAGGTCCTTCAGAAAGACGGATCGCGCACCGAAGAAGAAGTGGTCGATTACGCGGTCCAGATGTGGCGCGACAAGATGGGGGATGCCCCTTTGCCCGACCACTTCGTCAACGCCCAGACACTGACACCGTCCGATCATGTCCGCATGCAGGCGGCGGCGCAGAAATGGGTCGACAGTTCCATCTCGAAAACCATCAACTGCCCGGAAGATATCAGTTTTGAGGCGTTCAAGGACGTCTATATGGAAGCCTGGGACAGCGGCTGCAAAGGGTGCACCACCTATCGCCCGAACGCGGTCACGGGCTCGGTCCTGAGCATCTCTGAGAAGGAAAGCCCGGATGCAAAAGCGCCTTTGCCGGAAAGCATCGCGGGTCGGATCGAAGCGGCCTCGGCCGCCATCGGGATCACCGATATCGAGACGCTGGCCGAAAAATCAGGGGTCGAGCCTGACCGGATCGCGTCCTGGGACGGCGAGGCCAAGCCCACCAATCGCGATGCCCGCGCCGTCGCCGAAGTGCTTGGCGTCACGCCGCGCTGGCTGCTGTTTGCCGAAGGGGACGGGCCTGATCTTCATCTTGGCGAAAGGACGCAATCCGACCGCCAAACGCCCCCGGACCTTGTCCTCGAAGGCGCGCTGGAACCCAACCATCCCCATGGCGACGTGGTCTATATCGCCGAGCCGATTGACCGGCCCCAGGCCCTTGAAGGTCAGACCTACAAGCTCAAATGGCCCGACAGCGAGCATGCGATCTATATCACCATCAACGATCTGATCGTGGCCGGTCACCGGCGTCCGTTCGAAGTCTTCATCAATTCGAAGAACATGGAGCACTTCGCCTGGACCGTCGCGCTGACCCGCATGATCTCGGCCGTTTTCCGGCGGGGCGGCGATGTGTCTTTCGTGGTCGAAGAACTGAAAGCCGTCTTCGACCCAAGGGGCGGGGCCTGGATGTCGGGCAAATACATCCCGTCGATCCTTGCGGCCATCGGCGGCGTGATCGAACGGCACATGATCGCCATCGGGTTCATCGAAGGGGAAGGGATGGGGCTGAAAACCGACCCGCAAGCCGAGGTCGTGAACCTGGGCCAGTCGCGCGGCCCGGCCTGTCCCAATTGCGGACAATACGAGATGCGCATGGTCGAAGGCTGCATGACCTGCGGCAATTGCGGTCATTCAAAGTGCGGATGAGTGCGCCCACCGCTTAAGATATCGTCGCGCACATCCACGATCACGAATGCCTTTGTGCAAGCTGTCATACCGTATCTTCAGCCAAGCCCGGACGAATACCGCGCGGCACTCGCGTTTCTGGGTCAAAGTGAATCCGACATGCGTTGTGTCTATTGCGGGGCATCGGCGACCGACTGGGACCATATCCACCCACTGGTCCAAAACCGGCGCCCGTCCGGCTTTCTTTCAAATATCGGAAATCTTGTTCCAAGCTGTGCGACCTGCAACCAGTCGAAAAGCGGACACCCATGGCGCGAATGGATGTTTGGGACGGCAAAGAAAAGCCCGAACATGAGAGGCATACGGGATTTGCGCGAAAAAGCGCAATTGATCGAAAGTTATATTTCCAGGTTCGGTATGCCTGCACTCAACTTCGAAGACTTGATCGATGCGCGTGTCTGGGCCGAGTACTGGGCAAAGCTGGAGGCGCTGCATGAAGACATGCGAGACGCACAGGACATGGCGACCGCTATCAAAGCCACGTTGACGGCACGTGTCGACTCGGATCGCCTGGGCCAAACCGACACAGTGCCTAAATAGTTAACAAAATACCGCCAGAGGGGATTCACAGGTTGCATTACGCCTGCTAGGTTCGCGTCAAGAAAAAGAAAAACGGCAGGTAATCGAGCAGGCATGACGGGCTATTCAGGCACGTTTGTCGTCTCATGGTCGCAGACGGAAATCGATGGGCTGACCGGCGCACCGGTCGCAGCCATCGAAGCAGGTGTGTCCTGGCGCTGGTCAGGACATGCCGTTCGGGTGGACGGGCCAGAAGACGGGTTGATCCCATTAGAGGGGGCGGACGCATCCGATCTGCGTGCGCGCGCCGCCTTGGCTGTGCGCCGCGTGTTAAGCGTGTCGCTGCCCGCTGTGCGGGCGCGGGAATTGTCGGCACTCGACACGCCGCTTCTGGACAGGACGTTCACGGTGACGGACGGAACGCGCGCCTATGAGGTGACGCTCGTCGAAGTCGCCGAATTGGCGCGTCCGCTTGTGATGATGATGGGGTCCATGCCCCCAAAGGACACCGATCTTTGGGTGGTGCAGGGTCTTCAGGGCGAGGTCCGGGTCAACCAGCACACCGAAACCCCGACAGGGGTGATCTGTTTCACCAAGGGCACGTACCTGAACACGCCCCAAGGGCGGCGTCCGGTCGAAGACCTGGCCGAAGGCGATGAAATCGACACCAAGGACAGCGGACCCCAATCCATCGTCTGGATCGGCAAGCGCCGGATGACCGGCGCCCGGCTTTACGCGATGCCCGAGCTTCGACCCGTCCGCATCCGCTCGGGCGCATTGGGCTATGACGAACCGGAACCGGATCTGGTCGTGTCGCCGCGCCACAGGGTCCTTTTGAAAGGGCGCATGGCGAATGCGCTGTTCAACGCGCCGGAAGTTCTGGTCGCGGCAGAAGATTTGATCAACGACCGCACGGTTTCCAGAGATTATCGTTGGAAATCAGTGGAATACGTCCACCTACTGTTGCCACGCCACCATGTCGTCTGGGCCAATGGCGTGGAAACCGAAAGCTTCCACCCGGCGCACACGGCCTTTGAAACGATCGAACCCGATCAACGGGAGCGTTTGTCGAAGATCATTCCGGGGATCGAACGGGATCCGACGGTTTATGGGCCGTCCGCAAGGCGCGAACTGACCCGGCCCGAAGCGATTATCCTGAACCAGGACGGCATGGCTCGCGGCTAAACCGCCGTAATCCTGACCGAATTTCCGCCTGGGAAGCGCCATCAACAACGGGGACCCGATGATACTGGCGCGCAGGCAAACCGCCAAAATCGGACGTTTCGTCTTGGGATGCATTTCGACAATCGGTCATCGGCATGGGGTGCGACGGTCGCCCGCTGGCTTGAACTCGGTTCCCGTGGCCTCAGACAGGCAGCGGTGCCTCGGTGTCCCAGATCACTTCACCGACGCCAACAAAACGGCGCATCCGATCCACCTCGGCTTCAAATTTGGCGGCGCGGGCAGGGGTCCATCTTACGCGCGGTTCCGCCCAGATTTTCTTGACCGTCAGCGTCCCCGCCTTTCGGTCCGCCTTGATCTCGCAGCGGCCGACAAACCGTGCCCCTTCGAGGATCGGAAAGATGTAATAGCCCCATTTGCGCTTGGCTTCGGGCACGAACATCTCGACGCGATAGTCGAAGCCGAACAGCCGCTCCAGCCGCGCCCGGTCGCGGATCACCGGATCGAACGGGTTCAGGATCCGAAGCCGGGTTGTCGGTGCGTCAAGGCCGGCAATCCGTTCTTCGATATCCGGTGGCGCGACGGCCTGGACCCGACCCCGTGCGGCGGTCTCGATCTCGACCGGGACAAGATCGGACCCGTGATCCTCCAACCAAACCCGCACCTCATCCGATCCGACCGCATCCCAGAACCGCTGAATGTCCCCGGCCGATCCAAATCCCATTCGGCTCAGCGCGGCGCGGTTCAGCCAGTCGATCTGTTCCGCATCCGTCAGGTCCGATTGGCACGGGTCGCACCCGAACACACGTTCGGCCAGGTCATAGACCTTGGTGAACCCCTTGCGATGACAGGTCGCCAGTTCCCCGGCAAACCACATGTAATCAAGCGCCAGTTTATGCGGCGGTCGTGACCACATCGCACCCGGATCATCGCGTTTGGTATCAAAGGCTTGCGTCGACAACGCCCCTTCCGCGCGGATCCTGTCCTTGATCGCTGCGCGGTCTTCGGGCGACATCTTGCCCGCCCAGCCCTTGCGGATCAGCTCGTCCGCTTTCCGGGTGAACTGGCGCTGCCACATCGGCAGAAAATCCATCGGAATAGCGCTGGCGTCATGGGTGAAATGCTCAAAAACGCCCCTGTCCCGCGCAAGCAGGCGATCGAGCATCTTCTCACGGTAATTCTGGTTGCGGCTCCACAGAATGTGGTGCTGGGCTCGGGCGACGATCTGGATCGAGTCAAGCTGGACGAATCCCAGCTTCTTGATGGTCCCAAGCAGGTCAAGCTTGCCGGTCGGCGTTGCAGCCAGACCCTGGGCGTCCAGCCACAAATGGCGGGCGGTGCGATTGTCGATGCGAAGGGGCGCGGTCATTCGAAGAAAGAAGTCCAGACCTGCCCGAATGTCGAGGGGATATCAGGCGCCGGGCCCGGTCGGCCGGCATGCTCCTGACACCCTCCTGCAAGGCGGCCAGACCCGTGCCCGGCCGCCCGCGAGATTTAGGCCGCTTTCGCGTTGGCGGTGTTCAGCGTAAGCATCCCGTCCATTCCAAACGCGGTGTAAAGACCTTTGGTCACCTGATCGAGCGCTTCATTGTAAGGATCGACCGCGTCACCCATCCCGACCTCGTCGACCGTCGTGCGGAACGGGCGCGTGCCCGGAGCGGCGCTGACGACAGCCAGCACGGCATCGGCCACAAGCTGCGGGTTCTGTTGCGGGTTTTCCTTCAGGAAGCTGTTGAAGGACTCAAACGCCGCGTCCGGCGCGTCCGCCATGTCGCCGTATCCGGCGTCGCGGTCGCGCGAGGTTGGATGCAAGAGATTGCCGAAGAATGTGGTCGGAAAACCGCCGGGCTCGATGATGGCGACATCAACGCCAAAACCGCTCAGTTCGACCCGGTAATTCTCGGTCATGGCCTCAAGCGCCCACTTGGTCGCGTTATAGGGGCCATAAAAGGGCAGCGAAACACGGCCCAGAAGGCTTGAGATGTTCAAAAGCAGGCCGGACCCCCGGGCACGCATGGCGGGCAGGACCGCACGCGTCATGCGCTGGACGCCAAAGACATTGATGTCGAAGACCTTCTGAAAATCGGCGGACGAAAAGTTTTCCTGCAACCCGTGAACGCCGACGCCCGCGTTGTTGATCAGCACGTCGATATGGCCCAGCCTGGCTTCTGCCTCCGCCACGCCGGCCTCGACCGATGCGTCGTTAGTTACGTCGATATCGACGACCTCAACCCCTTGATCGCGCAGGGTTTTGGCGACGTCAGCGTTGCGTCCCTCAGTGTCGCGCAATGATCCGGCGACCTTGTGACCGGCGGCAATAAGGTCCGCGATGATCAGCGACCCGAAGCCGCTGTTTGCACCTGTGATGAGAATGTTCATGTCGATCTCTCCAATGTTCTGCCCGTTCGGGCGAATGCGATGGGCGAGAGATATGGCTTGTCCAATTACCGCAACAGAGAGATAAGTTTGAACCCATGGTTCAGGATATTAGAACGTTAGGGTTGCCTGCCCTCCGCAGCTTTCACACCGTTGCCCGGCTTGGCGGGATCAGCGCCGCCGCAGAGCGGTTGGGCATGGCGAAATCGGGCGTCAGCCGCCATGTGTCGCAGTTGGAACAGCAACTGGACGTGAAGCTGTTCGAACGCGGCGCGCGATCGGTCAAACTGACGCCGGTCGGTGCGCGGCTGGATGCCCGGATCGGATCGATCCTGGCCGAGGTGGACCTGCTCGGAGATATCGCGCGCGAAGACAGCGCGGACCTGACAGGCCACGTGACGATTGCTGCGACGCCTGAGTTCGGGGGGCTTATGGCGCGGGAATTCTTCCCGAAGGTCCGGACGCGGCATCCCGGTCTGACCCTGTCGTTGCGACCGGCCTATGAGTTTGAGGATATGCAGGATCCGGGCAACGACATCGCAATTCGCGTGGGCTCGGTGCAGGACGATTGGCTTGTGGCGCGGCGCATGGGCGCCTTTCGCTGTTGGATCGTTGCTGCGCCGGATGTGGCACAGGCGCACCCGATCGAGGAACCGCAAGACCTGGAAAACGCACCCTGCCTTGTGTTCCGCGGGGACAGGACGTCAACACAATGGACCCTTTACGCGGGCGATGACGTCACGCAGGTCACAACCAGCGGACCGCAGGGCGTCCGAAGTTTTGGTATTCTTCTGGACCTGGCCTTGGCGGGCCAGGGCTTTGCGATATTGCCGGAATTCATGTTGGGCGACGCCCTGGACGCCGGCACATTGGTCAGGTGTTTGCCCGACCATGTTTCTCGTCAGTATCCGGTCTATCTGACCTTCCGGCCGGGCGCCCGCCGTGTCGCGCGGATCGACGCTGTGATCTCGGCAGCCGAGGCGCTTCTTCCCAGCTTGCTCAGCGAAGACTAGGCAAAGCACCGGCCGATATCCGGGAGTGTTGACAGGTCCGAAAATCCTCGTATAAGCGCGGCTTCCATTGGTGTTGGTGGCCCCCGCAAGGGGATGCCTGTCGGGTTTCGACCAGAGGACAACGCCCTTCATAGCCGCCCCCAAGGCGGCGCCCAAAGAAGGAGATCAGCCGTGACCAAACGCACGTCTGCCAAGTACAAAATCGACCGCCGGATGGGCGAAAACATCTGGGGTCGTCCGAAATCCCCGGTCAACCGTCGCGAATATGGCCCCGGCCAGCATGGCCAGCGCCGCAAAGGCAAGATGTCTGACTTCGGCACGCAGCTTCGCGCCAAGCAGAAACTGAAGGGCT
Organism: Paracoccaceae bacterium; assembly: GCA_965267475.1. Lineage (GTDB taxonomy): Bacteria > Pseudomonadota > Alphaproteobacteria > Rhodobacterales > Rhodobacteraceae > JBCBKU01. The sequence continues at coordinate 1,354,856 of OZ254079.1, forward strand.
ATTACGGCGATCTGACCGAAAAGCAGTTCCGCCGCATCTATGCGGAAGCCGAGCGGGTCAAAGGCGACACCGGTGAAAACCTGATCGGCCTTCTGGAACGCCGCCTGGACGCGCTGGTCTACCGCGCAAAGTTCGTGGCAACCATGTTCGCGGCCCGTCAGTTCGTGAACCACGGGCATGTCAAAGTGAACGGCAAGAAGGTCAACATTCCGTCTTATCGCCTCAAGGAAGGCGATGTGGTTGAAATCCGCGATCGCTCAAAGCAACTCGCCGTGGTTTTGGAAGCGGCCCAACTGCCCGAACGTGATGTTCCGGACTACATCGAAGCGGACCATTCCAAAATGACCGCGACCTTCGTTCGGACACCGTCGCTGGGCGATGTGCCTTATCCGGTGATGATGGAACCAAACCTCGTCGTCGAATTCTACGCGAAGAACTGATCTGCTCGTCAGTTTCGCGAACAGGCCGCGCCGGGCAACCGGGGCGGCCTTTTCTATGGCTTGATACCTGCCGTTTGGACCACGTGCGTCTCTGTGTTCTCGTGGTTTCTTCTGTGTCCGTTACAGGGCGCATGTTGCAAAAGGTCGTTCTTTTCGCAGTTGCGACCGTCAGCGAGACGCGCCGCCACTGAACGGAACGCTAAAAGACGCCCTGACCGATTGGGCCAGGGCGCCACTGCCCGATCTTACTTCACGAATTGCAGATTGAAGCTGACAGGAACGATCGGGGTGATGGAGTCGAGCCCTGCGATGTCCTGAAGTTTCGCAAGGCCGTCGAGATATCCGAAATCCTCGGCATAGACGACGATGGGCGTCTTGGATGCCACCAGAACGCGATTGTCCGCCGCGCGAGTCACAAGCGCCGTCGTCTCATAGCTCGTCTCAGCCCCCGAGGCGGCGATGTTCACGTCAAAGGTGCTTTCGACCACGTCGCCCGGGGCAAGGTCGGCAAATGACGCCATATCAAGATCGGCAGTCAGAGTCGCGACGGGGAAATCCGCGACCTTGAAGACGAATTCCCGCATCCGTTCGTTGCGGATATCGATGAATGTCTCCAGCGATGTCAGCGCAATCTCGACGGTCGCGGCACCATCGTCCGACACTTCGCCGCTCAGCCCGGTGAACACGTTCGGCTCTACCACCTCGCCGTTCTTGGTGCTTGCGTAGCTAACGACGGACCCATCGGAATCGAGTTTCCAGGCCATTGCAGCATGGCTCACGAATGCGCCAGCAAGGATCGCAGCGGTTGCCAAAAGGGTCTTGTTCATCTTTTCCTCCTCAGAAGTTCACCAGGCCGCGTGGCGCGGACTTGAAAGACAAACACCGGAAGGGCGACTTTTATTCGCATGCCGTCGAAGGAAGATGCAGAAAGAGAGATCCGGGACGGGTTGCCGGACCTGTATCCACGGCTCTGGCGCTATGCGCTGATGCTGACCGGGACCCGCAGCGCCGCCGATGACCTATGCCAGGCGGCATGCATCCGCGCGTTGGAACAGGCGCGGCACTTCCAACCCGGTACGCATCTGGACCGATGGATGTTCCGCATGACCCAAAGGCTCTGGTTCAACGAGGTGCGGGCTCAGAAGGTCCGGCAGGGCGCGGGCCTTGTCCCCGTTGAAGAAATCGAAATCGCGGCAAAAAGCCCGGGGGTCGAAACGAATATTCTTGCGCGCCAGGTGTTGGACAAGATGGGTGCCTTGCCCGAGGCACAGCGCGTGACGGCATTGCTCGTCTATGTCGAGGGTCTGAGTTACAAGGAAGCGGCAGACATGCTTGATATCCCGATTGGCACTGTCATGAGCCGTCTGGCCGCCGCCCGAAAATCGCTTGGTGCGGCGACGGGCACGGGGCGCCGCGAACGGATGGGGGCGAAATGAGCCAAGCCATCACCGATGAAACGCTGACGGCCTTTCTCGATGGCGCCTTGCCCGAGGATGAGGCGCAGGCGATTGCGGCTGCGGTCGACACCGATCCTGACCTTGCTGCGCGGATCGAAGCGCTTGAATTCGACGCCGATGCCCTGCGCGCCGGTATGGCCGCCCTTCTGGACGAAGCGCCCGACATGCCGCCACTTGCGGATGCCGCGCAAGCGGAGGACCAGTCGCCATGGCCGCGCCGCGTGGCGGGCCTTGCAGCTTTGGCCGCGACGCTGGTCGTCGGTGTGGTCCTTGGCGGCGCGCTTCAGCCTGGACCAACTGCGCCGGACTGGCGGGTCTATGTGGCGAGTTATCAGGCGCTGTACGTGACCGAAACCTTGCCGGGCGCAGCTCCGGATACGGCCACACGTAACGCGCAGCTTGCACGCGCCGGTGACCGTCTGGACCTTGATCTGCAACGCCTTCCGGATGTCGACGGGCTCGATTTCCGGCGCGCGCAGGTTCTGGGCTATGAAAACCAACCCTTGATCCAGATCGCCTTTCTGGGACCCGAAGGGCGCCCGGTGGCGCTCTGCATCATCGCGCATGCTGGCGGGGCGGCCGACGTAACGCAGGACCGCGCCGAAGGCATGGAGGCCGCAGCCTGGTCTGATGACACCCATGCCTATTATCTGATCGGCGGCGATGACCCGGATCTGATCCGGATGGCGGCCGATATTTTCCGCGCAAGCCTCTAAGCCAATTCGAACTGGCCAGTATTTTCGCGGGGGGCTACAAGGGCCCGCAGTGGAAGGAACTGAGATGGCACGGGAAATTCAGCCCCAACCCGGGATCATGAAGATCGCGCTTTACGAAGGCGGCAAGTCCGCCATCGCGGGGCGTTCTGATGTTCTGAAGCTGTCCTCCAACGAAAACCCGCTTGGCCCGCCGCCGGCGGCGCAAGAGGCGATCTGCGAACATGCCAGGGCTGCGCATCTCTATCCGTCGACCGACCACGCCGATCTTCGCTCGGCGATCGGTGCTGTTCACGGGCTCGACCCCGACCGGATCATCTGCGGCGTGGGCTCGGACGAAGTTTTGCAATTTGTGACCCAGGCATTCGCGGGCCCTGGGGATGAGATCATCTTCACCGAACACGGGTTCTCGATGTACCCGATCCTGACCCACATGGCAGGCGCGACCCCCGTTTGCGTGGCCGAGACGGACCGCACGGTGGATGTCGATGCGATTTTGTCCGGCGTGACCGACAAGACCCGCGTGGTCCTTCTGGCGAACCCGGCCAACCCGACGGGAACGATGATCCCGCTGGGCGATCTAAAGCGTCTGGCCGACGGCCTTCCCGCGCACGCGATCCTGGTGATCGATGGGGCCTATGTCGAATACGCGCAAGACTATGACGGCGGGGCATCGCTTGCCACGCACCGCCCGAACGTCTTGATGACGCGCACTTTTTCCAAGATCTACGGGCTCGGCGGTCTGCGCATTGGCTGGGGCTATGCTGACCGCGCCCTGATCGAGGTGATGACGCGCATCCGCCAGCCGTTCAACTTGTCGACCATACAACTGGCTGCGGCAGAGGCTGCCGTGCGGGACACATCCTGGGTCGAAGACTGCGCAGCCCTGAACCGTGATCAAAGGGCCCGCCTTCAGGGGGCGTTGGGCCAGCTTGGTATCGCCTGCGATGACAGCCAAACCAATTTCGTGCTCGCCCGGTTCAAGGACGCGCCCGAGGCCGCATCCGCCCATGACGCGCTGATCGAAGACGGGATCATCGTGCGGAAGGTTGCGGGCTATGGCTTTCCCGAAGGTCTTCGCATGACCGTCGGCGATGCCGACCAGACCGGGCGCCTGATCGAAAGCCTGACCAAATGGCGGACAGCGGCATGAGCCAGATTTACAACCGCGTCGCCCTGATCGGGCTTGGGCATATCGCCTCATCCATGGCGCATGCCATGCGCCGGGACGGGTTGGCAGGTGAGATTGTGGGCACGGCCCGATCCGCCGAGACCCGCGCCATCGCGGAAGACATGGGGCTATGCGATCGGATCACCGAAACCGCGGCCGAGGCCGTCAAGGATGCCGATCTTGTCGTGCTCGCAATCCCGATCGGCGCAATGGCAGCGGTCGCCAAGGAAATCGCCCCGCATCTGAAACCCGGCGCGACGCTGACCGATGTGGGGTCGGTCAAGCGCGCGGTTGTCGATGCCGTGGGCCCCCACGTGCCAGCGGGTGTTCATTTCATCCCGGGCCATCCTTTGGCCGGGACCGAGCATTCCGGGCCAAGATCGGGCTTTGCGGAGTTGTTCGAAGGCAAATGGCACCTGCTTTTGCCCGACGAGACGACGGATCCCGACGCGCTGTCCCGCCTGCGCGCCCTCTGGGAAGGCCTTGGCGCAAATGTCGATCTCATGGATATCGAACGCCACGATCTGGTTCTGGCGGTCACCAGCCACGCGCCGCATCTGATCGCCTATACGATGGTTGGGGTGGCAGATGACCTGCAACGGGTGACGAACAAGGAAGTCATCAACTTCTCGGCCACGGGTTTTCGCGATTTCACCCGGATCGCGGCGTCGGACCCGACCATGTGGCGCGATGTCTTTCTGAACAACAAAGATGCCACGCTTGAGATCCTTGGCCGCTTCACCGAGGAACTTTTTGCACTGCAACGCGCCATTCGCACCGGAGATGGCGATCACCTCCACGATTATTTTACCCGAACACGCTCCATTCGGCGTAGTATCGTCGAGGCGGGGCAAGACACCGATGCGCCCGATTTCGGGCGAGGAGCAAAGAAGCAATGATGAAAGCCATTGGGGCGGCGGGGCTGTGCCTTGCGGTGCTGTCGGGCTGCGGGTCGGGCAGCGACAATGACGTAACCCGCGACCGGGGCGGCCTGTGTGGGATCGCCGAACTTAGCGGTGAACGGATCTCAAGGATCAACGGGGCCGGGTCCTGCGGGATTGCGAACCCGGTGCGTGTCACCTCCGTCGGCGGTATTCGTTTGACCGGAGCCCAGGCCAACGTCAATTGCGATACGGCCAAGGCCCTCGCCCGCTGGGTCGAACGCGGGCTGAAGCCTGCCGTTGGCCGTCAGGGCGGCGGGATCGAGTCGATGCGCGTTGCGGCCAGCTATGCCTGCCGGACACGAAACAGCCGACCGGGCGGGAAACTGTCGGAACACGCCAAGGGCAACGCAATCGACCTGTCGTCTTTCACAATGCGGGACGGCTCCACGATCACGGTTCAGGACGATTGGGGCCGGGGTCGGAACGGGCGGGCGCTGCGGCAAATGCATTCCCGCGCCTGTGGACCCTTCAGCACGGTTCTCGGCCCGAACGCCGACCGCTTCCATCAGGACCATTTCCACTTCGATATCGAACGGCGCAGATCCGGCAGCTATTGCAGATAAGTCGCCAAGCCCTTTCATAGGACGGGATGTCCTATGTTCTGATTGCCCTTCTCGTTGCCGCTGGCTGGTTTCTGTTCAGCCGCGTGTCGCGGGCCCGCGCGCGGAAAGGGCTTTTGTCCTCGGGTCTCGACGATTGGGAACGTGCCGTCCTTTACGATCAGGTGCCGCTGATCCGCCGTCTCCCGTTTGAGCTGCACGAAGCGCTTGAAGGCAAGATCCGTTTGTTCCTGCATCAGGTTGAATTCATTGGCTGCAATGGCCTTGAGGTCACCGATGAAATGCGGCTGTCCATTGCCGGTCAGGCCTGCCTGCTGATCGTCAACACTGACACTTGGTACAGCCATTTACGCACGATCCTGATCTATCCCGGCGCGTTCAAGTCGCGGTTCCGAGAACAAGATGGGTTCGTCGTAGCCGAGCGTGAGGTGATCCGCGCAGGCGAAAGCTGGTCGCGGGGGCCGGTCATCCTGTCCTGGTCGCATACCGAGCAGGGGGCCGAGAATGACCGCGACGGCCATAACGTGGTCCTGCATGAATTTGCCCATCAGATCGACGATCTGTCCGGGCGGACCGACGGTGCGCCGGTCATGGGCCCCGGCCAAAGCTTTGAGGATTGGGTGCGGGTGTTTGTGCCTGCCTTCGAGAAGCTCGTGCGCGACACCGAAGCGGGGCGGCGCGGGCTGTTCGACCCCTATGGCGCAACGGGCCAGCAAGAATTCTTTGCCGTGGCGGTTGAGTTGTTCTTTGAGAAACCGCGCGAATTGCACGCCGAAGAGCCCGCGATCTATGCCGAGTTGCAAAAGCTCTTCCGCCTTGATCCCAGAAGCTGGGCTTAGCGAATGATGATCTTGGGGGCCGGGCCCAACGGCACGATCCCAAGCGAAATACGACCGCCCGACAGTGTCAGCGGCGCGTCGATCGTGTTCGGATTACCGGACAGGCCGGCCAGAACCTCAAGCGCGCGTTCGACCGTGCCCGCCATCTCGGGCGGGATCAGGCCCGCGGCCTCGCCGATCTGAACCATCTCGCGCCAGTTCACCGCGCGGATCGACACGTCACCCTCGGGCACGCCTGCCGTGTCGATGGTGATATCTCCGGCTATTTGCAGATCCAATTCGCCCCATGTGGCCTGAAGCTTTCGTAGATCGATCCGCCGCGGCTGCGGGCGTCGATCCTCAACGGCGAACCGGTCCCAGGGCCGGTCGAATTCCGCATCAGCATCGATGGCCAAAGTCTTGAAAACGGACGGCAAAACCTCGGATGGATCAAGAAGCTCGCGCAGCGCCGCCGATGGCAGAACATCCGTTGCTTCAAAGAACACGGAATAGCCCGCATCATCCGTATCCGATTGGGTGACGTTCAACCGCCCTTCGCCCAGACCCGCCTGCCAGCCCGCATCGGACAGAAGGGTCAGCGCCGCGATCTCAATGTCGGCTTCGCGCAGTTCCAACGCTGTGCCGGGGGCCACATCCAGTACCCCTTCCATCCGCTCCGCGCCGATGGTGATCCGCTCAAACGGCGAGGCGACGGTCTGGCTTTCGGGCCAGATCGCGCGGATCCGCGTGGGCGAGATGCTGGCGGCCGACAGCGCAAATTCCGGTGCCCGCCAGGCCAGCCCAGTCTCTGGGTCGGCCAACTCGACATCTTCGAACCGCGTCTCGAACCCCGTGGGGTAACCCTTGGTTTCAATCACCGCCGCGTCCGCCTGCCAGCCCTCGGCCCGGCGGTCGCCCAACCAGGCTTCCAGCCCGCGATCCACGCCCTCGGACACCGCGACCCAGTATCCGCTGAACAGGATCGCGAGGATCACAATGGATTTGACGGCAAAGCGCATCTTCGCCCTTTCCTCTGGCGTGGCCGAGATGTTTTAAAGCCCCGATGATTGAAGGGCCAGCGCGATGACAAATGGGGATTTCTGGGTGTTCGGCTATGGCTCGCTGATGTGGGACCCGGGATTTCCCTTTGCCGAGCACCAGATCGCCACGCTCGACGGATATTCCCGGCGCTTCTGCATGGATTCGATCCATTACCGGGGCACGGTGGACGACCCTGGCCTCGTGCTCGCGCTCGACCGGGAAAATGGCGCGTGTTGCCATGGCATGGCCTTTCTTGTCTCAAGCCAAAACCGCGAACCGGTGCTGGCCTATCTTCGGAAGCGCGAACTGATCTCATCGGCCTATCTTGAAGAATGGCACACCGTGCGCCTGACCAGCGGGACGACCGTCGAAGCCATCACCTATGTGATCAACCGCGACCACAGCCAATATGCCGCAGGGATGACGCTTGCCGATCAGGCCGCCGTCATCGCCCATGCCCATGGGGAACGCGGCCCGAACCGCGACTATCTGGCCAACACCGTGGCGCATCTGGCTGAGTTGGATATTCGCGATCCGGAGCTGGAAGAGCTTCACCGTCTCGTCACCGCGATCCCCCCGGAACCAAGGGAAAAATAGCGTGTTGGCAGCCTTCGCGTCTCCGCCTATTGTGCGGACAGAATAAAAGGGTCAGGACCCGATCCGCATGGACCGAAGAGACCGCGAGGCCGAGGCGCAGTTCACCCAACCCTACCGGCAAATCATCACGATGGTCGTGGTGCTGGTGCTGGTCGCGGTGGGCGCATACATCGCCTATCCCGAAGTTGCGCCAGTCTTTCTGGCCAACCCCTGGCTGAACGGCTTCATCGGCCTCGTCTTCGTCATCGGCGTTCTGGCTTGTTTCTGGCAGGTCTTTCAGCTTGTAACGTCCGTGATCTGGATCGAAGGCTTTGCGGCCGACCGACCCGGCCACAACCTGACGCGCGTGCCCCGGCTTTTGGCGCCTTTGGCGGCGCTTCTCCGGTCGCGCGGGGCCCGGATGCAGATCGGGTCGGCCTCGGCCAGATCCATCCTGGAATCCGTGGCCACGCGGATTGATGAGATCCGGGAAATCACGCGTTATATCGTTAACCTTCTGATTTTCCTCGGACTTCTTGGAACGTTCTATGGTCTTGCGACCACCGTGCCCGCCGTGGTGGATACGATCCGCAGCCTTGCGCCGCGCGACGGCGAAGCGGGGGTCGAGATCTTTTCGCGCCTGATGAACGGGCTTGAGGCGCAGTTGGGCGGCATGGGCGTGGCCTTTGCGTCGTCCCTTCTGGGTCTGGCGGGCTCGCTGGTCGTGGGGCTTTTGGAACTGTTCGCCGGGCATGGACAGAACCGGTTTTACCGCGAACTGGAAGAGTGGCTGTCGACCATCACGCGGCTGTCCTTTTCCTCGGGCGATGCCGATGGCGATATCGGCGAAGGCGGTGGCGCGACGGCGGCGGTTCTGGACCACATGGCCGAACAGATGGATGCGCTTCAGACGCTGTACGAAGCCTCGGATGCCAGCCGCGCCGCGGTGGATACCCGATTGGCCGGGCTCGCCGATCAGATGGAGCGCCTGGTTCAGCATATCGAGCAGGATACGGGCGCCCAGGCCGTCCTGAACCGGTTAGCCGATGGCCAGAAACACCTGATCGAGGTGCTGGAAACCCAGGCCCGCGAAGGCGGTGGGGCAGGGGGCGTGGATACAGAAAGCCGAATGCGTCTGCGGTCTATGGATGTGCAGCTGTTGCGCATTCTAGAAGAGATGGCCACCGGGCGCCAGGAAACGGTGGCCGAGCTTAGAACCGAACTGAACCAGTTGACCAAAGCGCTTCGCGCGGAAACACAGTCGCGAACACCAAGCGCCGGCGTGGCGCGGAGGTAAGCGATGGCGCTCACCCGGCGGTCCGTCCAACGCGTCTCGACCTCGATTTGGCCGGGATTCGTCGACGCGATGACCGCGCTTTTGCTGGTGTTGATGTTTGTCCTGACCATTTTCATGGTCGTGCAGTTCGTCTTGCGAGAAACCATCTCCGGCCAGGAAGATGAGCTTGATGAACTGACCAGCGAGGTCACGATCCTGGCCGAGGCGCTGGGCCTTGAACAACAGCGCGTCGCCAATCTGGAAGAACAGACGAATGAGCTGTCGGCGACGCTGTCCGAAGCGCAGGCCAACGCAAACGCTCAGGAAAACCTGATCGAAATGCTGACCGCTCAGGTGGCCAATCAAGCCAATGAAATCGATGCACGAAACGCGCAGATCACCGCGTTTGAGGCCCAGGTCGCGACGCTTTTGTCCGAGCGGGACACAGCCGTTGCGCGGGGCGATGCGCTGGAGGCAGAGCGGACCGAACTTCTGACGCAGCAAGAAGCACTGAACCTGGCCTTGGCGCAGGCCCGGGATGAAATCGATGCCGCTGCCGAAGCGGCGCGGTTGGCGGCAGCGCGGCGCGAAGCGCTTGAGGCCATGACCGCCAACCTGCAACAGCAGTTGCAGGACGAAGGGGCGTCGCTTGCGGCCGCCCTGGCGCGCCTGGATGAGGCCGAAACATCCCTGTCCGAGACCGAAGCCGCACGCCTGGCGGAAGTCGCCGCTGCCGAAGAATTGCGGCGTCGCCTCGCCGAGGTCGAAGGGACTTTGACCGATGAAGAGGCCGCCCGCTTGGCCGAAGCGGCAGCAGCAGAAACGTTGCGCCAACAGCTTGAGGCCGCTGATGAAGAACTGACGGCCATGACGCTGGCGCTTGAAGCGGAGCGGAAGCGCGCGGAAGATACCTTGACACTTTTGGCGGCGGCCCAGACGGCCGAGGATGATCTGACAGCACGGCTTGCGGCGGCGCTGGCCGCGACGACGGACGCAGAAGGCGAGATTGCCGCCCTGACCGCCACGCTGAAGAACGAGGCGCGGTTGCAAGAGGAACTGACCGCATCCCAGGCCGCTGAAGCGGATCTGACCGCGCGGCTGGCCGAAGCCCTGGCCGCAGTCTCGACCGCCGAAGGGGTCTTGAGCGCCCGCGAAACCGAATTGGCGGCACTTCGCGCGGAAAATGCCGAACAGGCCGCCGCAATTGACGATCTTGATGCGGCCCGAGCCCGGATTGCGCAGTTGGAAGGTGAGATTACCGCCCTTCGGACCGCGAGCGCTGATGCCGAACAATCTCTGCGGGCCGAACTGGAGGCCGCGCTGGCTGCCCGGCTTCAGGCGGAACGCGAGGCGGCCGAGAAGCTGGCCCTGGCGCAATCGGAAATCGATGCACTGAATGCCGCCGCGACCGGCGAAGAAACACTTCGGCAGGAATTGGCGACGGCTCTGGCTGCACGCATCGCGGCTGAGAATGCCGCCGCCACCCAACTGACCGAAGCCGAGCGTCAGTCGGCTTTGTTGTCCGTGGCCAATCAGGCGCTGGCGGCGGAAGAGGCGAAATCAGCCGAGGCGCTTCGCAAGGTCGAGCTTCTGAACCAGCAGGTGGCCGCCCTTCGTACACAGCTTCAGTCACTGGAATCCGCCTTGAATGTCGCGGATGCCGAGGATGAGACCAAATCGATCCAGATCGAAACGCTGACTACGCGCCTGAACGCGGCGCTGGCCCGGGCCGCGATCGAAGCCGATCGCCGGTCCGAGGCAGAAGAGATCGCGCGCGCCGCCGCGGAAGCGGAAGCCGCCGCTGCAGCCGAGCTTGCCCAGATCAGCCAGGAAGAAAAGGAACAGCTTGAACTGGCGCGAAGCGAGTTCTTCGGCCAGCTTCGCGATGTCCTTGGCGGGCGGTCCGGTGTCCAGATCTCAGGGGACCGGTTCGTGTTTTCTTCAGAAGTGCTGTTCGCATTGGGGTCCGCGACGCTCCAACCGGCGGGCCGCGAACAGATCGCGCGGGTCAGTGAGATCTTGACGGATGTCTCGGACGACATTCCCCAAGGCGTCGACTGGATCCTGCGGGTCGACGGCCATACTGACAACATCCCGATTTCCGGCGGGGCTTTCGCGGACAATTGGGAACTCAGCCAGGCCCGTGCATTGTCTGTCGTGCGCTATATGACGGATGACCTTGGTTTCCCGCGGGACCGTTTGGCGGCGACGGGGTTCGGTGAATACTCGCCCGTCAATCGCGCCGACACGCCCGAAGCGCGCGCGCAGAACCGCCGGATCGAGTTGAAACTGACCGAACGCTAGGCGGCAACCCCCCCGGTGAGGGGATATGCGACCACTGGTTTCAAGGGAATGCGGCGCCCGGGAAAAACCTGGGCGCCACAAAATCAATCTGCAGTCAGAAGCGGTGGCTTCTTCGACGACAGTCGCGGCGCCTTGGGCGGTTCGATGGTGATATCCAACTCGCCCTTCTTGACGCCGACCTTCACCAGCCCGCCCTTGGCCAGCTTTCCGAACAGCAGCTCTTCCGCGAGCGGCTTCTTGATGTGTTCCTGGATTACGCGGCCCAGCGGGCGCGCGCCCATCTTGTCGGAATACCCCTTGTCGGCCAACCATTCGGCGGCGGCACGGGTCAACTCGATCGAGACGTTGCGATCCATCAACTGGGCTTCCAGTTGCAGGACGAACTTCTCAACGACTTGCAGGATCACCTCTTTCGGCAGCGGCTGGAAGCTGATCACGGCATCGAGGCGGTTCCGGAATTCCGGCGTGAACATCCGCTCGATCGCGGCCGTATCTTCGCCCTCGCGCCGATCCCGGCCAAAGCCCACGGCTTCGCGGGCCTGTTCGGCCGCGCCCGCGTTCGAGGTCATGATCAGGACCACATTCCGGAAATCGACCTGCCGGCCATTGTGATCCGTCAGCTTCCCGTGATCCATCACCTGCAAAAGGATGTTGAACACATCCGGATGCGCTTTCTCGATCTCGTCAAGCAGCAACACGCAATGGGGGTGCTGGTCGACCCCATCGGTCAGAAGACCGCCCTGGTCGAAGCCCACATAGCCCGGAGGTGCACCAATCAGGCGGCTGACGGCGTGTTTCTCCATGTATTCGGACATGTCGAACCGCAAAAGCTCGACCCCCAGAACATCGGACAATTGCCGCGCCACCTCGGTCTTGCCGACGCCGGTTGGACCCGCAAACAAATAGTTGCCGATGGGCTTTTCGGGTTCGCGCAGACCGGCACGTGCCAGCTTGATCGCCGAAGCCAAGGCCTCGATCGCCGTGTCCTGACCGAAGACCACGCGCTTCAGGGTCTCGTCGAGATCTTTCAGCACCTCGGCATCGTCCTTCGAGACGTTCTTCGGCGGGATTCGGGCGATCTTGGCCACGACGGCCTCGATCTCTTTCGCGCCGATGGTCTTCCGGCGCTTCGAATCCGGCACCAGATGCTGGGCCGCACCCGCCTCATCGATCACATCGATGGCCTTGTCCGGCAGCTTCCGGTCATTGATGTACCGCGCCGACAGCTCGACCGCCGTCTTGATGGCGTCGCCCGTGTATTTGATGTCGTGGTGATCTTCGAAATAGGGCTTCAGACCCTTCAGGATCTTGATCGAGTCATCCACCGACGGCTCGTTCACGTCGATTTTCTGGAACCGGCGGCTCAGCGCGCGGTCCTTCTCGAAGTGCTGGCGGAATTCCTTGTATGTGGTCGAACCCATGCAGCGCAGCTTTCCGCCCTGAAGCGCCGGCTTCAAAAGGTTCGACGCGTCCATGGCGCCACCGGATGTCGCACCGGCACCGATCACGGTGTGGATTTCGTCGATGAACAGGATCGCATCGGGATGCTCTTCCAACTCGGTCACGACCGATTTCAGGCGCTCTTCGAAATCGCCCCGATACCGTGTGCCCGCCAAAAGCGCACCCATGTCGAGCGAATAGATCGTCGCGCCCTGCAAAACCTCGGGCGTTTCACCGCCCACGATCTTCCGGGCCAGGCCTTCCGCAATGGCCGTCTTGCCCACGCCGGGATCGCCCACGAGAAGCGGGTTGTTCTTCGACCGGCGGCACAGAACCTGAACGCAGCGTTCCACTTCATGTTCGCGCCCGATCAGCGGATCGACATCGCCCATGCGCGCCTTGGCGTTCAGATCGACGCAATATTTGGCAAGTGCGGATTCCTTGGCTTCCTCTTCGCCCTGCGCCACCTCTTCATCGAATTCCGGGGCGCCAGAGACCGGGCGGCTTTCGCCGAAGCTCGGGTCCTTCGCCACGCCGTGCGCGATGAAGTTCACGGCGTCATAGCGGGTCATGTCCTGTTCTTGCAGGAAATAGGCCGCATTCGATTCCCGTTCCGCAAAGATCGCAACAAGCACATTGGCGCCGGTCACTTCGGTCCGTCCCGAAGACTGAACATGGATCGCGGCGCGCTGGATCACGCGCTGGAAGGCAGCCGTGGGAACGGCTTCGGACCCTTCCACCTCGGTCACGAGCGTCGACAGATCGTCGTCGATGAAGGCGATCAGTGTTTTGCGAAGCGCGTCAAGATCGACCGAACAGGCCTGCATGACTTTGGCCGCGTCCGGTTCATCGATGAGGGCAAGCAACAGATGCTCAAGCGTGGCGAGTTCGTGCCGCCTGGCGTTTGCCAGGGCCAGTGCGGAATGGATTGCCTGCTCAAGCGTATTCGAAAATGAAGGCACGCGTTGTGCTCCCTTGGTAGGGTCGGAACGAGACATTGACCCGTGCCAACCGTGGCCGGTACCTCTTAAAGTTCGGTGATCTTTCCGATCCTTCAAGAGTTTTTTGCTCAAACCCGCTCACAATTCGCTGCATCGCGGGTCCCATGCGACACAAAGATGCGAAATTAACCGATCTAGAATCGGTCTTTGCGGGCGCGGATTTCGGCAAAAGCATCCGTATCGGACGCCTGTGGCAAACCTATGGCGGATTTTACCGATGACAAGTGGGCGCGTAAGAACGGGTTTGTCGCTTTTTCCTCCGCCAAACGTGAAGGGACGGTTGGCGCGCCGTCCGCACGTGCTTTGTCGATATTCTGCACCCGTATCGCAAGATCGGGGTTTTCGGGCTCGATCGTGAGCGCGAAGCGTGCGTTTTGGGCCGTGTATTCGTGGCCCGAGCAAATCGCCGTGTCGTCCGGCAAGGCGGCAAGCTTGGACAGGCTTTGCCACATCTGACCAGCTGTGCCCTCGAACAGGCGTCCGCAACCCATGGCCATCAGGCTGTCGCCGGTGAAGACGGCATTTGCGGCCCCCATGTAGAACGCCACATGGCCGACCGTATGCCCCGATACATCAAGCACCCCTACGTCGTGACCCGCGAAGTCGAAGTGATCGCCATCCGATACGGCGACATCCAGTTTCGGAAGGCGGTGGCTGTCTGCCAGGCCGCCGACAACGGTTGCGCCATGGCCAGACCTCAGTGTGTCCACTGCACCGATATGGTCATCGTGGTGATGGGTGATCCAGATCTGATCCAGCGACCAGCCGCGCTGGCGCAGCGCCGCGTCGATCGGTGCGGCTTCGGGCGCGTCCACCAGTGCCGTTTTGCCATCGGCATGGATCAAAAAGGCGTAATTGTCGGACAGACAGGGGACGGTGACGATTTCGATAGACATGGTCTTTCCCGAACGCTTCGATACAGTTGCCGCAAGTTTTGCCCATCGGATCAGGCACCGCAATGCATCTCGACGTCGTCGACCTGCGCAGCTTCTATTATCGCACGCAACTGGGCCGTTCGGCCCGGCGGGCGATCCGCGAACAGGTCGAAACGCTTTGGCCGGCCGAGACGGCGAAAGGCCAGACGGTCGTGGGGTTCGGCTTTGCGGCACCCCTTTTGCGCCCGTACCTGACCGATGCGCGCCGTGTGGTCGCTTTGATGCCGGGGCAGCAGGGTGTGATGCATTGGCCGGCGAACGAGCCCAACACATCGGTCCTGTGCGAAGAGGTGCTCTGGCCACTCGAATCCGGTGTGGCCGACAAAATCGTCGTGCTGCATGGGCTTGAGACCAGCGAACGTCCGACCGCGTTTCTGGATGAATGCTGGCGGGTTCTCGCGCCTGGCGGGCATGCCCTTTTCATCGTACCGAACCGCGTTGGGCTTTGGTCGCGGCGCGACATCACGCCCTTCGGACATGGGCGACCCTATTCGGTCGGGCAGATCGAAGATCAACTGCGGAAACACAGTTTCACGCCCGAACGCCACCTGGCTGCACTTTTCCATCCGCCGACCCATCGCCGCTTCTGGATGAAGACGCATCGTTTCTGGGAAAAGGTCGGCCGCAGTATGTCGAGCGGACCCGCAGGCGGCGCCCTTCTGGTCGAGGCCTGCAAACAGGAACCGGCCCGCCCACGCCCCGGATTGAGCGAGGCGGTTAGGAAACCACTGGAGGTTCTGGACGGGATCGCGTCGCCTGCGCCGAAGCCCGTTGGCGCGTCGAGGAATCGCGACTGATCTGCCTTTTCGAAGGTCAATTTGGCACACCATGGCACCCCGTTCTGGGCGCCTTGGGCTAACTGGCTGAAATCCCTGATTATTCTATGTTGCTGCAATGCGGCCTAGGCGGTTGCCCGCTTGCAAAGCCTCTGCTACACCCACGCCGGTTTCTCAGCCACGCCGCTTCTGCGGCACCAAGAACTTGCCCGGGCGCGATCCAAAGCACGGGTCCGCAGGGACAAATTAATCGGAAGGGTGGACGTGTCCGAATCTGCTTCGCTGTCATCAGGCATCGCTGCGCGCTACGCCACTGCCGTTTTCGAACTGGCCAAAGAGTCCAAAACGATCGACAAGATCGAGGCGGATATCACCGCTTTGGGGGACGCGCTGACATCCAGCGACGACCTGAAAGCGATGATCGCCTCGCCCGTATATACCCGCGCCGACCAGGCGCAGGCCATCGGGGCCGTCGCATCAAAAATGGGCCTGACCGAGACCTTTGCCAGCACGCTGGGTCTTATGGCGTCGAAACGGCGGCTCTTTGCGCTCCCGCATCTCTTGTCGGAACTCAAGCGCCGCATTGCGGACGACAAGGGCGAAGTGACCGCCGAGGTCACCGCCGCCAAAGCGCTCACCGAAGCGCAGGAAGTTAGCCTCGCCAAGACGCTCAAAGAGCAGGTTGGCCAGGACGTCCAAATCAGCCTTTCCGTCGATGAAAGCCTGATTGGCGGTCTCATCGTAAAAGTCGGCTCCAAGATGATCGATACGTCTGTCCGATCGAAGCTTGTTGCTCTCCAGAACACCATGAAAGAGGTCGGATAATGTCTATCCAAGCCGCTGAAATCTCTGCCATCCTGAAAGAGCAGATCAAGAACTTCGGACAAGAAGCCGAAGTGGCCGAAGTGGGCCGCGTGTTGTCGGTGGGTGACGGGATCGCCCGGGTCTATGGGCTCGACAACGTGCAGGCCGGTGAGATGGTCGAATTCCCCGGCGGCGTCATGGGCATGACGCTGAACCTTGAAGCCGACAACGTCGGGATCGTGATCTTCGGCGATGACCGGAACATCAAGGAAGGCGATACGGTCAAGCGGACCAACTCGATCGTGGACGTCCCCGCCGGTGACGCGCTTCTGGGCCGCGTCGTTGACGGGCTGGGCAACGCAATCGACGGCAAAGGCCCGATCAAGGCGGCCGAGCGGCGCGTGGCCGACGTCAAGGCGCCGGGCATCATCCCGCGTAAATCGGTGCACGAGCCGATGGCGACCGGCCTGAAGTCCATCGACGCCATGATCCCGATTGGCCGGGGACAGCGCGAGCTGATCATTGGCGACCGCCAGACCGGTAAGACGGCCGTGGCGCTCGACACGATCCTGAACCAGAAAGCGTATAACGACGCGGCTGGCGACGATGAATCGAAGAAGCTTTACTGCATCTACGTGGCTGTCGGGCAGAAGCGTTCGACCGTTGCCCAGCTTGTGAAAAAGCTCGAGGAATCGGGCGCCATCGAATACACGGTCGTCGTGGCCGCAACCGCGTCCGATCCGGCGCCGATGCAGTTCCTGGCACCTTATTCGGCGACTGCCATGGCGGAGTACTTCCGCGACAATGGCCGCCACGCCCTGATCATCTATGATGACCTGTCGAAACAGGCTGTGGCCTATCGTCAGATGTCGCTTCTGCTCCGCCGCCCGCCGGGCCGCGAAGCCTATCCGGGCGACGTGTTCTATCTGCACTCGCGGCTTCTGGAACGATCGGCGAAGATGAATGAGGACAACGGCGCAGGGTCGCTGACCGCGCTGCCGATCATTGAAACCCAGGCCGGTGACGTGTCGGCCTATATCCCGACCAATGTGATTTCGATCACCGACGGGCAGATCTTCCTGGAAACAGACCTGTTCTTCCAGGGCATCCGCCCCGCCGTGAACACCGGTCTGTCGGTGAGCCGGGTGGGGTCATCGGCCCAGACCAACGCGATGAAATCTGTCGCCGGTCCGGTGAAACTGGAACTGGCGCAGTATCGCGAAATGGCGGCCTTCGCACAGTTCGGGTCGGACCTAGATGCGGCGACGCAGCGGCTTCTGAACCGGGGCGCACGCCTGACCGAGTTGATGAAGCAGCAGCAGTATTCGCCGCTGACCAACGCGGAAATCGTCTGCGTCATCTTCGCGGGCACAAACGGGTATCTCGACAATATCGACGTGAACCAGGTCGGTCGGTTCGAATCCGGTCTTCTCGCGCATCTGCGCGGCAAGCATCAGGATCTTCTGGACTGGATCACGAACGAAGATCCGAAAGTGAAGGGCGAGGCGGAAGACAAGATCAAAGCCGCGCTTGATGAATTCGCCAAAGACTTCGCCTGATAACCGCCGGGGACCGGACACATGCCGAGCCTGAAGGACCTGAAAAACCGGATCGAAAGCGTCAAGTCGACGCGGAAGATCACCAAGGCCATGCAGATGGTGGCCGCCGCCAAACTGCGCCGGGCGCAGGAAGCGGCGGAAGCCTCGCGCCCCTATTCCGAGCGCTTCAACGCCGTCATGGCGGGTCTTGCGCAATCGGTGGGCGACAGTGAAAGCGCGCCCCGGCTGCTGGCCGGGACGGGCGCCGACAAGGTGCATCTGCTTGTCGTGATGACCGCCGAGCGGGGGCTTTGTGGCGGCTTCAACTCGTCGATCGCGAAACTGGCCCGCCAGGCGGCTGAAAAGCTGCAAGGCGAGGGCAAGACCGTGAAAGTACTCACGGTCGGCAAGAAGGGCCGCGAGGCGCTGAAGCGCGACCTCGGAGACCTGATGATCGACCATGTGGACCTGTCCGAGGTGAAGCGCATTGGCTATGCCAACGCGCAAGAGGTGGCCCGCGGCGTGCTCAGCCGGTTTGATGCCGGTGAGTTCGATGTGGCGACACTGTTCTACAACACCTTTGAATCGGTGATCAGCCAGATCCCGACCGAGAAGCAGATCATCCCGGCCAAATTCGATGAGGTCGAAGGCGAAGCGACGGTTTACGACTATGAACCGGACGAGGAAGAGATCCTCGCCGACCTGCTGCCGCGCGGGGTCGCCACGGCGATATTCTCGGGGCTTCTTGAGAACGGCGCCTCGGAACAGGGCGCAAGGATGAGCGCCATGGACAACGCGACCCGCAATGCGGGCGACATGATCGACCGTCTGACCATCGAGTATAACCGCTCGCGTCAGGCCGCGATCACCAAGGAACTGATCGAGATCATCTCGGGCGCCGAGGCGCTCTGACATGGCAACGGGCCGCACGAAAGTCGCCGTTTTGCACCCCACGATGCCCGCCGACGGCACGTGGATCGACGACTTCGTGCAGTCCACCGACGAATTCGAGTTCGTCAAGATCGCCGCGCCCAGGGAAACAAAATCCCTGGCCGTCCGCTGGTGGCGCCGTCTGGGGCAGGGCTTTCGCGCTTTCACCATCCGTCCGGACGTGATCGTGGTGAACTTTCCGCATCTGACAATGACGGTCTGCATCTGGAAGGCGCTTTTGTTCAGCCGGGCCAAGGTCATTGCCTGGTCGTTCAACATCCCGCCGATTTCGAACAAGCTGGCCAACGGGATCCTGAAACGCGTGTTGAAGCGCGTGGACGTTTACGTGTCGCATTCCCACGAGGAATTGGGTTTCTACCCAAAGGCTTACGGGTTCGAGGCGGACCGATTCCTGTTCGTACCCATGCAGCGGGGGGCGCTTCAACCGGATCCGCCTGCGAACCCGCCCGCGGCGCCCTATATCATCGCCATGGGATCGATGCAGCGCGACTATAAGTCGTTCTTCAAGGCGATGGAGGGGCTTGATGCCCGCGCTTTGGTCATCGCAAGCGATGCGTCCGTCGCCGGGCTGGATATGCCGGACAATGTCGAGTTGCGGAACGGTCTGACGCTGAAGGACTGCTATGATCTGAACGCGGCAGCTGATTTCATGGTGCTGCCGATATCCAGCGACAACACGGCATCGGGCCATATCACGCTGACGGCCTCGATGGCGCTGGGCGTACCGATCGTGGCGACCGAGTGCCCCAGCACCGATGACTATATGGTCGACGGGCGCGAAGGTCTGCTCGTGCCGCCCGAAGATCCGGGCGCGTTGCGTGCGGCGATCGAGAAGATCCTGGGCGACCGCGCCTATCGGGACCGTCTGGCCGATGGGGCCAAGACATCGTGGAAAGAACGCTATTCGGACGAAGCGGCGGGGCGGAACCTCGCCAATGTGATCCGCTACGTCCTTGGACGAGAAACTGAGACAACGGGCCGGCCCGTACCGGTTGGTTATTGACCCGGACAGCCGAACGCGGCATCCGGCGGGAAAAGGAGAGACACATGGCAAATGGACGCATCACACAGGTGATCGGGGCCGTCGTCGACGTACAGTTCGACGATCACCTGCCCGAGATCCTGAACGCGCTTGAGACCGACAACAACGGCAAGCGCCTTGTGCTTGAGGTGGCTCAGCACCTTGGCGAGAACACTGTGCGGACCATCGCCATGGACGCGTCCGAAGGCCTGGTGCGCGGCGCCGCGGTCACGGACACAGGCGGTCCGATCATGGTGCCGGTGGGCGACGCAACCCTTGGCCGGATCATGAACGTCGTCGGCGAAGCCATTGATGAAAAAGGCCCGGTCCAGTCCAAGGACAATCGCGGCATCCACCAGCCCGCTCCGGAATTCTCGGAACAGGCCACGGAATCGGAAGTGCTGGAAACCGGCATCAAGGTCATCGACCTTTTGGCCCCTTACGCCAAGGGCGGTAAGATCGGTCTCTTTGGCGGCGCCGGCGTGGGCAAGACGGTTCTTATTCAGGAACTGATCAACAACATCGCGAAAGTGCACTCGGGCTATTCGGTGTTCGCGGGTGTCGGCGAACGGACCCGCGAAGGGAACGACCTGTACCACGAATTCATCGAATCGGGCGTTATCAACATCGACAACCTGGAAGAGTCCAAAGTGGCGCTGGTCTATGGCCAGATGAACGAACCCCCCGGTGCGCGTGCACGGGTTGCCCTAACCGGCCTGACGCTGGCCGAGCAGTTCCGCGACCAGTCGGGGACGGACGTTCTGTTCTTTGTCGATAACATCTTCCGCTTCACCCAGGCGGGTTCGGAAGTGTCGGCCCTTTTGGGTCGGATCCCCTCCGCTGTGGGCTATCAGCCGACGCTCGCGACCGACATGGGCGCGCTTCAGGAACGGATCACCTCGACCAAGGCAGGCTCGATCACCTCGGTGCAGGCCATCTACGTGCCTGCGGACGACCTGACCGACCCCGCACCGGCGACGTCGTTTGCGCACCTCGACGCTACCACCGTTCTTAGCCGTGCGATTTCGGAACTTGGGATTTATCCGGCTGTGGACCCGCTCGATTCGACAAGCCGGATCCTCGACCCGGCTGTCGTGGGCGAAGAACACTATCAAGTGGCACGCGACGTCCAGGGGATCCTTCAGCGGTACAAGTCGCTGCAAGACATCATCGCGATCCTCGGCATGGACGAACTGTCGGAAGAGGATAAGCTGACCGTGGCGCGGGCCCGAAAAATCCAGCGCTTCCTGTCACAGCCCTTTGACGTGGCGCAGGTCTTCACCGGCTCGCCCGGTGTGCAGGTGCCGCTTGAAAAGACCGTGGCGTCGTTCAAGGCCGTTGTGGCTGGCGAATATGACCATCTGCCCGAGGCCGCGTTCTATATGGTCGGCGATATCGACGAAGTCGTCGCCAAGGCCGAGAAACTCGCAGCGGAAGCGGCGTAAGGGGGCCAGATGGCTGATACGATGCAATTCGACCTGGTTTCGCCCGAGCGCCGCCTGGCCTCGGTCGCAGCCACGGCCGTACAGATCCCCGGCGCCGAAGGCGACATGACGGCGATGCCGGACCATGCGCCGCTGATCACGACACTGCGCCCCGGCATTCTGACGGTGGAAAGCGCAGAGGGCCCGCAAGAGTTCTTCGTGACCGGCGGGTTTGCCGAGATCAACGCCGAAAGCGCGTCCGTTCTGGCCGAAGCCGCCCTGCCAAAGGGCGATGTGACGGCGGATTACCTGCGCGAGTTGATGGCTGCGGCGACAAAAGCCCGAGACGAAGCCGCACCGGAAGCGATTGATCAGGCTGCAAAACTTGTGGCTGATCTGGCCGCTGCGGGAGACGCGCTTGGGTTGTCTGTTGCCGCATAAGCGCCCAATTCCATTAATATTTTAGGCGAAAGCCCCCGAAACAATCGGGGGCTTTTCCATGTTGTTTCCCATTTTTTGCCAGCATGACCATGTAACGTCCGTCTCCAAGGACAGTGATATGGTACGATTACAGACACGATATGTGGGTGTGGATCAGGGCTCGGCGCTCTTGTTTTCCGCCTTTGAGGACGGTGGCGAAATGTGGACCGGCACCGGCCCCCGCGCGATGCGCCAGAAGGTGACGTTTTCCGAGGAATTTCGCCGCCCACCCTCGGTCCGCGTTTCGCTTGCCATGTGGGACATGGACCAGAAATCGAACCAGCGCGCCGATATTTCGGCGACCGAGATCACACGCGACGGGTTCACCATCGAGTTCAAAACATGGGGCGACACGCGCGTTGCCCGCGTCCGGGCCGACTGGATGGCGATTGGTGAACTGGCAGACGAGGATCACTGGACGCTTTAGGTCCTGCGTGCTTCGCCGCCCCCCCAGAACAGAGACAACGTTGAAAACGGCGCGCCTTCGGGCCCCGATACCCGCCTTGTGTGACGAGGGGGCCTGGCGCCGTGGCGCTGATGTAAATGGCACATCTGGTCCTGAAGCATTTGGAACAATCCGGCCGACCGGATCAGACCTGCCACACCCTTGGCGGGCGCGGCGAGCCTTGGGGTCGGCCCCCCTTTGGGATCAGGGGGCCTTTGTGCATCGATGCGGGTGGATATGTCCCCGAATTTCGTTAAATCCCGGTGCCCCAACCGTTCGGGGGGTGCCCCATGCGCCACCCCATGTCAGCAGAGGCATGCCGCCTTTCACTTCCCGTATTGACCCCGGCTGAGGCCGGGCGCATGGACGCGGCATGGTCAAACCCCTTCATATCGTTCTGCTGACGCTCATGATCGATGCCATCGGGATCGGGATCGTCTTTCCGATCCTGCCGGATCTGATGCTGCGCGTCGGGGCCGGGGATACGGCGGAAGGATCGGTCTGGGGCGGGGTCCTGATGGCGGCCTATGCGGGCGCACAGTTCTTGTTCGCGCCGGTCGTCGGCGGTCTGTCGGATGCCCATGGCCGGAAACCGATCCTTGTGGTCGCGCTTGTCCTTTTGGCCATCGATTACGTGATCATGGCGGTGGCGGGGACCTTCTGGTTGCTGCTTGTGGGCCGGACCCTGGCGGGGTTGTCAGGCGCAACCTATGTGACCGCGACGGCCTATATCGCTGACATCTCGAAGCCCGAGGAACGGGCCGCCAATTTCGGCCTGATCGGTGCGGCCTTCGGGCTCGGCTTTGTCATGGGACCTGTGATCGGGGGGCTTGCGGCCACGGTCCATGTCACCGCGCCGTTCTGGATTGCAGCCGTGTTGTCCGCGGCCAATGCGCTTCTGGCGATCTGGATCCTTCCCGAAAGCCTGGCGCCCGAGAACAAGCGCCGCTTCGGGCGGGCGGATCTCAACCCGTTCAGCGTGATCGTCCGGGCATTTCGTGTGCCGACGCTGGCGCTGCCATTGGTACTGATCGTGGTCTTTGAGTTCGCCAATCTCGTCTATCCGACGCTTTGGGCCTTCTGGCTGAAGGCCCTGTTTGATTGGGGTCCGGCTGCCATCGGGTTGAGCCTTGCGGCTTACGGCGTCGGCGTGGCCATTGCGCAGGGGCTTGTCATCCGTCCGCTGATCGCGCGATTTGGCGAAGGCGGGACGCTTTGGATCGGGATGGCCTGTGCCGTGACGGCCTTCACGGGATATGGGTTCACCGGCGCGGAATGGCTGGTCTTCGCGATCCTGCCCATCGCCTGTCTGTCCGACATGGTGCCCGCCGTTATGACGGCCATGGCGGCCAATCGCGTGGGCGAGGATGTGCAAGGTCTGGTGCAGGGTGTCATTGCGAGCCTGTCGGCCCTTGCCGCCATCGCGGCGCCGCTTGCTTTTACAGCGGTCTTCCGGGTGACAGCCGATGCGGACGGGGTGTTTTTCCCTGGCGCAGCCTATTTGACGGCCGGGGTTCTTGCAGTCGCCATGCTGCCCTTCCTGCCGCGGCTGATCAGGGCGAGCCCGAAATCACTTCAAGCGTGAGCGTACATGCCTTCGTAGATCGGGCTGAGCGCATCCGAATTCAAAAGCGATGAGATCGACGTGCCCGACCATGTGTTCAGGATCGCTTGCGCGAAAAGCGGCGCGGTCGGAATGATCCGGATGTTCTTGCAGGCTTCGACCGCCTGGCTGGGCTGGATCGTATCGGTGATCACCAGGCTTTTCAGCTGGCTTGCCGGGATCCGCTCAAGCGCCGGGCCGGACAGGACGCCGTGGGTGGTATAAGCGTGAACTTCCTTGGCGCCGTTTTCGATCAGGACGTCGGCCGCTTTGCAAAGCGTTCCGGCTGTGTCGCAAATGTCGTCCACGATTACGCAGGTCTGGCCCTTCACGTCACCAATCACCGTCATCTCGGCAACTTCGCCGGCCTTTTCGCGGCGCTTGTCGACGATGGCAAGCGCGCAGCCGATCCGTTGCGCCAGACCGCGGGCGCGGGCCACGCCGCCCACATCCGGTGACACGACCGTCACCTTGTCAAGCTGGCTGCCGAATGCGTGTTCGATGTCGAGCGCGAAAAGCGGCGCCGCATAAAGGTTGTCGACGGGGATATCGAAGAACCCCTGGATCTGGGCGGCGTGCAAATCCATGGTCAGAACCCGTTCGACCCCGGCGCCTGTCATCATGTTGGCGACCAGCTTGGCCGAAATCGGTGTACGCGATTTGGTGCGCCGGTCTTGTCTTGCATAGCCGAAATACGGGATGACCGCCGTGATCCGCGCCGCCGAAGACCGGCGCAAGGCGTCGGTCATGATCAGAAGCTCCATCAGATTGTCATTCGCGGGGTTCGAGGTCGACTGAATGACGAACATGTCCTCGCCCCGAACATTCTCGAACACTTCGACAAAGATCTCGCCGTCATTGAAGCGCTCGACACGTGCATCCACGAGACCGACGGTGATCCCACGATGCATGGACATTCGGCGCGAAACGGCTTGGGCGAGAGATGGATTGGCGTTGCCTGCGATGAGCTTCGGTTCAAGCTGGTGTGGCATCCGGTGGCGGCCCCTTGCATGTCGCTTGATATGACGGATTCGTGACGTTGAACCCCGCTTAGCACGGGCATAGGATCGCGCAAACATCTCATCAAGCGGGGGCGGGAAATTGGCTCATATAGATTACTATTTTGCGACGGTATCGCCCTATACTTACCTGGCGGGGACCCGGTTCGAAGAGGTTGCGGCCAAGCACGGGGCAACGGTGGCTTACAAGCCGATGGATCTGCTTGCGGTCTTCGCACGGACGGGCGGGCAACCGCCAAAGGACCGCCACCCCGCACGGCTTGAGATCCGGGCGCAGGAGATGCGCCGCCAGTCGAAGAAACTGGGTCTGCCCATGGATCTGGATCCCCCCTTTCGCGCGATCAACCCGGCGCCGTCGTCTTACGCATTTATCGCGGCCATGAGCGCGGGCGGTGGCGATCTGGGCAAGCTGGTGCACGCGTTTAACGGGGCCGTCTGGCGCGACACGCGCGACATCGCGGAAGACGATGTGATCGCGGATTGTCTGGAAGAGGCGGGCTTCGACCGGTCCCTGGCCGGGGCCGGAATGCTGGCGGGCGCCGAGGCTTATGCGGCCAACACCGAAGAGGCCGTCAATGCCGGTGTTTTCGGCGCTCCGTTTTACATCGTCGACGGGACCGAGAAGTTCTGGGGTCAGGACAAGATCGAGGATCTGGACCTGTTCCTGGCGGGCAAGCTCTAAAAATTGCGCGCCTTCGGCGCATTCGATTGTCTCGTCGGCGGCCTTCGGCCTTCTCCTCGGGCCGCCCGACCGCGCGGGTTCGCCTAGGCGTTCAAGAGCGCCAGAAACCGGTCCGTGTTTTCGGCGCTTGCCGACCAGTCGCAGACAAGGCGCGCGCCGATGATCTCGTCCTCGTCGCCGGTGTCTGTATCTCCCATCGGGGATAGCTGAGCACCAGCATCCAGAAGGCGCCGCAGGGTGCGCCGGGGAAATCCAGCGAAGACCATGTTGGCTTGCGGTTCATGAAGAAGCGTGACGTCCGGATGGCGGCGAAGGCCGTCAGCCAGACGCCCGGCCGCGTCGTTCGCGGCCCGGGCCATATCCAGCCAGAGGTCATCGGCCAGATAGGCCGCCATCTGTGCCGTCAGATAGCGATGTTTCGAGAAAAGCTGCGCGCCCCGTTTTCGGCGGACTTCGCATTCTTCGGCCATCGCCGGGTCGAACAGGACCACGGCTTCCACACCCAGTAGTCCGTTTTTGGTGCCACCGAAGCTGACCGCATCGATGCCTGCCTTCCAGGTCATCTCGGCCGGTGTGCAGCCAAGCGCGACCAGCGCATTGGCGAACCTGGCGCCGTCCATGTGACACCGCATATTCCGGGACGTGGCGCGTGTTGTCAGCGCCGCGATCTCGCCAGGTGCATAAAGCGTGCCGCGTTCCGTCACCTGTGTCAGCGACACTGCGCCCGGTTGCGGCGCGTGCACATCGCCTTCGGGAATGGATGCCAGGGCGCGGTCCAGTGTTTCGGGTGCCAACTTGGCGTTTTCGGATGGCAGACCTAGAACGCGTGCGCCGCCGGCAAAGAATTCGGGCGCGTTGGCTTCGTCGATCACGATATGGGCCACATCCGTGCAGAGGATCTGCTGCCAGGGCTTGGCCATGGTCGCGAGGATCAGGGCATTCGCCGCGGTCCCTGTTGCGACCAGGAAGACCCGGGCCTGGGGCGCTTCAAAAAGCTCTTGAAACCGGGCCTCAAGCGCCGCCATCCCGTCGTCTTCGCCATAGGACGGATGATAGCCTTGATTTGCGTCGTGAAGCGCCGCGATCACCTTGGGATGGGCCGGGCCGGTATTGTCGGATGCGAAATACATCAGCTCCAATCCTCGATCAGATGGTCTTCCCAGTCATCCTCGGGCACGTCGAACTCTGGCACCGTCCAGCCCCGGACCGAGACCCCGGCGTCATGCACGGTCTCTGCGGTGCCCGAGATCAGCGGATGCCAGTCAAACAGGGGTTTGCCCTCGGCGAGCAGCCTGTAGGCGCAGGTCGCCGGCAGCCAATAAGCGACATCGGCAATCGTGTTTGGCGTGAGCACGATGCATTCCGGCACGAGCGTCTTCCGGATCTCGTAATTGCCGCAGCGGCAGGTTTCGCCATCGAGAAGGCGGCAGGCCACGCGGGTGAAGGCCAGTTCGCCGGTGTCGGCGTCTTCCAGCTTGTTCAGGCAGCAGCGACCGCATCCGTCGCAGAGCGCTTCCCACTCTTTCGGGGCCATGTTCTTCAGGGGCACGCGTTCCCAAAAGCGGTCGCGCAGGCCGTCGCGGTCAATCGGATCAGCCATTCAGGATCTCACGGGCCTGGGCGCTGTCTGCATCCATCTGGGCGATCAAAGCATCCAGGCTTTCGAAAGTCTCTTCGGGCCGAAGATAGGCGGCAAGCGCGATCGACATCTGTGCCCCGTAAAGATCCCCTTTAAAATCAAACACATGGGTTTCAAGGTTCGGCAGGTTTTCTCCGAACATCGGCCGCACACCAAGCGAGGCCACCCCGTCATAGCTGCCGGTATGCGGTCCGGTCAGAACGTCGGCGCGCACGGCGTAGACGCCGAATTTCGGCGGGTGGAGGCCACGGATCGACATATTCGCCGTGGGATAACCCAGTTCGCGGCCGCGCTGATCGCCACCCATAACCTCGCCTTCGATCCGGTGGAGGTGGCCGAGCATGCGGGCCGCATCATCCGGGCGCCCTTCGCTGAGCGCTGTCCGGATCCGGGTCGAGGACACTTCGACGCCGCCCGTTTCCATCAGCGGGCTGATCGTCACCCCAAACCCGTAAGCGTGACCAAAGGCTTCAAGATCGCTGGCCGTTCCGGCCCGGCCTTTGCCGAAGCAGAAATCCTCGCCCACAACCACGTGGGCCAGGCCAAGGCCCTTGCCGATCACGTCCCGCGCAAATTCCTCAGCCGACAAGGCGGCAAGCGGTGCATTGAAGTTCAGCTCGTAAAGCCTGTCCACGCCAAGCTTTTCCAGCCGGCTTGCCTTGGCATCGGCGTTCATCAATCGAAACGGCGGTGCTTCAGGGGCGAAATATTCCCTGGGGTGCGGCTCAAAGGTCAGAATGCCCAATGGGGCGGTCAAGTCCCGCGCCGTGTCCCGCGCCAGCCCGATCACGGCCTGATGCCCAAGATGCACGCCGTCGAAATTGCCGATGGCCACGCTGGCCCCGCGATCTTCCGGTCGGACGAATTGATAATCTCGCACGATGCGCATGGGACCCGGATATCCGGGTGCATTCAGGCGCGCAAGCGTCAGTCGAACTTGGCTGAGGGGACTAGGACAGTGGCCTCGCCAACAAGGACTTTCTTGCCGTCAATTTCACATTTGCAGTCGAGCGTCGCGCGGCGTTTCGAATGATCGATTGCGGCAACGCTGACCGTGGCGAGAACGCGGTCGCCGGGGCGAACCGGTGCCAGAAACTTCAGGGACTGGCCCAGATAGACCGTGCCATGGCCCGGAAGCTGTTCGCCGATGATGGCGCTGATCAGCCCGGCGGTCAGCATGCCGTGGGCGATCCGGCCCGCGAAGATCGTGTCCTGCGCGTAATCGTCGTCAAGATGGACCGGGTTATGGTCCGTCGTAATCTCGGCAAAAAGCTGTATGTCGCGGTCGCTGATCACCTTGGCCAGACGACGCGTCATCCCAACTTCGAGATCTTCGATCACGATGGTGCCGCGTTGGATCTCCTGAACCGGCTCGGCAAGATTATGAAATGTCTCGGCATTCATGCGCAACTTTATTGCTGTGCCGTCGAGCCGGGTCAAGGAGTTTTTCGCTAGCGCAGCATTCCCATGGCGAATGTCGGCGTCATTTGGTGACTGTCGACAAAACTCTTCAATTTTGAGGTGTCGGGGCTGTGATCGGTCGCGGTTTCCTCGGCGGCCAGCCCGCCTGTGATGAATAGCGAGTCGATGTCTTCGCCCATGGCGCCCTTGATGTCGGTTGCGATTCCGTCGCCCACGGCAAGGATGCGGTCATCTGGCACACCGCCGCCCATCTCGGCCAGCCGGCGCCTTGCAAGTTCATAGACCGGCGGGTGCGGTTTGCCGAAATACAGGCTTTCGCCGCCCATCTCGGTGTAAAGCTTGGCCAGAGCGCCCGCGCACCACTCGCGCACCTCGCCCCGGTCGACGACGATATCGGGATTTGCGCAAAGAAGCTTCAGGCCTTTTTGCTTGGCATACAGGAAATCGGCGCGATTCACGTCCGGATCGGCCAACGGGTCGAACGGCCCGGTGCAAACGATCCCCTCAGCCTCGGCCAGGGGCACGCGTTCCATCGTCGGGCAGTTGTCGATCAGCTTGATCGGTTCAAAGAAAGGCAAGTCCCGTTCTTCGCCGATGTGATAGACCCGCGTGCCGACCAACCCCTGGAACATGGCCAGACGGGCGCTGTCGCCCGAGGTTGCGATGGTGTCC
Source organism: Paracoccaceae bacterium (assembly GCA_965267475.1). Lineage (GTDB taxonomy): Bacteria > Pseudomonadota > Alphaproteobacteria > Rhodobacterales > Rhodobacteraceae > JBCBKU01. The sequence continues at coordinate 1,384,008 of OZ254079.1, forward strand.
CAGGCGTCAGCCGGGACGCCCCACATTTTCAATTGCTCTTGAACTTCGGCCCGGGGGCGCGGCGCGTTCGTCAGAAGCACGACCCGACCGCCTTTGGCGCGAAAAGCCTGTAGGGCGGCGACGGCTTCGGGGAAAGCGGCGATCCCATTGTGGACGCAGCCCCAGAGATCGCAGAACAGCGCGTCATACCGATCTGAGATTTCGGACAAATTGGAAACAATCTGGATCATCTTGGCCTTTTGTCTCCGCCTTTGACAGAATTCAGTGGGTGCCGCCGAACGCCTCGGCAGCCGACACAAGTCGTTTCACATCTGCGTCCTCGATCCGCAAGCGGTCAAACTGCGCCGCGATGTTTTGGGCGTATTCCAGGCTGGAGCCAAGAAACCCCGTTCCTGTGGCGCAGTATTCGACCTGTTGTTCGAAGGTCAGCGTGGCATCGATCAGGGGCGACGCGTGATCCGCCACGAAGGCCAACACCTGAATGTCGCCGTGATCCGTGCGGGCCGTGACCTGAACCTCATGATAGGCCGGGCCCAGCCGTTCCCGCTTCCAGATATGGGTGCTTTCTTCCTCGACCAGGTCGGCGGCAATTCGGAAGGCCAACCCGTGGCATTCGGCCCCTGGCACAGAATCTAGCGCGACCATCAATCCCGGTTTCTCCGGGTCGCCGCGACCGCCGAAGATGTCTTTCAGAATGAACTGGCGCGCATAGTCGGGGACGGTGGCCCGGCGCACCTCTTCAAAGTGAACCGCAGGGTCCCACATCAAGCTGCCATAAGCGAACACCCAAAGATCGCCACCGCCATACGCATCAAGAAACGCCCGGCGCCCGGCTTCCCGCACATCTTCGGGTGTGAAAAGTAGCGCCATGTCGCCGCCTGCGGTCTCGGCGACTTTGGCCTTCGTCGCCTCGATATCCATGTCGCGGAAGAATGAGGTTTCGGGGTCCGCGATCAGACCCCTTAGCCGAGGATGATGGCGATACGGGTCGCTCACCTAAAGCGCCAGGTTCGGGATGATCTGCTTCTTGCGGCTCATGATGCCGGGCAGGACCACAGCGTCGCCCGAAACCGAGGCCCCGAAGCTTTTCTCGGCCACCGCCTTCACGGTGTCATTCGGGACAAGCAGGGTGGCTTCTTCCTTCAGGATATCGACCACGAACAGCAAGACCTCGTCTACGCCGTCTTCCTGGGCAACCTTGGGCATCGTTTCCATCAGGCTTGCTTTGCGCGACAGCGGGATGTCGGGCGCGGTGGTTTCCAAGACTGAAACCCGGAACTTGGTGCCGCCCACTTCGTATTCCTTGGAGTCCATGCGGATCAACTCGGCATCCGAGAAGGCTGAGACATCGGATTTGGCCGCAAACATTTCGGCGGCATAGGCCGTCACGTTCAGGTTCAACTCGCCGGCCAGTTTCTCAGCCAAGGCGCGGTCGTGATCAGTCGTGGTGGGAGAACGAAACTCCAGCGTGTCAGACAAGATGCAGGACAGCATCGCGCCCTTTATCTGGTCCGGCATCTTGTTTGCATCGTCGCCCATCAGGTCATGCATGATGGTCGCCGTGCAGGCGAGCGGACGGATCGTGATATCGATCGGGCCCGCCGTTTCCAGGCCGCCCACAAGCTTGTGGTGATCGATGATCGCGCGGATGTCTGCTTGGTTGATATTGTCGGGCAGTTCCGCCGGATTGTTCGTATCCACGATTACCACCGGGTCGCCGTCCGCCACCCCGTCGATGATCGCGGGTTTGTCCAGGCCCCATTTTTCCAGAACGAAAGCGGCTTCGGTATTGGGCTCGCCCAGAAGGACGGCCTCGGCGGCTTCGCCTTTGATGTCGTTCAGATACCAGGCCCATATCAGCGGGGACCCGGTCGAGTCGGTATCGGGGGATTTGTGGCCAAACACTTTGATGGTCATGCGGGTACACTCCGGTCGGATTCGCGCGCCTTATAGGGGCGGGTGGGGGCGTTGTCACCGGGCCAGTCCAGCGGAATTGACGGATGCAGGACAGTCGGACTAAAAGACAGCCACTGAAGAGGAGTGCCGTGACAATGGACCAACTGGCCTAAGCCCGTTCAGCCCGACTTGTCCGCCATGCGTATCGCATGCGACGCCCTTTTCAGGAGTGCCCAATCCATGGACCAGACCGTCTGACGCCCATTCGGCGTGATCCTTTTTCCCGTGCCGTTTCGGTGCGGGTTCCGATACTCAGACAGATGAGGCACATCCATGCCAGAGAACCGCAAATCCCGCCGGGCCGCGAAGGCCCGCAAACCTTCCGCACGTCCCGACGCCCGGCCGAATGCCCCTGTGAACCTGCTACGCACCCGGCGACCGGGGGTAAACCCCGCCACGCGGTTTGGTGACGGACGCCCGCCGCGGTTTCCCGGGCGCACCGGCGGACGGTGACACAAACGGCCCCGGGGCGGCAGGTAAGACCGCTCCGGGGTCAAACGGTTTGCGAATAAGGTCTTTACGCCTGCGGGCAGAGTTCGCACACTCGCCCCGAGGATATCGGGGGCGAAAGATCCATGGCAGAGCAGATCAAAAGCATCACAATCGTGGGTGGCGGAACCGCAGGCTGGTTGGCCGCGACGATCCTGAACCGTTACACCAAGGTCGAGCCCAAGGTGGCGGATGATCTGACAATCACGCTGATCGAATCCCCCAACATTCCGACCGTCGGTGTTGGCGAGGCCACCGTGCCCGGCATGGCGCGAACCCTGCAAGGGACCGGCATTGGCGAGCGCGAATTCTTCAAGCGCTGCAACGCGTCGTTCAAGTTGGGCGTCATGTTCTCGAACTGGAATGTCGACACCGACGGCAAGCCGATCAATTTCATGAATGTCTTCTCGCAGCCTTCGGTTCTGGACGGTGTCCCGACATCGACCCATTTCAGCCAGTTCGGCGGCGGAGAATTCGACTATGCCCAGTTGATCGGACCGAACAAGGATCTGGCCGAGGCCTGCAAGGCCCCCCGGACCGCCGGGTCCAAGGATTATGAAAGCGCCGCTGGATTTGCCTATCACCTCGACGCGGGACGCTTCGCCGAGATGTTGCGCGACACGTGCATCGAACGCGGCGTGGTCCATGTGCTCGACGATGTCGAAGGGGTCAATCTGGACGAACGCGGCTTCGTCAGTTCGCTGTCCCTGAAGGAACGCGGCGACCATCCGGTCGAACTGGTGATCGATTGCACCGGCTTCAAAGGGCTGATCATCAATGAGGCTTTGAAAGAGCCTTTCGTGAGCTATTCGAAATTTCTGGCCAATGATCGGGCGCTGGCCGTGCAGATCCCCCATGGCGATCCGTCGAAGATGGAGGCGATGACGCGATCGACAGCGCTGGGCGCGGGGTGGACCTGGCGCGTACCGCTCTATCACCGGGTCGGGACGGGCTATGTCTTTTCCAGCGCGCACCGGACGGACGAAGAGGCGCGGGATGAGTTCATGGCGAGCCTGGGCCCCGAGGCCGAGGGGTTCGAACCCCGCGTCATACCGATGCGCGTCGGCCGGACACGTCGGCCCTGGGTGAAGAATTGCGTTGCCATCGGTCTTGCAGGCGGGTTCATCGAACCTTTGGAATCGACGGCCATCCACATGACCGACATGGCGATCCGATGGCTGCTGACCTACTTCCCCACCAAGGATTTCCCCGAACCGCTGCGCGACCGCTTCAACAAGGTCTCGATCGACCTGTATGACGAGGTGCGCGACTTTATCTGCCTGCACTATGCGTTGGGCAACCGGACCGACGACCCATACTGGATCGACACGCGCGAGGCGCTGGAACTGCCCGATACACTGGCCGAGAACCTGGAATTGTGGCAGCACACCTTGCCGGCAGAGGCTGATGTCGGTCTCGCCTCACTTTTCCCGACCAGCGTCTATCTTCAAGTGATGCTGGGCAAGCGCGTCTATGAGACAGGCTTCGGCGAAGGCAAGTTCCCGGTCAGCGACAAATTGGACCGGACGCGCTGGGGGCAATACACCGAGGTCGCCCGAAACCGCGTCGGTCAGATCATGGCAGAGTGCATGGATCACCGCACCTATCTGACGAAGGCCCGCGGTGAGGAAGAGGCAAAAGCGGCCTTTGCCGCGCCGTTCAGCAGCGGCGGGGCAACGGTGCCGCTTCCCGGCGCTGCCGCGCCTGTGACGGCGCCTTTGCAGATCAAGACGCCGGCGCCAGCCCAGGACACCTTTGAAAAGGAAGATGCCAGCATCCTTTAGGCTGGCACGTCGAAGCTGCGCGAAAGCGCATCCGGGACCAGCCGTGCGGCGGCCCGCCGATCAGCGACCGGGCGCGCCGGAGCCGCGTGCAGCTTGTGTTGTCCCGTGGCCCGCAGTTCCGGGTGAAGCGACGTGGCTGCAGGGCCGGTAAAGAACGTCTCGACCCAGACCCCATCGACGCGCACGATCTCATGGCGTTCGAGAAGCAGATTGACGTATCGCACCGGGTTGGGGCGGGTGTTCTGCACCCGAACACCCCTTGCGCATTTCGACAGATGGATCGCCCGGACCAGATGCGTTCCGTCAAGGCAGAACGCGTGCTGCCGCGAAACGGTCATCTTGCGGTTCGGACGATTGGGGCCAAGGCATCCTGGCTCAAGGATAACCGGGCGCAGGCGGTCATCCTTGACCAATGCCTGGGGCTGATAGATCTGCGACAGAACGCGCAGGATTGGCTGCGGCCCATGGTCCAGCGTCAAGACAAGGTCCCCGGGTTTCAAATTTCCGATCCGGCGCGACCCGGTCGGCGTGTCGATCAGCGATGCCGGTGTCAGGCAGGCGGGCGGGGCCGCCGAACGCGACGGTGGTGTATAGTCGTTTTCATCAAGAAGCCGCGCCCGAAGCTCGGGCTCGGTGACCCCGGAATCCCAGTAGAAGGAGAAATCGAGCGTCAGCGTGTCGTTCGGGTCGCCCCCGCTGATCCCAAGAACCCAGATCTTCGGATCCCCGGTTGCCGTAAAAGTAATGTCGGCCTTGTCGATATTTCCGATATAGACGTGATCGGTCGATGGGTCCCAGCCATATGCCGTGTCCTGGTCTGACCCATGGCCGAACTGGATGACCTGGTTCCCGCCATCGTAGCCGCCGACATGATAGGTGTCGTCGCCGGATCCGCCTTCGAAATAATCCGATCCTTGGCCGCCGGTAAGGGTGTCGTTGCCCGCGTCGCCGAACAGGGCATCATCGCCGGACCCGCCGTCTATCGAGTCGTCGCCACCACCGCCTGAAAGCGCGTCATTCTCGGTGCCGCCATCAATGCTGTCATTGCCTTCGCCACCGTCGATTTCATCATATCCGCCTCCGCCGGAAATGGTGTCGCTGCCAGCATCGCCTGACAGTGAATCGTCACCGGTTCCGCCGACAATCGAGTCGTTGTCGTCGCCGCCTTCGATGGTGTCGTTTTGGTCGCCACCGATAAGCGTGTCGTCCCCTGTTCCGCCACGGATTGAGTTGTCGCCAGATCCGCCGGAGATAGAATCGCTGTGGTCGCCGCCATCGATGGTGTCATTTCCGTCCCCTCCGGCAATCGAGTCTTGGCCGGATCCGCCATGGATTGAATCGGCGCCTGATCCGCCATCGATGGTGTCGCCGTCATTGCCGCCGTCGATGGTGTCGGCGCCGTCCCCGCCCTGGATCGAGTCCTGCCCTGAACCGCCGGATATCGAGTCGTTGTCCGTGCCACCATCAATGGTGTCGCCGTCATTGCCGCCATCGATGGTGTCATTGCCCTGGCCGCCATCGATCGAATCCGTGCCGCTGCCACCATAGATGGTGTCGTTGCCGCTGTTTCCGTGAACGGTGTCAGCGCCTTCGCCCGCATTCACTTCGTCGCCGCCGGACGTCCCGGTCAGCGAGTCGTTGCCCGATGTGCCGTTGATCGTGCTCATTGGCCACCCCTTGGCCGCTAGTCATGCCCCCGGTTCGCTATGGCATCCCGGATTTAAGATTTGGCAAAGTTTGGCTGAACCCTCGGGGTTTCGTTCATTTTCGGCTGGCCGTCCGGTTGACAAGTCGGGGTGTGCTCTCTATCTCGGCGCTGTTATCACTCAGGCATTTTGAGTGATAACAAGGGAGAAACTGAACCTAAGGAGCGTTCACAGATGGCATTCACCCCTCTGCATGACCGTGTTGTCGTCCGTCGCGTTGAAAGCGACGAAAAGACCGCTGGCGGCCTGATTATTCCGGATACCGCGAAAGAAAAGCCTGCTGAAGGCGAAGTCGTTGCAGTTGGCGCTGGCGCCCGCGACGAAGATGGCGAACGGATCGCCATGGATGTCAAAGCTGGCGACAAGATTTTGTTCGGCAAATGGTCGGGCACTGAAATCTCGCTCGACGGCGAAGACCTGTTGATCATGAAAGAAAGCGACATCCTGGGCGTCATCGCCTAAGGCCAACCGCTTTTCCCCGAAAATCAAAAGACAATCAGGAGCAATCCAACATGTCTGCTAAGGACGTCAAATTCGACACCGATGCCCGCAACCGTATGTTGCACGGCGTCAATATTCTCGCCGATGCCGTTAAGGTCACGCTTGGCCCCAAGGGCCGTAACGTGGTCATCGACAAATCCTTCGGCGCCCCGCGCATCACGAAGGACGGTGTGACCGTCGCCAAGGAAATCGAACTGGAAGACAAGTTCGAAAACATGGGCGCGCAGATGGTCAAGGAAGTGGCCAGCCGCACCAATGACGAAGCCGGTGACGGCACGACGACAGCCACGGTTCTGGCCCAGGCCATCGTCAAGGAAGGCATGAAGTCGGTTGCCGCTGGCATGAACCCGATGGATCTGAAGCGCGGCGTCGATATGGCCGTGTCAAAGGTGATCGAGAACATCAAGAGCGCTTCGCGCGAAGTCAAAGACAGCGACGAAGTGGCTCAGGTCGGCACGATCTCGGCCAATGGCGAAGCCGAAATCGGCAGCCAGATCTCGGACGCGATGCAGAAGGTCGGCAATGACGGTGTGATCACCGTTGAAGAGAACAAGGGCCTTGAGACGGAAACCGAAGTTGTCGAAGGCATGCAGTTCGACCGCGGTTACCTGTCGCCTTACTTCGTCACCAACCCGGACAAGATGACGTCGGATCTGGAAGATTGCATGATCCTGCTTCACGAGAAGAAGCTGTCGTCGCTTCAGCCGATGGTGCCGCTTCTCGAAGCCGTCATCCAGTCGGGCAAGCCGCTTCTGATCGTGGCGGAAGACGTCGAAGGCGAGGCTTTGGCCACGCTTGTCGTCAACAAGCTGCGCGGCGGTCTGAAGATCGCAGCCGTCAAGGCGCCGGGCTTCGGCGATCGCCGAAAGGCCATGCTTCAGGACATCGCGATCCTGACAGGCGGTCAGGTGATTTCTGACGATCTGGGCATGAAGCTGGAAAACGTGACCATGGACATGCTGGGTTCGGCCAAGCGCGTCTCGATCACGAAAGACGAGACCACGGTGATCGACGGTGCCGGCGAAAAGGCCGAGATCGAAGCTCGTGTCGGCCAGATCCGTCAGCAGATCGAAGAAACCACGTCAGACTATGACCGTGAAAAGCTGCAAGAGCGTGTTGCGAAACTCGCCGGCGGTGTCGCTGTCATCCGCGTGGGCGGCATGACCGAGGTCGAAGTGAAAGAGCGCAAGGACCGCGTTGATGACGCGCTGAACGCGACCCGTGCGGCCGTTCAGGAAGGCATCGTTGTCGGTGGCGGCGTGGCCCTGGTTCAGGGCGCCAAAGCGCTTGAGGGTCTGAAGGGCGCCAACAGCGACCAGGACGCAGGCATTGCCATCGTCCGGAAGGCGCTGGAAGCACCGCTTCGCCAGATCGCCGAGAACTCCGGCGTCGACGGATCGGTTGTTGCGGGCAAGATCCGCGAATCTTCCGATGCTTCGTTCGGCTTCAACGCCCAGACCGAAGAATATGGCGATCTCTTCAAGTTTGGCGTCATCGACCCGGCCAAGGTTGTCCGCACGGCTCTGGAAGACGCAGCCTCGGTTGCTGGCCTGCTGATCACGACGGAAGCCATGGTTGCCGACAAGCCCGCCAAGGAAGGCGCGGCTGCCGGTGGCGGCATGCCCGACATGGGCGGCATGGGCGGCATGATGTAAGTCAGCCGATCCTTTGGATCAAAGAAGGGGCGTCCATCGGGCGCCCCTTTTTCTTGTCCGTCGCGCGCGGCAACGGCAGGTCAGCGCTGAATCGGCTCCAGCGGGTCATAGCCAAACCCAGTCCCCCAGGCGATATCACCCAGCGTGTCTGGTTTGACGCGCAGGCGGGCCAGATCCTCGCGAGCCACCCAGTGGCGTTCGGTCACCACACCCTCGGGATCGACCCAAGCGTCATCCAGATCTCCCGAGATGATCCTTGCCCGGAAATAGACGTCCACCTGATGGAAGGTGCCGGCAGGGTCGTGAAATTCATTCACGAGACAAGGCTCACCCACCGCAATCTCAAGGCCGGTTTCTTCGCGGACCTCACGGACCAGATTGTCCGGCAAGGACTGGCCGCGATCGACGCCGCCACCCGGCGCGCAAAGAAGCTTGCTGCCTTTTTCGGGGGGGTAGGCGTTGACCAGCAAGATCTTGTTATCCCTCAAGATAATGGCGCGCACGGCCAGGCGAGGTTGGGTCATGACTTGGGGCCGGTAACGCGGTTGACGTGGCCCATTTTTCGGCCCTGCCGGGTTTCGGCTTTGCCATAGAGATGGATCGCGCCGCCCGTTTCGGCAATCTGGGGGATTTGATCAACATCGTCACCGATCAGGTTTTCCATGACCACATCTGCATGACGCGCCCCATCACCCAAGGGCCAACCCGCGACCGCGCGGATATGCTGTTCGAACTGGTCGATGGCGCAGCCGTTCTGGGTCCAATGACCGGAATTATGCACCCGCGGTGCAAATTCATTCACGACAAGTCCCTGGGGTGTCACGAAAAATTCGACCCCGATCACACCCACATAGTCCAGTGCGTTCAGGATCTGCCCGGCGGCCAGCACCGCGTCACTTTTCAGCCGCGCCGGAACTGAGGCAGGCACGGTGGTCGTTCGCAGGATGCCGTCCTTGTGGACGTTCTCGCCCGGATCGAAGGCCGCCACCTGGCCATCCTGGCTGCGCGCCGCGATGACCGATATCTCGGCGGAGAAATCGACAAAGCCTTCCAGAACCGAGGGCGCGCCTTTCAGGGTGTCGAAGGCGAAATGGGCTTGGTCGGGTTCATTGAGCCGCACCTGACCCTTGCCGTCATAGCCGAAACGGCGCGTCTTCAGGATCGCCGGTGTCCCGATGTCTCGAATGGCCTGTTGAAGCCCGGTTAGATCGACCACGTCCGCATAAGGGGCCGGTCGCAACCCTATGGATTCAATGAATTCTTTCTCGGTCAGGCGATCCTGGCTGGTGGCCAGGGCACGCCTGTTCGGGTGGATCGCCACGCGAGCTTCAAGGGCATCAAGCGCTTCGGTGGGAATATTTTCAAATTCATACGTGACGACGTCGACGGCTTCAGCAAATGCCGAAAGCGCCTCCAGATCGTCATATGCGGCATTCGTGAAACTCTGCGCGGTTTCTTTTGCGGGTGCCGCCGGATCGGGATCGTAAATGTGACAGTGCAACCCCAACCGACAGGCGGCAACAGACAGCATCCGGCCCAGTTGACCGCCCCCCAGAATACCAATTTTCGAACTTTGTGGCAGGGCGTCAGCCATGTTCGGGGCTTTCCGGGATTGAATCCGCAAGGTCTGCCCGCCAAGCGTCCAGCCGGACCGCGAGGTCGGGGTCGGTCACCGCCAAGATCCCCGCAGCCATCAGACCAGCATTTGCCGCGCCGCCGATGGCCATGGTCGCCACCGGGAACCCCTTGGGCATCTGCACGATGGAATACAGGCTGTCGACGCCTTTTAGCGCCTTTGTCTCAACCGGCACACCGATCACCGGAAGCCGCGTCTTCGATGCCATCATCCCGGGCAAGTGGGCGGCCCCTCCGGCCCCAGCGACGATCACCTTCAACCCACGATCCACGGCGGTGGTGCCATAGTCCCAAAGCCGGTCCGGAGTGCGGTGCGCCGATACGATCCTTGTCTCGTAAGGCACGGACAACGCGTCTAGAATCTCGGCCGCGCCTTGCATGGTCGGCCAGTCGGATTGGCTTCCCATGATAATCCCTACAACTGCGCCCACGCGTGCACTCCCCTTGCCGGAGCGCGCACTATACTCAACCGCAGGTCTCAGGCAATGATATCAGGGGTCAGACGGTTCTCGATCGACGTGATTTCGTCTTTCAGCCGGAGTTTGTGCCGCTTCAGCCGTTGCAGGGTCAACGCGTCTGCCGTTCCCTTGTCCTGAAGGGCTCTGATCGCCTCATCCAGGTCGCGGTGTTCCTGTTGCAGCACCCCAAGGCGCACACGCATCGCGTCTTCCTGTGACATGTCGGGGGTATTGGTCATGAAGGACTGAATTTTCGGTTTCCGGGTCACGAAAACATTAGCCCAATGCCCCGAAAGCGCCAAGGCTTGGCCCTTGTCGCGCTTCAATCGCACCCCCATATTTCAGGTACGGCGGTCGCCTTCTGGGGCCGCGCGCGACGCTCGCTTCATGAAAAGGACGTGGCGATGACAAAACTGGCTTTGGGGTCGCACCCCTTTCTGTTGGGCTTCGAGCAGCTGGAACGGCTGGTCGAGCGGACAGCAAAAGCGGAAGGGAACGGATATCCTCCGTTCAATATCGAGCAGACCTCGGACACGAGTTATCGCATCACGCTGGCGGTCGCCGGATTTGGCGAAGATGATCTGTCACTGACGGTCGAAGACAACCAGCTTGTGGTTCGTGGGCGGCAGTCTGAGGACGCGGAAGGACGCGTCTTCCTGCATCGCGGTATCGCCGCACGCCAGTTTCAGCGAAGTTTCGTTCTGGCCGATGGTGTCGAGGTTTCGGGCGCGAAAATGGAAAACGGTCTTCTGCACGTGGACCTAAGCCGTTCGGTGCCGGAAACAGTTGTTCAGAAAATCCAGATCAAAACGGGCTAAGGAGGCAGGCGATGCATACGAAATACGATTTCCGCGATCTCGATACGGATAAGATCGTTTATATCCGCCCCGTCGATGTGGCTGATCTGCCGAAAGATGTTCGGGAACAGGCACTTGGGGCCGAAGTGATCTATGCGCTTCACAATGCCCAGGGCGAGCGCCTTGCACTGGTCGCCAACCGCCGCATGGCCGTTGCCCTTGCGGAAGAGCATGACATGACGCCGGTGGCCGTTCACTAAACGGCCGTCGCGCACAAAAAAAGCGCCCCTGCGGACGGCAAGGGCGCTTTTCTTCGGTTCAGTGGATCAGTTGATCCAGCCGTTCACGATATCTGGGTTCGCGGCGACCCATTCTTCCGCCACATCCTGTGGATCCCGCTCGTCCCGGCCGATCTCAAGGATCCAGCCGTTGACGGTGTCCGGGTCGAACTGGACCTGGCTCAGGAACTTGGCCGCGGCAGGGTTCCGCGTTTCAAGCGACTTCGAATAGGACACATAGATCTGCGCGTCTTCGTGCTTGCACGAGAACGTCGAAGATTCGAGCCAATCCTCATCGTCCAGTTTCAGATCGATGCAGCCTTCCGTCCCGGCAGGTTCTTCAACCGGCGTGATGTCGTAAGCCGCGTGGATCCATTCAGGCGTCCAATAGTAGAACAGGATCGGCTTCTGATTGTTGTAAGACGTCTGAAGCTGCGCCTTAAACGTCGCGTCCGAGACGATTTCCGGCTCCCACAGATCGCTCAGCCCATAATCCTTGAACTTGACCTGCCACATCTTGGTGGATTTCCACGATGCGTCACCGGCCCAGTATTCGCCCTTGCCGTTGCCGTCCTTGTCGAACATGGCAGCGATTTCGGGATCAGCCAGATCCTCGATCGATGAGATCATGTCGGACATATAGGACGGCACGAACATTGCCTGGGTCCCGAGATAGGGCTCGTTGTGCGCAACCGATCCCGCACCATCGATGAACTTGTCCCAGATGGCCTGCTGGTTCGGCATCCACATGTCCGTATAGACGTCGGCCGAGCCGTCGCCCTTGTCCATGCCGGCCGAGATGATGGCCTGGTCCGACAGACCATCGATGATCTCGGCTTCCGAGTTCAGCGGGCCTTCGATCACGGCTTTGATCACATGCGCGATCGCTTTGGCGCCGGTCCAGTTCAGGTCTGAGATGGCGACCTTTTCCTGGGCCGTGGCCGCTGTGGACAGCGCGGCGATCGCTGCGCCGGTCATCAGCACTTTCATAGGTTTCATTGGTATCTCCCTTAGTGTTTTCGTTCGTCGTCAGTTTTCGACCTTGTTGGCCTTCTGTACCACCCGGTCGACCATCATGGCCAACAAGGCAATTCCGATGCCGGCCAGGATTCCCCGTCCGGTCTTAGTGTTTGCGAGCGCCTCGGTCACGATGAAGCCCATACCGCCCGCTCCAATTAGGGCGGCGACCACAACCATCGAGAGGCTCATCATCACGACTTGGTTCACGCCAGCCATGATCGAGGGCAGGGCAAGCGGCAGCTCGACCTTGCGCAGAAGCTGGCCCGGATTGGCCCCGAAGGCCAGCGCGGCTTCTTTCGTGTTTTCCGGGACGTGCCGGATGCCAAGGGCCGTCAGGCGGACCATGGGCGGCATCGCGAAGATCACAGTTGCCAGGATTCCCGGCGGTTTCCCGATCGAGAAGAAGGCCACCGCAGGCAAGAGGTACACGAAACTGGGGATCGTCTGCATGATGTCCAGGATCGGCGTTATGATCGCCTGACCGCGCGTCGATTTCCCGACCCATATGCCCAGCGGCAGCCCAAGGACCACGCAGATGATCGAGGCCGCCGCCACGAGCGACAGGGTATCCATGGCCGTCTGCCAGAACCCGAACAGCGCGATGTAGGCCAGCGACGCGCCCACGAACACGGTCACCCGAGATCCCGCGAATTTATAGGATATCGCGATGATGGCCGCCGCCGTGATGATCCAGGGCGTGCCCACAAAGACCGCCGTAATGGCCCCCAGCATGGTCCGCAGGAACGCCGTGATGCCATCAAAGAAGAAACCGTAGAACGCGGTCAGATAGTTGATGCCCGTATCGATCTTCTGGGCGAAGTATGTGTTCAGGTTAATCGGCGGCAGGTCTTCGCGGGCGGGCGTACGCTCGATCCGGCGGCTGCCGTCATCGTTTCTCGGGAAGCTGACCTCATCGGGACGCTCCAGCCAGATCAGCGTTGGAAACTCGCCAATGATCGTACAGTCGAAACGGTCCTTGAAGGCGACCTCTTCGCCTGCCTGAATGGCGCGGGCCTGCTTGATGCAGTTCCGCTCTTCCGGGGCGAATTGCGATGCGCGATAGATCATCAATGGTGCGACCAGCGCGATGATCAGCCCCGCCATGACGAGGCGCGACGGATCCCAGCCCGAGGCCGTCGTCCGGTTCGTGCGCCACGAATTGTACTGGCGGAAATAGATCCGGTCCGCGAGCCAGCCGAACAAGACCCGCCCGAGCACGAAGATCACCACGGCCGCGACAAGGCTGCTGGAGGTCCAGTTTTCATAGCGTTCAACAAGGAAATCCTTGTTGTCGATCACGGCCTGTATTGCCGCGCCGTTGTACTTATAGGCCAGCGCCAGATAGACGGCCGCAACCAGATCGATCAGGAAACCGATCCAGAACAAAAGCCAGTTGCCACGCAGAGAGGCCCAGACAAATCCGCCGAAGGCCGCCCGCCAATTGATATGGCTGCGACCCAGTTTGTCCTTCTGGATCGACAGAAAGGTGTCGGCGAAATAATCCTGCTGGCGCTCCGAGAACTCGCGGAACGGCGACGTCGTGTCTTTGATATCTGCGATGGTCATTGTTCCCCCTGAACCCCGCGCAACAGCGCGTCTTTTGTGACGATTCCAACCGGCGCGTCGGCATCCATGATCAGGACCGGATTCTCTTGATCGACCGACAGGGCTACCAGGTGATCCAGATCGTCATCTGGCCCCGCCGTGGGATGCGTGTCCTTGTCGGGTGTCTTGCCCGTTCGCTGTTCGTATGCCGCCACGGGCTCCATCACCGTATGGGCAAAAAGAAGTTTCAGCTTTGAAATCCCCTGAACGAACTTCGCCACGTATTCGTCCGCCGGGTTCGTCACGATGTCTTCGGGCGTGCCGATCTGCACGACCTCACCATCCTTCATGATCGCGATGCGCGACCCCATCCGGATCGCCTCGTCCAGATCGTGGGTGATGAACAGCGTCGTCTTCTTCATGGTCTTCGAAAGATCGAGGAATTCATCCTGAAGACCCCGCCGGATCAGCGGGTCGAGCGCCGAAAACGGCTCGTCCATCAGCAGGATATCGGGATCCGCGGCCAAGGCGCGCGCAAGACCCACGCGCTGCTGCATTCCGCCCGACAATTCCGAGGGAAGACGGTCGCCATAACCCTGCAAGCTGACCTTTTCGATGACCTCATCGGCCACTTGCTGCCGCGTGAAGGCATCGACGTTTCGCAACTCAAGCGAGAAGGCGATGTTGTCCGACACCGTGCGGTGCGGCAGAAGCGCCATGTTCTGGAACACCATCCCGATCTTGTCGGCTCGCATTTCGCGAAGCTGCTCGGGATTGAGATCTCCGACATTGACCCCGTTGATCAAAATTTCACCGCTTGTGGGTTCGATCAGCCGGTTAAAGTGGCGCACCAAGGTCGACTTTCCCGATCCCGACAGCCCCATGATGCAGAAGATTTCGCCCTCGCCGACCGAGATCGAGACATCGCGGACCCCGACCACACATTCGAACCGCTCCAGCACTTCGGCCTTTGACAGGTTCTCTTGTCGGACGGCGGCCATGGCCTCTTCGGCCCGGTGTCCAAAGATTTTCCAAACATTGTTGGTGACAACGACGTCTTCTCTTCGATCCATGCTCACGCGCGCGCCTTCTCTCGTTTCGGGTCCAAAAAGGGCAAATCCACCACCGTTGCGGGCAGCCGTTTCATATGTCCGTCCAGTTTGCCGACTTCGAGCGGATTGCCAACGCTCGCGTCCTCGACGGCAATTCGGGCCATTGCGATAGCGTGGCCCAATTCGGGCGAGACGCAAGCGCTTGTGACGACGCCTACTTGCTCGCGCCCCGCGAAGACCGGGTCGCCATGGTTGGGCGCTTCGTTGCCCGTGAGGCGCAACCCCACCAATTTACGGCGAACCGCCCCGGCATTCCGCTCAAGCGCCGATTTCCCTAGAAAATCGGACTTCTTGAGATCCACGGCAAAGCCCAGGCCGGATTCCATCGCGTCTGCGTCCGGGCCGAATTCGGCGCCCGAGATCATCAGGCCCGCTTCGATCCGCAGCATTTCAAGCGCGGTCCCGCCCATGGGGATCAGGCCATGATCCGCGCCCGCCGTCATCAGCCCATCCCAGATCGTGACGGCATCGGCTTCATCGCAGAAGATTTCATAGCCCAGTTCGCCCGTGAACCCCGTTCGGGTCACCATGAACATTGGCCCGTCGCGGTCGCCCAGCCGGGCGATGGTGAAGCCGAACCACTTGACGTTCTCAAGGCTCGGGCGGTGGGGTTGCACAAAGGCCACCTGTTGCAGGATCTCGCGAGATTTCGGGCCTTGCAGCGCCAGGTTCACCAGCTTTTGGCCAAGCGTCAGAACATGGGCGCGCAATCCAAGCGCCTCGGCCTGTTCGCGCAGATGCAGCGCGGCGTTGTCCGACCCGCAGCACCAGCGGAACGCCGTGTCTTCCAGCCGGAACAGCGTTCCGTCGTCCAGAATGGCGCCACGTTTGTCGCACATTAGGCCATAGATCCCGCGATGGATCGCTAGTTTCGACACATCGCGCGTCAAACAGTGCTGCAACAGATCGGCGGCATCGGGACCGACGATGTCGAACTTCCGAAGTCCCGACATGTCCTGAAGCGTCGCCGCCCGCTTGGTGGCCCAATATTCCTCGACCGCGCCGGTCGCCTCGTAATGCGTGGGCATCCATAGATCGCGCGCGGCCTGATAGGACGATGTCAGTTTCGAAATCCGCGGGTGAAACGCGGAATGCCGGGTCAGTGCCTCGGCATCCTCGGGATTGGCCCGCCAAGCGACCGAATGTGTAATGGACGTATCCTCTTCATAGACGCGCACATGGATGTCGGTTGGATTCCAACCGTTGATCGGGTCAACGTCATCCGGGCAAGCCGTTGAAACGCATACCAGATCCGTGAGCGCCTCAAGCACGACATGGTCGCCCGGGCGAGACCAGGCTTCATCGCTTAAAATCGCATTGTGGTGTCCGTCGATCCAGGAATTGAAGAAGAAGTTGATAGCCGGCCAGGCGGCGCGCGCGCCGATCCCATAGGGCGCGAAGGCCCGCGTGATATTGTCCGAGCAGTTCACATGGCCGGGAAATCCACGCTCTTCATAGCCGCGTGCGGTACAAGCCAGGGCAAACGTATCATGCCGACCGACGGTATCCTGACGCACCGCCAAAAGCGGGCGAATGTCCTGATCGAGAAACTTGTTGAAAAGCCCTGGCTGGGGATAGGCGCTGCGGGCCATCGTGCGCGACACGGTGGAATCGATGTATCGCTCAAGCCCTTTGTCCAGCGCATCCGACCGCATCGCCATGAAGTCCGAGCATTGCTGCCCCTCAACATCGATGATCTGAACGAACTGGCCCTTCTTCAATTCATAGGCCTTGGCTGTTCCGCGCGTTACCCGCCATTCATCGACTGTCCTGCCAAGGGGACGGGGTAGGGCATCTTCAATCACACGTCCGGACGGCGGTTGAACCGTGACGGTGAAACGGCCGCCGCCGCCAGTCTCGAGAAATCCATCTGCGTCCGGGGAGATCACGAAAAGTTCGCAATCGCGGATCACGCGGGCCACATGAAGATCGCCTGGCTCTGACGTGGTGTCGAATATCCGGCATCCCGTGGCGCCGTCCAAAGATCCGTCGCGGGCCCAGACCTTGGCCGAGAGTTCGCGGCGGTCGAATGTCAGATCGTCAATGGCGCGTGCCGCGCCATCGGGCGCCTCGATCGCGTCGATGCCGAACTGGCGGGCGTCATCCGCAAGGGCCGTGATCCAGGCTGGCGCGCAACCATCCACCGCCGTGATCGACACGATGGATCCGGCCGAGACGTGGATCCCTTTCGCCTGACCGAAGCGCACATCCAGAAGCCGACCCGGTGGGTGGCCCAGGCCAACAAGCCGCGCCCGTTCCGGAGGAGCGCTTGGCGGTACGTTCAGCATCCCATCACAGTGGCGAATGACATCGCCATCTCCCTGTCCGCGACCCTGGTTTTGGCAGCATTCGGGCCTGCGTTGCGGGTCACACGTCACGAAAATTGACATGTAACCGGTTTCAATGGATCACTATGGGGGGCTGTTCGTCAAGCCCTGTATCCGTGACCAAAGGTAACGCCGGTGACTAAAACCGTTGGCAGTATCCGCGATGTGGCCCGCGAAAGCGGCCTGTCTATCGCCACGGTTTCGCGGGTCATGAACGGCGGAACCAATGTGAGCGCCGACACGCGCCGCCGCGTTCTGGATGCGTGTGAGCGGGTGGACTACGTCCCGAATTCGGCTGCGCGGACCTTGTCTACGCGACGATCCAGAACGATTGCGGCGATCATCCCAACGATCGAACATTCGGTGTTCGCCAAGTATATTGCCGCGATTGAGGCCGCGCTTGGTGCCGAGGATTATGCATTGGTCTTGGCGATTTCGAACAATGATCCGGTGGAAGAGCGCGCGGCTGCCCGCAAGCTTTTGGGCATGGGGGCAGATGCCTTCATTCTGAGCGGGGCGGATCACGATCCGGATTTGATTGATCTTTTCGCGCGGCGCCAGGTGCCGTTCGTCTTTACATCGATCTGGGATCCGACACTGGACCATGCGACGATCGGTTATGACAACTTCGCCTTGGCGGCGACTGCGGTGCGGTATCTGGCCGACCACGATCATCGCCGCATCGCTGTTGTGCATGGACCCCTTTCGGAAAACGACCGGATGGTGGCCCGGAAGGCTGGCGCCGCATCGGCGGCGCGGGGCCAGGTATCACTTGCTTTTCATGAGGCCGAGGTTGGCGTGGCGGGCGGGCGGTCCGTGACTGAAGCGATCCTGGCCGACCCCGATCCCGCCACGGCCATTCTTTGTTTTTCCGATGTGCTGGCGCTGGGCGTTTACTTCGGCCTTGCCGCAGCGGGCAAATCGGTCCCCAAGGACATGTCGGTCATGGGGTTCGACAACCTTGATTGGTCGTCCGAAACCGAACCGGCACTGACAACTCTGGACTTGCCGGCGGCCCGCATGGGGACCGAGGTGGCGCATCAGATCGTCGCGCATCTGAAGCACGGCCACCCTTTGACCGAGCGCCTTCTGGACAGCAAAATCGTGGAGCGCGCATCGGTGACGCGCGCTCCGGACGCGGGCGCTTAGCCCGCCACCAGCCCCATCTGTTCGAGCTTCAGAAGCACCTGATGTGCGCAGTGATCGACCTCGACATTTTCTGTATCAAGGCTGAGTTCAGGCTTCTCAGGCACGTCGTAAGGGTCGGAAATACCAGTAAATTCCTTGATCTTTCCTTCGCGGGCCAGCTTGTACAGACCCTTCCGGTCGCGCCGTTCGCATTCCTCGATCGAGGTTGCAACATGGACCTCTACAAAGGCACCATACTGTTCGATCCCTTCGCGAACGGCCCGTCGCGTGTTGGCATAGGGCGCGATGGGCGCGCAGATCGCGATCCCACCGTTCTTGGTGATCTCAGATGCTACGAAGCCAATCCGTTGGATGTTCAGGTCGCGGTGCTCTTTCGAGAAGCCAAGCTCGGATGACAGGTTCTTCCGGACGATATCGCCATCAAGCAGCGTGACCGGGCGCCCGCCCATCTCCATCAGCTTGACCATAAGTGCGTTGGCGATGGTCGATTTGCCCGAGCCCGAGAACCCGGTGAAGAACACCGTAAAACCCTGCTGCGCGCGTGGCGGCTTGGTCCGGCGGAGTTCCTTGACGACCGCTGGGAACGAAAACCATTCCGGAATTTCCAATCCCTCAGACAGGCGGCGCCGGAGTTCAGTGCCCGAGATGTTCAAGACGGTCGCGCCATCTTCCACCTCATCCGCCGGTTCGTACTGGGCGCGGTCCTGCACATAGACCATATGTTTGAAGTCGACCATTTCGATACCGATTTCTTCAGCATGGGCGCGGAACAGGTCCTGGGCGTCATAGGGGCCATAGAAATCTTCCCCGGCAGAGTTCTTGCCGGGCCCGGCATGGTCGCGGCCCACAATCATATGCGTGCAACCGTGGTTTTTCCGGATCAGGCCGTGCCAGACGGCTTCGCGCGGGCCGGCCATTCGCATGGCCAGGTTCAGAAGGCTCATGGTGGTGGTGGCCGCAGGATACTGATCCAGCACGGCCTCATAACAGCGGACCCGCGTGAAGTGGTCGATATCGCCCGGCTTGGTCATGCCGACGACCGGGTGGATCAGCAGGTTCGCTTCGGCTTCCTTGGCGGCGCGGAAGGTCAGTTCCTGGTGCGCGCGGTGCAGGGGGTTCCGGGTCTGGAACGCAACGATCCGGCGCCAGCCCAGTTTGCGGAAATAAGCCCGCAACTCGTTTGGCGTGTCGCGGCGCATTTTGAAATCGTAATGCACGGGCTGCTGAATGCCGGTGATCGGACCGCCCAAATAAACCGGGCCTGCATGGTTGTGCAGATAGTTCACGGCCGGATGCGCGTCGTCATCGGCGCCGAACACCTTCTCGGCCTCGCGCGACTTATTGGGCGTGAACTTGTCGGTGATCGACAGGATGGCAAGGATCACGCCTTCCTGATCGCGCAGCGCAATGTCCTGACCTGCCTCGATTTTTCCGGCGAACTCTTCCGAGACGTCCAGGGTGATCGGCATCGGCCAAAGCGACCCGTCCGCCATGCGCATGTTCTCGACGACGCCATCATAATCGGCCTCTGTCATGAAGCCCTTCAGGGGGTGGAACCCGCCGTTCATCAACAGCTCAAGATCGCAGATCTGGCGGGGCGTCAGATCCCAGCTGACCAGGTCAGCGGCTTCGACCTTCAGCTTCTGGGCGCTGTCATACGACACGTAAAGCTCCGGGATCGGGGCAAGGTTATTCTGCATGTCTTTGGTCCTATGCTTTGTCGGGGTAAGGCCGCTGGTCGAGCCGGTGAGTTCCGCGTGAAGGGCGTCATATTCGGCAAGCCGGCGGGCAAGAAACTGGTCGGTCAGGCGGTTCTTCTCGGAAGCGCCGCGCGACGTCAGGGTGTAGGCGAAGCGTTGGCGTCGATCGGGGCCGCCGCGTTCGCTGATGTCGATCAGGCCGGCCTCGGACGCTGACTTGATCTGAGCGTTGAGATGGCCAAGCGAAATCCCAAGCGCCGATGCGATGGCCCGCTGGGACGCGTCAGGCGCGTTGTCCAGCTGACGAAGCAGGCAAAACAGCGCGTCTTCGTCGTCTGTCATCGGTTTATGGGTTTGGTCCGTCATCTGGGCCGACTCGTACTCTGTTCACGCGTGAACACATTCCATATGTTGCACTCGCAGCAAAGGAAAATTCGCGGCCTTCCTTAATGAAAATCTGCGGTGGATGTGCCGATTGGACCGCCAGATTTTTGTGGTACGCCGCCCGTTTCCCAAGAAAATATGATTAAAATCAATAGTATATGTACTTGTCGCCTGAATGGGCCGCGATCCCGACGCTGCGACCGAAAGGTCACGCATCGGCGGTCGTGCATCGCGCGAAGTGTCCACAATACTGTGCCACCCGAAGATTTGTTCCCATTTCGGAAACGCAGCAATTCAGCGCCCAAGCCGCCGCATGATTTGACGCGGCGGTTGAAATACGATTGTTGAGCCGCGAATTCCAAATTTGAGACTTTGAGATGCAGACACAGATACGTATCGCCACCCCAGAAGATGCCGAAAGCCTTGTCCGATTCGTTGGATGGGCTGGCGAAGGCATGGCCGAACTGGTCTGGGCCGGTATGGCCGAGCCCGGTCAATCGGTCGCCGATGTCGGCCATGAGCGGGCGCGCCGAGAGGAAGGCAGCTTCAGCTATCGCAATGCGATGATCCTTGAAGACGACGGTGCACCCGTTTCCGGCATCATCGGCTACAGCCTTCCGGATGACCCGGTCGAGATCGGGCCGGGTTTCCCGGCGGCCTTCGTTCCCCTGCAAGAGCTTGAAAACATGGCGCCGGGCCATTGGTATGTGAACGTGCTGGCGACGGTGCCGGACAGGCGCGGGCAGGGGCTTGGTGGTCGACTTTTGGCCCACGCCGAGGGTGTCGCGAAGGACCAAGGTTGCCCCGGCATGGCGATTATCGCTTTTGCATCCAACCCCGGCGCAGTTCGGCTGTACCAGCGGACCGGCTATGACGAGATTGCGCGCCGTGTGGTCGAAATGCCCGGCTGGGGTCCATCCGGGACGGAGGCCATTTTGTTGGTTAAATCCTTTGCAGATGCCTGAATTTTAATCGGTTCTTGCCCCTGCGCACCATGTTCGGCAAGAAACGTATGTGAATTCAGGCTCACATGTGACTCTGTCACAGTTTTCTGACGGACATTCATGCAAGAACACCCCAGTTCGGTTTCGATTGGCCTGCATTGCCCCAGGTCCAAACTATGCCGACCCTGTCTTGGGTCGCGAGGGAGGAAACATGGCAAGGCACGTGCTGGTTGTTTCGGCATTCGTTCTTATGGGCGTCTTTCTGTCATCCGTTTTTTCGAAACCGGAGAGCCCCTCTGACGTCGCCATCGCCGATGTCCCCTTTGTCAAACGAACCCCGCAAGAGCTTTACCTGACCTCTGAAGCGGCTTTTTCGGTCCTACAGGACAACCCGGACATTTTGTTCATAGACGTTCGGGATCCGGGTGAGATTGCCGTAGCCGGGCACCCCGAGCCGCTGGACGCGATCGTCCCGATCCGGGTCCATGTCGATGAGTTCGACGAACGCCTTGGTCAATACAAGTTGGCCGACAATCCAGCGTTTCTGGGTCAGATGGACGCCATGCTCATTCGGTTTGAGAAGACAAAATCCGACCGGATCATCGTGACCTGCGGGTCCGGATGGCGATCGGCCAAGGCTGCCCGAAGACTGGCGCAGGCCGGGTACACCGATGTTTGGCACATCATCGATGGTTATGAGGGTGAGGAACGGCCTGGGATCAACCTCCAGAACGCCTGGCAACTTGCCGGGCTGCCCTGGACGACCACGGCAACGGTACCCGGATCGCGCTGGGACCTGCTGTTCGGAGAGGGCAGCGAAACGGGCGGGATCTCTGCCGCATCCCAAGACACCTCTGAAACCCGGTTGCCCGACGGCGGGTGACGCCTATTCGGCGGCCACATCCAGTTCCGAGCCGTTTTCGGCCAGGAAACGCTCGGCTTCAAGCGCGGCCATGCAGCCCATTCCGGCCGAAGTGACGGCCTGACGATAGACGTGGTCGGTGATGTCGCCGGCCGCAAAGACGCCGGGGATATCGGTCGCCGTGGAATCCGGCTTGGTCACGACATAGCCCCCGTGCTGCGTCGGCAATTGATCGACCACCAGTTCGGATGACGGTGCGTGGCCAATCGCCACGAAAAACCCTTTGACCGCAATCTCTTGCTTTTCGCCGGTCTTGGTCGACTTCAAGCGAAGCCCTTCCACGCCCCGTGGGTCCTGGGCGCCCAGAACCTCGTCGATCTCATGATCCCAAATCACCTCAATCTTATCGTGATTCAGAAGGCGGTGTTGCAGGATCTTTTCCGCGCGCAATTCGTCCCGGCGATGGATCAGCGTGACTTTCGAGGCGAAGTTGGTCAGGAACAGCGCCTCTTCCACGGCTGTGTTCCCGCCACCGACCACGGCCACATCCTGGCCGCGATAGAAAAAACCGTCGCAGGTTGCGCAGGCGGACACACCGAAACCCTTGAAGTGCTCTTCCGAGGGTAGACCCAGCCACTTCGCCTGGGCGCCGGTCGCCAGAATGACAGCCTCGGCCTTATAGATCGTACCGCTGTCACCGACCGCGGTGAACGGTCGTTCATTTAAATCGAGCGACTGGATGTGATCGGCAATGATCTCGGTCCCGACCTCGCGCGCATGGGCTTCCATTCGCACCATCAGATCGGGGCCCTGCACCATGGTGTCGCCTGGCCAGTTCTCAACCTCGGTGGTGATGGTCAACTGACCACCTGGCTGGATCCCCTGAACCAAGACGGGTTCAAGCATCGCCCGGCTTGCATAGACGGCTGCGGTATATCCCGCCGGTCCCGACCCGATGATCAGCACTTTCATATGTTTGGTTTCAGACATCGCGCGGGGCCCCTTCGTCACAGCGTCCGGCAGATATAGCGATCCAGGCGGATCACTGAAAGACCATGTCTGATCGTTCAACCGCCTGTGATGGCCGGGCGTTCATCTGGCGTGAACCTCAATCGACGACAAGGTGCCCGACAATTCAGAATGAGGTGTTGAAATGGCTTTGTCGGCCTTGCGTGTGATCGATGATCCCGGCCCGGCGGCGGCCCTGGAACGGGCCAACAGCCAATCAATTGAGTTCATTCGGGACTGGCGGCGGAAGAACCCCAATCGCGTGCAGGGCTTTGCGGAATTTTCGCGACTGAAGCACGACCATCCGGTCTTTGGATGGGTCGCCTGCAAGGCGGCGGGCGTCGATTTTCTGATGTTCCACGCCAATGACGATGTCGTGGCCTGGGAATACCTTTGGTTCGGCGCGGACGGCTATGAAAGCGATATTGCGCAGACCTGGGTCGACTGGTGCCGCACCTCGCCCGGGGCAATCCTGGATGTCGGGGCTTATTCGGGGTGCATGGCTATTCTGGCCGGGTTGGCCAATCCAAAGAACACTGTCCACTTGTTCGAGCCGGTGGAACGCACCGTTGAGCGGGCCAAAATCAACGTTCTGGCCAATGGGCTACAGGATCGGGTGAAAATCCATGCCCGCGCCGCCTCGGAGAAGGCAGGCGAGGTTCGGATCAACCTGTATCGGGGTGAGGATTTTCTGGGCACCGGCAGCTCGATCTACCAAAAGCCGGGCAAAGAGATCATAGGCACCAAGATCATCCAGACCGTGGCACCAGATCGGCATTTGGGGGACCTGTCGCCGACGGTCATCAAGATCGACGCTGAGGGGCATGAGCTTGCCTGCCTGAAAGGCATGGATGCCATGATCCGGCGGTCCCGCCCCAAGATGATAATTGAGGTTTGGGCCCACGACCGGGCCGAGGTTCTGACGCGCCTTCATGGGTTGGGGTACGATTGCAGGCCATTCGAGAAACGCGAAGCGCAGGTCATGACTTTCCGCTGTGAGCCGCGATGAGGCCCAAGGATCGTGTAATTTTCTGACCCAATCTTGAAATATTCTTGCACGCATCGGCGGCCCGTGCCTAATATCCCGAAAAATTGGGGGGCGCAGAACGCCATGCCGGGGACGAAACTCGATCCGATTGACCGCCAGATCCTTGCCGAGTTGCAGGCTGATGGCCGGATGACCAATGTCGAATTGGCGCGTCGGGTGGGCATCTCGGCGCCGCCCTGCCTGCGCCGCGTCCGCACGTTAGAGGAACAGGGCTATATCCAAGGATATCACGCCCGGGTCGACGCGCGGGCGCTTGGCTTCGAAGTTCAGGTTTTCGCGATGGTGGGTCTGACCAGCCAGGCCGAGGTTGACCTTTCGGCTTTCGAGGCCCGCTGCCGCGCGTGGCCCCTTGTTCGCGAATGCCACATGCTGAACGGCGAGGTTGATTTCATCCTGAAATGCGTGGCGCCAGATCTGTCGACGTTCCAGAACTTCTTGACCGAGGAACTGACCGCAGCCGACAACGTGGCCAGCGTGAAGACCTCGCTTGTCATCCGGGGCGCCAAGGAAGACCCGGGCGTCCCCTTCGATGTTCTGGAAGACCGGTTGAGCCAGCCCGCCTGATCCGGCAGGCCGCCCCGCGTCCTAGTCGATGCCTGCCAGCTCTTCGGCCAACGGATCGAACCGCGGCCAGAGCATGCGGCCGAACCCATCCATCCCGGTGATATGCGGGAACAGCGACAGGAACAGTTCGTGCATTTCGCTCGTCAGACTGTAGATCGCGTCGCTTCCCGGGTGGAAGCTTTCGACCTCGACCCCATTGGCCAGGATCACATCATGTGAATCGAGGGCCAGGTGGTACACCTTGGTCGGCGACATCGGCGTGATCTCGACAACCGAAACGCCATCCGCAAACGAGTTCACCGGGGCCAGAGCCGCTTCGCTTCCGGTTTCGGCGCGCACTTCAGGGGTCCGGTTCAGAAGCCGTGCGCCCGGTCCGAAGGTGACATCGGTGGCAGGACGCGCCAGACCCAAAGCATCGGCGGTCACCCGGAACAGCTTCTCGGGCCGATCCGCCGTGTGTGGGGCACCCGGAATGATCGTGATTGAGCCAATCCAGCGCAGCGGCACGTGCCGCCCGCTTGCGGTCTCAATATACATGCCGGGTTCCAGATCCTCGACGGCGACCGGGCCGTCAACGGTCTGGATCAACGCGCCATGGGTAAAGGCGTTAAAGCCGGCTTCGAAGATCGGCATCGCGGGCGCGATGCGAATAAAGTCGTCGATCTGCCCGGTGCGATCGATCCAGCGCACTTCGTATCTGCGCGTGACGGCGGTCTGGCGCGGCGCGCGTTGCGGCAGCGATTTTGACCGGACGGTCCACTTCTGATTGGCAGGGCGGGCGGGGAAACTGGTTACAGGCGCCGCAGACAGCGGGCGGGGGGAATTCATGCGATCAAGTCCTCTCGGTCCTGGTCACGTTCGCTTCGGCCCCCACCGAATTTCCTGCGAACAGACTCGTTACTTTCGACAGGACACACATAACCGCCGACGTTTGTCAAAGATTAAGCGACTTTCCGCCGATTGTGGGTCAGAATGCACTTTGAGGTGGAAGGTTTGTTTCCCAGTCTCAGACGATCTGCCCCCATTTTCGCCAATTTCACGAATCGGCGAAAAGAAAAAAGCGGCCCCCGAAGGAGCCGCTTAGTTTGAACACGAGTGGTAAGGGGTTAGACGGAAGCGACTGCTCTTTCTTCCATCAGACCGAGGCGACGCGCCATGCCCGCGCGGTTGCGGTGCTTGCGGTCCCACGGCAGGGCAACAGCTGGCAAGTCTGCTTGGATGAGGATCGATTTAAGCCAGCGGTCATCGGTGTGCATGGATCGGATTCCAGTGTGTTGAGTATCCCAGTGGGAAAGGTCCAAGTTGCCGTCATTCGCCAGTCTCTTGCCCGGCTGAAGACAGAATTACCCTGCAATGCGGCAGGGTTGCGGCAATCGAATAAGAAAGTTTCGCATAGGCGGATTTTTGCGAGCGATTGTTATCGGGGCGGCGGGATTTCTGGTTAACTAGTTGTAAATAATACAGAATGAGTTGTGCTCAATTTACAATAGCTCGCCCAGCAGAGTATTGTTTCCAGTTAGGCATCGCGCCCGAAAGGCAGTGGTTGCCACAGTTTCGCCTTTCTTCGCCAGGATCTGGGCCGCGGCAATTGGCCCTAAAGTCGGATCGCAGAAAGAAGGCGGCCATAGTCAGCCTCTTGCCGGTGGGTGCTGCGGCGATAGGAATAAAAGAGATCTGGATCGGCATAGGTACAGTGTCGCGTCCATAAGGCCTCGCCCACCCCGGCGGTTCTGAGCCGGTCGAGTGCATACCCCGGCAAATCGAATTTCATTCGGTCTCCGGTTCCGCCCGCGAAGAAGCGCGTGCTTGCGTCATCCTCATCGCGGAATCGGTCGAAAAATTCTGGTCCGACTTCGTAAGATCCCTGGCTGATCGTGGGCCCGATTGCGGCGACGATTTGGCCGCGGTCGGCGCCGAGCGTCTCCATGGCGTCAATAGTTGCCTCAAGAATCCCCCCGATTGCACCTTTCCAGCCCGCATGGGCGGCGCCAACCACACCGTTTTCGGGATCCGCGAACAAGACCGGCGCGCAATCGGCCGTCAGAATGCCCAGGATCACACCGGGTGTGGCGGTGACAAGGCCATCCGCCATGGGCAGTCCGCCAGAGACCGGGCCCGAGATGGTAACAACGTCAGCCGAATGCACCTGATGCGCGGTCACAAGATCGGCCAGTTTGCCACCCATCGCTTCGGCAGCCCGTGTGCGGTTGATCTGGACAATCTCGGTCTGGTCCGATGAGCCCAGCCCGCAGTTCAATCCCTGAAACACACCGTCCGAGGCGCCGCCTCGCCGCGTAAAGAACCCGTGGCGGAACTGGGACAGGTCATCGACCGTGATGATTTCAAGCGTCATGGCTCAAGCCCGGGCGGTGGAGAAGCAGTGTTCGGATAGAGACCCATCACTTTAAAGAGCGTTCCCATTTCCGCCGGATGCGTCAAGCGCCGATGGGCGGCGATATGGGTCTCTAACGCCGACCCTTTAAGCGAAGCCGCAAGGGCATTCGCGCGCGCGGTTATACCAAGGCGTTCCAGAAATACGCCCTGCGTGGCCAGGCGCGTATGCCGTGCGTTGTGACCGGTCGCGGCTTGCGCCAGGGCCTCAAAGTCTACATGGGCGGTCAGATCGGCTTGGCCGGGTGCGGAAAGCGGGTCTGCGGGCGCATGACCGCGCATCGCCTGGAACGTGTCGCCCAGGGATCGCCAGTCGCCGTAGTCTATGATCAGGGCCGCCCCGCCATGGTCCGCGATACGTCGCGCAGCGACCGCAGCATCCCGGGTTGCCGCAGCGCAGGTTTCAACGATATCGCCGGGCCCTGTGTCGTCGGTACGGTCGCGCAGGTGATCAAGCGGCAGAAGCGGCGACCATCCGAAAGTCAGCGCTCCGTCATCATCCAGACCCACCATCCTTTCGGTCCAACCTTTTGCCTCGCGCCGAAACTGCCGCATGGGAAGCGCGTCGAAATATTCGTTTGCAACAAGGAACAGCGGCTGCTCGGGCAGGTCCCCGACCGCGTCCAGCCAGTTGGGCGCGTGATCCTTCAGCGCGTCCGACTGGATCGACCTGAGACGCGGTGAGACCTCAACCAACTGCAAGGATGCCGCCCCATGAAACCCTGGCACAGCTTTCGTCGCCCGCAGGATGTCGGCCATCAGCGTGCCCTTGCCGGGCCCAAGCTCGGCCAGCGTGAACGGAGCCGGTTGTCCCTGATCCATCCAGACCTGCGCGAGGCAAAGCCCGATCAGTTCACCGAACATCTGGCTGATCTCGGGCGCGGTGACAAAATCGCCCGATGCGCCAAGGCTGTCCTGCGTTGTGTAATACCCATGCTCGGGATGTGTCAGACAGTCCGTCATGAACTGCGCAAGGGTCATCGGCCCGCTGGCCCGGATTGACCGGACCAGGCCCGCCGCAAGCTGCGTCATGCGGGCAGGGCTTTGCGACGTCGGGCCCAGATCAGGATTCCAAGTCCGAGGAGCACCATGGGCAGCGACAGAAGTTGACCCATCTGAAGGCCGAACTCGCCGAATTGGATCGCATAGCCCATCGGATTGGTTGGCGACATGAACTGTGCGTCGGCCTGCCGGAAATACTCGACGATGAAACGCCCGATCCCGTAGCCCGCCAGAAACAGACCGATCAATTGCCCGGGCGTTTTGAACCAGCCGCGACGCCAGGCGAGGTAAATCAGGACGGCCCCGAGGATCAGCCCTTCAAGGATCGCCTCGTAAAGCTGCGACGGGTGGCGGGCGCAAATCCCTTCGATCCCTGGGCAAACCTGGCTGCGCGGATCCGGGAAGACGAAGGCCCAGGGCACGTCGGTGCCACGGCCCCACAATTCGCCATTGATGAAGTTGGCCACGCGCCCAAGGAACAGGCCCGGCGGCGTGCAGACGGCGATGATGTCACCCAGGCTGGCCGGATTGATCTTGTGGCGCCACGCGAACAGGGCAGCCACAGTGATCACGCCCACAAGCCCGCCGTGAAAGGCCATGCCGCCGTCCCAGACGCGGATGATGTCGCCGGGGTTTTCGAGAAAATAAGCCGGCTGATAAAACAGGACGAAGCCAAGCCGTCCGCCCGCGATGATCCCGATCACCAGCCAAGTGATGAAGCTTTCAACCTGCTCGCCAGTCATCGGCGCCTCGTTGGCGGGCCAAAGCGCGGGCCGCTTCATCGCCGCCACCGCAATGCGCCAGCCGATTACGACACCGAAGATGTAGGCCAGCGCATAGTACCGCAGCGCAATGGTGAACCCGAAGATCTCGAACGAGAACAGATCCGGGCCAATCTCGGGAAACGGGATCACGAAGCTCATGGTTTCGCTTTGGCCAGCCCGGACCGGGGATGTCAACCTTGTCGCCGGGCATCCGCGCCGCCATATATGCCCCAGGCGCAACCCGGAGGATCCCATGCAGACGCGGAACAAGATCTTTGACGACGTCTCTCAGCTTTTCACCAATGCCATGGGCGTGGCCCAAGGCGCTCGTGAAGAAGCCGAAACGGCGATGAAAAGCTGGATCGATCGCTGGTTGGCGGAACGCGACTTCGTGACCCGGGACGAATTCGAAGCCGTCCGGGCCATGGCTCAAAAGGCCCGGGAGGAAAACGAGGCCCTGAAGGCTCGCCTGGATGCGCTAGACAAGGGCGACAAGGGCTAGTTTTCCAACGTTAGAGCGATGGCCGACATGTGCTTGTCGCCGTGACCTTGGCGTGACGCGGCGTCGAACGCGGTGCGCGCGGCGGAAATGACCGGTGCCGTATCGATGTCGTCCAGGAAGTATCCAAGATCCTTGGCCAATAGATCCACCGTGAACAGCGGCGCGTGATCGCCCGCGACGATCTTGTCGCCCTGAAGCGCGGCTGCCGGGCTGACCAGCGGTGTGGGCTTCAGGAACTCTAGCGCCTTGGCCTTGTCCATGCCGTTCGCGGCCCCATAGGCCAAAACCTCGGCCATTGCGGCCGTTTGCAGGCCCAGAAGCGCATTCACCATCATTTTCAGGACGGCCCCTTGGCCCGAGGGCCCGGCGTGGATGACGGCCTTACCCATGGTCTGGGCCACCGAGTGAAACCGGTCGATGGTGCCAGCGTCCCCACCAGCAAGGAACAGAAGCTCACCGGCTTCGGCCTGGGGTCGGGACCCGGCAACCGGCGCGTCGAGGAACGCGGCTCCCTTGGCCTGAACCGCTGCGGCCAGTTCCGCCACCCAGCCCGGCGAAACCGTACTGGATTCCACCGCCACGCCATCCGGTGACATCCCGGCCAGGGCGCCGGTTTCCCCCAGCCATACTTCGCGCGCGGCCGCGTCATCGGTCAGCATCGTCTGCACGATCTCGGCACCCTCGGCTGCATCTCTCGGCGTCTCTGCAAGCCGCGCACCGGCGGCGACAAGCGCTTCGGCTCGCGCAGGGGTGCGGTTCCAAACCGTCACATCATGCCCGGCATCGATCAGTCGGGCGGCCATGCGCGCGCCCATCGCGCCAAGGCCAAGAAAGGCAATCTGGGACATCTCATGCTCCGTTTTTGTGATCCTGCCAATTTATCAGTGCAAATATCAAAATAAAGATTGCATTCGGAAATAGATTAATGCAGAAACGACATGAATGGAGCTCGACCACCTGCGCATCTTTGACGAGGCCGTGCGGCAGGGCAGTTTTGCCGGAGCGGCCGGCGTCCTTGAGCTGGATCCTTCCGCAGTGTCGCGGGCGATCTCGGGGCTTGAGGCTGAGATTGGCGCAAGGTTGTTCGAGCGAACGACAAGACGCATTGCCTTGACCGAGGCGGGGGCGACCTATCACGCACGGGTGGCTCCGCTGATTGGCGAGTTGAATGAGGCGGGAGCGGAGGCGCGGGACTTGGTGGAGACACCAACAGGACGCCTCCGCATCTCCGCGTCGACCGCATTCGGGCAGATCGCGATCCTTCCGATGATTGAACCGTTTCAGGCCGCCCATCCCGAGGTTGAAGTTGGGCTGATACTGGATGACCGTCCGGTCGATCTGGTGGCAGAGCGGATCGACCTGGCTGTGCGTCTGTCCGACGAAGCGCCGCCCGGCATGGTGATCCGTCGGTTGATGCAGACGCGGTATATGGTTGTTGCGGCGCCGGACTGGGTGGCGGCGCATCCGATCGCGCATCCATCCGAACTAACCAGACATGACTGTCTGCGTTTTCCATTGCCGGGGTTCCGGGATCTCTGGCGTTTCAGAAAGGGATCGGACGAGATCGAGGTGCCGGTGTCGGGAACGCTGGAAGTCGCCGGCGCGCTTGCTCTACGTCAGGCCGCCGAAGACGGGATGGGTCCGGCCCTTCTGGCCCATTGGACCGTGTCTGACCCATTGGCCAAAGGACATCTCAAGCGGATTTGCGCTGATTGGGAGGTGACTGCCACGCGTTGGGATACGGGTGCTTTTTTGCTCTATCCCTCGCGGTCTTATCTGCCCCTTAAGACCCGACGGTTCATAGAGGCGCTTAGTGCGCATCTGAATGAGACCGGGACACCCGAAAACCTGTGAATGTCTTCAAAATATCACTTTACAGCAGGGGGAAATCCAACCACCATATGTTGTAAGGTTTCAGGGGAAAACCCCGGCACCTTGAGCAGGCACCGAGCTGTAGTGGGACGCTAATAATCCCACGGCAAAACAAAATGAGGCCGCGCATGTCGCTTTCCGAGCAGTATTTGTCCAATGAAGACCTTCACCCGATCGATATCGTGGAGCATCTCGCCGAGCACCACGAATGGGACTTCGACCGGGTTGCCGATGATCAGATCGCCATGGCCGTCGTGGGGCAGTGGCGGACCTATTCGATCACACTGGCCTGGTCTGGCTATGACGAAACGCTGCGTCTGATTTGTACATTCGAGATGGAGCCACCCGAAGAACGCCTTCCAGCCGTCTATGAGACCTTGAACAAGACGAATGACATGTGCTGGGCTGGCGCCTTCACCTATTGGCAGGAACAACGCCTGATGGTCTTCCGCTACGGGCTGGTATTGGCGGGCGGTCAGTTCGCAAACGCCGAACAGATCGACACCATGATCGGCACGGCCGTGATGTCGGCCGAGCGCTATTACCCGGCCTTTCAACTGGTGGCCTGGGGCGACCGGTCTGCGGACGAGGCGATGCAGGTCGCCATTGCCGAGGCTTACGGACGAGCGTAACGCTTTCCCCCAGGACTGCGACGGGGGAGTTCATGGATATGAAAGCAATCGCCACCCAAGGCCTGGTCCTTCTGGGCTGCGGCAAGATGGGGTCGGCCATGGTGCAAGGCTGGCTGGCGCAGGGCTTGCCCGAACCCTCGGTCTGGATCCTTGATCCGTTTCCATCGGACTACGTGAAAGGACTGAGCGGCGCCCATGTGAATGCGGGCCTGCCCGAAGCACCGGGCATGGTCGTGATCGCCGTCAAGCCCCAGATGATGGAAGAAGCCTTGCCCAACCTTGCCCCAATGGGCGGCGGCGCGGTTCCGTTCATGTCCGTCGCGGCAGGCACCTCGATTTCCCACTACGAACAGGTGCTTGGGGCAGGGACCCCAGTGATCCGCGCTATGCCCAACACGCCCGCCGCCGTGGGCAAAGGGATCACGGCGCTGGTCGCCAATGGCCCGGGTCAGGCCTTTCTGGAACTGGCCGAAACGCTGGCTGGTGCCGTTGGTCAGGTGGTCCGATTGGATGACGAGACACAAATGGATGCGGTCACCGCCGTGTCCGGCTCGGGCCCGGCCTATGTATTCCACCTGATTGAGACGCTGGCCGCAGCCGGTGAGGCCGAGGGGCTGTCCCCTGATCTCGCCATGGCGCTCGCGAAGGCGACCGTTGCCGGGGCGGGGGCGCTTGCGGAAGGGGCCGATGACACACCCGAGCAGCTTCGGATCAACGTCACTTCGCCCGAAGGCACGACCGAGGCGGCGCTTAAGGTCTTGATGAACACCGAAGACGGTTTCCCGGCGCTTTTGCACCGCGCCGTCAAAGCCGCCGCCGACCGTAGCCGGGAATTGGGCAAATGATCGATTTCGATGACTTCATGAAAGTCGATATCCGCGTGGGCCGCGTCGAGCGGGCGGAACCGTTTCCCGAGGCGCGGAAACCGGCGATCAAGCTTTGGGTGGATTACGGGCCCGAGATCGGCGTCAAGAAATCCTCGGCCCAGATCACCGTCCACTATGACCCGGAGACGCTGGTCGGGCGTCTTGTCATGGGGGTCGTCAATTTTCCACCCCGCCAGATTGGACCGTTCATGTCCGAAGCGCTGGTTTTGGGCGTTCCGGACGATGCCGGCGAAGTGGTGTTGCTGACCCCGGACAAGGACGTGCCGGTTGGGGGCCGGATGTTCTGATCGCTCTCGCCGGGGGCTGCTCAGGCGGCTCGTTGCTGGATAGATCCGGTTTCCTGGATTTGGTTCCTGAACCAGGCGTTCCGACCGGAATGATCGTAGCGGCGATGCCAGACCAGTTCGTATTCGATAGGGGGCAGAGCGATCGGCGGCGCCGTCTGAGCCAGGCCATGATAGGTATATTCCGCCAACCGGCTTGGCATGGTTGCAATGATATCCGTGCCCCGGATCAACCCACCCAACATGGAAGCCGTCGGTGCGACAAGGGCGATGTGCCGCTTCAAACCCATCTCACGCAATGTCTTTTCGACTTCGCTTTTGACCCCACCGCCGAAATTCACCGTGCCGTGGCGTGCTGACGCATAGTCCTCAATGGTTCGGACCGGCCCTCGGCGGGTCGGGTCGAAAAACACCGCCAGTTGATCGCTGCCATATGTCTGCGCCTTGAGCGTCGGAGGATATCGGAACCCCGAGACCGCGATGACGGCGTCGGCCTCATCAAGGGAAAGAATTTCGGTCACACGTTCGCGCGGCGCCAGACGTTTCAACACGAAGCCGGCTTTTGGCGCGGCAACCGCGATGCGCGCTTGCAGGGCCTTCATATCCTCAAGAATGGCGGGTGTCGGGATCGCAATCACGAAGGGTTTGGTTTCGGATCCGGCATCATAGCTTTCCGGTGCGACGAGCCCTTCGATATCCGCCAGAATCCGCTGGACTCTGGGCAGGATCAGAAGCGCTTTCTCGGTCGGTGTGATCCCCCGACCGGACTTCACGAACAGCGGATCCCCCACCGCAGCCCGCAATTTGTCGACGGTATGGCTGATGGTGGATTGGTTGAGATCGAAGGCTTCGGCCGTACGGCTGACGGATCCCGTTTCGCAGACCGAGACAAACACGCGCAGGCTGTGACCATCCAGTCTGAATAGATCGAAATCTTCCATGAATTGCTTCTATTCAATCGATTGTTCCGGGTAAACCATGGATTTACACGTTGGTCGGCACCCCATCGTGCAACAGACAGGAGGGGACGGCCATGACGCGCGCAGGGGACACGCGTGACGATAAGAAAAACGAGTTGAAAGCCATTGCGGCGATACTGGAATTCGCCAAAACGCGCGCAGAGGAGACAGACGCAGCAGCCTTGGTCCGGGCCATCGACGACGCGATCCTGGTGACCGGGATTTACGTCAGACATTCAAGGACCTAGCACCCGACCCGCCGCGGAGGGTTCAGATCGTTTCGCCAACCGCTTCCCGCCAATGGCATCGGCAATTGGGACAACTGCGTCTTTTTGCCAACGATCTGAACCTGCGCGGGCGCCAGAGCCGGTGTCAGCCGCCCGAGTTCGCGGCGATGACCTCGATCACATGCCCGTCCGGATCACGGAAGAAGAATGAACGGCCTTTCCAGGGCAGGCTGTCGGGCCAGCTTCGTTCGCGGACGATCATGTTGAGATCCTGGAATTTCCTGCGCTCCGCGTCATAGCGCGACGGCTCGATCTCAAAGGCGATGTGATCGAAGGTCGAGGTGTCGGCGCCGGCCACCGCACCCCTGTCGAACAGGGCGAGCAATTGCGGGTGTCCGACCGCGCCAAGCTCGGTATCGAGGGGACCGACCTCAAGAAAGATCACTCCGTCCTCGCGTTTGTGTTCGGTGAAGCCCAACATGTCCATGTAGAAGCGGCTGGACACCGACAGGTCACGGACCCGCAAGGCAACCTCGGCAATTCGAAACATTCCCATCCCCTTGACATTGGGTCCACGCTAGGCAGGACGGACGCGGCGCTCAAGCCTTGGGCAAATCGCCAACCGCTTCGCGCCAGTGGCGACGGCATAGCGGCACATAGGTCTCATTGCCGCCGATCTGAACCTGCGCGCCTTCTTTCATGGCGTTGCCCTCGGAATCTTGGCGTACAACCATCGTTGCCTTCTTCCCGCAAAAGCAGATTGTCCTTGCTTCGCGCATCTCGTCTGCCAGCGCCAAAAGCGCCGCCGAGCCCGGAAACAACTCTCCGCGAAAATCGACGCGAAGCCCATAGCACATGACGGGAACCCCCAAATCGTCCACCGCGCGGGCCAGTTGCCAGACCTGATCCTTCGTCAGGAACTGCGCCTCGTCCACAAAGACGCA
This sequence comes from Paracoccaceae bacterium, assembly GCA_965267475.1. Lineage (GTDB taxonomy): Bacteria > Pseudomonadota > Alphaproteobacteria > Rhodobacterales > Rhodobacteraceae > JBCBKU01. Next base: position 1,419,394 of record OZ254079.1, read on the forward strand.
GGCGCAGGGGCCCGTTTCCAATCGCGCGGCGATCTTGGCAAAAAGATCGTCCCTGGTCTCATAGATATCCGCCTCGGCCTCGATCCCGATGCGTGACGCGATCTTTCCCGTGCCCGCCCGACCATCAAAGGCAGCGGTCAGCAAATAGGTCTGCATCCCACGCTCATGATAGTTATAGGACGCTTGCAAAAGCAGGGTCGATTTCCCGGCATTCATGGTCGAATAGTGGAAGTACAGCTTGGCCATGGCCCCGGGCGTAACCCCTTGCCCACGAAGGGACAAGGGGCGCGCGGCGGGGCGAAAGGGGATCGGACCGACGGCGTGGTGCCGTTACGTCAGCCGGACGCGCTCACCCACGACCGGGTAATGACAAACCGGTCCGTTGCAATTAATGGGAAAAGCCGGGGACACTTCCCCGGGGGGACAGAACATGGATAGCATTGGAAGCTATCTCAAGAAACACACCGAAGCGCTGGTGAAATCCGTGGGGATCGAGACCGCGTGCGAGGCGACGGGAAAGTCCAAAGCCACGCTTGGCCGGTACTATTCGGATGCGGCGGAGCATGCGACGCGCTTCATGCCGGTCGATACGGTGGCCGAGTTGGAAAAGGTCGCGGGCTATCCGCATGTGACGGCGGCGCTGGCGGATCTGGCGGGGGTGACCATTGCCTTCGATGCCGAACGCCGGAACGAGACAAGCGATGGCAACGTCAACACGGATGTCATCGCCCTGTCGCAGCGCTTTGCCATGCTGATGAGCGAGTACCATCAGGCCATCGAGGATGGGACCATCACCATCAACGAGGCCAAGCGGCTTTTGTCCGAAACCAATGCGCTGCAACATGTTCTGATGGAAATGAAGCTGCATCTGGAGGATGATGTCGCCTCATAATGGGGGCCCGCATGGTCATCTACAACGCTGAAAATCCAACAGAATACCTGGCTTCGCTTGAAGACGATTGGCGGAAGGAAAAGCTTCTGGCGATCCGAGAGGTGATTTCGGACGTCGCGCCGGACTGGACCGAGGGCATGAAGTACAAGATGCTCGGCTATTTCGACGGCAAGGGCGAAGGGGATGACGATGCCGCCTTGGTCATGAACGCCCAGAAAGGGTACGTCGCCCTCTATGCCGGGAACCTCGCCGAATTGGACCCGGACGGGGATCTGCTCGCCGGGCTCGACTGCGGCAAATCCTGCCTGCGGCTGAAGAAACGGTTCGACCCGACGGACGGGCGGTTAACCCGGATCCTGGAAGCGGTAAAGAAACGCCGGGCGGCGGGCGAGCAAAAGTAAGTTCGGCACAAACCCCTTGCGGAATTTGCGCCTGAATTCAGCGATTGCGTCATTTACGCCTTTGTCGCCCACCGGGTTCGGCGCCTGCGGACCGCTGGAATACCGGCCAACAACCCTAGCGAAACCAAAAGGCTGGAAGCCGTTGCAGGGAGCGGCACGACAGAGACGCCACCGTCAGTAGGTCCATCAGCCAATGTGACCTGAATTCTGTCGTAGTACACAGAGTGCGGGAAGATCCTTGATCCCCCAAGGAACGACACCGATTGGATACCACCACCTGAAACCGAAAGTGATGTAAACTTGAACGGGTTGTTTTGCGGATCTGTGGTGATCAGTGATCCATCGTCCCGATCTATTGTTGGACCTGTGCCATTTGAGCCGCCAAACGCAATCAATCGCAAAAAGTCTGGAGTGTCCTGACCAAAATCGCCCGCCAAAAGCGACACGCTTTGGACCGCTCTAGAGAACGACATAATAAAAGGCGTAGAATTGCGTTCCTCCGCAAATGGACTAAGAGACCTTTTCCCGAATTCGGACGGACCACCAAAGGCTAGGATATTCTGAATATCAAAAGTCACGCCTCCACGGCTCAAACTGTAGTCCAGTCCTGTTGAACCACCGCCAGGTATCAAGGTCCCGCTAATACCAAGGAGTGCGCCGGTGCTTCCGGTCCAAGCCCGGTCTTCGAAATCAATAGTGAATGTTGCAGCTTGGCTTGCGCCTACCGCACCAACTGCCAAACCAAGCGAGATCAAGCCCGCTTGCAAGTATCTGTAAAACATGGATGTCCCCCAGTGAACTGTGTCTAAGGGACAGGACGATGTGTATGAAGTCAACCGGGCGTTGTGGGCGAAACAGTGAATTTCGAGATCTGCAGTAGTGTCCGCGCAAGCACTATGCGCCCTGCAAACTTTCCACGCTCAACGCGCCCTCTTTCGCCGCGCGCATGGCCAGCGCCGCCGCGTGGGACGCCGCCGCCGTCGTGAAATAGGGGATCTTGTCCATCAGCGCGACGTTCCGCATGGACCGTGAGTCCTCAACCGCCTGGGCGCCCTCGGTCGTGTTCATGACCAGCGCCACGCGCCCGTCCTTCATCGTGTCGACGATGTTCGGGCGGCCTTCATAGACCTTGTTGACCACCTCGGTCGCGATGCCGTGGCCTTCCAGGAACGACGCCGTCCCCCGCGTCGCGATGATCGCAAAGCCGAGTTCCGTCAGCGTCTGCGCGGTTTCGATCAACTGGGGCGTCTTGTCGGCATCCTTGATCGAGAAGAAGACACCGCCTGCCTCGGGCTCGGGGAAGGTCACGCCGGCCCCAAGCTGGGCCTTCAGAAACGCCCGGTGGAAGGAGGCGTCGGAGCCCATCACCTCACCCGTTGAGCGCATTTCCGGCCCGAGAAGCGTGTCGACCCCGGGGAAGCGCGCGAAGGGCAGCACCGCCTCTTTCACCGCAAAGCCGTCAATCTGCGGATCGATCAGGTCGAACTCCGCCAGTTTCGCACCTGCCATCAGCCGCGCCGCGATGGACGCGATGGGTGAGTTCACGGCCTTGGCCACGAAGGGCACGGTGCGGGAGGCGCGGGGGTTGACCTCAATCAGGAAGATCTCACCGTCCTTGACCGCGAACTGGACATTCATCAGCCCGACGACCTTCAGGGCCTGGGCCAAAGCGACGGTCTGGCGTTTAAGTTCGTCGATGGTGGCCGCATCGAGCGAATAGGGAGGCAGCGAACAGGCGCTGTCGCCGGAATGGACGCCCGCTTCTTCGATATGCTGCATGATGCCCGCGACATGGACGTCTGTGCCGTCGGACAGGGCATCGACATCGACCTCAACCGCGCCGGAGAGATAGCTGTCGAGCAAGACGGGGCTGTCGCCGGAGACCACGACGGCTTCGGAGATATAGCGTTCCAACTGCGCCTGATCGCGGACGATCTCCATGGCGCGGCCGCCCAGTACATAGGACGGGCGGATCACCAGCGGGAAGCCGATTTCAGAGGCTTTCGCAAGGGCTTCGGCATCGGAGGATGCGATGGCGTTGTGTGGCTGTTTGAGGGACAGGTCTTGGACCAACTTCTGGAAGCGTTCGCGGTCTTCGGCCAGATCGATGGCGTCGGGCGAGGTGCCGAGGATCGGGATCCCGGCCTCTTCCAGCGCATTGGCCAGTTTCAGGGGTGTTTGCCCGCCGAACTGGACGATCACGCCCAGAAGCGTGCCGTTTTCTCGTTCGATCCGCAGGATTTCCATGACGTGTTCATAGGTCAGCGGTTCAAAGTACAGCCGGTCCGAGGTGTCGTAATCCGTCGACACCGTTTCGGGGTTGCAGTTGACCATGATGGTTTCAAACCCCGCCTCGGTCAGCGCGAAACAGGCGTGGCAGCAGCAATAGTCGAACTCGATCCCCTGGCCGATCCTGTTCGGGCCGCCGCCGAGGATGACGACCTTTTTCGCGCCCGATGGCCGGGCTTCGCATTCCACCTCGCCCATGACCGGGGTTTCATAGGTCGAATACATATAGGGTGTCTGGGCTTCGAACTCGGCGGCGCAGGTGTCGATCCGCTTGAACACAGCCGTCACGCCCAGCCGTTCGCGGGCCCGGCGGACCTGGCCTTCGTCGCGGCCGGTCAGGCTGGCAAGGCGCGCATCGGAAAAGCCCATCATCTTCAAGTGCCGCAGACCTTCTTCGGTCACGGGCAACCCGTCCTTGCGGACGCTTTCCTCGGCCTCGATGATTTCGCGGATGCGGGCGAGGAACCAGGGATCGAACTCGGTCGCCGCCTGGATCTGGTCGTCGGTCAGCCCGTGGCGCATGGCCTGGGCGATGATCCGGAGCCGGTCCGGCGTGCGTTCCGAAAGCGCTTTGGTTATGGCCACAGGGTCCGGTCCGCCCGGGATCTCGATCTCATCGAACCCGGTCAATCCGGTTTCCATCGAGGCCAACGCCTTCTGCATGGATTCGTGGAAGGTCCGGCCGATGGCCATGGCCTCACCCACCGATTTCATGGCCGTGGTCAGCATGGGCTCGGCACCCGGGAACTTTTCAAAAGCGAACCTTGGGATCTTCGTGACCACGTAATCTATCGTTGGTTCGAAGGAGGCGGGTGTCACTTTTGTGATATCGTTGTCCAATTCGTCGAGCGTATATCCCACCGCCAGTTTCGCCGCGATCTTGGCAATCGGGAACCCGGTCGCCTTGGACGCCAGGGCAGACGACCGGCTGACGCGTGGGTTCATTTCGATGACGACCATCCGCCCGTCTTCGGGATTGATCGCCCATTGGACGTTTGACCCGCCGGTTTCGACCCCGATCTCGCGCAGAACGGCGATCGAGCCGTTGCGCATGATCTGATATTCCTTGTCGGTCAGCGTGAGCGCCGGGGCTACGGTGATTGAATCGCCCGTGTGGACGCCCATCGGGTCCACGTTTTCGATGGAACAAACAATGATGGCGTTGTCGGCGGTGTCGCGCACGACCTCCATCTCGAACTCTTTCCAGCCGAGCAGGCTTTCGTCGATCAGGATTTGCCCAACGGGTGAAGCATCCAACCCGCGGCGACAGATCTCAAGATAGTCGTCGCGATTGTACGCGATGCCGCCGCCGGTGCCGCCGAGGGTAAAGGCGGGCCGAATGATCGCGGGCAGGCCCACAAATTCCAGTGCGTTGACGCAATCGTCCATGGATTCAGCGATCGTCGCCTTGGGGTTTTCCAGCCCGATCCGGTCCATCGCCTCGCGGAACAGTTTCCGGTCTTCGGCCATCTCAATCGCGGCGCGCTTGGCGCCGATCATTTCAACCCCGAATTTGTCGAGGACCCCCATTTCTTCCAGCGCCAGCGACGTGTTCAGCCCGGTCTGGCCGCCCATGGTCGGCAACAGCGCGTCGGGGCGTTCCTTTTCGATGATCTTGGCCACCATCTCGGGCGTGATGGGTTCGATATAGGTGGCGTCGGCCATGCCGGGATCGGTCATGATCGTGGCAGGGTTCGAGTTTACCAGGATGACGCGGTAGCCTTCTTCGCGGAGCGCCTTGCAGGCCTGAGCGCCTGAATAGTCGAACTCGCAGGCCTGACCGATAACGATGGGGCCGGCACCGATGATCAGGATCGACTGGATATCGGTGCGTTTTGGCATGGGGCCCCCCGGCAGATTGTGGACGCCCGTGCGCCCAAATTGTCGGGGTTATAGCCGTGCGCGGGCCGGGTGCAAGGCGTCAGTTGCGGGGGCCGGTTCGGCATCGGGTTTTGCGTCCGCCCGGGCGGGCTTGGCAAAGGTCACAAGCGCCAGAAGCGTGGCGAATATCGGGACCGTCAGGGTGATCTGCGGGAAGACCGTTCTTGGTGGGCTGTTCAAGGTGAGTTGCAACCCGACCGACAGCGTGAAGGTCAGAAGCGCAAGCATGAGTGTTGCGGTTCTGGCGGGAAGAAGAGCGTAGAGGCCCGGCACGAGTGCCAGCGCCACCAGATAGTAATGCGCCCAGCCCAAGGGGCCGAACAGCGGCACGGCCAGCGCAAGGCTCAGGATCAAGGTGATGCGACGGCGGTCGGGTGCCAGCCACGCGGTCTGGAACCAAAGGGTGATCAGCGCGGCCAGGAAGCCCGCTTTGGCGGTCAGGCTGACCCAGGCGGGCTTGGCGAAGTGATATTCGATCTCGGTATGCAGGGGTGCAATGCCGGTCAGTGCGGCCCAGCTTTCATAAAGGAAGTTTTCGACCGAGAAGGCGAAGAAGGCGATGATCAACTGGTCATTGATGGTCGCCAGCCGATCCAGATAGGTGGCATGCGGGCCCCAGCCGAAAAGCGCAAGACTGAGAGCCAGAAGGGCGAGCCCCGTGGCGCAGAAGCTTTTGAAGGCCGTGCGGTTCCGGCCCGCGATGAAGACCAGCACGAAGGCGGCGGGCGTCAGTTTCAGCGCTGCTGCGAGGGCGAGCGCGGCACCGGCGGAGATCTCATGTCCTTTCGTCAGCCGTTCGAAGGACAGAAGGGTGAGGAAGGTCACCAGGATCTGGGCCTGACCCAGTGTCATGGCCGATTGCGCGGGCAGGCCCGTGACCAGCATCGCCGAGCTGACCGCCATCCAGAGCCAAAGGGGCAGGGGGCGTCCCATGATCCGCCAGGCCAGCGCCGCCGATCCCAGAAGAAGCGCCGCGTTCAGAAACGCGAGCCCGTTCATCGCCGATTGCGGGTCGACTGCCGAAAGCGGGGCGGTCAGGGCCGCGACCCAGGGCGGATAGATGAAGGCATAGGTCTGTTTGTCGGCATGGCCGATTTCAGCAAGGAGCGCTTGCCAGACTTCGGGCATGACGGTGGAGATCACTTCAGGCGGAGCGGCGTAGATCTGGCTGAGATCGCCTGCTGCATAGAAATACCCGGCCATGTAGAGGGCCGAGAAATCCACCGCCCAATTGCCCCAATGCTGCGCCGTGAACAGGACGATTGTCGCAAGCGCGATCAGGCAGGCGACCGGCGCATCAAGATGCGCAGGCAGCCACTGTGCTCCGATCTGGCGCTTGTGGTCCACGTCCGTTCCCTCCCGGTTGGCACCGGTTCCGGCCAGAGGTTTACCGATAGGGTATGGCGAAATTATGCCGATCCGGGCCTGGAACGGCGCCTTGGCGGTGGACCCACCCGCCCGCCCTGTCCCCCGCCAAGGCGCCTTGTGGCGCGCCGGCGAAAGGTCAGGCGCCGAGGATCACTCGGCCACGTGCTTGAAGCGTGGATCGGCCACCGAGCTGGCCTGATCGTCGCGGTACAGATAGTCCCGCGTAAGGGGCACGGCGTCGTTCTTCTTGGCCAGCTGATACTGGTGAACGAGCATCACGCCGTGACGGAACGAGGCGCTCATGGACACGAGGTAGTATTTCCACATCCGCACGAAGCGCTCGTCATACATCTCGCGCGCCTTGTCTTCGTTCGCCATGAACCGTTCGTACCAGTGATCGAGCGTATGGGCGTAGTGCATGCGCAGGATCTCGATATCCGAGATCACCAGCGGGAACTTCTCGACCGCGCGCACAACCTCGGACATCGCCGGGGCATAGCCGCCGGGGAAGATGTACTTGACGGTCCAGGGGTCGGCATCGTTGGGCATGCCGGTGTGGCCGATCGTATGGATCAGCGCGATGCCGTCCGGCGTCAGCATGTCATGGACGGTGCGGAAGTATTCCTTGTAATGCGGCACGCCCACATGTTCGAACATGCCCACCGAGACGATCCGGTCGAAGCTTTCAGCCACGTTGCGGTAATCTGTCAGCCGAATGTCCACACGGTCCGACAGACCGGCCGCTGCCGCCCGTTCGTTCGCGATCCGGTGCTGGTCTTCCGACAGGGTGACGCCAACGACATGGGCGCCGTAGTCGCGCGCAAGCGTCATCGCCATCCCGCCCCAGCCGCAGCCGATATCGAGAACCCGCATGCCGGGCTCGATCCTGAGCTTCTTGGCGATGTGGTGCTTCTTGGCGGATTGCGCATCCTCCAGGCTCATCCCCGGATCGGCGAAATAGGCGCAGGAATACTGTTTGTCGGCGTCCAGGAACAGCTCGTACACCTCGCCCAGATCATAGTGATGGGCGACGTTCCTGCGCGACCGCGAGGCCGGGTTGAACTGGCGGAACGTCTTGACAATGGCGGTGTCCCGGATCCGGTCCACGGCCTTTTTCCACCAGGGGCCGCCATTCATGTTGATATTGGTGATTGCCAGCTCGAAAAAGCCATAGAGATCGTCGTCATCAATGGTCAACGAGCCGTCCATATAGGCTTCGCCCGCCGCCAATTCCGGCTTCATGACAATTTTTCGGATGAGGTCCGGATCGCTGAGCCGCAATGTTACGGGTTTTCCCGTGCCATCCCCGAACCGCATGGATTCGCCGTCCGGCATATGCACGATCAATGTGCCGTGTTTGAACAACGCGTTCAGCAGATTTTCAATCAGCCGGTTCCACATTTCCACCCCCTCAGACGCACCCCAGCGCCAGCATTTTCTTCCTCAGTTTCAAGTTATTATTCTTCGGTCTGCGTCTTTTGCGCAGACTGCTCGTACAACGGCGGAAATCTAGCAAATTGCGCGGTTCTGTAAAGACCGGCGGCCCCAAACGGCAACAGACGGCGCATTTGTGCTGGAATATCCGTCAGATCGCGCGCGCCGGACGGTGACCGAAAACGATGACCGGAGGCCCTGTCGCAGGCCGCCCGAACCCGGCGATATGAGGCCCCGCAGGCCGCGGCTGCCCTTGACTTCCGGGCACAGGGAATGTCAGTCGGCGCGACTTCACCGATCGCCTTGAAGGATCATCCGATGCACGCCTATCGCAGCCATACCTGCGCCGACCTGACCGCCGCCAATGTGGGCGACACCATCCGCCTGTCCGGCTGGGTGCACCGGGTGCGCGACCATGGGGGCGTGTTGTTCATCGACCTGCGCGACCATTACGGCACGACGCAGGTTCTGGCGGACCCCGACAGCCCCGTTTTTTCCGAGATGGAGAAAGTGCGGTCCGAATGGTGCATCCGGATTGATGGCACCGTGAAGGCCCGCGATGCCGATCTGGTGAACCCCAAGATCCCAACCGGTGAGATTGAGGTGTTCGTGCGCGATCTGGAGGTTCTGGGCGCGGCGGACGAATTGCCGCTGATCGTGTTCGGTGATCAGGAATACCCCGAAGAGACGCGCCTGAAATACCGTTTCCTCGACCTGCGCCGCGAGAAGCTGCATGACAACATCATGCTTCGGTCGCGTGTTGTCGCGGATCTGCGAAAGCGCATGTGGGACATTGGCTTCACGGAATTCCAGACCCCGATCATCACCGCATCCTCGCCCGAAGGCGCGCGCGATTTTCTGGTGCCTTCGCGGCTGCATCCCGGCAAGTTCTATGCGCTGCCCCAGGCGCCGCAGCAGTTCAAACAGCTGACGATGGTGGCGGGCTTCGACAGGTATTTCCAGATCGCGCCGTGTTTCCGCGATGAAGACCCGCGCGCCGACCGCTCGCCCACCGATTTCTACCAGCTCGACGTGGAAATGAGCTTTGTTGAGCAACAGGACGTGTTCGACGCGGTGGAACCGGTGATCAAGGGCGCGTTCGAGGCGTTTGGTGGGGGCCGGAAAGTCGACCAGGACTGGCCGCAGATTTCGTATAAGGACGCGGCGCTCTGGTACGGGACCGACAAGCCTGACCTGCGGAACCCGATCAAGATGCAGGTTGTGTCCGAACATTTCGCAGGGTCTGGCTTTGCGATCTTTGCCAAGATCCTTGAGCAGGACGGGACCGAGATCCGCGCGATCCCGGCACCCGGCGGCGGGTCACGCAAATTCTGCGACCGGATGAACGCCTTTGCGCAGAAAGAAGGTCTGCCCGGCATGGGGTACATCTTCTGGCGTGATCAGGGCGAGGGGATGGAGGCCGCGGGGCCTTTGGCCAAGAATATCGGGCCCGAGCGCACCGAGGCGATCCGCCAGCAATTGGGCCTTGGTGTCGGTGACGCGGCCTTCTTCCTCGGCGGAAAACCCGAGGCTTTCCAGACCGTTGCGGGCAAGGCGCGGGTTGAGATCGGCAAGGAGCTGGGTCTGACCGAGCAGGATCGCTTCGCCTTCGCCTGGATCGTCGATTTCCCGATGTACGAGGCGGATGAAGAGACCGGCACCATCGATTTCTCACACAACCCGTTTTCGATGCCGCAAGGGGGCGCGGCGGCGCTGGACGGCGACCCGCTGTCGGTCTTGGGCTTCCAATACGATTTGGCCTGCAACGGGTATGAGCTGATTTCCGGCGCGATCCGGAACCACAAGCTTGAGATCATGTACAAGGCGTTTGGGCTTGCAGGATATGGGCCGGACGAGGTCGAAAAGCGCTTTGGCGGCATGGTCAACGCGTTCAAATACGGGGCCCCGCCCCATGGTGGCTGCGCGCTGGGCATCGACCGGATGGTGATGTTGTTGGCCGATGAGGCCAATATTCGCGAGGTCATCATGTTCCCGATGAACCAGCGGGCCGAAGACCTGATGATGGGCGCGCCGTCCGAGCCGACGCCGGAACAGCTTATGGAACTGGGTCTTCGCGTTTTGCCGAAAGACGACTGACCCCAAAATTTTCCGACGGAAGTTTGGGGCTGCCGCGTTAGTGTTCTCAAGGGGCGCGAGACGCGGGAGGTCCGTGAATGGTATCCGAGGCGACGATTTCGGCAATCCGGTTCGGCTATGGTCTGGGGCGGGACGATACACCCGGGACGGCCCAGGCGATCCTGTCCAGGCTTGACGGTCCAGATCGGATGGCCGCGTCATTCCGCGTCGCACCGCTCGATGAAGTGTTTGCCATGGGGCGGGCGTTCCAGGCGGCCCGCAAGACCCGCGACACCGACGAGCGCAGGTTCCGGCAGGCCCGGGCCAAGCTGTTTCAGACCTTTGCCGACGGATTCACCGCCAGCCTGACCCGCATCGCCGAAACCGACACGCCGTTTCGGGAACGGCTGGCCTGGTTCTGGGCCGACCACTTTACGGCTGTTCCGAAGACCCCGATCGGGCGGGCCGCCGCGCCGGGCTATGTGGACGAAGCGATCCGCCCGCATCTGACTGGGCGTTTCGCGGATATGCTGAAGGCTGTGGTCACGCATCCGTTCATGCTGTCCTATCTGGACCAGATGACCTCGGCCGGGCCGAATTCGCGGGCTGGGAACCGACGCGATGCCGGGTTGAACGAGAACCTGGCGCGCGAGGTGCTGGAGTTGCACACGTTGGGTGTTGGCGGCGCCTATTCGCAGGACGACGTGCGGCAACTGGCCGAGCTGATGACCGGTCTGTCGATCGATATTGAAACGGGTTTTGTCTTTCGGCGCGCCATGGCCGAGCCCGGGGCCGAAACCGTTCTGGGCAAAACATATGGCGGCGGGCGGGCCGAATTGTCGCATGTGCTGGCAGCCATGGACGATCTGGCGGTGCATCCGGACACGGCGCGCCATATTGCCCGGAAACTTGCGGTGCATTTCGTGGCCGAGGATCCGGATCCCGATCTGATCGAGGATCTGGCATCGGTTTGGTCCGACACCGATGGCGATCTAGGCGCGGTCACCCGTGCCCTGGTCGAGCACCCGGCATCCTGGGGTGCCCTTGGCACCAAGGCAAAGCCGCCGTTCGATTTTGTCGCCTCGACCCTGGTTGCGCTGGGCGCCGGATCGAAAGAGATCGGTGAGATTGGCAATCGCGGGCTGCGCCGCTTCATCGCGCTGCCGATGCAGGCCATGGGCCAGCCCTGGATGGGCGCGCCCGGCCCGGACGGATGGCCCGAGGAAGCCGCGCATTGGATCACGCCGCAGGGGCTGGCCACGCGGATCTCCTGGGCGCGAGGTGTGACCGAGGAACTGGCCGACCGTTTGCCCGACCCGCGCGTGTTTCTGGACCGGGCTTTGGCGGATCATGCCTCGCCCCGGCTGACATGGGCTGTGGGGGCGGCTGAAACCAAGGCCGAGGGTGTGATGCTCACGCTCGCCTCTGCCGAGTTCAACTTGCGATAAAAGGAGGCGGGCGATGACCAAAAGACTGACACGCCGGGGGCTTCTGAAAACGGGCGCGCTGCTTGGCTGTTCGGCTGCGGCGCATCCCCTGACCACGACGATGACCTTTGCGTCCGCGCCGGGCGATGCACGGCTTGTGGTGATCCTATTGCGGGGCGGGATGGACGGGCTCGACGTGGTTCGTCCCGTGGGTGATCCGAATTACGCGACCCTTCGGACGTCGATGGGATCGGGTGCGTTGCCCCTTGATGATTTCTTTGCAATGCATCCGGGGCTCGGCGCGCTGCATCCCCTTTGGTTGTCGGGCGAGCTGGCCTTTGCCCACGCCGTTTCGACCCCGTACCGCGACAAGCGCAGCCATTTCGACGGGCAGGATCTGCTTGAGGCAGGGACCGGCCCGGATGTCGCCGGCGCGGGTGTGCGCGATGGCTGGTTGTACCGGCTGTTGCAGACCGTGCCCGGCGCGACGGGCCAAACTGCCTTTGCGATTGGGCGCGAGACCCTGAAAATCCTGTCAGGTGACGCGCCGGTGGCAAACTGGGCCCCCGATACGCCGTTTGACCTGTCGCCGCAGGGGCAATTGCTTCTGGGGGAAATCTATAAGGACCACCCGCTTTTTCAGGCGGCGGTGACCGAGGCCATCGCCTTGACCGACAGCATGGTTGCCGAAGGCGCGATGGGCGAAGCCGGCGACGACATGATAGCTGAGATGGCAGCGTCGGCCCGAACCGGGCGCGCCGAAGTGGCGCTGGCGTCGTTTGCCGCTGAACGTCTGAACGCCGAGACGCGGATTGCATCCTTCTCGATCAACGGCTGGGATACCCATCGCAACCAGGCCGGTCCCCTCAATCAAGGCCTGGAGCGGTTGGCCGACACCATTCTGACCTTGAAGGCCGGACTTGGCCGCAATTGGGGTCAGACCGCCGTTTTGGCCATGACCGAGTTTGGCCGGACAGCCCGCGAAAACGGAACCAAGGGGACCGATCACGGCACCGGGGGCGCGCTTTTGATGGCGGGTGGTGCGATCCGGGGTGGGCGCGTTTTTGGTCGCTGGCCGGGGCTGGACGAGGCCGAGCTTTATGACCGGCGCGATCTGATGCCGACGGGCGATGTGCGCGCCTATGCTGGTTGGGCCATGCAGGGGCTTTTCGGGACGGAGCGCAGTACAATCGAAAGCGCGATTTTTCCGGGTCTCGACCTGGGTGACGACCCCGGACTCCTGGCCTGATCTTTAAACGTCCGCCGCGGCGGCAAGGCGCGCCGTGATAAGGCTTTCAAGTTCGGAAAACGCAGAATGCCCGGGTGTGCCGGCACGCGTATGGGCCGCCAAGGCGTCGGCTGCGGCTTGGAGCGCGTCGTCCTGCGCGGCTTCCGCGATGCCGCTGAGGAATTGGGTGACGTAATCCACCGGCGAATCCTCGGGTCCCGCGCGCATGATTTCAACAGCGTGGGCCAGATCTTCCTTCAGGGCCAATGGATCAGGGTCGATGATGTCTTCGGGAATGCTGCGCGGGCCGCGCGGCTGATCCGATGCGGGCAGAATGTCCAGTATCGCCGTCTGAAACGCCGCCAGACTGCTGATCGGCTTCGGCAGAAAGCCATCCGCCCCCGCTTCCATCGCGGCGCCTTCCATCACGTCATCGCCGGATGTGGCCAGGATCACGGAGATCCGTTGGTTCGAGCCCGCAATCTCGCGGATCAGATCCAGGCCTGAACCATCCGGCAGGCCGATATCGATGATCACCACGCTTGGGCGATAGGTCGACAGGTGTCGCGCCGCCGATTTCAGGCTGTCCGCCCGCCGGATCCGCGCCCCCGATCGCAGGGACAAAAGCCGCATCGCGTCGCAGGCAAAGCGGCTGTCTTCGACCACCAGGACAGTCTGACCCAGCAGCGGACGTTCGGGCGTGGGGGCCCGTGTCATCAGAAAGTCTTCAAGCTGTTCCGGCATCGGCCTTCCCCATTTATGGGGAGGATTAGCGGCAGATTTAGCTAATTCGCGGTTAACGCCCCCGGGAAAATTTACAAATCGGCAAAAAACTTTACGTCTGCCTTAGTGTTGCCGAAAGCAGTTGGCGCGCCCATAAGCGCCGCCAGAACAAAGGTGAGGGATCATGATCGGACGTTTGAACCATGTGGCCATTGCGGTGCCGGATCTCGACGCAGCCGCGGCCCAGTATCGCGGGACCCTCGGTGCCAAAGTGGGCGCGCCGCAGGACGAGCCCGATCATGGTGTGACGGTCGTCTTCATCGAGTTGCCCAATACGAAGATCGAACTTCTTTATCCTTTGGGCGACGCATCACCCATTCAGGGGTTTCTCGACAAGAACCCGTCGGGCGGGATCCATCATCTGTGCTATGAGGTGGACGACATTCTGGCCGCCCGTGACCGGCTCCGTTCCGAAGGCGCGCGGGTTCTGGGCGACGGCGATCCAAAAATCGGCGCCCATGGCAAGCCGGTTCTGTTTCTGCACCCCAAGGATTTTAACGGCACGCTGATCGAGTTGGAGCAGGTCTGATGGGCATCGTTTCGGGGATCGTCCTGTTTGCCGTGATCTGGTTCATGGTCCTGTTCGTGACTTTGCCCATCGGTCTTCGGACCCAGGGTGATGAGGGAAAGGTCGTGGAAGGCACCCATGAAAGCGCGCCGGCCAACTTTTCGATGGCGAAAAAGGCGCGTCTTGTAACCGCGATCAGCGCGGTTCTTTGGGCGATCATTGCGGCAATCATCTTTTCCGGCGTGATCACGCTGGACGATCTCGAATGGTTCAACCGCGTGCGGGAAGGGCTTCAAGGCGGTGGAACAGATGGGTGAAAACCGCCGCTCCGATGATCGGGACGGCCAGGTTTAGAACCGGTATCGTCAGGGGCAAGGCCATCATGGCGCCCGTGGCCCAGATCGCGCCGAAATGACGCCGTCGGGCGGCCTTGGCGCCTTTGCGCCCCAGGCGCCGCATGGCGACCAGTTGAAAGTATTCCCGGCCCAGCAGGAACCCGTTCAGCGCAATGAAGATGATCGGCGCGGCGGGCGGCATCAGGAGATAGGCAAAAAGCGCCGCGATATTGGCAACCAGCATCAGACCCAGAAAGCGGATGCTGTCGCTGATCCCTTCCATCAGAGTGGCGCGCGGCGCCTGCGCAAGATGGGGATAGTGGACCGCCTCGACCGCGTCGGCGACATCGTCGAGAAACATCGAGGTGAAGGCCGAGGCCACAGGGATCATCAGGAAGGGGGACAGGATCAGCATTGCGACGACGAGCCCCCAGGACAGGACATTGTCGACCCATGTGATTTCGCCGATGAAGGGCAGGGTCATCTGGTCCGGCACGAACCAGTCGATTGCGCCGACAAACAGAAACGTGGCCCCCGCCAGAAGGGCGATGGTCAATCCGACACCGATGAACAGGACACGGCGGAACCGCGGATCGCCGATTTGCGATAGTGCCAAAGACAGATCCTGGAACATCAGGCGCTTACCCAGATGGTCTTGGCTGCCAAATCGGGGCGCGGGCGCTCCGGCGGTGCCACGGTCTCGGTGCCGATATGGATGAACCCGGCCACGGTCTCGGTCGGTCCAAGACCCAAATGCCGTTCGATAAAGTCCCGATCATGCGAGGCCCATCCCGTGAGCCAGTTGGCCCCCCAACCGGCGGCAAGCGCGGCATTCAAGAGCGCCAAACAGACGGCGCCCGCGGACAGGACCTGCTCGATCTCGGGGATCTTCTCGGACGGGACAGGTGATGAGACCACTGCAATCGCCAGATCGGCCTTGGCAAACTGATTGGCCATTTTCTCGATCTTCTCGGGCTCGATGCCCAACTGGGTGCCGCGCTGAGGCACAGCCCTCGCAAGGCGATCCAGCGCCGCGCTTTCCAGAACCAGAAACCGCCAGGGTTCCAGCTTGCCATGGTCCGGGGTCCGGGCGGCGGCGGTCAAAAGCACATCCAGCTCGGCCCGGTCCGGAACCGGTCCGCTCAGGGTCTTTGCGGGGCGCGACCGTCGGTGCAGAAGGAACTCAAGCGCCGCCGGGTTCATCTCAGGCATGTTTACATCCTTAACATTTCCTATCCCATGTCGTGCCCCGACCGGAAAAGATCAAGAACCCCATAGGCTTCATCTTGGCAAAAATACTCATGCCACGCCGCGCCAGAACGGTACAGAGCCCCGGAAGCGCGGCGCATCGCAGGCGCGCAGCGGCAAAATCGCACGCAGTGCCAGAAGAAGCGCGCGCGGCACGCGCGCACCGCTTAACAGCGCCTCCGCCACGGAAAAGGGCCCGCCGCATCGGACGGGCCCGTTCGAACACTCCAGACGGATCAGGAGGTCATGTCATAAGCGCGCTCGCCATGGGTCGCGAGATCCAGGCCTGTCGTTTCGGCCTCTTCATCGACCCGGATCGGGAAGATCGCCTTGGCGACCAGAACGATCACCGTGGTGATCACCAGCGTCCAGATCCCGACAACAACCAGGCCGCCCAACTGGGCCGTCCAGTCCGCATGGCCGAAGACGGCGAGCATGATGATGCCGAACATGCCGCCCACGCCGTGAACCGCGAAGACATCCAGCGTGTCGTCGATCTTCATGGCGCCTTTAACGAGCCGGCAGGCTTCTTGGCAGAGGATCCCGGCCACACCACCGATGATCAGCGCCTCAACCGGTCCGACCGAGCCCGAAGCGGGCGTGATCGAGGCCAGGCCCGCAATCGTCCCCGTGACCATCCCCACAAGCGAGGCCTTGCCGTATTTGATCCGCTCCCAAAGCGCCCAGGTCAGCGACGCGGTCGCCGCCGAGATATGCGTGACGGTTAGCGCCATGGCGGCCGAGCCATTGGCCGCCAGCTCCGATCCGCCATTGAAGCCGAACCAGCCGACCCAGAGCATCGCGGCGCCGATCATCACCATGCCCGGATTATGCGGCGGCGTGTCGTCCTTCTTCCGGCTGCCCAGGAAGAACGCTACGACAAGGGCTGCAAGGCCCGCCGTCTGGTGGACGACGATCCCGCCAGCAAAGTCGTTCACGCCTTCGGCAAACAGCGACCAGTCTTCGCCCGCTAGCAAGCCGCCGCCCCAGATCCAATGGGCGACCGGCGCATAACAGATCACCATCCAGAGGCCGGAAAACAGCATGACGAAGCCAAAGCCGATCCGTTCCACATAGGCGCCGACGATCAGGGCCGGCGTGATGATGGCGAATGTCATCTGAAAGGCGAAGAACAGAACTTCGGGCAGGCCGCCCGACAGCGTGTCCTCGGTCACACCGCTCAGAAAGGCCTTTCCAAGACCGCCCCAATAGGCGTTGCCGTCGCCGAAGGCGATGGAATATCCGACCGCAAGCCAGAGGATGCTCATCAGACAGGCAATGCCGAAGCACTGCATGAAGACGCTGAGCACGTTTCGGGCGCGCACAAGCCCGCCATAGAACAGCGCCAGTCCCGGCAGTGTCATGAACAGGACCAAGGCCGTCGCGACGATGATCCAGGCTGTATCGGCTGCATTCATGGTGTGAAATGTCCCCCCAATTCTTGTCTGGGGCGGGTTGAACGGGATTCTGTCTGCCGGGAAAATAGGCAAATGCGCGCGGTGACGCTCAAGCTTTCAGCAATTCCCGGAACGACGAAGAGTTACGCAGAATTTTGCGCGTCTGCTCAAATTTTGAGCGATTTGTGAATGCAATCAGCCCCGGGCCCGGATGACCTCGGCGATTTCGGTGATCTGCGTGCTCACAAAATCATCGAACTGCTTCGAGGGTTGGCGGAGCGCCAGGGTCTCGGCCAGCGGGTCTTCCGCTTCGATCTTGCTGCCGGTCAGTTCTTCCATGACCGCATGGCCGCAAAACGGGACATAGACTTCGGAATAGCCGCCTTCATGGACCAGCGTCAGCCGCCCGTCACAGAGATCGTCGGCCAGCGCCATCGTGCGCCGTGTCAATTGCCGGAACGTATCCGATGTGGCCATCATCCGCGACAGCGGGTCGACGGCAGCGGCATCGAACCCGCAGGCCACCATGATTGCATCGGGCTGGTAGCCGCGGATCGCGGGCTCGACGAGCCGTTCCATCGCCTCCAGATAGCCGTTGTGCCCCGTCCCTGGGGGTAGGGGAATGTTCAGGTTCGCGCCCAGCCCCGACCCTTCGCCCAGATCGCCCACCTCGCCCGTATCCATCGGATAGTTTCGCTCTTGGTGGATGGAAATCGTCAGGACGTCATTTCGGTCGTAGAAAATCGCTTCGGTCCCGTTGCCGTGATGTACGTCCCAGTCCAAGACGGCGATCCGCTCGGTCAGCTTTTCAGCACGCAAGGTCTCGATGGCGATGGCGATATTCGCAAGCAGGCAGAACCCGTTCGGAAACTCGGGCAGGCAGTGATGGCCGGGCGGGCGGGTCAGCGCATAGGCGTTTGGAACCTCGCCCGACAGAACTGCCCGAAGCGCGCCCAGGGCCAGCCCGGCAGAGGTCGTCGCGATCTCGTACCCTCCCCAACCGAACGGGGCCCGCGGCCCAAGTTCGCCGCCGCCCTTGTCCGAGAGGTTCTTAAAGGCGCCGAGATAATTCGACGAATGCACCCGCACCAGGTCCTCGATGGGAACGGGCGGCGCGCTGCGGATGTCCAATTCTTCGGCCAGACCGGTGACATGGAGAAGGTTCTTGAACCGCCGCTTTGTTTCGGGCGTGTCGGGAAACCCGTTGCCCGAGACCGGTTCCACAAGCCCGCCCACAGGGACGGTCAGGGCATAATTGCCCGCCCCATGCCAGAGCGTTTTTTCGTCGAAAAAGAACCCCGTTGCCACCGCCGCTTCCCCCCAAACGCCTGTAACCCGGTCAGGATACGGGTCGGGCCCGCAAGGTCCAGAACCGACCGCAGAGGCCCCTTGCGACGCGCCGGGCCCGTTGCAGCGGCGCGTCACTTTGTCAGGGGCGCAGGGGACTAGAGAAACCGGGCGGACATGCCGCCATCCACCGCAACGCCCGTTCCAGTCACAAAGCTTGCCCGATCAGACAAAAGGAACAGGGCTGCGGCGGCGATTTCCTCCGGTTCCGCCATGCGCTTGACCGGATGAAGCCCGGCGATGAAGGCATGGGTGTCCGGATCGTCGCCCGCCATCGCCGTCTTGGTGCCGCCGGGCAGAACCGCGTTGATCCGGTGGCCGGTCGCCGCATGGTCGATGGCCAGCGATTTTACCAGACCGAGAAGCCCGGCTTTGGCCGCCGCATAGGCCGCCATGCCCGGCATGCCGCCGTTGCTGACCCCGACAAAGGATCCGGTGAAGACGATTGCGCCCCCCGTAAGCATGGCCGGGATCTGCGCCTTTGCGGCGAAAAAGGCGCTGGTCAGGTTCGTCTCAAGCACCGAGTGCCAGGTGTCGCCTGTCATCTCGGCCACCGGGGACATGTCGCCGACCATGCCCGCATTGTTGAAGGCGCCGTGAAGCGCGCCGAATTCGGTGCGCGCCGTGGTCACCAGCGCCTCTGCATAGTCGGGATCGGTCACGTCGCCGGGATGGGTGACCGCCTGGCCGCCCTGTTGCCGGATATCGCGGGCGATGGCCTCAAGCGCGTCCGCGCGCCGTGCGCCGAGGACGACATGCGCGCCTTCAGCGGCCGCCGCCCGGGCTGCCGCAGCACCGATGCCGCTGCTTGCGCCCGTGATGATCAAAGTTTTGTCTTTCAGGTCCATGCCACATGCCTTTCGCTTAATTGGCTCTGTGGCGGATTGGGCCCGGTCAGGCAGGGGTATCGACCCGTTTCCTGCGGCATGACCCGGACGGGGCGAAAGACCCGCAAGATCCGGGTCGGACGCGCGTGCTAGGGTTTTTGCGTCAGGCGATAGACGCCTTCAGGCAAATCGAGCGCCGCCGCCAGATCGCGGATCTGCTTGTGGGACAGGGTCACGCGTTGCAGCCGGTCCGTCGTGGGTTCCAACTGCTCTAGCGTCACGCAATCTTCAAATGCATTGATCGTCACGTCTTCTTGGCGGTGCTTGGCCGGATCATCGACCAACGTGATGACGGTTGCGTCGAAGTCGTGCTCGATCGTGAACATGGCCCGGTCCTCTGGCGGTGGTCTTTTGCAAAACCCTCGCTTGCAGGCGCCGGTTTGGCAAGCAGGCAGCGCCGACGATGACCTTGGCGACCGTCATGGGTCGTGTCTTCTGGACTGGTCTGTCCGCCTGGAATGCGCGTGTTTGTGCCGGGTTGGGGGTGGTGAAGTTGGGCGGGCTCGCCCTAGATTGCAGACAACAGTAAGGAGCAGCCATGTTCAGAGCCCTTCTTTTGACCGCCTCGACCCTGGCCTTGATGGGATGTGAGTTGTCGCTAGATGACGCACCGTCGAGCCCGCCGCCGCAGCCCACCGTGAATGCCGGTCCGCCGGTCTCGGCCAGCCGCGCCGCGTCGAACTTCCGGACCGTTGTGGCCCGCGTGGAGCCGGTGGCCGAGCGCATGTGCCGGGCACGGACCGAAGGGGTGAATTGCGACTTCCTGATCTTCATCGATGAAGACGATACGAATTCGCCCAACGCCTTCCAAACGCTCGACAAGAACGGGCGCCCGGTGATCGGGTTCAATCGGGCCCTGATCGCCGATGCGCGGAACCAGGATGAGCTGGCCTTCATCCTGGGGCATGAGGCGGCCCATCACATCGAAGGGCATATCGCGACTGCCAATCAGCGCGCGGTTGAAGGGGCGGTCCTGGGTTCGGTCCTGTCCTCGATCCTCGGGGTGGATCCGGCATCGGCCGAAACGTTGACCCGGGCATCAGCGGGCGTGAATGCGCGCCGGTTCTCGAAAGGGTTCGAACTGGAAGCCGATCGCACGGGCACGGTCATCGCAGCCCGGGCAGGGTATGATCCGGTGCGCGGCGCCGCCTTTTTCCAGCGGATCCCGGATCCGGGCGACCGGTTCCTTGGGACCCATCCGCCCAATGCCGAGCGCATCAACGTTGTCCGCCAGACGGCGGCCCAGCTTTAGGGGGATTGGACCAGCGCCTTGCGGGCGGCTTGCCTGACCGCCTGCGTCAAAGGCTCTAAAGCGTCGCGCGCAATGCGGCTGACCTGCCAATAGAGCGAGGTATCAAGCGGATGGTCGGGCAACAGCTCGATCAACGCGCCTTGTGCCAATGCGCCCCGCGCCATCGGTTCGGGGTTCAGGCCCCAGGCCACCCCGTGCTTCGCGGCCTCAAGAAACCCGGTGACGGAGGGTAGCCGGTGCACCGGCAAGTCGACGTTGTGCCCGAGGATGCCCGCGACCCAGTCCCTTTGCAGGCGGTCCTTGTCGTTGAAAGCCAGCGCCGGTGCCGCACGAAATGCCTGTTCCGTGCACCCATCTGGAAACCAATGCCGCCGAAACTCCGGGCTTGCGACGGCAAGGTATCGGAATGCGCCGAGCGGTGTGACGTCGCAGCCCTGCACGACCTGTGCCTGTGATGTGATGGCGGCAACCACATCGCCTTCTCGCAGCCGCTGGATCGAGTGGTCCTGGTCATCGATGATAACTTCCACCAGCAGTCCCGTCGCAGCCGCAAGCGTCGGCGTGAACCAGGCGGCCAAGCTGTCGGCATTCACCACAATTCGGACGGGAAGGCGGTTTGTATCGGCCCCCGAAAGGGCAAGGTCAGCGCGCAGGTCCCGATCAAGCAACGCAAGCGCGTCGGCATGGCGCCGCACCCGCTGGCCCGCCGGCGTCGCGCGGCAGGGCTGCGCACGGATCACAAGTGTTGTGCCGACCTGATCCTCAAGCGCCTTGATCCGCTGGCTAATGGCCGACGGCGTCACATGGAGCCGATGGGCTGCCGCGTCGAAACTGCCGCTGATCAACACGGCGCGCAGAGCCTCTAACTGGGCGTTGTCGAACATTAGGAAAACTTAAGTAAGATCATAGGAATTAATTTGCCTAACATAGGCTGCTCGGTCAATCAGGGTGAAAACGAGGGCACCCGATGCTTCCCATCCTGTCGACATTTGGAATTGGCTATCTTCTGGGCTTGAGCCTGATCGTCGTGATCGGCGCCCAGAATGCCTTTGTCTTGCGCCAGGGGCTTCGGCAAGAGCATGTCTTTGCCGTCTGCCTGACTTGCGGCTTTTCCGATGCGCTTCTGATCACGCTGGGTGTCACCGGCTTTGGCGCGGTGGCCGAGGCCGCGCCCTGGATTGAGCCTGTTCTGAAATGGGGCGGGGCCGCGTTTCTGGCGGTTTACGGGGCCATGAACCTTGTCTCGGCCTATCGTGGGTCCGAGGGGCTGGCCGCGTCCGGCGCGACCGGAACGCGACTTTCGACCGCGCTTCTGACATGCCTGGCGCTGACTTGGCTGAACCCCCATGTCTATCTGGACACGGTGGTCCTTTTGGGGTCGCTTTCGGCCCAGTACAGCCCGACCTGGGCTTTCGGGGCAGGCGCGGCGACGGCCAGTTTCTCATTCTTTTTCGCCTTGGGGTATGGTGCCAGGATCCTGGCGCCGGTTTTCGCGAAACCCGCCGCATGGCGCCTTCTGGATTTGGGGGTCGGGATCATCATGATCACGATCGCGGTCACACTGATCCTGGGTTGAAGCCCGGGTTCATTTCGGATTGGGTCGCGCCATGGCCCAAAGTGCAAACCGGCCCCTTCTGGGCGTCTTCTGGATGTTCGTCACCGGGCTTTGCTTTGTCGGCGTGACCGCGGTTGTGAACCATTTGGGCGATGCCCTGCCTGCCGCGCAATCTGCGTTTCTTCGGTTTCTGTTCGGGCTTGTCTTCCTTGTCCCACTTGCAGGGCAGTTGAAGGGCGTTCGGTTCGGGCCTCATCTTCGGCCCATCGCAGCGCGGAGTGCCGTGCATCTGGTCGGTGTAATCCTGTGGTTTTACGCCATGGCGCGCGTCACAATGGCCGAAGTCACGGCGATGAACTTCATGGTCCCGGTCTATGTGACGATCGGGGCCGGCCTGTTCCTTGGCGAGCGGCTGGCGGCGCGCCGGCTGATTGCGGTCGGTCTGGCCCTGATCGGCGCCCTGTTGATCCTGCGTCCGGGATTTCGCGAGCTTTCGCCCGGACACATCGCCATGCTGGGCACGTCGCTGATGCTTGCGGCGTCCTATCTTCTGGCGAAATCCCTGACCGAGGCGCTGCCGCCGGCGGCCATCGTGGCGGCGCTGTCGCTGGCGGTGACCGTTGGGCTTGCGCCGCTGGCCTGGTGGGTCTGGGTTCCGCCAACCCTGGTCGAGATCGGTTGGCTGGTGCTGGTGGCCTTCTTCGCAACTGCCGGGCATTACACGATGACGCTTGCCTTCAAGGCGGCACCGGTTTCCGTCACCCAGCCGGTCACATTCTTGCAGCTTCTCTGGTCGGCGCTGTTCGGCTGGCTGGTCTTTCACGAACCGGTGGATCTGGGCGTCATCGCGGGTGGAACGCTGATCGTGGCGTCGGCGAGTTTCATCAGTTGGCGTGAGGCCACCCTGCGGCGCAATGCGACACCCCATACAAATGCACCGAAGATCTGATCGGGACCAAAGTCTTCAAACAGATTTGGGCGCGCGCCGTCACATGCGTCCGAGGAAGATGTAAAGCTCGCGCAGCGCATCGCCGTCCCACAACCCCGAATGCTGTCCGCCCGGAACCGCGATCATGCGTTTGTCCTCGGACCCGGCCAGATCGAACAAGGTCGTGCCGTGTTCGAACGGGACAAGTCGGTCTTCGGTGCCATGCAGGATCAAAAGGGGCAGGGTCACGTCTTTGATCGTCTCTTTCGAGGCCCAGCGCTGTGTGAACAGCCCGTCGAGATTTTCGGCCGGATATTGAACGGCCACAAGATCGGGGATCGACAGAAACGGCGCTTCAAGCACCACGGCATCCCCGGCCCCGGCGGCCGCAAGCTTGATAGCCAGAGCCGAGCCCAGGCTTTCGCCATAGATGATCAGGGGTGCGCCGTCGAACCGGGCGGCGATGGCAAGCGCGTCGGCGGTCAGATGGGTTTCCGATGGGCGGCCGCTGGAACCGCTTGACCCGCGATAGGCCAGCGCGGTGACGCCAAACCCCCGGTCGATCAGGTCCGAGAAGCGATCTGTTCGACTGGCCAATGTCCCGGCATTTCCCGGCAGGTACAGGATGGTCGGGCGCGTGCCGGGCGCGGGGGCTTCCCAAAGGATCAGGGTTTCGCCATCGGGGGTTTCAATGCGCGTCTCGGACAGCCTTGGCTCACCAGCTTCGGCGGGGCGCGCATAGGTTTGGTCGAACGGATAGACGACGCGGTCTTCGTGGCGCTCGACAAACCAAGCGACATAGCTGGTGGTCAGCGCGATCAGGGCCAGCTTCAGCATGACGCGAGCTTAGCAAGAATTCCCGCTTAGCGAGAACTTTTTTGTTGTGCGTCCGCGCGGGCAAGCTGAGCTTCCCGCCGAGTGACGTAAACAATTGAAAGAAGGCCAAAAAAGGCGGATGTGAACATGACCGCGACCAGCGGGGTCGCAGACACCGACAGATCCAGCGCGCCGCCCGTAACGGCCGAAAGGATGGCGCCGCCGCCCACCATGAAGGCGCTTCCCAGGCCCGACGCCGTGCCCGCCAGATGCGGGCGCACCGACAACATGCCCGCTGAAGCGTTGGGAATGACCAACCCGTTCCCGAGCCCGACCGTCACGCAAAACGCGAAGAACGTGAAAGCTGTTTGCAGGCCGGCAATCGACAGGATCAGCGACAGGCCCATGCCGAAGGCCGTGATCAACGTGCCGTTCAGCACCATGCGGTTGACACCAATGCGGGCGGAAAACCGGCCGGACAGGAAGTTCCCCGTGGCATACCCGATCGCCGGGGCGCCGAAGCCGATGCCGGACCAGAAGGCGGACAGGCCAAAGACATCGCGCGCGACGATGGGTCCGCCGCCGAGAAACGCGAAAAAGGCGCCCGATGCGAAAGCCGCAGCCGCCACGTAGCCCCAGAACCGGCGCGACAGAAGAAGCTCGGGATACTCGGCCACCTGGTCGCGAAACCGCGCGGATCTGTGCTGCGCCGTCTCGCCAAGATCGGCGAAAGAGATCGCAAAGACGCCGAGGCCGAAGGCGATCGTGAAGAGGAAGGTCGATTGCCAGCCGAAGGCTTCCTCCAACGCGCCGCCAATCATCGGGGCGACCATCGGAACAAGGGCCATCCCCATGGTAACATAGCCGATCTGCGACGCGGCCATGTCTTGCGGGAACATGTCGCGGATGATGGCGCGCGACAACACAAGCCCAACGACCACCGCGCCCTGGATCATGCGGAACGCCAGGAAGACCTCGACCGTGGGCGCAAGGACGCAGCCGATGCTTGCGGCAACGAAGATCGCCAGGCAAGTCAGCGTCACCGGGCGGCGCCCGAAGCGGTCAGAGACCGGGCCAATGATCAACTGCAAAAGTGCGGTGACGCCCAGATAGGCCGAGACGGCAAGCTGGATCACCGCATAATCCGCCCGGAAATGCGTGGCCATCGAGGGCAACGACGGCAAGAAGACACTCATGTTCATGGCTCCGAGACCGGCCAGCAGAACAAGCGTCGTGATGTGGGGCGGTGTGGTCCGGTTCAGATACCGGACGGTCGCGGCATCCGTCATGGGGCCTGCGCTATCCAGTTTCCGGATCGGTGTCCACGCACGCGCCGCTGTGCGCAGTTGCGGGTTCGCATACGCGTAACCGCGGGGCCCCAAAATCTTACCTAAGATTTTTGCGCCGCGCCGGGCCGCGGGACTGCGCCCAAGGATGTTTCGCCTTTGCCCCGGCGCGCCGCTTCGATATCAGATTTGGAAAGGACGAAGGGACCGAACCATGACGGATGTCTTGAGCGAACTCGAAGCCCGGCGTGCGGGCGCCCGTGCGGGTGGCGGCGAGAAGCGGATCGCGGCGCAACACGCCAAGGGCAAGCTGACGGCACGCGAACGGCTGGAATTGCTTCTGGACGAAGGCAGCTTCGAAGAATTCGACATGTTCGTGGCCCACCGCACCACCGATTTCGGCATGGACAAGCAGAAGTTTCCGGGCGACGGCGTCGTCACGGGCTGGGGCACGATCAATGGCCGCCAGGTCTATGTCTTTTCGCAGGATTTCACCGTGCTTGGTGGATCGGTGTCGGAAACCCACGCCCAGAAAATCTGCAAGATCATGGATATGGCCGTGCAGAACGGCGCGCCGGTCATCGGGTTGAACGATTCCGGCGGCGCGCGGATCCAGGAAGGTGTGGGGTCGCTCGCGGGCTATGCCGAGATCTTTCAGCGCAATATCGAAGCGTCGGGCGTGATCCCGCAGATCTCCGTGATCATGGGGCCATGCGCGGGGGGCGCTGTCTATTCGCCCGCCATGACCGACTTCATCTTCATGGTGAAGGATTCGTCATACATGTTCGTGACCGGGCCCGATGTGGTGAAGACCGTGACCAATGAGGTCGTGACCGCGGAAGAACTGGGCGGTGCGTCAACCCATACCAGGAAATCCTCGGTCGCTGATGGGGCGTTCGAAAATGACATCGAGGCGCTGGCCGAAGTGCGGCGTCTTTTCGATTTCCTGCCTTTGTCAAACCGCGAAAAGCCGCCGGTCCGGCCCACATTCGACACGGCCGAGCGGATTGAAAACAGCCTTGATACGCTGATCCCCGCCAATCCGAACCAGCCTTATGATATGAAGGAACTTATCACCAAGGTGGCTGACGAAGGAGACTTCTATGAAATTCAGGAAGATTACGCCGGAAACATCGTCACCGGATTTATCCGTCTGGAGGGCTCTACGGTCGGGGTCGTCGCGAACCAACCGATGGTTCTGGCGGGCGTACTGGACATCGATTCCTCGCGTAAGGCGGCGCGCTTCGTCCGGTTTTGCGATGCCTTTGAAATCCCGATCCTGACGCTTGTGGACGTGCCGGGGTTCCTGCCCGGGACGGCGCAGGAGTATGGCGGCGTGATCAAGCACGGGGCGAAACTGCTCTTTGCCTATGGCGAGGCGACGGTGCCCAAGGTGACCGTGATCACCCGCAAGGCCTATGGCGGGGCCTATGACGTGATGGCGTCGAAACATGTGAAGGCCGACATCAACTATGCCTGGCCCTCGGCCGAGATCGCGGTGATGGGCGCCAAGGGCGCGACCGAGATCCTGTACCGGTCAGAGCTGGGCGATACCGAAAAGATCGCGGCGCGCACCAAGGAATACGAAGACAACTTCGCCAACCCGTTCAAGGCAGCCGAGCGCGGCTTCATCGATGAGGTGATCATGCCCCATTCGACCCGGCGTCGCGTGGCCCGGGCCTTTGCAGCTTTGCGGGGCAAGAAGGCGTCGATGCCCTGGAAGAAGCACGACAATATTCCGTTGTAAGGATCTTTTGTCCGGCACCCGGTGCCAACCGCGATCCCGTCAATGCCTTAGAGGTTATCACATGCCTGACTTCCACCTCTTCTCCTCGGGTCCCAGGCCTGTCGCTCCGTTTTCCCATGCTGTCGAAAGCGACGGCTGGGTGATCCTGACCGGGCAGATGCCAACGGATCCCGAGGCGCCGGACGATCCGCTGCCCGACGGGATCGAGGCGCAGACCCGGCGGGTGATGAAAAACCTCGAACTGATCCTGGGCGAATTGGACCTTGATCTGTCGCATATCCTGCAATGCCGCTGCTTTCTGACGGCGTTTGAGCGCGACTATGCGGTCTTCAACGAGACCTACAAATCCTTCTTCCCGGCGGACCGGTTGCCCGCGCGCACCACTGTCGGCGTAACTGCCTTGGCCGTCGGCGCTTTGGTCGAGATTGATTGCATCGCGAAACGGCCTGTGGATAACGTGTGAGTAAGATTTGGATTACCTTGAAGTTCCAGCATCTTGCCTGATGCGGGGCTTCGGGCGGGCAATATGTGTTAAACAGGCACCATTTTGCCAATCTGGTTTGGAAACAATTCCCTTCCGCGAAACCTTTCGCTAGTGTCGCGCCTGGGACCCCTATCCGGGGCCCGAACCCCGGACGAGGGGCCAAGGGAGTTTCACTTCCAGGGACTGGCCCTTCCAGACTTTAGGAGACATAGATGTCGAAGAGCATCAAAACCATTCTCGCTGTCGGCCTTCTCATGGTTGCCGCTGCTTGTGCCCAGGAAGAAGAAGTCGTCTTCGTTGAAGAACCTGTCATGGCTGAAGAGCCAATGGGCAAGTTCTAAGACTTCTGGCCGGTTGCGCGCCTTGCGCGACCGGCCAATCGCCTGCCCGTATCGGGGGGTAAGGCATTGATAAAACACCGCGGATTTCCAGGCCGCCTTCCCGGTACCGACTTTCAATTCACAATCCGACGCGCCAATCCCAAAGGGGTCACCCCTTTGAAATCACGGCTGCGTCATCCGGACCGGAAGCCCCAGGACAAGGCTGCCGACGCCGCCTTCATGGCCGCGCTTTGGGACCACTTCGGAGAGGCCCCGTTCGAAAGGGGCAATCTGGACGCCGGTCGGTTGAGCTGGCTGTTCGGTCGTGAGGTCATCCCCGCGGAAGATCCTTTCGATGCCGCCAGTTACGATGCCCTTCTGAGAATCGACCCATCCACCGTCGAGATCAGCTTCCCCGGGCTCATGGACCGCGATTCATAGGCAAGTTTCCGCCGAAAATCGTGAAATTCTGGCGATTTACGGCGCAATCTTCGTGTCAGTTCAACGAACTGTTTCATTTGGAAATGATTCTCGACAGATTGTTTCGCAGGGTGGTGATCTCCAGCAAGCTCGCTGCCCAAATAAAAGTCATAACCGTTACCCTTCCCCTTCTCGCGGCCTGATCTCAGCAGGATCAGGCCGCACTTTATTTGTGGGTCCGCCTGACCCCGGTCGGCGGAGGATCGCCGAATCGTTGCAATTCGCGGCGCTGCCTTTGGCGTCCCCGGTCCGGCGCGTCTATCTAAACGCGGGGCAACGACCCACAAAGGTACGGGCAGATATCATGCGAAAAACTCTTGCAGCCATGGGGCTTATTGCGATCCTTGGGCTATCGGCTTGCGGCGACAACGATCTGGAACGCGGTGCGTCCGGCGCGTTGATCGGTGCGGGCGGCACGGCGCTTCTGGGCGGCAGCGTCGTGGGCGGCGCGATCATCGGCGGGGCCGCCGGTGTCTTCTGCGACGACTTCACGAACGTCTGTTAGCGCCCACATCGTTGAAATGATGCGAAAAAGCGCGACGGGGGCATTCCCCCCGCCGCGTTTTTGTGCGTGATAGGGAGGGACGCCGAACTCGGAGGGGGCATGTTCAAGAAGATCCTGATCGCCAATCGCGGAGAAATTGCCTGCCGTGTGATGAAAACGGCCAAGAAGATGGGGATCGGGACGGTTGCTTTGTACTCCGATGCCGATGCGGGCGCGCTGCATGTGAAGATGGCCGATGAGGCCGTGCATATCGGCCCTCCGCCTGCCAACCAGTCCTATATCGTCATCGACAAGGTGATGGCGGCGATCAAGGAAACGGGCGCCGAGGCCGTGCATCCGGGGTATGGCTTTCTGTCCGAGAACCCGAAATTCGCCGAAGCGCTTGAGGCGGCGGGGGTCGCCTTTATCGGTCCGCCGAAAGGCGCGATCGAGGCCATGGGCGACAAGATCACATCTAAAAAGATCGCCCAAGACGCCGGTGTCTCGACCGTTCCGGGCTATATGGGCCTGATCGGCGATGCCGAAGAGGCCAAGAAAATCGCCGGCGAAATCGGCTATCCGGTGATGATCAAGGCCTCTGCCGGGGGCGGCGGCAAGGGCATGCGGATCGCCTGGTCGGAAGATGAGGTGGCCGAGGGGTTTCAGTCGTCGAAGAACGAAGCGGCGGCATCCTTTGGCGATGACCGGATCTTCATCGAGAAATTCGTGACCCAGCCCCGCCATATCGAAATTCAGGTGCTGGCCGACAGCCATGGCAACTGCGTCTATCTGGGCGAGCGGGAATGTTCGATCCAGCGCCGAAACCAAAAGGTGATCGAAGAGGCGCCGTCGCCTTTTCTGGACGAAGCCACGCGGAAGGCCATGGGCGAACAATCCTGCGCGCTGGCCAAGGCCGTGGGTTATACCTCGGCGGGCACAGTCGAGTTCATCGTCGATGGGGACCGGAACTTCTATTTCCTGGAAATGAACACACGTTTGCAGGTCGAACACCCGGTGACGGAACTGATCACCGGCGTTGATCTGGTCGAACAGATGATCCGGGTCGCCAATGGTGAGGCGCTGTCGATCACCCAATCGGATGTGAAGCTGAACGGCTGGGCGATGGAATCGCGCCTTTATGCCGAAGATCCTTATCGCGGGTTTTTGCCGTCCATCGGGCGGCTGACGCGGTATCGCCCGCCCGCCGAGACGGAAGGCTACACACCGGGCGTCGTGCCTGATGCGCCGGTCGTGCGGAATGACACGGGCGTTTTCGAGGGTGGTGAGATCAGCATGTTCTATGACCCGATGATCGCCAAACTTTGCACCTGGGGGCCCGACCGTGCGGCGGCGATTGAGGGGATGCGGGCGGCGCTGGACGCATTCGAAGTCGAAGGGATCGGCCATAATATCCCCTTCCTGTCAGCGGTTTACGACCATCCGAAGTTCATCGCGGGCGATATCACGACGGCGTTTATAGCCGAGGAATACCCCGACGGGTTTGAAGGGGTGGAGCTGCCCGAGTTCAGTTTGGCTCAGATCGGCGCGGTGGCGGCGGTCATGAAAGCGATCTCACAGGAGAGATCTGCGCTATCAACAGTACGAATGAGTGAGCCTCGTCCAGTTTATGGATATGAAGTCCTTCTACCTTCCGCGAAGTATAAGTTCATATGGGACTGCTATCCATACTTCCAGTTTCATGAATTCAAGGACCTTGGGGGGCAGCGGTACTTTCGAACGTTCGTTACAGACCAAACCGGACGGAACTTTTCATTCGGTTTGGACTGGTTGCCGGGTGAACAGATGGCGCGCGTCCTAGCGATTGATGCGGAAATGGACGACCTCGACTACGTTGGACCACCGTTGATGGTGCTGAAGGTCGAACCACGCACCAACGGTTTCCGCATCCGCTATCGTGGTGCCGATCTTGACGTGAAAGTTCTGACTCCACGTCAGGCCGAACTTGCCGCCCGCATGCCCGAGAAGGTGGCGCCCGATACCTCAAAACTGCTCCTTTGTCCCATGCCCGGCCTTGTCGTGAAGATCGACGTGGAAGAGGGCCAGGAAGTGCAGGAAGGCCAAGCGCTCTGCACCGTCGAGGCGATGAAGATGGAAAACATCCTCCGCGCCGAAAAGAAGGGCACAATCGCCAAGATCAACGCAGCGGCGGGCGACAGCCTGGCCGTCGATGAGGTGATCATGGAGTTTGAGTAGGTGCCGGTGGCGCCTAGCCGCCCGCCCGGATTTCCTGCTGGCGATCTGGCATTTTATCAATGGAACGGCTGAGTTCTCGGACATCCCAGGCAAAGGGTTTCCGAAGTTTTACCCCGCCATCCTTGCCAATCAGCACCATCATGAAGCCTCGTGGACGCAATTTCGTGCGGATATCCGACCGTCCGGCGGGGTCCGTGTCGGTGATGATCACCACGTCACGCTCCAAAAGCGGGTCGGGCCGTTCGTCCAAAAGCTCAATCTGTTCGCGGAACCGCGGGTCGGCCGGTGTATCGGCAAAGACGACAATGGGTCGGGCAAGCCATTGAAAATCCTGCAAGTTCACGTCCGCCGCTTCAAAGCGAAGCGACGGGTCTTCTTGCCATTGGGCCACGGGATTCGGCGCTTCCGCGCCTTCGGCAGCCGCATCGGCGGCCCAAATCGGCTGAGAAAGCGCGAAAATCCCCAAAATGGCAGCAATTATCGGTGTGCGCATGCATCCTCCAGTTCCTTCAGATATAGGTCAGCATTGAAAAGATGCGAAGATGGAAAGGGCGCGTTATCACGTCCCCGTGTGATCGCCCGGGAAGATTGCCAATGACCGATTGGAAAAAACTGGCCGAAAAAGAGCTTCGGGGCCGTCCGCTGGATGACCTGACATGGGAGACGCTTGAGGGGATCGACGTCAAACCGCTTTATACGGCGGACGATACGGCCGATCTGGCCCATATGGACGGTGTGCCGGGATTTGCGCCCTTCACGCGGGGTGTCAGGGCAACGATGTATACCGGGCGGCCCTGGACGATCCGGCAATATGCGGGGTTCTCGACGGCAGAGGAATCGAACGCGTTTTATCGCAAGGCCTTGGAGGCCGGGCAGCAAGGCGTATCGGTCGCCTTCGATCTGGCGACCCATCGGGGCTATGACAGCGATCACGACCGGGTCGTCGGCGATGTGGGCAAGGCGGGGGTCGCGATCGACAGCGTCGAAGACATGAAGATCCTGTTCGACGGGATCCCCTTGGACAAGATCAGCGTGTCGATGACGATGAACGGGGCTGTCATCCCGGTTCTCGCATCCTTCATCGTGGCGGGCGAGGAACAGGGCGTGGATCGCGCCGCCCTGTCGGGCACCATTCAGAACGATATTCTGAAAGAGTTCATGGTGCGGAACACCTATGTCTATCCGCCTGAGCCTTCGATGCGGATTGTGGCCGATATCATCGAATACACCGCCGCCGAGATGCCCAAGTTCAACTCGATTTCAATCTCGGGCTATCACATGCAGGAAGCGGGCGCGAACCTGGTGCAGGAACTTGGGTTTACCCTGGCGGACGGGCGCGAATATGTCCGCACGGCCATCGCGCGCGGCATGGATGTCGACAAGTTTGCACCGCGCCTGTCGTTCTTTTTCGCCATCGGCATGAATTTTTTCATGGAGGCGGCCAAGCTGCGTGCGGCGCGCCTTCTCTGGTCGCGGATCATGGAGGAATTCGACCCGAAGGATCCCCGGTCTTCGATGCTGCGCACCCATTGCCAGACATCCGGGGTCAGTCTGCAGGAGCAGGACCCCTATAACAATGTGATCCGCACGGCCTATGAGGCGATGTCGGCGGTCCTCGGCGGGACCCAGTCGCTGCATACCAATGCTTTGGACGAAGCCATTGCGCTGCCGACCGAGTTCTCCGCTCGGATCGCGCGGAACACGCAGCTGATCCTTCAGGAAGAAACCGGCATCACCAATGTCGTCGATCCGTTGGCCGGCTCCTACTTTGTCGAAAGCCTGACGGCGGACCTGGCCGAAAAGGCCTGGGCGCTGATCGAAGAGGTGGAGGCGATGGGCGGCATGACCAAGGCTGTGGCCTCTGGCATGCCCAAACTTCGGATCGAGGAAACAGCCGCGCGGCGGCAAGCCATGATCGACCGGGGCGACGAGGTGATCGTTGGCGTCAACAAGTACCGCAAAGACGCCGAGGACCCGATCGATATCCTCGATGTCGATAACGTCGCGGTCCGCGAGGCGCAGGTGGCGAAACTGGCGCGCATCCGGGGGACCCGCGATGCGGCGGCCTGCGAAGGCGCCCTTGCGGCGCTTGAGCAGGGCGCCACCACTGGCACGGGAAATCTTCTGGCGTTGGCGGTTGAAGCGGCGCGGGCCCGGGCCACGGTGGGTGAAATCTCGACAGCGATGGAAAACGCCTTCGGGCGGCACAGGGCAGAGGTGAAGACATTGGCAGGGGTGTACGGGTCCGCCTATGAGGGCGACGCAGGGTTCGAAGCGATCCAGAAAGATGTCGAGGCTTTTGCAGCGGCGGAGGGACGCAGGCCCCGCATGCTGGTTGTCAAAATGGGTCAGGATGGCCATGACCGGGGCGCCAAGGTCATCGCAACGGCCTTTGCCGATATCGGATTTGATGTTGATGTGGGTCCCTTGTTCCAGACCCCGGACGAGGCCGCGCAGGATGCCATCGATAATGATGTGCATGTGGTGGGCATTTCGTCCCAGGCGGCTGGACACAAGACGCTGGCACCCAAGCTGATCGAGGCGCTGAAAGCGCAAGGCGCAGGCGATATTCTGGTCATTTGCGGCGGTGTGATCCCACAGCAGGACTATGACTTCCTGAAAGGGGCCGGTGTCAGCGCGATCTTCGGCCCGGGCACGAATATCCCCGAAGCGGCGCGCGAAATCCTCGATCTCATCCGTGCGGCGCGTCCAAAAGCCGCCGAATAGGTCCACTGCCAACTTGGAACCTTGAAAAAGCCCTGCCATGGTTGCCGCCAAGGCAATGGGGGTGGCCATGGGCGACAGAATTGGTTTCATCGGGTTGGGCGACATGGGGGTTCCCATGGCGGGGTGTCTGGCCGATGCAGGGCTGACCCCGCTTCTTTGGGCAAGACGACCGGAAAGTGCCACTCCGCTGCTGGCGCGTGGCGCGGAGCGCGCTGAAACGGTTGATGATCTCTTCGCTGCCTGTGACCGGGTGGTGCTGATGCTCGCCAACGGCGCGGCCATGGATCAGGTGCTTGGGCGCCGCACGGATGCGTTCAAGATCCATGTCGCGGGCCACATAATCATCCATATGGGCACCACGCCGCCGGAGTATTCCGAAGCGCTTGGGCAGGATATCGCGGTGGCAGGCGGCCACTATGCCGAGGTTCCCGTCTCTGGCTCGACCGGGCCCGCCGCGACCGGCGATCTGGTCGCCATGGCTGCGGGCGAACCGGACGTTCTGGACAGCATCAAGGACGTCATCGCGCCCATGTGCCGGGCGACCGTACCTTGCGGCGCGGTTCCCAAGGCGCTGCAAATGAAGCTGGCTGTGAACACCTATCTTTGCGGCCTGGTGACGGGTCTGTTTGAGGCGTTCAATATGGCCCGCCATGCTGATCTTGACCTGGAAACGCTGGCAAAGATCCTCGAAGCCGGGCCGATGAACTGCGATCTGATGCGCATGAAGCTTCCGAAGCTCATCCATGAAGACTATGCCCCGCAAGGCAGCATCCGGCAGGCGGTGAATAACACCACAATGATCGTCAACGAAGGCAAACGGGTGGGCGCGGCGATGCCCACGACCGAGGTCATGCTGGCGCTTGTGCAAGAGGCCTTCGCCGCAGGCTGGGAAAACGAAGATATGGCTGCTGTCACGAAGGCGCTTGCGGCGCGCACGGCCAAGGCCTGAGCCATGGCGTTGTCGCTTGGTATGCTGGGAGACCATCCCATTTACGGCCCGGCCGAAGGCTCCGAATTGCCGGGCGTTGTCATCCTGCACGGATCCGAAGGGCCCTGGGGCGGGTGGTCGCATCGGTTTGCCGCCATCCTTGCAGCGCACGGGTATCTGGCCGTGCCCCACGGCTATGGCGAAGGCGATGTCTGGAACGCGGGCAACATTCACGAAGTCGACCTGACCCGGGTTCTACGCACCGGGCGGGATCTGGCCGCGCACCCCCGCTGCCGGTCA
The DNA here is from genome assembly GCA_965267475.1 of Paracoccaceae bacterium. Lineage (GTDB taxonomy): Bacteria > Pseudomonadota > Alphaproteobacteria > Rhodobacterales > Rhodobacteraceae > JBCBKU01. The sequence goes on from OZ254079.1 coordinate 1,454,416, forward strand.
GTCGGCTTGTTCGGATGGTCCCGGGGCGGCGAGGCCACCATGCATATCGCGGTTTTGGCCGGGCCGGATACGCCCTTTGCAGCCTATGCCGCGCATGCCCCTGCGGATCGCGTCGTCCCGGCCTTCGATGCCGGCGTCTTGCAAGGTCGTCCCCGCGCTTTGGTGGAAGGCGCGCGCGCCTGGGTCTGGCCCGGTGCCGAGGACGCGCTGGCCCCTGGCAGCGCCATCGAGATCGAACGGTGCCCCAGGCCCATCTTCCTGTCCGTCGGAACCGAGGATCAGGTCTGGGATCCGGACATGACCCGCAACCTGGCCCGCCGTCTGACCGAAGCGGGCCGTGACCCCGACGTTTTCATCGCGGAAGGACAAGGCCACGGCTTTGCCTTTGACCGCGAATGGGAACTCTGGGATCGTCTTACTGCATTTTTTGGGAAACATTTGGAGGGATAGCCATGGCTGGCCAGGTCACTGGATTGGGCGGCGTCTTCTTTCGCGCACAGGATCCGGATGCGTTAAGTGCTTGGTACAAGACGCATTTCGGGATCGATGCAGGTGAGTTCTGGGCGCAGGCCCAGGGCCAGGCGGTGTTGGGTGTCTTCAAGTCCACCACCGATTACTTCCACCCGGACAAGCAATGGATGATGAATTTCCGGGTCGATGATCTGGCCGCCATCACCGAACGGCTTCAGGCCGCCGGGATCGCCATCCGCAAGGATGACGACTGGGATATGCCTGGGATTGGCAAGTTTGCCCGGATCACGGACCCCGAGGGCAATGAAGTTGAACTCTGGGAACCTGCGCCCGAGGCCATGTAAGGACCACCCGACGTGACGCCGCGCCTTTACACTCCCGATGATGTGCCGGGGATTCTTGAGATCTGGAACCGTACCATCCGCGACACGCTCGCCACGTTTCGGGCGGTCGCGTTCTCGGACGCGCAATTGACCGATCTTCTGGCCAGCCGTGCTGACGCTGGGTTTGCGACATTCGTTGTGGGCGATGGAACGGTCGATGGCTTCGTGACCTATGCGCAGTTTCGCGGTGGGGACGGGTACCGGCACACAACCGAACATACGATCCTGTTGAATGAGGCCATCCGGGGCAAAGGGGGCGGGCGGGCCCTGATGGCGGCCATGGAGGGCCACGCGGCGGCGCGCGGAATTCATTCGAATTTTGCGGTCGTGTCCTCGGCCAATCCCGCCGCCGTCACGTTCCACGAGCGTCTGGGCTATGCCGAACAGGCCATTTTGCCGGAAGTGGGCCGCAAATGGGACCGCTGGCTTGATGCCCATCTGATGCAAAAACGCCTGTCAGGCCCGGCAGGCGCAGGGTAAGGTCCGGGCCATGTCGATATGGTCCCGCATTGCAGACGCACTGTCTGCCCTGACCTCGGGCGAGCCCCTCTCGGAGGTGTTTGAGCGTCTGCGCACGCCGCCGGAACGCAGTGTGGCTTTCGCCATCGCGGTGATTGCGCTGGGCGCCAAGATGGCCAAGGCCGACGGGCAGGTGACGCGGGACGAAGTGACCGCTTTTCGCGAAATCTTTCACATCCCCAAGGAAGAAGAGCAGAACGCCGCACGGGTGTTCAACATGGCGCGCACCGATGTCGCGGGCTTTGAGATCTATGCAAATCGGATCCACGACATGTTCGGGAAGGGCGATCCGGCGCTTTCCGACTTGCTTGAGGGGCTGTTTCACATCGCATTGGCGGATGGAACCTATCACCCTGCCGAAGACGATTTCCTGCATCATGTCAGTGATATATTCGAGATCCCAGAACGCGAATTCCGGGCCTTGCGGACCCGCTTCGTGCCGGATGCCGCGCCGGACCCATGGGACGTTCTGGGCGTCGACCCGCAGACGCCAATTGAGGAGGTGCGCAAGGCCTGGCGCGCCCTTGTGCGTGAGACGCATCCCGACCGGATGATGGCGCGGGGCGTGCCGGAAGAAGCCGTCAAGCTGGCCGAGAAACGCCTGATCGCCATCAATCGGGCCTGGGAAGAGATCTCGGAAGGCCGTGCCGCCTGATGCGGATCGCAACGTACAATGTCGAATGGTTTTCGAACCTTTTCGACGATGACGGCGCGCTTCTTGATGACCAGAACTGGTCCGGCCGGCACGACGTGCGGCGCGCCGATCAGATCGCGGCGCTGGGCGCGGTCTTTCAGGAAATTGACGCCGACGCTGTCATGGTGATCGAAGCGCCCGACAGCCATCGAAAGCGGTCAGGTGTGCAGGCCCTTGAAACCTTTGCGAAGCGCTTCGGCCTGAGGACATCGCGCGCAATCGACGGTTTCGTCAATGACACCCAGCAGGAAATCGCACTTCTGTTCGATCCCGGTATTCTGAGTGCGGTTCATGACCCGCAAGGCGGGACAGCGACGGGCGACGACGCGCCGCGCTTCGACGAAAGCTTTTCCATCGACCTCGATATAGATGCGACACCGGATCGGGTCCGCTGGTCGAAGCCGCCCTTGGAACTGGCCGTCGAAACCACCTCTGGTCAGACACTTCGGATGATCGGTGTACATGCCAAATCGAAAGCGCCACATGGCGCGCGCAGCGCGGACGCGATCATGCGCGTGTCCATCGCGAACCGCCGCAAGCAACTGGCGCAATGCATCTGGCTGCGCCGCCGCGTCGACCAGCATCTTGAGGCCGGAGACAATCTGATCGTGCTTGGCGACTTCAACGACGGGCCCGGTCTTGATGAATATGAGCGGCTGTTCGGACGCTCGGGCGTCGAGATCGTGATCGGTGAAGAGGGCCACGAGCAATTGTTCGATCCCCATGCGCGCCAGGCCATGACGCAGCGGATCGGCCATGTCCGGACAACCGCGCGTTTTTATCAGGCCGACACGGGTCGGTACATTCAGGCCCTTTTGGATTATATAATGATTTCAAAAGGTTTGCGATCAAAACGACCGGAATGGCGGATCTGGCACCCATTCGACGATGCGGCCTGTTATGACTGTCCGAACCTGCGCGACGCGCTATTGACGGCCTCAGACCATTTCCCGGTGACGCTGGATCTTGAGCTTTAGCCTTAACGGATGGGTTCGCTCGGCGTATGATGGTCGCATGAAACACGTGATGATCCTGACGCTTGCGGGCGCCTTGCTGGCGGGCCCGGCTGCGGCGAGTGACCCCAAGAGCGAGCTGGAGGAAGGGTTCGGTCTTCTTGGCGAGGGCATGGAACTGATGTTCCGTGGTCTGATGGCCGAGATGGAGCCCGCGTTTCGCGAACTGGAAGGCGTTTTGTCGGATCTGAACGCCTATCACGCGCCGGAAGTGCTGCCCAATGGCGATATTATCATCCGGCGCCGGGTTCCATTGCAGGTCGAAACCGCGCCCGAAGGCGAAATCGACATCTAGGGCGTGCGCCGCCTAGCCTTGGACCACCTCGGTCGTGGCGCCAATGGCGTTCGCGAGTGAGGCAAAGCGCGCCTCGGCCACTTCGCCGAACAAGGGCGCCGTCCCCGGGGCCAGATGGAAACTCAAAAGCTTCTTTCTGGGCCGCCACTTCAACATGCCCATCCGGTCCGAGGCCGCGACCGAAAACATGGACCCAAACCGCATGGCTTTGCCAAGGGTCTCGGCTTCGCGAAGCCGGTCGTCGTCGAGCAGCCCGAAGAGATCCTCGAACCGCGAATCCGAATGGCTGTTCTTGTAGCGGTGCAGCAATGCGATCCCCAGAAACACCCGTTCCTTGTGGGTCAGACCGCCCAAGTTCGCACGCGTCGCGTTGTCAAAGCAAACCTCATGCCGGTAATCGGGATGCGCCCGCCAACTGACATCGTGCAGAAGGCAGGCCGCGTGATGAATCCGGCGCGACTCGTCACTGGCTTTCGGAAAGAGCGGCGACACAAAGTCGAAAAGCTGTGTGCCGAAGCCGGGGTTCCGGGCATCTTTCTGTTCCGAGAACCGGCAGGCCTCGATCAGCGGGTCGCGGGCCCGAAGGTCATCCGACATGCGTTCATAAAGCAGCCCTTCACGCAACCCATAGCTGGAGACCGCAATGTCATGGGGCCGGAAGGTTTTGGTGATCACGCCCAACACTTCCGAGGCGATCGGCACAAGCGCCATCCGCGCCTCGGACAGCCCCGCTGCCTGGCGAAGTTGCTCAAGGTCTTGTTTTTGAATGAATTTAATGGTGCGCGACACGTCGGAACGCGTCATCCGATACTCGTGCAAAACCGACAGTGGATAGTCGCGACGGATCATGTCGATCCGGGCGATGGCGCGCCAGGAGCCGCCGACCAGGAACAGCCGGTCGGATTGCGGACCGAGCGTTTCCATCAATTCGGCCACGACCGTCTGGATCTCGGCTTGGCGCCCTTTGCGCCCGCCTTTGACACCGCGCAGCGAAAACGGACCCAGTTGCGACGTGATCCGCTTGCCGACCTTGCCATCGGACAGTTCGGCCAACTCCATCGAGGATCCACCGATGTCGCAGACAAGCCCGTAAGAGCCCGGCCACCCCAGAAGCACGCCCTGGGCAGAAAGGCGCGCTTCTTCGCGGCCGTCGATGACCTGAACGTCAAGGCCAGTGGCCTGCATGACATCGTCTCGGAAGGCAGGTCCATCCTCGGCTTCCCGCACCGCCGCAGTCGCCACAATGCTGAGCCGGTCAATTCCCATGCCCTCGGCCAGATGCTGGAAACGTATAAGTGCCGATAGAGCGCGCGCGCGCCCTTCCGGGTTCAATTGTCCGGTTTCTGCAAGTCCCCGACCGAGGCCGCACATGATTTTCTCGTTATAGAAATAGGCCGGGCTGCGGGCTGCACCGTCAAAGACCACAAGCCGGACCGAGTTTGATCCGACATCAACGACGCCGACACGCGACAGGGCCTGGGTCGCCGGATCTTCCCTGGATCCGGTCCTGGCGCGAGTCTTGGCTGGCGTGTCCCCGCCTCCGTCCATGGCTGATCCCTTGGTTCCTTGGCGGAACACTGCCCCGGCAAGCGGGCTTGCGTCAATCGCTGTGCTTCAAGAGCGGTGGCTCAAGGCTGGCGGCAGTGCCGCGCCCGCTAAGCGAATGCGTCTCCATGAAAAACCGGTGGCAGTCGAAGCCGATCTCACCGGGGTCGCGATCGGGCCGGTGGAACCGGCCATCGGGCGCAAGGATCCAACTTTGCACGTTGTCGGCGAGATTGGCGGCCATGATCTGGTTGACGATCTGCGCCTTGACAGTGTCGTTGGTGATTTCGACCAGCGTTTCGACGCGGCGGTTCAGGTTCCGGTCCATCCAGTCCGCCGAAGAGATATAGACGCGCGCGTGGCCGGAAGCATCCCGCGGCCGTTTTGGAAGACCCTTGCCGTTTCCAAAACAGACGATCCGCGAATGTTCGAGGAACCGGCCCACCACAGACTTGACGCGAATGTTGTCGGACAGGCCCCGGATCCCCGGGCGCAGACCGCAAATGCCGCGCACCACAAGATTGATCCGCACGCCGGCCTGGCTTGCCAGATACAGCGCGTCGATCACGTCCTTTTCGATCAGCGAGTTCATCTTGCCCCAGATCTCGGCCGGGCGGCCCGCCAAGGCGTGCTCTGCCTCATCCGTGATCCGTTCCAGAAGCGTGTTCTTCAGGCCCGAGGGCGAAATCGACAGGTTTTCCAACCGTTCCGGTTGGGCATAGCCCGACAGATAGTTGAAGACCCGCGTCGCGTCGCGGCCAAGGCCCGGATCGCAGGTGAAAAGGCTGAGATCCGTATAGATGCGCGCCGTGATCGGGTGGTAATTCCCGGTCCCGTAATGGGTATAGGTCACCAGATCCCCGCCTTCGCGGCGCACCACAGTCGAGATCTTCGCGTGGGTCTTGTAGTTCATGAACCCATAGACGACATGCGCCCCGGCCCGTTCCAGGCGGCGTGACTGGCGAATGTTCGCGGCTTCGTCGAAGCGGGCTTTGAGTTCCACAAGCGCCGTCACAGACTTGCCGTCCTCGGCCGCTTCGCAGAGCGCCTCGACAATCGGGCTGTCGCGCGACGTCCGATAAAGCGTCTGCTTGATGGCCATCACGTTCGGGTCGCGGGCGGCCTGCTGAAGAAAGCGCACCACCATATCGAACGTCTCATAAGGGTGGTGCAGCAGCATGTCCTTCTGGCGGATCGCCGCGAACATGTCGCCATCATGATCCTGCACGCGTTCAGGAACGCGAGGCGTGAATGATGGCCAAAGAAGCTCGGGCCGTTCATCCAGCACCAGTTCCTTCAGATCGCCCATGCCCAGAAGGCCGTCGATCTCAACCACTTCGGCCTCGGTGATCTCAAGTTCTTCCAGGATCATTGCACGAAGGGCCCGGGGTGCCAGCGACGATATGGTGAGCCGGATCACCTCGCCCCTGCGGCGGCGTTTCAGCGCGACCTCGAACTCGCTGACCAGGTCTTCGGCTTCCTCTTCGACTTCAAGGTCGCTGTCGCGAAGGACCCGGAAGGCGCATTGATCCTTAACGGCATAGCCCGGGAACAGGCTGTCCATATGCAAAAGCAGCAGTTCTTCCAGCATCAGGAAACGCTGCGTACCGTTCGCTGAAGGCAGCCGCATGAAGCGGTCGACCTGATGCGGGACTGGCAGCAGGGCCTGAAGTTTGCGCCCATCGGATTTGCGTTCGAGCTGAAGCGCCAGGGACAATCCACCATTGGCAATGAACGGGAACGGATGGGCCGGGTCGATGGCAAGCGGCGACAGGATCGGGAAGACCTGCCTTAGGAAGACCTGTTCCAGATGCGCCTTGTCTTCCACTGTCAATGCGGAGCGACACACGATGGAAATGCCCACATGCTCCATCTCGGCCAGCAGGCGCGACCAGATATCCAGCTGCGATTGCATGAGGGCGCGTGCATCGGCGTTGATCAGGACAAGCTGATCGGCCGGGCTGCGCCCGTCGAGCGCCGGGGTGGTGTTGCCGGCATGGGCCAATTCGCGCAGACCCGCCACGCGTACCGTAAAGAACTCATCCAGGTTCGTCGCCGAAATCGACAAGAACCGCACCCGTTCCAGCAAGGGAACGGCGGGATTGTCGGCCTCTTCCAAAACCCGCCAGTTGAAGGCCAGCCAGCTTAGTTCCCGATTGAAAAAGCGGCTTGGGCCGTCCGGATCGACATCGTCAAGCGACACCGCTGGCGGCAGAGGGGAATTCAGAAAATCGGTACGACTCATGGGCGTTACATGCCTGCACACTGGTACGGAGGGGTGACAACTATGTGTCAGAGCTTGGGAAATTGTCCAGAACCCGGCCTGCGAGCGGTCGGGTTACGCCTTGTCCGGCTTCCAGGGCCGCCTTGTCAAGGGCTGCCACAGCAGCGCCGACGGCGGCAAAGCTTCTCTCAATCCGTCCAAGCACATAAGGCGGCACGTTGGCGGGCACCTCGATCTGGCGGTCCGCGAAGAGTTTGACCATGACCGCCTGCAACAGCATGTCGTCGGGGGGGCTGATCTCAACCACCGTTGTGGCCTGCATCCTGCTGGCAAGGTCGGGCAGGACGATGGGCCAACGGGCCGGGGCCGTATCTGACATCAAAAGAAGCGCGCCGCCCTTCTGCCGGAGCAGATTGTGAAGGTGAAACAGCGGTTCCTCCGCTGGCTTTGCTATGGTCTCGGCATCTTCGACGACCACTGCGCCGGATCCGGCCAATTCATGCGGATCCCGGTCGGCCAGAGCCCGTGCTGGGACGATCTCGGCCGAAACCTCTCCGGCCCAGACATGCGCCAGGTGGGTCTTTCCGGCCCCTTCGGGACCCACGATCGCCAGTTTTCCCTCTGGCCAGTCGCGCCAGCTATCCAAAGCGGCGACCGCGATCTGATTAGAAGGTGCCACAAGGAAATCCGCGCGCCCAAGCGCCGGTTTGCTGGGCAGATCGAAGCTGAGCTGTTGGGCCATGCGATCAGTCTTCGCCGTTTTGTCCGGATCCTTTATAGAGGAGGCTTTCCTGATATTGCGATGATACGAAGCGGACAATGACACCGATGGCGGCGGCCACCGGGACAGCCACGAGCAGCCCGACAAAACCGAAAAGCGCCCCGAAGGCCGACAGCGAGAAGATCAGCCAGACCGGATGCAGCCCCACCGAACTGCCCACGAGTTTCGGCGTCAGGATATTGCCTTCCACCAGTTGCCCGAACTGGAAAATCCCCCAGATCAGCAGGATCCAAAGCCAGTCGCCCCAGAACTGGAACAGGGCGAGGCCAATCGCCAACAGCCCGCCGACAAGGGCGCCGACATAGGGAATAAAGGTCAAAAGCCCGGCAATGAAACCAACAACCACGCCGAATTGCAGGCCGACCGTCATCAGTGCCACGGCATAGAATGTTCCAAGGATCAGGCAGACCGTACCCTGACCTCGGACAAAGCCGGCCATGGTCCTGTCGATGTCTTTGGCGATCGTGCGAATGGCGGGTGCGTGGTCGCGCGGCAGAAGATGGTCGATCCGGGCGACCATGTTGTCCCAGTCAAGCAGCAAGTAGAAAGCAACAACAGGGACGATCACGAAGAACACCACAAGGTTGACGATACCGTTCAGCGATCCGACCGCCGCGTTCAGAAATTCAAGGCCGCGCGACTGAATGGCTTCACCGATCCCGGACAGAGCCCGTTGCATCGGGCCGCCCGGGTCCAGAATTTGCGGGAAACGTTCGATCAGGAACGCCTGAAGCTGGCGGGCAATCTCAGGCGCGGCCTCAACAAGGGAAATGGCCTGGCTGATCAGCAGCGGCAACACGGCCAGTGCGGCGACCACGAAGACCAGCACAGCGAAGATCGTGATGACGATGGTCGCGAAAGTGCGGCTGAAGCCCATGGTTTCCAACCGATCCGCAACCGGATCGAGGAAATAGGCAATGGCGGCTCCGAGAAGGAAGGGCAGGATGACATCGCCAAGGACCAACAGAAGCAGAAGAAATGCCACCGCAGCGACACCCCAGTACAACAGTTGTTGGCGCATGGGCAGGGCCATTCGCGTCTCCTTTCCCGGATCGGTTTCGCCGATGGTCCAGTGAAGCGCAAGGCCGAAGGAGAAGGGCCGCCCGGTTCAGGCGGCCCTTTAAGCGTTTAGTGGCAGTCGGGGCGGTCGCCCGGCAACAGAACCTTGTCGATCACGTGGATGACGCCGTTATCGGCGGCAATGTCGGCTATGATGACGTTGGCGCTTTCGCCCGTGCCGTCGGCGATGGACACGCCGCCCGAGCCTTTGGTGATACAAAGACGCTCGGACGCGAGGATCGGCTTGAAGTAGTTCGAGCCGCCCGGGATCATTGCAGCCGACAGGTTCCGGTCGTCGACGTGATACAGAAGCACGTTGGTCAACTGGTCCTTGTTCTCGGGCTGAAGCAGCGTTTCGACCGTGCCCTCGGGCAGCGCAGCGAAGGCGTCATTGACCGGCGCGTAAACAGTGAACGGACCGGGGCCCGCAAGGGTTTCGGCAAGGCCAGCCGCGGTGACGGCGGCCACCAGCGTCGAGAAGCGGTCATCGCCTGCCGCGATGTCGACAATCGACTGTGCAGACACAGAAGTAGCGAACGCCGCAGCCGCGGCGGTCAGAGCAAGTGTGGATTTCATGAGGTCTCTCCCATATCGCCCGCAGCCCTGTGCTGCGGGATTGGCAGGGGTACGGGCGGGTCACGCGATGGGTTCACCTGCTCACGGCTCCGTGAAGATGCGTGACATTCCGTGATCAGATCGTATTGACCGCATCGTCTCGATGCCTAGGGTCCAGTGCAGTCATTCCCGGGACGCGATAGATGACCGAAATCCCCATCGTCTGGCTTGTCACGGCTTTGGCAAGCATTGCGGTCGTTGTCATCGCCCGCGCGGCGCGATTGACGGATCCGTCGCGCCTGTTCCTGGCCTTCGGCGTGGCTGGGATCGGCGTTCTCGGGCTTCTTCTGGGCCTTCGTCTGTCGTTCGAGCGGGACTGGGCGGGCTTTCTTCAGCCCTTGGTCGGCCTGACAACCGCACCGGCCTTGTACCTTGGGCTCGACGCGTTGACCCGCGACGGACCCTATCCGTGGCGGTCGGTTCTTGTCTGGCACTGGGTTCCCATATCTCTTTTGGGCCTCGGAATACTGACCACCGGGTTCTGGCTTGCGGATTTCGCGATTCCGCTGGTGACCCTTGTTTATATTGGGCTTTTGTCGCGCCTCGCGCTTCGCCCACTTGAAGCCTTCGTTCATGTGGCGCCGCGCGATCAGCCGGTGGTCAAGGCACTTGTCCTGGGCGTGATCGCGCTTTTTTCGTTCTTCCTTCTGGCGGATGTGGTGATCTTCGCCGCGCTTGCCACGGGCGGGCCCGATGCGGTGCCGGGTCTTGTCGGCAATGCGGCCATGGCGCTGACGGTGCTTGTCTTCCTCGCTGCCTTGTTGGGCGGGCCCGCCCTTTTGTCGCGACGCGACGGGAGAGAGGCGCCGGTGGCCCGCGCCGCCGAGGTCACGGAAGAGGACCGGGCGCTTCTGGCCCGGTTCGATGCCCTGATGCGCGACACGAAGCTATTCACCGATAGCGGACTGACCCTGGCCCGGGCGGCCCGCCGACTGGGTGTCCCGGCCCGTCGCGTGTCAGAGGCGATCAACCGGGTCGCAGGCACTAACGTGTCGCGTCACATCAACGGTTTTCGCGTGGCCCATGCGCAGGATTTGCTTCGAACGACCGATTTGCCCGTCACCGAGGTGATGTTGGAGGCCGGATTTCTGTCGAAATCGACCTTCAACACCGAGTTTCGGCGGATCACCGGGCAAACGCCGTCGACGTTTCGGGCTACACTGGCCTGAAGACATCGCAGGACGCGCGCTGTCCGTGTCGTCCGATGGGGCCAAGGCGCATCCCCGCCCGATCAAGAATGAACCCGGTTTCGGCAGGCAATCCGCGCGCGACAACGATATCAGCCATGGGACCAGAGCCGCCCGCGCTGACGGTATAGTCTTCGCTGACGATATCGCGGCCCCGCACCAGTCGCTTAACGACCCATGGATCGTTGATGAGAATGCGGACCGCGCCGACCCTTGCGTCGGGATCCATGCCCCAGAACCCGCCCGCGATCATGACCACCGAAAAGGCGCGGCATTCGCCGGTTCCAGGGATGCGGATGGTGGCTGTGCCATGCCCTTTGACCCCGGCAAGATGCATCAATGATCCGGACTTGGGATAGGGTATGTCGATGACCGCAAGCGCGCGGCCAGATGGTTCGGCGTCATGGGATCGCGCGCCGAGGGGCGCAATTGCGGCCCCGATCGCCATAAGGGCGGCAAGGGTGGCGGCTTTGAAGTCGGATGTCATCGGTCTGTCCTTTCGGCGTTACGCGGGGCGTCGCCCGCTTGATGACACCGAGTTGCGCTGCCGCGCGGATTTCCGCGCCCGAAGACGCGATGTCGAACGTTCGGAAACGCATTTCCGAACCTCGGCCTGGCCGCGGTTGCAGAGGTCGGACTGTCGCCTTAGACCGGGTTCACCTGAATTCCGGAGTCTTGCGATGCGCCTCAGCCGTTACTTCCTGCCCGTCCTGAAAGAGACGCCGTCCGAGGCGCAGATCGTCTCGCATCGCATGATGTTGCGCGCCGGTATGATCAAACAGTCGGCCGCCGGGATCTATTCCTGGCTACCCTTTGGCCTGCGCGCGCTGCAAAAGGTCGAAAAGATTGTCCATGAGGAGCAAATTCGCGCGGGTCACCACCCGATGTTGATGCCGACGCTGCAATCGGCGGATCTGTGGCGCGAAAGCGGGCGTTATGACGACTATGGCGAAGAAATGCTGCGGATGCAGGACCGGCACGGGCGCGACATGCTGTTCACGCCCACCGCCGAGGAACTGATCACTGATATTTTCCGGGCCCATGTGACCAGTTATCGCGATTTGCCGCTGACCATGTATCAGATCCAGTGGAAGTTCCGCGATGAGATCCGTCCCCGGTTCGGCGTGATGCGCGGTCGCGAGTTCTACATGAAGGATGGCTATAACTTCGATCTGACCAAGGAAGACGCGCTGCATGCCTATAACAGGCATCTGGTCAGCTATTTGCGGACCTATGAGCGCATGGGGCTTCAGGCGATCCCGATGCGTGCAGATAGCGGGCCCATTGGCGGCGATGATACGCACGAATTCCTTGTTCTGGCCGAGACTGGCGAAAGCGAAGTCTTCTATGACAGCAATGTCACCGACATCCGGCTGGGTGAGCGCGACATCGATTATGACGACAAGGCGCAGTGCCAAGCCGTTCTGGAAGAGTTCACGACGCTTTACGCCCGCACCGACGAAACCCATGATGAAGCGCTGTTCGACCAGGTCCCGGAAGGCCGAAAGCGCAGCGCGCGCGGGATCGAAGTTGGCCAGATCTTCTATTTCGGCACCAAGTATTCCGAACCCATGGGCGCCACCGTCCAGGATGCCGACGGAAACGCCGTGCCGGTCCATATGGGATCGCACGGAATCGGCGTGTCACGGCTTCTGGGCGCGATCATCGAAGCCAGCCATGACGACAACGGTATCATCTGGCCCGAAGGTGTGGCGCCGTTCCCTGTCGGGATCGTCAACCTGCGTCAGGGGGATGCTGCGACCGATGGCGCCTGCGACGGGCTTTACGCTGCGCTGGCGGCGAAGGGGCTTGAACCCATGTACGACGACCGAGACGAGCGGGCAGGGGCCAAGTTCGCGACCATGGACCTGATCGGCCTGCCCTGGCGGATCACCGTGGGCCCGCGCGGGCTGGACAAGGGTGTGGTCGAACTGACCTCGCGCAGAACCGGTGATAGCGAAGAATTGTCGCCTGAGACCGCGGTTGACCGCCTAGTGCAGATTTACGACGGCGTTTGACCCTCGGAAATTGAGGTTGGGTCCGCTAGACTGCCAAAAAACGGGCAGAGCAGACCCATGATCGTCAGAGCCATCGCATTGGCCGCCGGGATCGCCGGCGGCGCCGGGCTGTCGCAGTTTCCGGAGTTTTCGCAGCAATACTTGCAGCGGCTGTCGGGCGCCGTAGACGAACTGCGCGGAGTGGTGACGGCCTTTGACGTGGCGGCCACCGCGGCGGGGTTGTCTCGGGAAGAGGCGCTGGCCGAGCTGCAGGGGACCGATCTGACGAATGAGCTGCGCCAGAACATCGCCGGGACGGTTGCGCGATACGATCGATTGAGCGCCGATTATCAACATCTGCGCGACGCAGGGCCCATCACGCGGCTTGCGCAGCCCTGGAATTTGGCGGACCGCACGCTTCTGAACCGCACCTGGGACGATTTCCGACCGGCCATTCCGGTCACTTTGGACGGGTTGATCTGCTCCGGAATTGGATTTCTCGCCGGTTGGCTGGCGGCATCAACCCTTCTTGGACTTTTTTTTCGGCCCTTTCGGCGAAAGAATTCGGGAAATCTGCGGCCCTTCCTGTAAGATTTACCACCACATTCCCAAACCCCGCCCTGTTAAGTGCCTAGATTCTAAGGAAACGCGCGCGTAGGGGCTGCGTTTTCCAGTTCAAGGTTTCTCACGCGTTTTAGATGTGCGCGGATGCGCAGAACGCTGTTTCGAAACGGCCTTACATCCGCTCTCGCACAGCATATCTCAGCGTCATCGGAAGGCAGACACACCTTCCACTGACATGAAACAGACTGACACTAAGGATAGACCAAATGAAACTCGCACTGACAACCGCACTCGTTCTCGCCGCAGCCGCACCGGCTTTCGCATCGAACCAACTGGCCCTGTCGCTCGGCGTTGAGCCTGGCACAGCCACCGTCCAGGAACTGGCCGTTCTGAAGTCCACGATTGAATCTTCGGACAACGGCAACGCCTTCGCTTTTGACGGCGTGAAAGCCAAGATCAACGGCGACGTTGTTTCGACCCAGTCGGTCGCAGGCAACAGCCAGCTGGCCGCATCTCTCGGCGTCACCGGCACGGTCGGCGAATTGGCCGCTCTGAAAGGCGCGATCGAAAGCGCTGACGACAACAACATCGCAGCTGACGGCATCCGTGCCCGCCTGGCTGGCGACGTTGTCTCGACGCAGAGCGTGATCACTCCGGGCCACGAGCAGTTCGCTGCTTCGCTGGGTGTCTCGGCTCAGGACTATTCGGTTCTTGAACTGATCGAGCTGAAGTCGCGCATCGAAGAAGACCGCGACTAATCTTCTCCTCCCCGACGGGCCTGGGTCCCTCTCCCTCCCTCCCTGCCAGGCCCGACACAACACCGGCCTCTGCGTCCCCACGCAGAGGCCGGTTTACGTTTGTGGGGCGCGCGCGCCGGATCCCGCCCACCCGGACGTATCCGGGGTGCCCGTTGATGCGGCCGAACCCTGTGCGAGACCCTGTGCCCGGCGATCGGAAGAGCGCCCTAGTAATAGACGCCATATCTGACGACGCCGCCGGCATAGCACCCTGTATCCGATTACCGCAGAGGGCGCGCCATGATCGGGGTCTTGGCGTTTCAGAATGACCCACAGGCTCAGACGGAAAGCCTCGCACAGTCGGTTCCGGCTGCCGGGTTGGGGCGTTTGTTCGGCCCCATGGCAGGCATGTTCGTCCGATTGGCAGCGCATAGCCGCCTTCAAGGGGTGCCCAGATCTTTTTTCAAAAAGATTCTGAAAAAAGATTTTGAAACTTCCCCGCTGAATTTCAGGAGAAGCGGCCCCAAATCTGTAAGAATTCGGTCTCACGCGTCTGTGAAAACGCTCTAGAGTACTGAAAATAAATACTTTTGGCGAATAGGCTCTTCGACGCGGGGTTCAAGGTTTCTCACGCGTTTTAGATGTGCGCGGATGCGCAGAACGCTGTTTCGAAACGGCCTTACATCCGCTCTCGCACAGCATATCTCAGCGTCATCGGAAGGCAGACACACCTTCCACTGACATGAAACAGACTGACACTAAGGATAGACCAAATGAAACTCGCACTGACAACCGCACTCGTTCTCGCCGCAGCCGCACCGGCTTTCGCATCGAACCAACTGGCCCTGTCGCTCGGCGTTGAGCCTGGCACAGCCACCGTCCAGGAACTGGCCGTTCTGAAGTCCACGATTGAATCTTCGGACAACGGCAACGCCTTCGCTTTTGACGGCGTGAAAGCCAAGATCAACGGCGACGTTGTTTCGACCCAGTCGGTCGCAGGCAACAGCCAGCTGGCCGCATCTCTCGGCGTCACCGGCACGGTCGGCGAATTGGCCGCTCTGAAAGGCGCGATCGAAAGCGCTGACGACAACAACATCGCAGCTGACGGCATCCGTGCCCGCCTGGCTGGCGACGTTGTCTCGACGCAGAGCGTGATCACTCCGGGCCACGAGCAGTTCGCTGCTTCGCTGGGTGTTTCGGCTCAGGACTATTCGGTTCTTGAACTGATCGAGCTGAAGTCGCGCATCGAAGAAGACCGCGACTAATCTTCTCCTCCCCGACGGGCCTGGGTCCCTCTCCCTCCCTCCCTGCTAGGCCCGACACAACACCGGCCTCTGCGTCCCCACGCAGAGGCCGGTTTACGTTTGTGGGGCGCTGGAAAGGTGACTAGCGAAGAGCAGACGTGGCCAAGCGCGGCATGTGGCGTTCAACTTCGGGCTGGCGCATCCCGGACCGCAAGGCCGGATCGTACAACATCTTCAGCAGCGCTTCGTCATGCTTTGTCAGCACACCGTAGCGTTCGTTGTCATTGAAGATCGAATGCTGCGCGGTCTTGCAATCGTTCGGCAGGCCCATGCCCTGGGCGAGTTCTTCCTGAATGCAGGATGTGCGCATCCGGTCGGTATGCTCGGCCCGGATGATCGCCACAGCGCTGCGATAGCCCTTGGTTCGATCCGCATGGGGCACCGAAATGACCATGCAAAGATGGTTGGGCTGCATCCTGAGGATGCGATTGACAGACGCGTTGCTGATCCCTTCGACATTGGTCTTCAGGAATTGGCCTATCCCGCGGCGTTCGCCATCAGACACAACCAGAATGTGGAAGTTGGCATCGCGGGCCACGGGCGCGATCGGATGCCGGGCCACCCCGGAGAGGTGGTTGAAATAGCTGCCGATCGCCTGTTTGTCGCGGGCGCGCTGCGCATCTGACACGGAGGCACCGAATGCCACCGAATAGCGGACCGGTACTTCCCAGCGCATCATAGGTTGCGACCCAGAAGCCCCATATTCGTGCCGCATCGCGATTTCGAAGAAGTTGTGGGCCAGGCGTGCAGGCGTCAATGCCATGGACGCAGGCGCGCGGTCCTGGCGAAGGTACCCTGATGATACGAGCGATTCTTGCATAGAGGCGTAGTGCCGCGCCAAAGGGGTGGCATAGAGGCCGATCCCGGGCATTTTCGACTTAACGGATGCACTTTCGGCTGCAAGGCTTTGCGGGAAAAGCGAAATCGCGGCGCAGGTCAGCGCAGCCATCACGGTCTTTTTCCAGACGTATCCAGTCGCTTTCGCGGCTGTTCCTTGCATGCGCGGCCCCTTTCGCAGTGTCAGGAGCAGACAGTAGGACACGATTTCGCGATCTGGCAAGGGGGTCGGCGCAATGCCGGCAGACTTGACCTTGCGGCAACGCGGGAACGCATCTTCGTGCGCAGTCGTCAGATGATCCGCTGAATTGAAAGCCCGGGTCGCGGAAAAAGCTGGGAGAGCCATTTTGGATTCCGCGTAAGCCTTTGAAAAAAATTTACATTTTGCGCGCGCGGGTCCGGCCGTTCAGGTCAAGGAACCTCACGCAAATGCTTTGTGCGGAAACGCGCGAAACCCTGTCTCAAAACGGGTCTTAGCAGGGCAGTTGCACAGCATACCTAGGCGTCAATCAAACCCGAAACAGCCATGTCCAAATCCAGCAGATTGACCAGAAGGATCCCAGCTATGACCAGAACTGCCCTTACGTTTGCCCTTGTTCTTGTTACTGCCGCCCCAGCCTTTGCGACCGAACAGCTTGCGCGGTCGCTTGGTGTGATCCCCGGTATCGCATCGCTCGGAGAGCTGGCGCTTCTCAAGTCCACGTTGGAAAGTGAAGACGACAACAACAACCGCGACTTCCGCTATCGACGGGACCGCCTGAACGCGCGTGCGATGGTCGAGGGCTTCGATCTGTCGCCGGACCACTTGCGTTTGGCCGCGTCGCTTGGCGTCCGGGCGCAGGATCACTCGGTTGCCGATCTTCTGGAGATGCACGCAGACCGGAAGGCCCGCCGCGAGGCACGCCGCGCTTTTTGGCGCCGCTGACGGGCGGTTTCCGCCAGACCGGTTGGGACCATGGCTTGACGCTTGGTCCGGAAACCCGCAAGGCTTCCGCCACAACAGAGCAGAAAAAACCAAGGAGCAGTCGTGGCAGGCACCACGCGCCCGTTTGCAAGGTTCGAATGGTTGATCGCCTGGCGGTATTTGCGTGCCAAACGCGCCGAGGGCGGTGTCAGCGTCATGACCTGGATCAGCCTGATCGGAATTACGTTGGCCGTCGCCGCGCTGATCATCACGCTGGCCGTTCGGGCTGGCTTCCGCGAAGAATTCGTGGACTCGATCCTGGGGGCGAACGCCCATGTCACTGTCTACGCCGCAGCGCGTGCGGCCGAGAATGGCGGGATCAGCCGGACGATTTCGAATTATGAAGCTGTCGCCGCCGAAATTGCCCAGATCCCCGGCGTGACCCGTGCTGCTCCGCTTGTCAAAGGCCAGGTCATGGCCACGGCGGCGGGCCGTCCATCGGGGGTTGAGGTCTTCGGCATCGCAAAAGAAGATCTGATGACCCTTGAACGCATCGCCGATCCGGAGACCGGGCGCGGCGACATTCAGCGCTTTGATGACGGGGTGGCCATTGGGACCGGCGTTGCGCGGGAACTTGGCGTCGATGTGGGCGACGTCATCCGCATCATTTCACCCAACGGGATCAAGACCGCGTTCGGCACATCCCCGCGTGTCTCGGATTATGAGATTGTCTATGTCTTTTCGGCCGGTCGGTTCGATATCGACCGAACGCGGGTCTACATGCCCTTTGCGGAAGCTCAGATCTATTTCGACCGGGACGGGGTGGCCGATGAGATCGAGGTTATGGTCGACGCTCCGGAAGAGATCGACCGCTTTGCGGCGCCGCTTCTTCGAGCCGGAGGGGACGGCGCGCTGCTTTGGACATGGCGAGACCGGTCAGGCGCATTCCTTCGCGCGCTGGAGGTCGAAGATACCGTCATGTTCGTTCTGATGTCGGTTCTGGTTCTGATCGCCTCGATGAACATCATTTCCGGCCTTGTGATGCTGGTCAAAAACAAGGGCCGCGACATCGGGATCTTGCGGACCATGGGTCTGACCGAGGGCTCGGTCATGCGGGTTTTCTTCATCTGCGGCGCGTTGGTCGGCCTGATCGGGACCATCTTTGGCGTGATCCTGGGCTGCCTTTTCGCGATATATTTCGATCAGATCCTGGCCTTCGTGAACGGTGCGGCTGGCGGCGGTGTCTGGGACGCTTCGATCCGCGGGATCTATCGCTTGCCCGCCAAGCTTGAGATGGGTGATGTGCTTGCCGCGGTGGGGCTGTCTTTGTTCCTGTCTTTCGTCATCACGCTGTTCCCGGCCCGCCGCGCGGCGCGTCTGAACCCGGTCGAGGCGCTTCGCTATGAGTGATCCGACCCTGTCTTTGCGGGATGTCTCGAAGGCTTACAAGCGTGGGACCCCCGGCGAAGTCCGCGTGCTGGACGGCGCAAGCCTTGCCATTGCACCCGGCGAAATCGTGGCTTTGGTGGCCCCATCAGGCGCGGGCAAGTCCACGCTTCTGCACATTGCCGGGCTGCTGGATACGGCCGACGCAGGGCAGGTCTTGTTCGGAGGCACGGATATGTCCACCTTGTCCGACCGCAAGCGCACCGAGGCGCGGCGCCGGGATGCCGGGTTCATCTATCAGTTCCATCACCTGTTGCCCGAGTTCACGGCAATGGAAAACATTGCCTTGCCCCAACTGGCCGACGGCGCCTCGGCAGAAGCTGCTGGAGCCCGGGCCCGCGCGTTGCTGGATCTCGTCGGCCTGTCGGACCGGGCCGATCATCGCCCGGCAGCCTTGTCGGGGGGCGAACAGCAACGCGTCGCCTTTTGTCGGGCTCTGGCGAACGAACCGCGGCTTCTCCTCGCGGATGAACCCACTGGCAACCTGGATCCGGCCACCTCCGATGCCGTTTTCGATGTTCTTGTCAAACTTGTGCGCGGCACCGGGCTCGCGGCGCTAATCGCGACGCACAACCACGATCTCGCAGCTCGCATGGACCGCGTTCTGACGCTTGAAGGCGGCAAGATCACGCAGCGCTGAGATACCGGTCGATTGCTGTCCGCAGGTTTCCCAAATGTCGGGGATGCGGTGCCTCGGGAACAAGGCGACCGCTGAGTTCTTCGGCGATAAAAAACGGCAACAGGGCTTCGGCTTCGTCCAGCGCAATGAGATCGCCGTCGCCCAGCAACGCATCGCAGTCCGCTTTGGACAGACCCCAACGCCAGGGTCCCGTCGCGGCGGGGTCGGAGAATTCGAGATAGACGAGGAACCGCGCGATGTCCTTGGCCAGCGCCAAATGCCGCCGGTTTTGAATATCGACGCCCCAAATCATGCCGTCGTCGACCATAAGATTGATCGGCACGAAGTCACCGTGGCTGCGGGCCCGCGTGATGGGCTGGCCTTTAAGGAAAAAGCGATCAGCCGCCATGGCATTGATCAAACCGATCATCCGCGCCTTGTCCTTGGGGTCAGGAATGTCGCCCAGTTCGTCAAATCGCTTCTGTATCCAGAACCCCCCGCCGAAGGGGTCCGTCTGGCGCCGGTCCCTGACATAGGTGCCCAGCCAGCGTCCGGCTTCGTGCAGCAAGTCGGATCTGCTGATCTTGTCCTGCTTAAGGGCCTTGTCGGTTCGCAGACCACCAGCGCGCGACATCAAAACCAAAGGGGTGGTCTCGCTGGCGTAGATCAGCTTGGGCACCCGGTATCGCCCCTTGGACATGCGGGGTGCCTGATGGGCCAGTTCGGCGGCCTGTGCTGTCGCCATCTCTTGAGCGGTGTCGCCCATATGGATCTTCAAGATCAGATCCTTGCCTTTGAGCTTCGCTTGGAACACCGCGCGATCGGCTTTCGCCGACAGGCAGTCGCCCAGATCCAGATCTTTCAGGTCAGGGTCGCAGGCCACAGCCTTCTGTACGGCTTCCGTGGCCGCAAGGATCTGGTCGAGCGGGATCACCGCCTTAGCGCGCCATCTGGGTCAAAGCGACCCCGGCGGCCATAACCGCGATGCCCGCCGCGCGGGTGGCTGTCAGGGCGGATTGCTGGGCGCCGAACAGCCCGAAATGGTCGATCAGCGCTGCCGAGATCAACTGCCCCAGAAGGACAAAAAACACCGCGTTTCCAACGCCGAACTGGGGGGCCACCCAGGTGATCGACAGGACATAGAATGCGATCAGGAGACCGGCCGCAAAAAGATGCGCGGGCTGGGAGGGCAGGGTCGCCAGGGCCCGGGGTCCGCTCGTGGCCACCATGGTCGCCAAGGCCGCGACGAATGCCACCACGAACAGCACAGTGGCGGCAGCGGCGGGAGAGCCAATCCGCGCTCCAAGCGCTGCATTCAACGCCGCCAGGATCGGGATGCCGATCCCCGCGGCAAGCATGACGACGGCAAATCCGTAGGTCGGTGGCATGGGGGTCTCCTTTGATCATTACTGAATCAAAGGCCCGGCTCTGTGTCACCCCCAGAAATCCGTCCAATCTTGACCTCAATCAACGCATGGGACCGGGATGCCGACTATCCTTTGAACATCCCAGACAAAGGAGGCCGAGATGTATGGAACCCGTATACTGTCTTTTTGTGCCATTGCGCTTTGCGGCGAGGCAACGGTTGCCTTGGCCGATGCAGCCGAGGGTGCAGACATATTCGCCACGTATTGCGTCGCCTGCCACGGAGAAGAAGGCCGGGGCGATGGCCGAATGGCGCCTATCCTCAGCATCCTTCCTGCCGATCTGACGCAGCTCAGTGCCGAAAACGATGGTGTTTTCCCCACAAGCCGCATTACCCGAAAAATCGATGGACGCGATCCATTGCTGGCGCATGGCGGCGTCATGCCGCTTTACGGGATGTTCTTTGAGGGCAACGATCAGGCCATCGCGTCCGAGACCGGCCAACCGATCCTGACATCGAAACCAATCGTCGATGTGACCGAATTCCTGATGTCCATTCAGGAATGATCTAGCTGCAGATCCCGCGCGTCTCCGCTCCGTCCCATGGCAATTGCACGGCATTGCGCGGAACCGGCGACTGACGCGCCGCTGTCGGGAAGACCTGTGCGACCAGCCGCGTCAGGTCTTTCGTGCGCGCGCCGGTCGGGTCGAGGGTGCGGCAACAGACGAACTCCTCGACGATCGTGCCCTGCTGTTCATAGGTGTAATCCAGGAAGGGACGGTCCGGATCGATGTCGACCAGATAGGGGTCATCGGAATCCACATGTTCGCTGGCCGCCTTCCAGGGCGCGTAACCGGTGATGTCGCGGCGTTGCCACTGCCAAACATGGGTCAATTCATGCGCAAGCCGCATCGCGTCGGTCAGACGGATGGTCTCGGGATAACGCTTCAGGAAGTCCTCGGAATGGGCCCAACGCGAATAGTAGAGCGTTTCGAACAACGCCAGCGCGGCGAAGGATCCGGTGACAGGTTCGGTTTCCAACGGGAAAAGCCGCTCGGCACAAGTCGTTTGCGGGCGTGGTTCACGGGTCACTTCGATCAGACCGACGACCGCGCCTTTCAC
The DNA here is from genome assembly GCA_965267475.1 of Paracoccaceae bacterium. Taxonomy (GTDB): domain Bacteria; phylum Pseudomonadota; class Alphaproteobacteria; order Rhodobacterales; family Rhodobacteraceae; genus JBCBKU01. The sequence continues at coordinate 1,476,098 of OZ254079.1, forward strand.
GATCCGAACATCTGAGGTGTCGACCTCATCGCCTTGCACGGTGGAAATGAACGCCCGTTCCGTTTCCGTCAGGGGGCGGCTGGCACAGGCAGAAATCAGAAGGGCAATACCCAGAATCGCAATACGCATGGGAGGGAGAGTTGGGGCAGGGGGCCGGGCTGTCCAGCCCCCTTTGGTTTGGGCATAGGCGTCAAAGCGCGCAGCCCACCTGTTGGCGATTGCCGGTCAGAAAGGCCCAGATCGCGGCGGGCACACAGAAGCTCGACACCAGGAAGGTTGCAGAGACGAGCGCGACCTTCAGCCCAAGGACGAACCCGAGCCAGGTGACCCCTGCGTCAAACGACCAGGCCGCGGCGGCCAGGATCATTGCGGCCATGAAGAAGGCGAACCGAACGGGGGCCTTGTTCCTTGGCAAGGGGGCCGCCTTGACCACATGCCGGATGCCCCAATTGTAAATATATTCAAAGGGATGATGGGGCAGGATCACCGCGGCAAGCGCCACGGGAACCATCTGCCAGAGCGTGGCCGCATCGGCCGAGGCCGTGGCGATCAGCGCCTGGGTTCCACCGATGGCAAAAGCCATCTTGGTCCAGGGCAGCATCCGGCGATAGGCCGGGTCGTCGTGATATTCAATTCCGCGCAATTGCAGGCGGGCAAGGGTTGTTTGGTCAATCATAGTGTCGTCCTCTTGAATGAATGAAGTCATAGGGGACGTTTTCGGCAGGGGGCCGCGACTGGCCGTGATGTCCGGCGTGAGTTCTGCGCGAAAAAGGCGTGAACGCCTTATCGGGCAGGGGCGCCGTTCATCGGATCGGCTTGCCAGGCGAGGATGAAGGCGAGCGCGGTTTGGGCGCGCTCGGCAGCGCGACCCGATGCGGGTTCGGCGCGGATTTGCGCCTCGGCCCGGGCCAGCAGGGCGGCGCGAGTGGCTGGGTCGGCGGTGCGGGCCATATCGCGGATCAGGGACTTGATCCGGGTCAGATCGGCAAGCGTCGCGGCATGGGCGGCCTTGGAAAGGTCGGGCGACATGGTGCCGATGGTAAAAGGCTTCAGCGCAACGATGTCTTCCAACCCCTCAAGCCGAGGCCGGGACAGGGACAGATAACTTTGCACCGGGTAATGGGTCTGGCGATAGGCGGCATAGGTGTCATTGTCGTCAGCCCAGGTGGGGGCGGCCAGGGTCAAACCTATTGCAGCGATGGAGGTCCAGAAACGCATGGCGAACATTTGGACCAAAAGCGGTAACTGTCCAGACCTCGAACCCGCGCATGCGTGCGTCGCGACCCGGCCTCGTGCATTAGGGCGGGCGCGATATCTTACATGTCCAAGAAGGTTGGAATAATTGAGCCTATGAGTGGGCGCGGTGCAAATTGATCCGGCCACCCTCGGCCCCGGGCGCTGCTGCTAAGTGGGACGGCGTCTCGTTCCTTCCGATGGATGGGCCTGCGGATACCTCAGCTTCCCGCCAAGACCGTGGGTGCCAAACATGAGCGCCCGAACGAGACGCCTTAAAGTTTATCCGCGGGTGGCTAGCCGAAAATGCGGGCCCGGGTGTTGGGTTTGAGCCAATCCAGACGCGCATTTCAATCGCCGTTTGCGGTCCTACTTAATTGCCCAAGCAGGCAGCTTTTCACTTCTTACCCCGTTCCCTTTCGGACGCTCCAGTTGAAGGCAATTTCAACTGCTTCTAGTCAGGGAGAAAGAAAACAGCCTTCAAAACAAGGCTCCGTTCTCCCGGACTTATCCGGGTAAGTCGGATTTAGTCACACATCATCTTGTATTCAAGGTGTGAGAAACCACTAAACATCCAACTCCTCCACGAACCGGGCGTTCTCCTGGATGTATTGGAACCTGAGTTCCGGCTTCTTCCCCATCAGACGCTCGACAAGGTCTCCGGTCTCGCCCGGCTCATCCTCGTCAATCGTCACGCGGATCAGGGTGCGGGAGGCCGGGTCCATCGTCGTTTCTTTCAGGTCCTTGGCGTCCATCTCGCCCAGGCCCTTGAAGCGGGACGAGTCAATCTTGCCCTTGCCGCCCAGACCCTTGGCAAGCCACTCGTCGCGTTCAGCCTCATCCAGGCAATAGACGCGTTTGGCCCCTTGCGTCAGCCGGAAGAGCGGCGGGCAGGCGAGATACAAGTGCCCCTTGTCGATCAGCCCGCGCATCTGGGTGAAGAAAAACGTCATGAGAAGCGAGGCGATATGCGCCCCGTCGACATCGGCGTCGGTCATGATGATGACCTTGTCATAGCGCAGGTCATCGACGTTGAACCGCGTGCCCATGCCGCAGCCCAAGGCCTGGGTCAGGTCCGAGATCTCTTTGTTTTCGCTCAGTTTCCCCGATGCAGCGCCCAAGACGTTCAGGATCTTGCCGCGCAGGGGCAAAAGGGCCTGGGTCTTTCGGTCGCGCGCCATCTTGGCGGACCCGCCGGCGCTGTCGCCCTCAACCAGAAATATTTCGGTCCCGTCGCGGGTCGAGGTCGAGCAATCGACCAGCTTACCCGGAAGGCGCAGTTTCTTGGTGGCCGATTTCCGCGCGGTTTCCTTTTCCTGGCGGCGGCGGATGCGTTCTTCGGCCCGGAGCACGAGAAAATCGAGGATCGCGCCCGCCGATTTCGTGTCGGCGGCCAGCCAGTTGTCGAAATGGTCGCGGACGGCCCCTTCGACCATCTTCTGCGCGCTTTCATTCGACAGCCGGTCCTTGGTCTGGCCCACATATTGCGGATCGCGGATGAAGACCGAGACAAGCGCCGCGCCGCCCGTGATCAGGTCGTCGCGGTTGATCTGCTTGGCCTTCTTGTTCGAGACGCGTTCGCCGTAGTCGCGGATGCCCTTCAGGATTGCCGACCAGAAACCGCCTTCATGGGTGCCGCCCTCGGGCGTCGGAACCGTGTTGCAATAGGACTGGATGAACCCATCGCGCGAGGGCGTCCAGTTGATCGCCCATTCGACCTTGCCGGTCTCATTGAACTTTTCCTTGAAATCGACGCTGCCGGAAAAGGGCCGATCGGCATAGGTTGTGGCGCCGTCCAGCGCCTCGGTCAGGTAATCCGACAAACCGCCCGGAAAGTGGAACTTCGCCTCGGTCGGTGTTTCGCCGTCATCGATGGCCGACTTCCATCGGATCTCGACGCCCGAAAAGAGATAGGCCTTGGATCGTGCCATCTTGAACAGGCGCGCCGGTTTCAGCTGAAGCGATCCGAAGATCTCGGGGTCCGGATGGAAGGTGACGGACGTCCCGCGGCGGTTCGGGGCGGCGCCGATCTTTTCAAGCTTGGTCTGGGGCACGCCGCGGATGAACTCCATCCCGACCAGTTCTTTGTCGCGGGCCACTTCGACCCGAAGATGGTCTGACAGCGCGTTAACCACAGACGAGCCGACCCCGTTCAATCCGCCCGAGGTTTCATAGTTGTCGCCAGAGAACTTGCCGCCCGCGTTCAGCGTGCAAAAGATGATCTCAAGCGCCGACTTGGTGGGGTCTTTCGGGTGCGGATCGGTGGGGATACCGCGCCCGTTGTCGCGGATCGTCACCGACCGGTCTTCGTGCAGTTCGACCGATATCCAGTTGGCATGGCCCGCTACGGCTTCGTCCATCGAGTTGTCGATGATCTCGGCCACCATGTGGTGCAGGGCGCGGTCATCGGTTCCGCCGATATACATGCCGGGTCTCAGCCGCACATGCTCCATATCCTCAAGGATCTGGATGCTTGAGGCATCATAGGTGTCCGCGCCGCGTGCGGTGAGAAGATCGTCGGCCATGGGCTGCTCTCATTCTTGTTTGGGCCATTTTGGCAGGTCGCGCGGGTCGGGGAAAGGGGCAGCGACCGTTTGATCCGGATCAAGGTATCGGCAAGGGCGTTTCGGTAAAATGGCGGGTGACATGCAGGAGGATGGAACATGCCCGACGGAAAACTGACCCTGGACGCACCGATCGCGGACCCGAATGCGGTGGAGGCGGGCACCTACCCGTATGACACCAAGCTGTCACGCCGCACGTATGAGACGCAGAAGGCCAAGTTGCAGGCTGAATTGCTGAAGGTGCAGCGCTGGGCGCAGGAGACGGGGCAGAAGTTCGTCCTGATCTTCGAAGGTCGGGACGCGGCGGGCAAAGGCGGCACGATCAAACGGTTTACCGAGCATCTGAACCCGCGCGCCGCGCGTGTCGTGGCACTGAACAAGCCATCGGACGAAGAACGCGGCCAGTGGTTCTTTCAGAGGTATATCAAAGGTTTGCCGACATCGGGCGAAATGGTGTTTTATGACCGGTCCTGGTACAACCGGGCCGGGGTCGAGCGTGTGATGGGGTTCTGCACGCCGAACGAGTACCTGGAATTTATGCGCCAGACGCCAGAGATGGAGCGCATGCTCGTCCGGTCTGGCATACGGCTTTACAAATACTGGTTCTCGGTCACGCAGGACGAACAGCACGCGCGGTTCAAAAGCCGCGAAACCGATCCGTTGAAACGGTGGAAGCTGAGCCCGATCGACAAGGCGTCTCTGAACAAATGGGATGACTATACCGAAGCGAAAGAGGCGATGTTCTTCTATACGGACACAGCCGATGCGCCCTGGACCATCGTCAAATCCAACGACAAGAAGCGTGCGCGACTTGCCTGCATGATGTATTTCCTGAATTCGTTGGATTATCCGGGCAAGGACACCGCGCTGGTCAAGGCGCCTGATCCCTTGATTGTTGGGCCGGCAGAGCATGTCGTGCACCAATCAGACCATGCGTTGGGGCGATCGCTGCACCCTTAGGCGCGTTTCGCAATAGGCGGGCGACAGGTATCGCCTTTGGGGGTCAATCGGCGGGGCAATCGCGGATTGTTCGCCGAGACCGGTTCAATACAGAGAGGATTTGCCAGAAAACTTGCCGGATATGCCGGGATCTGCCACGCCGGGGCCCTGTTTTGTTACGAGTGAGGTTTCCGTCATGTTGGCGCGGTCTCTATTCATTTCGGTTCTATTTGCATCCGCTGCCTCCTTGGCGAGCGCCGCAAGCGTCACTGTGACCGACTTGCGCGCAAATCCGCAGGCTTATGCCAATTGGCTGGCCACAGCCGGGAGCACGATCACCGAAGATTTCGAAACCGCAGGCGCGGCCATGGGTGGATCATCGGGTGCGGAACTGCCGGGCGCTCTGTCCACCGCGGTCGGTCAGTTTTCGACCATCGGCGGAACAGGGACTGGCGGCACGGTGAAAAAGGCCGGGTTCGCGAACACCGGGCAGGGTCTCGGGCTACGTCGCGGCAATGTCTATGGGCGGACAAACGATACACCCGGTGGGGCCTGGTTCCTCGATTCGAACGACACCAAGGGCATGGCCTGGTCGGTTCAGCCCGGCGACAGCTTCCGTCAGATCGCCTTTACTTTGTCCGATATCTCGGATGTCGGTGCCAAGTTCTATCTTGAGGTAAACGGGTCGGTGCTTTGGTCATCGCTGAGCCGGTTGCGCGATGGGGCCAAGCGCTTCTTCGTCATCGATTTTGGATCGGTGATGTCGGACGCAGATGACGTCCACATCGTGTTCCGGAATGACAGGCGGAACGATGGGTTCTCGATCGACAACGTGTCGGTCGCAACGACGCCCTTGCCGCCTGCAATGCTTCTTCTTTTGGCCGGGCTTGGGGGCCTGGCCGTCATGAAACGCCGGCAGACGTCATAACCCATTCCCAACTTCTGCCGGACGAACGCCCCTGGTCCCTGCCGACCAGGGGCGCTTGTCTTTCAGGGTCTGCCCGCCGCTAGACCCCATCGCTAAAGGCCCGGGCTTGCCCGGTCCGCGCGAAGGGCGTAAGGCCCCGCGCATGACCACATCGCCGGAACTTGCACCGTCCGCCAAATCGCGCGGGCATTTGCGCCCACTGCTGGTGCTGGGCCTGCCTTTGATCGGCAGCCATCTGGCGCAATTTGCCGTTACAACCACGGACACGGTGATGATCGGCTGGTACGATGTGGAGGCGCTGGGCGGTCTGGTGATCGCGGGATCGCTTTACTTCGTAACGTTCCTGGTCGGGTCCGGCTTTGCCTGGGCGGTGATGCCCATGGTGGCCAGCGCCCACGCGACGGGAGATGACCGCCAGGTCCGGCGCGTGACCCGCATGGGCATGTGGCTGTCGCTGGTCTTTGGCGCGTTCTTTATGCTGCCGATGTTCGTGGCCGAGCCGATATTTCTGGCGCTCGGGCAGGACGTCGAGGTGTCACGGCAAGCAGGTCTATACTTGTCGATTGCGGCCTGGGGTCTGATCCCGAACCTGATCCTTATGGTGTTGAAGAGCTTTCTGTCTGCCTTGGAGCGAACACAGGTGATCCTTTGGATCACCATCGGTTCGGCCGTGCTGAACGCCCTGGTCAACTATGCCTTGATATTCGGCAACTGGGGCGCGCCAGAACTGGGCATCCAGGGGGCGGCCATCGCTTCTGTCACGATCCAGGGGATCGGGATGCTTGTAACCGTGGCATATGTGAACCGCGTGACGCCCGAATACGCCCTTTTCCAGAACTTCCAACGCCCGGATTGGGAGGCGTTCGGCAAGGTCTTCCAGCTTGGTTGGCCGATTGGGCTGACCAGCCTTGCCGAGGTTGGTTTGTTCATGGTCTCGTCCCTGTTGATGGGCCTGATCAGCACCACGGCGCTTGCGGCACATGGGATCGCGCTCAGCATCGCGTCGGCGACTTTCGTGATCCATCTGGGCCTTAGCCAGGCCGCGACCGTTCGGGCTGGAAATGCCTTTGGCCGTCATGATGAGGCACATCTGAGGCGCGGTGCGCTTGTTGCGCTGGGCCTATCCATGTGCCTTGTCGTCGTGACCATCATCTGTTTTCTGACATTTCCCGATTTTCTGATCGGTCTGTTTCTGGACCCGAGCGAACCGGACCGGGCGGCGATTATCGCCATCGGGACCGTCCTTCTGGCGCTTGCGGCTTTGTTCCAACTGACCGACGCGGCACAGGTGATGATGCTTGGCGTCCTACGGGGCGTTCAGGACACCCATGTGCCGATGATCATGGCGACGGTCAGCTATTGGGTCGTGGGCGGGCCGGCGGCCTATATTCTTGGCTTTCCGCTTGGGTTCGGAGCAGCCGGGATCTGGATTGGCCTGACGCTTGGTTTGTCGGTCGCGGCGGTTTTGCTCACTCATCGGTTCTGGACGAAAAGCTCGCATCTGAAAGCGCAAAATTTTTGAAGGAAATTTTTTGGCAAATTTCTTGCTGCAAGAAATCTCCAGCGCTCAGCTTACAGTTCTTAACCAGGTCATCACCGCCGCGCGCACAGATTGGTCGCCCGAAGCGCGGGCCGTATCCACGACCTCTTTTGCCTCGCTCAGATCCACCCGCCGGATCAGGTTCTTGACCGGCCCGATTGAGGCGGGGCGCATGGACAGCTTGCGGATCCCCATTGTCGCAAGGCAAAGCGCTTCGACGGGACGCCCGGCGTCTTCGCCGCAGAAGCTGAGATCGGTCCCAGTGTCGATGCAGCGCTGCACGATCTGCTCGACGAAGGTCAGAAACGACACGTTCAGCGTGTCATACCGGCGCCGGACCCGTTCGTTTTCGCGGTCCGCCGCAAAAAAGAACTGCTTCAGATCGTTGCCGCCGATCGAGATGAAATCGGCCAGTTCGAAAAACTGACGCGGCGCAAAGGCGAGCGAGGGCGTCTCCAGCATCGCGCCGATCTCAAGATCCGCCGGCAGGGTGTGACCCAACCGCTTTTCCTGCGCGAGCGTGTCCAGCACCATCTGACGCCCGGCCTTGAACTCATCGAACTGGGCCACAAACGGGAACATGATCGTCAGCGGCCTGCCTTCGGCGGCGCGCATCAACGCCTGGATCTGCATCCGCATCATACCCGGCCGGTCGAGCCCGACCCGGATCGCGCGCCATCCCAGCGCCGGGTTCGGCTCATCCTGGGGCTTCATGTAAGGCAGCACCTTGTCGGACCCGATATCAAGGGTCCGAAATATCACGCGCTTGTCGCCCGCGGCGTCCATGACCCGCTTGTAAAGCGCTGCAAGATCGGCCCGCCTGGGCACCGTGTTTCGTGCCAGGAACTGAAGCTCGGTCCGGAACAGGCCCACCCCTTCGGCCCCCGAGGTCTCAAGCGAGGGCAGATCCGCCATCAGCCCGGCATTCATCAAAAGCTCAATCTCGGTCCCGTCCTTGGACTGGGCCGGTTTGTCGCGGATCGAGCGATACCGTTCCTGCGCCTGGGCCTGCATCGCCATCTTGTCGCGAAAGGCCGTCACGACGGTGTCGTCGGGCCGAAGATGCACCACGCCCTGATCACCATCGACCATGATATGGTCGCCGTTCAGCGCTTCGGTTGTGATCCTTTTGGCATTGATGACAAGCGGGATCGCCCAGGCCCGCGCCACGATTGTGGCGTGGCTGCCGACCGATCCACCTTCCAGCACGATACCTTTGAGCTTGCGCCCGTAATCCAGCAACTCACCCGGCCCGATATTGCGGGCGATGAGAATGGGGTTCTCGGGCATATCCGCCCCGGTATCCCGACCCTGGCCCGTCAGATGCCGCAAAAGCCTGTTGGACAGGTCATCCAGATCATGGAGCCGTTCGCGCAGATATGCGTCGCCAGACTGCTCCATCCGGGTCCTGGCCGAGGATTGCTCTTTTTCCACGGCCGCTTCGGCTGACAGCCCACCCTTGATGTCCTCTTCCATTCGGCGCAACCAACTGCGCGAATTGGCAAACATCCGATAGGCTTCCAGAACCTCTCGCTGATCCTTGTCGCCGGTCGACGCTGCCGACAGCATCTTGTCGACCGAATAGCGCAGTTCATCGACCGCCGCCTTCAGACGCTTGGCTTCAAACTCGGGATCATCGGCGAAGGGGTTGGTGACCACAACGCGGGGCTCGTGCAGCCAGACCTGGCCTTCTGCTGCACCTTCCTGACCGATGCCGCCCCGGAACATCTCTGGCTGCTGGTGGCGTGCCGACAAGGCGGCGCCTTCCCCGACAAAAGCGCCAAGCTCGGTCATCTCGGCCAGAACCATGGCAACGATTTCAAGCGCATAGACCTCGTCCGCCGTGAACTCGCGCGCTTCCTTCGACTGGACCACCAAAACGCCCAGGCGTTCGCCCAGCCGCTGAATGGGCACGCCAAGGAAGCTGGTGAAGATCTCTTCGCCGGTTTCCGGCATGAAGCGGAAGCCGCGATGTTGCGGGGCATTCGCCGTGTTGATCGGCCTGTTTCGGGCGGCGACCCGCCCGACCAGCCCTTCGCCCAGGCGCATTCGCGTCTTGTGGACCGCGTCCGGGTTAAGACCCTGCGTGGCGCAGAGTTCCAGTGTCTCGGCGTCGCGAAAAAGATAGATAGAGCAGACTTCGGTCCCGATGGATGACCCCACAAGCTCGGTGATCCGGTCAAGCCGCGCCTGACCCGCCTCGGACCCCGCCATGACCTCGCGCAGTCGGCCAAGCAGACGCCGGCTTTCACTTTCGGTGCGATCCGCCATGGGGTTTCGCCATCCTCCCGGGACCGGTCCCTTCTGGACCGGCGCCTGAGTCTAATCACAGGGCGAAGGCGAGTGAAACGAATTTTGCAGGGCGCGCGCGGAGGCCCGCCTTAGGCAGCCTTTTCCAATCCAAACGCGTCGTGCAGCGCCTGGACAGCAAGCTCCAGATACTTGCGGTCGATCAGGACCGAAATTTTGATCTCGGAGGTGGTGATCACTTTGATATTGATCCCTTCGTCGCGAAGCGACCGGAACATTTCGCTCGCCACACCGGCATGGGACCGCATACCGATCCCGACGACCGAAACCTTTGCAACATCCGTATCCGCCACAAGATCATGGAAGTTGATCTCGCCCGAAGCCTTGGCCTCCATCATGGCTTTTTCCGCGCGGGCCACCTGATCGGTCGGGCAGGAAAAGGTCATGTCGGTGCGGCCTTCTTCCGAGATGTTTTGCACGATCATGTCCACATTGACGCCCGCGTCGGCCAGGGGTCCAAAGATCGCGGCGGCAATGCCTGGACGGTCGGCCACGGATATCAGCGTCATCTTGGCTTCATCCCGGCTATAGGCGACACCGGCCACAACGTTCTTTTCCACGATATCCTCCTCCGCACAGACAAGCGTGCCCGCATGTTCGTCGTTGTCCTCAAAGCTCGACAAAACCCTGAGACGCACATTGTACCGCATGGCAAGTTCGACCGACCGCGTCTGCAAGACCTTGGCGCCCAGCGATGCCAGTTCCAGCATTTCCTCGAACGCGATCTTGTCGAGTTTCCGGGCCTTATCGGCCACCCGCGGGTCGGTCGTATAGACCCCGTCCACATCCGTATAAATGTCGCACCGCTCGGCGCCGAAGGCCGCAGCAAATGCGACCGCCGTCGTGTCCGAGCCGCCCCGTCCAAGCGTCGTGATCCGTCCCTCCGGACTGATCCCCTGGAAGCCGGCAACCACGGCAACTTTCATGCCCTCGTCGAATTTTGACATCAGGTTCTCGGTCGGGATCTCTTCGATGCGCGCCGCGCCATGGGCCGAAGTTGTCTTCAGCGGCACCTGCCAGCCCTGCCAAGATCGCGCGGGCACATCCATTTCCTGCAAGGTCAGCGCCATCAGACCAGCTGTCACATTCTCGCCTGAGGATACGACCGCATCGTATTCGCGCGCATCGAACAGGGGTGACGTATCCTGCACCCAGCCCACAAGCTCGTTGGTCTTGCCCGACATGGCCGAGACAATGACGATCACATCATAGCCCGCGGCAACTTCTCGGCCTACGCGTTTCGCCGCCCGCTTGATCCTGTCGAGCGTCGCGACCGACGTGCCGCCGAATTTCATGACTAGGATCGGCATATTGGCCCTTCCCGCAAACCCGTCGCCTGATAGGCGAGCGCGGGCCCAAGGGCAAGCCGGTGCGCGCGCTCTGCTTTCATCTTGGCAAAAATACTCAAGGCACCGACCGCGCAGTCCCGAGATGCCGCAACGGTCCGGGCGCCGTCCCCAATCGCACGAAGTGCCAGAAGGTGTGCGGCCGAAGGTCGCTCAATATGATAACGGTTTTCCCCTAGAAGGGATGGGGCCGCCCGTCCCATGTCTCGAAGACGCCGCTGGTTTCTGGCCCCAACGCGTCAAACCGGTCGATCAGACCGGCCACGGCCTCGTCCACGGTGATGTCCGCCGCGCCGCCACCCATATCCGTTTGAACCCAGCCCGGATGATAAATCCCGACCGATACTCCGTCTGATGCCAGGTCAGCGGCCAGATTCCGGCCCAGGTTCAGCGCCGCCGCCTTGGATGCGCGATAGGCGTAAGACCCGCCCGGTGCACGCGTATGGGATGCCATTTGGCTCGAAATCACAGCGATCCTGCCATCCGCGATCCGCAAGTTCTGAAGCGCGGCGCGCACCGAAAAGAAGACGCCCGCAACATTTGTGGCAAAGCTGTCCGCCCAGATGTCCGGACCGAAGCCCGTTTCCAGCGCATGGCCCTTGTCGGCATAAATGCCTGCATTGCAAATCAACAGATCCAGGGGCGCCGTGCCCAAAGCGTCTTCGACCACGCCGAAGGACCCGGGATTGCGAACATCGAGCGGCAAAAGACCATCCTGTCCCGACCGGGATGTCCCGATCACATCGTCTCCGCGCTTTTTGTAGGCCGCCAAAAGCCCTGCGCCAATCCCGCGATTGGCACCCGTGATCAGAACGCGCATTCGGTCAATTCGCTTTTGTTTTGGGAATGAAGGGCAGGGGCGCCACAGGAACCCCGTCTTCGATCAGCTTCTTGGCATCGTCCTTATGGGCCTCGCCATAGATCGCGCGATCCGGTGCCTCACCTTCATGGATGGCACGCGCTTCAGAGGCAAAATTCATTCCGACATAGTCGGAATTGTCTTCGATTTCCTTGCGCATCGCCGCAAGCGCCTTCTCCATTTCGCCGTCAGGCTTGGAAAGGACCGGGGTCTTGCCCGTCTTCGACGTCTTGACCGGCGGTGCCATCAGCGATTTTTCAATTTCGTCCGATCCGCAAGTCGGGCAGGTCACGTGGCCGGCCGCCTTCAGGCTGTCAAACGCCTCGTTCGACTGAAACCAGCTTTCAAAGCCGTGCCCGTCGGCGCATCTGAGCGAAAATCGGATCATCACGTCCTGCCAGTTAACCGGGCCAGAACTTAAGGCCCAATTACCGGAATGCAATCCAAATGCAGAGTGGCCGGGGCGTCCGGACCGGTCTAGGTTTCCGGGAATGTCGCGTTCGTCCGCCCCCAGCCCGGCCCCCCGGTTCATCGGCTCAGAGGTCTTTCGCCATGTGGCCTTTGGCGGACAGCACCCATTGCGCATTCCGCGCGTCTCGACCGTGATCGACCTGTCCCGCGCCATGGGCTGGCTCCCCGGTTCGGCCTATATCACCTCGCCGCGCGCCCGGGCCGAAGCTTTGACCGCTTGGCATGACCCGGACTACATTCGCGCGTTCTTTCGCGCCGATGCGGAAGGCGTGGTACGCCCCGGTGATCCGGAGCGCTATGGGTTGGGCACCCTGTCGAACCCGGTATTTACAGGCATGGTCCGGCGCGCCTCGACCGCTGCGGGCGGGTCGCTTTTGGCGGGCGCACTTCTGAAAGACGGTGGTGTTATCTATCACCCGGCCGGCGGAACCCATCACGGGCTTCCGGGCCGCGCAGGCGGCTTTTGCTATTTGAATGACCCGATGCACGCGATTTTGTCGCTGCGCCATGCGGGCGTACGGCGTGTGGCCTATGTCGATATCGATGCGCATCACCCGGATGGCGTGGCCGTTGGGTTAGAGGGCGATCCCGACGCCTTGTTGATTTCGGTCCATGAAGAAAATCGTTGGCCCTTCACGGGGGTTTTGGAAGACCGGGGCGGTGGCCAGCACTACAATCTGCCCGTTCCAAAGGGGCTTAACGACACTGAAATGGCAGCAATCCGCGACGCGCTTATTCTGCCATTGGTTCAGGCCTTCCGGCCCGAGGCGGTCGTATTGCAATGCGGGGCGGACGCGGTGGCCGAAGACCCGCTGGCGCGGCTTGACCTGTCCAACAACGCCCATTGGGCGATGGTGGCGGCGCTAAGACCGCTGGCACCCCGATACCTTGTCCTGGGCGGCGGCGGGTATAACCCCTGGACGGTTGGGCGCCTTTGGACAGGGGTATGGGCCACTCTGGCCGGGGCCGAGATCCCCGACCGATTGCCCGACGCCGGGGCAGAAGTTTTGCGGGATCTCAGCTGGTCCCGGCTTCGCGGACGACCGCTCGATCCCGCCTGGACCGAGACCCTGCGTGACCCACCGCGCGACGGCCCGGTTCGGGATGAGATCCGGAACCGGATCCGGGACTTGACGACGCGCCGGTTGGGCACAGCGGCGTGACCCGGGCTTTCTTTGCCGTTCCCTTGCCGGATGCGGTGCGGACCGAATGTCTGATTGCACAATCCGGGATCCGGCTTGGTAGGACGGTGGCGGCAGAAAACCTGCATGTGACCTTGGTGTTTCTCGGCGAATTGGACGATCAGGCTTTGGAAGAAGCGCATTTCGTGGCCGAGAGCATTCGAGCGGAACCAGTACATCTCGCGCTTTCGCGGCTGGATGTTTTTGGGGACAGTGCACCGAGATTGATCTATGCGGCGCTGGTCCCGGACCCAGGGTTGATGGCGTTGCAGTCGAAGTTGGAAACGGGGCTTCGTCGGGTGGGGATCGACATCCCAAGGCGGCGCTTTGTTGCCCATGTCACGCTGGCACGCCTGAAAGAGCGGTCCGAAGAAGCCGCGCCCGTCCAGGCGTTTTTGGCGGCTCATGGCGGGTTGTCTGCCGTGGGGCATCCAACCTCCTTTGGCCTTTATGCGTCGACGCTGCACCCCGAAGGGCCGATCTATGAGGAACTGGCGTCCTATCCTTTGGGCCTGACCTGATCTAATTGCGCGGCTGCGCCGCATTGCTTTCTCTCGTCCTCGGCCCCGGGCCTCGTCCTCGGGCCGCCCCACCGCAGGCGCGATCAGGGTTGCGGGGTTCCGCCTGAGAGAACCGTCTGGAACCAGGCCGTATCGATATTGCCGCCGCAAAGGACCGTCGCAGCCTGTTGGCCTTGGACCAGGTCCTTTTCCTGGAGGAGCGCCGCAAGGGGGGCCGCGCCCGCGCCTTCGGCGAGATTATGGGTATCGGTGAAATAGATCCGTATGGCCTCGGCCACCTCATCATCGCTGACCGTCACGAAACGGGCCGCGCCCGGCGCATAAATGTCGAGCGCTTCTTGCACTGGTACGCGCACGGCCATTCCGTCTGCAAAGGTTTTGGCCGAGTTCGACGGGGAAAGCCGGCCCGTTTCGGCGGACCGTTTGGCACTTTGCGCATTGTCTGACACGACGGCTACGATCTCGGCCGGATGGTCGAGCGCATCGCGCGCCGCGATGGCCCCGCAGATGCCGGACCCACAGCCGATCGGCACGTAAAGCGTCGTCAGCTTGGGAAGCGCGGTCAGAAGTTCATAGGAATAGGTCGCCACGCCCCGGACGAGTTCGGTGTGAAATGGCGGTACGAAGTACAACCCTTCAGCCTTGGCCCGGGCCATGGCCGCTTCGCGGGCTTCATCGAAGTCGTCGCCAATTTCGACAAGCTCGGCACCGAACGCCCGCATGGCTGCATTCTTCTCAACCGAATTACCATGGGGCGCATAGATGACAGCACGGAGCCCGGCTGCGCGCGCGGCGCGCGCCTGGGATTGGCCATGATTGCCACGCGTGGCGGTTATGATCCCCGGACAGTCGGGCTTTGTTCGCCTTAGCCAGTCGATGAATGTAATCCCGCCCCGAACCTTGAATGCGCCCGTGGGCGCGTGGTTTTCGTGCTTCACCCAGACCTCGGCACCGGCCCGATGGCTTAGCGTTGGCCAGTGATGCTGGGCCGTTGGGGCCATGTGGCGGTAGACGAGGCGCGCGGCGTCTTCCAGTTCGGCCTTGGTGAACATCAGGGATGGGCTGCCGCTTCGACGGCCCGGAGACGGATGAGAAGCCCTGCCATGTCGTCCAGATGCACCATATTCGGCCCGTCCGACGGCGCATTGTCCGGATCGTCATGGGTTTCAACGAAAAGCGCCGCGCAGCCCACTGCCACGGCCGCGCGCGCAAGAGGTGGCACCATGGTCCGGTCGCCGCCGGTCGACGTGCCCTGGCCACCTGGTTGCTGCACCGAATGGGTGGCGTCGAAAACAACCGGATACCCGGTTTCGGCCATTTGCGGGAGTGCCCGGAAGTCAGAGACCAGAGTGTTATAGCCAAAGGACGTGCCCCGTTCGCAGAGCATGATCTGGTCATTGCCGGTCGAGGCGATCTTATCGGCCACGTTCCGCATATCCCAGGGCGCAAGAAATTGGCCCTTCTTCACATTGACTGCCTTGCCGGTGGCACCTGCAGCCAGAAGGAGATCGGTCTGGCGACACAGGAAGGCCGGGATTTGCAGGACATCGACGGCTTCGGCGACAGGAGCGCAGTGATCGGGCAGATGAACATCGGTCAGAACCGGGCACCCAAAGGTTTGGCGAACCTCGGCCAGGATGTTCAAACCCTCTTCCATCCCGATCCCACGCGCGGCACCGATCGAGGATCGGTTTGCCTTGTCGTAGCTTGATTTGTAGATCCAGGGGATGCCTGCGGCGCCAGCGGCCTTGGCGATCTCTTCCGCCACATGCATGGCATGGTCGCGGCTTTCAATCTGGCAGGGGCCAGCGATCAGCGCGAAGGGCGAAGTGTTGGCGATCCGGATGTCGCCGATCTGCACGGTTTTCTGGGGCACTGGTTCCGTCATCCGAGCCTCTGGATTGGGTCGAGCCGGAAAATGCGGCAGGACGTAGGGATTTGCAATGCGATCTGACAGGGAGACGGTGGAGACCCGGACCGCCAAGACGACGAATCAACCCGGCTGTGTGCGTGTTTCCGTGCCGTACCAGCAGGCGCGGTTGGGTCACGTATCCACACGCGCCTGTCAGGGGTGCTAACATTTCGGACACGCCACGCGGTTTTGCGCTTCTTTTTGCCAGCCCACCCAAGAGAATGTGACCCGCGCCAAATGGAAAGTCGTTCAAAAACAATAGCTTGAGGAAGCTCACAATTAGGTCAGCAAAGCGGAGCTTTTTCCCAAGAACCTGTGATTGGTCAGCGACCGGCAACTTGTCCTAGGCGTCCAGTGTCGCCGTATCTCTGCGGCACCTTGACCCAAGACAATGCAAAAGAGGACCGATCCAATGTCGAACACACCCAAAACTCTCGCCGTCGCTGGCGCCGTTGCTGCCGCTCTCGCATCTTACGCCACGCTTCCCGCAAACGCGCAGGCACAGGAAAAGTGCTTCGGTGTTTCGCTTGCAGGCGAAAACGACTGTGCCGCTGGCCCGGGCACAACCTGCGCCGGTACGTCGACCGTCGACTATCAGGGCAACGCCTGGACACTGGTTGAAGCTGGCACTTGCGCCACGATCGAGTTGCCGCAGATGGCTGACGGCACCGAGCGCATGGGCTCGCTCGAAGCTCTGGAGCGTGACCTCCCGGCATAAGCTTTCCCGGGTCCCGGGGTGCGATCTCCGGGACCCACCCTAATAAGATGAAGGTGCCCCATGCTCGACGCAGCTCAACAGCCCTTTGGACATCTGCCAAATCGGCCCGGCGTCGGCTATAAGGCACAGCATTTCCAGGCCATCGTGGACGACCCCGCACCGGTCGAATGGCTTGAGGTTCATGCCGAGAATTACATGGGCGACGGGGGCCGCCCGATTGCCCAACTGCGCCATCTGGCTGAGCGTATGCCAATCTCGGTGCATGGCGTCGGCCTGTCGATTGGTGGCGAAGGCCCGCTGGACTCCGAGCATCTGGCACGGCTGAAGCACCTTGTCGGATGGGTGAACCCTGCAAGTTTCTCAGAACATCTTGCCTGGTCGACCCATGACACGGGGTATTTCAATGATTTGTTGCCTCTCCCTTACACGACGGCGACCCTGACCCGCGTTGCCGAGCATATCGATCAAGTGCAAGAGACGCTTCAGCGGCGCATGCTGCTCGAGAACCCGTCGCATTATCTCGCCTTTGCCGAAAACGAGATGAGCGAGATCGAGTTTCTGAACGAGATCGTCAAACGTACCGGTTGCGGGCTGCTGTTGGATGTCAACAACGTCTTCATCTCGGCCACGAACCAGAAAACGGATCCGGTCAGCTATATCGACGCATTTCCGCTGCACGCCGTGGGCGAGATCCATCTGGCGGGTCACGATGAGGATGAGGACGACGAAGGGGCGCCGCTTCTTATTGACAGCCACGGGCGCGAAGTCGCTGACCCGGTCTGGGTGCTTTTTGCGCATACGATCGAAAAGGGCGGCGCGAAGCCGTCGCTGATCGAATGGGATACGGATGTGCCGGATTGGCCTGTCCTGGCGGCCGAAGCGGCGCGGGCCAACGACATTCTGATCGGGGCGCCCGCATGACGGTCCACCAGGCGGATTTCCTGGCGGCGGTTCTGTCGCCTGAGGCAGAAGTGCCTGCCGGATTGGTGGACCCCGAGGGCGCGCCCACGACCAAGCGCTTCAATGTGTATCGAAACAACGTGGCGGTTTCCCTGACCGAGGCGTTAGAGACGGCTTTTCCAGCCATTTCAAAGCTAATCGGCGACGAGAATTTCAAGCGCGTCGCGGGCGTTTTTCTTCGCCAACATCCGCCTTCATCGCCGGTAATGATGCTTTATGGCGAGGCTTTTCCCGGGTTCCTCGATACGTTCGAGCCGCTGAAGCATCTGGGTTATCTGGCGGATGTGGCGCGACTGGAACAGGCGCTACGCCAGTCCTATCACGCTGGCGATGCGAGCCCTGTTGACCCGGCGGCCTTGCAAGCCCTGTCGCCCGCTGCCTTGATGGCCACGCGGTTTGATCTGGCACCCGCCGTTCAGGTCTTGCAGTCACCCTGGCCAGTTTACGCGATCTGGGCGTTTAACATGGTGGATGGCGCTCCGAAGCCCATCGCCAAGCCGCAATCGGTTTTGATCACCCGGCCCGAATTTGATCCGGTGGCGCAGCCCGTAGGCAGGGGCACAGCGCATCTGACCGAGGCGCTTCGGGCGGGCCTGACATTGGGCGAAGCGCTTGAGACCGCTGCCTCAGACCCGACTTTCGATTTTACGACCGCGCTGGGCCAGTTGCTTTCAGGTGCAGCCATTACTGACATAAGGACAGACCCATGACCCCATTGATCCGGCTCCAAGAAGCCATCTTTCGCCCTTTCGAGCGTTTGGAACCGCTGGTCATGCCGCTTCTGGCCCGGCTCGTCTTTGCAGGGGTCCTGTTTCAATACTTCTGGGCCTCGGGCCTGACCAAGCTGGGCGACGGCATTTTCGGGTTTCTGTCGCCGTCCACTGGGGCTTACGCGCAGATCTTCCCGAAGAAGGCCGAAGAAGTCCTATACGATGTGACGCAATTCAGCCTGTTCGAGAAGACGGTGATTTTTGCTGGGACATGGGCCGAGTTCATCTTGCCGGTGCTTCTGGTCATCGGTCTTTTTGGCCGGTTCGCTGCGTTGGGCATGATTGGTTTCGTGGTTGTCCAAAGCCTGACGGATATCTTTGGCCACGGCGCAGACGCGGAAACGATCGGTGCCTGGTTCGACAAAGCCTCGGGTTCCTTGATCCTCGATCAGCGCGCGTTTTGGGTCTTCCTTCTGCTTTATGTGGCGGTACGGGGCGCTGGGGCCTTGTCGGTGGACCGGTTTCTATTGGGCCGGCGATCCGCGGCATCTGACCTGTCGCACGAGATCGGCGGGACTGAGAGTGTCCTGAAATAGACCCAAGACCAGCTAAGCGAAGCGCCCGCCATATTGGCGGGCTTTTTTTTGCGGCGCGGCAAGGATTTCCTTTCATGCCGGCAGCGTCTTTCGCCTTGGAGTTGTGCGTTCCGTAACTTAAGACCATCTTAACGGTTTCGCGGCCATTCACATAAAATCGAGGGAATATGGCCTTAACGGACGACGAAATTCGCGAAGCGCTTGAGACTTGCGCGTCGGAACCCGTGCACACACCCGGTGTTACACAGCCGTTTGCCTGCCTTATGGCGATTGATGCCGAGACGAACGCCATCACCCATGTCAGCGAGAATTGCCAAGATATCCTTGGCTATCATCCGTCATCCATGCTGGGCAAGGACCTGCTGGAACTTGTTGGACGCGAAATCTGGCACGACTTGCAGAATACCTTGTTTCAGCCGGACGCGTCCGAAACCATGCAGCCGGTAGGCGAGGTGACGTTGAACGGGCGCGACCTGCATTTTGCCGCCTGCCAGTATGGACCACGCCTCATCGTCGAGTGGGAGCCGGCACGACTAGCGGCTTTTGAGGGTTCCAATGCCCTAAAAACAATTGGGTTTCTGATCAGCAAGGTCGAGTCGTGCAAAACTGAGGAGGACTTGTTCTCGACCACTGTGCGGCTGATGCGAAACTTAACGGGCTATGACCGCATCATGATCTACCGGTTCGACCGGGACTTTAACGGCGAAGTGCTCGCCGAAGAGCGAAAAAGCCGGTTAGAGAGTTTTCTGAACCTGCGCTTCCCGCATTGGGACATTCCCGAACAGGCGCGGGCGATGATGTTGAAATCGCCGCTTCGGTTCATCAGCGATGTGGATCAGGCACCCGTTCCATTGATTGCAAGGGATGATGATCCCCAACCGCTGGATATCAGCCACGCGGCGTCACGCGGCGTTTCGCCCATCCATTTGCAATACCTGCGCAACATGGGGTCGCAGGCGACATTGACGCTGCATATCGAGTCCGACGGCGCGCTTTGGGGGATCATTTCTTTCCATCACTCGTCTCCGCGCGTTCCAGCGCCAGATCTGCGCGAACTTCTCAAACAGTTCCGGCATGTGTTTTCGTCGAAACTGCGGGTTCTGCGCCAGGACGCAAGAATTGGTCTGATCGCTCGGGTCGACGCGCTGAAAGATAGGTTTCAGGCCGAGATCGAAACAGTTCGTGGGTTTGAGGACTTCGCCACATCGGTGCTTGAAATCCTGGATGCCGATGGCCTTGCACTGACTGAGGATGGCGGCACGCGGGTCTTTGGAACCGTTCCTGACGAGCCACTCACCAAGCACGTGTTCAACCTGCCGATGGATCGTAACGCGCTGATGAGTTTTGATAACTTGGAGAAGGAATTCCCCGGATTTTCAAAGGCGTTCAATGGTTGCGCGGGCGCGCTGGTCTGCGCGTTCGAACCTGCGCGAAGACTTGGCATATTCCGAAAGGAGCAGTCGCGCGAAGTCAACTGGGCCGGAAATCCGGAAAAGACGATTGAGAACCACGAAGGTCGCAACCGAATTTCGCCGCGGGGATCCTTTTCAACATATCTGGAAGTGGTTCGGGGCTTTTCGGCACCTTGGTCGGATGAGGCGCTTTATTTCGCGAGCCGCATCTGGACATTGGTGAACACGATCGAGCGTCAAGAGCTGGCCAAGGCCATGACGCACCAGCAAAAGATCATGATCGATGAGCTTAATCATCGCGTTCGCAACATCCTGACGTTGATCCGATCGGTATCTGAGCAGTCGCGCCGGGCCAGCGCGGGTTCTTCGCAAGGCTACGCCGATGCCCTTGAAGACCGAGTCCAATCGCTGGCGGCGTCTCACGATCTTGCATCCGCAGGTCTGGCGGATGCGGTGTCCATTGAAAAGCTGATCCGGCTTGAGTTCGAACCCTATGGGTCGGATCCGGACCGCGTACAGATCGCCGGTCAAGGTGCATCGATCCGACCGGAAGCGGCGCCGATTTTCACCCTGGTTTTGCATGAACTCGTGACGAATTCGGTGAAGTACGGAGCGCTGTCGGATGCTCGGGGCGGTGTGGAGGTCACCTTGTCCGAGCAGGATGACGGTGTGGAGTTGACCTGGACGGAAAGCGGTGGCCCAGCCGTTGTCGAGCCTAAAACACTGGGGTTCGGTATCAACCTGATCCAGAAGGCGATCCCCCATGAACTGGGGGGCAGGGCCGCGCTGTCGTTCGCCGAAACGGGGGTTCGGGCCACATTCTTTCTGCCGTCCCGGGTTCTGGGCGAGACCTTAGACGTGACCCAATCCCCCAACACGGCCGCGGCCAATGCATCGAAGACGGCCACGGAGTTCCAAGACGTTTTGTCGGAAGCCACCTGCCTTATCGTTGAAGATAATTTCATCATTGCCGAAGGCCTTGGGGCCCAGCTTCGCGATTTCGGCATTGGCGGGGTCGAGACGGTTCCAAGCGTGGAAGCTGCCCTGGATTTTCTGGCCGATCAGATGCCGACCTTTGCCATCCTGGATGTCAATCTGGGTGGCGGGCAAACCAGTCTGCCGTTGGCAAGCAATCTCTCGGATGCAGGCGTGCCTTTCCTCTTCATGTCAGGATACGGTGACAGTGCACATTTTGAAGGCCGGTTTGCAGATGTTCTGAAGCTGACCAAACCGGCGAAGCCAGACGAAGTTTTCAGCGCAATTTCGGAAACCCTGGGCGCAACAGGCGACGGCAGATCGTGACACGACGTTTGGACAATCGGCATTTGCTGAAAACCGCAACATCGCAGGTGCATGCCGACACCGAACGGCTTTGGACCTCGGATGGTGTGTTCCGGGACCAGGGCGTGTATTTTGGCTGGCTCGGTGGAATGCTGGTTGTTCATGCGCGGCTTGGGTTACCGGCAGCACGGATGCTTGGGAGCAAACCCTATTGCGAACAGGAAAAGGCGCGGGCAGCGGCTATTGCGGAGGACCTGGGTCACGTTTTGCCTGTGATACCCGTTGCAGGGAACAAGTCGGAAAGCTGGGCCTGGGGTGTCCAATATTCGGTTAGCGGCGCCGCGTTGGGCGCAAGCCATTTGCTTAGATCCGACCGGTTGGATGGTTCTTGGCCCCGGGCCTATCTTGACGCGATGGCGGGTTTTGCCCGGTCCGGCGGGTTGCGAGATTTTCTTACTGCCTTGAACGCACAGGACCTTGATCACGGGCAGGCGGTGGCAGGCGCCCGGGATGTCTTTCAGGTTCTTCAGGACGAAACGACTGTCTCAGAGAAGGCGGATTGACGTCGGACCTGGCATGGCGGGCCGGTATCTCGCAGTCCCGTTCTGAACCAAACCGAGGCGCAATTGCGCCTTAACCCTCGGCGACGCCTAACTCGGATTTACGCGCCGTTTCGGGCGTGAACCCGCCAGTGCTTCGAACCGCCATGGCGCCCCGAAGATTCCCGGCTTCAAGACATGTCTGGGGGGATGCGCCGTCAAGCCAGCACGACAGGAAGCCTGCGTTGAATGCATCCCCAGCGCCGGTGGTGTCCAAGACTTCTGTCGCAAGGGCAGGGGCAGAATACGTGCCATCGGCTGACAGATAGGTGGCCCCTTTTTGACCCTTCTTGATCACCGTTACCGGTGCGATGCCACTGCCAAGCCCGAGCTTTCGCAAGGCCGTCATCTCGTCTTCGTTCGGCATGAACACATCGATTGCCCCGATGAACGGCCGTATCGCGTTTGCATCAAACGCATCGTCCCATCCGCAGTCGACCGATATCGTTGCGCCGAGCGATCGGGCAACGCCGATGACTTCGGGCCGCGCGATCAGGCTTGCGATCTCTCCGATATGGATATGCTTGATATGTCGACGCGCCAGTTCCTTTTCGGCGAGCTTGGGAAAGGGCGGGCCGGCACGCCGCGTCAGGAAAGATCGGTCGGCTGCTTGGGCCATTGCCACGGTGATCTGGGGCCCGTCCGCGCGTGACAAGGGCGCGCAAAGAGACAGATCGAGGTTTGACGCCTCAAGGTCCGGGCGCATCAGATCGCTGAAGGGCGACGCGGGAAGCATTGCGGCCAATGCACAGGAATGACCAAGCTGTGACAGATGCGCAGCGGTCACGAAGGCTCCGCCTCCGGCGTGGGCGCCGAAGTCTTCCGTAAAGACCTCCGTCCCCAGTGTCGGCATCCTCGGAAGATCTGCGAAGATCAGGTCGCAGTAGAGGCGTCCGACCGAAAGCACCGCTGTTTTGCCCTGGCCACGCATTACGTAAGCGCCGCCCCGCTTTCCGGATCGAAAACATGAATGTTCTCGGGCGTGGCGCCAAGGTGGACGGTGCCTCCGACATCCGGCGGTGTGCGTCCGTCGGCCTTTGCGATGACCTCTCCGGCGGGCGTGTTCACATAGATCAGCGTTTCGTGGCCCAGAGGTTCGCGCACGTCCACCGATCCGCTGATCAAGGACGGGCCATCGACCGGATGCAGATCTTCTGGCCGAATGCCAAGCATGACGGGCCGGTCCTGTGCGATTTCCACCGGCAGGGCCACCGTGGTCCCTCCACTCAGATGAATGGCGCCATTGGCTGCGGTGCCGGGCAGCATGTTCATGGCCGGAGATCCGATGAAGCCCGCAACGAATGTGTTGGCAGGGGTGTGGTAGACTTCGGACGGTGTCCCAACCTGCTGGATGTGGCCATCCTTCATGATCACGATCCGGTCCGCCATGGTCATCGCTTCGACCTGGTCATGCGTGACAAAAATGATCGTGGATCCAACACGTTGGTGCAGCTTCTTAATCTCCAGACGCATCTGGGTCCGAAGCTGAGCGTCCAGGTTTGAAAGCGGTTCATCGAATAGGAATACCGCCGGGTCGCGCACCATGGCGCGTCCGATCGCAACTCGCTGGCGTTGGCCGCCCGAAAGCTGACTGGGCTTGCGCGCCAGAAGATCAGTCATGCCCAGGATTTCGGCAATCTCGTCGATGCGGTTGTCCTTGTCAGCGCGGGACATCTTCGAACTGCGCAGACCGAAGCCGATGTTCTTCCGAACGGTCATATGCGGGTAGATCGCGTAGTTCTGGAAGACCATCGCGATGTCGCGGTCCTTGGGTTCAAGGTTGTTCACCACGCGCCCGCCGATCTCGATCGTTCCGCTGGTCACGTCTTCCAGGCCTGCAATCAGGCGAAGCGTCGTTGATTTTCCGCACCCGGATGGTCCGACCAGGACGACGAATTCACCGGCCTGGATCTCAAGGTCGATACTGTGAAGGACTTCGGTCGCCCCATAGGTTTTCACAAGGCTCTGGAGGGTCAGATTGGACATTCAGGTCTCCAAAAGCGCGTTGAAGGCATGGGACAGGGTAAGATCCGCCGCCTTGTGGCGGTTTGCACGAATGGTCTTGCGAGCGACGAGACCAGACAGAGTTTCGCGGTATTCGGCCAAAGCGTCGGATAGCGCCGCAGGGGCGGGACCGCCCGGGCGGTCGCGTCGGGTCACAAAGGTTTCGGTGGACACGGTCGTTTGGAAGGCCGCTTCAGTCAGGGCAGGGGACTTGCCTGTCGCTGTTTGGAAGGCCGTTACGAAGGCGCCATAGCCGAGCCCTAGTGGTGCGCCATCCTTGATCACCGCGCGGGCTGTGGCGGCTGCGATCTCGTGCGCTTGTCGGAAACTCAGCCCCTCATCCCGAACCAGCGTGTCCGCCAGCTCCGTGATGGTGATGCAGGCCGCATCGGTTGTCTTTGCCACACGGTCCGCATTGATCTTGCAGGCGGGGACCAGAGCCGTCAGAAGCCGGAGGACCCGGCTGGCGCTGTCGAACGCGGCATAGCCTGCCTGCTGCACCTCGCCTTCGCTGTCGTTCATGTCGGTAAAAGGCGTGTTGTGCATCGTGTTCACGACCATGTCGCAGCGCCCGACCGTGGCGCTGGCCAAGTGACGCAGGTGTTCAATCGGCACCGGGTTCCGCTTTTGCGGCATGATCGACGAGATCTGGACAAGGCTGTTTGGCACGTAAAGCTGGCCCACTTCGAAGGCCGACCAGAATTGCAGGTCCTGGATCAAGCGGCCCAAATGCAGGAAGGGAAGCCTCATGGCTGAATAAAGCCCGGTCACGTAATCGACCGAAGCGATGCAGCCGTAGGCATTCAGAAGCGGATCTTCAAAGCCCAATAGGTCAGCCACGCGGTGCCGGTCGATGGGAAACCCGGATGTCGTGATGGCGGCGGCGCCCATCGGGCAATGCTCTAACCCGTCCGCCGCAGCGTCGAGCCGTTCTGCGTCGCGCAGGATCACCTCGATGATTGCGCCAAGGTAATGTCCGAACGTCGTTGGTTGCGCCGGCTGGCCATGGGTGTAGGCGACGATCAGCGTGTCTGATTCCGCTTCGGCCTTCGCAATCAGCGCTTCGGCAAGCGCATGGGCTTCGCCCAGAAGCGTGGCGGTGCGGGTCCGCAAGGCCAGTTTGAACAGCGTGTGATCCATGTCGTTTCTGGACCGTGCGGTGTGGAGCGCACCGCCAAGGTCACCGAGACGTGCTTTCAACTCGGCTTCAACAAGGAAAAAGTAGTCCTCATGCTCGCCAGTATAGGTCAGCTTCGAGATGTCGATCTCGGCAGCGATGTCCCGCAAGGCGCCCGCAATGGCCGTGGCTTCCGCTGACGC
Source organism: Paracoccaceae bacterium (assembly GCA_965267475.1). Taxonomy (GTDB): domain Bacteria; phylum Pseudomonadota; class Alphaproteobacteria; order Rhodobacterales; family Rhodobacteraceae; genus JBCBKU01. The sequence continues at coordinate 1,501,502 of OZ254079.1, forward strand.
CAATATCCCTGTCTCTGCCAGCATCACGAGATGGGCCTTGTTGATCGCGGCCATTCCCGTAGCGTAATGCGCCTTCACCCCTTCGAAGAGAGGCGCCAGCACCGTGTCGCGGTAAACCGGGTCCGGGAAAACAGAGCTGTCGGTCATCCCTTCAGCCCCGCCATGACGACACCGCGAATAATGAACCGCTGGAAGATCAGGAAGACGATCAAGGTTGGGATGGTTGAGATCGCGGCACCCGTCATCACCAGTTCCCAAGCCACATCGGCCTCATCGGCGAAGGTCGAAAGACCCACGGGCAATGTGTACATGTCCCAGCTGTTCGTGACGATCAGTGGCCAGATAAATGCTGTCCAATTGCCAAGGAAGACAAAGATCGCCAGCGCCGCCAACGCCGGTTTCACCAGCGGCATCGCGACGGTCCACCAAATCTGCAATTCATTCAGCCCGTCGATCCGCGCGGCTTCGATGAAGTCGTCCGGCACGGTTTCAAAGAATTGCTTCATAAGGAAGGTCCCGAAAGCCGTCATCAGACCTGGGAACATGATGCCCCAATGGGTGTCGAGCCAGCCGAAAGACTGGCTCATCAAATACCATGGGATCACAAGCATCTCGGTCGGGATCATCAGGGTTGAGAGTATTGCGATAAAGACGATGTAGCGGCCCGGGAAGCGGAACTTGCAAAGCGTATAGCCCACAAGGCTGTCGAACAGGACGTTTGAGATCGTGGTGATCACCGCGATGATTAGCGAGTTCATGAACCATCCATAGAACCGCCCGTCTTCCAAAACGAAAGTATAGTTCTCAAGGTGCGGCTCTTTCGGGACTAGCGAGACGTCATAGATCTCGTGCGGCCATTTGAGTGAGGTCGAGATCATGTAGACGATCGGCATGACCATCAGGATCCCGCCGATGAACAGGATCCCCCAGCGGACGTATTGGCCCATATTGGCTTTCCGCTTGGCGGCCTGCGACGCGAACAGCGTGTCGGACGAGGCGCGGATATCGTCGACGGTGGTCATCAGCGGTCCCGCAGAAGCCAAAGCTGGAAGAGCGAAACCACCAGCAGGATGAGGAAAAGGACGACCGTCTGCGCCGCGGCATAGCCCATGTCGAAGTCGGTGAAGGCGCTTTGATAAATCTGAAGCACCAAGGGTTTGGTCGAGTTCAGGGGACCGCCCGGATCGCCCGTTGTCATGTTGAAGACCTGATCGAAGATCCGAAGGAACCCGATGGATGAAAACACCACAAGGAAGACGATTGTGGGCCTTAGCAGGGGTATGGTGATCTCAAACAACACCGTCCAGCTTGAGACGCCGTCGATCCGCGCGGCTTCGTAATAGCTTTGCGGAATCGCCCGCAGTCCGGCCATGAAGATGATGATCTGAAACCCGAGACCAGCCCAGACGGCGGGCGCAAGGATCGCGGGCAAGGCGTTCGTCGTTGACCGTAGAAACTCGATCTGCGGGATGCCGAACCCGGCAAGGAAATTGTTGAAAAGGCCGATAGGCACCGGTTGGTAAAACCACCGCCAGACCCAGGCCATGGCCACCGCGCTGGTCATGAAGGGCAGGAAATACAGCATCCGGATGAAGCCGTGCATGAAGCGCGTCTTGTCCAGGTGATAGGCCACGATGAACGAGATTACGAGACTGACGGGCGTGCCGAGGATCAGATAAACGAATGTGTTCTTGAAGACCTGCCAGAAGACCGGATCGTTCCAGAGCTTTTCATAGTTTTTCCACCCGGCCCAGGTTCGGTCGCCCAGAAGGTTCCAATCCTGAAAGGAAATCACCATGGCGTTGCCGGTCGGGTAGAACCGGATCACCACATAGAAGACGACCGGGAGGGCCAGGAAGGCCCAGGCCCAGACAATCTGCTTCTGCCGGATCGAGAGATTTTTGTACATCAAAGCGCCTGCCGGAACGGGAAAGGGCCGCGGTGTCCCGCGGCCCCGTTTCGCTTAGTTCGAGGCGTAGAACTCGTCGAGGAGCTTTTGTTCCGCCGCCGCAGCTTCGGCCAGCGCATCGGCGACCGATGCACCTTGCAAGCTTACTTTCTCGACAAGGTCGATCAGGATTTGCCGCTGCGCGCTTTCGTTCACGAACTTGGTCGTGTTGGCATATTCAAGGCCCCGGATGAACGGCCCATAGGTCGCGTCATTCGCGTTTGCCTCGGTCATGCCAACCGACGGCTTGGCGGGCAATTCGCCCACGACATCAAGCCAAATCTGCATCGCCTCGTCCGAGGTGACATACTGCATGAACTTGACTGCTGCGTCGTACTTTTCGCCTTCAGCCTTCGTCGTGATCGCATTCACCCAATAGGACGAATAGTTCGACCGCATCCCGTCTGATGTTGCCGGAAGTTCGGTCACCGCCCATTCCAGACCACGGGTCTTGTTCAGCGATCCGATCCGGAAAGATCCGTCGATATGCATGCCCGCACGGCCCGCCTTGAACGCGGCCTGCGGTTCGTCCATGAACCCGATCGCCCCGATGCCGTCTTCAGCGCCCAGGTTCACATAGAACTCCATCGCCTTCTGGCCGGCTTCGGTATTGTAGTTCACGGTCTTATAGTCATCGAGGTACGGTTCACCGCCGAACTGGCGCACTAGCGCTTCGCGGAACCAGTGATGGTCCTGTGCAGTCATGCCCATGGTCAGACCGGCTTGTGTCAGGTTGCCTGCACCGTCACGCTCGGTCAGTTGAGCGCCGATTTCGAGCATTTCGTCCAAGGTCTCGGGCGGACCGTCGATGCCAGCGGCTTCGAACAGCCGGGTGTTGTAAAACAAAGCAAGCGAACGTACAGCCGTTGGCAGCGCCCAGTAATTGTCGCCTTCGCGCATGGCCGAGACCATCGGGAAGAATTCTTCGTCAATCGAATCCGCCGGGAAAGCATCGGCTGGCAAAGGCTGGATCAGATCGGCGGCCTTGTAGTCGTTTAGCCAGCCGTAGAACAACTGCACCACATCCGGGCCTTCCCCTGCCGGGATCGCGGCAGCCACCTTGGTCCGGTAATCGGCATAGGGGAAGTGGGTCATCGTGACCGTGATATCTGGGTTCGCGGCTTGGAAGTTCTCGATCAATTGCTCCATCGCCGTAACGCGTGCGTCGAAGAAATACTGCCAATACTCGATCTCAACCGCATGGGCAGAAGTGCCCAGAAGCGCCGCCGCGCTGGTGGCTGAGGCAAGGGCCATCGCCCTGAGGTTCGTCAAACTCATGTCGTGTCTCCCTGGAGTTCAGGCCGGTTTGCCCAGCCAAATGTCGGTTTGTCCCGCTGATACCCAATCGATAACTCAACAATCTTGAGCTATCAAGTAAGTTGAGTTAATCGGGTCTCATGATCGCCTTGTCGGATATCGTTGGCGCAAATGCCGGGCGGGCACGCACGCATAACCGGCAAGTCGTTCTGGATAAGATTCGTGCGGCGGGCGAAATCGGCCGGGCCGAGATTGCGCGGGGGTCTGGCCTGTCGACGCAGGCCGTGTCGAATATCATAGCGGATCTTCTGGGGGACGACCTGATTGTCGAAACCGGGCGACGCGCAGGTGCGCGCGGGCTCCCGCCGGTGCAATATGGGCTGAACCCTGGCGGCGGCCACGCCCTGGGGATCGAGATACGCCCAGACGCGGTATTCGCCGCAGCACTAGATCTCTGCGGGCGGCCCATCGCTTCGCTTCGGCGGGACTTGAAAGCGCTGGATCGGGACGGTGTGACAGAGGCCGTTCGCGCCATAAGCGGGGCCGTCACAAAGAAGGCCAAGGTCAGCGCGGCGCGGTGTCTTGGGGCCGGGATCGTAATGCCGGGGCCGTTTGGACCAACGGGTCTAACGGGCGCAGCGTCTGACTTGCCGATCTGGCGGGACGTGTCGCCACGAGACTGGTTTTCAGACGCACTTGGGCTGCCGGTTGTCGTCGAAAACGACGCCAATGCCGCCGCTGTGGCCGAACGCGTCTCGGGCGTCGCGAAAGAGCTTGAAACTTATGCGTTTCTCTATTTCGGCAGTGGTTTGGGCCTTGGCATGGTTCAGAACGGGCGTTTGGTCGCAGGCGCCTTTGGGAACGCCGGCGAAATCGGGCATATCCCGGTTATGGCGGGTGGCAAGGTCATGCCGCTTGAATCTGTGGTCAGTCGCTTGTCGGTGCAACGCCACCTGAGCACAGCCGGGGTGGAGGTTGCCAATGTGGACGACCTTGACCGTGCTTATGGCGATCAAGAGCCTGCGCTGATGGACTGGCTGGACGCAGCGGCAGAGCCGCTGGGATCGGCCATCGCAATCATTGAAAACATACTGGACCCAGAGGCCGTAATCCTTGGCGGGGCCATGCCAGACCGGGTCCTTGACCATTTGATCGGCGCGGTTCGGATGCCTGCTGGGACGGTCGCGAACCGGCAAGACCGGCGCGTGCCTCGGCTGATGCGTGGTGCATCGGGCCGTATGACGGCGACCCTTGGCGCGGCTGCTCTTGTCATCAACCGCACCTTCACACCGCAGATCGCCGCGGCCTGATGTCGCGGGAAAGGACGCCTTATGCCCACCGCTGATCAGGCCCGAATTGCCGAGGATCGGGCCAAACCCAGATTGATGGAGTTGTGGTGGGCCTTGCAGCCGCTGAAATCCGTGGTCCGCTTCATGCAAACCGGCGCGCATCCGGATGACGAGATTTCGGGGATGCTGGCTGCTTTGGCATTCCGGGATGGGATCAACATCTCATATGCCTGTTCAACGCGAGGCGAGGGCGGCCAGAACGACATTGGGACCGAGGCGGGGTTTGACCTTGGCGCGCTTCGCACGCGCGAAATGGAACGTGCCTGCGATGTTCTCGGCATGCGGATGTACTGGCACGGGGCAACGCCCGAGGACACAATCACCGATTTCGGATTTTCGAAAAGCGGTGACGAGACCTTGGGCCGATGGGGTCATGACCGGACGCTCGCACGGTTCGTCGAGATTGTGCGCACCGACAAGCCCGATATCATCTGCCCGACCTTTTTGGATGTTCCGGGTCAGCATGGTCACCACAGGGCCATGACCCAAGCCGCGCATGAGGTGATGTCAGCCGCTGCCAATCCCGGGTTTCCGTCGAACTTGCCGCCCTGGCAGGTGAAGAAGATGTATCTGCCTGCCTGGTCCGGGGCAGGGACGTCTTATGACGATGATCTGCCGCCGCCACCGGCAACGCTGGCGATCCCCGGAACGGATACTGAACCGATGACAGGATGGGCCTGGGACCGGATCGGCCAACAGTCGCGTGCCTATCACCGGACACAAGGCATGGGCCGCTGGGTGCCAGCCGGCCCCGGCCATGACTGGCCCCTGCATCTCGCGGAAAGCCATGTCGAAGGACCGGATGACGCGCTCTGGTCAGGTCTACCGAGGACGATCGGCGATCTCGCGGCCATTTGCGGCGCGGTCAAAGAACCCCTGCTTGCTGCGCAATCGGCGGTGGATCGGGCTATCGAAGCCTTTCCCGATTTCGCATCCGTGACCAAAGCAGCGAGCGAGGCTTTGGAAGCGATCCGGGCCGCGCAATCGGATTGCCCGCCGGATGCGCAGGCTGAATTGTCTCACCGGCTCGAAGCCAAGTCGGATCAACTGGTTCAGGTTCTGCGTCTGTCCCTGGGCGTTGACGTGCGCGCCTATACCAAGGCCGTTTTCCTGGATGCAGGCGGTGCGACTGACCTGACCATCGAACACGCCGCTGGCGCGGCCGAAAGCCTGTCGGTCGAGCTTGATCTGCCGGATGGCTGGAGCGTTGTAGGGGAAACGGTGTCGGTGGCAAGCGACACCGCTTTGCACGACGCCTATCGGGACAGGTATGACCCGATCGTCCCGCCAACGCCGCGCCTGATGGCCGAGATCGGCACAAACGGACTGACATGTGTTGCGCCCGTCGCTTGGGACGCGGAACCGGTCGTGCTGCCCAAGGCCCGCCTGACCTTCGATCGGTCCGCGCTTGTTCTGAACAGGGCCGCACCTGGCCGCGCGCTTGATCTGGCAATACGCGATCTAATTCCGTCGGACGCGTCGGTTGAGTTGGATCTTCCCGCTGGCTGGCAGGCAGGTCGGACCGACACGGGTTTCGCTTTGACGGCGCCTGACGATGTCGCCCCTGGTGTCTATTCCTTCCGCGCATTGGTCAACGGCATGCCCGGGCAAACCGTTCGCACCATAACCCATGACCATGTGGCGCCCACGGCCCGCGCGAGACCCGCCGAGGTCCGAGTGGCCGCCGTCGACATCGCGGTGCCGGAGGGCCGGGTCGGATACATCGGCGCAGGGAATGACAGGGTAGGGCATTGGCTGGCCGCCATGGGTGCGGATGTGACCGACCTGTCAGATGCCGAGCTTGGCTCGGATGCCGCCTTGGATGCATTTGGCGCCATCGTCATCGGAATTTTTGCCATGCGCTTTCGGCCAGGGCTGCTTCAGGCCATGCCGCGATTGCATCGCTGGACGGAAGCCGGCGGAACGCTTGTGACGCTTTACCATCGGCCGTGGGACAACTGGGACCCGGACCGTGTTCCGCCAAAACGGTTGGAGATCGGCCAACCCTCTCTCAGGTGGCGCGTTACGGATGAGGCTGCCGAAGTGACACATCTGGCTGACCATCCCGTCCTTCAACGGCCGAACCCGATTGGCCCATCGGACTGGGCCGGCTGGGTGAAAGAGCGCGGGCTTTACTTCGCAAAAAGCTGGGATTCGGCCTATGTGCCGCTTCTGTCCATGGCAGATCCGGACGAGGATCCTTTGACCGGATCGCTACTGGTGGCGGATATTGGGCAAGGCCGCCACATCCATACGTCGTTGATCTTGCACCACCAGTTGGAAAACCTTGTCCCCGGTGCGTTCCGCCTGATGGCGAATTTCATCGCGCCCAGGGAATGACCGAAACCGCTCCGCGCGACAATCTGGTCGGAGGCGCCTGGCTGATCGCGGATATGTCCCTGAACATCTGGGCGTTGTCGATCGTGAAATGGCTGGATGCAGATTATCCGGCCACGCAAATCGTATTCGTTCGCGCCGCAGTGGGCCTTGTTCTGATCCTGCCGATGATCTGGATCTATCGTGCAGAGTTCCGGCAGATTGACCATCTTCGTTTGCACCTTATCCGCGTCGGTTTTTCCGTTGTGACACTGACGGCCAGCTTTTTTGCCATCTCGCGCGTGCCGCTCGCTCTGTTCACGGCAATCAACTTTACGCGTCCAATCGTCACGATGGTGATGGCCGCCGTCTTGCTGCAGGAAGCGATTGGGCCAAGGCGGTGGTGGGCCGCCGGGATCGCGCTTCTTGGCGTGTTGCTTGCTGCCAACCCACGGGATGTTGCCTGGACTTGGGGTCTCGCCGCACTGGTTCTGGTGGTGCTGACCGGTTCTGCCGCAATCATAGCGACGCGCAAGCTGCGTTCAGCCCCGGCCATCGTGTTGATGACATTCTACACAGCTGGTCTTGCGGTCTGCACGGCGCCACTGGCGGCCACGGCTTGGGTCACCATCGCACCGGCCCACCTTGCACCGCTGCTTGCGGTCGGCGCCTTCGCGCAGTGCGCGCAGCTATGCTTTCTGCGCGCCCACTATCACGGCGAGGCCGGTTTTCTGTCTGTACTCGGGTATCTTAGCCTGATCCTGTCCGTGGGCGTCGGCTTTTTCGTCTTTCAGGAAACGCCAAATATTGGATTCGCTGCAGGCGCCTTGCTTGTCGTTGGGGCGGCGGTTTGGGTCGTGCTTCGGCCTGGCTCATCGCATGACAGAATTGGCTGATGACCTCTGGACCGAGCCTGCGCGCCGGGTCTGAAAGGTAACCGCATGTAGGATCCGAACGCCTTCAAACTTTCGATGGTGCGGTCAAGATCAGCGTTGCCATAGACGATGACCGGGGGCGGAAGGAAATTTACGGGGCAACTTTCGACCCCTTTTGGTTCCAGGTTCGGGCGGATGTGAGAATTGAATAGGTGCCTCTTGCAGTACGGGCGTCCGGTTCGATCCGGCAAGCGGGCGGCCGTGCCAGGTAAGTCACCGGGGCCCGGGCCGCTCAATCCTTACGGCCCGATGATCAGGTTCGGCAAAGTCAGGGATATCTCCGGCACGAAGGTAATCAACATGAGGGCGGCAAAAATGGCGAGGTAGAAGGGCCAGATCGTTCTGACCGCCTTCTCCATCGGCAGTTTTCCCACCGCGCAGCCCACGAAGAGACAGGTCCCAACGGGGGGGGTACACAGGCCAAGGCCAAGATTGACCAACAGGATCATGCCAAATTGAAGCGGATCGATCCCGAGCATGTTCATAACGGGCAGGAAGATCGGCGTGCAGATCAGGATCAGCGCCGCCATGTCCATAATCATGCCAAGCAACAGAAGAACCGCATTGATCATGAGCAGGATCAGGATCGGGTTCTCGGTGATCCCAAGCAGGAACTCGACTGTCTTGGTCGGTACGCGGTTGAATGTGAGCATATAGGCGAAAGCGCCAGCGCAGGCGATCAGGATCATCACCATCGACGTCGTGCGCACGGAAGAGGCGACCGCGATCTTGAAGTTCTCCCAGGACAGGCTCCGATAAACGATCAGCGTCACAAGAAATGCATACATCGCACCGAAGGCACCGGATTCCGTGACCGTGAAGACACCGGAGAGGACCCCGCCCACGATGATTACCGCTGTCAGCAGACCGGGGATCGAACCGACGAAAGCCAACAGAAGAACTGTCCAGCCTGGAAACTTCTCGGCCCGGTAGCCACGCTTCACCGCAACCACATAGGCTGCAATCGCAAGGCAGCAGCACATCAGAATGCCGGGGACGACGCCTGCCAGAAACAGCTTCGAGATCGAAACGACACCGCCGGTTGCGAGCGCGAAGATGATCATGTTGTGGCTTGGCGGAATGATGATCCCCGCGATGGAAGACGTCACCGTCACATTGACCGCGTAATCCGCGTCATAGCCCTTGTCCTTCATCACCGGGATCAGGATGGATCCGAGCGCCGAAATATCCGCAATCGCAGATCCGGAGATGCCGCCAAAGAGCATTGACGAAAAGACGTTCACAATGCCCAGGCCGCCCCGCACTGCACCAACAGCCGCTTGCGCAAACTTGACAAGTCGCATCGCGATACCGCCGTGGAACATCAACTCGCCCGCGAAGATGAAGAATGGAATGGCCATCAGCGAAAAGACGTTGATACCCGAAACGATGCGCTGAAAGCCAACGAAAAGCGGCAATCCTTCGTACCAGAAAGCGGCCAAAGCAGAGATGCCCAGAGCATAGGCAACTGGCGTGCCGATGATGACGCAAAGGGCAAAGACCCCCAGAAGAACCATAAGCCCCATAGCTAACCCTGATCTATATTATCTTGGCGCTCGTCGCGGCCCAGAAACAGGCGGATCAGATGGCCGGTGGAAAAGAGAAACAGCAGTATGCCGCTGATCGTCATGGGAAGGGATCGCAGCCCTTCAGACCATTGAATCAGTGGGATCAACGTGCCCCATTTGAACTTTGTAAGTTCAAGGCCGTACCAGAACATCATGCCGCCGAACCCGGCGAGAAGGACATCCGAGACGCAAACCATGATCGTGCGGATCTTCTTGGGAACAAGGTTGCGGAAAATGACGACAGAAAGATGGGTGTGATTGTGAACGCCAGCCGCCGCGCCGAGAAAGGCGATCACCATCACCAACAGCAATGAGACCTGTTCAACCCAGGTGGGCGTGCTGTTCAAAACGTAGCGGCCGAAGACGAGCCAGGCGAAGATGGCGGTCATCACGACGATCGATAATCCCGCCAGCACCGTGCAGGCACGGGCAAGCAGATCCAGGACCTGGTCCATGCGCCGAAGCAATCTGGGCGTCGTGGCTGGATCTGGCATTGCGCGTCCCTTGTTCGAAGAAAAGCGCCCGGCTGCGATAGGTCACGCCGGGCGCTTTCCTGTCTTGCTTAAGATACAGTTTACTCGGTCGCCCGAGCCATATCGATCAAGTCTTTCATGTCCGGGTTCGCCGCAAGATAGTCCGCATAGACGGTGTCCATCGCAGACTGGAACGGGCCCTTGTCGGCGATCTCGTTGACCTGGATGCCAGCGGCTTCCACATCCGCGCGTGCCTGTTCCGACCCAATGGCCCACAGTTCGCGCTGATAAAGGGCCGCTTCCTGAGCCGCTCCACGAAGTGCCTCCTGCAACTCAGCGCTCAGCGCGTTGAACTTCGCGGTATTCACGCAAATGCACTCTGGAATGATCAGATGCTCGGAAAGCGAGTAATGCGTCGTGACCTCATAGTGGCCGACGCTCTTGAAGGACGGGAAGTTGTTCTCCGCACCATCCACCACGCCGGTTTTCAACGCCTGCTGAACCTCGGCAAAAGCCATCGGAGACGGGTTACCGCCCATCGCGGAAATCATCGATGTATAAAGATCGTTGTTCATCACGCGGATCTTGAGACCTTCGACGTCTTCGGGCGTATTGATCGGCTTCTGGCTATAGAATGACCGGGCACCGGCATCGAACCATGCCAGCGGCAGAATGCCTGCTTCGCCCATCGCGGCGGCAACCGTTTGGCCAGCTTCGCCTTCCATGACGCGGAACATGTGGGCCACGCTTTTAAAGATGAAGGGCAGGGACACCAGGTTGGCTTCCTTCACCATCGGACCGATTGGGCCAAGGTTGAAGTTGCCGAGCTCGATCGCGCCAATACGCACCTGCTCAAGCGCGTCTGGCTGAGAACCCAGAACGCCGCCATGGAACACGTCAACGGTGATTTCACCACCGGTCGCGCTGTCCACCAGCTCTGCGAACCTGTCCATCGCAGCCGTGTTCGGGTGGCCGTCGTTGTGAATGTTCCAGGCGCGCCAGCTTTCCGCAGATGCGGATGTGGCGATGAGAGCGACAGCAGTTGCTGCTGCAAAAAGCGATCTCGAAATGGTCATGGGTCTCCTCCCGTTTTGTCTGGTCAGCGGCCGGCAGATGCTTTGCCACTGGGAGGATCGGAGCGCCGAATGTCCGTCTTCCTCCCAGAGCCGGAATCGCTGCCAATTCATTAGGAGACTAGTATCCAAGTTATGTCAACAACGACCTCAACCGCCCGTGCTCCCTTGACTTGCATTCGGCCAAGTCCTTTGATGCGCGACGCGAAAAACCCGCAGGAAAGGGCGAAATACGCTGTGATTTACTTGGTGAAATCAATTCCTTAGGCAAATTTCGCACCGAACGTAACGGGCCGAACGACAGAAGCGCCAAAAGGGCAGAAGTAGAAGATAGTGGACGGAATCAGAACACGAACAACGACCGACGTGGTCTACGAAACGCTGCTTGATCAGATCGTTTCGCTCGAGATTCTGCCCGGAACCAAGCTGTCAGAAACCGAGGTTGCGCGGCGGTTCGGGGTGTCGCGCCAGCCGGTCCGAAATGCCTTTACACGGCTCGGCAATGAAGACCTGCTTCTTATCCGGCCGCAAAAGGCCACCAAGGTCCGCGGGTTCTCGATGGAGCGGTTGGAACTGGCCCGCCTTGTGCGCCGAGCCGTGGAACTGGAAGTCATCTATGGCGCGATCCAAATTTGGGATTCCGAGCGCGAGGCGCAACTGGCCGAGAACCTGGACCTGCAAGAAAAAGCGTTCAGCGATGGCGACCTGACCGAATTTCATGCGCTCGACTACGACTTTCACAAACTCATATACGTGCTTGGCGGCAAGCCGATGGCATTTGACGTCATGCTGGAGTGCAAGCAGAAGGTTGATCGGTTGTGTATGCTCAGCCTGGAAGAAGACAGCGCGGCGAATAGGATCCTGTCGGATCATCATGAAATCGCAAACGGATTGGCCTCGGGTGATCTGGAAAGGGCGCAAAGATCGGTCCGCAAGCATCTCGCGCGGCTCGATGAAACCATATCGTCCATCCACAGCAGCCACCCGGAATACTTCGAATAGATTTCGGGCGGCGGCTTGTGCCATGCCGCGAGTATCGGCCCCGCATTTCATAGATTGTTCGGGCTTGGGACAAATACGTCTAGAAACTTGCGCTTCGTCATCCGTCCACAGCGAGGATGGAACGTGAACACCTTCTTTGCCCTCGTTCAGGGCGCAACGTGGACACGCGTTCGCGGTCCTCGACCACAAGGGCGTGCGCCTTGCGGTCCGCTTGACCTGATCCGTTGCTTCGCATACGTCAAGAGCGCTAAGCGGGCGTTGTGTAGTGGTAAGACCTTAGCCTTCCAAGCTAGTTGGGTCAGTATCACCTAGTATCACTGAGTAGCTAAGAGCCTCATTTCATTTTTATAATTGCCGCACCGGGTATCACTCTGTATCATCAAATATCATGTAGTTTCCTGCAAAATACCTACAAAAAATGCCCAAGCTTACCGAGACCTATGTCCGCAAACTGTCGCCTTCGGTTGTCGGAACGGCCAAGTATTGGGACAGCGAGATCAAGGGGCTTGGGATCTTTGTCGGGAAGCGTTCGAAGACTTGGTACTTTCAAAAGGACGTGGGTGGACAGACACGCCGCGTGATGCTCGGGCGCCATCCTTTGATCGGAGCCACAGCGGCGCGTCAGACTGCATTGGGATATGCGCTGGAATGGGGCAGGGGTTCCGGACGCGTCGCCCAAATCGGGCCACCGACGCTCGCAGACGCAACCGATACCTACCTCGCACGACCCAAGCTTCGGTCAGAGGCGCATAAGAACGGAGTGAGACGGCAGTTCGAAGTCCATCTCAAAGACTGGATGGGGTTACCGCTTGATGAAATCACCAAGAGGATGGTCGCTGATCGCCATCACCAATTATCCGATCGACCATCCACAGCCAACCACACGTTGAAGTATTTTCGAACTGTCTGGAACCATGCCCGCCGAACGTATGACTTGCCGGAGTGTCCTACGATGGCTGTTGAGTGGTGCGAAGAGAGGCCAAGCGGCAAGATCATCGCAGACCTTGCGGCATGGCGCACCGTAATCGAAGGGCTCCGCAATCCAATACACACGGTCTTCTACGAGTTCCTTCTGTTTACGGGCCTCCGAAAGACCGAGGCACTGACGTTGACATGGGCCAATGTGAAGAAAGATCATATCCATCTTCCCATGACGAAGAACGGCCGCAGCTTTGATCTCCCTATTGTGCAAATGCATCACGAGATCCTGGCTCCGCTTCGGAACCTCAGCCGGGACTGGGTTTTCCCCTCCCCAAAGGGTCAAGCAGGTCACATCACGCAACCGTCCCGCATCGAATGGAGCCCACACGCCCATCGCCGCACCTTTGCGACTGTCGCGGTAGAGGCTGGGCTCCTGGAAGAAGTGGTCGGGCGCCTTCTGAACCACACACCGCTCTCTATCACTGGACAAAGGTACACACGTCCCTCTCTAGACGCCCTGAGGCCGGCCATGGATACTGTGTGCAATGAACTCGACAAACGCACCAATCGGAAAAGCTGAATTCTCCGTACGATCCCTCATTGATCAAGAGATCAATGGAAAGAAGATTGTTCCGGGCTACAGGTTCAGTTGTTCCGAAGACGAACTCGTAGATACGTTGTTTTCGTCCCGTGCGAGGCTTGACGAAGTGCAGAAAAACCCACCGTTTGGCTTGGTTGCCGAAATGGCGGACCGTGCCAAAGACCTAGATGCTTTCGGCCCATCGGTTACCGACGGAATCTGTGCGTTGATCGAGAGCAAGGCATTGGGTGGTGGGCTGCGCAGAACGTCGGTCGACGGCGCAATCCTTGGTTGGGTGATCGGCGTCAATCGAGCCCAACGCGTCGCGAACAATCTATTCGCCCGCGACAACCGTAGGGAAGTTCTTGGTCAACTCCAGAAATGCCAGGAAGTCCGCACTAAGAAAGCCGAAAAGGAAGAATATCCTCGCAAGCTTTCCCCAGAAGTCGCTAGGGAGCGAGGCCTTCACTTCCTCGAGTCAAAGAGAAAAGCTGCGCACTGGATCGACGGCGGACCTTTGGAATCTCCAGTTGTCCACGTGTACGCGCATGTCGGCCATGAATGGAAAGAGTTCATCCTCCAACTATCCGAAGTACGCAAACTCATGGACAAGAACCTACTGCGTGGGCTGCGAGAAGGCCGGATTATTGCGGTCAATGACACAAACTCTGGTCACGCGCTGATTCAACCGATGCAATGGCGAGATCAAGGACCCCTCCCGCCGTATGGAAAAAACACTGCATTCCTGTTTTCGCGCGACCTCCCCGAGAAATGGTGGTCCATAAACATGAGCAAAGAAGAGGGAGAACGGCGCGCTCATGGTTTCATTCTGAAGGCGGAGGACTGGTGCAACGAAAACGGCAAGCAACTGACCCAAAATGTCGCAGTTCAGATCATCGTACGGAACCACTGGTTAAGGTCAGAGGGAGCAGTCCGAGTTTGGAGAGAAGTCGGTATGGAAATCGGTTGGACAAAGCACAACCCAAAGCGCGAAAACAAGCTTTCTCCTAGCGAAATCAAAGAACTAGAAATAATGGCAAGGTCTATCTGACTCTTTCCCAGTATTCTTCTCTGTGCGTCTCGGTGAGTCTCAAGTCAGTTAAACACCAACGGAGCTTGAGATATGCACCCTCCAGACTACGAACGCCTTCTTACTGATCAAGATGTTCAAAGAAGGTATGCGATCCCCCTTCGCTTTCTTCAGCTGTCGCGTAGGCGCGGCGATGGACCCAAATTTGTCCGCATTGGTCGACTGGTACGCTACCGCCATCAGGACATTGCGGATTGGATTGCGTCTCAGACGCGGGAGGCTGGGTAGATGGCGGGAACGGCACTTCGCAAAATCTGGGCCATCGGGGTCGTCGCACAGGATCATCGGTTGTCTGACAAGGCGAAAATCTTGTTCACGAGACTGGTAGATCGGTTTCGTGTGCCAAGCGGGCCGGCGTTTCCGAGCCACAAGAGATTGGCCGCAGAAATCGGATGTACAGATCGGACGGTGCGAAACGCGATCAACCAACTCGCACGTGCAGGATACCTGACGGTCCAAAAAAAGGCTGGCCCGGGCGGAACCAACTTCTACTGGCCATGGATCCCAAGCGGAAGGAAAGAGCACCAGGAAGCGGAAGCCCGATGTACCAATTCTAGGAAACCGGTTGCCTACAAAACATCAAAGGAAAACTCTAAAGAATCTAAGTCCCTCTCGCGCTATCTCGACCGGACCCAGCCGCGACGCACCGCCATTGCAAAGAATGCAGAAGACTTGGACAAACGTGCCGCCCTTGAGACGCACATCGTCGAAAGTCTAGGTGGAGGAAGGGACGCTTGGCTAAACCTGATCTCCTTAGATGAAAGCGTGTTTCAGGATACGTTGGATAAGGTCATCGACGACAAACTGAGCGTCGATGAAGCAACAAGGCGCATCGCCGATGCATGCAGGCGAGTCAGTTTTGAGCCATCAGTCAAAGATTGAACGAGGCAGGTCCTACGGGTCCTTTTGAGTAACAATTGTATACGGTGCGGCGGAGCATGCGGGTTTTGCCATTGCAGATTTTCCGAAGGCTGCAACCCGCAACTCGTCCTTCATAGTACGCAACTGAATCTGGAGCGCACATCACACCTGAGACATAGCGGCACTACAGCAAATTCGAGCTGCCGTCAGCGCGCGGGAGCGGTTGGTTTGCACAATGCAGAACAATGAACACGATCAGAGCGTTTTGATCGTCCAAATTGACCAGATCGTAAGAAAGTGGGAATCTGCGACGTAATGGCTATTGGCCGTTGCTACGTGCCCGATGAAACTTGAAGATAATCTCTTCATTCAAATCATCTTGGTCCAGTTGATCTTCAAGAACCAATGTTTCCAGGCACGCCGATAGAATCGTGACAACGAGACCAATTCCTGTGTAGGCCAAAAGACTTACTAAGAAGCCATAGCCATTGACAAAGGCAGACACGGCAGCGACAGCACCAAAGGCGACTCCAAGAGAGATGTTTCGCACGGACAAAGACTTTCAATTGTTTGTGCGCCAAACATCTGACTAGATGGTTAAAATGTGGTTACCTTAGCCTAAATTGAACTGCTCCCCTGAACGTCTGGCTTTTTTTCGGTTGGCCTGCTGTCCAACTGAGGAGATAGACGATGAAGAGAAATCGTTTCAGCGAATCGCAGATCATTGGCACAATGAAGCAGCATCAGGCGAGCATGAGCGCGCCCGACCTGTGCCGCAAGCACGGCATCAGTGATGCGAACTCCTACAAATGGCGAAGGAAGTAAGGCGGCATGGAGGTCGCGGATGCGAAGCGGCTGAAGACGCTGGAGACCAAGAACGCGAAGCTGAAAAAAATGCTGGCCGAGCAGATGATGGATGTGACCACGTTGAATGAGATGCTCAAAGAACCACGGAGGCCCAACTCAGGGAGGAAAGCGGTGGACTGGACCAGGAAGGACAAGAGCTACTTGCATCGGCAGGTCTGCGCGCTGGCCGGGATCGGACCGCGTGTCTTTCGGCAAACATCGAAGCGTCCGGCTGACACGAAGCTGCGCGATAGGATAAAGGAGCTGGCGTCAGGGCGGCGCCGGTTCGGCTATCGGCGGCTGCACATCCTGCTGAGGCGCGATGGTTGGGAAGTAAACTGGAAGTAGTTCTGCTCGCTCTACCGTAAGGAAGCACTAACCGTCGATAAACGGGGCGGACGCAGTTGCGTGATGGGTACCAGGGCACCCATGGCGATCCCACAGGGGCCAAACTAGTGATGTCGCTCGACTTTCTGTCGGATGCGCAGGTCGACGGTCGCCGGTTCCGCATTCTCTGGTTGATCGATGATTTCAGCCGGGAATGACTGGCGACGGTCGTGGACAAGTCGATCTCTGGCATCCTTGGTGCGCGCGAACTGGAACGGACAGCCGAGATGCGCGGCTTTTCCTGCTTGGTGGTCAGCGACAACGGCACCGAGCTGTCGTCGAACGCCATGCTCCAATGGCAGGAGGATCGCCAGGTGGCATGGCTCGATAAATTGCGCCGGGCTGGCCCTTGCAAAACGGCTTCGTGGAAAGCTTAAACTGCGGATTGCGAGACACGATCCTGAACGAGCACCTGCTCCCAAACCTGCTCCATGCCCGCCATCTGATTGCGGCATGGCGCGACGACTGCAATTACCACCGCCCCCTCTCAAGGCTCGACTGGCTCACCGCGCGGGAATACCGCCAACGGTCAGAGTAAGACCATACACTGAACGGAATCAATTAAACAACGCAGACTCAAAAGCGGAGCAGGTCATCGGTCTAGGTCCCATTGAATCCGAAACAGAATTATCTACAGGACGGTGCCACGCCTAACCTATTCCGTCAAAGCTCGAATATACCTCAAGGAATCGTCAATTGAATAATTTGTCTCACGGATCTTCCACTCTTCGCTTTGGAAAATAAGAATAGAGCGCACTCGAAAGGGCGACTGCACTAGATAGTTCTCGCGATAGAGCCGAGTTTCGTGAACGCCAACCACGCATTCGGCGCCAAAGAACTCGCCACTGATGCAGGTGCGCTCCATGCGCTCGACTCCAGATAGCTCGTAGTGCTCAATCACTCGCACAAAACTGCCTTCTAGTTCCTCCTGGTTATGCAGTCTGCGTTCACCGGACAGCGTTGTCACGAGGAGGGGGAGCGAAAACTTTCCAGCGAAGGACTCAAAATCGTTCTGCATGATCGCAGTTCCAGTCGCGGCGACCAACTCTTCAAGAATATCGAGAGCGCTTGGCCCGCCTACATTCTGACCAGGCTGCGCCCCAACTATCCCAAATCTCGGGTCCATGGAATCTCTTTCTTCTCTAGTGGAGCCTAGGCATTCTCAACTGCGACCACTCGAGAAAGTAAATGTCCTTAGCAGGGTTTGAGAGCTCAATGTCAAACTCAGATGTCCGACTACTTCGGAGTTTTAAATTCACGCGAGAAGTATTCGATGGCATTGAAGGAAATTCGCGGTCATCGATGGAGGTCTCAAGCTTGGATCGGAACTCACCAATGACTGCTTGGCCCACCTTTGCGATTTTTTCCTCCGAGGCCACGTTCATGAGCGACATGCTTGAAAACAGAACACTTCCATCCAACTTGTGAACGGAAATCATGGCACTTACACCTCTAGCAAGTGACATTGCTATGAGGTCTGCTTCTCGAAGGCTCTCGTGTAGTCGCGAGAGTTCTGTCCTCTGCAGCTCTTTCGTGATCAGTGATCCAACAACAATTGAGAGCTGCTCGAGAAACTGCGCGTCATTTGGAAGCCATTCACGAGCGTACTTACAGATCGCGCATACGGCTCCAAATGCACTGCTGGATTTATCTCGCAGAGGAGCTCCCAGATAGGCGACAATGGGGCCCTTTGTGACATACGCCAAATCTTGAAACCTTTGATCGAGGGACGCGTCTTTCAAAAGAACGATCTGATTGTTGCGTGTTGTGGCACTGCAGATCGTGTTCAACGCGTAGTGTACTCGGTTAGATTCAACCTCGGCAGTTTCCAAGTCGAGGCCAACCGAAAAAAGCCTATCTTGATGCGAAAGACTGATGAACACCATATCGCAATTGAGTTTTTGCTTGGCTAGCTCGGCAAGTAGGTCCAAGTCGCGCGCCGACTCTCGAGTTCCCTTTGGGATACTCCTTTCCGTGATCTCAACGCTCATCGCTTATTCGTCCCCCTTAGTACGGTTTCTGTTTTTGATTTTGCCTCAGCTTTCATCTTTGAGCGGGTGGTGTTTGGGATGCTCGACCTTGGCTTGTTAAAAACTTTGAGTGACCCCCGAACCCTGTTCCACCTTAGATCGTATATCGTAGCGCAATCTAGGGCTGTAGGGTTGCAACCCAACGATATTCAATCAATCGACCGGGTCAGAGTAATCAATTGAATTTTTCGATTGATTTGGAAGACCTCTCTCAACCTTCCACAAGCGACGATCAAGAAACATCGACGCTCTGCTCAGCACAGGAGCCAGAGCACTGAGCGAAAAAAATCCTCGAAGTGGTATATATTGAGTTATTCACACGCGTCGACGGTGATGTAGAGTGTCTAGCCCCGTGTGTCTGGGCCACGGATCATAGTTTTCTCGAATACGGTTTCCGGGATTGGCGTACGCATGTTGAGCGCCTGATGCGGGCGTATGTGATTGTACCGTCTGAGCCAGCTATCGATGACGTTCTGGGCTTGCCTTGTAGTTGTGAGCCATTCCGAATTGGGAACGTCCCTACGTAGAGTTCCATTGAACCGCTCGTTGTATCTGTTCTCCCATGGCGATCCTGGATAAATTCGGATCGGCTTGGTGCCATCACTTTTCAACCATTCCTGTATTGCTTCAGCAGCGAACTCCGGGCCGTTGTTTGACCGGATGTATTCCGGCGATGCTTGCCTCTGTAGCAGCGGGTAGAGCCCTTTAAGTACATCTTTGGCTCCCATCTTGGCGCGGCCCGTTACAGCCAACGCCTGCCGTGTGAACTCATCGACAACCGTCAGCATCTTGTAGCTGCGACCCTTGCTGAGCTTGTCGTGCACGGAAGGGCACATACTGTTAAGCACTGTCAGTTATTAATGGCCGCAAATCCAAAGAGAATGTAGCCATGAAGCTCCGTCAACAGTTCTTGTCGATAGCCGCTATCCCGTTGATTGGGTTGGTTATTGTGTCATCCATTGGTTTGTCCAAGGCAGTGCGGGACTTGAACGAAGTCAATCTAGTTGAAGCCGCGATCGGATACGCCGATGTCGTGAGTGTCGTTGTTCATGAACTACAACTGGAGCGAGGATACTCGGCCGGCTTCGTCGGCTCCGATGGCGTGAACTTTATGGCAGTCCTTCCGGAACAGCGCGCGCGGGTTGACGAGGCGCTAAAGGGCTTCTCTGTTCTTCACGATACGATTGCTAATGACTATCCAGACTTGGTTGGAATTCTTGATCACGATCTCGAACAACTCGAGGAAATGCGACAGCGTGTTTCGTCGCTCTCTGTGTCGGTCTCTGAATTGACTGCGATGTACACCAGCATGATCAAAGACGCCTTAAGGATCACCGATGTCACGTTTGCCGACATTCATCTCGGCAGTATCGCGTTGGCTGGAGCAAGCTACGTGTCGTTGAGCGAAGGAAAGGAAGCGGCTGGCCAGGAGCGTGCCTTGGGCGCGGTCGGTTTTGGTTCCGGTGTGTTTTCAAGTGCGCGCTACGGAGACTTTGTCGGCGCCGCGGCGCAGCAGAACTTTGCCTTGATGCAAACGGAGCTTTATTCGCGGGAGGCTCTAGAAGGGCTGAGGTTTTCGCGCTTTCCCGAATACGCCGCGGTCGAAGAGCTGCGCCAAGTTGCTAGAGACAGCCTGGAGAGTGGGGATCTCAAAGGCATCGGCGGTCCCGAATGGTTTGAAGTTAGCTCGGCGTGGATAGAACGTCTGCGTGAAGTCGAGATAGAGCTACTCGACGGAGTGCATGCGCTCAACGCCGTAGAAGCAGAAGCGGCCTTGTTTCAGGAGATCGTTTTTGCCAGTTCTGCAGGTATTTCCCTGGTGCTCAGCATCGCGGTCGCCTTCCTAATCAGCCGGCGCTTTACAGGACAGGTTGCGTCACTGAACTCGGCTATGTCACGGGTCGCGCGAAAGGAGTTCGACACGGAGATCAATACCGTGGGTGTGAGGTCTGAGATTGGCGACCTGTCCCGTTCGCTTGACCAAATGCGGATTGACCTGCAGGCGGCCGATTTCCAGTTGGTTGAGGCATTCTCGAAGAGCTTCGCATTCGATGACAGCAATTCCGCGATGATGATTGTCGACCCGGACATGGTGATCATGTCAAGCAATCGGGCGACCAAGGAGTTGCTTGAAAAGCATCAACATGCGTTCCGTGCTGTTTGGTCAGACTTCGACCCGGGCGAAATGGTGGGGCGTTCGATCGATCGATTTCACAAACATCCAAAGCACCAGCGCGCCATCCTGGCCGATCCATCTCAACTGCCGTGGCGCACGGATATCACAATCGGTGATCTCAAGTTTGAGCTCAACGCGTCCTACGTCAAAGCAGAAGATGGATCCTACGCCGGGAATATCTTGCAATGGCGCGACGTGACGCAAGAGAGGCTACATGCCGGCGTGATAGGCGCGATCGAAGAGGAGCAGTGTCTGGTCGAATATGATCTCGAAGGTCGAGTGATTAGGGCCAATGAGGGTTTCCTCAGGGCACTCAAGATGAATGCTGCGGATGTCGATGCTCGCCATCACCAAAACTTCCTTGCCAAAGATGATGCGACCTACAATAGCCAGACGGAAGTCTGGAGCGCCTTGGCGAAAGGATCGCCGCAACACTCAATGCTAAAGCTAGCGGCGGCCGATAGCAGCATAGCATGGCTCCGCGCAAATCTGACACCGATCGCCGATGGAAGCGGCAAAGTGTTCAAAGTTGTCATGATAGCAATGGACGTGACAGAAGCCGAGACTGCGCGGATTGAAGCAGAAGATGCGCGCCAAAGGGACGACGAAGACCGCAACTCCGTCATAACAGCCCTAGCCGAAAGCCTGAAACAGCTATCCGAAGGTAATCTGACCTGCCAAATTGCCACCAAATTTGAGGGAGATTACGAATCCCTTCGACGTGACTTCAACGACGCCGTGGGACACCTTTCAAACCTTATCAAAATGGTCAGGGAAACTGTCGCCGGTGTATCAAACAATGCCTCTGAAGTCAGTTCCGCATCCAGCGATCTAGCAAGTCGAACCGAAAGCCAAGCTGCAACGCTAGAGCAAACAGCTGCGGCGCTGGAAGAACTCACTTCAACGGTCCAGTCGACGGCAGAAAGCGCGAGAGAGGCAAACGCAGCCGTTGTCGAATCTCGATCTGAGGCAACAGCCGGTGGGGAAACTGTCCAGGAGGTCGTTGATGCGATAAGCCAAATCGCGGACTCCTCGGCCAAAGTGGCGAGCATCATGGATCTGATCGATGATATTGCCTTCCAAACAAACCTCCTGGCGTTGAATGCTGGTGTCGAAGCCGCGCGCGCCGGTGATGCAGGCCGAGGTTTTTCGGTGGTCGCTTCCGAGGTCCGAACATTGGCTCAACGTGCCTCGGACGCCGCAAAGGAAATCTCTAGCCTGATCAGCTCTAGCAATGCGCAGGTCAAATCCGGCGTCGAGTCGGTTACCAAGGCTGGAAATGCCCTTGAGAAGATCATCTCCAGTGTGAACTCGACTGGTGTCTTGGTCGAAAGTATCGCACTGGCGGCTCAGGAGCAGGCAACCGCCTTGCAGGAGATCAACACTGCTGTCTCGACGATGGATCAGACGACCCAGCACAACGCTGCAATGGTAGAAGAAACAACCGCAGTCAGCGTGTCGCTGAGCTCGGATGCAAACCATCTTCAAGAAATCATCGAGGTTTTTAGAACTTCACTAAATGAAGGCGCGGATCAAATTGGAGGACCGTACCCAAGGATAGTTCAAAGCTGACACTTGGTGTTGCCATGCAGCGACCCGATGCCTGGATGCAAGCGAAACCCATTCGCTTGGTCCGCTCTGCCGCATCAACAAGGACTGGAAATCCAAGTTCGGTTTTGTCCGCATAACCGGCCTTGGATACCATCCGGAGGCCCGCAAACTTGACCGAAAGTGTCGCATGACCGGTTTGAGCCCAAACCTACAAAATGCTGCGTTGCCACGATGTCAGCTATTGCGCTTGCTAGAGCAAAAGAGAGTAGCCACGAAAGGGCCGTTCTCTTCGAATTGTCCGCTTCGGCTCCGTTCTCAGTTGCGTTCGGCCTGGCATTCATTCTTGGCTTGGCGAATTGCTGTCAAAGTGACTGGCCATTTTCTTGAGCCAGCTAACGCGTTGAGAGGGCTCCGTTACCGCAGCGGCGCTCCCTTCAGAAAGTGTCGCGCTGTGTTGCGTCGTCGACTCAATGAAGCCGGATTCAGTTTTTTTTCAAAGGTTTCACGTAGCGACGAAAAGCCAAACAGGAAGCCCACGATGATCAATGTTTCTGACTTGTTGATGACTAAGGAATTCTGGGACATCAAAAGCCTTGCCCCGGGAGCAACCGCCAAAAGGGCAGCTCAAGTGCTGCTTGACGCGGGTGTGGGCGCGTTGATCGTTAAGGAAGAGTCCGACGGCATTGCTGGTATAGTAACAGAGCGCGACCTCTTGAGGGTCGTGGCTGAGCGGGTGCCGAATGGTGGCGAGACAAAGGTCGCAGAAATTATGTCCCGTTCGCTGATTACCTGCGATCCCAGCGATCCATTGACGGCCGTACTTCGACGCATGAACGAACATCACATTCGGCATGTACCTGTCGTAGAGGGAGACGAGTTGGTAGGTTTGCTCAGCACTCGTGAAGTAACAAACGCGCTAGAAGTGCTAGACTTCGATTCATGTAGTGGCATGGGGGCTTAGTCGCGCGGATCGTTGCAACTCTCGCAACGACCGTAACGTCTGTCGTAAGTGCATCCACTAGCTAGCACAAAGGCCAACTCTGTAACCGAACAGCCTACGTTCAAAGCTGCACCGTGCGTCTTTGCGAACCGGCGTTCCCATCGATGCACGGACGGGGCCGAAGCAAGCAAGATATGCGGCGCATTCGGCCTAGCATTCATTCTTGGCTTGGTGAATTGCCTGTTCGATACAAAGCCAAAACCAATTGATCGATGCGTCGGCATCAACACCGTATTGCTCGATTTCTGCTCGGAACTCGCTGTCCGCAAGTATGTTGAGACGAACCAGCTCGCCTTCGGCGGAAGCACTGGCGCGATCAGAATTCTTCAACGACGGTGTCCTGGCTGGTTACCATTTCGATGTTACGCCTCCGACGCATTTGGACAAGCTGTCTTATTGGTCAACCTCGATCCGGGACCTGATGAAGCGGGCGACATCTCAGCGGCGAAATTTCCTGCGCACGCTGCACCCGCAGACGCAAACCGCAGACCCTTGGACTAGCGGTTGTTCGGATCCAAACACAGTTAGGTGCAACTCGTTACAAAATGAGAGTTGCGCGCTCACGACGATTGCGGGCCCCCAACGAGGCACTCATCGGGTCATTTTCTGATGCGTTTGCCATAGCAGTTAACGAGGTCGCAATGTCTGACAAGAGTGAGCACTCTAGCCAGCGGGCTTACTGCGTCCTTCTGAGGCCGAGGAGACGAAGGATACTCGCTTTAAGCATCGCACTGGCGGATTCAGCGAAATTACAGTAGAGATTCGATATCTAAATCGATTTAGGCGAGGAATTCATGCCGAAGCCAACGATTGCGGACATTTCCCGTTTGGCAGGGGTTAGCCAAGCGACAGTAGACCGAGCATTGAACCAACGCAGAGGTGTCAACGTCGTCACAAAAGAACGCGTATTCGAAGCAGCCGACAGTCTCGGATATCGGTATCTTCCGAGAAACCCGATGACCGTGCCTCGCCACACATCCTTCCGGGTGATCTTTCCTCAAGGTTGCGGCTGGTTCACTCAAAGCCTCAAGGGATCGCTGGTTAGGCACTGCGAAAGCCAATCCCTGCCGAGGAATTGCCTAAGTTTCTCGGCGACTCGGCTTAGTCCCGACGCAGTGGTAAAGGCAATCGAACGTGCCGTGTCTGAAGAAGTTGATGCTATCGCACTATTTGCGATCAATGCACCGGAGGTCCGCGCTGCAATCAACCGAGCAGTCCATGCGGGTGTATTGGTCGTTACATTGGTGGCAGACGTGCCAGGATCTGATCGCCATGCATTCGTCGGAATTGACAACCTGGCCGCCGGTCGCACAGCCGCTCGTCTCCTGGGAGGACTTGCCCACAGGAATGGGGGAGATGTTGCTGTCTTGGTCGGTCAAATGCAAAACAAAGACCATTGTGACAGGTATTTCGGGTTTCGCGAGCTGATAAGCAAAGAGTTCAGAGCTCTGAAAATCATACCCGTTAAAGAAACCAGGTCTTCTGAATACGAAACCCAAGTCTTCATCGAAGAGCTCATTCAACGCGGTACTAAGCTTGCTGGTGTCTACGTTACTACCGGTGGCGTGCTGGGCGTAACGGATGCGCTGAGTAGTGCCAACAAAACTGATGTTGTCGTGGTAGCTCACGATTTGACCTCCACCACACGGAGGCTCCTCGTGCACCGGCAAATCAGCGCATTGGTTTGTCAGGACCCAAGTCGGATCGCGTACTCGGCAGTACAGCTGATGTCAGATGCCATCCATGCGGACGGCGTTCAGGAAATCCCTGATAACACCACAATACCCATCGAAATCTTTGTTCCAGAAAACCTATCCTAGGGTAAGGATGGAAACACCTCAGCTCTGATGTGATTGCATCAGGTTTTTCACAATTTTGGTTTGCCAACAGGGTAAAGCTCCGTCGCCCGTTCTCTTAGTTTCGCTTCCGAAAAAGCAGCGCAAACCGGTATTGGGCGTCAAGTGACTCCAAGTATTGCGTTGCAGGTCTTGCTCGATGTTGTCGGGAGAACTCTGATGCATGCGCCCACCGTAATTACAGCTCGATGAAACCGCTAATTGATGTGCGGAGTTCGACTTCAAAGACAGAGCCGGTGAAATGAGTTCAGCCATAGAAGTGATGGACTGTGCTGCAGAGTCTTTCGGTCGAAAGGACTTTTCGCGAGCTGCGGCCATGTTCACCGTACCAGCATGCATATTTTTGGGGAGAAGTGTGCTTCTCTTGAGAGATCACGTTGAGGCGGCATCGGCGCTTGCGACGCTTTATCGCAATTTGCGTTCCGAAAACTATGCCTATAGCGAGTGCCGTGTGAACGGCATTCAAGTTAGGTTCGCCGACGGCGTGCGGGTCAATATGATCTGGCGAAACTTCGACGCGAATGGCTTAGAAATCAGCGCCTCGACGACGAACGTTTTCTGTCGGCAATCTCAAGAGGGATGGCTCATCGAGCTGATCGAGGTTCTTGGCGCACCGGCGGAACGTCACTTCGCGAACTTGCCGTTTAGGTAAATGGTTTCGCGGGGATCTCTTCTGTTTTGCCCTTTGGTCACACAGCAAATTCTCATTCATGCAATTGCGATCCATCGTGGCGGCAGTATAGAGAGCCAACACTTTGTGCAACAATTCTGACTGTCCATTGGCGCTTTGCCGGACCTTGGAGCGTCAGCCCTGAGCCCAAAACGGACAGTCCTTGAGGATTTCCTAGCTGCAAGAGTGTCAGAATATTCTAGCCAAGCGACTAGCGTCGCACTCTGAACACAGGTCGAAAACTTCGATCGGAAGATGTGCCGGCGTTCGATGGGGTTGTTTGACGTTAATAGTAATGGGGTAAGTTCTTTGCGCGAGCCGAGCGCACCCAGCTGGGTACGAAGGGAACGATCTTGTCCTGGGTTGGCACAATGATTTCCACAAAATTCACGCCCGGATTTGCGATTGCTTCAGACAAGATCGGCTCGATGTCGGCCACTGAGAGAATGCGGGACGCCGCGAACCCGAAGCCTTCGGCGACTTTGACGTAATCCACGCCGCCGAAATCTGTCGACCAGGGTTCGTCAACGTCGTCGAGCAAGACCGCTTCGCCTTTGATCCACCCGAAGCTATCGTTTCTTGTGAGAATGACGGTGACGTTTTTTCCTGATCTCTTCAGCGTCTCCATATCGCCCATCACAAAACCAAAGGATCCATCTCCTGTGAAAGAGATGATCGGCCCGTCGCTAGCGAAACTTGCGCCCAAGCCAGCAGGAACAGAATAGCCGAGAGCTCCCATCGAATAGTTCGTGATGTAGCGCCGCCCCGGTCGAGTGAATGTCAAAAGCGCTGATGGGTAAATCGCGCTGACACCGGGTTCGGAGGTGACAATCGCATCGTCGGGCATGACCCGATCCAAAACTTGCGAGAGCTTGACGGGCGAAACCGTTCCTTCAGGCATTGGAATGTTAGAATTGAAGACCTTGTCCAGCGCCGTCTTTTTCATCTCGGACAGGTCGATCTTCTTTCGTTCAAGGTTGAGCTTTTTCGATCGGATCGTTGCGACCATGAACTCAAGCGTCGAGCGTGCGTCTCCGACCATCCCAATGTTGACCGGGAAATTGTTCCCGATATGCGCCTCGGCAATATCGAGATGAAGGAAGGTTTTCGAGGCTGGATCGCCGTAAAGTTTCCAGTGGTCTGTTGCCGCGCTGTCCGTGTTCGAGCCAATGAAGAATACGGTGTCAGCGTCGTGCACGTAGGTGTTGGAATACTCCATGCCGCCTCGACCACCGATCACGCGCAACGCCAGCGGGTTGTCTTCGGGGATCGTGCCTTTGCCGGGGGTTGTCGTGCCAACCGGTATCTGGAGCAATTCCGCAAGTTCAAGGACGATATCCGACGCACCAGAGATCAGCGCGCCTTGTCCACAAACGATGACTGGTTTTTCTGCCGACAAGAGCGTGTCGATTGCGGCGTTGACTTTTGGATGGTCGGCGACCGGACGGTGCGCCGGGTAAGTCCCATAGTCTGTGTCCGCGTAGAGATCGTCCAACTCCGCTACCTCGCCGAAGATATTGATTGGAACCCGGATGTGAACCGGTGCCGGGCGACCGGACGTAGCCACACGAAATGCCCTGCGAAGCAAAAACGGGATTTCTGCGACTTTCGTTAAGACGAAGGATTCCTTGCAGATGCTGTCATAGAGAGCTGTCTGATCGATACCCGTCAAACCATGGCGCTTGTCCTGATTTATCGGAATGTCTGAGCTGAAGAAGATGACCGGAACAGAACTTAGATACGCTTCTGTAATACCGGGCGTGCAGTGCGTCACGCCGGGGCTAGGGGCTTCGAGGACGGCGGGTTTGCCGGTGATCTTGGCGTAAGCTTCTGCTGCATAGGACGCCGTCCGTTCATCTCGGGTCAGGACGAACTCGATCTTCGAATGAGTTCGCCATTCCTTGTACCATCCGATCGTCGTCTCACCTGGCAGACCAAAGACATGCTCGACGCCGTGCAATTCGAGCATCGCCAGAAGCGCTTGCGCGCCGTTCATTTCCGTTGGTTCGAGCTTCTTGAGCATCGGTTCGTCCTTCAGGACGCCACTAGCAGCGGCGGGTCACTCTAAAACACTGGTTCGATATTGGTTGAGGCGGTCTGGGTCAGGTGATGTTCCCAACCCGGCAGCATGCGGCAGATGTACGTGGCCGCTCTGAACCGGAAACGGACTGACGGCCAAGTCTGCTTCGGCGTAGTAGGTCGACATATAGAACTCACAGCCCAGCGTTAGGTTCGGGATTGCGGCCATCAGATGGGCTCCGGCCATGTGAGCGATCGAGGTCTCGAACATGCAGCCGCCGTAGACCTCGATCCCGGCCGCGCGCGCTATCGCCGCAACCTCGATGCAACGGCGGATGCCGCCTGCCTTTGCGGTTTTCAAGGAAAAGACATCCGCCATACGGGCCTGTGCGCCTCGCAAGGCATCGCCAACCCCGAAGACGCTTTCATCGGCCATGATCGGGACGTCGACGGCACGCGTGATTTCGGCTAGCGCTTCCCGCTCATTTTTCTTCACCGGTTGCTCGACGAAATCTGGCCGGAACGCCTCGAGATCTCGAATGTGTCTGATGGCATCATGCGCGCTCAGGCCCTGATTGTAGTCAAGGCGCAGGCGCAATTCGTCGCCGTACCGGTCGCGCAGTTTTTCCAGCCGCATTACATCGAACCGATGGTCGGCGAAACCCGTCTTGAGCTTCAGAATGCGGATCCCATCGTCCCAGAGCCTTGCCACGTCGTCGAGATCGGCATCGAAATCCGGGTTTGCGACAGAGAAACTGAGCGGGATCTTCTCGCGGTGTTGTCCTCCGACGAGATCCGCAATTGGTAGGCCCGCAATCTGGCCGGCAAGATCGAGCAACGCGCACTCCAATGCGGCTTTTGCTTCGGGATGCCCTACAAGGATGCGATCGGCATCCGTCATGATCGGCTCAACATGGACCGGATCGCGACCGATCACGTTGGGCCGCAAATGTACGTGCAGCGCAGCGGTATTCGCCTCAAGTGTACCTGTAAAAACGGGCCAGGGCGAAGCTTCACCCCAACCGACGAGCCCAGTGTCCGTGGTCAATTCGCAAAGGGCAGCGTTGATGCCACCGACATCTCCGGATCCGTGGGAATGTACCGCTTTTGCGGGGATCGAAATGCAATGCACACGCATGCTGATGACGCAATGGTCGCTCATCAGTCGGGATCCACTGTCGACATTGAATCATCAAGATCCATCAGGAACCTGCGCGGCAACAGCGCTGACTGAAACCAAAGGAGATAGGTGTAAATCGAGAATACCGGGCGACCGGTCGCGCAGCGAATGTCAGCTGCATAGGGAACCATGTTTGTGCATTCCAGCAAGATGGCACCGACATCAGGATTATCTGAGACGAGCTTTTGCGCTGCCGCTATGTTCTCGGCGCGCGCGATATCAAAATCGATTTCCCTGGCGTCACCGAGAATCTGCTCGGTGAAATGCGACCCGGCGCCCGTTCCAACCACTGGCGTACCCGGCGCTATCCCGGCGGCCGCAAGGTGTTCGGGGCTAAAGGTCTCGGAAGAGATCGTGAGAATGCCGACCGTCCTGTCACTTGGTAGCGTTTGCTGGATCAGGGGCGCCTGAAGCAAAGATGACGATGCCACTGGTACACCAAGCTCTCGGGACATCTCTTTCTGAAAGGGAACGAGGAACCCGCAATTCGTGGCGACGCCGTCGCACCCCATGTCGACGAGTTCACGTCCCGCATCGACGAATGAATGCAAAAGTTGTGTCGCGTCGCCTCTAACAACGTTGTCAGGCGTCGCCGCGCGCACGACCATGTATTGAACTGGGAATGGCCACGTTGTGGCATTGCCAATATCGCCCGGAATCCTTGGGAACTGCGTGTTCAGCATCAGAATACCCACGGACGCCCCGTAGACGGTCTTACCACCCGTAGCGATCAAGCAATCTCCTCCCTTGGCGCGTAGAGATCCGCGAAAGCGAGCCGTACGGCTTCGGACGCATGTTGTGCGCGATCTCCGATATGGCTTCGCATAGCTTCAGCAGCGGCAAGAGCATCACCATTTCGGACCAAGGTCAGGATGGCTCGATGCCGCTCTGTCGTTGTTCGTCCAGCCGCCTGCAACCGTCGAAGATCGGCGGTACGGACGAATCGGATCTTGTCATAGATTGTTTCAAGCATGCCTTGCAGCTCGGGGTTGCCGGACAAAGCCACCAGTTGCAGATGGAAAGCCTCGTCCAGCTCCATCAAGCGGATCGGTTCAGTGCATGAGGCATACTCTTCGGCGGAAACGTCAAGCGAGGTCTCGATCGCGTCAAGCTCCTCAGCCGAAGCCCGGAGCGCCGCCTGTCGCGTGGCCTCGCATTCGATCGCCATTCGAGCTTCGTAGAGGTGTCTAATTCTCCTGTCGGAGAGAGACCGGCAGTAAAATCCGCGACCGGCATGAAATTCGACGAAGCCTTCGGCCACGAGTCGATTCAGAGCTTCACGAAGGGGTGTTCTACTTGCGCCCAGACTTCTTGAAAGCGCTGATTCATTGATCCTTTCGCCGGGCTTAAAGGCGAATGACGCCGCCATTGAACGCAGGCTGGCGTAAAGCGAACTCACTGTGTCTTCGAGCTTTGACGGTGCGTCGCTCATTGCATGACAACTCTCCTGATCGAATCAAGCTAGCGCAGGTCTTGCGCTGAGCGCAATCCTGTGCATTGCTCTGTATACAGATGCAAGATGTAGAATGCGAAGTCGTCATGCGCAGGCTTGACTGGGCTTTTGGGGGATTGAAATACCGGATCGCGTGATTATAGCCGGCGCCGGAATTGTGGGCGTGTCGACGGGGATCTGGCTGCGCAGATTTAGCGACGCCGAAGTAACGATCATCGACAGATTAGCTCCGGGTGAAGGCACATCCCACGGCAACGCGGGTGTGATCGCGGCATGCTCTGTCGTTCCCGTCACTGCGCCGGGCCTTGTTCGCAAATCGCCCAAGATGCTGATGACCCCCGATTTCCCGCTGTTCATGCGATGGGGATATTTTCCGAAACTTCTGCCTTGGCTGATCAAATATCTCGGCAACGCAAACGATGCGGACACGCGCCGGATATCTGAAGGTCTCGTGACAATCGTTGCCGATAGCGTTGAGCAGCACCGCGCCCTTGTTGCGGACACTGGCGCGGCAGAATGGGTACAGGACACGGACTATTCTTTCGCCTACGCGAACCGGGCAGCATTCGAAGGGGATGCATACACCTGGAGTCTCCGCAAGGACGCAGGGTTCGAACCAGTTGTGCGAGAGGGCGATGCGCTGAGAGAGTTCGAGCCGAATCTATCGCCTGAGGTCGGCCTACTCGCGACGATGACCGATCATGGCTTCATCCGCGATCCCGGCGGCTACGTGAAGGCGCTCGCGTCTGAGTTCGAGAAGATGGGTGGAAAGATCGTCACTGCAGAGATCAAAGACTTTGGACTCACGGACGACAGGGCCACTGCTGCTTTGACGTCTGACGGGCGCTTCGATTGCGATCGACTCGTTCTTGCAACGGGCGTCTGGTCAAAACTGTTGATGAAGAAACTTGGCCTTTCGATCCCACTCGAGACAGAACGTGGCTATCATATTGTCTTCGAAGGCGCGGAGAACGGACCCTCTCATCCGATCATGGTTGCGAGCGGAAAGTTTGTCGCGACCCCGATGAACGCGGGTCTTCGTTGCGCGGGCATCGTTGAGTTCGGAGGACTGGATGCCGGCCCCGCCAAAGCCCCATTGGATCTGCTTAGGCGGCACGTGAAAACAGCGTTCCCGGACCTGAAATTCAGCGGTGAGGTCGAGTGGCTTGGGCATCGTCCGGCACCATCGGACAGCCTGCCACTTATCGGAGAAATCCGCGGCACCGGCGTCTACACGGCGTTCGGACATCATCACATTGGATTGACCGGCGGCCCCAAGACCGGAAGGATGGTGGCTGGGCTCGTCGCGGACCGGCCGGTGAATACCGACCTTCAGGCGTTCAGTCCGATGCGGTTCGCCTGAAGCCGCCAAAAAAAACAAGACGACCAACAAGGAGAGAAAGATGAAAACAGTAACAACAGCGCTCGCAGCCATTGCGACGACAACGCTTGTGGCTCTGCCCGCCGCGGCGCAGGAGAAGTGGGATCTGCCGATGGCATATTCCGGCTCCAACTTCCACTCGGTCACAGGCGCGGAATTCGCCAAGTGCGTTACGACCGGTACCGGCGGCGATATCGCCATCACAACACACCCATCAGGTTCGCTCTTTGCGGGCGCCGACATCAAGCGCGCGATCCAGACCGGCCAGGTTCCAATCGGAGAGCGTCTGCTCTCAGCACACCAGAATGAAAGTGCAATCTTTGCGTGGGACAGCGTACCGTTCCTTGTCGGCTCGTTCGACGAGCACGCCACGCTCTATGAGGTAGCGAAGCCGCATCTCGAAGAGCTGCTTTCCGAGCAAAACCTCACGCTGCTCTATTCCGTGCCTTGGCCTCCGCAAGGCCTCTATTTCCGCGATGCGGTCAACTCGGTTGCAGATATGGAGGGGATCAAATTCCGCTCTTATAACAATGCAACGGCGCGCCTTGCAGAACTCACTGGCATGCTTCCGGTTTCGATTGAAGCAGCTGAAATCAGCCAAGCTTTCGCAACGGGTGTTGCTGACGCGATGGTCTCGTCGGGCGCAACCGGCTACGATCGTAAAGTTTGGGAGTCTTTGAACCACTTCTATTCGGTCGATGCATGGCTTCCACGCAACTACATGCTGATCAACACCGGTGTGTGGGATGGCCTTTCGGACGCCAATAAGAACGTCATCAATGCATGTGCTGAGATTGCTGAGTACGCCGGAACGTGGCGTGCAAAAGAGTACACCGGGTTCACGCTCGCTGGTCTCGCCGCTGGCGGCATGACCGTTGAGCCAGCCAATGACACTCTCATGGGCGAACTCAAGGCCGTCGGTGAAACGATGACGGCCGAATGGCTCGAAGCAGCCGGGGAAACCGGTCAGAGCATCGTCGACGCCTATCGCGCGGCTCAATAAGTAAACGATCTGCCGGATCCCGGGGCGCCGGGGTCCGGCATTTTCATCAGCGGACGGGGGAAAGCATGAGCGGCATTCTACGCGGCGTGCGACGCATCCTGGATTTCATCTATCTTGCAGCAGGAATCTTGGCAGCCCTATGCCTGGTCGCGATCCTGCTTCTCATCGTTGCCCAGATGGTGGCGCGATGGACAGGCGAAATCTTTCCAGGAGCAGCAAACTACGCGGGCTACGCAATGGCGGCGGCTAGCTTCTTTGCTTTTGCAAACGCCCTGAACAGAGGGTCCCACATCCGCGTATCTCTATTGCTCAACGCACTCCCAAAACGCCTTCGACGCTTCTTCGAAATTTGGTGTTTCGCGATCGGCGCCGGCGTCATGTGGTACTTCACATACTACGCCTATTGGTTCACCTATTGGTCCTGGAAGTTCAACGAATTAAGCCAGGCACAAGATGCGACACCACTTTGGATACCGCAATCCGTCATGGCGATCGGCGGCGGAATCCTTGCCATTTCTCTAACCGACCACCTCATCCACGTCCTCTTCCGCGGCGATCACCGCATCCAGCGGGATCTCGTCGACCAGAGCTTTGCGGAGTAACGGGCTATGGAAGAAGTCTACGCAATAACGTTATTCCTTTTCGTTCTTTTCCTCTTGCTCGGAACAGGTGTCTGGGTTGGGCTGGCGCTTATGGGTGTCGCGTGGGTTGGAATGGAATTGTTCACAACTCGTCCCGTTGGCGACACCATGATCACAACGATCTGGGCCTCGTCTTCGAGCTGGACACTCACCGCGCTACCTCTTTTTATCTGGATGGGCGAAATCTTGTTCCGCACGCGACTATCCGAGGACATGTTCCGTGGGCTTTCGCCTTGGCTCGCGCGTCTTCCAGGTGGCCTCGTTCATACCAACATCGTGGGCTGCACGGTCTTCGCCGCCGTCTCAGGTTCCTCTGCGGCGACGCTCACAACCGTAGGAAAAATGTCGATTCCAGAGCTTCGAGCGCGAGACTACCCCGAGCGTATCGTAATCGGAACACTGGCAGGCGCTGCTACGCTCGGTTTGATGATTCCGCCTTCTCTGGCGCTTATTGTCTATGGCGTAACCGTGAACGAAAGCATCACTCAGTTGTTCTTCGCCGGCGTCTTTCCAGGGCTTTGTCTTGCTCTGATGTTCATGGGGTATGTGGCAATTTATTCCCGCATTTCCGGGAGCTGGAGTCCGAAACAGGAAACCGGCATGTCCTTCATGGAGAAGGTCAATAACTCGCGGTTCCTGATCCCGGTGCTGTGCCTGATCTTCGTCGTTATTGGCTCGATGTACGCTGGCTATGCCACCGCTACGGAAGCAGCTGCGATCGGCGTCATGGGTGCGCTTGTCCTCGCAGCGAGCCAGGGTTCGCTTAACTGGAACACATTTTCCGAAAGCCTCATGGGGGCGACGCGGACATCCGCGATGATCGCATTGATCCTCGCTGGCGCAGCCTTCCTGAAGCTCGCCATGGGCTTCACCGGGCTTCCGCGTGCATTGGCGGATGGTATCGCAACTATGGAACTCACCAGGTTTGAGCTCCTGATGATCCTCATGGTCTTCTACATCGTGTTGGGCATGTTCCTCGACGGGATCTCATCGGTTGTTCTGACAATGGCCGTCGTCGAGCCGATGGTCCGCGAAGCAGGCATCGATCTGATCTGGTTTGGCATCTTTGTGGTCGTCGTCGTCGAGATGGCTCAGATCACGCCACCAATCGGCTTCAACCTCTTCGTGTTGCAGGGCATGACCGAACACGAAATGGGTTACATCACGCGCGCCGCGTTCCCGATGTTCCTGATCATGATCATGATGTGCTTTGTCTTGATCTGGTTTCCGGACATCGCGATGTGGTTGCCCGAGACCATGCGACAGGCGCCCTAGCGGGTGTTGCGTGGCTTAGCCTGGCTTGGAGGGCGCGGTCAGTATTGCCTGATTGCTGGGCTTTTGGCTGGGCTCACCTTGTCAGATCTTGCCGAGACACTGCGGCCGTGGATCGGCACGATGGTTGTGCTCCTCCTTGTGGTGACGGGCATCCGGGTGGGCGCCCGCGCCGCGATTGGCAGCCTCGCCGGCATCAGGCAGACGCTTCTTGGTATCTGTGCCCTGCAACTTGTGCTGCCGCTTTTGGCACTCGCAATGTTCTCCGCTGCGGGACTACTGAGTTGGCCTCTCGCACTTGCCGTAGCGTTGATGCTGTCGGCACCATCCGTGACAGGTGCCCCAAATTTCGCGATTATGGTGGGGCAGGATCCGGCGCCCGGCATGAGACTCCTCATACTCGGCACACTGCTTTTCCCCATCACAACGCTGCCTTCACTAATCTTGCTCGATCTGACCGGCGGCGGTGCAGTTTCAGCGATGTTCTTGGCATTTGGCCTACTCGCCTCAATTCTCGGCGCGGTGGGTGCCGGGTTCGCAATCCGGGCAAGGTTCCCTTACTTAGGAGACAGCCAACCCAGAAGCGTCTTGGATGGCTTAGCCGCGATTCTGCTGGGTGTCGTCGTCATCGGATTGATGAGCGCGGTCGGTCCGTTGCTCCGAGAAAACCCTGTGAGCCTTGCGCTTTGGGTCGTCATCGTCCTCGTCATCAACTTTGCGCTGGTGATAGGGACGTTCTTCATTCTTCGTCGCAGCGGCGCGGCTATGCCCGTCGCGACGGCAATCTATGCAGGGAACCGCAACATCGCGTTGTTCTTGATTGTTCTGCCGGAGGAAGCCGTTGCGCCGCTACTGATCTTTATCGGTTGCTACCAGATACCGATGTATTTGACGCCGTTTCTGTTAGCGCGATTGCCGAGAGTTGATCCCTAGCTCAAGCCGAGTCGCTTGGACAATGTAGATTACTTGGCGGGGAAGCATGCAATGCGAATACCCATTCATTCGAAAATGTCGGATTTGTCCGCTTCGCCTCCAATTGTACGAGGTGCAGCATTTGGTACTCTGGGCTCGTTGCGGTCATCCGACGCTTTCTGTCGGGCTTGCAAGCCTCTTGATGGCACTCAAGGTTAGCTCTGCGGACAAAGCTGCCATTCGGCTCGACAGCGAAACGGGTCTATCTAGATCCTCGGCGAACCTTCGATCGACCGGCGCGCAAATGTGGCGCTGGTCCTCACTCACTACTCCTTGCTGAAAAAATGCGCCTCTGTCCCTGCGCGTACTGCTGGCTTGCCATTTCAAGGCGAGAGAAGCCGCCACTTGAAATGCGGCTCGTGCGGTGCCAGCATCCCCTCATAGGCTGTGGTAAGCAGGGAGGCTACACGGTCGATAATTGAGCATCGAAAAAAGATGCATGGGAGGAAACATGTTCAAATACTTGCTCGGCGTAGCTGCCGCAACTACCGCGCTATCGCCCATTGCTGCGATGGCTCAAACGGAAATCCAGTTCTGGCACGCCTTTACCGGACGCCTCGGAGAACTCGTTGCCGCTCAGGTGGAGGGTTTCAATGCAAGCCAAGATGATTACGTCGTCGTGCAAAGCCACAAGGGCAACTATTCCGAAACACTGAACGCCGGTATCGCCGCGTTCCGGGCTCAGGAACAGCCACATATTCTCATGGTTTTCGAAGTTGGCACGGCGACCATGATGTCAGCCCAAGGTGCAATTCGTCCTGTCCACGAAGTTATGGCGGAAAGCGGCGCGACCTTCGACCCTGACGCTTACATCGGATCGGTCAAGGGTTACTATACCACCACAGATGGCGACATGTTGTCCCTGCCATTCAACTCGTCAACCCCGGTGCTGTGGGTCAACCGTGATGCGTTTACAGCCGCGGGCGTGGACCCGGACACCGACCTCTCCACATGGGAAAAGGTGGGTGAAACTCTAGATGCGTTGAAGGCAGGTGGCGAAGACTGCCCGCTTGTGACCGCGTGGCAAAGCTGGATCCACCTTGAGAATTTCTCGGCCTACCACAATGTGCCTTTCGCCTCGAACGACAACGGCTTTGCCGGGCTCGACACCGAACTCATGCTGAACGGTCCGGCACAAGTCGCCCACCTGACTGCAATGGGGGACTGGGCCAAGGACGGCAAGTTCATCTACACCGGTCGCCGCAATGAGGGCGGAGCGAACTTCCGCTCCGGCGAATGCGCGCTCTTCACCGAAAGCTCGGCGGGCTATGCGGGCATCAAGGCGGAAGCCGAGTTCGACTTCGAAGTCCGTCCGCTCCCCTATTGGGAAGCCGTGGCGAGCGAGCCGCAGAACACAATCATCGGCGGCGCGTCGCTCTGGATCATGGAGGGCCACGAGGCTGAGGAATACAAGGGCGTGGGAGAATTCCTGGCCTTTTTGTCCTCGTCCAACGTTCAGGCGCAGTGGCATCAGGACACCGGCTACCTTCCGATCACCGCGGCCGCGGGCGACCTGACCAAATCGCAAGGCTTCTACGATGAAAACCCGGGCACGGACATCGCGGTTATGCAGATGACCGCGAAGGAGCCGACGGCCAACTCCAAGGGGCTGCGCCTCGGGTCGTTTGACCAGATCCGCGGGATCATCGACGAAGAACTTGAAGCCATCTGGTCCGGCGATAAGACCGCGCAGGAGGCGATGGATAGCGCCAAGGAGCGCGGCGACGCGCTTCTCCGCCGGTTCGAATCCGCGAACCGCTAAGTCAATGACGCGCCCCGGTCTTCGGGCCGGGGCGTCTTCGCACGACGGCCCTTTCGAACATCCATGGAAAAGCGCGTCACCTTCAAAGGCTGGTTGCTGCCACTTCTGCTGATTGCACCTCAGGTGCTCATCTCGGCAGTTTTCTTCTTCTACCCGGCCGCACAGGCCGTATGGCAATCGTTGTTCATTCCCGATCCGTTCGGGCTATCGGCGCAGTTTGTGGGATTCGGAAATTTCGAGTTTCTCTTAAGCGACAGCTTCTACCGCGCGTCCTTCGTGACGACTGCGGTATTCTCGGTCCTTGTGACACTTTGCTCGATGATCCCAGCACTCTTCCTCGCCGTGATCGCCGACCGTTTGATCAAGGGCTCCGGCGTATACCGCACGATGCTGATCTGGCCATATGCCGTCGCCCCCGCCGTCGCGGGTGTGCTCTGGCTCTTCATGTTCAACACGCGGGTCGGCGTCATCTCCTGGTATTTGGGCCAAATGGGCTACGACTGGAACCACGTGCTGAACGGGGGAGAGGCGATGGGCCTTGTCGTCGTCGCCTCGGCCTGGGGGCGGATCAGCTACAACTTCTTGTTCTTCTTTGCCGCGCTGCAATCCGTACCCCGCTCGGTCATTGAAGCGGCGGCGATTGATGGCGCCCGATTCTGGCGGCGCTTCTTCACGATTGTCCTGCCGCTTTTGTCGCCAACCGCGTTTTTCTTGCTGGTGGTTAACGTGGTCTACGCTTTCTTCGAGACCTTCGGCGTTATCCACACGATCACCGGAGGCGGGCCGCAGCAATCGACGACTATCCTTGTCTACAAGGTCTTCTCTGACGGCTTCGTCGGGCAGGATCTCGGCTCGTCTTCAGCGCAATCGGTGATCCTCCTAATTGTCGTCGGGCTCCTGACGGTGATCCAGTTCAAGTATGTGGAGAAGAGGGTGCATTACTGATGGCGGCCCAATCCCACGGCATGGTCGAAAAGCGCGGTGCGGGCCTCTGGCTCACGCACCTGTTCATGATCCTTGGCGTCCTCGTGATCTTCTTCCCGATCTGGCTCGCTTTCGTCGCCTCGACCGTGACGCAGCAGGAGATCATCCAACCGCCCATGCCCGTCGTGCCAGGCGACCAGTTCTTCGTGAACTACAAGAATGCGCTCTTCTCCGGCATCAACGTCCCTGTCGGCACGATGCTGTTCAACAGCCTCGTGATGGCGATCGGCATCGCGGTCGGCAAGATCATCATCTCGCTTCTGTCAGCCTTCGCGATTGTTTACTTCCGCTTTCCGTTCCGCACGACGTTCTTCTGGATGATCTTCCTGACCCTCATGCTCCCCGTTGAAGTGCGGATCGTCCCCACGTTCGAGGTCGTGGCGGGCTTCGGCATGCTCAACAGCTATTCCGGTCTGATCCTGCCACTAATCGCGTCCGCCACGGCGACGTTCCTCTTCCGCCAGTTCTTCCTGACAATCCCAGATGAACTGGCCGAGGCCGCCCGCGTCGACGGTGCCCGGCCCATGCGCTTTTTCATCGACATCGTCGTCCCGATGAGCCGCACCAATATCGCGGCGCTCTTCGTTATCCTCTTCATCTACGGCTGGAACCAATATCTCTGGCCGCTTCTGATTACGACAGAACCCGAGATGAATACCATCGTCATGGGTATCAAGCAGATGTTTCCGACGGGCGACGATTTCGCCCACTGGCCCACAATCATGGCAACCTCGATCCTCGCCATGATCCCCCCCGTGATCGTCGTTGTCTCAATGCAGAAGCTCTTTGTTCGCGGCCTTGTCGATAGCGAGAAATAGGAAATGGCGGCAGTAACACTTCAGAACGTCAAGAAAAGCTTCGGCGACACCGATGTGATTCACGGCATAGACGTCGACATAGCGGATGGTGAGTTCATCGTCATCGTCGGCCCCTCCGGCTGCGGAAAGTCGACCCTTCTGCGCATGGTCGCCGGGCTGGAGACCGTCACGTCAGGCGAAATCTCAATCGCAGGCGAACGCGCGAACGACAAGGAACCGATGGACCGCGACATCGCCATGGTGTTCCAGAACTATGCGCTCTATCCTCATATGTCGGTCCGCCAGAACATGGGCTACGGTCTGAAAATCGCGGGGCTTCCGAAGGACGAGATCAACCGTAAGGTCGAAGAGGCCGCGAAGCTCCTGCAACTCGAACCCCTCCTCGACCGCAAGCCACGCCAGCTCTCCGGCGGTCAACGTCAGCGTGTCGCCATGGGCCGCGCAATTGTCCGCGAACCTGCAGTGTTTTTGTTCGACGAGCCGCTTTCAAACCTCGACGCAAAACTACGCGTGCAAATGCGGCTGGAGATCCGCGAGCTTCAGGACAAGCTCGGTATAACTTCGCTCTATGTTACGCACGATCAGGTCGAAGCAATGACCATGGCGGACCGGATGATCGTGATGAATGGCGGGGTTGCCGAACAGATCGGCACACCACTAGAGGTCTATGAGACCCCGCGCACTTTGTTCGCCGCGCAATTCATTGGGAGCCCGGCAATGAATGTCTACGACGCGCGGCTGGAGGGACAAGAAATCAAACTTCACCATGCCACTCTGTGCAAATGGAATGGGCCCGATGGGCCAGTAAAAATTGGTATGAGACCAGAACATCTCTATCGCGCCGATGACGGGCCCGTCCGGGCGACTATCCAGATGTCTGAGCCCCTTGGAGCAAACACGCTTCTTCACGGATTGCTTGCGGAAGGTGGCAATGCACTGACGGTAAGTCTGCCGGGGGTGCACACTTTGGGTGACAAGCACGCACCGATGTGTTTCGATATTTCTGAAGAGAATATTCACGTATTCGATCCCGCGACCGGCCGCAGTCTTGGACTTTAACCGCTTGTCTCGAGGCAGTGTCTACCCGCGTAAGACTTGCCTTGTCCGATGAAACTGGGGAATAGATCGCTTGTGGAGTGGACACTTGTGAACAACTAGCGATGTCCAGCTACGCAAATTCCAGACAAACAGGTCCCAATTGCAGTCCTGCTACTGCTGCCACCGGGCTCCCTCGTAGGTACAGCAAGAGTCTACATTCTCCACCTATGCGGCCAATTCTGCGCCGGAAAACACTGTATTGAATGGGCTCTGAGCTGCCATCGGAGCCCATGCAGCATCTGCATTGTGGGAGCCTTGGTCACCGTCTTGGACGGCCCACTCCAGACGTTCAGCCAGTTTCCGGGTTTCTGCGGATGCAGCCTACAAAGCTGCCATTCACCGCATCTGCTTAAATCCATTTGTGGCGATACGTTCCTGATCGGCACGAATCCGATCCGAACTTAGTCCGACTGTCCCGTCAGAGAGCAAACAGCATCGATGTGTGACTCCAACCAGTCTTGATCCAGTGGTCGCCCGGCGACGAGCTTGCGGAAATATGGGATGGCAATCGCCATCTCAATCATCTTTTCAATTGGAGCATCGGCTCCGATTTCGCCGCGTTCTTTTGCTGCCTCAAATACTGCCTCAACACTCGCGCTGCGATCTTCCATCCAGGTTCGGAGGAACTCGCGCGTTTGATCCTCAGTGGCGGCCATACCGATGATCTGAGGTGCAACTGTT
This sequence comes from Paracoccaceae bacterium, assembly GCA_965267475.1. Lineage (GTDB taxonomy): Bacteria > Pseudomonadota > Alphaproteobacteria > Rhodobacterales > Rhodobacteraceae > JBCBKU01. The sequence goes on from OZ254079.1 coordinate 1,542,655, forward strand.
CCCCATGCAGTCTCATTCAGTACCTTCATCAAATGACCAATGATCCAGATAAGATCATCTTTCAACGGACCATTGATAGGGCGAGGATCAACCTCCGCTTTTGCGGCTCGGGCGAAGGCAGCACTCCGTAGATCCTCGAGCTGCGGCCAATGCCGGTAAAGTGTGCTGCGCGAAATACCGGTCTCGCGACTGACTGCGGCATGCGTCACCGCAAGGACCCCTTTTTCCTGCAGGAGCGACAGTGCCGCGTCCAACGAAAGATTTCGGGTCGCGTCTATTCGGGGATCAGCGGGTCTATTCATGACGTACTTTATAACTTTGCTGGGTACGAAATGAAACGCCTTGCTCTGCTATAGTACAACTTGTTGCATTACAGTACGTTTTGTATCATATCTCGAATCAGAAGTTGAAAACAGAAGCGCTTCGCTTTGAGAAAAATTGCTGAGGAGACCTGACCCATGAAGAAAGTCCTGACCATCGCAGCCATTCTGACAGCGCCACCCGCCTTCGCCGACACGCCATTTGAAGGCTATGCAGAGACCTATGCCGAGGTGGTTAATCATGTTGCCTGTTTTCCGCACGGGATCGATATGATCAGTGCAGGCGATGTCGAAGGAGGCATGGCAGTCTGGAGCGAATGCTGGGGCGAGGATCTGGTGTCACGTTTAAACTTCGTGGGAGCTTCCATTGTCTGCCCTGGAGAGGACTGCGCGTTTCTAGCGAGCCAGCCAGACCTGAGAGGTCCCGCAATGCGAGGAGCGCTTGCGCAGATGGGCTTTCAAATGGCCAAGTTCACCGCGACTCACCATCAGCTCGATACGCTAAGCGTTGAGTTCGACGGCCCGAAAAATGCTACGGTGTCTGGCATGATTACCGCGACGCATTTCAGCGACCATCAAGGACCGGAAACCCATTTTATTCACTGGACTGGCACTTTGATCGACACGAAGAACGGATGGCGCATCACGGAGGAAGACCTTTCGACTGTTGGTCATAGCGTCCTCCCTGCTTCGGAGTGACGACGTTCCTTCGACTTGATCTGAGAGGCGGCATGCAGTTCAGATCAAGGCGTTGGTCACAGGGAATTCAAATGAGAGCCATGATCTTTCGACGAGTTACCTTGGCGGTTCTGGCATTGCTGGTCAACGTTCCTGTGACCGCGGCTCAGGACATTGTCCTGCCACAGCGCCAGTCGCCAATCCCACAGACAACCAATGGCGTCCCACATGTTCAACTCGGTATTGAACCGGACCCCGTCCTCTCGGAATTGCTTCTCGAAAGTGTCGCAACGTTTCCGGGCGTCACTTTAGGGCCCACACGCGTCTCACTACCTGGGGCAGTCGGCTTCCAAATCGACCAAGACGTGACGCTTGCTCATCCCGAAGTTGTTGTCGGTGGTCGAGAGTTTGCTCATCTTCATCCCGACGGGAGCCTGCACGCTTCGTTGAATCCAGAATTGGCCGAAGCTGCCGTTCAGGCTGGTTGGGCCGTGTCACATCCATGGGCAAACCAACGCGAAGGCTGGGAGGGATTTGTCATGATCTTCACGCCAACCAGCGAGGGCGAGTTGGACGTGGTCACCATGCTGGTCGAGCAGTCCTACAGCTTCGTTACAGGTCGAGAGCTGCAGAAGGAGTAGCTTGGCCGGCCCATAGCGGACGTTGACCGAAGGGGATCGTTGCTGCACTGCAGTCCGTCGAAGCAGCCATTCGCTGCTATCGCGATTTCTGGAGCATGGCACTAACACATTCGCGGCGCAAAAAACGTTGTTATCCTGCGACGGTTAGCGGTCACCTATTCCTTGTTGGGCCTTCTAAAGAAGGCCGCGATTCCGACTCCGACGTGGTTTCAATTCTGTCCACAAATGTCAAAACAAGGAGACTACACATGCGCAAAGCTGCCCACGCGCCACCTTTATCGTGCGTTAAAAACATCCTAAGTCTCCCCTCGCGACGCAGTCCTTACTGGAACATTCTGGAATTCTGCCGCCACATTGGTGTGGAGAAACTGCCTTCAGGCAAATGCCATTGGATGGCGAGGTTTCGTAGATCCGACGGAAGGTACTGTCAGAAGAGGATAGGAAAACTCGCTCCAATTCACGTAGATGGTTTCGGTTATGATCAAGCACTGGCTCTGGCCAAAAAATGGTTCAACGAACCCAGTGTAATGGCATCAGCATCAGAACCTTACGCCGTAGGGACCAACACCAAACTCAGATACACAAAAACGAATGATCGATTCACCGTCGGTGACGCAATGCACGGCTTCGTCGAATGGAAGCGGATCGCCGCTGCGAGGAGCTACTTCGAGACATCGCTTTCTCTGATTAACCACCACATCATTCCGCGGCTTGGCGACCTCCCGATTGAAGAACTTAGTCAGTCCGTGTTCACCCAATTCTGCATCGATGTCCTTGAGACCGCTCCCAAAAGAGGCAACAGAAGCCAAGGCCCCAGAACGCGCCTTGAAGAGTTGGATCATGAGCGACTTAGAAAGCGCAAGAAAACACTCAATACAGTCATTGGCTTGCTTAGAACGGCAATCGAAATGTCATGGGAGAACGGTGACATTGACAATGAACGCTCATGGCGCCGTTTGCGACGTGTACCGCACGCAGATACTCCACGGCAGTTTTTCCTGACGCGCTCGCAAGCCAAACGATTGATTGCGTCCTGCCGACACGACTTGGCATTGCTGGTCCAAGCCGCACTTTACTCGGGATGTCGTGTCTCAGAGCTCGCGCAACTTAAGGCGCGTGACGTAGGAGGACATGTATTTGGGATCTATGTTGCCCCCATGAAGAGCTATCGGGGGCGATACGTCATCCTTCCGGACGAGGGAATGTCGTTCTTCCTGGATCAGGTCGCGAGTATGGAAGACGAGGACTTTGTGTTCCGAATGTCGTCTGGCAAAATCTGGTCCGGATGCCACAAGCACTTATTCAAAGCCGCAGTGCGGCGTGCTCACTTGCCTGAAGGGTTCGTGTTCCATGGACTTCGGCACACATATGCAAGCCAACTTGTACAAGCGGGCACCCCATTGGCGATTGTGGCCAAGCAGCTTGGTCATTCCAATACAGATACAGTTAGCAGAACCTACGGCCACCTCTGTTGTGACGCCATCGAAACGGAAATTTCACGTCGTTTCTCCCCTCTGAAAAAAGCCAGGCATGATGTTCGTCTGCAGAGCCTACGGAACACACTACAAACCAAAAAGGAACCAAGTTGGTCTTGGCCGCGGAAGAATCGAAGCAAGGCAGCAGGGGAGGTCGTCGAGTTGTTGCGCGCAAAGGAGGACGAACTGAGAATTCGTTGATCGGCCCATTCCAGACGTTCAGCCCGCTTCCGGGATTCTGCGTATGCAGCCCGCAATGCGGACATTCACCATTTTGAACAAGGTCGAAGCTGACAAGGCTATTTGTTAAGGCTTAACAGTCACCAAGAGCACGATCAGCGCCAACAGGGTTGCCCCAACTGGCAGGAACAATCGACCACTCGTCTCTTCGCCTCCTGGGCTTTCCCAGATGGCACGACGAAGCTTGCCAACCAATGCGCCGTGCAAGCCCGAAAGACCAAGAACCAATAGAATTTTCATGCCAAGCCAGCCTGAACTGAACCAACCTCCTTGGACACCCAACAAGATACCAAATGAGAGGGCAAGGATCATGGCTGGCGTGGTCACTGCCCGGTCGTAGGCCCTCAGCGGCTTCAGGAACCCGTCCACCGGGTATCGGAGGGCGAACGCCACAGCGATCATACCACCGATCCAGACGAAGAGCGAAACCAGATGCGCCGCCTTTGTGATTTCGTAGAGCATCTCACTCCTCCTCGGACTGACAACGCAGCCACCGTTCGTTGACGAACCCCGCTCCTGGAATGAAGGCACCCAGGATGAGCCGTGCGGCTCCAAAGGCATCGATGATCCCTTCAGCCAGTGATCGGATGACGAACCAGACGAAGACCATGAATGCGAGGCCATGGATCGGGCCCATGATCGACGTCGCTTGCTCGATGCCTACCCAGTACTTGAGAGGCATGGCGACACCGAAGAGCAAGATGAGGGTCCAAGCTTCGACAATAGCAGTCCGTCTTAAGCCAATCATTCATTCGCCTTCACGCCGCGCTTGCGTTTTTCGGATCGATGTAAACATTCGTTTTCTTTACGATAGAGATTGGATGAAGTAAACAGTTGTTCACATGCAAATAGAAGCTCGGACAAAGAAGAAGATCTCGGTCAAGGACCGAGCCGCGACGGAAGCGCGTATCCTTGCGGCAGCGCGCAAGATCTTCTCACGCCGCGGCTATGATGCTGCCGGATTGCGAGAGATTGCAGAGACGGCGAAGGCCAACGTCTCTTTGATCAGCCGCTACTTTGGCGGCAAAGAGGGACTGCTTGATGCCCTCACAGAACAGTTCGTAACAGCACGACGCGAAGGCGGCTTATCTTATCCGCCGCAAGACAAGCTTCGAGATGAAATCTATCACTATCTCCATTCAAAGCTGCGCGATGACGTACGAGATGAAGACATCGTGCGCCTACTCATCAGTCGCGCCGCAATCGATGCAGATTTCCGCAACAAAGGAGCAGAGAACCTGGACGGCAAGGCAGACGCAAACTTTCGCGAGCGTGTGGCCAACTTGCAAAAGCGTAGTGTGGTCGCCTCAGACGTGGACATAGACTTGCTTTTTGCCGCTGTGATGCATGTCTCGTTCTCGGTGAATTTTTTCGGAGCGATGGTCGGGGGAAGACCACATGAAGAGATTGATGCTCTCTTCAGGAACTATGCCGACGCCTTAGCCATCAGCTTGCCCACAAAATCTTAGTCGCTGGCGGCCCAAAGCGGACCTCGGTCAACGAGGTTGCCGCTGCGTTGCAGCTTCCCCAAAGAAGACATTGACGGTAAACGGCTTGTTGGGCGGCTAGAACTGATCCGATTGCAAAGCCTATCGCCAAGTTGCTTTCGCGATGGCGAGCAAGTAAGGCCACCTGCTTTCTATTCCTCACAATACAGCGGCACCATGACCTCTGACGGCTTCAAACCCGCCATCACGGAAATCCTGATTTGCGGCTAAGGCTCGGTAGAGCAGAACAAGCCAGAAATTCTCGCCAAAAACCTCGGCCTTTTCCTCAGCGCTCTCCAAAAGCTTCTGAGATACGCGCGCGGCGTCCTGTGCCGTGCCATAAGCGCGAAAAAAGGAACGGTACTGTTCACCAAGGTGTCCAAGGCTCATGCGTCGGTACCGATCTGCCAGGTTCAGCTTGTCGAAATGAGAACTCAATCGTTGAAAGGTGGCCTGTTCCATGCCAGGCGGCCGCATCATTTGATAGGTGACTGAGAGAATACCGAACCGAATGCGCGTCCTCACTCTCATGAATTGTCCGTCCGGAATTGGGTCGAAACACGGATGTAGAAACAGCCGGACTTCGGTCTTGCCATCTACAACCAGATCGTTCTTCCGCAAATTGCAGACACCGCAACTTGGAACGAGATTGGGAGGGAAAATGCTGAATTCTGGATATTTTTCTTTGGGCAGATAATGATCCAAGGTTGCTGTCTCACCGATCCCACAAAATGGGCAACGCGCGACGATAGGTCGGCCGATTAAAGCCTCACGCAGAGCGGTCATAGGAGCTGTTTCTACAGTGTAAGCATGTTGCAACGCCTCCTTTTGAACAGCTGTGATGTCTATGGCGTCAAGATCACCCACCTCAGGAAGCGCATCCTCATACTCATTATAGGCGTCTAATACTCCGCCGCGAACGTCAATCATTCGCTGGCGACGCGGCTGTCGCTTGGCTGTCGCGATGTCGTCAAACACTTCGGCAGCGTTAACATCGAGAGACGGGATCGATCGCACGGTCTATTCGTCCATCTCGTCCTTGGTGCTCAAGATGTATGAGCGTGCGGCGAAGCCAAGCGGAAATCCGAACATTTCTTCAATCTCTTCAAGGGTTTTTTCCCTTGCGATCGTGCTCAGTGTCTCATGCCAATCGGTCGATCCATCCCCTAGGTTAAAAACCTGTTCAGTGATCACGCCGATGCTTTCCGCAAAAGTCTCGATCTTTGCATTGACTATGCTGTTTTTGTCGCCAGCCCGGCGGATGACCCGAACAAATCTTGCGGGGGTTTCCTGAAGAACCACAGGGGAGTGGGTAGCAATTACGGCGTAGCCATCAAATGTCTCGAGGCAGGTGCGAATGCTCCTGAGAAATGAGGCTAGCAAAGGTGGGTGGAGATGCGTTTCCGGTTCATCAATCAAGACCAGAGTTGGCTTGGTACCAGAAATGAACGCAGTGATTTCGGTAATGATTTTCAGCACTACCTTGTGTCCGCTGCTAAGGTCACGAAACATCTCTACGATGTCGTCAGTGCTCTGGTTGGTGTATAATTGAGTGAGGCCGATCCGTTGAAATGACGGATCTCGGAGCAACGGCTTCAAGATCTCGAGATACTCTGACGTCCGTTCCAACTTGCGCACCCGGTGCCATGCATCGATGAATTCGTCCTCAACTTCATCTGGTGTGCGCAAGCGATACACTTGATCTGCGCCAGCCTCGTGGGCTTCAGATCGTTCCCTCAACCCGCAATAAACATAACCAAAGATTTCGCCTTCACTGTTGAGGCGCTCCTTTTCAACTTCACTTCTACCGGGAATAACAAATGTGTCGAAAGCGCTGTAGGAGACCACAATCACCGACTTGACCGGTGGCTCATTCCCGACGAAACGGCCAGCGCGGTCCTCGAGCAGGGCTTCTTTTGTCGAGTAGCCGTACCCACTTGCAACGATCGCCAAATTGGACAGAAGACGGGTCTTGCCCGTTCCGTTGTAGCCAATCAGAGCGTTGATCCTGTTTGGAAGCCGATTGGTTCTCCGAAAATCAAACTCAGCAGTGAAAGAGTTGGAGAACTCCGACACCCGCGTCTTGAACTTCATCACAAACCCGCGTCTTCTTCGTCTGCTGGGTTGTTTTGGGGCCTGCAGAAGTCGCGTGGCATCAGCAATTGTTCGTTTTGCGCCGCTGAAGCGTAAAAGCGAAACTTGATATCCTTCCGTATCCTCCACAGCCGCTTTCGCATCATCATCAATGGCAACATCCCTAAGCCCTCGGAGAAAGGGCTCAAACACTTCACGTCCCAGTTTGTATAGAGTCTCGTAGTAATCGAGATCGGCTCCAAGTGAGGCGTAACCTTCAGGAAGCTGCGAAAACGGCCTTCTGGGCATCTCAGTGTAACCGCTAGTCCGATCCGCCTCGATTATTTTCACACTGCCTAGGTCAATACTTTCTATTTTCGAAAGCTTAAGCGTAACGTGAAATGTCGACTTATAGCCGTAGTCGTCCCAATTGTCCTGAACCAACTCAGCGTGAGGGTAACGGCCGGTCTTAGGGGATTTTCCCTCTCTGAAAATGACAACGAAGCGCAATGCAGTCAGCCAATACTGTGTCTTTTATTATTGAATTTTTGCAATGATTTACGTGATTTCAACGAGAAGTCTCCCGCAACCCTCACACGCAACTATACCGTCAGGGCAATTGGAACACCATATGTAGGTTCCGATCGGCCGCGCGCCCTAGAAAAGAGACATAGGCACCGGTTGCCGGCCAAAAGCTGACCTTGCGCGTAGCTGAACCCATTGGATGCGATATTCTGCGAACAGATTTGACTAGTGCCGCAGTCTCTTCCGTATGTTGGCTTCGGTGTCTTGGTGCTCAGCGTCGGCAAGATAGCCATCGCGCATTTCGCGGAGGACCTTGGCCACCTTTGGATGGGTGAACTCCATCGCAGCAGCCCAAGTCTCATATTGCGCCGCTAACTCCCGTTCTTGGTTGCCACCCTCACCACGCCAGTGCACTCCGCGCTGGTTGAATTTTCCAATGCGGAATCCTTCGCTCATCCTGCGATTGAGGGTTTGTTCCAGTGCGTCGCGAACTGGCTCACAGGGCCAAACGCCGTCAGCGCCAGTCGGTGCCTTCGCTAGGAGTTGTCCTATTTGGCCATCACCTATGTCGACACGCGCCCAATCCCTAAAGAACCGTTGCGCCGCCTCAATCCACTCAATTAGGTTCGCTGCCTTCAATTCACCATTTTCATCTCGGCCAGGCAACTTGTGCAGGCGATCAAGCAGTTTGTAGGCTTGCTCGGCTCTGGCCTTTATCAACTCCTGATCCCCAGTCCTGAAAGTTTCAGGATCCTCTGCATCATCAGACCGCTTGAACACAAAGGCGACCGCCTGGGCGAACATCTCTGGGTTGTCGTTTATTTGCTGTTCAAGGTTCGGGATGGAACCTTCTTCCCTCTCTAGCAACGCCAGATACCGAAATTCCAGCGTTGCCATCTCTGAGACACCAATTTCTCCAGTCTTGTTCAGGTGTTTGAGAGCCTCTTTGATGGCGTAACCTTCCATGTGGTTCGCTCTGAAATCCTCCGATGATACGGCGGCCTGACTCAGTATGCGATAAATCGTTCTTGGAGGGATTGCGGAGAGTTCAAACCTGATCAACTCAAAGGTCGCGCGTGGCCGCCCAACTTCGAGCAGGCGATCAACAGCATAGTTCAATTCTCGCGGTGACTCACGCAAGAAACCAGGATTGACCTTTTGCCAGTATTCCGTGCTGGCGTTGTTGCCGAGGGTTTCGATGAATTCCCAGGTTTGGCTTCCGAATGGTGTCAGCAGCAGGAGTGGCAATAGCCGTGGGGGATCGGGTTGGTGCTTCAGCACGCCTAGAAGCTCAATCATGCTCCCGAGTTGATGAGTTCGGTGCAGCAAACCCGACAACAGCGCACGATCTTGATGCGACAGCTCAACTGGGTCATCTGTCATGACTTCATGAATCAGGCTCAGCCGCTCCTCTATTGAAGCAAGCACCTCGGCGGCGAACCACCCGACCTGGAAGGCGCCCTCGCCAACCCGTGCCAGCCGAACCAAACCGGAAACACCCTCGGACTGGTAGATTTCGACTGTGGCAGCGCGGCGCGCCTCCGAAATTCGAGCATCCCGAGCTTGGCCGATTATATCCTCTTCATCGCCATCTAGCTCATCCGCAGACCACTCGACCCAGTTTGTCAAGAACAACCAAGAATGCCTTTGTACGAGGTCGTTGGGTTGGAGCGCATCATATGCACGTTTCGCAGCCACGAGCGAATTGGCATTGTCTTTTTGCTCATTAGCCTGGTCTCTCTGCCTCCTTGCTCGCCGAGTCATCGTGTATCGACGCACTGTTTCACGCAGACTGGCCTTTTCAGCCTCGGTGGCTGATAGAGCCCATTCATCCACGAGTTTCCACACAGCTTCTTGGTCTTCGACCAAGAACGAGCTGGCACAACGAATTAGGTCGCCGAGCGTCTTTTCACTGTGGGGAGCCCAATCTAGAGCCAGATCGAGGGCCTTTCGGGACATTTGGTATCGTTCGTGGCCCGTAGCACCGTTGCCAAAGCCTTGAGCGTCGGGTCGCCACCGTGGCTTATGGTTTGGACTTGCCGAGCTATGCCCAGGATCGAATTGATCCACGCAGACTTTCCACGCAATCTCGGGATACTGTTTGACGAGGTATTCTAAGGCAGACACGCGACCCTCGATCGGGGCTGCGGTCTGCGGATACCAGAATCTAAAGAGGGAACCGAGTGAGTTGATCGGTTTGTTCACTAGGTTGTCATCCAGCTTCTTCTGCGAAAGCCTGGCCAGAACGTCGACAACCCTTACCAACCTCTCTGGTGCCCACGCGATACTTTCTAGCGCCCAGAGTAGACCAGTTCTGGGGCTTGAGCCCCATAGTCCCCCGCCAGTTGGACGTACCACCTCAAACACGACAGGATTATCCTTGGCGAGATCATCTTCCAGTATGCTTAAGAACTCGTCTGGAGCAGCCTCTGCGTACATAGGAAGGTCGTGTGAATGCGCTTCAAGTGATCTACCGGTCAGTGGCGTCAGAAGCTTTCGGACTAGCCCAGAAACGCGGTGCGATGGTTCGAAACCAAGCCGATCTTGGAATAGCTCACGACCGTAGACAGCCAGTAGGACCAGAGTTTCTGAGATGCCTTCGCGTAAGGGGCCTGAGATTTCTCTTTTCTTGCCGTGAATGTTGGCCATCCAACGCTCATCCTCTGGCAAGTCTAGAGCTGGGTCATCTTCGCTCAGGACGAGTTCGGAGACCTCCAAAAACCGCTCGATGTCGGATTGAGAAATCTGCTTTCTTACGGCAAACAGGGCGTCAATCTTTGAGACGACGCCACGGTACGCTCCTACGCTCCAAACCGGTGAATCCTCTAAGTCCAGCAGTTCGAGCTGCCCGCTTTCTATTTCGTCATAGTCATCTTTGGAGCCCATCAGCTGTAGGACGTCTCGATCCGTCTTAGATCGGGAGTCCCAACTCCCTGCAAGCGCCACTGGGACCAAGAACCGAGCATATCTGGAATCTGTGCTCCAGCTTGGGGTTCGTATGGCCTCTGTTCTGGAGAGCCTACGCCGCAGCACGGTAACCGATCGACCCGACTCGTGACTGAGCCGGTCAATCTCGTCTCGATCGAACCCCATTTCGGACAAGGCGTTATTGAAGGCATCGTAGCTTAGTGTGCCAAGGGAAACGTCGGGATCGAGGCTGCTAATGTTCTTGGGCTGGACAATGATGCTCGGTACGCTGCCTCGATGCTGAGCTAGTTCTTGCTCCATCTCTGGGGACGCCACCACCGGGATGATCTTCGCATTTCGAGCAATCAAGGCTGGTAGGACGGCGGGTTCACTAAAGAGCACCATTCGGTCCTTCAGCTCCCCTAGAGCTGCATCCGTGGCAACGGCGGCATCAAGGAAGGCCAAGCCCTCACCGCGGGAATCTGCCGAGATCGTCGCAGTCTCATTTGCCTTGAGCTTTTTTGCGATCTTTTGGGCGGCATCGCCCTTGAGAGCTTCGGAAAACAAGGAATGAACCAATGCTGGTTCGCAATCGGCTGACCACGTTTTCCAATATGACCTTATCGCTGATGTACCTTTGGATGGTGCATGCGTCTCATTAGAGAACCAGACCTGCGTTGGTATGGATTGCTCCAACCACTGCTCCAGATCACTTGCATCGAGCGCCCTAACATCCTTCCAATTCTGTTCGACTTGTCGCTGAGCAACCCATTCCTTCTTGCCAGCCCAACGCATAGTTGTGACGAACACAAATGTCGTCTGCAGACGCTCCTCTTCCGGGAGCTTGAGGCTCTTTTTGTAGTCTTTGTCTGCTTTTGGCTTTGGTTCTCTGTTGGTGCCGAATTCCCAGCCAGATTTGCCGCTTGGAACCCAGGGGTTGCCGGATGGAATGTCAGTGGTCCCATCCCAGCCGGGGCGCTCGCTGTCATCATTGGCAGGGAAATCGATCCGGGTGACTTCGTTGACTGTTGAGTTCACTAGCCGCCGTAGGAAGACAGCCAGTCTGCTACGAGACGCTATCCGGCCCTTGCCCCAGTCTTCGATATCAGTTGACGTGATGTTGAGAAAGGTCGGCACAAATGACTTGGTCGTCTCCGCCTTCACTTGGGCGTCGGTATCAAGCGCTTCCAAAGATGCTTGTCTCCGCAGAAGGTCTTCGGCGCTTGACGTGGACGAAAATGCCCGCTCCAACCGCTGTGCCATTTCCGGTGATAGCGACGCGTTTCCATTGAGAAGGTTCGACAAAGCCGGACGGCCAACTCCTAGGAGTTTTGCGGCTCTGGTTACGCTCATTCCGTCTGGAATGACCTCTTTACGAATGTATTCTCCAATGTGTTTCGACATTTTCTTGCCGTTGCGCGCGAGAGCCATAACCCACCATCGACATTGCTTACATAAAAGCATTGTATTGTGTAGCGCTACACGATACAAGCAGATATCCGACTTTTCTCGCCAAGACCGATAGGGAGGCGATTCTGGTTGGCCCAGTCTCGAGTGTTCACCAGCCAGAGGGTAGCGATGACTTGGATGGAGCTGATTTCCGAAGCAGAGTTGACGTTCGGCTTTGTCAACGGTCAGGGCTTGGGCTCCTTGCTTCTTGCAGTTGTACTATTGGCCTTCATTTACAGGCAAAAAAATACTACTCGGATCCCAATGAAATTGGCGAGACAGTTAACATTGTTGATTGGGCGACAACGCTGAAGTCTGACCATCCTGCCGACTGACGGTTCAAGCTCAACATCCGACACCCGGCGTTGCTCGAACCTGAAATTTGGGTGATTTGAACAACGAGGATCGGTGCAAACTCCCGTTCGAGCATCTAAAAGCACAAGGCAATTGCACCAACATGAATGGCAGCTCTTCAAAGGGTCGTCCAGCTACTTCGCGCTTGCAACGAAGGTCAGCTTCCCGCCCTCTATGACCAAGGCCTTGTTTCGTCCTACAGCCGTTGAGCAGAGGCTTGACGGGTGGTCGCGATCGTCGGACGATAGTGCGCTCAGCTCTTGGCCCGCTTGACGTGAAGCGGTGCTTCGCATACCCCCATAGCTCTGAGCGGGCGTTGTGTAGTGGTAAGACCTTAGCCTTCCAAGCTAGTTGGGTCGGTATCACCTAGTATCACTGAGTAGCTAAGAGCCTCATTTCGTTTTTATAATTGTCGCGCCGGGTATCACACGGTATCATCAAATATCATGTAGTTTCCTGCAAAATACCTACAAAAAATGCCCAAGCTTACCGAGACCTATGTCCGCAAACTGTCGCCTTCGGCTGTCGGAACGGCCAAGTATTGGGACAGCGAGATCAAGGGGCTTGGGATCTTTGTCGGGAAGCGTTCGAAGACTTGGTACTTTCAAAAGGACGTGGGTGGACAGACACGCCGCGTGATGCTCGGGCGCCATCCTTTGATCGGAGCCACAGCGGCGCGTCAGACTGCATTGGGATATGCGCTGGAATGGGGCAGGGGATCCGGACGCGTCGCCCAAATCGGGCCACCGACGCTCGCAGACGCAACCGATACCTACCTCGCACGACCCAAGCTTCGGTCAGAGGCGCATAAGAACGGAGTGAGACGGCAGTTCGAAGTCCATCTCAAAGACTGGATGGGGTTACCGCTTGATGAAATCACCAAGAGGATGGTCGCTGATCGCCATCACCAATTGTCCGATCGACCATCCACAGCCAACCACACGTTGAAGTATTTTCGAACTGTCTGGAACCATGCCCGCCGAACGTATGACTTGCCGGAGTGTCCTACGATGGCTGTTGAGTGGTGCGAAGAGAGGCCAAGCGGCAAGATCATCGAAGACCTTGCGGCATGGCGCACCGTAATCGAAGGGCTCCGCAATCCAATACACACGGTCTTCTACGAGTTCCTTCTGTTTACGGGCCTCCGAAAGACCGAGGCACTGACGTTGACATGGGCCAATGTGAAAGAAGACCTTATCCATCTTCCCATGACGAAGAACGGCCGCAGCTTTGATCTCCCTATTGTGCAAATGCATCACGAGATCCTGGCTCCGCTTCAGAACCTCAGCCGGGACTGGGTTTTCCCCTCCCCAAAGGGTCAAGCAGGTCACATCACGCAACCGTCCCGCATCGCATGGAGCCCACACGCTCATCGCCGTACCTTTGCGACTGTCGCGGTAGAGGCTGGGCTCCTGGAAGAAGTGGTCGGGCGCCTTCTGAACCACACACCGCTCTCTGTCACTGGACAAAGGTACACACGTCCCTCTCTAGACGCCCTAAGGCCCGCCATGAATACTGTGTGTCAGGAGATGGTGGTACGAACGCGAAACGAAAGTGACCGAGAGTAAACCAGATACACAATACTTTAAAATGGTTGCTACCAGCGACATCGAGGTCGATGGCAATCCGATCGAGTCCGGGAGGCGCTTTGCAATACCTGAGGCAAGGGCACTCGAGATGTTTCTTGATCAATCCGCGAGGCTCTTTGGTGGTCAACAAAACCCGCCTTTAGCGTTCTTGACTGCGGCGATGGCTCAGGTGGATTTTCTAGACCATATCGGACCGTTGTGTGTTGCCGAAAGTACAATCGCACGGTTCGAAGAAAACGTTTTGGCGCACGGGCAACGGAGGTCAGCAATTGCTGGCTGTGCGTTACATTGGATGCGGGATCGAGCTGCATTGAACTCGGCATTCAGAGAAGAATTGGCGAAGCAAGCGCCATCCTTTTTTGACCATGCTTCTCAACTTGAGAGTTGCTGGGACGCAAGACTCAAAACGGCGCAGCCTAAAAGCTCCCAACGGAAACTGACTGAAGAGGAGCAGCTCGAGAAAGGCTATGTTCCATCCGCACGCTCCACCAGCAAGACCCGATGGCGCGACGGGCACCACTCGCACACCTATTACTATATTCACGTCGGGGTTCAGTGGGCGGACTATCGGAGGGGACTACGACAACTCGAACGGTTAATCGATAGTCAAATGCTGGAGGCATTCAACGACGGTAGGATATTGGCATGTTACAAGGAGACAGGCTGGACCCTAGAACCTCCCTGGGCATACAAACGGTTTAGCCGGACTCCCAGATTTCCGCGCGGAACCTACTTTTTGTTTTCCCGTGACATTCCGAAGCAGTGGTTTCCGATAAGCACTCAGCTTCGCGGAGAGACGCGCAAGCGAGCCATCGAAAAGACGAAAAGGGAAATCGAACGGAGGTATCAGTTGCAAGCGCCAAACCACAAGGGCGTCAAAAAAGATATTGTAGTCAAACAGGTAGCAAGCGCGTTGGGTTACTCGGTTTCATTGGTAACAGCCGCCTGGAAAGAAGCAGACATACCCGCGTGGCGTATGAGGGGGCGCCGCAAACAATCGCGCTAAAGGAAGGCCAGATCGTCCTTTGAATTTGATTCAGTTCAGTTGCGACAACTCACAGTTTTTGTAGGTTGCCCGGTCCGTCACTGTCGTACTCGAGGCAACTTGGTGAGAACCCATGCAATCCTACGACAAAGACTACCTTTTGACCCGTCAGGACGTTCAAGACCTGTTTGGGATTTCGAAACGATATTTGGAAATCGCGGACCTGAAGGGGGTGGGCCCGCGTCGAGTAAAGCTCGGAAGATCTGTACGATATCGAGTCCGCGACATTCGAGAATTCATTGAACAGCATTCCTGTTCATTGAGCGCGAAGGTCAGCGAGCGATGACCCGCCCGCTTGGTCTGGCAGGACAGTGGGCGACTATGCTCCATTGGGTTCGCGCCGAAGAGCGTTTAGGGGCGGCTGACCTCAAGGTCCTTTTCGAGCTCCTTCAACACCAGTGTCCGACTACCGGCAAATGTGATCCATCTCACGAACGGATAGCGGGCCTGACCGGTGTTTCAAGGCGGACTGTCGTGAGCTCCACAAACAAACTCATAGCTATCGGTGCGATTGAAGACAGTCGGAGACGATCAGGCCGAAGCAACGTGTACCGTTTCAAGTTCCTCGATCTAAAGACGGTTGCTCGTGAAACGGAAAGACGTGTGAAGTTTCAGTGCAGTGGATGCGCAATCTCGGCTGGAAAACATGTGCAACCCGCTTCTCACCAAAAGGAATCAGAAAAAGAACAGGAAAATCGATCACGGCAAGCCTCGACAAATGAGCGAAAGAACTTTGCGGTATGGCGTCGCCTTAACGCTATCCAAAAGCTGAAAGGCCAAGGCCAAGCTAAGAAAGAACAGGATATCGAAAACAGGTTGGTTCGGGAGATGAAAAAGCTAGGTCTCGGGTATGAACAGCTCATCATGATGCCCTACGAGCAGGTCGAGGGCATAAAGCGTAAGCTGGCCAACAAAGAGATCGCAATAGACGAGGCTGTCGCAATGGTTTTAGACTACCTCGACGAATTGACTGGCTAACCGCCATGATCCACGCTTAGGGATCCGGACTTCAGGCCTGCAGCATGGTCCGAACTTGTAGCGGATCTCGCCGGGTCCTTTTGAGCGCCGATTGTATACGGTGCGGCGGAGCATGTCGGTTTTGCCATTGCGGATTTTTCGAAGGCTGCAACCTGCAACGAAGGTTGCATTGGATCTATTGAGAACAAGACCGCCCGCCTCAGGAAAGTTGCTTCGCGGATGTAGATCAGAGGTTGTGTTTTCGATGCCCTTCGAAAATTTGACCGAAGGCACCAATTGCCAACGAATGCCAGGCAATTTGGGAAAACGAAGAATCGTTGACCGGGCAATTATTCGGCAAATCCCATCACAAGACCTTCACAATCAGAGGAAGACTCCCATAGACCCGATGCGGCCTGTGGATTTTTGAACTTGGAAACACATTGTTTCCTTTCACATATCGAACTGAGAAAACGCATAGAGCTGAGAGTATTGGCCTTCAGATTGTTCATGTTTGCAGTTCACTCGCCCCAAAAGTGAACAATCTGGGGTGGTTTTTCTCCACAGTTTGTTGCCGGAATGTGAGTAATTCGTACCGGTCAACGGTAAGTGTTTAGATTATCGGGGGTTACAGTGGGTTCTGTAATGCGTTTTGGCGGAGTCACCGCCGCAATTCTTGTTGTCTCATCATTTTTCGTCCACCAAACAATATCTCAAACAGCGCCACAATCCGGGCTTCCTCCAAGTCTTGAAGCAGATCTCGTGGGTATGGGTGGTGAGTTTAGCCATTCCGTCCCAATAAATGCTCCAGAATTCCGCGGCCTCGTTCCAAACATTTCCTTGAATTACAATTCGTCGAACATTTCGCACGGGTCCGTTCGTAATATCGTGGGTTTCGGGTGGACGCTTGGTGGCTTCTCGATGATCGAGCGAAAGTCGCTCGGTTTGGGCGTGCCCACATTTGATGATGGCCAAGACATATACCTCTTGGACGGCCAAGCATTGATGGCTTGTGACCACTCGTCATCAACTAATCCTTGGACGCGTAAGTACCCCCTTAGATACCTCACTGACACCGCTAGTGCGAGCTGCAGTGCGGGTGGCAACCTGACATCTCGCGTCGAAAACTATCAACGCATCGAATTTGACGACACGGCGAACACTTTCACTGTTACCAACAAGAGCGGTGTTCAATATTTGTATGAAAGCCTCGGTGACCTTGCAGGCGACACAAGTGCTTCCGGTTCAGACGGCGAAAAGTTGGCCGACGATACCCGCTGGCTCCTAACGGAAATCAAAGATCTCCAAACAACGCCGAACGTCGTAACGATCACCTACGCGTTTGACACGATTGATGAAGCATACGCCCACCGGCCTTCAAGCATTGGCTACGCGGGCTACGCAGTGGAATTCCACTACGAGACCGTCACAAAGCCGCTGGGTCGGTTTGCCACCGGTACAGAGTACCTGGGCGAGCAAGCCAATCGCCTGCTCTCAGTTGTTGTCAAAGACGGTTCATCTACTATCCGCGGCTACAAGCTCGAGCACTCTCTCAGTGCGTTGACCCAAACCAGTTTGCTCTCGTCTGTCACAGAGTATGGTAACGATCTCACGATGAGCGGGTCCGCAATTTCCGGTGGGTCGGCTTTGCCCACCCAGACATTTGAGTACTCTACCGATCAAGTGTCCTTTGCTGAACAGACATACGCTGGAACGCAGTTTCACGCCAACTTCACAGCGTTAGATTCCAACCTAGACGGCAGCGACGAGTTGGTCTTCCAGTTCATCGCAACGAGCCAAACTGAAAGTGTAGAAGGTTCCGAAAGTAATCCCTACACGGTATATACAACTTGGCCCCAATTGAATGGCGGAAGTTACGATTTCTCCGCTGCTGGCGGCATATCAACTATTCCATCGCTAGACGTTGATTGCAGGGGAAAAACGTCCAACGACAAGCCAAATGGAGTCAATGGACCTTTCTACCAAAACCTTCATGATGTGACTCATGTTCTGGATGAGCGTAGCGGCGCGACACGGCACTGTTTCAGAAGAGTTGTTTTTCAAGATTGGCAGTATGAAAGCAACAACGAAAGCTACCATGATGAAACAGACACAACAGTCGAAATTCGGACCGTAGATACTGCGGGTACCGTTACAACGGATGAATTAGACTATTTCTCGAACACTACCGCCGTTCATCCATTTCAGATTGGCAACTTTGATCTGGATGGTGAGCATGAAGTGCTCTTTGATGGAAAAATCTATGATGTTGAGGCTGGTCTTTTTGGAACAGGACTACCTGTTTCAGAATACTCGGACTTCATAGGTGATTTTCTCTTCGACATGAACGGCGACGGAGTTTCAGAGTCCATTGATAGCAACCGTTGGCATCGTCGCTTTTCACCTGAGTCTGGCTACGTCAATGGAGTTATGCAAAGCAGGATGTATGCCGATAAGTTGCAATTAGCTTCGGCCGACATGCCTTTTTTTGGCGATGGAAATTATGTGCTCGTTGGATCAGTCGACATCAACGGCGACGGCATCAACGATGTAATTACCTTCTACGCCAACGGTTCGGGAACGGAGCAATTCAAAGTCAGCTACGGTCGCGGGCGATCATTTGAAGATGTTGTCCAAATCAGTGGGGCAAACGTACTGGAGAAGGGTGATCTCAACAGAGGCACTTTGCGCGACATCAACTTGGACGGCCGCATTGACATGATCATACACGAGGGTTTCGATACCGTCACGTATGAACACCATTTCGGTCTGAACAGGCACCTTAAGAAGTCGGAGAGCCAAGAGGCCACGATCTACTTGAATACCGGTGACGGTTTCCAGGTCATTCAAATCAACGGTTCGGACTCGTTCCTGGGTCTGGTCGGTTCCGGTGACTTCGACGGGGACGGTCTTGTTGATCTTGTCATCGAGGGTGATGACGGAAAAATTCTCTTTGGCGATGGCGGCGTTCCCAACCGCATGACGGCCATCAACGAAACTGATGGCGGCCGCACAGAAATCACCTACATGCCTTCGTCCGAGGAAGCGACAAAGATCGTGCCCTCGATTCAGCAGGTCGTCAGCAAGATCGTACAGAAGAACGGCGTTGGCGATGAACGTGAGGTGACCTTTACCTATGTCGGCGGCAACCACGATTATTCCTCACGCCAGACACTCGGCTACAAGACTATTACAGCAAACTACGAAGCACTTCCCGGCGAGACTTCCGGGCCGACAGTTACGACGATCTATTTGAACGACCACATCGCCCAGTACGGGCGCGTGAAGTCTCGAACCGTCACGACCGATGGCACTAAGACCTGGCACAAGGTCGTTAACGAGTGGGACGTCGTCGACACCGGCAACGGGCCTTACCGGTCTCAGTTGCTGTCAACGCGGACGTCTGCAGATTTTGGCGACACGCTTGTGGAAACTACGGTCGAGACTGATCGAAACCTTTATGGCGAAGTCACAGCGATCCGAGATCCGGCCTTCACCGATGGTGTTGGCGGGAACCTCGCAACTTCTGATGACACTTTCACGGCGTTCACCTTCGACGAAAACCTGACCGACTACATCGTCAATCGCCCGGCCACCAAGATCCGGAATGCCGGTCTCACGGCCAGCACAGATCGCACCACCTGGCTGGACTACGAGATCTACCACTACGATGGTCTGGCATTTGGACAACCCCCGACGAGGGGCAATCTGACGACACTCAATCTCTGGGACGGCGACGTGAATAGCTCCGGCATCGGAGAAGTTCTAGAACGCGGCTATGGCTACGATGCGTATGGCAACGTCACATCTGAAGAAGATGCGCTGAACAATACGACCACCTTTGCCTACGACACGTCTAAGCACTTGTTCCGCACGACCGAGACAAATGCGTTGTCACAGACCGTCACAACCGCCTGGGACACCAGATGCCAGGCGCCCACGAGTTCGACAAATGTGAACGGCGATCCGACAACATTCCAGTATGACATTCATTGCCGTGAGATACGCCGAGACTTGCCCGGCGGTCAGTACGAAGAAACCAGCCACATCTCCTTCGGAGACCCTGCGGCGCAACACATCGAACGGACGATGCTCTCAGGCGGGACGGTCGCTGCAAGCCCCGGTGGTTCGAGCGGTGGATCTGCCGCCAACGAAGTCCATGCGCCGGTTACATCTTACTCGTCTCGCGACATTGGGACAGCCGTTCACCCTGACGACTACACCGTGGATTTGGACAACAGCGCCTGGAAGCAGGCCGATTTCGACATCACGGTGACCCCAACCACCATAATGACCTTTGAGTTCTCAGCTGATGTCGAAGGCGAGATCCATTCGATCGGTTTGGACGACAACGGCTATATCGGTTCCAAAACCCTCTACCAGCTGTTCGGGACAGATTCCTTTGGCAAGCACAAGGATCACGACAACCTCTACACGGTCGGCGATCCCCCGCGATCCTACACGCTTGATATTGGTCTGAACTCCGACTTTGTCGGCAAGACGTTCGACCGCGTGATCTTCATCTCTGGGGTGAACATCGGCGGTGGCGCACCTTCGATCGCTGAAAGCACTTTCTCCAATGTCGAGATTGGAGAACCAGGCAACATGACGAAGCTCAACTTCGTTTCTTCCGGGGGAAGCGGCGGATCCAGCGGCGGATCAGGAAGCGCGGGGAATGAACTCACCATTTCACGCGACTATTTTGACGGGTTTGGCGAGACGATCCGGCAAACAATGTCCGGCGTGACGAGTGATCCCGCCGACGATATCGTGACATTGCGTCAATTCGACGCCCGGGGACAGCTTGAGTGGGAGAGCATTCCACTTTCATCGACTGAGGCCGCATCAGGCACCGCATCCACGACCCAAAGGTCGGACTTCTTCTACGATGCATTGGGGCGTTTGATCCAAACAACCAACCCGGACGGTTCAGAAACGACAGTCGCTTACACGACCAAAGATATTGCGCGTTACGGCCCGACCATCGCGGTTCCGACAACGCAATTCTCCGATGAAAACTGCTACGACAGCACCTCGTCGACGGTATGCGGCGAAGTCTGGAGGCTGACTGACTCCCGCGGCAATGTCATCCGGGAAGACCGGAATGATGCAAGCAACGACGACGTGGGGCCAACCGGTCAATGGCGCTACACCGAGTTCACATATGATCTGAATGATCGATTGACGGCCGTGTCAGATCCAAGCGGTGCGTCATGGGCCTATGCTTATGATTTCTTTGGCAACCGCCTGACCGCAGATGACCCCGGTCTCGGCAATTGGACAATGTCCTACGACCGAAACAACAACCTCAAGCTTCAGACCGATGCCAAAGGCCAAACGATCGCCTTCGACTATGACGATCTCAACCGCGTGACAAAAAAGACCGTCACCGCGGGTGGATCATCCACTGTCACCGACATGACTTATGACGAAATCGGGCTCGGCGGGGACAATCTCGGTCAACTGACTACCGTCTCAGTTCCTGGTCACACCATCAACTATGATTATCACATCACCGGTCAGGTCCAAAACGAGACCCATGCGATCAGTGATGCTTCGGGATCCTCGGGCAGCTCAGGAACAACAGTCGTTCACGCGCCTCTTTCTGGCTACTCTGCACGAGACAATGGGAACGCCAGTCCATCACCCGACGGGTACACTGTGGACCTTGATGGGAGCGCGTGGAAGCAAGCGGATTTCGACGTCACTGTGACGGCGAATACAGTTCTACGTTTCTATTTCTCTGCTGCTGTCGAAGACGAAATCCATTCCATTGGCTTGGACGACAACGGATATATCGGATCGACGACCCTCTATCAGATTCACGGAACCGGGTCCTTTGGAAAACACAAGGATCACGACAATCTCTACACTACAGGTGATCCGGCGCGTTTCTATGAAATTGATATCGGTCAGAACTCTGATTTCGTTGGGAAGACGTTTGACCGAGTCGTGATGATCAGTGGGATCAATTTGACCGGTGGTACGTCGTCCGCCGAAAGCACCTTCTCGAATATCGAGATCGGCGAACCGGGCAACATGAGGGCACTGAACTTTGTGACTTCGGGCGGAGGCGGCAGCTCGGGCAGTTCGGGCACGCCCACGACCTACACCATCGAATACACTTATCATGCCTCCGGCGCGCTTCTAGATCAGCGCTTGCCAAACGTCGCTGGCGACATCGCGACGGAATTGGTCGGAGAGTACGAATACGACGCTGCCGGCCGTCCAACCGCCCTCGGATCGCATATCACCAATATCGAATATGATCTGCGCTCCAACCCAACCCGAATGGACTATGCCAACGGTGTCCTTGAGGAAATCACCTATGACGCGGCTCGAGGCTGGCCAACGCGCCTCCAGGTCACGGACAGCGGCAATGTGGTCACCTCCTGGTCCGACTACACGCGGAACCCAACAGGTCAGGTCGCTTCGATCGACACGGAACGGGATGAAGGCGACTTCGCTTACACCTATGATTATGCGGGCCGCCTCCTGACAGCGACAAACCAGTCCGCCCTGCCGGTTTACGACCAGACGTTTGCATACAACGATGCGGGGTCAATGGTCTCAAATAGCCATGTCGGAAGCTACATCTACTCCACAGCTGCGCCCGATCACGCGCCTGCCGAAATCGATGCCTCGGGCACGATCACGACGCTCGATTATGACGCCAACGGCAACATGACCGGCGGGCTCGGCGGCAAGGTCATGACCTATGATGGCGAAAACCGTCCGCTCTCGGTCACTTCCGGGGGCCAGACGACGGAGTATGTCTATGGCGCCGATGGGTCCCGCCTAAAGAAGATCGAAGAGACGGGAACAGCGAATGAAGCTGTGACGGTCTTCTTCGGCCCGGTTGAGATCCGGAACTACGGCCAGGGCGCATCGGAAGAGGTTATCACTTACCCCCATGCCAATCTCCGGCTGGTCAATGGCGCGGCAGAGTTCTTGCACCGCGATCAGCTGTCATCCATCAAACTGGTGACCGACAGCACGGGGCTCTCTGCGGCGACAAACCACTATAAGCCCTTCGGAGAGGCCGCGACGATCACCCAGAACCCGTCGGTTGAGGCTGAAACCAAAGGCTTCATCGGTGAGCGCTTCGATGCCGGTGCAGGCCTTCAGTACCTCAACGCGCGGTACTACGACCCAGAACTCGGGATGTTTGTGCAGTCGGACTGGTTTGACGTTTGGGAACAAGGCGTCGGGACCAATAGGTTTGCGTACTCAGCGGCAGATCCGGTGAACAACCTAGATCCCAACGGAAACCGATCCGCCGCCGCCCAGGTTCAGTTGGATCACTATCTTGAAGGAAATTGGGATACATACAGCGGCTTGGCCGAGAGCCTCAACTACGTGGGTACACTGGTATCAAAAAGAGTCTTGAAAGCTGACCGTATAAGCGGCCTACGAAGCCATTTTGACAACGGCGAACTACTCACGTCGCACTCAACAGCCATTCTATTTGCTGCGGGCTCCCACGAAGTCGTGGTCAAACAAGAAAACCACTTCCAACTGATGCAGCAGCTAGCTGGGGGCACAATTCAAAATGGCGAAATCGACCCTCGCATTTCGTTTGGTGGAGGAGGAGGTAAAAGCACAGCGCCCGGAAAGCCGATCAACTTACCTTCCGCTCGAACAGCCAAAATTGACATGGAACACATTCTACGCAACCATACGGTCACGGGCAAAGGAGCACAGCAAAGCGCAAAGAAGGATACATTCCCCGATTGGATGGGCCCAAAGCAAATAGAGCGTAGCATTCGGCAGGAATATCGGTCGGCAAGACGGGTGCGAACACAAGGTGACCGTGTTCTAGTAAGAACAAGAAGCTATGAAATGTGGGTAAACACGAAAACCAAAACAATAGAAACTGCGTATCCCTACTAGATGTTAAGATTTGACCTCGATTCGATTCATGTATCTGAAAGCGGTAATCTAACTGCTCCGATCTACTTTGTTTTCGACTCGGCGGTGTTTCCAGAATCCGGCTGGATTGACTTTCCCGCAGTAGTGCTATCCTGGTGGCTGGAAGAATTAACTCGAGGAAAATATCAAGACGAATTGTCTTTAGAATTTATGGATGGACCCTTCTATCTTTTGCTTTCGGGGCGAGGAAATGACGTTTTAGTAACAGGAATAAAGCGAAGCCGTTCTGGAGAAACAACGGAGTTCAGCCAAATGGTCGATTTCCGCGAATTGAAAACGTCGATCATTGCGGCCGCCAAATTACTCCTATCTAATGACTTCCACGAGCAACCTATGATGGACGACCTGAAGCGTTTACTCAGCAGTTTGGAAATTGCCGAAGGATCTTAGTGGAATTGGTTATCGGCTAATATTGGGTTGGCCTGAACGGGTTAATGGGAGAGAGCCGTAGGTATCAGACGCGGCAAACTTCAAGTAGTCAATTTGGAATTATTGCGCCCTATACAGGAAGTAATAACCCAACCACGATGCTTGTTGACTAAGTGATCTTTGGACAAATTTGCAAAATGGATGCCTAGATGATCAGCCCTAGAGATATGCTTGAGCTATTGATTGCATTCGATGAGTTATACCCAGAACACACCGGCCTAACTCCTCAGCAAATCTCCAAGGGAATTGAATCCAATAGAAGGCTTCAATCTGTTTCTAATTGGAGAATAGCAGATCTAGACGGCCTAAAGGAAGCAGTTCGAGACAACTTGAAAGGTGTTATTGAGTTCTTTGACCCCGAGGAAGTAGTCCGTTTCGATAATGAGATTCGTCAAAGAACGGGCAATTCGATTTTCGATTTTGAGGCATCTTGGTTAAGGAAAGTCAATGCAATTAAAAGGAGAGGAAAAATCTTAAACGAATTTGAGCATCGTTTGATCTTAGAGACAATGGAAGATAGTTGGGAGGATGGTCGTTTGGATCAAATAGCAGAGATGGTGCGGAATTATGAAGATGAAATTTCATGAATGATATCTATTTTTTCGGATAGATAGATTGAAACCAAGCTCAAGATCGCCGAGAAATGGCAGTGCGGCCAAAATTTGTTGGTGCTTTTCGCCGGGTACAAAATCGGATGAATGCGAGGGCGAGGGTCGCGAGCGGACAATTGCATGCCCACCAAGGCAGGAGATGATAATTTCCAGTACTTTCAATTGACGCATTAGCTTCCGCTCTGACTGAATTCGCTGACATGTATGCGGGAGTGGATGGGGATGACTGGTCACCGGAAGACGCGTCCGAACTCCGAGAAATACACCGAGCAGACAGCTCGATCGATGCTCGTTTCGAGAAATTTCCTGTCGTGCATTCCAGCATAGTATTGCTCCCGTTTGAGGAGGTAAAAAGACGCGCCGATAAGTTTGCAAGAATGGTGACAGTCGCGCGCATTCCCTATTCTCCCACAACGGCGAACTCAAATTCAGTTGCAGGCAGCTTCTATCGATCGTTGACAGGTTGGACGCCATCTGAAAACGTAATATCAGCGTTTCCGGCAATTTACTTGGATTTATTTGAGCTCTTCTGATGAAGCTAGCAGAAATTTGCGTTGCCGCCTTGGCTTTGCTCGGATTATGTGGGGAAACGGTTTCAAAAACGCCGGACTTGGAAAATCCTGTGATGGCGATTGAGTTCTGCCCTTCAAACCGTGAGGCCGAGGTTAAGCGTTATCTCGGCATCAAGGGAGAACATCTTCTTGAAATCGATGAACTACTCGGCGAACTAGATGACCGTGGCGTTCACATTGAGCGTTTGTCTGAAATCTGGCACTATAACGATACGTGCGAAGCTCGCCTGAAACTTGATGACTTCACAATCCATAGGGTCATCTTTCCAAATGAATTAATCAGAAGGCCAGCGTTTTGGATCGTATCAGATCCAGACAACGTTGTCCGGCTGATTTCAACAGATCATGCCTATATTGCTCCCTGAGTTACAATTGGTTCGGTGATCGTTTGACTTGGCAAAATTTTCCACAATTGCATAATACCATTTGTTGGCCGCCGAACGTTTATCTGCGGATATTTGAATTTCCCTCGTGGCTTTCCAAAAATCTCGTGCCCGCAAGTTCTGCGCGGTTCCCGCGCTGCACCTGCGAAGTTTTGTCAAATTCCGCTTTCGCATGCGCAGTATTTCGTAAAATACTCTGGGTGTCTCACTTGCCCTCGGCCCGCATCCGCACCAAATCTAGCGTCACGACCTCTGCTGGATCGGTGCTGATCGCCACGCGCGGTAAGTTAGTCGCCTGGCCCGACAGAGCCGCCGGCATCCGTTCCACCGCGAGATCGGCCCCGGGATTATCTAGCGTGATCAGAGACTTCAGCCGCTCTGCCTCCGCGCCTTGAACTCCGATCATCGCCAGGGCCTGGCGCACCGACAGCGCCGTGGCGACCTCCGCCGGGTCAAAATCCCGCATTTCCGGCATCAGGATCTGGATTCCTGTCAAGGGTGTTTTCGCAAGGTCTGGCAGGGCCGCCTGATCCTGCACAGACACGGCCCAGGTCTCGTCCCCAATCTCCATCGGCACAGTCTCCCCATTCAGCGGCAAAAAACTTTCTTCTCTCAATTGGCTGGCCAGAATCGCATCTCCAACCATAGGCCGCATCATCGACTGCGCCGAGGTCAATTCCAGATCCGCCCGGTGCCCATCGATGATCCGCGCAACAACCTGGTTTTGCGCAAGGATCTGACCTTGCACCATGACCGCAAAGGATGCCAAAATCATCAACATAATCAACGTGGTAATCAATGTGATGCCCGCATCTCGAGCGCGTCTGGCCATCTTTCTCATCGTCCTCTACTTCGCACTCATGGTCCCGGTTTTCGGGGACCTAAACCTTGCCTTGAGCATCCTCACCCTGGCTCTCGCGGGCCTGTTGATCTGGTCCAGCATAGTCGACTTTGAGGCCTTCCGCCTTCCCAATCTTTCAAGTTTCTCGATTGCAGTCATGGGGTTAGGCGCCATCGCCTCGATCTCACCTGCGTTGATCCCCGCGCATCTCATCGCCGCCGCGGTGGGCTTCGCAGTGCTCTGGGGCATCGGAGAAGTGATCTTCCGGATCAAGGGTATCGAAGCCCTGGGGATCGGTGATGCCAAACTGTTCGGGGCCGGTCTCCTTTGGGTCGGTCCCTATGGCGGGCCAACGGTCCTCCTGTTGGGTTCATTGGGCGCCATTTTCTTCGTCGGGATGCGGTTTCTGTCTAAAAAAGAGGTGGTTACGCGACAAATTCCCTTTGGTCCCTTCCTCGGATTTGCTATCTTTGCGGTGTGGCTTTACGGGCCACTCGGGATTTAGGCGAGTGCTATGTGTGTATCGAACCGACGCCGCAAGGATGCGGGTATTACCCTTTTGGAAGTTCTTGTCGTACTGGCAATCATTGCCATGGTGACCACCGTCGCGGCCCCGCGGATCTTGGACAATTTCGGACGGGCCAAGGCGCAGACTGCGACTGTCCAGATGGCGAACATCAAAGGCGCCTTGCAGATCTTCTACTTGGATGTCGGACGCTTTCCGACAGAGGCAGAAGGATTGCAGGCTCTGATCGCGGCTCCGTCCGGAATTCAGAGCTGGTCAGGTCCCTATATCGATGCTGAAGCGATCTTGGACCCTTGGGGGCGCGGCTATCTTTATCGGTCTCCTGGTCAGGAAGACGCTTTTGATCTTTTCACACTTGGCCGCGACGGTCAGCCGGGTGGCACGAGAGAAGATGGCGATACATATCTTTGATGGTCCAGCATTCCAGGTTGGACGGTGAGAGGCGACAGTGCGTTTCCTTCTGTGTCCCACATCTCAATCTTGATGAGGTCGGGCAAAGCGGTTTCGCGAGGCCATGCTGCAAGCCAATCCCGCTCGGATTCTGAGTTTGGCCGACCAAAATAAGAAATCTGAATGTCGCCAAGTGGGACACTCAAGATCTTGTCCGAAACCGTGCTCAATTCAGTTCCACGGATGGGTTCCGCAAGAAGCCTTAGGGGGGCGTTTTGCGAATTCGAAGCTTGACCGACCGAAAGTCTGACAAATCCTGGATTGTTGGCCTCAATCAATACGGCCGGTGCAACCACGGCAAACCCGCGGCCTTGCCCTTCGAAGAACGGGCCAAGAGCCTTGGGCGGCGACCGTGTCGGAAGCTCTTCCAGCAAATCTCGCAAGGCGGAGCGCTGGACCGCTGTATCCACGGCTTCCGAATAGGTCGCCGTTCGATCCCAAACCCGTCGACCGCTTGAAAAAATCGACGCGATGGTAACCGTAATCATCCCGAGGATGGCGAGCGATACCAAGAGCTCAAGAAGGGACAGGCCTGCGTCCGGGTCTCGCTTCCGCCTTGTCATTCTACGCGCCGCAAAACGGTTTGTTCGAGATACGAAAGCTGCCTGCCAGTGCCGGCATCGGTCAGGGTCAGTGCAACGAGGACCGGGGTTACAACCGTGTCGTAGCGGGATGGTTGGAGCGGTGGCACAGGGGTTTCGACGATTTGCCAAGTCCAACGTGTGCCGTAAGTGCCTGTCTCCTCCATGCGGGGATAGGTGATTACGTATTCTTCCAGCAAAGATCGCGCAGTTTCCGTAGCATCGAGGCGTTCCTGCGCTGCATTCGGCGTTGCGGCGGTTCCGATGATCATGGCCAGCACGGCCGCTCCAAGAACTGCTGCAAGCGCCGTCGCGATCAGCGCCTCGAGGATTGAGAACCCAGGGCTAGACCGTGAAGTCAGTGACATCGAGGATGGCTCCCAATATCGCGTAGACCAAGAAACCGATCGTCAATCCGATCACCAAAGTCAGGATCGGCGTGATCAGCGTCATGGCGCGTTCGATCTTTGTGGCGGCGGTGCGGTCCAGGGCATCCGCCGCTACGCCCATCATTTTGGCCAATCCGTTCGTACTCTGACCAACAGAATAGAGTTCGACGAACAGTCCAGGCACCCGAGCGCGACCTTCAAACGCGGCAATCGCTCGCCCCCCTTGTTCGAGAAGGGAAGCGGCGTCTGAGAATTGCTCTCGGTCCATCTCGAAAGAGGCGATCTCGGCCACCGATCGCAAAGCACGAAGCTCGGTTTCTCCGGATGACAGCATAACCGCCAAGGCGCGGGCATGACGTGCGAAGCTTGCTTCGGCGTTGATATCCGAGGCCCAAGGCAGCGACTGGATCAAGCTTTGCCGCATACCGGCCGTGTGCTTGGAGACGAACAAATACCCAAATCCGCCGATCGATCCTGCGATTGCCAGACCCGTTGCGACCCAGGTCTGCGGTCCGAGCGACGCCAGCCCATTCAGGGTTGCCAAAAGCGGCGGCATAGGACGGTCGTTGGCCGTAAAAAAAGGGGCGAGGCTCGGCGCAAGATAGAACGCGACAACCAGCAAAAGCGCGATCGCAGCGCAGATCAGGATGATCGGATAGATGGCAGCGGAAATCAGCTTGGCGCGGATCGCCCCGTCCCTCTCGAAATAGGCGGCCGCATCCCGCAAGGTCTCGCCGAGCCGATTGCTCCGATGCCCGACCTCGATCAGGGAGAGAAAGAGTGGCGGAAACCGGTTGGCATGGTCCCGAAAGGCTTCGCTCAGTGGCCGACCTTCCATCACCCGCACGCGAACCTGGGCCAATACGGCTTGCAGTCCGCGATGCGAGGCTATCTGACCGGCTGTCGCAAGTGCATCGGGCAAGGGCAGTTTCGCCAGTACCAGCGTCGATAGCAGCTGGGACATCTCTGCGATTGCGCGCGCCGGAAATACGCGGGTCTCAATATCGAGATCGCGCGCGTACCATGGCGGACGCTCGCTTGCACCGCCTGCGCTCAAGTCAAAAACGATAAGGCCGCGATCCTTTAGGTCCCTCAGAGCCCGGGCCTCATCCGGTGATGTCACTGCACCAGTTTGCTCGGATCCGTCCGGCGCGATGGCACGATATGCGAATTCCGGCATGCCCGCGCCTCACTGGAAGATGTCGCCGATCGTGTGTTTTGGCGATCCAAGCCCGTTCAGTGTGCCTTCATTTGCGGCTGAAAGCCTTGATCGCCAATAGGCGGTGATCCGACTGGCGTCATCATCCGAAGCGATCACGCGGGGGCGGATCAGAATCAGGAGTTCACTGCGTTCCTTGCTCACACTTCGGGAGCGGAAGGCCGCCCCAAGCAGGGGAACTTCTGCGAGACCCGGGACTTTGGTCTCAGTGACATTATCGGATTCTTGAACGAGCCCGCCGAGGGCCAGAGTTGCCCCATCGACCAGAGCAACTGTCGTAGAGATCAACCGCTGCCGAATGGTCGGGGAGTCAATCCCGGACGTGTTGGTGTTGGCGACGTCGCTGACCTCTTGTGTGATATCCAAGATGACACGGCCGCCGGCACCAATGCGCGGTTTGACATTCAGGATGACGCCCGTATCGCGGTACTCAACATTTGTGACGATGGGCGCGTCTGGGTCGTCCGTGCCGACAGACGTTTGTGTCGCGATCGGAACTTCGTCGCCGATCTGCAGGACCGCCTCATTGTTATCTGTCACAGTAAGAGTGGGCGAAGAGATGACTTTGACATTCGTTACACCGGCCAAGGCATTCAGGACGGCCTGCGCGCTTCCCGCCGAGAATGCTGTCGAGAACCCTGGGAAGTTGGGGCTGATCGCTCCCGACGCCGCATCTGAAAACGTGTTGGCAAAGTTACCGGTTTCAAAAAACCAGCGCACCCCGAGGGATACTTCGTCATTCAAAGTCACTTCGGCGATTGTGGCTTCGAGGAGAACCTGGCGCGGTGCCTTGTCCAACTCCCTCAGCATGCGGCGGAGTTCTTCATGTTCTGCTGGAAAAGCAAGAACGATGAGGGCGTTTCGGGCGGCATCTGCGGCGACACGGCTTGTGCCAGACGCCGCCCGGGACGCATCGCCCCCCTCGGATTGCGGAACACTCGTTTGCGACAAGAGGTCATTCAAAATTGGAGCCATCTCCGTCGCGTCGCGGCTTTGGAGCGCATAGACCTCGGTGACGCGCTTTGTCCGCAAAGCGCTGTTGTCAAGTTCCCGCACCCAGCGTTGCGCTTCTGCGAGATAGCGAGATCTGGACGTGATGACCAAGACAGAGCGGAGCCGATTATTGGGCACGAACTCGATGACGCCTTCCAGGAGACCGTTTTCTTGAGTTTCAAATATGACCTTGAGCTCCTCGACGATGTCTTCGGGTTCGGCGGAGTTCAGGCGTAGGAGGGCGACGGATTTTCCACGGAGCGCGTCGACATCGAAAATATTGAGCGCATCAACCGCCGACTCCAGTTGGTCACGCGAGCCTGTCATCAAAATGAGATTGCGGTTTCGGTCGGCAATCGCGGTCAACCCTTCGTCGATGAGAGGGTTGAGCAAGTTGACCATCTGGCTTGCCGAAATGAACTCGACAGGTGCCACGACGATGGTTGCGCCATCGAAATTTCCGCGTCCGGCCAGGCGAAAGGCGCGGTTGCCCGAGGAACCAGCGACAATCGAGATCGTTTGCCCACTCCGCTTGAGGCGTGCCCCATTGGCTGCCAAGGCGGCTTCAAAGATGTCCAGAAGCGCGGCCTTCTCGATTGGCCCGGTGGTCTGGATCGTCACACGCCCGGACACGCCATCGGCGATCACATATTGAAAGCCCAGTAGATCCGACAAGATCGCCTGGGCGGCCGCTTCGATGCTTGCGCCGATCAGGCTCATCTCAACGAGGCGTTTGTCCGTGATCTCTATATCGACCGAACCTTCGCGTCCGGCACCGAAAGCGTCTTCGTTGAAAAATTGGTTCGTGCCGCGCCTCAGAATCGCCCGTCCCGATGCGTTGGGTTGTTCGGCGCTGCTCCCTCGAAGAAAAAACCCAGTGCGGCGGACATTTGTATCTTCGCCAAAGGCGCCCGAACTCGTGGTCGTGGTTTCAGTGCAAGCAGAGAGACCAACCGTAAGGCAGGCGATGAGGCCAAATCGAGCACCTCGTTGAACGATGGAACGCAACAAACTCATTGGGATACCTCGGAGGGATCAAAAATTTTGAATGTCTCGGCAATTGATTGGTTTTGGAGCTCCAGACTGGTTCTGGAGATCTCAGTAACGGTCCAGCCTTCGAACTCATCTCCAAGGGCCAGCCAGACCTCGTCTTCCCCATTACTGACAAGCGCGTGCCTTTGGCCCTCGTCATCCATGACGCCCAATAGTCGAGCGTCTTGCAGCGCAAGCCGTGGATCAACCACTGGCTTGGGCGGCAAGGGTTTGGATTTCACGGGTTCTGGCGGCTTCACCTCGGCAACCTCGACAGGTTCCGCCGGTGGCGGGGGCAGGGGCCTCCGATCTGGCATAAACAACGGGCGCTCCGCCAGGGCGGCCGCAACAATGGTATCGTCCCGCTGGTGTGACCATTCTGGTCCAGCGTCGGCGGGCACGGCCAAGTCTGACCCAGAAACTTCGAGGGCCGGTGCGATGTCTGGTGCTTGGGTTCGCGCGTCAAGGTAGACGAGGGTCAACAGACCCAAAACAAGAACGGCGCCGGGCGGCGGGAGGTATTCTCTGAAGCGCCTCATGAGGCCACCTCAACAAGGGTCCAAAGGCCCATTCGCACTGTGACCCTGGTTTCGCCGGGACGCTGCGCACCGCTCGGGACCTGCCGGATTTGCAATGACCCGACGGCTATGGGTGGGTCGTTCGTTTCAATCGCCTCCAGAAACCCCGCGAGCTGGACCAGAGTTGATTGGAATTCGATCTCAAGACCTATGGTTTCCGCCGGGATGTCTCGGGGTCGAAAGGTTCCGCCAAAGCGATCCGCGTCCAATCTGGCCGACCGAAGATGATCGAGCACGACCTTTTGTAAGTGATTGGCTGCTTCGCCGGACGAAGCGGCGCGCCATGTGGATCCTTGCGGCCAAGTCTGCACAGGTTCGATTTCGCCGAGCGCCGCCAGCCGGTTTGTGAGACCTGCCCGCTGATCAAGAAGCCGATCCCGTTCAGCCAGCAATTCTGTTCGCTCGGCCCGCTGCGGTTCGATGACAAGGATGTGCACTAGGACTGCTACCGCTGCAAAGAAAACCAAGGCCGCGAGCCTGCTGATCAAACGCCTAATCATAGGAGGCCACGGAACGGCGTGAGATCAAGATCTCAAACCGCTTTTGGCGCGACACGCGATCGGTGGTCACCGGTCGCGTCAATTCGACCTGGGCTCCGTCTAACGCGTCTGACAGGCCTTCCAATAAGCTTGGCACATCACCCCGCGAAAATCCCGCCAATCGGCTTTGAGTTTGAGACATCTCAAGCTCGGCGACCCAAGCCGTATCCGGCAGCGCCGTAGTGAGTTGAGCAAGGGTTGCAAGCCGGTCTGTCCCAGCCTGAAGAGCCGTCAATGCACGGCGCTGCGTGTCAGCTTCCGCTTCCCGCACTTCCCCGGCTTCGGTCAATGCAACCGCTCTGGTTCCAAGTTCGCCCACCTGCGTACGAAGACCTGACACTTCGGCTTCAAGTGTCGCGTTGAACCGCTCGCGTTCGCTCCAAATGCCAATAGCCAAGGCAGCACATGCGGCCGCCGCACTCGCCCACCAAAAGCGCTTTGAGCGATCGGCAACCACCGTGTTGTCGACAAGCGCGACCTCGCCGCCACTTTGGTCCGCGACCAGGACTGACCGTATGCGCCGTCCTGAGCGTGTGACCTGGCTCAACAGATCATCAAGGTCGCTTCGTCGCGCTACCGTCTGCCTTGCCTTGATTGTATCCCCGTCAACGGTTCGGCCAGTTTCGGCCCAGGCGAGGCGATCGATCGGAACAGGGGCATGAGATTGAAGATCGAGCGCCAAAACATGTTGAGATTTCGAGGCGGCTTTTTTGGGAAAAGTGACGTCGCGGGTGACGACGAAAGCTTCTCCTAGAACAATGTCGACGGCCGAACGCCGTGGTGTCCTTGCGAGAGATCGGACAAAGGCACCATCGGTCTCGTCGGGTGTGTCAATGGTAATCCGAGGAGCCCAATTGGATACGCCACCCGGGTTCACGACCCAGGGGCGGAGCGAGCTTGAAAGCTCGGCCAGAAACCAGTTCAGAAAACCCCAGAAACCCCTGAACACTAGTCAACCCTCACCAACTCCAGGTAGAGTGCACACATTCTTAAGAGTTGTCCATGGTTGAGAGGTTCACTTTGCGATCAAAGCTCTTGAAAAGGGACGAGAAAATCGATCCCAATGCCGGCTTTGAAGCCTTTATTCGGCAACAGTCTTCCGTTTCAGAGGCCGCTGTTTCCAGAGCTTCAAAAGTAGCGGCCAAAACCAACGGATCTTTGGCAAAAACCCTCGTTTCACTCGGTCTCCATGACGAGGAGGAGATCAAGCGTTATTTGGCGGATTTTCAGTCTCTCACCTACTGTTCGGATGCATCCACCGTGCTCCCCGATTCGGCGCTTTGCCAAGGCCTCGATCTGGAACAACTAAGGCGTGCCGAATGGGTCCCTTTGGAGACTGAAAGTGAGACCTGTTCGGTCCTCCTAACCGAACCCGAAAACGCGCAGCTCCTTCGCGAAATCGCCTTCTATCTGAACCGCTCGGTCGCCCCGGTTGTTGGATCTGTGAGAACCGTCCACGAGGTTATCGCAAAAGTACAAACGCCATCAGGATCGGAGATCGGAGCAACTGGTGACCTGGCTCAAGCTGAGCGGGACTTGGACCGCATCGAAGATTTGAACTCAGACGGGCCGACTATTCGATTTGTTCAATCGATGCTCTCCGATGCCTTGGATCGAAGAGCCTCTGATGTTCATATTGAGCGCGCCGAAAGCGGGCTGCGCATCCGTTTCCGCATCCAAGGCAATCTCGAAGAACAACCGATCGATCGACCTGTGGATCCCGAAGCGCTCGTTTCCCGCATCAAAGTGCTCGCGCATATGAACGTCGCAGAGAAGCGCCTTCCCCAAGATGGCCGCATTGGCCACGTTCATTCAGGTCGGCACGTGGATATTCGCGTCTCGTCGGTTCCGACGCAATTCGGAGAGAGCTTGGTGTGTCGTCTCCTGGATCCAGGCGCGATTTCTCTTGACTGGAACGTGCTAGGGTTCGATGGCGAGACTGTAGATCAGATAAAATCCATTCTGGCGTCTCCAAACGGGCTCTTTCTGGTCACCGGGCCGACCGGATCCGGAAAAACGACCACGCTCTACACGTGCCTCAAGCATCTGGCATCGGAGACCCGCAAGATCATCACGGTCGAAGACCCGATCGAATACAGCCTGACCGGTATTGAGCAGGTCCCGGTCGATGGATCCGTCGGCCTCAGTTTTGCAACTGTATTGCGTTCTGTCCTGCGCCAAGATCCCGATATCATCATGGTAGGCGAGATCCGTGACCCGGAAACCGCAGAGATAGCCTGTCGTGCGGCCATGGTGGGGCGGCTCGTTCTGTCGACCCTGCACACAAACTCCGCCCAAGACGCGCCTCGCAGATTAAAGGATCTCGGCGTGCCGGACTACATGGTGGAAAACGTGCTGCGGGCAACGCTCGGACAGACTTTGCGAAAGGCTTCAAAAGAAAACGTAGCTAATGAAGTGCAAGTCCCCTTGCGAGCAGATACGTCGCGCTTGAAGTACGAGTTTGTCAAAGGAGTCTAGCGTTCGGTGGTATCTTCACCTATGGGGTTGCTCCTTGAAAGTCGGCTGAGAGCCCACAGTCACCGTTGCTGCACCTGGCATCTGAGTCGGCTTCCCAGTTTCGAAGTTGGCCTCGTTTGCAGGCCTTAGAAGATGCGCGGAATACGAAACAAGCTCCACAAATGTTCGTTTTTCGCGAGAATACTCATGGAGGACGAAAGAATCCTTCGACCTGCTCCGCTAGCTCAAACGGCTACTATGAGACTACAAATGCCAAAAGGGATGCAAATTTCATGCTCCCATCCTGGCATTCTCAGGGATTGGAGCGGATGCTAAGTGATGCTCCGCTTTGCTCCTTGCTTTACTATGGTTAAACCTTCAATGTCTGTTGGAACACCTAACTCACTAAAGCCCTGAATATCGACTGTGGATTCGTGAAATCTAAGCTTTGTCCGGTAGGCAGCAAATACCTTACCGCTGCTAGAGCACGGACGATTGTTTGCAATGCTGCAACGATTGAAGCTAATGTCAGAGTGTTTTGCCGTCACTACGTCAAAACAGCGACTGTCATAGAAATCGACATTGGATAGAGTCAGTCCTGAAACATTTTCACAAGTAAAGAAACCATAGGAGCATTCAAACACGTTGCAGTTTTCAAACTTGACGATGTTGCAATCCGATAATTGAAACCCGTATGTCCCACAACCAAATAGGGCACAGTCTCGAACTTGGATTGCTGTGCACTCCATAAAATTCAAAACTGCACCCCTGCAATAGCCAATGTCTGGACGGTGACCGATCGTCAATCCGGTGATGGAAACCCCGTTGGATTTCTTAAAGTTAAGCGTCGTTGCATATCTAGGAGAGACCGTAATTTCTGGTTGTCCAATGCCAGAAATGGTAATATTTTCAAGCCCTTGAAGAACGATCTCCTCCCCATCGTGGACCTCTCTGACATACACATGCCGGTTATCCGGCACAGCTATTTCACTCAACGAAAAGCCCTGTCGGACAACAATATCGATGTTTGACCTCAAAGCATCAAGGAACTCGGCAGCACTAGAAACATCCACCATGATCCGTGGTCCATGCTCAACTGGTTTGCCCTCAAGCTCAGCGAGATAGTTTGTTAAATCAAAGAAGTTCCCATTCCAACAATCGTAGTATTGATACTGTGCAAATGATATTCCATCTATTCGCGCACTCGGAATTCTGCAGTCATCAATACGTACGGGAACTACGAATATCTTTCCTGCAGGTATCTTTGCAAGTCTGGAAAGAGCAAGCCGAAATTCTGATTGAACGTAACCCGTCTTTTGCACAGACGTTTCAGAGAAAATCGGTATGAAGTATTTTGCAGATTCGATAGCGTCCCGGAGACAGTCTTCCCAAAGCTCACCGGGTTTCAGCCCCTCCATGTGGTATGGCATTGGAGGCTTGTCCATCCACGGGCGTAGCCCAAACTCCCGAAGGCGTTTGTACAGAATTTGAGCGACATGAAGGTCTTCCTTGGCATAGGAGATAAAGCAGATATCATCAGTCAATGGAATTTAACCTTCGCTGCTAGAATGATGGGCTTGGGCACTCTTCTCGGCTACAGTGTAATAAGTCTTCGGCTTGGTAAATGACTATTCGCATTCTTCGGTGTTGGGCTTACTCCTCAACGAGGATTGAGCACTGGCTAATGAACGGGTTCGAGTTGCCTCGACTGATCATCCTCGTTCATTTCATTTGTTCGGACGTTCGTTACTTCACTTCCTAGGGCAGCTTTGTTTGCTTAACCGACCCTGGGTGCCCTCGAGGCCTGCAAGTCCCGGCAGAGAGCGTCTCCGTTGAGACTAGCTTCCAAAATGGCATTTTCCCGTCGCCGGGTTCGCAACATGTCGAGGTTTATTCTGAGATGGGTGTATGCAAAGCGATTGATGTAGAAGTTAGATTTCCCGCTTCCCTGCAGCCCAGCAAAAACCACTGGTTCCATCTATCTTTCTGTCCCAGCGAAGCAGGAACAAGCTCCTGTCTCAGTGTCATCGGTAAAGAAACAGACATTCGCTGCACGTGCAATCGTCCGTTATTTTGGGCATTATAGCCGTCATCTGAGACTATTGGTCAGGCTTTGGGGCCGCGCAACTGGGCTCTAAGGTCGGTTCAACGAACTTAGCGGACTTCGAGTTGGATCGGTGAGAACAGAATGTTCTTTGGCTTTCCTATGTAGAGCTGGACTTCGCCGCTGATGGCGACTTTGCGCCCCTGGATACTGCATGTGCCTGGAAAGCGGTCAGCATACTTCTTGAAAGTGGCAGCGAAGAAGATGTGATTTGGATACCTCTCGCCAAAGTTGACGAACGTCGTCCCGCCGCGGCTTCGCGGAACCCGCGCCACGGTACCAACGACAGTCGACTGCTCTCCAACATGCAGCATCGTTTCGCGTGTCACGATCTCGCCAGCGAGTGTTGGAAAAATGGCGTGAAGTGAAAGGAAAAGTGCCGAAACAAAATCGTTAGTCTACGCGTGTTTCAAATCGCCATTGTGCTCATCTGCAATAGGGCTTTGCGGGTATCGCCTTCGAAGCTTTCGTTTCAAATTTTCTGTAGCGTCCGCCCGAGTATCTAGGACAGTCCCTGGCGTGCCCAGCGGCGATGACTTCCGCCCCGATGTCCGTTCCGTCGCGGTCGTAGCAAACCCCGACCCAACGATCATAGGTCTTGTCGCCATTCAGGACGCAGCGGAGCGGCTGCCCTCCGTAGGCCCTGGCCATCCACCGCTTCCCGGCGCGCCCGCCGCGTTCATTCAACTCCGGTGCGTCAACCCCGTTAAGGCGAATTGGGATGCGACCTCGCGATGTGGCCAGTTCTATGGTATCGGCATCGCGAACGTGTACCAACTTTCCGTCAAGTGTCTGAGCCGAGGCAGGTGAAACCAAGACTTGGAGAACTGTCAGAGCAAAGATTATTCGTTTCAGTGCAATGGTCCCGTCGCAGTGAAAATCGGAAGCCGATGCGCTTCCGCCTACGGAGCAAATATGTCGGCACTGGGGCGTCCCAGCACGCCGCATCGGGCAAAGTCGATCGTAACGGCGCAAAACGCCCCCGGCACTTTGCCGACTACCCAAGTGTCCGCTGCGCGGTCGTTGAAGTAAGCATCGGCGAGTTCTAACTTTGAGTCATGGACAATCTTCCTGACAGAACGGAGAAAAGCAAAGAGCTTTTTGAGCGATTTCTCCGCTTTGACAAACTCGGCAAACGCGAGGAAGCCAAGAGGGCGGCCCTCGAACTTGTGGCCTCGGTATGCGGATCGAATTCCGAGGAAACCTGGACACGGGCCAATCTCCACCATCTTCCGTTGAACCGTGCGAGTCGCATCCGGCATGAGATATTTCATTTTATTGTCTTTCCATCCCTAAGAGCGGGAATGAAACGAGGAGAGCCGGAAGCTAGCTATCTTCTTGGGAAACATATTCAAAATCTGTATTCAGATGAAGCTCTTTGGAAGCAGATCGGTTATCGTTCAAAGACAGAGTTATTCCGAGAAGCATATGACACCAATCCGAGTTCAGCTCGGTACAGGGAGGGCTACCTTGGGGCTGTTCTTGCCGACCTAGGCTATACGTTTCACGAATGGCCCTCTGGAATTCTGATTGAACACACCAATTGGCGACAGGAGTTGGGTGATCTGCGAGGGCAAATTTCACTAGCAATGTCGCTTGATCCGAGCGGCGAGTATGAGAGCCTCTTGGCTGAATGGTGCCAAATCCTAGATCAATACGAGAAGCGCCTCGCCGCCAAGGAAGGCTGCCAGTAAGGGCTCATTGGGGTCATCGGTTTCGGCGCAGCGGCGGTCGAATCGCTCGCCGAGGAAACTGCTTTACGGGCCATAACGGACCTTCGACCTGCATTCTGGATGCCGCGCTGCAGTTTGCCAAAGCGGACATCGCTTATGGCAAAGCTTGGCCCCTGGAATTCTCTTTGCTTGCCTCGGCGATCAAAGCTGGACCACCCAAGCTAAGTCAAGCTAGGTTAAGTCCACTGCATTGCGTACTTCCGTGCAACTCAATAGCCCGTGAAGGCGCGGACGGAGCATCTTTGAGCCATATGGAACAGAAATTATCCAACTCGGCGTTCCTAGTTCACTCTTTTGGTGACGCCTTCATGAAGTATGAAAACCATTGGAAGAGCACGCGCCCGCTAAACCGAAATACCTATATAACAATGCTCGCTGCGGCATACGTGACCTCTGGAGCAACTTCCAAGTTCTTTCCAGTCGCAGTCCAAAGATGCAGATCAGGTGGATATGATTCAGAGGCGGAGTTCATTGCCGAAAAGTTGCATGAAGAAACCGGACATGATCGACTGGCCGTCGCTGATCTTTACGAGCTAGGGTATGACGCAGTTCGCCTGGTCGATTCATTGCCCTTAGAACGGCATCAACGCCTTACGAAGAAGCTTCGGTCACTCTGTCAGAGCGAGCATCCAGTATCTTGTCTCGGCTATGCCTTCACGTTGGAACATTTCGCGAGCTTTCGAGATTCCGAATTCCTGAAAAAGATCGATGATCTTACCCCAATCCAAGCCAAGGCAAATAGAACCTTTAGTGTGCATTCCGGCGAAGGCGCAGATGCAGATCATATCGATGAGCTCATTTGCTTTATCGACGATATGCAGCAGGAGCTCTTTGTCGAAGTCCTGGCCGCCGCAATGCAGACAGCAGAGATATTGGCAGAACCCAACGACATAGACACCATTTCCGATACTAGGCTCGAAAGCCTCATAAAAGCTGCCAAGCTTTAGCGTGGATAAATTCGACCAGGCAGAAAGTGGACCGAACGACCGCAGATCAAGAGTTCTTGATCTTGCAGAAGCGCCGACACCCCTCGAACTTATGAAACGAAGACTTAACGCGCCGTTTCCCTTTATTGTATTTGAGGACGGCAAAAGCATGGAAGATGTGCTGAAAGGCCTTGGTCTATCGGAAAGAGTACCACACGAACTTGGCAGCGAGATTACGGTGATGCTCAGGCGCCTGGCTCATGAAATCTTTCAGGTTCGAAGACATGCGAACGAAGAACCCGACAAAGTCGTCTCAATCGACTTCCTTGGGAGCGAGAATGATTGGTCTTCCCGGATCGTTGCGAGAGTAGTTACAGCGACTGGAGAAAGAGTTATTTATAAGAATAAGCCCTGTGCCATTGAAAACTGGTTGTCGGCCTTGCTTGATCAGATGGATCAAAGAGACTTCCCTGTCGTCTGTGTTCCGTCTGGGGCCGATCGGGGAGGTTGGAGCTGGTTTTATGAGGAAGTCGAACATTCAAGCTACAAAGGTGCCGGCATTGAGGTCGATCCAAGTGTAGCGGCATGTATAGCCCGACTTCGAATGACCGACCTACACGTTGAGAATGTAAGTATCTCGCGCAATTCGATCAGTCTTTTGGATTGCGAAATGAGCTTTCAGCCAAAATTAGATAGTGGGCACTGTGATATACCTTCGGCGTGTCATTTTCTGGCGTCAGATTGGACCCTCGCTGATCTTGAAGCCTCCAAATGGCTTACGAATTCAACAGTAGAAAATCTCGAACTTGGGGAAATTTTTTTCAGTAGCCTTGATCGACTGCCGGACGTCAGGAATAGAGTCGTATTTCTTCCGACCAAGCTTTACGCCGAGTTAATTTCGAATGTTGCAAAACTCTTGGTCACCGCGCAAAGCAGAAAAGCTAAAGACTATTTAGACGACTCTTTCAAAAGCATACAAAAGTTCAGGAAGATTCCCAAGGAAGAAAGGATTGTGGCGTTCGAGAAAAACTGCTTGGCGCGCTTAACAGTTCCAAGGTTCTACGGCTCGACTAGAACCAGGGATCTCTACCTAGGGAGGTCAGGCGTGCTAAACGATTACTTCAGCCACTCGGGCTTTGAGGCAGTATCAGCCGGAACCAATTCTCGGATCAAAGGCAATTCCCATCGACGTTTGTCGCACCGGCAATAACGGCACGCTCTATATCACGTTCCGATAAGGCGGTCTTATCTGGCCCCGCAGGAATAACCAAGTGCACGGTTTCTGTGGTATTTTCGTGCACACAAACGTCTAGTGCTGCATCAATCTCTACTCCTTCTGCAGCCAGGACATCCCTTGGGTTCTCGAGCAACGCAGCTTTGAAAGAAGGATCTGTCCAACACTTGGCAATCACACGAGAAACTGGGTTCGAAAGGGTCATATCTATCGTCCTAAAGTGAATCAGATGCACTACATTCGTACCAAATGTGCGGCATCATTTCTATCGCCAAGCTTGCTTCGGGATGGGGACAGGCCCAACTCTACTGTATGCTCGGCGAACAATTACGAGCGGCCCAGAGCCGACCTTGAACCTGTCCAACGGATGCTGCAATCGCAGCCCGCTTTCCGGTCATTCGCTGCAGGCGCGCAATCTGAGTTTGGCTGAACTTACAGATGGCGGGACGAAGCGACTGTCCAACTCACAGGCGAAAGTGTCTGGTTCGACCGCGACAGCTGACTTTTAACCTACGTGAACGATGCGCCAAAACGAACAGTTTAGCTTCCACAGAGGCTCGTTGAACTAGAGAGACGTGCATCCAATTTTTTGACGAACTTCTAACGCTATCGCCTCCTGTAACTAACACCCACCTGACGAGCAGTGCTTATCTGTTTCTCGTCGAGAGTGACGTAGAGTTTTGTTGTGGAAACATAATAAAGCAGTGACGCAACTTTCGAAGGATGTGCAACAAAATCGGGCAAAATACGCCTGACTACTTTATCGAGGATAGATCGATGACCAAACGGTTCAAAGTGCGGTTCTCTTCTGCCGATGCTATGAATGCTGCCCAGGCAATTGAAACTCCCAATTCTGTCAGCGTTCTACGAAATGAAAAGCGAGCCTACATCGCAGTAGAGATTCCTGATGTTACAGACACAGAAGTAGGATCGGAGGCGATACGAGCCGCTCTGGATAGCGCGCCGGAGCTACGAGAGTATCTCGATGTTTATGGCGCGGAAGTCGTTGAAGATTACCAATACGATCTGGATGATACAGACAGTGGCTTTGACTTCGAGGGCACGGACGATCCCGCCTTCGCTTCGCTTCCGGACGTTACAGAGTTGATCAACGCGCCAGATGCTTGGCTTCATAGTACGGGGGAAGGTGCAACTATCGCCATCGTCGATACTGGCATTGACGGCTCTCATCCAGAGTTTCCCGCGGCAAGAAGGGCTGGTAGCTGGGAACCGGCAGGAGATGTTCCTTGGACAGATTGGCAGGGGCACGGGACCATGTGCGCGACGATCTCCGCCGCCGATGACCGACCGACAGGCAGCCGTTATCGAGGTATCGCACGTGACGCCAGGTTGATTGCCTGTAAGACTCGATTCTATGATTCTGAGCTGGGGGCGATTTACGACTATCTGACTGACAGGATAGCCGAGATTGACGGTCCATTGATTGCAAGCAATAGCTTTGGCCTGAAGCGCGGCACGCCGCCGCCCGTACCTGGTCAATCTGATTTCATCGATGCTTTGAACGATGCTATCGCTGCAGGTGTGATTGTCTTTTTCAGCGCAGGCAATAACCACCAGCGTGCTGGTGGCAATCCAACTGCCTGTGACCCGAACTCGATTTGGCTACACAAAAGCCGGGCGGACCTCTTCCCAGTGGCGACCTGCGATCTGGACAAGCAGATTTGGTACTATTCCAGTCGTGGTCCGGGGCAGCACTTTGGTAAGCCGGAAGCCTCGCACAAACCTGATGCTACGGCACCGACCCCCAAGAATGGTAAGATCCTCTACGGAGCTTCTGAGCGGGTGCTGCCAAATGGCTGGGGTACCAGTGGGGCTTGTCCACAAGCAGCTGGTCTTGCAGCATTACTGCTCGCGCTGGACGGCACGTTAGCGCGGGACGCGGTGTTTGATGCGATCCGCACCCCTGCTCTAGACATTGGACATGGCCATAACTGCCAAGGTTTTGGTATGATCGATTGTGCGGCCAGTGTCGACTATGTCCGATCGCAAATGGTATCCTAGTTGAAGAGAAGAGCAATGGCAGGACCAATGCGCCTGAAAGTAAAGCTTGACGGCCCTGATCGTCTGGCCAAGGCTCTCGAGGTGATCGAGGGTCGCGGTACATTGCTGTTAGTCAACCGGCGCCGAAATACACTGGCAGTCGAAGAATTAGAAGACGCTGCGCTTGAAGACCTACGCAACCTGAATGCACGCGTGACCGAAGACGATCAATACGACATCGACTAGAATGGAAAATTATGGTCGTCGAGCGCAGAGCTCGATGACCATGAGGAATTTAAGTGGATTGAGATCAGAGATAATTGTCAAGCAAGTCAACTGGTTTCTTGAAAACGTCTTCTTTGCGATACTCTTTGTTTATCAGATCGTAGACAGCGCTGTGATCTTTGATTGCACGCTTCACTGTGTTTGTGATCGTTTCGGCGTGCCGGAAAAGACTTGGGATCAATGTCAATGCCAGGATCCAAGACGACA
The DNA here is from genome assembly GCA_965267475.1 of Paracoccaceae bacterium. Classification (GTDB taxonomy): domain Bacteria; phylum Pseudomonadota; class Alphaproteobacteria; order Rhodobacterales; family Rhodobacteraceae; genus JBCBKU01. The sequence continues at coordinate 1,586,417 of OZ254079.1, forward strand.
GGTTGTCCGTCGGATAGTGTACTCCCGCAAACACTCGGCGGTCGCCGACATCCACAATGAATTGCGAGAACGACTGCAGCATTGGCTTTGAAACTGGACCAGCGTCCAGCATCTCTTCTAATGCGCCACACCGGATCATTAGGCCTGTTGTGGCGTGGCCACTGACGATGGCGGAGTGCATTGCGGTCATAGCCCGTCTGGACCGGAATTCTGGCAAGTTAAAGATCAGCGCCATCTGGTAAGGTCGCGGTCGCATAAGGCGTTCTTTGAACCAAAAGTAAAATTGGTTTGTTTTACCCGTGTAGGAATCCGCTATAGCGCTAAGGAATGCCTGCCGTTCTCCACCATCGGTCGGCGTGTTGTCATAAAGGAAAAAATTTCTGCCGATCTTGGGTTTCGATGGATCTTCGTCTTCAGCTCTGAAGTCCTCCAACAACTTGCCGTACAGACGGCCATCCTCAAACTCATAGTGGTCTAGATGGGTATAAGCCGCACCGCCAGATGACCCTGGAACTTCCCCCAGAATGTCCGTCTTCACGAAATGCTCGGTCATTAGTTCAACTTCACGTTTACTCATCTCAGCCGCAAAGGCTTTGGCATCGCCTTCCCAACCAGTTCCTGGCACCCATTCCGGCCAAATGTTGTCGCGGATGTCGAACAGTCGTTGCTCACGCCAGTTGAAAAATCTCTGATCTCCCTCTGGCGTATTGGCGTGCAACCAATCGCCCGGGACCTTATCACGCCACTCGGTATGTTTGCGGTAGAAATCGGGAAACAATCCGTACGGGGGGATTTTGTCCATAGACATAGTGAGTACTCCCTTTGACCTATATTGCATTCAACTCAGTTGTAAACGCCCAACGCCGCAAATCCCTGGCTAATCAAGTCGACGCTCCGTCCTGCTGGAAGCGGGTAGCGAGCGTCGCGAATACCCTTCGGCGTGAACAACGGGTCTGCTTTTTGAATGTCCTTGATCAACTCGTTCGCCTTTACGGCATGGCCGTCGAGCGCATAGCAGGCTGATAGATGCCGCATCGCAGCCAGATAACCGGGTCGCTTACGCAAGATGCGTTCGCCCAGAGAAATAGCTTCTTTGAAATTGCCGGATGTCGACGATGCAAATAAATGACATGTGGAGTAGATCCCCTGGTAAGGGCTGAACTGCCCAAGTCTGTGTGATTTTAAAGATCTCTCGCGGGCGAGTTCCCCCTTACCTGTGTAATGCGCGAGGAGCGCCGACGACCGCCACGTCATCGCGAGACCGGGACCGCTGCGCATCGCGACAGCGACATGTTCTTCGGCTTCGACATAGTGCTTCAACACAAAAGCGCTGACATGAGCGACCAGCGCACGGGCAAGGGGATTGGATGGATCGACTTCGACCGAACGTCGGCAATGATATTCAGCCTGTTCCAACTCTCTAGGTCCAAGCTTCGCGTGCCTCTCGCCATGCGCCACGGCAAACGTGTATGCTGCCCATGCATGAGACAGACCAGAGTCCTCGTGGTAATCGTTTAGCATCTTGCGAGCTAGGTTTTGTCCCTCGATCGAATGGGAGATGAGCTGATGCACTGCGGCTAGCATCACCCCGCGGCGGCTTCCCGTGGCAACCCTCGCCACAGCGTTGTGGATGGAGTCTACAACTTGAGCAGTGAAGTCTGCGAACTGTTCCAAATCTAGGTGGAATGCTCCCTCTATCTCTGCTTGCAAGGACATAGACCAGATCACCTTTTTTGTATGCGCGTCCTGAACTTGAAAGCCCAGCTGTTGACCTCCCCCGGCCTCGATCAGGCTCAGTCGTCCCAAGAGTTCGATGCTAGGCGGCTCCCCTAGGTCAAAGCGCCAAACCTGGTTGGTGGACATGTCGCGCAGATCGAATACATCCACGATTTCATGGAAAATCAGGGAATCAACAATTTGGTCGCTAACGAGTTTTGCAAGGCCCTCGGCACCGGTACTGGAGGCTTTGACGATGGGTGGTAAGATTCCCAGACAAGGTCCGGCCCGTCGCTGCGATAGGTCAGATATTTTACTTGTATCTCCCGTGTTGGCTCGTTGCTGGCGCAGCCAGTCTTCGAAAGGCTCATCCAATTCTGGTGCGTCCTCGAAGAACAGCGCGTTTGGTGATGGTCTATCGCGCTGGATTCTGACACTGTCCAGCCAGACGTGGCTGCGATCTGCTTGTAACGCCCTCGCGGATGGTCCAAGTGATCGTCGAATAGTATGCAGCGTCTGCCGCAGGCTATTTGAGCATTGCGGTTCGGGGGATCTGGGCCAAAGCGTCGCCTTTAACCAATGACGCGACTTCCTGTTTCTGTCCGACACAGCGAGAATCGCAATCAGTGCCTGCCCCCTGCGTTCCGCGAAGCGGACTTCTGAACCATCCGGTCGCGCCGCAAAGAAATTACCCATCACTTGAATGTTCAACTGGCTCTGATGTGAAAGCATTGATTTCAATCCGTATTTTGATCCCAAGCTATCATAGTATGCTGCTTGTTTTCAGGACGCCCAAATATCAGCAAACCTCAACTCTGTGATGAACGCCACAGACTACGCCTCAAATCAATCCCAGCGTCGTTAGAAGTCCGTCAAAAAATTCGAAAATCACACGGCTAAATATACTTCCTCACAATATTGCAGATTTCTGTCGATCACCAAGTGTTAGTCGCTCTGCTGACCCAGACTGAGAAAGTGACCTGAGACGCGGCTTCCCTCCAAGAGTTGGGAGAATCCGTCGGTTGATTGCGCTGCGACCGGAGTTGCCATCGCGACGGGCTAGAGCGTTTTCGGGAACCACAGCAAAAGCAATAGGGAAAGATCGATTAATTGCGGATTTTTAACGTGGCTCTGATTTCCAGCTAACTGCCCAATCACGCAGATCCCGTAGGTATGGGGCGTCGATGGGGCACAACGTCATCGTCAATCTGAACACCATCGAACTTGAAGAAGTCGAATGCCTCGACTCTAGAGAATGAAAGGAAAAACTATGATCGACGACAATTTTTTTGAGACCGACGGAGTTAAGCTGGCTGCCCACGAAAACGAAAATGACGAGTCCGAAGTTCGGATTGCCCGCAGTGGAAACGCGATCGCAACTGGCAGTTTCACACCGGAAGAAGTCGAGACTGCACCCGAGGCCAACGATCCGGAGATTGTTAATGGATACTTGGACCAAATCGAGTCGGCTCAAATCGACACTGACAGCGGTCTAGTCGACAAGGGCGACGACGACGATCTTTTTCAAAGCGAAGTTGTCATTGGTCCAGATGATCGTAAACGCGTTACGCCGACGAACCGCTGGCCTTGGTCGGTACATGGACACATGCGCATGCGCTTTCCAAACGGGAAGACTTACATTGGCACTGGTACAGTTGTGAACCGCCACCATGTGCTGACTGCAGGCCATTGCATCTATTCCAAACGAGACGGTGGCTGGGCGACATCAGTGTCATTTGAAGCTGCGCGAGATGACGGAGCACGTCCCTTCGGTACTCAGTTTGCTACGCGGCTTCTGAGCGTGAAAGGGTGGACTCAGAATGGCCTCACGGAATACGATATGGGGATGTTGATCCTATCGACCGACATTGGCAACCGCACCGGTTGGAAGGGGATCATTACCGGTCCAGATAGTCTTCTTCACCGTTACCGTGTCAATGTGACAGGCTATCCCGGCGATAAAGGTGGCACCACGATGTGGACACACGCGGATGCGATCTCTTCGGTCGCGAGCGAGAGATTCTATTACATGATCGATACCGCAGGCGGTCAGTCCGGTTCGGGGGTCTGGTCGAAATGGCGTGGCCATCAAGGCGAGAAGGTTTGCGGCATTCACACGACTGGATCGCAAAACGGCAATGGTGCAACGCGTATTAGCCGTCCTAAGTTCGATCGCATTGTCGACTGGATGAGCCGTTACTAGCTGATGTAAATCAGCTTGGCGGGTTGCGACAGAATCTTCGACGTCGCGGCCCGCCTATTGACCAGATTAAACGAAGACTATGCACGCCGTCCTGCCGAAAACTTATGCCCTGAAGATCAGTTAATTTCTTTTGAATCAAATTAATTTGACGGCAGACCACATCTGCTTTCACGCGCTACTCAAGTCTGCTTTCCACCGCATGCCTTAGCGGAAGCAGTAAACTACCCTTTGTCCCATCTTCCGTTTCAACGATGCTGTATTGAATGGCAGTAGTCGCGCATATATCCACCTAGCTCGTGACGAACGAATGACTGGTCCGGCCCGGTTTCCGGGCATTGATGGGCAGAGCACTCTAGTCTGCTCTGGGCTCCGAGCCGACCTCGGAGGCGGTGCAGCATCGGTCCAATGTGAGCCGCCGAGCCCGAACAAGAACGGCCCAAAGCTGCCATTGACTGTGCTGTTTCTATGCTGCGGCCGCAGTCCGCATTCCGGACATTCGCTGCAGGTTCGGAGTCTGAAGATCATCGAACTCGCTTGTCGCTGGCTGCGGAGATACTCCCCGCAACCTGCTATATAGTGGTCATTACTCATTCGACGTCTTTGTCAGCCCGTTGGTTGGCGTAGGCTTTGAGCATCATTTCCGTGTACTCGACAGTGCTCTTGGTGTGCTCACCCAACCCTGGCCACGCAAAGGGCAACTCCCGCAGACAAAGTTCCTGGTCAACATTTATCCCGAGTTGAGCTGCAACTGCGAGTGCTGAAATAGGTTCCTTGTGCTCCGGCCAGAGGTCTTCATCAAAGGTGATGCATACATCTTTGTCATCATGAACAACGATTTCGGCGAATAAAGCACCTAACCGCTCACTAACGTTCGAAGCATCCTCAACAAGTGCACTTCGCATCAGTAGAGTTACCTTTTCGGCATCTAGTTCCAATTTCAGTCGTGTATCCACGATATCAACCACTAGCTCGGGCCTCCCTTGCTTCTTTTTGTCAGCAAATGGCTTTGGCTGTGCATCATCCTCTTCAAGCCACCAAGGACTTTCGAAGATATTGAGCGGAGACGCGTCGCAACGTGGGCAATGCCAAAGACTCCTAGCAATCTGTTCGCCAGTTATCGAAGTGTCACAATGCAAGCAGAACCACTTATCTGACTCAGCTCCGTTTAAGGGATGACGGACGAGACCGTCTTTGTCTGGCTTTGTAGAACGTCTTGGCCAATCTGATGCTATTCCCGCCCGAACCTGTTCCGCTCGCTTGATTGCGATGTCGAGCGCTTTTTGCTGAAATGCGGCTTCATAAACTGGAGCTTCGTGCTCAATCTGTGTTGCGATCTCTAGACGAGGTTCCCCGTTTGGAGCTTCAGGCACATGAAGGTGCCAACCTGCCCCATGCATATGAACGTCGCCCATTGAAGCTGAGATGGAGTATTCGTACCCATCAATGGTGCCGTTTTGGACATCTGTCTCGAAGACTGCGTCACCAACAAATGACCCAAATCGAGGTCCACCAGCTTCATCGCCGGGCAGCGCTTCGACAAGCAACCTTTCCACGGCAGAGATATGCTCCTGTGTTGGGGTCCAACCGGCTCTTTGTGCCTTAGTAACGTCGTTCCAGTGTGAAAAGCCCAGTAACTCAGCAACCATATCACGTGCTTTGTGGAGGGGTACTTGTTGAGCTCGCGCGTAGCGCTTGGACAGTTCTTTCAGTTTCTTGAGGTAGTATGTCGGTTTCATGATCCATATCCGAACTGGATCCGAAAAGGTGCCCGCTGCTTATCGGACCCTGCCAACGGCATGGTATCCAAAAAATCAATTCGCGTTGCTTTGCTTCGCATGGCGGGCACACCGGCCTACGCGCTAGGCCAGCTATATGGTTGCCCGCTCGACCGAAAAGGTCAAGCGGCACACAACGTTCACTCGCAACTTTGCCAACATGCTGCGCTCGAGCCCGCATTGCCGAAATGCGCCGCGTGCGCATCTCCGTGCACAGCAATTGGTTTGTGTTATGGAGCTGAGGGGGTGCCAAAAGTGTGTGCGATTGCTCGCTCCAGAAGCACTCTTGGCTAGATTGAACAGTCTAGCTAGTTTGAACTCAAGGTCTGTACCCATTCGAAATGGGCAGCAGGCACCGCCTCAACCAAGACAAGAATACATCAGGCGTAGACCGCGCTCAATTCCTTCTTTTCGATCATACTAAGCAAATCGATCCCGTCCCAACGAACGAACCAGTGCTGGGCCTCAATCTCTTTGACTAGCTGTTTTGCCTTGGCCTTGGTAATCGAACCAAGTGCACTGTTGGAAGACAAAAGCTTGGGCCAAATGTCTACGAGCAACTGCTCCCGTTTGGCCTTTGAAACGAACGTGCATGCAAGTAAGTCTAACGCTAGGTGGGCGGATTCCGCATCTCGGATTAGATCATCTTCATCCCGAAGACGCGCGCTTGCTCGGTCGAATATTCCGATTTTTCTATCTTTAAGAGCTGGGCTGTTTCCACAGACATATAAGCCAACGACGGTCTGAAAATACCCAACTTCTCCACCACCGCTCTCAATCTTATCAAGAACTTCAGCCTCTAGCGTCCCGTCGCCGGAGAACTCTTGAAGGCTCAGCACGGTGTTTAACATTTCAATCGGCACAACAGAGCTTTTTGCGTAGAGCTTGTAGAATGTGGGGGAACGCGCCAATAGCGACGTCCATCTCAAAGACGCCTCTCGCACGATTTGGAAGCCTTCGATGTCATTGTTCTTGAGGTGCTGCGCCGCTCGGACGAGCGCATGCGATAGTCGCAAAGATGATGCTACTGTCGGATGTAGGGTGAAGAAGTAGAATCCGATATCCAGCAGTATCAAAATCACTTCTCGATAGTGCAGCTTCGAAAAGTACTCGTTTTCGGAAGCTTCGGCATCGGTATAGGTGTCCGCCAGTTGAACGAGTTTGTTTCGGATGGCGCCAATAATGTAATTTGAAACCGCGTCGTATCCCATTTCCGACGCATAACAAGCTGCCTTCACCTCTCTTGTGAAGTCGCCAAACAAAGCATGATGCTTATAGATGTGCCGAGGAAACTCAATTCGTCGTCCTTCGTAGTAGTCGTGGTCGAGCGTCTTTTCCCAAAGCTTTTTGATACTCACGTCCACTCTGTCAATCACGAGCGACTTCCGAGTATAAAACGGTCTTTCGATAACCTCCGTCTTTAGTTCATTCAAATGTAGATTATACTCTCGCAAGGCTAGCACCAGCTCATGTTGAATTGTTGCTAAGTCCTCTTTATTATTCGCAAATATGTAATAGTTGTCGACGTAACGCCTGGTTTCGTAGTCTTGTCGCATCTTTATCCGAGAGGGCAAAATTTCAAGTCGGGTCGACGTATTCTTGTCAATTCTAGCAAGTATAATTTCAGCAAAAATTCTGCTCGCCTCTGGACCTATACAGATTCCGCTTGTCTCGTTGTAATTGAGCTTCTGCATTATGTTGTCGAAGTCATTGCCGAAGGACTGTGCTCCGATGCTGTCCTTTGCAAGCTTCTTCGATTTAGTAGCCCAAGCGATGGAATGTGTGTAGATGCTGTCAAAGCATTTGGAGATGTCTAAGGCACACATCAGTTTGAACTTCTTCTCCAAGCGGATGTGATCATCCGAAAGAAAAAAACGATACAGCCGATCAAATCCTGAGTAAGAGAAGTAACTGGCTGGGTTTCTCACAAGCGTGTCGATCTCAGTCGTGTCGACTGTGGCGTTCTTGTACTTGTTCTTGTCCGCTACAGGAGAGTCAAAAAAGTACGATGTTCCAACTTTCGTTGGTTTTCGTATCGAGTATGGACTTGTGTTGCCATACTCGCAGATGAGTTGATTGTACTCCTGATAAAAGTGAGCGACTTCAACTTGTCCGTGCGGATGGACAAGGCTCAGGGTACGTAAGCTATCTTCCCCTTTGACTATGCTATACTTGAATGGGACAGTGAATTTTCGCTCTTTCAAGACGATCGTCTCAACAAACTTTTGGAGAAGTTCAGACTTAGACTGAAGATCGCTTAAATTCTTGTAGAATCCATCGTTGCTGAAGATGATTGGTACTTCAAAAGGGGCTGTATCGGTCAGAACAGTACGCCAGACATCGCTTTTCTTCAGGCGTACCTTAGTTTTGCTTTTTCTAGGCATATTTCCAGCACTCCATGAGAAATTTCAATCGATCTGGAGTGAAGTGAAAGTGTGTCTTGTCGATAAATGCCTTCTCAAAGGAAGTGGTTAAAAGCTCATTCCGTTGTGTAAGGGGGAGTGAAAGAGAAAGGGGTCCACAAATCTTCCCAGATTTTGATAGGAGAATTTTTCTTTGGAAGGCGTCCAGCTCTTTCAATGACTTCGAAGGGAGATCAATTAGACCATATGTATGATACATGCCTGCCGAGCGGACCCGCGATTTTCGAGTATCGAAGAACCTATAATTGCAAGAGTTGACTCGAGATCGGTCTCTAAGGCCAACAAAATCGCCGTCCTTTAGATACTGAAGAAGCGAGCGCGCGATCCTCGTCTTTCTTTTCTTCACCTTACTTTCAGAGACATCAAGAACGACCTTCCTGTGGTTCGGTCTGTCTTTCCCAATCTCCGACACAGAGAACGAGAAGCCAAGATAGTCAAACTGATGCTCGACTGTTGGTGCTTTGACTTTCGTCTCAGCAAAATTGATTAACCGCGTCTTCTTTTCATTGAGGCATAAGCCGGGTGGCAGAAGCTCCGCGACACCTTTTCGTAAGCCCTTCAGGTCCTTTGTTGGCGGTAGAACCAAAATGATATCGTCTACGTACCGAGCATAGAGATGTGGTTTTAATTGAGCCTGCACGGAGGCATCAAAGTCCTGCATATACATTTCGCCCAGTGCTGCGCTTATTGCCAGCCCGGGAGGGACGCCGTGGATGCCTTGTGCCGCACATGCAGTTATGAAGCCGTCAAGAACTGCTCTCGTTCCAGGTGCAGTATCCAATCTACGTTGCACCATACCCTTGAGAGAGGCCTGATCCACCGATGGGTAAAACTGTTTGACGTCGAATTTCGCTACGGCAAAAGGCATGCCCTCTCGGCACAGAAGCCGAAGCCTTTGAATAATATCAAGCCGATTGCTCTGCCTCGCGCTGGAGATTTTCCTGATGTTTTGGACGGCTTTCCGCAGCACAAGCTCAGTTGGTAGGTCGTTGTTTTTGTAGATTGCCCGACCCGAAAGATCATTCTTCTCTAGTGTGATGCCCTTGAGACCGGACTTCGCGTGCTTCACCGCTTTCGTAATCTGAGCGTTTCTGAATGCTTCTGTCTTAAGCTTAGGTTTATCCTTGAAGTCAGTTTTTCGAATATGTCGGTTTAGAGAAGTAGGACCAAATGTCGGGTCATACATATTTCAAATCCAAAATCCAATGTGACCGCCAAGAACTTGATCCATCATCTTGTAATGTCGGTCGCTGTCCGCACTATCTCGTTGATATCACGTCCATAGTCGTTTTGGGAGAGGTCTGCTTTTCTGAGGTTTGGCTCGCCGCTTGGCAGGTGCAGCGAAGGTCAACTTCCCCGTCCATCTGTGATCCAGGACTTGTTTTGCCCTATAGCCGTTGAACTAAGGCTTGACGGATCGTCGCGGCTGTTGGGCGAAAGGGGGCAGGGCTCTTGGCCCGCTTGACGTGGAGCGGTGCTTCGCATACGTCCATAACGCCGAGCGGGCGTTGTGTAGTGGTAAGACCTTAGCCTTCCAAGCTAATGACGCGGGTTCGATTCCCGCCGCCCGCTCCAAAAAGCCATCACCGACAAAGCACCTGCAGAATTGTCTCTGTGGATTCCCTTGCTCATTGAAAGAAAAAGGAAATATAGGTTCTTAACCCCTGACTTCCAAGCTAATGACGCGGGTTCGATTCCCGCCGCCCGCTCCATCCCCCTTCATGCGTGATCTCTAGCGGTGCAGTTGTACGTCATAGCCCATGGCCGCCAGAGGTCACTCAGTTCAACGTGCCGCCGCGCGCTTTCTTGAAATCGCCTCATCAAGCGTTTTCTGTGTCCCCGCGCGGAAGGACTCCTCGACAAAGTTAAGATGCGCCCGCGCCGCGTGTTCCGCCAGTTCCGCGTCGCCGTCCAGAACTGCAGATGCGATTGCCCGATGCTGCGCAAGAAGTTTGTCCCCGGTCCCGTCCAGCGTTTTCAGGTAGTCGCGATTGTAGAAAACACCGCGCCGGGTGAGGTCGTAGATCGACGTCATCATGTGGATCAGCATGGCGTTGTGGCTGGCTTCGACAATCACTGCATGGAACCGTACATCCGCTTCGCGCGATCGCTCGGCGTCATCTGTTTTTTCGGCCTGCTCCAGCGCATCCAACTGCGCCTTGATGCGGTCACGGTCGGTCGGCGTGGCCCGCCTTGCGGCGAGGGCGGCGGCAAAAGCTTCTTGCGCGCGCCGATACTCAAGATAGTCGAAGAACGCCTTCCCATGCCGTGCATAAAGGTCGATCAAAGCCGGTTCCATCGCTTGGCCGGTCAGCTTGGCGATGAACGTGCCTTCGCCGTGACGCACATCTATCAATCCGTGCGCTTCAAGGATCTTCAGCGCATCGCGGAGTTTTGGACGTGAAACATTGAGTTGCGCTGACAGCTCACGTTCAGACGGCAGGCGGTCACCTTCGGAAAGAACGCCCTGAACGATCAGGTCCTCGATCTGTTGGACGACGATGTCGGCCACGTGCTCTGACTCGATTCGGTCGAATATGGTTGCCGAGACGTTCATGGCCCTCGCTCACTTTGCTTGGAGGTAAAATTAATGAACCTCTAAAGGTCGCGCAATCCAAATGATCCTGAATACTCACTATTTGTCAATGGGATATGAAAACTTGATCCAGATCAAATTGCGACCTCTCTTGGTCACGTATAGTCGGCAAATTGAGAGGTAAACAAAATTTACCTCTGGAGGATCGATCCAAGACCGAGAATTAGGAGGAAACCATGAAATCCATAGTCACCAGCCTTGCCCTTGCTACAGCATTGGTTGCGGCACCCGTGTTTGCGGGCGACAAACTGCTTCTGAAGACGCCAGTTGCGTTTTCGACCGAGCTTCCGGGCCTCGGCACGCCGATTCCACGCGTGGCCGAAGAGGTTGAAATCATGTCTGGCGGAACGCTTCGCATGAAGGTCTACGAACCAGGCAAGCTGGTTCCAGCATTTGAAATTCTGGACGCCGTGTCGTCGGGCAAGATCAACTCTGGCTACACGACCGCAGGGTACTGGGCCGGTAAGATCCCCGCAGCACCGCTCTTCTCCGCTGTGCCGTTCGGCCCGGAAGCCGGTGAGTACATGGCCTGGATGTACTATGGGAATGGCCTGGATCTCTACCAGCGTATGTATGACGAAGCCGGTTATAACGTGAAGGTGCTACCTTGCGCCGTCATTGCCCCGGAAACATCTGGCTGGTTCTCGAAAGAGATCAATGCGCCCGAAGATTTGCAGGGCCTGAAGATGCGCTTCTTTGGTCTCGGTGGCAAAGTCATGGAACGCCTTGGGGTGGCCACGTCGTTGCTTCCGGGTGGCGAGATCTTCCCGGCCCTCGAAAAAGGTGCCATCGACGCGACCGAGTTTTCGATGCCTGCCATCGACCAGCGCCTCGGGTTCCACAAAGTCGCGAAGTACAACTACTTCCCGGGCTGGCATCAGCAAGCAACAGTTTTTGAGCTTCTGATCAACAAAGACGTCTGGAACGATGCAACCGAACAGCATCAGCACATCCTTGCAGAAGCCTGCAAAGCCTCGATGGCGGACAGCTTCGCCGAAGGGGAGGCCATGCAGTTCGAAGCACTTCGGAAGAACATCGAAGAGAACGGCGTCGAAATCCGCCAGTGGTCACCCGAGATGCTCGCGCTTTTCAAAGAGACCTGGGAAGAAGTTGCCGCGGAAGAAAGCGCAGGCAACGCGTTCTTCGCCGAAGTGTACTCTGACCTGATGGAGTTCCGGACCAACTACGATCTTTGGGAAAAGAACGCCTTCTTGCCGCGGATCAACTGATCCGCACCGGGCGCGCCGGGTTCAATCCCTGTTCCGGCGCGCTCGACCTTTCTGACAAAACAATCGCCCGTTTGATCCGCCATCTGACCGACTGGATCCGGGCTTCTTGCGCGCCAACGAGCCGCCCCTTGGAGGAGACACGCCATGACCTTGCAGACCGAATATCGCGGCGATGTCGCCGAAACCTATGAAGAGCTTCTTGAACATCCGGACCGCGACAGTCAGACGCTTGCCACCCGGCTCGACAACCTGATCAAGGCCGTGGGTCACACGGTGATGATCGCGAACCTTCTTCTGATCGCAGCCATCGTGACGCAGGTGGTATTGCGCTACGCGTTCAATCTGAACTTCCCCAAGCTCGATGAGATGCAGTGGCATCTGTACGGGCTGGTGACAATGGTTGGTGTTTCCTACGCGCTCACAACCGACAGCCATGTCCGCGTCGATATCCTGCACATGCAGCTAACACGCCGGGCACAACGGATCATCGAGATCCTGGGCCTGACGATCCTGGTTTCACCCTTCATTTACCTGATGATCGACCAGGGGATCGACTATTTCTGGGAAAGCTACAGGGTGAACGAGCGATCATCGTCCGCCACGGGTCTGCCATTCCGCTGGGCCTTTAAGGCGATCATCCCGATCAGCTTCATTCTTCTCGGGATCGCCGCTGCCGCGCGCCTGCTTCACGATGTGCATGCGCTTATCTGGTCGAACCCGAGCGAGCGCGAAGGCCGCGGCCTTGGCATCATTCTGGCCGTATTGGCCGGGATTGCCGCGGTCGGATACGGGCTGACTTTTCTGGTCGAGACGACAGAGGAAATGTTGGTCATCGCAATGTTCATGACCTTCATCGGGCTGCTCTTCACCGGGTTTCCGGTGGCCTGGACGCTGGCAGGCACGGGGATCGTCTTCTGCGGGCTCGCGTATCAATTCGATATGGGCAACATGGCCTGGACCGGCCTGGAAGACACGTTCACCGGCCTCGACTATCTGACATTGGGTGCAGTGGTGAACCGGATCTATGCGGTCATGTCGAACGCGGTCCTGGTGGCCCTTCCGATGTTCATCTTCATGGGATTGATGCTGGACGAGTCGGGCGTGGCCGAGCGGCTCATGACCGCCATGACGCGCCTTTTCGGGACGGTTCGGGGCGGGCTCGCTATCACCGTCACACTGATTGGGATTGTCCTTGCTGCGTCCACCGGGATTGTCGGCGCCTCAGTCGTGCTTTTGGGTGTCCTGTCGCTGCCGGCCATGGTCCAGCATAAATACTCCAAGACACTGGCCACAGGCGTCGTGGCGTCGGCCGGGACCCTAGGGATCCTGATCCCGCCTTCGATCATGCTTGTGATCATGGCCGATCAGATGGCTTTGTCGGTGGGCGATCTTTTTATGGCTGCGGCCATTCCGGGGATGCTGCTGGGGGCGATCTATCTGGGCTATATTTTCTTGGTCGCGCTGGTGTCGCCGAAGTCCGCACCTGTGCCGGATAATGCGCGAGCGCCCGACTGGGCCGCGGTCAAGGATGTGCTGTTCGCCGTCCTTCCCCCGCTTGGTCTGATCCTGGCTGTTCTGGGCTCGATCTTCGCAGGCATCACCACCCCGACCGAGGCCTCGGGGATCGGCGCCATCGGCGCAACGATCCTTGCGATCGCGTACCAAAAGCTGACCTGGGCGAAGACCTGGAACGTGCTGAAGGCCACCTTCAACACCACCGCCTATATATTCGCGATATTCCTGGGCGCGACCGTCTTCTCTTTCGTCCTGCGCGAACTGGGCGGGGATGAGCTGATCGAAAATATGGTCAGTTCCACGGGGCTTGGACCGCAAGGCACGATCATCTTCATTCTCGGGATCGTGTTCCTTCTGGGCTTCGTTCTGGACTGGATTGAGATCACGCTGATCGTGTTGCCTTTGATGCGGCCAATCGTGAACGGGCTCGGGCTCGACGTTCCGGGTTTCGGATTGGATGAGCCGGCGCTGCTGTGGTTCGTGATCCTTGTCGCCGTCACGCTGCAAACCAGCTTCCTGACGCCGCCCGTTGGCTTCTCCCTCTTCTACTTGAAGGGCGTTTGCCCTGACGGAGTGAAATTGACGGACATCTACAAAGGTATCATTCCCTTCGTGCTTTTGCAGCTTCTGGGCCTTGCCCTGGTGTTCGTCTGGCCGCAATTGACCACATGGTTGCCCTCGGTCGCCTACTGAACTTCACAAATGGGGCGGCCGGATCGGTCGCCCTATGTACTTGACCAAAGACAGGGTCGCGGCGTGAACTCGCTACGGTCTTTGGCATTCTTCGTGTGATGTTGTGGAGAAGCTCTGGAGGCGAGTACCGGAATCGAACCGGTGTACACGGATTTGCAATCCGCTGCGTAACCACTCCGCCAACTCGCCAGAGCCATCGCGTCGTAAGCGAGCATTGGCGCCAGTGCAAGCGCCATTGCAAGCAATCCGGCCAATCCGATCTTGCTTGTGGTTGCCCGCCGCTGGCATCTGTGGCAGATCGGTTGAGACGAATATGAACCGAAGAGTTTAGTTGCCATGGCCGACTTCTCCGTCCAGCGTCAAATGATGGTCGACACGCAGATCCGGCCAGCGGATGTAACGAAATTTCCGATCATAGACGCTATGCTTTCCGTCCCGCGTGAAGACTTCGTGCCGGATGACAAGCGGCAGACCAGCTATGTCGGCGAGAACATCCCTTTGGGAGCAGGGCGCGTTCTTCTTGAACCGCGCAGTTTCGCGAAGCTTCTGGATGCGCTGGACATTGGCCAGTCATCGCTCGTTCTGTGCGTTGGTGCCGGGCTTGGATATGGCACGGCCGTTCTGTCGCGCCTGTCCGAAGCGGTGATCGCGGTCGAATCCGATGAAGCGCTTGCGACAGAGGCGGAACGCGCCCTGAGCGAGGCGGGCGCAGACAACGCTGTCGTTGTCACGGCTCCGTTGCAGGACGGCGCGGCAAAGCACGGGCCCTACGATGCGATCATCATCGAAGGCGGGGTCGAGGATGTGCCGCAGACCCTGCTGGATCAGTTGAAGGATGGCGGACAGATCGGCGCGATTTTTGTGGATGCGGCCCTTGGAACGGCCCGGATCGGTCATAAGTCCGGCGGACAAGTGAGCTGGCGATTTGCATTCAATGCTATGGGACCGGTTCTGCCGGGGTTCGAGACTGCGCGATCTTTCGCGCTTTGACAGACAGACAGGGGTGCAGAATGCGGCGTCATAAGATCAGAACAGTCGTTTCGGGTGCGCTTATGGCCGCTGCCATCGGATTGGCGCCTGGAATTGTCTGGGCGCAATCGCTGGCCGATACCATGATCAGGGCGTACAGCCATTCGGGTCTGCTTCGTCAAAACCAGGCACTGCTTCGTGCAGCTGATGAGGACGTGGCCCAGGCGGTGGCGGCGTTGCGCCCGGTCGTCAGCTATTTGGCCCGCAGCACCTATAACAACCCGGTCGGTCCTATGTCGAACCGGCTTTCGGCAAGCGTGACATTGCAGGCCGAAATGCTGCTGTTCGACTTTGGTAACTCGCAGCTTGCAGTCGATGCGGCGAAGGAAACCGTCCTCTCAACACGGGAATCGCTGGTATCCGTCGAGCAGGCGATCCTTCTCCGCGCCGTCGCGGCCCATTTCAACGTCCGCCGTAATGCTGCGTTCGTGCAGTTGCAAGACAACAATGTCCAACTTCTGGACCAACAATTGCGGGCGACCCGCGACAGGTTCGAAGTGGGCGAAGTAACACGGACGGACGTGTCCATCGCCGAAGCAAGGGCTGCCGCCGCGCGGGCAGGCGCCGCCGCTGCGCAAGGGAACCTGGCCACCGCGCGCGAAGAATACCGCGCTGCGGTCGGGCAATACCCGGGGTCGCTGGCCCCGCCACCGGCACCGCCCAAGATCCCTGCTTCCGTTGGCGAGGCACGGGCAGTCGCCCTGGCTCGGAACCCGACTCTGAAAGCAGCCCAGCGCGATGTGAAAGTGGCCGAGATCAACATCGAGCGGGGGGAAAAGAACTTTCGCCCGTCCTTGCGCGGAAGCGCGAGCGTTTCGATTGATGAAGACGGGGATGACAGCCAATCGCTCAGCCTGACCTTGTCGGGCCCGATCTATCAAGGCGGTCAATTGGCATCTGTATTGCGCCGGTTCCATGCGTTGGCCCAGTCGGCCCGCGCGAACCTTCATGAAACCCGTCATTCGGTTGAGCAGGATGTCGGCGACGCTTGGTCCGGGCTTACTGTGGCGCGGTCCAGCGTCATGGCGTCGGAAGAAAACGTCCGCGCCAGCCGCGTCGCGTTGAGGGGCGCGCAGGAAGAACTGTCGGTCGGTCAGCGGACAACGCTGGATGTGCTCGACCTGGAACAAGAGCTGCTCCAGGCCGAAACCGACCGGATCTCGGCGATCATCGACCGCGATCTGGCGGTGTACCAGCTATTGGAGACGATGGGGCTTTTGACCGCGGCCCATTTGCGGCTTGGCGTGCCCACATATGACCCAGAAGCCTATTTCAATGCGGTCAAGGATGCGCCGACTGTGACCGTGTCGCCGCAGGGCGAGCGGTTGGACCGTGTCATGCGCGCGCTGGGCAAAAACTAGTTTTCCACAACCGGTTGTGTGGCCGTTTTGAAGCAAATACCATACCCTTCTGGGGGTAGGGAGTCGCCATAATGCCGGATCGGTATTCCACGCAGGAAATCGAGGATGTTCTGTCATCGGTGCGCCGACTGGTCTCGGCGCGCAGTGAAGCCCCGGCTCCTGAGAAGCCCGAAGAGCCTTTGGAAGAAGCCGAAATCGAACAAGCCGGCGCGGCGGACGAAAAACTTCTGTTGACCCCGGCGTTGCGCATTGCTGAGGAACCCGCGGAGGCGGGCGCAGAAGAACCTGCGATTTCAGATTCGGTTGAGGACCAGGCCGCCGACATGCAGCCAACTTCCACGGATCAAGCGCAAAGCTATGATGATTGGCCCACTGCATCGTCCGACACGGCAACGGTCGCCGATCCGGTTGAAACTGTCGCAATCACTGAACCGGTCGAGCAGGCGGCGGAAAGCCATTCCGAGACGTCATGGTCTGATGTTTCGGACGTCGATGACGTACCTTTGGATGACGCGATCGATACCGCCTTCCGGGAAGAGACCGCGGAACCGGAAGATCAGGCTGCGCAGTTCAGCGATGAGCCGGGCGCGGAAACGCTGCAGGAAGACGCGGCTTCCGACACCGATCCCCTGGCCGCCCATGCGGAAGCGGAACCGGCGCCGGAACAGGGGCAGGGCGGATCTGAAACTGCGGACGCAGCCGCCGACACGATGCCCGGTGCAGACGATACGAGCATGAACCCTGACGAAGGTGCCGCGGAGCCATCGCAATCAGAGAACCCGTCCGACCAACCCGTTACAACAGCGGGTCTGGATGCGGTTTGGTCGCTTGAGGATCGTATCGCCGAGTTGGAAGCCGCCGTGGGTGCTGCGCCCGATGAGTTCGAACCAGAGGCCGGCGAAACGCTGATGTCCGGCGAGACGCCGAATGTCTTTCCGTTCGAGCATGATTTGGATGGTTTTTCGCCTAGGGAAGAGCGTGCCGAGGACGATCCTGACCGCGCTGCGGAAGCCGCTGCAACCGAGGAACGCCTGTTCCAGCGGTTTGAAAACGAAGCGCCGACCCCGAAAGAGGCCGCAACGTCAGAAACGCCCCGCGATCCGATGCCGGAGCCCTTCGCCGAAGCGTCTGAGGCCCCGCCAGAGGCTGCGCCCATGGCCGAGGCATCTGATCCGGACCCCGCCGAAGCGCCCGCCGACATGCCGCCGGCTGCCGCACCGCCGGCAGAAAGTGGCGCACAAGAACCGGCGGCCCCGTCCGGAGCCATCACCACAGGGGGCGATCCATTGCCGGAAGATCTTGCCCTGGACCTTGCCCTGGCCGAGGACATGCTGCGGGACATGGTGGGCGAGATCGTGCGGGAAGAGCTTCAGGGCCCCTTGGGCGAACGTATCACCCGAAATGTCCGCAAACTGGTCCGGCGCGAAATTCAGCGTGCCATCCTGACGCGCGATCTGGACTGACAGGTTGCCTTCATCCGGCCTCGGGTTAGGCTTTGACGGATGAACACGCCTGCGCATCTTCTGGTGGGCGCTGCTGCATTTGGCAGGGCCGGGCAGGCGAAGGTGACATTCGCAGCGCTTCTGGGCGCCCTGATGCCCGACCTATCGCTGTACGTTTTGGCAGGCGGGTCGATCTTCCTTCTTGGTGTGTCACCTCAGATCGTCTTCGATCAATATTATTTCTCTGACAGCTGGCAGGCCATCTTCGCCGTCGACAACTCGTTCGTGATCTGGGGACTGGTTCTCGGGTTGGCGATTTGGCTCAAACGGGGCTGGCTGGTGGCCTTTGCGAGCGCCGGGCTTCTGCATTTGGCCCTGGATTTCCCGCTTCACCATGATGATGCACGGCGCCATTTCTGGCCGGTCAGCGACTGGGTCTTCGAAAGCCCGGTCAGTTATTGGGACTCACGTCATTACGGCAACATCGTCGGGCCGATCGAGGCGTTGATGTGCATTGGGCTCTGCGTCATCCTGTGGCGGCGGTTCACCGGCATCTGGTCTCGGTTTGCGATTGTGGCTGCGGGTCTCTTCCAGATGGCGCCATTCGTGTTCTGGATCATGGTGTTCTGAAGCAGCACAAACGAAAAGCGCGCCCCGGTGGGACGCGCCTTTCAAACCCCCCAAGATGGGCTTTGTGGATTAAGCCGCTTCAGCGCGTTCTGCCGCCTGGCGACGTTCGCTTTCCTCACGCGACAGGGCAACCGAAGTGCGGACGCCATTCTCGACGAATTGCATCAGGCCCATCACCACCCGCTCATTCGGGTCGATGCCTGCGCAGGTCAATACTTCACGACCGTCCCGAGACCGCGCCCAACGGGCGATCTGTTCCGGACCGTTTCCGTACTTCTTGTCATCAGCAATGGCATCGTCCAGGGCCGCGAGCACGACAGCGGCAAACAGTTTGCGCGCCCGGTTGCCTTGCTCATTGTTGAAGGCTGTGCCGTCAACGAAATCAACCATCTGTTGTCCTTTTATTCTTGCTCTTGCGTTTTCTGGCGTGACGCCCTTTATGGGCGTTTTACACCGATTCTGTGTTTCTCATTTGGAATACCTGCTATGCGTCAGGCGCATATCTGCGCCTCATGGCACCGCCGTATCTAGTGTTGTTGTCTGGGGGGCCGACGCGAGATATAGGAGCGTTCAAACCGACTTCAACCTTTCGCCACGGAAATGCCACATGCCGAAAATCAATGGAAACGAGATCCGTCCGGGGAATATTCTGGAACACAACGAGGGTCTTTGGGCAGCAGTGAAAGTCGATCATGTGAAGCCCGGAAAGGGCGGCGCGTTCGCTCAGGTCGAGCTTAGAAATCTCCGTAACGGAAGTAAGCTTAACGAGAGGTTTCGATCTGCTGACAAAGTTGAGAAGGTGCGGCTTGAACAGAAAGACCAGCAATTTCTCTACGAGTCCGATGGAATGCTGGTCTTCATGGATAACGAGACCTTCGAACAAATCGAACTTCCGGCAGATATCCTTGGCGATCGCCGCCCCTTCTTGCAGGACGGCATGACCGTCCAGATCGAGTATTACGAGGCAGAAGCGCTTAGTGCGACGTTGCCGCAGAAGGTCACCTGCAAGGTCGTCGAGACCGAACCGGTGGTGAAGGGCCAGACAGCGGCCAATAGTTTCAAACCAGCGGTTCTGGATAACGGCCTGAAGGTGATGGTCCCCCCCTTCGTCGGGCAGGATGAGGATATCATCGTCAACACCGAAACGATGGACTATTCCGAACGCGCCTGAACAGGCGACAGTGACCGTGCTGGACCAAGTTTGATTACAACCAGGCCGCCCGTCCCACGCGCCGAGTTGCCAAGGAATTCACCGCTGCGTATCAGGTCGGGCATGCATGTGCAGTCGCAGACCACGACCGGAATGGAAATGACGGAGCCAGCCGCGCTTGAACGCGAACTGGCCCAACATCCCGCGCATGCCATCACCGAACCCGATGCGCATTACGTGCTGGGGCGCTGGCACCCGCGAAGATTGAAGTTTCGCGGGTACGTGCGCGAGGCCAAGGCATGGGCTCATGCCATGGGCAAACCGGCCGATGTAAGCCAGTTTTTGGTGTTTGGGCGACCGCGCTCAGGTACGACGGTGATTACGACGCTTCTGAACAAGGTTGACGACATCAGATGCCAGGGCGAATTGCTGAACGCCCCCGCATTCTGGCCCAGGCAGTTCATCACGAACCTTGCGATCAAAAACCGCAAACCCGTCGCCGGGTCAAAGCTGTTGTCGTACCAGTTGCTCCACATCCAGGCGGTCAAACGGCCCTATGCTTTCATGCGGGACTTCCACGACCACGGCTTTAAGCTGATCCATATCCGTCGGGACACTTTTGCACAGTCGATTTCCCTTCAGTCTGCGCAAACCCAGAAGCTTTTTCACATTCGCGATGCAAAGGCCGCACCGGATGCACCGATAGAAGTGGCGCTGGACCCGGCACGGTTCCTTCAGACGGTGCGCTGGAACGCGGCGATGCTGGATTTTGAAGAACGCCTAATGTCTGCCTTCCCCCATGAAGTGATCCAGTATGAAACCGATTTGGCAACGCCAGAGCAACAGCAGGCAACGGTTGATCGCGTCTGCGACCTGATGGGAATCCCAAGCCAGAAGGTTGAATCCGGAATGCGCCGGGTTGGCGGAAAATCCGGCGCCATCCGGATCACGAACCGCGATGACCTCAAAGACCTTCTGGTCAAAGAAGGGTTTGGACATATCGTCCCTAAAAGTGAGGCCTAAGGTAGGCTTACCTCGGCAGAACCGGCCATCATTCCAGGACCCGCGCGGTCAAACCGCATGTACGCAATCCCGCGCCCGCCCGCTTGGGTATAAAGCGATCCAACAGTTTTCCCGTCGCGGGTGATGTCGCTGCCAACCGGCGCAGTACCTTTGACATCGACTGTGGCCAGACCTTTCCGAAGCTCGGTCTTGTGCTTCATGCGGGCGGTGACTTCTTGCCCAACATAACACCCTTTCTTGAAATCAACGCCATTCAGACGCTCGAACCCCGCTTCCAGGATGTAGGTGTCGTTGGGCACAAGCTCGATCCCACTTTCTGGAATGCAATGTGCCACGCGAAGCGCCTCCCAATCCGTGCCGTCCGATGTGCCGTGTCCATAGGCGCGCCACCCTAGTGCGGGATGACGGGGATCGGGCAAAGCACCGTCCGGGGTGTCGCTCGTCCCACACGCACTGGCCATGTCCAACGCTTCGATCGTCACGTCTGCGCGCAGTTTGTACATGGACAACCGCTGTGCCAGACCCGCTGCCAGGTCTGCCGCCACGTCCAGAAGAATGCGGTCCCCGTCTGCCTTCAGAAAGAAATCAGCCAGATACTTGCCTTGTGGCGACAACAACGCGGCATAAACCAGGCCGTCCTTCAGGCCAGCCAGATCGTTTGTCACGAGATCCTGCAAGAAGCGAACCCGCTCGGTGCCGCCTATCGCCAAAACCTGTCTTGCGCCGGGCATTTCCGCTCCCTTCTTGAAACCGGGGCTTATATAGGGTGCGGCTGAAAGGATGACCACGCCCCATGCCTGCCCCGATATCCGTTGTCGTGCCGACGCTGAACGCCGCCGAGGGCCTGCCGGGATGCTTGCAGGCACTTATGCCGGGGCTTGAGGCGGGGCTCATCCGCGAACTTGTGGTCTCTGATGGGGGTTCCGCGGATGACACAGTGGCGATTGCCGAGGCGGCGGGCGCTGTCCTGGTTAAAGGACCGCCGGGGCGCGGCGGCCAACTGGCGCGCGGTGTGACGGCGGCATCGGGGGAATGGGTTTTGTTGCTTCACGCTGACACCGAATTGTCTGCTGACTGGGTCGAGGCGGCAGAAGCGCACTTATCCAGGCTTGATCGCGCCGGCTATTTCAAACTTCGGTTTCGGGCGCGCGGGCTGATGCCCCGGCTTGTTGAAGGCTGGGCCAATGGGCGATCACGGCTGTTCCGGCTGCCCTATGGCGATCAGGGTCTGATGGTGACGCGCCAGGTGCTTTCGGAAGTCGGTGGCATCCCAGAGCTTCCCTTGATGGAGGACGTGGCGCTTGCCCGAGCCCTTGGGCGTCGCCTGATCGCGCTCGATGCCGTGGCCAGCACATCTGCGGACCGTTACCGGCGGGATGGATGGCTGCGGCGCGGTGCGCGGAACCTTTTGACGCTATTTCAGTATTTTGCTGGGGCGGACCCGCACCGCCTTGCCGAACGCTATTCTGCGGCTTCGTCGCGAAACTGAAGCTGGTGCAGGTTGGCATAGATGCCGCCGCGCTTGATTAATTCGGCATGGCCGCCTTCATCCACGACCGCCCCACGATCCATCACGACGATCTTGTCGGCATTCCGGATTGTCGACAGGCGGTGCGCGATCACAAGCGTCGTACGATCAGCCGACAGTGCCTCAAGCGCGGTCTGTACCGCCACCTCGCTGGCGGCATCAAGCGCTGATGTGGCCTCGTCCAGAAGCAAGATAGGGGCATCCTTCAGAAGCGCGCGCGCAATGGCAACGCGTTGCCTTTGACCGCCCGACAAGGAAGACCCGCGCGGCCCGGCAGGTGTGTCGAGCCCGGCTTCGATCTTTGGCAGAAATTCCGAGACATGGGCCGCATCGACCGCGCGCGCCAGATCCGCATCGGGCACGCCGTCGCGCCCCAGCAGGATGTTGTCGCGCAACGTCTCATCAAAAAGGGTCGCGTCCTGCGTGACCACCGAGAATTGGCTGCGCAAGTCTGACAGTCTGAGATCCTGAAGCTCGACACCACCCAGTGTGATGCGCCCCGAATCCGGATCGACAAGCCGGGTCAAAGCATTGAACACGGTGCTTTTCCCTGCGCCCGAGGCGCCGACCAGCGCGGTTGTCTGTCCGGCTTCGGCCGTGAAACACGCGCCCCGAAGAGCTGGTTGCCCGCCGTAGGACAGGTTCACATCGTCAAAGACAATTCTCGTCGTCGGCCCGAGGGGTTTGGGTTTCGCAGGCGACCGCACACCGGGCTTGGTATCGGCCAGTGTCTTCAATCGTTCCAGACTGGCCGCCGCGACCTGCCATTGGCCGCCGAGTGAGCCAAGCCGGCGAATGGGCTCGAACATCAGGGCCATCGCGGTGAAGAAAGTCATGAAATCGCCGACTGTCTTTTCCCCATCGATGATATCCCGCCCGCCGAAATACAGGACGGCAAGGAACCCAAACCCGGTCATGACGTCCACAAGGCCCGGGATCAGGGATTGACCGAAGGCCGATTCCACCTCCGCTTTGACACGTCGATTGCGGACGGTTTCGAACCGTTTCGTCTGATAGTCTTCAAGCCGGTTCAGTTTGATCGCCGAGATGCCGTGGAACACCTCATCGAACCGGGTCGTAACCTGTCCCGCGACTTCCCGCGCAATCATGGCGCGTCGGCGCGTATAACCCTGGATCAGCGTGGACGGCAGGATCATCAGCGGCACGCCGATCAACGCGATTAGGGTCCAGGTCGGATCCACCGAAAATGTCACTGCAATCAATGACAAAAGCGCGATCACATCCCGCCCAAGGCCGGTGATCATCGACCCCGCCGCCGATTTGATTCCGCCCACATCGCCCTGAATGCGCTCGATCAGATGTCCGGGTGAATGGCGTTGGAAGAAGGCGCCATCGAATGTCATGACGTGCCGCAACAGATCCGTCTGAAGCCGTGCCCCTGCGCGTTCCGTGGTCAGCGACAAAAGGGTGCGCTGCGTGACGGACGCGACGCCGCGAAAGGCGAAAACGGCCAGGACGATCAGACCGACCGTCCAAACCGCGCCCGCATCACCGGCCACGAAAATGTTGTCGAACATGGGCTTCAGCATATAGCTGAGAACGCCCAACATCGCGCCTTCGGCCGACATGAAGATGAAGGCCGCCAGCAAAATGAGCCATTCCGGGGCGATATACCCACGCCACGCCCAGGTCGCGAGTTCGCGGGCGCGATACCTGTTTATTTTGGTCTCTGCCATTTCGCCCGGAACCTATCCAAAAGCTTGGCTGGGTCATAGCTCTCGCTCACCCATTCTTCGAATGAGATGCCGGTTTCGGCATGAGCGTCGCGATACATCTCGAACAACTCATCGCATATCCCCGTGCGTTTGTTGTTGAAATGCAAATACTTGGATGACAATTCCTCAAGTGCATCGTCCAGCGGATGCCCTTCGATCACCAAGCGGTAAATCACCGATCCGACCCCCGCGCGATCGGCGCCGGATTTGCAGTGAATGAAGATCGGTTGCTCGGCGCGCCGAAACACATCGATCAGTTCGACGTAGTTCGCGCGCGCAACAATGTGACGGGCCGACAGAGCAACGTTTTCCATCTTGATGCCATGGGCCTCGGCGGCCTCTTTCTCGAAAAGAAAGCTCGACAACTCGCTGACCCCACGCAGATTGACGATGGTCTTGATCCCCATCTCTGCAAGCTGTTTGACACGCGCTGCGTCCGGCTGGTTTCCGCGATAGACGCCCGGTGCGACCCGACCGAAATTTCGCCAGAGCTTGCGCAGAAACGCGTGGTCGAAAAGATGCGTGTCCACCTTGGCCCAGAACCGGTTCCGCGGCGTCGAGATGTCTCGACCGATCGCAAGGCGCGTATGGATTTCAAGCGCTTTCAGCTTCTGGCCCAGGCTCATGGTGTGGGTGGCGCCCCGCTTGACAAAGTGAAGCGCCCCCTAACGCGAAATCGGGGGCAGGTGCAAGGCGGGCCTGCGTTGACCTTGGCGGACCATGGGCCTAACTCGGGCCAGAGAAGGAGGCCCCCATGTCCCTCGCCAATGGCCGAACGATCCTGTCAATTCCTGGGCCCTCGATCATGCCGGATCGCGTGCTCCGCGCCATGCATCGCGCAGCGCCCAATATCTATGACGGCGAGCTGCTGGACATGATGCCTGGAATTGTGGCCGACCTGAAGGCGGTGGCCGGGACGGTGCATGACGTCGCGATGTATATCGCGAACGGCCACGGCGCATGGGAAGCGGCGTTGTCCAATACGTTTTCCCGGGGCGACAAGGTGTTGGCGCTGTCAACGGGGCGGTTTGCGCTTGGATGGGCTGAGATGGCGAAGTACCTCGGGATCGAGGTTGAGATCCTCGATTTCGGGACATCCGCCGCCCTGGAGTCAGACCAGGTCGAGGCACGGCTGCGCGCGGATAAAGCCCATGAGATCAAGGGCATACTGGCTGTCCATGTGGACACATCCACCAGCGCTAAAAGCGATGTGGCCGCTGCCCGTGCGGCGATGGATGCAGCCGGTCATCCCGCGCTGCTTCTGGCCGATTGCATCGCCAGTCTGGCTTGCGACCCATTTGAGATGGACGCATCGGGCGTCGATCTGATGGTGGCGGCCTGCCAAAAGGGCCTTATGACCCCGCCGGGCATGTCCTTTGTCTATTTCGGGCCGAGGGCTGCCGAGGCCCATAAGTCAGCGGACTGCCTGACGCATTACTGGAATTGGGATCGGCGTGTGACGCCAGAGGGGCTCTATCACTATTTCGATGGGACTGCGCCGACGCACCACCTGTACGGGCTGCGCGAAGCCCTTGATATGATCAATGAAGAAGGTCTGGACGCTGTGTTTGAACGGCATCGCAGACTGGCCCAAGCCGTGTGGGCGGCATGCGAAGCCTGGGCCACCGATGGGCCCTTGGAACTGAACGTTCCAGAACCCGACCACCGAAGCTGGGCCGTCACCACTTTGAATATCGGTGCCGAACACGGGGGCCGGCTTCGCGACTGGACCGAGCATCAGGCCGGGGCGACCTTGGGCATCGGCCTGTCGCAATCGGATCCCAGCGGACCGGGTGGGCTTGGCACGTTCCGGATTGGCCATATGGGCCATTTGAATGTGCATATGGTGATGGGCACGCTGGGTGCGATCGAGGCCGGATTTCAGGCTCTCGGCATTCCGCACGGGGCAGGCGCACTGGACGCGGCCGCGGCGTCTTTGGCTGGCTAGCTGGCTAGCGGCGCTGTGTCAGCAGAACGGCGCTGCGAAACAGGGTTTCGATCAGCAAGACCGAAAGCAGGACCGCGGGCATGCCGCCCACGGCCCAAAGCGCGGCGAGTATCCAGAAGACGAGGCCAGCGGCGAGGACATGTATCGGTGAGAGGGTCATAGGGATTTCCTCCTCCTCTCCCGATGAAACGCGATCTCGGTTAACAGGCACTTAAGCGCCGATCTCTGCGCGCGCGGCTGCAATTGCATCCGGCAAGACGGCTGCCAGAACATCAAGGTCGCGCGCCGTACCCGCACTGATGCGAATGGCACGGTCCTGCGGCGGAACGAACGGCATACGCACGAAAATATCACGTTCAATCAGCGCCTTAAGGATCGCGCGGGCAAAGTCGCCATCTTTGCCGCAATCGATGGTCACGAAATTCGTGGCCGAGGGAAGGGGCGTCAGCCCATTGGCCCGGGCAATTGTCGCGATCCGCTCTCGGGCGGCCGCCACGCGGGCCTGAACCTCTGCCAACCAGGCCTGATCGGCCAAAGCTGCCAATGCCCCGGCCTGAGCGATTCGGTTCACGCCGAAATGGTTGCGGATCTTGTCGAAGGACCGGATCAGACCGGCCTCGCCGATCCCATAGCCGACACGCGCACCTGCCATCCCATAGGCCTTTGAAAATGTGCGGAACCGAATGACACGCGGATCGTCGATATCAAAGGCCGGCGCCGTGCCGTCCGGTGCCAATTCGATATAGGCTTCATCCAATGCCAGAACCGTACCCTCTGGCACCGCCTCGATCACGGCCTGGATCAGGTCGGCTCCGTGCCAGGTCCCCATCGGGTTGTCGGGATTGGCCAGATAGACGAGTTTCGCTTTTGTTTCCAGTGCCTTGGCAATCAGCGCCTCGGGATCTTCGAAATCGCCGGCATAAGGCACTTTGTGCAAAACGCCACCGAACCCCGCCGCATGGTAGTTGAAAGTCGGATAGGCCCCATCCGACGTGACAACCGCGTCACCAGGCTCGACCAGCAGACGCACCAAATACCCCAAAAGGCCGTCAATCCCTTCGCCCACAACGATATTTTCCGCAGGCATACCGTGATGGGCCGACAAAGCCGCCTTCAGATCGAAGTTTTCGGGATCGCAATACTTCCAAGCGTCTCTTGCGGCATCGGCCATTGCCTGAATGGCGTCTGGCGACGGTCCAAAAACGCTTTCGTTCGCGCCAAGCCGCGCCTTGAACGCCTGACCCCGGGCCCGTTCCTGTGTCTCCGGTCCGACAAACGGCACCGTTGACGGCAATCCGTCGATAAGGGTCGGGTATCTTGGACCGGCCATAGCCTAGGCTGCCCCGGCAAGCTGCGACAATGCCGCTTCAAGCCGCGCGGCCTCGGCCTCTTTCTCGACCAGCAACTCCTGCGTCTCTTCGACCACTTCAGGCGGCGCGCTTTCGGCAAACTTTGGGTTGGACAAACGGCCTTTCAAACCGCCGATATCCTTACCCAGCTTGCCCAGGGTCTTTTCAAGCCGGGCCTTTTCCGCATCAATATCAATGATATCTGCCAGGGGCAGGCAGAAGGTGCCGCCGGCAACTGCGATGGTGGCAGACCCCTTTGGCATCGCGTCCGCCTCGGTAATCGAGCCGATCCGCGCCAACCGTTCAATCAGCGCTGCGTTTTTGGCGTAGGCCGCCCGACCGGCCTCATCCAGGTCCAGTTGCAAGACATCGACCTTCAGGCTGGCAGGCACGTTCATTTCGCCCCGGACCGAGCGGACCGCGTCGATCAACTGGATGACCCAGCGCATCTCGGCCTCGGCTTCCGCATCGACGTAACGATCCGCGCCATACGTGGGCCAATCGGCATGAACCAGTGGCTTGGGTCGGGTCAGGGTGGTCTGCCAAAGCTCTTCCGTGATGAACGGCATGAACGGGTGCAAAAAGACCAGACACTGGTCGAGTACCCAGGACATGACCGTGCGGGTTTCGGCGATCACCCGGTTGTCGCCACTGTCGAAGAGCGGCTTTGAGAATTCCAGATACCAGTCGCACACCTTGCCCCAGACAAAGCCGTAAAGCGCGTTGGCGGCGTCGTTGAACCGGAACTCGGTCAGGGCCTGGTCGACTTCTTCCCGGACGCGGGCCGTTTCGCCCACGATCCAGCGGTTCGCTGTTTCCTTGGCGTCCGTGACCGCGCGCAGTTCCGCAGGGCTTTCTGTCCAGTCATAAACCTTGTTCATCTCGGCAAAGCGGAAGGCGTTCCAAAGCTTGGTGCCGAAATTCCGATACCCCGCAATGCGTTGCTCAGACAGCTTCAGGTCGCGGCCCATGGCGGCCATGGAGGTCAGCGTGAAACGAACTGCATCGGCGCCGTATTTCTCGATCAGGTCCAGGGGGTCGAGCACATTGCCGAGCGACTTCGACATCTTCTTGCCCTTCTCGTCGCGGACGAGCGCGTGGACATAGACGGTGTCGAAGGGCCGGTCGCCCACCATGGCGTATTGCATCATCATCATCCGGGCGACCCAGAAGAAAATGATGTCAAAACCGGTCACCAAGACGCTGGTGGGGAAGTATTTTTTCAACTCTTCGGTCTGTTCCGGCCAGCCAAGCGTGCCCACAGGCCAAAGCCCCGAAGAAAACCAGGTATCAAGGACGTCTGGATCGCGCCAAAGCGGGATCGTTGAATCGATGTCGAAATCCTTGCGCTGGGATGCTTCGGTGGCGATCACCAAGGGATCTGACCCGGTGGCATTGGCGTTCGCGCGGTCTGTCGCGCGGACAAACTGAATTCTGGCGGGATCATCGACTTTGTAATACGCGGCGGCCTTAACGCGTGCTGCCTCTTCGCTTGCCGCAGCGAACAAGGCCAACGCGCCGGGGCTATAGTCCAGAACGTCCTTTCCATCGACCTGAGCCAATGCGGGTCCGTACCAGACCGGGATCCGGTGACCCCACCAGAGTTGGCGAGAGATGCACCAGGGCTCGATATTCTCAAGCCATTGGAAGTACACCTTTTTGTGCTGTTCCGGCAGGATCTCGGTCGTGCCGTCCTTCACCGCCTCCAGCGCTGGGCCGACGATTTGTTCGGCATCAACGAACCACTGGTCGGTCAACATGGGTTCGATGATTACCTTCGAGCGGTCGCCATAGGGCGCCATGATCTTTTTGGCCTCGACCAAGGGGGCAGGGATGACGTCGGCGTCTTTCTTGGGTTTGCCACCCAGACGCGGATCGTCTGAGGTCGTCATGACCGCCAGACCTTCCTTGGTGATCTGATCGACCACGCGTTTGCGCGCCTCAAACCGATCCAGCCCGCGCAGATCGTCAGGGACAAGGTTGATGGCGTCGCATTCGGCCTCACCCAGTGTCTTTTCGCCCTTGGCCACGGCCATCGCGATCTCGGCCTGGGAGGCGTAATCCCCGCCATCGGCCCGCATCGCGCCTTTCGTGTCCATCAGCCGGTACATCGGGATGTTGCCGCGCTTGGCCACCTGATAGTCGTTGAAGTCATGGGCGCCCGTGATCTTCACGGCTCCAGAGCCGAAATCTGGATCGGGGTATTCGTCGGTGATGATCGGGATCAGGCGACGATGTGCCTTCGGTCCAACCGGGATTTCGCAGAGTTTGCCGACAATTGGCGCATAGCGTTCATCGGACGGATGGACGGCAACCGCGCCGTCGCCCAGCATCGTTTCGGGCCGGGTCGTGGCGATCGAGATATAATCCCGCTCTTCTTCAAGCGTGACGTTCCCGTCTTCATCCTTCTCGACATAGGTATAGGTGGCCCCATCGGCGAGCGGGTACTTGAAGTGCCACATATGCCCGTCGACCTCGATATTCTCGACCTCAAGATCGGAAATCGCGGTTTCAAAATGCGGGTCCCAGTTCACCAGCCGCTTGCCGCGATAGATGATGCCCTTCTCATAGAACTCGACGAAGGTCTTGATGACGGCGTCGTGGAAATCGGGTGAGTTTTCGTGCCCGTGGCGCGTGTCGCCCGGCGCGCCTGCCATGGTGAAGGCGTTCCGCGACCAGTCGCAGGACGCGCCCAGGCGGCGCAACTGATTGATGATCGTGCCGCCGGATTTCTCTTTCTGCTGCCAGACGAGATCGACGAATTCTTCGCGCGGCATATCAGTGCGGCGCCGGTTCGACTGGGCCAGTTCGCGTTCAACCACCATCTGGGTGGCGATGCCCGCATGGTCCTGACCGGGCTGCCACAGCGTGTCGAAACCCCGCATCCGGTGCCAGCGGACAAGGATGTCTTGCAGCGTGTTGTTGAACGCGTGTCCCATGTGAAGAGAGCCCGTCACGTTAGGCGGCGGGATCATGATGCAAAACGTGTCTTCCCGGGAGGCATTTGCACCCGCCCGGAATGCCCCCGAACTTTCCCAGGATTTGTACAGCCGGGGTTCGGCTTCGGCTGCGTTAAAGGTCTTGTCCATCGCCATGGATCGTAATCCCCGCTCCGTCAGAGCGCCTGTCTAGCGAAGCGCATCGCCGAGGAAAAGCGGGCGTTTGGCAAAATCTTTCTGACGGCGCCGGGTTGGGGGTATTTCCGCGGTCCTGTGGGGTCAGTTGAACTGTTGAAAGACCGCGGTTGCCAGCATGTTCAGACTGTCACGCCCCACATCGCCGACAATGGCGTAGGACAGATTCTCATCTTCCCAGTAAAAACTGCCTTCGTCGTCCGACGCATTGAACGTAAACGACGCGAGCTGACCGGTGGCGGCCTGACTGGCGAAAAGCGTGATGCGGCGGCCTTCGGCGTTCTCATACATGAACTGGGCGGCGGGGCCTTCAGACACAGACAACAGTCGCCCACCCACAAGGGTAAAGCCCTGGCCGGTCAGATCCGGCGCGGTCAATTGCCGCCCAACCCGGTTCGACAACCAGCGGACCAGAGTTTCTTCCTCCGAGGCCTTCACCTCGACCGGGCGATGCGGATCAACTGAATAGACCCTGTGCGCAAGAACGGCTTCCTGCACAAGCGTCGCCATCTCGGTCGCCGAAGGGCCAACAGTCCCGCGCGCGAACCACCCAGTGCCAAGGCCCACGGCCAGCATGGCCAGGGCTGCCGCAATGGCGCTCCAGGACAGACCCGTCGGCGCGTGCGTTTCATTGGCAGGCCGGGGTGGGGCCGCAAGCGGTGGTTTTTCTTCGGGTTGAGGGGCCACAATCGGAGGATCCGCCCGTTCGGGGAAAAGCGTCCGGATGGCTGCGTTTTGTTCGGCCCAGTTCAGGACCTCTTCCGCCCGGTCGGGGTTTTCGGCCAGCCAGGCTTCCACCGCATCCATCTGTTCCGGGGGCAACTGCCCGTCCAAGAAGGCGTGCAGCATGTCGTCAGACACGGTCATCGTCATGTCACGGCCTCCTCTTTCGATTGCCCCAGGGCGACCCGCAGTGACGCGCGCGCCCGTCCCAGACGGGACATAAGCGTCCCAAGCGGTACATCCAGCGTCTCGGCCGCCTCACGATAACTGAGACCGCCCAGAACAACGAGCAAGAGCGTTTCACGCTGTTCTGATGGCAAATCGGACAAGGCTTTGGCCGTATCCGCCAGATCTAGCCGCCCCGCCAGCGTCTCGGCGGCCTGTGGTTCGGCCGTCAGATCCTCAATCGGCATGGCGGGGGGGCGGGCCCGTCCGCTGGCCAGATTGTTCCGGAACTGGTTCAGGAGAAGTTTCATGGCCCAGGATTTGACGCTGCCCGTGGGCTGCCAAAGGGCCTGCTTCCGCAACGCGCGTTCAACGCAATCCTGAACAAGATCGTCCGCCGCATCGCGATTGCGGGTAAGAGACAGGGCATACCGCCAGAGATCTGGCACACACTCACTTAACTGGTCCTGAAATTCACGCATGCCCTGCCCGAAGCGCTTTCCCGACCAAGAGGGTTTGACCGGGATTTGCGCAACCTTAGGCGCGGGTCTTAGGGCCGCGCAAGATGCCATACGCCGCCAACCCCGTCGCCGGTCACATCGCCAGGCTGCGTATCGCCCGCCCAGGCGTAAAGAGGCTGTCCTTTATAGGCCCATTGCATCGACCCATCGTTGCGGGTGATCGGCGTCAAATTGCCGTCCTTCGTGGCGTTTGCCGGGGCCGCGAAAGGCGGCCATGCCGCGGCGCAGTCGCCATCGCAGTTCGATTTGCCGCCCGCGTCGTTGTCAAAGGTGTAAAGGCTCATGCCTTCAGGTGTGATCAGGATCTTGCCAGCGCTTGTGGTCGCGGCTTTGATCTTTGCGGCGTGGCCGTCGGCATAGGTTTCGCAGGCGGTCAATGTCAGTCCGGCGGCGATCGCGGCGGTCAGAATAAGGGCTTTCATCAGTAATGCTCCATCAGTGGTCGTTTGTGCTGCCTGGCCCGCGCTGGGCCATTGACAGAAACAACAGGGCGGGGCGTGCGAATAATCCCGACCCGGGCAAGAATTTCTCCGAATATCGCGTAACACATTCATTTTAAACGGTAAAAATTTTCAATTTTTTGCCGTTCTTCTGTCCAGCGCGGATGGTAAAACGCAAAGATGAGCGTGATCCGCAAACATGATCGGGATCTTCCCAGGGGATGGTTCAACCTGTTTATCCGCATGGGCGGTTGGGTGTGCCTGATTGCGGGGCTGATTGTCGCGATCACATTTGGCATTACGCTTGCGACCGAACAAAGCGCAGCCCGGTTCGAAGCCGAAGGTCGGGTGACCTGGGCCGAGGTCACCGACAAGCGGGTTGAGATTTCGCATGACAGCGACGGGGACGAAACGCGCACCTATTATGTGACGTTTGAGTTTGAAACGCGGGGCGGCCAGTCGGTCCGCGTCGAACGTTCGGTTGCCAAGTCGTTTTTCAATGGAACGGGGCCGGGGGACGAGAAAGAGATCCGCTATCTTCCTGATGTACCCAAGCGGATCGAGTACTATGTCGGAGAAAAAGCGTACCGCACCCGTGTCGGCCTTTGGATCGGCGGGGTCGTGGGCGCAATTGGCCTCGGGATGCTTTGGTTTGCAGGGGGCCGCACGAACCGTGCCATCCTGGCCCGCCGCGACGGTGTGAAACAGGTGGCCGAAGTTCTGCGCGTCCGACGGCTTAAGGTCGAAGTGAACGATGTGACCCAGGCGCGACTCGTTTGGCGCGGGCCCGACGGCAAGGAAGGCGAAAGCCTGATGCGCAACTATCCGGATCTGACCCAGTACAAACCCGGCGACAAGATCACGGTCTTCCGCCGGGGCGACGATGTCTGGTGGGAAGGAGATGTCGGCCCCCGAAAGGCCGACATGCCACCAATCTAAGTTAGCGTCAGCCACAATATTGAAACCGCGAAGCCGCCCATCGCCGTGAATGTCATCAGCATCGAGATGGCGCGCGCCGGACCCCAGCCATGGGCCGTGATGATCCAATAGTGCAAGGCGCGGGCGGCAAGAAGCAGCCCGCCTCCTGCCCAGAGAAACGGCGCGGACAGACCCATAAGTTCTGCCAAGGCCATGGCGACAAGCGTGATCGGCACGGTTTCGGTAAAGTTCGCATGGGCGCGCTGCCGCCTCCGCAGTGTGATATCGCCCTCGTCATAGAAATGGATGTCGGTAACCGCCCGACGAAAGCCCACCCGCACCGTGATGATGATCTGGATCAGCGCAAACACCGCGACGAAGATCGGTGTGACGGTCAAGGTCATTTCCCTAGCCTCGCTTCCAAAGCGCAATCACAGATCCGCCTGGATCGCGCACGAAAGTGGCCGTCCCTGCCGGACCCTTCATATCGGCAGCGATCACAGTCGCGCCATTGTCCGCCGCCTTCTCGGCAGCCGCTGGCAGATCCTCGACCTCGACATAGGGCACCCAGCCCGACACGTCCGGCATGGGGTCGACTGTACCTGCGAAAGGTCCATCGCCATTTGCCAGCATGGTCATCGGGCCGATGTCATTGTCATCCCAGCCGAAAGTTTTGGTCAGAAAATCCGTTGTTCCGGCGCGGTCGGCACCGATGTTGTCGAACCAGACGAAGGGGGCGGTCATTGCATTTCCTTTCACTTGTGTTTTGCAAGTAAACGAAAGCTAGTCAGTTTTACTTTTGATTCGCAAGTGAAGTTCGAGATGTTATATGAAGGCTCATGACAAAGCTCAACAAAGACGCCTGGGTCGGCTGCCCGACCCGTTATGCCGCCGGGATCCTTGGGGATCGCTGGACGCTTCTGATCCTGCGGGACGTGCTTTTGCACGGAAAGCGCCACTATGGGGCGATGCTGGACAGTGCCGAGGGGATTTCGACCAACATTCTGGCCGACCGCTTGTCTGGGCTTGAACGGGCAGGGATGCTGCGGCGCCACCCCGATCCGATCAAGAAAAGTCGCGGCCTGTACCTTCCAACGCAAAAAGCGCAGGATTTCCTGCCTGCGCTGCTTGCTATGATGGTCTGGTCAACCCAGTACGACACAAAAACCGAAGCGCCGCCAAGCTTCGCAAAAGCATTTCAGGATGACCCGAAGGCCACAATTGCGTGGTACAGGGCCGAAGTTGCGAAGGCCGACGCAACGGCCCTTGCTGGCAAGGCGACAATGGCCCCAAACGCCTGAGATTGTTTGGTTTCTGCCCGTATGAGTGCCCTGACACTGGACCCGGCAGGTCAGGATTTGTGACACTTTGGGACGGTACAGTCACAGATTTTTTGGGTGAAGGTGACATGAAACGGCCCCATCTCAGAAGTATGGTTGCTGCAATGCACATTGATCCAAGATCCGCGCCTGGACGTTCGTGATGCGCCTACGGTCCGCCATACGCGCGCTGCTGAGCCGTTTCGGGCGAACCGAAACCTCGGCCAAAGTCAGTGCACGCGGCCCGGTGGATCATGTGATCATTATCGACGGCACCATGTCGTCGCTGGCGGAAGGTCGGGAATCGAATGCCGGTCTGACCTATAAGCTGATCTGCGAAACCCAGGATACACAGCGCATCTCGATCCGGTACGAGGCAGGGATCCAGTGGCAGACATGGCGCAAGACGATGGATGTCATTGAAGGGCGGGGCATCAACCAGCAAATCCGCGCGGCTTATGGGTTTCTTGCCTCGCGGTACCACCCCGGCGACAGGATTTTCCTGTTCGGTTACTCACGGGGCGCTTTTGCTGTCCGCTCGCTCGCGGGGGTGATCGATCAAGTGGGCCTGCTGCGCCCCGAACACGCGACCGAGCGCGGGGTGAAGGTCGCCTATCGCTACTATGAAGAAGGTGGCGACGCGCAGGCATGCAGCCGGTTCCGCCGCCTGTTCTGCCATGCCGAGACGCCGATCGAGATGGTGGGTGTTTGGGACACCGTGAAGGCGTTGAGTTTCCGGGCGCCGATCATCTGGCAGATCCGCGAGAAGCGGACACGGTTTCACAACCATGCGCTGGGTCGCTCGGTCCGGCATGGATATCATGCTTTAGCTCTGGACGAGACGCGGGATGCCTTCAAGCCCGTGATGTGGGAAACGACTCCCGATTGGCCGGGTCACGTGGAGCAGGTCTGGTTTCGCGGCAATCACAGCGACATCGGTGGACAAACCGGCGGCGACGACCGGTTCCGGCCGCTTGCGAACATCCCGCTTGTCTGGATGCTGTCCAAGGCCGAGGAATGCGGTTTGACCCTTCCGCAGGGGTGGCGCGCCCGTTTCCCGATGGATGCCGAGGCGCCATCGGTGTCAAGCTTCCGGCGGTGGGGCAAGATCTTTGTGCTTCGAAGCCGCAGACGCCCCGGTAAGGATCCATCAGAGTCGATCCACCCGACGGCACACTTCCATTATGCCAAGAAGCGTGGACGCTCGGGGGTTGTTGGGCGTGTTCAGGATGCGGTGTCGACGGTTCGTGGTGCGGGCTGATCGCCCAATGTCAGGCCACGTCCCCAAGCGATACAGCCGGTGCTAGGCCAAGTGCGAACAGAACTTCGCGCGTTAGCGCCGGTTTGTTCAGCGTATAGAAATGCAGGTCTTCGACGCCCTCTTCTATGAGATCCGAGCACAATTCAGTACAGACTGAAATCGCCAGAAGATCGGCCCGGTCGTCTCGGATCGCCTTGCCAAATGCATCTGCCAGCCAGCTCGGGACGGGGGCGCCGCAACGTGATGCGAATTTCTGAACACCCGTCCAGTTCTCGATTGGCAGGATGCCGGGAATAATGGGCGCCGTGATGCCCGCCGCGGCACACCGGTCACGGAAGCGCAGGAACGTTTCGGCCTCAAAGAAAAACTGGGTGATCGCCGACCCAGCGCCCGCGTCTATCTTGCGTTTCAGCCAGTCGACATCGGATTGATCATCAGCGGCTTCGGGGTGACGGTCAGGATAGGCGCCGACACGGATATGAAACTTGCCCGTTTCGGCCAGGGCTTCGACCAGTTCGACGCTTGATGCAAAACCGTCCGGATGAGGCACAAATGCGCCCTGATCCTTTGGCGGATCGCCCCGGAGCGCCACCAATTCGGTGACCCCGGCCTCGGCGTACCGATCTGCAATTTCCAGCGTTTCCGCCTTCGACGCATCCACGCACGTCAGATGCGCTGCAACCTTCAGCCCGGTATGCTTTCCAATGGTCGTCACGGCTTCATGCGTCAGATCGCGTGTGGTGCCGCCCGCGCCATAAGTGACCGAGACGAACTCGGGACCCGTCGGCGCGAGCGCTTGCACCGCGTCCCAAAGCCGAAACGAGCCCTCCAGTGACTGGGGTGGAAAGAACTCGAAGGAAACACGGGGGTTCGGCATGGGACGCCTTTCTGACTTGGGATGTCTGCTTGTCCCACGGGCGCACATGTGAGACAAATTCATAATCCTCAAGAAGATTATGAGCGCGCCGTGCATATTGAGTTTCGACATCTTCGGACGATCAAGGCCATCCATGACTCAGGCGGGCTGGCGCGCGCTGCCGACACGCTGAACATCACGCAATCTGCTTTGTCGCATCAAATCAAAGGGATAGAGGCACAAGCAGGGGTGGAATTATTCGTCCGCCGATCCAAGCCCTTAAAGCTTTCGGCGGCCGGACAGCGTTTGTTGCGGGCAGCCGAGAAGATCCTGCCGGAAATCGCGGCACTTGAGGACGAATTTGACGGGCTCAGGCGCGGCAAGTCCGGGCGGCTTCACATCGCCATCGAATGCCACGCCTGTTTTGAATGGCTTTTTCCGGTGCTCGAAAAGTTTCGTCAGGCATGGCCGGATGTCGATGTCGATATTCGTCCGGGGTTGGCCTTCGACGCGTTGCCTGCTTTGCAGCGCGAAGAAGTCGATCTTGTCGTTTCCTCTGATCCCGAGGACCTGCCGCATACCGAGTTCACGCCGCTCTTCGACTATGAACCCGTTTTTGTGGCGTCGTCCCAACATCCCTTGGCCGCCAAGGAATTCGTGGTAGCCGAAGATTTTCGCGATGAGCTTCTCATCACCTATCCGGTCGAACGGTCCCGACTGGATGTCTTCAGTCAGCTTCTGATGCCCGCGGGCGTGGAACCGCGCGGGATCCGCCAAGTGGAGCTGACTGCGGTGATCCTGCTTCTGGTCGCGTCCAATCGCGGTGTCGCAGTTCTGCCGGACTGGGTCGTGCGCGAGGTCCGTTACAGTTCTGACTATGTGACCCGTCCACTTACGGAAAAAGGCGTCACCAGAAGGCTTTACGCGGCGACCCGGACAGATGACACATCCTTGCCCTTCATGGCCCATCTATTGCGGTTGGCCCGAACGGAGCCGGTGAAACTGCAACGCGCCATGCCTGAAAAGGTGTAGCCGCAGCTTGTTGGTCTCAGTCGCCCTAGCACAGATCTTATCATCCGTGGCCAGCGACATGCGCCGGTTGCCTGTCGCTTTTGCCATTACGGTTTTCGGTGTAACCGCATCCGCCGATCACCTAAGGCCATCGCTTTGGGTATTGGATCCGGGGGACGGGCGACCCACGGGCAACCTGTCTCTCGCGACGCCGCGAACAGCCATCGTGAACAAGGTCGATGCCAAGGATCTTGAGTTGGTCGGCCGGTTAATCCCGTTTGTCAGTTCGACAAGTGGCATCCGATGTGACGGGAACTTCAGCGAAAGCGGTCCGCTTTCCCTCGCGCATGGTGATGTGGTGATACTCAGCGCTGCCACGGGCAGATGCGAAAACATCTCGGTTGTGTCCCGCGATCGGGACGTTGCGCGCAATCTGTCTGCGTCCTGGGTGTCGGGTCCCCCAAAACCGATCCTGGATGTTGTCGAATTCAGCCCGGACGCGTTCAAGTCGGACAGCTTGTCGTCAACGGTACCGCCGGATGGTCCAAGCGGTCTTCCTTCGGTGGCCGAAGTGCAAGACGCGCTGGCAAGTCTGGGATACGATCCCGGTCCGATAGACAACGTCATGGGCGTAAGAACCCGGGAAGCGCTTGCGGCGTTCAGGACGCGACATCCTCAACTTCTGAACGATACGGATACCGCGGCAACATCCGGGCTTTGGTACCACTTGTCAGTCGCCCGGGACGCCATGTCAAAGGCGGTTCATCTGGCGGACGGGTCGGAAATTACTCCGCAGGCGGTGTTTTGGCTGTCCGTGGATCTGTCCGGCGACGCGACGGTCATCGGCGGGGCCAAAGCATCCTTCCCGCTCGAAGAAGCGGCGAGGTTTCAGGACATTCTGCCAGCGCTTGCGGGTCGGATCGGCGCCGGGAAGACCGTTGCGATCTGGTACACCGAGGACCTTAAGACCTTGGGCGCTATTTCCGATCGGAACTAGCGTCTTCCTTGTCGCGAAGGCGTGCCAGAAGGCGTCCAATCGTGAATGTGGTTCGCGGTGCATAGATATATGGCGTCCGTTCCGCCTCGGTTGGGCGGGCCCGCATCCGAAGCAGACCGAACACGATCAGCGCCACATGGGCGACCGAGATGAACAGGAACATTGCTGATGGTGCGTACCAGTCGATCAGCAAGGACACGACATAGGGCGACACAATCGACCCCGCCGCAAATAGGAACATAAGCGCCGCCGACAGTTCAATCCGTTCCTCGGAGTTGGCAAAATCATGCGCGTGCGCGGCAGAGACGGAGTAGATCGGAAACGTCGTGAACCCAAAAAGCCCCGCGGTCAGGAAGACAGCAGTGGTGCCGCCGCCACTTGCCATGATCGTGACGGCGGATGACAGGATTGCCGCAACGGACAGCCAGATCAGCACCCAACGCCGGTCATATTTGTCGGCCAGCCAGCCCGCCGGGTATTGCGCGATGGCGCCGCCAAGAACGAATGCGGCCAGGAACAGTGCGATCTGGTCGGCGGTCAGTCCAACTTCGACACCATAGATCGGTCCGGCCATCCGAAAAGCAGCACCGGTCAGACCCGCAACCAGGACCCCCAAGGCCGCCAATGGGGACTTGGCAAAGGCCATCCCGGGTTTCAGGCGGGGCGCATCAGGAAGTTCGGGTTGTTTCACCCGTGTGACTGCAAGGGGCAAAAGTGCCGCGCAACAGAGCAGGGCGAGGATGTTGTACGAGACATAGCTGACGGGTTCGAGCACGCCGATCAAAAGCTGCGCGCCTAGCGATCCGACGATATCGACCACGCGGTACGTGCCCATGGCCCGGCCCCGCGTTTCGTTCGTGACCTTGGCCTGCAACCAGCTTTCGATGATCGTGTAACTGCCCGCGATGCAGATGCCCGTCAGCACCCGAAACCCGGCCCAGGCAATCGGGTCATAGATCAGCGTATGGGCGAGGATCCCGACCGTGCCGGCGGCGGTGAAGGCCGCAAAGGACCGTGAATGCCCGACAGCCCCCATCAGGCGCGGGGCGATCCAGCAGCCGATGAAAAAGCCAAAGAAATGGGCCGAGCCCAGAAGACCGACCTCGCCGCGTGAAAACTCTAGTTGGAGCCCGGACAAGACGTCCAACGGTCCAAGCCCGCCCGAGCCCAACTGCAACAGAAGGACGGACAGGAACGCGGCGGCAAAGGAAATCAACAGGCGCATGGGTCTTTGCCCCTCATCGCCTGTTCTTCGGGCCCTGACTAGTGCTTATTCGACGGCGAGCGGTCGTATTTGAGCCCCAGGGCCATTATTGGCGCGTGACGCGGGTGATGATGTCCAACTCGATGGTCGGTCCAACGAATTGCGGGAAGCCCGTGGCGCCGAAGGCCCGGCGATCGATGGACCCTTGCAACCGAACCGAAAGGCGATCGAACCCGGTGGCGCCTTGGGGTCGGAAAAGTTGCGCATCAAGCGTGATCGGACGCGTGACACCGCGGATCGTGATGTCGCCGTCCACTTTGGCGGCAAAGGCCGCTGTGGGGCGGACGCGTCGGCTTTGGAAGGTGATCGTGGGATGGGCCGAGGTGTTCAGGACCGACGTGCCGCGCATTGCATCCGTGGCGAAGAACAAGCCGGCCGTGGCCTGACTGGCCGCAAGGGTGGCACTGACCCGGCTGTTGGCGAAACGGTCAAGGTCCAGAACCACGTTGGCCTGACTGATCGGGATATTGCCCTTCGTGTCGCTGCCGTTCAGCGTATAGGTGAAGCCTACGACCGAGTTGTCGCGATCCAGGGCGTAAGGAACAGGCTCGGCCCAGGCGGGTGTGGCCAGGGCGATAAGCAGCGGGAGGAGGGCGAAGGTTTGTTTCATGGCGCCTATGTAGGGGCAGATCTTATCGCAGACCTCTCATTTTTCTGCGAGATCCGCGCGAGCACCCAAACTCAGACCACCGCCAGCCCGTGGTCGTACGTGCCAATGGCTCTCGGGCTGGGTGCGGGCGCGAAGCCGTGACAGCCGCCACGAAGAGGACCGGTCCGCCTTATGCGTGGGATGAAAGGCCCAGCGGCTTTCGATACCTTGCGCGCCGCCCGACCCCGGCGTCAGGATCAGCCCGATGGGGGCATGATCCCCCTCGGCCGCGCCGGTTTCGGCCGCCAGATGCAGCCGCCGCACCGGCGTCAGGGCAGGGGGCCCGGGCAGATCCGCCACGACCAGGGGCACCGCCCCGCTGCGCAGAGCCTCTTCCATGGTCCAAAGCAGATCCTCGGCCCGGCATGGGGTCATGAAGGTCAGCCGCCCGGGGTTCAGAAAGCGCGTGACGGCCACGGGGTTCAAGGCTTCGGCTGTCCAGGCTGGGCGGATCCAGAAGACGGGCCCCGTCATCTCGCGGCCCAGGGTCAAGGCCAGCGTTCGCCGGGCTGTGCCGCAGAATTCATGCACGCGACCCGGGGCGAGCGTCAGGTCACCCAGAAACTGCTGTCCCCGCCGCTGATCGGACGAACGGCGGCGATGGCCTTGGGTCAGAAGATGGGGGGCGAAGGCTTCGGACATCGAAGAACGCTAGCATGTTCTTATTTTGTTCTCAAGACTTCCGCTTGGGCATCGTCCTGAAGCCACACTGGACGCAACGGGCCGGAACCCTCTCTCTCAACCGCCAAAATTACACGCCGTCTCCCGGGGGAGCGCATGGCAGGCATAACACAAGGGCATCGATCATCGCGGCGACACCGCACCCCATCCGTGTTGAGATTTCGCGGGAACGATAAACGCCCCGCGCTCTTGCGCCTCTGACGTTAGGCATTAGGTTTGCGCTAACGCGATAGAGGACTGCCCCCCGATGAAAATGACGACACTGGGCCGCACAGGCATTGCGGTCAGCGAATATTGCCTTGGCACTATGACTTTTGGCACTCAAACATCCGAAGCCGAGGGCCATGCCCAGATCGACCGCTCGCTTGAGGCCGGGATCAACTTCATGGACACGGCCGAAATGTATCCGGTCAACCCTGTCCGTGCCGAGACCGTGGGCGGAACTGAAACGATCATTGGCAATTGGAATGCCAAGTCCGGCAAGCGCGACCAATGGGTGATCGCCACGAAAGTGTCGGGCTATAACGAACGCTTCGTGCGCCAGGGTCAGCCGGTGACAGGGGCCACCGTGCGAGAAGCCTTCGAAGGATCCCTGAAGCGGCTTCAGACCGATTACATCGATCTCTACCAATTGCACTGGCCGAACCGGGGGTCGTTCCAGTTCCGGCAAAACTGGACCTATGACCCGTCAAACCATGATCCGGCAGCGGAATTTGCCGCGATGGTCGACGTGATGGAGGCGCTGAAGGATCTGGTGGATCAGGGCAAGCTGCGCGCCTGGGGGCTGTCCAATGAAAGCGTCTGGGGCACGATGATGTGGAACAAGGCCGCCGAGGAAACCGGCGGGCCGCGTGTTGCCTCGATCCAGAACGAATATTCCCTGCTCGACCGGATCTATGACACCGATCAGGCGGAAATGTCGGCGAACGAAGACGTGACCCTTTTGGCGTTCTCGCCATTGGCCTGCGGGCTTTTGACCGGCAAGTACCAGCACGGTGCGGTGCCCCAGGGCTCGCGTCTGCAAGTTGGCGGCGGCAATATGGGCGGACGCGTGACCGAGCGGGTGTTCCCGGCGGTCGATGCCTATTTGGGAATCGCTGCGAAATACGGGCTGGATCCGGTGCATATGGCGCTGAACTGGACCCTGACCCGGCCCTTCCCCGTCATTCCGATTTTTGGGGCCACGACCATGGAGCAGTTGGAAGTGGCCCTGGACGGGATCGACGGCACGGTTCCGGACGAGGCTTTGGCCGAGATCACCGAGGCCCACAAAGCGCACCCGTTGCCTTACTGAGCGCTGCGCGCAAGATGCTTACCTGACCCCCATCCTGGCCTTCCCCATGGGGGGAAGGAAGCGCCTTGCAGGCCGACCCAGTCGTGGATGGGTCAATTGCAGCTTGCGGCGGGGCGCGTTTCGCGATTCTGTCCTGGGTGGGAGGGTCGCCAATGCCGCTTGCCATGAACCGTGAGGTGTTCATCACCTGCGCCTTGACCGGGTCTGGCCAGACCCAGGACAAAAGCCCGCACGTACCCCGATCTCCAAAAGAGATTGCCGAAAGCGCGGTCGAAGCGGCCAAGGCGGGCGCGGCGGTCGTTCATGCCCATGTCCGAGACCCGGATACAGGAGCGCCGTCCCGGGATCTGGCCTTGTATCGCGAAGTGACGGACCGGGTCCGGGACGCCGAGGTGGATATGGTTTTGAATCTGACCGCCGGGATGGGCGGCGATCTTGTGTTTGGCGGCGCCAAGGCGCCATTGCCATTGGTCGCGGGCACGGACATGGCGGGGGCGGAAGAACGCGTGGCCCATATTGCGGCCTGTTTGCCGGAAATCGCGACGCTCGATTGCGGCACGATGAATTTCGCCGAGGCCGATTACGTTATGACCAACACGCCTGGCATGTTGGAGGCCATGGGCCGCGCCATGACCGGGCTCGGCGTGAAACCCGAGATTGAGGCCTTTGACACGGGCCACCTTTGGCTGGCCAAGCGCCTGGTCCAGGATGGCGTTCTGGACGCGCCTGCCCTTGTGCAGCTTTGTATGGGCGTCCCCTGGGGCGCGCCTGACGATCTACCGACCTTTCTTGCCATGGTGCAGGCGGTCCCCGCGGGGTGGACATTTTCGGCCTTCTCGCTTGGCCGCCACCAGATGCCATTCGTGGCGGCCGCAGTTCTGGCGGGCGGGAATGTGCGCGTCGGGCTTGAGGATAATCTGATGCTGGACAAAGGCGTTCTGGCGACCAATGGTCAGCTTGTGGAACGGGCAGTGACGATCGTGGAAAACTTGGGCGCGCGGGTGATCGGGCCTGATGCGGTGAGAGCCCGTCTTGGTTTGGTGAAACGGGCGCCTCAGCCATGAAATTGATCCTGACAATCGCAGCGCTTCTTCTGTTGGCCGCGTGCCAGTTAGAGGAGGAACCGGTTCTGACGCCGGGTGCCTTTGGCCCCGACTTGGCCGCCCGCGCAGAAGCGCAATGCATCGATCGGGGCGGTCGCTGGGGCAAGGGGGGCCTCTCCGGCACCTTCGTCTGTTATGAAGACACGCGCGACGCCAACCAGACCTGCGACAGCGCGCAAGACTGCGAAGGGATCTGCTTTGCCCGGTCGCGCACGTGCTCTCCGGTCAAACCCATTTTCGGGTGCCACGACATCCTGAACGCATTAGGGGCAGAGGCAACGCTATGTATCGAATAATGCTGGCAGGACTGGTGGCCCTTGCGGGATGTTCGGCAATTCCGACCGAGGTGTATCGCGACACGTCTGCGCCGATCAGCTCGGCCGCGATCTTCGATCCGGCTCAATATCAGGGCCGCTGGTACGCAGTCGCCCATTTTCCGGTGCCATTCGAAGAGGATTGCTTCGGAACCACTGCCGATTACGCTGTGCGGCCCGATGGCACCCTGGGCGTGTTCAACCGCTGTGCCGTGGGCGGGTTCGATGGGCCCGAGCGTTCGATCAGTGGCGACGGGGTGCCAAGCGGGCCCGGGCGCTTCAAGATCAGCTTCGATGGCGTGCCCTTCGTGCGCGGCGACTATTGGGTGCTTTGGGTCGACAGCGGATATCGGACAGCGGTCGTTGGCCAGCCTTCGGGCAAGGGCGGCTGGATCCTGAACCGGGATCCGAAAATCCCGGAAGATCGGTTGAACGCGGCGCTCGAAGTGCTTGAT
The DNA here is from genome assembly GCA_965267475.1 of Paracoccaceae bacterium. Classification (GTDB taxonomy): domain Bacteria; phylum Pseudomonadota; class Alphaproteobacteria; order Rhodobacterales; family Rhodobacteraceae; genus JBCBKU01. The sequence continues at coordinate 1,630,868 of OZ254079.1, forward strand.
TTCAATGGATATGACCTGACCCGCATCAAGGGAATTCCACAGGAATGACCGAAACGGCCGCGATTGTCGGCGGCGGTGTGATCGGCGGCGGCTGGGCTGCGCGGTTCTTGCTGGCCGGTTGGGATGTGCGTGTTTTCGACCCAGATCCCGAAGCCGAGCGCAAGATTGGTGAGGTTCTGGCCAATTCGCGGGCCTCCTTGCCGGGGCTTTATGACACCGCCATGCCGCCCGAGGGTCGGTTGACCTTTCATGAAACCTTGTCGGATGCGGTGCAGGGGGCCGTATGGATCCAGGAAAGCGTGCCCGAGCGGCTGGCGCTGAAACGCAAGGTTTATCAGACGCTTCAAGAGCATTCCGAAGGTGCAATCCTGGCGTCCTCGACTTCTGGCTTCAAACCAACCGAGATCCAGGGATGTGCAACGCGGCCTGAAGAAATCCTGGTCGCGCATCCGTTCAACCCGGTTTACCTGATCCCCTTGGTCGAACTGGTGGCCTCGGACAAAAATGCGCAAGCCCAGATCAACCGTGCAGAAGAGATCCTGCGCGAGATCGGAATGGTCCCATTGCGCGTCCGGGCCGAGATCGACGCCCATATTGCCGACCGGTTGCTGGAAGCCGTCTGGCGCGAGGCGCTTTGGCTCATCAAAGACGATATCGCCACAACGGAAGAGGTCGATGAAGCGATCCGGCTTGGCTTCGGGCTCCGCTGGGCGCAGATGGGGCTGTTTGAAACCTACCGGATTGCTGGTGGCGAGGCGGGCATGGCGCATTTCCTGCGCCAGTTCGGCCCGGCGCTGGAGTGGCCGTGGACGAAACTGATGGATGTGCCAGAGTTGGACGAAGCGCTGGTTCAGAAGATCGCGGATCAGTCAGACGCGCAGTCCGGCGCCCAATCGATCCGCGCGTTAGAGGCGATCCGCGACAGGAACCTTGTGGCGATCCTCCGGGCGTTGAAGGGCACAAACTGGGGGGCGGGGACGCATCTGAACGCAATTGATCGGTCACGGGCACCGGCGCTGGGCGACATCTCGCGCCCGATCCTGACGGCCAAGCGCCGGGTTCCGCAGGACTGGACCGACTATAATGGGCACGTGACCGAGGCGCGGTATCTGGAGGCCTTCGCTGACGCCACCGACCGGTTCATGGAGATGATTGGCTGCAATCCGGCATATATCGCCGCAGGCCACAGCTTTTTCACCGCCGAGACGCACATCCGGCATCTGGACGAGGTCCATGCCGGCGCAGAGATCCGGATCAAGACGCATTGTCTGGAAGGGGGTGGCAGGAAAATGCACCTTTTCCACAGCATGTTTGAAGGCGATCAGCTTTTGGCGACGTCCGAACATATGCTGATAAACGTCTCGCTTGACACGCGGCGCGCGACGGACCCGTTGCCCAAGGTCGCCGAGACGCTGGCGCATATTGCGAAGGCTCACCAGGACTTGCCGCGACCGGATGGGGTGGGGCGCTCGGTCGGACAGAAGCGATAGGTTCAGATCTGGCGGGCAAGGTCTTCAATGTAGGCGGGAAACTCGCGTGAGGTGATCTGAGCCTCACGCACCAAACTGTCGAAATGCCGCGTGAACGCATCAATCCGTTCGGTGTCGCGAAAGGCCAGATAGTTCCGGCCCAAATAGATCACGGCCAGAAGCGGACCGAAGATCGTGACCGGCGCGGAATAGAGCATCCGCGCGTCAAAGAGATACAGTCGCAAGGTCGGATAAAGCTGATCCGACAATTCCAGGAACCGGTCGATCTGTCCCTTTCGGATCTCGCGACTGAGCCCCGCGTAATACCCCTCGGCGCGCACAAAGGCTTGCAAGTCGTGAACCGGCACGGCGATTTCATAATCTGAGCGGGCCCCGGCCATCCAGCGCAGCCGGTCTTCCGACGCCCCGATGGCCTGATCGGTTGTCCGGCCCAGATGCGGCTCGTATTCCCATCGCAGGAACGCCTGCGTCTTCATCATGTCGGGCAGGCCCGCAGGGACATGCCGGATCTTGTATCCGCGCGCCTCGCGGTGCCAGCCGAAGATCTGTTCATCGACAAGCGCACGGGGCGCCTCGGTCATTTCCATCGCCGTCGCCAAAAGGTCCGCCGCCTGTTCGGGCCGGTCGGTGAGACCCAATAGCCAATCGGCTGAGACCCCGAGCACCGCCGCGCATTCCGCCACCAACTGGGCATTGGGCAAGCGCGCGGCGTCACCCCTCAAAAGCTGCGAAATGGTCGACCGGTCAACGCCAGCGGCCCGCGCCAGAACGCTTTGGTTCACCTGGCTCGTGTCCATCGCCTGTTCCAAACGGTCTCGAAACAGGCGCGCGCGGTCTCGTTTGTCTACTTTTTCCGACATGCGGTGAAATAAATCACAGATCGAGAAAATTGTGAACTGGATACAGAATTGCCGGACGGTGGGTCCAGATGCGATGCCGAATTGTCAGGAGGTTGCATGGACACCACCAAAAGAACCATTGTCAAATCAGGCGTTTGGACCCTGATGGGTCTTGCCGTGATGGCAGGGGTCGGCTGGCTGATCACGGGATCGGCCGGGACCGGCGGTGTGATGGCAGTGCTGAATGCGCTTATCGGGCTGGTGACCTACGTCGTATATGAACGTGTTTGGGCGCGGATCAGCTGGGGGCGCCATGGGTAAGCCCAGCCGGATCGAATGGCCGACGGTCGCCCTTTTCGCCGGGTGCTATCTGGTTTGGGGCCTTTCCACGACCTGGGCTGTTGCCACCCTTGGTTTTGTCCCGGCGGTTCTTCTGACTGGCCTTGCCATCGCGTTCCATGCCTCGTTGACGCATGAAGCCGTTCATGGACACCCGTTCAAAGCGCCCATGGCCAACGCGGCACTGGCTTTCCCCACGCTGACGCTTGTCATTCCTTACGGTCGGTTCCGCGACACCCATATGGCGCATCATCAGGATGCCGACCTAACCGACCCATATGACGATCCGGAATCGAATTATCTCGACCCAGCCGTCTGGGCCCGTCTGCCTGCGTGGCAGCGCCGCGTCCTGCGCTTAAACAACACATTGTTCGGGCGGTTGCTGGTCGGACCCCTGGTTTCGCAAATCTGCTTTGTGAAATCCGAGGTTCGGGCCCATCGCGGCGGCGACGGCCGCGTGTTGCAAGGCTGGCTTTGGCATATCCCGCAGGCGGGCCTCGTGGTCGGCTGGTTGATTTGGGTCGCGGATATACCGCTTTGGGCCTATGGCGTGGCGGTTTATCTAGCCATTTCGCTTCTCAAAATCCGCACCTTTGCCGAGCACCGGGCCGATGAACGTGCGGCCGGCCGAACCGTTGTCATCGAGGATCGAGGGCCCTTGGCGCTGCTATTCTTGAACAACAATCTGCATGTCGTGCACCACATGCATCCGGGCCTGCCCTGGTATGCGCTTCCGGCCAAATATCGGGCGGCGAAGGCGCGCTATCTCGGAATCAATGGCGGCTATGTCTTCCGGTCCTATGGTGATCTTTTCCGCCGCCACCTAGTCCGCGCGAAAGATCCCGTGCCGCATCCGCTTTACGAGGGCGAGGCAGGCCGCTAACCCGGGGCCATGGCGCCCTGGATCCTATTCTCTATCGCCGCAGCCCTTGTTCAGACGCTGCGCTTCATGGTGCAGCGTCAATTGAAGACCGCTGGCCTGTCGACGGGCGGCGCAACGCTGGCCCGGTTCCTCTATGGCGCGCCGATCGCGCTGGTTTTCGTGGTCCTATACGGTGTGACGCAAGGTGGATGGCCTGGCGTGATGCCTGGCTTCTGGGCCTATGCGCTCGTGGGCGGGACGGCACAGATCCTGGCCACGCTTTGCGTCGTTGCGATCTTCGGGATGCGGAATTTTGCCGTCGGCATGACCCTTAAGAAGACCGAGGTCATGATGACGGCGCTGGCTGGAATCGTGATCCTGGGTGAATCGGTGGTTCCCCTTGGCTGGGTGGCGTTGGGAATCGGTTTTTTCGGCGTCCTTCTGTTGTCGGACCCGCCCGAGGCAGAGGGTCCCTGGACGTCCCGGGTTCTGAACAAGGCGGCCGGGCTTGGGGTATTGTCTGGCGTCTTTTTCGCCGTGTCGGCGGTCGGCTATCGCGGCGCCACGCTGGCTGTCGAAAGTGATGACCCCTTGATGCGGGCGGCTTTGACGCTGGCTTTCGTGACCTTTGCGCAGGCCACGGGGCTCGGGGCGTGGCTTGCCTTGCGCGAAACGGGCGAAGTGAGGCGCACGCTGAAGGCATGGCGCGTGGCTGGATTGGCGGGGGTTTTCGGGGCCATCGGGTCGTTTTGCTGGTTCACGGCCTTTACGCTTCAAAACGCGGCATACGTTTTTGCCGTTGGCCAGATCGAACTGATCTTTTCGCTTATAGCCTCGGTCCTGTTTTTCAGGGAACGCGTGAACGGCCGCGAACTTGGCGGCATGGCCCTTTTGACCATCTCAATCCTGGCGCTGGTTCTGTTCCTCTAGCGGGCTTGCGCCGCCAAGCCGCAGAAAAAGGCTTTCTTCATCGCGGTTTTGGAAGAACGGGACGGTCGCTGGCGCATCGGTCGAAGGCAAATGTGCTGCAAGTTCGGCCAATACGACCTCGGTGATGAACGGGAGCTCAAACGCCCGAGCGTCAGCCAAGGGCACCCATTGCAAATGCGACAACTCGTCAGAGGCTTGCGAAAAGTCGTCCGGATCCGACGCCAAGGCGCCCGCATCGGCGAGAAAAAAGCGGGCATCGAAGCGGCGGGGTCGGCCCGGCGGGGTGATGGCACGGAAGAAGAACGACAAGCCCCGGGCATCCGGCATATATCCACCGCGTGCAAAACTGGCCCAATCCGGATGCGGGTCGGCCCAGGTGCCGGGCGATCCCAGAATTTGGCCGGTCTCCTCCCAAAGTTCCCGGATGGCCGCGGCTGCAATCGTGGCGGGTGCAGGGCCAGCGCTGCCTTCCATCAGCCTGCCTGCGCATGTCGCGGGAAGTCCGGTGACCGGTACCGCGACATCCGTTGCGTCAACTGCGCCGCCCGGAAAGACGAATTTGTTCGGCATGAAGGCGGCGTTTGCACCGCGTTGGCCCATCAGGACCGCAGGGCGGTTGCGCGGATCCCGTACCAGAATGACCGTCGCGGCATCGCGAACCGGAGCATCACTGTTCACGGTCGAACCCGTACATCCCCTTGGCCCATTGGAAGGCGATGATGGCCCCTTTCAGGCGGGGCAGCATCCAAAGCGACAGGGCCGTCGCGCCCAGTGAAACTGTCGTCGCCAGAACCAGCGGCGCGGGCTCGAACGTCTTGAACCCCCAAAGCGTGGCAGGGGCGGCGATGTGTCCGACAATCAGGATCGTCAAATAAGCCGGACCGTCATCGGCGCGCGCCTGATGCAGGGGCAGGTCGCAGTGATCGCAGTGATCCTTGACCTTGAGATACCGGTGCAAGGCGCGACCGGTCCCGCAACGCGGGCACTTTTGCCGCCATCCGCGCCAAAGCACAGGCCAGATCGGGGCAGAAGTCTGGTGCGGGGTTGTGTCGGTCATGGGACCATCCTTTCCGGCTTCCTTGGGCATATCGGGCCGAAGACCCCCTGCACAAGGGCCATGCCTGCACAGGCTGATATGAAAAAAATGCATAGATCTGCGACGGAAACTGGATCCGGGTGCGTTGAACCCAGTGATCGGAGGCAAGAACCGGTCGAGTAAAGACCAAGAAAGAGAAGAGGATACGGATCTATGAAACGCGACAACATCATCATGGCCCTTTTGGTGACATCCATCGGCGCTGGCGTCTTTGCAGCCGGCTCGCTTGAGGCACGGCCAGGCAATCGGGGCGGTGAGCGCCCGACATTCGAAACGCTCGACACCGATGGCGATGGCATGATCACGCAGGCGGAAATCGATGCCCGTTGGGAAGAACGCTTTCAGGCTTTCGACCCTGATGGTGACGGCTCGGTCACACTGGAAGAATTCAAAGCCAACATGGCGGCCCAGGCCGAAGAACGCGCCGAGCGCATGTTTACGCAGCTCGACAGCGATGGCGATGGGATGCTGACCCGCGACGTGTTGGAACTGCGTCAGGGCCGCACGGGTCGGATCGGCAACTTTATCGAGCGGCTTGATGCCGACGGTGACGGGGCGATCTCGGCGGAAGAGTTTGCCGAACTGGAAAACCGGCGGGGTCTCCGCCGGGGTGGTCGGGATGGCCGTGGCGGTCAGCGCGGCGAATAAGCATCGAACCGGTCGGGCAGCGCGTCCCCCCGCGTTGCCCGATTGCGGCGACTTGGCCCAAAGGTTACCTCTGAACGAGGATGACAATGCCCTTCGACGCACAGTCCGACATCTCGGACGAGGCGCTTCTGGCGGCCTTTGGCCAGGGCGAGGCAGCGGCGGCCCGGCTGCTGGCGGCGCGGCTGCTGCCTCGTGTTCTGTCTGTCGCGTCCCGGATGCTGCGCGACGCTGCAGAGGCCGAAGATGTGGCGCAAGAGGCGATGCTGCGGCTTTGGAAGATTGCGCCGGAATGGCGGACGGGCGAGGCGAAGGTCTCGACATGGCTGCACCGTGTTACGGCGAACCTGTGTACGGACCGTTTGCGGAAATCTGGGCGCGGTGTGGCGCTCGACCAGGTGGCCGAGCCAGAGGACGATACGCCGAGCGTGGCCGAAAAGTTGCTGGATGCCGACCGCGCCAAGGCGTTGGATGCCGCCTTGCAGGAATTGCCCGAGCGGCAGCGTCAAGCCGTGATCCTGCGCCATATCGAAGGGCTGTCGAACCCCGAGATCGGCGAGATCATGGACATTGGGATCGAAGCGGTCGAAAGTCTGACCGCGCGGGGCAAACGGGCGCTGGCAACGGCGCTGAAGGGAAAAAAAGACGCGTTAGGGTACGGACATGAGTGACGAAACCCCCAAGGAAGACAAATTGTTAGAGCCGTATTTTCAGGCAGCGCGCTCGGCTCGGCCTGAGGTGTCCGATGACCTGATGGCCCGGGTTCTGGCCGATGCGGCAGCCGTTGCGCCGCACGACGCGCCCTTGCCGAAGCGTGCTTCGCGGCCGGGACTATTTGCTCAAATCCTGGAAGGGATTGGCGGATGGCCATCGTTGGCTGGGCTCGTGACGGCCACGGCGGCAGGGCTTTGGTTCGGGTTTTCCGATCCGTACGGTCTGCTTGCCGGGACGACCACCACGACCGGTTTTGATGTCACCGAGGTCTTGCCGGGTTACGGTGATCTTGGCTGGGTCGAGGGATAGGGCGATGTCCGACATGCCGCAGCCGAAGTCGTCCGGAACGCCCGTTTGGGTCAAGATCGCACTTGCCTTGTCGCTTGCTGTCAACCTGTTGATCGTCGGCATCGTCGTCGGAGCGGTTGCAGGCAAGGACCGTGATCGAAGTGGTGGTCCGCGGGGTGGGCCTGACCGCATCAGCGTACCGCGTGATATCGGGCCGACACCGTTGGTCGCGGCGCTTCCCCGGGAAGATCGACGCGCAATCGCCGAGGCGTTTCGGTCCGAAGCGCGCACGCTTCTGCGCGACCGGGCCGATCTTCGTCGCCGGGTCGACGCGCTTCTGGTCGAGCTTCGAAAGGACCCGTTCGACCAGGATGCAGTGACCGCCGTGATCGGCGAACAGCGCGATGCTGCCCTGGCGCGGCAGGAGATCGGACAAAAGGTGCTTCTTGGCCATATCGCGGGCATGACGGCCGAGGAACGCCGCGCCTTTGCCGACCGTCTGGAGAAATCCCTGCTGCGTGGCCCCCGTCGAAACTGAACGTCCGGAGAAGCGTTTCTAGGCCGCAGACAGGTTCAGCGTCACCCGGTTCCGGCCCCTGGCCTTGGCCCGGTACAGCGCTTGATCGGCGCGTTGGATCAGGGCCTCAAGCGGGGTGATCTTCTTGGGGTTGCTCCCGGTCATCGCGATACCGATGCTGATCGTGATCGGGATTGCGCCCTTGTCCTCGCCCAATGAGATCGGATGTTCCATTACCGCCTTGCGCAGCCTTTGTGCGGCGTTGTGGGCGGTTTCGGCATCGACGTCCGGCAGGACGATCATGAATTCCTCGCCCCCCATGCGCGCGATCATATCCGGCCCCCGGACGTGTTTCTTCAAGCGCTTGGCCACCTCAGACAGCACCTTGTCGCCCGCGATATGCCCATAGCGGTCATTCACCGTTTTGAACTTGTCGAGATCGGCAAGAAGCACGGCGAAGCCGCGTCCCGACGCCTGGGAATCGGCCGCGATCCGCTTGGCATGGGGCAGGGCATAGCGCCGGTTGAAAAGTCCGGTCAGCGGATCGACGACGGACAGCCGCAGACCTTCATCCACCGAGGCGCGCAGCCGGTCCTCTTCCCGCTTGCGCCGAAGTTGCGTCTCGACCCGAATGGCCAGCTCGTTCGGCGAGAACCCCTTGGCGAGGATGTCATTGGCGCCGAGATCCAGGGCGGTTACGGCGGTGTCGTGATCTGCAGGCGCGTGAACCAGCAGAACCGCCGCATAGCGCGAATGTTCGCGGCTTCGGATTTCGGCGAGCAATCGAAGGCTGGACCAAGTGCGATCGGTGTCATCCGCGATGACGATGACATCCGGCGGCGATTCGGTATCGCACAGCTGAAGCGCTTCCGTGGGTGCGATCAGTTCGATCCTGTGGCACGAAATCTCTTCAAGACCACCTTTCCAGATCTCTGCCAAGCGGGTGTTGCCACTGACAATTGCCACGCGCCCCGGTGTTTCGAAAGCGGCAAAGGCCTCGGCGAAGCCAAGCTCGGCCACCGTCGATTGGCGTTGGCGCAAAGCCACGGCCGTTTTGTGCGCACGAAGCAGGCTTCGGACCCGGGCAAGAAGGGTCATTTCCTCGATTGGTGTTGTCAGGAAGTCATCCGCCCCGGCCTCCAAAGCTTTGACGCGTGTCACGGGGTCATCGGTTGCCGTGACCACGATCACCGGGATCTTGGCAGTTTGCGGCATGCGCTTCAAATCCTTGCACAGGTCTGCGGCCAAGGCATCGGGCAACCGTTCGTGCAGAATGATCAGATCGGGGGTGTCGCCACGTGCAGACTGCAAAAGGTCTGTCCCCGAGGTGACCGCATTAACTTCGTACCGCGCTGCCGCAAGCTTCGTCGTCAGGATGATCCTATTCGTCGCCGCGTCATCCGCGATTAGGATGCGTCCGCTCATCCATTTCCCTCAACTTCGTCTAAATTCCTAGCTGTTGCGTTGAGTGATTGGCGAGAATGGTTAAAAATCCCTTTCGCAAACTCGATTGGGTGTCCGAATGAAGCAAGATGTCGCCGAAACGCTGGCCGCCCAAGCGCTCGCCTGGATCGCCGGGCAAGACGATCTTCTGGGTGTTTTTCTAGGCGCCACCGGGTCCAGCGCGGACGACGTGCGCAGCCGGGTTGGCGATCCGGAATTCCTGGCCTCTGTCCTTGATTTCCTGGTGATGGACGACGCTTGGGTCGTCGGATTTTGCGATGCGACCGGTCTTGCATACGACCAGCCCATGCAGGCGCGCGCCGTGCTGCCAGGCGGCGCGGCGATGCACTGGACCTAAGCGGGGCTAGAAGTGCGACAGCGCTGCTTCGCCTTCGATCAGTTTGGCCAGCAGGCATTTCACGGTGTGGGCGTCCTCGGCACCGAGTTTTTCAGACAGGGCCTTATTGTTCGCCTCGGCGAAAGGTCTACCCTTGGCCAACTGCGCCTCGCCCTTCGCCGTCAGGCTGACGGACGTGGTGCGCCGATCGGGACGACCCGCGTCGCGCGCGATCAACCCATCGCTTTCCATCTGCCGAAAAGCGCGCGAGGTGGCCGTCCGGTCAATACCAATAAATGCGGCGATATCAGAGGGTTGTGACAACTTCTCCATTCCGACTGCCAATAGGACGCACCACGTAGTCCGGGTCAGGCCTAAGCGCTTCAGATCTTCCTCAAGTCGGCGCTCCTGGATTCGGGCGGCGCGGGACAAGTGATATCCGAGCGAGTCGTGCAGCTTATAGTCCATGGTGCACCCTTAGATGGCGCTGGGCGCATGTCAACGTGACCGATTTTCCGTTGCAGGATGGGCCGCGCGCCCGCAGTCTCGATCCATGGAACGGATCCAAGGTATTCTTTTTGATAAGGACGGAACGCTTTACGACTTTCAGGCGACCTGGGGTCGGTTCACCGCGGATTTCCTGACGGACTTTGCAGATGGTGATGCCGATTTGCTGGCTGCCATGGCAGAAGAGCTTGCCTTCGATCCTGCGACCCGGCGCTTCCGCCCCGGCAGCGTCGCCATAGCGGGCACCACGTTCGAACTGGCATCGGCGCTTGTGCCTTACCTTTCCGCATTTTCCACGGCGACGACGTTGGCCGCAGAACTCGACCTGCGGGCGGAAGCAGTCGTGCTGGAACCTGCTGTGCCGCTTCCGCCGTTGTTTGAAAGGCTCAAGGCGCGTGGGTTGGTGCTGGGATTGGCAACGAATGACACGGAATCGGCGGCGCGGGCGCAGCTTGAAGCATCTTCTGCATTGGAACACATGGATTTTATTGCAGGCTACGATTCCGGCCATGGTCACAAGCCCGGGCCGGGGCAGATGAATGCATTCGCCAGGGCCATGGCGCTTCCTCCTGAAGTCTGCGCCATGGTGGGCGACAGCAGCCACGATCTTTTGGCAGGCAAAGCCGCCGGCATGGTGGCCGTTGCGGTTTTGACTGGCGTGGCAACGAAGGCTGACCTGAGCCCGCTTGCCGACGTTGTTCTTCCGGACATTGGCGCGCTGCCGGACTGGCTCGACACCCTTTAGAACCCGCAGAAACGACAAAATCTGTCGCAACTTGTCAGGCGCGGTGCTTGATTGAGCGCCCATGTTTGAACCCAGGCGGGAGGATCAGGCATGGCACAGCGTCAAGGCAAACGGCGGCGGGCAGGGGGGCGCGCTGGTGGCGCCGATCGGCGCGGGACCGCTGTCATTCAGCAATCGCCATGGCGCGCCATCGAAAACACCGACAAGCCGACCGAACCCTTGGGCGAAGACGGGATCGCCGCGCTCCACGATGGAGCCATGACTATTCTGGAAGACATCGGAATTGAATTTCTGAATGAGGAAGCCTTGGATCTGTTCCGGCAGATCGGATGCAAAGTGTCCGGGTCCAATGTGAAGATGGGCCGGGACTGGGTGATGGAGATGGTCGCCAAAGCCCCTTCGCAGTTTACGCTGACCCCGAGAAATCCAGACCGTCAGCTAACCATTGGCGGCAATCGACTGACATTCGGCAACGTCTCGTCCCCGCCGAATTATTGGGATCTCTCTACCGGTAAGATACCGGGAAACATGGAGAAATGCCGGGATCTTCTGAAGTTGACGCAGTATTTCAACTGCATCCATTTTGCGGGCGGATATCCAGTTGAGCCGGTGGACGTTCACGCATCGGTTCGCCACCTCGATGTCCTGTTCGACAAACTGACCCTGACCGACAAGGTGATGCACGCCTATTCCCTTGGGAAGGAACGCGTCGAAGATGTGATGGAGATGGTCAAGATCGCGGGCGGCCTGTCCGAGGAGGACTTCCAAGCCAGGCCCCGTATGTACACCAACATCAATTCGACCTCGCCCCTGAAGCATGACCAGCCAATGATCGATGGATGCCTTCGCTGCGTGCGGCGCGGGCAAGCTGTGGTCGTGACGCCCTTCACGCTGGCCGGTGCCATGGCGCCGGTCACAATGGCGGGTGCCGTCGCCTTGTCGATTGCCGAGGCGCTTAGCGCGATTGCGCTGTTCCAATGGGTTGCACCAGGCGCGCCCTGCGTGATCGGAACCTTCACGTCGAATGTGGACATGAAGTCGGGCGCACCGGCCTTTGGCACCCCGGAATACATGCGCGCCACCCAAATGACAGGGCAGATGGCCCGTTTCTATGGTCTTCCGATGCGGTCTTCGGGTGTCTGCACGGCAAATGTTCCGGACGGCCAGGCCATGTGGGAAACGTCGAACAGTCTTTGGGCCGCCGTCCAGTCCGGCACCAATATGGTGTACCATGCGGCGGGCTGGCTTGAGGGTGGGCTGATCGCCAGCCCGGAAAAATTCGTGATGGACTGCGAAGTGCTCCAAATGATCCAGCGCTATTTCGAGCCTCAGATCGTCGGGACTGGCGCAAACGATATCGCGCTCGAACCATTGCGCGAGGTCGGGGCGACCATCGCCGCCGGTGAAGCCGCGCATTTCTTCGGATTGCAACACACCCAGGACCGTTACACCGACGCGTTTTATCAGCCGTTTCTGGCCGATTGGCGCAATTTCGAGGGGTGGGACATCGCTGGGGCCGTCTGGACCGCCGAGCGGGCCCACCACCTGTCGCGGCGGATCATCGACAGTTTTGAGGCGCCCGCCATGGATGTGGCCGTGCGCGACGAGCTTGCCGCGTTCGTGGAACGGCGAAAGGCCGAAGGAGGCGCACCGACCGACTTCTGACTGCTCAAATCCTCGGCAGTGTTTTGCGCTTTATTAAGGTCGAAACGCTAGGACCTGTCCGAGATCTGACAGAGGGGGCCGGAATGCACGGTCTTATGAATAGGGCCGTTGAGGGATTTGTTCGCGATACCTATGGCGACGGGGTGTGGCAGAATGTGGTCACCGAGGCGCGCCTGGGCTTTACCTCTTTCGAGGCCATGCTGATCTATCCCGACGATCTGTCCGATCGGATCATCAATGCGGCGGCCACGCAATTGCGCCGCAGCCGCGGGTCATTCCTGGAAGATGTCGGGACCTATCTGGTCTCGCACCCGAAAACGGATGCATTGCGCCGGCTGCTTCGTTTCGGCGGGCTCAGCTTCGTGGATTTCCTTCACTCGCTTGAAGATTTGCCGGATCGCGCGCGGCTTGCGGTCCCGGATCTGACTTTGCCAATCCTGGAATTGTCCGGCGATGCCGATCAGGGGTTCCAGTTGCGGACATTTGGGCCTCCGCGCGGCTTTGGACGCGTACTTGTGGGTATATTGCGTGCGATGGCAGACGATTACGGGGCGCTTGCGATCCTGGATCACAGTGTCGAGGATGGCCACGAATCCGTCAGCATCACAGTCCACGATCAACGCTTCAACGAAGCGCGCGACTTCCGTCTAGCGGGGCCGGTGCGATGACCGATCTGGCACCCGACGCCACTGGTCTAAGTGCCCCCGCGCTCGATGTGTTGATGCCGATGCATGTGCGCATCTTGCCGGATGGTCGGATCGGCCATGTGGGGGCGACGCTTGCCAAGCTCGACCCCGAGACACGGCTTGTGGGGCGTGCCTTGTTCGACGTGTTTGAAATTAGGCGCCCCGCCGGAATGTCCTCGATCGAGCGGTTGGCGGATGAAGCAGGAACGGCGTTGTACCTTCGGTTTCGGGACGGGCCCGAAGCGCCGCTTCGAGGGGTTTTTGTTCCGACAACCGACGGCGGTGCCGTTCTAAATCTGTCTTTCCGGATTGCCGTCGTCGACGCGCTTCGGCATCACGATTTGTCCAGCGCGGATTTCGCGCCGACCGACCTGACCATCGAAATGCTTTATCTGGCCGAGGCAAACGGTGCGGCCATGTCGGAATGGCGCAGCCTGAATGAGCGGCTGCAAGAAGCCCGGGAAGAGGCCGAGCGGCAAGCATTCAGCGACACGTTGACCGGGCTCGGCAACCGCCGCGCACTTCAGGCGACGCTGGATGACTGGACCGCGATGGGGATCGAGTTTGCGATCATGCAGCTTGATCTCGACCTGTTCAAAGCCGTCAATGACACGCTTGGCCACGCCGCCGGTGATCATGTGCTGGTCCACGTGGCCGATATTCTGCGGGAGGAAACCCGCCGTATTGACGTGGCCATCCGTGCGGGCGGAGACGAATTTGTCGTCCTGTTAAACGGTGTCCACAAACACGACGATGTCAAACGGGTGGCCCAACGCATCCTTGAACGGGTCGAAGTTCCATCCGAGTTTGAAGGAAACCCCTGCCAGATCTCAGCCAGTATCGGCCTTGCGTTTTCCATCGACTACAAAGCGCCCAGCACAGAAATGCTGATGCAACACGCGGATGCGGCCCTCTATGCGTCGAAGAACGCAGGGAGGGCGCGCATAACATCGGCGACGGAGATCGCGCTGGCCGGCGAGGACGGAGACACGCCCGACCAGGGCTAACTCAGATCTGGACCCAAATCCGCTCGGCCAGGATCGTCACAGGGCGTCCGCAATCGATCACATAGTAGGACAGCGGGGCCATCGGGCTGCGCATCACTTTGGGGTGGTTCGCCATGGCCATCGCCGGGCGGAACTCGGCGACATGGCTGCGCGCATCAAGCTGGATCTTCTGGCCAGGCGCGAAAATCGCGTCCTGACGGGGACGGTCCGGACCAAAGGCCCCGGCCCGCACGCGGACGGGATGCGCTTCGGGGTGATAAGACAGGAAATCCTCGTCGAGCGAGATTTTCTCGATGTTCTGCACCTGCGCAAAGTTGCCTTCGCGTGTGCGGACCATGTCGCGGACCCGCAAAAGCTGGACAGGAACATCGCCGAACGAGGTCGAAATCCGGGTCTGGCCGTGAAGCCCGGTGAATGCAAGGCCCGGTTCGGCGGCTTTCGCCGTGGCGCCAGACTTGACCGACAGTCCATCGGTCATTGCATCCGTATCGCGGCGCTGAACGCCTGCTTGGATCGTTTGAAGAAACTGCATAAGCCGTTCTTACCTTCTCATACCGGAAGACCATCGGATGGCGGGCGGCTGGTGACAGGGGACGGCCTGTCTGTCCGCGTATCCGTTGGACCGATCGATGGGGGGGCATCGATCTCTCCCAAACTCACTACTTGGCAGGGTGTCAAACCTGCCGGCGTGACCCTGTTCAACCGTTCGAACCGGGCGCCGCTGTGTTCTTGTTTTACAAAAATTCGCCGCTTTCTGTAACGGTATTTTTGTCAGGACGGGCGGGAGAGCCATGCGTCAATTCCGGACGTATCGCTAGAAAAGGGGAGTTTCAGAAGCAGCAGTGGATGGCAATCGGTTGGGAGTCTGTCTCACTGTTTCTGGATCCGTGACCCGATGCCACATTCCTGCCATATTAACCGTTTTGGCGCGTGCGCCGCATTTCGGATTTAGGGCACCAAAGAAATTTGCCGCGCGTGAAGTCGTTGAGATTATGCAACAGGATTCAGGCTGTTGGTGGGAACAGTGAAAGCGACTTCCCTAGAATCGTTTCTGGAACACGCCCGCCTAGCCAGAATTTCCCGTCCGCCGGATGCGGCATTTCGAGTGTGCACGCAAAAGTTGATCTCGTCTTTGGCAATTGTGACGAATGGGGCCGCTTCGCTGGCCGCCCCTTTTGGCGCTCTCGCCGCGGGTCTATAGTTCGTCCACATTCATAATTCGGGGGGCACCCAATGCGTATTGTCAAATGGCTGATTGGTATCATCGTCGTTCTGGCCGTGGTTTTTGTCGGCGGCGCGTTTTTCATGCCGCGCGAGGTCACGGTGGCTCGGTCGATCGAAATCGACAAGCCCGCGGCAGAGATTTTCCCGCATGTAAACGCTTTGAAGGCGGCCGAGGGGTGGTCCCCGTGGCTGGGCAGGGACCCAGAAGTGCAACTGACCTATTCCGGGCCGGAGGAAGGTGTCGGCAACAAGCTGGTTTGGGCATCCGAACATCCGCAAGTTGGCAATGGCAGCCAGGAAATCATCGCATCGGAACCCGACAAGATGGTGCAGACTGCGCTGGATTTCGGACCCATGGGCTCAGCCGTTGCACAGTTCGATTTGGTCGAGGCGGGCGGCAAGACCACGGTGACCTGGGGGTTTGAGACGGACCTTGGCAACAACCCCATGGCTCGATGGATGGGTACCCAGATGGATAAATGGGTGGGTGGAGACTATGAAACCGGGCTCGCCAATCTAAAGGCCCTGGTCGAAGGGTGATCCGCGCAGCCGGGTTTTGGGTGGGTCTTTTGACGTCACCGGCGCTGGCCTGCCCAGGCACGGTCCTTTTCGATTGCCCAATCGATGCGGGCGCCAAACGACTGACGGCATGTTTGACGGCAGACGGCGTAACCTATGCCTTCGGGCGGTCCGGGGCCGCACCGGAACTGGAGTTAAATCGTCCGTTGGATCAGATCGATTACGTGCCGTGGAATGGCGTGGGCCGGTCACTGTACGAATCCTTGACCTTTCGGAACAAGGGCTATGGCTATCATGTCTGGTCCTCGGTCGACCGGTTGGATCTGGAGCAGCCCTTGACCGGCGGCGTCGTCGTGTTCCGAGGTGAGAAAGATCTGGCTCGGCTCGATTGCGATGTCGGACAGGTCGAAGCGGCGATTGACCTTTTGTTTGAGGCAAAGACAAGCGTTGGGTACTGCTGGGATTTCGCCAATCGCCTGTGGTCCAAGGACTGCACAGACGGGTGACCCATTGGACGCTGACCATTGTGGCCTCCGCAGACGGGTTCATCGCGCGCCACCCCGCGGACGGGCCGTGGACCTGGGCTTCGGCCGAGGAACAGTCACTGTTTTTCCGTGATGTCGAAATGGCCGATTGGGCCGTGATGGGCCGGGCCACTCATGAAACAGCGGATAAGCCGGATCGGCGGCGGATCATCTTTTCATCAGGCGGGGATGGGTGGCGCCGCGAAACTCAGCTTTGGGTGATCCCCGCCGGTCTGACCGCCGCGGATCTCCCTGATCTTGTAGACACCGTGCATCCCTTGAGACGTGGCTTGATCCTGGGCGGGACGCGCGTTCATGACTGGTTCCTGTCCCAAAACGCGGTGGACCAAGTGAACCTGACGGTTGAGCCTGTTCGCTTCGGGACCGGTCTGACCATTTTGCCCGAGCAAACTTTGACCAACCCGGTGCAGGTCTTCACGACGCTTGGATTTCAGATCCGTGAAAGTGACACGCTGAATGCCGGTGGTACCAAATATGTCGTGCTGGAGCGACGCTGATGCAAACAGAGTTTCAGATCGAGACCAATGGCCCCGGACTTTATGAGTTCACAAGGCAAGTGGCGGACTGGGTGTCGGGCGAGGGGCTTCTGACCTTGCTGGTCCAGCACACATCCGCGTCGCTTCTGATCCAGGAAAACGCCGATCCGGAAGTGAGGACCGATTTGCAGGCCTTCTTTCATCGTCTCGTGCCGCCCAGCGACGATCCAACGATGGCCTATCTGCGCCACACCTATGAAGGTCCCGACGATATGCCCGCCCATATCAAAGCGGCCATGTTGCCTGTGTCGCTGTCCATTCCTGTCCGCGGTGGGCGGATGCAGCTTGGCACCTGGCAGGGGATTTACCTGTTCGAACACAGGACGCGACCCCACCGCCGAACCGTGGCCGCGCACCTCACCTAGGCTGCATTTCACCGCAAGATCAGGTAGGTTAAATTGACCCCTACCCAATCTTTCGCGTTGGCCCTATAGTCCCGGTGGACAGGCGGGGCAACGACCCCATAGGCAGAGTTTTGAGGGGTCAGGAATGCGCTGCCCGTTTTGCGGAAACATCGACACGCAGGTCAAAGATTCACGTCCGGCCGAGGATCACGTTGCCATCAGGCGGCGTCGGTTCTGCCCGGCGTGCGGGGGTCGCTTCACGACATATGAACGCGTCCAGTTGCGCGACCTCGTGGTCGTGAAATCCTCGGGCAAGCGGGAAGATTTCGACCGCGACAAGCTGGAACGGTCGATCCGGATTGCTATGCAGAAGCGTCCGATCGAGCCCGAACGCATCGACCAGATGATCTCGGGCATTGTCCGCCGGTTGGAAAGCATGGGCGAAACCGACATCCAGTCCACGACGATCGGTGAGATCGTGATGGAAAGCCTTGCCCGGATCGACACGGTTGGATACGTGCGCTTTGCCAGCGTTTACAAGAACTTCCAGGCGGCGGACGACTTCGAAGACTTCGTGAGCGAATTGCGCCCACCCGCCAAGGCGGACGAGTGACGCCCAGCCAAGACCGTCGTTTCATGTCATTGGCGCTGGCCCTCGGGCGCCGGCGCATGGGCCAAACCTGGCCCAATCCTGCCGTGGGCTGTGTCATCGTGCGCAACGGGCGGATTGTGGGTCGTGGGGCAACGGCACCCGGCGGTCGACCTCACGCGGAACCTCAGGCGCTTGCGATGGCGGGCGATGCGGCGCGGGGGGCGACGGCCTATGTCTCGCTTGAACCCTGTGCCCATGACGGCAAAACACCGCCCTGCGCCAAGACGTTGATCTCAAGTGGAATCTCCCAGGTCGTCACGGCCTGTGAAGACCCCGATCCGCGCACAGCAGGCCAAGGCCATGCATTGCTGCGGGATGCGGGCGTTGAGGTTGAAACAGGTGTGCTGTCCGACCAGGCCGCCGCCGACCATGCCGGGTTCTTTCTGAAAGTGCGCGAAGGGCGTCCCTGGGTCACGCTGAAACTTGCGGCCAGTTTCGACGGGCGGATCGCGACGGCGACGGGCGAAAGCCAGTGGATCACGGGTCCCGAGGCGCGGCGCTTTGTCCATGCGACGCGGGCGCGGCATGATCTGGTGCTTGTTGGCGCAGGCACGGCGCGGACCGATGACCCGGACCTGGGTGTGCGCGGGTTTGGCGACGTACCCCAGCCAGTGCGCGCTGTGGTCTCACGCCGACTGAACATTCCCAAGAACGGCAAACTGGCTGGGCTCGCCAAGGATCACGCCGTCTGGCTGCTCTCGGACAGCGCCGAGGGTGCCGTGAAAGACGAGGACCGCGCGTTCTGGATGGATGCCGGGGCAGAATTGCTCGGGGCCCCAGCAGGGTCCGGAGGTCAGATTGAACCGCGCGCAATGTTGGCCGCACTTGCCGATCGCGGGATCACCCGAGTGTTCTCGGAAGGCGGCGGTGCTTTGGCGGCTTCTCTTCTGGCCGAAGGCTGCGTGGATGAGTTGATCGGTTTCACAGCAGGCAAAGCTCTGGGCGCAGAAGGCTGGTCGGCAGTTGGCGCGCTGGGTGTCGAACGGCTGGTCGATGCGCCCGAGTTCTCGCTGGTCGAAACACGCGCGCTGGGCGGCGATGTCCTGCATCGCTGGCAGCGGGCCTAAGGTCGCGGTCCCAAGCGGCGCGGCAGCCAGACCTGCAATTTCGCCAGCAGTCGGTTCGATGGCGTTCTGGGCAGATCCTTCCCGCTCGCCAAACGGTCGACGATGACTTCGACCGGGCAGATCTGGCCTGTCTTCGGGTCAAAATAGCGGGCATAGCCGATATAGGCCGCATGGGTCAGTTGCGCGAGGCTGGGCCGCGCCGCGCGCCGCCCAGGCACATCGCCAAGATCCGTGGTCAGCCCCCAGCCCGCATAGAACGGCACGCCGGTGCAGGTCACGGGGCGTCCGCGCAGAAGCGCCTCGAACCCGAGAAGAGAAGTCATGGTCCAGACCTCGTCCACAGCATCGACCAGCGCCAGCGGGTCCGAGTTATGAGCCACGAGATCTGCGTGGGCATGGGCCGCGTCGTCCGACAACCCGCCGCGACGCAACCCGGCTTCCACGTCAGGGTGCGGTTTGAAGACGATCCCGGCATTGGGATTCGCAGCCCGCGCGGCCTCCAACAGGCGCAGATTTGTCCAACCCGGGGCCCCGAGTTCGACCGAGGCGTCGTCTTCCACCTGTCCGACGACAAGCAGTTTATGCCCTTCCGGCAGGGCGTCCGGCATATTCGCCTGGATATTGTATTTCGACAGTTTTTTGGCGGTCAAAGCGTTGATCAAACGTTCGGCACGTTCGATTTCTGCAACTGGCAGATCGGTGGAAGCGGCCACCAGATGCTCCAGCCGAGACGATCTGGTGGGATCGAAATAGATGCCCGCGTCATCCTCGACCAAGGCGAGCGGAGGCACAAGCTTTGCGCCCAACCCACGCGAGCGGAGAAACCCGTCTTCGGTCCGAATAAACCGCGCCGGGCGATCGGGACCGATCTCGGTCCGGCCCCAGACAAGCAGAGTTTGTCCATTGCGTTTTGCGGTCTGTGCGGCGCGATGCGGGTTCGTATCGAACCCCATTTTCTCTCCAAACATGGCGCGAAACTGAGGCCGTTTCCAACGCCGCATCCCGGATCCGACATAGCCATGCCTGTCGCGCCGCCAGGCTGACGCCTTGGCCGACAAGGCCGAGATCACCCGATCCAGGTCGCACAATTCATCCTCAAAAGGATCGTACCATGTTGGAGCCAGGATCATCGAAGCGGCAAAAAGCTGATCGACCGAAAGCTTCCGACCGCGCCGGCGAATGTCATGCCGATCGTCCGTCAGACCCCAGCCGGCATAAAATGGCTGTCCGAAGACGACAGGCTTGCGTCCAGCCCAGATCGCCTCGAGCCCCAGACCGGAAGACACCGTATAAACGGCTGCCGCCTGCTCAAACAGACGCCAGGGGCTCACCGGATCGGTAAGTAGCCGGATTTGATCGGTCTGGTCCGCCAGACCGAAATAGCCAGACCGGTGACCGCGCGCCGTTTCGGGATGCGACTTAATCACCACGGGCAGATCGTGATGTGTCGCGGAAGCTTCCAGAAGCATCGTCTTAAATGTGGCAGCGTCGGCACCCGAAGCGGTGACCGATGCATCGCCATGGGCCTGATCGATGACAACGACGTAAGGGCCCTTGGGCAGCGTGGCGTCCGGATCGGTGGCGGCAAATTTCGACAGATCGGCGTGGCGCATCCGGTCGCGCCCTGCGCGTGCGGCTTCAATCAAGGCCGGATCGCTTAATGGATGTCCGGCCAGCAGGGTTTCAAGATCGGACGGCCCCGACGGATCGAAGTAAACACCCGTCTGGTCGAGCATCAGACCCAAGCTCGGCTCACCCGAACGACCGGGATGCAGAGACCGCAGAAACGCATCCTCGACCCGCAGGATCGGTGCATCGCGCATTCTGGCTACCGCTTCGCCTCGCGGCGCTGTTGGGCTTTGTCCCCAAACGCCCACCCAATCGCCAGGGCCGGGCGCGCCAAGCCGCACCTCCCAACCCGCAAGCGACAAGATGCGCCGTACGCGTGGCTGGGTCAGAAAGCCCGCATTATAGACGTAAAGCTGGCGCGGGCTGTCCGGACCCGTACCGGCGTCAGTTGCCTTGGGCAAGCTGGTTGATCGAATTCGCGCTGCCGATGGGTCCGACAATGGCGGCCAGAACCTTGCTGAATTGCGTATACGGCGCCTCGGTCACATAAACCGTGTCCCCGTCGCGAATGATGAAATCGCGCGCTTCGAAGATACCTGTCGGTTCGGTAAGGTCGAGTAAATAAACGATCCGCTGATCACCACTGAGCGCCTGATTGCCCAAAACGTTCTTCGCGATGTGCTCGGCCTCGTCGCGGAAAACGAACACACCGGTCGGATCGGCAAGGTTCGAATTCAGACCGCCAAGCTGCGCCAGCGCTTCGATCGCCGAAATCGACTGAGTCTGGAAGGTCACGCGGGCCTGTCCCCCCGTGGCGCCAAGGGCGGTGAACGCGCGGCTGTCTTCTTCGACCAGGATCCGGTCGCCTGCGCGAAGGGCGATATCAAGGCGCGGGTCGCGGTACAGGTCTTCCAGCCAGACCTGGCCACGGTGACCACCGCGAATGACGTTGACCTGCGCAATTTCGGACGGGATCGAAACACCGCCGGCCTGCGCCAGCATGGCGGTGAGCGTCCGCGTCGGTCGCTCGATGGGATACACGCCCTGCGCACCGATGCCGCCGATCAGCGACACCGTCGCGCCATTCCCGGCAAGACGCCGCACGATCACCTGTGGATCGGGGGTCTGTTCGTTCAGCTTGTTGGTGATAATCCTGCGGATCGCCTCTGGCGTGTTGCCCGCTGCTTTGATCCGACCCGCGTAGGGCACGAAGATGAAGCCGTCGCCGTCGACCTGCACTTCGTCCAATGTCGTCGTGCTTTCACCGCCAGCGGCCAATAGCCCGTCATCGACGTTCTCCCAGACCGTCAGGCCAAGCGTATCGCCCGGCTGGATGACGTCTGATCCGACGATCCCGGCATTCAGAAACGCCTGGCTGAATCCAAGCGGCGGGACCGAAGATGTGGCCTTTGTCACCGACCGCGTGACCGGCACCACAAAGGCATCGCCCTGCGCTTGGATCGAACCATCAAAGATTTCGCGCTTGGTTGGACCAGCGCGCGGCAAGCCGCAGCCCGTTACCACGGACACGGCGAAAATAGACGCAATCGCGCGCCTGCGCGAGAACTTGGGATCTGTCACTGCCTGCTCTCCGTGAACCGTTATTTGGTTTCACATTTTGGGCTAAACTACTCGAATCCCGCCCAGAAATCCAGCTAGGTTGCGCCGTGCTCGCCTATCGCGCGAATATGTTGCCGATGCGCCGCTTTTCGATGCTCAAGCGCGTCATAAGGGTCCAACGGAGACAGCATGAGATCAACGATTCGACGCAGCACCTGGGCCCGGCCGCGGGTCGAATAATATCCACCCGGAACCTGCGATGTCTCCAACAGGTAGTGGTGATAATCTCTATAGGCCCCAGCATCTGGACGTTTCGGGTCGGCGAAGAAGGCCGCGATGGGCTGATCGGACATCAGTTCCGGCTTGGCGTAGACCGACGTGCCGAACGCTTTGAGCGGAAGTCCGCGCCAAAGCACCTGATGGGCCGCCGTTGAGTTCACGGTGACCCCGGATTGCGCCGGATCGAGCACTTTGGCGAGCTTTCCGCCCCCCAAAAAGTGCGTGCGACGGTCAATTCCGTGGGATTTGGCCAACCGCTTTATCCGACCTTCTATACTGTCTCGACCGTCTTCCAAGGGATGCGCTTTGAAAACGAGGTGGTGATGCGGCGGCGCGCCCATTGCAAATCCGTGAATAACCGTGTCCAGAAAGGCCTCAACCGACTGGAAGGGGCCGTGGTGCAGGAAGTTGGCGTCATGGGCCAGTTGCAAAAGGACAAGGTGATAGGGATATCCGCCGCGACGTATCCGGCGGGTTGCAACAAGCCGCCGCGTCCAATTCACGGGCATCAGTCCAAGCTTCTGAAGATACAAAAGAAATTCCCGCCGAACTGAAATGCTTCGATGTGACGGCAGGGCCTTGTTGCGGCCAAATCCCATCATGACAAACGCATGGTACAGCGCGCCATAGAACATGTGGGCTGACATATCGCCCCATTTGGCGGGCGGAACGATGGTGTCGTCCCGCACGGCTTCAAGGGTGCGACGCATGTGCGCGACAGACGTTTCGCAAAGTCGGGAATGGCCGTTCGATCCGCCGCGCTCATATGTGATCCAATAGGGTCGGAGGTACCCCTCTTCGAAAACATGCACCGGGATGCCCCGGGCGTTTGCGATGTCAATCGCGGCGGCATGGACAGGGCGGGTGTCGCCATAAAGGACGAGATCGGTGACCGATTGTGTCTCAATGACATCTGCAAGGAAGGCGGGCCAGGCCTCAAGCGACCCGGAGAACCGGACATAGTTTCCGGGGTCGCGCCAGAACGCGCGATCGCCCAGGTTAAAGCCAACGCGGCAGGTCCTTGCGCCGGCGGCCTGAAGGCGTGCACTCAGCCTGTCGAAAAAGGGCCCATGCGGCCCTTGCAGCATCAAAAAATGCCGTGATTTCACGGTGTTTGCCTGCATTTGACTGACGCCATGCCCTATTGGCGGCCTGTCGGTCAAGTCCCGCGAAATGGCGCTATCCCCAGATTTCGGAAGCTGTCGTCCATAGGGATGACAGCGGTTCCGCGCCGCTGCGTCACAATAGGGGGATCAATCGGAGCACGCGATCATGGACCTGAGCCAACTCATTCTAAGCCATTCACTGGAAAACAATCGTACGACTTTCGACGCGGAATCGGCGCCTCGCGAAGACGATCCCCGCACAACCCAAACCTCCCATGCGGTATGGCACGCAGCTAAGCGCATTATCTCTGCCGCGCGCGGGCTCTGGTTCGCCCGGCGCCCCAAATTGGCCAGAACACGTCCGGCCCGCTAGGGTCTCAACATGGGAGCAAACGCTGAATACGCCCGCGAACGGCCTAAGGCCGCGCGCAACGGATGCCGAGAAGAGGATTTCTTGGGCGAAGAAGCCGAACTGCTTCGGTTCCTCCGGTCTGAACAAGCAAGCTATTACCGTGGGGATTACGAAGCATTTTCGAGCCATTGGCACCACGGACCCGAAGTGCGCCGTATCCTGTCCGGGCCGCAGGTCGGGACCCGCCTCCATGTCGGATGGGCCGAGTTGGAAGAGAAGTTCAAAGAGGGGTTTCGCCAGTTCCCGCAAAACTATGACGCCCGGGCCTTGCTGCGTTGGGACAATATCCAGATCCAAATTTCGCACGACATGGCCTGGGTCACATATGACCAAGTCGCGCTGAAGCATATTCCGCGCATGCATGTCTCGCCTTTGTCGCACGAAACCAAGATCGTGCATCGGATCGGCGGGGCGTGGAAACTTGTCTGCCTGATCGTGGTCGCGCCGGGCCTTGGTCGCGACGACATACCCCGGATCGAGCTTGATCCCGACGGCTGCGTGATTGCAATGAACGACCTTGCACGCGACAGAATCGGCGGCCATCCCGGGCTGGCCATTTCGGTGCAAAAACCACGGGCCCGGCACCGCAGATATGATCCGGGGCTTCAGACCGCCATTAAGCGTTTCAAGGATCGTCTGGCCACCAACCTGCCGCGTGGTTTTCTGGACGAGAATGCCGCAACGGTGCCCCTTGGCGACGATGATCACGGAACGCCGATGTTTTGTTGGATAGGTTGCGAGCAAGAGCGCATCATTCTGTCCTTCGACGATCAGGCAAGGTTGCGGACCATGTTGGACCAGGCAGGTGAAAGCTTTGCTCTCAGCCCATCGCAGGTGAAAGTGGCGGGCCTTCTTGCAAATGGTCACGAATTGGCCGAGGCGGCGACAGCCTTGGGGGTTTCCGTCAATACGGTCAGAACGCAAGTGCGCCGCATGTTCGAAAAGACGCAGACGCACAATCGGGCCGGTCTGATTTCGCGTCTCTTGAACGTCCAAGCACACGACTAGATCAACGCCCACCCCATCGCTGAGCCTTGCCAATCCGGTCGCCCGGCTCTAGGTCTCCGAGGTCGAAAGGGCGGCCAAATGTTCACGGGTATCATCACCGATCTGGGGCGGGTGTTAGAGGTAGAGGCAAGGGGCGATCTGCGTGCCCGTATCGTCACGTCCTATGACCTTGATACCATTGATATAGGTGCATCGATTGCCTGCGATGGCGTCTGCCTGACGGTCATCGCGACAGGGCCCGACCCCGAGCCATGGTTCGAGGTCGATATCTCGGCCGAAACCGTCTCGAAGACCAATATCGGCCATAACGGCTGGGCGCCGGGAACCCGGCTGAATCTTGAACGGGCCTTGAAGGTCGGCGACGAACTGGGCGGGCATATCGTTTCTGGGCACGTGGACGGGGTGGCCGACATCGTTGAGACGCGGGACGAAGGCGACAGCACTCGGTTCACCTTTCGTGCGCCATCGGACCTGGCCAAGTTCATAGCGCCCAAGGGCTCGATTGCGCTGGACGGCACATCGCTGACCGTGAACGAGGTTGATGGGGCCACATTCGGCATCAACATCATCCCCCACACAAAGGCAGTGACCACCTGGGGCGATGCGAAACCGGGCGACCGCGTCAACCTTGAGGTTGATACGATGGCCCGTTACGTCGCCCGACTGGCCGAGGCACAAGGATGACCGGCATCGGCCATAATGGCGGACCCGATATCGGTCCAGGGCAGGGGTTTCGCCGCTATGCCTGGAAAAAGGCGCGGGCCGAATTGCTGCCGAAATTGCCGCTTGAGATTGTGCGGATCCGGGTGAAGCGCGCGAAAGACCTGGGCCTCGACTACAAAAGCTATGCCGGGTTCCGGGCGGCCAATGGGCGCGACATTGTCGCTTTTCTGTTTTCCACCAGTGCCTTGCGGGCCATGCCGTCAGCTAAATTGCCTCAAGATAGGGTGGCGCATCTGTCCGGCATCCAAGGCGCTGACAGACTTGCTCTGGCGCCAAAGCGGCTTTGTGGCCGGCTTGCGCAGTCCCCGGTCTTGGATGCCGTGGGCGAAGCGCCAGACTTGACGGACAGCCTGCGAAACGTGCGACGCAAGGTTCGGGCGGTCACGACGGGCCGTGCCCTGCCGGGCGATGGCGTGCTCGTCGTCGGGGACACAGCACTGGACCGCGAGTGGTTCACTGCCGCTCGGCTTGGCGGATACCTTCCCGCGCATCGATACTTCGGAGATCACCCATGAGCTTTGAGACGCCGGGACCGGTCGAAGAGAACTGGAAAGATGCAATTTCTGCCGTCGAAGAGATCATCGAAGATGCGCGCAATGGGCGCATGTTCATTCTGATCGATCACGAAAGCCGGGAAAATGAAGGCGATCTTATCATTCCGGGGCAGATGGCGACGCCCGAGACCATCAATTTCATGGCGACCCATGGGCGCGGGCTGATTTGCCTGGCGCTGCCCGGCGATCGGATCGACGCGCTGGGCCTGCCGTTGATGTCGTCGCAGAACTCGTCCCGGCACGAAACGGCCTTCACCATCTCGATCGAAGCGCGCGAAGGCGTCTCGACCGGGATCTCCGCACATGACCGGGCGCGCACTGTGGCTGTCGCCATCGATCCGTCGAAGACGGCTGCCGATATTGCCACACCCGGCCATGTCTTCCCGCTTCGCGCCCGCGACGGCGGGGTGCTGGTGCGGGCCGGTCATACCGAGGCCGCCGTCGATGTGTCGCGGCTTGCTGGTTTGAACCCATCGGGTGTGATCTGCGAGATCATGAACGAAGACGGCTCGATGGCGCGTTTGCCTGACCTCGTGGCCTTTGCACAGCGTCACGGGCTGAAAATCGGGACGATCAGCGACCTGATTGGATATCGTCGTCGCCATGACAATCTGGTCGCGGTCACCAAGGAAAGCGATGTTTTTTCGGAATTCGGCGGCCAATGGACCATGAAAATATTCTCGGACAAGGCCCATGGGGATGAACACATCGCCCTGATCAAAGGCGATATCTCGGGCGATGATCCAGTTCTGGTTCGGATGCACGCTCTCGATCCAATGCTGGACGTCGTGGGGCTGGGACCCAAAGGCCGCGCCCATGAATTTGGCGACGCGATGCAACTGATCGCGGAGGAAGGGCAGGGCGTTCTGGTCCTGTTACGCGACACGACAATGAAATTGCAGACCGGTGATGCGGCATCGCCGCAGACGTTGCGGCAATATGGGCTTGGCGCCCAGATCCTGTCCTCGCTGGGGCTGTCGAAATTGACGCTTCTGACCAACTCGCCCCAACCCAAAGTGGTTGGTCTCGACGCCTATGGGCTCGAAATCGTGGCGACCCGCAAAATATCGGAGATTGGCTGATGGCCGAGGCTGAAAATCATTACGAATTGCCGTTGCCCAAGTTTGACGATCCGGTGAAAGTGCTGATCGTTGTAGCGCCTTATTACAAAGACATTGCCGACAATCTGGTCGCAGGGGCGAAGGCGGTTCTGGAAGAGGCGGGGGCCACGTCCGAAGTGGTCGAGGTGCCGGGCGCGCTGGAAGTTCCGACAGCGATCCGCATCGCGCACCGTCAGTCGAATTTCGATGGCTATGTGGCGCTGGGATGTGTGATCCGCGGAGAAACGACGCATTACGACACGGTCTGCAACGACTCGAGCCGTGCGTTGCAACTTCTCGGCCTCGACAGCGCCTGCATCGGCAACGGTATTCTGACGGTGGAAAACCGCGATCAGGCAGAAGTGCGGGCCGATCCCAAAGGCGCCAACAAAGGCGGCGGCGCGGCCGCGGCGGCCTTGCACCTGATTGCGTTGACGCGGAAATGGGCGACGCAGCGTAAGGGCGTAGGCTTTCTTCCGGAAACCATCCTGATCGCCGAGGGCGGCGATGGACCCAAAACCGCATGAGCAAACGGCAGGAAAAATCGGCCGCCCGGCTTTACGCGGTGCAGGCGCTCTATCAGATGGAAACATCTGGCCAGACTGTCGAGGCGGTGACGCGGGAATTCCTCGATCACCGGTTTGGTGCGATCTATGAAGGCGATGAGATGGCCGAGGGCGATCCCGACCTGTTCCGATCGTTGGTGGACGGGGCTGTGAACCTTCAGGCCAAGATCGACCAGATGACCGACCGGGCGCTTGTGGCGGCATGGCCCATCGACCGGATCGATCCGGTGATCCGAGCGCTATTTCGCGCGGCAGGGGCCGAGTTGGAAGAGGCCAAGACACCGCCGAAGGTGGTAATCACCGAGTTTGTTGATGTTGCGAAGGCGTTCTTTCCTGACGGGCGCGAGCCCAAATTCGTGAACGCGGTCCTGGATCACATGGCCCGCGAAGCCCAGCCCGAGGCTTTTGCCTGACGCGCCGTACCCCAAGGGAACAAATTTTTTATCGTAAAAAATTTGCCAAAAATCTTACGATAAGATTTTTGCACCCCCTGGAAGTGGCGGAACCGCCCGGACCGTCGCGGGATTGAATTCCCGAGGACCTGTTTACACAGGTGGGCGCCAGGTAATCAGACCAGGATCTGAGCAGAGCCAGCTCCCTCGGAATTGAGTAAGGCCACCGGAATTGGACCGCATTGACGAGAGGGGCAGAACCGCCAAGGCATGTACTTAGGGCCCGGGCTCTGCCCCCGCAAGGGGCTATTCCATATCCGCGCGAAGCCTTGTCAGGTGATCGTCCCAGCCTTTGTCGAAGGCGACGAGAAGCCCGAAGGCCTCGGCGCCAGCCGGAATGCCCGTATGGGTCATCTTCAACCGGGTGCCGGTCTCAACGGGTTCAAGAACCCACGTCACCGTCGTCATCAGCCCATTCATGGGCCGCGCAGTGAAGGAGTATCTCAGCCGGTCCGGCGGCGACATGTCTTCGACCTCGCCCCAACACAAGGGGTTTCCGTCCTCACCCGGCATAGAAAATGGCTGACCTTCGGCCAGATCCGCCTCGGAACGGTGAAACCACTTCGCCAAGTCGTTGGATTTCGTCAGAAAATCCCAGACTTTCTCACGCGAATGGGGAAGCAGAAGTGTTTTTTCGATGATGGGGCCAGTCATGGGCGAGGGTCCTTGTCCAAAGCGTCAGTCAGGTCTGTCAGGCGGTCATCCCAGAACCGGTCGAAGAATTCGAGCCAGTCCAGAACGGGTCGAAAGCCGTCGGGGTTCAGCGCGTTCAGCCGTTCGCGGCCGCGCGGCGTTACGGTGATCAGACCGCCCTCTTCCAGGATGGCCAGGTGCTTCTTCACGGCGGGGCGGGTCATCTCGAACCGCCCGGCCACGTCGCCGATGGTTGCCGCACCGCCCGCCAGGATCGTCAGGATCCCACGCCGCGTCGGGTCGGCCAGCGCCCGGAAGGCCTGTTGGCTGTCCGAGCTCATTGCGTCACCGGCAGGAAGTCAAAGGCGGCGGGCTGGTACAGGAAGGTCACGCAAGGTGTGTCCGAGACGCAGGATGAGACATGCGCGAGACCTCCGGGGATGTGGTAATAGCCGCCGGGCCCAACCTCGGTGGCGGGGTCTTGACCCGCAACATGTGTCATCGTGCCTTCCAGCACGATGCCAAACATATCGGCGGTCTTTACGTGGGGCGGGCTGACGGTTCCCGGGGGCAGTTCGACCATTGCGGCATAGGCTTCGGAAAACCGGTCCCCGGTCAGGGCCGCAAACGCCACGCCTTCCGGGGTTTGGGACCAGTTGCGAGCCGTTGGGTCGACGAGCGTGATGTCACTGGCCGCGACGGGAGTGGCGGCCAAAAGGGTTAGCAGAAGAAGCGGGCGCATTTCCTATCCTAAATATGAAACCATAAGGTATCACAAAAGTTAGGATACCAAATGGTTTCATGTCAAGAGGCGCGTTTCGCAATCTCCCTAAATCTGTGGACCAGCGCATAGTCGCTTTCCGGCAGTGTGCCGCGAGGAAGCTCCCACGACACAGACATAGCGGTCAGAACAAAAGCCCAGTTGAGCATGCGGATTTGGTCCAATCCAAGCCTGACGGCATATATGCGTGCCATGCGGGCAGGGCGATCTGGGTCATGCGTCAACGCTACCCGGCCAAAGGGGTTCCGCATGCTGTTGGCGAGTTCGTAATGCGGATCGCCCAACACCCCTTTCGGATCGAATGCCAGCCAGCCGCGTTCGCTCAACCCGATGTTTTCATGGTGTAAATCGCCATGAAGCGGTCGGCGGTCCGGCGCACTCTCCATCAAGATTTTGCACATTGCCTTGGCCTCGCCCATCGCGTCCCGGTGCATCGGGGGCAGGGCACCGAGATCCAGGTTCAGAAGAGCGCCGGCATGCTGGTCGAAGGGCATCAGGTCTGCGGTGTAAGGCGCATTCCGGGCGTTCAAACGGGTAACGCAGTCGGCGATCGCATGCGTCGCCTCATCATCGCGGCCGGTATCGCACAGGTTGGCCAGAAGTGGGCCGTCAAACCACTCCATCAGAAGCCGGTCCGGTGCCCAATTGTGCACCTTTACTGCACCGTCTCCGTCATGCCACCTGAGCCAGCCGGGCGCCCGGGATTCGTCATCGCCGACGATTGGCAGGGCAAGTTTCAGTGCAGCCGATCGTCCATCGGACAGCGACGCCCGATAGACGACTGCACGCGGGGTGACGGCAACCTGTTCCGGTTGACGCAAGTCCCATTCGGCAATGCTGTCGGCCAGAAGATCCGTGACGGGTCGGCTCATGGCCTCGGGCCTCTCATGCGGGTGGCTTCAAGGCAATGGGCTTGACACATGTTCACCTATTGTTCACGTTTGCGCCATGCCCGAGGACCAAACACCGCCCCAGCTCATGCCCGGTCAGCTTCTGGCGCGTGGTGTTTGCCGCCATTTGACGATGCTGGACTTTGTGACGGTGGAAGAGCTGATTCCGACGCCGGGTTTGCGCGTCGATGTCATGGCGCTGGGTCCCAAGGGTGAAATCTGGGTGATCGAGTGCAAATCCTCCCGCGCGGATTACCAGTCGGATCACAAATGGGAAGGCTACCTGGAGTGGTGCGACAGGTATTTCTGGGCAGTGGACAAGGACTTTCCGACCGAATTGTTGCCCGATGAGACCGGTCTGATCATTGCTGACGCTTATGACGCCGAGATTCTGCGCATGGCCCCGGAAGACAAGCTGGCGGCGCCACGCCGAAAGGTCATGACGCAGAAATTTGCGCGCCACGCAGCCCGGCGATGGCAGGCGGCGCGAGATCCGGGTTTTGTCGGCCCGTCCTGGGGTCGTTAAGTCTTTTTCGCTTTGGACTGCATCGCCTGGGCGCGTGCGGCGGCGGCCCGGATTTCCTCGGCGATCTCTTCGGCTTCCTCCGGATCGAAATCCATTGGCACTTCAAACCCGTTGCCCGAGATGAAGAGCCGCACCATGCCCTGATCAGTTGGCCCGATCTGTAAATTGGCTTCGATGTCTTTTTCCGAGTTGATGCCCATAGGTGTTCCCTTTCGCGCAAGGTGGGGTAGCCTTATGCCGGGCACAGCGCAAGGGGCGCCGATCAGAGATGGATGATGTGGATCTTCGGCATTTGAAGCCAGGCGATGCCGCGTGGCTGGTGGATGCCCACGGTCGCCTTTACGCGGAAGAAGAAGGCTTTGACGACACGTTCGGCCCTTTGGTTGCCGGGATCATCGCAGAATTCGAGGCCGGTCACGATCCCAAAACGGAACGCGCGTTCATCGCCGTGCGCGGCAAGGAACGGTTGGGATCCATCTTTTGCGTACAGTCCGGCGATCTAGGCGTCGCGAAGCTGCGCCTGTTCCTTTTGGTGCCGGAAGCGCGCGGGCTTGGGCTAGGCAAGCGCCTTCTTGAGGCAAACCTGGCCTTTGCCCGCGCCGCCGGGTACCACAAAATGCGTCTGTGGACCCATGAAAGCCACCGCGCGGCTTGCGCCTTATACGCCAGCCACGGCTTCACGATGACGGCGAGCAAACCGGTGCGATCCTTCGGCGCCGACCTTGTGGAACAGACATGGGAGATCGGGCTCTGATCCCTTGCAATCGCAATCCCGGATCGCTATTCCCGGAAACCGTGCCGCCTTAGCTCAGTAGGTTAGAGCGCTTGATTGTGGATCAAGAGGTCTCCCGTTCGAACCGGGAAGGCGGTACCATCAACCCAATCCAGGTGACGCAGATCAACCGTTGTCGGCTGGCGCTGTTGCAGGTCGATCTGGGTCGGGAACATAGTCGGTCGGCAGATTGCGCCCGCCCAGGTTCGCCCAGACGATCATGACTGCCATCAGCGACACGCCCGCCAGCGCGATCAGCAATGGGGCCCGCGTTAGCCATCTCTGCCAGCTCGGCTTGTCGAAAACCCGGCCCAGTCGCCAGGCGAGGAAACCGACGACCCCGGCAGCGACTTGAAAGCCAAAAAAGATACCGACCCGGTTCATACCGCGCACAAAACTGTCGCCCGTGGGCTCGACCCGTGGCGGCACCCAGAAGGCCAAAATGAACAAGACGGCCCAAAGGCCCACAAAAATCCAGGCCCAGGTTTTGCGCGTCATGGGGCTGTCACCGTAAGGGTTTGGATCAGATCGCCCCTTGAGCGGTCGAATATCAGGATGTCGTTGGCATCCGTGACCACTGCGTACCATGTGTCGGTCGCCGTGAAGGAAAGCGGCACAGTTCCGGCGGGCAAGGTGATGTTGTCCGGAATGCCTAACACCTCGGCCACGCGGTCCTGTCCAAAGACGTCAGAGAAACGGATGACAAGCAGCGTGATGATCGTTATGAAGCCGCCGATCATGACGAGGGTCAGCACCGTGACCAAGCGCCTGAGAAACCTCAGGTTTCGTGCCTCGTCTTCTGGGATTTCGGCCTCGCCCATGGCGTCAGACATCATCTTTGTGACTATTCAGGCGGATCCGCCTTCCCGCCTTGATAAGGCACTGGCCCGCGACGCGCCAGAGGGCGCGCACCTTAGCCGTTCGAAGATCGGAAAGTTGATCGGCGCAGGGGCGGTGACCCGGGCAGGCGTGGTGATCGGCGATCTTTCCGCCCGGGTTGCGGAAGGCGAAGTGTTTCAGATCGCGCTCGAACCTCCGGATGAGATGACGGCAGAACCTGAGGCCATCCCGCTTGATGTAGTGCACGAAGACGCAGACCTGATTGTCGTCAACAAGCCGGTCGGCATGGTGGTCCATCCGGCGCCGGGAAGCCCGCGCGGCACGCTTGTCAACGCGCTTCTTTATCATCTCGGGGGCGGGTTATCGGGTCGGGCGGGCGAATTGCGCCCGGGCATCGTACACCGCATCGACAAGGATACATCAGGACTGCTGGTCGTGGCCAAATCGGATGCCGCGCATCAAGGCCTGTCTGCGCAGTTCGCTGAGCATTCGGTCGACCGGCGGTACGTGGCCTTTTGTCATGGTGTGCCTGATCCCGGCGATCCGCGCCTGATGGGTTTACGGGGTATCACCTCAGGCGCTGGCGGGATCCGCATCGCGACAGAATTGGCCAGGCACAAGCACGATCGTCAAAAACAGGCCGTGGTCTGGTCGGGCGGGCGGCGGGCGGTGACGCATATCCGTGTCTTAGAACGCTTTGCCGGTCAGGTTGCGCGGGTCATGTGCCAGCTTGAAACCGGGCGTACCCATCAAATTCGAGTTCACATGGCCTATGCCGGGCATGCGTTGATCGGCGATCCGGTTTATGGCGGGCGACGCAAGGTGGCCCAGGCGGCCTTGGGCGAGGCAGCGTCGGCTGTGGCCGCGTTTTCGCGGCAGGCGCTTCACGCCGAAACGCTCGGGTTTTTGCATCCGATCACTGGAGAGCATATGCATTTTGTCTCATCCTTGCCGGATGATTTGGAGGTCCTTCAGGAGTGTCTGCGCGAGAATGCACAAGGCTGACGCGAAATAATTAGGGTTACGCTCTGTACGCACTCATGTATACCCGATTTCCGCAGATGTTCATTGTTTGTTCATGCCCGTTCACGAATACTTAAACTTGATCCGGTACGCGCCCCCTTGAACTAAACTGCTCCGTTCACTATCTGATGTTAAGCCTCGCAACATTGGGGCAGACAGGGAATAGACACATGTCCAATTATGCCAATCTTCCAGCGCCATCCCCCGAGCAGGGGTTGAACCGCTATTTGCAGGAAATCCGGAAGTTCCCGCTTCTAGAGCCGGATCAGGAATACATGCTGGCCAAGCGTTGGGTCGAAGACCAGGATACCGATGCCGCCCATCAGATGGTGACGTCGCACCTTCGCCTCGCTGCGAAAATCGCCATGGGCTATCGCGGCTATGGCTTGCCGCAGGCCGAGGTGATTTCCGAAGCCAATGTCGGGCTGATGCAGGCCGTCAAAAGGTTCGATCCCGAAAAGGGTTTTCGCCTCGCCACCTATGCCATGTGGTGGATCCGCGCTTCCATCCAGGAATACATTCTCAGGTCCTGGAGCCTTGTGAAGCTTGGCACGACTTCGGCGCAGAAGAAGCTGTTCTTCAACCTGCGGAAGGCCAAGGCAAGGATCGGTGCTTTGGAAGAGGGCGACTTGCGGCCCGAAAACGTTGCTCGGATTGCCAATGACCTGAATGTCACGGAAGAAGAAGTGATCAGCATGAACCGCCGCTTGTCGGGCGGGGATGCTTCGCTGAATGCGACGATTTCGACCGACGGCGAAGGCGCGGCAGAGTGGCAGGACTGGTTGGAGGATGAAGATGCCGACCAAGCCGGCGATTATGAGGCCAAGGACGAACTGGATGTCCGCCGCGAATTGCTGGCCGATGCCATGTCGGTGCTGAACGATCGTGAAAAAGACATTCTGACCAAACGCCGTCTTCAGGATCAGCCCCTGACCCTTGAAGAATTGTCCGGCGAATATGATGTCAGCCGCGAGCGGATTCGCCAGATCGAGGTGCGCGCCTTCGAGAAGCTGCAAAAGAAGATGCAGGAACTCGCGCGTGAAAAGGGCATGCTGGCGATCGCCTGACGCGCACCGGCACGATGACAATTAGGCGGCGCTCGAATTGAGCGTCGCCTTTTTCATGTCGTTGAATTCGAATGTGTTGACCAGTTCGCTCATCGCGTCCGCCGAACTTCTGAGCGAATGGGTGGCGGCTGTCGTTTCTTCGAACATCGCCGCGTTTTGCTGCGTTGCGCCGTCGATCTGACGGACCGATCCATTGATCGTGGATACGCTGTCGGCCTGTTCTGAGATCGAATCCGCGATCTTGCTGGTGTGAACGTAGATCTCCCCCACAGCTTCCCCGAGAACCGCAATCGCCTTGCCGGCTTCGTCCACGTGGTCCACCCCGGTTTGCACCTGTGCGACGCTTTTTGAGATCAGCGCTTCGATCTCTGCGGCAGCCTCAGACGCGCGTTGCGCCAAGGCGCGCACTTCCGACGCGACAACGGTGAAGCCGCGCCCGCTTTCGCCGGCACGCGCCGCTTCGACCCCGGCATTCAATGCCAGAAGGTTCGTCTGGAAGGCGATGCCGTTGATCAGATTGATCGTCTCGGCGATTTCTGATGCGTTCTTTTCGATCTCGTGCATGGCCTCGACGGCGCTTTGGACGATCGACTCGCTGCGCGCTGCTTCGGTCCGGGCCGTTTCAATCACGCCTCGCACCTGATCCGCGCCCTTCGAGGCGGATTTGATCGATGCATCGATCTCATCAAGCGACTTTGCGGTCTCGGCCAGCGAAGCCGCGTTCTTGTCGGTTCTGCGGGACAGATCATCGGCGGCCGCGCTGATTTCGCCCGCGTCGTTCAGGACGCCATTGGCGCGCGATGCAATCTCGGAAATGGCCGACGCCAGAAGTTCGGCGGTCTGGTTCACGTCATGCATAAGCTGGGCGAAGGCCCCTTCGAAATCGCCGGACATCCTGACGTTCAGGTTCTTTTTGGACAACGCCGCAACGACGCGCAGCGTTTCGCCCAGCCCGTCATCCACAGCGGACAGCAATCCGTTGACCATCCTGCGGACCGCTTTCTGTTCGGGGATATGTCCGGATTCATCCATTCGCGCGCCGAAGTCGCCCTTGCGGGCATGTTCCAAGACATCGGCCAGATCCTCAAGAAGCTGAGCTGCCTTTTTGGCCTGCTCTTCCGCGGCGCGTTGCTGAGCTTCGGCTTCTTGGCGGGCGCGGGTTTCGGCGGCGCGGTCAGCTTCAAGCTTCTGCGCCTGAACCCGCTCTGCATCTTCACGGGACTTGCGCTCGGCCTCTTCCAGGGCGAGCCGTTCGGTCTGGCTGGCCTGGAAGGCTGAGATGCCTGAGTAAATGGCCGAGATTTCCCGCGCCGGTCGGCGGGGCGTGACGTATTCGGCTTGCGGATCTTCAATTACTTGCGCCAGGGACCGGACCGCTGCACGCAGCGGTTGACCCATGAAAGACCTGAGCGCCATGAAAGTCGCAAAACCCACCACTAGAAGCGTGCCAAGGAACAGAAGGCTCATCGTCCGGGACATTTCGAAGACCCGCTGCCGCAAGGGGACGAGGTCCCAGACCACCAGGAGTTCGCCCACAAGGACCTGATCCGAGCCCTGTCCAAGCAGAATGGGCGAACGCGTATATAGGATATTGCCGTCCTCTCGATGCGTTATAGTTTCCTCAAAGCTAGGCGCATCTGCAGCTGTCAGGACCTCTTCGCCGAAGTTTTCTGCGAGCGTTGCCAGAACTTCGATACCTTCCACATGGGTCACGCGAATTGCAGCGAGATTAAGCCCCTTCGTGGCCATGGCCGTATCGATCTGCGGCGCAACCATCGCCCCGCGTTTCAGACGGGTCCCGGTTGCAATCTGATTTGCCAGGAGGCCGGTGAAGACCTGCGCATTTCTGGCATTCTTGTCCTCGATCGTGCGGGACACCAATCCATCGGTCACAAACAGCAGCGCTACGAAACAGGCCAATAGCACCAGACCGTTTGCGAAGATGGTTTTCCCGGTGAGCGTTCTCAACATGATCGGTGTCCCATCACGAGGCGTTAGCGGCAGACCATGACCAGAACGTCGTTTCCGGATGCCCACTCGCTGTAGCAGTGATAGGTGTACTCGGCCTCGGTATCGTAGTGATACCACTCCAGAATTGCGTCTGACTGGTTGTCGGCGGCGGCGGTGATACGGGGCCACATGGCTTCGCCTGTTAAATCCTGAACATCTGCATAGGATGTGGCAATCAACTCGGGCTCACGGTTGTCAGCCACGATGATCGAGCTTTCAAAGACATGAACACCCATCTGGGTGGTCGCAAAAGGAAGGGCCGGGTCGTGCATGGCCGCGATGGCGCTTTCAAGCCCTTCACCACGAACGATCTCTGACATGGCCGCCGCCATGGCGCGGGCCTCGTCATCGGTGCCGAATGCGGTGCCCGCCTGGGTGATTGTGGCTGAGGCGGCAAGGGCGCTGGCAAAAAATAGAGAACGGATCACGAGTAGTCTCCCAACTGATTGAAGCGGTCCGGACCTCGTATCGCAGTAGGGATTAACCGGGCGTAACGTGTACAATTTTATGGGTTTGGCGGTCTCCGCACAGCCTTGGCTTTGGCGCATTCCCGGATGCAGACCGGGGCGGCGTCTGCCATCGCAATTGTGCCGTTGACGCGTGTGTCCGGCTGGGTAGGCTGCGGCCAACCAATGAAAGGCATATACGATGACGGAACCGGTACGCTGGGGCATTTTGGGGGCTGCGGATTTCGCAAAAAGCTTCATGGCACCCGCGATCCATATGGCAGAGGGCGCGGAACTGGCCGGGCTGGCAACATCAAACCCCGAAAAGGCCAAGCCGTTTCAGGCCTTTGCGCCCGGATTGGCCGTCTATGACAGCTATGATGCCCTGCTTGCCGATCCGGATATCGACGCGGTCTATGTACCGCTTCCGAACCACCTGCACGTCGAATGGACGAAGAAGGTGCTGGCGGCGGGCAAACCGGTTCTGACCGAGAAACCTATCGCGATGCAGTCGGGCGAGATCGACGAATTGATCGCGGCCCGGGATGCCGCCGGGGTCCTCGCGGCCGAGGCGTATATGATCGTTCACCACCCACAATGGCAGCGGGCCCGGCATCTTGTACGCGACGGGGCCATCGGCAAGCTGATCCATGTGGAGGGCGTCTTCACCTATGACAACCGGTCCGAGGCCGACAATATCCGGAACCGGCCTGAAACAGGTGGCGGCGGGATCCCTGATATCGGCGTCTATACCTACGGCGCGACACGCTGGGTCACGGGCGAGGAGCCCGATGAGATCACCCATGCAGATGTGGATTTCGAAAACGGTGTCGACGTGCTGGCGCGTGTCTCGGCGCGCTTCCCGTCGTTTTCGGCCCATTGGGTCAACTCAATGCGGATGCACCCGATCCAGGACATGACATTTCACGGGGATCAAGGGATCATTCGGCTGACGGCTCCGTTTAATGCAAACGTGTTCGGAATGGCTCGGATCGAGATCCATCAACCTGATCTGGGCCTGCGCATTGAACGATTTCCCTCGGACAACCATTATAAACTGCAAGTAGAGGCGTTCGGCCGCTCCATAAGGGATGGCACGTCTTATCCCTGGACGCTGGAAGATGCTCGGGGCACCCAGACGATGATCGACAGGGTCTTTGCTAAAGCGAGGGAGGCGTAAATGACCGACCAACAGCACGACCAAGAGGATGACGGATTTCTCAAGCGCGACAGCATGCTGGAACGGCTGATCTACATGATCTTGTTCCTGTTTCTCTTCGCCATAGCCGAACTTATGATCTGGGCGCTGACCATCGGCCAGTTTGTCTGGCTCCTGTTCAATGGCGGCAAACCCAATGACAATATTGCCGAGTTTGGCGCGCGGCTGGGTGTCTGGCTGAAAAGAGTGTCCATGTATCAGTCTGGTGCCACCGATGAAAAACCCTTCCCCTGGCGCGAGATCGACTGACACGCGGCGCATCGGCAACGCGCGCGCGTGTTCCTGACTGTTCACGCAGCTGTGGCTCGACGGGGTGGGTCTCGATCGGCTAGCGCGATAGACAACGGCAAAGACAGGCAGAAATCATGATCATTTCGCGCATGAAGGCGGTTCTTGCCGCACTCGGGTTGGCGGCTCTGGCTGCGTGCGGCGGGGTGGGCCCGGATGGGCCGCCGGTTGCGACCCAGGACGAGATTGCGAATCTAGAGGCCTCAATCTTGAAGCTCGGACCCGAGATTGACCCATCCGAGGCCGCGCGGGCGGCGGAGATCGCTTTTCGGTACACCCAACAGCTTGCCATTGCGTACGAGATCACCGACCCGCCGCTTATCCATAACACCAAGGTCAATATGGGGCTTAGGCCCCGTGGGCTTTGCTGGCATTGGGCCGAGGATATGGAAAAGCGCCTTCTGGCCGAAGACTTTCGGACCTTGGACTTGCACCGCGCCATAGCCAATGCAGACAGTCGTATCCTGATCGATCACTCCACTGCGATCGTGTCGGCCAAAGGCGCGGCATTCGACGATGGGATCGTGCTGGATCCCTGGCGGTTCGGCGGGCGGCTGTTTTGGGCTCCTTTGAAGGAAGACGAGCGCTATACTTGGGTGGCGCGTGAGAAAGTGCTCGATGCCCGGCTTCGCCAGATGATTGCCGAGGGCAAGGCTCCGGCCTCGGCGCGGCTGCAATTGGCCCCGTTTCCTGCGCCTTGACCAAGCGAATTGCGTTCTTGAAGTTCAAGCGACGCCGAAATTGTCCGTCGTCCTCTAAGAAACAATTGCTTTTGCGTGGTGGCAGAACAGCAGGATTCTATTTCTAACAGTTCGTGTTTCTTGCCTGACTTCTCGATTCCAATTAGACTATCTGCATTGATATGTCGTTTTGATTGGACATTTTATGAAGCTGCTTGACCCAAGGTCGTACTTCGCGACCCTTTTTTTCTTTTTGATTTGTGGTGCTTGTGCGCAAATTGCCGACTTCTCTCTGGAAGCCTACAAGAATGCGACGTCAATAAAGGCAAGATCACTCAATCTGATCGAAGTATCCACCAATTCCTATGCCTCGCAAAAACAAAAGGCCGAACAATTACTTCTCGATATCGACGTAGCTTACGAGTTTTCAGCTGGGTTCGAGAATAATTCGGAGGCGACGGAGATGTGGGACATTATTCGCGATGGCGATGAAAACCTCATGGGCGGGTTCGTGGCATTTTGGCGCGATCGATCGCCGTCGGGCGTCTCGCCAGACTTTGCCGAAAACTTCCGCGACGAGGTCGTTTTCGCATTTGATCGACTGATTTGCTTGGAGGCCAACAAGGAGGCCCCGACGTCCTGCAACGAGGCGCAGACGCGATAATTCTGAGAGGACAACATGAGTATCAACAAGGCATTTGAAGACATTAAATCCGGAATATCTGATCTGATTGAGAACGCGATCAAAGCATTTGCGGACGACGCGAAAAGTGATTTTTCAGACTTCTTAGCTGACTCAGAGGATGACTTGCGCCGCTATGCCGAGCTCTTGGCAAATGGATCCATTCAGCGAATAGAGTTTGATTTTCTCGTGGGTTCGAAAGCGAGCAACGCCAAGATGCTCGCTTTGTCGGCGAAAGGAATCGCAAAAGCCCGGATCAAGCATTTGCGTGACAGCTTGCGTGACTTGATCATCAACTCTGTTGTGGCTGCCATCTAAGCCGGCGGCTTAGCCCTCCATCGCTTCCAATTCGTCGATGAAGCCGGAAATCATCGACAGCCCCTTGTCCCAGAAGGTCGGGTCGGATGCATCGAGGCCGAAGGGCGCAAGAAGCTCTTGATGGTGCTTTGATCCACCTGCCTCCAACATTTCGAAATACTTGTCCTTGAAGCCCGGATCGCCTTCCTCATAGACGGCGTAAAGCGCGTTCACGAGGCCATCACCGAAGGCATAGGCATAGACATAGAAGGGCGAGTGGACGAAATGCGGGATATAGGCCCAGAAGGTCTCATACCCCTCCATGAACGTAAAAGCGGGCCCAAGGCTTTCGCCCTGTACCGACATCCAGAGCGCGTTGATATCGTCAGGCGTCAATTCGCCGCCCCGGCGCGCGTCATGCAGCTTGCATTCGAAGTCATAGAACGCGATCTGCCGGACGACCGTGTTGATCATGTCCTCGACCTTGCCCGCAAGCAGAACCTTCTTCTGATTTGCATCTTTGGCGCCCGCAAGAAGTTTCCGGAAGGTCAGCATTTCGCCAAAAACGGACGCCGTTTCCGCAAGGGTCAGGGGGGTGGATGACAAAAGCTCCCCCTGCTTCGCGGCAAGCACCTGGTGGACCCCATGGCCCAGTTCGTGTGCCAGTGTCATCACATCTCGCGGTTTGCCGAGGTAATTCAGCATGACATAGGGGTGCACGTTGGTCACTGTCGGATGCGCGAAGGCCCCGGGCGCCTTGCCCGGTTTCACCGCCGCATCGATCCAGCCATCGGTGAAAAAGGGCTCCGCTATCTCGGCCATGCGCTGATCAAAGGCCGAATACGCCTCGGACACCGTCACCCGCGCGCTGTCCCAATCGACGATGGTGTTGTCTTCCATAGGTAAGGGCGCGTTCCGGTCCCAGACTTCAAGTTTGTCCAGGCCCATCCACTTGGCTTTCAGCTGGTAGTACCGGTGGCTCAGTTTCGGATAGGCTGCGACGACGGCATTTCTGAGCGCCTCGACCACTTCCGGCTCCACCTGGTTCGACAGATGCCGCCCAGTTTGGGGTGTGGGCATCTTCCGCCAGCGATCCTCGATTTCTTTCTCTTTGGCCAGCGTGTTGTGGACCCGGGCGAACAGCTTGATATTGCTGCCAAACACTTTAGCAAGCTCGCGCGCCGAGGCCTCGCGCTTGGATCGGTCATGATCCGTCAGAAGATCAAGTGTCGCCTCAAGGTTTCGCTCTTCCCCCTGAACTTCAAACGACAAACCAGCCATTGTCTCATCGAACAGCCGGTTCCAGGCTGCCGCGCCAACGGTCGATTGGTCATGCAGGAATTTCTCCAACTCATCCGAAAGCTGATAGGGCTTCAGCGCCCTGATCTTGTCGAAGATGGGCTTGTACCGCGCCAGATCTGCATTTGACGCCAGAAGCCCGTCCAGATGCGCGTCGTCCAAACGGTTCAGTTCC
Source organism: Paracoccaceae bacterium (assembly GCA_965267475.1). Classification (GTDB taxonomy): domain Bacteria; phylum Pseudomonadota; class Alphaproteobacteria; order Rhodobacterales; family Rhodobacteraceae; genus JBCBKU01. The sequence goes on from OZ254079.1 coordinate 1,672,822, forward strand.
AGCGTGAAGAAGACCAGGGGCGTCGTGAAGGTGGTGATTTTGTCCTGGGCATCGGCGATGAACTTGCCGCGATCCGCATCCGTCGTGTTCTGATAGTATCGCAGCCCGGCAAAAGACATGATCCGGCCGGCGACCTGGTCGATCTTTTCCTGCCGCTTCACGCAGTCCAGAAGACCCGGGGCATCAAGACTAGCGAGCTTTCCTTCGTAATCCGCCGCGAAATCCGCGCATGCCTTTTCCAGCCACTCCATATCCGCCGCGAACTCTGGCGCATCGGGACCGGAATAAAGATCGGACAGGTCCCATTCGGGCAGATCGCCCAGGGCCTTTCCCCCCGCTGAGGCATCGGCATCGAATACAGGTTGGCGCGGCATGGGGATCTCCTAATAAGTGTTCGCAAGAGCTAGGGCGCCGCCCCCCCGGGGGTCAAGACCAGCCCCCGTCATCTTGGTTCAAATACTCAAGATCCCGCCCGTCCGGGTCTGGGAAAGCCAGTGCGGCGGGGCGCCAATCGCACGAAGTGCCAGAACGCGTGCGCCGCAGGCGCTCAATCTGATCAACCGTATGTAGCCAACATCTCTTTCAGATCGTCGAGCGTATTGGCCTCTTGCACCGGCTTGTCGTGGCGCCAGCGCGACATGCGCGGGAAACGCAAGGCCACGCCAGATTTGTGGCGCGGGCTTTCCTGAATGCCCTCGAAGTGGATCTCGAACACATGCTCGGGCTTGACGGCGCGGACGGGGCCATATCGTTCCAGCGTGTTCTTCTTCACCCAGGCGGTGATCTGGCGAAACTCGGCATCGGTCAATCCGGAATAGGCCTTGGTGAAAGGGACCAGATCGTTGCCGTTCCAAACCGCGAAAGTGAAATCGGTGAACAGGGTCGCTCTTCGCCCGTGACCCTGCTGCGCATAGATCATGACTGCATCGACTGAGAGCGGATCCAGTTTCCACTTCCACCAATCCCCCTTTTTCCGGCCGTCGCGATACGGCGCGTCAAGCCGTTTCAGCATGACACCTTCGGCGCCCAGATCGCGTGCACCTGCCCGGGCCTCGGTAAGTGCGTCCCACGTGCCGAAGTCTATCAACGGGGACGCCCGGAAAGGCGCATCCTTGGGCAGGTCGCCGATCAGGTCCTCCAGGATCCGCCGCCGGTCCGCGAAAGAGTGGGGGCGCATATCCGTGCCGTCCCACTCCAAGAGATCATAGGCACGCAGGACCACGGGCGCCTCGGCCAGAAGTTTCTTCGGGACCGTCTTTCGCCCGATCCTTTTTTGCAGGGCATTGAATGACTTGGGCGCCTCTGCATCGTAGTCCCAGGCCAGAACCTCGCCATCCAGAACGGTGCCGGGCGGCAGGAAGTCCCGCGCCGCCGCCAGTTCGGGAAAGCGGTCGGTCATCAGATCTTCGCCGCGCGACCAAAGGAAATGTTCGGTCTCGCGCCGGATCAACTGACCCCGGATCCCATCCCATTTGTACTCGGCCGCCCAATCGCGAGGATCGCCAAGATCCTCGGGAACGCCATCCAGCTGATAAGCCAGATAGAAGGGATAGGGTTTGGACAGATCCGCCGTTGGATCCGGCGCCAGGATCAGACTGTCATAGGTGACAGTATCCGGCGTCCAGTCACCCATCAGCCGGTGGGCAAGGTCGGGCTCCTCAATCCCCGTTGCCTGCGACAAAGCCCGGGTCATCAGTTTCTGGCTCAGCCCCATACGAAACCCGCCGGTGATCAGCTTGTTGAAAACGAAACGCTCGGTCGGGGATAGCTGATCCCAGGCGTCCAGTATCTGCGATTTGCGTTCCGCTTCCTCAAATGCGGCCAAGCCTTTGATATCCTGGATCCATTCGGTAAGCGACCGATCGGAAGACGCGCCGCTTTCCGGCAGGACCAGCGCGATCGTTTCGGCCAGATCACCGACAATGGGATAGGCCTCTTCAAACAACCAAAGCGGAATGTCCGCCCGTTCCGCAGCCCATTCCCGCAGCTTCGTTGTCGTCACCGTGCGTTTCGGGCGCCGCCCGGAAAACAACGCAATGGTCCAAAGCCTGTCCGCCGCTGGCGCCTCACCGAAATACGCCGCGAGCGCCCCGACCTTGGCATTGGTCTTGGTCGTTTGATCGAGCGCGGTGAAGAGAGCGGCAAATCTGCGCAACGGGCCATCCAGCATTGTGATGGCCCAGAACGTGGCACGGCCTTGCGGGCAGGCAAACAAAAAACCGCTGCCGAGGGACTGGGAACTCCCTGGGCAGCGGTGCGCAGCCTTCAGAACGGAAGGTGATTGCGCTCAAGTTCAATGCCGGTCTTGATGGGTTGTCCCGCGAAACGACGCACTTCGTCGCGGGTCACGCCAATATCGCGCAACATTTGATCGTCCAGTTCCAGCAGAGCGGTGTACTCCTTCCGCGCCTGGCGTTTCTGGGCCCGCTCCATCCACCGGTCCAGCAGACCCGCAAGTAGCGGCACGTTCGGAAAATGTCTTGTCTCGGTCGTCATGGGGTGTCTCCTTCAGTTTAGGGTCAGGAGACTTCGCGAAGCTCTTGTCACTAGACATAGGCGCCCTGCTATGGTTCAATCAAACGAATAGTTCTTATGGCTTAGATCAGAAAATTTGAAAGATAGGATGGGTCGCCGTGAATGCACCTTCAACACCGCAGATTCCGCTTCTGGACCTCGATCTTCTGCGCACGCTGGTGGCGATTTCCGAAACCGGAAACTTTTCGGCCGCGGCAGATGTCGTTCACCGGACACCCTCGGCGATCTCGATGCAGGTCAAAAAGATGGAGGACATGTTGGGTCGTCCAATCTTCCTGCGCGACAGCCGCAGGGTCGACCTGACAGAGGACGGAATATATCTTCTGGAACATGCCCGCCGGATGCTCGCGTTGAATCGCGATGCAATTGCCCGTTTCGTGACGCCCGAATTGAAAGGGGTGGTGCGGCTCGGCGCCCCGGATGATATCGGCGCCAAATATTTGCCCGCTATGCTTTGCCGCTTTGCCGAAACCCATCCCGGCGTCACGGTCAACGTGATTGTCGAGGGGTCGTTTACCATGGCGCGCATGATCAAGGAACGTTCGCTCGATCTGGCGATCGTGACATGTCATGGGTCTATTCTGGAAGAAGGGGTCGAGACGCTGGTTCAGGAACAGCTTGTCTGGGCCATGCGGTCAGGTGGCGTTGCCGTTGAATGCGATCCCATTCCCATGGCGGTGTGGAACCAGGAGTGTTCGTGGCGCCAGGCCGCCGAAGCAGCACTTCGCGGGATTGGGCGCGAATGGCGCGTGGCGTTCCAGAGCGCGCATATCACCGGTCAAAGAGCTGCGATTATGGCGGATCTTGCGATTGCGCCCCTCTCCGAGTCATCGCTGGGCGGTGAGATCGTCGAAGTCCCCGACAGCTTCGGCCTGCCAAAACTGCCGACAACCTCGCTGGGTCTTCTGACGCAGGCCGAGCCTGACGCGCATGTGGATGCCGCAGCCGATCACCTGCGGGCGGCATTCTCGCAGGTGTTGCGAAGTTAGGGATCCACAATTCCGTTGACCGCGCTGACGGCGACCATGCCGCGCCCGCCCGCAGCGCTGGGTATTCGGCTGTCTGCTGAATTGTCGCGGTGATCGCCCAGAACGAAAACATGCCCATCGGGCACTGTGACTTCGGGTGTGTCGTCCAAACGCGTGGTCAGCGTATTCAGCACAGTATAGCGCGCGCCATTTGGCAGGATTTCTTCAAACGCAGCGCGGACGCAAAGATCACCCCGTTCGGGTTGACATCCTGTCTGGCTGTAGCGGTCGCTGACGCGAAAATCGGTCTCATCGTCAGGCAAAGGGCTCTGCGGCACCGGATCGCCGTTCAGGACAACTTGTCCTTCGCGCATTTCGACCGTCATGCCTGCTGTTGCGACGACACGAAACACCATCGTGATCCGGCCTTCCCTGAAGGTGATGACCGTCCCCGGCTGGATGTCGTCGGGAGAGAAGCGGGTGCGTGCGCGAAAGCATTTACCGACGGGTAGAGTGGGGTGCATGGCTTCGGACACCGCCTCATAAGTATGGGGTGTTCCTAAGAGCCCCCGGGTGTTCAGGCACAGCGCTTCAGCGGCGGTTGGCACCGCGAGTATGGCCAACGAAGCCAGGACTTTGATCATGGTGACGGCTCTTCCGGTTCTGTGCTGGATGGGTCGAGGCTTTCGCCCTCAAACTCAGTCGTGACGATCTGGGCATCATACCCTTGTTCCTCCAGCCATCGCCGAAAAACCGAGGTATAGCCATGGGTGACAAAGATCCGTTCGGCGCCCGTGTCCTTTATGGCCGCGTTCAGACCCGCCCAATCGGCGTGATCGGACATCACGAACCCACGGTCTGCCGCGCGCCGCCGCCGCACACCTCGAAGTCGCATCCAGCCAGAGGCGAAGGCGGTCGAGGTCGCGCCAAACCGCCGCATCCAGGCTGATCCAAGTGCCGAGGGCGGCGCCACGACCAAAGCACCAGCGTGTTCCTTTGCATCCAGGTCAGGCGTGACCAATACCGTGTTGGGCAGTGCAATCCCTTGGCCGCGCAAAGCGGCATTTGTGTTCTCGATGGCACCGTGGGTCAAAATCGGGCCGATCGACGGATCCACGCTGGTCAGAATGCGCTGGGCCTTGCCCAAGGAATAGGCGCCGATGACAGATATTTTTCCGTTGGCGGCGTTGCCCGCCCACCAGGCATTCAGATCAGCCACGATCTGATCTTGCGGCGCCCAAGCAAAAACCGGCAGTCCAAAGGTGCATTCGGTGATAAATGCGTGGCATTGGATCGGCTCAAACGGTTCGCTCAATCCGTCATCGACCACCTTGTAATCACCTGACGCCACCCAAACCTCGCCCCCGACCTCGACACGGATCTGGGCCGATCCGGGGACATGGCCGGCAGGATGAAACGACACGCGGGCGGATCCGATCTGTCGGGTTTCGCCAAACGGGATCGTGTCCAGATTGATGCTTCCCAACCGGTGACGGATCACCGGGGCGGCTGCGGCGGTCGCCAAATAGCGGTGATGCCCGGGGCGCGCGTGGTCGGCATGTCCATGGGTGATCAGCGCGCGATCTACCGGCCGCCAAGGATCGATATAGAAATCGCCCGCCGGGCAATAGATCCCGCGATCCGTGAAGGTCAGCACCGCCGTTCCCATAGGCAGAAACCTTAGTGCGTTCGAATTTCCACGCAAGTCGGCGATTGCTAAGCAAAAACCGCTTTGAACCTGTTGGTTGTTCCCCCTAAGCTTCATCCAATGGGGACAACGACGCGGCCTGACTATTTCGACGAGATGACCGAAGGGGGCGAGGTCCGCTTGCCCTATGCCGGTCTGGCCGATTGGGCGCGCGATATGCCGTCGGAACTCCGCTCGCTCAAACAGTCCGAGGCCGAAGCTCTGTTCCGCCGGATCGGTATTACTTTCGCTGTCTATGGCGAGGGCGGCGACCCCGACCGGTTGATCCCGTTCGACATGTTTCCGCGGGTCTTTTCAGCCGACGAATGGCGCAAGCTGGATCGGGGCGTCAAACAGCGCGCGCGGGCGTTGAACGCGTTCCTGGCCGATGTCTATGGCCGGGGTGAGATTGTCAAAGCAGGCCGGATCCCGGCGCATCTGGTCTATCGGAACGAAGCGTTTGAACGCGCCGTCGTGGGCATCAAACCGTCGCGCAGTGTCTACAGCCACATCGTCGGGATCGATCTTGTGCGCACGGGCCCGGACGAGTTCTTTGTGCTTGAGGACAATTGCCGCACGCCATCGGGCGTCTCTTACATGCTGGAAAACCGCGAGATCATGATGCGGATGTTCCCCGGCCTGTTTCAGAACAACCGGATTGCCCCGGTGGAAACCTATCCGACGCTTCTTAAGCGGACGCTCGCCTCGGTCGCGCCCCGCAAATGCGAAGGTGAGCCCCGCGTCGCGATCCTGACGCCCGGACATTTCAACTCGGCCTATTACGAGCACTCGTTTCTGGCCGATATGATGGGTGTGGAATTGGTTGAGGCAGCGGACCTATTCGTGGAAGGCGATTTCGTCTGGATGCGCACGACCGAGGGGCCGCAGAAGCTCGACGTGATCTATCGGCGGATCGATGATGCGTTTATCGATCCTTTGTGTTTCCGCCCTGACAGCATGCTTGGTGTACCCGGATTGATGAATGTCTATCGGTCGGGCGGGGTAACAATCGCCTCGGCCCCTGGCGCGGGCGTTGCCGATGACAAGGCGATCTATACCTACGTGCCCGAGATGATCCGGTTCTACTTGGGTGAAGAACCGATCCTGAACAACGTGCCCACCTGGCAATGCGCGAAACCGGATGAGCTGTCCTATGTTCTTGATAACCTGGCCGATTTGGTCGTGAAGGAAGTGCACGGGTCAGGCGGATACGGCATGCTGGTGGGTCCGAGGTCCACCAAGGATCAGATCGCTTTGTTCGCGGAGAAGCTGAAGGAAAACCCGTCGAACTATATCGCGCAGCCGACCCTGGCGCTGTCGACCTGTCCCACCTTCGTGGAAGAAGGCATTGCACCTCGCCATGTGGATCTACGCCCGTATTGCCTGGTGGGCGACCGGATTGAACTGGTGCCCGGCGGTCTGACACGTGTTGCGCTGACTGAGGGGTCACTGGTCGTCAACTCGTCCCAGGGCGGGGGGGTTAAGGACACCTGGGTGATGGCCGACTGATGTTAAGCCGGACCGCCGATAACCTTTTCTGGATCGGACGATCTTTGGAGCGGGCCGAGACCGTTGCCCGTCTGTTAGGGGTCGGCGCCCGGAATGCCCTGATCCCGAATATCGGGGGCGGCTTCCGGAATGAATGGGAGTCGATCCTCAGAAGCGCCGGAAACATAGAGGCCTTTAACGACAAATACGGTGAACCGGTGCAGCGGAACGCCGAAAGCTTTCTGTTCTTCGATCAGGACAACCCATCCTCGATTGCCAGTTGTATCGGCCAGGCGCGCGAAAACGGGCGGATCGTCCGGACGGCGCTTTCCAGTCAGGTCTGGGACGCCCTGAACACCGCCCACCAGGAAATGCAGGAGCTGCGCCGTACGGAGCGGTCAAAACTGTCGCTGAATGACCTGATTGATTGGACGGTTCGGGCGGCGGCGCTGGTACGCGGCGGGATCGAAGCCACCCAATTGCGCAATGACGGGTATGATTTCCTAAGCCTCGGTTTCGCTTTGGAACGGGCCGACGCAACGGCGCGGATCCTCGATGTGAAGTATTTCGTTCTGCTGCCACAGGTGGATTATGTGGGCTCTGGCCTCGACAACTATCAGTGGTCCACGATCCTGCGTGCGATGTCGGCACATCGCGCGTTTTCCTGGGCCTATGGTGGCGAGGTCACGCCGGCCAAGATCACGGATTTCCTGATCCTGAACCGAAAGACGCCGAGGTCACTTATTTCCGCGGCGGAGGAGGTGTTGATGCATCTCGAACGGCTGTCGCGGGGGTATGGACGCTCAGGCGAAGCGGTCGCGCGGGCACGGTCCGTAGTCGCCGAGCTTTGCGAAGCGCAAATCGACGATGTCTTTGACGAAGGTCTGCATGAGTTCCTGACCCGCTTTATCGGCGACGTCGCAAAGCTTTCGGCACTGATCCACGATGACTACCTTTCCGGGGAAGCGCGGTGAAGCTGACGGTGTCCCATAATTCGACCTATGCGTTCGATCCGGCACCAAAGGGCCTGGTGCAAAGTCTGCGGCTGCGCCCCGCCGATTTCGAGGGGCAGCAAGTGCTCAACTGGTCCGTCACAATCGAAGGGGCCCAGTTCGGGGCCGGGTTTCGCGACGGCGCAGGCGACTGGGTTGAGACGGCGACGTTGCGCGGACCGTCGGCTGAGGTGACCGTTTTGGTCGAAGGTTCCGTTGAAACGGCGGACATGACGGGCGTGCTTCGCGGACATCGCGAACGGATCCCGCCCTTGGCCTATCTCAGCCCGACACGGGCAACGACCCCGGATCGCGCCATTTCGGATCTTGCGAAAGCCGCGGTCAGCGACACGCCCGAGAGTGAGGCATTGGCGCGCGCCCATGCGCTGACGAATGCGGTCGCAGACGCCTTGGCCTATGTGCCTGGGCAAACGGGGCCATCCACAACCGCTGCCGAGGCTTTGGCCCAGGGTGCGGGCGTCTGTCAGGATCAGGCGCATACGCTCATTGCAGCGGCGCTGAGCATCGACATGCCAGCACGCTATGTCACGGGATACTTCTTTGCGACCGAGGGCACGGTAGGCAGTGAGGCGAGCCATGCCTGGGCCGAAATCCATATTCCCGACCTCGGATGGGTCGGCTTCGACGCGACCAATCGGACCTGCCCGGATGACCGCTATATCCGGCTTGGGTCGGGCGCCGATGCGCAAGAGGCCGCGCCGATCCGCGGTGTGGCGCGAGGAACCGCGAAAGAACGGCTGGATGTGTCCGTGGCTGTTACGCAGGTGGCACAATAGAAAACGCGCCCCGGTGGCCGGGACGCGCCAAAGAAATATTCTAAGTTGTCGTTAGCGTCCGAGACCCGAGAATTGCCGGCGCGGGTCCGGTCCGATGCCCAACCAGCCACGCGTCACGTTGGACAAATGCCGGTTGATCCGCACCTTCTGCGTCTCACCCTGCTGCACGGCGACAACCGCCGCAGCTCCGGTGAAGGCCTCAAGATCGGCGGTGATGACCTCGGTCTGGGTCAGCGGTTCGCCGGATCGAGCATCGAATACCCGGGTCGAGTAGGTGATGTTGTGCACGCCCGATGGCGCTTCGGCCAATGCAAGCGGGCTTAGGCTGTGAAAGGTCTGCACGGTCACGCCGATGATGACCGGACGGCTTCCCCGCAGGCCCGAGGCCCCTTCGGTGATCCCGTCATCCAAAATCTTGGCAACTTGCGCGCGGCGGTCACCCGGAGGATCACCGTGCCAAACAATGTCTGCATCCGGAGCAAACCGATTTGCTTCAGACACGGTCAGCGAGGTCGGCGCGACGACCTGTACATCCTGCACGCGCCATCCGCGCGTAACATCGGCGCTTAGGCCGGTTTCATATTCGGTCGTGAATGTTCCGGCGCAGCCCGCCAAAGCAAGGCCAGCAACCGCCAGCAGTCCAATTCTCTTGAAAGTCATGCCCTACGGTTTCCTTCCGTCCTTCGCCGCCAATGCACTGCATCGACATCTCGCGAAATTTGGGCAATCGGCCGCCTTGCACGGTTCCGCGCGCGGGGTCTCGCCCTTTGCGGTGCTTGGTTGGCTCATATGCCCGTGTACTCCATATCTCTCGCGTGCGGGCCCAGTTATTTCGGAGCTCGCCACAAAGCGCCTTTCTGACGCTGATTGTCTTTAAGAACGCAGTCTTCGTCCAGATCATGGAAAAACTGTGGCCATTCCCGGGACGTATGTATCGAAATGTCTCGATTGCCCTTGGCGTGCCAGCCACTTAGGGTGCGGTTCGAAGACCTGCCGGAGAGAAATTCAGTGACATATTGTGTGGGATTGCTGCTGAAAGCAGGCATGGTTCTGTTGTCGGATACACGCACCAATGCGGGTCTCGACAATATCGCGACATATCGGAAGACCTTCGTGTTCGAGACCCCGGGTGAGCGGGTGATCTCGATTATGACTGCGGGCAGCCTGTCCGTGACCCAGACGACGCTGGCGCGTCTGGAAGAAGCGGCGACGGATCTTGAACCGTCGCCCGAGACGTCGATCCTTCATGCACAGACCATGCTGCAAGTGGCGCAAATCATCGGGCGGACCCTGTCCGAAGTCTCGGCCGAAGTGCAGTCCCGCATGGACCGCGCCGCGCAGACAGCCAGCGCGTCCATGATTGTGGGCGGGCAGCGCAAGGGCGGTGGAATGCGCCTGTTCCTGGTCTATCCCGAAGGCAATTTCATCGAAGCGACGGCAGACACGCCCTTTCTGCAGATTGGCGAGCACAAATACGGCAAGCCCATCCTCGACCGGGTGGTGACGCCGGACACCTCTTTGGCGGATGCGCGCAAGGCCGTGCTTCTGTCGATGGATTCGACGCTTCGGTCGAACCTGTCGGTCGGCATGCCGCTGGATCTGACCGTCATCGAGAAGGACTCGTTGACCGTGACCGAGACCACCCGGATAGAACCGGACGATGCGGGCTTTCAGGATATGAGCCGCGCCTGGTCAACGGCGCTTCGCGACGCATTTACGGAAATTGAAGCCTAAGGGGGACCCATGACGCGAACCGAGAATTTCAAGACGCTCATGCGGTCAGGTGCACCGCTTGCAGGCACATTCATGAAAACGCCCGCTTACGAGTTGATCGAGGCGCTGGCCAAGTCAGGTCTCGACTTCGTCTGCATCGATACCGAGCACGCGCCGTTTGACCGCGGCCGGATGGACGCTTGCATGGCCATGGCCCGCGCACTGGATTTTCCGGTGCTTGTCCGGGTCTCTCCGGTGACCAATGAAACGGTGCTTCAAGCGCTCGATTCCGGTGCGGTGGGGATCGTTTGTCCGCATATCGACAGCGCCGAAGCGGCGGCGGCGGCCGTCAACGCGGCCCATTTTGGGAAAGGGGGGCGAAGCTTTGCCGGTGCCACCCGCTGGGGACGCGGGGCACCCATGGCCGAAATCCTGGACAGGTCCCAGAAGGAAACCGTCGTGATCGTCCAGATCGAGGAACCGGAAGCCGTGGATGTCGCCGAAGCGATCGCCGGAACGCCGGGTGTCGATGGCGTGTTCCTTGGCCCGTCCGACCTCACTGTGGCCTATGGAAAAACCGAACTTGGATCGCCCGAACTTATGGCCGCGTTCGAGCGCTGCGGCACGGCGGCGAAGGACGCGGGTGTGGCGTTCATGACCTTCGTCAAGAATGGGCAAGAGGCGGAAGAGATGACCAAATTCGGCGTCTCGATGTTCTTCATCGCCTCTGAAGTGGTCTGGATGATCAACGGGGCCAAGGCCGACGCGGCAGCAGTTCACGCGTTGAAAAGCTAGCGTTCCATGACCGCCTGCGCGCGGTCGAAGAACAGGTTCCGGATGGCGGGGCCTTCCATCATGATTTCATGCTTGGCGTTTTCGATGACGTCATAGACCCCGCCAGTCCAGGTCGACATCAATTCGGCAACCGCAGGCACATTCACGATCGTCTCAAGCGCCCCGACCGCCGTGTAAACCGGCAAGTCAGGCCGAGGCGCTGCTGTCAGAAACTTCACCTCTTTCAGCGCCTCATAGACCCATTGCACACTCGGTCCGCCTAGACCGAAGCGCTCAACCTCCCAAACCTGCTTTTGCATATAGTCCCACATGGCAGGCTCGGTCGTCAGCTTGTTGTCGGCGAAAGTTTCAACCGCGACATAGCTTTCGGGGCTGGTCGTGGGCGCATAGCGTTCCGACATGCCAAGGGCGCAAAGCGTCCGGGCTAGGGGCCCCGCGAAAGGTGTCATGAAGGGCGGGACAACAATGCCCCACATGGGCCCCGAGAATATTGCGGTTTTGAAAGGATGCGGGTCCAGCAGAGCCCGAAGCCCAATCGCGCCCCCCATAGAGTGACCCAGCAGATGCCAAGGTTTGGGAAGTGCCGCATCTTCGGCGACCTTAATCATAGCCCGCAAATCGTGCTGATAGTCGGCAAATTCGCCGATATGCCCCAGCATCGGATCTTCGGCCAAGCGGTCCGCCAGACCTTGCCCCCGCCAGTCGATGGCCATAGAGGCATAGCCGCGCTGGGCGAGATCCGTGGCATTTATCCCATATTTTTCAACGAATTCCGTGCGGCCACATAACATGAAGACCGTGCCCCGGTCGCCTGCGTTCCACCACCCCACACGGATCCGGACCCCGTCAGCGGTCCGAACCCAGACGGCCCGGCCACGCTCGGGTGGGTCGGTCAAGTCGGGATAATAAGGCGCGTCTTCCAAGGATCAGGCGAGAAGCGAGCCAAGCCGCATCGCGGCCCCCATATCGCCGTCCACAGCCAGTTTTCCGCCCATGAAAGCCGCCGTCGCGTCCAAATCGCCCGACATGATCGACTGGAACGTGTCTGCATCGGCAGACAGCGTCACATCCGCGTCCTCGTCGCCCGCGCGGGCGCCATTGGCATCTACCATGATCGCACCTTCGCCCTCGATTGCGAATTTCGCCGTGCCGTCAAAACCGCTGGCCAGCTTCTCGTTCAGCGCGGCAACCGCCGCTTCAATGACACCGCTCATCCGCGCGTCTCCTTCGAATTTGATCTCCGTGCGGGATGCAATTCCCTGAAACACGACTATAGTTCTCTTATGCGAGTGTTCCTTAACAACCTCAATTGCGCCGTAACGGCACTTATCGCGGCTTTGTTGCTGTCAGGCCCGTCTTCGGCGCAAGATGCTGATCTTGATCCACTTTTTGAAGCGCTGAAGGGCGCTGAGGGGGGGAGCTATCAGGAAATTGAAGAGAAGATCTGGCAGGAATGGTCGAAATCTGGCTCTCCGGCGATGGATCTTTTGTTGGAACGCGGCCGGATGGCCATGGAAGCGGGCGATCATCGCCGCGCGATTGAGCATTTTTCGGCTTTGATCGATCACGCGCCGGAATTTGCCGAAGCCTATAACATGCGCGCGACAGCGTATTTTCACGAAGGGCTCTATGGTCCGTCGGTCGAAGATATTCGCCAGACCCTAAGCCTCAACCCGCGCCATTTCGGCGCCATGTCGGGCCTTGCGCTGATCCTGCAAGAGATCGGGCGACCCGAAGGTGCGCTTGAAGCGCTTCGCGCGGTTGAGGCTATACATCCCCACCGCGAGGGCCTAAGGGATCAGATCGAACGGCTGGAACGAGAGGTCGAGGGCGCTACGCTTTAAGGCGCTCCAAGCGGTCCCTGACATGAATGCGCCATCGCGGATTACGGCCGTTCTGGGCCCGACCAATACCGGCAAAACCCATTACGCAATCGAGCGGATGCTGGGTCATCGGACAGGCATCATCGGCTTGCCGCTCAGATTGCTGGCGCGTGAGGTCTATGATCGGATCGTCGCGATGCGTGGTCCTTCCGTGGTTGCGCTGATCACCGGGGAAGAACGGATTGTGCCGCCCCGCACGCAGTACTGGGTCTGCACGGTTGAAGCGATGCCCGAAGGCATGGGCTGCGACTTTCTCGCCATCGACGAAATCCAGCTTTGCGCGGACCCCGAGCGGGGCCACGTGTTCACCGACCGGCTGTTGCGGGCGCGGGGCGCGAAGGAAACGGTGTTTCTGGGCGCCCATACGATGCGGAATGCAATCGCGGAACTGGTGCCAGGGTCGATCATGTCGACCAAGGAACGGTTTTCGGAATTGACCTATACAGGTTCGAAAAAGATAAGCCGTATGCCGCCCAGGTCCGCCATCGTCGGGTTTTCGGTCGAAAATGTATATGCCATCGCCGAAGTCATCCGCCGCCAGAAGGGCGGGGCCGCAGTGGTCATGGGGGCGCTAAGCCCGCGGACCCGGAACGCCCAGGTCGCCATGTATCAAAACGGCGAAGTCGATTACCTGGTTGCGACGGACGCCATCGGGATGGGCCTGAACCTCGACATCGATCATGTGGCGTTTTCGGGCCTGTCCAAGTTCGACGGGCGGCGCATGCGGCACCTTGCCCCGAACGAACTGGCCCAGATCGCGGGTCGGGCAGGGCGGTACAAGACAAACGGGACGTTCGGTGTAACCGGCGAAGCCGAGCAGCTCGATGACGGGGTCGTCGCCGCCATCACAGCGCACCGCTTCACACCGATTAAAAAATTGAACTGGCGCAACGCTGCGCTGAATTTCGGCTCGGTCGATGCTTTGATCGCCTCGTTGACCGAGGGAACCGATGATCCGTGGCTGACCAAGGCACGAGAGGCGGACGACCTGATTGCCCTGCGCACTCTGGCCGAGGTCCCGACGCTTCGCGCACGTCTCGCCCATGCCAATGACGTCCGCCTACTTTGGGATGTCTGCCGGATCCCGGACTTCCGCGACATCTCGACCCAGGAACATGCGGCCCTTTTGGAACGGATTTTCACCTTCCTCCACGAAGACGGGCAGATCCCCGCCGGTTGGCTGACCGAACAGATCGGACGGATTGACCGCATCGACGGAGACATCGACACCCTGTCGAAACGTCTGGCGTTTATTCGGACATGGACATATGTCGCGCAACGCAAGGACTGGGTCGGCGATAAATCCCATTGGCGGGATCTCACGCGGGATGTAGAAGACCGCCTGTCCGATGCGCTGCACGAGGCGCTGACACAAAGATTTGTCGACCGGCGGACATCCGTATTGCTTCGCCGGTTGAAACAGAGGGAGAGCCTGGTGGCTGACGTGAACGACAAAGGCGAAGTGACCGTTGAAGGTCAGTTTGTCGGCCGGTTGGAGGGGTTTCGCTTCAGCCAGGACAAATCCTCGTCTCCCGACGAAGAAAAGACACTGCGCCAGGCCTCGCTTGCAGCCTTGGCGCCCGAGTTCCACTTGCGCGCCGACCGGTTCTATAATTCGCCCGATACCGAGATCGATTTCACCGAACAAGGCGGCCTGATGTGGGGTGAACATGCGGTCGGCAAACTGGTCGCGGGACCCGAGCCACTGAAACCCCAGGTCGAGGCCTTCGTCGACGAGGAAGCAGGCCCAGATATCGCCGCAAAGGTGCAGCGGCGCCTTCAGCATTTCATCGACCGCAAGGTGGCCACACTGTTTGAGCCACTTCTGGCGATGCAGAAGGATGAAACGCTGGAAGGGCTCGCTAAAGGCTTTGCATTTCAGATGGTCGAGGGTCTGGGTGTTCTGACCCGCCAGGCGGTCGCTCAGGACGTGAAGGCCCTGGATCAGGATGCGCGCGGGACCTTGCGGAAACATGGGATCCGCTTCGGTCAGTTTACCATCTTTATGCCGCTTCTTTTGAAACCGGCGCCGACCCGGTTGCGCCTGGTATTGTGGTCTCTTGTCAAAGGCTTGCAGGAGTTTCCAGAAGCTCCGCCGCCCGGTTTGGTCACTGTGCCCACGCCTAAGGGCGCCCCGGACGGTTATGACGCCATGGCCGGCTATCGGAACGCGGGCGATCGCGCGATCCGGATCGATATGTTGGAACGTCTGGCCGATATGCTCAGAAACCAGGATCGTGGCGGGTTCGAAGCCAACGCGGATATGTTGTCGATCACCGGGCTGTCGTTAGAGCAGTTCGCCGCGCTTATGGAAGGGCTGGGGTACAAGGCCGAGAAGGGTGAACGCGAAAAGCAGCGCGCGGCGCCCGAGGCGACCCCGGAACCTGTTGACGCCAAGGGCGCGCCCGAGGCGCCAGCAGAGGCGGATGTCGCTTCGGGCGAGGAGGAAGCGCCCGAGCCGGCGGCACAAGCAGAGAGCGCCACGCCCGAGGAACAGCCTGAGCCATCGCCTCAGGGCACGCCTGAAACCGATGCAGCACCGGAGGGTCCCGAGACCGAGGTCTTCTATACCTTCACCTGGGGGGGGCAGGGTCGCCCGCGCCGTACGCCGCGTCAGGGTGGCAAGCCGCAAGGTCGGCAAGGTGGCAAGCCCAAAGGGCAAGGCCCGCGCGGGAAACGGCCGCCGCGTCAGCAGGGCGCCAAGACGTTCGAGGCGCGTCCCCCCAAGACCGACAAGATCGACCCGAACAACCCGTTCGCGGCGGCTTTGATGGGTCTGAAGGACAAGGACTGAGCTTCTGTCCGACCGACCGACCATGCGGCTCGACAAATGGCTATGGCAGGCCCGGTTCTTCAAAACCCGAACTCTGGCCACGGACAAGGTGTCGCGCGGTAAGGTGCGGGTAAATGCCCATATCACCAAGAAGCCGAGTGCCAGCATTGGACCGGGAGATGTCTTGACCCTTGCGCTTGGGCGCACCGTGAAAGTCGTTCGGATCACCGGGTTGCCGGACCGTCGCGGCCCCGCAAGCGAAGCGCAGACGTTTTACGACGAGATCGACGGATCGTGAGCGCGCGAAGGGATTGCACGCAGGGACAGAACGGCTTAGCACTCGGGCGCTGACCGCTGATCGGGGACCGTGCATGACCTATATCGTGACCGACAATTGCATCGCCTGTAAGTACACGGATTGCGTCGAGGTGTGCCCCGTGGACTGTTTCTACGAAGGCGAGAACATGCTGGTCATCCACCCGGATGAATGCATCGATTGCGGTGTTTGCGAGCCGGAATGTCCTGCCGATGCGATCCGTCCGGACACCGAACCGGACATGGAAAAATGGGTGGAATTCAATCGGAAGTATTCCGAGGCCTGGCCGGTCATCATCACCAAGAAGGACCCGTTGCCCGATGCCGAGGATCGCGACGGCGAGACGGGCAAGCTTGAGAAATACTTCTCGGAAGAAGCGGGCGAGGGCGGTTAGGCATCCGATTCGGCGCGATCGAAGTGCCTTGGGCTTTTTGCGCCCGCAGAAATCCCGTTTTTAAATTGGGAAACAAAGGCTTGCGGCCTGATTTTTCCATCAGACTTTGAATTTGGCCGAATTTTTGTTATATTCCCGTTACACACGCGTTTGGCGGGCAGGATAGGTTCGACAAGAACGATCGGGCATCACGCGCCATTTCATCAGCACGACGGGGGCATCGCAGGATCGTCCCGGCCGTGCTTTTGTCGCGAAAAGTGTGAACTTGGACGAGGATAACGCGCCGTATGAGCAAGACAAAAAACTCTGATTTCCGCCCCAATGACTATGTGGTCTATCCGGCCCATGGCGTCGGCCAGATCGTGTCGATCGAGGAACAGGAAATCGCCGGGATCAACATGGAATTGTTCGTCATCTCGTTTGAGAAGGACAAGATGACCCTGCGCGTTCCGACCAACAAGGCCACCGAGGTCGGCATGCGGTCGCTCTCGTCGCCGGACGTTGTCACGCGGGCCATGACGACCCTGAAAGGCAAAGCGCGCGTCAAGCGGGCCATGTGGTCGCGTCGCGCGCAGGAATACGAACAGAAGATCAACTCGGGCGATCTGATTGCCATCGCTGAAGTTGTGCGCGACCTGCACCGGACCGATGACCAGCGCGAGCAAAGCTATTCTGAACGGCAGTTGTACGAAGCTGCTTTGGAACGGCTGACCCGTGAGGTCGCTGCGGTTTCCGGTTCGGACGAAGATGCCGCCCAGAAAAAGGTCGGCGACGTGTTGATGAGCCGGGCTGCGGCCTAAGCCAAATCAAACCAACGAAAACGGGGCCCGCTGGGCCCCTTTTTTCTGCCCGACCCCGGATGCGGTCCACCAACTTGCTGCCGATCTCTGATCCGGTACGATACGCGCCGGGCGCGGCGTTTCGGCAAAGGAACCTGAAAAGTGGACGGCCAGACAATCTTGTTGTTCAGCGCGGCCAGCCTCGCGCTGGCGATCACGCCCGGACCCGACATGATCCTTGTGGCGGCGCGAAGTGCGGCGCAGGGCCGTTTGGCGGGTGTCGTCACGCAAATCGGAATTTCCGTCGGATCGATTGTCCATGCGGTGGTTTTGGCGCTTGGGCTTTCGCAACTGTTTCTGGCCGTGCCCTATGCCTATGACCTCGTGCGATACCTCGGTGCGGCCTATCTCCTGTATCTGGCGTGGCAGGCTTTCACCGGGAAGACAGGGTTTTCTTCGACGGGAACGGCCTCCAATCGCCTGTCCCTGACTGTAATCTTCAAACAGGGGCTGTTTTCGAACCTGCTGAACCCGAAAGTGGCGCTGTTTTATCTGGCCCTCTTTCCGCAATTCCTTTCCCCCGAGACCGGAAATGTCGGGCTACAGATCATGCTGCTTGCGACCCTTTTCGTTGTGATCGATTTTGCGGTCCATGCCATCGTGATCTGGGTATTCGGCGGGGTCAGATCGCTATCGACGGACCGGTTGGCCTTCGCCAAGTGGTCGCGCTATGTGCTAGGGCTGGTGTTCGGTGGCCTGGCGGCGCGACTTGTGTTCGACGGCCAGCGGTAAGGGCAGGCTAAAACCTCAACCGCCAGGCAAGTCCAGCACCACGTTGCGTCCACCCTTGACATAGCGCAACTGCGTGTCGTTGATCGCAGCCACCTGGCCGCCATCCACGCGGTCGCCCACTTGCACCTTGACATAACGGCCTGATGGCAACCGGACGAGCGCGCGACGATCCCCGGCAGAACCGTACACGCCGATCAGGTTCACGCGGCGCAGGTTGATCGCGTTTTCGACCGTCGCTTGCCGGGCGACCGAGGCCACGGTTGGAATTTGTGGGGCGGCCGGCGCTGCTGCCGTCTGCGGCGCAGCCGGTGCGGTTGACGCTGGGGCGCTGGCAGTTTCCGGCACCCGAGGCCGCGCTGCTGCTTGTGCCGCTGCGACGATGACTGCGAAATTGTCCGGTCGCGACCTCGGCGCTCGTGATACCGCGACAGCCTGCGCGGTTGGCGCTTCGCCAACGGCCCGCGCTGCCGCGATCTGGTCGGATATCGGACGTTGCCGGGGGCGCAATGTCGCCAACTCGGCCCGGGTCCGCCCGCCGAATTGGACCCGCTCGGATCGTTCGACAAGACCGCCCGGGCGCCGTTTTGGGCGAACCGGCTGAAGGTCGGCCAACGCTTCGCCCACCGCATCATCTGTTTCCGGGGCCGCGATTTCGCGCGGGCGACGCAGCGGCACGACCGGGGGTGGACCGGCGGTGACAATCACGCCGTCTGGCGTCATCGCGCCCTCTGGCGTGGCGGTGACGAAGCCGTCGGCATCCAGATCGAATTCCTGCCCGGGCTCCGGCGGCAGGGCGGGCGCGGAAATCGGCACATCCGTTGCCTCGGGAACAGTCAGGGAAAACGCATCCTCTGACGCAATCACCGGATCGATCGAGGCAAGATACAGGTCGTCCAGCTCGTCGGCGACCGGCGCAGTTGTCGGGTCCGGCCCGAATGTCCAGATCCCGGTTGCAGCATAGCGCCGGGCGGCATCATCTTCGGTTTCTTGCGGCGGACCTTCCTGGGCCAGATCGGTGTCTTCGGCCTCTGCTGCGGGCGCTGGACCGGTCTCGGCCAGTTCTTCATCCGTCAGATCCCCGTCTGGCCGAGGAGCGACGGCGTCTGGCGGGTCTAGGCGGACAACTTCATCGACAGGCGCCTCAGGCGCCGTTTCGACCGCGGGACGATCCGGCTGGGCCGGTGCGATGCCGGCAATTTCAGGACTTGTCCCTGTGGGCGTATCGTCGGCCACTTCCGGTGCCGCGGTCGGCGCCTCGGGTGCATCGATTGCGACAGGTCCGGGGCTGCGGTTGAGAAGCGCGAAGGCCCCAAGGACCAGAAAAACGGCCAGGACCATGGCAGCCAACACGACCGTCGCCTGCCGGGTGCGGCGTTGCTGCGGAGCGATAGGTGCCGCCGAACTGCGTGTCGCGCGCTGCGCGGGGGGAATAGCTGAACCCCCAACCCCTACGGTGCTTGTGCTAGGCGTCCGGACGGGCGGTGCTTCAGGGATCTCGGATGCCAACGCGGTTTCGGGCGCGGGGGGAATCGACAGACGCCGAAGTGGCGGGTCGTCAGACAAGTCGGGTTCGGCGGCAGCCAAGGCCGCAACCTCTGGCTCTTCCTCGGCATCCTCGGGCGTTTCCGCGTCAGAACTGTCTAGACCCTCGGCGGGTTCAGTCGGAGGTTCTGCACCCTCCTCAGCGTCGGCGTCCCCTGCGACGTCGTCGGCGTCAGAAGCGGTCTCGGCGTCACGTTCTTCCAGGACATCCGCCGCTTCGGCTTCGACCGGATCAAGGTTTTCGTCATCAAGGTCTTCGTCGTCGTCCAGGACATCAACGGGTTCGGCGCTGGTTTCAGGCTCGACAGTATCCGGTTCTTCTGGGTCTGCACTGGCGTCCAAAGCGGCGGCACTTTCGTCATCGCCAACCTCATCTTCATCGTCTTCGGCAAAGATGTTTTCGAGTTCTTCCTTTTCGCCGTCAGCGGGCAACTCGGCCTCGGCCATCGCCGGAAGTGAATCGTCATCCGTGACGTCCTCGGCGGTATCTGCGGCTTCCGGCTCCGGCGGGTCAACCGGTTCGCTGTCTTCCGCTGCATCCTCAGCAAGCTCTGCGTCGGGGACCGGTTCCGGATCTTCGTGTGGGACAATTTCCGTTTTGTAACGGTAGTTTAGGCCTTCCACCTCATCCGCAGCAGCCACATCAGGCTCGCCGTCGGGCAGAACAGCTTCGGTCACATTCGCAGCCAACGCCTTGTCAGTGTATCCGCGCCTGGACGAGCTGAACGTCATGGCCGGGGCGGTGTCTGTGTCTTCTGGCTCCGGTTCCGACAGAGCCGCCCCCATGGGTGGTAAATCTGCCTCAAGCGCCGCTGCCGCCGCAGCAGCGGCGGCGGTTGGTCCGAAATCCGGGGCTTCGGGGAATTCGTGCGGCTCGGGCCGCGCGGTAAACGAGACGGGATTGAACCCGTTCGACACCGCGAAATCCTCGGCCTCTTGCAAGGTTCGCCGTTCCAGCACGGCAACCCGCACGGTGTCATCCGTGCGCCGCCAGTCAAATACCAGCTCGTCCGGCGCCACCGGTGTTTTGCCCTCCAGCGCGTCGCGGACGTCTTCGTCCCGCAGCCTGCGGCGCGAGCCTGGTACGTCGACCGTCGTATAAAGGATTTGCGATGGTGGTATGATCAGCTCGGTCCGCATCGGGCCGTCGGACAGTGCCCGTGCCAGATCCACCAATCCCGCAAGTCTGCCACCGATCTCCGGATCGTCCAGCGCGACCATCCCAAGCTCACGCCATTCGGTACCCTTGCGCTGCAAGAGCCGAATGCCATCATGGCCGAGATCGAGCGCGAAAGGTGGAATCATATCTACCAGAAATAGGGCCCCCAGCGGCCAATCCTACCGCTGCTTGAGAGTACAGCAGCTTTCCGCGCAGGAAAAGGTAACCACACCGTCAACATGTTGAATTGAAGGCCAGGACTGGCAACATCTGAACAAAGTGGAAGGAGCCCGGAATGCGTTTTCTATCAATGGTTGTTTTGACGATTAGTGTTTTCGCACATATGGCGAGTGCGGCTGAGTCGGAACGGGCGATCACCGTCACAGGAACGGCCCAGATCGCAGCCGAACCCGACATGGCGACGATCAACCTTGGCGTGACGACTCAGGGACGGACGGCCGCGGCCGCCGTGTCGGCCAACTCGGACGCGATGGCAAAGGTTCTGGCAAAACTCAGCGCAGCGGGGATCGAGGATCGAGACATTCAAACCTCGAATTTCAACGTCCAGCCGCAATGGGATCAGCAACGCCTGTCGTCGGGCCAGCGGCAGATAGTCGGGTTCTGGGCATCGAACCAGCTTGCGGTTCGGGTTCGTGATCTGGACGCGCTTGGCGGCGTTCTGGATTCTGTCATCGAGGAAGGGGCGAACACGTTCAACGGGTTGAGCTTTGGGTTGCAAGAGCCCGAACCGCTGCGTGACGCGGCACGCAAGGACGCGGTGGCCGATGCCCGGCGCAAGGCAGAGCTTTTGGCCGAGGCCGCAGGCGTCACGCTAGGTCCGCTGATGTCCCTGACCGAGTTTGGCGGCGGCGGTGCCCCGCAACCGATGGCCCGGATGGAGATGGCCATGGCCGACAGCGTCCCCATTGCAGCGGGCGAGGTTGGGATCACTGCATCGGTCAACCTGGTCTACGCAATCGCGGACTAAGGCTCATCTGCCGGGCGCAAGGGACCTCCTTGCGCCCGGCGTTTTCTGTCCTAGGCGTGGGCCTTGGCCAGCGCCTGATCGAGGTCAGCGATGATGTCATCGGCGTCCTCGGTTCCGATGGACAGGCGTACAACATCGGGATCTGCGCCCGCCGCTGCCTGCTGTTCCGGTGTTAACTGACGGTGCGTGGTCGAGGCTGAATGGATTACCAGCGACCGCGTGTCGCCCAGGTTCGCCACGTGGCTAAACAACTCAAGCGAATCCACGAACTTGACGCAGGCGTCATAGCCACCCTTCAACGCGAAGGTGAAGAGCGCACCAGCCCCTTTCGGGCAAATCTTCTCGACCCGACCGAAATAGGGTGAGCTTTCAAGCCCCGCATAGGTGACCTTGGCCACATTTGCGTGGCCTTCCAACCACTTAGAGACTTTCTGGGCATTCGCCACGTGGCGTTCCATCCGCAGGCTCAACGTCTCAAGGCCCAAAAGCGTGTAATGCGCCCCTTGCGGGTTCATCGTCATGCCAAGATCGCGCAGGCCCACGGCGATGCCGTGGAAGGTGAAGGCCATCGGACCGAGAGCCTCATGGAACTTCAGCCCGTGATAGGCCGGTTCCGGCTGGCTCAGCGACGGGAACTTGTCAGAGGCCGACCAATCAAAGGTGCCCGCATCGACAACCGCGCCGCCTGTGACCGTGCCGTTCCCGGTCATGTATTTCGTGGTCGAATGCACAACCAGCGTTGCGCCATGGTCGATCGGTTTGCAGAGGTACGGTGTGGCCGAGGTGTTGTCGACGATCATCGGGATGCCTGCGTCATGGGCGATCTTACCAATGGCATCGAGGTCGGTGATATACCCGCCCGGGTTCGCGATGGATTCGCAGAAGATCGCGCGGGTGTCGTCGTCGATGGCTGCTTTCACGGCGTCGGTGTCGTCGAAATCGACAAAGGTCGTCGACCAGCCGAACCGTTTGATCGTATTCGAAAGCTGCGTGACAGTGCCGCCATAGAGCCGCGTAGAGGCCACGATGTTCTTGCCCGGGCCCATCAAAGGGAACAGCGCCATGATTTGCGCCGCGTGACCCGATGAACAGCAAACGGCGCCCGAGCCGCCTTCCAACGTCGCGATCCGTTCCTGCAACGCCCAGACCGTCGGGTTGGTCAGGCGGGAATAGATGAAGCCCACCTCTTCCAGATTGAAGAGCCGCGCCGCATGGGCCGAGTCTTTGAAAACAAAGGCCGTGGACTGGTAAATTGGGATCTGGCGCGCGCCGGTTGCCGGATCGGGGTTCGCGCCTGCATGGATTTGCAGCGTGTCGAACCCGCGTTTGGGTGTATCGTTCATGGTTCATCCTCCCTCGCGGATAATCGCTTTCCCTCGCTCTAAGGAACTTGGGAAAGCGGCACAACCCGGGGGCGGGCGGGGGCTTAAGCCCTGATTAGGGGATGCGCGTCGCCAAATCAGAACGTTGTTCCAAGTTCCGGGTTTAGCGGATCCAAAGGTTCTCGCGCTTGATCCGATTGCGGATCATTTGTTCCCGACGCGGCAGGGCGTCGCGGTCGAACAAGGCGCGCACTTTGTGTCCGCGCCCCTGATAAACCATGCGTTTCATGGCCTCGTTCCGCTTCAGGATTTTTTTCAGCTTGTTGGGTGCCGCGACGGTTTCAAGAAACTCGACCACGCGGTCGGCCTCCCGCGCATAGAGAAGTGGGATGACCCGGTAATGGCAGGTCACGTCGCCGTCGAGGCCCGCCAGTTCCTTGCCCGGACGCCCGCCGCCGAAGGAATGTATAACCAGCGGCAAAGCGATCTGATCAAGCCAAGGATACAGTTCCTGACACACCAGTTCCTGCGGCGGCGTGTCGCGGATCGCCCGCATGTATTCGGTGAAACGGGCCCCGAACGCGTGCGGGCAGGCGCCATAGAACCAGCCCGCATTGAAATAGAGGTACCGCTCCCAATACTCATCCGGTTGGGTCGTATCCAGCGAGCCTTCGAAATCCAGATCGAATTTTTGGTAGAGCACCCGCCAGGTTTCGGTGAAGCCCGGGCCATATAGCTCCTGCTTGGGCCAGGTCCCTTCTCGGCGCATCGAAGCTGAAGGGCGCTTGAAGTTGAACTTCACCTTAGACACCGGTCCGGTCACCAACGTGTCGGTGTCGAAGAAGACGAAGGGTTCGTCCTTTGGGAGCGCCATCAACCCTTCGGCCTTGTTGGCATTGGGATAGCTCTGGCCAAAATGGACATTGTCGAAGGGGACGATCTCGGCGCCCAACGTCTCTAGCATCTCGCGAACATCCGTGTCGCGAATCCGCGGATCTCCGTCCCAGCGAGGGCCAGGCTGCGGCTCGGCCACGAACAGGCGGCCTGGGAAGTCCGGGTCTGATGCGCGCAGGGACGCCGCAAACAGCATCGCTTCGTGCATCAGGCGGCCTTGCTGGCCGACAATCATGATGTTGAACGGTTTGATCTTCCGGGGCGGCATCTTCGGCCTGCTTGACTGCTTGGCGTTAAGATATCGCCCCCGATGCCCGGGCGGAAGGGCTTTGTCAGCCCGCCCAGGGCAAAAGGAAGAATGGATGCGTGATCCAAAGCGCCCAATCGTGGTTCATGAACTGACCCACGAAGATCAGCGCAGTCAGCCCGAACCAGGTGATGGCCATCAGCATGAACCAGACAGGTCCCAACGGGCGCAGCCAGTGCGATGGGCCGTCCGGTACATCTGCCGCCCGCATCCCCGCCCAAAGATCGGCGTCCCGCCCACGCGCTGCGCGCGGTGCAGCTCGGGCATAGGTTCGCGCCGCCATGGCCCGAAGCCACGCCAACGCGAAGAAGGTCCAGAAAGCCGTTGCGAGCCAGACAAAATTCGCAATGTCCAATTGCGCATCCAACCGCAAATCCGCAAACCCCGGCACGATTTCTTCGATGAAGACCGGAAGCGCGCGCGCGCCGAAAAGCGGCAATGCAAATAGGATCGAAGTCAAGGCAATCCAAAGCCCGCGCCAGCTTGCCGATTTGGTAACCGAGCGAATGCGCCGGATCTCGAAGAAGGCGCCAAAGCGCTGTTCGGCTGCGGCATGGGCCAGCGCCATGGGAAGATGGCTTAGGATCACTGACGCGATTACCACACCGGTCATGCCAACGGCCGGTCCGACCCAGGCTTGCTCGTATCCCTTGTTGAACGAGTTCTCCCACCCGGCCCACCAGCTTCCAAGCCAAAGAAGGGTGAAAGGTGCCGTCCAGACAAAAAGACCGACAAGCGTCAGAACCCCGCTGCGGATGTTCGCGGCCAACCCACCCAAAACCCGTGATGCGATCCCGCCCTGACCCATGACCCATCCGGGATGAGGCAGGGGCTGCCCCCAACGATCGTGGATGCGTCCGGTCATCCGCCGGGTCAGCCAGCCAAGAACGATAACGGCGGTCACCGGCGTGAGGCACAAGAGCCCGCCAATCATCAAGTCGAAAAGGCCCCGCGCGCTGCGGCTCACGAGACCCCGGCGGGGCAATGTGATGTCGGCTGCGCTCATGTGAAGATCTCCGACAGGACGTCTCCCTCGGCTTGGCGCGCCCGGAAGCCCATGAGGCCGGCGATCGTCGGCGCAACGGCGGATTGGTCGACGGGCTTGTCGAGCACACGGTTCGTCACGATCCCCGGTCCGAAAACGACGGCCCAGGTTTCGTGGGACGAGCGTGAGTTGAAATGATGCTGATAGGGCACGCCCATCAGCGGGTTCGCATCGCGCCCGCAATCGGGCGTGATCACGATGATTGTGTTGCCCGCATAGAACGGATCGGCATCGACCGTCGCCACCAGCCGTTGCAGGCCTTCGTCGATCACCTGGATCGCGCGGGTGTAATGGCTGGCATTGCCCCAATGGACGTAGTCCGGGTCCTGATAATTTACCATCATCAGACGAGGCTGAAGCTCCTTCATCGCGCGGATCGAAAGTTCTGTCAGCAAACGGTCGCCCCGCGGATTGCGGAAGCCATCGTCGCCGTAATGGGCGCGCCAACGGGCCCAGAACCGTGTGACCTCGGGCGACTGTTCCGGCTGGATCGCGCGTGGATCGGCCGCCAGAAGCTCGTCATAGGCTTGCTGCGCTTTCTGGGTCTCGTCTTCGCTCAAGCCGCCTTCAGCCAGGATCTCCGCGAATTTGTAAAGCTTGAAGCGGTGCAGGCTGAGCATCTCGGAGCGGAAATCAATGCCGTAATGGTCGTGGACGCCATAGGTGAAGAACTCTTCCTGAGGGCGATCCTCGCCATTGATCAAAAGTGCCTGATGCGCCGGCAAATCGAACGCCGCACGCAGATATTCGAACAGGGTTGGTTCGGTCGGCTCCAGCCGGTCCTGAAGGAATTTCGACCCTGCATCGCGATAGGCCAGATAGCGACCGGTAAGAAGGTTGAGCGTGCCTTCGGCATGGCTGGTCGCAACACCGTCCAGCTGGGCGATGCGCATATCGGGGATGAAAACGCCGCGCCGGGTCAGCTCGTGCCTTAGAAAGGGGGCATAAGTCGTTGTCTCGCCGATGGTTTCGGCGCGTCTGACGCCGCCGCCGAAGCGAACAAGGATCACGTTGGGGCCGCGATATGGGGCGGCGCGGCCAGGGTTCGGCACGGTGGCCGCGAGGGCAGTTGCCCCAAGCCCGACAGTGAATGTCCGACGCTTCATCTCCGTCCCTCCCGACGAATGTATCAAGGATTAACATAAGGCGCATTGCCAGAAACGGAACCCCATTGTGCCACCGAAGACAGGCTGTTCCCGTCCCGGAAACAGCGCGGTGGCGATTTCCGACACGGAAATCGTTACGGAAATCGTGTCGATTTCCGTGCCCTCTCAGGACGTCAGGGAAGGAACTTTCCGGGGTTGAGAATCCCTTTGGGGTCAAGGGCCTGCTTGACTGTTCGCATCACGTCCAATGATGCCGGATCCTTGCCGCGCGCCATGGATTTTAACTTGTTCAGACCGATCCCGTGCTCGGCCGAAAAGCTGCCGGAGAGCTCGGCCACAAGCGCATCGATTTCTTCGGTCAAGGCTGCGGCCGCAGGCGTCGTCGGATCCATGAGGACCGGATAGTGGATGTTGCCATCGCCCAGATGGCTCACCTCGACCGTTTCCGCGCCAGGGGCATGTTTCTCGGCAATCTCTGCCGCGCGGGTAAGGAACAGACCAACTTTGTCCAGAGGCACCGAAACATCGTGGTTCTTGGCAGGACCTTCGGCATAGGTCACCTCATAGGCCGATTCACGCACCGCCCAGATATCCCGCCGCTGGGTATCGTTCTGGGCGATGGTCGCATCCAACACTGTGCCAGCCTCAAAACAGGCTTCCAGGGCCGTTTCCAAGATTGCGCGCGCGGCATCCGGTGTCTCACCCTTTCGGGCGGCTATCTCGACCATGATGTTGGCTTGGCCCGGCGATCCCAGTGGCATGGGCTTGTCCGGCAGAATGCGTTTGAAACGTGGAAAATATGTCTCTGGCATAAATTCGAACGCCTCAACCGCGCCCCCGGTTCGATCTTGCAAGTCGGTCAAAAGCGCCAACGCGGCATCCACATCCGTCATTGCGCAGAGCGCGGTTGCATAGCCAGGGGGCAGCGGGGCAAGTTTCAGGACCGCCGCGGTGATCACGCCAAGCGTCCCCTCGGCCCCGATGAACAGGTCGCGCAGGTCATAGCCTGTGTTGTCCTTGCGAAGCTCGCTGAGCAAATTCAGAACGCGGCCATCGGCCGCCACCACTTCGATCCCAAGGCAATTGGCCCGGGCGGTCCCATAGCGCACCGCGTTGGACCCGCCAGCATTGGTCGACAGCATGCCACCGATCTGACAGGATCCTTTGGCACCAAAACTCATTGGAAAAATAAGACCCTGATCGGCAAGGTTTTCGTTTAACGCTTGCAGGATCACCCCCGCTTCAACGATCGCGACGCGACTGACCGGATTGATCATGCGCAGCGCGGTCATGCGCCCGAGGTTCAGAATGATGGCATTACCATCCGTACCCGCGAAACAACCGCCGACCAATCCGGTGTTGCCGCCCTGCGGGATCACGGGCGTGCCGGTCCGATGGGCAAGGCGCAGGGTTGCGGCGACCTCTTCTGTTGATGCGGGGCGTACGACGGCGAGAGAGCGGCCTTTGTGTTCGTGGGTCCAGTCGTGGTCGTAGGCCCGTCGATCTTCATCACCGGACAGGACATTCCGGGCGCCAACGATGTTGGAGAGCTCTTCAATCAGGGTCTGCATGGGCGACCGGCCTCCTTATTGCCGGGACCCGATCCATAAAAGATCGCAGCCGGGGTGCAAGGGGCGGCGCTTTGGCAGGGACCCACCCACCCGCCCTGTCCCCGCCAAAGCGCCGGGGCGCATCGGGGTTGGTTGTGGGGGCTAGTTCGACCGGAGGCGTTGCCAGATGCCTGCGATTTTGGCCACATCGCGCGTCGCGGCCATAAGCCAAAGTATGCCTTCGGCACCCGTGATCCGGACGACCGAGCGTTGCGCGCCCTTGTGTTCGCCAAGCGCCAGAAACCCCGTTTCGGACGGGGACGCGGTTTCATCGCCAAGCCCGGAAGCGGCCAGGGTTTCAAGCTCGGCGCTATGTCCTGGGTCACCGCCGCGTCCGGTGGTGCCCTCATGGCCGACGCGCACCCAGGCGGTCGCCAATCCGCCCACGGCGTCAAGAATGGCGGCCAATGGCGGCGGGGTTGCGGTCTCGCCGCCGATGGGGATGCCCCAGGCCTCGGCTAAGGCCGAGGCGGATACACCGGAATCGCCCAAACTCCCCGCCTGATCGATGGTTGCGCCGTTGACAAAGACCGGGGCCGCACCCGCAAAGCCTGTTTCGATCGCCGCTTTCAGCGCGTCCAGACCCGCCGGGTCGTCGGGCAGTACGGCGCCTGCGACGCTTTGGCTTGGCGCGTCGGCGGTGATGATCCGGCGGCCCGACGCCTCGCAGGTCAACAGCCGTGTCGTGCTGCTTTGAAATATCAGCCGTTGCGGCAGCGCGGTTTCGTCAATTTCGCGCAAGACCGCTCCTAGCGCCCCGCCCGGTCCCGCCAGATCAAGAAGCCGTCCGCGCGGGCCAGCCACCCCAAAGGCAGCAAGCTTTTCCAGCCGGTTTTGCAAGCGGGCCTTGTCGGTCACGTACGGGTCCGGGTTTCAGTCAGGTTCGTGCCCTGATTAGTCCGGGCGCCCGACATTGTCGAGAAGCGCGCGCGCGCCCTCTAGCGTGCGGTCCAGAGCCACCTGGGGTCCGGCGACCACGCATAATGCCTCGGCCGCATCAGGCGAAGCTTTCAGAAACAGGCGGGTGGCCGTCGGGGACAGGGTCACCGCCTGATCAGAGGTGCGTCCGGATTGGTCGAGAAGCGCCGAGGCCGTCTTGCAAAGCGCGTCTAGCTGTTCCTGACGCTGAGGCAACTCGGCGCTTGTGCAAAAAACCGTACCGGACCGCAAATCGGCATAGGTCACCGTCTCCACACCTGGTTCGCTTGCCCGAAATGCATCCATTGCGGCGATCATCGACATCAGATGGCCTTACCCAAGCGGCGCTTCGGCCGATCCATCCGGGGCCGGGCGCCCCGGGCGGGGCGTCGAACTGCCGCTTTGGCGGGCCACGCGGCGCGGCCCGACGGATGCGCCGTCGGCCGCATCTGCCGCGGGTTGCGGCGCAGGGCTCGTCATCGGAATCACATCCTCGGGGATGTCGGTTGGCGTGGTAGGCCCAGGGGCTGATGTCGCCTCGGCGACCGGCTCAGGCGCCGGTCCGGGCGCGGCCTGTTTGGTTTCGAGATCCAGTTCCAAAATCAGATCCAGAAGCGCCTGGGTAAAGTCTTCGGCGCCCGAGCTCTCCCACAGCGCGCGATCGTCCTCGGCCGCCAATGCCTCGATCAGCGAGATCGGATAGACCGCGCGGAACAGCCCATGCGTTTCCTTACGAACCCTGTTCAAGACGCGGCGCTTGTCACCTT
Source organism: Paracoccaceae bacterium (assembly GCA_965267475.1). Lineage (GTDB taxonomy): Bacteria > Pseudomonadota > Alphaproteobacteria > Rhodobacterales > Rhodobacteraceae > JBCBKU01. The sequence goes on from OZ254079.1 coordinate 1,702,392, forward strand.
CCTTCATCAGCTTGTCGAAGCGCGTCAGCAAAAGGAAGCTTTTGGCGTGCATCTCTTCCGGCAGGCTTTGCCAGACCGCAGCCTCGCTTTGGCGCCAGGCCTGGGTGGCATGGCTGCACCAGACAATCGCATCTGCATGGTGCAGCGTGCGCTGCCAGACTTCGGGCGCCATATTCGGATCGGAAATGCCCGGCATATCAATGATTTCGCAAAGATCGAGGATGTCGGTTTCAAGAAAAACCCGAACATAGCTCGTCTCGTCGACCGAGATGCCTTCCAAGTTGTCGATATCCACCGGATCGGACGACCCATCGATGTCCAACCGATAGGGTTCGCCGGTGCCTTTGACGAACCAGACCGGCGGCAATTGCGTTGCCGTCACTTTCACAGGGCTGCGCCGTTCGCCCAGAAGCAGGTTCGACAGGGTGCTTTTCCCGGCGCTGAATTCGCCCATAAGGGCTATGCGTGGCTTGCGCGACATTCTGGATCTGTCTCCTCGGAAAAAGCTTTAGGCGGCGTATTTGGAAAGCGCGGAAACGGCGGTTTCCAGCGTGTTGACACGGCTTTGGCTGCCAGGTCCCTGGCTCAGGGCAATCACGTCCTCAAGGCTGGCATCGGCCTGTTCCGCAAGCCCCATCAAGATTTGTCGCTGGCTTGCGATGAACTCGCGCAGCGTCTCGGCGGCGTCGTTCTTGACAGCGTTGGCATGGTCGATTTTCAGACCATCCACGATCGGATCGGTTTCGGCCTTGATGATATCGGCAAAATCCATCGCGAACGCGCGGTAGCCGCGGCGATGGCGCCACCAGCGGGTCCACCAACTGGCCTTCATGTCCAGCGCGATTGTCTGGCCCAGAAGAACGGGCGAGGGGATACGCGGGGCGGGCGGGGCTTCCAGCCCGAATGCGCTGTCCGGCACGTTGAACGCGCGCAAGTACAGTTCGCGCACCTCGACGGTGGTTTGTACCAGCACTTTGCTGGCAGCGACCTGGGCACTTTTGGCAAAGACCTGATAGGCCGAACGCAGCAAAACGCGAAGACCGGTCGGGTCATAGTGCCAGACCTCATCCTCGCCATAGCGTTCCAGATGTTCGATCAGCGAACCGGTCGCCCGATCAAGGAAGCCTTTGTGCGACCGATCCAGTCGCTTTTCGAAACCGGCCTGAACCTGGTTGAACTCTTCGGCCAATGCCTCCTGGCTGGCGGCTTCGATCCGGTCGAGTTCTTCTGCCAACTTGCCGCGATCAAGCGGCGGCACTTTCTTGTCGGACAAACGCATCGAGACGATCTGGGTCGATGCGCGGATACCTCCGGCGAGGTTCATGGCCGAACGGGCCACGCGGTCGATGGTCTCTGCACCGATCCCTTCGTCAATCCGATCGGCTAGAGCGCGATAAAGGCTTGGAATACCCGAAAGCTCCCAAATCATTTCCTCGGCAGACCGTTCCTCGTTCCCGATGGTCAGAACCTCTTCGGCCCAGTTGATCAGCGACGAAGACGACGCTTCCCCGAGACCACCAAGCTCACCCATCAGCGCGTTGTTCGCCCAATAGGCCGAGCCGAACAGGATATCTGCATCGGCGGGACCCTGATGTTCCTTCAGCGTCCGCTGGATCGACGACCGGATCTCGGCCACCTGATTGGCAGGGTCCGACAATTCATCGATCCGGTTCACGAAGATGATCACATCCCGCGACGGGACGTTGGCGATCAGTCGGATCAGGGCAAGGTCGACCGAACTCAGCGCCTGGTGCGCCGAAAGAACCACCACGCAGATCCGGCTTTCGCGGATCGAGCGGATGGTGATCTGTTCACGCATCATGAATGTGTCGTTCACACCGGGCGTGTCGCGGATACAAAGATCCATCGGCATCTCGGACCGTTGCAGGAACAGATCGGCGGACTTGGTGATATCGGCGAAGCGACCCTGGTTCGTCGAGGTTTCGGTGTCGTATTCGAAATCGTCACCCAGGCAGACATAGCGCTGGATCAGGTCGTTATCGAAATACCCGTAATTGTGCTGTTGTCCGAGAAGCAACTCGAACTGATCGCCAAGCCGTTTCCGTGACTTGGCGCGCATCTCTTCAAGCTGTTTGCGGACTTTCTCAAGCTCGTCATCCGCACCGGCGCGTCCGGCAAGTTCGCCGATCCGGCCGCCACGATCCAAAAGGCGGCTCCATTCTTCTTCCTCGAAGAAACGGAAACTGGCGTGATCTCCGCCGGCATGGCCGTCGCGCGACAAATGCAGCGAGGTCACGACCGAGGTCCACGGGTTCACGTCGGCAGGCAGCAAATCGGGCCATCCGACCATGGCGTTCACCAGCGACGTCTTCCCGGCCTTCACCTGACCGATCATCGTGATCGAAGGTTCCATCCGGCGAAGCTGGTGTTGCAGGCGCTTGGCGCTTTTCTGTGTGGCACGGTCGCCGATATCGGCCAGTTTGCCGATGGCGCCGTCCATTTCGCTGACCTTGCCCAGGAACGGATCCAGCCGTTCCAGCCCGGTCTTCAAGAGGTGCGTATTGACCACCTCGTCTTCCTGATCGGTCTCGGCTTCCACGATTGTGCTCTCAACGTTCATCCGAACCCTCAAACCTCATTAAGCGCCTTTAGACGGCAATCCCGGCGTTGGGCCGGGACTGTGCTCAGAGACGCGGCAATTCCGCCGACACATCGACCCATTGTTGATTAAGTCTCTCTACAAAGTGGTAATTCTATGACGTTTCGGGGGCGAAGACTGATCAGATACCACCAATTCTAAGCAGCAATCCGGGTCTCAAAATCGCGCCTAAGTTGCAGCAAGAGTGTGACCGCATCCGCAGCGGCAGCGTCATCCGCCTCAATTTCCAGAAGCACAAGCTGGCTTTCGGCCTCCATGACCATATCGCCGACGGCCACGAGGCCCGGATCGCCATCATCTTCCTCGGACGCGATCAGATCCGTCAATTTGGTCACCGTTTCGGTGCATCCCTCAAGCACGGCGGATGCGTCGATGTCCTGTTCAGACAGCAAGGTCCGGCCTGTGTTGCGCAAAAGATTAAAGCCGGTTTCGCAGACGGTGCGCAGGGCGGGCGAAACGGCGTCCGGCCCTTCGGGCATGGCTGCATGGGCTGCCGTTGCTGGGGCAGGGGCGAAATCCGAAGCCGCCTCAGCCAGGGCAGGCGTTGCGGGCTGCGCCTGTGCGGCGGTCGGAGCGCTGTAATACCGGTTTAGAAAAAGCTGCGCGGCGTCGATATCCGCCTGCCGTCCAAGATCTGCCAGTTTCAGAATTTCGGCGATCAGAGCATCCGCGCCGCGCCCTTCGCTGCCGATCGGGAAAACGGCGCGGAAATCTTCATCTTCCGCATTGGGCAGGTCCGAAGGTTCATTCGTGTTTACAACAAGATAGGCGTGGTCCTTGATTTCCTCGGGCGCGTTCGACCAGATCGAGCGTTCCAGCTTTTCCAGCCCATTCGTGCACCAAAGCGCAATGTCCGTTCTGGGTTGGGCCCAACGGAGCGCGGCAAGCTGTTCAGCGGCATTGGCATCGGCCACGATATTCAGAATGTTTATGCGGCGCAGGATTTCGATGGGTCGTCGCACCTGGGCAAAGGCGGCCTGAGCAGCCTCGGGTCCGCCGATCGGACCTTCGAAATCAAGCTTCAACCCGTCAGGCATCGTGAGCGTGCTGGCCGGACGATCCCCCCAACTCAGCGATACTGTGGGCAGATGCGCCGCCTCGGGAAGGACGGCTTCGCCCGCCAAGCTGTTGACAAGGCGAGCCTTTCCCGAACTTGGAAATCCGGCAAGCACAATGCGAACTGGGGCATTCAATCGCCCGAGAATCTGCGCTGCACGTTGGCGGGCTTTTTCGGGCAAGGTATCGGCTTCGGCCGCTGTGCGAAGGCGCGCAACGACGTCCGACGTTCCCGACTGCATGTTCATGGCGAGCCCTTGGCCGTGGCCCGTTTGCGGCGCTTGCTACCGCCACCTTCAGGCCGCGCAATCCGCCGGGGGACGACCGACGGCCCCTCTGCTGCGGGTTTGCGTGCGTGAAGTTGTGTGACTTCGGCGCTTTTTTCTGTGGTTTCAGGGGTTTCTGCGACCGGCGGCACCTCTTGTTCCGGCAAGGCAACCCGAACAAGCGCCATGGACACATTGTCCTGGTCAGGGTCGTCCAACCGGTCAAGCGTATCGATCAGTTCCTGTGCGATGGCGGTCGATTTCTCTTCGGCCTCAGACGCCAAAACCCGGGCAATCTGACGGTTATTCAGAAATTGAAGGCCATCGCTTGCCACGATCAGCAGATCGTTCTGACGCAGCTTTAAGGGCACTTCCGGGCAATCGACCCGCGCAATCTCGTCGCCCGACAGAACCGAGGTCAGGCAGTTCCGGTCCGGATGGTTCTCGGCCACACGCTGATCCATCATGCCCGACTCGACCATGAAGTCGATCTGCGGCCCCATGGAATGATCTTCGTTCAACTGCTTCAGCTTGTTGTTCCGATAAAGGTAAAGCGGCGAATCCCCGATCGAAATCCAATAGAGACGCTGCTCCAGCACAACGGCTGCCACAAGCGTCGCCCCCATGCCATCGGCCTCGGGGTGGTCGTTCACATGGTCGCGCAGGCAATCATTGGCGGCATCCGCCGCTTCGCGCAGGATCTGACAGACATGTTCATCCGGCAGTTCCGGGCCTGTGCAACGGAACTTAAGCTCGGTGAAAACCTCGGTCATCACGATCTTGCTGGCCACATCGCCAGCCGCGTGCCCGCCCATGCCGTCGGACAGCACGATCAGCCCAAGGCCCGCCCCAATCGGAAAGTCCAGGATCACCGCATCCTCTTGATAGGCGCGGTTGCCCTGGTTCAGGGCCGAAGCAACATCAAATCGAATGTCAGCTGCTGGCTGCATGATCCACGTTATCCCCTTCTGGGGTGTCCCAGGAAAAATCAGGACCACAAAGCGCGATGAAGCGCAGGGTCGTTTCACCGATACGGATCATGTCGTGGTGGGTCATCTCCTCGGTGCTGAGCACCGGTTTGTTGTTCAGACGCACAAGGTTGGACTTGCCGCCATGGCCGATGAAAAATTTCTGCTGTTCTTCGTCGAACGCGATCGAGGCGTGATTGTCCCGCGAAATCGACGTGTCTCCAAAATCGAGCCGAACCGCCTGATCCGGTCCGCGTCCGATTTGGGACACACCCGCAACCAACGGGAAGGATCCGCCACGGCCCGGTCCATCAACCACGATGATCCAGCCCACTGGCTTCATGACTACGCCCGTAGGCGGTTTGTTGTGCTTTGCGTCGAAGACGTTGGCACCCAGATCCTCGGCGCTTGCAAATCCCAGAAGCCGAGTTTTCACCCGGTTCGCGCGGCGGCCGCCAGCAGGGCGCGGATCCGGCGCATTCGCAGTGGCAGCGGCGATTGCCGCTTCTTCCTTGCCCAATGGGCTGGAAGCAGGCGGTGCATATTGATCTGGATCCTGCATGTCCCAGATCTTGCGGTTGGTCTGGCCTTCCGGCGCGGCATCGGCGCCGACGGCAAGCTGTTCGCCCAGATCATCGAGATCCGGCTCGTCCTCGACCTCATCAGCGATCTGCGGCTGCGGTGAGACTTCGGGGAACATTTCGGCCCGGCGCGCCTCTTCGGCGCGTTCGGCCGCCAGGCGCTCAGCCTCGGCCCAGACATCTGGCTTGGGCTCAGGTTCTGGTGCCGGTTCTGCCTCGGCCCCCGTCTCAACCTCGGGGCCAGGATCGAAATCGTCGTCAAACTCGGGTTCCGAAGCCTGCTGCGCTTCCGGGGCCGGATCGGGCTCTTCCGCGGGCGGGGCCAGATCCGGGTCGATCAGCGTATCCGTCTCGGTCGCCTGCGCTGCGACCCCGTTCTCGGCGGGTTTGTCCACGTCGCCCAGAAGAAGCGAGAAGCCGGGCACATCCTTGTCCGGCGCGCCGCTGTCGGCTTCGTCCTGTCCCTTATAGTGAAGAATATCCGCCGACGGTCGGTCGGTTTCGGGATCGACCGGAGTGACCAGACCATCGGGCAATTCATTCGGCTCACCTTTCGGCTCGATCTCTTCCATCGATATCACCGGGGCGTCGCGCGGTGCGTCTTCCTCCGCGTCGATGATCCCGGCCGCGTCCAGATCGGCCTCGTGAACTGCCTTCTTTTTGGCAATCATTTCCTGAATGAATCTCATCGGTCTACCTTTCCGCCGGCGCCTGGCTGCGGTCCGTCTGCCTCTTCGGCACGCCAGAGCGACATGTTGAATACGCGATCAAGAATGGATCGCTTTTGCGGGGGTCCCTGTGATTTTTCGGTCTTCTGCTTGACCACATGATCGGCGTCGTTAAGCGTGGGGAACCTGTCCGTTCCCCCACCATTCATCGTCGACACGATCCGCCTTTTGCGGCTGCGTTTTTCGGTGGCTTCGTCTTCTTCCACCGCCTGGTTGGTTTCGTTCACCAGTTTGCCGATGGCATGTTCCATCTGCTTGTCACGCTTGGCGCGGGCCGCCATGGCCTTGCGCCTCTTGATCTCGTCGACCTCTTCGATCCACTCATGGGCGCTTTGCAGCCGGTCCTTCGGGAAAACCGCCAACGCCTTGTCGATCGCACCCAGGAAGAACTGATCATACCCTTTGGCGATGGTCGTGATCGGCTTATAGGGGTCTTCGTTGTCCTCGGCCACGGCAGCCAGACGGGTCTGGCTGTTGGGCGGGGCTTCCCCTGTGATCAGGTGATAGAAGGTCGCGGCAAGCGCATACAGATCGCTCGACAGGGTCTGGGTCGACCCGGCGATATAGAATTCCTGCGGCGAATAGCCGTCCTTGACCATGTGCAAGGCCGACAGGACGCGGCTGGCCCGCGTCGCCTCTTCACGCGCGGCACCGAAATCGATCAGCACCGGCTTGTCATCGGCATCGATCAGAATGTTATCGGGTGAAATGTCCCGGTGCAGAATGTCATTGTCGTGGATGAAGGCCACGGCGCTAAGCAATTGCATCAGGATCCGCTTGATGTCATCGGGCGAAAAGCGGAACCGGTCGCCTTCGATGATGTCGAGAAGATCCTGCCCCTCGACGAAATCAAGCGCCATATAGACCGTGTCGTTGTCCTCGAACACCTGATGAACACCGACGATGTTCGGATGCTTCAGCTTGGACAGTGCGCGGGCTTCCTGGCTGAACAGCTTCACGATGGACGTGAATTCGGGGGCATGTGTGCGGGACCGAACCTGGACCGTATGCGCGTTCTTCCGGCGGCAGCACATCGACGACGGGAAGCATTCCTTGATGACCACCTTTCGCTCAAGGCTGTCATGGGCGAGATAGGTGATCCCGAACCCGCCGGCATTCAGAAAACGCTCAATGGTGTACTGCCCCTGAAGCAGCTCAGTGCCGCCAGGAAGTTCGTCCCCAAAAGGCGCGTCAGGCTCTGTGCCGTTTGCCTCGACGTCCGTGTTCATCGTGCTCCCACTCGTTCCACACAACCACCGCCCGAACTGGCAGGGCGGTCTTAGCCGCCCCCATTGGTGCCTCAGACTTGTGGCTGAAAGATGGTCCAATTCGGATAATGATGGGTCGTTTGGACGCGAATTTCGGGGCGTACCGGCGCAACGTTTTCCGCGCAATATTCAGAAAAATATAGAAAAATGAAATGAACACATCTGCGGGCAGCAGCAAGTTTCTGAGCCGCCATAATTCCGTTGGCAATGCGCTAATCCCGCTAGAGGCTTGGGATTGTTCACGGAATTTGGTTCCCTCGGCCTCGCAATCGCGTGATTTTGGCGAACTTGCGACACATGCTAGGGCTGGGTTCATGCGACATGTGTTCTGGAAATCCGGATGGGTCGCCGCCCTTGTCATCGCGGCGGGTCTGGCCTCGGCGCAGGGGTTGGAGCGGCTCCAGGCCGAATTTCCGAACACCGATCTGACCCGCGGTGCCGATGCGTTGACCGAACTCAGCTTTGACGGTGCCACCCGCGATTCCATCCCACCGGTCACAGATCCCGTGTATCTTCCCGTGGTCGCGGTCACGGACATGGGCGCGTTCGAGCCCGTTCTGACCGTGGCGATCAAGGGTGATGCGCGGGCCTATCCCCTGTCGATCATGCTGTGGCATGAGATCGTGAATGAAGAAATCGGCGGCGTTCCGGTTCTGATCTCCTACTGTCCCTTGTGCAATTCCGGTGTCGTCTTCGACCGACGTGTCGGGGACAGGGTCTTCACCTTCGGGAACACCGGGCGGATCCGCCATTTCGACATGGTCATGTATGACCACCAGACCGAAAGCTTTTGGCAGCAATTCACTGGGCAGGCCATCGTGGGCGAGGAGTTGGGCTTGGAAATGACGCCGGTCCCGTCACGGCTGGAATCGCTTGCGTTGTTCCGGGCGCGATGGCCGGATGGGCAGGTGCTGGTACCGACCGATCCGGGGGCGCGACCCTATGGCATCACACCCTATCGCAACATGGATGCGGCTGGTCAGACGCCGCGCGTCCTTCAAGGATATGACCTTCCCGAAGGCGTCCGCGTTCTCGACTATGTGGTTGTTGTTGGAAACGAGGCCTGGGGCCTGGATTCTCTCCGCTCAGCAGGGCAGATCGACACGGGCGATTTCGTTCTGCGCTGGGTGCCAGGCCGCAATTCGATCCACGATACGCAGAAGATTGCCGAAGGCAGAGACCTTGGAAATGTCACGGTCCAGGATCGCAAGGGCAATGACATCGCCCATGACGTGGTATTCGCCTTCAGCTTTGCGGCTTTTCGACCCGATGGGGTCTGGCATTGATCGACGACGGCCTTAGCTGGCTAGGCGTTCTTCGAAGCTTTGAGCGATGAAGCTGGGCATATGGTCGCCCATCCCCACGACTTTCTCGTCCTTGCCACCTCGACCTCCGCGACGCCGTTCGCGCTTGGGCTGGTCGGTGTCATTCGCAGCAAGGGTTTCGACCGGCTCCGCGGCATCCTCGGGCTTGGCTTTCCGGCCGCCGCGCTTTTTCGCAGGCTTGTCCTCGACCTGTTCGACCGGCGCGCCTTTCAGCGGGTTCTCGCCCCGCGGAATGTCCTGCTTCACCAGCTTTTCGATGTCATCGAGGTTTTTCTCGTCCGCTGGCGCGCAGATCATCATGGCCTTGCCGTCGCGGCCCGCACGGCCCGTCCGGCCAATCCGGTGGACATAATCCTCGGCATGGCTGGGAACGTCGTAGTTGAAGACATGGCTCACATTCGGGATATCGAGACCTCGTGCGGCCACGTCCGAGGCCACGAGAAAACGGATCGAGCCATCGCGGAACCCGTCAAGCGTCCGCATACGGTGCGACTGATCGAGATCGCCATGGATCGGCTCGGCGTTCAGACCGTGCTTTTTCATCGATTTCGCGACGATATCGACATCGACCTTGCGATTGCAGAAGACGATGGCGTTGGTGCAGGCGTCCCCCTCGGCTTCGATCAACGCGCGAAGAACATTGCGTTTTTCCTTGGCGAGGCGATCTTTGCGGCTGGCCCGGAACATCACGACCGACTGGGTGATGGTCTCAGACGTCGTGGCCTGGCGGGCCACTTCGATCTTTTCGGGGTTCGACAGGAAGGTCGATGTGATCCGCTCGATCTCAGGCGCCATGGTGGCCGAGAAGAACAGGGTCTGCCGGGTGAAGGGCGTCAGGCCAAAGATGCGCTCGATATCCGGAATGAAACCCATGTCGAGCATCCGGTCGGCTTCGTCCACCACCATGATCTGTACACCGGTCAGCAACAGCTTACCGCGCTCGAAATGATCCAGAAGTCGGCCCGGGGTCGCGATCAAGACGTCCACACCCCGGTCGATCAGAAGATCCTGTTCCTTGAAACTGACCCCGCCGATCAACAGCGCCTTGGTCAGCTTCACATACTTCGAATATTGGTCAAAGTTTTCAGCCACTTGCGCGGCAAGTTCCCGTGTCGGACAAAGCACCAGCGATCTGGGCATGCGGGCCCGCGCCCGGCCTTTGGCCAACGCGGTGATCATCGGAAGCACGAATGACGCGGTTTTTCCGGTACCGGTCTGGGCAATCCCCAACACGTCGCGCCCTTCGAGCGCAGGGGGAATGGCGCCAGCTTGGATCGGGGTCGGGCTTTCATAGCCCACCTCATCAATGGCTTTCAGAACTTTCGGGTCGAGTTTTAACTCAGCAAACTTGGTCATGTACGTCCGTTGGTTACGGACCGAATTCATGGCCCGTCGGCTTTGGGGGCGCGGGTCCGGATGACCCTGACTTATCCACAAGCTGCCCCTGGGTGGAGGCTGGCTACTTCATTCAGCCCTTCGGGTCAACTTAGCTCGGCGTCGATCAATATCAAATCGAGGTTAATCGAGCGATTTGGCGGATCTATGCCGCGTTCTTGGTTCGGGCATTTCGCTGATTAGCTGGCAAGGGACGCTTTTCCTTGGATGGCCCCACCCACCCGCCCGCCATCCGCGGAAAAGCGTCCGGGGGCGTCGGTGCTAAGCGGTTCAGCGGTTGGCCAACGTGCGATCGGACAGCCGTTCGATCTGGGCCAGCGCGGCGTCGACCTTAAGGCGCAGCATCTCTTGCCCGATCGCGGCCGTCGCCTTGGACGGCGCACCGCCGTAACCTGCATCCCGCCCGGCGGGCGCGGGCACCGGGTGGCGGCGGATTCCGCCCGGGTGAACAGCCAGAAGCTCAGAGGTGTCGCGGATGCCGGCATGGCCGCCGATTTCTCCTTCAGAGAAGCCTTGCTCCAACAGGGCATCGATCTGCCCGTTTGCGCCGTAATAGTCGCCGACATGGAAAACGCGCGTGCCCGCTTGCGACAAATCGCTGTCCAGCCGTGCAGCGACGCGGGCCTGTGGTTCCTGGTTCAACAAGCTGTCACCGATGAAATAGATCGTCTCAAACCCGTGGGCAGCCAAGCTGCGCGCTGTGGCCTCGAGCACGTCTTCGAACACGTCTTCAGGCAGGCTGATCGTGCCCGGCCAGCGCATGTGGCCGGTTGGCGCCGGGGCGATTGCGCCTTCAGGCACATGGGCGATCACGGGCGCGACCAGCATCTGTCCATGGGTCTGCGCGATGCGCTCGGCCGCTGCACGCGCAACATGGTTGTGCTTGCCGAGGATCATATGGGGGCCGTTCTGTTCAACCCCACCGGTGGGGATCAGAATAGCCCGGTATCCTTCGGCCAAAGCGAGATCGACCTCGGTCCAGGTCAGCTCTTCCAGGTGAAAGCTGGGCAGGTTTGCCTCAGAAGCCGTCGCTTTGGCGATATACTGGAAAGTGGTGTATCCGCCGACGGCGAGACCGATGAACAGAGGGACCGTGATGCGGCGGAGCGCGCTCGCCCCTTCCGGTGCGAGGATCCGCCAGGCCCCAACAAATGGCTTCAGATAAATCTCTTGCACCGATCCGAAGGGGTTCGGTTCCTCTTTCGCGATGCCAAACTCCAGCTTTTCGTAACCGCGTGGCACATAGAGCGTGCCAAAAAGCCAATCCCAGAAGGCGAAGACCAGCCCGAAATTCCGGTCATAGTGCTTTGCATCGATGGAATGGTGCGTCTGATGCTGGGCCGGTGAAATCAGAATGTAGCTGAGCCAGGGGGGATAGCTGAGCCAGATATGGCTGTGGCGCAGATTGTAGCCGACCAGATAGAACGTGAAGAGCAGGATGTTCACGCCCATGACCGTCTGTTGCTGGGGTTCGGAGCCGGTCAGGTAGACGAAGCCCGAGAACCCGATGGCAATCAGCGTGACCGAGACGAGCCCCGTGAAGAACAGGTCGACGGGGTGCATCCGATAGACGGTCGCCGGTGTCAGAACTTCCGCCGAATGGTGGACCTGGTGGAATTGCCAGAGGACCTGCACCTTGTGTTGCAGGTAATGGGTGACCCACACCGCGAGATCGACAGCCAGCAGGAAGACGATAGTATAGGCCAGGGCGGACAGCGCATTCGGTTCGAAAACGGGTGTCCCGCGTAGCCCGAACAGGCTTTCCCAGCCGACGCCCATCGCGTTGTAGAACACGTGCCCGCCGATCATCAGTTGGCCGATAATTCCGTAGTAAATCAGACCATTGACGAAGAAGAACAGGTAATCCTGCCGGGCGGATTTGTGCCACCAGATGTTTGGGTCGAAAAGATAGCCCAACAGGCCCTTTTCGATCCCGTCCGGACGGTCTTCGGCTGCGCGGCGCGCGAACCAGAAATAGGTGATCGCCGCGATGACGAATGCGGAGGCCAGGTAAAGGTAGAAGATCCGCTGCGACGGCAGGATAAGCGACGCCCATTGATGGAGCGTCCCCGCCAGGAGTGTGTCAAAGAAACTGCCCATAGCCCTTTACCCGTTTTCACCAAGGGTTTAGCGGGGCTTTGCGGCCATTTTTGGGCGTCGTTTGCGAAACGGAGCGGCTGCGCCGCATGCTTTCTGGCACTTCGTGCGGATCCTGGGGGCCAGCCCCCAGACCCCCGGGAGTTTTTCCGCCAATAAGAAGTGCGTCAGGTCATCATTTCTTTAGTGGCGGATAGGTTCAGGTCCGGGTGGTCCCGTTCGATCCGGTCGATATCCCATTGCAGGCGGGTCAGATACACCGTGTCGCCATCGTTATCTTCGGCGATATGGCCCTTGTTGGTGTTCACGAAAGCCTCGACCTTGTCCTTGGGGCCGGTCACCCAGCGGGCCGAGGTGAATTGTGACGGCTCGAACCGGACGGGCAGGCCATATTCCAGCTCGATCCGACTGGCCAAGACTTCGAACTGAAGCTGGCCGACCACGCCCACGATGAAGCCCGAGCCGATCATCGGCTTGAAGACCTTGGCGGCGCCTTCTTCGGCGAACTGCATCAAGGCTTTGTCGAGGTGCTTGGCTTTCAATGGATCGGCGGCGCGGACCGATTGCAGCAGTTCCGGTGCGAAGGACGGGATGCCCGTGACGCGGATTTCTTCGCCCTCGGTCAGAGTATCGCCAATGCGCAACTGGCCATGGTTCGGGATGCCGATGATGTCACCGGCCCAGGCTTCCTCGGCCAATTCCCGATCCGCCGCAAGGAACAGGACAGGGTTCGACACCGCCATGGGCTTCTTTGTCCGCACATGGGTCAGTTTCATGCCGCGTTTGAAATGGCCGGACGCCATGCGCAGGAACGCCACCCGGTCGCGGTGCTTGGGATCCATGTTCGCCTGCACTTTGAAGACGAAGCCGGAAACCTTTGATTCATCGGGAGAAACCTGGCGCGGTTCCGCCGATTGGGGCTGCGGTTCAGGGCCGAAATCGCCGATCCCGTCCATCAGTTCCTTGACCCCGAAGGAGTTAATGGCCGAGCCGAACCAGATCGGCGTCAGCGTGCCGTCGAGGAAAGCCTGATGGTCGAAGGGAGGCAGCAATTCGCGCGCCATCTCCAGCTCTTCGGTGAGCTTCTCCAGAAGATCGGCGGGCACATGTTCGGCCAGTTTCGGATCGTCCAAGCCTTTGATTTCAATCGATTCCGCGACCTTGTTCCGGTCAGCCCGGTCCATCAGTTCCAGCCGGTCGCGCAGGATGTCATAGCAGCCCAGAAACTCGCGCCCGACCCCGATGGGCCAGGAAGCAGGGGTCACGTCAATGGCCAGATTTTCCTGGATTTCGTCAATGATTTCAAACGTATCGCGGCTTTCGCGGTCCATCTTGTTGCAGAAGGTCAGGATCGGCAGATCGCGGAGGCGGCAGACCTCGAACAATTTCTGGGTCTGGCTTTCTACGCCCTTCGCCCCATCGATTACCATGATCGCGGCGTCGACCGCCGTCAGCGTCCGATAGGTGTCTTCCGAGAAATCCGAGTGGCCGGGCGTGTCCACCAGATTAAAGCGGAAGTCCTTGAAATCAAACGACATTGCCGAGGCCGAGACCGAGATGCCGCGGTCTTTTTCCATGGCCATGAAGTCCGACCTTGTGCGCCGCGCCTCACCCTTGGCGCGCACCTGACCGGCCATCTGGATCGCGCCGCCATAGAGCAAAAACTTCTCGGTTAGCGTCGTCTTCCCCGCATCGGGATGCGAGATGATCGCGAAGGTACGCCGCCGCGCAATCTCGGGCGGGAGGGTCGGTTGATTGGACACACGGTCGAGCATGAGGGGCGATATAGACCCAGTCCAACCCGGGAAAAAGCGAATATGTTTTCCATATGGGTTTCCTATGGGTTTGGTACGTATGCCGCGCCAGACCCCGGACCGTCCAGAACCGGCGCGCATGCCTGGGGGACGAGGCGTCGCCACACGTGTCGCAATCCGTCGTTTCGCGTCGCAAACCGTTCGGATTTTTGCAAGGTCCAGCCCTAAACGACGGCTCAGATTTTCGGGGAGGAGCATATGGATCAGGGGGATATCGCACGCGCCGCGTTCGCCGATGCGGCCTTTGCCGTGGATGCGGCGGCCTTGGCCGAGGAAGGCTGGGCCGATCCCGAGCATGGCGGTGTCAGTTGGCGCAGCCTTTTGGATGCCGACAAGACGCCTTCGGTTGGGCTGACCCAGGGGATCATGAGCGTCGCGCCCTTCACCCGGCTTGCGGCGCATCGGCATTCACCGGCGGAGGTCTATTTCTGCCTGGAAGGCGAAGGCGTCCTGACCGTCGACGGGATCGATTACGCGCTGACGCCGGGGATTACGGTCTATGTGCCGGGCAATGCCGAGCATTCGACATCCGCGGGCCCCGAGGGCGTGAAGATCCTTTACACCTTCCCGACGGATCGGCTGGCGGATGTGGATTACCGGTTTTCCGGGTAGGTTGGGTTAGTTCTGATCGCGGCGCACGATGAGCCGGATGGTGCTTGCTCCGACAACGCCCGCCGCGACAGGTAACGCAATCGCTGTTCCGGCCCCAATGGCCAGCGACAGTACGTTTGTACAGGCGGCAATAACCCCAATGCGCCAGAGGTTTCCGGGCGTGCCAGAGTTCTCGTCGAGGTATTTGACCCCTGATGCGCAGACTTCAGCCAGCTTAAGAAGCTTGCTGCGAATGTCCTCGACCTCCTCGTCTTGAATGGGTTGGCTGGTCGTATCGGGCAGAGCGTGGTGCAACATCTCTAAGGCGACCACCATCTCGGTCAGGAAATTGCCACGCGCATTGTGGGCGTTCAGGGCGTCTTCGTCGTTAGGGATTGCCAATACTGCGTGCAGGGCAATCTCACCCTGAACCTGCTCAACCATTGCCTGTGCAAGGGCGCGACTGTCCGATCCATATTGAGACAAAGTGGCGCGGAGTTCGGACCGGGTTCGTTGCTTGATTTGCGGGCGCATGTCGTTTTGCGTTGGTGGCGCCACCGTTGTCGGCGTCTCTAGTGTCGTACCGGAAAAGTCGCCGAAACTTGCTTCAGCGCGGTCGGTTGAGATGTGGGGTGCAGGGTCAGGTTCGTCACTTGGAAGCTGGAACTGGGGCCAATGGTCGGGGCGCCTAAGTTGTTGCGGAATCATTGTGTGGCTGTCACCGAGCATTGACTCCAACTGATCCTGGGTGAGGCCAGACGTCCCGCTAAGATCGGTTTGCCTGATCGTGTGGTTGGTGGCGCCGCCACCTGTAATCTGCACTCCAACGCCGCTTACGGCGACGGTTTCATGAAATCTTGCGCTGTGCACATTAGCAGAACTAAAGTCCGATCCGGAAATGCGCGCTCGACTGAGATCTGCGAAATAGAATTCCGACGATCTAAAGCTGCACCATCCGAGATTTGCCTCCCTGAAGTTGGCCGCCGAAAAGTTCGCTCCATGAAGTGGGACCTGAATGTGGCGGTCGATAAGTCCCGCGTCCAAAAACGTCTTGCGAATATCCATGTCCGAAAAATCCGGCTGGAAACCCGAACCCTGTTCCTCCCGCCACCTGTTCCAATGGTCGACGCCCTTCAGCAGCTCTTCCAGATGTGCGGGGTTGCCCATGAAAACCTCTCAACCAATGCGCGTATCTTAAGCCGGGGCAGGGGGTTCGAGGCAAGCCGATTGGCTCAGGCGTCGACCAGCGCCCGCAGCGTGTCCAACTCGGCCCGGTGGCCCTGACCGCCAAACCGCGTCCGCGCGCGGCGGTCCCAATAGGCGGCGTTGCTGTCATCACCCTCGATCCGATGGATCAGCGCATGGATGGAATCGAACGGTTGCAGCCCTTCGTTCGCTTGCGCGATCTCATGGGCCCGGTCGAGCGCGTCGTTCTTCTGGAACCCCGATGACTCGACCCACCAAAGCGCTTCCTGGGCCGGGCTCAGGCCGGGTGGCGGGTTGTCATGGGGCATGTGATGTCTCCTTTCAGTGCAGTCTAGGCGGGCGGAGGCGGATGGAAAAGCACCCCTCCTGACAGGAGGGTGTCAGGATGTCCCGCCGCGCCAACCTTGACCGGACCCGGCGGGCGTGGCACGGTTGGAACATAACAAGAACATGTTTGCGAGTGCTCAGGCGCCCTCGGGCAGGGTGGAACAGATTTCAGGAGACGACACGATGGCGACAACAGCCGAGATTGCACAACAGTTGGTTACCCATTGCCAGAACCAGACCGAAGCGGAAGGGCTGGATACGCTGTATCATCCGGATGCGGAATCGGTGGAGGCCATGGGCCCGCCGGGCATGGATCTGGTCAGCAAGGGGATCGATGCCATCAAAGGCAAGCATGCCTGGTGGGGCGAGAACTTCGAGGTTCACGGCGGTGATATCGACGGGCCCTATGTGAACGGCGACAGCTTCAGCGTGATCTTCGAGATCGACGCGACCGAGAAGGCTTCGGGCCAGCGGACGCAGATGAAGGAAGTGGCGCTTTATCACGTCAAGGACGGCAAGATCGTCAAGGAAGAGTTCCAGATGAAGCCCATGGGCTGATCCGGGGTCAGATCCAGCGGCGCGTTTTCCGAAGGTAGTCTTCGTAAGGCGCGCCGAACTTCTTTTTCAGATAAGCCTCTTCCCGAAGGACCACGCCCCAGTGGAAGATCGCAAAAAGTATGATTGCCGCGGGCAGGACCCAAGCATTTGAAAAGATGAACCCAAGGGCGATCAAGGCCGCCAGCATGCCCAGATACATCGGGTTGCGCGTGAAGCGATAAACGCCTGAGGCGACGATTTTTTGCACGGGTTTGTAGGGATTGATCGGGGTTCCTTCGGCCAGAAACCTGCCCGCGCCGGCAAAGTTCACCCAGAAAGCGCCAATCATCAGTGGAACGCCCAGCACGAGCCCTGCACCCCAGGGAAAGGGCGGCAGGACAGGCAACGGAAAGAATGCCTTCAATGCGAAGGACGCCGCGACCGCCACGAGAAGCGCGAGCGGCGGGATCACGACGATATTCGGGTGATCCTGGGACATAACCCATCATAGCACAGGATTGCGGCGCACAAACTCGGGCTTTGCTCAGGCTCCGAACCACGATAGGCCAGAGATCACAAGCAGGGGGGACGGACCATGGATCTTGGGATCGCCGGAAAACGCGCCATCGTTTGCGCATCGTCGAAAGGGCTGGGTCGCGGTTGTGCAGAGGCTTTGGCCGAAGCGGGTGTTGCGCTGACGCTCAACGGGCGCACCGCCGAAACGCTTGAAGCGACAGGCGCCGCGATTGCCGAGAAATACGGTGTCGAGGTCAACACCGTCGCCGCCGATATCACGTCCGACGCGGGCCGCGCTGCCGTGCTTGAGACCTGCCCGGACCCCGATATTCTGGTGAACAACGCTGGCGGCCCGCCGCCCGGCCTTTGGTCGGACTGGGACCGTGACGATTTCATTGCTGCGCTTGATGCCAACATGCTGACACCTATCGCCCTGATGAAAGCCACGCTGCCCGGCATGATGGCGAAAGGTTGGGGCCGGGTCGTCAATATCACCTCGGTTTCGGTCAAGTCCCCGGTTGCCGTTCTGGGCCTGTCCAATTCGGCGCGCGCGGGCCTGACCGGCTATGTCGCAGGCACCGCCCGGCAAGTCGCCGGAAAAGGTGTTGTCATCAACAACCTTCTGCCCGGCATCCATGCGACGGACCGGGCCGTTGCGCTTGACCAGCGCGTCAGCCAGCAAGAGGGTATTTCGATGGAAGAGGCGATCGCGCAGCGGTCCGCCACGATCCCCGCCGGGCGCTATGGCACATCGGGCGAGTTCGGGGCCATGTGCGCCTTCCTCTGCTCGGATCATGCCGGGTTCATCATCGGGCAAAACATTCTTCTGGACGGCGGCGCGACCAATACGACGCTCTGATTGGGGCAATCGCCTTCAACACCGACGCTTGCCCGGCGGGTCCGAGCCTGATACGCGCCTTATCCGATGGAATTGATCGGGTATTTCCCTTGGACGGCGTGACCCAAACCGTGCGGCTGGAGACGGACGGCCTGACCCGCCGCGTCGGCGAACGAGCCATCGTCAACGATGTGTCGATCACGGTGGCAGCCGGGCAGGTGACCTGCCTTCTTGGACCGTCAGGCTGTGGGAAGTCATCGACCTTGCGCTTGATTGCGGGGATCGAGCGCGCAGATGCCGGTCAGGTGATCGCCGATGGCGAGGTGCTGTCCGGTCCTGGCCAGCATGTGCCGCCAGAGCGTCGCGGCGTCGGCCTGATGTTTCAGGATTTCGCGCTGTTTCCGCATCTGGCGGTCGCGCAAAACATCGGCTTCGGTCTTGCGGGTTCGGCCAAGGCCAAGGCCGCCCGCGTGGATGAGCTGATCGAGCGCGTGCACCTTGGCTATCATCGCGACGATTATCCGCATCAGCTGTCCGGCGGCGAGCAGCAACGAGTTGCCTTGGCGCGTGCGATTGCCCCGAAGCCGCGGATCATGCTGATGGACGAGCCGTTTTCCGGGCTCGACAATCGATTGCGGGACGGCATTCGCGATGAAACCCTGTCGATCCTGAAGGACGAGGGCGCGGCCGTTCTTCTGGTCACCCATGAACCGGATGAGGCGCTGAGGATGGCCGATCAGATCGCCCTGATGCGGGACGGCAGAGTGATCCAGCAAGGGTCGCCCTATAACGTCTATAATGCGCCCGTGGATCGGCTGGCGGCGGCATTCTTTAGCGATATCAATGTGATCCGCGGCAGGGTGGAGGGCGCATTGACCGAAACGCCCTTTGGTCAGTTCCTGGCGCCGGGCGTGGCTGACGGAACCGAGGTCGAGATCGTAATCCGGCCTCAGCATTTGCGCATCGATTTCGATCGCCAAGGCAAAGGGCCGAACCCCACGCCCGAGGATGGGACGCCCGCGCGGGGTGTCGTTGAGCGGTCGCGGTTTCTTGGCAATGAGAGCCTTGTCGAGTTTCGGATGGACCATGACGGCGAGATCCTGAAGGCGGCGGTGCCGTCGGTCTTCCTGCCGAAGCCAGGCACCGCGCTTTGGCTGATGCTGCGGCGCGACCGCTGTTTCCTGTTCCCGGTCAAGGGCTAGGCGGCCTGGCGGGGACCCACCCACCCGCCCTGTCCCCGCCAGGCCACCTTTCGCGCAGACGTCGGGTGGGTTCTTTGCTATCGTGCGGTAAAGACAGGAAGGAATGCGGGTATGTGGGACATCGGGGACTTCGTTCAGGATTGCCGCCGCGCGCTGGATCGCGACAGGTCGCACAAGGCCGTGTCCGAGGTTGTGGCCCGCGCTATGGCGGATCCATCCGGTGTAACGCGGGCCTTGGGGGAACCCGAAGAAAGCGGCATCTTTCCGATCTATCAGTCGTCCGATCTGACCATCGTCAACGTGATCTGGAAGGCCGGCATGACCGTCATGCCCCACAACCATGAAATGTGGGCGCTGATCGGCATTTATGGCGGGCGCGAGGACAATATCTTCTGGCGCCGCGTCAAGGATGCCCCCGATGGCCGGATCGAGGCTGCGGGCGCCCGCGCGCTGTCAACGGGCCAGCATTGCGCCCTGGGCAAGGACATCATTCATTCCGTCACCAACCCGATCGGCAAGCTGACAGGTGCGATCCATGTCTACGGTGGCGATTTCTTCGAAGCCGAGCGCAGCGAATGGGACCCTGAGCATCTGACGGAGCACGCGTATGACATGAGCAAGGTGAAGGCCATGTTCACCGACTGAACCCTTGGGGTCCTAGTCTTTGACCTGCGCCAGATAATCTTCAAGCCGTTTGCCGTCTTCGTCGGGGAAAAGTTCCGGCAGACCTTCGATCTCATTGATCCGGTCCACGCGAAACACTCGGAAGGCGTTGCGCATTTCGCACCAGGCCGTCAGCGTCCAGATGCGGCCCCAATATTCCAATTGCAGAGGCCAGATGGTGCGCGTCGACCCCGCCCCATCAAGCGCGGTATAGCTGAGGTGCAGCTTCTGGCGGGCGCGAATGGCCGCGCGTAAAGGGGGCATATGGCGGAACCCCTGCGCCGCGTCGGCAAAGGGATAGACCGCGAAGCCCCAGCCATTGGGCGGGGCGGCGCGATCTTCTGGCAGAACTGCATCAATTTTCGAGGCCAAGCTTTTGGCAGCGCTTTGCAATTCCTCATCCGCCGCCTCGGACACGACGGCCATGCCGAGGTGCAGCGCTTCCAATTCGTTCAAGGTCAGGTTTAGGGGCGGCAGGGTTATGGGCGCGGTCATCATGTAACCGACGCCCCGTTCCCCTTCGACCGGGATGCCCGATGTCTGGAGCGTCTCCATGTCCCGATAGATTGTCCGCTGGGACACGGCGAGCGCGCGTGCCAGATCCTCCGCCTTGTGGAGGCGACCATCGCGGAGGATCTGGATCAGTTCGAAAAGCCGGTCAGTGCGTCGCAAGAGATCATTCCATCTGATGCTGAACCGGCGCGTGGCGCATCTGGACCGAGGGCCCGTCGATCATCGCGCCAAAGGTTGCGAAAAGCGGATCTTTCACAAGCTCTTCCGCGGCGGACTTGGCCTCATCCATCGAGGTCCATTCCACGATGTCGGTCCAAAGTCCGTCCTCGTCCATCACGAGGGTCCGGGCGACGGCGCTGCCACGGTCCCGCAACAGCCCGTCAAGCTTGCTGGCCGCCGCGCGAAACGCACCGGCATCGGCGCCGTCGGTCAGGCGGAACGAAACGATCTCCATTACATGGCCCGTGGCTCCGGATCCGGTCTGCGAATTCAGTGTCATATCAGTGTCCTTTTGGGTTCGGCCGTCGATTCGGCCCTTGGCGATCCCAGACCTAAGGCACCCCAACTGACATAAACCTGTCAGTTGGATGCGTCCAGCCAGCGTTTTTTGGGCGACAACGGGATCTCGCGTCAGGGAAATTGCTTTCACGCTTCCCAGGGCGATCCGATGCCCATACATAAGGATTTCGAAATTCCGGGCGCAGGGTGCGCCCTTTGGGAGAACGCACATGCTGAACAATATCGGTCTTCCCGGCCTTCTTCTGATCGCGGTCGTTGTGCTCGTCCTGTTCGGGCGCGGCAAGATCTCGTCCCTGATGGGGGAAGTCGGCAAAGGCATCACCGCCTTCAAGAAAGGGGTGGATGACAGCAAGAAAGAGATCGAGCAGGGGATGGAAGACACCGCCGAGGCGGCCCGCGACATCACCCCTGACGAGGAAAAGGACAAGGCCTGACCCGCCTGTCCGGAGTTTAGATCCGCATGAATATCGGCTGGACCGAGTTTATGGTGATCGGGATCGTGGCGCTTATCGTCGTGGGCCCGAAAGACTTGCCGCAGATGTTCCGCGCGGTTGGCCAGTTCACGGCCAAGGCGCGGCAGATGGCGCGGGAGTTTTCGCGTGCCATGAACGAAGCGGCCGATGAAAGCGGGATCAAGGAAACAGCCAAAAGCCTGAATTCCATCGCAAATCCCCGGAAGATGGCGACCGATGCGCTGAAGGACACGGTCGACAAGTTTCCCAAATGGGATGACGAGGATGCGGCCAGTGACGATGACAAACCGCTGGGTGAGCACACGGCCAAACTGAAGGCCGAGCGCGCCGAAATCAGCCGCAAGCGCCGGGAAGAGGCCGCGCAGCGCCGCGCCACAGCCGAGCGCGAGCCCACACCGGATGTGCCTGCGGGCGAAACACCGCCTGCGCCGACGCCCCCCAAGTCGCGGGCCAAAGCCGCATCCAAACCCGCCACTAAAGCGGCCGCCAAACCCAAAGCCGCAACCAAGCCCAAAACGACCCGCGCAAAGGCATCTGCCAAAAAATCGCCGGCCAAAAAGGCGCCTGCAAAGAAGGCGGATAAGTCGGCATGAGCGATGCGACGAACGAACCCGAAGATGAGATCGAGGACAGCTCGGCCCCGCTGATCGAGCATTTGGCCGAGCTGCGCACGCGGCTGATCCGGTCCGTCATCGCCTTTCTGATCGGCATCGTTCTGGCCTTCGTCGTGGCCGAGCCGATCCTGCAATTCCTTTTGCAGCCCATCGAGGCGACCCTGCGCGATCTCGGGGATCCGTCACCGACGCTTCAGTTCACATCCCCGCAGGAATACCTGTTCACGCTGTTCAGGATCTCGATGGTGTTCGGCTTCATGATGGCCTTCCCTGTGATCGCCTTCCAGATGTGGCGGTTCGTGGCGCCGGGGCTTTACCGGACGGAAAAGAACGCCTTCCTTCCGTTTCTGATCGCGTCGCCCTTCATGTTCTTTCTGGGTGCGTCTTTCGCCCATTTCGTCGTGACCCCTTTGGCGATGGAGTTCTTCCTGGGCTTTGCGGATGTCAGTTCGATCTTTGCCAATCTTCTAAGCGGAACGACCGAGACGCCGGACGACGTGTTGATCCCGGTCACGCCGGACAATCTGAGCGTGCCGGCGACCGAAAACGGTCTGCGTATCACCTTCTTTGGGAAGGTGAACGAGTCGCTCGATATATCGCTCAAGTTCATCATCGCGTTCGGTGTGTGTTTTCAGTTGCCGGTGCTTCTGACGCTTCTGGGCAAGGCCGGGCTTGCCTCGTCGCGGGGGCTGGCCTCGACCCGGAAATACGCGGTCGTGGGCATTCTGGTGCTGGCCGCTTTGGTGACCCCGCCTGATCCTGTGACGCAGTTGATCCTGTTCTCGGCGGTCTACGGTCTTTACGAGATCTCGATCCAGCTTGTGGCCTGGGTCGAGCGGGCGAAGACTGAAAAGCTTCGTCGCGAAGGGGTGCTGGACGAAGATGAAGACCTCTACGGCCCGATTGACGACGACGAGCCCGAGGACGAGATGCGATGACGGATGACGTCACGCTTCGTCGGATCGCCGAAGCGCTGGAACGGATCGCGCCGCCTCCGGCGGAACGCCCTGACTTCGGTGGGGCGGCGGCCTTTCTCTGGCATACCGATCCCGATGGGCTGACGCCGGTGACACGGGTCAATCGGGTGGATCTGGATCTGCTTTTGGGGATCGACCGGGCGCGCGACACGCTTCTGGCCAATACCGAACAATTCGCCAAGGGCCATGCGGCCAATAATGCGTTGCTTTGGGGCGCGCGTGGGATGGGGAAATCCTCGCTCGTCAAGGCGGTTCATGCGCGTGTGGCTGCCGACCATGCGGTGCTCAAGCTGATCGAGATCGCGCGCGAGGACATCCCATCGGTTGGTCGGCTTTTGACGCTTCTTCGCGGGACCAGCGACCGGTTCCTCTTGTTCTGCGACGATCTTTCCTTCAGCCACGATGACGAGCACTACAAGTCGCTGAAGGCGGTCCTGGATGGCGGGGTGGAAGGGCGGCCCGAGAATGTGGTCTTCTACGCCACGTCGAACCGCCGCCACCTGATGCCGCGCGACATGATCGAAAACGAACGCTCAACCGCGATCAATCCATCCGAGGCGGTCGAGGAAAAGGTCTCGCTATCGGATCGCTTCGGCCTTTGGCTCGGGTTTCACCCCTGCAGTCAGGACGAATACCTCGCCATGATCGATGCTTATTGCAGCGCCTTCGGTCTTGACCCAGATCCCGAAACGCTGCGCGCCGAAGCCATCGAGTGGCAAGCCACGCGCGGCGCAAGGTCGGGGCGGGTCGCCTGGCAATTCGTCACCGATCTTGCCGGACGTCTGGGCAAAACCCTCTGACCCTTCATCTTGGAAAAAGTACTCTGGGGGAGTGTGAGGGGGCAAAGCCCCCTCACATGCCGCGACGCCCGGAGGGCGGCGCAAACCCTCAGTTCAGATAGGGCAGGGGATCGACACTCTCGAACCCCTCGCGCACTTCGAAATGCACGAAGGCCGGGTTGGCGTCCCGCACCCGCGCAATCGTCTCGCCACGCTTGACCCGGTCGCCCTTTTTGACGTCGATTCCGTCGACACCGGCATAAACCGTCAGAAGGTTCCCTTCGTGGCGCACCACAAGAATGGGCACCTGATCGGTGTCGCGGGTGATCGCGGCCACGGTGCCATCGCCCGCGGCCCGGACGTCGGACCCTGCCGGGGCACCGATGCCGATCCCGTCATTGGACCCTTTGGCATATGGCCGGATGATCGACCCGGACACCGGCATCAGAAGTCGCGCCGTGTCGGACGCGGCCGTGCGATCGTTCGACAAGTCGGGCGATGCCGGGGCCTCGGGCCGCGCCGCAGGGGCGGCGGTCTGCGGCAGCGGTTCCGCCGCCGAAGGTGGAATGGGCGTCACTGACCCCGATCCGGGCAGCGCCTCGGGCGCTGTAGGGAGGGCGGCAGTCTGAATGGCAACCGGGATCAGCAGGGTCTGCCCTTCGCGCACGTCAAACTCGGCGCCAAGCCCGTTCCATTCGGCCAGAGACCGCACCGACACGTTGTAGAGCCGCGCAATGGTAAAGGCCGTCTCGCCGCGTTCGACGCGGTGCCGCACGGGCTCCAGACCCGTCTGCGCGGCGCCCCTTTGTGCTGCGGTGCCGGGACCGGCCCCGCGATCGATGGCGGGGCCCGCCAGAGCCGCCACATCGACCTGACCCGCCGGCTGGATCGGTCCGCTGCCCAGGGCGCCTGTCGCCGGTGAGGGCTCTGCCACACGTGCGGGAAGGATGATCACCTCGCCGTCGCGAAGCGATGTCTCGGGCGGCAGGCCATTGAACCGGGCCACATTGCCTGGATCAAGACCAAGCCTTTGGGCCACCGCTGTCACCGTGTCACCGCGTTTGGCGACGGCGACCTGATAGTTGGGGTATGAAATCACGCCTCGGCTGTCGGGCAACGGACGATCCGCCGTCGCGCGCCGCGCGGCTTCGGTCGTGTCGAACCCGTTGCCGAAATCTCTGAAGTCCAGATCCAGCCCGCCGCTACAGGCCGCCAGAAACAGCGTGGCCGTGCCCGTCAGAAGACCGGTTACCTTTGGGGAAAGTCCCATCGCTCGTATTCCTCGTATCGCGCCCGTCTTATGCGGGCCTTTACCGCCTGCCGCCGGTCAGTCCTGTTCCGTGCCTTCCAGAAGCGGCACGAAGCGCACTGCTCGGAGTTCGTCATAGTCCAGCCCAGCCTCGGTTTTCGTGACCTTGATGAGGCTTTGGATCTGGTCGGACTGACCCACCGGCACGACCATGATACCGCCTTCGCGCAGTTGCGCCAAGAGCGGACCTGGCGGATCTTCTGCCGCAGCCGTCACAAGGATGCGGTCGAACGGGGCCTGTTCGGGATATCCGCGCGATCCGTCGGCGTGAACGACGGTGATATTCGCGTAATCAAGCTCTTCAAAAAGATCCCGCGCCACCAGCATCAGACGGCGGTGCCGTTCCAGCGTATAGACCCGCCGGGCGAGATGGCTGAGAACGGCGGCCTGATAGCCCGAGCCTGTGCCGACCTCTAACACCTTGTGGCGTGGTTCGACCTCAAGCGCCTGGGTCATCAGGCCCACCACCGAAGGCTGGCTGATCGTCTGCCCGCAAGAGATCGGGAGCGGCATATCTTCATAGGCGCGTTCGCTGAACAGCCCTTTGACGAAGGCACCCCGGTCCACGGCCTCCATGGCTTCCAGAACGCGCTTGTCCGTCACCCCGCGTGAGCGCAGCGCAAACAGGAACTGCATTTTGCGTTCGGCCTCTTCCGGCGTCATGGCAAGGTCTCGTCCAGCACGTCATCAAGCGCGGCGACGGCACGGTAATCGGTCAGATCCGCCCGAAGCGGCGTGATCGAGATATAGCCGTCGAGATTGGCGGACACATCCGTTCCCGGGCCCGTTTCGATCTGCTGATTGCCGCCTTCCACCCAGAGGAAGGTGCGCTGGGTCGGCGACTTGTGGGGCTTCACCCGAAAAGACGTGCCTTCGCGGTACCCTTGCGTGGTCGCGCGCAGGCCCTTGACGCTTTTGGCGGGAACCGGCGGGAAATTCACGTTGTAAAACAGCCGGTAGCCGCCGGGTGACCAATCGGCCTTATCTAGAAGCGCCCGCACGCAGGCGGTTCCGTGGACCGAGGCGGCGTCGAACTGATTGTCCAGATCGCGGTTGTCCGGACCATAGAACTGGCTAAGCGCGATGGCGGGCAAACCCTGCAGTGCAGCTTCCATTGCGGCGCCCAACGTCCCGGAATAGAGCGTGTTTTCGCCCGCATTGTTGCCCCGGTTGACGCCCGAAATTACAAGATCCGGGGGCGCGTCCTTCATGACTTCCCAGATCCCGGCCATCACGCAATCGGCGGGCGTGCCTTCGGCGGCGAAGCGACGTGGAGCCATCTTGGCCAAAATGAACGGGTGGGTATAGCTGATCGCGTGCCCGACCCCGGACTGCTCAAAGGCCGGTGCAACGGTCCAGACCTCACCTTCGGGCCCTGCGATGTCCGCCGCGATCCGCTCGGCGACCGCCAGCCCGGGCGCGTTAATCCCGTCGTCATTTGTAACCAGAATGCGCATCCGCAGGCTGTCCCCCGAGGTTCAGCCTTCCTTATGCGAGCCCGCGGTGCGCCACAAGAACGTGTTAACCTGCGCGTCGTGCCACGTAGCCTGCGCTGGTGCGGGCCGGAGGGCCGGAAGGGAAGGGGATATGGCGGATATCGGTGAAGCCTGCCTTTTCCAGCATGGATTGGACAACCGGTGGGGCCCAGGCGGCATGGCCCCAGCGCCACCGGATCAGGGCCGTGCACCAATGCGGTCGGCTGATCGCGAAGACGACCTGGCCCCCCGGGCGCAGGCTGCTGTGGGTCCAGCGGAGCGCGTCCAAGGGGTCGTCCAGATGCTCGAACACATGGGCCGCGAGGATAAGATCCTGCGAGCAACCCGGAATGACGTTGGTCCCGACACCGTCATGGATACGAGCCAGCGCGCCGGTTTGCCATGCGAGTTGCCGGGCCGCTTCGTCCAGCATGGCGCGGGATGTATCGAGCAGGGCAAGCCTGTCGGGTCGCGTCCGGGTCGCGGCCAGAAAAGCCGCCGCGAAGGCGCCTGTTCCGGTCCCGAGATCGAGGACTTGTCTTGCGTCACGCGGCGACACCTTTCTGAACAAATCCTCATAGGCCGCTGGAAAGCCGAGCTTTTGCACGCCGGTCTGCCAGGACGATGCCATACGGTCATAAAGACCGGTCAAGGTCTCGGAAGGGCGGAGAAGCGGTAAGGTGCGCGACATGGCGGATATCCGGTTGGTCAAGTTGCTTGACGGATATCCAGGGCAGACGATTTCGTCAAGTGTCTTGACGATCTGTGCTCGCGATGAATGTTTTGACGGCAGATTTCAGCGCGCGCAGCGCCTTGTCCCCTTCGGCCTGAGCAAAGGCTTCCTCGATCTCGAACTTGATCCGGTCAGCATCAGCCTTCGCCTTCAGGCCCGCTTGGGTATAGATCACCCGGCGTTTCCGGCTGTCATCCGGGTCGGGGATGCGGGTTATGATTCCGTCCCGCGCCAGATCGTCCAGATGCTGGGCGACAGCCTGCTTGGTCAGGCCGGAGCGGTTCACGATGTCGGTCTGAAGCGCGCCGTCCCGACCGATGAACTCGGCCATGCGGCCCCGCGCCTCGCCGTACCATCCATGGCCCGCCGCAACCATGCGCGCAACGAAATCGGCTTCCCAGATCCGCGCCGCCCGGAGCAGGTCCCAACCGATATGGTCGGGCAGGGGCGGCGGCTTGGTCACAGGATACCGGCCTGGGTCAGAAGGCGTTCGGCCTCGGACTTGGGATCGGCGAGCGGCGCACGATCCTCGCCCGGGAAGAACCGTGCCCGCGTGGCGGTAGGCATGGGCACGGGTGTCAGGATGTGGACCTTGGGGCCAATCTTCTGCGTTTCCGCCTGCCAACTTCGGGCCAAGGCGATTTGCCCGGCCTTCGTCGCGCCATAGGCGCCGAAGAACGTGTCACCGGCCTTGGGATCGTCAAAGAACAGCGCCTGACCGTTCGGGGCCGCCAGCAGAAGTGCCTCGACCGCCGGGATCAGCGTGGCGGTGGCGGTCAGGTTGGTTTCCATGCTTTTGGTCCAGTCCGAAGCGGCGATGGATCCCGCGGGCGCAAGGGGCGGGGCATGAACCGCGGTGTGGCACCAAAGGTCGATGGCGCCCCAGCGGTCCTGGATGCTGCCTGCCAGGTGGGCGACCGCGCCAGGATCGGCGATGTCCAGTGGCGCAAGCGTTGCGGACCCGCCTTTGGCCTTGATCCGGTCGTCCAGCTCTTCCAGCGCGCCGACGGTTCGGCCCACGGCCATGATGTGGAACCGGGGCGCAAGTGTTTCGGCCAGGGCGGCGCCCAGACCGCGCGAGGCGCCCGTAATCAGTGCGAGTGTGCTCATGGCCCTTGCATGTGTCCGGCCAGGCCACGGACGTCAAGCCGCTTGACCCAGGTGGCCCCGGGGTTGCGCGCGCCTGATTGGGTCCGGCTGCCACCCGGGGGTCGGGCGAGTGATTGGCATTGACAACTATTATCCCGGTTCAGCACAGTGCGTGTGGCCAGCCGGCCCCTGGGAGGATCCATGCGGACGCAAGTCATCATCATTGGCGGGGGACCTTCCGGTCTTCTTTTGTCGCAGCTTCTTCACACGCGCGGGATCGGGTCGATCGTGCTTGAGCGGAAGACCCGCGCCTATGTCTTGGGCCGGATCCGCGCGGGCGTTCTTGAACAGGGGCTTGTTGCCATGCTGGACGAGGCTGGCGTCGGCGACCGACTGAAGGCGGAGTGCTTTCCCCATGATGGGACGGGCATCGCCTATCCCGGCGGCATGTTCCGCGTGGATTTCAAAGATCTGACCGGCACGCCCGTCGTGGTCTATGGCCAGACGGAAGTCACCCGCGATCTTTACGATGCACGGGACGCGGCTGGCGGCCAGATCGAGTACGAAGTCGAGGACGTCGTCATCCATGACGCCGAAACGGCGGCGCCATACGTGACCTTTCGCCAGGGTGGGACCGAGCGGCGCATCGACGGAGACATCGTGGCCGGTTGCGACGGGTTCCACGGGGTCAGCCGCAAGACCATCCCGGCTGAGATCAGGCGCGAATACGAGAAGGTCTATCCCTTTGGCTGGCTCGGGATCCTGTCCGAGACACCGCCGGTCGATCATGAACTGATCTATGCCAATTCCGAGCGGGGCTTTGCGTTGTGCTCGATGCGGACAGAGGCGCTGAGCCGGTACTATATTCAGGCGCCGATCACCGATGATCCTGCCGGCTGGTCGGATGACGCGTTCTGGGACGAGCTGCGGCGCCGGTTGCCGGAAGAGGCCGCGGACCGGATGATCACCGGCCCGTCCATCGAGAAATCTCTTGCGCCGCTTCGGTCCTTTGTCAGCGAACCCATGCGCTGGGGGCGGCTTTTCCTGTGCGGTGATGCGGCCCATATCGTGCCGCCGACGGGCGCGAAGGGGCTGAACACCGCCGCCTCGGACGTCCATTATCTGTATCACGCCCTGCGCGATTTCTATGAAAACGGGTCCGAGGCCGGGATCGATGCCTATTCCGCGAAAGCTCTGTCCCGTGTCTGGAAAGCGGTTCGGTTCAGCTGGTGGTTCACGGCCCTGATGCACCGCTATCCCGATCAGGACGACATCGATCTGAGGCTGCAATGGGCCGAACTTGATTTTCTGCGCTCAAACCGCGCCGCCCAACAGGCCATGGCCGAGAACTATGTGGGGCTGCCCTATTAGCCCCCCAGATCGACGGACACGACCTGGCCTGTGGCTACGGTCCCGAAGCGAATGACCTGTCCGTCGGGGCGCGTGGCCGAAACCATGGCCTCAGTGGCTGACCCCAACCCGAAATGCAGGGGCAGGGCGGCGCCGCCCGCATGGCCGCCGCCGACGGTGATTTCCTGGGTCTGTTCGCCCGTGTCCGTGGAAACTGTGATGCGGGTCCCGACCCCGAACCTGTTGCCCGCCGGGGCGGTTGCTTGAACCGCGATCCAGTTGCCCGCAGCTTCCGTGACGTTGCGGTAAAGCTCCATGGGGGCCGAGCGGTTGACGACCACCAGATCGAGCCGCCCGTCGCCATCAAGATCGGCAAGCGCCGCGCCGCGCGATTTTTCCATGCTGGCGACACCAGCGCTGTCCGCTGTTTCGACAAAGGTTCCGTCGGCTCCTTGCAACAACAGATTGTTGGGATCGGCGGCGGCCGCCATTTCCATATCCTCGACATTGCCTTTCGAGATGAAAAGATCGGCGCGCGTGTCGTTGTCGATATCTCCGAAGGCTGCGTGCCATCCGGTCGATGGGCGGGTGTCATCGCCGGTGAAGGGCCGATGCGCCGCCACGCCCTTGGAAAACGGGGCCTGGGCATATCCGTCTTCAGTCGCGATCTGTAAAAGCTGGTCACCCATCGATGTCAGCATGACCTCATCGAGACCATCGCCGGTCAAATCGCGCGAGGCGATGCCCATGCCCCAGATCTTCAACTCGCCCCAGCCATCGGCTGCGGTCAGAAACCGTGCCTCGGCCAGGTCATACATCTGCTCGTACCCTTCATCGGCGTGGTAGTGGCGGTCGTTCGAGATCCGCAGGGTCGGACGCCCGCGCGCGTCTGATGCCGCCAGCATCGACAGCGTGCAGAACCCCGGACCAAGCGATGCCGACTGATAGCCCTCGGACCCCGGCGTCAGGATCTGATGGGTGTCGCAGGTGCCAAAGGGTCCCGCCGGATCATCCCGGTCCACATAGTTGCCGACGGCAAGGGTGGGGCGGTCATCCCCGGGTGCCCACCAGGCCGAAAAGGCCGTCGACCATGCATTGCCCGGATCGATCCCCCAATCCGTCGTGGCGTCTTCGAACTGGCACCCGCCGGCGCCGCGAAGGACGACATTGGGCCCGACCCGAAGAACGAAGAGGTCCAGTACCGCGTCGCCATCAATGTCGAGCGGGTAGGCCCCTGTCACACCGGTGAGGTTTGGAAGGTCGGCATCGACGAAGGCCATGCCCCCCAGATTGCGGAACAATCGGGCCGGTGCCTCGCCCCCCGCCGCAAAAAGGTCTGGGCGCTGGTCGCCATCGCAGTCGAAGACGGCAACGCCGCCGCCAACATAGTGTTCCCACCCGCCGGTATAGCGGTGATCGGGCAGGGTGGCTGACAGATCCTCGAACATCGGATCGGCCATGGCCGGGCTTGCGGCCAGCAAAAACGCCAGAACTCTCACTGAAACTCTCCCATGATGCGGTCGGTGACATGATCGAGCGCAAGCGCGGCGGCGCCCCGGGCCCAGACCAGGTCCCCCCAACTGTTGATTTCGATGCGTGTGCGGGGGCGATCCGGGTCCAGCGTCAGCGCCTGCATGTCGGCCAGCACATCCTCGGCATAGAGATAGTCATACCGAAGCCGTTCGCCGGACAGGATGATGAGTTCCGGGTCGAACAACTGGATCACATTGGCGACGCCGTGCGAAAGGTACCGCGCGGCGCGATGGAAGATGGCCCGGGCCGCCTGGTTCCCGGCCTTGGCCTGATCGAAGAGGCTTTCCAGCATCGCAGCGTCATTCTGATTTTTGGACGGGTGCTGGTTCAGCGCGGTCGACGCTTCGCGGACCAAAGCATAATCGGCGATATAGGCTTCAAGGCATCCACGCTGTCCGCAACGGCACAAGGCGCCATCGGGCTGCACTTTGGTGTGGCCCAGTTCCAGACCCAAACCCTGCGCGCCGCGAAACAGCCGGTTGTTCAGGACAAGGCCCATACCGACGCCATGTTCAATCGTGACGACTGCGAAGTTCTCCATGGACCGCCCGGCGCCGAACCACAGTTCGGCCAGCGTCAGCACGTTGGCATCGTTTTCGATATGGGTCGGGATGCCGAATGTCTCGGTCAGTTGCGCCTGAAGCGGAATATCGCGCCCCGTGATCAGCGGCGACCAGACGACGATGCCCGAATTGTGGTTCACGACGCCGGGAATGCCGATCCCGAGCGCAGCTATGTCGTTCGGGGTCAGGTCTTGGCCGTCCAGCAGATCGTCGATCAGGCGGCGCACGTCGTCGAGAACTTGCGCGACGGTGTATTTGACGGGCGTGCTGTCGGTGCTGGTATAGGCGATCTCGTTGCCGGAAAAATCCGCGAGAAAGGCAGTTGAGCGGACGTCCGAGAACTTGATCCCGATCACGCGCTGCGCTTCACCACTGACTTTCAGATCCACGGGCGGGCGCCCGCGACCGGTGGATTTCGGCTTGCCTTCGACCTCGCCCAGATAACCCGCCGAGATCAAATCGGAAGACAGTGCGGTGACCGAGCCGGGGCTGATTTCAAGGGCGCGGGCGATATCGACGCGTGACACCTGACCGGCCCCGCGCACATATTCGAAGATCTGCTGGCGGAGCGGTTTGGCCTCGGCCGCTGCGATGGGCAGCGTGGGCCCGCAGCCGGTGACGGCACCGATCGGAGCGCTTTCGCCGTCCATTACTTCAGATCACGAATAAAAAAAACGCAATCTGCCAGAGGTACGCACCATTTTGCCGCTGATTTGGCCATGAAATTTCCTCCCTGCCGCAAATCTAAGGGGTATTCAGACGAAATTGCAATTTTTTATTTTGACAATCGAAATTATTCTGCCATCGTGTCAAGCAGGGGGCAGAAGCCTGATTCACAGGTGTCGGACGTCCCCGTCCATTTGGGAGGACTACATGCGTAACGCACTTTTTGCGGCGGCGGTGGTAACCGCGGCCTCTGTCACATCGGCATTCGCCGACGGCCATGCTCTGACGGTCGGCGTCAGCTGGTCAAACTTTCAGGAAGAGCGCTGGAAAACGGACGAAGCGGCCATCAAGGGCGCTTTGGACGCTGCTGGCGCATCCTATGTGTCGGCTGATGCTCAGTCGTCATCGGGCAAGCAGTTGGCCGATATCGAATCGCTGATCGCGCAGGGCGTCGATGCCCTGATCGTTCTGGCGCAGGACGCGTCGGCCATCGGCCCGGCTGTCCAAGCGGCTGCCGACGAAGGAATCCCGGTCATTGCCTATGACCGTCTGATCGAAGACGAGCGTGCCTATTACCTGACATTCGACAACGTGGAAGTTGGCCGGATGCAGGCCCGTGCCGTGCTCGAAGCTGCTCCGAAGGGCCGCTATGTCATGATCAAGGGCTCGCCAACCGACCCGAACGCAGACTTCCTGCGCGGTGGTCAGCAGGAAGTTCTTCAAGCGGCGATCGACGCGGGTGACATCACCATCGTCGGCGAGGCGTACACCGATGGCTGGGTTCCTGCGAATGCGCAGAAGAACATGGAGCAGATCCTGACAGCCAACGACAACGGCGTTGATGCTGTTGTGGCTTCAAACGACGGCACAGCCGGTGGCGTTGTGGCTGCGCTGACGGCCCAGGGCCTGGAAGGTCTGCCGGTCTCGGGTCAGGACGGCGACCATGCCGCGCTGAACCGCGTTGCCCTTGGCACGCAGACCGTGTCGGTCTGGAAGGACGCACGTGCGCTTGGCAAGGCCGCCGGTGAAATCGCCGTCGCCTTGGCTGGAGGCACCGCTCTGAGTGATGTCGAAGGCACAATCCAGTTCGAAACACCGGGTGGCAACACGATGAATGCGACCCTTCTGGCCCCGCAGCCGATCACGAAAGACAACCTGACGGTCGTGACGGATGCAGGCTGGATCGATGTCGACAAGCTTTGCCAGGGCGTCTCGGGCGGCCCGGCGCCTTGTAACTAAGGCACTCCCTAGGGGTGGTCCCTTCCTTTGGGGCCGCCCCACATGCAACACTATTCCCAACGCAATTCTGCTGACCGCTTTCAGGAGGCCGCATGTCTGACGCGACCGTAGAGGAAAGTATGCCCAAGCGGCGCAACGTCTTCGAGATCCTCGAACTCGATATGCGCCTTCTTGGTATGATCGGTGCCTTTGTTGTCATTTGCCTTGTGTTCAACTTCGCAACGGACGGCAGGTTTCTGACACCGCGCAACCTGTTCAACCTGTCGGTTCAGACCGCATCGGTCGGCGTCATGGCCACCGGCATGGTCTTCGTCATCGTCACGCGAAACATTGACCTGTCCGTGGGTTCGATGTTGGGCTTCATCGGGATGACAGTCGCTGCGCTGCAAGTGCAAGTGCTGCCCGATATCTTTGGGCTCGGCCATTGGTCGATCTGGATCATCGGCGTTCTGGCCGCGATGACCATGGGCGCGATCCTTGGAGCATTTCAGGGCTGGATCATCGGGTATCTGACGGTGCCCGCCTTCATCGTCACGCTGGGCGGCTTCCTGGTCTATCGGGGTGCCATGTGGTGGGTCACGAAGGGGCAAACGCAGGCGCCATTGGATACGACCTTCCGCCTGCTTGGCGGTGGGGCAGAGGGGACCTTGGGCGAAACACTGTCCTGGGCCTTCGGGATCGTCGCGGCGGTTCTGGCTGTGGGGCTTATGCTTCTGAGCCGGCGCCGGAAGGCGGGGCATGGCTTTCAGGTCAAGCCGGCCTGGGCCGAGGCCTTTCTGGTCGCACTGACCGCCGGCCTGATCATCGCTTTTGTCTGGACAATGAATTCTTATCCGATCCCGAAAGGCGCCATGCGGCGCATCACCGAAGCGCGCGGCATCGAGTACACAGAAGATCTGGTTTGGAACCATGGGGTCGCCATTCCGGTTCTGATCCTGGTGGTGGTCACCGTGGTGATGACCATCATTGCGTCGCGCACGCGCTTTGGCCGTTACGTCTATGCGACCGGCGGCAATCCGGAAGCGGCCGAACTGTCGGGCGTGAACACGCGGATGCTGACCGTGAAGGTCTTCGCGCTGATGGGCATTTTGACGGGTATTTCGGCGGTCATCGCCTCGGCCCGTCTAAACGCGGTCGATGTGGGTCTTGGCACCTTGGATGAGTTGCGCGTCATCGCTGCTGCGGTCATCGGGGGCACCGCGCTGTCCGGTGGTTTCGGCACGATCTATGGCGCAGTGATCGGAGCGCTGATCATGCAGACCCTGATTTCGGGAATGGCCTCGGTCGGTGTCGACGCGCCGCTTCAGTCCATCGTCGTCGGCGTTGTCCTGGTCTTCGCGGTCTGGGTCGACATTGTTTATCGTCGCAGAGCGGGGGCAAAGTAATGGCGGATCGAAGCGGAACGCCCCTGGTCGAACTGACCGATATCTCGATTTCCTTTGGCGGGATCCGGGCCGTCGATCATGTCTCGATCGATCTGTACCCGGGCGAGGTTGTGGGTCTTCTGGGCCATAACGGCGCAGGCAAGTCGACGTTGATCAAGATTTTGTCCGGGGCCTATCAAAAGGATTCGGGCGAGATCCGGATCAACGGCGAACTGGCCGAGATCAACAGCCCGCGCGATGCGCGCCACCATAATATCGAGACGATCTATCAGACGCTCGCCCTGTCCGATAATCTGAACAGCCCGGCGAACCTGTTCCTTGGGCGCGAGTTGGTGACGCCCCTGGGCTTTGTCGATGACGGGCGGATGGAGGCCGAGACGCGCAAGATCATGGCGCGGCTGAACCCCAACTTTAAAAAGATCACGGTGCCGGTTTCGGCCCTGTCCGGCGGTCAGCGACAATCGGTGGCCATTGCGCGTGCGGTTTATTTCAACGCCAAGATCCTGATCATGGACGAACCGACGGCGGCGCTGGGCGTGCATGAAACCAAGATGGTGGCCGACCTGATCCAGGAGCTGAAGAACCAGGGTCTGGGCATCTTCCTGATCAGCCACGATACCCGAGAGATGATGGAGCTTTGCGACCGGGTTTCGGTCATGAAGAACGGCAAACTGGTGGGGACCGAACGGGTCGAGGATGTCACCGAAGACGATATCCTGTCGATGATCATCCTTGGAAAGAACCCGAAGGCAGCGGCCTGATGTATATCGGGCTGGATCTGGGGACATCGGGTCTGAAGGCGATCCTGGTCGACAGAGATCAGGCGATACTGGCCGAAGCCGTCGCACCATTAGAGGTGTCGCGCCCGGCCTCGGGCTGGTCGGAACAGGCCCCCGCCGACTGGCTGTCGGCGACCGAGGCCGCCATGGCAGGGCTCGCGCAAAAGGCCGATCTGTCGGGCGTCCGCGCAATCGGATTGTCCGGGCAGATGCACGGCGCGACCCTGTTGGATGCCAGCCACGATGTTCTCCGGCCTTGCATTTTGTGGAACGACACGCGGTCTGCCGCGGAAGCCGCCGTGATGGATGCCGATCCGAAGTTTCGCGCGGTTTCCGGCAATATCGTGTTCCCCGGCTTCACGGCGCCGAAGCTGGCCTGGGTGAAGGCTCATGAGCCCGAGATTTTTGCTCGGACCGCGCTGGTGCTTCTGCCCAAGGATTATCTGCGGCTCTGGCTGACGGGCGAGGCCGTGTCCGAGATGTCGGATGCGGCCGGCACGGCCTGGCTGGATACCGGCGCGCGGGACTGGTCGGATGACCTTCTGGCGGCGACCGATCTGTCGCGCGATCACATGCCCCGACTTGTCGAAGGGTCTGCGCCATCCGGAACATTGCGGGCTGAGCTGGCCACAGCCTGGGGGCTGCCGAACGCCGTCATCGTGGCCGGGGGCGGCGGAGACAACGCGGCCTCGGCCATCGGGGTCGGCGTGACCAAACCGGGTGAGGGGTTCTTGTCGCTCGGCACATCGGGCGTGCTTTTTGCCGCCACCCCGTCATATGCGCCCGATGCGGAAACGGCAGTCCACACGTTTTGCCATGCGATCCCGGATACTTGGCACCAGATGGGTGTGATCCTGGCGGCGACCGACACGCTGAACTGGCTGAGCGGCGTGCTGGGGTCATCCCCTGCGGATCTGACCGGCGGGCTCGGTGATCTGCAAGCGCCTGGAAAGACGGTGTTTCTGCCGTATCTGGGCGGCGAGAGGACCCCCCACAACGATTCCGCCATTCGCGGATCATTCACTGCGGTTGAACATGCCACGGATCGAAACGCGCTGACCCGCGCGGTGCTGGAAGGGGTGGCCCATGCCTTTGCCGACAGCCTTGATGCGCTGAAGGCCACAGGCACCACAGTCGACCGGCTGATCGCCGTCGGCGGCGGATCGCAATCCGAATACTGGCTGAAGGCCATCGCGACCGCCTTGAACATTCCGCTGGACGTTCCTGTCGCCGGGGATTTCGGCGGAGCCTTTGGTGCCGCGCGGCTTGCCATGATGGCCGATGGCGGGGAACCGTCGGGGATTGCCACCGCCCCGAAAATCGAACGTCAGGTGACACCTGATGCGGCTCTGACCGGTGCCTTCCGGGAAGCCCACGACCACTACCGCGCGACATATCGTGCGTTGAAAGGACTGTAAGATGAGCGATTTCTTCAACGGCATTCCGGCGATCCAGTACGAGGGCCCGGACAGCAACAACGACTTTGCATTCCGTCACTACAATCCGGATGAGGTTGTGATGGGCAAGCCGATGAAGGATCACCTTCGCTTCGCAATCGCCTATTGGCATTCTTTTGCCTGGCCCGGCGGCGATCCGTTCGGCGGCCAGACTTTTGACCGCCCCTGGTTCGGCGATAGCATGGATGCCGCCCGTCTGAAGGCCGATGTGGCGTTCGAGATGTTCCAGATCCTCGGCGCGCCCTTCTTCTGCTTCCACGATGCGGATGTGCGCCCCGAGGGCGCGAACTTTTCGGAAAGTCTGAAGAATTTCAATGAGATCGTGGATATCTTTGAAAGCAAGATGGCCGCGACGGGTGTCAAACTGCTTTGGGGGACGGCGAACCTGTTTTCCCATCGCCGGTTCATGTCTGGCGCCGCGACAAACCCCGACCCGGATGTCTTTGCCTATTCCGGTGCGACCATCAAGAACTGCATGGATGCCACGCATCGTCTGGGCGGCGAGAACTATGTGCTTTGGGGCGGGCGCGAAGGGTATGAGACCCTGCTGAACACCGATCTGAAGCGCGAACGCGAACAGGCGGGCCGGATGTTGCAGATGGTCGTCGATTACAAGCACAAGATCGGGTTCAAAGGCGCAATCCTGGTCGAACCCAAACCGCAGGAACCTGCCAAGCATCAGTACGATTTCGATGTTGCCACGGTCTATGGATTCCTCAAGGATTTCGGGTTGGAAGGCGAAGTGAAGATGAACATCGAACAGGGGCACGCGATCCTGGCGGGCCATTCGTTCGAACATGAACTAGCGCTGGCCTCGGCCCTTGGGATCTTCGGGTCGATTGATATGAACCGCAACGATTATCAGTCGGGCTGGGACACCGACCAGTTCCCGAACAACGTGCCGGAAGTGGCGCTGGCTTACTACGAGGTGCTGAAAGCCGGGGGCTTCACGACGGGCGGGACAAATTTTGACGCCAAGCTGCGGCGTCAGTCGCTTGAACCCGATGACCTGATCCTGTCCCATGTGGGCGCAATGGATGTCTGCGCGCGGGGCCTGAAGGCGGCGGCGGCCATGCTTGAGGATGGCGAGTTGGAGCGCCGCCGGGATGCACGTTATGCGGGCTGGGACACCGAGGATGCCCAGGCGCTTCTGACGCGGGCCACGCTCGACCACTGCCACGAATGCGTCGTGGGGCAGGGGATCGAGCCGAAACCGAAGTCCGGCCGCCAGGAAGCCCTGGAAAACCTGGTCAACCGCTACCTTTAGGCGGCCTGCGAAAAGACAGACAGCCCCGCGTCGTCGAAAAAGACGGTGCGGCCTGCATCGAAGCTGAGCCCGACATTGTCCCCGGGTTTCAGGCTCGATTCGCCGTTGATCCGGACCGAAATCGATCCGAGATCGCCTGAATCCAGCACCAGGAACGTGTCGGCGCCTAGATATTCGACCACGTCCACCTTACCGTCGCATTGCCCTGTGCCGGGCTCGCCCACTGTAATGTGTTCGGGACGGATGCCGGCTTCCTTGATCGTGGCCGGACCCGTATAGGGACCGGTCCGGTGCCCCGGAAGCTGATACCCGCTTTCGCCGGGGGCACAGGGCATCAGGTTCATCTTCGGGCTGCCGATGAACTGCGCGACGAAACGGTTGGCGGGGCGTGTGTAAAGTTCGCGCGGCGACCCGACCTGGGCGATCTTGCCGAACTCCAAAACCACGATCCGGTCGGCGAGCGTCATGGCTTCCACCTGGTCGTGGGTCACGTAGATCATCGTCGCCGCGAGCGAAGTGTGGAGTTTCGCGATCTCATACCGCATCTCGACCCGAAGCGCCGCGTCAAGGTTCGACAGGGGTTCGTCGAACAGAAACGCCGTCGGGTCGCGCACGATAGAACGGCCAATTGCAACGCGCTGGCGCTGACCGCCCGACAGGTCCTTGGGCCGTCGTTCAAGATAATCGGTCAGCTTCAGGACATCCGCCGCCGCGCCGACCTTTTCGTCAATCTCGGATCTTGGGGCGCCTGCCGTCTTCAGCGAGAAGCCCATGTTATCTTTGACCGACATATGCGGGTAAAGCGCGTAGGACTGGAACACCATCGTCAGGCCCCGCTTGGACGGCGGCTGATCGGTGACGTCCCTTCCGTCGATCAGAACCTTCCCGCGTGAGATATCCTCAAGCCCGCCTATCATCCGCAAAAGCGTTGACTTGCCGCAGCCCGAGGGGCCGACGAAGACGACGAACTCGCCATTGTTGATTTCAAGGTCGACGCCCTTGATTACCTGCGCTTCGCCATACCACTTTTCAACGGCATCCAGTGTGATCGCACCCATCAGAATTCTCCTGCGGAAGGTGAGGCCCAGGCCAGCCAAACGGCTGCGGTCCAGGTGAAGGTTCCGCCGCCGGCAGGGTCGCCGGTCAGCGGGTTGAAATATTCGGCAAAGCCGTGTTCGGCGATGACGCGCCGTGTCGCGAGCCGCACAGCATCGCCCCGCGCATCGTGACCCATGTCGGCCAGTCCCCGACCGATCATCGTGTTGATGATCGCCCATGTGGGACCCCGCCAATAACGTTTCGGATCAAAGCCGTCGGACGCGGCGTCATGACTGGCGATCGGATAGGTGACGCTTTCAAGGGACCGGTCCAGGGCATCAAGCATCGCGTCATTTTCGACGCCCGCATACCAGCAAAGGTAGGACGCATTCGACAGGTTCCCGGTATGCGCTCCGGTGGTCAGATTGATCCCGTTGAAAAGCCCGGTATCGGGGTTCTTCAGCCGGGCCGCGCCTTTTTCAAGCGTCATGGTCCAGGCATCGATCTCGCCTGCGTCTTCCCCCAGAATGCCCGCCAGCGCGGATAAGTCCCTGTTTGCTCGCAGCAAGATGAAGGTCATCGTCGGGTCGGCCACCCGGAACGGTGCATCCGTGGCCATGGCCGCGTCATTCCAATTCAGGTTCCGCCCCCGTTGGACCAGCCAAATATAGCGGTCATAGTCTTCTTTCGTCGGGCGCATCGACGGGTCCACATGGGACGTGTCGCGTCGGGTGTATTCGCCGACGCCGACCGGATCGATGTCCGCCATGGCGCTGTCCCAATCCGGCGCATTGTCGCGACCTGCCTCCCACGGGTGGGTGATGAAGATGGCGCCCTGATCGCTGCGCCAATCCATGAACCAGCGATGCCAGGCTTTGATCTTGGGGAAAAGCGCGGCCAGCGGCGCGCGGCCTGTTTCGGGATCAGCTTCGTAAATCGACCGGATCAACGTCGCCGCAACGGGCGGCTGGCTGACACCCGAAGACGGGATCGGACCGATCCCTTCGGTGCCCCAGACATCCGCCCCCGGGAAATAACCCGGATCCGGACGATGAAACAGGATATGCGGCACCATGCCCGACGGCCATTGGCCTGAGAACAGCGTCTCAACCTCGGTCCAGGCCCGGTCCACATCGAATGTGGCAAAGCCCCAGGCCGCAAAGGCCGAATCCCAGTTCCACTGATAGGGATAAAGCCCCGCTGTCGGCACCGTGTAGCCGCCCCGGTCGTTGCCGATCAGAATGGCGCGCGCCTGTTCGTCCAGGGCGATGTGATCGATCATACTCATCCTTTCACACTCCCCGCTGTAAGGCCTTTGGTCATGAAGCGTTCCAGCCCGAGGAACAGGACCATGATCGGCACGGTTGCGATCACGGCACCCGCCATCAGATGCTGGCGCGGGATCTCGGACGAATTCAGGCTCGCGATCCCCCGCGTCAGCGTGAAGATCGACGGATCGTCCAGCAGCATGAAGGCCAGAAGGAATTCGTTCCAGGCGATCATGAAGACGTAAAGCGAGACCGAGGCGAGCGCGGGCAACGACAGGGGCAGGGTGATCTTCCAGATCACCGCCAGGCGCGACAGCCCGTCCATCAGTCCTGCCTCTTCGACCTCGGACGGAAGACCCCGGAAATAGCCCTGCAACATGTAAAGCGCGACCGGGATCGTCGTGACCGGATAGATCAGGATCAGACCGAAGATCGTGTTCCGAAGGCCGGTCATCGAAAAGGCGATATAGATCGGCAGCGCCAGAACGATCATCGGCACCATGTAGATCAGGAGGATCGAGCGCGAGAACGCCGCTTGTCCCCGGAACCTGAGCCGCGCGACCGCATAGGCGCCCGGCACGCTGAAGGCCAGGGTGATGAACACAGTCAGGACCGAGACATAGAATGACGTCCACATATAGGTCCCGAAATTGAAATCCGCGAAAAGCTCGGAATAGCTGCGGAACAGGTCCATCCCGCGCCCGAGATCGAGCGAGAAATCCAGCGGGTTCTGCAACAGGGCCTGCTGGGATTTCAGTGAAGTCATGACCATCACATAGAAGGGGATCAGGACGATCGCGGTGAAGAAGATATAGCCGAACCCGGTCAGGAACCGGATCACCGCTTCTTCCCATTCATGCCGCGACAGTTCGCCGCCCGGCATGTCTTCCAGGATTTTCTCCATCGACCAGGCGAAGGTGGCCGCCAGGATCAGCGCGGCCATGATGCGGCTGAAAAGGCCCACATCCTCGCCGATGATCATCGGTCCGAAACCGAGAAGCGTCAGCACAAGTACGATGCCGGCGACCCCATAGGATCCGATGTGGCCGCCAAACCGTTGCGAGATTACATATCCGGCGGCTGCACCCCAAAGCAGGCTTAGCAACACGTGGGGTCGGAAGGCGTCGCCCGTGGCGAAGGACATCGCGACCGCGACCGTCGTCGCCAGGATCACCATCCAAAGGGCGCCAATAACGGGGCCCGTGATAAAACCGTAACGAAAAGCGCTCATGTCAGCCTCTTCATCTTAGGAAAAATACTCTGGTGGTTTGGGGGCGAAACGCCCAACCGTCGCGACGGGCGAAGTATGGCGCAATCGGTCATAGCCCTTCCTCCTGACTGATGTAGCGGAAGAAGAAGAAGGAAAACGCCAGGAGGCAGGCGAAGATCACCACGGCGACCGCAGCGCCCGCACCGATGTTCGAGATCGCAAAGGCCTGCTCATAGACGTTCACGGTCAGCGTGCGTGTGCCCGCATTGCCGCCGGTCAGAAGGAAGATGTCGTCGAACTTGTTGAAGGTCCAGATAAAGCGCAAGAGGAACAGGACGGACAGGATCCCCAGAAGCTGCGGCAGGCTCAGATACCAGAATTTCTGGAAGGGCGAGGCGCCATCCATATCCGCGGCCTCGTACATATCCGTGTCGATCGCCTGCATCCGCGCCAGGATGAACAGGAACGAGAGCGGGAAGTACCGCCAGATCTCGAACACCGTGACCATGATCAGCGCAAGCGGACGCTGACCGAAGAAATTGATCGCCTCATCCGTTACGCCCATCTGGATCAGAAGGGCATTGGCCGAGCCCGAGAAGGGGTCGAACAGCGTGACCCAAGTGAAGGCGACGGCGATCACCGGCGCGACATAGGGAAAGAGGTATAGCCCCCGCAGGATCCCCTGACCCCGAAAGCTCTTGTTCAGGAGCATTGCCGCGAAAAGCCCGACCAGCAATGCGCCAATGGTCCCGAAAACGGTATAGAATATGGTCACCCAGAGGACGGACCAGAATTCATCGCCATCGAAGACCTTGGCGAAGTTCTCGCCGGTGAATTCGAAATTTGTCAGGACATTTTCGGCGCGACCGGTTGCGCTGGGTTCGCTGCCTTCGATGGTCTCTTCCAGGGCGTCCGGATCGGTGTCGAAAGTCACCGGGATCTCGATGGTCTGGCGCCAGCCGCCTTCGACATCGCCGAAATCACAGAACAGCGCGCGTCCGTCGACCGAGCAGGGCTCGGGCACGGCACCGGCGATCGAGACGCCTTCAGGCAGAGTGTCCGAAATCGTGACGCCGAGGATGGGCTTGTCCTGGGACGAGTTGCGAAGCCGATAGCGGATTTCGCCCGCATCGCCGGGGTTGGCGGGACGGCCCCGCACATCTTCGCGGACGACCGTTTCCGGGGCGCGCAGGTCCGCAAGCCCAACAGGTTTTACCGAGACCCAGAAAATCGCCAAAAGCGGGAGGATCACGACCAGCGAAACGCTGATGATCGTTGGCGCCAGAAGCCCCCAGGCCAGCCGCGCTTCGCGCTTGGCCAAGGCGCCGCGTCCGGTCGGCGGTACGGGCTTTGCCGCAACGCCGCCTTGATCGATGTGATCTTCGGCCATCGTACTGGACATGTCTGATCCTCCCTTCGGGAACACGGTCTCCGGCCACCCGGATTGGCTCCGGGGTCTCGCCCAAATTCGGGCTGGCACGGGTGTTCAGGTGTACCCGGGGCGCAGGCGCATGTTTGCAGTGCGCCCCGGGGGACTAGTGGGCTTAGTTGATGCCCGAGAGTTCGGCGTTCATCGCGGCCACAGCAGCCGCCGCATCGATTTCATCATCGATATACTGACGCACGATCCGGTTGATCGCCTGGCTGTTGATGATCTTGGATGCCAGCGAGAGCTGGCCTTCCGCAACGCCCCAA
This sequence comes from Paracoccaceae bacterium, assembly GCA_965267475.1. Classification (GTDB taxonomy): domain Bacteria; phylum Pseudomonadota; class Alphaproteobacteria; order Rhodobacterales; family Rhodobacteraceae; genus JBCBKU01. The sequence goes on from OZ254079.1 coordinate 1,746,321, forward strand.
CGCTTAGCGACGTCCAGGCCGCCGACGATCTCGTCGATCATGGCCTGTTCATATAGATCGCCAAGTGGTGCCTTCCGGTCGACACCGACCGGCAGCGTGGCCCAGAGATCCTTGAACTTCGTGGGCTCGTCCGACGTGCCCGCACGGACCGGGAACTTGCCTTCGGGTGCGATCGACAGTGTCTGGCCATAGCCTTCATCCATCGAGAACTTCACGAAGTCCATCGCCGCATCGGTGTCGGCATCCGACGTGATGCCGAAGTAACGGACGTCACCCCAGGCAGCACCATCGGGATTCGACGGACCCGAGAAGTTGGTCACGATACCGGTGGCCGCAGCCAGATCCCGCGTGGTCGGATCATCGTTGATCGTGGGCGGGGCGCTGTCGCGCAGACCAGCCAGTTCGTCCAGGATGAACGGCGACCAGATGATCATCGCGGCCTGTCCTGCAAAGTACAGTTCACGCGACTGCTTCCAGAACAGCTCACCCGGAGGCGAGGCTTTGGCGATGGCCTTGTAGAAGTCGAGAACCTCGGTCGTTGCGGCCTCATCCAGCGGCGCAAAACCGTCCGAATTCACCGGCGATACGCCGTTGGCCAGGAAGACATGCTCAAGCACCTGGCTCATGAAGTTCTCGTCGACCTTGGTGGCGGCGACGAACCCGTACATCTCGGGCGGGTTGTGGAGAGCTTCAATCGCGGCAAGCACGTTGGCATAGGAGGTTGGCGGCTCAAGACCGGCTTCTTCGAACTTGTCCTTCCGGTACACGACCATCTGGGTCCAGCCATCGACCGGAACCGAGGCTACGCCATCGCCGACGGCTGCCATCGAAATCGCGCCAGAAGCAAAGGTGCCTTCGCCCAATTCCTCGACCACATCCGTGGCCGCTTCTGTGTCCAAAATGCCGGCTTCGGCCCAGGGCAGGGCATATTGCAGCGTGTGATAGATCACGTCGGGCAGGTCGCCCGCTGCGAATGCTGCCGTCGCCCGCGTGCCAAGGTCGCTTTCCGAGACCGGGATGACCTCAACTGCTGTGCCTGTGGCGGCTTCGAAGGCCGCAGCCATTTCCTGCTGCTTGGCCAGACGCTCGGGCTGTTCTTCCGTTGTCCAGAAACGGATATCCGCGCTGACGGATGTCGCTGCCAAGGCAAGGGCCAGCGAGGCACCGGCAAAAAGCCGGGCTTTCTGGCTGATGGTACGATGGATCATTTTGGTTCCTCCCTAAGTCGATCTCATCTTTGGGCCCGCATGCGCCGAGCAAGCGCATCGGACGACAGGATACAGGGCCCGTGAGAGCCCCGATCTTCGAACCTGGCCGGGGACAACCGGCGCAAGTCTTCCGGCGCCGCACCGCGGATCCGGGCAATCAGTAGTCGGGTCAGTTCGCCACCCGCATGACGGTTGTCGACCGAGAAGGTCGACAGGGCGGGTGCCATCAATTCGGTTTCCGGCAACCCGTCATAAGAGATGACCGACAGTTCCCGTCCGATGATCAGGCCCCGGTCGCGGGCCGCGTCATAGGCGCCAAAGGCCGCCTGATCCATCGCCGCGACGATGGCGGTGGGCGGGCTGTCCAACGCCAAGAGCTTGGCGGTTGCATCGGCCCCCTCGGACCTGTTCATCGCGGGTCCGGCCATCAGGTCGGCATCGAAAGGAAGACCTGCCGCTTCAAGCCCCGCGCGGTATCCGGCGACCCTGAGACCGCTATAGGTGTATTGGGCATCGGACCCGACAAAGCCGATACGTTCGTGGCCGAGCCCTGCGAGGCGCAGGACGGCGTCCTTCATCGCGTCTTCGCTGGCGATATCGAACCACGCGCAACCCGTCGCGTCGCGGGTCCGCCCGAACATGACGAACGGAACGCCCGCTTCACGCAGAAACTGCGCGCGGGCATCATCGAGATAGGTACGGGGCAGGATGAAGCCATCCGCCTTCTGTTCATCCACCAGCCGCGCAAGCGTTGCCAGCGTGTCTTCCTCGGACGAAGCGGTGGCCACCGTCATCGTCCAGTTTTCGTCGCTGGCGGCTTGCGACAGTCCGGCGAGAAAATCCGCAAGGAAAGGCCGGTGCCCGTCATGTTCGTTGATCTGCAAGACCAGCCCTATGGACCGAACACGGCCAGTGCGGATCGCTTGGGCATGGCTGAGCGGGCGATATCCCATCCGATCTGCGGCACGCTTCACGCGTTGGCGGGTGCTGTCCGAAATATCCGGATAGCCGTTCAGCGCGCGCGACACGGTGCCTTTGGCGAGGCCCAATTCGTCCGCCAGGTCGTTGATTGTCACGCGGCGCGCTTGGCGTCTTGTTCCGTCCAGCTGCAACCCGTGACGTGCTTGCAGATTCGCTCCCATGAATTGATTCGTGGCTTCCGAAACCGGTTTCGGCAAGGGGTTTTGTGGGAAACTTCTCAGGCGGCGGGTCTTAGCCCTAGGATTTTGCGGGCCTCGGACACGGTCGCGACCGGGCGTTCGTGCTTGTCACACAAGGCCACCGCGCGCTTGACCAGCGCCGCGTTTGACGGCGCAAGCGTTTCCCGGTCAATCCGGATATTGTCTTCCAATCCGGTGCGTGTGTGGCCGCCCGCAGCGATGCACCATTCGTTGACTTCAAGCTGGTGTCGACCGATTCCAGCGGCGCACCACTCGGCATCCGGCGCCAGGCGTTTGACGGTCTCGATATAGAAATCGAAGGTGGGCCGATCGACCGGCATCGCATTCTTCACACCCATCACGAATTGCACGTAAAGCGGGCCGGGGATCCGTCCGTCCCGGCCCATTGCCGCTGCCTGATGGATGTGGCTGAGGTCGAAGGCCTCGATTTCCGGCTTCACCGAATAGGTCCGCATTTCGCTGGCGAGCCAGTCCACCAGATCGGGCGGGTTCTCATAGACCCGCGTCGGAAAGTTGTTCGAGCCGACGGACAGGGATGCCATATCGGGTCTAAGGGGCAACATGCCGCCGCGCGCCTGGCCCGCGCCCGACCGTCCGCCGGTCGACAGTTGTACGATCATGCCCGGGCAATGCTTTTCGACGCCTTCCTTGAGGCGCGCGAATTTCTCCGGGTCCGAAGTTGTTGTGCCATCATCATTCCGCACATGGGCGTGGCAGATTGTGGCCCCGGCCTCGAACGCTTCCTGCGTGGACTCGATTTGCTCAGACACCGTGATCGGCACGGCCGGGTTATCAGATTTCTGAGGAACCGACCCGGTGATGGCAACGCAGATGATGCAAGGTTTGGTCATGACGCTGTCTTTCCCGTTGGCGGCAAGAGCACAAGTTGCACGCCAGTGGTCGGACGGGTATTCGTCCCTTCCGAGTGCCACCGGCCCGACAAGACTAGTCGCGCGCAAATCGGGCCGCAACGGCAACGCGGGGCGGCGGACGCGTAGCATTTTGACGTCGTGGCCCCGTGAGTTGGCGGTCCGTCCGTGCGCGAAGGGGTAGGCCCGGTGTAGGGAACTGATCCGCTCTGCCGAAAAGTTGGCCGGGGACCGATGCTATCTGGTCGACAATGCACGGGCTCGGGGCTAGGGTGCGCGCGCGGAAACGGGGCCCGAGACGCCCCGGCGACTGGGCGGAAGAGGCGCCGGATCTGAGCATGACTACCCCGGCCTTTGCCATTGTAATTCCAATGAAAAACGAGGCGGACAGCGTCCAGCCCTTGTTGGACGGATGCGTGGCAGCGGCGGACCCTCTGGGTCCGTTTGAGATCTGGGTGACCGACGATGCCTCGACCGATGACACGCCCGAACGACTGCGCGCCTATCAGGCAGAGCATCCGGATGTGGCGCTGAACGTCCTGACCCATGCCGCATCGGCCGGACAATCGGCAGCGGTCCACAATGCGGTCCGGGCGGCCTCGGCCCCGGTTGTTGTGACGCTCGACGGTGACGGTCAGAACCCGCCTGATCAGATCCCGCTGCTTCTGGAACCGCTTCTTGGCGGGGCGGCTGATCCGGGTTTGGGTCTTGTGGCCGGTCAAAGGGCGAAGCGTAACGACAGTATGTCGAAGCGGTTGGCGTCGCGCTTTGCAAACGCTTTGCGAAGCTGGCTTTTGAAAGACGGGACGCGCGACACGGGCTGCGGGTTGAAGGCGTTCCGGCGCGATCCCTTCCTTGCGCTACCGTTCTTCAACCACATGCATCGGTATCTGCCGGCGTTGTTCCAGCGGGACGGCTGGCGGGTTGCCCATGTCGATGTCCGACATGAAGAGCGCGCCGCAGGCCGTTCAAAATACACGAATTTCGGGCGTGCAATCGTTGGGATCAGTGACCTGATGGGCGTGGCCTGGCTGATCCGGCGTCGCAAAACCGTGCTGCCCAGTGAGGCCGTCGAAACGCGGCAGGGATCGGACAGATGAGCGAGGCGGTCTTCACCTTTCTGGCCATCGACACCTGGACCGAGTTCTGGTGGGTCGTCCTTGGGCTGACCGCGCAGCTGGCCTTCACGGCCCGGTTTCTCGTGCAATGGATCGCATCTGAACGCGCGGGCGAAAGCTATGTCCCGGTGGCCTTCTGGTGGCTGTCGATTGTTGGCGGCGCCATGCTTTTGGCTTACGCGGTTTACCGCTGGGACATCGTTTTCATGTTAGGGCAGGCCATGGGGTTGATCGTCTATGTCCGGAACCTGATGTTGATCCGCAAGAAATCGCGGGCCGATGGTCCGCCTGCATCCTCGGCCCGCTGATGGACGAACCGCACCCGATTGAACCGATCAGCCTGCGCCGCAGCATCATCTGGGCGCTGCTTTTGGCCGTGGCTGTCTTCAGCTTTGCGGTTGGGCTGTTTTCGATGCCCGTGACTGACCGGGACGAGGCGCGGTTCGCTCAGGCCAGCCGTCAGATGGCGGTCACAGGTGACTTCATCGATATCCGCTTGCAGACCGAGGTTCGGTACAAGAAGCCGGTTGGCATCTATTGGGCGCAGGCAGCCGCCCTGCGCGCCTTTGGGATTGGCGAATTAAGCCCGATCTGGGTGCATCGTCTTCCGTCGCAGATCGCCGCCGTCTTGTCCGTGCTTTTGATCGGCTGGGCCGGGCGACCGCTGGTCGGGGCGCGACCGGCGCTTTTGGCAGGCGCGATGCTTGCGACGATGTTCCTTCTGCATACAGAGGCGCGGATCGCGAAGACCGATGCGGCGCTTCTGGCGGCTTCGCTTGTCGCAATGGGGGCGCTGGCCCGAGCCTGGATGGATGAGGTCCGAGGCTGGACGGTGCCCCTGATCTTCTGGACGGCCATTGCTGCGGGTCTGTTGATCAAGGGTCCGGTGATCCTGGCCCCTGTGGGTGGGACCGTCCTTTGGATCGCCGTCTTCCGGCGCGAGATTTCTTGGCTGGCCGATCTGAAACCGGTTCATGGGATCATCTGGACGGTCCTTCTGTCGGCCCCCTGGTTTGTCGCGATCACGCTGCAAAGCGGGTGGGACTTCTGGAATGAAAGCTTCCTGAATGACTTCGCGGGAAAACTCGCCACCGGACAGGAACAGCACGGGGCCCCGCCCGGATCCCACGCGGCGTTCTTTCTGCTGATGTTCTGGCCGTGGACGGTCTTCGTGCCGATGGCCGTGGCCCTGGCCTGGCACGCCCGCAAGAACGACGCGACGACATTCCTTGTGGGCTGGATCGTGCCGTTCTGGATCGTGCTTGAGATTGTGGCCACCAAGCTTCCCCATTATCCGCTGCCGATCTATCCGGCGATCATTCTTCTGTGTTCGGCGGCGATCCTGCGCCGCTCGCATGAGGAACGCCCGTTTCGGGGGATCGCCTTTTGGCTGGGCGACATCCTGTGGCTGATCGGATTGGCGGCGATGGTCTATCTTCTCGTCGGTTTGCCCCGCACCGTTGGGGCAGAAGGTCTGCCGCTTGTCACGACCCTTGGAACGGCGGCGATGGTGATCCTTGCGCTCGGCACTGGCGCCTTCGTCTGGCAGCAGCGCTTTGCCCCAGCGATCTTTGGCGTTGCGATCACCGGCCTTGTGGGGATCTGGACCTTTTTCGGCAACGCACATCAGGCCCTTTCGCCGGCCTGGATCTCGGACCGGATGGCGGCGGCGCTTCAACCCTTGGCCTGCCTTGAGCGGCCCTATGCCGTCGCCGGAAACATGGAACCGAGCACGATTTTCATGCTTGGGACCGATACGGTTCTGACAGACGGGGACGGCGCGCTGGCCTATCTGGCCGCGGGCGACAATCGCGCCGCCTGGATCAGCAACCAGGCCCTTGCGGGTTCGGCGCAGGCGCCCGAACCCGATCCGGGCATCGAAGGCGTGACCCAGGTGAGCGGCTTCAACTATAACGGCGGCGGGCCCCGGCAGATGCGGCTTTATGTCTCGCCCGGCGTGCCGGCCGGGCCCGAGCCATGCGCCGAGACCCAGTGACATCAGAGGATCGCCGCGCCCTGATCTGGGGCGCATTGGCTGTGGTGGCTTTGACCCTCTGGCGGGCTGCGGGCTTCGCCTTTGCCGAGGTCGATCTTTTCGTCGATGAAGCGCAATACTGGCTGTGGGGGAAAGAGCCCGCCTTCGGCTATTTCTCGAAACCGCCGATGGTGGGCTGGGCGATTGCGGCCTCGACGGGGATTTCCGGAAGTGATGCGCCCTTCTGGATCCGGCTTCCGGCACCGATTGGATACGGGGCCGCCGCGATCTTCCTGATGCTGGCGGCGGCTCGGCTTTGGCCCGCACGTCAGGCGGCCTGGGTCGGGATCGGTTTCGCCGCCTTGCCCGGTATCGCGCTTCTGACGCTTTTCATTTCGACCGACGCGCTTTTGCTGCCGTTCTTCGCGCTTGGGATCCTTGCGTTGACAGCGCTGCGCGATGGGCCCTCAACCGGCTGGGCCGCGACCCTTGGGGCCGCGATCGGGCTGGGCCTAATGTCGAAATACGCGATGATCTATTTCCCCGTGCTCGCAGGGGCCGTCGTCCTTTTGGTGCCCGGCTGGCGGATCAGTTGGCGCGAAACGGCGGTTGCCGGGGCGGTGGCGGCTTTGATCGCGCTGCCCAATCTGTTCTGGAACCTGTCGAACGGGTTCATCACGTTCGCCCACACGGCTGGAAATGCGGGCTGGGCAGGGATCCGATGGAACTGGTCGGGCATGGTCGAGTTCGTGGCCATCCAGCTTGTTGCCATGGGGCCCGTTTTTGCGTTGGCTTTCCTGTGGCTTCTTCTGGCCCGGGCACGGGGTGCCGAACCAGGGGGGCGCCCGGCGCTGATCCTGTTCTCTCTGCCGATCTTCCTTGCGATTGCCGGGCAGGCGCTGATCGAAGAGGCCAATGGCAACTGGGCGGCGCCTGCCTTCCTGGGTGCCATGGCCCTGGCCGTGCCCTGGGTCGCCGGGGCGGGTCGCATCTGGCTGGCCCTGGCGCTTGTTCCGAACGCGCTGGTATCGCTGGCCCTACCGGTTTTTATGATCTTTCCCGATGCCGCGCGGATCGGAAACGACAACCTGTTCCGGCGGATCTTCGGGATAGCAGAATTATCTGCCACTGTACTCGACACCGCCCGCGACGAGGGGGTCGCCGCCGTCGTGTCGAATGACCGGCGCATGTTGGCGGATCTGACCTATCGCGCCTGGGGAGGGGAGACTGCGGTTCTGGCATTTCCCCCCGCTGGTCCCCCGTCTAGCCATTACCAACTGACACGCCCGGTGCCCGAAGGGACGGCCCCGGTTTTGATCCTGACCGCTGATCCCTTGCCCGAAACATGCGCTGACGCGGCGCGGCTTCTCATCGACCATGCGCCCGGCACGGGTGCGTTCCGCAAAGGCGGTCTACAGCTTTACCGTTCCGATCTGCCTTGCTGGTGAGCCCGCGCAGGACCGCGTAAAGACATCGCATGGGGTACTCGATCGACACATTGGCAGACGCGTTCGCGCATGGGTTTGACGATGTGATCGACGTGCGCTCCCCGTCCGAGTTCGCCGAAGATCATATGCCGGGCGCCATTAGTCTTCCGGTGCTGGATGATACCGAACGGGCCAAGGTGGGCACGATCTATGTGCAGGAAAGCCCGTTTCTGGCGCGCAAGCTGGGCGCCGCACTTGTGTCGCGAAACGCCGCCCGGCATCTGGAAGGCCCATTGCGTGACCGCGACGGCGGCTGGCGGCCCTTGGTCTATTGCTGGCGGGGCGGGCAACGGTCGGGGTCTTTTGCCTCGATCCTTCAGGCGATCGGCTGGCGCGTCGACGTGGTTGAGGGCGGTTATCGCAGCTATCGCCGTGTGGTGCAGGCGGCCCTGTATGAGACGCCCTGGCCGGGGCAAGTTGTCTTGCTGGACGGAAACACGGGCACCGCCAAGACCGAGCTTCTGGGTCTCTTGGCACGTCGCGGCGTGCAAACCCTTGATCTGGAAGGGTTGGCGGGCCATCGCGGGTCATACCTGGGCGGGCTGTCCGCTGCGCAACCAAGCCAAAAGGCCTTTGAGACCGGCATCGCGCAGGTGTTGGCGGCACTGGACCACAGGCGACCGCTGGTGGTCGAGGCGGAGTCGAACAAGATCGGTCAGCGGATCATCCCACCATCGCTTTGGAAGGCCATGCGGGACGCCCCGCGGATCGAGGTGCAGGCGCCTGTCACGGCACGCGCGGGTTATCTTGCGGAGGCCTATCGCGATCTCACAGCCGATCCCCGCGAACTTGCCGCCCGGCTCGACCGGCTGATCCCGCATGTGGGCCATGACCGCGTGGACATGTGGAAGGGGCTGGTCGGGTCTGGCGGATACCACGCGCTCGCGACGGATCTGGTCGAGGCCCATTACGATCCGGCCTACCGGCGGGCACGCCGAAAAGGCGCGGGCATTTCGGTTCAAGTCCGGACGGCAATGCTGGATCCCGACGGTCTCGGTGGTCTTGCAGATCGGATTGCCGCGCTGGACATCCTTAATCCCAGATGATCGCGGGCGGTCCATCCCGGACCTTGCCGATCCGGACGGCTTGATGTCCGAGATCGCGTAGCCGGGTTTCAAGATCCGCCGCCTGATCTTCGGGCACCGAAGCCAGGACACCACCGGCGGTCTGCGGGTCGAACATTAAAGCCGTGCGCGCGTCATCGCGATGGATGCCGGGCACCGCGGTCTGGTTGCCCGCAAAAAGCGATGACCTGATGCCCGCTTCGGCCAGCGCCAATACGCCGGGCATGATCGGGACCGACGACAGGTCAACTGATGCCGCAACGCCGGACGCTTGAAGCATCCGCCACAGATGTCCGGCGAGCCCGAACCCGGTCACATCCGTCATCGCATGGGCCCCGGCCAACACTGCGGCCGCATCGCCTTGCGACGCTTGAAGCAGGGCCCAAAGCGCCGCCACGTCCGCGCCGCGCGTCGCGCCGGCCATTTCACCCGCCAGAAGCGTCCCGGAGCCGATCGCCCGGGTCAGGATCAGGACGTCGCCGGTCTTAGCACCGCCCAGCGTGACCGGCTTGGCCTTTGGAACGCCGGTGATGGTCAAACCCAGCGAGAATTCGGCCCCCGTCGTTGTGTGACCGCCAATGATCTCGGCGCCTTCCTCGGCCAGGGTCATGCGGGTCGCGGCCACGACCTCGCCCAGCCAGTCGCGCTGCAGCGCTTCGGACAATGGGGGGAGGACCGGCGACACAAGCGCCGTATCGGGCCGCGCGCCCATGGCCCAGATGTCGCCCAACGCGTGAAGTGTGGCGATCCGCGCGAAAACGGCAGGGTCATCGGTGATCGAACGCAGGGTATCGGTGGTGATCACGCGCCCGCCGCCTGGGAGGATCGCAGCGTCATCCCCCGCACGATCAAGGCCCGAGATCGCTCCGTCCAATACTGATGGCGCAACCTTGGCGCCGCAACCGGCGCAGGTGGGCGGACCGCTTAAGGCTTCGCGCAATCCCAGTGCGGCGGCCGTATCAGGTGCTTCGATCTGACCCATCATGGGAAGAACGTTCAGACGGTTCATGAAGGTCTGGTCGATCCGGTCTTTCCAACGCCAGACCCAGTTGCCTGTGACTGCACGGCCCCATTTCAGGGCGACAGCGCGTTTTTCCCCCAGAGAGATCAGCTTCAGAAAGTCCGATTGCGGCTTGAAGGGCCAGGCTTGGCGGCCCGTGACCGCGGCACGAAGATTGGTCGTCAGAACCGGTGCGGCGCGCACGGCAAAAACCCCGGCCTTGGGGCGCGGGGTGCCAGAGAGATGGACGCAATCCCCCGCAGCGAATACCGATGGGTCGGACGTGCGGAGATACCTGTCGACAATCAGATACCCGTTTTCGGTCCGAAGTCCTGTATTGGCCAACCAGTCCGGTGCGCGCACCCCGGCGGCGCCAACAGTGAAGGTGGACGCGACGCGTTCGCCCCCGTCCACCGTTATGCTTTCGGTACCAACGGCCCTTGGCTCCACGCCTTCAAGAACCGTTATTCCGGACGCCGCCAGCGCGTCGCGCACCGGCTTGGCAGCGGCGCCAAGCCCGCTTAGCGCCGCGTCGGGTTCGATGATCGTGATCTTCGCCGGATGCCCTGCCGACTTCAGGGCGAAGCCCATGGCCAGCGCAAGCTCGGCTCCGGCCACGCCGCCGCCAAGAACGCCAATAGGCCCGCCGCCTTTCGCCAGGAAGGCGGTCCAGCGATCCGCGAAGGGACCGAGCGGCTTGGCCGGGATGCCATGTTCGGCAAAACCATCGAGGTCAGGCAAGACCCCGACCGCGCCCACGTTGATCGACAACGTGTCATAGCGGAGCCTGCGCCCGCCTTTCAGGATTACGTGCTTAGTGTCTGTGTCGACGCCCTCGGCAGCGTCCAGGATGATCCGCGCACCTGCGAACCGAGCCAGCCGGATCAGGTCAATCTCAAGCGCATCGCGGTTGTAATGCCCGGCCACGAACCCCGGAAGCATGCCGGTATAGGGCGCGGTGGGCCCGGGATTGACCACCGTCAGACGCAGACCGGGAACCGGCTGCATCCCCAGTTCCCTCAGAACCAGCGCATGGGTGTGGCCGCCGCCCACGAGGACGAGGTCCTGCGTGAGTGGCAAGGGCATCATGGCGCGATCCATTGCCCCACGAAGTTTTCAGAGCGCCGGAAAATGGCCCGCGCATGGAATGGATTGCCGAGCTTCAGTGTTTCGATTTCGTCAACAATCAACGTCAAACATAGAAACCTTGCGTAATCTGGTGACAGAATTCTGCTATTCGGTGCGTCGATCGGTTCGCCCGGCGTGCTGCCCCCGTATCCGTTCTTCGGACGGTCGGGCAGGGCATCCCAGATTTCGCGCGGGCCTTGCGCCGCTTCCACCTTGCCCCGAAGACGGATCTGTACCTGATCCGCGGCGTCCCAGATCAAGGCGGTTGCGCGGGGCTGCTCGCGCAGTTCTGCGACTTTCCGGGTTGCCGCGTCAGTGAAGAAGGTCAGCGTGCCCGCGTCGTGATCCGCACCCCGCAGGACGAGCATGCGCGCTTCACCCCCGCCGGATGTGCCAACAGTGGCCAATGCCACGAAGCGGGCTGGCGCCGCGGGATCACCGACGCCGGCGACCACTCGTGTCCACGCGTCCTTTAGCGTGTCCTGCAACCCGGGCTGGGTTTCATTCATACCCCGTCATCTCCAGATAGCCGCGGCCCTTATGGCTCCCTGCCACAAAGACGGGCCCTTCCCAATAGGGGACGGCCGTCGACATCCAGGATTGCGGGTTGATTGCGGTCAATTCCACTTGAACACCCCTTTCGGGCAGGCCCACGGCCCAGGCGGTGGGGACATCGCGGCCCTGAACCCTGGTGATCCGGGTGGCCGTTGCCGTCAACGCACCTTCGGGCAGTGGCGTCGGTGTCCCGTCGGGGTCAATCCAGGTGCCGACGATGTAGGCGTCGCCGGACCGGTCCCGCAGTCGATATCCCATCAGCTTTTCACCGCCATCGAGATGGAGCGAAAACCAGTCCCAGCCGGTCTGGGTCTCGGTCAGGGGTTGCGAGGACCATTCCCGGTCTAGCCATCCTTGCCCCGTCACCTCAACCGGTCCGTCCGGCAGGTTCAACACGCCTGAGACGTCATAGAAAGGCTGGGAATAGTAGTGGCTGGCTTGACCGGCTTCGGACTTCACCGAAAAGCCCTGGGCGCCTTGTGGAACGAAGGGCCGGTCCGCTGAAAACTGAAGATCATACGAAAAATCAGTGCCTTGCGCCGTGATGTTGACATCTGAAAGCGATGTGCCTTGCATCGTCCAGTCGTCGATCCAGGCCTGAAAGGGCTGGGCCACGACGCCCGCCTGGCCAATCCCGCCCCGGGCAAAGCGTTCGGCCACGAAATGCGCCTCGGGCGTCGAGACAGCGGCATGGCCCATCCAGGCTTGCGGGCTGGCCCAGCCTTCGGCTTCGCCCGGACGCACAGCGGACCGGAAGAGCGTCCATTGAATGCCATAGTCGCGGCCATCGGCACCCGTCAGATTGGCCGTGACATACCACCACTCGATCCGGAAATCCGGGTGGGGGCCGTGATCTTCGGGAAACACGAAACGCGTGTCCGGATCAGGAAGCGCGAAGCCTTCGGGATCCTGGCCCATCCCGGCAAACCCCTGCGCGGTCGCGGACAAGGGCAACATCGCAAAAATCAGGATGAAGATCAAAGCCTTACCGTTCATGGGCGAATACCGATAGCAGCCGAGCCGGAGGAATGCGCGCCAGCCGCAGGGCGGGCCAAAGGCTAGCCAATGCTGCAGCGAGCAATGCCAGGGCGCCAAGGATCGCCCAGTCGCGCGGGAACAGGAACATGGGCAAGCGCCAGCCAAATGCCTCGACATTGATGACGGCCAGCAGCACCCAGGCAAGGATCAGACCCACGGGGATTGCGGCCAGGACGGTCAGAGCGGCCAGGATCAGGGCCCGCAAAAGCTCCAGCCGGGCCAGGCGGGCGCGGGTCAGACCAAGCGCCCAGACTGGCGCCAGTTGCGGCAAACGCATGGTGGCGAGTGTCAGAAGGCTGGTCAGAATGGCGAACCCGGCCACGGCCAGGGTCAGCACGTTCAACGCGCCGGTGACGGTGAAGGTGCGGTCAAAAACGTCGATGGAAAACGCCTTCAGCGCGCCTTGATCGATCATGTTTTCCTCGCCCAGGCCGAAATCATTGACCAAGGCATCCATCAACGCGGGTGCTTCGTCGGGCGGGAGGCGCAGGCCATATCGCAGGCGTTCGACCTCCGGATAAAGCGCGGTCAACCGGTCCAACCCGATCAGGATCTGGGTGCGCGCATTGCCATAGTCGGAGTAGACCCCCGCCACCGTCATGTCACCGGCCCGGGGGACCTCAACCACATCGCCGGGCGTAAGACCGGCGCGTCGCGCCAACTGTTCATTCAGAAGAACACCGTCGCCCGCTGCCACCTGGTCCCAGACATCCGGAAGACCGTTCAGGATTGGCCAGTTGTCGCGATAGGTCGGGTGGTCGGCAACACCGAAGATCTCGGTCGGATGACCCGCCACATCGCCATCCACGTTCCAGATCGGCAGGACGGCATCGACCCGTCCATCAAGCCACTCGGTCAGCCTGTCTGCCTGAGCCTCATCCGCCGCCGTCACATAGACCTCGGACGACAAGCGCTGATCGAGATAGCCGGTGAAGGTCAGGCGGAAGCTTTCGACCATGGTTCCGACACCGATATTGGCCGCCAGCGCGAGAAGAAGCGCCATGAGGGCAAGCGAAAGCCCGGGCAATTGTTGGCGCGTGTCTGCCCAGAACCATTCCGCCAAAGGTGTTCGGGCGGTCCGGGACAAGCCGGCAAGGCTGAGTGCCAGCAAAGGGGGCAGGGCGATCGCAGACGCGAGCAGCAGCGCGCCCAGCATCGTGAAGCCCGCGATCAACCCGCTTCCAAAAGTTGCCGCCATCACCGCAGTCAGGACGAGGCCGAGGGCCACGCCGATCTGCACCCATATCAAACGCTCGGACGCCTGAGCCCAGGCCCGAGGACGCGCAGGGGCCAGGACCGGCAAGCGCGCTGTCTTGATCAGGCTGCTGCTGGCGGCCAGAGCGGTTCCGGCCACGGCGATCCCGATCCCGGCCGCCCACCAGATCGGGCGCAGGGTCAGAGTGCCTTCGACCGTCGCGCCGTAAAGACCACGCAGCGTTGCCGCAACATCGGGCAAAAGCGCGGCGGCGATCAGATATCCAAGCGCGATGCCTAAGGCGCCCGCGACCAGGGCGATCAGCAAAAGCTCGACCAGAAGGACCAGGATCAAGGTCGCAACGGGAAGCCCCAGCGCGCGAAGCGTGCGCAGCATAGGGCGGCGCTGTTCAAAGGCCAATCCGATCGCGCCATGGACGATGAACAGGCCCACGGCAAATGACAGAAGCCCAAAGGCCGTCAGGTTCAGGTGGAAACTGTCCGTCAGACGCGCCAGATCGGCCCCTTCGGATGGCGGGCGAATTTCAAAATCTGGCGCGATCTCAGCCAAGGCGGGTCGGGATTTTGGCTGTTCTGGCAGAATAAGCAGGCGGGACAGGCCGGGGCCCGTATCCAGAAGGGCAGCCGCCCGGGCGATATCGGCAAAGGCGAGACCGGGCGCCAAACCTTCCGCGTCGCTTGCTGCGATTCCGGCGCCACGAAGACGTTCGGCCGTGGCGGGTGCCGCAAGGATCTCGCCTTCTGTCAGGAACGCGCCGGGGTCGCCGCCAAGGGCGGCACCGGCTGCGGGTAACGCGGGCAGGGCGGTCAGGGGCTCAATACCCAAAAGCCGGACCCGTCCCGAGCCGGTGTCCAACCAGCCATCTATCAGAGGTGTAACCTGCCATCCGGCCCGCCTGAGCGCCACGAATTCCGCGACGCTTAGGGCTGCGCCATCGGTTCGCACGATTTCAGACAATGTCCCACCGACGGCTTCGGCGGCATCATCATAGCTGGCCCGCGCCTCGGCATTGATGGCCTGGACGCCCGACCAAAGCGCCGTGGCCAAGGCCAGGCCAAGGATCAGCGTCAAAAGCTGAAACGGGTGGCGCCGCCAATGGGACAGCAAAGCGGTCAAAGCGGTCCGGATCATGCGACCTGTCCATGGCTGAGGTGAAGCCGCCGATCCAGACGGGCTGCCAGACGATCGGAATGGGTGACCATCAAAAGGGCGGCGCCTGTATCGGCCACCAGACGCAGCATCAGGTCAAGGACGGCGTCGCCCGTCGCCTCGTCCAGATTGCCGGTCGGTTCGTCGGCAAGGACAAGACCCGGGCGCGCGGCAAGCGCGCGTCCGATCGCAACCCGTTGTTGCTGCCCGCCTGAGAGCTGTTCGGGATAGTTCTTGGCGACTTGATAGAGGCCCAGCGTTTGGGTCAGCTCATGGGTCCAATTCGCATCGTACTGACCCGCAAGCCGGGCCTGGAACGCGATATTGGCCGCCGCCGTCAGCGACGGGATCAGGTTGAATTGTTGGAAAATCACGCCAATGGACCGGCGACGGAGCGCCGCGCGTCCTGCATCGTCCAACGCGCCGAGATCGGCGCCGTTCACCCGAACCGATCCGGTATCCGCCGTCTCCAACCCAGCGGCGATATGCAGAAGCGTCGATTTACCGGACCCGCTTTCCCCGGTCAGGGCAAGCGTCTCTCCGGCCGTCAGAGCAAGATCGATGCCCGCCAAAACCTCGGTCTCGCCGAAGGATTTTCTGACATTTTTGATGTCCAACAGCATGTGGCAATCCCATTCCGCCCGCGAGGGTACTTAGCAGCCTCGCGGGCAGCGGAAAGGGGAGCCCTGTCGGTCCGGGCGACGGTCTGGGGCCGCTCAGTCGACTGGCAGACCGGACGGCACGCGGTCGGGGCGCCCAAAAGGCAGTGTTTCCGCCGTTTCCCCCGTCAAGGCATTGAGGAAGGCCAGGATGGCTTGAACATCCTCATCGGGAAGCGCCACCGGCGTGATCGTGACCGAGGCTTTCAGGCGCTGCATCTCCCAAGGATCACTCTGGACGGCAAGATCCGGGGTCAAAAGGTCCGGCATGTCAGGCAGCACGGCCATGTCGGGCGTCCATGCGGCCAGCGACGGAACCGGGTTCAGGTGATGGCGGACCATTCCTTCAAGCGTCGCGTAAGCTCCGTTGTGGCCGTAGGGTGCGGTCAAAGCCACGTTCCGAAGGGGCGGCGTTCGGAACAGGTAGGCGTCTTCGGGCTGCCCGGTCTTCTCCATCCGTCCCACGTCGCGCGCGACGCTGTCGCCTTTCAGCGGGCGACCGGGCCCGAATTCCGGCAGGGCCAGCCCGTGAAACGCCTGATCCGTCATCAGTGTTCCCGAATGACAGGTGCCGCATGCGGCTTCGCCATAAAACAGATCCATCCCGCGCATGGCCTTGTCCGTCAGGGCCGACATGTCGCCGGTAAGGTAGGCATCGAACGGGCTGTCATGGTTCTTCCATTCGGTCCCCACAAAGGCGGCAATGGCATTGCCGATCTCGACGATGGTGATGTCTTCGGGACCGGACACCGTGTCGAAGCTTTCGGTGAACATCGCCTGATAATCAGGGATCCCGGCCACGCGATTGGCGATCACGTCCCATGCCGCCGGGAAGCCGTTTTCCAGCGCGTCGGCAATCGTGTTTTCACCAGGATTGCCGGACATCTCGAACTCGGCCGTGATCGGGAACATGGCCTGGGCTGCGATGATCGTTTCCAGGCCGAGCGGCAGATCCGGTCCTGCGGGGGAATCGAAACCGCTGGCCATGCCCGCCGATTTGGCGAGGCGGCCGTCGTGGAAGACGGCTGTGAGGTCCTTGTGCGCGATGTTCCACAGGGCCGGCGCATTGCGCGGGATCCGCTTGGTGATCGGATCCGCACCGGCAATCCGGTCGGGCCCGAGCCCAAGACCGCCTTCGCCGATGCCGAGAGACAGCCCGTCCGAGCCGCCAAGCGTGGCGTGGTGACAAGTGCCGCAGGAGATATTTTTGTTTCCCGACAATATCTTGTCATAGAAAAGCAGTTGCCCGAGCCGGGCCTTGGCCGGGTCAAAAGTGAAAAAGTCATCCTCGGCAAGGGGCGCCGGAAGGTCAGCCGCGGTGGCTGGACAGGCAAGCAAGATGGCGGTGCAGAGGGTCAGAAAAGATTTGGTCATGAAAATGGTCCTTCCTACACAACACGGCCCGGCGGAAAACGGGCCAAAGTTCGATCACGGAACTGTGATCGCTCCGAGCCTAAGGGGCGATGTTCGATTCACACAAGGGCGCAATTGGCGCTGACCTTTTTTTTGAGCATCTACCAAATTGCGCGCCTTCGGCGCATTTCATACTCTCGTCGGCGCCCATCCGGGCTTCTCCTCGGGCCGCCCCGGATCTGATGGTTCAGAAAGGATGCAGCTATGATCTCAAAAGAGGCGTTGCGGTATGAGGCGGTGCCCCTGCCGGGCCGGCGCGCGGTGAGCGATGACGAAAGCCTGGCCGGGGTTGAGGCGTTTTTCGCATATATGGCAACCCGTCATACGGTGCGGGAGTTCTCGGATCGCCGGGTCGACCGGGCGGTGATCGAGGCCGCGATCCGGACGGCAGGGCGCGCGCCCTCCGGGGCCAACCATCAACCCTGGCATTTCGTTGCCGTGGGCAATGCCGCCGACAAGGCACGGATCCGGGCCGCCGCGGAAGAAGAGGAAGTGAAATTCTATGAAGGCGGCGCGGGAGATGAATGGCTAAAGGCGCTTGAGCCCATTGGCACCGATGCCTCTAAGCCGCATCTGGATATCGCGCCCTGGCTGATCGTGATTTTCGCGCAAAGATGGGGCGCCTTCGAAGACGGCAGCCGTTTCAAGAATTACTATGTCCCGGAAAGCGTTGGAATCGCGACAGGATTTCTGATTGCGGCGCTTCACCATGCGGGCCTGTCGGCCCTGACCCATACGCCCAATCCGATGAAGTTTCTGAATGAGCTTCTGGGACGGCCGGCATCGGAAAAGCCTGTCATGATCCTGGCCGTGGGGCATGCCGCAGAAGGGGCGACCATCCCGAAGGCCGCGACCATCAAAAAGCCCTTGGACGAGATCCTGACGGTTAGGTAGCCGGGGCAAAGCCCCCATAGGTCCCGGCATTGAACAGAAGCGGCGCGCCGTCGGCAAATTCGGCACCAAGGACGCGGCCAAGGATCACCAGATGATCGCCGCCATCATGGCTGGCGTGATGGGCGCATTCGAACCGGGCCAGACAATCTGGCAGCAAGGGCGTCGCCGCTTCACTCGCCTGCCAATCGAGGCCTTCGAAATTGAACCCGTCCTGCGAGAACCGTTTGCAAAGGTCCATTTGCCCGTCGCCCAACACGTGAATGGCGAAGTGGGTCGCCGTGGCGAAAGCTTCGAACCGCCGAGAGGCACGGGCCGGGGACCAAAGCAGCAGTGGCGGCTCAAGCGAGACGCTTGAAAAGCTGTTCGCCGTTATCCCAAGCGGACCGTTCGCCGATTGTGTCGTGACGATCGTCACCCCAGTTGCGAAGCGCCCGAACGCGTCGCGCAAGACGCGGGTGTCGTCGGTCCCGGGGGAAAAACTGGTCGTCACGGGGGCAGTGTCCTGCACAGGTTTCACGGGACCTCGTGGCCCAAGGCAGCAGTATAGAGCTCGAACCAGGTCTGGCGATCCATTTCGACCTTGAAGGCGTCCTGGAACGTTGCGATCCGGTCGATCCGGTTCGTCCCCATCACGGGCAGGATCTTGGCCGGATGCGCGAGAAGCCAGGCAATGGCGACCGCTGCCGCATCTGTGCCCGAGGTCTCGGCGACCCGTTGCAGGATCGAGGTCAGCGACGGATCGCCGCTGGCAAACAGACTGCCGCCGCCAAGGGGCGACCAGGCCATGGGCGGGATGCGCCGTTCCTGAAGGTCCGCAAGATCACCATTTGTCAGGGCCTCATGGGCAATGAGGCTGATCTCGATCTGGTTTGTGACAACCGGATTGGTCATCCTGCTTTGCAGAAGCGAGAAATCGGCGGGTTTGAAGTTCGAGACACCCACTGTGCGCACCTTGCCCGAGGCGATCAGGGCGTCGAGCGCCGGGCCGGTTTCGTCGGCATCCATCATGGGGTCGGGCCGGTGGATCAGCAGAAGATCGACATGGTCGATCCCCATCAGTCGCAGCGAGTGGTCGACCGAGGCGTCAAGATGTGCCTTGGTCGTGTCGTAATACTTGACGCGTCGATCCGCATAGCGCCCCGCGGGTGCAACGATGTCGCATTTGGTGACGATTTCGATACTGTCGCGGATCGCCGGGTTCGCTTTCAGCGCGCCGCCCAGCAATTCCTCCGCCATATAGCCGCCATAGATATCGGCCTGATCGATGGTCGTGATGCCCTGGGACAGGCAGGCGTCGATCTTGGCTTCGATATGTGCGGGGCTCGTGTCGGCATCTTCGTCGAGCCGCCACATGCCATAGACGATGCGGCTGAACTCCAGCCCCTCGGCGATTTTGACCCGTTCCATCAGACGCGTTCTCCGACACCTAGGGGGGTCGCCGGCACCGAGGCCGGGACGCGCCCGTATTCATGAGGCAGCGAGCAGGTTTTTAGGTTTGGCAAAACCCGCTGGCCGAAGGATTTGCATTCGTCGATATGCGGATAGCCCGAGAAGATGAAGGCCCGAATTCCCATCTTTTGATAGGCCTCGATCTCGCTCATCACCTGATCGGTCGATCCGACAAGCGCCGCGCCGCAGCCCGATCGTGCGCGCCCGACGCCGGTCCAGAGGTGGGGCTCTACATAACCGAACTTATCGGCCAGTTCGCGCGCCTTGGCCTGATGCGCCACACCGAGCGAGATGGAATCATGCGCCCGGTCGCGGATCAGCTGGCCATACTCGTCATCGAGCTTGCTGACGAGGTTTTCGGCATATTCCTTCGCCTCGGCTTCCGTGTCCCGAACGATCATATGGACCCGCAGGCCGTAATCGAGCGTCCGGCCATATTCGGCTGCGCGTTCGTTGACGGCTTCCATTCGGGATTTGATCATCTCTTTGGGTTCCGGCCACATCAGATACACGTCGCAATGCTGCGCGCACAGTTCGATCGCGGGCGGAGAGTAACCGCCGAAATACATCAGCGGTCCGCCGTTCTGCTGATACGGCGCGGCAGGGCCGGTCGGTACATTCTGGAACGAATAGACATCGCCGTCATAAGTGATCTCGTCCTGGCTCCAGGCCTGGCGCAGGATTTCGACGACTTCGCGGGACCGCTGGTACCGGAACGCGCTTTCAGCTTTCTCGCCCGGGAAATCCGACGAGATGATGTTGATCGTCAGCCGGCCTTCCAACATGTGATCGAGCGTCGCGATGGTGCGCGCGAGCATGATGGGCTGCATTTCGCCGCAGCGGACGGCCGCCAGCATGTTGATCTTCGAGGTCAGCGGCGCGCAGCCCGCAACGAAAGACAGGGTGTCCTGGCCCACCTGATAAGACGACGGGCAAAGGATGTTCCGGAAGCCCTGGTTTTCCGCCTCAAGCAGGATATCGCGGCAATGAGCCCAGGATGACCGAAGCGTCCCATCGGGGACGCCCAGATAGGCGTAGTCGTCGGAACATAAAGCGGAAAACCATGAGACTTCGGCAGCATCGAGGTCGGCGGATGTGACGGGGACAACGGTCATGCGATTCTTTTCCCGAAAGGCGCAGTTTTCACTTGCGTAACACCGTCTTTGATATGCATCAATACTGTATCAATTCTTCCCGGCAGTGCCATGAACGACCCGACCGCCTTGCCCCGCTATGTCCAGATCAGTGAATTGCTGATCCGCGACATTGCGGCTGGCCGTTTGATGGATGGAGAGCGTCTTCAGCCCGAACGCGATATGGCTGCATCGCTGGGCACGTCGGTGGGGACGCTGCGAAAGGCGCTGGCCGACCTGACCGAAAAGGGGCTGCTTGAGCGGATCCAGGGGTCGGGAAACTATGTCAGGCATAATCCGGAAGCGGCCGGGATTTACGCGTTCTTTCGTCTGGAACTTACAAGCGGCGGCGGTTTGCCGACGGCCGAGGTGCTGTCCGTCGACCGTCTGCCCAAGCCTTCCGATGCGCCGGATTTCGGGCCCGATCCCGAAGGGCACCGGTTTCGACGATTGCGCTTTCTCGACGAGACGCCCATCGCGCTGGAAGAGATCTGGCTTGATGGGTCCTATGTTCCGCGCATTCTGCCCGAGGACCTCAGCCAGTCGCTTTACCTCTATTACAAAACGCGGCTTGGGCTTTGGATCGTCCGCGCCGAAGACAGAATCGGGCTTGCCACGGTACCGGACTGGGCGCTGGCCCCGTTTGGTCCTGCCCCGGGAAACACTTGCGGCTACATCGAACGATTGAGCTGGGCGCAGGATGGTCAGGCCGCTGAATACTCGCGAACATGGTTCGATAATGACAAAGCACGCTACATATCGCGGCTGAAATAAGGGTCAAAGAGTTGGAAATTGTAAACTACGGTTTGATCGGCGCGGGCATGATGGGGCAAGAGCACATCCGCAATATCGCGCTTTTGCCGGAAGCCCGGGTGGCTGCGATCTATGAACCGGACGAGATCATGGCGGCGCAGGCCAAGGCCTCGGCTCCGAATGCGAAGCTTTGCGGATCGCTTTGGGAGCTTCTGGGCGACGAGAGCCTCGACTGCCTTGTGATCGTCAGCCCGAATTTCCAGCATGTTGCACAGATGGAAGAGATCGCGGCGCGGCGTCCGTTGCCGATGCTGGTCGAAAAGCCTCTTTTCACCGACCCTACCGATGGCGACCGCGTGCGCCGGATCGCCGAGACTTATCCCGCGCCGATCTGGGTTGCGATGGAATACCGTTATATGCCGCCGGTCGCCAAGTTCATCGAAGAGATGGAAGCCGCTACGGGCGGGATCAAAATGCTGACCATCCGCGAACACCGCTTCCCGTTCCTAGAAAAGGTCGGGAACTGGAATCGGTTCAACCGGTACTCGGGCGGTACCCTGGTCGAGAAATGCTGCCATTTCTTCGATCTGATGCGGCTGATCCTGCAATCCGAGCCGACTCGGATCGTGGCCAGCGCAGGGCAGGAAGTGAACCATATCGACGAACGCTATGAAGGCGAGGCACCCGATATCTGGGATACGGCCTATGTGATCGCGGATTTCGAAAGCGGGGCCCGCGCGATGCTGGATCTCTGCATGTACGCGGAAGGGTCGCGGTATCAGGAAGAGATCACCGCCGTGGGCCCAAACGGGAAAATCGATTGCCTTGTTCCCGGGCCGGGGCGCTTTTGGCCCAGCCATCTGGGCGCGCCGCCTGTCCCGCAGGTTGTGATTAGCCCGCGCAACCCGAAGGGTC
Source organism: Paracoccaceae bacterium (assembly GCA_965267475.1). Classification (GTDB taxonomy): domain Bacteria; phylum Pseudomonadota; class Alphaproteobacteria; order Rhodobacterales; family Rhodobacteraceae; genus JBCBKU01. Next base: position 1,768,525 of record OZ254079.1, read on the forward strand.
CGCAAGTGGTGGATGTGCCTGTGGACCCAAACCTGCTGACAGCGGGCGACCACAATGGATCGACCTTCTATCAGCACGTCGAATTCCACAAAATCGTCCGCGATGGCGGCACGCCGGCCGTCACTCTGCTGGACGGCGCGCGCGCGGTCGAGATGGGGCTCGCGGCTCAGGAAGCCGCGCGCACCGGTGAGGCTGTACGGCTTTAGGCGGGCCATTCGCGACGGGAAATGTCGCAACCGGGCTGGCCCCGGCACCCTTAGGCCGCTCAGACTGGCCGAAGGGAGGCACCATGGCTCAGTCTGACCTGTCCCAAGTCATGCAACCGGTGGACCGGGCCCACGGTCTGCCCAACGCACATTATATCTCAGACGCGGTGTTTGAAGCCGAACGCGATGCGGTGATTTTCGGATGCTGGGCGGGATTGACCGTTGCAAGCAAGGTACCGGACCCGGGTGACGTCCTGCCAATCGAGTTTCTTGGGATGCCGTTACTGGTCTTGCGCGGCAAGGATGGTACCGTCCGCGTATTTCAGAACACTTGCCGGCACCGAGGTATGATTCTAGTGGACGCACCCGGCAAGATCGAAGGCGCGATCCGATGCCCTTACCATTCCTGGTGCTACGCCACCGATGGGCGGCTGGTTGCGACGCCGCATGTGGGCGGTCCGGGCCAGAACACCCATGACGGCATCGACCGCGACACGTTGGGCCTGATCGAAATCCGCAGCAATATCTGGCGCGACGTCGTTTTCGTGAATGTCTCGGGCGATGCACCCGCATTTGAGACCTATGCTGCCGCCTTGATTGCGCGCTGGAGCGAGTTTGAGGACAAGCCGCTTAATCACGGCGGTCCGGAAAGCAGTTTCTCCTTCGACGTGGCGTGCAACTGGAAACTCGCCGTCGAGAACTATTGCGAAAGCTATCATCTGCCCTGGGTGCATCCAGGCCTGAACAGTTATTCCCGCCTGGAAGACCATTATCACATCGAAGAACCCGGGGCGTTTTCGGGCCAGGGGACACTGGTCTATCGGCAGATGGTTGGCGATGGTCGCACATTCCCGGATTTCGACGATATTTCAGAGGCTTGGAATACAGGGGCCGAATACATCGCGCTTTTTCCCAACGTCCTGTTCGGGCTGCACCGGGATCATGCCTATGCCATTCTTCTGGAACCTGTTGCCAAGGACCGGACCATCGAACATGTCGAAATCTACTATGCTGATCCCGCCGTTTGCCGGTCAGACTGGGCGGTGATGCGCGAAGAGAACGCAAAGCTCTGGTACGGCGTTTTCGACGAGGATGTCTTCGTCGTTGAAGGCATGCAAAAGGGGCGCATGGGTCGATATTTCGATGGTGGCCGCTTCTCGCCCGCGATGGATGGCCCGACCCATTTGTTTCACGCCTGGGTGGCGGGCCGGATGGGCGGACGGGACCTTGCCGCGGAATGAGGAACAGCTTGTCGCCGCCGAACGTGCCGGGGATGCGGCCCAACTGGTCCGGATCTATGGACAAGAGGCCGCGCGGCTTGAGGCGGCGGGAAGGATCGACGCCGCATGCTTTTTCCTTACCCAGGCTTATATCTGGGCGCTCGACGGCGGACTGCCCGAGGCCAACGATCTGCGCGCCCGTCTGGTGGCCCATGGGCGCGAGGCGTAAGCGTCCCGCTGCCAAAATGACGCGGCTTCGCCGCGATACCTTTGGTTTTGCGCCGTCCATCCCGGGCGTCGCGGTGCCTCTGGCGGGAGTATTTTTGCCAAGATGAAGGATGGGGCAGGGACATGAAATCGACGGCACGTGTGGTGGTAATTGGGGGCGGCGTCGTTGGCTGTTCGGTTCTGTACCATCTGACCAAGCTTGGCTGGTCGGATGTGATGCTGATCGAGCGGTCTGAGCTGACCTCGGGCTCGACCTGGCATGCGGCGGGCGGGTTCCACACCTTGAACGGCGACACGAATATGGCGGCCCTTCAGGGTTATACCATTGGTTTGTATGATGAATTGGAGAAGCTGACCGGCTTGAGCTGTGGCTTGCACCATTCTGGTGGCATGACGCTGGCCGACACGCCAGAGCGGTTTGACATGCTGAAAGCCGAGCGCGCCAAGCACCGCTATATGGGGCTTGAGACCGAAATCCTTGGCCCCGATGAGATCAAGGCGCGGGCGGATTTCGTGAACACCGACGGATTGATCGGCGCGCTTTACGATCCGCTTGATGGCCATCTGGATCCGTCGGGCACGACCCATGCCTATGCAAAGGCGGCCCGGATGGGGGGCGCCGAGATCGTGACCCACAACCGCGTGCTTGAGACCAATCCGCGGGCCGATGGCACCTGGGATGTGGTGACCGAGAAGGGCACCATCCATGCCGAACATGTCGTCAATGCGGGCGGGCTTTGGGCCCGGGAAGTGGCGGCCATGGCGGGGTTGTACCTGCCGCTTTTGCCCATGGCGCATCAGTATCTGGTCACCGATGCGGTGCCCGAGATTGCGGACCGTGATGAAGAGATCCCCCATGTGATCGATCCGGGCGGGGAAAGTTACCTTCGCCAGGAAGGCGACGGGTTCGTCATCGGGTTTTATGAGCAGCCTTGCGAGCCCTGGTCGGTGGATCGGACACCGTGGGATTTCGGGCATGAGTTGTTGAACGACAATGTCGAGAAGATCGAGGATTCCGTAGCTGCGGCATACCGACGCTTCCCGATCCTGGAACGGGCTGGTGTCAAACGCATCATCCACGGACCATTCACCTTTGCGCCCGATGGCAACCCCTTGGTCGGCCCGGTCCCGGGCATGCGCAACTATTGGGCCGCTTGCGCCGTGATGGCAGGCTTCAGTCAAGGCGGCGGCGTCGGGCTGTCCCTGGCACAGTGGATGATAGAAGGCGAGACCGAGCGCGACCCCCGCGCCATGGATGTGGCCCGCTACGGCCACTGGACGACGCCGGGATATACAGTGCCCAAAGTGATCGAAAATTATCAGAAGCGGTTCTCGGTCACGTTCCCAAATGAGGAACTGCCCGCGGCACGGCCTTTCCGGGCGACGCCGGTCTGGGACATCTGGGACAGTATGGGTGCGGTCTGGGGTGAGGCCTATGGCCTGGAAATCGTGAACTATTTCGCGCTGCCAGGGCAAGTGCGGTACGAAACCCCGACGTTCCGGCGATCGAATGCCTGGGATGCGGTCAAGTCCGAGGTGTCAACGGTTCGGACAGAGGTCGGGATCAACGAAGTCCATAATTTCGGAAAGTTTCGGGTGACGGGGCCGGGTGCGCGGGCCTGGCTGGACCGGATCATGGCCGGACGGATTCCGAAACCGGGGCGTTTGTCGCTGACGCCCATGCTGGCGCCTTCTGGTAAGTTGCAGGGCGATTTTACCGTATCCTGTCTGGCGGAAGACGAATTCCAGCTTACCGCCAGTTACGGCGCGCAAGACCAGCATGCCCGCTGGTTCGCCATGCATCCAGGCGAGGATGTTGAGGTCGAGAATATCTCGGACCGGCGCACCGGATTCCAGATCGCCGGGCCCAAAGCGCGGGAACTTCTGTCCCGCGTAACCCGGGAAGACGTCTCACCCGAGGCGTTCAAGTTCCTCGACGTGAAACGCCTGACTATCGGCATGGCCGACTGCATCGTGCAGCGCGTCAGTTACACGGGCGATCTGGGCTATGAGATCTATACCGACCCGACATCGCAGCGGGTGCTGTTCGGACATCTGTGGCAGGCAGGCGAGGATCTGGGGCTGCGGCCGTTCGGGATGCGCGCGATGATGTCGCTCAGGCTCGACAAGTTCTTCGGGTCCTGGAGCCGGGAATTTTCACCCGACTACACCGCTGCCGAAACCGGGCTGGATCGGTTCATTTCCTTCAAGAAGAACGTGGATTTCATCGGTCGGGCGGCTGCCGAAAAAGAACGGGCCGAGGGCCCGGCCCGCAAGCTTTGCGCGTTTGTCGTCGACGCCGGGGATGCCGATGTGATTGCCTATGAACCGATTTGGCTCGATGGGGCAGTTCAGGGGTTTTGCACCTCGGGCGGCTATTCGCATTTCGCTGAGAAATCCGTCGCGCAGGGTTTTGTGCCTACGGACCGCGCGGTTGAAGGGCTTGAAGTCGAAATCGAGATTTTGGGGGAACGACGATCGGCGCGTTTGGTGACCGAACACCTGTTCGACGCCGATGGCGCACGCATGCGGGGGTGACGCGAATTCGCTTGATTTCCGTCTGAATGCCCTTTTCCTAGGCACATGGTCAAATACCCATCTCCTCCCGGCGGTGTCCCACCGCAAACACAGCTATTGTCGCGCCGCGCGGTCTTTACCGAGGCCTATGTCGTGATCCCGAAAATCGTGATGACCGATATCGTCACCAGTCGATGGCCGGGATGGGAGGGGACCCGCGCCTGGGTATTGGCCCGACCCTTGACTGGGTTTGCCGAGACCTTTGCGCAGATGATCGTCGAGCTTGCGCCCGGGGGCGGGTCTGCGTCTCCGGAACCCGACCCGAACGGAGAAAGCGTGATCTTCGTGACCAAGAACGCGATTTCACTGACGATTGAGGGGCAAGATCACAGTTTGGAAGAAGGCGGATATGCTTATCTTCCAGCCGGGTGCGACTGGACGATTGGAAACCGGACAGAAGCACCAAGCGAGTTTACCTGGATTCGGAAATCCTACGAACCGGTTCCGGGGCTCGCGCCACCGAAGCCCTTCGTGACGAATGAGAAGGATGTCGCGGTCAATCCAATGCCCGAATCCGACGGCACCTGGGGCACCAAGATGTTTGTCGAACCGGATGATCTTTCCCACGACATGCACGTCAATATCGTGTCTTTCGAACCCGGTGGCGTGATCGCTTTCGCCGAGACGCATGTGATGGAACATGGGTTGTATGTCATTGAAGGAAAAGGCGTTTACCGGCTGAACACCGATTGGATCGAGGTCGAGGCAGGCGATTTCATGTGGTTGCGCGCGTTCTGTCCGCAGGCCTGTTATGCCGGTGGGCCAGGGCGGTTCCGCTATTTGCTGTACAAGGACGTCAATCGGCAGCCGAAACTGACGCTTGGCTAGGCCGTGATCCGAAAGGGTTCTGCGAACCAGTGTTCTTGCAAGTTGTCGCCGGGCCCGATCCGGTCGATGACCGCAAACAGACCGGGCGCATGAAGCGGGGTCAAGACGCCGTGCCAGGTGCCCCGGTGAAAGTTCACGGCCTGACCCGGTGCTGTCAGAAACGCGCGCGGCGTATCCGGCAGACCGTTCCCATCGGGTGCGACAACCACCAGAAACGGATGCTCGGTCATAGGCACAAAGCACTGGCTGCCGTCCGGATGCCGCTCCATCATGTCGAGGTCGTGGGGCAGGCTGCGCGGTTCGGCGTTGAACAGGCTTACGCCTGCGTGGCCATCGGAAAAGTCCAACCGGGCCTTGTCGTGAAACCGACCGCATTTCCCCTGGTTGATCAGCTTGTCGGGCGCGCCGGCGCAGTCGATGACATCGCCGAACGGGGCAAAGGCATCTGCCGTTAGCGGAATGACCTTGATCTGCCGGGTCATGGAAGGATTTCGCGCAAGCGCAGCTCTGCGATCCGTTCGACCTGACGGCAAGCTTCAGCAAGCTCAGTGTCGCGATCATGGGTCAAGCGAGCTTCGAATGCCGTCAGGATCTGGGTTTTGGTGTGGTCCCGGACCGCTATGATGAAGGGAAATCCGAATTTCTCGGTGTAGTTCGCGTTCAGACGTTCGAAGGTTTGGCGTTCCTGATCGGTCAGCGCATCGAGCCCTGCCGAGGCCTGTTCCGAGGTCGAAGCCGCCGTCAGGCGTTTGGCTGCGGCCAATTTTCCGGCGAGATCGGGGTGCGCCTGAAGCACGGCCAACCTTTGGTCATCAGACCCGGACCGAAAGGCGCGGCACATCGCCGAATGCAGACCCGTCGCGCTGTCATGTGCGGGCCCGAGCTCCAACGCGAACGCGTCTTCGGCCACCCATGGTGAATGCTCGAAGATCCCGCCATAGGCCTCTAAAAACGTGCTCTTATTCATCTCAGATGGCCGCGCTTGTTTCGGTGGTGGATGCGTCTTGGCCCAATGTTCGGCAATGTCGATCCGGCGCGCGAACCAGACGCCGTCGCGGGCTTTCGCATGGGCGAAAAAATCAGCCAGTGCCTTTGCGCGCCCAGGCCGACCGGCCAAGCGGCAGTGCAGCCCGATGGACAGCATCTTGGGTGCGCCGGCTTCGCCCTCGGCATAAAGCATGTCGAAACTGTCGCGGAGATAGGTGAAGAACTGGTCGCCCGAGTTGAACCCTTGCGGCGTGGCGAAACGCATATCATTAGCATCCAGCGTATAGGGGATGATCAGTTGATCGCGCCCGGCGATCTGAACCCAATACGGCAAATCATCCGCGTAACTGTCTGAGATATAATCAAAACCGCCTTCCTCGGCGGCCAAACGAACCGTGTTCATGGACGCACGCCCAAGATACCAGCCCCGGGGGCGCGCGCCCGTGACCTCGGTGTGCAGGCGTATGGCTTCTTCCATCTGGGCCTTTTCTTCCGCCTCTTCCATGTCCTTGTATTCGATCCATTTCAGGCCATGCGTCGCGATCTCCCACTCGGCGGATTGCATGGCTGCGACTTGTTCGGGGCAGCGAGCGAGCGCAGTGGCGACGCCGTAGACTGTGACCGGCACTTCTGCGCCAGTGAAGATGCGGTGAAGTCGCCAGAACCCGGCGCGCGCTCCGTATTCATAGATGGTTTCCATGTTCCAATGGCGCTGACCTGGCCAGGCCGCAGCGCCGACGATTTCGGACAGGAACGCTTCGGACGCGGGATCGCCGTGCAACAGGTTGTTTTCGCCGCCTTCTTCGTAATTCACCACGAATTGCACCGCGATCTTCGCGCCGTTCGGCCAGCGCGGATCTGGCGGTTCGGCGCCATAGCCGGCCATGTCACGGGGATATCTCGGGGCGCGGGTCATTGACGTTTCCTTGGCTTCCGGGTCCAGTTAGAGCGAACCGGGCGGGGCTGACAAGGTGGGGCTATGGTTGAGGGATATCTGACGACGCATGTTCTGGACACGGCGCTGGGCCGTCCTGCCGAAGGGATCTCGATTTCTCTGTACCGCGTGTCCGGCAACAGCCATCGGAAGATTGCCGAGGCGGTCACGAATGCGGATGGCCGGACCGACGCCCCGATCTTGCCAGCGGAGAAGTTCAAGACCGGCATCTATGAGCTGATATTCTTTGCGGGCGACTATCTTCGAAAGACCGGGCAGGGGGCGGCGGATCCGTTGTTCCTCGACGGGGTCCCAATCCGATTTGGAATGGCAGAGGACGCGCATTATCACGTGCCACTTTTGCTGTCGCCGCATGGCTATTCGACGTATCGCGGCAGTTGATGGGCGATTTCTCAGTCATATGGCATTGGATTGAGTTTGCAGTTCGCTGGACCCATGTGATTACCGGGATCGCCTGGATCGGGTCATCGTTCTATTTCATCGCGCTGGACCTGGGTCTGACCCGGGATCCCGCGCCTGTTTCCGGTGCCGATGGCGAGGAATGGCAGGTGCACGGGGGTGGGTTTTACCACATCCAAAAATACATGGTCGCACCGGATGCCATGCCCGAACACCTGACCTGGTTCAAATGGGAAGCCTATTCGACTTGGCTTTCGGGCGCGGCGCTTTTGGCAATCGTTTATTGGGTTGGCGCCGAGATTTTTCTGGTTGATCCCGAAAAGGCGGATTTGGCGGTCGGATGGGCGATCGTCATTTCGGCGGCTTCGCTGGCGGTGGGCTGGGTGATCTATGACCTTCTTTGCAAGTCGCGGCTTGGGCATTCGCCCACCGCCTTGATGGTCCTTTTGTTCGTCCTTCTGGTCATCATGGCTTGGGGGTATGATCAGATTTTCACGGGCCGGGCGGCGCTTTTGCATCTTGGGGCATTCACGGCGACCATCATGTCGGCGAATGTGTTCTTCATCATTATTCCGAACCAGCGGATCGTCGTGGCTGATCTGAAGGAAGGGCGGGCGCCCGATCCGGAATATGGGCGCATCGCAAAGCTCAGATCGACCCACAACAACTACCTGACGCTGCCTGTTTTGTTTCTGATGTTGTCAAACCATTATCCACTGGCCTTCGCGACCGAGTGGAATTGGCTGATCGCGGGTCTGGTGTTTCTGATGGGTGTGACGATCCGCCATTGGTTCAATTCCCATCATGCGCGCAAGGGCAGCCCGCATTGGACTTGGGCGGTGACCGTTCTGCTTTTCCTCGCCATCGCCTGGCTGTCCACGGAACCCGGAAAGGCAGGCAATGGCGACGGGTCCGGGACGGATGCGGTGGGATCAACCGAAATATCACCAGACCCGGAAGATCCCCTGTTTGATGAGGTTGTGGCGATCGTGCAGGGGCGGTGTGCCATGTGCCACGGGGCCGATCCGGCCTGGCCCGGGATCCATACTGCGCCGAAAGGGGTTCATCTGGAGACACCGGCTCAGGTCTTCCGGCACCGCGAGGCGATCTATCTTCAGGCTGCAATCAGCCGCGCGATGCCTCCGGGCAATCGGAGTTGGATGGAACAGGAAGAACGCAACGCGATCCGGGAATGGTACCGCGGGCAGGGACATGCCGGTCCGCGAGACACCGGATCTTAGAAGTCCTCCCAGCTTTCTCCGTCATATTGGTCATAGGCGGCTGCGCCGTCGGTTCCGGTCGCCTTTTCGACGGCGTGAGGCACTGGCGCTGATGGTGTGTCCTTGACCTGTTCCTGCGGGGCTGCGGCGGGAGCTTTTTCACCTTCGGACGCTGGGGCGGGTGCCGGGGTCCGGGGTGCCGTTGCTGGTCCCAGTTCGTGCGCGGTCTCGGACCGCGCCTGGGCGGTCTCGACGGCCGAGGCGTCAACAGTGAACCGCTCCGTCGCAGTGCTAAGCCCTTCTGCGGCGCGCGTCAGCGCATGACTGGTTGCCATGGTTTCCTGGAACATGGCGGCGTTCTGCTGGGTCACGGCATCCAGTTGGCCCATCGCCGTGTTCACTTCCGCAAGGCCATTGGACTGTTCATCCGCCGATGCGGCGATTTCGCCCACGTGCTCTGAAATGTTCGAGACCGATGCCACGATCTGCTTCAAGGCATCCCCGGCATTGCCGACTAGACGCACGCCCTGATCGACATGTTCACCGGAGGTCGAGATCAGCACGTTGATTTCGCGTGCGGCTTCCGAAGACCTTTGCGCGAGGGCCCGCACTTCTGATGCCACGACGGCAAAGCCCCGTCCGGCATCGCCGGCACGCGCAGCCTCGACACCGGCATTCAGCGCCAAAAGATTTGTTTGGAAGGCAATGTCATCGATCACGCTGATGATGCGTGAGATCTTTGACGAGCTTTCCTCGATCTGGCCCATTGCGGCCACGGCTTCCTGAACCACACCGCCGGAATCTTCGGCATTCGCACGGGCTTCGGTCACCACCTGATTGGCGCGGCGCGCGCCTTCGGCGGCGGCGCTGACCGATGCCGTGATCTCGGCGATCGCAGCCGCCGTCTGTTCCAGCGTCGCGGCCTGTTGTTCGGTCCTGCGTGACAGATCGTCGGAGGATTGCGAAATCTCACTCACCCGCGTCCGGATCGAGACGCTTTGGCTGACCACTGCTGCAATGGCTCCATGCAATATTTCCACGGCCTGGTTGAAGTCCTCTCGCGTGTCGTCGTGACCCTCTGGGAAAGCCTCAGTCAGGCGCATCGTCAGATCGCCCTCCGACAGCCCCTCTAGTCCAGCCCGCAGCGCATCGATCATCATGGTCTGCGCCGCCTGCAAGGCTTTGCGCTCTTTGTCGGCCCGTTCGACCGCCATTTGGGTTTCGGTGACATCCGCACCGATCAACACGAATTGCGCAATCGAACCGCCCCGATCAACCACCGGGCATACGCCGCCCCGCAAGTTGGTATTGCGCCCGGCGACTGACACTTGGAACGTTCCGAATGTCGGTTCGGACTGTTCCATCACCGCGTCGATCGTCGGAACAGCGGCGTCGGGGTCGCTTGGGTCGGGCAGGACCGTTACGATTTTATTCAACGTCTCGGTCACGTCTTCTGGATCATCGGTGTCGCAAAGATCGAAGAAATGCGCGTTTGCCGAGGTCAGCCGTCCGGTCCGGTCGAACACGGCTTTGGCCTGGAATGTCTCAAACGCCTTCAGAATGGCGCCGTTCATCCTGGCAGAGGTCTCATCGCTCCATTCGATGACGACGCCCAGAAGCGCACCATCCGCCCCTTCAACACGGTTGATCTGCAATTCGAGCAAGGTCTGATCAACCCAAATGTCGAGGACAGCGGGCAGGGTGTCCGGCATCTGGATCTTGGCCACGGCGGGCGCCAAGGCGCTGTGCAGATCCTCCAAGTGGTACCCGGTAAGACCATCCGCCGTCATATCGTTCAGCCCGGCCGCCGCCGATTTGATCAGCGCTGCGAAGGCCGGGTTTGCAAATTCTATGTCGCCTTCTTGGTTCAGGACCGTCAATGGGGCCGAGCTGCCCGAAAACCCGGCTTCCTTCAGCGCGCCCGCGCGATGCACCTCGGCCGCCTCGGCAAGCCGTATGCGGCATGTGTCCAGCGCCGAGGCAATTGCCCCGATCTCGTCCCGCCTGTCGGTATGGGCAACCGCCGACGAGAAATCCCCGTTCGCTATGTCCTGGATCGCCGACCTTACACTTCGCAAAGGTTTCGATAGAGTTGTCCGCAACAGGACCACTGCGAGCGCCATTGCGACGACCAGGACCAACACCGAAGTCAGAATGGCCCTGTTCAAGTCGCTGGCCATCTTGGCAAATTTTGCCTCCGCCGACCAATTCACGACCAACGCGCCAGCAATGTCGTTCGCGGGTCCGAATGTCGCGGGATAGGCCGCGCGAAGCCCATCTTCGGAATAGACTGGTTCCCCGCGCGAAATCGCTTCGGCCCCCGCCGCGCGCAACATTTCGATCACGTCCGGCGTGGCGGTTTCGCTCGACGCCAGGATTTCGCCGCCAGCGTTCATGGCGACGCCGGCGGTCGCAAGACCCTCCGACCGCTCGATGATCCGATCCACAAGGGTCTTGAGAATATCGGCCTTGCCAAATCGAATGGCCCCGCCCGCTTGCTGCGCGGCCATATCCGTCACGCTTTGCGCGGTGACCTGAACGCCGTGCAGCGCCACCTGTCGGGTCGAAAGCGAGTTCTGGATCGTCAGCACGGTGACGACAAGAAGCGTTACCGCGACGATCAACACGCTGCACTTTAACAGAACGGACACGGAACGTGGCCGATCGGTTGTCATGGGCTTGTCCTGGGGCATGGGCCGCCTTGTCTGATCTGGAGTTCTGAAATCTGCGCGTTTCGGCTCAGAACAGAGCTTCGGCGTTCACACCGACCGTCATCGCGCCCACTGTTTCCCGCGTTTCCGGATCCACGATTGATACCGATATCTGGCTTTGAAACGACTGGGTCGATTCGTCGAACTCCACCTCACCGATGTGAACGGCGCCGGCGCCCTTCGGATAAGTCATGGCAAACTTGTCTTCATCGCCTTGCCAGTAGTCCGAGGTCACGTCACTGGCGGCAACGTTCAGGCCTTGCGCGTCCATGATGAAGATCTCGGTGATCGCGCCGCCCGCGTTGGCCACAACGTCCCGAAGATAATCCGAGGCGTCATTGTCCATCACAGGGGATATCGTCGGTGTGGATGATGCGCCGACTTCGCCGCGCCAAGCTTGGTCAAGTTCAAGAATCCGATCCTCGCTGTAATCCGCAGTCACTTCGTTTTGTGCGCGGATGGCATCCACAAGAACCGGATCCGAGATGTAGCCCGATACGACTGTGTCGAGATAGTTTTCGAGCGCGGGACCAAATTCATTGGCCTGGGCGAGGCCGGCTGTCGCTGTGGCCAGCGCGGTCAGGAATGCGGTGCGGATCATGGGAACTCCGATCAATTGGCGATGATTAGCGCTCGCCGCATTAAAGGAGTTCTCTTTCTTCGACGTTAATCGCCGCGTGCACCGGATCGTGTCCACGCGTCAGGGCAAGATAGCTCCTTTCGTCTGGATCACCCGAGAGGCAAGGCCATGGCCAGCCTCCATCGCCTGCCCAAGGCCTTCGCCCCGGATCAAGGCTGCCAGAACACCTGCGTTGAAACTGTCCCCGGCCGCCGTGGTGTCGATGACTTGCGTCACTGGCGGAAAGGACAAATCTTCGGCCGGTCCCGATAGGGCGCAGGGACCTTCCGGCCCGCGCTTGAGCGCGCCAAACTGGGCGCCCGCACCGGTCAGACGCTCAAGAACTTCGGCCTCGCCCGGATCGCCGAAAAGCGCGCATTCATCGTCGACTGACGGCAGCGCGATGTCCGCGCGCGCCCACATCTCCATGTTGACGGCCTGCGCTGTGGCCGTGTCTTCCCAAAGCAGCGGACGGTGATTGCTGTCATAGGCGACGATCCCGCCGGCTGCGCGAAACCGGTCCAGATAGGTGCCGAGCGCTGCGCGAATATCCGGTGGCAAGATGGCGACCGTGATCCCAGACAGAAACAGAAGATCGAAGTCGTCCAGATGGTCCAGCCCGATCTCGCAAGGGTCCTGAAACAACGTGCGGGCCGCGCTGTCGGACCGCCAATAGGAAAAACTGCGCTCGCCCTCGTCGCTTGTCGATATGGCGTAAAGTCCGGGCATTTTTCCTGTCCGACGCTCAATATGCCCGGTCTCAAGGCCGTGGTGCGCAATGTCCGCCAAAATCCGGTCCGAAAACGCGTCTGATCCCAAGGCGGTTACGTATGAAACGGACACGTCGTCCGGCAACAGCCTTCTGAGGTAAACAGCCGTGTTATACGTGTCGCCCGCGACATTAAGGCGGGCGAGATCGTCGCCTTCGGCCACAAGTTCAATCATGACTTCGCCAATACAGGCGATCCGTTTTGCGTGGGTCACGCGGTCGTTCACGGGATGTGTCTCCAAGCTGGGCAGGGTGTTCTTGCTTCAGTCATCAAGGCCATCAAAGGTCGCCCGGACTTGCGACCAGGCGGCATCGAGGTGCTCTGTCAAAGCAGTCTCGGCCCGGTCGGGGTCGCGTTCGCGTATGGCTTCGAAAATGCGGCGGTGTGCCTTGGCGTTCGTGGCATTCCGAGCAACGTCGAGGGGCATCCGTTCCCAGTTTGGTGTCAACCAGGCAACGAAACCGTTGTGGATTGCCGGAAACACCGGGTTGTCGGAAATCTCGAAAAGGGCTGCGTGAAAGGCGATATCCGATGCGTAGAAGGCAGGTGAATCCTCCACCAAGGCCTCATTCTTTGTCAGCAGCTTTTCAAGCAACGCGATCTGTTCGGGTTGCGCATTAAGCGCTGCATCGCGGACAAGGCCACGTTCGACGAAAGCGCGGGCCTTGAAGAGGTTTCTGACGCCGTCGACATCGTTCAGCAAATGGAAAACGGCGTCGCGTGAGGCATTGAGAACCGACTCATACCCCGGTTTCTGAACAATGGGCCGCCGCCGTGGCCTGCACGACACCAAGCCGCGGCCCGACAAGATATAGATCGCCTCTCGGACGACGGTCCGGCTGGCATTGAACGCTTCCATAAGATGACGCTCGGGGGGCAGGGGCGTTGCATTCGCCAACAACCCGGACTGGATCTGCGTCTGCAACACCCGCACGATGCGGTCGGCAGCGCGTGAGCCCGTCTCGGATGTGCCGAGGTCAGACATGCCTTCGGACGTAAAACTTTTTTCCGGCGCGCGCATGCCAGCGTTTTACGGTCAAAACAATCGGACGCAAGGGGAAGGCGGCCTTCAGCGGCTGTCGGCTTGACAACGACCCTGCGACAGCAAAGAGATTTCGAAGGAGGATCCACGCCCATGGCCAATGACACCATCACCGCGGCCCGGTACCGCGGCAACAAGACCTTTTCCGTCGATTCCGTGCCGCGACCGAAGCCGGGCCCCGATGAGGTTGCCGTGAAGATCGCCTATTGCGGGATCTGCGGAACGGACATGCATGTCTTTCACGGCAACATGGACGCCCGCGTGGGGTTTGAGCGTGTGATCGGTCACGAGATGTCCGGCGTTTTGGCCGAAGTTGGGGACGGTGTTGACGGCCTCGCGGTCGGCCAGAAAGTTGTCGTTCGCCCCTTGGATCATTGCGGCGCGTGTCCGGCCTGCGAAGCCGGGCATCAGCATATCTGCCACAAGCTCAAGTTTCTCGGCCTCGATACCGATGGCGCCATGCAGGACATCTGGGTTGTTCCTGCGCATACGATCCATGTCTTGCCCGATGATATGGCCATGGATCACGCGGCATTGATCGAGCCTGTGGCTGTCGCCAGTCACGACGTGCGCCTGTCCGGGCTGACCGCAGGCGAGGACGTGGTGGTGATCGGGGGCGGGCCGATCGGCGTGCTTGTGGCGATGGTTGCGCGGGACGCAGGGGGCGATGTCGTCATTTCAGAGGTGAACCGCACCCGACTGGACATCGCCGAAAAGCTAGGATTTGCGACGGTCAACCCGGCTGAGGTCGACCTGCAAGATGCGATTAACGAACGAACCGGTGGAAAGGGTGCGGACGTGGTGTTCGAGGTTTCGGGCACGCAACCCGGCGTCGATGCAATGACCGCCGTCGCTGCCACCCGGGCCAGGCTGGTTATGGTCGCAATCCACGCTCAGAAACCACAGATCGACCTTTTCCAACTGTTCTGGCGCGAGCTTCAACTGATGGGCGTCCGTGTCTATGAACCTGAAGATTACGACAAGGCCATCGCGCTTGTGGCGGGCGGCGCCATTGATGCCGACACCGTCATTACAGATATCAGCCCCTTGTCCGAGATCCAGGCGGCGTTCGAGGCGCTCGATGCAAGCCCCACCGCGCTCAAAAGCCTGATCAAGGTGGGAGAGGACGCATGAGCGATCTGTCGATCTTCGATTTGACAGGAAAGACGGCTCTGGTCACGGGCGCCAAGCGCGGCATCGGGCGGGCCATGGCCGAAGCCTTGGCGGCAGCAGGCGCCGATATCATCGGCGTCAGTGCGACACTGGGCCCGGGCAGCGATGTCGAACAGGCGGTCACCGCGATGGGTCGGTCCTTCACCGCCCATGCCTGCGATTTCTCGGACCGGACGGCGCTGAGCGCTTTTGCGTCGAAACTGGCCGCCGATGGGATCGTGCCGGATATCCTTGTGAACAACGCGGGCACCATTCGCCGGAAGCCTGCCGCCGAGCATGAAGACGCGCTTTGGGATGAGGTGATCGAGACGAACCTTTCGGCGCAGTTTGTCCTCAGCCGGGAAGTGGGGCGGGGGATGGTCGCCCGCGGGTCGGGCAAGATCATTTTCACTGCTTCGCTTCTCACCTTTCAGGGCGGGATCACCGTTCCGGGCTACTCGGCGTCGAAAGGCGGGATCGGCCAATTGACCAAGGCGCTTGCGAACGAATGGGCCGGGAAGGGCGTGCAAGTAAACGCCATCGCCCCGGGCTATATCGCAACGGACAACACGCAAGCCCTGCAAGACGACCCCGACCGGTCGAAATCGATCCTTGAACGTATCCCTGCTGGCCGCTGGGGCCGGCCAGAGGATTTCGCGGGCCCGGTGGTGTTTCTTGCCTCGGACGCATCGAACTATGTCAGCGGTGAGATCCTGACGGTCGACGGGGGGTGGATGGGCCGCTGAGCGCCGCTACTCCGCCGCTGCATGGATATCCGAGCTGGTCTGTCTGACCGCACCGAGCGCGTCGCGAAGCGTTTCCAACCCCGCACTCGCTTGCGTTGCACCGGCCGACAAGGCGCGACGCCAGGCTCGTGCGCCCGGTTTCCCGGCAAACAGACCTAGCATGTGCCGCGTCACGCTGTGGAGCCGCCCGCCAGCCTGAAGATGGGCCGCGATATAGGGTTCCATCGCTTGCAGAACCTCTTCCGGCCGCTTGGGCTTGCCGGCCTGACCGAAGACCCGCGCATCCGCCTTGGCCAGAACCTCCATCGGCATCTGATAGGCGGCGCGCCCGATCATCACGCCGTCAATCCCGCCATCCATGGCTGCAATCGCTTCGTCGAGCCCGGTGATCCCGCCGTTCAATGAGATATGCAGGTCCGGGAAGGCCCGTTTCATGGCGTGAACCAGAGCATAATCCAGCGGCGGAACATCGCGGTTTTCCTTGGGCGACAAGCCCTGCAACCAGGCTTTGCGTGCGTGAATGATGACGCGCCGAACCCCGGCGTCGCGGATGTGTTCGAGAAAGCGGGGCAGGGTGGCGTCCACCGCTTGATCATCGACGCCCAAGCGGCACTTGATCGTCACCTCCACCGGCGAAGCCACGATCATGGACCCGGCACACTCGGCCACCAGTTCCGGGTCCTTCATCAGGACGGCCCCGAAGCATCCCGATTGCACCCGGTCCGACGGGCAGCCGACATTCAGGTTGATCTCGTCATAGCCTTCTTCGGCGCCGATCTTTGCGGCCTGGGCGAGTTCCGCCGGGTCCGACCCGCCAAGCTGCAACGCGACAGAGTGCTCGGCGGGATCAAAGGTCAGCAGATGCCGCGCACCACCCCGCACGATCGCAGGCGCCGTCACCATCTCGGTATAGAGAAGCGCGTGGCGCGAGATCTGACGATGAAAGAACCGGCAATGCCGGTCCGTCCAGTCCATCATCGGCGCTACGCTCAGGCGGGCGTGGTGTTCAAGGTCGGCAGCCATGGCTTGCCCTAGCAGGACGGCCCGTCTGGGTCGATAGCGACCCGATCAATCGAGCGGATGCATTGAGCCCAGAGTGACCTAACGCTGCAACGGTGATACAATGTCACTTGTCGGAGAAATTTTAATGGACCCATCAGGATGTTCAATGGCGGTCATACTGTCATTTATTCAAACGACACTGTGGCAGATCGAGCGTTCTTTCGGGATGTTCTGGGACTTAAAAACGTGGATGTTGGCGACGGTTGGCTTATTTTTTCGTTGCCGCCCAGCGAGATAGCGTTTCATCCAAGTGAAAGTTCGACTGCTCACGAATTCTATTTCATGTGCGATGACATCGAAGTAGCAAGCGAGCACCTTTCTTCGCACGGTGTTGAATGCTCGAACCCAAATGACGAAGGCTGGGGAATCTTGGCATCATTTGTTCTGCCGGGAGGCGCGTCTATTGGATACTACCAGCCGCGGCACGAGCGCCCTTAAAGTCCGTATTTCTGCGATTTGCGAAGATCCCAAACTCAACGACCAGATTGGTTGACGGCACCGCTTGGAACGAGCTCGCTGGCTGTCCATTAATCCCTTCCCATTGATCTTGCCCAGCGATCAGGGCCGGGGTGATCGGGCCGCTTCCAGTTGGGTTTCCGTGTTGAGCGGCGGTGTGGAGACCACAGGAACGCCGACGCCCGCCGTCACGGCCTCGGGCAGTGCGGAGGCTCTTATCGCAAAGGCTAGGACGCTTGCATTCATGCGGAGTTAGGGGCTGGAACGGGTCCAACGGGTCTCAACATAGATCAGGTGCGAATGCTCATCCTTCTCGCGACCGATATCGATCAGCCCCTCGCGGCTGTAGAAGTGGCGGGCCCTTGAATTCAGCTCGTAAACCCAGACGGTTATCCAGTCGCGGTTGGCCTTGGCGAGATCCAAAAGCGCTTTGCCCACACCCTGCCGGCGGCCGTCACGAGCCACGTAAAGGCCCGTGATATTGTCATCCTCGCGCACGCAGAACCCGATGACCTTCCCGTCCGCCTCGGCAACCCAGGCGGTGTCCGTTTCAAGAAGGTCGCGCCAGGACGCCGCCATCGGCTCAAGATCATCCAGAGGAACCATCCAGGGTGTTTCGGCCCCCCATTCCCGGATGATCTCGGCGCAGCGCAGGGCGTCCGATCCGCGGGCCGCACGGTATATGGGTTTCATATGGGTTCCATCCGGGTTTCATAAGGGCCAATGCGCGGGGTCTGAGACCTTATCACGCCTTGATGATCCGTTCGACCGCCGCGACGGTCCTCGCTTTGGCATCCGGGCTGTTGACACTGTCTTGGATGGCTCGCAATCGACGCGTCATGTCGTCTGAGTTCAGGACGGTTTCGATAGTTCCTTCGATTTCGTCTTTTCTGTCCTTATAGGACCCCATCGCGCCAAGCCCGTGATAGACCACGCGAGCCGCGTTGCCCTTTCCGTCCAGCGCATCGGGATAGATGATCATCGGCGTGCCATGGGCAAGACATTCGTTCAGCGTTCCCGCGCCCCCGTGAAAGATCGCGCAGTCGGCGTGGGACAGCGCCTCAAGCTGGGGGGCCCATCGTACGACCGAAACGTTCGCGGGAAGGGGGTCTGTCGGCTCGGGTGCGGAACTTGCGATCAGAAATGCCCAGTCCGGCCGGTCGCGTGCAACGGCCAACAAGGACGCCATGAAAGACGCGGGCGGGACCCGGATCGAACCGAAAGCTACATAGATCCGCTTCTTCGACGGGTCGTCATCAAAGAAGGCGCCGGATCTGTCACCGGACGGGCCGGGGCGCCGGTTGCGATGCACCATCGGCCCGAGGAACGTCTGATGCGTTGCCGGTTTCGTCCGAAAGTCGACGGATTGGGCCAGCAGCAGTAGGTTGGGCAACGTGTAGCTCCATGGGATCTGAACCAGACTGTCCGTTGTGCAGGATGAAAGATCGACGCCCAGCTTACCTGCCAGATGGCGATGGGCCGAGGGCATGTCTGCCCCCCATCCCCGCCAACGTGACCGGGCAAGGGCGATGCGTTTTCGAAGCCAGAACCGCTGCCAGGCGATGGCGATCCTGATCCGGGTTCCCCAGAACCCCTGACCGGGCACGATGGTCCGTGTGATCGGGGGCGCCATGGGGCCGGGCGGTGTGAAATACATGAAGGACAGGGTTGCCACTTTCAGACCCTTCGCCCGGGCCTGGATGATCCCGCTATGGTGTTCGACGTCGGCCAGAACGAGATCCGGTTCTGTGTCACTGAGAATTTCGGTGATCCCGTCCTTCAGGATCTCATGCGCGGCGGCTTCCGCCCTGGCTGCGCGCAGGCCTGGCGTCCGCCACAGCCCCGGGCGGGGCAGGTGTCCGGTGCCGAAGCCCAGAACCGGAGCCGCGATCTGGCGGAAGGCGAACCCTGCATGGGCAATATCTTCGCGACAATTCTTCGGTGCGGCGAACGCGACGTCATGGCCCGCCTCTCGCAGGATCCCGGCCAGCGCGAGGGTCGAGTAAAGATTGCTTATCAATCCGGTGCAGAGAAAAAGCAGTTTTGCGATGGGTCAGCCCCTGTTCGGTCCGGTTTTACTTTGCTTTGCGGACGCAACAATCCGCGTCGAGATGGCAAGCGCGCCTTCGGGCGACGAGATCAGATCAGCGTGATCCATATCGAGATGGGTCACCGTCTTGTTCGTCAGGTGGGTGTCCATGGTCAACCCGGGCGCCAGCGTCGGATTGCCACGCGTCAGGATCACTTGAACCGGCGCGTCGTATCGGGGCAGCCGGTACCGCGCCATCGAAAAGACGACCGAGGTTTTGACAAGCTGCAACCGATGCCACTCTGCGCGCCCGAAGACAGGTGCCGTCGCCAGCAAGATGGCGGCCCGGAAAAGGTGGCGGGCCTTGCGGCGGCGCCAATAGTCCTTGGTCTTGGTCTGATGTTGGCGCCCGGCCTCGGTCTGGATCAGGTCAGGTTCCTTGCCCAGGATCTGATAAGGCGGGTCGATCAAAATCAGGTCCTTGACGTCGTCGCCCAGCCGCGCCGCCATTTCCAAAGCCACAACCGCGCCGGCCGAATACCCGCAAAGGACATAGGGCCCGCTGGACCGAAGCTCAGAGAGATCGCGTAGGGCCTGTTCCGTCTCATCCTCCACCGACTTTCCCAATGCGGCCTTGGTGCCGTGAAGATAGTTCGAGAAGGAAAGCGCCACCGGGTGGCGATCCCCAAGACCTCGGGTCACGGTATTAAACAGTGACATCGTCCCGTGCAGCAAAAGGACGGCGTCCTTGTCGCCATCCTTATGTGCAAAAACCATGTGTTTGGTCTTTGTGTGGTCGACAGGACGACCGGCCTGGGCCAGCACATGAGTTGCCAGACCACGAACCGTCGGGTGTTCAAAAAGGTCGGTCGGCGCAAATCCGAGCCCGGCTTTCCGCGCCATGCTGTAGACCGCAATCGATTTCAGGCTGTCCCCGCCCAGGTCGAAGAAGTTGCCGTCTCGAGTTACGGTTTCCACTTGCAACACGTCGCAGAAAATCTTGGCCAACTGCCGCTCAAGGTCGGTGACCGGCTGCGCGTCCTGGTCGGTGTCCGTGACCTTGGCGCCCAAAAGATACCGCAACGCCGAAAGGTCGGTCTTTCCGTTGGGCAATCTCGGAAATTTCGGCACTGCTTGGATGGTGCTCGGGATCCAGGCATCCGGAAGGTGCCCCGCAAGGATGGATTTGACGTCCTTTGGCAGTCTCTCGGTCTCGACGCCGAGCGCGATCCGGTCTTCCAGCATTAAGGCGGCCGCATTCGCAGCATGGAGCGCGGACCGGGCGACAGCTTCGATCTCACCCAGTTCCACCCGATGGCCACGGATTTTCACCTGCCTGTCCGCGCGGCCGAGCAGGGTGATCACACCTGCCGCATCGGCGTGACCCAAATCGCCCGTGCGATAGGTGCGTTCCGATGTTCCGGCCCGGTCGGGGAAGCTTGCGCGGGTCTGGTCCGGATCGCTCAAATAGCCATCAGCAAGTGTTGGACCGGAAATCACGATCTCGCCCACTGCGCCCGGCGGGACCGACAGACCATCTCGGTCGCAGATATCGGCGCGGGTTCCGGGAACGGCCGCCCCGATCGGAACCGGACCGGACTTGTGGTCCGTCACGTCGAAGGCGGTGACCCAGACTGTCGCCTCGGTCGGTCCGTATTCGTTAAACAGCCGCGCGCCTGGCTGGGCGTCACGCACCAGCGCGCAAAGATGCGGGGGCAGCGTTTCGCCCGCAGCAATCACGGTTTTCAGGCTGACAAGATCCTGGGGCGGCAAAGCCTCGATCAAGGCCTGGGCCAGGCTTGGCAAGCAAAGAAGCGTGGCCACGTTGTGGGTCCTGATCAGAGCTGAAAGGGATGCCGGATCCTGCTCGGCGCGGTTGGGGGCGATCACTGCCATCCCACCGTGCACGAGCGGCCAGTACAGACCGGGGACCGAGCTGTCGAAGGCCAGCGAGGACAGGATCAGGTAAGCGCCCGGCGATCCGCCATAGACCAGATCCCGCACGCCGGTCGAATGGGCAAGCGCGCTGTGCGATATGAGGACGCCCTTCGGACGCCCTTGCGAACCCGAGGTGAAGATCGCATAGGCCGATTGGCCCGCCTTGGAAGAGACTGCGTCGGAGGCTGCCGGACCTATCCCGTCGGTCAGGACGCAGGTCGCGGCTATATCGCCGAGGGACGACACCGAACGCTGGTCGGTCAGAATTCGAGATGGTGCAACGATATCAAGAATTTGCGCAATCCGGGCCACCGGATAGGTCAGATCGATGGGCGCATATCCAGCACCGGTCATCCAGACCCCGAGATAGGCGGCAAGGCAGGGTGCGCCACGCCCAAGAGCGACCGGGATCAATTCGTCCTGCTCGACCCCGGCCGCCCGAAGCGCTGCGGCGATGCCCCGGGCCTTGGCGATCAATTCGGCATAGGTCCAGGTGACATTACCATCGCTGACGGCTGGCGCATTTGGCGTTTTGGTCGCCTGGGCGAGGATGCGGTCTAGGACGTTCGCCGGATCATGGGCCAGGGCAGGGACGGGGTCGCTCGGGATGGCAGAGCTTATTGCCGATCGGATCGTTTGTGTCGGATTGGCGATCATGGCCCGGACAATGGCAAGGTATCGGTCCAGAATGACCCCGGCCATCGGGGTTAGGATGACGGATTGATCGGCGTATAACTCGCAAGTCAGGGCCTTGCCCGGCGTCACCAACATGGTGAGCGTATAGTTGCTGGATTGAACGGTCCTTAGATCCGTCAAAGAGATGTCCCCGATGGTCTGTTCAGTCTCCGGCACCGCCTCGCTGGCAAAGACCGTATCGAACAGACCGCTTCCGGGCGGCACCTTGGCCAGGACCTGCACCTCTGCCAAAGACGCGAATTCATGGGGGCCGCGGTCCCGTTGCAGACGACCGGTGCGGGCGATCAGCTCTGCCACGGTGTCCTCACCTTGGCAGGTAACGCGCAAAGGAAGCGTGTTAATGAACGCGCCCGCAGCTTGACCGATTCCTGGGATTTCGGCTGGGCGTCCGGCCGTCGTCTGGCCAAACACCACGTCGTCCCGTCCCATAAGATGGCGCAATGTCATTGCCCAGGCAGCCGACAACACCGTGTGCGGTGTCACCCGCAATGACGTCGCACAGGCGCGCAGTTCCTCGGTGGCCTCGGCGTCGAGATGGCCCTTGTGGTTCACATGCGCCGCAATCGGATGTTTCACCGGCGCGAGATCCAGTCGCGATGGCCCATCGAGACCCGCCAAGTGGTCCGACCAATAGCCGGGATCCGCGACGGACCGACCTGATGCGCGCATCCAGGCAACGAAATCCCGAAAGCGCGCAGGAGGTTGCGCTTGGCCGGTCCGACCCGCGTAGCGGTCGAGGACATCGCGGAGCACCACCGATGTGGACCAGCCGTCGCTGATCAGATGATGGATTGTCCAAACCAGGATATGTTCCGTGGCCGAGCGGCGGATCAGATGCACCGCCATCAGCGGAGCACGCGTCAGATCGAAGCGCCGGCCGCGTTCCAGTGTGACAAGTTCGTCAAGCGACCTGTCTGCATCGGGCGCATCAAGATCGCTCCAATCGAGCAACTCCCACGGCAATGAGATCTCGCTTCGGATCGCCTGCACCGGCTGCTTGACCCCTTCCCAGACAAATGCGGCGCGATAGGCATCCCGCGCAGTGACCGCACCGACAATTGAACCGCGCAGCTTCTCGACATCCAATGGACCCGAAAGCCGGCATGTCAGAACGGCGACGTACCGGCCCACAGCTTCGGGGTCTTCCAGGACGTGAAACAGCATTCCGGTCTGGGCCGGGGTTAGCGGCAGGATTTCGTCAACGCCTTCGGGAAGGGCCACGCTAGGACAAGGCCTCGCCAATCGAGGTCAGGTCGCCCTGATCAAGATCGAGGTCGATTTCCTGATCCGCCTGATCCGACGCAGCCCCAAGGCCTTCGGCGACCGCCGCCAGCGATTTGAGCGTCCGGTGCTCGAAAAGAGCGGTGGCGGGCAGCGCGATCCCAGCTTCGTTGGCTCGCATGGCGATCTGGATCGCGGCCAGGGAATCGATCCCGATGTCGAAGAAATCGGTGACCCGGCCCAAGGTCGCATGCGGGATCACGTCACGGAAAATTGTCGCCAGGCGCAACTCCATCTTCGTTTTCGGCGGCGTGATGTCCGAGGCCGAGTTCGGATGGTCGTTGGCGCTGGGCCAGGGCAGGAGCGATGTATCAACCTTGCCGTTCGGGGTCAAAGGAAGGGTCTTCACGATGACGATCTGGCTTGGTCGCGCTTCTCGCGGGAGATGTTCGGACAAGGCGTCCGACATGGCCTGCCGCGTCGCTGTCCCGTCGGTGGCGACAAAGGTCGTTGGGCCAGAGAAATTGGATGGCCGTGGCAAGACCGGTGTCTCATACCCGATCTTGTTCAAAATACCTTCGACCGCGGTTTCGTCGATGTCGTCGTAAAGTTCGGCCAACGCCTGGTCGCGGGTCTTGTGCCCCATGCGGACGTCCCAGCTGTAGGGCAGGGCATAGTTGTGATACCCCTCGCGGATCTTGTGGACATGGATCCCGGCATCGTTGATCAGGCAGTTCGTCGAGCGTCCGGTATCGGGTGGTCTTTGCCAGGCACCCGCCGCATCGAGAAACCGGTAGATCTCGGACACAGGCACATCGATATAGCGGTAAATGTCGACGATCTCGACCTCATCGAGGAAAGTCCCATCCGAAAGATCGCCGGTGTCCAGAAGTCGCGCGATCGCATCATCTTCACCATGGTACCGGCGCCGCGCCTCGGTCACCATGCCTTCCAGTTCGGCGCAGGTCGGAGCGCCTGTCGTGAACAGTTCGGGGGTCAGCCGCGTTTCAAAGAACTGACCGCGCGACAGGCCGGTCACGATGATGGGGGCGCCTTCGATCCGGGCGGTGCGGATCGCGAGCGTATAGATCGCCTTGAAACAGCCCTGACAGACATTGGAATGCCGGTTCAGACTGTCGACGAAAATCGCGTTCATCTTGTCGGTCGTCAGATAGCGGTGATCCCAGCCGAGATCGCGCACGACGCGATTGATATTGGCCTTGGCTCCTTCCGCGATAAAGCCGTTGTCCAACGTGACTGCCAGCACGCGCGACGTCATGGCACCTAAGCGATAGGCTGCATAGCTTGAATCCTTGCCGCCGCTGAGAAGCATCACAGCGTCATATGCGCCCCGAGATTTCGATGCGGCTTCTTGCAGCTTTGCAGCAAGTTCCGGTTCAGGCCGGAAATAGGCCTGGGCTCGGTCCTTATAGCTTTCGTACTGTTCGCAGATCTGGCACAGCCCGTCCGCAGTGAAGGCCGCGCCGGGGAATGTGTCGGGCAATCCGCAGCGCGTGCAATGCCGGTTTGGCGCGGTTGAAGCGGGTTTGGGGGGTACCCCGGTATAGACGGCCTTGACCCCGGAAACGCCACGAAGGGCGTGTTCGATTTCCGCAGGTTCAATCCGAACGCCACCCAGTTTCAACTGATCATCGGCGCGACCGAAATATTCAAACACCCCATCCTTGCGAAGGCGCCCGATGTCGCCACTGCGGTAGATCCGGGTGCCATCGCCGTCCGTGACAAACTGCTCTTGCGTCAGATCGGGTCGGGCAAGGTACCCTTTGGCCAAGCGGCCGCCAATGCAGATTTCGCCTTTCACCCCAACGGGCAGCAGACCCAATGCCCGGTCTCGGATGGTGATCTCAACGCCCTCGGCCGGACCCCCGATCGGGACCGACGCTTCGGCATCGGCGTCGGGATCAAAGGCGTGGACCATGCAGCCCACGACCGCTTCGGTCGGGCCGTATTCGTTGAGGATCCGAAGGTCCGGCGACAGCGTTTCGAGCGCGCGCCGACAAAGCGCCGTCGACAGGTTTTCGCCGCCCAGAACGAGGGTTCGGATCCGTGACAGGGCGCGCCGATCCTCGCAAACGAGCGACAGATGCGACGGCGTCAGCTTGACCACATCGACCGCGTCATCGGCGAACACGTCAAGCACGGCGAGGTCTGTCTCGCCCCGTTCGGCGTAGACATGGATCGCGCCGCCCGAGATCAATGGTGCAAATATCGACGTGATCGTCAGGTCGAAGGACAGGGACGAGAAGAATGCGTAATCAGCGGGTGCGTTCCCTCCGAAGGTCCGCGCTGCCCACTGGATGTACCGGCTCAGCCCGTCCTGAGAGACCTCAACCCCCTTTGGCACGCCTGTCGAACCCGATGTGAACACGACATAGGCCGTGTCCGAGGCGGGCACATCCGGGGCGTCCCCTGCGGTCCCGGTGACAGCCAGGCAAAGCGTGCCGCTGTCAGACATAGCGGGGGTCGTTTCTTCGTCACCAAAGGCGGCCACAACTTTTGCCGTCTCAAGGATCGCGCTGAGGCGCTTCGGCGGTGTGTTCGCGGCAATCGGGACGAACGGGCGCCCTGCGCGGAGCGTGCCAAGGATTGCCAGGATGCAATCGACCGAACGCTTCATGTGGATGGCCACGGGACCGTCCGGCATATTGCGTGCCGCAATGTCGGCGGCCACGTCCGCCGAGCGCGCCCAGAGTTCCCGGTAGGACAGCGTCTCGGCCCCAGACTTAAGGGCCATCGCATCCGGATCTGTCGCCACCCGCGCGCCGATCAGTGCCAGCACGTCCTTCTTCGCGGCTTCAGGCTTCGCGGGGCCGCGTGAAAGCACTTGGATTTCACGACGCTCTGCCGCGCCGCAGAGCGGTATGGCGCCAATCGGCAATGCCCGGTTCGACACGACTGCGACGATCAGGTTCGCCAGATGGCCAGCAACCGTGTCTGCACCGGTTTCGGCCAGGACATTGGCGCTGACATCCAGTGCGAGATCACAGGTTTCGCCATCGAATTGCGTGACGTGAAGGCGCAAAGGGTGATGCGGATCATGCGCGCCGCTGTGTAGCCATGAGACCTTGGCATCTTTTCCGGCGAACGGGCCGAACCGTGCCATGATGTAATTCAGAACGCAGGCAGGCGCGCCCGTGCCGTGACGGGCAAGCGCGTTTGGCCGTGCTTCGCGCAGGAAGGTGCCAAGCCCGGCGCGCACTTTGTCAAAAAGCGTCTCGAACGTGTCTTCGTCATTCACATCCAGTTCGAAAGGCAGAACTTCAACGAACAGCCCAATGGTCGACTGGTCAGTTTCATTCAGCCGGTTGTGGGCTGGAAGACCGACCATGACCGTCTGATCCCCTGACACACGAGACAGGAACGCCGCATAGGCCGTCAGAAGCAGGGCGAACCGCGTCAAATCCGGCGTAAACATGCGGAACCGGGCCTGATGCCCCAACGCGATCAAGGCATCAATGGCATCACCCGGAACGGGCACGGTGACGCGGGTGGACTTGCACATCCGGCTATCAGAGCCACCGTAGAGGATGGACTGCGGTGGCTGCGGCACCTGCGCCGCGGGTACGTCCTGAGCCATTGACCGGTACGCTGTGTCGATGCGCTCGGCAGCTTCGAAAAAGGACGGCGCAGGGTCTTGCGGCGCGTCGGGGACTTCATAGGCGCGCGAAACGGCGTCGAACAGCAGGGCGCCGGACTGGGCATCACAGGCGATATGATGCTGGGCGGAAAGCCAGACCCAGTGGTCCGGCCCCATGCGGACCAGCAAGGCCCGGTAGCAGGGTTTTGCGAAGTCGAAAGGCGTCGCCACGAAGCTGTCGATCACATCTTGCAAGTCGGCATTCGGGTCGCTTGTGGTCGACAGGTCCAGCGGCTCTGGCAGCGAAAAGGCAAACGCGCTTCGATATTGGTAGGGCGCACCTTCGCGCTCACCGAAAGACGCGCTTAGTGCGTCGTGCCGGTCGACGACCATTTCCAGTGCAGCGGCAAAACGACCGGGATCGATGGCCTGATACAGGTCGAAGCGCCACACCATGGAATAGCTCGGCACGTCAGGCGCCAATTGGGCCCCGCGCCAGAACCGGGTCTGGCTTTGGGTCAACGGGTATTTCTGACCCGCGTCAGCCACGGTCCGACCGCGCTTGCACATAGGATTTGATCGCCGTGATCGTTTCAAAATTCTCGATGACGACGTCTTCGAATGGCACCCGAAATGCATAGGTCTGTTCGACAAAGGCAACGAGCGACATGACGGAAAGTGAATCGAGCAATCCGCTGAGAAGGAGGTTTTCGTCGTCCGAGATGGTTCGACCGCCCAACAACGTGTCTTGAACGTATCTGCGCACCGGCTCGATATCATATGTCACTGAATCAGTGGTCATCGGCCAATCTTTCAAGGCTCAGCCGGTCGATCTTGCCCGTTGATGTTCGAGCAAGAGCGTGCAGTTTCAGGAAGCGGCCCGGTACCGCATAAAAGGGAAGATGCTCGGTGGCATGATGTGTCAGATCGGCGATGTCGGCGGAGCCCACGACATAGGCGACCAGCGTCTCGCCCTGAGCATGTGGTGTCACTGCGATTTCATCGACGCCGCGACACGCGCCGAGCACGAGTTCAACCTCGTCCAGCTCGATCCGGTAGCCGCGAAGTTTGATCTGGCGATCCGCGCGTCCGATCAACCACAAGAGACCGTTCGCGTCCTGGGTAACGATGTCGGCGGTTCGGTAGTACCGGCGCGTGACCCCGTCGGTCTCAATCTCGATCATCACATTTGCGGTGCGTTCCGGAGCATTCCAATAGCCGGTCATGACCTGATCCCCCGAAATCAGAAGTTCGCCCGTCGGACTGATCCAGGCATCAATCCCGGCATCGGGCTGGCCAATGGGAATGGCGCTTTGCCCGTCGAGCGTTGCGCGATCTATGCGTGCGGTCGTGCAATGGTTCGTTTCGGTCGGGCCATAGGCGTTCAAAAGCTCGGCCCCCGGTACGTGGGGCGCGAGGGCGGCAAGAACGCTGGGTGGCATCACTTCTCCGGCGAACATCACGATCCGCAGCGTCGAAAGGTCGCGGTCGTGAAGTGCCCCGCGCTTGACCATTTGGGCCAGCGCAAAGGGCACGGAATACCAGACCGTGACGCCTTCTTCCTGAACCAGTGACGAAAGCGAGGCAGGCATCTTGGCATGCATTTCCGGGATCACGACAATCGTCGCGCCTGCCAGGGTCGTGGCGAAGATGTCGAAAATCGACATGTCGAAATGCATGGGCGTGTGATGGCTGACCCGATCCTGGGGTGTCAGGGCGCACAATTCGGCCGACATGCGGGCATAGGCCATGCCGCTGGCATGCGTGTGGCAGATCCCTTTGGGCGTTCCCGTCGAACCGGAGGAATAAAGGATATAGGACAGGTCCTCGGCCGATCTGTCCTGAGCTTGGGGCGGCGTGCCAGAGGCCATCGCGTCGGACAGGCTCAATTTGCCAACGTCGTTCGGAAGCAGCCCCACCAATGGCCCGTCGACAAGAACCGAGTGCAGTTGGCAATCCATGAGAACGCTTTTTGTGCGCGTCTCGGACATTGTCGGGTCAAGCGGCACATAGGCTGCCCCGGCGCGCAGAATGCCAAATGCAGCTGCAATCGCGTCAAAGGATCTGGTCGAGAAGAAGCCAACCCGATCGCCGCGGCGCACGCCGGTCGCGCCAAGACGCCCCGCGACACCGTTTGCCGCGCGGTCCAGTTCGGCGTAAGACATGTCCCTTCCGCCAAACCGAACAGCGACGGCATCCGGTGTTACCTTGGCCCAATGAGCCAGCGCGCAATCGAGCAACGCGAAGGCCATGTCCTAGCCGCCCAAGGTCGCGGCGGTCGCGGTCGTGACCGCGCCATAGGTCCGCTCGACAAACCAGAACATCGCAATCAGGATCAGCGCGACGGACCCGCCCTGCATGGCCAGGATGCGATACGCCTTGAAATGCCGGACCGCGAAGAGGACCGGGAAGACCGCCAGCACGATGGCCAGTTGGCCAAGCTCGACCCCGACATTGAACGCCGCGAGCCCGATAGCCTTCCGGGTCGGGTCAAGTCCCAAGGGCTCAAGCACATTGGCAAAGCCGAACCCGTGAAACAGGCCGAAAATGAAGACGACCTTCCAGGATTGGGTGTGAAAGCGCGGGATCAGGTTGCCGATGGCCACAACTGCGATCGACAACGCAATCACCGCTTCGACGAAGGCCACGGGCAGCGTTATGATGTTGAACGTGGCCAGGCTGAGCGTCACGGTATGCGCCAGCGTGAATACCGTGACGATCTTTACCGTGTTGATCAGGCTGTCGCGCAATCCGCCGGATGGCTCCCACCGACCGGCATGCAGGATCATGACCGACGAAATCAGAAGGGTGATCAGGAACAGGACGTGGTCGAACCCGAGCCAGATGTGCCAAACACCGTGCTCGAGGAAGGTCATGATGACACCCCAAGTGGGTTCATCGTTCAGATACAGCGTTTTCAGACCGTCGCCCGGCGCAAAGATCAGAGAGATGTAGCCCTCGTTGGCTTCCATCCCGTTCCGCGTGTTGGTGGCAATCAACGCAAAACCGCGATGGGTCGGGTCAATGTCCGAGAACATCGCGTCATAGGACATTTCGATCGACACCGGCGTCGTGTCGAAACCGGTGACATCGAACCAAAGTTGCACAAAGGCACCTTTTGATGTGTCCAGGTAACCGATGCCGTCAAACGCCACATCCAGCCGTTCGCCTTCGAACTCAAGCGCCAGACGGTCTGAGAAGTAGTCGGCGAACAGCGGGTAATCGGCTTCGAATTCTTCGCGCGTCAGCGGCGTGTCGACTGAGCCGTCATTGGCCTTGATCTTCGCCAACTCGGCGAGGTTGACCTCGACACGTCCCCGCAGCGTCGTCTCGGTCACGTCGAAATACACATAGCTTTCGT
The DNA here is from genome assembly GCA_965267475.1 of Paracoccaceae bacterium. Lineage (GTDB taxonomy): Bacteria > Pseudomonadota > Alphaproteobacteria > Rhodobacterales > Rhodobacteraceae > JBCBKU01. Next base: position 1,798,546 of record OZ254079.1, read on the forward strand.
TGACACTGTGGGCCGAGGCCGCGCCAGGCACTGCCAAGACGAAGATCGCAGCGACAAAGCTGCAAAAAAGCGCCCGGATCCAGGCGGTTAGATCGGTCATTGGATTGGTCCTCACCCTGTCTTTTGCGCTGTCATTCGCGCTATTATTTGCCGTTGTACGTCGGACGTCCCGGAATAGATCACGCCGCCAAGCGCGTCTGTGACGTCTTCACCGATCTGTGATCCCTGCAAAAATCCGGCCCCGCCCATCGTGCGCAGCGCATCTGTGCTTGAGGCGAGAAACGCCTCTGAGATGTGAAGGTTTGTCTTCGCAGCCAGATCCGGGGTCAGCGCACCTGCATCGTATTGGCGGGCGGCTTCGGCCAGGATCAGCGAGGACGTTTCCAGCCGAAGGGCCATGTCAGCGATACGGTTCGCGACCGATTGGTGATCGATGATCGGCTTGCCAAAGCTCTGCCGGGATTTGGCGAAAGACGCGCAGTCCTGAAGCTGCCGTTCCATAGCGCCGACATGCGTCGCAAGGATGAATGCGCGTTCCCAATCGAGCGTCGTCTGAAAGATCCGCGCCCCGGCGCCGTCCGGTCCAAGGCGGCGGCTTTCCGGGATCCAGCAATCCGAGAAGGCAAGCGTTCCCATCGGAAGCGTGGTCAGACCGATCTTGCCTTGTAGGGCCCCACGCTGAAACCCTTCATCCTTGGCCTCGACGATGAATACCGAGAGACCCCAGGATTTTCTGTCGGGCGCTGTGCTGGCAAAGACAAGCGCGACGTCGCAATCCGGGCCCATCCCGATGAAGGTCTTTTCCCCGTTCAGCAAATAGCCGCCGTCGCGTGCCTCGGCCCGCGTCTGAAGCGCCATGGCGTCCGATCCCGACTGCGCCTCGGTCAACGCATAGGCGCCGATGGCGGACCCGTCACACAGTCCGGGCAGATACGCGGCTTGCTGGGCCTCGGTCCCGAACCGAAGCAGGGGCTCTTGGACTGTCCAGACATGCGAATTCAGGCCCATTGTGAACCCGTTGTCAGGCAGCGATCGCCCAAGCGTGCGCATAGCCTCGACATAGGCGGTGGCAGTGCAGCCCCGACCGCCGTAGCGGCTTGGCATCGTCAGCCGCAGAAGACCCGCGGACGCAGCACCCCGCCAAAGATCCCGCCAGTTTTCCGGGTTCGGACGTTTCGTGTCGAGGCTTCCGAGAAACCGGGACACGCAATCGCAGGCCGCTTTGGCCATGATGTCTTTTTCAGCCCCTGACATGGTCCCTCACGTCATCCAACCTGTCAGATATTTCTGACAAGGCGTGGGTGGCACAGATTTCGATTAGCCACCCGTTGCACCGCGGTGACCTAGTGCGGCGAAAGTCAGGTGTTAATAAATTTTGGGAATATTAATATTATCAATGTCTTATATGGACAACCTGGGCGATAGGCGGAAGGCGCGTGGCCAGTGTCCGCCCACCAAGCGGCATATCGTCCCAACTGACACATCGTGCGGCGCGCCTGGGAATTCCCTGACCAGACCCGCCTTTGAGATCCACGCCGGAGCAACGATCCGGCCTTGTCACTGCCCGATTGCGGGGCAGGTCACCCCACCGAACAGGTTGCAGTGCCGCCCCCTTGCGGGCAGACAGCGCGAGAGTTGGATGATACTCGATGAGAACCAATTGTCTGGCTGGTGTTCCATGATGCAGAATGGACCAGCTTCGCGCCAAACGATCAGGGAGCCTTTCGGCCAATGACCCTCGTCCCCGAAACCGATGCGCCCCACCGGCGGTACAACCCCTTGACCCGCCAATGGGTGCTGGTGTCACCGCATCGAAACAAGCGCCCATGGCAAGGCAAGACCGAACAGACTGCCCCGGACAGCAAACCGCCGCATGACCCGACATGTTACCTGTGTTCCGGAAACACGCGCGTGACCGGCGAGGTGAACCCCACCTATTCCGGGCCCTTCGTGTTCCAGAACGATTTTCCGGCGCTTTTGGAGGATGCGGATCCCTTGCCAGAACAAGGCCATGACCTGTTCCGGGCCGAAGCGGTTGCGGGGACGGCGCGCGTCATTTGTTTTTCGGAACGCCATGACCTGACCCTTCCCGAGATGACGGTCGAAGACATTCGCCGCGTCGTCGATCTTTGGGCCACCCAGACCGAAGAGCTGGGCCGAAACTATGTCTGGCCCGCCGTGTTCGAGAACAAGGGCACGATCATGGGCTGTTCGAATCCGCACCCCCATGGGCAGATCTGGGCTTCGGATTTCATTCCGAACGAAGTTGCAGCGGAAGACGCAGCCCAAGCCGATCATTTCGACAAGACCGGGCAAAACCTGCTGGTGTCTTATGCCGAGCTTGAAGCCGCGTCCGGCCAGCGCACGGTGGTCGAGAATGCCCATTGGATCGCGGTGGTGCCTTATTGGGCGGTTTGGCCGTTCGAGACGTTGCTTTTGCCCAAGCGGCACGTGTTGCGCCTGCCGGATCTCGAAGAGCCAGAAAGGGACGCGCTTGCCGAAGCGTTGCAAGAGCTTTGCATCCGCTACGACAATCTATTCGAGACCGAGTTTCCCTATACGATGGGCTGGCACGGCGCGCCGTTCAACAGCCGGTCGAATACCCATTGGCAGTTGCATGCCCACTTCTATCCGCCGCTTTTGCGCTCGGCCACGGTGCGCAAATTCATGGTGGGGTATGAGATGTTGTCCGAAGCCCAGCGCGATCTGACCGCCGAGCAGGCGGCGGACAGGCTTCGCGCGCTCAGCACCACCCACTACAAGAGTGTGTAAAGGACCAGCCCATGGCGAAAGCTGATCTGACGGCCGCGGTAGGCGGACACTACAAAGCGACATTCGGCACCGATCCCGAGGCGCTGGCCCATGCACCGGGGCGGGTGAACCTTCTGGGCGAACACACCGACTATAATGGCGGCTTCGTTCTGCCGATGCCCCTGGTTCTTGGAACGGCGGTCGCCCTTGGCCAAGGTGGCGCGCCCGGGACCCTGGCGGTCACCAGCGCGACCTTTGACGGCGTCGAGACGCGCAGCCTGGACGAGGCCGCCACGGGATCCTGGACGGATTACGTTTTGGGGAGCGTTCTTCAGGTTCTTGCGGACCGGCGACCCGAAACCGGGCTGCGCCTGGCCATCACAACCGACCTTCCGGTCGGGTCGGGTTTGTCGAGTTCCGCAGCGGTCGAAATCGCAACCATGCGGGCCGCGAACGAGATTTTCGATCTGGGTCTGTCCGCCGTCGATATGGCCAAGCTTGCCCGTAAGGCCGAGAATGACTTTGTGGGCATGCCCTGCGGAATCATGGATCAATATTCGGTATCGGTGGGTGAACCCGGATCAGCGGTGTTTCTGGATACACGGTCGCTGGTGTCCACCGTGACGGCCACCCCGGACAGCCACAACTTCGTTGTGATCCACTCTGGTGTGACCCACAAACTGACCGATGACGGGTATGCGCAGCGGGTCCGCGAATGCGCAGCCGCATGCGCGGAGATGTGTGTCGAGATCCTGAGCGATCTGACGCTCGACGATCTGGACCGCATCGCAACCTTGCCCGACCCCTTGGACAAGCGCGCGAAACACATCGTGACCGAGAACGACCGGGTCCGGCGCGGCGCTTTGGCTTTGAGCGATGGTGACACCGCGACATTCGCGCGGCTGATGGTGGAAAGCCACCGGTCGCAACGCGATGACTATGCGGTGTCCGTGCCTGAGGTTGACGCCTTGGTGGACGGCGCCCTGGCAGCCGGGGCAGACGGCGCAAGACTGACCGGCGGTGGGTTCGGCGGATCGGTCGTGGCCTTCGTGGCGGCGGACAGGGTCGATGCATTCTGCGCGTCCATCGAGCAAGGTTTTCCGGCCGCGCGCGTGATCGCAGTCACCTGATTTTCATAAGTATTTCGACGCTTCTTTGCGGGCGAAGGCCTTCATCGTGTCGCCGTGTTGTTCCAAAAAGACCCGCACACGGGCCGCGTCTTTCTTGGAAAGATCGCGAAGCCACCAGGCCACGGCCTTCTGGATGAACCATTCCGGGTCGGTCACGTAATTGGCGGCCCATCCCAGAATGCGTTCCCGGATCTCAACTTCATCCGGTTTCGGGCTTCTGAGCCGGGCCCAAGGCAAAGTCATGAGCAGGGCCGCACGCTTGGTCCACATGTGATCGCTTGTTGTCCAGGGCTCGACCGCCGCGATCCGGGACGGCTCCCAGACGAGCCGCTTTTGACCCGCGATGGCCGCATGATCGGCAATCGCCCAGGCGTCGAATTCCGGCACCCAGGATTGGATCAGATCCCAGGCGGCGCCATCATCGGGTCGGATCCGCGCCTGGGTCAGCAGTTTGGCCGCCGCGACGCGGGCTTCATGGACATTCGTGACCCAAAGTCCGGATGCAAGCGCAAGACGGTCTTCCAGCGTCAGTTCCGCCCGCCAAGCCTTTGACAGATCGTCAATATCCGGGTTCGCCACACCAAGATAGTGGCGGTCGATTTTGTGGTAGGCCGCCATGTCTTCGCCCTTGCCGGGCTGCGCCCGTGTCTTCAGCGCCTCGATGGCGGCGTCCGGTGTCATTCCACGGTGACGGATTTTGCAAGGTTTCGGGGCTGATCCACATCGGTCCCTTTGGCGACCGCCGTGTGATAGGCCAGAAGCTGCGCCGGGATGGCATAAAGGATCGGAGCCATCGCCTCGGGGACTGAGGGCAGGGTCATGACCTTCCACAGCCCGTCCGGCGCGGATTTGGCGCCCTCGGCATCTGTGATCAACAGGACCTTGCCGCCCCTTGCGCGCACTTCTTCCACGTTGGAGATGGTCTTGTCGAAAAGCCCATCCATCGGTGCCATCACCACCACCGGCACGGCCCGGTCCACAAGCGCGATGGGCCCGTGCTTCAGTTCGCCCGCCGGATACCCTTCGGCATGTATGTAGCTGATTTCCTTCAGTTTCAGCGCGCCTTCCATGGCCATCGGGAACATCTGACCGCGCCCAAGGAACAGGATATCCTGCGCCTCGGCCAGTTTCTTGCCGGTCTCGACCCAGGCTTCGTCGCTGGACAGGGCCTGCGACAATAACCCGGGCAGGGTACGCAGGGTGCCCATGGCCTCGGCCAAACCGGCAGGCGTTATGAGGCCCCGGTCTGCGGCGGCCTTGTTGGCCAGAAGCGCAAGAACCAGCAACTGACAGGTGAAGGCCTTGGTTGAGGCGACACCGATCTCAGCGCCCGCGTGGATCGGAAGCGCCACATCCGCCTCGCGCGCGATGGTGCTTTCGGTGACATTGACGATGGCGAGCGTCATGGCACGTGCCTCGCAATACCTCAGCGCTGCAAGGGTATCCGCCGTTTCCCCGGATTGGCTGACGAAAATCGCCAATGTGTTCGGCCCGATCGGCGGTTCGCGGTACCGGAATTCCGAGGCGACATCGACCTCCACGGGGACCTGGGCCAAAGCCTCGAACCAGTATTTCGCAGTCATGCAGGCATAATAGGCCGTACCACAGGCCACCAGGATCACGCGGTCGAACTTGCCAAGATTAGGCAGGTCGGCCGGGAAGGTCAGGGCGCCAGCCGGATCCACATAGGCATCCAGTGCCTGGGTCAGGACCGAGGGTTGCTCGGCAATTTCCTTGGCCATGAAGTGGCGATAGCCGCCTTTCTCGATCTGGCTTGCGTCGATCTGGACCTTTCGGACTTCCCGGTTGGCGCGGCGGCCTTGATCGTCCTGGATTTCCACACCGTCCCGGGTCAGGACGGCCATGTCCCCCTCTTCGAGATAGGTGATGCGGTCGGTCAGCGGAGCGAGCGCAATGGCGTCCGAGCCGAGATACATCTCACCTTCGCCGTAGCCCACGGCCAGCGGCGGGCCCTTGCGGGCGGCGATGATCAGGTCTTCTTCGCCCTCGAACAGGAAGGCCAGCGCGAAGGCGCCTTCCAGCCGGGCGATGGTCTGTTCCGCCGCATCGCGCGGGGCAAGGCCTTGATCGAGGAAGGTTTGCGTCAGCAGGGCGACGGTTTCGGTATCCGTCTCGGTCTCGGTCGTGATGCCTTTCGCGGCGAGGCTTTCGCGCAAGTCCCGGTAGTTTTCGATGATCCCGTTATGGACCACGGCAACCTGTGCCGTCTTGTGCGGGTGCGCGTTGCCTTCGGTCGGTGCGCCATGGGTGGCCCAGCGCGTGTGTCCGATGCCGGATTTCCCGGGCAGGGGTTGATGGACCAGCAAATCCGAGAGGTTCACCAGCTTGCCAACCGCCCGTCGCCGATCCAGCGCCCCGCCATTGACCGTTGCGATACCGGCGCTGTCATAGCCGCGGTATTCAAGCCGTTTCAAAGCCTCGACCAGTATGGGGGCCGCTTCGTGTTTCGACAGAATGCCGACGATTCCGCACATGTCACTTGCCTCTTTGTTTTTCTTTGGCGGCCCGAAGCCGCGCGAACAGGCGTTTGGCCAGTCCGGGTTTGTTGGACTGGGGCGCTCGCGCAAGGGCCATGGCGCCCGGCGGCACGTCTTCGGTGATCACGCCGCCGGTCGCTGTCATCGCCTCATCGCCGACCTTTACAGGGGCGACCAGCATCGTGTCCGACCCGATAAAGGCGTTCTCGCCGATCTCGGTTCTGTGCTTGAAGACCCCGTCATAATTGCAGGTGATCGTCCCTGCGCCGATATTTGTGCCTGCACCGATCGAGGCATCGCCGAGATAGGTCAGGTGGTTGGCCTTGGCGCCGGGCCCAAGCGTGGCGTTCTTGACCTCGACAAAATTGCCGATCCGCGCCGCTGGCCCGATCTCGGCCCCTGGGCGAAGTCGCGCGTAAGGCCCGATGATCGCATCCTTGCCGACGGTTGTGCCCTCAAGATGTGAAAAGGCCCGGATCCGCGCACCGGTTTCAACCGAAACTCCGGACGCGAAGACGACATTGGGCTCAACGACCACATCCGCCGCCAACGCGGTGTCATAGGAAAACTGCACCGTGTCGGGGGCGATTAAGGTCACGCCGGCGGCCATGACCTCTGCCCGTTTGATCGCCTGAAACGTCGCTTCGGCGGCGGCCAGATCGGCGCGGGTGTTGATGCCTTGGGTTTCGGCTTCGGGGCAAGCGACGGCTGTCGCGGACAATCCGCGATCCCGCGCGATCTGCACGATGTCGGTCAGATAGAATTCGCCTGCTGCGTTGCTATTGCCGACCGCGTCGATCAGATCGAACAGGACCGAGACATCTGCGGCAATCACGCCGGAATTGCAGAAAGTGAGAGCGCGGGTGGCTTCATCGGCGTCTTTGTATTCAACGATCTTTTCCAACTGATCGCCTGCCATGACGAGCCGCCCGTAGCGGCCGGGATCGGCAGCTTCGAACCCGAGCACGACGACCGCATGGCCCGCGGCCCGCGCGGTCTGCATCGCCTGGAGCGTCTCGGCCCGGATGAATGGCGTGTCGCCATAGAGAACGAACGCATCGCCCTTGGCCCCTTCCAATGCCTCACGCGCGGCAGCGACCGCATGGGCCGTGCCCTTTTGTTCGGCTTGAATGGCGATCTTGAGTGCGGGGTCGAGCGCTTGGGCCGCATCGGCCACCTCTTCCGCCCCGTGGCCCACAACGAGAACCCGGCGATCCGGCGACACCGCATCGCCCGAGCGCAAGGCGTGGACAAACATCGGCGCGCCGCCGATTTCGTGCATGACCTTGGGCCGCACGGATTTCATGCGCGTGCCCTGACCTGCGGCCAGCACGATCAGATGGGTGGCCATGGACTGCTCTTTCCTTTTTGTTGACCTCGTTTTAGGCGTCTCATGGCATCCCGCAAAGGGGGTTTGGGATCACAAACCCTGTCGGGACGTAACACCAAAAGCGGCTTTTCGCCGAAAAAGGGATGCAATGCGGACGGTTATCTTCGATCTCGACGGGACTTTGGCGGATACGAGCCATGATCTGATCATGGCGGCGAACGCTTGTTTTCAGGCGCTGGGGCGAGGCGCGCCGCTGGATCCCGTGGCCGACGCGGCGACGGCGTTTCGCGGCGGTCGGGCGATGCTGACGTTGGGGTTCGACCGGCTTGAGGGGTCGGCATCCGCTGACGCGGTTGATGACCAATATCTGCCGTTTCTTGACGCGTACCGCGCCGGGATCGCGCGACAAACCCAATACTATCCGGGCGCGCTGGAGGCCGTGCAAAGCCTGCGCAGCTTGGGCTATGCGACCGGGATCTGCACCAACAAACCCACGGATCTTGCAGAAGATCTGTTGGCGGCCATTGGTGGGCGCGACTTGTTCGGATCGCTGATCGGGGCCACGTCCTTGCCTGTCCGGAAGCCTGATCCGGCGCCGTATCTGGCATCGGTCGATCAGGCTGGCGGTATCGTCTCGGAATCGCTTTTGGTGGGCGACACGGTGACCGACCGCGACACGGCCCGGGCCGCAGGGGTGCCGGTTCTGCTGGTCACGTTCGGGCCCGATGGCGACAGCGTCCGCAATCTGGAGCCGGATGCGCTTTTGCCTTCATACGACGCGCTGGTTGACCGCGTGCAAAGTTTGATCGGATAATCGGGGGCGAGCTGTGCAGGATAGGGATTCCAGCGTGAAAGAGACCTTCACCGGCAGTTTTACCCAACAGGAACCGATCGAGCCCGAGGGGATCGAGGCGGCGGTGCGCGTCATGCAGCATGGGCGTATCCACCGCTATAACCTGGCCGAAGGTGAGGTGGGCGAAGCGGCGCTTCTGGAACGGGAATTCGCGGACTGGCTTGGCGTCAAATACTGCCTTGCCGTGGCCTCAGGCGGCTATGCGATTGCGACGGCCCTGCGCGCTGTCGGGGTGCGACCCGGCATGAAGGTCCTGTCTAATGCCTTCACCCTTGCCCCCGTTCCCGGCGCCATTGCCAGCATCGGCGGTAAGCCCGTCTTTGTGGGCGTAACTGAAGCCCTGACCATCGATCTGGACGATCTTGAGGCCAAAATTTCGGCATCCGGCGCGCGTGTCCTGCTTCTGAGCCATATGCGCGGCCACCTGTGCGACATGGATCGGTTGATGAAGATCTGTGACGCGGCGGGCCTGACAGTGGTGGAAGATTGCGCCCACACCATGGGCGCCGAATGGAACGGCAAGCCCTCGGGCAAGTTCGGCGCGGTGGCCTGTTTTTCGACCCAGACTTATAAGCACATAAACTCTGGCGAAGGCGGCCTTCTGACCACCGATGATCCGCAGGTTGCCGCCCGGGCAACGCTTCTTTCGGGATCATACATGCTTTACGACCGGCACGGGACGAACCCGGGCGCGGATACGTTTGACGCTTTCAAGTACGACACGCCCAACATTTCAGGTCGGATGGACAACTTGCGTGCCGCGATCCTGCGCCCCCAGATCGGGAAACTTGCGGCGCGCCGGAAGGCCTGGAACGAACGCTACACCGTTGTGGAACAGGGGCTTGCGGATACACCTGGCCTGACCTTGATCCCGCGCCCGCCGAAGGAAACCTTTGTCGGGTCGTCCATTCAGGTCCTGTTGCTCGACTGGCCGCCTGCGGCGATTGAGGACGTGGTTGCCGCGTGCAAGGCGCGGGGCGTCGATCTGAAGTGGTTCGGAGCGCCGGAACCGGCGGCCTTCACCTCGACCTATGACCATTGGCATTATGCGCCCTCCGAACGGATGGACGCGTCGGATCGGATCCTGCGCGGCATTCTGGACATGCGTTTGCCGCTGACCTTCTCGCTGGAAGACTGCAACACGCTGACGCGGATCATCCGGGATGAGGTCAGCCAGCGCGCTAGCCACGCGAAGGCGGCTGAATAGCGCTGTTAGGCGATAACGGCCCGTCAGGGCTGCGTGATATGGGATAGCGGGCGCGGCACGGGGTACCAGATGGCATATCAGCCATTCGGAGCCGCCAATCATGCGCATCTTTTTGATCCTTCTTGCCACCGTTTACGTGTTTGCCCGTCCCGCCGTCAGCATGCCCCTTGTCGAAGTCCTTGACCCGGAAGCCGCCCAAGCGATAAAATGAACAAGCGTTCAATAAATGGGAGGAGCGCATGTTCACCGCCGCGATGGAGTTCGACCTTGGCGAAGATGTGGCCGCGCTGCGCGAGATGGTGCATCGCTGGTCACAGGACCGGGTGAAACCCCTTGCCGCGGATGTAGATGCGTCGAATGAATTTCCCGCTGCGCTTTGGTCCGAAATGGGTGAGCTGGGTTTGCTCGGGATCACGGTGGATGAGGACTATGGTGGGGCCGGGATGGGATATCTCGCTCATACGGTGGCCGTTGAGGAAATTTCGCGGGTCTCTGCATCGATCGGGCTCAGCTATGGCGCCCATTCGAACCTCTGTGTGAACCAGATCAAGTTGAACGGGACGGATGAACAGAAGCGCAAATACCTGCCGAAACTGATCTCGGGCGACCATGTGGGCGCTCTGGCCATGTCCGAAGCTGGGGCGGGGTCAGACGTGGTGGGCATGAAGCTTCGAGCAGAGAAGCGAAACGACCATTACCGGCTGAACGGCACAAAGTACTGGATCACGAACGGGCCCGATGCGGACACGCTGGTCGTTTATGCCAAAACCGACCCCGAGGCCGGATCCCGAGGGATCACCGCTTTTCTGATCGAGAAAGAAATGGCCGGGTTTTCGACCTCGCCCCATTTCGACAAGCTCGGCATGCGCGGCTCGAATACGGGCGAGTTGATCTTTGAAGATGTCGAGGTTCCGTTCGAGAACGTGCTGGGTGAAGAGGGGCGCGGTGTCGCCGTTTTGATGTCGGGGCTCGATTACGAACGGGTCGTGCTGTCAGGTGTCAATATCGGGATCATGGCGGGGTGCCTGGACGAAGTGATGCCCTATCTGCGGGAACGCAAGCAGTTCGGGAAGCCCATCGGGGATTTCCAACTGATGCAAGGCAAGATCGCCGATATGTATACGGCGCTGAACAGCGCCCGCGCCTATGCTTACGAGGTGGCCAAAGCCTGCGACAGGGGCACGGTGACGCGGCAGGATGCGGCGGCTTGCGTGCTTTATGCCTCGGAAGAGGGGATGAAAGTGGCGCATCAGGCCGTTCAGGCCATGGGCGGCGCCGGGTTTCTGGCCGATGCGCCGGTGGCGCGAATGTTCCGTGACGCGAAGCTGATGGAAATCGGGGCCGGAACGTCCGAAATCCGTCGGATGCTGATCGGGCGCGAACTCATGACCTTGGAGTGAGCCGGAAAATGACTTCATTTTCCGTAACGATTTTCGTGTCGAAAATCGCCCCCGCCTCGGGGCGCGTGGGGTGAGACGGATCGTCCAAATCACCATTGCGCTTTGTCTTTTGGCGGCTGGCCTTGGGTTCTATGCCGGCCAGCGACCTTCTGAATCCGATGTCATTGCCGCCGGCGCGTCTCGCTATGTCACGGAGACCGGACAGCCCGAGACCAATTGCGTGGGTCTTCCGTCCGAGACGGTCTGGATTGAGGTGCATTGCGGGGAAGGCGCCGAACGGAAAATCTATGGCTTCACGCGACGGGGGGTCCTGGTGGCCCCCGAAGGCGGACCAGAGGCATGAGCGGCGCCCCCAAATTCCTCGCCGGGCTTGCGCTAATGGCATTGGTTCAGCCTGGGTTGGCGCAAGAACCCGATCAGGCGCGTTATGACGCGCTGCTACAGGCTTGTTATGGCGCAGCCGGGTCTGAAGCGGACCGAAGCGCCTGCATGGGCCTTGTCGCGCGCACTTGCCAGAACGACGAAGAGGGCGGCCAGACCACCCTTGGCCTTGCCATGTGCAATCACGCTGAGACCCAGGCCTGGGACGTCCTTTTGAACCAGGAATACCGCGCAACGATGGATTGGGCCAAGGGGCTCGACGTTGACGATCAGGCCGATTTCCCGGAATTTTCCAATCGCGAAAAGACCTTACGCGATGCGCAGCGTGCTTGGCTGGCCTTTCGCGAGGCGGAATGCAGCTATGCCTATGCCCAGTGGGGCGCGGGTTCAATGCGGCACATTTCCGGGACGGACTGTTATGCTAAGATGACCGCCGAACGAACCGTATCGCTGCGCGAAAAGCGCGAGCGGTTCAGGTGAAGGAAGGAATGAGTGATGAAGCGTAAGACTTTGGGAATGCTCTTGGGGGCCGTACTGTGTTTCGGTGCCGGAGGCGCCTTTGCTGCGGAAAAGCCGGGAACCCGACTGGACGATTGCCTGAAAGGGGTCGTTGCAAGCGATGCGTCGGCCGAAGCTGGCGATGCTGACGCCCTCGCGGCCATGTTGCCGACCGTGGCGGATTGCCTGGATTTCGAAAACCAGCATTGCTCGCTGCGTTTTGGCGGACGGGCGGTGAACTGCATTTCGCGGGAACGGCGGCGTTACCGCACCGTCATGGGCGGCGCCATGCAGGCTGTCACCGATCTTGGCGCGCCGTACACCGATGCGCTCGAGCTCGTGAACGCGGAACTGGCCGAACAGGCCGAGGCGTGCAACGCCACCGAGCCCGAAGCGGGCCATACCGTCGCCTATGTCCGTGCGAAATGCGATTTTGAGATCGTGGCAACGCGGTACGGTTTCATGCGGTTTTCGATGCTGCGCGAGGCCGGTTCTTGAAACTGACCTCAGCCTTTATCGCTTCCGCGAACGTTTCGGAGAACCGCAAGGCGCATCTTGCGGCGCTTGAGATTGCGCGCGAAGCGGCAGAGGCGGCGGCAATGGGCGGCGGTGAGGGGCCGCGCCAGCGACACGAGGATCGGGGCAAGATGTTGCCCCGCGACCGGATCGCGACCTTGCTGGACCCCGGATCGCCCTTTCTTGAGGTCGGGGCTACCGCAGCCCATGGTCTGTACGGCGACGCTGCACCCGGCGCGGGTGTCGTGGCAGGCGTCGGCCAAGTCGAAGGGCAGGACGTCATGATCGTCGCCAATGACGCGACGGTCAAAGGCGGCACCTATTATCCGATGACGGTCAAGAAGCATCTGCGCGCCCAAGAGATCGCGGAAGCTTGCCATCTACCCTGCATCTACCTGGTCGACTCTGGCGGTGCGAACCTTCCGAACCAGGACGAGGTTTTCCCTGACCGCGACCATTTCGGGCGCATCTTCTACAATCAGGCGCAGATGTCGGCAAAAGGCATCGCGCAGATTGCCGTGGTCATGGGGTCATGCACGGCGGGCGGCGCTTATGTGCCTGCGATGTCCGATGTCTCGATCATCGTGAAGGATCAGGGGACGATCTTCCTGGCTGGCCCGCCACTTGTGAAGGCCGCCACCGGAGAAGTTGTGAGTGCCGAGGATCTGGGCGGCGGGGATGTCCATACGCGTCTGTCAGGCGTCGCTGATTATCTGGCCGAGGATGACGCCCACGCGCTTGCCATCGCGCGACGGGCAGTGGCCGGGCTGAACCGGTCAAAGCCAGATACGGTCACTTGGCGGACCCCGGAAGATCCGGCCTATGACCCCGATGAATTGTTCGATGTGGTTCCGACCGATCCGCGCGAACCTTATGACGTCCGAGAGGTGATTGCGCGCCTAGTCGATGGCTCGCGCTTTGATCCGTTCAAGGAACGCTTTGGCGAGACGCTGGTAACGGGGTTTGCCCATATCATGGGGTGCCCGGTGGGGATTGTCGCCAATAACGGCGTTCTGTTCTCGGAAAGCGCTACGAAGGGTGCGCATTTTGTCGAACTGTGTTCCCAGCGTCGTATCCCTTTGATTTTCTTGCAGAACATCACCGGTTTCATGGTCGGCCAGAAATATGAGAACGAAGGCATCGCGCGCCATGGCGCCAAGATGGTGACGGCGGTGGCCACCACGTCTGTTCCGAAGATCACCATGCTGATCGGCGGATCCTTCGGAGCGGGCAATTACGGCATGTCGGGCCGGGCCTATTCACCGCGCTTCCTTTGGTCCTGGCCGAATTCCCGGATTTCGGTCATGGGCGGGGCGCAGGCGGCGGGCGTTTTGGCCCAGCTCAGACGCGATGCGGTGGAACGCAAGGGTGGCACGTTTTCCGATGAGGACGAGGCCAAGATCAGGGCGCCGATCGAGGCGCAGTTCGAAGAACAGTCGCACCCGCTTTATGCCTCGGCCAGGCTGTGGGATGACGGGATCGTGGACCCCCGCAAATCGCGCGAGGTCCTTGCGTTGTCGCTTCGCGCGTCGCTGAACGCACCGATCCCCGAAACCCGCTTCGGCGTCTTTCGGATGTGACCCTATGAAATCGCCTATTGACCCCAAGGCCATCCGGGCCCGCGTGCGTGAAGCGGTGTCGGACATCAAACTGCCGAAGCTTGGGTCGGAAGCGGATATCCCGGTTTACATGGTCCACAACTCGACCGATCCCGAGGATTATTTCTTCCTGTTCGATTTTGAGCTTTTCGTGGACCGGTCCCGGGCGGGTATCTTCGTGAAGCCTAAGCTGAAGATTTGGGCGGGCCGCGATGATTTCGACAAGATCGCCTTTGCCCGGTCCTTCCGGCAGACCTTTGCGCGCGAGTTTGACCGGATGCGGGCCGATGTTGGCAAGCGCAAGAGGTCCAACGCAGGCTGGTTGACCTGGGATCTGGGTCAGTCGATTGCCACACAGATCCTGTCGAACCTTGTGGCTTACGTGGTCATTCTGCTTGCGACGGGGGCGGCGAAGGCCCTGACCGCGCTTTTGCCTGTGCCGGACTGGCTGAGGGGCAAAAGCGAGGAAGCCAAGGTCCAGGACCGGGTCGAAGCGCTTCAAGCGCGGGTCGACGCGACGCTGGAGACGGTGGAGGTCACGCTGCACCGCGATCTGTACCTCCATGCCTGGCGGGGTGCACCCGGCGGAAGGACGGCTGGCATGGACTATGAGGCCTGGCCGTTGCCGGGCCATGTTCAAGCGCATTTGGAGGACCAGGAAAGCGGATCCTGGTGGTAGGAAGAAAGGGCAAGGAATGAGCGACGTTTTTCGAGAAGGGGAAGTGGCCGTTGTGACCGGCGCAGCGCTTGGGATCGGTCGCGCGGCAGCGACGCGGATGGAAGCGGCGGGCATGCGTGTGGTGCGTGTCGATCTTCCTGGGCCGGATTTCGACGCAATGGCCGCCAATGCGGCAGGGCTGTGCCTGGCCGATGACCTTGCCGATCCGAACGCGATTGAGCGCATCAAAAAGGCAGTGACCGACGCCCATGGCGCACCGCATCTATTGATGAACAATGCCGCATCCCATGCCGGTCGCGGGGACGCGCCATTGGCCGACTGGCATCAGGCCATGTCTGTGAACTTCTGGGCGCCTGTGGCGCTGAGCCGGGCATTTGTCCCGGATATGCAGGCCGCGGGTGGTGCGCGCCGGGTGATCAATGTGGGCTCGAAACAGGGGATCACGAATCCGCCGGGGCATACGATCTATAATGTGACGAAGTCGGCCATCAAAACCTATACCGAGGCTCTGGAGCATGAGCTGCGAGCAGCCGAAGGCCCGCGTGTGACGGCGCATCTTTTGATCCCCGGCTGGACGACCACTGGCCATGCCGAGCCCAATCCCGGCGCGTGGATGCCTGGCCAGGTCATTGATTTCATGGAAGAAAAGCTGGGCGAAGACGCGTTCTACATCCTGTGCCCGGATGGTGAAGTCACGACTGAAATGGACCACAAACGCATCCGCTGGGGTGCAGGCGACATCACCGAAGGCCGCCCGCCCTTGTCGCGCTGGGATGCCGCCTGGAAGGACAAGGCACGGGAAGAATGCAGCTAGAATGCCATCAGATTGGCCCAATCGGGCGGTATCGGTGCCTTCACCATGGTGAGACGCCGCAACATGACACGCTCGGTCCGGCGTCGGGCCGATCCGGCCAAATATCTGAAGCTGGTGATCGCTGGCTTTGTGGCCGCATTCCTTATCCTGCCCCGGATTGCCGATCCGCTGAACGCCGCCGCCAAGATGCGCAACGCCGGCACGGACTGCCGGGTGGTCAGCGTGGTGGATGGCGACACAGTCCGGCTTTACTGTCCGGGCCGAGGGCTCGAACGGGCGCGCCTGACCGGCTTCGACACGCCGGAACTGACGACGCCCTTGTGCCTGCCGGAATACACGCTGGCGCTTCAAGCGAAATGGCGGTTGCGCACGATCCTTTGGACTGCGGACGAGATTTCCATCGTCAAGCAAGGGCGCGACCGGTACGACCGGCAGCTCATTTACCTTTCCGCCGACGGAAAACCCGTGGGCCGTGCCCTGATCGCCGAGGGGCTTGCACGGCGCTACAATGGGGGGCGGCGCGAAAGCTGGTGCGGCTGACGACATCGGGGGCGCGCGATGTTTAAGAAGATCCTGATCGCCAACCGGGGCGAGATTGCCTGCCGTGTCATCGATACCTGTCGCCGCATGGACGTGGCCACGGTCGCGGTCTATTCAGACGTGGACCGAAACGCCCGCCATGTCGAGCTGGCGACGCAAGCCGTCCATATCGGCGGCGCTGCCCCTGCCGAGAGCTATTTGGACGGCAGGAAGATCATCGCGGCGGCCAAGGAAAAAGGCGCCGAGGCGATCCACCCGGGTTATGGCTTTCTGTCCGAGAACCCGGATTTCGTGGACGCGGTCGAGGCCGCGGGGCTGACCTTTATCGGTCCTTCTGCTGAGGCGATCCGCGCGATGGGTCTGAAGGATGCCGCCAAGCGCCTTATGGCCGAAGCGGAGGTGCCCGTGGTGCCCGGCTATCACGGCGATGATCAGGAACCCGGGCATCTTGAGGTCGAAGCGGATCAGATCGGCTATCCCCTTCTGATCAAGGCGGTCGCGGGCGGTGGCGGCAAGGGGATGCGTAGGGTTGACCAACCCGAAGATTTCGCATCCGCGCTTGAGAGCGCCAGAGCAGAGGCGCTTGGAGCCTTCGGAAATGACGCGGTTCTGATCGAAAAATTCGTGGAAAAACCGCGCCATATCGAGGTTCAGGTCTTTGGTGATGGCACCCGGGCCGTACATCTTTTCGAACGCGATTGTTCGCTACAGCGCCGTCACCAGAAGGTCATCGAGGAAGCGCCGGCCCCGGGTATGACCCCGGAGATGCGCGCGGCGATGGGGAACGCCGCGGTCAAGGCGGCCGAAGCAATCGGGTACAAGGGCGCAGGCACGGTTGAGTTCATCGTGGATGCGTCAGAGGGGCTTCGCCCCGACCGGTTTTACTTCATGGAGATGAACACACGCCTTCAGGTCGAACACCCGGTGTCCGAGGCAATCACCGGCGTCGATCTTGTTGAATGGCAGCTCCGCGTGGCCTCGGGCGAGCCGCTTCCTTTGACCCAGTCCGATCTGGCGATCTCCGGCCATGCGTTTGAAGCGCGCCTTTACGCCGAAGATGTTCCCGCCGGGTTTTTGCCGGCCACCGGGCGGCTTGACCATCTGGTCTTCCCGGCGGGCGCCCGGATCGAAACCGGCGTGCGCCCGGGCGATGAGATTTCGCCCTTCTACGATCCGATGATTGCCAAGATCGTTGTCCATGGCGCGGACCGTGGCGCGGCCCTTGCGGCATTGAAGCAGGCGCTTGCCGGAACTGAAATCGCCGGGCTGACAACGAACCACGCCTTCCTTCGAAAGCTTGTCGCCGATGCGCGGTTTGCGTCGGGCGATGTGGATACAGGATTGATTGCAGCGGGCGGCACCGCGTTGACCGATGCGCCGGTGCCTTGCACGCGGTCCCGCTCGCTCGGTGGGATCGGAGCCTTGGGGCTCGACCAAGCGCAGGATCCGTTGGCGGGCTTCGCGCTTTGGGATCCTTTGCCGCAGCGAATTACCGTTCAGCATGGCCACGAGGACATTGAAGTTGCTGTTGTTTCCAAGGGGCCAAACCGCTTTGAAGCCCAGATAGACGATGCCCGTCATCAGATCGTTAAGAAGGGCGGGTCCTGGTGGGTCGATGGCCAGACCGTGCCTGCAAAGATCGCGCGCCATGCAAGCGGTGTCAGCGTTTTCTGGGGCAACGGGTATCATTACACCGTGCCAGATCCCCTGGACCGGTCGAGCGCAGGCGGGCCAAGCGGCGACACGGTTCTTTCCCCGATGCCAGGGCTTGTCCGCCGCGTGTTCGCCAAGGATGGACAAGAAGTTGAGGCCGGGGATCCGATGCTGATCCTGGAGGCGATGAAAATGGAACATACACTGCGTGCCCCTAGGGACGGTGTGATCGCGCGCGTTGAGACCGAAGAAGGCGCCCAGGTCGAAGCGGGCCTTGTGTTGATCACATTGGAACCAGAGGCATGATCCGGTTGCATCATTGCCACGGGACCCGGTCGATGCGGGTGTTGTGGCTGCTGTATGAGATGGGATTGGATTTTGAATTGGTCATCCATCCTTTCGATAAGTCATTGCGATCAAAAGAGTATTTGGCGAAACATCCGGTCGGGCGCGTGCCCGCCTGTGAGATTGATGGCCAAAGCTTTTGGGAGTCGCTCGCCGTGATGCAAATCCTGTGTGAGCGCCATCCCGAGGCCGGGCTGATGCCACCGCCCGGCGATCCGCAGCGTGCGGACTGGCTGGTCTGGCTGAACTTCGCAGAGACCATCAGCCAGCACACGGCGGCGCTGACGCAACAGCATGTGGCGCTTTACGAAGACAGTATGCGCAGCCCTATCGTGATGAAGCTGGAAGCGAAGCGGATCGAGAAATGTAATGCGGCTTTGGATCAGCGGCTGGCGGGATCCGGGGACTATATTTTGACCACCGGTTTTTCAGCGGCGGACATCGCAGTGGGGCAGGCCGTCTATATGGCGCGCCATTTTGCGCGGATTGAGCCGTTTTCGGTGCTGAGTGCTTGGAATGACCGGATCACTGCACGCGAAACGTTCCGGCGATCCTGTCCCGGACCATCGGATACGCGCCTATATGACAGGGACTTCTATGAGGCATGGGCATGAGCCAGAACCACGTCACGATCCTTGAGGTCGGGCCCCGAGACGGGCTTCAGAACGAAAAGCGGGTCATTCCGACCGCGGAAAAAGTGACGCTGATCGATCTGCTGTCGACGGCTGGTTTCACCCGGATCGAGGCGGTCAGCTTCGTCTCTCCGAAACGCGTTCCGCAGATGGCCGATGGCGATGACGTGATGGCAGCGATCACCCGTGCACCCACCGTGCGCTATGCCGGGCTGACGCCCAACTTGCGCGGCTATGAGCGGGCCCGGGCGGTCGGGATGGAAGAGATATCCGTTTTTGCCTCGGCGAGCGAAGGGTTCAGTCAATCGAACCTGAATTGTTCGATTTCTGAAAGTCTTCAACGGTTTCAACCGGTCCTGGACGCCGCGCGTGTAGATAAAGTGATGGTCCGAAGCGCGATTTCCTGCGTGACGGATTGTCCGTTCGACGGGCCCGTGTCACCTGCTCAGGTCGCCGACGTCGCGGGCAAACTGGACGAGCTGGGCGTTTATGAGATTGCGCTGGGCGACACGATTGGCGCGGGAAAACCTGAAACGATCGGCGCCATGCTGGACGCCGTGACCCAGGTGATCGCGCCCGACCGGCTGGCCGGCCATTTTCACAACACCAACGGGCGCGCACTGGACAATATCGATGTGGCCTTGGATTTCGGCCTTCGTGTCTTCGACAGTGCGGTGGGCGGTCTGGGCGGTTGCCCGTTTGCGCCGGGTGCTGCCGGAAACGTGGCAACCGAAGCCGTTTTGGACCATCTGACCGCGAAGGGCTTTGACACGGGGCTCGACGCGAACATCGTTGCCCGGGCAGGGCGCCTGGCGCAGACAATGCGGGAGGGCGCGCATGTCTGATCCGCTTCTTACCTCAGTCGATAACCGAGGGGTCGCCACGCTTCTTCTGAACCGGCCCGACAAGCACAATGCGCTGTCATCGACGCTGATCACTGCTTTGACTGACGCTGCGGTTGAGATGGCGGGCAACGACAAGGTCCGTGTCGTGGTTCTGGCGGGCACCGGCAAAAGCTTTTGTGCGGGCGGAGATCTGCGCTGGATGCAAGCCCAGATGATGGCTGATCGGGACACCCGCGAGACCGAGGCGCGCAAGATCGCAACCATGCTGGGGGCGCTGAATTCCATGCCGAAGCCCGTTATTGCCCGCGTGCACGGCAATGCGTTTGGGGGCGGGGTTGGGCTGGCTTGCGTCGCTGACGCGGCCATTGGTGTTCGGGAAGGCGCGAAGTTTGGGCTGACCGAAACGCGGCTGGGCCTGATCCCGGCCACCATTGGACCCTATGTGTTGGCCAGGCTTGGGCCTGCGCGGGCGCGGCGTGTCTTCATGTCGCCCAGACTTTTCAGCGCGGAAGAAGCGGTTCGGTTGGGCATTCTGGCCCGTGCCGTCGATCCGATCGACCTTGACGACGCGCTGGAAGCCGAGATCAAGCCCTATCTCGACGCCGCGCCTGGTGCCGTGGCCGAGGCAAAACGGCTTGCACGGACCCTGCTTCCCGGCATCAACCACGAAGCCGTCGAGATGTCGATTGCCGCCCTGATCGAGCGTTGGGAAAGTGAAGAGGCCCATCAGGGCCTGGCTGCTTTTTTCGAGAAAAAGAAGGCGCCTTGGGCCAGATAGCTCCCGCTCGCGAAACTTCACAAATAGGTCAGAACGCACCGATTTTCTTGCCCGGTTTACCAGCGATCCCCTAATTTCGCGCACGGATGACGCTGAAAGGGAACTAGTCTGATGGACCGCAGAACTTTGCTTCTGGGCGCAGTTGCGCTGCCTTTTGCCGGGCAGGCCCTCGCCAATGCCGGTAATTTTGAAGTCACGCGCAGCGATGCCGAATGGAAGGCGATGCTGTCGCCCCTGGAATACAAGGTGATGCGCCGCGAAGGCACGGAACGCGCAGGCTCCAGCCCGCTCGACAAGAACTGGGCCAACGGCACCTATCACTGCCGCGGTTGCGACCTGCCGGTCTATCCCTCGGCCACCAAGTTTGACAGCGGCACAGGCTGGCCAAGCTTCTGGGATGCCATCCCGAATGCAACGCGGACCAAGGCGGACCGCAAGCTTCTTTACAAACGCACCGAAGTGCATTGCCGCCGCTGTGGCAGCCATTTCGGCCATATTTTCAACGATGGACCGGCGCCCACGGGCAAGCGCCACTGCCTGAATGGCGTCAGTTTGGTGTTTAAAGCCGCCTGAGTCACAGTCCCTCGTGTTCAAACGGCTTTGCCGCCCCGGGCCTTCCAGCAGCCCGGGGCGGTTTTAGTTTGGATTGTACCTGATCCGCCGACCCGCCGTTGACGCCCTTTGGCCACAACGCTAGGGATTGGCGAGATCGGCGAAACGGGTGACACCTTGGAAGAGCTTCTTCGCGAATACCTGCCCATTCTGATTTTCCTGGCAATTGCCATCGGGCTTGGTCTTGTGCTGGTCCTGGCGGCGGCCATCCTGGCCGTCCAAAACCCGGATCCGGAAAAGGTGTCGGCCTATGAATGCGGCTTCAACGCCTTCGATGACGCCCGAATGAAGTTCGACGTCCGATTCTATCTGGTCGCAATCCTTTTCATCATCTTCGACCTTGAGATCGCGTTCCTGTTCCCCTGGGCTGTTGCCTTCGGCGAGATCTCGATGGCCGCGTTCTGGTCGATGATGGTGTTCCTCGCCGTTTTGACGGTCGGCTTCTGCTATGAGTGGAAGAAGGGCGGGCTTGAGTGGCAGTAAACGCCGCCGCGCGCGTTCAAATGGCCGAAGAAACCATTGAAATCATGACGATCGAGGGGAAGCCCTGGCGCGTGAACCGGGCGAAGTTCGAGGCAATGGATCGTGCATTGATGGCGGTTTTGCCCGCGGAACCACCTGGTCTGAGCTTCGCCGATCTCAAGTCGGCCATCCAATCCCATTTGGATCAGGACTTGTTTCCGGGCGGTGTAAAGGCCGGATGGTGGATGAAATCCGTCCAATTGGACCATGAGTTTCGCGGCACCGTGAAGCGAAGCAAGGGCAGCCCGCTGCGCTTTTACAAAGTTCAATCCGGATCCTGACCAGGGATCGCACCCGGATCCTGCCCTAATTTCTCCAAAATGACGCGATAGTTACCGGGCGCGCAACAAATGAGTGCCCGCCCATGACGCTGACATTGTTGACTTATCGGTTGTTTCGCCTTCGCCGCCTGATTGTGCTTTCCATCCTTCCGCCGGTCGCGGTCGTTCTGGTTCTGGC
This sequence comes from Paracoccaceae bacterium, assembly GCA_965267475.1. Classification (GTDB taxonomy): domain Bacteria; phylum Pseudomonadota; class Alphaproteobacteria; order Rhodobacterales; family Rhodobacteraceae; genus JBCBKU01. The sequence goes on from OZ254079.1 coordinate 1,820,587, forward strand.
TGCCCTGAAAGGCCCGGCGGCTCTGGTTTTTCTGGTCTTCGCGATTGGCGCGCCTTTGGCGCATATCCTGCGGTTCCCGAACAGCTGGCTTGAAAGCGTCGCTATTTCGCTGACGACCGCTATCCTCTTGGGTGTTGCGGGCACCATTGGGCCGGATGTCGGACTGGTCGGATTGGCGTTCCGGATCTTCTGGCTGGCCATTCTTGGCATCGTTCTGTTCTTCATTCTGTCCACGCGTGTGCCCGAGTGGTTTGACTTTGGCGAAGCTAAGGCTTTCACAGCGCGCACGTCCCGCTTCACGAAACTGGATGCCGAGACGGTCAAGAAGGCGATCACGCTTTACCCGGGCCGCACGGATGACAAGGTTGTCTGCGGAGAGCCCGATTCCGATGGTGTCTTTCCGATTACCTTCAAGCACCAGATGCAGGTTATGGATCTCGGGTTCGAAGTCGACACCGCTGACGCTGAAGAGATGAACATCGCTGCCGATGGCAGTTTTGATCTGGAATTGTTCGGTGTCGTTGTGAAGTCCACGCCCGAGTTGCATGAACTGATCTCGATCATGCCCGACAGCGAAGAGACCACGATGACGCGGTTTCACTTCAAGCCGAAGCGCCGTGGCACCAAGGTGACCATGGAAGAGCGCGGGATCCCCATGAGCCGCGGCTACGCCTTCGGTTTCTGGCTTCAGGATTACATCGCCGACTATCTGACGGATGAAGTCGACCGGGCCGAGGGTCGGACACCGCGGGCCAATCGGTTCCAGTCCCAGGATCAGCTGATCGTGTCCATGGCCGAGGCCTTTTTCGCGATCTTCAAGGGTCCGAGACCGGCCGAATAGCCCTGGACATTCCTTTGCAATTTGCGGGGCTTCCCGCGTTGAACTCGGTCTCGCACTGGTCTAGGTGTTTCCCAACACGGCGCGCGAAACAGGCGCCAGGGCCCAGATGGGAGCAGGGGACCAATGTCCATAGCCACCAATCCCAACACAGCGGGCGTCGACAAGGACGTCTCGACGGCTGAGATCAATCGCGAATTGCAGGACAAGGGCTTCCTGCTAACCTCGACCGAGGACATCATCAACTGGGCGCGGACCGGGTCGCTGCATTGGATGACCTTCGGTCTGGCCTGTTGCGCAGTCGAGATGATGCATACGTCCATGCCGCGCTATGACGCCGAACGCTTTGGCATTGCGCCCCGCGCCTCGCCGCGCCAGTCGGACGTGATGATCGTCGCGGGCACGTTGACCAACAAGATGGCGCCCGCGCTTCGCAAGGTGTACGATCAGATGCCCGAGCCGCGCTATGTGATCTCGATGGGATCCTGCGCAAACGGGGGCGGGTATTACCATTACAGCTATTCCGTTGTGCGCGGCTGCGACCGGATCGTCCCGGTCGACATCTACGTGCCGGGCTGCCCACCGACGGCAGAGGCGTTGCTTTACGGAATCCTGCAACTTCAGCGGAAAATCCGCCGGACAGGGACGATTGTGCGATGACCCAGGCACTGACCGAACTCGGCGAACATATCGAGGCGAAGCGACCCGATTGCGTCGTGTCTTGGGCTGTCGAGAATGGCGAACTGACCATTCAAGCCACGCAGGCATCCCTTGTTGGGTTCGTCGAATGGCTGAAATCGGACCGGAATTGCCGGTTCTCGACGCTCGTCGACATCACTGGCGTCGACTATCCGGAACGCGAAGCGCGCTTCGACATCGTCTATCACTTCCTCAGCATGTATCAGAACCAGCGGATCCGCGTGAAGGTTTCGGCGCGAGAGGAAGATGTGATCGCCTCGATCATCTCGGTCCATCCGTCGGCCAATTGGTTCGAACGGGAAGTCTTCGACATGTTCGGGATCCTATTCACGGGCCACCCCGATCTTCGCCGGATCCTGACCGACTATGGCTTCCGGGGTCATCCCTTGCGGAAGGACTTCCCGACCACCGGCTATACCGAAGTGCGCTATGATGACGAGCAAAAGCGCGTGGTCTATGAACCGGTCAGCCTTGTGCAGGAATACCGCCAGTTCGACTTTATGTCGCCTTGGGAAGGCGCGGAATACATCCTGCCTGGCGATGAGAAAACCGACGAGGCCAAGGGCTGAGCAGCGTGACGCCACCGCGGATGTTGTTCTGCGTGGGCGCAACGAAGGCCGGGACAAGTTGGCTGTACCGCTATCTTGCAGATCATCCCGATTGTCATCTGCGCACGGTGAAAGAGCTTCATTTCTTTGACGCGATCGAAAAAGGCCGGGTCCGCCAGGAAATCGAGGGTCTGAAACGGGCCATCGCGGCGATGGAGGCAAGGGTTTTGGCCGAGCCCGGGCAGAACTTGGACTATCGCGCTGCCCATATCGCGGATCGGCGGGATCTGATCAAAACCCTGCGGTCGAAGGATACAGGCGCTTATCTGGACTATCTGTCGGACGGCGCGCGGCAGAATGCAGTTCTTGCGGACATCACGCCCGCCTATGCGCTTTTGCCGGTTGAGCGGCTGAGGGACATGGCGGCGCTGAGCGACAAGGCGAGATTCCTCTACATCCTCCGCGACCCCGTGGATCGGCTTTGGAGCCATGTGCGCATGATGGCCAAGCGCCGCGCGCCTGACGGAAGGGCGCAAGCCGCTGACGCAGCGACCATCCTGAAACAGACGCTTCAGGGGCAGGAGCGTGCGATTGAAATCCGTGGCGACTATGTTGGTGCCCTTGACCGGTTGGACGCGGCGCTGCCTGCCGACCGTTGGAAGGTCGTCTTCTATGAAGACCTGTTTACCGGCAACGCCTTAGCAGAGATTTGCGACTTTCTTGGCATCGCGGCCCATCCCGGGGATCTGGGAAAACGGGCCCATATGGGTCAACCGCTTGCGATGGCAGAGGCCCAGCGCGCGGCCGCGCGAAGCTGGCTTCGCCCTCAGTATGACGGGGTGGCCCAACGGTTCGGCAGACTGCCCGATGCCTGGGATGCGGAATGATGGGTCGCCATTCCCGAAAAAAGCGTTCTTCGTTTGCAGCCGACCGAAGATTTTGTCAAAGAAAGGTCGGCTACACATGTGTCACCGGAATAGGGTATCATGGGCGGGCACGCGCCGTGGATAACCCGAAAGCAGAGGCAGCGACATGATGGATGGATCCAAGGGATTTGAAGACGCGCTGACGGGCGAACAGAAGATCCGAAATTTCAACATCAACTTCGGCCCGCAACACCCTGCGGCACACGGTGTTTTGCGCCTTGTGCTTGAGCTGGATGGTGAGATCGTGGAACGCTGCGATCCGCATATCGGTCTGCTTCATCGCGGGACCGAGAAGCTGATGGAAAGCCGGACCTATCTTCAGAATCTGCCGTATTTCGACCGGTTGGATTACGTGGCGCCGATGAATCAGGAACACGCCTGGTGCCTGGCCATCGAGAAACTGACAGGGACCGAAGTGCCGCGACGGGCATCGCTGATCCGGGTGCTGTATTCCGAAATTGGCCGTATCCTCAACCACTTGCTGAATGTGACGACGCAAGCGATGGATGTCGGTGCCTTGACCCCGCCGCTTTGGGGGTTCGAGGAACGCGAAAAGCTGATGGTGTTCTATGAACGGGCTTGTGGGGCGCGGCTTCACGCGGCCTATTTCCGGCCGGGCGGGGTGCATCAGGATCTGCCCGATGAACTGCTGGACGACATCGAAGAATGGGCCATCGATTTTCCGCGCGTGATGGATGATATCGATGGGCTTCTGACCGAAAACCGGATCTTCAAGCAGCGCAATGTCGATATCGGCGTCGTGACCGAAGAGGACATTCAAAACTGGGCGTTCTCAGGTGTCATGGTTCGCGGGTCCGGGCTCGCCTGGGATCTTCGACGCGCGCAACCTTATGAATGCTATGACGAATTCGACTTTCAGATTCCTGTCGGCAAGAATGGCGACTGTTATGATCGCTATCTCGTCCGGATGGAGGAAATGCGCCAGTCCCTGTCGATCATACGCCAGGCCATCGTGAAGCTGCGCGAGGCGACCGGCGATGTGATGTCGCGGGGCAAGATCACACCGCCCAAACGCGGCGAGATGAAAACCTCGATGGAAGCGCTGATCCATCACTTCAAACTGTATACCGAAGGCTTCCACGTGCCCGAGGGCGAGGTCTATGCCGCTGTCGAGGCGCCGAAGGGGGAGTTCGGCGTGTATCTGGTGGCCGATGGCACGAACCGGCCATACCGCGCGAAACTGCGGGCCCCGGGTTTCCCGCATTTGCAGGCGATGGATCACGTCGCGGGCGGCCACCAATTGGCCGATGTTGCAGCGATCATCGGCACCATGGACATTGTGTTCGGAGAGATTGATCGCTGATGTTGACCGGCCTAGGCATCGCGATTGGTTTGGGCACGGCGGCCCTGATGCTTTTTGCAGCCGTCAAAGTGGCGTCTTATCCGGCGGATTTCGGGCATCTGGAAACGCATCTGCCCTTGGCGATGGCGGCTCGTTACATCGTCTTTGCCCTGATCGCGCTGGGGCTGGTGATAGCGGGGGCGCCACAGGGCCTTGGCTGGTTTCTTGCCGCGCTTGTGACGTTAGGCCTGATCGATAGTTGGATTTACCGCGATGAAGACGTGTTGCTTCTGCATCTGGGAGCCACGGCAATAGGGGTCGCGGCGTTGATACTGTTTATTATTTGGGGCACGGCAAACGGGTCAGGTTAGACGCGATCGCGCCCGGTTCAAAACCATGAGGGAAAGGCAAACATGAAACACATTGCGATACTGGCAGCGGTTCTGACCGCAGCACCAGCCTTTGCCCAGGATGACGCGAGCCGATTGGAAGATCTGGTCAACAACTCTATCGGTTACGCCAATATCGACGAAGGGATCCTGCTGATCGAAGACGATATCTCGTCGAATATCTGCAAGATCGACATCTCGGACGCGTTCTTTTTCGGGTATCAGGCCGGGGATGAGGATGGCATGAACGCCGCCAAGCCAACCGTCATCTGCGTGCCCACGCCGGATATGGTGGCCGACGCGAACGCGAACGCAGGGGGCGACATTCCCGGCCTGGACGACATGGTGGACCAGTCGATCGGCTATGTGAACATCGCGCCCGGGACGCTTCTGATCGAGGATGACGTGTCGAGCCATATTTGCCGCATCCAAATCAACGATGCCTATTTTCTGGCCTATGCGACCGGAAATGCGGATGGTCGCGGCACAGCGGCACCCACCATCATCTGCGTCCCCACACCCGAGGTTGCCCGGTGAAACGGATCGGCGCGGTCCTTGCCCTGCTAATGTCCGGCGCGTTGAGCGCTGGCGCGCATCCGGCTGAGGAGCCGCACCTGCAACATATCTTGGCTGCCCTTGCCGAACACGATTGCACCATGACAAGCGACGTTGAAAGCCATGCACCGCCCGGGCCCGGATATCCCCGGGAAGACGTACGCGACATCTTGTCCATGCTTCTGAAAGACGACTTGGCCCAGGGTGACCGTAAACGCGGTCGGCTCGGCCTTTTTAAAGAGGCCTGCGCATGATCGCGCTGGGCGCCTCAAGCCTTCTGTTCGGCCTTGGCCTGCTCGGTTCTCCGGGTCAAGTTGTGGCCGCCGCCTTCCTTGGCGCAAACGCCGTCTTCATCAACCCATCGCTCTTGCAGCTTTGACGCCCCAAGCCAGGATCAAATATGCTCCGCCGACTTCATCCAGACCAGCCAGATACCTTCGCCTACACGCCTGCCAATCAGGCCTGGGCCGAGGCACAGATCACCAAATATCCTGACGGTCGTCAGGCCAGTGCCGTCATTCCGCTTCTCTGGCGGGCCCAGGAACAGGAAGGCTGGCTAAGCCGGGCAGCCATCGAACATGTCGCAGGGATGCTCGATCTGGCCTATATCCGGGTGCTTGAGGTCGCGACATTCTATTTCATGTTTCAGCTTCAGCCGGTGGGTTCGGTTGCGCATATCCAGATTTGCGGGACGACTTCCTGCATGATTTGCGGTGCGGAAGATCTGATGGCGGTTTGCAAGGAAAAGATCGCCGAAGCCCCGCACGCGCTGTCCGACGACGGCAAGTTCAGCTGGGAAGAGGTGGAATGCCTGGGGGCCTGTGCCAATGCGCCAATGGCCCAGATCGGCAAGGATTACTATGAGGATCTGACCGCTGAAAGTTTCGCGGGATTGCTCGACGCCATGGCCCGTGGTGAAGTGCCGCGCCCGGGTCCGCAAAACGGGCGCTATGCCTCTGAACCCGCGGGCGGGCTGACATCGCTTGAAGGCTTCGCCACAGAGCCCGCCGATGGCAATGCAAGCGTCCATCTGGCCACGTCCATCGGGGACACGATCAAACGCATCGACGGAACCGAAGTGCCGCTTGTCGCGCCCTGGCAAGGGCAGGGCGGTGACCCGTCCCCCGCGTCAGAGCCCGAGCCGGCACCCGCAACGCCGCCCGTCTCTGCGGTCGAGGACGCGCCTGCGCCAGAACCTGAGCCCGCACCAGAGTCGGAACCTGCGCCCGAACCCGCGCCAGCCGCGGCCACTGCACCGGTGGACGGGCCGGGGAAAAAACCGGCAACACTCACCGAGGCGCGGGACGGCAAGGCGGATAACCTGAAGCTCATCAAAGGTGTCGGGCCGAAGCTTGAAAAGCTGTGCAATACGCTTGGGTTCTATCACTTCGACCAGATCGCGGCCTGGACAGCGGAGGAGGTCGCCTGGGTCGATCAGAACCTTGAAGGGTTCAAGGGACGCGTGACCCGCGACACTTGGGTCGAACAGGCCAGGATTCTGGCCGAGGGCGGAGAGACAGAATTTTCGGCGCGCTCGAAGAAAAAGTGATAAGCCCGAAGAAAAGGGTCTAGAACGGACAGGGAGATCTGGAGATGTCGAAACGCAGCTTGGACTCACTTGCGCTGATTGCGGTTTTCACCGGCGCGGTGTGGCTGATTGCCTTTCTCATGTTGCTTGTTGTCGGTGAGTTCGCGTTCATGGGCGCGTTTTTCCTTGCCGGGTTGATTGCCATAGCCGTGGCCATTTTCCTGTGGTTCGCGTTCAAGCCTGCTGGCGTTGCGCGCGCGCCTGTCACGGCGAAAGTGGCGGCCCCTGCGCCAGCGCCTGCGCCGCCGCCACCGGCTCCTGCGCCAGCTCCCGCACCGCCAGTTGCGGCTGCACCCGAGCCGGAACCTGAGCCAGAGCCCGTGCCTGAGCCAGAGCCCGCACCCGAACCGGTCGCAGAGACACCTGCGCCAGAGCCGATGCCTGAGCCGGAACCAATGCCGGAGCCAGAGCCAATGCCAGAGCCGGAGCCGGAACCAATTCCCGAACCTGCGCCGGTGGCTGCCGATGCAGGCGCCGTCGATTACGATGGCGACGGCAAGCTGGAAGGCACCGACGAGGGCACGCGCCCGGCCGGGCTTGACGGACCGCGCGGCGGTGTGGCTGACGACCTGAAACGGATCAAGGGCATCGGGCCGGGGCTAGAAAAGCTATGCAACTCGCTTGGCTTCTACCACTTCGATCAGATTGCGGCCTGGACCTCGGACGAGGTCGCCTGGGTCGACGCAAACCTGAAAGGGTTCAAGGGCCGCGTGACGCGCGACACCTGGGTCGAGCAGGCGCGTCTTCTGGCCTCGGGTGGCGAAACCGAGTTCTCAAAGAAGGTGGATGACGGCGACGTCTATTGACGTATCTCCGGTAACGTTGCCTCAACCGGACATCGACAAGATAGGCGGGCGCGCCGCCTCGGCGGGCCCGCACCCATGAGACGCCACACGCGCCACAAATGGATCAGGCAAAGGCATGACCCAACCAGACCCCAACGATCAGGCTTTTGCGCGGCAGGCGCGGTTCGTTGCGCTTGTGATCGCGGGGGCCGGGGTCTTGGCGATCCTTGCGCCGTGGTTGACGCAGGCCCTTGGCCTCGCACCCCGTTTCGAATTCCTGTTCTACCTCATTGCGATGGGCGCCTTCGTTTGGGCTATGGTGGTCCTTGCGCGGATGTGGAACAAGCGGCGTAACACATAGTTCAGACCGTCGGAGATGCAGCGATGCTGAAAGACGAAGACCGGATATTCACCAATCTGTACGGGATGCACGACCGGACGCTGGCAGGTGCGCGGAAGCGTGGCCATTGGGATGGCACGGCGGGGCTGATCCAGAAGGGCCGCGACTGGATCATCGACGAGATGAAGGCGAGCGGTTTGCGCGGTCGCGGCGGCGCTGGGTTCCCGACTGGACTGAAATGGTCGTTCATGCCCAAGGAAAGCGATGGTCGCCCGGCCTATCTGGTCGTGAATGCCGACGAATCCGAGCCCGGGACCTGCAAGGACCGCGAAATCATGCGCCACGATCCGCATACGCTGATCGAAGGCTGCCTGATCGCGTCGTTCGCGATGCAGGCCCATGCGTGTTACATCTACATCCGCGGCGAATACATCCGCGAGAAAGAGGCACTGCAAAACGCCATTGACGAGGCTTATGACGCGGGGCTCCTGGGCCGGAATGCGGCAGGGTCAGGCTGGGACTTCGACCTTTTCCTGCATCATGGCGCCGGGGCCTATATCTGCGGCGAGGAAACCGCGCTTCTTGAAAGTCTGGAAGGCAAGAAGGGCATGCCCCGGATGAAGCCACCATTCCCAGCGGGTGCAGGGCTTTATGGCTGCCCGACCACCGTGAACAACGTGGAATCCATTGCCGTTGTTCCAACGGTCCTCAGGCGCGGGGCTGAGTGGTTTTCGTCCATTGGTCGCCCGAACAACACAGGGACCAAAATCTACGCTATCTCGGGCCATGTGAATAACCCCTGCGTGGTCGAAGACGCCATGTCGATCCCGTTCGAGGAACTGATCGAAAAGCATTGCGGCGGCATCCGCGGCGGCTGGGACAACCTGAAGGCCGTGATCCCCGGGGGGTCGTCGGTGCCATGTGTGCGGGGCGAGAACATGCGCGACGCGATCATGGATTTTGATGCGCTGAAGGAAAAGGGTTCAAGCCTTGGGACGGCGGCTGTGATCGTGATGGATCAGTCGACCGATATCATCAAGGCGATCTGGCGGCTCTCGAAGTTCTACAAGCACGAAAGCTGCGGCCAGTGCACGCCCTGCCGCGAAGGCACCGGCTGGATGATGCGTGTCATGGACCGCCTGGTGAAGGGCGAGGCGGAGGTCGAGGAAATCGACATGCTGCTCGACGTCACCAAGCAGGTTGAAGGCCACACGATCTGTGCGCTTGGCGATGCCGCGGCCTGGCCGATCCAAGGGCTGATCAAGAATTTCCGGGACGAGATTGAAGACCGGATCGCGGCCAAGCGCACCGGAAAGGTGACAGCGGCAGTTGCGGCGGAATAGATTGATGCGATTGGAAGACCAAGACAGACGAGGGAACGCGTACCATGCAGGGAACAATCCTGAACTATGACCCGAGAACGGGCACGGGGCTGATCAGCGCCGAGGATGGGAAGCGATACAATTTTGAAGGCACCAGCGTCGAAGGCGACATCGGCAAGGTAAGAGCCGGTTCGAAGGTTGATTTTCAACCCGATGGCGAGAATGGCACCGCAATTTATCCTGTTGCCTCAAGTGGCGGCCAAGTCGGGCAGAAATCGAAAATCGCCGCCGGGCTTCTTGCGATTTTTCTGGGCGGGCTCGGGATCCACAAGTTCTATCTCGGCTATACCAAAGCCGGTATCATCATGCTTCTTGTGTCGATTGTCGGCTCGATCATCTTCCTTATTCCAACCATCGTGATTGGTATCATCGCGCTGATTGAGGGCATCATCTATCTGACCAAATCGGATGATGATTTCTATGCGACGTATGAGGAAGGCGAAAAGCAGTGGTTCTAAGGCCATTGCGGCGCTTTTGATCGCGGGCTCGGCACAGGCCGAGTTCCGCCAGACCGACGTTCCAACGCCCGTAGAATTGGCCATGGCGATCGATGCCGGGTGCGAACGGATTGGGATCGATGAGACGGGTTTCGCAGCGCCGCCGTTCGACAGGCTGACGGCGGATCAGATCGCAGAGTCGCGGTTTCAGGGGCTGTTGCGTGCCACGTTCATGCGGCAGACCGGTGTTGACCTATGTCATCTGGGGGAGGTTCAGATCGATGGTGGCGCCGACATCGCGCCGATTCTTCGACGGACCGAATAGGGAAAAGGCCAAGGACAGCCCATGTCGACCCATATCGCTGAGTTCAATTGGGGCGTCCTGAAGGCCCATTGGGATCATCCGCTAGTCAGGGAATTCGTCGACAATCTCGACCGCGTGAACGGGATCGCGCGACGATCGAAAGGGTTCGTCTGGCGGATGCCAAATGATGAGATGGAGGCCGCGCAAGCCGAGATGCATGAAATCGGGCCAGTGTCGCGGGTCGCTTCGACCTTGTCCGTCTGGGAAAGCTTCGGCCATCTTGATCAGTTCGTGCACAAGACGCTGCATGCGAAGTTCATGGCGCGGCGGGACGAATGGTTCGAAGTGATGGAACGTCCGCAATATGTCCTGTGGACAGTGCCTGCGGGGCATTTGCCGTCCGTTCATGAAGCCTATGACCGTCGGAACCACCTGAAGGCGCACGGCCCGACACCCGAGGCGTTTGATTTCGCTTTTGCAAGGCATCTGAGTTTTGGCGACGAATCGCCGAATGTGACCTAATAAATTCAACAGGTTATGCTGATTCTGGCCGAAGATCCGTGGCCCAAAAACATCACGATTCAGCCGCTGTGAGGGATCTGTTATTGGATATCAACCGATGCCATGGTCTTGCCATGTCCGTCGTCAAGAATTGCGCGAGCGGTTGTCGATCCCCAGTTTATGGGGCGGGGCCGCGTACCGCTGGTTCGGGGCGAACTGGAGAGACGATGAAACGTTTGGTTTTAAGCTTAGGTGCCCTTTTGGTCGCAACATCCATGGCCCACGGACAAGCCGGTCCCCTTCCGGATTACGCGTATCGCGCGGCGGGCGAGGCTGGCATCGCGCTGGGGATTTCCCCGTTTTGCCGCGGAATCCGGGGCAATGAATCCGGCGTTCAGGCGTCCATGGAAGCCATGTATGCGCGGCTGGCCAGAGACGGCTATCACCCGAAGCGTGTTCAGGCGCATTTCGACAGCGCTCAGGGGCGTGCGGGTGTCGAGGCCTGGATCTCGAACTGGCAGAAACGCCACGGCGCGCGCGATTCAAGCATGCGCGACCAGTGCAATGCCATTCGCGCGGAAGCCCAGACCAACGAAAGCCTGGCCCGCCAGGTGCGAATAAGGAACTGAGACAATGCATCTTGCCGAGTTGAACGTCGGGCGACTTCTTGCAGACACGGATGATCCCCGCGTGGCTGACTTCATGAACGCGCTTGATCAGGTCAATGGTCTTGGCAAGCGGATGCCCGGATTCGTCTGGATGATGGAAGGTTCGGGCGAACCGGGCACGGGTAACACTGAGGCCAAAATCGACGGGGACCCGCGTTTCATTCCGAACCTGACCGTCTGGGAAAGCGTTGAAACCTTGGAACAGTTCGTCTGGAACACGGTGCATCGGCAATTCTATGAGCGGCGCCGTGAATGGTTCGAGGTTCTGGGCGAGATGCACTTTGTCATGTGGTGGGTGCCAGAAGGCCACCACCCCACTTTGGACGAGGCGCTGGACAGGCTCGACCATCTGAAAACACACGGAAATTCCGATCACGCCTTCGGTTGGGATTATCTGGAAGAGGCGCGGCTTTGGCGCAGCCGGGCCTGCAATGAAGGAGCCGCCTGATGCGCTGGATTGTTCTAGCAGCCGTTCTTGCGGTTCAACCGGTTTGGGCCGACAACCGCGTGCCCCTTGCCGAGGATACGCGGCTTGAAAACGGCTTGGTCGTCGTCGCAATCGGCAACTACATCCGCCGAAATTGCGGGTCGATCGAAGCGCGCTCGGTCCGGGGGCTCAGCTTTCTTTGGTCCTTGCAGGGCAGGGCCCGCGACCTCGGTTATTCGCGCGATGAAATCGAAGCTTATATCGACAGCGAACCCGACAAGGCGCGCGTCGACCGCAAGGCGCGGGCCTATTTGTCGCGCCAGGGCGTGGATTTTGACGATCCCGATACCTTTTGCCGCGTAGGACGTGCAGAAATCGCAGCAAAATCCACCGCTGGCACGTTGCTCAGGACCACAAACTAGGGATAGGTACTGCGTGACGGGTCAGCAGTGGGAACGGCTGGCCCACCCCATGGGTAAGAGGCACGCATGTCCGACCTTCGGAAGATCATTATCGACGGCCAAGAGGTCGAGGTTGATCCAGCGCTTACACTGATCCAGGCCTGCGAAGAGGCCGGCATTGAAATCCCTCGTTTCTGCTATCACGAACGGCTGTCCATCGCGGGCAATTGCCGGATGTGTCTGGTGGAAGTCGTGGGCGGCCCGCCGAAGCCTGCGGCGTCCTGTGCGATGCAGGTGCGCGACTTGCGTCCCGGGCCAGAGGGCGCGCCGCCTGAGGTCAAGACAAACTCGCCCATGGTGAAGAAGGCCCGCGAGGGCGTGATGGAGTTCCTTCTGATCAACCACCCGCTGGACTGTCCGATTTGCGACCAGGGCGGCGAATGCGATCTGCAAGATCAGGCGATGGCTTACGGGGTCGATTTTTCGCGTTTCCGCGAACCGAAGCGGGCGGTCGACGATTTGGATCTTGGGCCGCTGGTTGAGACCCACATGACCCGCTGCATTTCCTGCACGCGCTGCGTGCGGTTCACGACTGAGGTGGCTGGGATCACCCAGATGGGCCAGACGGGCCGCGGTGAGGATGCCGAGATCACGTCATATCTTGGTCAGACCCTGTCATCGGAACTGCAAGGCAACATCATCGATCTTTGCCCCGTGGGCGCGCTGACCTCGAAACCCTATGCCTTTACGGCCCGGCCCTGGGAACTGACGAAGACCGAGACGATTGATGTGATGGACGCGCTGGGCTCGAACATCCGGGTCGATACCAAGGGCCGCGAGGTCATGCGGATCCTGCCCAGAAACCATGACGGCGTGAACGAGGAATGGATTTCCGACAAAACGCGCTTTGTCTGGGACGGGTTGCGCCGCCAACGGCTCGACAAGCCCTATATTCGCGAAAACGGCAAATTGCGGCCTGCGAGTTGGCCCGAGGCGCTGGCAGCGGCAGCAAGTGCAATCAAGGGCGCGACAAACCTGACCGGCCTGATCGGCGATCTGGCCCCCGTTGAGGCGACATTTGCGCTGAAACAGCTTGTCGAGGGGCAGGGCGGTTCGGTCGAATGCCGGACGGATGGCGCCAAGCTGCCTGCCGACAGCCGTTCGGCCTATGTCGGCACGGCGACCATCGAGGATGTCGACACCGCCGAATACATCATGCTGATCGGGTGCAATCCGCGCGCCGAGGCGCCGGTTCTGAATGCGCGGATCCGCAAAGCCTGGACGCAGGGTGCGAATGTCGGCCTTTTGGGTCCGGACGTGGATCTGACTTATGACCATGTGCATGTGGGCAATGGCCGCGAAGCGCTTCAGGGCCTGCTCGACCGCGACTATGGCTATGTGCTTGAGACGAATTCGGTTGTGATCTTGGGCCAGGGTGCCCTTCAGGATGAAGATGGTACTGCGGTTCTGGCCGCCACCATGGAATTTGCCGAAAAGACGAAGTCGAAGCTTCTGGTCCTGCACACGGCTGCATCGCGCGTCGGCGCACTGGATGTGGGCGCGGTGGCCGAAGGCGGCATCGATGCAGCACTAAAAGGGGATGTCGTCTTCAATCTGGGCGCCGATGAAGTGGATGTCCCCGATGGCGCAACCGTCATTTATCAGGGCAGCCATGGTGACCGGGGCGCACATCGCGCTGACATCATCCTTCCCGGGGCCGCCTATTCCGAAGAGCAGGGCCTGTTCGTGAACACGGAAGGCCGCCCACAACTTGCGCTGCGCGCTGGGTTCCCGCCGGGCGAGGCGAAAGAGAACTGGGCAATCCTGCGCGCGCTTTCGGCAGAGTTGGACGCGACCCAGCCCTGGGACAGCCTTGCCGGGTTACGCCAAGCTGTTGTTTCTGAAGTGTCGCACCTGAAAGACATCGATCAAGTGCCTGAGAATGAATGGCAAAAGCTTGCAGGCAGCGACCTTGGATCGGGTGATTTCCACTATGCGGTGGCCGATCACTACATGACCAACCCGATTGCCCGAGCGTCTACTGTCATGGCCGAGTTGTCGGCGGCGGCAAAGGCCCGGGCGAACGCGCCCCTGGCGGCAGAATAACAACCCTGGGGGGCCGATGTTGAATTGCCACGAATTTTCAAGGCGCTGCCTCTGGAAACCCCCGGCAATTTGGGGTTTAGACGGGACCGCGCCCCTAGACGTCGGCGAAAGGATGCGTGCAGATGGCTGAATTCTGGACCACCCCCATAGGCATTGCGGTGATTGTGGCGGCTCAGTGCCTGCTGGTTATCGCCTTCGTCATGATCTCGCTTTTGTTCCTGGTCTATGGCGACCGGAAAATCTGGGCTGCGGTCCAGATGCGCAAAGGCCCAAATGTCGTCGGTGCCTTCGGGCTTTTGCAGACGGTGGCGGACGCGCTGAAGTATGTCGTCAAGGAAATCGTCATTCCTGCCGGTGCGGACCGCACGGTTTTCTTGCTGGCCCCCTTGATTTCGTTTGTTTTGGCTCTGATCGCCTGGGCGGTGATCCCGTTCAACGACCGCTGGGTTCTGGCCGATATCAATGTGGCCATTTTGTACGTCTTCGCGATTTCATCGCTTGAGGTCTATGGCGTGATCATGGGCGGCTGGGCGTCGAATTCGAAATACCCTTTCCTCGGGTCGCTCAGATCCGCCGCGCAGATGATCTCATACGAGGTATCGATTGGCCTGATCATCATCGGTGTGATTATTTCAACGAATTCAATGAATTTCGGGTCAATCGTGAATGCACAGGACACCGGGTATGGGCTGTTCGGCTGGTACTGGCTGCCGCATCTGCCGATGGTCTTCCTGTTCTTCATCTCGACCCTGGCCGAGACGAACCGCCCGCCCTTCGACCTGCCCGAGGCGGAATCGGAATTGGTCGCCGGGTATCAGGTGGAATACTCGTCGACCCTGTTCTTGCTGTTCATGGCCGGTGAATACATCGCCATCTTCCTGATGTGTGCGCTGATCACCCTGCTGTTCTTCGGGGGCTGGCTGTCGCCGATCCCGGGGCTGCCAGACGGGGCGCTTTGGATGGTCGCGAAGATGGGGTTCTTCTTCTTCCTCTTCGCGATGGTGAAGGCGATCGTGCCACGCTATCGCTATGACCAGTTGATGCGACTGGGCTGGAAGGTTTTCCTTCCGATGAGCCTGGCCTGGGTCGTCATCGTGGCGTTCCTGGCGAAATTCGAAGTGGGCGGCGCCTTCTGGGCCCGCTGGACGATGGGGGGATAACCCATGGCAAACATCGATTACTCACGCGCTGGCCGGTATTTCCTGCTGGCAGACTTCTTCAAGGGCATGCGCCTTGGGCTAAAGTATTTCTTCGCCCCCAAGGCCACGATCAACTATCCGCATGAGAAAGGCCCGCTTTCCCCTCGGTTCCGGGGTGAACATGCGCTTCGCCGGTATCCGAACGGGGAAGAACGCTGCATCGCCTGCAAGCTTTGTGAAGCGATCTGCCCGGCCCAGGCCATCACGATTGATGCCGAGCCGCGTGAAGACGGGTCCCGCCGGACGACGCGGTACGACATCGACATGACAAAGTGCATCTACTGCGGCTTCTGCCAAGAAGCCTGCCCCGTGGATGCCATCGTCGAAGGCCCGAATTTCGAGTTTGCGACCGAGACGCGGGAAGAACTGTTCTATGACAAGGACAAGCTTCTGGCCAATGGCGAGCGTTGGGAAGCCGAGATCGCCAAGAACCTGGAACTGGATGCGCCATACCGATGAACGCCCCAGCCGATCAAAACGCGCTTGAGCAGGGCCGCGCCCTGTCGGAAGAGGTCATGCCCGGCCTCGAAGCGGCCTTGGCGGCGAAGTATGACAAGTATTTGCCGGGCTTTTCCGAATGGCAGATCCAAACGGTCTATGGTGAGGTCTACTCCCGCGATGGGCTGGATCTGAAAACCCGGCAGATCGCGACGGTCGCGGCGCTGGCCGTACAAGGCGCGCAATCGGTGCCGCAGCTTCGGATCCATGTGAAGGCCGCCCGCGACATGGGTGTCACCCAGCGCGAGATTTCGGAAATCATCCTGCAAATGGCCCTGTATGGCGGCTTCCCGGCGGCGATCAATGCGCTGAACGCAGCGATTGAGGTCTTCGAGGCGGAAGGGGGCGACAATGACTGACGCCCCGAACCCCTTCGCGGCCATGATCGCGCAAAGCCAGGAATGGGCGAAGGCCGTCAATCCGGCGCTGGAAACTTTCACACCAAAAGGGTTTGAAGCGCTCTGGCCGACCATGCCCAAGGAAATGATGGAAACTTTCTGGGGCAAGACATTCAACCCGGACGGCCTTGATGCGAAAACGAAACTTTTGCTGACATTGGGCGGGCTGACCGTTCTTGGCGCCCAGGCCGAGGCGCAGATCCGCGTCACCGTACGGCACGCGATCGAAGCGGGGGCCACCAAACAGGAAATCGCGGAAACCATTGGCTTAATGAGCATGTTCGGCGGTGTGCCGGCCATGACCAAGGCCATGGAACTAGCCCGCGATGTGATGGATGACGACCAAGAGGAGCAAGAGACATGACGCCCATGGATCTGGCATTCTATCTGTTTGCGATCTCGGTCGTGGTGGGCGGCCTTTTCACGGTTGTCTCGCGCAACCCGGTGCATTCGGTCCTTTGGTTGATCCTGGCGTTCCTGTCTTCGGCAGGGCTGTTCGTTCTGCTGGGGGCCGAGTTCGTCGCGATGCTGCTGATCATCGTTTATGTGGGCGCGGTGGCCGTCCTGTTCCTGTTCGTCGTCATGATGCTGGATGTCGATTTCGCCGAATTGAAGGCCGAGATGGCACGCTATATGCCGCTCGCTTTGGTGATTGGCGTCGTTCTGATCATGCAGCTCGCCATCGCCTTCGGCGTCTGGCAGTTCGCGGATGAGGCCGAGGGTCTGCGCGCCCAGGTCACACCGGCACTCGATGAGGCACACAACACCGCTGCGCTGGGTCTGATCCTCTACGACGATTACATGCTGGCTTTCCAGCTTTCCGGCATGATCCTTCTGGTCGCGATGATCGGGGCGATTGTCCTGACACTGCGCCACCGGGAAGACGTCAAGCGCCAGGATGTGCTGGCGCAGATCTACCGCGATCCGGCCAAGGCCATGGAACTGAAAAACGTGAAACCGGGACAGGGGCTTTAAGCGATGGTCGGACTGGAACACTATCTTACCGTCGCCGCGACCCTGTTCGTGATCGGGATCTTCGGGATCTTCCTGAACCGGAAGAACGTGATCATCCTGCTCATGTCGATCGAGCTGATCCTTCTGGCAGTCAACATCAACCTTGTGGCGTTCTCAGCCTTCCTGGGCGATCTGGTGGGTCAGGTCTTCACGCTGTTCGTCCTGACGGTTGCCGCGGCCGAAGCCGCCATCGGCCTTGCGATCCTGGTTTGCTTCTTCCGGAACCGCGGGACCATCGACGTGGAAGACGTCAACGTGATGAAGGGCTGACGCGACATGGAAACCATTATCCTCTTCGCTCCGCTGGTTGGTGCCATTCTTTGTGGCTTCGGCTGGAAGGTCATGGGCGAGGTTGCGGCGCAATGGACGGCCACAGGGTTGTTGTTCCTGGCGGCGCTTCTGTCCTGGATCATCTTCCTGACCTTTGATCCATTCGCGCACGAAAACGGCAGCTATACCGTGCCGATCCTGCGCTGGATCGAATCTGGCACCCTGTCGACAGACTGGGCGATCCGGATGGACCGGCTGACGGCGACCATGCTGATCGTGATCACCACGGTCTCGGCGCTCGTTCACCTCTACAGCTTCGGCTACATGGCCCATGACGAGAACTTCAAGGAAGGCGAAAGCTATCGCCCCCGGTTCTTCGCCTACTTAAGCCTTTTCACCTTCGCGATGCTGATGCTGGTGACGGCGGACAACCTTGTGCAACTGTTCTTCGGCTGGGAGGGTGTGGGCCTCGCATCCTATCTGCTGATCGGCTTCTATTATCGGAAACCGTCCGCGAATGCTGCCGCGATCAAGGCTTTCGTGGTCAACCGGGTCGGTGATTTCGGCTTTGCCCTGGGCATCTTTGCGACCTTCTTCCTGGTCGACTCGATCAACTTCACCGATATTTTCAATGCGGCGCCTGATCTGGCCCAGCAGGAATTGACTTTCCTCTGGACCAGTTGGAACGCGGCGGAACTGATCGCCTTCCTCTTGTTCATTGGTGCCATGGGGAAATCGGCGCAGTTGATCCTGCACACCTGGTTGCCTGACGCGATGGAGGGCCCGACGCCCGTGTCCGCCCTGATCCACGCGGCCACCATGGTGACGGCGGGCGTGTTCCTTGTCTGCCGGATGTCGCCGGTGATCGAGTTTGCGCCCGATGCCAAGCAGTTCATCGTCTTCCTTGGCGCTTCGACCGCGTTCTTCGCGGCGACCGTGGGCCTTGTGCAAAACGATATCAAACGGGTGATCGCCTATTCGACCTGTTCGCAGTTGGGCTACATGTTCGTGGCGGCGGGCGTCGGTGTGTACTCCGTCGCGATGTTCCATCTGTTCACTCACGCATTCTTCAAGGCGATGCTGTTCTTGGGGGCAGGTTCGGTGATCCACGGAATGCACCACGAACAGGACATGCGGAACTATGGCGGGCTGCGTCATAAGTTGCCTTATACCTTCTGGGCGATGATGATCGGGACGCTGGCCATCACCGGGGTCGGTGTGCCTGCGGTTCTGTTCAAGGTCTTCGGGGTGCCGCTTGGCTTTGCGGGCTTCGTCTCAAAGGATGCGGTGATCGAAAGCGCCTTTGCGGGGCCGGGCTGGACGGCGTCTTACGCGTTCTGGCTGCTGGTCGTCGCGGCACTGTTCACCAGCTTCTATTCCTGGCGGCTGATGTTCATGACCTTCTATGGCACGCCTCGGGGCGACAAGCACACACATGACCACGCCCATGAAAGCCCAAAGACCATGCTGGCACCGCTGGGTGTTCTGGCCATCGGCGCGGTCTTCGCTGGCATGGTCTGGTACAAGCCGTTCTTCGGTGACCACGCCAAGGTTGAGAATTTCTTCGGCATTCAGGAAGCCAAAGGCAAGGGTGAGGATCACGCGAGCCTGGCCATGCTGGGCGCGGCCTTTGCGGCAGATGAAGTCAAGGATGGCGAAGACGCGGATCACGGACCGCCGCCCGCACCGGGGCAGGGCGCGATCTATCACCATCCGGACAACCATGTACTGGATGATGCGCATCACGTGCCTGCCTGGGTCGTCTGGTCGCCGTTCATCGTCATGCTGCTCGGGCTGGCATTGGCGTATCAGATGTATATCCGGCGTCCGGATTTGCCCGCCAAACTCGCCGTCAACCAGCGACCTTTGTACCTGTTCCTCCTGAACAAATGGTACTTCGACGAGATTTATGACGCGGTTTTCGTGAAGCCCTCGAAATGGGCGGCGGGACTTCTTTGGAAGCGCGGTGACGGGTCGATCATCGATGGCGGTCTGAACGGGCTTGCCATGGGGGTCATCCCGTTCTTCACCCGCCTCGCGGGCCGCGCGCAGTCGGGATATGTCTTTACCTATGCCTTCTGGATGGTGGTCGGCATCGTTGTTCTGGTCAGCTGGATGACGATTGGCGGGGGGGCTGAGTAATGGACAACCTGATCTCGATCGTCACCTTTCTGCCGCTGGTCGCCGCCGTCATCCTTGGCGCGCTTTTGCGGGGTGAGGATGAAGCGGCACAGAACAATGCCAAATGGCTGGCGCTGATTGCCACGGGCGCGACCTTCTTCGCCTCGATCTTCCTGCTGACAGGGTTCGATCCGCAAAACACCGGCTTTCAGTTCGTGGAAGAGCGTGAATGGATCCTGGGCCTGACCTATAAGGTGGGCGTGGACGGCATCAGCCTCCTGTTCGTGATGCTGACGACCTTCCTGATGCCGATCACGATCCTGGCTTGCTGGAATGTCACGCACCGGATCAAGGATTACATGATCGCCTTCCTGGTGCTTGAGACGCTGATGATCGGCGTTTTCGTGGCGCTGGATCTGGTGCTGTTCTACCTGTTCTTCGAAGGTGGCCTGATCCCGATGTTCCTGATCATCGGCATCTGGGGCGGGCAGAACCGGATCTATGCCGCGTTCAAGTTCTTCCTTTATACCTTCTTCGGCTCGGTTCTGATGCTGGTCGCGATGATCGCGATGTATGTCGATGCGGGCACCACAGATATCGAACAGCTTTTGGCGCACAACTTCTCATCCGGCACGTTGGATGTCTTCGGCTTCCAAATCATCGGCGGATTGCAGACGCTTTTGTGGCTGGCCTTCTTCGCGAGTTTCGCCGTGAAGATGCCCATGTGGCCGGTCCATACCTGGCTGCCCGATGCGCACGTCCAGGCACCCACGGCGGGCTCGGTCGTGCTGGCCGCGATCCTTCTGAAGATGGGCGGCTATGGCTTCTTGCGGTTCAGCCTGCCAATGTTTCCCATCGCGTCTGAGCTTCTGGCGGATTTCGTCCTTTGGATCAGCGCGATTGCGATTGTCTACACGTCGCTGGTGGCGCTCGCGCAGGAGGATATGAAGAAACTGATCGCCTATTCCTCGGTCGCGCATATGGGATATGTGACTGCTGGGATATTCGCGATCAACCAGCAGGGCATCGATGGGGCGATCTTCCAGATGATCAGCCACGGCTTTATCTCGGGTGCATTGTTCCTGTGCGTGGGCGTGATCTATGACCGGATGCACACACGCGATATCGATGCCTATGGCGGGCTGGTGACGCGGATGCCGGCCTATGCGCTGATCTTCATGCTGTTCACGATGGCGAATGTGGGCCTTCCGGGCACATCCGGTTTTGTCGGTGAGTTCCTGACCTTGATGGGCATGTTCCAGGCCAACACATGGGTGGCCGCGGTGGCGGCGACCGGCGTGATCCTGTCGGCCGCCTATGCGCTTTGGCTTTATCGCCGCGTGGTGCTGGGGGATCTGATCAAGGAAAGCTTGAAGACCATCACCGACATGGACCGGCGGGAACGGGCGATCTTCGCGCCGCTCGTCGTCATGACAATCCTTTTGGGCGTCTATCCGAGCCTGGTGACTGACATCATTGGCCCTTCGGTGGAGGCGATGGTCGCCGGCCACCAAGAGGCCGTGCTTGCCGCTGACACGCGGCTGGCCGAGAATTAAGGGGGCCGCGCGATGACCGCAGCCGATTTCGCAATTGTCCTGCCCGAGGTCGTCCTGGCGATCTATGCCATGGCGGCGCTGATGTTCGCCGTCTACACGACGAAGGACGGCACGGCGCCGATGCTGACCTGGGGCACCGCGGTCGTCTTTGTCGCGCTGGCGGCCTGGATCGGCCTTGCTGGCGGGGGCACCAACGTGGCCTTCGGCGGTATGTTCCATGACGATGCGTTTTCGCGTTTCGCCAAGGTGGTGATCCTGCTGTCAGCCGCCGCGATTCTGGTCATGAGCGAGGATTATCTGAGCCGTCGGGGCATCCTGCGCTTTGAATACCCGATCCTGATCGCTTTGGCGGTCATGGGCATGATGGTCATGGTCTCGGCGGGCGATCTGATCGCGCTTTATATGGGGCTCGAGCTGCAATCGCTGGCGCTGTACGTCATCGCGGCGATCCGGCGCGACAGTGTGAAGTCGACCGAGGCGGGGCTGAAATACTTCATCCTCGGCGCATTATCATCCGGCTTCCTGCTGTATGGCGCTTCGCTGACCTATGGGTTTGCGGGCACGACGCTGTTCGACGGGATCATTACAACGGCAAGCGAAGACGGGATCTCGCTGGGCCTGCTCTTCGGGCTTGTCTTCCTGATCACGGGGCTCGCCTTCAAGGTTTCCGCCGTGCCGTTCCACATGTGGACGCCGGACGTCTATGAAGGATCGCCCACGCCGGTGACGGCCTTTTTCGCCACTGCACCCAAGGTGGCGGCCATGTGCCTGTTCGCGCGGGTCGTCCACGATGCCTTCGGCGGCGTGGTCGGCGACTGGCAGCAGATCCTGGCGCTTCTGTCGGTCCTGTCGATGTTCCTCGGTGCCATTGCGGCGATTGGTCAGCGCGACATCAAGCGGCTCATGGCCTATTCCTCGATCGCGCATATGGGATACGCGCTGATGGGTCTGGCGGCAGGCACGGCGTTTGGGGTGCAGGCGATGCTGGTCTATATGGCAATCTATGTAACGATGAACGTGGGCACCTTCGCCTTCATCCTGTCGATGGAACGTGACGGCCAGCCCGTCACCGATATCGCAAGCCTGAACCAATACGCCAAATCCTCGCCCGGGCGGGCGCTGGCGATGCTGGTCCTGATGTTCTCACTGGCCGGTGTGCCGCCTTTGGTCGGGTTCTTTGGCAAGTATTATGTGCTGCTTGCGGCGGTCGAGGCGGGGTTGGCTTGGCTTGCGGTTCTTGGCGTCATCGCCTCTGTCATCGGCGCGTTCTATTACCTGCGCATCGTCTATTTCATGTATTTCGGCGAAGAAGGCGACGGTGTGGATACCAACGGGTCCCCGATCCTCTGGGGGATGCTCATGGCTTCGGCGGTCATCATGGTCGTTGGCGTGATCAACCTCTTTGGCATCGAGCCCTCGGCCGCGGCGGCGGCGGCCACACTTGTCAACTGACCTCTGGCCCAACGGGTACGACCGGCTCGTCTATGACGAGCTCGACAGCACGAATATCGAAGCGCGTCGGTTGGCGCCTGACCTCAAGCGCCCCACATGGATCATGGCGAAGCACCAGACCCATGCGCGGGGGCGCCGGGGGCGGCCCTGGAAGTCGCCGCCGGGCAACTTCGCCGCGACCTTGGTCATGCGCCCGGGCGGAACGGCGGGCTGGGCGGGGCTGCGCAGCTTTCTGGCGGCCAACGCGCTTTACGAGGCGATGGCCTTTTGGGTCGACCGCGATGCGCTCAGTCTGAAATGGCCCAATGACGTCCTTCTCCATGAAGGGAAGGTGGCAGGGATCCTTCTGGAAAGCGCGGGCACGGCAGAGGCGACCGATTGGCTCGCCATCGGGATCGGGGTCAACCTGGCTCACAGGCCCGAAGGCATTCGCGATGCGTCCTTCCCCCCGGTTTGCCTGGCCGATGAAGCGGGCGAGGCGCCCGATCCCAGGGCGTTTCTGAACGTTCTGGCCGATGCCTATGCGACCCAGGAGGACATCCTAACGCGGCTTGGGTTCAAGCGGATCCGTCAGATGTGGCTGTCGCGGGCTGCACGTTTGGGGGAGATCATTTCGGCCCATACAGGCCGGGACGAGATCACCGGACGGTTTGAAACGGTTGATGAAGATGGCCGCCTTGTCCTAATGACGCCCGACGGCCCGGCGCGTATCGCCGCGGCGGATGTGTTTTTCTGAGGGGCGGCCGATGCTTCTGACCATCGATTGCGGCAACACCAACACCGTCTTCGCCATTTGGGACGGGAAACGGTTTCTGGGCACGTTCCGCGCCTCGACCGAGCATCAGCGGACAGCGGACCAGTATTATGTCTGGCTGACGACGCTGATGGAGGCGCAGAAGATCCCGATGGAAATCGATGAGGTGATCATCGCCTCATCGGTGCCGCGCGTGGTTTTCAATCTGCGCGTCCTGACGGACCGGTATTTCAACACGAGGCCCTTGGTCGTGGGCAAGCCGGAATGCCTGTTGCCGACCCAACCCCGGGTGGATGCCGGCGTGACACCGGGCCCGGACCGGCTCGCCAACGCGGCTGGGGCCTTTGACCGCCACGGCGGCGATGTGGTGGTTGTCGATTTCGGAACCGCCACGAATTTTGACGTGGTGGCCGAAGATGGCGCCTATGTGGGTGGGCCCATCGCGCCCGGCGTAAACCTGTCGCTTGAAGCGCTGCATCTGGGTGCGGCGGCGCTTCCGCATGTCGATATCTCCATGCCCGACAAGGTCATCGGCACAAACACGGTGGCCTGCATCCAGTCGGGTGTATTCTGGGGCTATACCGGTTTGATCGAAGGGATCATTCGCCGTGTGAAGGCCGAATACGGACGCCCCATGACGGTGGTGGGAACGGGCGGTCTTGCGCCCCTGTTCAACCAAGGCGATCTGGAATTTGATCACCTGGAAGAGGATCTGACCCAGCATGGACTGACCGTCATTCACAAGTACAACAAGGAAAACAACAACGTATGAGCAGTGAACGGTTGATTTACCTCCCCCTCGGTGGTGCGGGGGAGATTGGTATGAATTGCTATGTCTACGGCTATGGGGCACCCGACCAGGAACGGCTGATTGTGGTCGATCTGGGCGTGACCTTCCCGGCGCCCGATACCTCGCCCGGGGTCGACCTGATCTTCCCTGATATCGCCTGGCTGGCCGAACGGGCCGACCGGATCGAAGGGATCTTTGTCACCCACGCCCATGAAGACCATGTGGGCGCCGTGGGTCACCTTTGGGACCGGTTGAAAGCACCCGTCCATACACGCAATTTCACCGGCAACATCGCTCGCCGGAAACTGGAGGATGCAGGCCAGGACCCCGATGCCGTCCAGATCCATCCTGCCTGGCCGCACCAGGTCGAGGCAGGGCCCTTCAAGGTGGGTTTCTTGCCGTTGTCGCATTCCATCCCGGAATCGGCGGGCATCGTGATCGACACGCCGGTTGGGCGGCTGTTCCATACGGGCGATTTCAAGCTGGACCAGACACCGGGCGTGGGCGAGCCGTTCGATCCGGACCTGTGGGCGGATGTTGCGGGGCAGGGGGTCCATGCCCTGATCTGCGATTCTACAAATGTTTTCTCACCCGAGCCCGGCCGCTCGGAAAGCTCGGTCGGTCCCGCGATCCGCGATCTTGTGGCGGGTCACGACGGAATGGTCGTGGCGACGACTTTTGCCTCGAACATTGCCCGTGTGAAGACACTGGCCGAGGCGGGGCGCGACGCGGGCCGTTCGGTCTGCCTTCTGGGTCGCGCCATGCGGCGGATGATCGAAGCGGGTGTGGAAAGTGGTGTTTTGACCGATTTCCCGTCAACGATTGCGCCCGAAGACGCCACGCAGATCCCGCGCGAAAACCTGATGCTGCTGGTCACAGGAAGTCAGGGCGAACGCCGCGCGGCCTCGGCCCAGTTGTCACGCGGGAAGTACTTGGGCCTGACTCTGGCGGAAGGCGATCTGTTCCTTTTTTCCTCCAAGACGATCCCGGGCAATGAGGTGTCGGTCACCCGCATCGTCAATGCGCTGTCCGAGATGGGTGTCGATGTGGTCGATGACAGTTCCGGCGACTACCACGTCTCGGGTCACGCGAACCGGCCCGATCTGGCGCACGTGCATCAGATCATGAAGCCCAAGTTGTTGATCCCGATGCATGGCGAGCACCGCCACCTTCGCGCCCACAAGGCGTTGGGCGAAGACAGCGGCATTGCCGGTATCATTGCGCCCAACGGGACCATGGTCGATCTGACGGACGAGACACCCAAGGTCGCCGAATATGTTGAAACGGGGCGGATTTACCTGGATGGCTCGGTCCAGATCGGTGCGCTGGACGGCGTGGTTCGTGACCGCATCCGGATGAGCCTGAACGGCCATGTCATGGTGACGGTCATCTTTGAAGAAGACGGCTCGGTCCTGGGCGATCCCTGGTGCGAAACCATGGGCTTGGCCGAGACGGGCACGTCGCGCGCGGCACTTGTCGACGTGCTGGAAGAGGATCTGTCGCAGTTCCTGGGGCGTGCGGACCGTCGCACCCTGACAGACGACGATGCACTCACCGAAGAGTTGCGCCGCATCGTCCGGCGGTCGTCTCAGGATGAGATCGGCAAGAAGCCGGAAGTGACCGTCGTGATCAGCCGTTTGTCCGGATGAAGACAATTTACGGTTAAGCGGTCATTAAGCCCGAGCGCGTAGCATGGGACCGAGACGAGTAAGCTCAGAAGGGCCCCATGGAACACGATAGTTTGCTGGCCAACGCCGCGCGTAAACCCCTGTCACCACAAGATTTTGCCGACGTGCATCTGCGATTTCTTCAACAGCACGGGGCCGCGACGCATACTGTCTTCGTGGATTCGAATGTGCCGGATTGGCAGGATGTGGCGCGCCGCCTGCAAAGCGATATCTCGCAGGTGATTTCCGGCGTCGTGCCGCTGGGCGACGGGCGCTTGGCGATTTCATGTCCATTCGGACTGCCTGCCGCGCTGGGGAGCATGCCGATCAAGGTGACGACGCTTCCACCGGTCGCCATCGACGAACCGCTGCATCTGGGTGATCCCGTATCCGCGTCAAGCGAGGCGTCAGGCGCGCTAGAGCGGATTTCGGACAGGTTGGACGGGATCGATTTCGCCCTGGGTGAGATCGTGGCCGCGCAGGCGGGCACGAATAATCTGTCCAACGAAGACATAGATGAAACGCTTCTGGCCCTTCTGGCTGAGCTTTCGGCGCTTCGCGACATCATGGGGCGGATGACCGAGGGGTCCGTGGCCGATGCGGCGCTGGCCGATCGGCTTCAGGCTGCGGTGTCCGATTTGCAGACCCTGACCCAGGACGGAATGGGTGCCCTGCCAGGCGCTTCTGCTGGGGCGTCGCCGCGCGGGATCGGACGACTTTTCGCAACGTTGGTTGAGACGATCAGCCGCCTGGATGAAGCGGTGACCCGTCTCGACAAGATGGATGCGACCGCGAATGTGCCTGCGCCTCAGCCCGAGCCCGTGATCGAGCCGGCCCGCATCTCTGGCATTCTTGGCGATATCCTGGCGGCGCAGGACGGGATCACAGAACGGCTGTCTGCCCTTGAAGACGCCATACCAAACCGTGCGATCAACAATCGCCCGCGCACCGAGTATCTGAAGCGGTTGCGTCAAGCGATGGACGCCGAAGAGATGCCACCTGCAGATCGCCAGGCCGAGGGCTAGCCCGGTTAAGGGCCGCGCAGAAAAAGAGCTTTGCTATGCCCTTGCCGGTGCGGTCATGGCGTGGCTTGATAGCGAAGACGACATGTGACCGTGTCAGGGCGGCGCAGATCGCCAATGACCCTTGTCAGACGCGTTCGATGGCCAATGCCGTCGCTTCACCGCCGCCAATACAGATCCCGGCCACACCCCGAGACTGATCCCGCGCCGCGAGGGCATTCAGCAGCGTAACGATGATCCGGGCCCCGGATGCACCGATTGGATGGCCAAGCGCACAGGCTCCGCCATGGATGTTGACCACGTCACGGGGCAAGCCGAGTTCGTGCATCGCCGCCATGGCGACCACGGCGAAAGCTTCATTCACCTCAAACAGATCGACGCTCGATTTCTCCCAGCCTGCACGCTCCAAAACCTTCTCGATGGCTTGAACCGGCGCGGTCGTGAACCATTGCGGTTCTTGTGCATGGGTTGCCTGGGCCACGATCCGGGCCAAAGGCGTCAGCCCGCGTCGCTCAGCCTCGCTTTCGCGCATGAGAACGAGCGCCGCCGCCCCATCCGAGATCGAGCTGGAATTGGCGGGCGTCACTGTCCCATCTTTGCGGAACGCTGGCTTCAATTGCGGAATTTTCTCAAGATTTGCGGTCAGCGGCTGTTCGTCCTGGCTGACCGTCACGTCGCCTTTGCGGGTCTTCACGGTGACCGGTTCAACTTCGGCCTCGAAATGTCCGCTTTCTATGGCGGCCTTCGCGCGGGTCAGAGATCCGATCGCGTATTCATCCTGGGCCTCGCGCGTGAACTGATAATGCTCGGCGCAATCCTCGGCATAGGTTCCCATCAGGCGCCCGTGGTCATAGGCGTCCTCGAGCCCGTCGATGAACATGTGATCGGTGACAGGGTCCCCATGTCCCAGCCGATAGCCGCCCCGCGCCCGCCCCAAGAGATACGGCGCGTTGGTCATGCTTTCCATGCCCCCTGCGACCATCACATCGAAGGTACCGGACGCGATGCTGTCATGGGCCAGCATGACGGTTTTCATCGCGGAACCGCACATCTTCGACAGTGTCGAGGCTCCAGCGGACCACGGCAGCCCCGCATTGTGCGCCGCTTGCCGGGCAGGGGCCTGCCGGACGCCGCCGAAGAGGCAAAGCCCCATCACAACCTCATCCACATCTTCGGGCGGAATGCCCGCCCGGTCCAGCGCTGCCCGAATGGCCACCCCACCAAGATCTGGTGCGGTCGCTGCCGAAAGGCTGCCTTGAAACCCGCCCATTGGGGTGCGGGCGGCGCCGGCGATGACGATAGGATCAGTGGACATGGCACATCCTTTTGCGGCGAACACGTGCCCCAAAGGCTAATGCGGCCCAGCACAGGGTACAATCCATTGCGGGATCGACGCGCAACCCCAGTTCACGTCCATTGAGAAGGAAAAGTGGTGGGCGACCCTGGAATCGAACCAGGCGTGCGTCTCCGCGAGGGAGTTACAGTCCCCTGCCACACCTTGCGGCCTGTCGCCCACTGCCGACCGCGAAGGGCCAACGTGCAGGGCGGAATATCCGCGCTGATTTCGCACGTCAACTCTGAAAATGGCAGGCCTTTGCTGCTGGAAAGCGCCGATTTTGCGAAGCTTGGCTTGGCAATGGCCGTCCGGGCGGATAGGCGCACGTTCCATGAAGAAACCTGATTGGGTGATCCGCAAAGAACAGGCGCGCCGGAAGGCCGGGTCCGAGACCATTTGGGTCTTTGGCCTGCATGCCGTGCGCGATGCGCTTTTGAACCCCAAACGCGACAAGCGGCGGCTGGTCCTGACAAAGAATGCCGCAGATCGGTTGGGCGATGCCATACCCAAAAGCGGGATCGTTCCGGAGATGGCCGATCCGCGCAAGTTCCCGGTCAATCTGGATCCGGGATCGGTTCACCAGGGCGCCGCATTGGAAGTGGCGCCATTGGATTGGGGATCGGTGGCGGATATCGCGGCAGGACCCGGTCCCGTCGTGCTTCTGGACCGAGTGACGGACCCCCATAATGTGGGGGCCATCCTGCGCTCGGCCGAGGTGTTCGGTGCATCCGCGGTGATCGCGCCAACACGCCATTCCGCGCCGGAAACCGGAGCGCTGGCGAAGTCCGCCTCGGGCGCGCTGGAACGCCAGCCGTATCTACGCGTCCAAAACCTTGCGCGAGCCATGGAGCAACTGAAGGACGCCGGTTATCTTTGTATCGGACTTGCCGGAGAAGCCCAGACCGAGATGTCCGCTGCCCTTGCCGAACTGGAGCACGACCGGCCCATCGCGATCGTACTGGGTGCCGAGGGTCCGGGATTGCGCGAAAAAACCCGCGACACCTGCGATCAATTGGTGCGGATCGATCCCGCGGGCGCATTTGGCTCGCTCAATGTCTCCAATGCGGCGGCTGTCGCCCTATATGCAGTGCAACGCCGCTGAGAGGATCCATGCCCCAGACCAAAGTTGCCACCTGTTCTTATTGCGGAACCCGCGCGGCCCTAGTCCTGCGCGGAACGGACCGCCACGAGTTGTCCTGTTCGGCCTGCGGCGCGCCGCTCCACGATTTAAAGATGCTGAAGGCAGATCACCCCAACCGATCCGCTGCCGAGCGTCCTTTCAAAGGCAAGACCAGGAAGCCGCGACATCCGCATCGGGACAACCGCAAGAAGGACAAACGCCGAAGAAGGTCGGGGTTTGGGTATTGGCTGGCGGAAGAGCTGTTTGACGTCGTCGAGGATATTTTCGACTGAAACATTTGGCCGCCAATTGTGACGGCTGTTCACACATCCGTGGCCCGTCTTTTCACGGTATCTTCGGAGCTTCATCTTAGGGCCAGACGCAAATCCCTGATCCAGGAGACCCGAACCATGACTTCCCGCCGCGCTTTCTTGGGCCTTTTGGCCGCCGCACCCGCCGCCGCTGCCGCAATCGGTACGCCAGCTTTCGCAGCAGAACCGAACGTGTATCAGACCGGTGGCGTTGCCATCAACGGATATGACCCGGTCGCCTATTTCACCGAAGAGAAACCGGTCAAAGGCTCGGCAAGTTTCACAAGCGACCATGATGGCGCGACATTCCAGTTCGCCAGCGCCGAAAACAAGGCGATGTTCGATGCCGACCCAGCCAAATTCGCGCCGCAATACGGCGGATACTGCGCTTTTGCCGTCGCCAACGGCTACACCGCCAAAACGGATCCCGATGCCTGGACGGTTCACGACAACAAGCTTTATCTGAACTTCTCGAAAGGCGTTCGGCGCCGCTGGTCGCGTGACATTCCCGGAAACATTGAGAAGGGCGATGCCAACTGGCCGGCCGTCCTGAACGGATAGCCTTTAACTTGTCCACAGCTAATCTCGGGCAGGGGGCGCTCTATTAACCCCCTGTTCACATCTCTGCGACAGTCTCTTTAACAGGCGAATGTAGAGCCTAACTCTTCACCCAGGAGCATGGGTACGGAACACCCGTGTCTCCCTTCACTGTCCCTCGTTCCGTGACTTGCGCCCGAACCTTGTTCGGGCGCATTTTTATTTCAAAATCAAACATGTGACAGGAGAAATTAAAGTAAGCGCTGGTTACCGTGCGGCTTTTTCGGCAAGGCCCGAGGTACCTTCACGCGCCGCTAGCGCGTCCAGCACGTCCTCAAGCGGCACGTCTCGCGACGCCAGCATCACCAGCAGGTGATACAAGACGTCCGCGGCCTCGGACGTCAGCGCCGCCTTTTCGCCTTTTACGGCTTCTATGATGGCCTCGACAGCCTCTTCCCCGAACTTCTCGGCGCATTTTTCCGGCCCCTGCGACAAAAGCTTGGCCGTCCAGGATGCTTCCGGATCCGCGCCCTTGCGGGATGCAATCACCGCGTAAAGATCGTCCAACCTGCTCATCCCATCCTCATCGGTATGCCCGAGGCGGCCATGTGGGCCTTTGCCTCGCCAATCGTGTAGGTGCCAAAATGGAAGATCGATGCCGCCAGCACCGCGCTGGCACCCGCCAGGGTTACCCCTTCGACCAGGTGATCGAGCGTTCCGACCCCGCCCGAGGCGATCACAGGGATATCGACCGCATCGGTCACGGCCTTGGTCAACAGCAGATCAAACCCCTGTTTGGTGCCGTCGCCATCCATCGAGGTCAACAGGATCTCGCCTGCGCCTTTCTCGGCGGCGGTCCGGGCGAAATCGACCGCATCGATCCCGGTTTCTCGACGTCCACCATGGGTGAAGATCTCCCACTTGGCCGGTCCCACTTTTTTGGCATCGATTGCACAGACAATGCACTGCGACCCAAATCGAAGCGCGGCTTCTGTCAACACATCGGGGTTGGCCACGGCGGCCGAGTTGAAACTGACCTTGTCGGCCCCGGCAAGAAGCAGGTTTCGCACATCGTCCACCGTCCGGACGCCGCCGCCAATTGTCAGCGGCATGAAACAGTGCTCGGCTGTGCGGCGCGCCAAGTCGAACATGGTGCCCCGGTTCTCGTGCGTTGCCTTGATGTCAAGGAAACAGAGTTCGTCCGCCCCAGCCGCATCATAGGCGATCGCTGCTTCTACCGGATCGCCGGCATCAACGATATCGACAAAGTTCACGCCCTTGACCACGCGGCCCTCGGCCACATCGAGACAGGGGATGATCCGGGTTTTCAGCATGATCTCACAGTGATTTGAGCGGTTCGCCGCTTTCTTTACGCCCAAGCGGTTGTGCTGGCCAGTCCGGTTCTGCGACGGTCGGGCCATCCGTTTCAATCTGGGAGAAAGACGATGCGCGTTCTGACCCTTGTTGCCGCCCTACTGGCAGGAGCCCCCGCAATGGCCGAATTGATCACTGTTCCTACTTCGAAATCCGTTTCCGAGGCCGCAGATGCCCTGGAGGCCGCAGTGGATGGGGCCGGTGCGAAAGTGTTCGCCCGGGTCGATCATGCGGCGGGCGCGGCGAGCGTCAACATGGCGCTGGATGATGCGACGCTGCTGGTCTTCGGCAATCCGAAGCTTGGCACGCCCGCCCTTCAGGCCGACCCGCGTGCAGGGCTTTTCCTGCCGCTGCGCGTTTTGATCTATGCGGGCGAGGACGGCGGCACGTTGATCACCTATGAAGATCCGGCAGCCATGTTCGACGGTCTTGAAATCCCGGGCGATGCCGAGGTGATTGCAAAGATGACAGGCGCATTGGGGAACCTGACGGCCAAAGCCGCCGAGTAGATCAGGCGCGCGCCACACGCGCGAGCGCGTTCCGTGCAATCAGGATGTGAAAGGGCAGGATGGCTTTCAGGTAAAGCCGTCCGCCCAGATTGTGCCGCCGGACCCAGGTGGCCAGATAGATCCGTCCGTCGCGCGAGATCACCGAGACCCTGAAATCCAGGTGTTTGTCGTCAAATCCGGCGATGACTTCGTCCGCGGTTTCGGCCTCAACCGGGAAGGGCCCCAGCTTGTCCTCGGCGTCGGGCCCGTCCGGCATCAGTCCGAAGGGGGCAACCACAAGGTTGCGCAGCGCCACAAGCGCTCCGGCCCAGCCAGGGAAGTCCGTGATGATCTCGGCCGCCCGTCGCGGCGACGTGTCCGAGGCCACAGAGAAGCAATCGAGGAAATCGTCCGGTGCGCGGCGGTCCTCAAGAAGGCTACCAGGTGGCAATGTATCGGATGTCACAGGTGCGAAGGCCATGTTACCCCTCATTGGTTGGCGCGCCCAATGGGGCTAACCACTTTTAGTTAAATGACGAATCCGCGTGATGATCTCAGCAACGCCAAGCAACAAGATCGTCGGTAACCCGGCAAAAACCAGATACAATCCACCTAGGAAGTCGACCTGAAAAAGCAAGTCACCCAATCCATTGTCCAGGCGCGTGCAGGTCGCGGGTGCCTTTAGCCCATCGACACAGTTCCCATACCCGTATCCAAGCCGCGCCGACCCGACAACCACGGCCAGAAACACCATGGCTGCGATCCCATTTCCGGCACAACGGTTCTTGAAGATGAACCGCGCCGGACGGGCCACAGTCAGCGCCGTGTGCCAGGCACAGACAACCACAACCAAAGGTGGGAAAACGACGATCAGTAGAAAAAGCGCCGCCGCCACAACGGTCCACTAAGGCCTGAGCATGTGCAAGGCTGCACCCAGATCTATGGCCCCGTCATACAAGGCGCGGCCCGAGATTGCCCCCGCAATCACGCCTGTCGCATTCAATGCCGACAAATCTTCGATCGATGACACACCGCCCGAGGCGATCACCGGTATCGACACGGCGCGTGCCAGCGCTTCAGTCGCAGCAATGTTCGGCCCCTGCATCGCCCCGTCACGGTCGATATCGGTATAAATGATCGCGGCAACCCCCGCATCCTCGAAGGATTTCGCAAGATCGGTTGCCATCACGTCGGTTTCTTCGGCCCAGCCTTTTGTTGCAACGCGCCCGCCCCGCGCATCGATGCCGACGGCCACCTTGCCCGGAAAAGCTGCCGCGGCTTCGCGCACCAGATCAGGGTTTTCGACAGCGACAGTGCCAAGAATGACCCGTGACAGCCCTTTGGACAGCCACATCTCGATCGTCGCCATGTCACGGATCCCACCACCAAGCTGCGCAGGCACATCGACCGCGCCCAAAATGGCCTCGACCGCGGCGCCATTCACCGGACGACCGGCGAAAGCGCCGTTCAGATCCACAAGATGCAGCCAATCGCACCCTGCCGCGACGAAAGCGCGGGCCTGGGCCGCCGGATCCTCGCCAAATACGGTCGCGGCCTCCATATCGCCTCGCAGAAGGCGTACGCAGTTGCCGTCCTTAAGATCAATTGCCGGATACAGGATCATTCGAGCCCCCAAAGACCGTCGCGCCCCTTTGACACGGCCCGGCGGAAAGGAAAACCCGCTCTGCATCCTCTGCTTCACAAAATTTCTCCCGCCGGGGGCAACTGGGTCTCCCGGATCCTGCCCATCGGACGCTGCTTGACGTTGCGCAACCCAGTTGCGGCAGGACGCAAGGTCAAGCTTGCCCTGAATGGGCCCCATCGGCTGATCTGCCCGCGAGGAGGAGCAACCATGAAACACTTGACCTTCGCGACTGTCCTTTGCTTTGCCGCGGGTGCCGCAACAGCAGACCCTGTCCACGGCCTCTGGAAGACGCAGCCTGATGACAATGGCAATTTCGGCCATGTGGAAATCGGAACATGCGGTGAGACGATCTGCGGTGTGCTGCGCGCGGCGTTCGATGGCTCCGGGGCACCAGTGGCCTCGGAAAATATCGGCAAGCGTATTGTCTGGAACATGGCACCGAATGGAGATGGCGCCTATCGGAACGGCAAGATCTATGCGCCCGACCGCGACAGGACTTACAATTCCAAGATGGATTTGGCGGGCGACCGTCTGACCGTCTTCGGTTGCGTAATCGGCATTTGCCGTGACCAGAACTGGACACGCGTCAACTGACCCGCGGGCACTGGAACGGCGAGCCAAGCAGCCTATATCTGGCCCATCATTGATGGAGGCCCGATATGCGCACATGCGCCTTGCCGGTTTCCGTTTGGATGGCCACGGCTCTGCCACTTTGGGCGGCCGATCCGGTCATCGGGATCTGGCAAACCGAACCTGACCGCAAAGACCTGGTCACCCATGTGGAACTTCGCCAATGCGGCGACAAGATCTGTGGCCGTTCAGCCCGCGCCTATGACACCGCCGGGCGCATGGTTCAGACCCCCCATGTGGGCAAGGATTTCATTTGGGATCTGACACCCCAGGGCGATGGTCGCTATGACGGTGGAACGGTCTATGTGCCGCTTCTGGACGTGCATGCCCGCGCGAGTGCGCAGCTCACCGGCGACAGGCTCGTCGTGACAGGATGCAAAGGCATGGTTTGCGACGGCCAGACCTGGCGCCGCGTACGCTAGGGCGCCCAGGTCAGAAAATTGGCGATCAGTTTCAGGCCCGCGGCCTGACTTTTCTCGGGATGAAACTGGGTGCCGATCACCGTGTCCCGTCCAACGATCGCGGTTACGTCGCCGCCGTAATCGGCATACGCCAGCCGATCGGAGGAGCTGCCCATAACCATCTGATAGGAATGGACGAAATAGGCATGATCGCCGGTGGAGATTCCGTCCAAAACCGGGTGGGTTTGTTCGATCACCAAATCGTTCCACCCCATATGAGGGATTTTTAGGCCCGGGTCGGATGGCGCGATCCGCTCGACCACGCCATCGATCCAGCCGAGCCCTTCGGTCTCTTGGTATTCCCGCCCGATCCGCGCCATCAACTGCATACCGACGCAAATCCCGAGGAAGGGGCGCCCTTTAACTTCGACGGCCTCACGCAGCGCCGCCAAGACGCCGCTCCGGTCCGATAGCGCCGCCATGCAGGCCGGAAAGGCCCCGTCGCCGGGCAGAACGATCCGGTCGGCCCGTGCCACGTCCTCGGCATCGCCCGAGACAAGAACTTCGCCCCCGCCCATCTCGGCCGCCATGCGTTGAAACGCCTTCTCGGCCGAGTGCAGGTTTCCAGACTCGTAATCGATCAGAACCGTCAGCATGGCCTGTTCAAAGCGTGCCCTTGGTCGACGGGATGGCGTCGCCCTTCCGCGGGTCGGGTTCAACGGCTTCCCGAAGCGCCCGCGCCACGGCCTTGAAAGCCGCTTCTGCGATGTGGTGACTGTTGATCCCACGGATAAGATCGACGTGCAGCGTGATACCGCCATGGGTCGTGAGCGCCTGAAAGAACTCTCGCACAAGTTCGGTATCGAACGTCCCGATTTTGGTGGCGGTCATTTCTACGCCCCAAGACAGAAATGGACGCCCGGACAGATCCAGCGCCGCCCTGACCAGCGTGTCGTCCATCGGCAGGTGACATGCGCCGTACCGCCGGATGCCGCGTTTGTCGCCAAGCGCCTCGCTTAGCGCCTGACCGAGCGCGATGCCCGTGTCCTCGACCGTGTGGTGGTCGTCGATATGCGTATCGCCCTTGGCCTGAACGGCCATGTCGATCAGGGCATGGCGCGCCAGCTGATCGAGCATATGATCGAAGAACCCGACGCCTGTCGCATTGTCATAGCTGCCGGTTCCGTCGAGAGTGATCTCGACGCGGATCTCGGTTTCTGCCGTCTTGCGGCTGATCGTTGCGCTGCGCATATCCTGCGCCTCCTGCAAATGGTGCGAAGGGGCTTATAGGGGGCAGCGCGCCCCGTTCCAAGCGGCTACGTTCGGTTTTTCAAGACGTTGTGGCTTGTTCTGTGAGGGGCCAAAAGACTTGGCCCCTTTGAAAAGTCATCCCAGGACCGAGAAGCTCGATTCCTGATTGATCTCGCGCTTTCGGGAATAAAAGCCCACATCGATGGTTCGGTCGATATAGGGCAGCGTGAATTGCAAGGGTGATTTATCGTGGTCGTTGCCGTTTTCGACGTAGTCGACCAGCGCCGCCATCATCTTGCCCGCGATCGGGGCGTTCTTGTACTGGTTCCCGCTGGATCCGCAGGCCATGTAAAAGCCGGGCAGGGCGGATTTGTCATAGATTGGGATCCAGTCGGTTGAGGCATCATAGAGATCCACCACGCCCCGCGTGCGGTTCGGGATGCCCAGGGACGGCACGCGCTGGGCGTATCGCATCGCCTGTGTTGTCCATTGATCGGTGAACTCGCGATTGTAATCGGTGTCATCCTCCACCCATTGGTGCGGATCGCATTCCGGGTCTTCCGAACCGACAAGGATGTGGTTGCCATGTTCTGGTCGGCAATAGACGGCGATATCGCTGTCCGAGATAACTTTGCCGTTCGCCTCGAAATCGAACCCTTCGGGCGAGGGGACATGCACGACCTCTTGCCTGAGCGCCTTGGTCTCGATCGTCATGTCGTCCAACACGCCCGCCATGGCGTTGATCTTGGATGACGCAGGACCGGCGACATTGATCACGACTGGTGCGTGGATCTCGGATCCGTCGGTCAGGCGCACACCGGATGCTCGTCCATTTTCCTTCAAGATATCAGAGACCTCTGCGCTCATCTTGAAGTTTGAACCTTTGCGTGACGCTGCTGCTGCCAGGTTCTGCGACGATAGCGCGGGATCGGTCACATAGCCGCCGTTCGGCCAGTGGACCCCGCCGACCATCTTGCGCCCATTCGGTTGACCAAACTCCGGATCATCCGGGGCCTTGGCCGGAAAGAAACTCTCGTTTGAATAGATCGGCAACTGCTTCATCACCTCTTCAGGCGACCATTCTTCAAATGGGCAGCCGACCTCGGCCGAGTATTTCATGTGCTTGGCCAGATAACCGTTCGATTCCGTTTTCTGGGTCAGGCATCCGCATTCGACGAACTTCGCCAGCGCTTCATCCGACGGCGCCTCAAGATAGTCGGCCCAGTCGCGCCAATAGTGGTATCCTTCCCAAGCGAAGGCCGTCCCGTCGAGCGTCGAGTAATGCATTCGGATGATCGCGCAGGATCCGGCGGTCGAGCCGTGTCCGGCCTGCGCGTTCCGGTCCAGGCTGATGGTTTTCCATCCCTTCTTGGCCAGTTCAAAAGCCACCGCCGTCCCGATGACCCCTGCGCCGATGATGATCGCGTCTGCTGTCTCTGCCATGGGATGTCCTTTCAGCTGACCGGCGGGGCGCCACCCGCCTTCGTTCGTTTCTGGATGAAATCTTCGATCTTGCCCAGCCGGTCCGGGTCCAGAAATTGCGGCTCGGGCTCGGCCAGAATCGCTTGCCACATCTCGCCCGCGCGCATCGTGGCATCCTTTTCGCCGTTTTCGGTCCAGGTCCCGAAATTCGACCAATCATAGATCAAGGGATCATAGAAGGCCGACTGATACCGCTCCATCGTGTGGGCAGCAGCAAAGAAATGCCCGCCAGGTTGCACTTCGCGCAACGCGTCCATGCCGATATCGGCGTCCGTCGCCGGTGTCTCGGTACACAGCTCAGCCAGGATCTGGACCATCTCCATATCCGTCAGGAACTTCTCGTAGCTCACGGTTAGACCGCCTTCGATCCAGCCTGCGGCATGGATGACAACCGTTGCGCCTGCCAGAACCGCCCCCCACGCGGACATCTGGGTTTCATGGGCGGCTTGCGCGTCATTGATGTTGGCTGCGGACCCGGCCGCGTTTCGCCAGGGCAGGCCGAGGTGCCGGGCCAATTGCCCGGACCCAAGGCTGGCTTTCACCTGTTCGGGCGTCCCAAAAGCCGGTGCGCCGGACTTCATATCGACGTTGGACGCAAAGGCCCCGTACATCACGGGCGCCCCGGGGCGGGAAAGCTGGGTAAGCGTAATCGCGGCCAGTGCCTCGGCATGAGACAAGGTCAGGGCGCCCGCGACAGTCACAGGGGCCATGGCCCCCATCAGGCAGAAGGGTGTGACGATCGAGACCTGCCCGTGCCGGGCGAAATCGATCAGTCCCTGGGCCATAGGAATATCAATCTGACGCGGTGAATTGGTGTTGATGATCGTGTAGCAATGGGGATCGGCTTGGAAAGCCTCGTCCGAGAGCCCACGGCCCATCGCCAGCATCTCAAAACAGTCCAACGCCTGGGGCGTTCCGCGTGAGAAGACGAAGGGGATTTTGTCCGACAGTTCCAACTGCGCCTTTGTAAAGGCGAAATGGCGGAGATGCGGCGGAATATCCTGCGGTTCGACCCCGGGCGAGAGCATCTGGATGACGTCAAAGGCCTGAACCAGCCGGGTCAGTTCGCACACATCTGTCAAGGCGCCGGGGCGGCGACCCCGCACCGTGTCGGTCACGTTGGGTGCGCCCGCGCCGGATTGAAAAGCGAGCGTACCCAGTTCGAACGTCAAATCGCGGTCGCGCGTGCCGCCCCGGATCGGAAAAGACTTGGGGGCAGAGGCAATCGCGGCCTCAACCATATCCCGCCCGATGAAGACCATATCTTCGTCTTCGACCCGCGCGCCCGCCTGCGCGAAGAGCTCCCGCGCCTCTGGCAGCAGGATCTTCAGCCCCAGGTCTTCCAGGACGGACAGCGCGGCTTCGTGGATCGCTGTCACGCGATCCTCGGACCAAATGGGCACGGGCGGGAAGTGGTTTTTCAAACGGTGGTAACTTACAACCCTTTTGCCGCCGCCCCCGACGGGTCTTGCGCGACGCCCGGTGCGGGCCCGGCTCATCCCCTCATCGCCTTGCCTTCGGGGTCATAGGGCGAGGGCGGTATGACCTTGGCTGCGCGTTCGACACCGACCACATGAACGCTGAGTTCGGTGCCGGGTTCGGAGTATTCCGGCGGAACAAGCGCCATGGCGAGCGATTTTTGCACCGTATGGCCATAGCCGCCAGAAGTGACAA
Organism: Paracoccaceae bacterium; assembly: GCA_965267475.1. Lineage (GTDB taxonomy): Bacteria > Pseudomonadota > Alphaproteobacteria > Rhodobacterales > Rhodobacteraceae > JBCBKU01. Next base: position 1,859,774 of record OZ254079.1, read on the forward strand.
ACCCCACACGTGTGCCATTTGACCAAACGGGTTCGTATCCGCTGGCATCGGCGTCCTCGGCATCCACTTCCAGCGTTACCTGTCTCATCGCGGGGCCGTTCCCGTCGCGTTCAGCGATGGCGGCTTCGCGTCCGATGAAATCACCTTTGTCCCAGGCGATCCAGCGGTCCGTAGCCGTCATGCCCGGGGTGCGGTCCTGCGTGAACTCGGCCGACCAAATGCCAAAAGATTTCTCCAGCCGAAGCGACAGCATGGCGTTGAAGCCATATTCCTGAAGGCCGAAGTCTTCGCCCGCGTCCAGAAGCATGCGGCGAAGCTTTACATGGTCGCCCATGCGCACGTTGATCTCGTACCCCAACTCGCCCGCCACCGACATTCGCGCGATATGGGCCTGCACCATGCCGACATCGGTCCGTCTGCAGCCCATGAAGGGAATTGAAATCTCTTCATTCACAAGCTTTTGCAGGACGTTCTTTGAGTTGGGTCCGGTGAGGGCAAACCCGCACATCTCTTCACCGAGATCGCGGATGGACACGCCTTCTTCCAGGTGGTCCAGGAACCAACGCATGTGCCAGGTCCGAAGGTAGTAAGACCCCATGATCCACCAAGTTCCATCCCCCCAGTTCAAAAGCGTCAGATCGCCTTTAAGTCTGCCTTCGGGCGCCAGCATCACGGCCAGCCGAGCGCGACCCGGCTTCGGCAAGGTGGTCGACAGGATCTTGTTCAACCAAGCCTCAGCGCCGGGACCGGTCACCTCGTACCGCGAGAACCCGGTGATATCGACCATCCCCACATTTTCGCGCACGTTCTTGCACTCAGCCGCCACGATTTCATGGGCGTTTGAGCGCTTAAGTGTTAGGTTCTCAACGAAATCTTTCGACGGCGCGAAATAAAGCGGTACTTCCAAGTCCCAGGATACGCCCCAACGGCATCCGGCCGTTGTCATCGCGTCATGGGCGGGTGCCATCTTCAGGGGCCGACCTGCGGGCAGCTGTTCGTTCGGATAGGACATCACGAAGCGGCGGGAATAGAACTGGCCCGTCGTTTCCTTGATGTATTTCCGGTTTTCAGCCCAAGGCCCGTAGCGGGCGACATCCATCGACCATGCATCGGCCTCAGGCTCACCATGGATCATCCATTCGGCCAGCGTCTTGCCGACCCCACCACCTTGCAGGAAACCCGCCATAACCGCGCAGGCCGACCAATAGCCGCGCTTGCCCGGCACGGGACCGACCAACGGGTTGCCATCGGGCGAGAAGGTGAAAGCCCCGTTGACCCACGTCTTGATGCCCACGTTCTCGATGGCCGGGTAACGCTGGAAGCCCAGCGTCAGTTCGTTTTCGATCCGGTCGAGCTGTTCTTGAAACAGCTCTTCGCCGTAGTTCCAAGGCGCGCCATCCATGGCCCAGTGTTCGTGCTCGATCTCATAGATCCCGACCAGGACACCTTGCTGGTCCTGCCGCATATAGGTGAACCCTTCGAGGTCCACGGTCATCGGCATTTCAAAGTCTGCCGCCGCGACTTCGGGGATCGTGTCGGTGATCAGATAGTGGTGCTTCAGCGGTGAGACCGGCAATTCTATCCCCGCCATCCGGCCCACCTGTTTGGCCCAAAGACCAGCGGCGTTGACGACGTGTTCGCAAGTGATCGTGCCCTTGTCAGTCACAACCTGCCAGCCATCAGCGGTCTGGATCAGTTCTTCGACTTTCGTGGTCTCGTAATATTCCGCACCACGCTTCTTGGCCGCGGTGGCATAGGCCTGCACGGTTCCGGTCGTATCGATATACCCTTCGCGGTCGGCCCACATGGCACCCAGGACACCCTCGGTCGACATGATCGGGCAGCGGGCCTGCGCCTCTTCCGGTGACATCAAGGCACAGTCGTCGATGCCAATGGATTGAAAGATCCGATAGGTCGACTGCAGCCATTCCCAGCGTTCGGGCGTGCCCGCCAAGGTCAGACCACCGGTCATGTGCAGCCCGATGTTCTGGCCGCTTTCCTTCACGATCTCGGACAGCAAGTCGATCGTATAGGCCTGAAGCGCCGCCATGTTCGGATCGGCGTTGAGTGCATGGATCCCGCCCGCCGCGTGCCAGGATGACCCGGAAGCCAAACGCCGCCGTTCCAGCATCACCACATCGGTCCAGCCGAACTTGGCCAGGTGATAAAGCACCGAGGATCCGACAACGCCGCCCCCGATCACCACGACGCGGTAGTGCGACTTCATGGCTAGGTCTCCCCTTTTTGGGTCAGCCTAGCCAGTTACACCTTACCTTAAAGCCCAAAAACGACAGGATGTGTCGCAGACCGGGATCAAACTATGCGGTTGGTTCCGGGTCCTTGGATTGCTGCTGGGATTCCGCACGACCTTTCATGACCAGATCGATGGTTCGGGTCAGTTCATCCTGATCGATGGGCTTGGGCACGAACGCGTCCATGCCCACCCTTTTGTACCGCTCTCGGGCTTCTTCGGCGACATGGGCCGAGCAGGCGACGATGGGAATATCGCGCAAGGGGTTGTCCGCCGAGCGGATTTGAGCCGCTGCCCCGATACCATCGAGGCCCGGCATCATGATATCCATCAGGATGAAATCATATGAGTTCTTGATCGTCGCTTCGACGGCTTCGAACCCGTTGGCCACCGTGTCGACCTGATGCCCCATGTTGGTCAGGGCTGTACGCATCATTTCCTGGTTCAGCGCATTGTCCTCGGCCAGAAGCACCCGGTACCCCTCACCGGGAGGGAGCGGTGTCGGATGATCGGCGGTTTCTGGTGGGACGATCTTCGGCGGCAGGGGCGATTCCACGACGTCCAGATCGATTTCGAAGGAAAAGACGCTACCTTCGCGCGGGACGCTTTGCACATCGATATCCGCCCCCATCCGTTGCGCGATGTTCGAGCAGATCGACAGGCCAAGGCCCCATCCGCCCCGATCTTTGCCGAAATCGCTTTCGATCTGCACGAAAGGTTTGAACAGGTGCTCGATCTGCTCGGGCTCCATACCGGGACCGGTATCTTCGACTTCAAAGCGAAGCCGGGCCCGTTCCATGTCTTCCCAGACGACGACGGCCCGAAGCGTGACGCTTCCCAACTCGGTATATTTCACGGCGTTTGAGAGAAAGTTGTTCAGGATCTGCTGTATCCGCACCGGGTCAGTTTTGACGACGCGGGGCAGGGCGCGGTCCATCATGACGTTCAGGCGGAGACCCTTCTGCTTCGCGCTGGAATGCCACCACTCGGCGATCTGGTCGATCAGGGCGATCAACTCGACTTCGCGGGATTCGATCCGCATCCGACCTTCTTCGACCTGGCTGAGATCCAGAAGATCGGTCAAGAGGTTCATCAAGGATCCACCCGCCGACAGGATCGCATCCACATGGGCGCGGCGCTTAGGATCCAGCTTGGACAGCTTCAGAAGCTGCGCAAAGCCCATGATCGCGTTCATGGGTGTCCGGATCTCATGGCTCATCGCGGCCAGAAACCGGGACTTCGCGCGACTGGCTTCTTCGAATTCCTGTGCCGTTTGCTTCAGAAGCGTCAACGCATCCTTTACGGGCCGGTTATCGAAGATGATCACGACCGAGCCCTGCGGCGTCGCGTCGGGCGCCAAGATCATGCTTGCCGTTATCAGGACCGGGATCACGGTTCCGGTCGCGTCCTGAAAATCGCAAGGCACATCGGACATGCCACCTGTCTCGGTCAGGGCTGGCAATATGTCGTTTTCCAGACGGACGCGCTCATCCTGCGTCACGAAGTCCAAAAAGGACCGGCCAATCATGTCATCGACGGAATGGCCAAGTATCTCGGCCCACCGCTCGGCCACCTGACCGATGCGGAAGTCAGCATCAAGCGTGTGAAACAAGATCGGCGCACTTCCAAGGAAGGCCTTCAATCTGTCGTCCGGCGCATTGCGCCAAGCCTTTAAAAATCCTGCATCCATAGCCCGAGCCTCATACTGTGTGGGCCCGTCATAAAGATTCTTTTAAGGATAGCGGTTAACCCACCGAACGGTGGTCTGAACGATTGCGCAACGGATCGGCGGTTTCGGGGATCTAAGCGCGTCTGCCGGAAAACCGCTCGGACCAGGCCTCGCGGTCCTCGTCCGAGATCTTGGCAAACAAAACATCCGGTACGGTGAAGGCATGCCCCGGGGGCAGGGCGGTCAGCGCCGTCGCCACATCCGAAGGCCACTCGGTATCGAGCGTGTTCATGGCTGACAGCATACGCGCCGACGCATCCGGAATGAACGGCGCCGAGATCACGGCGTAGACACGGATCAGGTTCAAGGACAGTCGCACAATTGCCGCGGCCCGGTCAGGGTCAGTTTTGAAGACGGCCCAAGGTTCGGCGGATTGCAGGTATTCGTTGCCTGCGACCCAAATGGCGCGAAGTTCGGTCGCGGCCTTCCGAACTTCGATTGCTTCCATATGACCCTCATAGGCGCGCAGCCCTTCGGTCAGTTTCGCGATCAGCGCGGTCTCGGCCTCTCCGAAGTCGCCGCCCTCTGGCACAACTTCCCCGAATTTCGACCGCGTGAACTTGGTGACGCGGCTGACGAAATTGCCGAGAACATCTGCCAGGTCCTTATTGACCGAGGCCTGAAAATTCTCCCACGTAAACTCGCTGTCCGAGTTCTCGGGCGCGTGCGACAAAAGCCACCAGCGCCAATAATCCGAGGGCAGGATTTCCAGCGCCTGATCCATGAAGACACCGCGCCCTTGTGACGTGGAAAACTGCCCGCCATCATAGTTCAAGTAGTTGAAAGACTTGATGTAATCGACCAGCTTCCAGGGTTCGCCCGAACCCAAGATCGTGGCCGGGAAAGACAGTGTGTGGAAGGGCACGTTGTCCTTGCCCATGAACTGGACATACTTCACATCCTCGGCGCCCTTGTCGGTCCGCCACCAGCGTTCCCAATCTGCGTCCGGGCGACCCGCAGCATCGGTCCATTCTTTGGCCGAGGCGATGTATTCAATCGGCGCGTCGAACCAGACATAGAAGACCTTGCCTTCCATGCCGGGCCAGGGTTCGGTCCCTTTTCGCACCGGTACGCCCCAATCAAGGTCCCGAGTGATCCCGCGATCCTGAAGGCCATCCCCGTCATTCAGCCATTTCTTCGCGATCGACGTCGTCAGAACCGGCCAGTCGGTCTTGCTGTCGATCCAGTCCGACAACTGTCCGCGCATGGACCGCTGCTTCAGATACAGATGCTTGGTCTCGCGCACTTCCAGATCGTTGGACCCGGAAATCGCTGACCGAGGCTTGATCAGATCGGTCGGATCCAGTTGCTTGGTGCAGTTTTCGCATTGGTCGCCGCGCGCCCGGTCATAGCCGCAATTGGGGCAGGTCCCTTCGATGTAACGATCCGGCAGGAACCGTCCGTCCGCGTTGGAATAAACCTGACTTTCATCGACTTCCTCAATCAGCCCGGCAGCGTCCAGCCGCCCTGCGAAGTGCTGGGTCAGTGCATGGTTCTGGTGCGAGGACGACCGGCCATAGTGATCGAAGGACAGCCGGAACCGGTCGGCGAGGTCTTTCTGAACCGCCCACATCTCGGCGCAATACTCGGCCACGGGCTTGCCCGCCTTCGCGGCCGCCAGTTCCGCCGGGGTCCCATGTTCGTCGGTTGCACAGAGAAACAAAACCTCATGGCCGCGCTGCCGCATATACCGCGCATAAAGGTCCGCGGGCAGTTGCGAGCCCACAAGATTGCCGAGGTGCTTGATCCCGTTGATATACGGGATCGCCGAAGTGATCAGGATCCGTGCCATTCCGCGTCCTTACCCCAGCGAAAATCGCGCGTCCATCTCCGTTCATCTTGGGAAAAATACTCCGGGGGTGTGGGGGCAGCGCCCCCACGCATCGCGGCGCCGGAGGCGGCGCAACAAAGGTCGCTTGGCAATCGCGCCAGGCCCCCGTAAGACGCGCCCAGATCACGCTAGGAGACCCGGACATGCAAGGCAGCGCCAATCTGAATGTCATGATCAAAGCCGCGCGCGCGGCCGGGCGCAGCCTGACCAAGGACTTTCGCGAAGTTGAAAACCTTCAGGTGACGTCCAAAAGCGCTGGCGATTTCGTCTCAAAGGCAGATGTGAAGGCCGAAGAAATCGTGCGCGGCATGCTGACCGAGGCGCGGCCCACCTATGGCTGGGTCGGTGAGGAAAGCGAAGCGGTGGCGGGCGAGGACCCGACCCGGCGTTGGATCGTCGATCCTCTGGACGGCACAACCAATTACCTTCATGGCATGCCCCATTGGGCGGTTTCCATCGCGTTGGAGCACAAGGGCGAGATCGTCGCGGGGGTTATCTTCGATCCCGCCAAAGACGAAATGTTCTGGGCCGAGAAGGGGCAGGGCGCGTGGATGAATGATCAGCGCCTGCGTGTTTCGGACCGAAAGCAAATGATCGAAGCGGTGTTTGCGACCGGGTTTCCGTTTGGCGGTCGTCCTGGACTGCCTGAAAGCCTTGCGGCCACGGCCCGGCTATTGCCCGCGACCGCGGGCATCCGTCGTTGGGGGGCGGCATCGCTCGATCTCGCCTATGTGGCGGCGGGTCGGTACGAAGGGTACTGGGAAGCAGGTCTCAACGCCTGGGACATCGCCGCCGGCGTGATCATCGTCCGCGAAGCGGGTGGATTTGTGGAAGCCATGACATCCGGCGGAAACGTCGTCGAGTCGGGTGGTCTGATTGCCTGCAATCCGAACTTGTTCGATGAATTCGCCAAGCAGGTGCGTGGCTGACCCGCGCCAGTACTTGCATATTTCGAACAGATGTTCCGGTGAAAACCAAACCTACCCGCCGTAGACTTTCAAAAATCGAACCAACCGCGGGTTAGCGGCGCGTCACCTTTGGCACCGAGCTTCTCACAAAACGGTATTGCGCCTCGGGATGGGGCGGATGGCCTTCGGTCCGGTGCCAAAAGGCTGTTGCCCCGCGGCGCAGCCATAAAGGTACGGTCAGAAGAAGCCCGATGCCAAACCCGCCCGCATGGGCCCAATAAGCCACGCCGCCCTGATCGGATGGTGTCGAGAGACCAAGCCCCAACTGCATCGCAAACCACAGCCCCAAGACGATCCAAGCCGGGATCGTGAAGACGCGGAAGATGATGATCAGGATCAGCAGGATATCGACCTTGGCTTTTGGGAAAAGCAAAAGGTATCCGCCCATGACACCGGCGATCGCACCAGAGGCCCCGACCATAGGTACCGGACTGTTGGGCTCGGTGGCGTATTGTGCAATCGCCGCCCCCACGCCCGCCGCGAGATAGAAGATCAGAAAGCCCACATGGCCCATCTCATCTTCCATGTTGTCACCGAAAATCCAGAGAAACAGCATATTGCCCAAAAGGTGCATGACCCCGCCATGCAGGAACATGTGCGTGATCAGGCTGATCTGGTTTTCGGACGCTATGGCAGGAACCATGCCCCAATTGGCAAAAAAGATATTCAGCGCGCGCGGTTCGCTGAACAGATTGTAATAACTCAGAAAAACCAGGACGTTGATCGCAATCAAGGCCCAGGTCACATAGGGCGTTCGCCCGGATGGATTGTGGTCGCGGATCGGGAACATGCGCCGGACCGTTCCAGACAGGCCCAAGGGCGTCAACCCGGCGGCTTGACAGATTTGCAAATGCGGCCACCTTCAAGGGCATGCGTATCTCTGCCTTGCTGGCGGTTCTCGCCGCCCCCGCCTTCGCCGACTGCCCGCCGGTCGTGGATTACACCGCCGAGATGGATCTGCTGATCGCCGAGGCACAACGGGCCGAAACAGCACAGGGCGGCCGGTACGCCGCGCAGGCCATGTGGGCGGTCTGGATGAAGGCACCTGATCAGAAAGCGCAGGATCTGCTGAACCGGGGCCTGAGCCATCTTGGCAGCGGCGATCTGACACCGGCGCGCGAGGTATTCTCGGAACTGGTCGACTACTGTCCGGACTATGCCGAGGGATACAATCAACGCGCCTTTGTGGCCTTTCTTCGGAATGACTTTCCCGAAGCGCTTCGCGATCTGGACAAGGCCATTGCGCGGTCGCCGCGCCACGTCGCCGCGATTTCCGGCAAAGCCCTGACCTTGCAAAGCATGGGCCGGTTCGAAGAAAGCCAAAAGGTTCTGCGTGAAGCCTTGGCGCTGAACCCATGGATCCCGGAACGCCGCTATCTGAAGGAAATCCCCGGCGAAGACATCTGACCAGCACCGCACCCGTTCTGGACGCCACCGGCCAACTCGCCTATCCCGGAAGTCAGTCGCCCGCGTGGTGGAATGGTAGACACAGGAGACTTAAAATCTCCAGGCGGTAACGCCGTGCCGGTTCGAGTCCGGCCGCGGGCACCAAAGAACCACACCCGCTGGGTGACGTTCATCGACGCCCGAATTCGGGCATCGAGACGAGGACCGAAGCACTTAAGACTGTGGACTTCGGCGTCCTATTCCATCGGGCGGGCTTCAACAGACCCTATTTCGGAGCTCACCGCACCGACGATCCTCTATTGTTTGAGAAAGCTGACTTGACTCCGTAGCGAACAAATTGAAAGGTATGAACATCTAGACCATTAACTGCCGAAAAGGCTTGGTTTGAAGCGGGGAGGGCTTCGAAATGAAACTATTCAAACTGGCTGCCGCCACTGTGACGGCGCTTGGTCTTGGCGCAGGTGCCGCGCTTGCCGAATGGCCCGAGAAGCCAATTACTTATGTCGTCTCTTTCGCCGCGGGCGGCAACGCTGACATCGTTGCGCGCATGAACGCTGAGGTTTTGAGCGAGGCCCTTGGCGTCCCAGTGAACGTTGTGAACAAGCCCGGCGGAGCACACATTCCGGCAACAATGAGCGTCCTGGAAGCGCCTGCAGACGGCTACACCGTCTTCAACTGGTCGCCGCCCAGCTTCATGGTCGTGCCGCTGACGCGTGAGACGCCATACACGCCGCTGGAGGATTTCATTCCGCTTTATGCCGGGATCTCGGCGTCGAACGCGCTCTACGTACGCTCGGACAGCCCTTACACGACCTTTGCGGAGTTCGTCGAAGGAGCGAAGGCCAACAAGCTGAACATGGGCGTCAACAACCTTGGCGCTCCGCCAAACTTGTCGGCCGTTCAGATGGCGTCCGAGTTCGGGCTTGAATTCAACACCATCGCATTGAAGACAGTGCCGGCAACGCTGGCCGGTTTGATTGGCGGTCAGGTTGACGTGGCTGTAGGACAGGTCGCCTCGATCCACGCCTACGGGGACGAAATTCGCCCGCTTGTCATCTTGGATAACAACCGGAAACCATATTACGAAAAGGACCTGCCCGGCGTGCCGACCGTTGGCGAGGCCTTCCCGGGCAAACAAGCTGGTACTTGGGTGCATGGCGGTTTGGCTGTGAAGGCGGGTACGCCACAGGAGATTGTCGACAAGTTGCTCGAAGCATCCAAGTCGATGGGGGAAGAGGCGTTCATCTCGAAAGTGCCGAAGGCGGTCAGCTACGATTGGACACATGGCGTTGATGAAACAACCGCTTTGATCCAGTCAGGTATCGATCTGTACTCGCCGCTTCTGGACGGCCTTGGCCTGCTTCACAAGTAGTCTGAATTGAGTGTTCGCCGCGCGGCCACCTCGCGCGGTGGTTCTTTCATTGAGGCGGAAGATGCTGAGCCAAAGAACAGCAAACTTGATTTTCGTGGCGCTGATCCTGGGCGCAAGTGGCTATTTTGCCTGGGTTGCAGAGGGGTTTGTGACCTCGGGGCTATTGGCAAGCTCAGGCCTTCCGTCGAAGTTCTTCCCGCAGCTCATGCTTGGTATCGTCGCGATCTGCGCGGTTGTCGTTGGGTACCAGTATTTTTTCCAAGGCGCAGCCGGTGATGATGAAGGCGAGACGGTTTTCGCCAATGTTGGCGAAGCTCGGCAAGGCATTCTGATGCTTCTGGTCGCTGTGGCCTGCTATTTCATATGGCGATCGTTCGGCTTTCTACCAATGGCGGCGCTTATGGGGCCACTCAGCCTATTGGCCATGGGCGTACGCCAGCCTCTTATCTACGTCGTGGTCCTGGCGCTTACCGGAGCCATCACGCTCGTCTTCATGTACGGGCTTGGCGTGCAATTGGTGTGACCGACGATGTTTGATGGCGGCGCCCTTCTTTCAGCAATCGGATTGCTCGCGGATCCATGGACAATGTTGCTGCTTGTCCTTGGCATTTTGCTAGGGCTGATCATTGGAATCCTGCCGGGGCTTGGCCCGCCCATCGCCATCGCTCTTGCATTGCCATTCACCTTCTACATGGAAGCCGTGCCATCGATGGTGCTGCTGTTGGGAATTTACTCAGCGGCGATTTACGGTGGGTCCATTTCAGCGATCGCTGTTGGAATACCCGGAACCGGGGCCGCAATTGCGACGGTACTTGACGGGCACAACATGTTCAAATCCGGACGGGGTGGCGAAGCCCTCGGGTTTTCGCTGACCGGTTCGATCATTGGCGGGCTGTTCAGTGCGGTTTGCCTGATGTTGATTGCACCGCTACTCGCCGAACTGGCCGTGAAATTCGGCCCGAGAGAGTATCTTGCAATAAGCGTTTTCGGCCTGATCGTCGTGGTTCGGGTGGCCGGCCAAAGCCTCGCCAAAGGGCTGCTGGTCGGAGGCCTGGGGTTGTTTCTGACGACCTGGGGCCTGGACGAGCTGAACGGGACTGAGCGCTATACTTTTGGAACGTATCACCTCTACGAAGGCTTGCCACTGGTGCCTTTCCTTGTCGGTCTTTTTGCAGTTTCCGAAGTCCTGATGGGAGCGGAGCGCGCCGCCAGAAAGGTCGACTTCTCAACCGAGAGTTTGTCCGTAAGACTTCCTGGATTGAAAACCCTGGGTCGCATGAAAGACGTGATCATGCGGTCGTCGATCATAGGGACGGTCATTGGCATTATTCCGGGCGAAGGTGCAGCGGTGGGCGCGTTCTTTGCCTACTCCGAGGCCAAGCGTCGTTCGAAAGTGCCCGAGAAATACGGGACCGGCATCCCGGAAGGTATTGTTGCGCCGGAGACCGCGAACAACGCCACCGTCGGTGGCGCCTTGGTTCCGACATTGACGCTTGGTGTTCCGGGTTCCCCCGCTGCCGCAGTTTTGCTTGGGGCGCTTTTGATCCAAGGCCTTACGCCAGGCCCGAAGCTGTTCTCGGAAGAGCCTGACCTGATGTACGCCATCTTCCTTGGGCTATTCCTGATCAATATCCTGATGATGTTCATCGGGCTCATCGCGATCCGTTTTGCGGCACAACTGATCCGCGTGCCAACATCCGTCATTGTGCCAACAGTCTTGCTTCTCAGCTTTGTCGGTATCTATTCGGTGTCGAATTCCTTCTTCAACGTCGGCGTTCTTTTGGGCGCAGGCATATTGGGGTACGTAGTCCGCAAACTTGGCTATTCGATTGCACCGCTTTCGATTGGCTTTGTCCTTGGACCTATCCTGGAAAACTCCCTTCGCCAGTCGATCACCCTCGCAGATGGCTCGATAGCCGAGTTCTTTAACACACCGATCGGGCTCACGATTTATGCGGCACTGGCGATAACGATCCTCTTGGGGCCGATAACTTCGCGTCTGAAGCGTGGCATGAAAAACGAATGACTGATCGTCCGAACATTCTGATCATCTATGCCGATCAAATGCGCTATGACGCGATGGGCTTCGCGGGCAATCCGGTGATCCGGACGGCAAACATCGACCGTTTGTCTGCCGAGGGGGTGCATTTCGAAGAGGCCTACACCAGCTACCCGATATGCTGCCCCTTTCGTGCCTCTGTGCTTACGGGCAAGTATGCGCAAGGCCATGGAATGGTTCAGAACCATTTCCCCTTGCGCGGCGGGCAAGGGTTTTTGGCCGAGTATCTGCGCGACGCTGGCTACAAGACAGGCTACATTGGCAAATGGCATCTGGAGGGTGGGCCGAAGCCCGGTTTCGTACCGCCAAACCGTCGCTTCGGGTTTGAGCACTTCGTCGGCTTCAATCGCGGCCACGACTACCGCTCGTCCATTTACTATGACGACACGGGTCAAGCCTATCACTCGGCGCGGTATGAACCCGACTATCAGACCGACCAGTTCATGGATTTCATCGACGGCGCGGCGAAGGGCAACAAACCGTTTTTTGGGTATCTCAGCTACGGTCCTCCGCATTTCCCAATGGACATGCCTGACCACCTGCGGCGCGTTTATCGGCCAGAAGAGGTGCCTCTGCCGCCCGGTGTGCCTGACCCGGAACTGCAGGCGCGGGTGCAAAAACACCGAAACGAGGTGCTTTGCGGGGGCGACCCACGCGCAGGCCACAAGAGCCACTGCGCGCATGAGACCAAACCCGTGGGAGAAATCGAAACCGAGGCCGAGATTCGCGAGTTCATTGCTGAATATTACGGCATGATCCACAACATCGACTGGAACCTCGGCCGCATTCTTAACCAGCTAGATGCGCTCGGGATCGCCGACGAAACAGTGGTGATCTTCCTCAGCGACCATGGCGATATGCTGGGGCAGCACGGGTCGTTCTGCGGCATCAAGAACCAGTCTTTCCGCGCCTCGATGCATGTTCCGTTGATCGTTCGCTATCCTGCACGCTTCAAACCGCAGCGAACGGAGGCCATGATCGACGTAGGCGTCGATATGATGGCTACCCTGTTTGACCTTGTTGGGGTCGACATGCCAGAGGGTCGCGACAGCCTTAGCTATTTGCCTGTGCTGGATGGCGATGCCACGGAGCATCGTGACCGTCTTTGGTATCAGGTTTTTACCCAAACCGGTGGCAACCCTATCGAATACACGCCCTATGCCGAACGCGGTATCCGATCCAAGGACTGGCTCTACGTCCGTCGCAAGGATCATCGCGCGTTTCTGTTCGACCAGCGCGCGGATCGAGACGAGCAAAACAACCTGGTGGGCGACCCGAAATACACAGCGATGATGGACCAGTTCGACGCCGATCTCACCGCGCATATGCAAGCAACCGGCGATGACTGGGACATGGCCGCCGATTTCCCGCCGCCCGGTTGGGTCACACATGCTGAAGCAAAGGAGCACTTGGAAAACGTGCTTCTGCCAAATGCGATCCACGTTCCATGAGGCCAACATGCTCCTGACCGGCGAACGCACGTTCGATCCCGCGCCCTTTGACGCGATCAGTTTTGACCTCTGCTCGCGCCGCAAAGACGTTGTGATCATGAGCGCTGACCTCAGCAAGTATTGTCAGGTGGTGCGGGTAAAGAACGAATTGCCAGAGCAGCATCTCGACGTTGGCATGGCTGAGCAAAATCTCTTGTCGGTCGCGGCTGGCGTGGCGAAAGGCGGGTACATTCCCATTGCGACTTGTTTCGCCTGCTACATCACGCGCCGGGCCTATGATCAGATGATGATTTGCATGGGGACCGGGTCGGGGCCGGGCACCAATCGCGAGACCGGACCAACGAACATCGCGATTGGGTTCACGCCCGGCATCTCGAACCCGGCCCGCATCCATCATCAAGCGGCGGAAGACCTTGGCATGGTCCGCGCGATCCCGAACGCCACGGTGATTGACCCCGTGGACCCAACCGATTTCCGGGCTGCCGTTGAAGCCGCTGTCGATCTGCCGGGGCTGACGTACATTCGCGGTCACCGCGGCGACACGCCTCGTATACTGGACCCCGAAAAGTTTACCTTCGAATTGGGCAAGACCTACAAACTGAAAACAGGTTCGGGCATCGGCATCATTGCCACCGGGCACGGCACCCAATGGGCTTTGGAAGCGTCCGACGTCTTGACGGGGCGTGACATCGATCATTCGCTCTTGCACGTGCCAACGATCAAACCTGTGAATGAAAACGAGATCGCGGAATTCGCCTTCGCTCACGATCGCATCGTGACGATTGAGAACCATCAGATCGTGACTGGACTGGGGTCACTTGTTGCCGAGATCGTCTCGGACATCGGCGGCGGCCCACGCATCACGCGGTTTGGTTTGCCCAACACTTGGGCGCCGGGTGGCACGATGCCTCACATCCGGAACGTACTTGGGCTGGACGCGGAAACCTTGGCCAACCGGATCGCGGGGACAGCGGCATGAGGCGTAATTCATCCGTTCCTGAACTCGAACTTATTGCCGCCCGTATACGAAAGAACGTGCTTGAGATTTGCCGGCAGCGCGGCGGATATGCGGCGCAGGGCGTAGCACTCGCCGACATCGCGGCCACGCTTTACTTCGACGAGTTGCGCCCAGATGGCGACGGTTGGTTCCATGATCGGTTCGTGCTGTCGAATGGCCATGACGCCATCATGACCTACGGCGCGCTTGCCGAGACTGGGCACTACACGATGGATGATCTCAGAACGATCAACGCCGATGGAAGTTGGGTCGATCAAAGCCCCATTGAAGGGCAATTCGGCTTTGAGATGACGGCAGGTTCATTGGGGCAGGGGCCGAGCCAATCTGCCGGCTTGGCCTGGGCATTTCGGCAAAAGGGCTCGGACGCGCGTGTCTATTGTCTGTTCTCTGATGGTGAACTGCAGGAGGGCAATGTTTGGGAAGGCGCAATGTTTGCGGGCCATCAGAAGCTCTCCAACCTTTGCTATATCATCGACAACAACGACATGCAGGCCTCGGGCCATGCGAAAGATGTCATGGGCGTCGAACCCGTCACAGACAAGTTTGAAGCCTTTGGGATCAAGACGCGCCGGATCGGTGGCACGGATGTTCAAGAACTGCTCGACACCTTTGACGAAGCGCGCGCTACCACCGACCAACCGTTTGCCATGATCTGCGACACGCGTCTTTGGGACGGTATCGTGTGCCTGCAAAAGGCGCTGCCTATGGCGCACTACACGGCAAAGGGCGCGGTCGACTGGGACGCGGGCGTCGCCGAAATCGAGGCCGTCATAGAAGCGCTGGAGGCAAAGCTTGTTTGACAAACCCCTTGCGAACAAAGTCGCTGTGGTCACAGGAGCCGGTCGCGGAATTGGCAAAGCGATTGCCTTCGCTTTCGCCAATGCGGGTGCGGATGTCGCGATTTGCGCAAGGTCCAAATCCGATGTCGACGAGGTTCAGGGAGCGATCCAATCCCTTGGTCGTAAGTCCGCGACAGGTGTCTTCGACATCTCCAATCCGGGAGCGGTCGAACACTTCTGCAAAAGCGTCGTGTCCGACTATGGCGGCGTCGACATCATTGTGAACAACGCCGGGGCTTATTTCGAGCGTGGAACGTTCGAGGAGTCGGATCCCGATCTTTGGTGGAAGACCATGGAGGTCAACGTTCGCGGCCCCTATCTGATCACGCGCCATTTGATCGGCTCCATGCGCAAAGGCGGCAAGATCATCAATCTGACCTCGGGCAAGGGATTCAGCGCTGGTGCCAACAGCACCGCCTACCACGTGTCGAAAGCCGCGCTGAACATGTTGACGAACGGATTGGCGAATGAGCTTTGGCAACGGGACATCGACGTGAACAGCCTTGTGCCCGGCCCGACGGCGACCGCGACCTTCGACAATGCTGCACCTGGTCAAGAGCGATCGCCTGAAGAGATACTGTCGCAAGGGAAGGATGCCTTGCCCAAAGGCCTTCCGGCGTGGGAGCGTGTCAAACACCCCGATGAGGTTGCGGCACTCGCCTTGCAAGTGGCGACGCAACCCATTGGCGGTCCAACTGGCCAGGTATTCTCGCTCGCGCGGCGTCCAATGTAGTAAGTCGCTGCGGTTCTCACCATCTGATGCAAACTGCCGTCCTGGCACAACCTCGCCATGCGGTGCTTCCGTATGCCAGGCCAACACCCGACATTCGGATGGATAAGGTAGACCTCAAAGTTCCGCCCTAACGTCTCTGCTGGAGCTTCTTATTCTGTCCCTTAGTCGATGGTTTCAGCGACCGCGAAGCGCCGGAAAGCGTATTGCAGTGGGACCATAGTCAGAAGCGCGATCAACGCCAATGTTATCCAGCTGGCCAGTCCAGGCAGAACCAACGTGTTTCCCATCATTCTAAATGTGACCAGTCCCGCAGCACCCGATGCCACGACACCAGCCAAAACGAAAATCGTTTTTGCGATGAACTCGACAATTGAGCGACCAAGAAATTCGAAGTCTGCCCGTCCCATCGCAACAAGTTTTACAGGAAACAGAAGATGTACAGTGTTCTCAACCGTATAGATCAGCAACGTCAACGGAAGCGCAAAAGCTGCCAAGGCCAATGCAACTCGTGTCGTGACGCCGTCCTCAAAGACAAATGCGCTTGCTATGATTGTCAGAGCAATTGCATAGCCCAGAAGCACCTGAACCACGAGTTGGCCTGCGCAAATGCGCCACGGTGCGATTGGCAATGTCTTGTAGATTTCCATCCGGCTCAGGTCACCGCGAAAGTCACAGACAAGATTGCGAGGTAAGATAAACGCGATGAAGATGTAGATTATCATCATCGTCTGTTCTTCCGTGACTGGCGCGCCGAGCGCCAGGGAAATCGGCGCAATACTGGCGGCCAGTCCAGCAAATACGATGACAAGCTTGAACGAGTTCCGCAATGCGTTGAGGGCCTGCCGCCAGGCAATGGGCCCCAAGCCGCCTGCGCTTGGCGCGCGTTGGATCGAGCGCACCTCGGTCCGCTCTGTCGCAAAGAAGGAACCACCTTGTCTGATGCGCTCCCAACGGCTGCTTAGCCGAGCGTTCTCGGCGAGAGAGCGGTCGGTCGTTCGGGCATCGAGCAGGATGGCTGCGTACAACAGAGCCGCATTGATGACGACCGCAACAAGAGCCCAAAAAGCTAGTTGTGAAACCGATGCCGCCACGAACAGTTCGGCAAACACGATGTAGGGGATCAAGATTACGGTTCCGATCCATGAGTGTCGAAACTCAGACAGGAGATCGAGAATTCCGCGGTCGGGCGTTACCCACGCGTAAAGCACGGTTGCCGCTGCAACCGCGCAAAACAACCCAACAGCGGGCCATCGTAGCTTTGCGAACATGCTGCCTTCAAGCGCCTGCCCGGTCATACCGATGACGGCGCTGTTCAACTGCACGAATACAAGCGTCAGGAGTGTGGCGACAAAGACAGAAAGGGCCGATCCTGTCTGCGACTGCGCAAAGAGTGTGACGAACACACTGCTTAGAGCGGCGCCGGCGACATATGCGCCGAACTTATAGAAGATCAGATCCCGCCGGCGAAACGGCCCTGTGAAAAGAAAATTGATTTCATTCGGTGAAAAATGAAACGTCGGACCGGTGGTCATCACCACGGTGAGCAGCGACAACGCAAGCATGACTAGCGGCATGAAAGTAAGGATCTGCGCGCTGTATGCTTGCGGGTCCAAAGCCGCGGATCCAAAAATGCTGGTGTCCGAAGAGCTGTTGGACTCGATCAGGAACCAAATGACCCCGCCGAAAGCGAGAGAGAAAAGCAGACCGCGCACGCTTGCCAGCTGGAGCAAGCGCTGGCGCAGGCCGCCACGCAGTCGCATCACAAGAAGTCGGAAGAGCGCAGGATCCATCTTTTAGGCCTGCGCCGTCTCTGTGATCTGGTCCGAGGCCCGCGTTATTGAGAAATATACTTCTTCAAGGGCCGAGGTGCTGTCGGTATGTCCGACCTCACTCAGCAGGTCCTCCATCGTGCCAAATCGACGGCACTCGCCAAGGTTCAGCACCATGATATGTGTGCACAAATTCTCAAACAGGCTTAAAAGGTGCGAGCTTATGATGATGGCCGCCCCAGCCTGCGCGCGGTCGCGGATTGCTTGCTGAATCCCCCGGATACCCTGGGGATCTAGCCCCGTCAGGGGTTCATCGAACAGGATCACTTTTGGGTCGTGCAAAAAGGCACTGGCGATCGCTACCTTTTGCCGCATGCCGCGCGATAAATTATGGACGAGCGTATTGCGTTTGTTTGTGAGCTCGAACGACACAAGGAGCGCTTCGGCATCCTTTTCGAAATCAGCAATTTTGTAAGCAGCTGCCGTGAAAGCCAGATGTTCCCATACGGTCATGGTGTCAAAAAGCCGAGGATCGTCAGGAATATAGCCGAGGTTTTGCTTGGCTGCGATCGGCTCTTGGACAACGTCATGGCCAGCGACCACAAGACTCCCCAAGCTGGGTGGGATAATCCCGCACAAAGCCCGCAAGGTCGTTGTTTTGCCCGCTCCATTGGGCCCGAGCAATCCAAGGATTTGGCCTGGTTCGACCGAAAAGCTAAGGTTCTTTACGGCAGTGAAGCCTTTGTACTGCTTGCTGAAGTTCGTGACTTTGATCATGCGCTCTATGCTCAACAGTTTCCGATTTGCCGTCGGTTTGGCGGGCTGGCATGGTCTCCAACACCGCTCAAGTCATCGCTGTCTTGCATCGATTCATGTCAAATCTAAGTTCAAAACCGTTGTTCCAGACGATTACTGTGTCCAGATCAGCGCGAAGATCGAAAAGTCCAAATCCTTTGAGCTAAACCAACCTAAAAATTCGCGCTCGCGACAAATGGTTGGAAAGCAGGTTGCAACCTGAGCGAAGCCGGTTGCCGCCAAGGGTCTGCTATGTGCCGCGACGTGCCAACTCAGTCCCTTCAGGATTTGGGGCCGGGCGTGGATTCATCGACGTCGGGACTATGCGGATTTCCTACGGAGAACAGGCAGCAACCGTTGGTTTGTCTCGTCCCTGTGCTTCTTGAGATAGCGCATGAAAGGTGTCCCGCCGGTGCCAATGTCGGTGTCATTCCCGGCTGCCACACGAGATTGCCGATTGATATAAGATGCGGCGTATTCCAGATGGCGCGACCGGAAGTCGGCAACGGCTTGGATGTTGGCGTTGTACGCGTCCACAAGATTGGGTGTCCCGCAACGCTCAACAAACGCGCGGAGGCCGCTTTCTAACCGCACATCGTCGATAAACGCACGGTGCTGAGGTGGGCGGTAAATATGCAACTCGTCAAGATAGGCCTTCATAGGATCATGTGCGTGCCCAACACCCAAAAGCGCGTCCATCGCCGGTACAATTGAGGATTGTGAACCGGTTTGCCCCCGGAACGCCTGACCGCGCGATCCAAACCGTTCAACACCATCGTAGCGCAGTCCATTTGGTAGGGCCGGATTGTCCTTCCAACCATGGATGAATGGCCGCACGCGCTCGAAGTAAATGTAAGGGTCACAGCGCTCTGGCATCCGGTCAAAAATCGCGTTGATCTTGGCCCAAACCTCGGCAATTTCTGCGAGCCGAGCTTCGACTGCCTTCTCGTCCTCAGACCGTACTGCGTCGATGACTTGAGGCATCCGTGCCAAAGCACCGCCCGCCATGGCTTCGATCGCAACGTGGATCAAAACGAACCACGCTTCGTCCTGGCCGCCAAGGAACTGTTGGATCATGTGCGTGTTTTCAAGCGTGATCCCATTGCCGCTTTCAAGCTTTGCCCAATTATCAAGCACGTAACCACTGTATGGAAGCAGCGGAAGCTGGCCCATGCGTTCGGCTAAGGCTGCAATTGGAACCGAAAGACTGCGCGGCAACACTTCGGGTGCGGTGGGCTCACCCCAGACGTAGGCCTGCACCATGAATGAGTAGTGGACCATCATGAGCCTCAGCACTGCGTCTTCGCAGGATTGAAATGCGGTCTCGGGGTCTAGTTCGGGCAGCCGCGCCTCCAAAAGTGCGCGAACACGCCCAGAGGGCAGGAGGCTTGGTAAGGACAACGCGATGCCGCGTATCTCGGCAAGTTCTGCCGGCACTTCCACTTGATCCGCGTCAAATTTGCAGAGAAAGCCTCGATCTTCGGAGATGTCATAGGCTTGGAGACTTTGCATGTTACGGCCCTTCTGAAAGCTACCACCCGGTGGGGATTGTGTGCGGAAAGATTGGCAATTTTCTTGCTTTTCACCTCAAGAATGAACAAAATGCACAACTAATGATCGAATTTGATCCCTATAGCGAAAAAATATTGTCCACGCTCGAGGTGAGCGGCCGACTCACCAATATCGAGTTGGCACGACGGGTTGGGCTGTCTCCGTCAGCATGCTTGCGACGCGTTCAGGAACTCGAGCGCGCGGGCGCAATCCAAGGGTATCGGGCTATCATTGATCGCAGCGCGCTGAGCCCGCGGATCACGGCCTTTGTCATGGTCGGCCTCGCACAACAGCTGCATAAGGACGCCCGCGCATTCGAGCGCGCGATGGAAGCAGCCCCGCAGGTTCTTGAGTGCCACAACATCGCAGGAAATGTAGAGTATCTCTTGCGCGTCGAGGTCGGCGATCTTGGAGAATACAAGGACTTCCACGCCCACACATTGGGAGAGTTGCCCCAAGTTCAGAGCATCACTTCGCACTTTTGCCTAGATACGTCGAAAGACCTCAGGAACCGCCTGGCGGGTTGAATGCGGGGGGACGAGCAAAACGGCGGTCTGATTGCACTTCCAATTCCAGGTTGAGGCCTTTGGGGGCAGTGAAAACCGCACGACTGCGTCTTGCCCAAGTGACGTTACCGCGCAAAACCGCCGCGTAGCACGGAAGGCAGTGGGCTTGCTGCCGCCCCTCGAACGCCCGCGAGTTCTCAATGCAATCGGTCGCGCATGGCCTTTGCCGTTGCAGTGACTTTCCGAAGTGAAGCATGCACAGCGGCGACTTTGATTTCGGATTGAAGGCAATTCCGAGTGGTCGATAATCGCCCGACCCCATGGGTTGGGATATTGCGGTGGCAGCGATCGGAAGTTTTGACGGGCCGTGTCGCAGCATCGTGAAGGTTGGCCGAAGGTCAGGATTTGCCGGTTCGCCGCGGGTGTTCTGCCCAGGTCGCGGTATGCCGCGGCAATCTCGTGCCGGCAGGGAGCTCAACCCAGCAGTCGGTCACTGCTTAAGAAACTGAAAGGTACGGCCGTTTTCTATATCCCCAACGGTCGGTTCACGCCGCCGTCAACGGTTATGCATTGCCCAGTAATGTAGCTCGACGCATCCGATACAAGAAACGCTATTGTCCGACCGACCTCTGCATTGCGGCCCACACGCCCGAGCGGCACCATTTCCGCCCAACCCGAGTGAAACTCTGACTGCCCGCTTTCCATCAAACCCGGCGCAACCGCATTGAACCGAATTCCATCAGGTCCATGTCGGTCTGCAAGGAGTTTTATGAACCCATTAAGGGCAAGGCGTGTCGGCCCCAGCGAAAATGGCAGCCTGGGCTGACCGGCTTCGATGCCAGAAATTGCAACGAACGAGCCTCGACCGTTGGCCGCGATGTGGGGCAGGACTGCCTTTGCCAATCGCATGGGCGCGACCACCATCATTTCATAGACATCATGCCAGGCTGACCATGGGGTATCGAGTAATTCTCGTTTGTATTCAGGATCATAGATAAAGCTGTCGCGTGTTGCTGGGGGCGGTGGGGGTACCTTATGTCCCTTCATGACATCGCTATAGCGCCCGGCGCCGAAAACGGCTGCATCGACTCTGCCAAAAGCATCGAGCGCGGTTGCAACCGTCCGCTCGATATCTGCGTCACTTAGCAGCGATCCGGCGACCCCAATTCCCCCTGTTTCCTCGGCGACTTCTTTGCACCCGCCACGGGACATCAAAACGAGGCGGTAGCCCATTTTATGCAGCGCGCGTGCCGTCGCCGAGCCCAGCCCTCCGCTTGCACCCGTTATGATAGCGACTGGACCATTTTCAGCAGATGACGTCACGAATACCCCCCCCCCAGAGAAACCATCATTTGATGCGTTGCGATCTACGCCCACCAGAAAACAAAACGGAGTCTTCGACAAAGAAAAAAGTCTGGGAATCTGAATTACCGGTGGCTGAAAGATAGTCGCGACCGCACAGCGTGAGTTCTGCTCCGCGGAGATTTCGCTAGTGCAGCGAATGTCCGAAAAGCGAGCTGCGACCGCAGCATCGGTTGGCTTGGATCAAAGGAAGGATTGAGCCGCAACTGTCTATTGCAGCTACTTGCTGCATCCAAACTTTGACACGGTAGTCAGGGTGCAAGCCCAAGCTCGTTATCGGTGGCACTTCTTGCATATTTGTCCTTCGGCGGCATTGGTCTTGACTGCCAACTCGGTTCGAAAACGAAGCTGGACACAGACCGGCCTTCGGGCAATGCGCCGTTTCCTGCACCAAGGGCGTAATCGTAGTAGAGCTTCACAATCTCCTCTTCGGTCACTTGCCCTGTCGCAGGGTGCGCCATGCAGGCATCCCGCCACGCGCGAACGCGGTCGTACTCCTCACGCGCAGGCAATTCGAAGCCCTCGTAGTACTCCAAAAACCAGAACCGCTTGAACATTGGCGTGAAGACGGCCTCTGCCAAACCGAAATCCTTGAACAGGAATGGGCCATCAGGGCTCTCATGAACCAGGAAATCATTGATATCTCGGTAGAGCGCCAACAACTTGTCCCGATGCTCATCGCGGCGCGCGCTGTCCTGGTTCATGACGTAGAGATAGCCTGCCATCGTGAAGGGACCCTCTCGGGCAATCAACATCGACTCAATGGCATGTTCGATTGGGTCGCTCCGACGGAGAGGTTGACCCGGCAATGCCTCGTCGAGATATCGCAGGATCACGAGGCTTTCCTTCAAGATGCGATCTTGACTGATTTCCAACACTGGCAACGCTGTCGTGCCACGGGTCTTGGCGAGGAGTTCGGGGTCGCGCGGTTTTGTGATGTCCACAACCCGGAATTCGACCGAGTCCTGTTGCTCCCTGAGCGCCAACAGAATTTCAAGGCGCTGGGAAAAGGGGCAGACCGGAATGTGGTAGACGATATGCTTTTCGGTCATTCGATCAGTCCAGCGGTGGGCCCGTGAAGGCCATATTGTGCCGCTTAGCGGACTCTTCGATATCGGCCATGTCCTCGGGAATGCGGCACTGGCCTGCGGCCATGTCGGCGAAGAATCCTTCGAACCCCCCAGGTGTGACGATTACAAGGTGGCGGCAATGTCCGTCGTCGGTCACTTTGAACGTGTGCTCTTTCCCACGTGCGATGAACACACTTTCGCCCGCCACTGCTGGGAATTCCTCGCCGTCCATCCAGAATCTGCATGCCCCTGTAAGGATCACGAATGTCTCGTCTTCTTTCATGTGGACATGCCGCGGAGGACCGCTTCCAACCGGCGAGGTGCTGTCTACGATCGACATCGTTCCGCCGGTTTGCTCTGGGCCCAGGATTGTCTTGTACTGAACACCGAGCCACTCGATGGCTCCGACGGTTTCTGCCAGGTCTTTCAACGTTGCTCTCCACTAGACTTTTGACTGAAACGAAAGCGCATTCGTTGACAGCACATTATTGCGGGTCTTACCTATCGGGCAAACCGCATATTTAGATAAAGGTTATCGACCAAGTGAATTTCGCGACGCTCGACCTGAACCTCTTGCGTGTGCTCAATGCGCTTTTTCTTGAAGGCTCGACCGTAAAAGCGGCAAACCGGCTCGCCATGTCGCAATCAGCCGTGTCTGGAGCTCTCTCGCGCCTCCGCCATGCCTTGGACGATCCGTTGTTCATCCGTCAGGGAAACAGGTTGGTCGCAACCGACTATGCCTCTCGCATAGAAGCCGGATTGAGGGATGAACTGGAGCACCTAGAGGCTTTGCTTGCCCCGCCGACCGTATTTGACCCCGAAACCGCCGAAGGCACGTTCAGAATATCTGCAAGCGACTTCTTCGCCGAACTCTTGATGCCGCCCCTTGGTGACTTATTGCAGAATGCAGCGCCGAATATTCGGGCGCAGCTCGTCGATCTTGTGCCTAACGACTATGTAGCCAGTCTTGAACGGCGCAACGCTGACGTCGCTCTGATCCCGGACCTTGCACTGCCGGATTGGGTAAGCCGCCAACCATTGTTCTATTCTCCGTTCCACGTGATCGCGCGTTCAACCAATCCGGGTATTGCGGGGTTGAAGGACGGATCGCAAATGCCCATGGATACATTCTGCGGACTTCATCACGTCCTTTTCTCTCCGGAGGGAAATCTCTCGGCGATGGGGGATGCTGCCCTAAACCGTGTCGGAAAAAGCCGGCAAGTGGCCATGACCGTTCCGGTCTTCAGCGGGGTTTGCCGGGTAGTCGGCGAAAGCGACCTGATCGCGCTGGTGCCAGCGCAGCTCGCCTCGAAAGTGGCCAAGACATTCGGGCTGCGTGTATTTGAGCCGCCGATGAAGATTGAGCCGGCGTTGATAATCGGCATCTGGCACAAGCGATCAGAGAACGCTCCGCTGGCCGCGTGGATGCGCAGTAAGGTCTTCGGTCTCTTGAGGGCGCTTTCCGTCGAAGCTTAGTTGGCCATTCACTCATAGCTCCCGACAGCCCATTCTGGAAAGTCGGGGGAATTCGAAACGGTGCGTCCAATGTGAGTTTGGCTTAACCCACCTTACGGCGTCCCGAAGGAGTTGGCGGACGTTCATGTGATAGTAAACAGGATAGGTGTCGTGACCGGGACGGAAGAAAAAGACGTTGCCGGCGCCACTGCGATGCCTCAGACCCATCCCGCCCCAAACTGCATCTGGGGTTCAGTCGACAACCTCGTCAGAAACCTTGCTGTGTGCCGCTTGCCCCCAACATTGCAAGACATCGGTTTCGTCCAGCCGGGTCCTGGTCATTCCGTACTTGGGTACTTGCAAGACCGCCGTCGTCGCGTTTATGGGCGGGTCTTCATTGAGCGCTGTGATTATGCATCTGTGCATGCACTCGGGATAGACCGAGGCCAAGGTTTGTTTCGGTTTTCATGGACGTTTGGCCCTATAAGACGGCGCGGATCATTCAGGAGCGTCTGGTTAGCTCGTGCGGCGCGGCGTTGCTGTGCTGGCGCGTACAACCAACTCGGGCGGAATGATAACGGGCTGGTCCGCGCCGCCTTCTGCATTCAGGATTGACACTAGTTTACGACAGGCCAGTTGCCCCCATTCACGGCGCGGCAGACGGACACTGGTAAGCCCTGGATTGAAGATTGCGGCATAGGGCATGTCGTCGTAGCCGATGACAGAGATATCTTCGGGAACGCGAACGCCGGCGCTGACAAGTCCATGGAGCAAGCCAGTCGCGGTTTCATCGTTGTGCACAAAGACTGCGGTCGGCAAATCGCCAGAGGCGAGCAGTCGATCTGCAGCGTCGAGGCCATAATCAACGGAAAGATGGCCGAACATTTCTCGGTCACTCTGCAACGGAATACCGGCGTTTTTCAGGGTCTGGTAGAATCCGTGGTAGCGACGTTCGAATCCGTTTGTTTGGAGTGGCCCGCAGACCTGAACGATATCCCGGTGGCCAAGCTCTATGAGATGCCCTGCGGCCATGCGCCCGCCCAGAACATCATCGGTGCGCACGGTCGGCAGGTCGATTTCCTTGTGGCCGCCACACGAGACAACTGGCGGGCCGGAGTAGACACCGTTGGCATCGCTCGGCAAGAGATCCTCAAGGAAGCCGTTGGTGTTCAGGATCAGACCCCCGGCCTTGTTCATCAACAGCATGTCGGAAAATGCGCGTTCGCTTTCGGCATCTTCCGAGGTGTCGCCGATCAGAAGGACATAGCCGTGGGCGCGGGCCTCTTCCTCGATCCCTTTGAAAAACTCGGCGAAGAAGGCGTTGGTGATCTCGGAAACCAGCACAAGGAGCGTCTTCGAGCGCCCTCGCCGGAGATCGCCCGCCGCCTGGTTGGCGCGATAGCCAAGGCGCTTCATGACTTCAAAAACATGGTCACGGGTCTTTTCGCGAACGTCTTCAGGCCGCGACATTGCGCGGCTGACTGTGGCGATGGAGACGCCTGCTTCCCGGGCGACGTCTTTTACTGTGGGACGCTTTGCGCTCAACTTGGCCTCGGTTCTGTCAGGCGGCAATCGGTTTGCCTTGGTTGTTGAATCTATGGATGAACTCGGGGTCAGGCCTCAAGTGAACCGTATCTCCTACGTTTTGGTTGTGCTGACCGTCCAGGCTTACGGTCAACACGCCCGCATCGGGCACACGGACGTAAAGGATCGTATCGTGGCCCAGGCGTTCGACAAGGGTGACCTTGCCTTCCCAGGTGTCGTCGCCTTGGCCAATTGTCAGGTGTTCGGGGCGCACGCCGAGTGTTGCTGCGCCAACCGCATCGGCAAAGCGACCCGTGATGAAGTTCATCTTGGGCGAGCCGATGAAACCCGCGACAAATTCGGTGGCAGGGTGGTTGTAAAGATCCATCGGGCTGCCAACCTGTTCGATGTAGCCGTCGTTCAGTACGACGATCCGGTCAGCCATGGTCATGGCTTCGACTTGGTCGTGGGTGACGTAGATCATCGTAGTATCCATTCGCTGATGGAGTTCGCTGATCTCGACCCGGGTTTCCGAGCGGAGCGCGGCATCGAGGTTCGAAAGCGGTTCGTCCAACAGGAAAACCTGCGGGTTCCGCACAATTGCGCGGCCGATCGCAACACGTTGGCGTTGCCCCCCCGAGAGTTGGCCAGGCTTGCGATCAAGGTAAGGACCAAGTTTCAGTGCATCGGCTGCGTCCTGAACTTTCTCGGCAATTTCGTCCTTCGACCGTTTCTCAAGGCTGAGCGAGAAACCCATGTTCTCGGCCACCGTCATCTGCGGGTAAAGCGCATAAGACTGGAAAACCATCGCAATATCGCGTTGACGCGGTGATAGATCGTTGGCGCGTTTGTCGCCGATCATCAGGTCGCCGCCCGTCACCTCTTCCAGCCCGGCGATCATGCGGAGAAGTGTGGACTTCCCACAGCCTGACGGGCCGACGAAGACAATGAACTCGCCATCGGCAATTGAAAGGTTGATGTCATGCAAGACCTCGACATCGCCGTAAGCCTTGGACAGGTTCTTGAGTTCAACACCAGCCATCTGTTCCTCCCTTATCCTGCCACCAGCGGAGCGCGGATGATCTTTCTGACGGTCTCTAGTGATGCCGGTTGCAGGCGCCGCTGAGCAGACCCGGAAAGAATGGCCTTTGCGTCGTGCAGAACCATGTCCCCGATGGGATGCCGCCCGCCTTCGACTGCCGCCGCGCGATGCGGCGACCAGATGACATTTTCAGCCTGCCGCAACTCGGCGCGTTTCGACACAGGTTCTTTCGGAAAGACGTCGCTTGCGACACGGATACGGCCCGCGTTGGCTGCGTCGACAAGCGCGTCGAAATCGACCAGATGCGACCGGCTGATGACGACGACCAACGCGCCGCGTGGAATCTTCTCAATTAGGCTGCGTGAAACGAGTTGATAGTTTTCTTCGGTCGGCGTCGCGGCGATAACGACAAGGCGGTTACCGGTCACGACTTGTTCCAGATCGGGGAAAGCGACGCCCTCGAAGATCGCTCCGCTTGCCTTAAACCAGGGATCGTACGCCTCAACCTTGGGCGCGAAGGGGGCGAGCAGCCGCACACATTCCTGCGCAATCGAGCCGAAGCCGACAAAGCCGATGCTTTGGCCGAAAAGCGAGAAGTCAGTGCCAATATTGTCGTTGAACCAGCGTTCTGACCCGGCGCGGAAACGCTCGTGTTCGTCCACGATGCCTCGCCCCCCGGCTATCATCAGACCAAGCGCCATCTCCGCGACAGAGTGGCGAAACCCGGGGGCGCAGGACAACACCTCAATCCCGCGTTCGAAACAGGCGTCATAGTCAAGGCCGGTCTGAAAGGTGCCCGACACTTCGATGACGGCTTTCAAGTTTTCAGCACGGTCCAGATCTTCCCGGCCCAATTCTGGCCTGGCAGCCACAACGAACGTTGCGTCGGGGAGGCGTGAAAGGAAATCTTCGCGTGCCATGGGCCAATTCACCCCACCGTGGATCTCACAAAGTTCACTCAGCTCTCGAAATGTGGACGGGCGGAACAACTCTTCCACCTGACGAAAGTGCTGGTCCAGAATGAGAAGTGGTTCTGACATCAGATGACTCACTTCACCGCGCCCGCGGTCATACCACGCACGAAATGCCGCTGAAAAAACAGGAACAACAGCACGACCGGGATCGCCATGATGACGGTGCCGCTGGACAGGCCAGTGACATCGCGGGTCATCGTGCCCTGAAAGTTCAACAGTCCAACCGACAGTGTGCGCATCTCGTCGCGCGTCATCAGGAGCAGGCGCAGCAGCAAGTCATTCCAGCTCCACAAAAATTCCAGTAGTGCAGTTGTGACCACCGCGGGTGTCGCGATGGGCATGACAACGCGACGATAAATCTGGAACTCTGTCGCGCCGTCGATCCGGGCGGCTTCGTGCAGCGCCTTGGGGACGCCCATAAAGAACGACGAGAACATGAAGACAAAGATCGATACGGCCAATGCGAGGTCTGCCAGGATCACACCCAGATGGGTATTCAACAGGCCGAACGAGCGCACGATTTGAAAGAGCGGCAAGACGATGGCCGTGACGGGGATCATCAGGCCAATCAAGAACAGGACCTGCAGAACTATCTTGCCACGAAACTCCATGAACACCATGGCATAGGCGGCCAGCGAAGCGATGATGATCATCACAACCGCATCGATGGTCGAGATCAGCAGCGTGTTAAAGAAATACCGGCTGAACCCGCCCTCGGTCCACACGCGGACGTAGTGTTCGAACGTCAGGCTAGCGGGTGGATACCACGGCGGGTTGACCAATTCGGTTGTCGGTTTCAGCGAGGTAAAGACCGTGAGGATCAAGGGCGAGACCATTAGGGCAGCGATCACACCAAGGATAAAAAGCAGCAGCCAGCGTCCCATCACCGGCGCTCCTTGTTCTGGATCTGCATGTAAAGGATCGTCGCGATGCTGACGATGACTAGCAGCGCCACGCCGATGGCCGACCCATAGCCGTATTGGTTTTCGAGCGCGCCGCGCTTGTACATATAGGTGGAAAGGATTTCGCTGAACCGGATCGGGCCGCCTTGGGTCGTGGCCCAGACGATGTCAAAGACTTTAAACGATTGCGTGAGGGTCAAGATGAAAACCACCGCGGTCACCGGCCGCAGAGCGGGCAGCGTCACATATCGGAACGATTGCAACGGATTGGCCCCATCGACGCGCGCGGCCTCGTACAGATCCTCGTCCACCGACTGAAGACCAGCGAGAAAGATAATAACACTGAGCCCGATGGTCGACCAGCTATGCGCAAGAGCCAGCGCGTAGAGCACCGCCTCAGGGCTGCCGAGCCATGGCGTGGCAAGCCCACCCAGGCCGATGCCTTCGAGCATCTGGTTGATCACACCCGTCGGTTGATACATCCAGCGCCAGATCGTTGCGACCGCCATCGGAGAGATCACCACCGGCAGTACGATGCAGGTCTGGATCAACAGCCGCGCCTTCCAGACCCGGGCCAGCATCGCCGCGATGACCAGGCCCAGCCCGACATTGATCACGATGATCACCGCCGACCAAACGAACGTATTGCGGAATGCAGCCCAAAAGATCTTGTCAGAGAACAGTTTCTGGTAGTTGTCGAAGCCCACAAAATTCCGTTGCGGGCTGATACCGTCCCAATCGGTAAAGGAATACTCCACCACCGAATAGGTCGGGTAAATCGCAAAAACGATGTAGATTGTCAGCGCAGGCAGCAGGAACAAAACAGGGTTTATGCGCTGTGCCAGCTTGGACTCGGGGTCAAGAAGCATGCGCTCCCTCCTTGGCGAAGGCCCGTGGGGCTTTAGGGCAGGGGCCAGCCCGACCGCGGGGGCTGGCCTATCCACGCGGCGTTACCGGTCGGCGATGCCGCCGGGCAGCATGATGTCACCCGCGTCCTTGGCTTCGGCCCAGGCAGCCTGCATCTCGGCGGTGAAGTCTTCGGGCGTCATGACGTTCAGCAACAACGCTTGCAGACCGTCATAGGATACGGTTGTCAGACTGCCGGGCGTAATCGTGTCCAAGAATGCCGGAACCGAGCCGTTGGCGGCATGATCGTCAGAGGTCTTCCAGATGTCTACGGCCAGTGGCGGCATCTGCGCCTCGCTCAATGCGGCGTCCAGCGGGCCAACCGGGACCGTGCCCGCGTTCAGCAACGTCACGCGCCCTTCTTGGGAGGCGAACATGTAGGACATGAAATCGATGGCGGCCTCTTTGTTCTCAGAGCTTTCGCGGATGTACCAACCGCTGCCGATCGAATTCGTGGGGTGGATCATCTGTCCATCCTCGAAAGGCGGGACGGCAAAAACGCTAAAGTCGCTGATCCGATCGCCCGCCGCTTCGGTGCCACCGCCGATCACCCAGGGCCCGGTGAAGGTCATGGGCACCTCTCCGGCCCAGAACCGGTCCATCAATTCACCGTAGCCGATGGCCACGGGCGACGGCCCGAACCAGCCCGCTTGGCCCATCTCTTGCAGTTTAGCCGATGCCGCTACGAACGGAGCATCCGTCCAGGCGCCATCTCCGAACAGCACGTTTTCAATGCCCTCGGGTCCGGCATAGCGCCCGAACATCATCGACTGCCAATGCGAGATCGGCCATTTGTCGGCAGCCCCCAATCCGATGGGCGTGTCGTACCCGGCCTCTTGCAGAGTGGCGACCGCGGCCTCCATCTCGGCCCAGGTAGTGGGCACAGCGATCCCGTGTTCGGCAAAGATCGCCTTGTTATAGAACATGCCAGTTGTTTCAACTTCGTTCCCAAAGGCCCAAAGCTTCCCATTGCTGGACGTCTGCACAATGATCCCCTCTGGGATCGTATCGGCCCAGCCATTGTCGAAATACGCATCGGTCAGGTCCGCCACGAGACCGCCTGCGATTAGCGCTGCAGGCTGGCCCGGGCCGGTGCCAAACGAGAACAGGTCGGGGCCCTCACCCGCCGAAAGGGCTGGGATCAAAGCCGGATTGAACAAATCCGATGAGTTCTTGACGATCGTAACGTTGACGTCTGAATTTTGTGCGTTGTAGGCCGCCGCAAGATCGTCGTAGACGTTGGTTTGGCCCGGCTCTCCAGCCACCCAAACGACCACTTCTGACTGCGCATATGCCCATACCGGCAAGGCGGATACGGCAGCTGCGATGGCGCTGGCCACTACGTATTTGTTCATCATTTCCTCCCCAATTCGATGGTTCCCTCTCTGAAATGTATACGATTACAAAGAAATGTAAACGAATACATTTTTGATCATGCTTTCGCGCCTAGATTGTCGACAATCAATTCGGATCCGTCGTCCCAAGCACGACGAAAGGGGCTGTGATACCAAAGGCCCGCACCGGGTCCTCAATGGCAAGTTCAGCAAGCCCGAGGTCATAACCCAGAAGTGAATGTCTGATGTGTGGTCTGCATCCGCAGCAGTTCGAATGTATGACCAAGGTCAGGATTGTGCCGAACCTATCCCATCCAAACGTTTGCAGTAGCTGAGCTTTACGGTGGAAATTCAGTCTTCGAGAACTGTTCCCGGATCTTCAGTGGTCAACGTGCTTTGGCCGGCGTCTCCGATTGGCATCGGCACCTCAGCAGGCAAGACAAACTCGACGGCATGGGCACCTGTCAGGCCCGCCGGATAAACAAATGCTTCTTCAATTCTGAACTCCAATGGCGCGCGGCCGGTCCAACGACCTTCTCTTTCGTAGCGATAAACCAATCCGTCGGATCGAATTGCGTCATCGCCGCCGCCCGGCCGGAAGGTTCGACCATGCAACGTCACGGAAAATCGCGATCCGGAGACACCGTCGATGCGACCGTCACGATCCAAAAGTGACAACGCCCCTTCTTCAACAAGTGTCGCGAGGCCGGCGTATTGAGGCAAGATTGGGTGTTCATCCATATCCCCGCTGTAGCGCACGGAGTTTGGGTTCATCATGACTATGCCGCCCGGGTTGAACCTGAGAAAGTGGGCCCACAGGTCGATTGCAGGGCCGCTCAGATCGATTTCGAAGCGGCTCGGGAAACGTCTCTGATGATTGTTTTCGAGCGTACCGAGATTGATGAGGCCGAGTGTGTAGTCAGAAACGACACCAACCGGAGCCCGACGGGTGACTTGAGCATAGAATGCTCTTGGATCAGGGTTTTCTGATGAGATTGGTTTCCACAATTCCAGGTGACAGGATGGATCGGTTTTCACGAGGCGTGGTCTTTTAGAACCGAACAGGGCAATCGGGCCGCGCGTGTCGTACACGGTTTTCACACGTAGACTTGGGTCTTCAATCCAGAGAACAGTGCCGCTCTGAAAAGCAGCGATCAGGCGTATCGGCGGTCCTTCTTCGGGGACCTCAATGCGAACAGCCTCCACCGCTTCGTTCGGGTTCTCGAAATGAAGATTTGTTAGTGCCGCACCTTCGAAGCCACCGATCACATATTAAGCCAAGTCTTCGTCTCCACGCGGGAAGGGACACGTAGGGCCTTCGACTTCCCGGGATGCTGTTCGCGCTTGACCGAACATGAAAGCTGGAGGGTTCCTTCGGATCTTGCTGGCCAGTTCGCGTTCGACCGGTTCAATAATTCCGCTTTTATTCGCGTCATAGGAATCAAAAACTTGTTTCGCGAGCGCAATCATCTCCTGCTCTGAAATTGTGGTATCACCATCAAGGTCATGGGCAAGGCTTGGGGCCATACGCGGAATAGGCACAGTCGTCGAAGCGGCGTGCTGGCTGATTTCGCGGGCTTTGACACGCGCTTCATCGAACGAAACCTGTTCGTCGCCGTCGAGATCAAAGCTTTGAAGATATGCGGTTGTCTTCTCCGCAATGTACTTTTGGACTGCTTCCGGAACCGGCGTTCGGTCGTTTCGACGAATGCGCAAATGATTGTATGCGTCTCGGGTAAGAGACACACGAAGTTCTTCAAGCGTCACCGTAAGGTCGCCATTCAGATCGTCTTTGAAGAAGTCTTGCATCCGCTCTGAGAGCAACTTCGCTGCCCAGGCATCGACGTACATCTCTCGGTCTTTGAGCGAGTAGCCGGGTTCACCGTCGAAATCGTTCTGCCGAAAAAGATCGAGATATTTAGGAAGCAACTCCTCAAAGGTTTCACGACCGCGATCCAGCGAAAGAACGTCTCGCAAGAATTGGGCGTCTGTGCGCGCAATGGTCGTCTCTTGCGCGGCCATCGGAGATGCGAGAAAAAGGAAAAAAGCCAGTGTTTTTCTAAACATGCGGCGGTTATCGCCATAGAATCGGGCAGCAATTTGACGTGTTGAACGCGTTCGAAGCGAGTGTCTTCTATTTGGTCCGCAGATGCAAAATCTCGACCCCCTGGCGCGGGGCAAGTTTGGGCCGTCTAGCCGTGATGTGATCCGTTTCTTTTCGGATTTGTGGTGCCTTGCTTTTCAATCCAACGCGCTGAGCAAGCGGAAGTGAATTGCAAATGTATACGCTTGGCGTTTCGAGGGTCACTATGCGCGAATTGGACAAAAAAAGCTATGCCGCCGCCACTGAGTGCTTGGTCGCCAGCTTTGGTATTTCGATCAGAATAAGTGCGACTCCGTGAATCTGTTCTCGCTCCAGCGTTGAGGCGAGCGACGAAAGGTGACAGCGGATGACTTGCTCATCGGGGTTGGATGCGTTGACCACCACCTCAACCGCTGTTGTTGGCCTTGCGCCGTTCGCGATCAGCTTAGCCGAAATTTTTGGTGCGGCACCAACACCCATGTAGATAGCAAGAGTTGCTCCTGGGCGCGCATGGCGGGCCCAATCCACATCGTCATCGCCTTCGCGGCATGTTCCGGTCGTGATCACCAGGGTATCGGTTCTACCGCGTTCCGTCAGGCTGCATCCCAGGGATGCGGCGGCGGCACTGGCTGCGGTGATGCCAGGCACGATTTCAACGGCTACGCCCGCATCGACAGCCACCTCCAATTCCTCGGTCGCTCGCCCGAAGATCGAAGGATCGCCCGATTTCAATCGAACGACGCGTCGCCCTTTGCGGGCTTCGGCAACGATCACTGAACAAATGCGTTCCTGCGGCCATACGCAGGCACCGACTTCCTTGCCAACAAAAACACGCTCTGCGTCGCGACGCGCAAGTTCAAGCACGTCTGGGTCGACTAGGCGGTCGTAGAAGATCACATCTGCTTCCTGCAATCGCTCAACGGCACGAAGCGTCAGAAGATCGCGGGCACCCGGACCGGCGCCTACCAATGCGATATGGCCCTTCCCAGCGTCTTCCGGTGCGCGCTTTTCGGCGATGGCGGATTTTACAAGTTCTAAGGCCTCTGTCTCCGCGCCTGCGCGGTGCAGCGCCGCGGGCTCACCCTGGAAGACCCACGACCAAAAGGCGCGACGGGTGTTTTGCGGCAGGCGATCTGCGACAGCCCTCCGCAAACGGCCGGCGAGCGCGGCGAGGTCGCCGATGCGGGGCGGGAGCATCGTTTCAATCTGCGTTTTGATGGCGCGTCCAAGAACGGGAGCTGTGCCTTCCGTGCCGATCGCGACCACAACCGGGTCACGATCCACAATGGAAGGCGTGGTTGCGTCGCAAAGCTCGGGCCGATCAACCACGTTGACCACCGTGCCCGCGTCCTTGGCGAGCGCATGAAGCGCCACGTCAGCCCCCGCGCATCCGGTGGCAATGAAAGTTAGCGCGCTGTTCGCAAACGTTGCAGGCGTGATACGGCCTGCATCATGCGTCGCTCGGTTTTGTGCGACCACACCTCGTAGTTCGGCGTCAAGTTCGGGCGCGGCAAGAAGAATTTCAGCGTCGGTCTTGAGGATAAGTCGGGTCTTTTGCGCCGCCTGTTCGCCGCCACCCGCGATCACCACGCGACGGCCGGTGGTCCTTAGAAACATTGGAAAGGACTTCATGGGCTCCCTCCGTTACTCGGCGGCCTGGCGGACCGTGGAGTGACTGATAATTTTCGCAATTTCTGGTCGACAAGAGCCGCAAGTGATGCCCGCGCCGGTGAATTCGCATATCCGATCGATGTCAGGCCCAAGATCGGCTGCGGCAGTGCGGATTGTGTTCGCGCCGACACCCATGCAGGAACAGACAGTTGGACCAGGGTCTGGCGCATCGCCTAGTGGTCGCGCCGCAAGCACACCGCCGACGGGCTGACCGATACGCCCTGCAATGTGATCGCGGGCAACGGCAACGGGCCCCCGACCGATGAAGAGTGCAGCGACAAGATTGCCTGTCGGGTCGGTGAATGCCAATCGGGCGGTGCCGCTGCTAACGTCGGTCAGAACCTGCGGTGGACTACTGATGTTGAAAAGCTGGCTGGCGAAACCGGTCCATTCATTACAGGCCGTCTTGCCGGCAAGTTCCATGCGCCAACCGTTTTCGGTACGCACGCGAGCCCAATAGGCGACGTTTGTCGTGGGTTTGTCTGCAGCAACGGCAAAGCCGTACCAGCCTGCGTCGAACCGTTCGATCGACACGACGCTGGCCTTGCTTTCCGGTTGACCGCTGACGGGATCGGTTTCGGGCGCCACTAAGGCGTCGATGCGGGCGGAAGGGGCTGTTTCGCCTGTCCAGTGCATTGGCGCGAACGGCGCGCCGGGTGCGACGTCTTCACTTACAAGGACGCGAAGGATGGCACTTCCATAGGAGCTTTTGACCTGCGCCAGATCAGCGGGGGCGAGGCGCAGCGCGGCGGCGTCATCGGGATGAAGTTGCAGGAACGGCTCGGCCAAATGTCGCGACAGGCGCGGCGCAAGACCGGTGCGCGTCATCGTGTGCCACTGGTCACGCGTGCGGCCCGTGTTCAAGAGGAATGGATATTTCGGCGTCTTTTGGGCCGCAGGCGCTTTTTGACGAACCGGCACGAGACGCGCCCGACCATCGGGCGTGAAGAACTGACCCTGCCCGAAAAAACGCCCCCCGGTTCGAGAGGCTGATACCGGCCAGCGGGTCGGACAAAGCGAGTCGTATTCGGCATCCGAGATGTCCTTCAGGCCCGAGATGTTGAAGTCCCGTCCGAGATCGCCCGCCAGGCCGGACAATGCGGCGTGTTCCCGGAATATCTCGGCAGCGGACTGATAGTCGAAGGCTTTGCGCCAGCCCATGCGACGTCCCACGTCGGCGAATATCGCCCAGTCGTGACGCGCAAGCCCCGGTGCGGGCAGTGCGGCTCGCTGACGGCTTATGGTCCGGTCAGAGTTCGTGACTGTGCCGTCCTTTTCGCCCCAACCAGTTGCAGGGAGGAGGACGTCGGCAAGCCGCGCCGTGTCGGTCTGAGGCGTAATGTCCGAAACGACGCTGAAGGCGCAGGATTTGATTGCATCGCGAACGGCGTCGGCATCCGGCATTGAAACTGCAGGATTGGTGCAAGCAATCCAGAGCGCCTTGATCCGACCATCGGCCACGGCACGGAACATATCAACCGCCTTAAGGCCGGGGGCCTCCGGCATGTTCGGGGCATTCCAAAACGTTTGCACGGCGGCCCGATGTTCTTCGTTCTCAAGATCGAGGTGCGCGGCGAGCATGTTGGCGAGGCCCCCGGTCTCGCGCCCGCCCATCGCGTTTGGTTGGCCGGTGACACTAAACGGGCCCATGCCAGGCTTGCCAATGCGGCCAGTGGAAATATGACAATTGAGGATCGCGTTGACCTTGTCGGTGCCGCTTGTGGACTGGTTCACGCCTTGTGAAAAAACGGTGACCGTGCGCTCGGTTGCGGCGAACATCTGATAGAAGCAAGCAACGTCGCGGGGGTCGAGGCCCGTGGCTGCGATGTCGTCGGCGTAGGCGCTGCTTAAGGCGTCTTCGAACCCGGCGGTGTGCTTCCGAATGAACGGCTTGTCGAGCGCGTCTGTTTCTCGCAGGTAGGCGAACAGGCCGTTGAACAGCGCAACGTCGGTTCCGGGCCTCAGCGCAAGGTGAAGATCGGCAATGTCGCAGGTCGCCGTGCGTCGCGGGTCGATGACGACGATCTTGGTGCCGCGCTTAATGCGGGCGGCCGCTAGGCGCTGGTAAAGGACGGGGTGGCACCAGGCAAGATTGCTGCCCGTGAGAACGACGAGGTCGGCCTGTTCGAGATCATCGTAAGTACCGGGAACCGTGTCGCTCCCGAAGGCGCGTTTGTGGCCCGCGACGGTCGAGGCCATGCAAAGACGCGAGTTGGTGTCGATGTTGGCCGACCCGATGAAGCCTTTCATCAGCTTGTTCGCGACGTAGTAGTCCTCGGTCAAAAGCTGGCCGGAGACGTAGAAGGCGACGCTGTCCGGGCCGTGTTCTGCGATGGCGTCAGCGAAGCGTTTCGCAACCAGGTTGAGCGCATCGTGCCAGCCGGTCTCGGCACCTTTTACGCGCGGCGCAAGAAGGCGTTCTGCAAGTCCGACGGTTTCTCCGAGCGCGAGACCCTTGGAACAGAGCTTGCCTTTGTTGGCCGGGTGGTCTGGATCGCCCTCGACTGTGATCCCGCCTGCACCATCCGCCCGCAGCTTCACACCACAACCGACGCCGCAATAGGGGCACGTGGATCGCACCTCGGGGAGCCCGGCGCCATCCACTACGCGGCCTGTTGGCCCAGAACGGCGGCATCGATCAAAATGCGTCCGTTTTCGACTTTCGCCGGATATGTCGCGATACGGCCCTTGTCCGCGCCCTGTGCTTGGCCGGTTTCGAGATCAAAGACCCAATTGTGGAGCGGGCAGGTTACTCGATTGTCGTGGATGATCCCCTCGACCAGCGGTCCGCCCTTGTGGGGGCAGGTGTTGGACGTGGCGTAGACCGTGTTTTCGTCGGTGCGGAAAACAGCGAGGCAACCTTCACGGGTTTTCACCTTTCGTGCACCTCGAAGCGGGATGTCGTCGATAGCACCGATGTCGATCCAGTTCATTCCGCGGCCTCCAGTGTCAGGTCAGCAAGCGGCTGGAACTTCCTCCCTTCTTCCTCGCGGGCGCGTTCGGCCCAAGGGTCTTTCTGATAGATTGTCTGGGAAAGCTCGAAGGCGGCAACGAGGCGGGATCGCTCTTCGGGACAACTCATCGTTTCCTGCACCCAGTTGAGGCCAACCTTCGAAATCCACTTGTAGGGACGGTCGAGGTATTTGGCGTTTTCCCGGTAAAGCTGGACGAAAGCGATAACCCACTCCATCGCCTCCTCTTCAGTCTCCACCTTTACGAGCGGTTCGATCTCCTTGAGATCCATACCAGCAGCCCCGCCGACGCCGATCTCGTAGCCGCTGTCAACGCAGACGATGCCGACGTCCTTGCAAGTCGCCTCGGCACAATTCCGAGGGCACCCGGAGACGGCCATCTTAACCTTGTGCGGCGTCCACGAGCCCCAAAGCTTCTTCTCCAGCATCACTCCGAGGCCCGTTGAATCCTGTGTGCCGAAGCGGCAATGGTCTGTACCGACGCAGGTTTTCACCGTGCGAAGGCCCTTGGCGTAGGCGTGACCTGAGACGAGGCCCGCCTTGTTCAGATCAGCCCACATAGACGGCAGGTCCTCGCCCTTCACACCAAGAAGGTCGATCCGCTGACCGCCCGTGACCTTGACGGTTGGGACATTGTACTTGTCCGCCGCATCAGCGATGGCGCGCAACTCGGTGGCGTTGGTGATGCCGCCCCAAATCCGCGGAACAACAGAGAATGTACCGTCTTTCTGGATGTTCGCGTGTTTGCGCTCGTTGACGAAGCGGCTTTGCGGATCGTCCTGGTACTCTACCGGCCAGTCGGCGAGCAGATAATAGTTCACCGCCGGACGGCACACGTGACAGCCGTTTGGCGTGGCCCAGCCGAGTTCCTGCCAAACGGCGGCTTGTGATTTCAGTTCGCTCGACTTGATGAGACGGCGGACGTCCTCATGGGTGAGGTCCGTGCAGCCGCAGACGGGTTTGGCGGCGGGCAATTCGAACTCATCACCGAGGGTCACGGCGAGGAGTTGTTCAACCAGCCCAGTGCAGGTGCCGCAGGAGCTGGAGGCTTTGGTGGTGGCTTGAACGGCGCCCAAGTCGGTGGCGCCGTTTTCGATTGCGTGGACGATCTGACCTTTGCAAATGCCGTTGCAGCCGCAGATTTCTGCGTCAGCCGGTAAGGCTGCAACGGCCGCCATAGGGTCCAGTGCGGCCTCCCTTTGATAGGCCGGTCCGAAGATGAGCGTGTCGCGCATCTCGGCAATGTCGGTCTTGTCCTTGATCAGGCCGTGGAACCAGCCGCCGTCGGCGGTGTTGCCATACATGACTGCGCCGATCACAGTGTTATTTTGCAGAACCAGCCGTTTGTAGACGCCGCGCGCCGGGTCGCGGAATACGATGTCTTCGCGGTCGTCGCCTTCGGCGAAGTCGCCTGCGCTGAACAGGTCGCAACCAGTTACTTTTAGCTTGGTCGCAGTTTCACGGTTCACGAAGGCTGCGTCTTCTCCGAGCAGCGTTTGCGCCGCGACCTTAGCCTGGTCGTAAAGCGGTGCGACGAGGCCGAAGACTTGGCCGTCATGTTCGATGCATTCTCCGATTGCGAGAACATCCTCGTCGCTCGTGATCATCGCATCATCGACGTGGATGCCTTTGCCAACCGCCAGACCGGCTTTGGCCGCGAGCGCGGTGGCGGGGCGGATGCCGACAGCCATGACAAGCAGGTCGCAGGGGATTTCCGTCCCATTGTCGAGGCGGAGGGCTTTGACTTTGCCGTTCTCGCCGACGATCTCCTTGGAGTTTGTCGAAACCAGCACATTGATCCCGCGCCCGACGAGTTCTTTGCGAAGGAGGTAGCCGGCGGCTTCGTCAAGTTGACGCTCCATCAAGTGGCCCATGAGGTGGACAACGGTGACATCCACACCGCGTGCGTGCATACCGGCCGCCGCTTCAAGGCCGAGGAGGCCGCCGCCGATGACCACCGCTTTGGTGCCGCTGCCGAGTTTCATCATGCGCTCGGTGTCTTCGAGATCGCGGTAGGCGATGACGCCGTCTAGGTCATGGCCCGGCAGAGGGATCATGAAGGGGTTGGAGCCAGTGGCGATGACGAGCTTGTCGTAAGGCACGGTGCCGTGTTCGCCGGTGACGGTTTTGGCCGTGCGGTCGATGGCGGTGACCTTTTCGCCGAAGCGGCAGCTGACGCCCTTGTCGGCGTAGAAGGCGTCGTCGTGGGTGACGATCTCTTCGTAAGTTTTCTCGCCGGACAAGACCGGGGAGAGCATGATGCGGTTGTATGTCCCGCGCGGCTCGGCGTTGAATAGGGTGATGTCCCATCCTCCGGCCTCGCTGATGTGCTCGACAAGGCGACCTGCGGCCATGCCTGCGCCGATGATGACGAGTTTCTTCATCGCTTTCACTCCGCTGCGATGGTTTTGGATTTCGGCGCGTCGGTGTTGTTGGACGCTTTCGGCTTGGGCTTGGCGCCGTGCTCGTACTCCTCAAGGAAATCGAGGACCTCCTGCCGGTAGGCGTAGTAGTCCGGATGCTCCAACAGCGCCTTTCGCGTGCGCGGTCGTGGCAGATCAACCTCGGTGATCTTCCCAATGGTCGCCTGCGGGCCGTTGGTCATCATCACGACGCGGTCCGCAAGGAGGATGGCCTCGTCGACGTCGTGCGTAACGCAGATGGCGGTGACCTTGGTCCGGGACCAGACCTCCATCAGCACTTCTTGCAGCTCCCAACGAGTCAGGCTGTCGAGCATGCCGAAGGGCTCGTCGAGGAGCAGGAGTTTCGGGCTAAGAGCGAAGGCGCGGGCGATGCCGACGCGCTGTTTCATGCCGTTGGAGAGATCTACTGCGGGCTTGTCCATTGCGTCGGCGAGACCGACCCGTTCAAGGTAGTATTCGACGACATCTTGCCGTTCTTCGCGGCTGGCGCGGGGGTAGACCTTGTTGACGCCGATGGCGACGTTTTCTTTGGCCGTGAGCCATGGGAAAAGGCTCGGCGCTTGGAAGACGACCGCACGCTCGGGATCAGCGCCTTCGACGTGGCGACCATCGAGCTTGATCGCACCCTTGCTGATCTCGTTAAGGCCAGCCGCCATTGTCAGCACCGTCGAC
Organism: Paracoccaceae bacterium; assembly: GCA_965267475.1. Lineage (GTDB taxonomy): Bacteria > Pseudomonadota > Alphaproteobacteria > Rhodobacterales > Rhodobacteraceae > JBCBKU01. Next base: position 1,900,443 of record OZ254079.1, read on the forward strand.
TTGCCGCAGCCTGAATGCCCAATGAGCGAAATGAACTCACCCTTGTTGATCTTGAGGTCGAAGTCTTCGACGACCGTGAGCGGCCCCTTGGGCGTAGGGTAGACTTTGTGCAACTGGCTGAAGTCTAGGAAGCGGTTCTCGATAAGACCTTCCTGCGCTTTGGCCACAGCGGTGGGGACGCCGTGTATCGGCGTCACGTCAGGAAGGAGGCGCGAGCCTTCGACCTTGGCCTCGATGCCGACGTCCATCAGGTACTTTGTGACGTCGGCGCGAAGCGTCTTGAATGTTTCGTTGTGGTTCATCGCAGTCCGATCGCGCGGACGCGGAATGGCGACCTTGAACTCCTGACCAAGCGTGCCGTCCGGATTGAGCGCGATGATGCGGTCGGCGAGCGTGATGGCTTCATCCACATCATTCGTGATGAGAACACAGGTCTTTTTGTCGGCCTCCCAGATCGCCTCGATCTCATCGGCGAGGTTTGCCCGCGTCAGCGCGTCAAGGGCGGAGAGGGGCTCGTCGAGGAGGAGCACTTCGGGATTCATCGCGAGCGCACGAGCCACGTTGACCCGTTGGCGCATTCCACCGGAAAGCTCTGCCGGGCGGCGGCTCGCAGCGTGGGAAAGGCCGACCATCTTGACGTAGTGATCAACCTTTTCGGCGCGTTCCTTCTTGGAGAGGCCCGGGAAGATTGTGTCGACGGCGAGACCGACGTTGCCGGTGACGGTGAGCCACGGCATCAGCGAGTAGCTTTGGAAAATGACACCGCGCTCGGGGCCGGGGCCGGCAATCGGCGCGCCTTTGAAGGTCGCGCTACCCGTCGTCGGCGTCTCGATCCCGGCGAGCAGATTGATCAGCGTCGTCTTGCCCGTGCCGGAGAAACCGAGGAGGACGAGGAACTCGCCCTCCTGTACTTCCAGATCGATGCCGTTGAGCACGTTGGTCTTTGCAGCGCCCTCACCGAAGCTTTTCGCGACGTTTTCGAGTTTGAGAATGCTCATGTCGCTCACCGGTGGTTCGTGAAGGTAAAGAGCGACTGGATCGCATACATCAGCCGATCAAGGAGGAAGCCGATGATGCCGATGGTCAGCACGGCGACCATGATCTTTGCGAGCGACTGGCTGGAGCCATTTTGGAACTCGTCCCAGACAAATTTGCCTAAACCAGGGTTCTGGGCGAGCATCTCCGCCGCGATCAGGACCATCCAGCCAACACCGAGAGAGAGGCGGAGGCCCGTGAAAATGAGGGGCAGGGCGGAGGGGAGCACCAATTTGGTGATCTTGGTCCAGGTGCCCATTTTTAGCACCTTTGAAACGTTCACCAGATCCTTGTCGATGCTGGCAACACCAAGGGCGGTATTGATCAGCGTTGGCCATAGCGAACAGAGCGTCACAGTGATGGCCGAGATCAGGAATGACTTGGCAAACAAGCCGTCATTGGTCGCGTAGACCGCGGAGACGATCATCGTGACGATGGGGAGCCATGCAAGCGGGCTGACCGGCTTGAAGATCTGGATCAATGGATTCAGCGCGGCGTTGGCGGTCTTAGAGAGACCGGCGGCGATGCCCAGCGGTACAGCAACCACGGTCGCAATGAGGAAGCCAAAGAACACCGTCGCAATCGAGGTGCGGATCTGCTCGTAATATGTTGGCGCACCTGTGTAGGCGCGCTCAACAGGCTCTTGGCCACTGGCAACGCGGCGTTCGTTGAGTTGTGCTACCTGCGCCTGAAATTTCGCTTTGCTTTCACCTTTCCGAACCGCGTCCTCATGCAAGTTGACTGCCTGCTCCCAGACTTGTGCCGGGCCGGGCACGGCGCCGAGGGATGTCTGGACCGTTGGCGCAGCCGCCGCCCAGAGCACCAGAAAACCGACAATGGCCAAGAGCGGTACACCGAGCAAGCGCCAGACCTCGGCCATCTGCGTCCTTGGGTTGTCTCCGGCCGCGGCCTTCAGCATTGGCGTCAACCACGACAAGCCCAGCACAGTAAACCATTTGTCGGCCTTATTGATGCGGGTGAACCAGACGGCACGGCGGGCTTCGCGCGCGGCGTCGGTGGCGAAATTGGGGTCAACTGCGGTCATGGGTCTGCCACTGCCTCGTGATAAAGAAAAGTCGTTCCGGGCCGCTCAAGCGAGAAGGAGAGCCGCCCGGTCTCTGCGTCAGCCCTGAACTTCGGAACCGACGACGATCTGCTCGCCTTTCAAGCCAATGGGTAGGCTTTCCAGATAGGCGTTCGGTGCTTTGCCGTCGTAAGGGATGCCGTCGATGATATCGGCGGCGGGCGTGGGCGCCTTATAGCCGTCGCTGTCCCACGGGAAGTCGGCTTCGTTGGCCAGGCCTTGGTCGACCAACAGGCGGGCGGCTTCGAGATAGATCGCGGGCTTATACACCTTCCTGGCCATTTCGTCGTACCATGCGTCGGACTTCGGCTCAGCAATCTGACCCCAACGGCGCATCTGGGTCAGGTACCAGACGGCGTCGGAATAGAATGGGTACGTCGCGTTGTAGCGGAAGAAGACGTTAAAGTCCGGGATGTCGCGCTTGTCGCCCTTCTCGAACTCGAAGAAACCGGTCATTGAGTTGGCGATCACGTCATAGTCCGCGCCAACATATTCAGGACGCGAGAGTATCTCGACAGCCTCGGGGCGGTTGGCGTTGTCGTTTTCATCGAGCCAAATGGCGGCACGGATGAGCGCCTTGGTGATCGCCAGCGTGGTGTTCGGATACTGATCCGCGAATTCGTTGGTGATGCCGAAGACCTTCTCCGGGTTGTTCTTCCAGAGCTGATAGTCAGTGATGACCGGCACGCCGATGCCCTTGAACACGGCTTGCTGGTTCCATGGTTCACCGACGCAATAGCCGTAGATGGTTCCGGCTTCGAGCGTTGCGGGCATCTGCGGCGGAGGCGTCACGGAAAGGAACACGTCGGCGGCGATCTGACCGCTGATGTCTTCGGGGCTGTAAAAGCCCGGATGCAGGCCACCGGCGGCTAGCCAATATCGGAGTTCATAATTGTGGGTCGAAACAGGAAAAACCATGCCCATGTTGAACGGTTTGCCTTCATCGCGGAACTGCTCAACAACGGGCGCGAGCGCTTCGGCACTGATCGGATGCTGTGGGCGGCCGTCGTCCATCGACGGGATATGCGGGCGCATCAGATCCCAGACCTCGTTCGACACGGTTATGCCGTTGCCGTTCAGGTCCATCGAAAACGGTGTGATGATGTGCGCTTCTGTGCCGTAGCCTATGGTCGCGGCAAGCGGCTGGCCGGCGAGCATGTGCGCGCCGTCAAGCTGGCCGTCGATCACGCCATCAAGAAGCACTTTCCAGTTGGCCTGGGCCTCCAGCGTGACGAACAGACCTTCGTCTAGAAAGTAGCCCTGCTCATACGCAACTGCCAGCGGCGCCATATCGGTCAACTTAATGAAACCAAAGGTTAATTCGTCTTTTTCAAGCTCGAGCATCTGGGCTGAAGCGGCGGTTGCCAACAACGCAGAGAACGCCGCGCTTGCTAGAGTGTTCTTCATTGGGATCTACCCCCTCGTAAATGTTCGCCTGTGAGCGCCGCGCAAACGAAAAAAGCCGCAAGACCAGCCCTGCGCCGGATGGCACTGGGAGGGTCGAGCGGCTGTGCTCGGATCGCCCTGTCATGGGTGTCAGTACGAGAGCGCCGTTGCTCTCACTCAGCTACGATGGTGCAGTCAGACTATTCCGCAAGTGTCTGGGGGCGCTAAGCAGGAGTTTTTTCTGCGCCGCCGCATTTCTTCGGTCAGCAGTGCACTTTTTTTGATCAATTTTACAAGTTGGGATCAAAAACGCGGCCATCAAAGAACCTGTTCTCACCCAACAGAAGCCGTCCAGTCTCGGATGCAACGGCCGTCCCTTCAGCGATTCCTCCCTCAACCTTTTCCGACGCTCCGGGCAAGATCGCACCTGTTTCGGCCAGATGCGTACGATAGAGATCAGCGCGAAAAACCGTTCGGGCGGCTTTCAAGGCCTGCGTCCGGTCGAGCCCGAAACGCAGCGCGAACTGGGCGCCAATCCAAGCCGCCTGACTGCGCCATGGAAAATTGGCCGCGCCTGCATGGAATTCCATAAAGTTGGGACAGTGCCGCGTTTCGCCGCGCGCATTGACCACGAAGTGACCGGTCAATGCGCGGTCGATGATGTCGGGGGCTAGGTCTAGATAGCTTTCGCGTCCCAGCAACTCAGCCGCTGTGGTCTTTGCACCGCCCGTACCAAGCCACCTTGACGCTTTCCATACTGCGCGCATGAGCCTCGCCGTCAGGTCAGGGTTTTCGGCGGCCCAACCCGTTCGAACCCCTAGAACTTTCTCAGGCGCAAAAGACCATATAGCACGGCCAGGCAAGAGAAGCGCGCCAACACCGCTTTCAACAGATTTGGATCCCCAGGGTTCTCCCACGCAGAATGCATCGATCTCGCCGGCCGCCAATGCGTCAGCCATCAGCGGAGGTGGAACGGTTCTTATGCTCAAGTTCTGCGGTGTCCGGAGACCAGACGCCGCAAGCCAATAATAAAGTAGTTCGGCATGCATCGAGAATGGAAACGGAACGCCGACACGCAATTCATCCCCTGCAACAGCGATAAGTGCCTGGCCTGCCGCTGTTGCATCGCTGAAGGACAATGCCTCGTGGGCGTCGGCCAATCGCTCGGCGAGCGCATTGCTCACGCCGACCACTGTTCCGTTGACGGAAAGGACCATCAAAGCGGAGATCGCGGACGAGATACCGCCAATCCCGAGCGTTGTCGCAACGGGTATCGGCGCAAGAAGATGCGCCGCCTCGACGGCGCCAAACGCCAACATGTCGCGAAGCGATGACCAGGACGGCGCACGGACAAGATCGAGTGCGAGACCTTCCTCCTGCGCAAATCCCATCTCTTCGGCGGCGATTAACGGGGCGGCATCGGTCAACGGGATGAACGCAATGGATAGTCGGGCAATGGTCATGACAACAGGTCTGCCGCCGTCACGAGCGCCTGAGCGACATCGCTGATCTTTTTGCCCTGGTCCATCGCGGTCTTTCGGATCAGCGCGTAAGCCTCGTCCTCGCTGATGCCGCGCGCCTTCATCAAAAGCCCCTTGGCACGGTCGATTATTTTTCGCTCTTCCAACGCGCGCTTGGTTTCTGTCAGTTCGTCGCGCATTCGGCGAAACATATTGAATCTCGCAACCGCGGCCGCCAGGACCGGTCGCAAACGCTCAGGCCGCAAGTCATCTACGACATAAGCCGAAACACCTGCTTCTATGGCTGCCTTGGTCAGTCCATCGTCACTTTTGTCCGCAAACACTGCCACAGGTCTTTCGAGTGGGGACGTGGCAAAGGTAAGCTCTTCAATCATGTCGCGGGTCGGACTGCTGAGATCGACCAAAACGACATCCGGCTGAAATTCGGTGATCTGTCGCGAAATGCTGGAGAACTCTGATATGACGCGTATCTCGTTGTCTCCTGCCTTCTTGAGGCTATCGACGATCATAAGGGCCCGATCGCAATCGGGTTCCACTACTATGATGGACAGCCGAGAAGTCATTCCCAGACTATGCGCTCACTATGCATGTGCAGCAATAGAATTCTGCGCAGCAGCATTTTCGGTTCGGTTACTATGGATGAAAGCGTCCGTTTGAAGCGTTCTAATTGGACCTCTTCGTCAGAGACCCACTGTATGGATTTGCGAAACCAGACGACAAGCTGCCCACGTCCGCAGACTGTACGAGACGAAGCTCCGACGACCATATGACATTGGGGCGCCATTTGCGGCATCCTTGGATTTTGGAGAAGATCAGCTTCGGGCGGAATCGTGAAAACGTCCAAGATGGACCTATCTTGGCTGCCATTTGCTACAGCTTTCAATGGAAAGAAAAACAGAGGCATCCCGACCCGCAACACACGGCAGAGCGACGCTATCGACAGGCCGCTATTTCGGATTTCATAGACGCCAATAGACAACTAAAATCGTTGTTGGGCGTGGCGAGCTTGAAGCCTTCTGAAAGTCGCTGTTTGGTGCGGGCGCTTCCCTATGTCTAGATGACGTGAATCATTCCCTTTGGCGTCGGGGCAGGGGTATGTCAGTCTTCGGGCACAGGACGGAGACCTGCCAGATGCCGGAACAGCAGCTCAAAGGGTGGAACTTTGTTCCAGAGGTGCCCATCAAAACCTCGCCCTTTTTCGCCTGGCCGCCTAATCCGGTCGAGATGGCGAAATGGCTTTGGAACGCCTGGTTCCTGATCACGGAAAAGCTGATCATCCTTGGTATCGCGGTCGCGTGTTATGTCTGGTTTCAGCCGTCCATCGAAGAAACTCAGACTTTCAGGATTGGCTGGATCGCGCAAATCTATGGGCGCAACCTCGTTTTGACCGCGCTGGTGGCCGGGGCATTGCATCTCTGGTTCTACACCTTCTCGGCCCAAGGCCAGAAGCTGAAGTTTGACCCGCGTCCACTCATGGTGCGCGGCAAGCAATTCACGCTGGGTGGTCAGGTCCGAGACAACATGTTCTGGACGCTTGGAACCGGGGTGCTGATCTGGACGGCCTTTGAGGTGATCCTGTTCTGGGCGCTGGCTAACGGACACATGCGGCTGATCACGTTCGGCGCTGAACCTGTCTGGTTCGTTGCGATCTTTTTGCTGATCCCGATCTGGGAAAGCTTCTATTTTTACGTTATTCACCGAGCGCTGCACATTCCGTTCCTTTATCGGCACGTGCATTCGCTGCACCATCGAAACGTCAATGTCGGTCCGTGGTCGGGCATGGCCATGCATCCCGCCGAACAGTTCATCTTTCTTGGGTCGGTCTTCGTGCACCTCATCATCGGTGCGCATCCCCTCCATATCCTGTTCCATATGCAGTATTACTTCTTGACCGCCATCACGACCCATACCGGGTTCCATGGTCTCTTGGTCAACGACAAGAACAGGCTTGCTCTGGGAACGTTTCATCATCAGATGCATCACAGGTATTTCGAGTGCAACTATGGCAGTCTTGAGATCCCCTGGGACAAGTGGTTCGGATCGTTCCACGATGGGACGGTGGCGGCCAATACCAAGATGCAAGAGCGCCGGGCAAGGATCATGGGACCCAAAGGCAAGCAATGAGCGCAGGTTGTTGGCAAGGGCAATTCAGTCCGCGGCCGGGAATTGGAAATAATTTGAATTTCTATAGCCTTATCGAGCGAAATTAGAGTAAAAAATTTGTCCAACTCGCACAGGTTTTGCGCCACGCATATTGACGCGACCAACGGCGGGAAGGGGCGAATAGCCCTCGTTCGGTGGCCGGGATTAGGTATCGGCAGGAGCTGATGGTGCAGACACCCATTGCGCGCCAGGACTTCGGTGATCCGATTTCGCCCAGTCCGTCATCACTCCGGGAAAAATTCCGCATAAGCGGTTATCGATAATCGTTGACGCTGTGTAATTACCATAGTAGCTACGCTGTGACCGACAGCGCTCATTTGCCTTGGAAGTGGGCGGCTGGCAAGAAGCGAACGGGCCCGGCGCATCGCGCGTCTCGGTAGTTTTTGATGGAGCCGTAGGTATGATCCAACGTGTTGTTCTGAGCGAACAGGTCAAAGAGGAACTCCTCGATGACATCATGGTGGGCCGGTACAAGCCCGGTGACCGTCTTGTGGAATCGCAGATTGCGAAGCGGATGGGTATCAGCCAATCGCCGGTGCGCGAAGCGCTGCGCGATATGGTGGCCATGCGTTTCGTTGAGGTCGAACCTCACAAAGGCGCGCGCGTGCGCAAGATTGATCAGCGCGAAGTGCTTGAGATTTATCCGGTTCGGGCCTGTCTTGAGGAATTGGCCGGTCAGCTTGCCGTTGCGCGGGCTGATGAGCTTATGGGCGATCTGGACAAAGCCATTGTTCGGATGACCAAAGCCTTTGAGGCGGGCGACGTCCGGACACTGGCCCATTGGGACGTTCGGTTTCATCGTACGATCCTTGAAGCGTCTGGCAACCAGATCCTGATCGAGACCTGGAATTCACTTATGATTGAGGCACGCACCTTCGTGACCTTGAACAATCTTATCTCCAATTCACCCGAGATCGATCTTGCCGGGCGCCATTATCCGATCATCGAAGCGCTTCGCGAAGGTGACCCGCAGCGCTGCGGCCAGGTCATGCGTCAGCATGTGGAAGAGTTCGGCGAAGTCATGCATGGGATTTTCAGGGATCACAGCGGTGATGACGCGTCCGCGGAAACTACTACGCAGGCTCGTGTCTATGAAGCGCCCACGGTCCAAGCCGGTGTCAAAGCGGGCTAGTTTCGGCGGTACGCCCTAGCGGCCAGGGCGCGGATGACGGCCAATCCAGATCAGAAGTGAAGTCAATGAGCAAAACAACACTTGCGTTTCTTCGTCATGCAAAAGTTCCATCGCATGAAGGGGATATGCCGCTGACGCCGGATTCCAATGCGGATATCGAGGCGGCGATCCCAAGGCTGCGCGGATTGGGCGGGCCCAATGACAAATTTATCTTTCTTGCGACGCGCACGCACCGGTCGCGTCAGACCGCCGAAGCACTGCGTGCAGCGATCGATCCGAATGCGCCCGAGGTCAAGCCGGCGTGGGGTCTGCGTAATCCCGACGTCTATCTTGCCGGTTCGCGGGTCGAAATGGGATCGAAAGCTGAGTTCTTCGCGTCGCAATGCGAATTTCTTCCAATGACGCCCGAAGCGGTGATGGAGCATGCCTTCTACAAAGGGTTTCTGACCGCTCCGGACCGGATTGAATACTGGCTGACCCACGCTTCGCCGCCGGGTGAAGACGCCGCAGCAGTTGCCCGTCGTGTGCTGCATTTTGCCGCGAGCTTCCGGGCATTTCCCAACGAACAAGATCTCGTGGTGGCCTGCGTCACCCATTCGCCGGTCATGCGTGCGATATTGACCAAAGGGTTGCGCATCGATGACCCGGGTGAACCCGGTTGGGTCGAAGAGATCGTGGTTGAGGTGACCGAGACCGAGATGCGGTACAGATTTCGGCACCACGAAGGTACGCTCTAGCAGGGCAGGGCGGGGGCCCCAAACGGGCGCTGCCGTTTCGCCGGATTTTCCGGCTGGTAGAGCGCTTACCATTCGCGTGCACGGTCAGCAGACCCATCCAATTTCGACCATGAAATCGCTGCGTTGACCCGGCGTTAGGTGCGTAAGTTAATCCATTAGAAACAAGCCTCTATGCGGCTTGGCGCATGTCAGTCTCCAAGCCGGTTCTAGTCCGGACTTCTTGGGCCCTGTAAAATGGATAATAAATTATCGATAATCGCTTGACTGAAGGTAAAGAACGCATTAATTCTCGCAAAATCCAGTCAAGACATGGCGAATTCGGGAGGAAGACATGAGCTTGGATGAATCGAATATTTTGGGTCAGAATCTGGGCTCTGACGAGTTTCCCGTCGAATGGGAGAACGGCGAACAAGAGCTGTTTTGGATCCTCGACGACCTGCATTGTCCAAACCCGTTGTCGCCGATGTTCTTCGATATTGGCGGGTGGTGGTTGACTTGCGACCACATGTTCCGCCGCTTCGGCACGCCGTTCGCCAGCGACTGGGTGGCCAAGAATGTGAACGGATATCTCTATACAGCCGCGCTTCCGGCCACACCCGGCATCCATGTCGAGGCCACCGAATATCAGAACCGCTACGTGCCACGCGTTCCACGCAACAACGACTATGCGGAAAAAATCGGCGCCTATCTCGGGAATGTACTGCCGCACTATGCCGAGAACTTCCTGGATTGGTGGAACGACCGCATTCTGCCCGAGATGAAGACGAACTTTGCCTATATCGACGGGTTCGACAAAAACGGGGCAAGCCTGACGGCGCTGGCCGTGCTTCTGGAAGACATGATCGACATCCACGATCGTCATTGGAAGATCCACTGGATGCTTAACTTCGCTCAGTTCTCGGCGACGATGGCGCTGAACGGGGCCATTGATGAATTCAAGCCCGATGCCGACCCGGCCCTGAAGGGGCGTCTGCAAAGCTCGGTTAAGGACCGGAACTGGGATTCTGTCGAAGCGCTCTGGAAGATGAAGGAAACGGTCAAGGCCAGCGACACTCTGAAAGCGGCATTCGAAGCGCCCACCGCATCTGAGGTGATGGAAGCGCTGAAGGGATCGGTTGAGGGCCAGTCACTGATCAAGGACCAGCTTGAGCCCTATCTTGAAGAGTTCGGTCACAAGGCGCTTTGGTCTCATGAGACCCGCTTCCCGCTTTGGATCGAGAACCCTGGCCCAGCGATTGAAGCCGTCCGCGGCTATGTCGTGTCGGACTATGACTATCCAAAGACCATCAAGGAAGTCGAAGATGATCTGAACGCTGCCATTGCCGAATGCATGGAAGGCCTTGAAGGCGAGGCGTACGACAAGCTGAAAGCCGCGCTTGATGGGTCGCTTAAGATGAACCCGCTGACCCCGGACCACCATTTCTACATCGACCAGGGCACCAACGCGCGTCTGCGGACGGTCTTGATCGCCATCGGCCGAAAGCTGGTGGAAATGGATGTGATCGACGATCAGGAAGACATCATGTTCCTGCAATACAACGAATTGCGGGCCCTGGTCGGGGATCAAGGCGCCTATGATGCGCGCGAGCTTGTGTCGGATCGTCGCGATGCTGACGAAGAAGCCACCGAAAAGCGTCCGCCGGACTGGATCGGGACGGCGACCGAAGAGGCTCTGGCCTTCCCATATGCCGGTCTTTGGGGCTTCCCTGAACGCTTCTATCGCGAACCGCCGACCAAAGCGGGTGAGATCACCGGTCTTGCCGCGTCGCCTGGCGTGATCGAGGCCAAGGCACGAGTGATCACAGACCTCGACCAGTTCCACACTGTGCAAGAGGGCGAGATCCTGGTCTGCCGCATGACCAACCCCGCTTGGGTTGTGCTGTTCACGCAGATCTCGGGCCTTGTCACCGATGCCGGCGGCACAACGTCGCACTCGGCCGTGGTCTCGCGTGAGTTTGGACTTCCGGCAGTGGTCGGTACCTCGGTCGCGACGAAGGACATCAAGACTGGCGACACGTTGCGCGTAAACGGCACGACAGGCGTGGTGGAAATTCTCACCTAGCTTTCACAGCCGACGCCCGTTCCCCGCCTCCTCCCACCGGGGAACGGGCCTTCGTTCGCCCTACTGCCAAAGGATCTGATCCATGGGATATCGCTTCGTCGATCTGTCTATGCCGGTCCATCAGGACATGAAGGTATTTCCGCGCCTTGCGCAGCCCAAAATGGACATTGTCGATACCTGGCAGGGCTTTGCCGAGGCGATTGGCGCGGGGGAGTATGGCGAGGATCACCTGACCGCCCATTACTCGGTGACGGTCAGCGACCACGCGGGAACCCACATGGATGCGCTGAAGCATATGGGTGACGAAGACACGCCCGGACCAGAAGGCATCCCGATTGACTATTGCTTCGGCGACGGCGTCGTTCTGGACTTCCGCCACCTGGACTTTGGCGCGGCAATCACCGTCGAAGACATGAAGGCGGCGCTGGCAAAGATCGACTATTCGCTGAAGGCACGTGACATCGTGCTGATCCGCACAGGCGCATCCGAGTACAACGACGAAGACCGGTACATGACCGATCATGTCGGCATGACGGCTGAAGCCACGAAGTGGCTGATTGATCAAGACTGCCGCGTCACCGGAACCGACGCCCCGACCTATGATCCGCCGGTATGGGCGATGTTCGAGACCAAGAAATTTTGGCTCGCGCATAAGGTCATGATGACCGACCCGTACTGGCACATCGAAAACCTGACCAACCTGGGCGAGCTGCCGCCGCATGGCTTCAAGCTGTCCGTATTTCCAATCAAATGGGTCGGCACGACAGGTGCCCCCGTTCGCGCAGTGGGGATTATCGATGAGTAAGTTCGTGCTTTGGTTTCAGGATCCGGCCTGCTGCGAAGTTGCGGATGCGGGCGGGAAGGGCGCAAGCCTTGCGTCCATGACGCAACAGAACCTGCCTGTTCCGGGCGGCTTTGCGGTTCCGGCCGATGTTCTTGAAAACTGCGTTGATGCCGAAGCATTGCGCGCATTCGCCCGCGCGCAAGATCACGAAGCAGCCGTGAAGCTGGTCGAGGATACGGCGACTGTGCCTGATGAAGTTCTTGCGGCTTATGCCGAGATGGGTGGCGGCAAGGTCGCCGTTCGGTCATCAGCCAGTGCGGAAGACTCGGAAGCGGCCAGCTATGCGGGCCAGCAAGAGACCTATCTGAACATCGAAGGGGCCGAGGCCGTCCGGAAGGCGGTGATCGATTGCTGGGCTTCCTTCTTCTCGGAGCGCGCCCTGTTCTATCGGGGCGAAAAGGGATCGCTTGAAGATCTCCGCATGGCCGTCGTGGTGCAGAAGATGGTGGATGCCGACAAGGCAGGCGTCGCCTTTTCGATGCACCCCGTCACCCGCCGCAAGGACCGGATGCTGATCGAGGCCGTGCATGGCCTGGGTGAGGCCGTCGTCTCGGGCGAGGTCACGCCAGATCACTACGTCGTCGATCGAAAGGGCCGCGAGAAGAAGTCGGACACGCCCCATGGTGGCGTGTTGGAGGCCGAGGAACTGGTCCGGCTGGCAGAACTCGCCGTCAATCTCGAAAGCCACTACGGGATGCCGCAGGACATCGAGTGGGCGATCTACGACAAGGACATTTTTCTGCTTCAATCGCGGCCGGTTACGGCGTGATTTTCAGGTTCACATAGGCACGTGCGGAGCGGTTCAGAAGGCGTAAACGTCCAACCGCTTGCCTGATTTACGCACCACTTAACGCCCGGATGCCGGGCAAAACACGGAGGAGACGACCTGATGAAATTCCTGAAAGCCACAGCCGTAGCAATAGCGACGCTTACCCCGTTCGCTGCATCGGCCGATGGGCACGCAAAGACGCTTCCTCCGCTTGTTATGCAACCCAATGCCGAACGCGTGACATTCGAACATATCGACGCGTTGAACGCCTGCGACTGGGACCGCTTGATGGCGCAGTATCCCGAAGAGGTCCTGTTTATTCTTCCGAACGGGGTCTGGGTCGAAGGTCGCGCCGCAATTGGTGACGTCTTTGCAGGCTTCTGCACGCCCCGTGAAGAGGGCGGTTTCTTAGGCGGAACTTTCATCGCTGAAAAGGTCAAAACGGTCGGCGACACTGTGAACGTGTCCTGGCGGCTTGAGGCGGATTGGCTGGCCGAACCCTACAAGGGTGGCGACGCATACGTGACACGTGATGGTCTGATGTACGTCCAGGTCACGACATTCGACCCGGCCGACATGAAGTTCGCCGAGTAACCGTCTGAAAAATTGGCCCCGAACCGGCGCCGTTAAACAAAAGGAACCATGAAAAGATGCTTGTCGTTGACTCAGTCTTTATCGGGCTCCTCGAAGCCTCGCCGCTGATCCTGGCGGCGATGGGCTTCACGCTCATCTTCTATCTGAATGGGTTTATGAACATCGCCTACGCGGAAACGGTCACGTTTGGCGCGTATTTTGCGATCTTGTTTAACGTCGTCCTCGGGGCCCATTTCTATCTGGCCATCGTGCCTTCGATGCTTTTGTCCGGCGTGTTGAGCGTTGCGGTCTATCTGGCGATTTTCCGACCGGCGCTGAACCGCGGCGTCGGGCCGACCGAGATGATCATCTTATCGGTCGGCGTGTCGTTCATGCTGCGCTATGGGCTGATCCTTGCGGTGGGTCCGGAGAACCTGTTCCTGAACGAGCCAAACATAACCTACATGCAGTTCATGGGGATTGGCGCGACCAACCTTCAGTTGACCGCCCTGGCTCTGGTCTTCCTGATGGCGGGCATCCTGTACTGGATGATTTATAACACCGGTCTGGGCGAACAGATGCGGGGGCTAGCCAACAACCACGATCTGGCCATGGCTAGCGGCATCAACCCGCACCGGACCTCCGTTGCAATCTGGTTCATCGCCGGCTGCGCGGGCGGGCTGTCGGGCGTGTTCTCGGGCGTCTTCGCGCAGGTCACCCCCTACATGGGCTGGAACGTGATCCTGATCACGATGCTTGTCACGATCGTGGCGGGGATCGGCAGCGTTCGGGGTGCAGTCGTTGCTGCCGTCGTGGCTGGCATCCTGACCGCCTTCATCACGCTTGTGACCAAACCACTCTATGCCGAAGTGGCCCTGCTTTTGGCCTTTATCGGTGTCCTGACCTATCGCGGCGCGAGGACGGCATAATGGACTATCTGATCTTCTCATTCTCGCTGATGCTCGTCTATATCGGGCTGGCCCAGCTTCTTCATGTCCAGTTCGGCCTGATCGGAATACCGAACTTCGGTGTGGTCGGATTTTGGGGCCTGGGCCTCTATGCGACGGGCGTCCTTTACGTCAACTATTCCTTCCCGCTCATCCCGGCGATCGTGGCTGCATCAGTGATTACGGCGGCCGTGGCATATGTCCTGGCGCGGCTGATCCTCCAACGAAGCGGGCAGGCGATCCTGGCCGCGACGCTGGCACTTGCCGCGGTCGTGGCCACGCTGGTCGTGACCGAGAAGCAGTTGACCGGTGGTGTGCGCGGCCTTGGAACAATCGGCTTCCCCTTCCCGGAACTCGGGTCGCGGAATGTGATCTACTTCTTCTTCCTGCTGGCCGTTGTCGGCGCGCTGATCTGGTGGTCGGCCCGCCTTCGGGACAGCCGGTTGGGTCGGACATTGATCGCCATTCGCGACAATGAGGAACTGGCCGCGAGCCTTGGCAAGGACACTGAGGCGACGAAACGGATGATGTTTGTCCTGACCTGCGCCCTGATGGGGGTACTTGGCGGGCTGTCGGCACCGCTGCATCAGTTCCTTGTGCCTTATCACCTGGCACCGTCTTTGACCTTCGCGGTCTGGATCGCGCTGGTTCTAGGCGGCAAGGGCCACAACCTTGGTGCGATCGTCGGTGTCTTCGCGACCTTCGGCCTTTTCGACATCCTGATCGAAACCTACGCGCCCGTCCCGCCGGACTATGCGCTGATGGTGCCGAACTTCAAACTGTTCTGCTACGGCGTCCTGCTGGTGATGATCATCATGTTCCGACCGACCGGGATCTTGGGCGAGGATCGCCCGCAGACACGGTCGAAGCCCACGGCGCCGCGTGTCTCTGAAACTGCGGTGAAGGAGGGTTGATCCATGCGTCTTGAAGCAAAAAACCTGACCAAGGCCTATCACCAGCACGAGGTCGTCAACATCGAGAATGTCACTTTCGGCGCCAAGGGCTTGGAAGGCCTGATCGGTCCGAACGGTGCGGGAAAAAGCACGTTGATGGGCCTGTTAACGCGGCGGATCGCGCCCACCAGTGGTGAGATCAGCCTGGATACAGGCGACGACGGTGTCAAAAGCCTGAACCCGCTTCGTTCCCATGAAGTGGCGCGGATCGGTTTGATCAAGACGAACCAGCGAATCCAGGGATTTGACAGTCTCACGATCCGAGACTCGCTCCGCCTCGCGATGACGCCACCGAAGACCGAAGGGCTGATGAGCATATTTGCGGGCGAGCGCGACCCCGAAGACATCGAGGAACGCGTCTCGCATTATATCGAGGCCTTCCCGTTCTCGGACCGTAATGGCTATGCACGCTCTGGTGGCGAAAAGAAGCTGGTCGATATCCTGCGCTGCCTGATTGCCGAGCCAAAGCTTCTTTTGATGGACGAGCCCACAGCAGGTTTGCCCGACGACATCACCCACACCGTCATGAGCATGGTGCGGGAAAAGGTCGCCGCGGGGACCATGCGCGTTGTGGTGGTCGAGCACGACCTGCCACTGATCTGGGAATATTGCGACTATGTTCACTTCCTGTCTGAAGGCAGCATCTTGTTTGAAGGTGAGCCAGAGGAAGTGAAGTCGAACCGTGTTGTCGCCGAAAAGTACATGGGGGTCTGAACGATGTTTGACGTCCAGGCAATGCGCAGCGGTTACGGGGAAATGGCGGTCCTGAAGGACCTGACATTTTCGATCAAGAACGAGATTTTCGCCGTGCTCGGCGCCAATGGCGCTGGCAAGACCACGCTGCTGAAAACGTTGGCCCGGCTGTTGCCACTTCAATCTGGCAGCATGTCGCTGAACGGAAATGATGTGTCAAAGACGCCGGCCTATGCGATGCCCGGCGCTGGCGTCGCCTATGTCCCGCAGGAGGGCAATGTCTTTCCCGACCTGTCGGTTCAGGAAAACCTTTCGATTGGCGGCCGCACTGGTCATCGGTCCAAGCAGGAAAAGCTCGACGAAGTGTTCGAGCTGTTCCCCCGCCTGAAAGAACGCCGCAGCCAGGCCGCCGGATCGCTGTCGGGGGGAGAAGGACAAATGCTCGCCGTGGGGCGGGCGCTTATGCAAGATCCCAAAGTTCTGCTTTTGGACGAACCCTCGGCGGGCCTGTCGCCGATATTCGTCGACACCCTGTTTTCGAGCATTGCGGATACCAGAAAGGAACGCGGCTTGACCATCGTTCTCGCGGAACAGAACGCGGTCAAGACGCTCGAGATCGCGGATCGGGTCATGGTGCTTTCCTTGGGGGAGATGCACCTTCTGCGGCCCCGCTCCGAACTGGAGATGAGCGACATCACCGCCGCTTATCACATTTGAACTGCACTGAAATCGACCAACGGAGGAGAAATCGATGAAACGCAGGAATACCACAATCGCCGGTGCTATGGCGCTGGCCGCAACCATGGGGTTTGCGGCCCCGGTCGCGGCGGAAGAGGAAATCGTGGTCGGTCACCTGACGTATCACACCGGTGAATTCGGTGCGTTCGGACCGTTCTTTGACGGCGTGGCCGAAATGGTTCTGTCGAAGATCAACCAGGACCCGCCGCTTGGCATGCCGATGCGCGCCATTCACCAGGACCTCGGCACAGTGGGCGAAGCCCGTGCCGCGCGGAAGCTGGTGGACAGCGACAATGTTCAGATCCTTCTGAACCCTGCCCACAGCTATCTGTCTTACCGCGAATTCATGCTTGAAACCGTGGCGGACAAGGGTCTGCCGTTGATGCCATCTGTGCATGGCGGCGCGATCGAGGGCACCATTGGCGGCAAATCGGAAGAACCGATTTTCCGGGGCTCGCCGCTTGATACGGCCAACGGCACCGCCGCTCTCTTGCACGTGGCGGAAGCTGGCAAGAAGAACGTTGTCATCATCGCCACCGAGGTGGCCGGTTCGCAGCTTCAGAAAGAAGCCGCTGTCCGCACCGCGGAAGCCATCGGTTTTGAGGTTCTGGGCGATTTCGACATCCAGGCCGGTGAAAGCAACTATCGCTCGGTCGTCGCGCGCATTGCTCGGCTGGAGCCAGAAGCCGTTGTGATGTTCTCATCGCCGCAGGCCGGTGGCAGCTTCGTGAAGAACGCGGCCGAAGGCGGAAACTCGTGGTACATTGTCGGCTCGGGCGAATGGCAAGAGACCGAGTTCTACGACACCGCAACCCAAAGTGCGCTTGATCAGCACGAAAAGGTCGTGCTTGCTGCGAATTCGCACAGCGACAACCCGTCGTTCGAGCCGTACATGGAATTCGCAAAGGCATCGCAGTGGATCGACGACATCGGTGACCCGGCGAACTCTTACGCGATCCAGTACTATGACCTTCTCGTGGCCTCGGCATTGGCCATCGAAAAGGCGGGTGAGCTGAACACCGCCAGCTGGACCGAAGCCATGTACGCCGTCACCGGCGGTGAAGGCGAAAAAGTCTATAGCTACGAAGACGGGCTTGCAGCAATCCGGGCCGGAAAAGAGATCAACTATGACGGCGTGACGGGGTCGATGGAATACACCGACACTGGCATCGTTGCAGGGATCTTCGGGATCTTTGCCTGGAACGACGACGGCACGCTTAGCCAGGTTGGCAGCGTGGACGCCGAAAAGGTGCTGGAACTCGAATCCATGTAAGCAACTGCGCCGGGCCGGCCGAACCGGCCCGGCGCACACTCACGCATTACTCACCACGGATTGCCCTGGGGCCCATGGCTCCGATGTGGAAGGACGGGAACAATGGACATCAGATGGTACGGCCATGCTGCGTTTCGGCTGACGCCCGAGGCTGGCCCAACAGTCATCACTGATCCCTATAAGGCTGATCTTGTTGGTTATACACCGATCCCGGACCCTGCCGATATCGTGGTGCGCTCCAGTGCCGATGATGAAGGCCATTGCCGTGAGGATTTGATCCCGGGCGACCACGCGGTGGCCGAAGCGCTTGAGATTGCCAAGGCGGGGGGTGTTCAATCCGTAGGCGGTATCGAGTTTCACGCCAAAGAGGCGATGGAATACGAACACCATTTCGAACATGAGGTGCCCGGCCAGAACGCGATGTATCGCTTTGAACTGGATGGCATCAAGATTGCCCATATGGGCGACGTCGGAAACCGCCTGACGCCTGCGCAACTGGCCTTCTACGAAGACGTCGATGTCCTGTTGGCGCTGACCGGTTCGATCCTGACGATCAAGATGCCGGACCTTATGGAGATGATCCACAAAACCGGTCCGAAGATCGTCATCCCGATGCATTTCCGGACCCTGACCTACAAACGGCAGGCCGGTGCCTGGATCGAGGATTTTCTGGTGAACTTCCACGACGACCAGATCGACTATGCCCTGAACTATGACGCGAAAATCACCAAGGCCGATATCCCCGATGAAACGCGGGTGCTGGTCATGGATTACTATCGCTGACGCGACCGGAACCGAGACGGAAACTGAACCCAGATGCGAAGGAGGGAGGATAGAACATGAAACCGTTCGACTATCTTGTGCCGACGCATTTGGCAGACGCCTCGGCGGCTTGGGCGGAACATGGGAGCTCTGCTCGTCTTCTCGCCGGGGGAACCGACCTGACCGTGGCTTTGCGGCACGGACACATTTCGACCGATGTGGTCATTGATCTCAAACAAGTGGAAGAGCTTGCGCCCGAGATCGCGTCTGATGCAGGACAGCTGCGGATTTCAGCCGGGACCACGATGACCACGCTTGGTGCCTATCTGGCCGAACATGATCTGTTCCCGTCGCTTCAGGACGCAGCGGCGGTCGTCGGATCGATCCAAATTCGAAACCGCGCCACCCTGGTCGGCAATATCTGCAACGCGTCGCCGGCGGCCGACACGGTGCCTGTGCTCGCGGTTCTTGGCGCATCGGTCGAAATCTACGGCCCCGGCGGGTTTCGGACCCGCCCAGTTGCCGACTTCATCGAAGGCAACCGCCAGATCGATCTGGCCCGGGGCGAAATCGCTACGGCCGTGCTGATCCCCTTGCCGGACACGCGCCAGGGATGCGCCTTCGACCGGATCACGCGGCGGCGTGGTGTCGATTTGGCCACCACGAACATGGGTTGCATCATTGGTCAAGATGGCGATGTCGTCATCGCCTTCGGCGCGGTGTCGCCACGACCGTTGGTGTTGCGCGACGAAAGCGGCGTGTTGGGCGATCCGTCGGCGGACGCGGATACGCGGGCCGGAATCATCAGGACTCTGGCGGACCGCGCCACACCGATCTCGGATGTCAGGGCAGGGGCCGACTATCGCTCGGCCATGCTGTCGGTGATGGCCGAACGCGCACTTGGCCAGGCCCGGATGCGATTGTCGGAGGCAAGGACCCATGCCTGACACCATCAATCCAACGCCGTCTCCCGCCGGGGGTTCGACCAGATCGAAAGCAAGGCTCGGCACTGCCCGAACCGTAGAACTGACGGCCAATGGCGCGCCGGTGTCGCATGACGTGGCTCCGCATATCTCGCTTTTGGATTTCATCAGGGATGACCTGAACCTGAAGGGGGCTAAGGAATGTTGCTCAGTCGGCGAATGCGGCGCTTGCACGGTCATGGTCGATGGCGAGCCGGTGAACTCCTGCCTGATGTTGGCGGTCGAATGTCAGGGCAAGTCCATCGAGACGGTCGAGGGCTTGTCAACGGGTGGCCAGCTCAGCACCGTTCAGCACAGTTTTTTGAAATGCGGCGGGGTTCAATGCGGGTTCTGCATTCCCGGAATGGTCATGTCAGCGGAAGCGCTGCACCGTGACAATCCCGAGGCGACTGAGACCGAAGTGCGCGAGGCGCTGTCCGGCAACCTATGCAGGTGCGGCGGATACAATCGCATGTTCGATGCAATGCGCGATGCAGCGGGCGAGGCCGTCCATTGCAAGACATCGGATCCGGTCACCGGACAAACGGTGGGGGCCGATATCAGTCGGGCCGGCGGTGTAGAACGCGTCAACGGGACCCAAGCCTTCCTTGCTGATCTTGATATCGAAGGCATGACCCATTTGAAGCTGGTGACCTTGGATGTCGGGCGCGCGCGGATCAACAGTATCGATGCGACAAAGGCGCTGGCTGTGCCAGGCGTTCTTGATGTTGTGACGGCTGCCGATCTGCCAACACCCATTCCGCGCTTCGGCCCGGCCTATCAGGACAGGCCGGTAATTGCCGATGGGGAAACGCTTTTTCACGGCGAACCGGTCGCTGCGGTGATTGCCGAAAGCAAGGACATCGCGGCCTTTGCCGCCAGCCTAGTCGAGGTCGATTTTGAGCCACTTCCCGTGGTTACGTCGATCGAGGCCGCCCTGGCGCCCGGCGCGCCCCTGGTGCAGCCGACGTTCCTTCGGCCAGGGGACCCTCTGGCCGACACCAACATTTTGAAGAACCTGTCCTTCGGATGGGGCGATGTCGAGACGGCAGAGGCTGATCTGGTCATCGAGAACACCTATACCTTCCCGATGGTCACGCAGTTCGCGATCGAGCCCCACGGCTTCATCGTTGATGCAAAGGATGACGCTCTGAAAATCTGGAGCCCGGTCCAGCACCCATTCCTTCTGCAAAAGATCATGGCCGGTATGTTCGATTTGCCGCTCAGCGCGGTTCAAGTGATCGCCCCGGATCCCGGCGGCGGGTTCGGCGGCAAGCAAATGCCGAAATTCGAACCGCTTTTGGCGTTCGCCTCCAAGCGGATCGGGCGGCCCGTTCGGTTGGTTCTGACGCTGGAAGAGACGTTCCAGGCCGTGCGGCGTGCAGGCGCGAAGGTTTGGATCCGGTCCGGGTTTTCGAAAGACGGCGATCTTCTGTTTCATGACATCAGGTCCGACTATCTGATCGGGGCTTATGTCGACATTGCCGAGCGGGTGACAACCAAGGGCAACTATCTGGCCTGCGGACCTTATCGGGTGCCGAACGCGCGCATTCAGGCGCGTCCGATCCTGTCAAATACGACGCCAAGCTGCGCGTTTCGCGGCTTCGGCACGCCGCAGGTCAATTGGGCTGTTGAAGGGCAGATCAACGAAGCGGCCCGGCAGCTTGGGCTTGATGGCTTCGAAATCCGGATGCGCAACGTCGCCGACAAGGGCGATGAAGTGGTCGAGGGCGATCAACCGGCCGACGGCCATTGGTTGCAATCTGTTCAGAAGGCCGCGGATCTCCTTGGCTGGAACGAGCCGAAACCAGAAGGGCACGGGCGGGGCATTGCGGTCGGGATTAAAGCCGGTGCGACAACCGGGCTTTCGAACTCAACTGTGCGGCTTCTGGCCGATGGCAGTATTCTGGTCTATGCGGGCACGTCCGATATGGGGCAGGGTGCCCGAACGATTTTCGCTCAACTTGCGGCCGATGCCCTTGGCGCACCGTATGACCGCGTGTCGGTGATCATGGGCGACACGGATGTCGTGCCATTTGACCTTCAGACCTCGGCCAGTCGCTCGACCGTCTTCATGGGAACTGCGATCACGCGTGCCTGCGAGGATATCCACGCGCAAGTCATCGAACTGGCAAGCGATACGTTGGGGCTGGATGAGGCGGAACTCACGATTTCCGATGGGAAGATCCATCTGCCTGCCGGGTCGGTGCCCATTTTCAACTTCGTCCAGAAGCATCTGGGCAAGTGGAACGGCGAACTGATCGGCAATGGGCGCATGCGGAAACCCACGGTGGCAGAGCACCCCCTGGGCGGTACCCCGGCTTTTTTCGAGTTCAATTGCACGGCTTTCGAGGTCGAGGTGGACCGCCAGACCGGCGAGGTGCTGATCCACAAGCACGTCACGGTGGGCGATGTCGGCAAGGCGCTGAACCCGCTTCAGGTCGAGATGCAGGACGAGGGCGCCGCGATCATGGGACTTGGCCACTCGCTTTACGAACAAATCTTGATGGATGATGCCGGACGGATCCGAAACCTTGGCGCGATCGACTACCGGATCGTGACGACGAAAGACATGCCCAAGGTGTTGGCCACCGGCATGATCGAAAACGAAGACGGCCCCGGACCCAAAGGATCTAAAGGGGTCAGCGAAGGCGCGATCTTGTGCACGGCCCCGGCGCTTGGTGCAGCCGTGGCTGATGCTACAGGCGTCGTCATAAACGATCTTCCGCTGACACCGGAACGGATTTGGCGGGCCCTTCACAACCAGAACACGACGATAGGAGACCGAGATGCTTGATAACAGCGGCACCATGGACGCGCTCGTTTTGACCGCGCCGCGCGAGTTTGAAATCCGCGAAGTCCCGATCCCTATGCCTGAGGGCGACGAAGTGCTCTGCAAGGTCGATACGACCTATATCTGCGGCACCGATCCGCACATCATCCAGGGGGATTTCCCCGGATTCTGGCCGCCGGCCTTCCCGTTCACGCCCGGGCATGAATGGTCCGGCACGGTTGTGGACACCGGGCCGAAAGCGGCCGCGCTTGGATGGAAAGAAGGCGACCGGGTCTGCGCGATTTCCCATGTTGGCTGCGGGTATTGCAAAAACTGCATGTCCGGGCGGTACACGATCTGCTTGAACTACGGAAATCTGGATGCGGGCCACCGTCAGCATGGGCACATCACGCCGGGTGCCTACGCGCAGTACATGGCCGCTTCGGTCAAGAGCCTCTACAAGATCCCCGACGATATGGACCTGGAATATGCGGCGAATATCGATCCGCTTTCCATCGCGCTTTACACGGTCAAAAGGTCCAGGCTTGAACCAGGTGACGATGTGCTGATCATGGGAACAGGACCTCAGGGGCTGATGGCGCAGCTTTGCGCGCAAGCCATGGGGGCAGGACGCGTGATCATTGCCGGAAGTGGTGAGCGCTTGGAACTCGCGGTCAAACTCGGCGCAATCGGGATCGACTACAGAAGCGCCGATGTCGTCGAAGCCGTGAAAGACCTGACGGGTGGGCTTGGCGTGCCTCGGGTGCTGGAATGCGCCGGGACCGTACAGGCGATCCGGCAGGCATGCCTTGCTGCCGGCAAAGGCGGCGTCGTCTCGATGATCGGCATTCCGCATGAGGATCCAAACCTTCCGATCAAGCGCATGGTTCTGGACGAGGTGGAACTGATCGGCAACCGGGCAAACCCGAATACAGCCGAACCAGCGATTGCGATGCTGGCCGAAGGTCGGGTCGATCTGACGCCCTTGTTGTCGCACACGTTCCCGCTGTCCGAATTTGCGAAGGCGCTCGACATCTACGAAGGCCGCAAGGACGGCGCGATGAAGGTCGCCATCAAGCCGAACTAGGCGCGATCGCAGACAAGAAAATCTAGGAAGGACGGAAAGATGTCTGTGAACATCGAGTGCATTCTTGAGTGCAACAATCACCTTGGAGAAGGGCCGGTCTGGGACGTGGAAGAAGGCCGTCTTTATTGGCTGGATTGCACCGGACCGAGGTTTGGGCTCGATGCGGTCTGGCGGATGGATCCGAAGACCGGAAAGGTCGAAAGCTGGGCCCTGCCAAAGGATATCGGTGCCATGGCGCTTCGCGAGAAAGGCGGGATGGTCGCCGCCATGTGCGATGGCTTCTATTTCATGGACATCAAGGGCGACAAACTGGAACTCGACCTGATCAAGGAGGTCGACGCGGACATCGAACGCACCCGGTTGAACGACGGCAAGGTCGACCGGCGCGGCCGCTTCTTCGCGGGCGGCATGGATGATCTGGAAGAGCTTAGGAATTGCGGCCTGTGGCGGCTTGATCCCGATCTGAGTGTCACTCAGGTGGAAGACGGGCTGATGTGCACCAACGGACCTTGCTGGAGCCCGGACGACAAGACCTTCTATATTGCCGATACGTTCATCGAAGAATTCTGGGCCTACGACTATGACATCGAGACCGGGAACCTGTCGAACAAGCGGGTCCACGCTACGACCAAGGATGACGAAGGCGTCGCCGACGGGTCCACGGTCGATGAAGAAGGCTTTATGTGGAATGCGCAGCTGATCTCGGGCGATCTCGTGCGCTATGCGCCCGATGGCACGGTCGAACGGCGGATCGGCATGCCAGTGAAGAACATCACCAGCGTGATGTTCGGGGGTGACAACCTGGATGTGCTTTACGTCACCTCGATGGCGCGGGTGAAACACCCGGCTGTCCACGACATGTTCGCCGTGCAGGCCAAACCGCAGTTTCTTGCCGGCAGCGTGTTCGCTGTCACGGGGCTGGGGATCCGCGGTCTGCCCGAACCGCGTTTCGGAGGTTAAGGCAACCATGGCAGGCAATACCCAAGCCGGCAAAGTCATCATCACCTGTGCGGTGACCGGTGCGATTCACACGCCGTCGATGACGCCCCATCTGCCGATCACACCGGATGAGATCACTTCGGAAGCGATTGCAGCCGCCGAGGCTGGCGCTGCCATCCTGCATCTGCATGCGCGGAACCCCGAAACGGGTCAGCCAGACCAAACGCCAGAAGCCTTCGCACCGTTCCTGCCCAGGATCAAACAAGGCACCGACGCCGTGGTCAACATCACGACCGGTGGCAGCCCTTACATGAGCGTGGCCGAACGCGCGGCACCCGCTGCGCAATACCAGCCCGAGGTTGCGTCGCTGAATATGGGCTCGATGAACTTCGGCCTTTACCCCATGCTGAACCGGTTCAAAGAGTTCAAGTTCGACTGGGAACGCCAGCACCTTGAGGGATCGCGTGACTTGGTGTTCCGGAACTCGTTTCAGGATATCGAGTACGTGCTTGAGACGTGTTACGGCAACGGAACACGGTTCGAGTTCGAATGCTACGACATCTCGCATCTCTATAACCTCGCCCATTTTGCAGATCGGGGTTTGGTGAAGGCGCCGTTCTTTGTGCAATCGGTCTTTGGGCTGCTCGGCGGGATCGGGCCCCATCCCGAAGACGTCATGCATATGAAACGAACGGCGGATCGCCTTTTCGGAACGGATTACCGCTGGTCCGTGCTCGGCGCGGGCGCCAATCAGCTTCGGATCGCCGCGCAGGCCGCGGCCCTTGGCGGGAACGTCCGGGTCGGGTTAGAAGACAGTATCTGGGCCGGGAAGGGCGAGTTGGCCACATCCAACGCTGTTCAGGTGAAGAAGGTGCGTCAGGTCATTGAAGGGCTTGGCTTGTCGGTCGCCTC
The DNA here is from genome assembly GCA_965267475.1 of Paracoccaceae bacterium. GTDB lineage: Bacteria > Pseudomonadota > Alphaproteobacteria > Rhodobacterales > Rhodobacteraceae > JBCBKU01. The sequence continues at coordinate 1,925,748 of OZ254079.1, forward strand.
GCCGGACGAGGCACGCGAGATCCTGTCGTTGAAAGGTGGTGACCAGGTCGCCTTTTGACGAAGACCCGATAGGTCTCGCCACGTGACGGAGCGCAAGGGGATGAAAGGCTCAATCTCGCCAAGTGCGGCGGTGTCTCTGATCCCGAACGGGGCCCGCGTCATGGTGGGTGGCTTTATGGGTGTGGGCTCGCCCGATCGCTTGATCGATGCACTGGTTGCCGCCGGAACCAAGGATCTGACGATCATCGCGAACGACACGGCCATGCCCGGTCGCGGGATCGGCAAGTTGATCACGGCCAAAGCGGCCAAAAGTCTTGTGACATCGCATATCGGATTGAACCCGGAAACCCAGGCGCAGATGAACGCGGGCACGCTCGAGGTCGAACTTGTTCCGCAAGGGACATTGGTGGAATGCATTCGCGCCGCCGGGGTTGGTCTGGGCGCGGTCGTAACCGCGACAGGTATCGGCACGCCGGTCGAGGCGGGCAAAAAGACCATCGAAATTGATGGGAAACTCTATCTGGTCGAGCGCCCGATCCGCGCGGATTTCGCACTGATCGCGGCGCGGCAGGCGGACTATGTGGGCAATCTGGAATACGCGCTGACCTCGCAGAATTTCAATCCTATCATGGCCTTGGCGGCAGATACTGTGATTGCCGAGCCGGAGCATATCGTGCCCGTGGGAATGATCCCGCCAGATGCCGTGCGGACCCCGGCCGCGTTGATCGATCACCTTGTGGAAAGGGCGCCCTAGGATGGATCCGAAGGAAAGCATTGCGCGTCGCGTGGCTGACGAGATCGAACCCGGATCGCTTGTGAACCTTGGTATCGGGCTGCCCAGCCTGGTGGCGAGCTACGTTCCGGCGGATCGGGGCGTGTTCTTTCAGTCGGAAAACGGCGTGATCGGTCTGGGCGCACGCCCGCCCGAAGGGATGGAAGACCCACGCCTGACCGATGCCGGTGGCGGGTTCGTTACGGCGGTTCCGGGCGCGGCCGCCATCGACAGCGCCATGAGTTTCGGATTGATCCGCGGCGGGCATATCGATCTGACGGTCCTTGGTGGTCTGCAAGTCGACAGCGCGGGACGGCTCGCTAATTGGATGATCCCGGGAAAGCTTGTCCCGGGCATGGGCGGCGCAATGGATCTTGCAAGCGGGGCCAAGCGCGTGGTCGTGGCCATGCAGCACGCGTCGCGCGGCACAAGCAAACTGGTCGACCAGTGCGAATTGCCGCTGACTTCGGCGCGCCCTGTGGATCTTATCGTCACCGATCTGGCCGTGTTCGACGTGGCAGAGGGCCGGTTGCGCCTGATCGAGCTTGCAGCGGGTGTCACGATGGACGCGCTCAAGGCGCAGACCGGCGCGCAGTTCGATATCTCAGATAACTTGGTCACGCGGCAGGATGCGCCCGCATCGTGATTGATGCGGCTCATCCGTTTTTCGGTACAGCGGCCATTCAAACGACCGCTCAGCTTTGGGCCGCATCCTCAAAGGCCTCATAGGCCGATTGAGTTTCCGCGTTCGCCAAAAGATCGCGGACAATCGCCGGGGCAATCGTAAAAGTTCTCAACCCACGCGATGCAAGGGCGACCATCTGCTCAGTACTTCGAAGCGAAGCCACAAGGATTTCGCAGGTCCCTTGATCCGCCATCGCATGCATCGCCGCCAGTTCCGCCTCGGCTTCGATCCCAGCCTCGATCATGCGACCGAAATACGGGGCGATGAAATCCGCCCCAAGTGCCCGAGCCACGAACATCTGTTTCGCGTCGTAGCAGGCGGTCATCAGGATCCGCCCGCCTAGAGACTTGATTGCAGGGGTCGCCCGGATGGCGGGTTCGACCAGCGGGATCTTCACGACGGTTTCGATCCCTTCGGATTTGCCAGCGTCATAAAGGGCGCCGGCCCAGTCCAGATACCCCTCGGGCGGGCCGAAAACCTGAGCGTGCAATTCCTTCGCGCCAAGCGATCTGGCCTTGCCCGCCATCGCAAACCAATCGATCTGTCCGTAGTCCAATCCAGCGCGCTGGGCGAGCAGGGGGTTTGTCGTGATCCCGTGGAACAGCCCAGTTGGCATCAGGTCGTCCCAAGCGGACAGATCTGCCGTGTCGAGGTAAAGCGTCATGCGGACGATTTCGCCATGGCCGCGTCCAGTTCGGCCAGGGTCGGCGGGTCGCACCCTTCCTTCGCGCAGTTCAGCGCGGCGGCCTGCGCGGCGCGACGGATCAGGGCGTCGAGCGCGACCTTATCCATGGCGCGGACTGCTTCGGCGCTTAGCGCTTTGTGGGCGCCAAGCGTGGCAAGAAGGGTTCCCATGAACGTATCCCCAGCACCAATCGTGTCTTTCAGACCAGGAACGGGCGGGGCATCGACGGACACGTTTTCTGTGTCCGTGAAGGCCTCGGCCCCGTCCGGGCCCTTGGTGAGCACGACCAGTGCAGCGTTTGCTTCGGATCTGAGCGTCTTGAAAGCAGTGGGAAGCGCCAAGTCTGGATAGATCCAGGCGATGTCTTCGTCACTTAGCTTAATCAGATCAGCAACCCGAAAGAGCCGTTTCAACCGCGCGCGATAACTGTCGGCATCTTCAACCAAGGACGGACGCAAATTGGGATCGAGCGCCAGGAAAAGTCCGTTATGGGCGGCTTCGGTGCACACCGCTTCCCAAGCTTCGGCATCCGTGCCGCCAATCAGGGCCAGCGATCCGATATGAACGGCTGCGGCGCCGTCGGGGATCGATGCCCGAATGCTGTCTTGGGTCACACAGCGCTCGGCCGTCCCGTCGCGGTGAAATGCGTAAGTCGGAATACCTTCGGTCAAGGTAACGATGGCCATGGATGTGGGCTCTGGTCTGCGCGGCGCGGCAAGATGGACACCGGACCCCATAAGCCGATCGGCCAAAAGATCGCCCATGGCATCGGTTGAAATCGGCGTCAGGTAATGGGCGCTGCCATCCTGCCGGGCGACGGCGATGGCCACATTAAAGGGCGATCCACCTGGATTATTTTCGACCTCGGTTGAGCCATCGGCGCGGGCCGTGTGAACTTGATCGATCAGATTCTCGCCGCCAATGGCGATGATGGCAGGGTCAGGCATGGCATTCCGTCGTTACTGGTCCGGCAGGGCGTAGGCCCGTTTCGCGTTGCCACCCCTTATCGCAACCCCATGACGAGAGGGAAGACCACTAAGCAGGTGATTGGTCGCGGAAAACCACTGATCATAGCTTGCGGCCAGGCGGCAGACCGGCCAGTCGCTGCCCCAGATCAGCCGTTCCGGGCCAAAACAGTCGATCAGATGATCGACATAGGGCTTCAGATCGCTGACTGACCAGTTCTCGGCCGCCTCGGTGACAAGTCCCGAGATCTTACAATAGGCCCGCGACCCTTCGGCAATCGCTGCGATATCGCGAGCCCAGTCCGTCATGGCGCCCGAACGTATGTCGGGTTTCGAGCCATGATCCACCACGACACGCATCGCTGGATAGCGGGCAAGAAGCCGGGCCAGGTTTGGCAGGTGCCGGGGTAGGGTCAGGGCATCGAAGGTCAGATTGTGGGCCACCAGCGCCTCGAATGCAGGCGCTAGATCGGCGCGCAACATCCAATCCGGATCGGCGATATCCTGGATCATTGGGCGTAGACCAACGATTTTGGGATGCCGGGCCAGCGCTGCGATCTCGTCAGGGGCGGACTTGCTTTCAAAGTCGACCCAGCCGACGACGCCGAAGATAAAGTTGTTCTGCTCGGCAAGTCCAAGCATGTACTCGGTCTCGGCGCTTGTCGCGGCCGCCTGAACAAGGATTGTGCCGTCGATGGCGTGCCGTTTCAGGTTCGGTTTCAGATCCTCTGGACCGAAATCCCGGTATATCGGGCCAAGATCCGCAGTCAGCCAGTCGTAATCGCCACGCGCCAGCGACCAGAAGTGCTGATGCGCGTCGATCCGTATCACCCGATGACCCCTTTTTTCAGGATGATGTTTCCGTAAAGGCGCCGCTCGCCGGTTTGGACCACGGCAAAGGCCTGCGCCGCGCGGTCGTAAAAGGCGAAACGTTCGAGGCTGGCGATCGGAGCGGGGTTGTCTGCAACGGCGTCGATGATGGTCTGAAAGTCCTTCACCGCGTCCGGTACGGTATTCGGATCGCCAACGACCTGCATGGTTTGCGCGGGGTCCGGAACAAAGGCGTCCAGCGGCATGATGCCAAGGATCGCCTTCAACATCTCGCTGGCGGTTGAGCCATCTGCCCGGATGCAGCGCGGGCCCGTGCTTTCCCCCGGAAAGTTGGCATCGGCAATCACGATTTCGTCGCCATGCCCCATGGCAGCAAGGACATAGAGCATGTCGGGCGACAGCAAGGGGTCGATGTTGCGCAGCATGTTCAGGCCTCCGATGGCAGCGGTGCGTCAGCGCGGATCAGGCCCTCGTTTCGAAGATCCGTCCACAGCCCGTCCGGGATCGGTGTTTCAAGCACCTCGACATTGGCCGCAACCTCGGCCCCATTGACCGCGCCCGGAATGACCGTTTTGACGGCCGGGTGACCCAGGACGAATTGCAAGGCCGCAGCGATGAGTTTGGTATCATGCGCGTCGCACACGGCTTGGATCTTCCGCACGCGGGCCAGAATGTCTTCGGGCGCATCGTCGTAATTGTACTTGGCCCCGGGAATCGGACCCGTCGCCAGGATACCGGAATTGTACGGCCCGCCCAGAATGATCCCGACATCTCGTTCGACACAAAGCGGCAGAAACGATGTCAACGCGTCCTGCTCCAGAAGCGTATAGCGCCCGGCGAGCAGGAACCCGTCAAAATCGCCAAGACCCAGCAGGCGTTCGCAAACTTCCCATTCGTTCACGCCAGCGCCGATCGCAGCGACTTCCCCCGCATCGCGCAACTCATGCAAGGCGCGGTACCCGCCCGCATCAAACAGCTCGCGCACCTTGGCGTCGCTTACTTCCTGCGAGCCATGGCTGAAGACGTCCACGTCATGGACGAGAAGGATATCGATCTTCGAAAGCCCCAATCGCTCCTTGGATGCTTCAAACGAGCGCATCACCCCATCATAGGAATAGTCGAACACGATCCGTTTCTGCGGCACGTCCACGAAGGCTTCCGGCGTCACCTCATGTGGCTCGCAATCGACGAGCAATCGTCCGATCTTGGTGGAAAGCTTCACGTCGGGGTCATTGAACCGGTTCAATGCAAGACCGAACCGCCCCTCGGATCGTCCAAGCCCGTATTGCGGCGCTGTATCAAAGTACCGGATGCCCGCGTCATAGGCCCCTTGAAGCGCGGCCTGCGCGTCCTCTTCTGAAATCTTGCGGTACAGGTTGCCCAATGGCGCGCCACCAAACCCCATCCGTGTCAACGGGACCGGCACAGACGTCCGAGTGTTCAATACTGTGGTGTCGCTTGCTTTCATGTTTGGTCTTTCTGTTTGCGGTCGGTCAGATCAGGACGCGAAAAGGTCCGGGCGTTCCTGTTCCAAAGGTTCAAGGCGTTTGATGAGTTCGCGAAGGTGGGTCTTCATTGCGGCCCGTGCACGCGCGGGATCGCCGCGTTGGATCGCTTCGGCAATTTCTTGGTGTTCGGTCACGGAATCGCTGGTCCGTCCCGGCACATCCAACAGCAGAAGCCGCGCACGATCGACATGGTTCGAAACGAAACGGATGGTGTCGTGCAAGCGTTCGATCTTGCAGCAGTTCAGGATCAGCCTGTGAAACTCCTGATCCGTAACGAAGAATTCTTCCAGGTCGCCGTCTTCCACCTGGGACACTTGCATCTGCAAGTTCCGTCTGAGCCGCGCCTGCAATTCATCAGTGCGGTGTTCGGCAGCATACTCGACCGCAGATACTTCAAGCGCCTCGCGTAAGAACGCATCCTCGCGAATATCCTTCATCGAAAGCTTCGAAACGCGCGTGGCCGATTGCGGAAAGACGTCCACAAGACCTTCGGTTTCAAGTTTTGAAATGGCCTCAGACACGGGCGAGCGGGATACACCCAGCGCTTCGCAGATTGGACCCTTCCGAAGAACCGCCCCGGGCGCGAAATCGAGCGACAGGATTGCGGATCGCAATGCTTCGTAAACACGGTCGGATAAAAGACCGCTGAATGCGCGTAGGTCCTGAAGTTTTTCGGCATCTGCCGGAAGTGTTGACATGCTCAATCCCGAATAGCTAACATGTTAGTCGACATAGTATTCCAGTCAAGGGGGCGTAACAGCGCACCCCAGGGGCCGAAAGCGCGGGGGGCGCATTGGACACAGTCACTGCGATGCCCGGAGCGATCCGCCTCAATCCATCCGACAATGTCGTGGTTGCATTGCGTGACCTCGAAGCTGGATCGAGCCTTCCAGGGGTCGAAGCGGCTTTGTTGTCCGAAGTTGCCCGCGGCCACAAAATTGCCGCGACAGCGATTCCAGCGGGGACACACGTTTTGCGCTATGGCCAGATCATTGGAATGGCGAAATCCGACATCGCGCCGGGTGAACATGTCCATGTCCATAACCTCGGAATGGGTGATCACGCACAGGACTATGCGCATGCGACGCAGGCTATGCCGTTGCCTGCGATTGCCGAGCAGCGCGAATTTCAAGGGTTCCACCGCGCCGACGGGAAGGTTGGAACCCGCAACTACATAGGCATCCTGACGACCGTCAACTGTTCCGGATCCGTTGCGAAGTTCATCGCGGAAGCCGCTGAAAAATCGGGAATCCTTGACGAATACCCCAATGTCGACGGTATCGTTCCCATCGTTCATGGAACGGGCTGCGGGATGAGTTTGAAGCATGAAGGTTTCGCCACGCTGTTTCGAACCTTGTCCGGATATGCCCAGCACCCGAATTTCGCGGGTGTCCTGCTGATCGGCCTCGGGTGCGAGGTCATGCAATTGTCCGAACTTGTCGGCGGACGTCCGATCCGCCCGGACGGTGAATTGCGCTATATGACCATTCAGAACGAGGGCGGCACCCGCCGCACCATCGAGCGCGGCCTAGAAGAGCTCAAAGGGATCCTTGAAATCGCCAACACGTCGGTGCGAGCACCGGCGCCGGCATCCGAGATTGTCATCGGGATGCAATGCGGTGGCTCGGACGGATATTCCGGGATCACGGCAAACCCTGCACTGGGTCATGCATCCGACCTGCTGGTGCGCCATGGCGGTACAACGATCCTGTCCGAAACGTCGGAGATTTACGGCGCCGAACATCTACTCACCCGCCGGGCCGAAACGGTAGAGATCGGCGAAAAGCTCATCGACCGGATCCGGTGGTGGGAAGACTACACCGCCCGAAACCATGGCGAGATGGATAACAATCCAAGCCCCGGCAACAAGCGCGGTGGGTTGACGACCATCCTGGAAAAGTCGCTTGGCGCGACGGCCAAAGGCGGAACGGCGCCATTGCGTGGGGTCTACAAATTTGCCGAGCCCGTGGACAGGAAGGGGTTCGTTTTCATGGATAGCCCCGGTTTCGATCCCTGTTCTGTCACCGGTCAGATCGCATCCGGCGCAAATATCGTGGTGTTCACCACGGGTAGGGGATCCGTGTCCGGTTTCAAGCCGACGCCTTGCATCAAGCTCGCCACGAATTCTGAAATGTATGCGCGCATGTCCGAGGATATGGACCTGAACTGCGGCGACATCATCACCGAAGGGGTTTCGATCGAAGAAAAGGGACGCGAGATCTTCGAACTCGCGCTTCGGATCGCCAGCGGAGCGCAGACCAAAAGCGAACAGCTTGGGTTCGGTGGCGCCGAATTCGTGCCCTGGCAGATGGGCGCGGTGATGTAGCCGCCGACCGGAAATCAATAAGAAAATACAATGATATCAACAAGGAGGAGACAAGAATGCTTCGGAAGATTTTAGGAGGAACGGCCCTTGCCGCTGCCGCCAGCATGGCGGTCGTTCCGGCCACGGTCAGCGCGGACGGCCATTACGACGGAGTTGTCATCAACATTATGACAAGACCTGGCCCTGTGATCGCTGGTCGAATGGCAGAACGCGGCAAAGAATTTGAAGAAATGACAGGCGCCGAAGTCCGCGTTGCCGAAGTGCCAGGTTCGGAACTTTTCCAGAAAATACTGACAGACTGGGCGACCGGGACAAACTCAGTGGATGTCGCAGTATTTGCGTCCGGATGGGGAATTGAGCTCGTCGCGGCCGGTTTGGTTGCAAATCTAGACCCATTCATCGCCGCCGATGACAAGATCGATCTTCAGGACATCGCGCCCTATTTCCGCGAATTCAATCAGAAGGTGGAAGGGTCGACCTATTTCCTGACGATCGATGGCGATTTTCAGATGATGTACTATCGGACAGACGTGTTCGAGGAAAACGGGCTGGAACCGCCAAAGACTTGGGAGGAGTTTCTGGAGGTCGGTGCCGCGATACATGGCCAAGACATGAATGGTGATGGTGAGCCGGACTTTGGATCTTGCACATTCATGAAGCGCAACGCCCAATCCTATTTCGCGATCCAATCGGTAGCTGCCGGTATAGTTCAATCGAAGGGTACCGGGGAAGGGCTGTACTTTGATCCCGAAACGATGAAGCCGAAGATTCAGAATGCAGCTTGGAAGAAGGCGTTCGAGGTCTTCAAGGCATCGATGGCGTTCAATCCTCCGGATGTGCTTAACCACGACATCGGCGACACGCGCGCACTTGCAACAGCCGGACGCTGTGGCATGATCATCGACTGGGGCGACATTGGACCGCTTTCCATCGAAGAAGGCAGCCAGATCAAGGACAAGGTCGGCGCGATCATCATGCCGGGATCGACCGAGGTGCTCGATACGGCCACCGGTGAGCTTGTGGCCTGCGACGCGACAACCTGCCCGCATGCCGTGGACGGTGTGAACTTTGCGCCGTTTGCCGCGTTCGGCGGTTGGACCGGGGCGGTTTCGGCTACGCTGGATGAGCAAAAGACCCAAGCGGCCTATGACTTCCTGAGCTATATGAACCAGGCGGCACAGTCGAATGTCGACGTGACCATGGGCTGGACAGGCTACAACCCGTACCGGAACTCTCAGCTTGATGACACGGCGGCATGGGTCGAAGCCGGGTTCAGCGAAGCCTCGGCCGAGAACTATCTGAGCGCTATCAAGGAAAGCCTGAACCATCCGAATATGGCGTCAGACTTCCGGATCCCGGGCGCACAGCAGTACACCGGTGTCGTGCTTGACCGCGAACTTGCCCGCTATCTGGCCGGTGAGATCACGGTGGATGAAGCTTTGGCCAATATCGAAGAAGGTTGGGAAGAGATCACCGACGACTTCGGACGTGAAGAGCAGGCGGCGATCTATTCGCTGTCCCTCGGCATCACCAACTGATCCAGCAGCAGTGATGGGCGGGCCTTCTGGGTCTGCCCATCTCCTTAATCAAATCCCCCCGAGTCACGGAGATCCGAGATGAACGAATGGCTCGACCGCAATATGGGTCGCCTGTTCCTGGCGCCAGCGGTGACGCTTATTCTCATCTTCTCGATCTTCCCGCTCGTTGCATCCTTGATCATGGCGTTTGCCCGGATCCGGTTTTCGGCGGGCGGTTATCGGGTTCGCTTCGTGGGCTGGCGGAATTTTGAGAAACAGCTATTCGGGTCCGAGCAGTTTCACCTTCTCGGGACATTCAAGGAAATCTCGGTCCTCGGCTGGGGATTTGGCATCCTGGCGACTGCGGGGCTTCTCTGGTGGATGGTGTCCTATGCGCGGACGCATTTCACGGTCGTCGGGTTCCTCGGGCGGTTGATCACTTTTGCGATGGCGCTGGGCCTGGCCTGGTTGACCGCGGCCACGCTTCTCAGCGGAAACCTCTTCGGAACAGTTGGGACCACGCTGTTCTACGTCTTTGTGGGCTGTGGCATCCAGTTCTTGATCGGAACCGGGCTGGCCTTTGCCTGTTCGCAAAGCATTCGCGGCAAGACGGCCTTCCGTGTCATATTCTTCGTGCCGATGATGATCACGCCAATCGGTGTCGGATACATCTTCCGGATGATGGCCGACACGACAAAGGGCCCCTTTGCCGAAGTCTGGCAATGGGTGGGACTGGGCAGTTTCGCCTGGTCCGCGGATCCTTGGGCGTCTCGTATCTTCATCGTCATTGCCGACAGTTGGCAGTGGATCCCCTTCGTATTCATCATGATGCTCGCGGCCTTCGAAAGCGTGCCGAAGGACTTGTCCGAAGCGGCCGAGCTTGACGGCGCGGGACCGTGGCAAAGCTTTCGGGAGATCACCTGGCCCCACGTTCTGCCGATTGCGGCCACGGTCATGCTGATCCGCGCGATCGAGGCGTTCAAGATCGTGGATTTGCCGAACATCATGACGTCCGGCGGGCCAGGTATCTCGACCGAGTCGGTGTCGCTTCAGGCCTATTACGCCTGGCGGTCGCTTGACCTCGGATCGGCCTCGGCGATCGCCTATATCCTGCTCTTCGTCACAGTGGTGATCTGCGTGTCGTTCTTCAACCTCGTGATCCTTGCGCGGATAAGGAAACAGCGATGAGCATGCTGGTGACACGCAAACGTGGCTTATTCGAAGCGCCCGCCATCGGCCAAAGATCGACGGCCTCGAACATCGTTCTCTATGCGATCCTGATCTTCTGGTCGCTCTTCGTACTATTCCCGATTTACTGGCTGCTGATCACGTCCTTCAAGGAAGCTGCCGACGTGAACCAGGGGCCGTTCTTCATCCCATGGGTCGATTTTCATCCCAGCCTTCACGCCTGGAAAGAGCTTTTCGTGATCGATTACGAGGACACGCTTCGGGCCTATATGAACTCGATCATCATCTCACTTTCGGCCACGGGGCTGTCGGTTCTCATCGGGTCGATGGCCGCCTATGCGCTTAGCCGTGTGTCCTATGCGCCCAACTTGATAACGATCTTGTTCTTTGTCCTCCTGCTCGTTCTGACCGGCTTCGCCGTCGGTCGCTTCGGCATCGACTGGCGCCTGGCTGTGGCCGTGGCGGTGGCATTATTCTTCTTCCTTGCCCGCGCGGTCGGCAATTTGTACCAGATCCACCTGCACAACGGTGACATCCTGTTCTGGATCATCTCACAGCGGATCCTGGCACCGATCGTGGTCGTCGTGCCGATCTACATGATGTTCCAGACTGTCGGAATGCTCGACACGCACCTGGCGATCATCCTGACCTATGCGGTGGTCAACATGCCCATCGTGGTCTGGCTGATGTATGACTTTTTCAATTCGATCCCGCGGGATCTTGAGGAAAGCGCGCAGCTCGACGGCGCCACAATGATCATGACATTCCGGGAAATCGTGTTGCCCTTGTCGCGAACCGGTCTGGCGGCAACGACGCTGCTGGTCATGATCCTAAGCTGGAACGAATACCTGCTGGCGCTGTTCCTTTCGACATCCAAGGCGCAAACCATGCCGATCCTTGTGGCGGCAATGAATGCGGGCGAGCGGGGTATACTTTGGTGGTCCATGTCGGTCGCAATCATCGTCATGATCATCCCGGTCGTCGTGTTGGCCGTGATCCTTCAGAAATACATCTCGAAAGGGCTCCTCGTCGGGGCCGTGAAAGGGTAATGCCGATGGATGGGCAAACCGCCGGAACCGTTGGAACCGCAAAGGCGATTTCGATCCGGGACATGAACAAATATTATGGCGCCTTTCACGCGCTGAAGGATTTGTCGCTTGAGGTCGCTGCAGGCGAATTCCTTGTGCTTCTGGGCCCTTCGGGATGTGGCAAGTCGACGGCGCTTCGGATGATCGCCGGGCTTGAAAGCATTTCATCGGGCGAACTTCGGATCGGCGAAACGGATGTGACCGACGTTCTGCCGAAGTACCGCGATATCGCGATGGTTTTTCAATCCTACGCACTTTATCCGCACAAGACTGTGGCCGAGAATATCGGCTTTCCGCTTAAGGTCGCAAAGACCCCGCCGGACGAAATTGATCGCGCCGTGCGCGCGGCTGCCGATCAGGTGGAATTGGGCGATCTACTTGACCGCTTCCCGGGGCAGCTTTCAGGCGGGCAACGCCAGCGCGTTGCTTTGGCCCGGGCGATAATCCGACGTCCGTCTGTTTTCCTCATGGACGAACCCTTGTCCAACCTCGACGCGAAATTGCGCGGCAACATGCGCGCCGAGTTGAAGCATATGCAAGGCGAGTTGGGGATCACCACGATCTATGTAACCCATGACCAGATCGAGGCCATGACGCTGGCCCACAGGGTCGCCATCATGAAAGACGGGGTGTTGCAGCAGCTTGGAACCCCGAAAGAGGTTTATTCCGACCCGGCCAATCTGTTCGTCGCAGGCTTCATGGGATCGCCGCCAATGAACTTCGTTGAGGGGGCGATTGCCGAAGGTGCCTTTGCGGCAAATAGTGTCTCGATACCGATGCCCAATGCGCCGGATACGCCCAATGTGACGATGGGCTTTCGGCCCGAAGATTGCGGGATCACCGAAGCGGGGCAGGGGTTATTGGATGCCGATGTCTTCGCGGTCGAAATGACGGGCGATCAGGTGCTTGTGACGTTGCGCCGTGACGGGGCTCCGCTGGTGGTTAAGATGCCGAAAGAGTTTGAGATCGCGGCGGATGTGAAGGCGGGCATCACACTGGATCCTGAACATCTGTACTTTTTTGACACCGGCACAGGCTTCAGGATCCGAACCTAGGCAGGATTCTCGCCTTCCCAGGCGTTCTCCAGGATCCACTCTCGCCGTTCCTTAAAGGCAGGCTGATCCCAAAGCGCGCCGATTTCCTGCCGGTGCGCTTCGCAGGTTGCGTCCTGAAGGATCGCAAGGGTCGGATCGCGCAAGAGCGCGTCATAGATCGCCCTTGCTTCGCGGCGGATCCGCGTCAGATCGCTCGTCTGGTCGTCGGCGCGGTTCCGGACCCGCCAATACCGGTTGGACACTTGTTTTCCAGGGACCACGACATCGCCGCGCCCCATCTTGGCGATAAAGCTTTCAAGTGACCGCAACGGGAAATGGTCCAGAACGACATGCGCATAGGTGCCCCGGCAGTCGATGCCGTTGGCCTCGGCGTCGTCGAGCAGCGTTGCAAGAGGTCTTCCGCTGCCATCCAGCCAGGTCACCTCGTCCGGTCCTCCCAAAACGTCCGGGCGGTGATTGCGCACGCGCTCGACCCGGTCAGACAACCGTGTGATCGATTTGACGCCGCGCTGGGCCTTCCAGCGACCTGGACCTTCGGTCTGGTGGCCGGGGAACTGTTCGGTCACCCATCCGGGCTCAAAGCTCATTCGACCGTTTGATCCGTGATTAAGCTCGGTCATCGACAGCACGTCGAAGGGTCCGACTTTGGCGAAAAGATCGGAAAGCTTGCCCCGTCCTTCCCGAACGTTGATGAATTCGTCCACATCCATCGGTATGACGAAATCCGCCCGGCGAAACAGCTTCATATGATGCAATTGGCTCAGCGCCGTGGGCTGGAAATCGCTGCGCCCCATGGCGATGGCCGGGTTCACATGGTGGGTCAGGTGGCCAAGCTCTTCCAGCCGGTCAAGGATCCGGTCTGTGCCGTCGGTGCAGTCATTTGAGAAAACGACGAAATCTGTGACGCCGACCGCCTTGTGCCAGGCCAGCCATTCCAGAATGAAGGGCCCTTCGTTGCGCATGCAGGTCGGCACAAGGATACGCGGATCCACCGGCGGCCAATCCGTCACCTCTGGTTCGGCAACAACCGTCGTCGCATCGCCCGAACGGCGATAGATCCGGACCGAGGATGGTTTTTTGGCTGGAAGCTCGACGAAGCCCTGTTCGGCCAGCCCAAGGTCAATCGCGGCAATCCCTTCGTTGCCATAAACTTTCGGATGCACCTCAACGATCAGCAACCGTACGCCTGACAAGTCCGTTTCGTCGAAAAGGTCCAGTTCGGCCCCTTCGGTGTCGCACACCACGACAGTTGCGCGGGTTTCATCCAGAAGCTGGTCCAGCGACAGGGCCGGCACGTCTATGATCTTGTCATAGGGCCGGCTGTCCGGCTCCATAGACGACGCCCAGAAATTCGGTCTGAGGTAAAACTCGACACTATCCAATGGATCCGCCGTGACCACAGCGTTTCTCAGATCCACAGGACCCACGTCGTTGATCCGATGGGTTTCCTGGATCACGTCGATCAGGGCGGGGTTCGCCTCGACCGCCGTGACGTGAGCCACGCCTTCGGACAAGGCGGCGACAGTCGAACACAGCCCGATACCGGCCCCAAGCTCTAACACCCGGTCGCCTGGGCGCAGAAGCCGTGCAAGCGCTTCACACTCGCCACGTTCATAGCGATTGTTCCGTATGGGTTTCTCAATCTTGGGCGTGATCACGTCCTGAACGAACGGAATCTTCACCCCATAGATCTCGATAACCTCATCATAATCCAGCATCGTGTTGCTCGAAGCCTGCTGCGTCCTGACGTAAGTCTACAATCTCCGGTTTAATTTGTTCTGAACCTTTCAGAAGCCGGCGCAGCGACGGGTTGCCAATGGCGCGGGCCTTCGCTCTAGTGCGGGGACCGGTCGGACAGAGGGGCAGTATGGCACGGCTTTTGATCTATTATGCGCATCCCGGACAGCGGTATTCCCATGTAAACAAAGTCATGGCCGATCGGGCGCAGGCCGTCGAAGGGATCACATTTGTTGATCTTTACGCCGAATACCCCCGTCACAATATACTGGTCGACCGCGAACAAGAGCGGTTGCTGGCCCATGATGTCATCCTGTTTCAGCATCCGCTGTTCTGGTACTCCACCCCGTCCCTTATCAAAGAATGGCAGGATCTGGTCCTGGAACACGGGTTTGCCTATGGCGATGGGGGCACGAGGCTCGCGGGGAAGACCATGATGCTGGCCGTCACCGCGGCTGGCCCTGAAGAGGCTTATCGCCCGGAAGGCTATCAGCATTTCAACCTGCGCACGTTTCTGAGCCCTCTGGAACAGACCGCACGCCTTTGCAAGATGAGCTTCCCAGCCCCTTACGTCCTGCACGGTGCCCTGAAGGCACCGGGCGAGGGCAAGGTCGAACCCCATGCGGCGGGCTACGTGAAGCTGGTCGAGGCGATCCGCGACGACCGATATGACTTTATCGGTGCCGCAGACCGAGAGATCATCACCTATGACACGTTGCCCATCACGGCAGAGGTGTAACCCATGACCGATTTCCTGCTTCTTTCGTTCGTCTTTCTGATCGCCGGGGTCTGTGCGGTTCCGATAGCCTCGAAACTCGGGCTGGGATCGGTTTTGGGATACTTGATCGCCGGCATTGTGATTTCACCGATCCTCGCCGCGCTCAACGTCGATGTGATATCGATCCAGCATTTCGCCGAGTTCGGCGTGGTGATGATGCTGTTTCTTGTTGGGCTTGAGCTTGAGCCGCGCCTTTTATGGGAAATGCGGGCCAGATTGCTGGGCCTTGGCGGGCTCCAGGTTGGTCTTACCGGGCTTGCCGTTGCGGGGATCTGCCTGTTGTTCGGATTGCCTTGGACGATTGCCTTGGCTGTCGGCATGGTTTTTGCGTTAAGTTCGACGGCTATCGTTCTGCAAACGTTGAATGAAAAGGGTTTGATGAAGTCCGATGGCGGGCAGGGGAGCTTCTCGGTCCTGCTGTTCCAGGATATTGCTGTGATCCCGATGCTGGCCTTGCTGCCGCTTCTGGCGATGCCCGATTTGATGGAAAGCTTCGCCTCTGACGCGGCGCACAGTGCCGGCGACGGTCACGGTGCGGATGCCGCCCATGGGGATGACGGCCACGGGGACGAACACGGCGACGATCATGGGGGCGACCACGGCAGTTCCATGAGCCTTGTTGACGGGCTGCCCGGCTGGGGTCAGGCCCTCGTCACCCTGGGTGCGATTGCCTTCGTGATCGGGGGCGGGGCGCTTTTGACCCGGCCCTTGTTCAACTTCATCGCGGTTGCCCGGCTGCGCGAACTGTTCACGGCGACAGCCTTGATGATGGTCATCGGCATCGCGCTTCTTATGACGCTTGTCGGGCTCTCGCCTGCTTTGGGAACCTTTCTTGCGGGCGTCGTGCTTGCCAATTCCGAATACCGGCACGAGCTCGAATCCGACATCGACCCGTTCCGCGGACTGCTTCTTGGACTGTTCTTTATGACCGTCGGTGCAAGCATTGATTTCGGGCTGCTGTTCGGGAACTTCCTGCCGATCGTCGGCCTGACCCTTGGTCTGATGGCCCTAAAGGCCGGGATCATTTTCGGTCTGGCCACGATCTTCGGGATCAACGGGGCGGATCGCTGGCTCATGTCGCTCGGACTGGCGCAGGCGGGTGAGTTCGGGTTCGTGCTGCTGTCTTTCACGGTCGCGAACCAGGTGGTGCCGCCGTCACTGTCTGACCAGCTTTTGTTGATCGTCGCTCTTTCGATGTTGCTGACGCCCTTGTTGTTCATCTTCTATGAACGGGTCATCGTGCCGCGCTTTGCCGAGGAACAGTCGCGCGAGGCGGATGAAATCGACGATGAATCCAAAATCATCATCGCCGGGCATGGGCGTTTCGGCGGCATTGTGAACCGGATTCTGCGCATGTCGGGATATGAACCCGTGGTGCTCGATTATTCGGCGCAACAACTGAACATGTTGCGGACATTCGGCTTCAAGGCCTTCTACGGCGATGCGACGCGTCCTGACCTGCTGCACGCGGCAGGGATCGAAGAGGCAAAGCTGTTCGTGGTCGCCATCGATGGCCGCGATCAGGCGACCGCCTTGGTGGAATACGTCACCAAGAACCACCCGCATGTGTACACGATCGCTCGGGCCCGCGACAGAAATCACGTCTATGAGCTTTACGCTGCGGGCTGCCGGGACATCATTCGGGAAACCTTCGATGGGGGCGTGCGAATGGGGCGTTCAGCGCTCGAAGTGCTCGGCGTCCATCCCTACGACGCGCACCGTCAGGCACAAGAGTTTGAGGCCCGCGACCGTCGTGCCATCGCGCAATTGGCCGAAGTCTATGACGCGGACATTCCGATGCAGGAAAACGAAGCTTATATCGCACGCGCCAAGGAACTCATGGCCGAGCAGGAAGCCGAGCTTCTGGGGCAGGCAACGGCATTCGGTCAGCGGGCCGACCGGGGCTGGACACCGCCGACCCTGAAGGATGTGAAGGCCGAGGAAGAAAGTGCGGACTGATCGGATCCGGTTGTAACCTCAGGTTCAGCGTTTTTTGGACACTAGGGGCCAGCAGGCGGCACTGCCCGCTGATAGAGATGCCACGTCGTGTGGCCCAAAATCGGCAAGGTGAAGATCAGTCCCAGGAACGCAGGGGCCAACGACACCAGCATCGTGACCGAAATGATCGCCGCCCAGGTCAGCATGACCACCGGGTTTTCCGTTACAACCCGCACGGACGCAATCATGGCCGAGACGAAATTGGTCTCTCGGTCGAGCAACATGGGCATGGCAATAACCGTGACCGTGAACAACACTGCTGACAGGGCAGCGCCCACGAGCGTGCCGACGGCAAGGAAGGTCCATCCGGCTGGCGTGAAGAAAACGGCATGCATGAATCCGTCGAAGTCGGAGAATGAGGCGCGTTGCAGAATCAACGCCAGCCAAAGCCGAACCTGGTACATCCACACCCAGAAAACGAACAAGGTAACAAAGGCCATCCAGCCCATCTCGCGTTTGCGTTGATGCGCCATGACAGTCAGTATGTCTGACCAGCCGAACGTTTCGCCCGCCTGCAAACGGCGCGACATTTCATAGAGCCCAGCGGCCGCAAATGGGGCGATCAGCGGGAAGCCAACTGCGGCCGGAATGATCATCCAGATCTTCCCAAGCCAGACGAGGCACCACACAAACAGTATTCCGAAAACTGCATAGAAAAGCCCGAAGAAACCGCTCATCACGGGACGAGCGAGAAAGTCAGAGATGCCGGCCTTCAATGATAACCGAACGTCGCGGGCGGTTACCTTGTTGACCTTTGGAATGGCCTGTTGTTGCGGCGTCAGATTGTTCGGCGGGGGGGCACCCGCAATCCTTGATGCCATGGCGGTGCCCTCCCAATGCTTGTCACCGTGCAAATCGGTTTTCCGGGCAGGTGAAGGCGAAGACCCAAAGACACACACGTTTCTTGGAAGCCAATTCTGCATGACATCGTGCGCGCGAACAAGATGCGCGCGAGTGCCGTCTGTTTAAGACGGCCAACAAACCGAGTTGGCGTCACCTTACCGCTAAACCGCAATGCTCCTTGCTATTATTTAGCGAATCAGTTAATTAACAAATGAGCTAATTATTGAGAGTTTTCGACTTGTCCTTCTTGCCTGGCCTATTTGGATCGCTCAGCGATCCCACACGGTTCGCTATCGTCGAACGTCTTCTGAAAGAGGGCGAGTTGAACGCAGGAACGCTCCAAGACGGCTTCGATATCTCTGCTCCGGCGATCTCGCGTCACCTGAACGTTTTGACCAAGGCGGGGGTCTTGAACCGGCGCACGGCCGGGCAACAGCGCCTTTACTCGGTCCGTCCGCAATCGATCGAGGCGATCTGCGCCTGGACCATGAGCCATCGCGACTTCTGGCAGACATCGCTCGACCGTCTCGAAAAAGCCCTTCTTAAAGAAATGGAAAAGAAATGACCGCCGTCATCATGGAACGCGTCTTTCCGGCGCCCGTCGAAACCGTCTTCGCCTTCATCACCAAGCCCGAGAACATCGTGAAATGGTGGGGGCCCGAGGGGATGACCTGTCCGGACGAAGACCTGGATTTTTCCGAGGTCGGGCGCCGCTGGTACTCGGTCATGATGAATGCCCAAGGGCAACGGTTCAAAGTGTCGGGCGAGGTCAAGGAGGTCAAAGCGCCAAACCTCGTCGCCTTTACCTGGGGTTGGCACGACGACACGGATGCGCGCGGCCATGAAAGCCATGTGACCCTTGAAGTGACTGACGCGGGTGCCGGGAAGACCCGGCTGACCATGACCCACGAAGATCTTCCGGACGCCGAGAGCCGCGAAAGCCACACCATGGGCTGGACGTCGACCTTCGTGAAACTTGAACGGGCCTTTGGCCAATAAGGAGACATCAGATGCCGATGAACGCTGTCGTAGATCAGGAAAGCTGGGTGGCTGCCCGCCGGGCCTTTATGGTCAAAGAGAAAGAGTTTCAGCGCGCCCGCGATGCGCTGTCTGAGGAACGCCGCGCCTTGCCCTGGATGAAGATCGACAAGGATTACCGCTTTCAGGGCGAAAACGGAGAGGTTTCGCTGGACGATCTGTTTGAAGGCCGCAGCCAATTGATCGTCTGGCATTTCATGTATGGCGCCGACTGGGAGGCCGGATGCAAATCCTGCTCTTTCTGGGCCGACAGTTATGACCGGGGCGTGGTTCATCTGAATGCGCGCGATGTCAGCCTCGCGGTGGTGTCAACCGCGCCGATTGAGACGCTCGCCGCTTTCAAAGCGCGTATGGGCTGGTCGTTCAATTGGGTGTCGGCCGGGGACAACGGATTCAATCAGGACTTCGCGGTCACATTCAGTGAGGATGAGGTTTCGGCCAGGGCGCCGCTTTACAATTTCGGAACGCTGCCCGCTTTCGTCGATGAATTGCCGGGTATGAGCGCCTTCATCAAAGACGATGGCGGTGGCATCTATCGCACCTATTCCACCTATGCGCGCGGGCTGGATCCGATCAATTCGGTCTACCAGCAACTCGATCTCGTCCCCAAGGGTCGCGACGAGGGCGGCAAAGGCATGGCCTGGCTGCGCCGCCGCGACGAATACGAAACCGCCTAAACCAACCGCAGAAGAGGAGACTGCCCAATGCCCAAATATGTTTTCGCCTATCACGGCGGCAAAAAGCCGGAAAGCCAGGCCGAAGGGGAAAAGGTCATGGCCGAATGGGGCGCATGGTTCGAAACACTTGGATCCGCCATCGTCGATCCCGGCAACCCCGTGGGCCAGTCGATGACCGTGTCTTCGTCGGGTGTCAGCGCGGATGGTGGAGCCAACCCGCTTTCGGGCTATACACTGGTCAATGCCGACAGTCTGGATGCGGCGACTGAGATGGCCAAGGGATGCCCCATGGTCAAAGACGGCTCGGGCCAAGTTGAAGTGGCCGAGGCCATGGAAATGTAATTGCCTGGCAGGTGTTCTCGCGGCAGTCTTTCCCAAAAGACGGGAGGATTGCACCATGGACGCCCAAAATACGATCCGCGCCCGGCGGCATAAACTGTGGCTGGGCGCCGATGCCGGCGATCCGGACGCTTTCAAGGCTCTGGTGACCCAGACCACCGACCTTGCCGACTGGCCCTTCGCGGATGCGGTCGAGCAAAACGTGTTGCTCTATTCCGGCGCCAAGGTCGCCGAAGCCGCTGCCGATTCTGAGGCCCGGTTGGAATTGATGGCCGAATGGGCCGAAGTCTTCGCAATCGGTCCGGGCGTCATTGCGATCAAAGGCGGCATTGAGGATCACGCTGTTCTGGACCACGCGACCGAGGTGTTCGAAGCGTTGATCGACGCCGAGCGCGAAACCGGCGCAGGGGGCGGTGACCATTTTGCCAAGCCCGGCGCCAATGA
Organism: Paracoccaceae bacterium; assembly: GCA_965267475.1. Taxonomy (GTDB): domain Bacteria; phylum Pseudomonadota; class Alphaproteobacteria; order Rhodobacterales; family Rhodobacteraceae; genus JBCBKU01. The sequence goes on from OZ254079.1 coordinate 1,946,222, forward strand.
CCGGGTTTGGAATTCTGCCGAAAAGCACTGTGTGGCTGATCCTGAAAACTTCGCAGCCTATTTTGCCGCAGATGGGATTGCGCTGGCCTCGCAAGCCTGGCTTGGGCCGGGCTATCAGGTGACGGCCCAGGTCAATCGGGTGAACCCCGGTGGCGCGGCGCAAACGCCCCACCGCGACTACCACCTTGGTTTCATGGACGCGGATCGGCTTGCGGGTTTTCCGGCCCATGTTCATGGGCTTTCACCGCAACTGACATTGCAAGGCGCCATCGCCCATTGCGACATGCCTCTGGAAAGCGGCCCGACGCTGCTTTTGCCCTATTCGCAGCAGATGTTCGAAGGCTATCTTGCCTTTGGCCGTCCCGAGTTTCAGGCGATCTTTGCCCAACATCATGCGCAGGTGCCGCTGGAAAAGGGCGATATCGTCTTTTTCAATCCGGCGGTGATGCATGGGGCAGGTAACAATGTCTCAACGACTATCCAGCGCTTGGCCAACCTCTTGCAGGTCGGCTCGCCCCTGGGACGTTCGATCGAGGCGGTGGACAGGGCCCGCATGGTCCGCGCGCTTTATCCTGTGCTCGCCAAGGCCAAAGCCGACGGCACCCTGACGGATCGCCAGATCGCCAACGCAGTGGCGGCCGCCGCTGAAGGTTATGCCTTTCCAACCAACCTCGATACAGACCCGCCGGTCGGTGGTCTGAACCCGCTGACCCAGGCCGAGATCGTGTTGGCAGCGCTAGGGTCCGGCGCCCCGACAGGGGTACTCACGGAAGAAATCACCGCCTGGACGTCTCGTCGGAGACCCTAACCGGCCTTCTTCTGCATCCGCGCCAGTCGCAATTCGGCTGACCGCGCATGTCCGACCATCCCTTCGGCATGGCTGATCACTGCCGTATTCCGGGCAATCGCCTCCATCGCCTGGGCATCCGTCTCCTGCCAGGTCACGGTCTTCGTGAATTTTTGGACAGACAGGCCGCCTGTGTACCGAGCCGAGCGATTGGTCGGCAAAACGTGGTTCGGGCCTGAGGATTTGTCGCCGAAGGATACGGTCGTATCGGGGCCAAGAAATAAGGATCCATAGGCCCGAAGCCGGTTTCGCCAGAACGCCAGATCTTCGGCCAGCACCTCCAGATGTTCGGGCGCATAGGTGTCGGCCACCTCGGCCATTTCTTCGCGGCTGTCGCAGACCATGACTTCGCCCCGGTCCGTCCAGGCCGTCGTGGCAGCGCCTGCATTCACCTCTGGCAGTTCGGCGATCAGCTCAGGAACCCGCGCCAAAACCGCTTCGCCCAGTGCGCGATCTGTGGTCACCAGCCAAACAGGGCTGTCGGGCCCATGCTCTGCCTGACTGACCAGATCAACGGCGACCATTTCGGCATCGGCGCTGCTATCGGCGATGATGAAGCAATCCGTGGGACCTGCGATCATGTCGATGCCGACGCGCCCGAACAACTGCCGCTTGGCTTCTGCCACGAAGGCATTGCCCGGGCCTACCAGAATGTCCGCTGGCGCGGCCCCAAACAGACCATAGGCCATCGAGGCCAAAGCCTGCACTCCGCCGATATTCAGAATTACATCCGCGCCGCTGATATCCATCGCATAAACGATCGGATCGGGAATGCCGTGACCGGGGCGCGGTGGCGATGCCGCTGTCACATGCGGAACACCCGCGACCTTGGCCGTCGTGACCGTCATTACCGCGCTCGCAATATGGCTGTAACGTCCGCCTGGGACATAGCACCCGGCCGCGGAAACGGGGATCTGCCGCTGACCGGCCACATGGCCCGGCATCAGCTCCATCGTGAAATCACTCAGTGTCGCCTTTTGCGCCTCGGCAAACCGCTGGATGTTGTCGCGGGCAAATCGAAGGGCGTCCTTCAATTCCTGTGGCACACGCTCCCCTGCCGCGGCTCGCTCGTCCGGCGTGACGACGATATTGCCGTCCCAATTGTCGAACCGCTCTGAGAAGTCCAAGGCCGCCGCTTCGCCGCCCGTCTCGATGGTCTCAAGCATATTCGCCACATTCGCCCTGAGCTCGGTCATTTCAGATCGCGGGCGCGGTGCGGCTTTCTTCAGATAGGTGACAGGCATGACGTTCCTCCCTGGGCGTTCAGGGGACAAAGCCTTGGGGCAGCGTGTCCGGTCAATTCATATCCCAGAGTTTGCAAAGATTGGAATATCAGTTTCGACGAATTCGGATCTAGGGTTGAAGATCCGGTCCGCCCTCTGCCGGGGACATCAGATAGAAACTGTCATTCAACCACGGCATTTCAGCCAAAAGCGGCTCAAGCATCCGGAGGCGGATCAGCCGGTTCAGTGTGGACAGGATATTCTCTGCAACCGGGCGCACATAGATTTCGGTCATATAGAATGACAGCGTCCGTGCGAACCCTTTCCCGGGGAAGGGTTGCAGACGTATCCGGTTGTGGAACCGCTTGGCCCGCATATAGCTGGCCGGCGTGGTTATCGTCCAACCGCCACCCGCTGCGATCATCGACAAGATCGCCTGATTGCTTTCGAACTCAAATCGGTTGGGCAGGGCGATCTTCAGCCGGCGCAACTGCGCCTCGACCTGAGTTCCGATCAGGTGGTCGCGATTGTACCGAATGAAGGGTAGACCACTTTGTTCCGACAAATAGTCCTCGGCCGGGACATTGACCGAAGCCGGGCTTGCCAGGACATAGGGGTCGCGCAGAAGCGGGTACTCGACCAAACCGGGCAGCGCGTTGACCGGACGGGTCGCGACCCCGAGGTCAAGTTTCTGTCGCCGGAGCATTCCCAAAATCTCATGACTGGGACGCGTGTGATGCTGAAACGTGCAATCGGGCATGACACCAGCCAGTGCAATGGCAAGTTCCGGCGCGATCTCGCTGTCGAAATCATCGACAATACCCATCCGAAGTTCGCGCACTTCGGCCATGTTGCCCGAGGTGAGCTCGACCTCGGCCCGGCGGATCAGTTGCAGTGCTTCTTCGATGTACTTCAGAAACACGGCACCGGACGGCGTCAGCCGCATGGGCCGACGCGTGTGGTCCAAAAGGTCTGTTCCAAGCGTTTCCTGAAGCTTCTTCAGATGATGCGACACGGTGCTCACGGAAAGACCGGTTTCCGCGGCGACGGACCGGACCGAACCGCTTTGCGCGGCCAAGCGGAAAATTTCCAGCCAGGTCAGGCTGAGCTTGTGTCTGGGCATGACACCTCCAAGATGTTCGATCCGCCCAATCGGGCGGCGCACTGCCAGTTTGTCGGTCCACGTGAAGTTGGACTTTGGCTAAAATTCCGACAGGATAAGAACTTAAATTCGAAAAAATCGCAAATGCAAGATTTGTGACTCGCCAATCGGCCCGAACTGCTTAACGTGTTTCGCATCGCCCGGAAAAGACAGGGTCGGCGCCTAGGTTGCCGCCCCTGAAAAATGCTGCCGGGCGCAAGAAATACAGGGAGATAGCATGAGTACTTCACGCAAACTGAAATCAGCGCTCGCCGCATCGGCTGCCGGCCTTGCCCTTGTGGCAGGCGGTCAGGTCGCTTTGGCTGACGGGCATCTGGAAGAAATCACGGTGGCCTACTTCCTCGAGTGGCCAACACCCAACCAGTTCGCGCAAACGAACGGAATCTATGAAGAAGAGCTTGGCGTTAAGGTCAACTGGGTGTCCTTCGACGCCGGGACGGCCATGTCGGCTGCGATGGCATCAGGCGACGTCCATATCTCGTTCTCGCAAGGTGTGACGCCATTCCTCGTGGCAACGGCTGCCGGTCAAGACCTCCAGGTCGTGGACGTGGCCGTGTCCTATTCCGACAACGACAACTGCGTCGTCCGGTCTGAACTTGAGATCACCAAAGAAAACGCCATGGAGCTGGAAGGCAAAGAAGTCGCCGTTCCGCTTGGTACGATGGCGCATTCGGGTTTCCTGACGCAGATGGACCACTTCGGTGTGGACACATCGACGATGTCGATCGTGGACATGACGCCGGTTGATGCGGCAGCAGCCTTCGCCAACGGTTCGCTTGACATGGTCTGCGGCTGGGGTGGCCCGCTTCGTCGGATGAAGGAATACGGCAGCCCGCTTCTTGAAGGTCAGGAAAAGGAAGACGTGGTCGGCAAGGTGTTCGACGTGACTTCGGTTCCGACCGAGTTCGCTGAGGAAAACCCAGAGCTGCTTGCGAAATTCCTGGCAGTTACCGCCAAGATGAACGCGATGTATGCGGAAGATCCTGACAGCATGATCGCGGATATCGCCAAGGCGGCTGGTATGGACGAAGACGGAACACGGGCTGTGATCGGCACTTTCCGTTTCCCAGACGTCGCGACCCAGTTGTCCGAAAGCTGGATGGGTGGTGGCCTTGTGGACTTCCTGGCTGCATCGGCGGCGAGCCTTGAAGAAAACGGTCAGTTGACCGCACTCGACGACTATGCGCCATTGGTCAACAGCTCGTATCTTGAAGCCGCCTCGCAAATGTAAGCGCGGCTTTCTCTAAGACCTGAAGTGGCGCGGCGTTCAGAAACTGCCGTCGCGCCATTTCCAAAAAAACCAAGACAATAGGGACAGGGGGCTGCATGTCTGGTCTGTTGATTGACGATGTCTCGATGACCTTCGAGCTGCCGAATGGTGGCCAGGTCGAAGCACTGAAGAACATCAATCTCGATATCAAGGAAGGCGAGCTGATGTCGGTCCTCGGACCGTCCGGCTGCGGCAAGACGACCCTTCTGAACATTCTGGCCGGGTTCCTTGCACCCACCGAGGGAAAAACACTGCTCGGCGGCGATGTCGTGACCGGCCCGTCGTCGGAGCGTGGCATGGTCTTCCAGCAGGGCGCCTTGTTCGAATGGATGAACGTGTCGAAGAACATCGGTTTTGGTCCTTCGATGGCCGGTGTCGCCAAAAGCACCATCGACGCCAAGGTGAACGAACTTCTGGGCATCGTGGGTCTTCAGGATTTCGGCGAGAAGATGATCTACGAATTGTCGGGCGGCATGCAGCAGCGGGTCGCCCTGGCGCGTTGCCTTGCCAATGACCCCGATGTCATCCTGATGGACGAACCTTTGGGCGCCCTCGACGCGCTGACGCGCGAGAAAATGCAGTCCCTGGTTCTCGATATCTGGAAAGAAACCGGCAAGACGATCATCCTGATCACACACTCGGTCGAGGAAGCCCTGCTTCTGGGCGAGCGTCTCTTGGTCATGGCGCCGCGCCCAGGGCGTGTTCACAAGGAATACCGTCTTCCCTTTGCTGAACTTGGCGTCGGCGCCGACTTGCGCGAAGTCAAACAGCACCCGGAATTCGGACCCAGGCGCGAGGAAATCCTCGGCATGATCTGGGACATGGAAGAAGAAATCATGGGCCGGACGGAGAACGCTTGATATGGGTGCGGAAATTCTAGACCTCTTCGTTTCGACCTTCTGGATGATCCTCGGGATTGCCGGGATCTTCGCCATTTATCTGGCCATCTCGGCCGGGTGCTGGTTCGTCTACAACCTGGCGACGCGCCGCCGTGAAAGCCACGGCTATGGCAGTCTGAAAACGGTGACGTTCGGCGACGAAAGTTCGGTCGTGGCCAACCGGATAGCGTCCGTTGCAGCGGTCATCGCCGTCTTCGTGCTTTGGGGTATCGCCACAGGATCGAGCCTTTTGCCCTTCACCCTGCCGCAGCCCTATACCGGTGATACGTCGTTTGAATACACGGCGCAGAACGCAGCCGGTGAGACGGACACGGCCACGGTATTCGTGCGCGTCTTCCCGTTCGGTGAAGAAGGGGTCCAAAAGCCCGAAGGCGAGGATGGCGGCGATGGATTTGCCAAGGATGACGCGGTCGTCATGGCAGAACGTCGGTCCAAGGTTCTACCAGCCCAGAACAATGACGAAGGCGGCCGCGAAGACGGCTACACCGTAACCCAGGTCAATGGTCAGCCCATTTCACCTGACACACCCGCGACATTCGACGGCGGGATCGTTGAGATGACCGGCAAAGGATCGCTTTTCGTGAAGCCCGACACGGGCTGGACGATGGAGGCGATCTTTCTTCCCCCGCCCGAACAGGTCTGGCAGCGTTTCTGGCAGTTGAATGCCGAAGGCTATCAGAATGTCGGACTTTGGGAGAACGTATTCTGGTCTCTGATCCGGGTGGTCGTGGGCTTTGGGCTGGGGTGCCTGTTCGGGATCCCACTGGGCTTTGCAATGGGCCTGAATTCCTGGATGCGCGGCTGGTTCGACCCGATTGTAGAGTTCATGCGGCCCGTTCCTCCGCTGGCCCTGATCCCGCTTGTCATCATCTGGTTCGGGATCGGCGAACAGGGCAAGATCTCGCTGCTGTTCGTGGCGGCGCTTTGGATCATGACGATCGCTGCACGGGCCGGTGTCTCGGGCGTGAATATCTCAAAGGTGCACGCGGCCTATTCGCTGGGCGCGACGAAACGTCAGCTTCTGACCAAGGTCATTCTGCCGAACAGTTTCCCCGAGATTTTCACGGGCGCACGCGTGGCGATGGGCGTCTGCTGGGGAACTGTGGTTGCGGCGGAACTGGTCGCGGCCGAAAAGGGCGCCGGTAAGATGATTATCGCGGCGTCAAAGTTCCAGCTGACCGATATCGTGATCGTCGGCATCATCCTGATCGGGATCATCGGCTATGCGATCGACATCCTGATGCGCCAGGCCGAGTCGTATCTGGTGCCGTGGAAAGGCCGCTAAAGCGGACTGTCCGTCGGATCAGAGACCTTCGCTTTCGGGAACCGGCGTCAAAACGGCGCCGGTTTTCACATGGTGAAACAGGTTTTCCATGGCGAGGTTTGCCATGGCGTCGCGTGTTTCAACCGTGGCGCTTCCGATATGCGGTGTCAGAACAACATTCGACAGTCTGCGCAGAGCGTCCGGGATATTCGGCTCATCCTCAAACACGTCGAGGCCTGCCCACCCGAGGCGCCCTTCTGACAGGGCAGCGATCAGTTCTGCCTCGTCCTGGGCCGAGCCGCGCCCCACATTGACCAGCACGCCTTTGGGCCCCAGCGCGTCAAAGACGGCCCGGTTCAGGATATGCTTGGTGGCCGCCGTTGCAGGCAGGATCGACACTATAGCATCCGACCGCCGCGCCATCTCAACCGGGTCGGCAACAAATTCGTAAGCAATGTCCTGTTTCGTGCGGCCCGAATACAGGATCGTCGCGCCGAAGGCCTCCAACTTCTTTGCGGTCGCCTTGCCGATCCGCCCGAGGCCGAGGATCCCAACTGTTTTGTGGTCTGCGGTGCGCGACAAAGGCGGGTTGCCTTCGGTCGCCCACTTGCCTGATCGCGCATGGGTCATCTGCGCCTCGAACGCGCGAAAGCAGCAAAGGTAAAGCAGGACAGCCGTGGTCGCGACCTCATCATCCAGCACACCCGGCGTGTGAGCCACTGGGATGCCGCGCGCGGCGGCGGCCATCGGATCCACGTTGTCATAACCGACCGAAAAGCAACTGATCGCTTTCAGGTTCGGCATCAGGTCCATGAAAGCCGGGGATACGCCATTCCCGCCATCGGTCAGCACGTAATCCACAGAAGAACCGTTGGCCGCCATCCAGTCCGCAGCGTCCGCTCGACCAAAAAGGTCTTCGACGCGAAAGACCTCGGCCAAACGCGGGCGCATTTCCGGCATGACGCCGGACAGGATCACAAGCTGCGGCTGGTCGGACATGTCGGGTCTCAGTGGTTGTTGCGCGGCACGCTTTTCCGGGCGATGTCGCGATATTTCGGGGCATCGCGCAGGGTCATCCCCTCATCGAATGGCTGAACAAGCTCGCGGAAATACTGCTGCCAGGGCGATTGGCTTTCGGGGCTTTCGTACCCCCCATTGGCCGCAAGCTCTGCTTGGCGTTTTTCAAGTTCGGCATCATCAATCAGAATGTCAGCGGTGCACTTGGCCAGGTCGATCCGAACGCGGTCGCCGGTCTTCAACAGCGCGAGACCGCCGCCATCCGCTGCTTCGGGCGCGGCATTCAAGATCGAGGGCGAACCCGATGTGCCTGACTGCCGGCCATCGCCGATGCAGGGCAGGGCATGCACGCCTTTCTTCAGAAGGTAATCGGGCGCGCGCATGTTCACGACCTCGGCCCCACCAGGGTAGCCCTTGGGCCCCGCACCTCGCATGAACAGAATGCAGTGCTCGTCGATACCCTCGGACGGATCGTCCACCCGGTGGTGGAAGTCTTCCGGACCGTCAAACACGACGGCGCGACCTTCGAACGCGTTCGGGTCGTCAGGGTCCGACAGATATCTGTCCCGAAACTCCTGACTGATCACGGATGTCTTCATGATCGCGGATCGGAACAGATTGCCCTTGAGATTAATGAACCCGGCCTCGGCGACCAACGGATCGCTCACCGATTTGATCACGTCCGAATGCTGCGACCGAGCGGCTTCGCAATTTGCACCCATTGTCTGGCCATTGGCCGTAATCGCGCCCGGATGGGGTAGCATGTCGGCGGCAATCAACTCGCCAATCACGGCGGGAACCCCGCCAGCGCGGTGATAATCCTCGCCCAGATACTTGCCCGCAGGCATCAGGTTCACCAGCAGCGGCACCTTGTGGCCGAGCGTCTGCCAGTCGTCGTTGGACAACTCGATGCCAAGATGTCGCGCGATCCCGTTCAGATGGATCGGCGCATTGGTCGACCCGCCAATGGCCGAGTTTACAACAATGGCGTTTTCAAAGGCCTCGCGCGTCATAATGTCCGAAGGCCGGAGGTCCTCCCAAACCATGTCCACGATCCGCTTGCCGGTCTCATAACTGATCTGTCCTCGCTCGCGATACGGGGCCGGAATTGCTGCCGAGCCGGGCAATTGCATCCCCAAGGCTTCCGCCAGCGAGTTCATAGTCGAGGCGGTTCCCATCGTGTTGCAATAGCCAACAGAAGGGGCCGAAGACGCCGCGATTCCCATGAAACCCTCGCCGTCGATTTTGCCTTCGGCCATCATCTCGCGCGCTTTCCAGATGGCTGTGCCGGACCCGGCGCGTTCGCCGTTCATCCAGCCGTTCAACATCGGGCCGACGGACAGGGCGATCGCCGGTATGTTCACTGTGGCCGCCGCCATCAGCAAGGCAGGGGTCGTCTTGTCGCAGCCGATTGTCAGAACGACACCATCGATGGGGTATCCGAAAAGCGTTTCGACCAGCGACAAATAAGCCAGGTTTCGGTCAAGCATGGCGGTCGGGCGCTTGCCGGTTTCCTGGATCGGATGAACAGGGATCTCGATCGCAACGCCGCCAGATGCAATGATCCCGTCCCGTACACGTTTGGCCAGTTCAAGGTGGTGCCGATTGCAGGGTGAAAGATCGCTGCCTGTCTGGGCGATCCCGATGATGGGCTTGCCCGATTGAAGCTCGTCCCGGGTCAGGCCGTAGTTCAAATAGCGCTCCAGATAGAGCGCTGTCATTTCCGGGTCATCCGGGTTGTTGAACCAGGTGCGCGAGCGCAGCGCGTCTTTTGAGATCTTCGCCATGCGTGTCTCGTCCTCTTCCCCAGGGGCAGGCGCCGACTCAAGCGCCACTTTGGTGTGACACGGGATTACCCCGCTGGCCCAGCAGCCACAAACAGTCAAAGCTTCAACCTTGGGCCTACGGGACAGAATTCGGGTCTATGAAGCCGCTCGTGGCTGCGTTAAGCCACGCTTCAAAGTTGCTGGGCCGGGCAGGGCACGGACCAGGACGATCAGGCCGAAGGAGACCCGTGCCATGACCAAACCCTCTATCGGCTTCATCGGGCTCGGGCTCATGGGAAGCGCCATGGCGCATCGTCTGCTCGAATGCAGATATGCCGTAACGACAATGGCGAACCGCTCGCGCACCAATCTTGAAAAAGCCGTCGCAGCCGGAGCGAAGGAAGCTGCAAGTGCGCGCGAGATTGCTGAGATCAGCGACATCGTCATGATCTGCGTCGATACCTCCGCCAGCGTCGAAGGGCGCATGCGCGGACCCGACGGGATCCTGGCGGGACTGAGACCCGACGCGGTGGTGATCGATTTCGGAACCTCGCTGCCGGCGAGCACACGGACGCTTGCGCGCGAGACGGAGGAAAAGGGCGGGGCATATCTCGATGCGCCGCTGGGGCGGACACCGGCCCATGCCAAGGATGGGCTTTTGAATATCATGACGGCGGGCGACAAGGCGGCCTTCGACAAGGTCGAACCCGTCTTGCAGGAATTGGGTGAGAACGTCTTCTATCTGGGCGAAAGCGGGTCGGGCCATACCATCAAGCTTTTGAACAACTTCTTTGGCATGACCATCGCGAATGCGATCTCGGAAGCCTATGCCATGGCCGATGCCGCCGGGATCGATCGGCGCGCGGCCCATGACGTGATCGCAGCGGGTCCGTTACGGTCGGGCATGATGGATTTCGTCTCGGCCTATGCGTTGGACGGCGATCCGACAAAGCTGGAATTCTCCGTCCGGAACGCTGCCAAAGATGTCGGATATTACGATCAGATGGTCCAGGACGCCGGAAAGACCTCTCTCATGGCCGGGGGCGCTCTGACGGCTCTGCGCGCCGCGATCGAGGACGGGCAGGGCGACGATATGGTAAGCCAGATGGTCGATTTTCACAGCAAGCGGATGAACGGCTAAGGCGAAAGCCTGGCCCCGCGAATCTGTCTCGGAAAACTGAATTTGCCGCGGAACTGTCGGCCATTCCCGAGATTCCATGCGGGTTTTGCCGCCAATCGGTCAATTTAGGGCCATCGCGTCAGCGGCCGGGTCAGTGGATCAATTCGGCCCGCAGATACGACACAACAGGCCCACTAGCCCTTGGCGGCAGTGCTCCCTGAGCACCTGGGGTGTATCAATTGTGTATCAAAATCGGCGTGGGCGCTGATCCGCGCCGAATTGGGCCCTTAAGGATTGGTTGACGCTTCGCCGATCCTTACCCACTATCGTGGTATCAAAAGCTGCAACAATGCAGCAGTTCGTTCTGGGAGGATAATGAATGTCACACGAACTTCGCACTCTGCGTGGTGTCGTTTTGGCCGGAACAGTTTCGGCACTTGCAATGTCTTCGGCCGCTATGGCCGCAGAATTGAACCTTATGATTTCGGATGTGGATGGCAAAGCTGCACTGGTCCAGGAACTGGCCGAGCGGTATCAGGCCGACAATCCCGACGTGAAGATCACGTTGAATCCGGTTGGCTATAACGTCATCCGTGAACAGCTTCCGATCCAGTTGGAAGCCGGCACCGGCCCCGATCTGGCCTTTGTCACCAACCTTGGCGGTCTGAACCCGTTCTATGTGGATCTGACGCCCTATGTGGACGCGGACGCCTGGGAAGAAGCCTATGGCGCAGTTCTGCCCTGGTATCGCGCTGGCGCGCCGGATGGGATCTTTGGCTTCCACACGGAGATGACGGTCACCGGTCCATACGTGAACCTGACCATGTTCGAAGAAGCGGGCGTGGAAGTACCTGGCCCTGGTTCGACCTGGGATGACTGGGCGGAAGCCACCAAGGCCGTGATGACCGAGACCGGTTCCTATGCCGGGATGGTGATGGACCGCTCGGGCCACCGCATGGCTGGTCCTGCGATGTCCTATGGTGCGGCTTACTTTTCCGATGACGGCAAGCTAATGGTGGATGAAGGCTTCAAAACCTTCTCGGCCAAGATGTTGGAATGGCACGAAAGCGGCCTGATGCCTGCCGATATCTGGCCGGCCTCGTCGGGCTCGAAATATGCCAATGGCAACGAGATGTTCTTCAGCCAGGATGTACCGTTCTACATGTCCGGCTCGTGGAACACCGGCAACGTTCAGACCAATGTGGGTGACCAGTTCGACTGGACTGTTGCACCGGTCCCATGCGGACCCGCTGGTTGCGGCATCATGCCGGGCGGTTCGGGTCTTGTTGCCTTCAAATCGGGTGATGCCGACAAGGAAGAGGCCGCGGCCAAGTTCGTGGCCTGGATGGGCTCGGACGACATCGCGCGTGAGTGGTATTCGAAGACCTATGCAATCCCGGCCCATGCGGGTCTTCAGGCCGAAGGGCTTGACTATATCGGCAATGGCGCCAGCCAGGCGGTTGCCGACGGTCTTGCGGCCTTCACCGCAATGGCAGCTACGGCGGCCGAACAGACCCCGCAAGCCTATCAGCTTCAGGGCAGCCCGGTTGGCTTCGTTGTCTACAACGCGACGACCCAGTACCTCGGTGCTGCGATGAACGGCGAACTGTCGCTGGATGAGGCCATGGCCAAAATCCAGGAAGAGCTGGACACGAACGCCAACAACTAAAGCGGTCGTTCAAATTCTTCGGGGGCGTTCGCGCCCCCGATGCGCCCGGGACCCCGGGCAAGGCGCAAGAAGTGTAAGCCCCCATGTCACTCGCTGGAATTGTCATGTCCGCGCTCGGCCTCTTCTGGGGGGTCGGCGGCACGATCTGGCTTCTGTCGCGGAAGTCCTACAAGATCACCCAAATCGGCCAGTTCCTAATGGATCTGATCGGTTTCCCGGTCGAGCTGTCCCAGGCCTGGTTCGGGCGGATGGGCGTGCCCTATGCCCTTCTGTTGCCAAACATGCTGATCTTCGGGCTCTTCACCTTCGCGCCGATGATCCTGAACTTCTATGTGTCCTTCACCACCGGTTCTTCGATCTCGCTTTTTGACCGGCCCTGGGTTGGGCTCGACAAATATTTCGAGATCTTCAATTGCGAAAGCATCTTCGTGCCCAGGACCTGCACCAACCCGGGCTTCAATTTCTGGACGGGCATGTACAATACGCTGACCTTCGTGGTCATTCAGGTGCCGATCCTTTGCGTCGTCGCGCTGATGACGGCGCTTGTCGTTAATAAGAACATCAAGGGCCGCGGGTTCTGGCGCGCCATGTTCTTTTACCCTGTGATGCTGTCGCCGGTCGTGATCGCAAATATCTGGAACTGGGTTCTGCACCGCAAAGGTGTGTTGAATGAGATGGTCGGCGGCACAGCGGACACGTTGACAAACCTGGCCGGTCGCGCGGGATTTGACATCGTCGTGACGATCCTTGTCGCTGTGATCCTGATCATTGTATCCGAGCGCGCCATCCGGTCATCCGACGAGCCATCCACCCCTTGGACGACCGTCTTTGCGGGGATCCTCGCGCTCTTGGTTGCCTGGGCCAATCCGTTAAGCCTGTTGGGCATGGAAAGCAGCTTCTGGCTTGGCGTGGCGCTGGGCGGTTTACTGATCTGGATCGTGGCGTCCGGTCAGGACTTCGCCCGGATCGCGATAATCGGGGCAGGGATCATTGCCGCACTTCTGCTGCTGTCGATCCAGTTCGACGCGGTCTTCGATTTCGGCCGCTACCGGCCTAATAACTGGTTGGTCACGCCGCGCACCGGTTGGCCTTTCTTCTGGCTGGTCTTTGTCTTCACCTGGAGCCATATGGGCTTTTACATGCTCATCCTGCTGGCCGGTCTTCAGGCAATCCCGTCGGATCTTTACGAAGCCGCCAAGATGGACGCGACCAAGCCCTTCCGGGCTTTCTGGCGGATCACCCTACCGCTGGTCATGCCGACCATGACAGTTGTGATCGTGCTCAGCCTGATCCGAAGCTTCCAGATCTTTGATGAGGTCTTCCTGCTGACCGGCGGCGGGCCGGGTCGTGAAACCTTCATGATCGTCCAAAACATCTATGAGGTCGCGTTCACCAATAACAACCCCGACTACGGCCAGGCCGCGGCAGGCTCGGTCCTAATGGCGATTGTCATCGCCGTCTTCACGTTCTTCCAGCTTTGGCTGACCCGCCGGCAATCGGATCTTTAAGCGCATGACCAGGATCACCACATTTCTCACCCGCACCGCCGGCAGCCAGGACAGGGCAGACAAATTCGGCATCGCCGACTTCCTGGCCTATGGTTATCTGCTTGTCGGTGTCCTGATCATTCTGATCCCTGTGCTTTGGACCTTCTTTTCGTCGATCAAACCCGAGCGCGCCGTCGACAACTTCGACACGCGACTTTTGCCCTACGCGCAGATCGAGGCAGACGTCGAAGGGGTCGGGCCGAAACCGGTCTGGAACTACACCGCCGAGGATGGTACCGTCACCGAGGTCTATAAGGCTGGACCCACGCGCCGGATAACGGATGTTGCGCCAATCGATGACCCCGGGGAGGTGATCCAGGTGCCCCGCACGACGCTGACCGAGAATGAGGAGTTCCGGGTCGCGTCCGAAAACTATCTGGATCCGCTTCTAAAACGGAACGGGCAGGAGAATTTCCTGTTCGGGACCTACCTATTCAATTCGGTCTTCGTCACCGTGGCGGCAACACTGATCACGCTGTTGATCAATGCGATGGCGGCGTTTGCCCTGTCCAAGTACCGCTTCCCGGGGCGGTTGACTTTCACGCTTCTGATTGTGGCGACGCTATTGATCCCGACATCGATCATTCTGGTGTCGCTTTTCTTCGTGGTCTGGTCCTTCGGGATGTTCGGCTCGCTCTGGGGGGTCATCATACCCGCTGCGGCGACGCCGACCGGGGTGTTCCTTCTCAGGCAATACATGCTGACGATACCGGATGAATTGCTTGAAGCAGCCCGAATGGACGCCGCCAGCGAATGGCGGATCTTCTGGCGGATCATCATTCCGCTATCTTTGCCTGCCCTGTCCGTTCTTGCGATCTTAAGTGTGATCTGGCGGTGGAACGATTTTCTATGGCCGTTGATCGTTCTGATCTCGGATCCGAACCAGCACACCATCCAGTTGGGCCTGACCCAATACGCGGGCGAGTTCGATGTGGATTTCCACTATATCCTTGCCATGACGGTCGTATCGCTTTTGCCGATCACGCTTGTTTTCGTCTGGCTGCAACGTTTCATCACAACCGGCATCGCCACCACGGGGCTGAAATGAAGGGACACGAAAAATCAGAGATTTTTCGTAGGATTTCCGACACGGAAATCGCTGCCGCGAAAATCGCGTCGATTTTCGTCTCAAATTCCGTGTCGGAATTTGCATCCGAGAAAGCAATGACATGACCCACGCGCTTCAACTCAACCAAATCAAGAAATCCTTCGGGAGCGTCGACGTCATCCATGGGATCGACCTTGAGATCGAAGAGGGTGAATTCGTCGTCTTCGTGGGCCCCTCTGGCTGCGGCAAATCCACGCTTTTGCGCCTGATCGCGGGGCTGGAAGATCCGACATCGGGGGACATTAACCTGAAAGGCAAGCGGGTGAACAACGTGCCCGCGTCCGAGCGTGGTCTCTCGATGGTGTTCCAATCCTATGCGCTTTACCCGCATATGTCGGTCCGCCAGAACCTGTCCTTCGGGCTTGAAAATTTCCGGATGCCCGCGGAAGAGATCAACAAACGCGTCGATGATGCCGCAAAACTCCTGCAGATCGACCAGCTTCTGACCCGGCGGCCCGGGCAACTGTCCGGTGGCCAGCGCCAGCGGGTCGCCATTGGCCGGGCCATCGTGCGCGAGCCCATCATCTTCCTCTTCGATGAACCGCTATCGAACCTTGATGCAGAGCTTCGCCTTCAGATGCGGGTCGAAATCTCGAACCTTCACGCCCAACTTGGCAACACGATGATTTATGTGACCCATGACCAGATCGAGGCCATGACCATGGCCAATCGGATCGTTGTGTTGCGGGGCGGGCATATCGAGCAGGTGGGCAAGCCGCTCGATCTCTACAACCATCCGGCAAACAAGTTCGTCGCGGGCTTCATCGGCGCGCCGCAGATGAATTTCCTGGCGGGCGAACTCGACGGGAATATCCTGAAGCTCGACAGCGGCATGGTCCGCGATGTTCCGGTTGCCCATACCGGCAAGCAAAAAGTGACATTGGGTGTCCGGCCGGAATCCATCGGCGTCTCGCTCGACGGCACCGGCGATGAAAAGGTCAAGGTTCAGAACTTCGAACAGCTCGGCGCCGTCACCTATATCTACGCGGCCTTTGCCAATGGGGAAGCCTTGACGGTGCAATTGCCGCACCAGATCCCGCTTGAGCGCGGGCAGGAAATCGGCGTGACCTTCCATGCCGAGAACTTCCACATCTTCGGTGAAGACGAAGTCACGTTGCCAAAGGCAAGCTAAATGAGAGCAGCCCTTATCGGCCTCGGCATGGTCTCGAAGACCTATGGCGATGCCTTCCGGAATACGTCTGCCGCCTCTCTCGGCCCCGTGTTCGCCCGATCGCCCAAGGCGCGCAAAGACTTCTTGGCGGCTTGGCCGGATCTCGGTGCCACCGATGCGTCGTCTGTCGAGGACGCCATTTCCGATGCAGATTTTGTCGTCCTCACCACGCCGCCCAATGCCCGGGCCGAGATCATCGACGCCTGCATCAAAGCGGGAAAGCCTGTGCTGATGGAAAAACCCATCGAGCGGACGCTGGAGGCGGCCACACACCTGGTGGAAGCTTGCGAGGCTGCCGACTTGCCGCTCGGCACTGTGCTTCAACATCGGGCGCGGCCCGTCGTTGCAGATCTGCGCAAAGCCATGAAAACGCTGGGCGATCTCTGCGCCGTTGAAGTCAATATTCCTTGGTGGCGGCCCCAGAGTTACTACGATGAACCGGGGCGTGGGACCTATGCACGGGATGGGGGCGGCGTTCTGATCAGTCAGGCGATTCATATTCTCGATCTGATGTTGTCCCTGACCGGTCCCGTTGCCGAGGTGACAGCCATGACGGCCACGACCCGTTTGCATCGGATGGAATCGGAAGACTTTGTCAGCGCCGGTCTTGCCTTTGAAAGCGGTGCTGTTGGCCATCTCTATGCCACGACCGCAAGTTTCCCGGGTGAAAGTGAGACAATTACGCTGCATTTTCGCGAAGGCTCTGCCTCGCTCGCGCGCGGTGAATTGACGGTGACGCGCCAGGACGGCTCTGTTGAAACCTTCGGTCAGACCGCGGCCAGCGGCGCGGGCGCTGACCCGATGGCCTTCACGTCGGATTGGCACAGGTTCATGATCGAGGATTTCGTGGATGCGGTTTCAAAGGGACGACCGCCGATGGTTCCTGGTCGCGCTGCGCTCGAGGTCCATAAATTGATCTCGGCGCTTGAGACCTCCGGCAGATCGGGTAAACGCATCAAAGTCGCCGCTCGGGATTGACCCCGGGGCGCTGACGATTTTCGACACGAAAATCGTTACGGAAATCGTGTCGATTTCCGGCCACCGCAAAAGGATAGGACATGACATTGAAACTTGGTGTTCTTGGGATCGATCATGGCCACATCTTCGGGATGCTGGGTCAGATGATACACCATGGTTGCACCTGCGATGCTTATTGGACCGACGGCCCGGCGGTGACCGAGACCAAGTTCAACGAGGTCTTTCCTGACGTTGCCAAGACCGAGGACCGTCGACGCATCCTCGATGATCCTGAAATCAGGATGATCCTGATCTCATCGGTGCCCGCCGACCGGGCTGCACTTGCCATCGAGGCGATGGAGGCCGGCAAGGACGTCATGGTCGACAAGCCGGGATGCACCACTCTTGAACAGCTCGCCGCCATCAAGGCGTGCCAGGCCCGCACAGGGCGGATCTGGTCGGTCAATTTCTCGGAACGATTTGAGGTTCCGGCAACGACTAAAGCCACCGAGTTGGTCGAAGGCGGGGCGATTGGTCGCGTGATTCAAGTCGTCACACTGGCGCCGCACAAGCAGAACCTGAAGACGCGCCCGCCCTGGTATTTCGAACGCGAACGCTATGGCGGAATCCTGACCGATATCGGCTCGCACCAGGTGGATCAGTTTCTGCACTATACGGGCTCGACCGAAGTGACCGTCGCCCACGCGCTGGTCGAGAACACCACCATGCCCGACAAGCCTGGATTTCAGGATTTCGGTGAAATGACGCTCGTTGGGGACAAAGGTCACGGGTACCTGCGGCTTGACTGGTTCACGCCCGACGGGCTGCCGACCTGGGGGGATGGTCGGCTGTTTCTTCTGGGCACCGAGGGCACGATTGAGCTTCGGAAATACACCGATATCGGACGGCCCCACAAAACGAACACCTTGTTTCTTGTGAACGGCGAAGAAAACGCAATGATCGATTGCAACGATGCCGGTTTGCCGTACTTCCCGCGCCTGATTGCTGACGTTCAGGACCGGACCGAAACCGCCGCCACGCAGGATCACACCTATCGCACGATGGAGATCGCCATTCGTGCCCAGATGAAGGCAGAAGGCCATGACACGTAGCGTTGCCATTATAGGCGCCGGGATCGGCGCGCAGCACGCGCTCGGCTATGCCGAATTGCCGGATCGGTTCACGGTTCACACGATTTGCGATCTCGATGCGGATCGGGGCGGGGACTTGGCGGCGAAATGCGGCGCGGCCTATTCCGCTGATCTTGCAGGCGTCATGGCGGATCCAGACATAGACATCATCGATGTGTGCCTGCCACCGCATTTGCACTTCTCAACCTGCATGGACGCGCTTGACGCCGGTAAAATTGTTATCTGCGAGAAGCCCTTGGTTGCCTCGCTGCAAGAGGCCGACGCCCTAGCAGCCAAAGTGCAGGAAACGGGCGGTTTCCTGTCGCCCGTCTTCCAATATCGCTTTGGGCACGGCGCGGCGCAGCTTCATGCCCTGATCGATGCGGGACTGGCGGGCGCCTGTTACGCAGGCAGTATCGAGACGCATTGGGACCGCCCGGCCGCTTATTATGAGATCGATTGGCGCGGCACTTGGGCAGGTGAACAGGGGGGCGCGATCCTGGGCCACGCCATCCATATCCACGATCTGATGACGGCCTTCCTGGGTCCCGTAGCCAAGGTTCACGCGGAACTTGGGACCCGCGTGAACGATATCGAGGTCGAAGACTGCGCCGCCTTGTCAATCCGCATGGCATCAGGCGCGCCGATCACCTCATCCGTCACGCTGGGATGTGCGGAAAATACAAGCCGCATGCGTTTGATGTTCGAAGGCTTCACCGTGGAAAGCGATCAGGCCCCATACGCGCCTGCGACCGCACCCTGGCGGTTTGTGGCCCGCGCGCCCACGGATCAGGAGGCGATCGATCTGGTTCTCGCGCAGATCGAGGATGTAAAACCAAGCTATTCGGGCATGTTCACGGCGCTGGCCGATGCGCTGGACGGGCAGGGCGGGCGCGAGGTCACGCTGGAAGACGGCCGCCGGTCACTTGAATTCGTGACTGCGGTCTATGCGTCTGGTCGGTCGGGTGCGCCAGTAGAACTGCCCCTTGGGCCCGACCACCCGATGTATGACAGCTGGATGCCGTGACATCCGCGGTGGCGGATCCCGAATGGTGGCAGCGGGCCTATCGCGGGCCTGTGGATCTAGCGCCGCTTGATTTCGTGCCCGATCTCCGGGCGGCGCAGGTACGGTGGCGTTCTGACCTAGCGGAAAGGCTTTATGGCCCGATCCCGCCAGCGCCGGACAATCTGCAGGAACGCCGCCAACCCTTGCCGAATGACGACGCCGAGCGGGTCACGCTTTCGTTTGCGCGAGGGGACCGCAGGTTTTCAGTCGACGCTGCACTTTGGCTTCCCGACGCGCCGCGCCCGGCACCTCTGATTGTGGGTCTCGATTTTGTAGGACCCGCTGGCGTGCTCACCTCAGACGCTTTTCCCTTGGATCCAGAGGCCCGGATCTATTCCCGACCAGAGCATAATGCCGGCAACCGCATGACCGCAGCATTGCGCGGTACGCAAGCAAACCGATGGCCGGTGCGGCACCTGACGAAGGCTGGCTATGCTGTTTTGCTAAGTTGCTATGGCTCTTGGGCGCCTGACGACCCTGACCACATGCCGCGCCATGGGGTGGCGCCACTGATGGCAGGCGCGGCCACGGGCGCAATTTCCCTCTGGGCCTGGGCGCTGTCCCGGATGATCGATGCGTCGATGATGTGGCCCGAAATCGACGCAACCCGGATCGCCGCCGCTGGCCATTCGCGTCTTGGCAAGGCCGCGCTTTGGGCGGCTTCCAACGATCAGCGCATCAAGGCCGTCTTTGCCAATCAATCCGGGGCGGCTGGTTCGGCACCGGCGGCGCATCCCATCGGAGAGACGCTCGATCAGTTGGACGACCGCTTTCCCCATTGGACGATGCGCCAGCCCGGATCCGGCGCCCCATCACTCGACCAGCACGCGCTTCTCGCTTCGATTGCGCCGCGCGCCGTCTATCTGGGCGGCGCGACTGAGGATCTTTGGGCGGACCCTGTGGGGAGTGCACTGGCGCTTCAAGCGGCGGCTCCGGCCTGGGATATCCAAGATTTCCCGATCGAGAATCCGTCATTGATCCAAGGGCCGATTGGCTATCGCATCCGCGAAGGGGATCACGATCTGACCCCGGAAGATTGGGCCGGGTTTCTGGACTTTCTGACCGATCTCGGGTGGTCTGACGCCACTTCGCGAGAGAGCCCATGACATTCACCACCCGACCAGAGATCCAGGGCACGTTTGGTGCCGTCACATCCACCCATTGGCTGGCCTCGGCTGTGGGCATGAAGCTGTTGGAGGCGGGTGGAACTGCGGCCGATGCCGCCGCAGGGACGGCCTTCGTCCTGAACGTGGTCGAACCGCATTTGAACGGCCCCCTGGGCGATCTGCCCGTGATGCATTGGGCGCCGGGCGAGGACCAGCCGCAGGTGATCTGCGGGCAGGGGACCGCACCGGCCCGTGCGACGCTGGAACGCTACCGGGCCGAGGGGCTGGCACGGATCCCCGGCTCGGGCCTTTTGTCGACCGTGATCCCGGGCGCCTTTGGCGGTTGGATGCAACTGCTGGCGGAACACGGCCGGTTGCCGCTTCGCGACGTTCTTGAGCCAGCGATCCACTACGCGGCGTTTGGCCACCCGATTTTGCCACGCGTGGTCGATGTGATCGCCGGGCAGGCCGAATTCTTTCGGGAAGAATGGCCGAGTGCGGCAGCAGTCTGGCTGCCCGGGAATAACGTTCCCATTGCCGGTTCGCTGTTCCGAAACCCGGATCTGGCGGCATTCTGGCGCCGACTTCTGGATGAGGCAGAGGCTGCTGAAGGGCGCGATGCCCAAATCGAGGCTGCGAGGCGCGCCTTCTATGAAGGTTTCGTCGCCGAAGCGATCGACAAACACATGGCCCGAGATGAGTTGATGGATGGCACCGGCCAGCGCCGCAAGGGTGTGATGACCGGTGAGGACTTGGCTGGCTGGCGCGCCACTGTCGAGGCCCCGCTGGCGGGCGACCATGCAGACTGGACGATTTGGAAACCCGGTCCGTGGACACAAGGCCCCCATCTTTTAATGGCTCTGAACATGGCCCAGGCGCTCGGGTTGGGTCATGCCGACCCACTTGGCCCGGATTTTGTGCACCAGGCGACGGAGATCCTGAAACTCAGCATGGCTGACCGCGATGTCTTTTTTGGGGATCCTGATCACGTCGATGTGCCAATGGACCAACTTCTGTCCGCGGACCACGCGCAGGCGCGTGCGGCGATTGTTGCGCCCACTGCATCGGCCACGCAGCGCCCGTCGGAATTGCTCGGATTTGACGACGCAATCGCCGCCTATCGCGCCCGTATTGGCGAGGATGCGAGCGCAAGTGCCGGGGCAGGCGGCGGCGAACCCACTATGGCGCATTTGTCGAATACCGAAGGCGACACAGTCCATATCGATGTGGTCGATCATTGGGGAAACATGGTGTCCGCGACCCCGTCGGGGGGATGGTTGCAATCAAACCCGGTGGTACCGGGTCTCGGTGTGCCCTTGAATACACGGGCGCAAATGTTCTGGTTGGACGAACGGTCGCCCTCGGTTCTTATGCCGGGCCGGCGCCCTCGGACGACGCTTTCGCCGTCGATGGCGCGGCGACCGGATGGCACACGGATGGCCTTTGGAACGCCGGGCGGTGACCAGCAGGACCAATGGCAGTTCATCATGCTTCTGCGGTTGATCCATCACGGAATGAACCTGCAAGAGGCGATTGATGCGCCGTTGTTCCACACGCTGCATCCACAAGGGAGCTTCTATCCAAGGGGGTGGGAACCTGCGCATTTGCTGGCGGAACCCCATTTCCCGAAAGAGACGCTGGAGGCGTTGCGAGATCGGGGTCATGCACTACAGGTGGCAGCCCCATGGACCATCGGACGTTTGACTGCTGCGGAGTTGGGGCCGGACGGGATTGTCCGAGCAGCGGCGACCCCGCGTCTTATGCAAGCCTATGCAATTGGGCGATAAATTCGGATACGTGATCCAAATCATATATATGTCAATAGACAGATTTACAGAAACCACACGCGACCTGGCCGGGTTTCAGTCAAGGATGGGCGTCACATATTGATAAGCGGCTTCTGAAGTCGAAAATCAGTCCCAAGTCGGACGAGTTGGGCAGGCCTTCCGACCAACAGCCGTCCCGCCCCGTCTATTCCGGCGACTTTTGCCGGAACCGACGTGGCCATGGCCAGCGCGGTTTCAACCGGCATTCCGACATCCTGAACCATCACCTGCACGGCCCGCGCCAAATCCAGATCCGCGCCGGCCAATGTGCCATCATCCAGCGTCAGGCGCCCTGACTTACGATGGATTGTGCGCCCATTCAGTGAGAAAGACGTAATGTCGCTTCCCGCCGCCGCCATGGCATCGCTGACCAGATAGATCGCGCCCGGCCCGGTCTTGGCGGCCAATGCGGCGCGGATCGTTTCGGGATGCACGTGGATCCCGTCGGCGATCAGACCGGCAGACAGCGCGCCCGAGGCCAGAACGGCCCCCACCAATCCGGGGTCCCGGTTTCCAAGCTGGCTCATCGCGTTGAAAAGATGCGTGGCTGATCGCGCACCGGCTTTGGCGTAGGACATGCATGTGTCGAACCCAGCATCTGTATGGCCCAATGAGACGAACACCCCGGCATTGGACAAGGCCTTCACCTGATCCAAGCTGACGCTTTCAGGCGCAACTGTGACCTTCAGAACCGGTAGGGACCGGGCCGCACGAACCAGCGCGTCCAAATCCGCTGAACTCATGGGGCGGATCAGCGACGAATCATGGGCGCCTTTGCGCGCGGCAGACAGGTGCGGACCTTCCAGATGAAGCCCGGCAATTCCTGGTATCTCGGCATTCACCGCATCCTGAGCGGCGGATATGGCGGCGGCTGTGACCTCGGCTGCGTCCGTGATCAATGTCGGCAGAAAAGCGGTCACGCCAAGCGAGCGATGGGCTTGGGCCATAGTCTCAAGCGTCTCGACGGTGGGTGCATCGTTGACCATCACACCGCCGCCGCCATTGACCTGAAGATCGACGAAGCCAGGCGACAGGATGTCCCCGCCAAGATCCACGACATCGCCGCCGGGGGCGTCTTCGTCGGACGCAAGCGCGATAACGCGTCCGCCTTCGACCACCAGTGCGTGACCTTTCAAAAGCCGCACACCATCAAAGATCGGACCGCCTTGATATCGGATCCGGTCCGGGGTCATACGGTTTCCGTCACCTTCTTAAGATGACGCGGCGCATCGGGATCGATCCCGCGGGACCGGGCCACCGCCTCAACCATAGTATAGAAGGCCACGACATTCGGAACCGGATCGGTCAACCAATGGCCGGTGCGGACATGGGGCAAAGCGGTTGCCGAGCGAACTTTGTCGCTGGTCACGAAGACCTTGGCGCCCAGGTCCGCGATCTGATCGGCAACCTCGACCATGGCGCCTTCCGCCGCATCGGCCGAGGCAAATCCCAGAACCGGGAAGTCCGGTCCGACGATGGAAACCGGTCCATGCAGAACCTCGGCCGAGGAATAGCTTTCGGCGTGGATCTGGCATGTTTCCTTGAATTTCAATGCGGCTTCATTTGCGATGGCCCAGGATGGCCCGCGTCCCAGGCAAAACAGCGACCGTCCAGTGATGGCCTCGGCCGCCGAGGACCAGTCACACCGGGTTGCTTTCTCCAGTTGGTCGGGCAGGGCGCTGATTGCCGCCAAAAGGTCGGTGTCTTCCGCGAGTTCCGCGATCAACCAAAGCCCCGCCACGAGCGATGTCACGAAGGTTTTCGTTGCGGCGACGCTAAGTTCGGGCCCCGCGCAGATCGGGATGGTCGCGCTGGCCGCATCCGCCAGCGGTGAAGCCGGGTCATTGGTGATGGCGACCGCCGTTGCGCCCGCGTCAACGGTGGCTTCCGTCAAACGCACGATGTCGGGGCTTTTGCCAGATTGTGACACCGCCAAACAGAGCGCATCTGACGCCTTGAGGCGGGCGCCATAGACCGACGCAACTGAAGGCCCGACCGAGGCCATGGGCAGGCCCAAAAGAAGTTCGGAGGCGTATTTCAGATAGGTGCAGACATGGTCCGACGACCCGCGTGCAACAGACATCAGGAACGGCGGATCAGAGGCTTCGGATTTCGCGGCCTGTACAGTGCCGCCGCCATGGGTCAGAAGCCGATCGACCGCTTCGGGGATTTCAAGGATCTCGCGCCGCATCTGGGTTTCGTCCATAATCGTCATCCCCGTCCGTTCGACAGCCTGAGTTCGGCAACAAAATCATAGGCATCGCCGCGATAAATCGATCTGGTGAACTCGGTCACCCGACCATTGTCCTGATAAGATGTCCGCTGGATCGACAGACCTGCTGTACCCTCTGCCACATCCAAGAGCTCCGCCTCTGTTGCGGCCAGATTGATCGCAGAGATCTTCTGGATCGCACGAACCGGGCGCCGACCGGATGCTTCAAGCACTTCATAAAGAGAGGTCGTGACCTCCAAAGGGTTGGGCAGCACATCAAGGGGCAGGGCCGCGCGTTCCAGTGCCATCGGCCGCCCGCCGGTTTCCCGCAACCGATAGATTCGTGCGACTTGATCTTCTGCCGACAGGCCAAGAGCAACCGTTTCTTCGGGTGAGGGCAGGAAGATCCCCCGCTCAAGCCAGGTGGACGACGTCTCCATCCCCCGGCGTGACATGTCTTCGGTAAAGGACGTCAACTGCGACAATGATTGCTCGACGCGCGGCTCGGCCCGCCGCACAAACGATCCGGAACCCTGGCGCTGTTCGACCATGCCGCTGTTCACGAGTTCCTGGATCGCCTTGCGGACCGTCACCCGCGACAGATCGGTCAGATCGGCGAGATCGCGTTCCGAAGGCAATGAACTGTCAGGCGGCAAAAGCCCGGTCTCAATGCCGGATTCAAGGCGGCGGCGCAGTTGCACGTAACGTGGTCCAGCCGTATCGGACATCCAGCCTTCGGGGCGGAGAAAATCGGCAATGGTCATGCGCCCACCTCGCGCGCGACGGCAGCAGCAAGGGCCAAGGCGCCTTCCAAGGGGCTGCCATTGGGTGGGGCAAGGGCCGCATTCATCTCATCCGGCAGATAATCGGCAAAGTGCGGGCCGATCCCGCCCGTCAGGCACAGTGTCATACCAACCTGCCAGCCCATCTGTTTCAGGTCACCGGCCAGCAGATCCGCACCTTGTTGCAGGATCGCTTGCGCGTCAGGGTCGCCGGCCATGGCCGCCTCGGTCACCTTCGGTGCGAGACTGCCGAACTCATTCGGGCGCGCTGTGGCGGCATAGGCCACGATGCCGCCCGTCGATCCATGCTGCGCAAGTATATGTTCGGTCATCGGGCCCGGTCGCGCGATCCCGTCGGCCACGTCCAAGGTCCGCCGAAGGGCCTTGCGCCCAACCCATTGGGCCGAGCCTTCATCGCCAAGTACAGACCCCCAGCCACCAGCGAAACGCATCGCGCCACCTGATTGCAGACCAAGAAAGCTTCCGGTGCCGCAATGGATCAACCCGCCATCCTTGTCGCCCAACGCGCCGGTCAAGGCGGCGGGCCGATCGTCAGAAACGCGGACATAAGTGAAGGGCAGGCGATCCTTGATCCGCGCGGTGATCTGGTCGCTGACGGCGCCCGCCAGACCGACATAGGCCGGAATGTCCTGAAAGGTCATGCCGGTGTCACCGGCCTGCGTCGCCAAATCGGAAAGGACGGCTTCGATCTGTGCCAGCGTTTCATCAAGGTTGGTCGACGCGTTCGCGCTTCCAGCCTCGGCGTCAAAACGTCGTCCTGCAATGATCATGGCCGCGCGGCAGGTTGTGCCGCCACCGTCAATGGCGAGGATATCCAGGCGGTCACTCATGCAATGCGCAGTATAATACCTTTCGGGAAAAAGAAAGACCAAAAAATAACCAATTTAGATTCGAGCGGGTTAAGCCTCCCAAAATGGCAGCGAAATTCATTAATGGTAGACAAATGGTATTATAAAGGTATGATCCATTCGAAACA
This sequence comes from Paracoccaceae bacterium, assembly GCA_965267475.1. Lineage (GTDB taxonomy): Bacteria > Pseudomonadota > Alphaproteobacteria > Rhodobacterales > Rhodobacteraceae > JBCBKU01. The sequence goes on from OZ254079.1 coordinate 1,972,361, forward strand.
GGGGGAATCAGGTGCTGGAACGCCAGACCGAACAGCTGCATGCCAAATCTGCGATGCTCGACAGCTTGCCACTGGCCAGTGCCGCTGCCGTTCTCGCGGAAGCGCAAGCAGATGCCGCGCGGGCGCCCATTGCTGCGGTCGATGTGATTGCGGCGGGCGCCAGGGCCATGGCGGACAGCATCCGGTCGGGCGGGGCGCTGGTTTACGCCGCCGCCGGATCATCGGGTCTGATGGCCGCTGCTGACGCGATGGAATTGGGCGGCACCTTTGATATCCCTTCCAGCCAGATCCGGATCGCCATGGCAGGCGGCATTCCGACCACACCCGACATGGCCAACGCATCCGAAGATGACACAGACAGTTTCGCGGCTTTGGGTAACATGACGCCAAGCGACACGGTCATCACCGTCACCGCCAGCGGCTCGACCCCTTTCACGTTTGAGGCCGCGAGGCGCGCTAAGGCAGCCGATGCAACGGTGATCGGGATCGCGAACAATGCGGGCGCGGACCTGTTCGACTTGGCTGATCACAAGATCTGTCTTGAGACCCCGGCTGAGGTTTTGGCCGGATCGACCCGCATGGGGGCCGGGACCGCCCAAAAGATCGCTCTGAACATGCTGTCCACGCTGATGGCGGTCGAACTGGGCCACATCTATCAGGGCCAGATGGTCAATGTGCGGCCCGAGAACGCCAAACTGGTCGACCGCGCCAAGGGCATCATCGCCCGCGCCTCGGGCGTTGATCCTTCAGCCGCAGCGACGGCGTTTGACGCGGCCAATGGCCAGGTCAAACCCGCGATACTTCTTGCGGCAGGGGCCAAAACGCTGAACGATGCCAAGGAAATGCTGGCGGAAAGCGAGGGTCACCTCGGCCCAGCCCTTGGGAGACTGAATAACACCGACACCAAAAACCAATGAACAGGGGAGTTCCAAAATGACACTCAAAAGACTTGCACTGGCACTGACCAGCACGGCGCTGGTGGCTACAGGTGCCTGGGCACAAGATGTAACGCTGACGATTGAAAGCTGGCGGAACGATGACCTGACCCTATGGCAAGACAAGATCATTCCGGCGTTTGAGGCGGAAAACCCCGGCATCAAGGTAGTATTTTCGCCCACAGCGCCGACCGAATACAACGCAGCGCTGAACTCCAAACTGGAAGCCGGCAGCGCGGGCGATCTGATCACCTGCCGCCCGTTTGACGCCTCACTGGCACTGTTCGAAGCGGGCCACCTGGCCGATCTCGATGACATGGAGGCGATGGGCAACTTCTCGGATGTCGCCAAGTCCGCCTGGCAAACCGATGACGGCTCGGCCACGTTCTGTGTGCCGATGGCCTCGGTGATCCACGGGTTCATCTATAACAAGGACGCCTTTGCCGAACTTGGTCTTGAGGTCCCCACGACCGAAGCTGAGTTCTTCGCTGCCCTCGATGCGATAAAGGAAGACGGCACATATATCCCGATGGCCATGGGCACCAATGACCAGTGGGAAGCGGCCACGATGGGCTACAACAACATCGGTCCCAACTATTGGAAAGGCGAAGAAGGTCGCCTGGCTTTGATCGCCGGTGAACAAAAACTGACAGATGAGGTCTGGACCGCACCCTACGCCACTTTGGCTCGCTGGGGTGAATACCTGGGCGACGGGTATGAGGCGCAGACCTATCCCGACAGCCAGAACCTGTTCACGCTGGGCCGCGCGGCAATTTACCCGGCGGGTTCGTGGGAGATCTCGGGCTTCAACGCCCAGGCCGATTTCGAAATGGGCGCCTTCAAGCCACCGGTCCGGAATGCGGGCGACACCTGCTATATCTCAGACCACACCGATATAGGCATTGGTATGAACGCGGCCACACCGAACGCGGATGCGGCGAAGACCTTCCTGTCCTGGGTGGCCTCGCCCGAGTTTGCCTCGATCTTCGGAAACGCGCTTCCGGGTTTCTTCCCGCTGTCCAGCACACCGGTGGAACTGGAAGATCCGCTGGCGAAAGAAATCGTTGGTTGGCGCGGCGAATGTGAATCGACGATCCGCTCCACCTACCAAATCCTGTCGCGCGGTACGCCGAACCTTGAGAACGAGACTTGGGGCGCCTCGGTCGCCGCGATCAAGGGCACGTCGAGCCCCGAAGAACTGGGCGCATCGCTTCAGGAAGGCCTCGCCTCCTGGTACGCACCGCAGCAGTAACCTTCCTGGACTGCTGAACGCCTGAGCGGGTACGCCCGCTCAGGTCACCCACCCCGGAGTATTCCATGCAGAAACCGCGCTTTCGCTGGCACATCGTCGTGTTCCTGGCCCCTGCGGTGCTGGTTTACTCGGCGGTGATGATTTTCCCGCTTTTCAACACTTTGCGGCTGGCTCTTTATTCAAAGATCGACCAAGAGCGGGTGTTCGTGGGGTTGGAAAACTTCCAGCGGCTTTTCGGGGATCCGACCTGGTCGGAACAGTTCTGGAACGCCCTTGGCAATAATTTCTGGTTCTTCTTGATCCATATGGCCGTCCAGAACCCGATCGGGATTGCGCTGGCTGCTATCCTGAGCCATCCGCGGTTGCGATTTGCGGCGCTCTATCGCTCTGCCATATTCATCCCCACGATCCTGAGTTTCGTGATCGTTGGTTTTGCCTGGAAGCTGATCCTGTCGCCGCTCTGGGGTATCGCACCAAACATGCTGGACGCGGTCGGGCTGAAGTCACTGTTTGCGCCTTGGCTGGGACGCGAAGGCTCTGCCCTGACCACGCTGTCGCTGATCTCGGTCTGGCAGTTTGTCGGTATCCCGATGATGCTGATCTATGCGGCGCTGCTGTCGATCCCGGAAGAGATTCTTGAAGCGGGCGAAATCGACGGGATTACCGGCGCGTCTGCTTTCTGGAAAATCAAGCTGCCGCTGATCTTGCCATCGATCGGGATCATCTCGATCCTGACATTCGTGGGTAATTTCAATGCCTTCGACCTGATATATGTCTCGCAAGGGGCGCTGGCTGGGCCCGATTTTTCAACCGACATTCTGGGCACGTTCATGTATCGGACGTTCTTTGGGTTCCAGTTGCAGTTGGGCGACCCGCATATGGGATCGGCCATCGCAGGTGCCATGTTCGCGATCATTTTGGTCGGCGTCTGCATCTATCTGTTTGGGATCCAGACCCGCATGCGGAGGTATCAGCTATGAGATGCCCAATCGCTTCGCGACTTGAGGGCAAGCTATGAGCCAGGCCCGCATCAATCCGGTCAACACAGCGCTAATGCATGGGGCGCTGATCCTTTACACGCTGATCGCGCTGTTTCCGGTCTTCGTGATCCTGATCAACAGCTTCAAAGCGCGGAAAGCCATCTTTCGGGAACCGCTGGCGCTGCCCAACGCGGAAAGCTTCAGCCTGATCGGATATGAAACCGTCGCGAAGCAGGGGGATTTCTTCCTGTATTTCCAGAACTCGATGATCGTGACGGTCGCCTCGCTTTTCTTCATCCTGTTGTTCGGGGCGATGGCGGCGTTTGCACTGGCCGAGTACCGGTTCCGCGGCAATCTTTGGATGGGGCTCTATCTCGCCCTCGGCATTATGATCCCGATCCGGATCGGCACCGTCGCAATCCTTGAGATGATGGTCGCCACGGGTCTTGTGAACACGCTTTGGGCGTTGATCCTTGTCTACACGGCGCAGGGGCTGCCGCTGGCGGTGTTCATTCTGAGCGAATTCATGCGCCAGGTCTCGGATGATCTGAAGAATGCCGGCCGGATCGATGGCCTGAGCGAATACACGATCTTCTTCCGACTGGTCTTGCCGCTGGTCAGGCCTGCCTTGGCCACGGTCGCAGTCTTCAACATGATACCGATCTGGAATGATCTCTGGTTCCCGTTGATCCTGGCCCCGGCGGAAGAGGTGAAGACGCTGACGTTGGGCTCTCAGGTCTTCATCGGCCAATTCGTGACTGACTGGAACGCGGTTCTGTCGGCGCTGTCCATGGCCATCCTGCCGGTCCTGATCCTTTACGTGATATTCTCGCGGCAATTGATCCGTGGTCTGACCTCGGGGGCAGTGAAATGACGCGCGTTCTGATCGCAGGGCTTGGGAACATGGGGATGAGCCACGCTTTGGCCCACCACCACCACCCCGATGCCGAAATCGTAGGTCTGGTGAACCGCTCGCCCGTCGATCTGCCTGCGGCGCTGCGGAGCTATCCGGTGTTTCGGACTTTTGAAGAAGGCATGGGGACGAACCCGGACCTTGCTGTGATCGCCACCTATTCGGATAGCCATGCTGAATACGCGTGTAATGCGATGGAAGCGGGCGCCCATGTTTTTGTCGAGAAGCCCTTGGCAACGACCGTGGTCGATGCCCGTCGCGTGGTGGAAACGGCCATGGCAACCGGCAAAAAATTGGTAGTTGGTTATATACTACGCCACCACCCGTCCTGGATGCGGCTCATCGAAGAGGCGCGGGGGCTGGGCGGTCCTTACATCTTTCGGCTGAATCTGAACCAGCAATCCAGCGGGGCAGAGTGGGAGACCCACAAAGCTCTGATGCAGACGACCAGCCCCATCGTCGATTGCGGGGTCCATTACGTCGACGTCATGTGTCAGATTACGGATGCCAACCCGGTGCGCGTACATGGCATGGGCCTGCGCCTGTCCGATGAGGTCGCGCCGGACATGTACAACTATGGCCAGTTCCAAGTGGTCTTCGCCGACGGTTCGGTGGGTTGGTACGAAGCTGGTTGGGGCCCGATGATGTCGGAAACCGCCTTCTTCGTGAAAGACATCGTCTCGCCCAATGGCGCGGTCTCGATCACCGAAGACAACAAGGGTGCATCTGCCGATATTGACGGGCACACCAAGGTGGGCGGTATTCTGGTCCACACGCCCAAAGGCGACCGCACCATCGAGATGCCGGATGAGCCCGGCCATCAAGATCTTTGTGACGCAGAACAGGCCTTTATGCTGAGGGCCATTGCCGATGACATCGACTTGACCCGGCATATGAATGATGCGGTCCAATCGCTCGCGATTTGTCTCGCTGCCGACGAAAGCATCCGAACGGGAAAACCGATTGAGTTAGGAGCCGGATCATGACCGCGCTGACCCTGTCAAACGTCAACAAATCCTTTGGCTCCACCCATGTTCTGAAGGATATCAGCCTGGATGTGGAAGACGGGGAGTTCGTCGTGTTCGTGGGCCCGTCTGGTTGCGGAAAATCAACTCTCCTGCGGGTAATCGCGGGGCTTGAAGACGCGACTTCGGGCGAAGTCCAGATCGGCGGTGATTTGGTCAATGCCGTGCCGCCCGCCAAGCGCGGGATCGCAATGGTATTCCAGTCCTATGCCCTTTATCCGCATCTGAATGCGCGCGGGAACATGGCGCTTGCACTGAAGCAAGAACGCCAGCCGAAGGATGAAATTGACCGCCGCGTGGCCGAAGCCAGCCGGATCCTGAACCTTGAGGAATACCTCGATCGCTATCCTTCTGAGCTGTCAGGCGGACAGCGCCAGCGGGTCGCCATCGGGCGGGCCATTGTGCGCAAACCCAAGCTGTTTTTGTTCGATGAACCCCTGTCGAACCTTGATGCGGCGCTCAGGATGAACACCCGGATCGAGATTGCGAAGCTGCACCGGACGCTTGATGCCTCGATGATCTACGTCACCCATGATCAGACCGAGGCGATGACGCTGGCCGATAAGATCGTGGTTCTGCGGGACGGGCGCGTCGAACAGATCGGCAGCCCGATGGAGCTTTACAACAACCCTGCAAACCAGTTCGTAGCCGGTTTCCTCGGCGCGCCTTCCATGAACTTCCTGCCCGCGAGTGCGGTCACGGATGGCGACACGCGGACATTGGGCGTGCGGCCCGAAGATCTGACGCTGGATGCGTCGGGCCCAATCAAGGGGGCTGTACAGCATGTGGAGCGTCTTGGCGGCGACACGAACCTCGTGGTGGATGCAAACGGTCGCGAGTTGACCGTGCGCCTTTTCGGACAGCATGGAACCAAGGTGGGTGAGGACATCGCGCTTGGGTTCCTGCCCGACAAAGCCTTCTATTTTGAACCCGACGGTCAACGCGTTCGGTAGGGCCCGTGCAATCGGGCAGGTATCGTGCTAGCCTGCCTTGCAATCGAGCGAAAAAAAGACAGCCACACTTACCTCGCCGCCAAGGCGGATCGGTGGCCGGGCAGGCGACGCAATGAAAGAGAAAAAGGCAGTTGCCGAACAAATCGCCGCGCTCCCGCTGCGTTTTGAAGGGAACAAACCCCGTGTCCTAATGGTGACATCGCGTGAGACGCGGCGATGGGTCATGCCCAAAGGCTGGACCATGGACGGGCTAAAGGACTGGCACGCGGCCAAGATCGAGGCATTGGAAGAAGCCGGAGCCAAGGGTTGGGTAGCAGATCAGAAAATCGGATCATACATATACAACAAGCGGTTATCGGACGGATCTAAACTGAAATGCAAGGTCACGGTCTATCCGATGCTGGTCGAAAAATTGAAGCGGAACTGGAAAGAGCGGGGCGAACGTCGCCGCCACTGGTTCAGCCTTAGGCGTGCTGCGGAACTGGTCGATGAAAAGGACTTGGCCGAGCTCTTGATGAAGCTGAACGACAAGCCCAAGAAACAGGCAAAAGTGCGCGCTTTGATTTCGCGGTAACGCGGGCCGGGGTCAACCGCGACCCCTTTGCAATCAGGCCTGTACGGCCTTCATGAACCGGTCGCGGATCACCACAGGATCCATCGTGATCACCGGATGCTTGGCATTTCCGCTGTCGCATTTCACGACCATGACCGTGCATTTCCGCGCCGCGATTGCCGCTTCCAGCGCCTTGCCTGTGTCAACATCCTGAACTTCGACCACATTGTCGCAACCCGAAGCGCGGGCGATCCCGGCCAAGTCGGTCTTTTTGCCTGTATAGGTCGGCTGATCCCCGGTCGATCCGTAGGACCCGTTGTCGATGATCATGAGGATGAAGTTATCGGCCTGATTGTTCCCAATGGTGGGCAGCGTGCCCATGTTGGTCAGGATCGAGCCATCGCCGTCGATCGAAATCACGGTTTTGTCCTGTGCCAGCGCCAAGCCAAGCCCGATCGAGGACGCCAGCCCCATGGTCCCGAGCATGTAGAAGTTGGACGGCTGGTCCATGATTGCGTGCAATTCCTGACTTGGGATGCCGATATTGCAGACGATCAACTGGTCTTTCAGGATCGGAGCGATTTCTTTGAGGATTTCAGAACGGATCATTGGTCGCCATAGCCTCCCCAGAAGTTGGCGTCGGTCAGGATGGCGACCGGCTTGTTCGACATGAAAGTGTATTTCAGGATGTTGTCGAATTCCTCGACATCCTTTTGCCAGTGGAAGTGATAGGTCGGGATGTGCATCTGCGCCAGAAGCGCCTTGGTGTGCACCGCCATCTCGACCTGGCAGGCGACGGGTTCGCGCAACTCGCCGCGATAGGAAATCAGCATCGGCAAGGGCATGCGGTAATACTGGATCAACGTCGCCAGCGTGTTGATCGTCACGCCAATCGCCGTGTTCTGCATGATGATGCAGGGGCGTTTTCCGCCCATGAAGGCCCCGGCGCAAAGCCCCATGCCTTCGTCTTCCTTGTTGGACGGGATGTGGAAGATCTCGTCGCGGTTTTCGACCTCGTCAATCACACCTGCAAGCTGTTTGCAGGGCACGGTCGTCACGAACGACACATCGTTCGCCACAAGATCGTCCACGATCTTCTTGTCGATACTCATCTGGCGGTTAACTCCATGGGGTCAATACGATTTTCGGGGCTGCAACCTCGCCCGCACGCAGTGCGCGGAACGCGTCTGCGCCCGCATCGAGCGGTTGGATATCAAACCAATCAAGCGGACCAAGGCGTCCGTCAAAGATGGCCGATGCCGTGTCGCGGAAGTCCTGCGGCGTATAGCAATAGGTGCCGATGAAGGTGATTTCCTGCAATGTCATGCGCCGGATATCAAGGCCGCCCTCATCTTCACCAAGGCCGATATGCGCGATGACGCCGCCAGGTTCGGCATGGGCCGAGGCCGCAGCACGCGTCGCCGCATAGCCCACTGCGTCGACCACGATCGGGTAAAGCCCTTCGGGCGCAGCCACGGCCGCTTGGCCGCAACGATCCGACAAATGGGCGCGGCGCGCGTCGTTGGGCTCCGCTATCACGACGTCGTCCACATCCATCGCCTTCAGCGCCAAAGCGGCCGCCAGTCCAATGGCGCCGCCGCCCACGATCAGTGCGCGCCGGTCCGCGGCGGGGTGAATGGCTTCCATCACCAGCCGCGCGGCATGCCAACTGACGGCAAGGGGTTCGGCCAATGCCGCGGTCGCCAAGGGAACGTGGTCCGGGACAGTGACCAAGCTTTCACCCGGCATGGACAGGAATTGCGCGAAAGCCCCTTCGCGCGGCGGCATCGAGATGATTTGCCGGTTGGGGCAGATGTTTTCGCGCCCTGTCATGCAGGCCGGGCAAGTCTTGCAATGCACCAGCGGGTTGACTGTGACGCGTTCGCCGTCGCGGGCGCTGCCGACGATGGTTCCAGCGGCTTCATGCCCCAGGATCAGGGGCGCGGGGCGGCGATTATCATGGCCGAGATAGGCGTGCATGTCCGATCCGCAGATCCCGACGGCGTCTACCCGGATCAACACTTCATCGGGACCTGGGCGCGCATCGGCGACATCACGATAGCTCAGGGTTTCGGGCGCGTCATAAACCAGTGCTTTCATGCTGCGACCCTCCCCCAAACGCCTTAAAGCTGAGTGGCTGTAACACAAGGAAAAGCCTCCGGATAGCACCAACCGGTATTCTTTCCCCGGCCACTCTGGCAGTCTGGTCGCGGGCAAGCACCGGGGGCTTCGAATGCTGGAAATCTGTGTCGATACGATCGAAGGGGCAAAGGCCGCCATACGGGGCGGTGCAGGTCGGATCGAGCTTTGTTCGTCGCTGTCGGAAGGGGGGCTCACACCGTCGGCGGGTCTGATGCGCGCGGCGGCGGATTTGCCGGTTTCGGTCCATGCCATGATCCGCCCGCGCGCTGGGTTGTTCGACTTCTCGGATGCCGAGATCCCGATCATGCTTGCAGATATCGCGGCGGCCCAGGCGGCGGGGCTTTCCGGGGTTGTGCTGGGCGTCCAGGATGCCACGGGCGGGCTGGACCTGCCTGTGCTCAAACAACTGATCGCGGCAAGCGGCGACATGTCCCGCACGCTTCATCGGGTCATCGATGTCGTACCCGATCCGATGGTGGCACTGCATCAGGCCATCGATCTTGGGTTCGACCGGATTCTGACATCGGGCGCCAAACCTTTCGCTCCCGAAGGCTTCGATCTGATAGCGACAATGGCCCGGACCGGGGCAGGGCGGATCGGTATCATGCCCGGCTGCGGTGTTGAGCCTGAAAATGCAGCCATGTTCCTGGCGGTCGATGAGATCACCGAGCTTCATGCAGCCTGCAATGCACCGGTCCAGGGGGATCCTGCCTTTTCGGACTTTGATCCACCGGGCGGCCGGTTTGAGACGTCGGAGGGTGCCGTTCGGGCGCTGGTTGCGGCAATGCGGACCTAGCCAACGGCGCCCGCTTTTTGTAAGTCTCTGAAAAACATAAGTCACATGTTTGACACATCGCCCCATTAGATGCGTCGAAACGTCGGGGCATCGAGTTGTCGAACCGAACCATTTTCTTGTCGGACGTCCATCTGGGAACGCGTGGTTGCCAGGCAGAATTGTTTTTGGATTTTCTTAGGCAGCACGAAACCGAAACGATTTATCTGGTCGGTGACATCTTTGACGGCTGGCGGTTGCGAAAAGGCTGGCATTGGCCTCAGACGCACAACGACGTGGTAGAATGTCTTCTGGACAAGGCGAGGAACGGAACGCGTGTGGTGTTCATTCCCGGCAACCATGACGAGGTGATGCGCGGCTATTACGGGATCCATTTCGGGGGCATCGATGTGGTGCCATTTGCCGATTTCACCTCGGCGGCTGGGAAGCGGTACCTCGTCACCCATGGCGACCAGTTCGACACGGTCGTTATGAATGCCAAATGGCTAGCCTATCTGGGCGACAATGCTTACACCTTCCTCGTTTGGCTGAACCCCAAATTCAACGCCATCCGGCGCCTTTGGACACGGCGGTATTGGTCATTGTCGAAATGGGCCAAGCAGCAGGTCAAGCAGGCTGTGAACTATATTGGTCAGTACGAGGATGTGTTGGCCGATGACGCGCGTCGCCGGGGCTATGACGGCGTGATCTGCGGCCACATCCATCACGCGTCCATGCGCAATATCGGTGATATCCACTATGTTAACACGGGCGACTGGGTCGAAAGCTGTACGGCGATTGTCGAGGATGGCGACGGTACGTTGCGGCTGATCGATTGGGAGGCAAAGATCGCACGAACCCGCCTTCTGAAACGGAAGAAGAAGAAGATGAACAAAAAGAAGAAGGCCGAGGCGGAGAACCCGGCGGAGGAGGTTGAATGAGCGTTACAACGGGCGAGATGATCGGCGATGCCGTCCATGGCAATCAGGCCGGGCTGTCGTCGGACGGTTTACTGGACCGCATCTTCGCGCGGCTGTTTCGCGGCCTGGTCTATGCGCAGATCTGGGAAGATCCGGTGTGCGATATGGCCGCCCTTGGTCTGGATAAGGACGATGACATTGTCTGCATCGCATCGGGCGGTTGCAACATGATGTCTTATCTGACGGTGTCGCCCGCATCCATCACTGCGGTGGATCTGTCGCCATGGCATGTGAAGCTTGGGCGCCTCAAACTGGCTGCGGCCCGTCATTTGCCGGATCATGCCGGTTTCTACGACATGTTCGGCCATGCCAACCGGTGGCAGACGGTTGAAGCCTTTGACCGCCATATCGCCCCACATTTGCCAGCCGATGATCTGGCGTTTTGGAACGAAGGCGGGCCCGTCCGCCCCCGCAAGACGATGTTCGCGCGTGGATTTCACAAATTCGGGGTCCTGGGTCGGTTTTTGGGACTGGTCCAAACGGTCTGCAAAATCGCCTATGTGGATTTCCGCGAGCTGCTGGCCGCGCAAACCCTTGAGGAACAGGCAGACTTTTTCGAACGAGAGATTGCGCCGCTTTTCGAGACGCGGCTTGTGCGGTTCGCGGCCCGGCGGCGGGCGTCGTTGTTCGGCTTGGGTATTCCGCCCGCGCAATATGACAAGCTGGCCGCAGATGCCGGAGGCGACGTGATCCCGGTTCTGAAGGAACGCACACGCAAGCTGTTCTGTGATTTCCCGGTTTCCGAGAACTACTTTGCCTGGCAGGCGGCCACGCGGGGCTATGACCCGTCCGGGCAGGGCTCGGTGCCGCCGTACCTGGAGCCGCAGCACTTCGACACCATTCGCGATGCTGCTTCGCGAGTGAGTGTTTTGAACCAGTCGGTCACGGATGTGCTGGCCGAGGCGCCGGCAGGCTCGAAATCGGTCTACGTCCTGCTGGATGCACAAGATTGGATGACCGACGCGCAATTGTCCGCGCTTTGGGAGGAAATCACACGAACCGCAAGGCCGGGCGCGCGCGTCCTGTTTCGGACTGGCGGCGCACCCGATATCCTTCCGGGTCGGGTTCCGGAAGCGATCCTCGGGCGCTGGGTCTATGACGCCGATGCGTCGTCGGCGGCCTTCAATTCCGACCGCTCCGCCATCTACGGTGGCGTGCATCTTTATCGGCTGAAGGGTTAGGCGCGTGGCGGATACGGCAGAGCATGGACGGTTGATGGACGATGTCTATCGCTATCAGCGCTTGTTCTATGACGTGACGCGCAAATATTACCTCTTGGGCCGCGACCATCTGATCCGCGAGATGCGCGTGTCGCCCGGTCAGTCGGTTTTAGAGGTCGCCTGCGGCACTGGCAGGAATCTTCAGGCGATAGGTAAGACCTACCCGAAAGCCCGGCTATATGGGTTTGATATATCGGAACAAATGCTGATCTCGGCCCGAAAGAAGCTGGGCGAACGGGCGGCCCTGGCGCAAGGGGATGCCTGCGGATTCGACCCAAATGCGATGTTCGGCGAAGACCAGTTCGATCACATCGTCCTGTCCTACAGCCTGTCAATGATCCCGGACTGGCAAGGTGCCCTGGCTGAGGCGTTGCGCCACCTGGCGCCGGGTGGGCAGATCCACGTGGTGGATTTTGGCGATCAGGCGGATCTGCCGGGCTGGTTCAAACGCGCGCTGGAACGTTGGCTGGCCAAATTCCATGTAAGCCCGCGGACGGATCTGTCAGATGCGCTGCGGTCCTTGACGGAAAAGCGCCCGGCAGAAGTGCTCTACCGGACGCTCTATCGTCACTATGCAGCCTATGGGCGCGTCACGCTGTCTGCGTGAAAAGCCCCAGATTTGTGAAGCTGTGGCCCGGGAAGACGCTGCTGACCAGCCCTTCCGGCATGCCCATGTGGCGCACCATGATCTCGCCCGAGATGTCGCGGTAATCGACAACGGTCGGCACGTAACGGTCGCGCAGCAGGTTTTCGTCCGCCAGGTTCGGTACGTCGGCCGCAAAGCCAGGCGTTGTTGGACCGCCAAAGGCAAACCAGGATCCGCCCTGGCCATGGTCGGTCCCTTGCGAGCCGTTTTCGTACACCGTCCGTCCGAACTCGGTGCAGACGAAGACCACGACATTATCCAAAAGCGCGCCGATATCACGATAGAAGGTCACGAAATCGGTCGCCCCTTCGCGCATCCGGCGGTGATAGGACTTGTCCTGGTCGATGAAGCGGTCGGCGCCATCGGCGATCTGGTTGGAATGGGTGTCCCAGCCGATATTGAAATCTAGCGCAGCCACTTCCAGCGGGATCCCCGCTTTCAGGAACTGGGCCACCATCTTCAGACCCTTGCCAAGCGATGATCCGGAATATTCCAGACCGCCCGCATTGGTGACATAGCCGTCATCGGCCGCCGTCACCCGCGCGATGTTGTCCAGCGTGACCGATTGCGACGCGCGCACCATGTTCTCGATCTGGCTCAGCGGTACTTCCTCGTTTGACGCGATCTGGGTCATCAGGTCGGTCAGCTGATTGTCCGCACAGCCATTGCCCGAACAGAAATCCCCGTTCTCAATCTCAAAGGACCCAGCGTTTGAAATGGCGGGCACGGGGATTGTGCCGCGCAGTTCCGTCGACATGCTGCCCTTGCCCAGAACCGCGCCACGCAGGTTGCCGTCATCACGGTTGTTGGCCTGAAGGTATCGGTTCAGATACCCGTCGATGATGTTGGACTGGGCCCCGGTTCCGATCCAGCGCTGGCAGTCGAAGTGCGACCGGTTGCCCTCGGTGATGGCTGTCGCGGGCGAAACCATCATGCGGCCTGCATCCCAGATCTCCATCAGGGGTTCAAGGTTGGGGTTCATGGCGCGCGGAGCGCCAGCGCCCATCCCGATCGAAGAGTTGGCATCCCCAGATGGCGGTTCGATCGCGATATTGGGCCGCACGCGGTAATAGTTCGTGTCGCCGACTTTCGGGAAAAGGTGCAGGCCATCCGCACCGCCCCGCATGAAGACCTTCACGAAGGTCTTGCCGCCCACTTCCTGCCCGAAGGCAAAGCGTGGTGCCCCTGCAGCGCCGATCATTGAGGCCGCGGTAATCGCCGCCGATTTCATAAAGTTTCTACGAGTGGTCATAGCTGGAAATCCTTCACTCGGGTTACTGCAGGTGGAAACTAGGAAGCGTCAGGAGAAGGCCCGCCGCGCGGTCGAGCGCCGGTTTCTCATCCCGCGACATCGGCTCGAAGATGCCGTCATCGCCGCGAAGGACGGATACCATCGTGTAGAATTCGTCCCTCCGGTACCGGTCGGCCGTGGCCACGCCCAGTAGGAAGGCAGCCACTTCTTCGGCGGTTTCCAATCCGGCCTCGGTGATATCGGCCTGAAGGTCGATGCCATAGCGCTCGGCGCGTTCGGCGACCTCCGACAACTTGTTGTAACGCGCAACCAGCGAGGCCGAGGCCAGCCAAGCCGCCGATACTTCCGGCAAACCAGTCGGTGCCGGGAAGTACCAGGGCGCCCAGCCCGAATCTGTCACGCTTTCGCGGAACCGGCGGAAGAAATCACTTTCGCCATCCGCGACCGGGGATGCGCCCACCGCACGCATGTAAGCGGCAGTGAACTCAAAAGGGGTCCGGGCCAGCGACCGTGTGTTCTGTACGCTGGTCACGAAATCGGGATGGGTCAGAACCGCCCGCAAGATTTCCCGGCTGGAACCATCATTTGATGCCCAGGCGTTCACGCAGGCTTGCACAAGGTTCGCGGGCGGATTGTCGGCCACGAACTTCTGAACGATCTTGCCGCAGACAAAGCGCTGCGTGCGCGGGTCCGAAGCAAGGATCGAAATCAGCTCTTCGCCTTCCTGCACACCTGTTGCGCCGGACCGTCCTGCAATGGTCGTCGACAAAAACGGAATGTCCTTGTCGCCTGCGTCATGGCGATCTGGTTCGAACTGGAATTCATAGACATGGCGGGCACGGTCGACGTCGCCGAAATTATCCGTCCGCTCATACCGCCAGCCGGTGAAGATCCGGCTGACCGCGATCACGTCATCATCGCCATAGCCGCCATCGACACCTACCGTGTGAAGTTCCAGGATTTCGCGACCATAGTTTTCGTTGATCCGGTTCACGCGGCTTTCGTCATTATCGAGATACTGCGACATGAGCGGGCTGCGCGCTGAATAAAGAAGCAGGTCCTCAAACCGTCCAAACGCATTCTGGCGGAAGAATTCGCGATCCGTCATGAAATTTCGGACGATGTTCGAGTTCTTATTGTTGGCGTGGAAGTGGTTCACCCAGAAGGCGCCCATGACTTCGCGCAGCTGCAACTCGGAATAGACCGCGTTAGCCAGTTCGTATTCCATAGTGCCGTCGCGCACGTCGTTCGAGTTGCCCTGATTGTTCCCGGGCAAAAGCGACGTTGTCAGGTTCGAGCCGTTGAAGGCCGCATCGTTGATCGTCTCGGGCGACAACTGTTCGTTGATGTAATTGGCGAAGCCGATGGCCCGAACCCGCGCGTAAAGCGATGGTGTTGCGCCATAGGACACGCGGTTCAGCGCCTGGCTTAGCCCGTCCTGAGGGACCGCATTGGTGAAGTTGTAATTCACCGCCTGGGTCTGAACCTGGCTGTTCGAGCTGTTCGCAGCCGTAAGCGTCACCGACGTGGTCGGACCCATATCCTCGGGGAAGACACGCACGGCGAATTGGCCTGTGGTCAGACCCACGTCGACTGTCGTTGTCCGGCCGGAAGGCTGGATCGTTACATTCACGATATCAAAGGCTTGCGGGTCCTGAACGATCCCGAACAACGTCTGGCCGTTGGAAGAGATCACGTTCTCGCCGGTGGCGCCCGCCGTCAACTGAATGGCTTGGGCCGGGGCCTCGACCACGGGCGGTGCCAAGGGGCTCGATACCGATTGGCCTGGCCCCACAGGGGCCGCAGGCGTGTTTGCCGGAACCACCGTTCCAGCCGGTATGACCGGTGCTGGCGGAGGTGGCGGCGCAGGTGTCGCCGGGGGAGGCGGTGTATTGGGCGCAGGGGGTGCGCTTGGGTTCGGGGTCGACGGCGCGCTGCCGCCGCCAGCGGAAGATCCGCCGCCTCCGCCACCGAAGCTCGGTACAGAGATACCGCCACCAGAACCGGTGCCACCATTCGACGCGGAGCCGCCGGTGCCCGCCGCAGATGCGATCGGAACACTGCCGCCCGCGCTGGTGCCGCCGCCGGATGCGCCGCCACTGGCTCCGCCGCCAAAGCCGCCGGCCATGCCACCGCCTAAACCGCCGCCGCCAGGGCCCGAGATGTTGTTCGGGCCGCCAACTGGGCCGTTTCCAGATCCGCTTCCGCCACCACCACGCGCGGCTTGGCTTGATCCGCCGCCGATGGTGAAAGGTGTCACGCCGCCGCCCTGTCCGATGCCAGGTGGGCGGGCGGGAAGACCAGGGGCGCCCGCAGGCGTTGTGCCAGGTAGCGCTGCAAGGTTCGGGGCAGGGCCACTGACGGCTTCATTGAAGGGGCGAAGTTCGGCTCCGGCGCGTCCCAGCCGGATCCGGTCCAGCGCAGCGCCGACAAACCCGGCCCCCTTGACGGTCACGATATGTTGCCCGGCGCCCAAGGCGATGATGGCCTGGATGGGGTCGCCCGGTTCGGCGCCCTCGGGCACTTCCGGCACGACCAGGACCAGTTGGCCATCGATGAAGATCTCCACCGGTTCGCCAGCGGGAACCTCGATGACGAAACTTCCGCCTTCTTCGGTTTCCAGCAGGAAGCTGTTGCTGTCAGTCTCGACGGGCGCCTTGGTCGCGGTGTCCGGCGCGACAGAGGCCATTTCAACCGGGTCGGATGTCTCGGGCGCCATGGGGCCCATTTCGGGGGTTTCAACAGCGGCAACGGGCGCGGCAATCAAAAGGGCCACAACACTCGCGCTGGCGAAAAGAGATAGATCGGCTCGCATAATCATACTCCGCACAAAGAGTTTGGATGCGAGGTGCGGGCCGGAATGTGGCGATTCTGAGGAGAATTAACCTCGAATCCCTTCTCTGGAGCGTTTTCGCCAATCGCCGGAAAACAGATCGACGGCTTTTGGCCGGACTGGCGCCGTGTTTCGAACAGTCCGCCACAATTGGCGAGGCGAAGCGTGACGTCAGGGAAACTTCAGGCTGCGCGCGTTGTCACCGACCGCGTTACGATTCGTTCACGGATCGGAACCAGTGCCGAATTTGTGGCACCGATAGCCGTTCCTCGCGGCGACCAAATGTGGCGGTCTCAGGTCTCGGGAACCAATTGCAGATCAAACTCGGCCACAAGGTAGGGCTCGGAAATCGCCCCGCTCAGTTCGTACCCATCGGGAAAACTGTCTGCCGGACGTTCTTCATACGTCATGATCAGATCCGACCGAACGCCGAACACGGCATCCTCGTCCAGATAGGGATCGTCATCCGCAAAAATCTCGCTGACCAGGGTCCGATATCCCGGGGCCTTCACGATGAAGTGCAAATGAGATGGGCGCCAGGCATGACGGCCCGTGGCGCGGAGCAGGTCGCCGCCCGGCCCATCGGTGGGAACCTCATAGCTGACCGGCTTCACGGTGGTGAACCCATAGCGGCCTTCTGCGTTGGTGTATTGGATCCCATGGAAGGAATACGTGTCCTGCTCGGGGTCCTGGCTGGAATAAAGCCCGTTGGGCGCTGTCTGCCAGACGTCCAGCTCCGCCCCTTCGATCGGGTTTCCGTCCGGACCGCTGACAACGCCTGTCGCCAGAAGAACAGGACCATCATAATGCCGCTTCAGGTCATGACCGAACGGGATCGTGGGTGAACCCGAGATGTGAAACGGGCCAAGAACCGAGGAACTGGTCCCGCCGGGCACAGTATTGATCATGTCGACCAGCGACGACAGGCCAAGAAGATCCGACAGAAGAACGAACTCGTGCCGCTCTTTCGTTGTGAACTCGGTGGTACGTTCCAGAAAGGCGATGGCTTTGTCCCATTCTTCATGGGTCAGGCTCACCTCGCGCGCGAATTCATGAAGATGCCGGGCAAAGGCGTGCAGGATCTCGCGCAAGCGCGGATCGGTGTCCGGCCCAAAATACCCCATGAATGCGTCCGTGATGTTGTCTTTGGTCACATTGCGCATGGGCAGTGTCCCCCTAATTCAGAATGGCGAGGCTGAGCGCCGGGAAGCGGATCAGTACGATCAGCACCAGCAGCATAACAAATGCAAAGGGCAGAGCACCCAGGAAAACATCCTTCAGCTTGATCCGGTCATCGTCGAGCGTCGCCTTGATGACGAAGCAACTGAGCCCCAGGGGTGGTGTCAAAAGTCCGATCTCGGCCGCGACGACCGCAACAATCCCGAACCAGACAAGCGACAGACCCATCCCCTCGATCAAACCCAGGAACAGCGGCACGACGATCAGAATGATCGATGCCGTGTCGAGGATGGTCCCAAGAAACAGCATCAGGACCACGAGAAGCGTCATGATCCAGAAGAAGGACAATTGATTGTCAGCCAGGATCGATTGCAGTTCGTTCGGCAGCCCCGCAATCCCAAGCATGCGGGCATACATCGATGCGGCGGTGATCAGGAACAAAAGGGCCGCTGTGATATGGCCAGTCTCGATGACCGTTTCCCAAAAGCTCTTCAGATTGATCCGCCCTCGCGACGCCGCGATGATGATCCCAAGAAGCGATCCGGCTGCACCCGCCTCAACTGGTGTGGTCCAGCCCAGATAGATCCCGCCCAGCACCACAACGATGAGACCGATGATGGGAAGGGTTTTCGATGCGATTTCCCCCCAGCCCATCAACTCGTCGTCGTCTTCTATCAGCTCTCCGCCAACGAAACCGGGTGTGAAACGGCCCATGAACCAGATGGCCGCGACATAGGCGATGGCGAGCAAAATCCCGGGGACGACGCCTGCCAGAAACATCTCGCCCACCGACTGCTCGGCCACGAAGCTATATATAATGAGCATCGCCGAAGGCGGGATGATCATGCCCAAGACGCTCGATCCCGCCACGACGCCGACGGCAAAGCGCGGGTTGTATTTGTGCCTCAGCATTTCGGGCACCGACATCTTCGAGAAGACCGAGGCCGAGGCGATGGACGATCCGGTCACGGCCGCAAAGACCGCGTTTGCGCCCACAGTTGCCATGCCGATCCCACCGGTGATCCGGCGGAACCCCTGGTTCATGACTTGATAGATATCCGCGCCAAGCCCCGCCTTGGACACGATCAGCCCCATGAATACAAAGAGCGGTATGGTCGCGAACGTGTATTCCATCACGCTGTCGCCGATTGCGATCTTGGTCAGTGCAAAGGCCAGATCGATATTGTCGCGCATGATCCAAATGGCGATGAAGCTGACCATCCCAAGCGCGACCGAGATGTAGACGCCCAAATAGATCAGGACGACAATGGCAACGATCGAGATCAGGCCGATTTCGACAGGTGTCATGTGCGGCTGTCTCCGACCCGGTCTTCGATTGAGTCGTCGCCACCAAAACGCGCGCCAAGTCCGATTTCATTGTCCGGCGTGTGGGGTCTGACGATGATGCGCATGATGAAATGGATGGCGCACAGGCACGCGCTTAGGAATATGACCAGCTTCACTGGCCACCAGGGTGCCGTGAAGACGCCAGGGATACCGAAGAAGTCGTTCGTCTCCCACATCTCAACGAATTCAGGCCACATAGCGACGGCAATGATTACCATGAAGGTCAGACTGAACAGATCGATGGCCCGCGACAGGGCCTTCCCGGCAACGGAATTCCGCCGACCGATCAAACCAAGAAAGCCGTCGGACCGTGTCAGGCGACCCACGCGGATGACATCCGGCAACTGAAGGAAGACGATCAGCACCATTGAGAACTGCACGATCTCAACCGCGCCCAGGAAGGGCTTATTGAACAGCCCCCGGGCGACAATATCGTAGTTCACCACGGCAATCAGCCCAATGACCACGAAGGTGCCGACGGCATTGGCAGCCATTGCAATGCCGTCGGCAAGTTTTCTGACAAGGTCCAACGATGGGTCCCGCGCTTAGTTGGTCGCCGCGTCCGCCCAGTTCCGGACGGGGCTGTAACCTGCGGCCTCAAGCTTGCCGAGATAGGCGTTCAGCATGTCCGAGCCCGGCTCACCCTTGCCGTCCAGATTAGCGGCCCATTCCTGCGCGATGTTCGGCATCGCAGCGGCCCAGCTTTCGCGCTCTTCAGCCGACATCTCAACGATGGTGCCACCGGCGGCAACGAAGGCGTCACGGCTGGCTTGGGCGCGATCCATGGCGATCCCGGCGACGTGGTCGCGGTAAAGAACGGCGACTTCCTGAAGGACGCCCTTCACCTCGTCAGGCAGACCGTCCCAATAGTCCTTGTTCACCGTGATCGTTTTTGAGTTCACGGCGCCAAGATCGGCACGCAGCATATAAGGCGCCACTTCGGCGATCTTGAACGTCGACGCCGCTTCGGGCCACAGCATCGCGTGGTCCACAAGGCCCGTCTGGAGCATATTATAGAAGTCAGTCAGGCCGCCCCGGACACCTGCTGCGCCTTCGATCCCTTCAAGATAGCGCAGGTTCATGCCCGCACCCGCGACCTTGCCGCCTTCAAGATCGGACAGGGAATTGATCGGTTCCTTCGAAAAGACCTGATAGGTGTCGAGAACCACGCCGGTTGCCAGGTACACCTGGTTCTGCGCCGCGAACTCGTTCTGCATCGTGGGATATTCCTTGGCGATCTCATCGACCGCCCGAGCCACTGCACGTGCATCGGGTGCGATGAACGGTGTCACGGCTGAAATCGCCTGCGACGGCAGCTTGGAGCTGTGGAAGATGGTTGTCACAATGCCAATATCGCCCAGGCCCAACTCAATGCCTTCCAGCACACCCTTGGGCTTTACGATGGACCCGCCATAGCTTTCCTGCCAGTCCATGACATAGTTGCCGGCCTCAGCCAGGCGCTTGTCGACTTCGGGGATGAAGAAGTTCGTGAACTCTTTCACCCAAAGCGCGCGCGCCGGATACCCGTCAATCACCACCGCCTTGATTGTCTCGGCTGCCATGGCCGGTGCGGCAAAAGCCGCGAGCGCAGCCGCCAAAGCCGTGCGACGTGTTAGTTTCGAAATCATAGGTAGTCCTCCCTATTGCGGCGCATCTCCCTTGCGCCATGTCACGGTCAGGTCGGTCCCTGACTGTTCATAAAGTTTCGAGATCGGGCAATATTTGGCGGTCTCGATCGCGACCGCATTCAGTTCACTGTCGGTCGCGGGCCCGTCCGCCGTGACCACCAGCCGGATGGCCGTGAACGGCACATCGACTTCTTCCATCAGCAACACACCGCGGCGGTCAAAGTCCACCTCCATCTCGAACTTGAGCTGTCCGATATCGATTCCGAGGCTGTGGGCGCATTTGTTGCCGATGACATTGGTGCAGCCGATCAGCGCGGAATAGGCCGTCGCCGTGGGCGAGGGGCCTTCGCCTGTTCCGCCCCGCGCGACCGGTTCGTCGATCACGGTTGTCAGCCCGTCAACATCGGTTTCGCTGCGGGCATGGCTTGTCCCGCGCCCGGTCAGCTTGATGGTCATATGGGTCTTTTGCCGGATCGCCATCAGCGCCTCACGCGAAGGAACAGGCTTTGTCGAACGGAAAGCGCGGCAATTTCTGAAACAGTGCGCTTTCGTCGGCATAGCCAAGGTTGCAGAGGAAGTTCGACCGAAGCGATGTGCCAGCAAAGAATGCATCATCGACCGCCTGGTTCGAGAAGCCCGACATCGCGCCGACATCCAGCCCAAGCGCCCGTGCTGCGATCATGAAATAGGCGCCTTGCAATGTGCCGTTCCGAAACGCCGTTGCCTCGATATGCGCGGGCTTGCCTTCGAACATCGGGCGGCGATCTTCGTGGGGGAAGAGAAACGGCAATTCGGTCCAGAACTCCAGGTCATGGGCGATGATCGCCGTCACCGGGGCCGATTTCATCTTCTCGACATTCTTGGGCTTCAAGGATGGGGCGAGCCGTTCCTTCCCGTCTTCGGACGTCACGAAGACAATCCGGGCAGGGCAACAGTTCATCGAGGTTGGGCCCGCCGCCATGATCTCGTAAATCGCTTCGAGAGTTGCGCGCGTCACCGGCTTGTCCGTCCAGGCATAGTGGGACCGGGCCTCGCGCAAAATCAGATCAATCGCGTCCCCGGACAGGGTCGGCATTCGGGCCTTGAGCGCGCGAAACCCCTCTTGCGCCTCGGCGCGCAGGGCGTCCAGATCTGCTCCGCTTGGTGCGTTCATTCTGCGGCCTCGCTGGTCAGAACATCTTCCTCGGCCACGATAGGGTTGGCGCAGATGCCGATCCCTTCGATCTCGATCTCGACGGTTTCGCCGGGCTTCAACCAACGCGGCGGGGTCTTGGCGTGTCCGACGCCCGGGGGGGTTCCCATTGCGATCATGTCGCCCGGATCCAACGTGGCATATTCGGAAATCGTCGCGATTGTTTTGGCAACGGGCCAAAGCATGTCAGCCGTACTGGCGCTTTGCAGGATTTCGTCGCCCACGCGGGATTCGATTTTCAGTCCGGTTGCGCCTTCAGGCAACTCGTCCGGGGTCACGACAAAGGGCCCAATCGGTCCCGTCGCGTCAAAGTTTTTGCCGGGCGTCCATTGATGGGTCTTCCGCTGATAGTCGCGGACCGAGCCGTCGTTGAAGATCGTATAACCAAAGATGTGATCCAGCGCGTCTTCTTCGCGGATATGCTTTCCGCCAGTTCCGATGATCACCATCAGTTCGGCCTCATAATCCAGCCGCTCGGAACAGCTAGGCCGGATCATCGGCGCACCGGCGGGGATCAGCGAGTTTAGACCCCGCATGAACAAGGCAGGATAATCGGGAATGTCATAACCGCCTTCCTTGATGTGATCCACGTAGTTCAGGCCCAGACAAATTGTCTTTCCTGGGCGCGCGACCGGCAACATGGGTTCGATTGCTTGCACGGGTTCTTCCACGGCGTCGCTAATGCGGGCCATCAGATCGTCAATGTCAGCCGTGCCGGAGATCAAAGCCGAAAGGTCTGATCCGACCGCAGGGTCCAGCGAAGTCAGGTTCCTTGCCACAGCTCCATCGACGACATACACCGCTGGCCCTTTGGCCCCGCGCCCAACCAGAAATCGCATTTGGTTTTCTCCCTTTGCCTATAATTTTGGCGACAAAAAATAACGTTGTCAAATAATATCGATTTTTTTAACGTTGTAGGAGGAGGTCGCCCCATGCCCAATTTTTCGGAATACAAAGAGATTGCCAAAAGCCGCGGCGCGCTCGCCTGGGAAGTGTATGTCGTGATCAGCAGGCCCCTGGTCGGCCCGGAGGAATTTTCCAAGCATCTGCCGGATCATCTGGACTATCTTGCAGAACAGGAAAGGGTGGGTCGGCTGATGATGGCAGGTCCTTTGTCGGACGAAGAGGGCGAGGGGATGAGCGGAATTGGGCTTTTGATCTGGCGGGCGGAAAGCTGGGAAGAGGCCCGGAAACTCGCAGCCGGCGACCCGATGCATGTCGCAGGTGTGAAAGAGTTCGAGATGCGCCGCTGGTTGATCAACGAAGGCAGTGTGAACGTGCGCGTGGGGCTTTCAACCAAAGACATCGCGCTAGATTAGGCGCTATGGCAAGTATAGGACCCAGCGGATATTTTGCCGGGCTGCTTTCCTCGGTGTTCGAGCCGCGCCACCCTGCGCGGGACATTCGGGACAGCCGGTCGATCATTGAACAATCGCGGGCACTTTTGGCGGCACGCGGTGACACGGCCATCCTGCGGCTGGCCAGGTCGATCCTGGCGACATATGCGGATCTGACGCAGGAAGGACGCCAAGGTTTCTTTCGTTTTCTTGCCGATGATCTTGATGTCGATCCGGCGGCGGTGGGTGCGCTGGCCGCGGCTTACGCCCAAGACCCAAGTGCCAAGGCACTGGCTGCCCTGTCCAGCGCGTCCGAACCGCCGCGCCAGGAACTGTTCCGCCGATTGAACTATGCAGAGGGCGCGACTGCGGATCTGGTTGCGATGCGTCAGTACCTATTGCGCGAGATCCCGGACAATCCGGACTTCGCCAAAATCGACCTTGATATGGTCCATCTGTTCCTGTCCTGGTTCAATCGGGGCTTTCTTGTCCTTCGACGGGTCGACTGGTCCACCCCGGCAGACATACTGGAAAAGATCATCGCCTATGAAGCGGTGCATCAGATCAACGATTGGGACGATCTCAGGCGCCGCACGCAACCGGCCGACCGCCGATGCTACGCCTATTTCCACCCGCGCATGCCGGAAGACCCGCTGATATTCGTCGAGATCGCCTTGACGAAGGACATCCCGACCTCGATCCAGGCGGTCCTGTCGGAAGAGCGGGATCCGGACGCAGTTGAGGGGCTGAAGACGGCGGTTTTCTATTCGATTTCGAACTGCCAGCCGGGACTTCAGGGTATCTCATTCGGTGAAGCGTTGATCAAACGCGTGGTGGCAGATCTGTCGAAAGAACTTCCGGATCTGAAGACCTTCGTGACGCTCTCGCCGATCCCCGGGTTCCGGCGCTGGCTTGAGGGCGGTGGTCGAGTGCCGGAACGGTCCCAAAAAGAGATCAGGGTGGCGGCCGAGGCGGGGACAGGTGAGGATCGTGTGGCCGAATTGGCCGCCTATTATCTGATGCGGGCGAAACGACCAGACAAGCAGCCCAGTGACCCGGTTGCTCGGTTCCATCTGTCCAACGGGGCACGGATTCACAACGTCCTTGCCGGGGCGGATCTGTCCGAGAACGGGATCGCGCAGGCTTTCGGTGCGATGGTCAACTACCGCTATGATCTACCGGATCTTGAGGTCAACAGCGATGCCTTTGCCAATCAATCCAAGGTGGCCGTGTCCCGGCGGGTTCAGCTTCTCTGCCGTCAGGGCGCATCGCTTTTGAAGAAATGGGCGGCTGACTAGGGCAGTTCACCCGTCGAAGTGGTCGACCAGGAACTGACCGGTGCGACGATAATGTTGCAGCAGCGCTGCCGTCGTCAGGTCCGCATTCCGATCAAGCGCCGCATTCAAGATTTCAGTATGTTCCGAGCTGACGTCCCGGGATCTGTAATTCTTCATGCGTCCGGCCAGATATCGATATCTGATATTCAAATCATAAAGTTGGTCGCAGATCTTCATCAGGATCGGTGACGTGCACGCGGCCAGAAGCGCCATGTGGAACGCCTTGTGCTGACGTTCAAATGCGGGGAGGTCGTCGCGCGGTGTGCGCACCATCCGGTGATGGGCAAGCACCAGGTTTTCCTCCCAAGGGGCGTCGGCTGCTGCCAAGCTTTCCCTGAGCGCCATTTCCTCCAAAGCGCACCTAAGCTTAAGGATCTCGCGAAACTGAGCGCCGCTGACATCGGCGACGCGGAACCCGCGTTGGTCCAAGCGCTCGACCAGTTGATCGGATGTCAAAAGGCTCAGGGCTTCGCGAATGGGCGACGCACCGGTATCCATGCTTTGCTTCAGGCTTTCGACCTTCAGCCGAGACCCGGGCGCTGCTTCACCGGTAAGAATGTCTTCACGCAAACGCTCATAAACCTGCTGAGTGATGGATACGGACTTGCCCGGGCCGTCCGGCTTGAAGGACTGTTCGGTCTTGTTCATTGGGCGCGTATCCGGTTGTTCACTCTGTTCGCCGCATACTAGCGCGCGGGAACCGGAAAATCGACAAAATGGTTTGAACCTGCAAATTGGCCGTGAATACTGGGCGGGCGAACGGTGCGGGGCTCAGAATGCGATCCATACGATCCTTCAACACTGGATGGAGATTTTCAGCAGGTTTCGATCTGCACAAGGCGGGCAAGACCTTGGCGGGTGAACCCGTGCTTCTTCCCCACACCGCAGTCGAGACGCCGCTTTCCTATCTGGACGAGACCGCATACCAGCGCCCGTTCACCTATCAAGCCGTCTTGCCGTGGGATGAGGCCTTCGCGGACCAAGATGTCGTTCTACAATTTGACGCCGCGATGGCCGATGCGGGCGTTTACCTGAACGGGGCTGAAGTGGCCGCCCATCGAGATGGTTACACGCCGTTTGAAGCACGCCTAACGGGCGAGCTTCAGCGAGGCGATAACCTGATCACCGTCAAGATCGACGGATCGGAAAACCCGGCGATCCCACCCTTTGGGGGGCGGATCGACTATCTGACCTATGCCGGGATCTATCGCGATGTCTGGTTGGTCACCCGGCCAGTCGTCTCGATCCGGAATATTAAGGTCGAGGCGCGCGACATTCTACAAGATATCAAGGCGATGGATGTCTATGTTGATGTTCAGGACCCTGACGAAACAGGGCAGGCCGGGGTGTTGACGGCGCGACTTTTGGGCCCTGACGGCAGCACGATTGCTGAAAGCTCGGTATCCGCAGGCGCAGGCCGAACCAAGCTGACCTTCGCGGGCCTTGAGGACATTGAACTTTGGGATCTGGATCGACCGGTGCTGTACCGGGTGCAGGTCGAACTCGACACACCCGCCGGTCCGGATCGGTTTGCGTGCAATTTCGGGTTCCGCAAGGCGGAGTTCCGGCCTGACGGGTTTTTTCTGAACGGCAATCGCATCAAGCTGATGGGGCTGAACAGACACCAGTCCTTTCCATATTCCGGATATGCACAGGGCAAGGCGTCACAGGAACGCGATGCCGAAATCCTGAAGCGCGAACTCGCCTGCAATGTGGTGCGCACGTCGCATTACCCGCAAAGCCCCTGGTTCCTGGATCACTGCGACCGGATCGGGCTTCTGGTCCTGACCGAAATCCCTGGCTGGCAACATATCGGCGATCAAGTCTGGAAGGACGAGGCCGTGCGAAATGTGCGCCGGATGATCGAACGGGACTGGAACCATCCGTCCATTATCACCTGGGGTGTCCGTATCAACGAATCCGAGGACGATCATGACTTCTACAGCGCCACGAATGCCTTGGCGCGAAAGCTGGATCCAACCCGACAGACCAGCGGTATCCGGAAACATGCCCGTAGCGAGCTTCTGGAAGACATCTATACGATGAATGATTTTACCCAGGGTTCAGAGGAAATCGACGGGGGGAACCTGCCTGCATTGAAAACGCAGAGGGAGCAGACCGGTTTGTCCAATGCCGTGCCCTACATGGTGACGGAATGTAATGGGCATATGTTTCCCACCAAGGTTTTTGATCAGGAGCAGCGCCAAGCCGAGCATGTATTGCGTCACCTGAATGTGCTCGACCGGGCGTTTGGGGATCCCGAGATTGCCGGCGTCATTGGCTGGTGCATGTTTGACTACAACACGCACAAGGACTTCGGGTCAGGCGACCGGATCTGCCACCATGGCGTGCTGACCATGTTCCGTGAGCCCAAGTTCGCGGCCTTCGCCTATGCCAGCCAGGGGGATCCCGTTGTCCGGCCAGTGTTGAAACCCGTCACGTTCTATGCGCGGGGCGAAAGGAACATCGGTGGTATTCTGCCTTTGATCGTCCTGACCAACTGCGACGCCGTTCAGCTTCAGTTTCCGGACGGCACGGCTCAGCAGTTCACACCGGCACGGGATCGCTTTCCGAATTTGCCGCATGCGCCAGTGATCATTGGACGCGACGACGTGGACGTTGACACATTTGGGAAATGGGGCATGAACTGGCAGGATCTGGACGTACAGGGCCTTCTTGACGGCAAAGTGGTCATTCACCAGCGCTTTGCGGCGGACCCGGTGCCAACAAGGTTGGAGGTGCGGCCGGACAGATCCGAAATATCTGCCACCGATGGGGGCGAAGTGCGCGTTGCGGTGCGTGCGCTTGATCAGGCAGGGAACGGTCTTCCATTCCTGGCCGATCAGGCCACGATCCGGATCGAAGGACCCGCAGACTTGATCGGACCCGCCGCCTCACCTTTGATCGGGGGAACAACGGCATTCTGGATCCGGGCCACCGG
Source organism: Paracoccaceae bacterium (assembly GCA_965267475.1). Lineage (GTDB taxonomy): Bacteria > Pseudomonadota > Alphaproteobacteria > Rhodobacterales > Rhodobacteraceae > JBCBKU01. Next base: position 1,999,778 of record OZ254079.1, read on the forward strand.
CACGGAAGGTGACGTTCGGATCAGCGTCGCGACAAATATCTTCGCACCGGTCGATCTGGCGGTTGCGGCAGTCGCACACGAACCTGATGGGGGAAGCACCCACTGATGAACCACTATGATTTTAAAGGCCGCGTCGCTGTTGTGACCGGCGGCGGACAGGGCATCGGTTTCAGCGTGGCCGAACGCATATTGGCAGGGGGCGGCGTCGTGGCGATCTGGGACATCGACCCCGAACAACTTGGCGCGATGCATGACCGGCTCGGCGTCGGCCCGGATCGGGCTTTGGCCCTGCTGGTCGACATCAGCGACTTCGGCGCTGTCAGGAACGCGACTGCGTCTGTGATCGAAACCTTCGGCAGGATCGATGTTCTGATCAACAATGCAGCAATCGTTGGTCCCAACGCCCCGACATGGGCGTATCCCGACGGCGCATTCGAAGACGTGGTTCGGGTTGGACTCATCGGGACCTATTACGTGTCCAAAGCGATCGTGCCGCATATGATTGCCGAAAATTACGGGCGCATCGTCAATCTCAGCTCGGTCGCTGGGAAGGAAGGCAACCCGGGCGCCCCGGCCTATTCGTCAACCAAGGCGGCGGTGATGGCCCTGACCAAGTCGCTTGGGAAAGAGCTTGCCGACAAGAACATCTCGGTCAACGCGGTGACCCCCGCCGTCGCGAAAACCAAGCTCGCGCTCAGTCAGGATCCGGAGTTTCTGAAAATGATTGTCGGAAAGATCCCGCGCGGCCGGATGCTGGAACTTTCCGAAGCAGCCTCCATGATTTGTTGGCTTGCTACTGAAGAGAACTCGTTCACCACAGGCGGCATCTTTGATCTCTCAGGCGGGCGCGCGACGTATTAGGGCCGAAGTCGGCCAATTCACGGCAAATATCCGCGAAAACGGAAAAACTCACGCTGAACTGACGTGCTGATGCGGCTGGTGATCACGCCGAGTATCCGGCTGCCCGACACATTGGTCTCCATCGAAACGACGAACTTATGGAGATTTGAATATGTCGTACTTGATCAATTCGAGCTTCGGTCCCGAAGACATGGAGCGGGCCACCGTGCCCTTCATCCTGGCCAATGCCGCCGCCAATCGCGGTCCCGCAATGGCTTTTCTGACCGGTGATGCGCTGAACCTTGTTGTTGAGGGGCGCGCCAAAGGTCTTGTCGCCGAAGGTTACACGCCGGTGGCCGATCTTATCGAGGAATTCACCGGGAAGGGCGGTCAAATCATCGTCTGCAAGGTCTGCGCAGCGGTGATGAGCATCGAAGATGGCGACCTGATTGAAGGCGCGGCCATCGGCGGTGCCCCCAACACAATGGATTTCCTGGAAGCAGGCGGCAAGGTTCTGGTCTGAGCCACCGCGAAAAATGGATTTGAGACATGACACATTTTGCACATGACGTCGCGGACCGTTTGGCCCGTACGGTGACGCGCCGCGGCCTGGCCCGGTTGAGCGATCACATGCTGAGCGATATTGGCTTTCGCCGCGAAGATCTTGCGCCCGCTCGGTTCCGCGAGATCTGGACCGAAAACCGGCGTTGATACTTCAAACGGGGTCGGCTGATTTGATTTCCGACCCCGACTTTCTCAAGCAGATAGGAGGACGAACCATGGCCCATTTTGGCCTGCTCTTGGCGTGCGAGCATTACCCGCACGTTCCACAAACCCCGCGCTCCATGGACCGGCAATTGAAGCTTTGGCTGGCCGACCTGGGACACAAGGTGACTCGCATCACATCCCATCCCTGTTTCGATGGCGAGTTTCCGAACCGCGCAAGCGAGGCGGATCTCTGGATCGTCAGCGGCCAGCCGCTCGGCGATCCACCTTGCGGGCGCGATCTGGGCGGGCAAACGCACGCCTTTTTGCAGGCCGCTGCCGCGATCAATCGTCCGATTTTCGGGATCTACCATGGCGAGCACGTCATCCATGATGCCCTGGCGGCGATTGATCAGGACCCGCCCGCCACAAGGCGCCAAATCCGGTCGATCCGAAATCCGTTTTCAAGCTTCTGGATGCGTGACCGCTTGTTTTCATACGATCCGTCAACCCGCCGGGTGCTGGAACAGCCAAGACCGCAAGCATTGACCGTGTCCGGCATGATCCAGCGCATTGGGATGGCCACCTAAGGTCTAGGACAGCCCGGCCTTTTGAAGCCCACTAACGTAGGTTTCAACCTGGGCCGGGTCTTTCAGGTAAAACAACCGGCTACGCACAAAATCCGCTGTGATGCCAGGGCGCGCCTCTCGGAGCGCGTCCAAGGCTCGCGTGGCATCATCCATGCGACCCAGATGTGCAAGCGCCGACGCGCGAATGGCGGTTGCCCAATAGTGTGAATTGGGCATGGCTTCGGCCTCGGCCGCCCATTTCACCGCACCCTCGTAATCGCCCTGAAACAAGAGCGCCGTGGCGCCGTAGCCCAGAAACGCCCAGCGATAGGGGTCTGACGGGCTGATCCGAACCGCCTCTTCAAAACAGGACATCGCGTCGTTCAACTGGCCGGAATAGGCCATCGAGTCGCCCAGCCCGCAATGGGCCTGCGCCATCCCTGGGTTCAGATCGATGGCGGCCCGAAGATCGGCGATAGAGCGATCATATTCACCACGCGCCAGATAAACCCGGCCCAAAGCGAAGCGCGCCACCGCATCGTCAGGTTCCAGACGCGCAGCCGTCTTTGCCAATTCAAGCGCTTCATCCAGAAGCCCCGCCACATCGCCCGCCTCGAAATAGATCACCGAGATCACGATGGCATAAGAGAGCCGCGCATAAGCGAGCCCGAAATTCGGGTCGAGTTCGATGGCCCTGCGGAAGTGCTTTTGCGCTGCCAGGTTGGTGTCGGCGTTGAACTCATACTGGATGGCAAGACCTCGGTGATAGCATTCCCAGGCGCCCATGTCGTCAAAGGACAGATCGCGTGAGGATCGGCCCGCGCGGCGTTCCAGCTCTGCCTCGACCGAGGCCGCGATGGTTTCACTCAATTCGTCCTGAAGCCCGAATAAGTCGTTAGTTTCACGGTCATACCGCGTCACCCAGACGTACCGGGCTGTTCTTGGTTCCGCCAATTGTACCGTCAATCGGATCCGTCCGCCTTGGGCGCGCAGAGATCCATGGACCACATAGTCCAGCCCAAGTTCATTGCCCAGAACGCCCATTTCGGCGCTGGTCAATCGCGGGCCTTTGTTGGCGACGCTGGCTTTGACATCGATCCAGCTGAAGCGCGACAGATTGGCCGTGACATCTTCGGTCAGGCCTTCCACGAACATGGTCTGGTCGGGATCCGGGGCAAGCATGCCGAACGGAACGACGGCAACACTGGTCCGGCCGCCCGTCACGATATCAGCCTGCGGGGCCGGCGTGGCTGCCACAGCCGGTTCGGCGGCATCTTCAAAGAATGAGCCGCTGCCTTTCACTTCAGCCATCAGTGCGGTGAGATCCTGACCGGGGGATACGTCGAGTTCCTTGGCCAACAACGCGGCATAGGCGTTGTACTGCTGGACGGCGGCAGTGCGTTCGCCTTGCTGCGCAAGGATCCGGATCAAGACGATCTGGGAAGCTTCGCGAAGAGGATCGAGCGCCACCATGCGCCGCGCGTGATCCAATGCCGCGGCGACATCACCGGTTTTCAATTTCTGCTGGGATGCACGTTCCAACAGGGCCATGGCCATCGTCGAATACCGCTGCCGTTCCGAGGAAATCCAGTCTTCGAACTCCGGCTGCTGGCCATAGATCCCGTCGAGGATCGAACCTGTCATCAACGAGATCGCCTTTTCCGTCGCCTCGACGGTGTCATCCTGCACCAGTGCCGCAAACGTATCGACATCGACTGAAACCCGGTCGCGGTTCAGCCCGACCCGGTCGCCTTCCGCAAGGATCGCATCTTCAACAGCAAAGGATCGTTTCAGTTTCGCGATGGCCTGGCGCAAGCTTTGGCGGGCTTGATCGGTGAAGCGGTCGCCCCAGAAAAGCGCCATCAACCGGTCACGGGTTGGCGGAAATTCGGTGTTCAGGGCAAGATACGTCACAAGCCCCTGGGTCTTTGCACCTGCAAGCGGCACAGGTTCGCCGTTTTCGCCGGTTACATCGAGTTTTCCAAACAGCTTGATCGTGATCATAGGCACCCCGTGATCGTCTCTATCACGGGCGTCGCAAATCCTGCAATTCCCTATGTTTTTCGTGATTTCCTGCATTTCTGACAGGAATTCACGGGGCAGGTCACGCGCACTTCACGGCCAGACGCCGGGCAGGGGGCCAAAAGGGGTCATCACTTCAAACCGAAAGGACTTCCAATGACCCATCCCTTGACCTTCCCCGCCAACACCGCGGTGCCCACACTTGGACGTGCCGACATCATTGGCCCCCACAGCGCCTGGCCGCGCAAGCCGCGCCGTTTTGCGCGTCGGGCTGCCATCGCCGGATCCGTCGGTTCGGTCGCCGTTTTCGTGCACTGCGTTGTGCCCATGATCGCGTGACCCCACGAGATCTCCAGACTTTCTCCAGACGATGTTCAAGCATCGCGCGCGGGACCGGCCTAAACCCGGTCCTGCAACGACAGGAAATCAAAATGACCATGCATTTCAAAAATCAGACAGAGACAGGGATCAAATCGTCGATCCTGGACACCATTGGCCGGACCCCGATTGTGCGGATCAACACGCTGGGCCCACGGCATGTTACGCTTTACGCCAAGCTTGAGGCGTTCAACCCCGCAGGATCGGTAAAAGACCGTTTTGCCCTGGCCGCAATTGAGGCGGCAGAGGCATCGGGCGATCTGCGCCCTGGCCAGACGGTGGTCGAGGCGACGTCCGGCAATACCGGGATTGGACTGGCGCTGGTCTGTGCGGCCAAGGGCTATCCGCTGGTTGTTACCATGGCCGAAAACTTCAGCGTCGAACGCCGCAAGATGATGCGGTTTCTGGGCGCGAAAGTCGTGCTGACACCTGCCTCGGAAAAGGGTTCGGGCATGATTGCCAAGGCCGAGGAACTCGCTGCCGAACATGGCTGGTTCCTGCCGCGCCAGTTCGAGAATGAGGCCAATGCAGACATGCATTCGCGCACGACGGCCCGCGAAATCCTGAATGACTTCGCCGGCGCACAACTGGACTATTTCGTTACGGGTTTTGGCACAGGCGGCACGCTGAAAGGTGTCAGCCGCGTTTTGAAGGCCGAAAGCCCGGACACCCAGATCATCGTGACCGAGCCCGACAATGTGCCGGTTCTGGGCAGCGGGATTGCGCAGCCCCGTGACGAAGGGGGCAAGCCCACAGGAAGCCACCCGATGTTCCGTCCGCATCTGATGCAGGGCTGGTCGCCGGACTTCATTCCGAAACTGGCCGAAGATGCCGTCACGGCGCAGTCCATTGACGGGTTTCAGCCTGTCTCTGGTCAGGACGCGCTTGATACGGCGCGGGCATTGGCAGCCCGTGAAGGTATCTTCTGCGGGATCAGCGGCGGCGCCACCATGGCAGCTGCGATCAAGTTGGCCGAGACTGCGCCCGAGGGCTCGCATATCCTCGCGATGATCCCGGACACGGGCGAGCGCTATATGTCGACAGCCTTGTTCGACGGTGTGGCCGAGACGATGTCGGACGAAGAGATGGAAATCTCGCGTTCGACCGATGGATACCGTTTCGATGCGCCATCCGCTGCAGCGCCTCAGGCCCAGGCCACACCAGCCAAGCCAGAGATCACCAAGCAGGTTGAAGACATCGTGGCATCGAAACCGGTGGTCATGTTCGCTCTGGAATGGTGTGAATTCTGCTGGTCGGTCCGCAAGCTCTTTGACGCTGCGGGGATCGCCTATGAAACCGTCGACCTCGATTCCGTCGCCTATCAGGCGGACAATCTGGGCGGCGAGATGCGCCATGTCCTTCGCGAGAAGACCGGACAGCCAACGATCCCCCAGATTTACATTGCGGGCGAGCATATCGGTGGCGCGACCGAGACATTCGATGCTTTCAACGATGGTTCGCTGAAGGACCGGATGGATGCGGCAGGTATCAGTTTCGATCGGTCAATGACGGCGAATGCCTATAGCTTCCTTCCAAATTGGCTGCACCCAAGATGAAACAGGAGCGGTTGATGACCAGCGCAAAGGATCCCCTGACCGAAGTTGGCGCCTATGCCCGCCGGTATCGTCAGGGCACGCGCCCCCTGCATCCCACCGCCTCAGTCGAGGATCTGCGCAAGGCGTTCGCAGTTCCCTTACCCGAGGCGGGCACCCCCGGCGATCAGGTCATACGCGACCTGATCGCTGCCGCTGAACCTGGTCTCGTTGGAAACACCGAAGCCGGGTTTTTCGCCTGGGTGATGGGCAGTTCCGATCCGGTTGGTGTGGCCGCCGACTGGCTCACCTCGATCTGGGGACAGAACGCGGCAATTTATCAGACATCCCCCGCGGCAGCGGTGGCCGAGGAAGCGGCCGCAGGCTGGCTTCTCGATCTACTCGATTTGCCACGCGACGCTTCGGTCGGGTTTGTCACCGGCGCGACCATGGCGACCTTTGTCGCGCTGGCCGCCGCACGAAGCGCGGTGCTTCGGCGTGCGGGCCATGATTTCGAAAGGTTGGGCCTTCAAGGCGCGCCCTTCGTCACGATTTTTGCGAGTGACGACATCCACATCTCGGATCTCACCGCGCTTCGCCACCTTGGGTTTGGCGATGCGAACCTGCGCCGGCTGCCGTCCGACGCCAGCGGGCTTGTCACGCCGAACACCTTGGCCGCCGCTATGGAGGCGACCGAGGGCCCCAAGATAATCCTTGCCCAGGCCGGGCATATCAACTCAGGCGGTTTTGAGGATATTTCGGCCTTTTCCGAGATCGCCCGACGTCACGACGCTTGGCTTCATGTGGACGGTGCCTTCGGGCTTTGGGCCCGCGTTTTGCCCGAAAAGGCGCATCTGACCAAAGGTCTCAACCTGGCGGATAGCTGGGCGGTCGACGGGCACAAATGGCTGCAAATCCCTTATGACTCCGGCTTTGCCATCATCCGGGATGCCGATGCCCACCGCCGCGCCATGGAAACCGACGCGGCATACCTCAATGCTTCGCCCGATGACGGTCGGAACCCATCTGCCTTTGTCCCGGGCCTATCGCGTCGTGCGCGGGGTTTTGCGGCCTGGGCGATGATGAAGTCGTTGGGCCGCGATGGCGTGCGGGATCTGGTCCGGGGCCATTGTGATATGGCGGTAAGGCTTGCGGGGCGCATTGACCAGGTCGCGGGACTTCGCGTTCTGAATGCGGTGGACCTGAACCAGATCGTCATTGGGGCGACCGGGCATGCGCCCGATGTGGCCATTCGGGAATTGGCGGACTGGCTGAACGAAACTGGTGAATGCTTTGTCCGGACCACCGTCTGGAAAGGCAAAACCGTTCTTCGGCTTTCGGTGATCGCCAATGATACGACTTTGGAAGACACCGACCGCGTCGCTGACGCGATCGCGCAGATCTATCAAAGCCTTATGGACCGGTCCTGACGGATCAGGCGGCGAGGGCCTCTGCGGCGGCCTCCGGATTTTGGGCGGGGGCCCTGTCGCGGAAAAAAAGCCGATAGAGAACCGGCGCCGCGATCAGGGTCAGGATCGACGCGAAGGCCAACCCGCCCATGATGGTCACGGCCATCGAGACGAAGAAGGCGTCTGACAAAAGGGGCGCCATGCCCAGGATCGTGGTGCCGGCGGCCAAGACCACGGGCCTAAGACGGGACACACAGGCTTTGACGATGGCGTCGTTCAGGGGCAGTCCTTCCTTTCGGACCAAATCGATTTCTTCCACCAGAACGATCCCGTTCTTGATCAGCATTCCCGACAGGCTGAGAAGGCCCAGAAGCGCCGTGAACGTAAAGGGCAGTCCGGTGCCCAAAAGCCCGATCACCACGCCGTTCACTGACATTGGCACCAGAAGCCAGATTATCAGCGGCTGACGCAGGGCGTTGAACAGAACGACCGAAATCAAAACCATGATCAACAGGCTGACCGGCAACTGACGGCCCAGACTTTCATTGGCGTTGGATGAGTTTTCAAACTCACCGCCCCATTCCATGGAATAGCCCAGGGGCAGGGTCATGGCCTCGATCGTGCTGCGTATCTCGGAATGAACGGTCGCCGCTGTCAGATCGGCAGGGATATCCGCCTGAACCGTGATCGTGGGCAGCCTGTCGCGCCGCATGACAAGCGTGTTTTCGACCCGGACGTTCAATCCGTCGATGACCTGTTCCAGCGGCACATAGTCATTGGCGGTTTCCGAGAAGACGACCGTATCCATCAAGGTGGCGCCGCTGGTCTCGGAAATGCGGATCACGATGGGAATCTGCCGGTCGCCCTCGCGATAGGTGCCGCCCCGGATCCCTTGCGTGGCGAAGAGAAGCGTATTGGCCACATCGTCGCGGCTGACGCCCGCGGCCTGCGCGCGTTCCTCGGCATACTCGGGGCGAAGCGCCAGTTCCTGCTCGCGCCAGTTGGTCCGAATATCGCGCACGTTTTCTGTCGCACCTGCCATGGTCGCGGCAGCTTCGCTGGCCAGTTGCCGAAGCACGGATGGATCCGCGCCAGAGAACCGGATTTCGATCGGTGCGCCGCCACCTGGCCCGAAGACCAGTCGTTCGGTGCGGAATTCACCGCCTGGGAAATTGCCGCGACCAAATTCGTCGAGATCCGCGCGCAGGGCCGGGATCTGGTCGATAGTCTCGGTCCGAATGATCAGATGACCATAGCTCGGGTTCGGGCGCTGGCCTTGATAGGTCAGCATGAAGCGATCCGCACCTTGACCGGCAAAGCTGGTGACTGACACAACTTCCGGTCGGTCCCGCAACCAGGCCTCCATGACCGCCAGATCTTCGGCCGTCCGCTGGATCGTGGTTCCCTGGGGCAGCTTGTAATGGACAAAAAACAGTGGCGTGTTCGAGTTCGGGAAGAACTGCTGCTTGATCTGGCCAAACCCGGCATAACAGACGAACGTCACGCCAATCAGCAGGACCAGAACCAACCAGCGGGTCCGAAGCGCCAAATGCAAAAGACCGCCATAAGCGCGGAACAGTACGCCGCCATAGGGGTCGCCTTCGCCGCCTTCGGATGTGCGGAACAGGTAATGTGCCAGAAGCGGCGTCACGGTTATGGCCAGAAGCCAGCTTAAAAGCAGCGACATCCCGATCACCGCAAATAGCGAGAACATGAACTCGCCTGTCGAATCCGGTGAAAGTCCAATCCCGGCAAAGGCCATGATGCCAATCACGGTCGCCCCAAGAAGCGGGATCTGCGTGCGTTTGGCCACATCGGTCGCGGCGTCACGCGATGATCGCCCGCCGCGCATGGCAATCTGCATTCCCTCGGCCACCACGATGGCATTGTCGACCAGCATTCCCATCGCGATGATCAACGCGCCCAGGGAAATCCGCTCCATCTCGATGGAAAAGATCGCCATGAAGAACAGCGTGCCGACAACCGTCAGAAGAAGCGTTCCGCCGACCACGATCGCCGCACGCCACCCCATGAACAGTGCCAAAACCAGAACGACGATGCCCACGGACATCGACAGGTTCACAAGAAACGCGTTCGACGCCTCTTCCACAACAAGGTGCTGTTCATAAATAGGGTGGAGTTGAACACCCAGCGGGATGTCGCGTTCAAGCGCCGCGAACTTTTCGGTGACGCGATAGCCAACCTCGACAATGTTTTCGTTCTGCTGGCCCGCGACGCCGATGGCAAAAGCCGGGGTTCCGTCAAAGCGGATCAGAACGGGTGGGGTATCCGTCAAGCCGCGTGTCACTTCAGAGATATCGATCAGGTTCAGAACCTCGCCGCCCACGCCAACCGTCAGACCTGCGATGTCGGATACGGAATCAGAACCCTCCGGGTACTCAATGATCGTCTCGGCAGTCCCGTGGGTCACGGTGCCTGCGTTTGTCACGCTGTTGGCGGTCGAGATGGCGTTCAAAAAAGCTAGCGGAGACACGTTCTGCGTTGTCGACAGGCCAGGATCGACATCCACGAAGATTGTTTCCTCCGGCAGGCCGGTCACAACAACATCGGCGACGCCGTCGACAGCCAGAATCTCGCGTCGCACGAAGGTTGCAAGTTGGTGGATCTCGGCACTCGACAGGCCCTCGGCGGTGACCGCGTAATACAGCCCGAACACATCGCCGAACTGGTCGTCCACCCGGGGCGACTGTGCGCCATCTGGAAGGGTCGGCGCTGCACTGTTCACGCGGGCCCGCAGCTTGTCCCAGATCTGCGGCAATTCGTCCCCGCTGAATGTATCGCGGATCTGAACGTCGATAATCGACCGGCCCGGCTGGTTGATCGACGAGATGATGTCGACTTCGGCCAGTTGCTGGATCGCCGATTCCAGTGGTTCCGAAACCTCGGTTGCGACCTGCTCGGCCGAGGCGCCGGGATACTGGGTGATGACCACGGCCTGCTTGATGGTGAATGCCGGGTCTTCCAGCCGTCCGAGTGTCAGAAACCCCCAGATCCCGCCGAAAATACAGCCAAGAACGATCAGCCAGGTGATCAGGGGGCGGTCGATGGAGGCGCGGGCAACAGACATCGGCACTATTCCGAAAAGCCGCGGAAGCGTCGGACAGTTTGCCCATCGCTAAGCGACTGGGCGCCGGAGACGACGATTTCAGTGCCTGCGGCCATCGTGGTCTCTGCCAGAAACTCTCCATCCGCGCCAGCTTCGAGCGCAACAGGCTGTCGCCGCACCGTTCCGGTGTCGCCATCACCAGGTTCGAACAGCATCAGACTGGTCTCGCCCGTGTCCGAGATCACAACGGCGGACGCAGGAATGACCGCGCGCACCTCGTCGGTGGTGAGTTCAGCCACCACGGTGATCGAACTGCCCGGCAGCACACCGGGTCCCGGATCTTCCAGCATGGCGAGCGTTATCTTGAAGGTTTGACCGATCTGGCTGGCCTCGGCACGGAACTCACGCAGTTCCAAAGGTATCCGCCGATCGGAGTTGTTGAACGTGCCGTAGATCACAAGGTCGGGGTCTTCGCCCGCGCGGCGAAACAGGACCTCGGGCACGTCGATCTCGACCCGCCATTCGCTGATATCATGCAGCCGCAAGACCGGCGTTCCGGCTTGCACTGTCGTAAAGTTGGCGATGTTCCTTGTTGCGACAAGGCCATCAAAGGGCGCGCGCAAGGTTGCATTTTCAAGGGAATATTCCGCTTCGCGCACCGAAATCTCTGCCAAATCTGCCGCCGAACGGGCGTCATCAATCGTGGCTTGGCTGACTGTATTCGAAGACAGGTTTTCCATCCGGCCCAGGGCCCGGTCGGCTTGTTCTTTCTGAACTACAGCTTGGTCCAACCGCCGTTGAAACGGCTCCAGATCCAATTCGGCGATCAGCGCGCCGGCCGCCACAGGCGCGCCTTCGAGGACTGGAAACTGACGGAGTTGGCCAGAGACCTGGAATGCCAGATCCACGGTCTGGCGGGCAACAACCGTCCCGAAAAACTGGCGCCGCAGGATGCCGGTGCCGTCTTCAAGCATCAAAAGCTTGACCAGTCGCGGTGGGGCTTCGGTGTCCTGAGCCTGAAGGGGATTGGCGCAGAGTGACGCCAACAGAATGAGCCCGGTCAGTAAGTGCCGCATGGTGCCCCCGATTCCTTGTGTCTGCGACCAGCATATAACCAACGTCCCGGCGGGGCGTAAGAATTCATGAACCGGAAACTGCCGATTTCGCCGAGGTCAGCCATCCTGTTTCCAGATCCCTGCGTCGCCGCCCGAAATTTCCGCATATGATCTATGCATGGCCCGACCTTGTGCCGCCTAGAATCGGGCGATATCTGATTGGGGCGACAAGCACAGGATCGATGGCGTGACGACGGAAGAAGAGCGCGAAAAGTCAAAGAAAGTTGGCGCCCTGGCGTATCTTTGGCCCTTTGTGCGACCTTACAGGCCGATGCTTTGGGCCGCCATCGCGGCCCTTGTTTTAACCGCTCTCTTATCGCTGGCCCTGCCATTGGCCGTGCGCCGCGTGGTGGATGGGTTTGAACGGTCGATCAACGCGCTTCTTGATAGCTATTTCGTTGCGGCCTTGTGCATTGCGATCCTTTTGGCCATTGGAACGGGCCTTCGGTATTACCTTGTGACACGCCTGGGCGAGCGTGTGGTGGCCGATATCCGAAAATCCGTTTTCGACCGGATGATCGGGATGAGCCCGGCCTTCTTTGAACGCATCATGACAGGCGAGGTTCTGTCGCGGATCACAACGGATACGACGCTGGTTCTCTCGGTGATCGGGTCGTCCATCTCGATCGCCATGCGCAATGTGCTTGTCCTGATCGGCGGCCTGATCATGCTGTTTGTGACATCGCCGAAGCTGGCGGGTCTGGTCTTGCTGATCGTGCCAGCGATCATTATCCCGATCGTCCTGTTGGGGCGGCGTCTCAGGGTTCTGAGCCGAGAAAACCAGGACTGGATCGCCGCCAGTTCAGGCAATGCTTCCGAAGCGCTTCTGTCCGCACAGACGGTGCAGGCCTTTACCCATGAACGCGCAAGCCGGACCGAGTTCGCCCGGGTGACTGAAAAATCTTTCGACGCCGCCAAGACGCGGATCCTTGTCCGCGCGCTGATGACGGTGATCGTGATCAGTCTGGTCTTTACGGGCGTGGTCGGTGTTCTTTGGATCGGGGCGCGGGATGTCCGGGCCGAGATCATGACGGTGGGCGAACTTGTGCAGTTCGTGATCTACGCCATCATGGTTGCCGGCGGTGTGGGCGCGCTTTCGGAGATCTGGGGTGAACTTCAACGGGCCGCCGGGGCGACGGAGCGGCTGGTGGAGCTTTTGCAAGCGGAGGATAGCGTCCAGGATCAGGTGCCTGCCTCGTTGAAGCCACCACGCCTGAAGGGTGAGATTGCATTCGACGACGTGACCTTCCGCTATCCCGCGCGGCCCGAGGTCGCAGCATTAGACGGCGTCAGCTTCCGGGTGCGGGAAGGCGAAACAGTGGCGCTGGTCGGCCCCTCAGGTGCGGGAAAATCGACGATCATTCAGTTGATCCTGCGTTTTTTTGATCCGACATCGGGTCGCATTCTTCTGGACCGCCAGGATATTGCGGGGCAGGCGCGGACGGATTTCCGGCGCTCGATCGCCTTGGTGCCGCAGGATCCGGTCATCTTTGCGGCCTCGGCGCGCGAAAACATTCGCTTCGGGCGGCCGGAAGCCAGCGATGCCGAGGTCGAAGCCGCCGCCAAGGCTGCGGCCGCGCACGCGTTTTTGGCAGCATTGCCGGAAGGCTACGACACCTATGTCGGTGAACGCGGTGTCATGCTGTCCGGCGGACAGAAACAGCGGATCGCCATCGCGCGCGCCATTTTGCGAGATGCGCCAATTCTGCTTCTGGACGAAGCGACGTCGGCCCTGGATGCAGAAAGCGAGCGCGCCGTCCAAGATGCCGTTGACCGATTGTCGACCGACCGCACAACGCTGATCGTGGCGCACCGCCTGGCGACGGTGAAAATGGCCGACCGCATCCTGGTGTTCGATCAGGGCCGGATCGTCGCAGAGGGCACCCATGACAGTCTTGTGGCCGAAGGCGGGCTCTACGCGCGTCTGGCCCGGCTTCAGTTCACAGAAGGCCTTGCCGCCGAGTAAGCCCAATCTGATTGAGCGCCTGCGGCGCGTTCCTTCCGGCACTTCGTGCGATTTGCGTTGCACACGCCCCGGGCGGCGCACGCAACGTCATGGACGGTGCGACTTGAATGCAAAGGCGTTCGGGCGCATCTTCTGGCGTTAACAGAACGGGCCGCAGAGGCCCTGTGGGAGGAGAGCTGGAATGGTCCCATTTGGGTCGAACGCGGATGCACGTGCGATCGAGGCCGAAATGTCCTGGGAAGACCGCGACGTGCCGGTCACCCTTTTTGGGGCACTGACACGCACTCGTGATCTTTATCCGACCGGGAAGGCCGTGTCGTATCAGATCCAGTCGGGCCCCAAGGATCCGGCCGAGACGCTTAGTTGGGATGATCTGCATGGCAAGGTCACTCAGACGGCGAACTTGTTCCGCTCGCTCGGGATCGGTGAGACAGACGTCGTCGCCTATCTTCTACCGAACGCCCATGAAACGGTCTGGACGCTTCTTGGCGGGACGGTTGCGGGCATCGCCAATCCCATCAACCCGCTTCTGGAAGCCGAACAGATCTCGGCGATCCTGCGCGAGACCGGCGCCAAGGTTCTTGTCACGCTCAGGAGTTTTCCCAAGACCGATGTGGCGCAGAAAGCGGCCGAGGCCGTTGCAACAGCGCCGAACATCGAGACGGTGCTGGAAATAGATCTTCTGAGATATCTGAGCCCGCCCAAGTCCTGGATCGTGCCGCTGATCCGGCCAAAGACGTCCGTTTCGCATCACGCGAAGGTCCTGAACTTCAACGACGAGGTGGCGAAACAGCCGAAGACGCTTGCTTTCGAAGATCCGCAGGTGGACCGGGTCGCGGCGTACTTTCACACCGGCGGCACGACCGGCATGCCGAAGATCGCGCAGCACAAGTATTCCGGCATGATCTATAACGGCTGGATCGGGGACACGCTTCTGTTTGGGCCGGAAGATAACATCATGTGTCCCTTGCCCCTGTTCCATGTGTTTGCCTGCCATGTGATCCTGATGGCAGCGCTGATTTCCGGCGCGCACGTGGTTTTCCCAACGCCTGCGGGCTACCGCGGAGACGGGGTTTTCGACAATTTCTGGAAGTTGATCGAACGCTGGAAAATCTCATTCATCATCACGGTGCCCACGGCCCTGTCGGCCCTGATGCAGCGCCCTGTGAACGCCGATATTTCAAGCGTCCAGAAGGCGTTTTCCGGATCATCGCCCTTGCCTGTCGAACTGTTCAACCGCTTTGAGAAAGCCACGGGCGTCGCGGTAATCGAAGGCTATGGCCTGACCGAGGCCACATGCCTTGTGGCCTGCAACCCGATCACCGGTGACAAGAAGATCGGCTCGGTTGGCATTCCGTTCCCCTATACGGATGTGCGGATTCTCACACACGCCGATGATGGGCGGGTCGTGGAAAGCGGCGTTGATGAGGTTGGCGAGATCTGTATCGCCAATCCAGGCGTCTTCGCGGGCTCGACCTATACGGAATCTGATAAGAATTTGAACCTTTTCCACGACGATGTTTACCTCAGAACGGGCGATTTGGGCCGTCTGGACGCCGATGGCTATCTTTGGATCACCGGGCGCGCCAAGGACCTGATCATCCGGGGCGGGCACAATATCGACCCCGCCGAGATCGAAGAGGCGCTGGCTGGGCATCCTGCCGTGGCCATGGCGGGGGCGATTGGGCAGCCCGATGCGCATTCGGGTGAGATGCCGTGCGTCTATGTGGAATTGGTTGCTGGTGCCTCAGCCTCGGAAACCGATTTGATGGCCCATACCGAGACCCATGTTCATGAGCGTGCGGCGCGCCCCAAGTACCTGGAAATCATGGAAGAATTGCCGAAAACGGCGGTTGGCAAGGTCTTCAAGCCCGATCTCCGCCGCAAGGCCATCACGCGGATCTATGACGATGCTTTGTCCAAGGCCGGATCGAAGGCGCGCGTGTCCGAAGTCATCGAAGACAAGAAACGTGGTCTTGTGGCCCGGATCGCCAGAAATGGCGAAAACGACGATGAAACGGTGGCCCATGTCCTGGGTGAATACACCCGTCCCTGGGAATGGGTTAACGATTCGTAATCGGCGGAATCCCGCAGATCTGAGTCATTAAGACGCTTTGCCGTATTTATGCCGCAATGGACCGGTCTATTTTAGCCGTGGGGCAGGAACAGCAGGTGTCAAATGCTATTGGGCTATCTAGCACTCAGCATGATCATTGCTTTGGTCGTCGCGGCCGCAGCGGTGTTGTCTGGCACGACGATTTTCATGGCGTTCGTCCTGTACGGTGCGACAGGCGCGCTTTGTGTCATGGCTTTTGCCGCTTTGGCTGCGTTCCGCAATCACGATCCGGTCAATGATCCGGTCTCGAAAGGTCTGACCCCGGCCGAGTAAGCAGGGTCGCTGATCCGCCAGAATGGCTGGATCAGGTTTCGGTATCCATCCAGATTGTCACGGGCCCGTCGTTTGTCAGGCTCACGGCCATATCCGCGCCGAATTCACCTGTATGGGCGACAAGTCCCAGGCGCCGAAATTCATATGCAAACCTTAGGTACAACCGCTTGCCATCATAAGGCGCCGCCGCGGTCGAGAACCCGGGCCTGTTGCCACGCGATGTGTCCGCTGCCAGTGTAAACTGGCTGACAACCAGAACCGCGCCCTCAACATCGGCCACCGAGCGGTTCATGCGGCCGTCGTCGTCGCGAAAGATGCGAAGCTTGGCGATCTTATGGGCCAGCTTGACTGACGCGTCTTCGGTGTCGCCTTCCATGGCACAAACAAGGATCAGAAGGCCGGGACCGATTGCGGACAGCTGGGTTCCGTCTACGGAAACGCTGGCGTCGATGACACGCTGGATCAATGCCCGCATGGGCTCAGACACCGCCCTGGGTGTTCTGCAAGGCGATGAAGTAGCCGACACAGGCGGCGAGAATTGCCACGGCCAAGGCGGTCAAAGCGATCTTCCAGACCGACCAGGGTCGCTCGCCCTGCACACGGCCTGTCCGACCGTTCACAACAAACCGGTACGTCTTTCCACGGAACTTATATGCTGCCATCCAGACCGGCAGCAGCACATGCTTGAAGGTCACATCCGAAACCTGGGTTCGAATGTCATGGATACGCTGGCGGTCGCCGCCGATGTCGAACCGGACGTCCCGCGCGATCACGCGGTCCATATGCGTCCGCGCCTGGCCATAGCCGTCTTCCAGACTGACCTGATACCCCTCGGCCCGAAATCCGGCGAGGTATTCCGGCGAATAGGGTTCAAGGCTTTCCAGATCCCACGGCGGCAGCGCATCGGTAAAACGCTTGGGCAATGTGCGTGACGCAAGGATCAAGACATCATCAAAGAACCGCGCGACCCGACCCGATTTCCGCGTCCAACGGATCTTCTGCACCCGCTCGGTCCGGGTTTCGCCATTGCGGCGCACCGTCCGGGACTCGTAATAGACCGTCCCACGTTCGCCTTTGTATTGCGACTTCGTGTCAGCGTCGAAGGTCCAGTAAGGGACGTAAATCCCCTGCATCTTGCGACCCTTCCGGGCGTAGTCTGTAAGCCCGTTGGGCGCGAACCACAGGCCGCCCATCCAGTCCGTCATGGCCTTTCGCGCGGCCCGTTCACCAAGGTGAAAGGGCAAAACACCCGCTGGCTTGATATGCCGGTGCGTGCCGGTTCCCGTGACGACGGGCGTTGCGCAATAGGGGCAGTTTTTCGAGTGAACCTTTTCGTCGAATGTGATCTCGGCACTGCAATTGGGGCATTTCGAGACGCGGGTTTCCTCGATCTCGGCCTCTGGCAGCCGGGCCTCGACGGCAGCGCGAAAATCCAGTTCGTTGATCGCGCCTTGCCACGGACCCTGTTCGCTCAGCGGTTCTTCATTGCCGCAATGGTCGCAGACCAGCTTGTCCTCGCCGGGCGCAAACCGAAGGTCTGACCCGCAGGTGTTGCAAGGAAACCGGTGTTCAACCTGAACTGTCTCTGGCGCGTTCATGGCTCTGGTCCGTCAATCACCAGGCTTGATCATCCGATTGAGCGTCCCGTCGCTCCAAAGGACCTCATGGCCAATTGCAATCACGGCATGGGCCATAACAACCAACATGAAGGCATTGCCCAGGATCTCGTGGATGTCCCCGGCAGCTTCAATCCCGCCGTACCAGGTCACCGCGCCGCCCAGCGGGACCAGCACCATCAGAAGATAGATAAGCCGATGGCCCCATGTCGCCGCTGTGGCCACCAATGCGGGTGTCTCGGGCGCATGGTCCGGCGCTCCGCTGCGCCAGCGGACGATGATGCGGATCAGGACCAGGAGGAATACCGCCCCGCCCAGCCAGACATGGGGAGTGTTGCCGTCAACACCCGATGCGCCGGTCTCGATCCGGGTCCGCAGCGCCCGACCCATCCCATCGGACGTGAAGTAAGCCGCAAATATCAAAACTGCGACGATCCAGTGAATGCCGATCTGAAGCCCTGAATAGCCTGTGCGCGCTGACATGATCGCCCCCCGGGATTGGTTCTCGGGCTGAAGGTACCTCAGCCGAACCCGCCTTGCATCCCGAGATTTCGGGTCAGAGGAATTTGTGCAGCGCCCGTGGCACCATGATCCGAAGCGCGTTGTCCTTCAGACGGACGTGGCGCCAGGTGTGAAAACCCGCATGGATCAGAACCAGCGCGGCGAGGCCATAGAACTGATAAGTATGTGCCCAGCCGATCCAGTCATGCGCCAAGGGCATGTTCAGCGGGCGGGCGATCGGGATGATCCCGCCCGCCATCATCTGAAACGATGCGGTCAGACCAAGAAGGAAGCCGCCCAAGGCCACTAGGAACAGGCCCCAGACCAGGCTGTGGTGCATAGTCCGGTGCAAGAGCCGCGCCCAGGGCGGCAATTTCGGACCTGGACGGCTCAAAAGACCTTTCCGCAGGTAGAACGCCGTCCAAGCGAGCGCGAAGGTCACGAAGATAAGCCCCATGGTCGAATGGAATTGGAAGACGCGTGGTCCCATCCGCCGAAGCGCGTCGGGGTCGGCGAAAAGAAACCAGATGAAGAAGGGGATGATCCCCCAATGCAGCCATTTCAGAACCACCCGCTTGGTTGGCAAGCGGGCCGTTAAGGCGTCACGCAGGTGGGCTACCTGTTCCATACCCGTATAGACGTAGGCCGTGACAAAGAAGTTTCAGCGGTCTTTTCTATGCACCCGGAGGCGGTGGAGGCAGGACGGTGAAAAGCTGAGCAAGCTCATCCACCTCATCCGCCGTTTTCCAACCATCCTGGCCTGCGGTCCAGACATGGGTCTCGCGCGTCATGTCGCCTTTCGCGACCATTTGTCCGAGATCGGCCTTGGAGTAGGGGCCGTGGGTCTTTCCGCCTTCTGCAATGTGCCAAACATGTTCAACCGGAGGAGGCGGCGGCGGCACGGCAGGCGCGGCGCCCCAGGGGCCCCGTTGCGCCATCTGCGCGCCCATGGCCATGCCAAGCCCTGCACCAACCCCTGCGCCGATGCCGGAGGACGCCTCGCCACCCTTCTGCAAAGCCTCGGCCGTCGCATATTTGGTGTAGCGGTCCAGATCGCCCACGACGCCCATTGACGTGCGCTTGTCCAAGGCCTCTTCCACGGCAGGTGGCAGAGAAATGTTCTCGATATATAGCTCTGGGATCGACAGGCCGTATTCGGCAATGTTGCCCGAGATCGCCTCTGCCACGACCCGGCCCAGTTCCTTGGTGTTGCCCGCCATGTCCAGAACAGGGATCCCGGCGGTCGAAATCACGCGGCTGAATTCCTGCACGATGATGTTGCGGATCTGGAAGCTGATCTCATCCATCGTAAACTCGCCATCCGTGCCCACGATCTCGACCAGGAACTTGGCGGGATCGGTGACGCGCACCGCATAGGTCCCGAAGGCGCGAAGCCGCGTTGGGCCAAATTCTGGATCGCGCAGCATGATGGGGTTCTTCGTGCCCCATTTCAGGTCGGTGAAACGGGTCGTATTTACGAAATAGATCTCGGACTTGAAGGGGGACCGGAACCCGTGATCCCAATGCTGAAGCGTCGTCAGGATCGGCATGTTGTTGGTCTCAAGCATGTAAAGACCCGGCGTGAACACATCCGCCAATTGGCCTTCATGCACAAACACCGCCGCTTGACCTTCGCGCACTGTCAGCTTGGCGCCGTACTTGATCTCATGGGCTTCACGCTCGAACCGCCAGACCATCGTGTCGCGCGTATCGTCAACCCAATGGATGACGTCGATAAACTCACCTGAGAGAAAGTCGAAGATGCCCATTTCAAATGTCCTTTTCGCTTGAGCCCGGACCACGCCACAGGCGCCCATCCGGTCTTGTCTTTCCGTATCCGGTTCTCGCCATGCGTTCAGCCCCCTTCAGGCAAAACGCGTTCGGCCAGCGTGCGGATGATCGGTCTTGCTTCGTCCAGCGTCATACCCGGCCGCAACGCCGGGTCGTAAAGCATACGCAAAAGCAGCGCGTCGTGATCGGTCAGAAGCGCAAATTCCTCGTCATCGTTGAAGACCGAGGGGCGGGCCCCCGGGCTGTCGTTGGACAGACCCAGACCCTGTGCAATTTCCTCGTGAATGCAGGACAGCCGCAACAAGTCCGGGTGTTCGCCCCGGATCACGGCGACCGCGCGTTCATAAGCTCCATTCAGATCGTTGTCCCAGGCGAGAACCAGGCAATAGCTGGGGCGTTCCAGGTCGGTGACAGTGTTCAATGCCGCGTCCGAGATCGACGGCACGATGCTGCGCAAGGTCGGTCCGAGGGCGCGGCGTTCATCTTCATTGACCACAAAGACATGAAAATTCGCGCCGTTTCCGCGCACTTGCCGGATCGGGCGCCCGATCAACCCGGATAGCCGAAAAAGATAGGCGTTGATGGCCGCTTGATCGCGTTGCCGTTTCTCGGGCTCAACCGTCTGGCCAAACTCGACCTTCACGCGGATCGGGCCGTCCCAGCGATGCAGTGTACTGGCCGATTCCCGCGCGACCAGACGACCGCCGATGGTGGAGTATTCTTCAAACAGGGCCACTTGTTCGAATGTCTGGGCAAGCTTGGCGGCGTCAAAGGGCGCATCCGTCGGGGCGGCATCCGTCCGAAGAAGGCCCTGCTGGCGCAGGCTGCCCTCGACCCGGGCATAGTAGGCTTCGAGATCAAGGCTTGCGGCGGACCGCGCCGGTGCGGGCGCAACCTCGGGCGCGACCGGAGCCGGGGCAGGGGACGTGACAAGGGGCTCGGGCCCGCAGGACGCGAGCCCGAGAAAACAGAGCAACGCTGCGGCCAGACGGTCCGCGGCCATGGTCTGGATCCTTCCTGTCGTTCCGTCGGCCGGGGTCAGACCCCGGCGACGGGTGCCTCGGTTGTTGCGCGCGCCTTGGCGGAGGCGAGCGTCTTCTTCAACTCGGCCTCCATGGCTTGCAATTCTTGTTCGGCCTCGGCCCGTTTGGCCTTGCCCTCGTCGGCGATCTGAAGGCTTTCCTCGATCGTCGCGATCAGTTCCGCATTGGCGGCCTTGATGGCGGCGATGTCGAACACACCGCGTTCCATTTCCTGGCGTACGGTCTTGTTCGCTTCGCGCAAGTTTTCGGCATTGGCCGTCAGAAGCTCGTTGGTCAGATCGCTGGCTTCCTTCACCGCGGCTGCGGCCTCGGCCGAGCGCTGGATGGTCACGGCCTGAGCCAGTTGCGTTTCCCACAGCGGCACGGTGTTCACCAGCGTCGAGTTGATCTTGGTGATCAGCGACTTGTCGTTTTCCTGAACCAGCCGGATGGACGGCAACGATTGCATGGTCACCTGGCGCGTCAGTTTCAGGTCATGGACGCGCCGTTCAAGATCATCGCGGGCGGCACGCAGGTCGCGCAATTCTTGGGCTTTCATCACACCCTGATCCTCGGGCGCGGCGTCCACTTCCGCCACCTTTGCGGGGATTTCGGTCTTGTCGAGCTGGCTGAGCCTTTCTTCCCCGGCCGCAATGTACAGCGCCAGTTCGTCGTAGAAATTCAGCGTTTTGTCGTAAAGGATGTCCAGCGATTTGACGTCCTTCATAAGCTTGTGCTCATGCTCAAGAAGGTTGTCGGTGATCTTGTCGATCTGGCCCTGAACGCTTTCGTACTTGGCGGCGAATTTGGCCGCTGGTGCAATCTGACCGGTCAGCCATTCCCACCAGGACCTTTTGCGGCGGACATCCAGTTCCGAGATGGAAAACCCGCGAATGGTCGTCACGATATCGCGCAGGCTATCGCCGGCGGGGCCCACATCCTTGTTGCGCACATCAGCCAGCATCGATTGGCTGATTTCCTGCAACTCCGCCTGCGCGGCCGAACCGAACGACACGATCGAATTCGTGTCGGTCATGTCGATCTCGCCCATGCGTTTTTCGATCTCGGCCGCCACGGGCTTGTCCGCCCGCTCATACGGCACGACATCTGCCGCAGGCGTCGGTTCCGGCAGGATCACGGCGTTCAGCTCATCAACCGATTTCACGGCGGCCTCAGCCTTGCGTCTTACACTGTCTGACATGGGTCGTTCCCTCACATCCCTTTGGATCTATTCAGTTCTTACGCCCTCGCGGGCCAATCGGTCACGCAACACACCGATCTCGACATCGAGATCGGACCGGTCATCCAAGAGCATCGTTTCGGTCCGCGCGGCGAAACTGTTCTCAAGGTCGTCAAGAAGCGAGACATAGTCGTTTCGCGCCTTGTCATCCCGCGTCCGGGAATAGAGATCGGCGAATTTGACGGTCGCGTCCTTCGCGCCGAGCAAATACACACCGAGATATTTTCGCGCCCCTGTCAGGTCGCGCGGGTCTTCTTCAACGGTTCGGAACATCTTTCGGGCGGTTGTCGAGAACCGATCGACGCGGGCTTCTAGCTGGCGGTCTTCGGCGCGCAGGATCGCGTCCTTCATGGCAGCCAAATGCTTTTCCGCCTCGTCCACGGCCCGTGCCACCCGGTTGGTCTGGAACTGGTCGACGCCTTCGACGCCCTTGTCGGCCAGCGGATCAATGCCGAAAGCCACGCTGTGCAGAACCGCCCCTGCCAATCCCAGGGCAATCGGCACGATAAATCCGCCAATCGAGGCAAAGGCCGCCACGCCGATCCCAAGCCCGGTCAGGGCGCTGCCGAAGATTTTACGGGGGATTGCGGGGCGCTTGGCGACTTTGCGGGCATCGAAGGCTTCATGGGCCAAAAGCCCCTCGCGCGTCAGCCAGGCCGCCAGCAGCAGCAGGCCCACGGCCATAAGGCGCAAGGCCAATTCAGAGCCGTCCCGAGTGAACCCCACAAGCGCAATGAACAAAGGCGCAACGAAAAGGATATTCGCGCGTCCGCCCGCACGGGTGCGTTCGGCGCCGCGATACGGTCGCGCCGGTCCGCCATCGCCGCCGCTCGACGGGCGCGCGTTGCCGGGGCTGTATTTGCCGCCGAACCGCTCAGCCATTCGGGGCGCCACCCACGGCCACGTAGATGATCAATGCCAGAAGAAGGAAGAACGCAATGCGGTCCATCAGATTGAATGTCAGCCCCTCTTTTCCCTCTACCAGTTTCGACCCGGCCAGCCACACTATAGCGGCTCTGGTGACCCTTAGCTATGCGTCTCGGCCTGCCGTTCAAGCGCCAGCTTCCGGGCATAGCCGGACTGGATGATTTCAACGGCGAAAAGCACGATCACTGCGAAATAAAAGGTCGTTTTCGACATCGGGATTAAGGGGAAACCGAAGATCAATATCCCCAGGCTGTCATCGTGCATGGCATGGGCCGCGGCCACGCCCGCTTCGCCCAGCAAGACCACGCCAACGATCAGAAGGATGAACAGGCCAAGAACTTCATACATGCGGTTCTTTTCGAGAAACGCGGTGACACCATCTGCCAGAAGCAGCATCGCAAGACCCGACAGGATGATGGCGGTTGCCAGGATCGGGAACACATCGGTGATCGCCAGAGCCGACAAGACGGAATCGAAGGAAAAGATCAGGTTCATGAGGACGATCAAGGACACGACCTGAACGGCGGATTTGCTGGATTTGTGATCCACATCCGTCCCGAGATGTTGGATCGACAGCATGTGGGCGATTTCCTTGACCGCCGTGTACATGATGAAAATGCCTCCAAAAACAAAGACAACCGTGGCGAAATTCACCCCGCCTTCGATGACGCCTTCCCAATCGAACACGTAAAACGGATCGGCCAGCGCGTCGATCAGCCGGATCATGGTGAAGAGCAATATGACCCGTAGGGCGACCGCGATGATGATACCCCAGAACCGGACCGCTTTCTGGTGCGCCACGGGCGCGCGCTGGCTTTCGATCGAGATATAAAGCAAGTTGTCGAACCCGAGAACCGCTTGCAAAAAGCAAAGCATCAAGAGGGATCCCAGGTTTTCAAGGGTCAATAGATCAAGCATCGCGCGCTCCTGTCCCGTTCGTTGCCGAGAGACATACAGATGCCCGCCGCCCGAACAAGCGAAGATCGCGATCTCAAGCGGGGAAAAAGTTCTGACGAAAAACTTTTTTGCAACTTTCTTGAGGAGGGAATTCGGCCGCGCCTAGAGCCCAAGCTGGTCGCGGACGATCTTTGGGCGCACTTCAGTTACGGCGCCCGGCGGGATCTCGCCCAGACGAAAGGGGCCAAAGCTGATCCGGATCAGTCGGTTGACCGAGAACCCTATGCTCTCCATCGTGCGGCGGATTTCGCGGTTTTTGCCCTCGCGAAGCGTCACGGTCGCCCAGGCATTAGCGCCTTGTTGTCGGTCGAGCGTAACATCCATGGGACGGAACCTTTCGCCGTCGATCTCGATCCCCTGGCGGAGCGTAGCGAAATCTTCGTCCCTGGGACGGCCCTTGATCCGGACGCGGTATTTGCGGCTCCACCCGGTTGAAGGCAGTTCCAGCCGACGTTTGATCCCGCCGTCATTCGTCAAAAGCAAAAGCCCCTCTGAATTCAGGTCGAGCCGCCCGATCGTCATCACCCGGGGCAAGTCGGTGGGCAAAGCGTCGAACACAGTTTTCCGGCCCTTTTCGTCCTTTGCTGTCGTGACCAGCCCGGCGGGCTTGTGGAAAAGCCAGATCCTGGGCGCTTCGGCTGCTCCGATCGGGGCACCGTCCACCGTGATCTTGTCCTTGGGCCCCACGTTGAGCGCTGGCGAGGAGATTGCCTTGCCATTTACCGAAACGCGTCCGGCTTCGATGATGCGCTCTGCTTCGCGCCGCGACGCCACGCCAGCGCGCGCCAGGACCTTGGCGATCCTGTCTCCTTTGGGGGTCTCACTCATCGTCTGGTCGTCTAAACCCGGCGACGCTGGTGGCGCAACCGAACATGTGCCGGCGTTCTGATACAAACAGACCCTCTTTGCGCAGCGCTTCTGCAAACTGGGAACAATCACCAAAATTGCGCGTGTAGGTTCCGATCATAGCAAAGTCCTGAGCGCCTTTCAGAAACATCCGTTCCAGGGCCGGAAGCACACGGTTCATGTAGAACCTATAGACGGGTGCCAGACCCCAGCCTTTCGGGTCCGAGGCCTCGATCAGCGCGAATGACCCGCCCGGGCGCAGTATGGTCGCGATCCGACGGGCAAGCACACCGTGTCCAGCAGGCGTCAAAGTCTTCAAGCCGAAAGTCGATATCACAAGATCTGCGCCCACCGGCAGATCTGTTGTCAGGGCGTCGGCCTGAATATGTTCGATCTGACCTGCTCTTGAGCGGTGCAGCCTTTCAACCGCTTCTCGATGCATCGCGCCAGAGATGTCGACAGCTGTAACTCTGGCGCTTGGAAATTGACGAAGGACGTGGGGCCAGACCTCTCCGGTGCCCGCCATCAGGTCTATGACCAGAGGAGCCTGAGGGATCTCGGCACCTTTCACCCGTGCTATGATCTGCGCGTCCCGGAGGCGGATCACGCATCGGCGCCGCCAGGCCCGAATGAACCCGAACGAGGCCACGGCGCTCCACCATCTGTAGCGCGCCGAGCACCGGTCGAACAGATCGGCGACAAAGTCCGGGTCGTAGATGTCTGTCGGGTCGCTAGCCATCCGCTCTTGTTTCAAGGGCTTGCGTGGAGGACAAGAACGAATGACCTTCACAAGTTTTATGGATCAGGCCCTGGCCGAGGCCCGGGCGGCTTCAAAACGAGGCGAAGTGCCTGTGGGCGCGGTTGTCGTCTCTCCGCACGGGCAAGTCGTGTCGCGTGCCGGAAACCGGACGCGGGCGTTGAAGGATCCGACCGCCCATGCCGAAATCCTGGCGCTGCGTGCAGCGTGTGAGGCGGCGGGATCGGAACGCCTTCCCGGCTACGATCTGTATGTGACGCTGGAGCCTTGCGCGATGTGCGCTGGCGCGATTGCCGCAGCGCGGATTGCGCGACTGTATTACGGCGCGGGCGACCCGAAATCGGGCGGCGTGGCCCATGGCGCGCGCGTCTTCGCCCATCCGCAGGCGCATCATGCGCCCGAGGTCTATGATGGCATCGGCGGGGACGAGGCCGAGCAGCTTCTGAAGCGTTTCTTCGCAGACCACCGGTAAATCGCCTGCCGGAGGCATTCGAATTTTTGCCAAGATGAAGGGCGTTTCAGGTCTTCGAGCCCTTCCATTTGGGTGCTTGGCTGGTCCTAGATCGTGATCCCGGTCAGGACTTCAGGCGCGATGACATCTACCCCCGGCAAACCGGCGACCAGGTCATCGGCCGATTGCGCAAGCAGTGGGAAGGTCTTGAAGTGGCAGGGGATCACCGTTTTGAAGTTGAAATATCGCTTCGCGGCCCAGGCGGCGGCCTTCATATCCATCGTGAAATGCCCGCCCGCGCAAAGGATGCCGATATCGGGGGCATAATACTCGCCCATCCAAGCCATGTCGGCCATGATGTCGGTGTCGCCCGAAACGTAGATCACATGCCCTTCGCCCCGGATCATGAACCCTGCTTCCGCGCCGGTATAAAGTGGACCTTCGTCGAAGCCGATGGATGAGGAATGGACCGCGTTGACCATCGAAACCGCAACGCCGCCCAATTGGACCGTGCCGCCCTTGTTGAACCCGATGACCGATGCGCCTTCTTTCGTTTCCCACCATGCCATCAGGTCGTAGATGCCGACTAGTGGCGCGCCGGTTTCCTTGTGAAGCGCGAGCGCATCGCCGGTGTGGTCGCCATGGCCATGCGTGATCAGGATATGGGTCGCGCCTTCGGTTGCCTCAGCCCGCCGATCTTCCGGGAACGTCGGGTTGCCGGTCAGCCACGGGTCGATCAGAAGCACCTGGTCTTCGATCTCGATGCGGAAACCTGCATGTCCCAGCCACGTGATTTTCATGGGTACCCTCCCTAGATTCTTCCCTGGAACTCTAGCAGGGATGCGGGATGGAGTGGACGGCTTATATCGACGGCTATTGCGAACGCACCGGGCCCGAATACTGGTCGGAACCTGTGAACGCGATCACCAACGCGGCCTTCCTGGTGGCCGCTGTGATCATGTGGCGCCGAAGCCAGGGTGCCCCATTGGCTCAGGCGATGTGCGTCATCCTGGGCGCGATCGGCGTCGGATCCTATCTGTTTCACACCCATGCGCAGGGCTGGGCGGCGCTTGCCGATGTGACGCCCATCGCGCTTTACATCCTTCTTTATGTTTATGCAGCCAACCGGCACTTCTTCGGGATGCGTTGGGGCTGGGCGCTTCTAGGGGCGGCGGGCTTCATCCCCTATGCCGCACTGACAATCCCCGTCTTTTCGAACCTGCCGTTCTTGTCCATTTCGGCGGCGTATTGGCCGGTTCCAGTGCTAATCCTGATCTATGCCGCGATACTTGGGCGGCGGCATCCAGCTTTGGGCTGGGGCCTGGCGGGCGGGGCCGGTGTCCTGATCCTGTCGCTTGTCTTTCGCTCGGTGGACGAGTTGGTTTGTCCAAATCTGCCGCTTGGGACACACTTCCTCTGGCACATCCTGAACGGCATCATGCTGGGCTGGATGATCGAGGTCTACCTGCGGCACCGAGTAACGGCCGCTGCAAGGCCTGACTGACCTTGGGCGCTTGCTTTGCGGGCGGCCTGGACTCGACAGCGTTGATCAACCAGATCCTCAGGGGCTTCACCTGGGTGCCAATGCAGAGCTTTGAGTTCAATTTCCACACCATGAAGTGGGTTGGCGACTGACCCTTGTTGCGCGGCATCCTGCGACTTCGGATGCCGCGCAATTTTTACCGTGTCATTAGGATCGCGGCGGCACCTGAGACGAGCGGAGCTTACAGAGGCACAAGAAGTTCCTGAGCTCCAAAGAATGTCCGCGAGGAAGTTTTTTAGTCTTACTAAAATTTCTTGACAGGCGTTCAGCGCAGTGAAAGATTTTTTAGTAATGCTAAAAAGCGTCGAAACACCTGCCAAGGACATGCGCTTCGCGCTCGGCGATACGCTTCGCACGCGCCGCAAGGAGATGAAGCTGAGCATGCAGGCGGTCGCGGATGCCGCGGGCCTGTCGGTCGGTTTCATCAGCCAGGTCGAGCGCGGTTTAGCGGCGCCGTCACTGGGGTCCTTGGCATCGATTTCCCGCGTTCTTGAAATGCGACTGAGCGATATTCTGGATCAGCCGGATGGCTCGGACGAAACAACGCGCAATGAAGCCCGGCAAACCTATCGGGTGCCTGGGGCGGAGGCATCCTATGAACGGATCTCGACCGCGTTCAACGGTGCGCGCTTGCATTCGGTGATTGTGCATGAACCGCCCGGCCATCGGGCAGAACCCATCAGCCACGAGGGCGAAGAGATGATCTTTGTCCTGGCCGGATCAATCACCTTCGAAATCGAGGACCAGGTTCAAGTTTTAGGAAAAGGTGACTCAATCCATTTCGATAGCAGACGCGTCCATTCGATCTGGAACCACACCGCGGCGCAAGCCACGATCCTTTGGTGCGGCACCATGGATGTCTTCGGGGACGCGCCCGGACCAATTCACAAAAACCCGGAAAAACCGGGACCGCTGTAGCCCAACAGAAGAGGAAACAAGATGACGAAGGGAACCATCTTTGCGGCAGCGCTTGCTGCGACAACGGCGCTGGTCGCACCGGCCTTTGCCGAAACCGTTCTACGGTTGGATGAAGTTGCGGTTGGCGAACTCGACCCGGCCAAGGCGTCGGACTACGCTGACAGCATTTTGATGTTCAACGTCTACGACACGCTCATTTTGCCCAATCAGGGCGGGCCGGGACATTCGGGCCACCTGGCGGAAAGCTGGACGGCTGACGGTGCCACATACACGTTCAACTTGCGGGATGACGTCACCTTTCAGTCCGGCAATCCGATGACGGCGGCGGATGTCGTGTATTCGCTTGAACGAATGCAGGCGCTCGGCGCTGGGCTGAGCTATCTTTTCGGAGGGGTCACGGCGGAAGCGGTCGATGACAGCACCGTGACGTTTACGCTGGCCGAACCCTATGCGCCATTTGTTGCGTCGCTGGTGCGTCTGCCGATCGTTGATATGGCACATGTCAAAGCCAATTCGACCAGCGAATGGGGCGAAGAGTTCCTGTCCGGCAACGGGGCAGGCTCTGGCGCGTATACCGTGACCAGCCACAACCCACAGGACGAAACGGTCATGGCCAAATGGGATGGGTATTTCCTGGGCGTTCCCGATGCGGCCCCTGACACAGTACGTTTGCGCTATGGTTTGGAGGCCGCGACGGTACGCACGTTGATCGCGCAGGGCGAGCATGACATTGCAAGCCAGTGGCTGCCGCCCGAGGTGATCAAGGCCCTGTCCGACGATGGTGCACAATTGCTGACCGAAACCGGCACAGGTGCGTTCTATTTCAAGATGAACACCACCAAGCCGCCGCTGGACGACGTCAATTGCCGTCTCGCCCTGTCGAAGGCCTTTGACTATGCGACTGCGATCCAGATGATCGCGATCACCGATGATGTCTCGGCGGGATCCCCGTCAACCGGTGCTATTCCAGTGGGCATGTTCGGGGCGAATGGCCCTGAGGCGATCCAAACCCAAGACCTGGAAGCCGCGAAGGCTTCGCTTGAAGCGTGCAAATACGATGCCGCCGACATCGATGTCGAAATCAGCTGGATCGCGGAAGTGCCGCTTGAGGAACGCTTCGCACTGTTGATGCAGTCGAACTTCACCCAGCTTGGCATCAAGTCGCATATCACGAAGATGCCTTGGGCGCTGTTCTCCGAGCAGGTCTCGCAACCTGAGAACACGCCAAATATCAGCCAGATCTTCGTGAATGCGGTCACTGGCGATCCGGATACCTTGCTGTATGGCATGTATCATTCGTCGACACCCGGAACCTGGCAGTCGCCCGAGTATCTGAGCGATGACAAGGTCGACATGTTCCTGGAAGCGGGGCGGACGGCGGCCGATGAAGCCGGCCGAAATGAAGCCTATGCAGCGCTGAACGCCCGTTTGATGGAGATCGCACCAACGATCTATGGGTTCGACCGTCAGTCGGTCTTTGCGGCCTCGAACCGGGTGAAAGTGCCGGCACTGAGCGATCCGTCCAAGGCCTTCGGGCTTGATGGATTGGGCTTCAGCTTCCGTCTGATGGAAATGGTGGAATAGAATTCTCCCCGACTTGCGGCGGGCCTAAGCCGGCCCGCCGATCTTTTCCTTTCGGATGTGATTGATGTCCTCTGTCCTCAATCTGCTTCTGCGGCGGCTTGGTATCTCGGTCATCGTGTTGATCGGCGTATCAATGCTGATCTTCGCGATCGCCCGGATCATTCCAGGCGACCCGGCGCGGATCGCGCTGGGCCCGAATGCCAATGCCGAGCAGGTCGCCAACCTGCGGGCCGAGATGCATCTCGATGAAAATCTCGTGGTGCAATACGGTTTCTTCGTGCGCGATGTGCTGCGGGGCGATCTGGGGACTTCGCTTTACACCAACCGGCCCGTGACGCTGGACATTGCCGAGTTTCTGCCCGCCACTCTTGAACTCGTACTGGTCGCGGGTGTCATCATGGTGGTTTGCGGTTTGCCGCTTGGTATTCTTGCCGCACGGCACCGCAACCGCTGGCCGGATCATCTGATCCGGATCCTCACCTTGCTGACCGTCTCGGCCCCCAGCTTCGTCTGGGCAGTGATCCTGATGTTGCTGTTTGCCTTCTACCTTCCGATCTTTCCCATCGCGGGGCGGCTGAGTGACATCTATGAAATTGAACGGGTCACCGGATTTCTGACCATCGACACGCTGCTGGCCGGAAACCTCGCCGCCTTCGGTGATGCGCTGCGCCATCTCGTATTGCCAGCCGTTGCCTTGGCGCTGTCTGGCATCGGTCAGGCCGCGCGGCTGACCCGCGCCAACATGGTCGAGACCTATGACAAACCCTATATCGAGATGGCGCAGGCGTTCGGCTTTTTCCCAAGCCGCGTTGCGCGGGTCTATGCCTTCAAACCATCGCTTATCCCATCGCTGACGATCATCGGGCTGGATTTCGCAGCGATGCTGGGCAACGCCTTTCTGGTCGAGGCCGTATTCGCCTGGCCCGGCTTGTCGCGCTATGGCGTCAACGTGATCCTGCGCAAGGACCTGAACGCTATCATGGGCACGGTTCTTATTATCGCGATCACCTTCCTGATCGTGAACATCATCGTCGATTTGCTGATCGCGTTCCTCAATCCGCGTATCCGTCATTCCACGCGAGGGACGGCATGACGCGCGTGGTGAGAATTCTGATCTCGAACCCGCTGAGCCTTTTGGGACTGATCCTCGTCTCACTGGTGATCATCGCCGCGGTGTTCGCCCCTTGGTTGGCGCCATACCCGACCCATAACGGCGCGGTTGTGGACTTTTTGAACAGCAACAATCCGCCCTCGACCCAGAACCTGATGGGCACCGATCTGGTGGGTCGCGATATCTTCAGCCGCATCATCTATGCCTATCAGATTTCGCTGATGCTTGGCATTGTGGTGTTGGCCATCGCCACCCCGATCGGAACGGTGGTTGGTCTGCTTGCGGGCTATCTTGGCGGCT
Source organism: Paracoccaceae bacterium (assembly GCA_965267475.1). GTDB lineage: Bacteria > Pseudomonadota > Alphaproteobacteria > Rhodobacterales > Rhodobacteraceae > JBCBKU01. The sequence goes on from OZ254079.1 coordinate 2,031,334, forward strand.
GGGCCGAGGCTGTTCTTATGCGGATCGTGGACGTATTCCTGTCGATCCCGCCGCTGGTTCTGGCCATCGCGATGATGGGCGTTCTGGCGCCCACACTGACCAACGCCATGCTGGCGGTCACAGCTATGTGGTGGCCCTGGTACGCGCGACTGGTCTACTCCATCGCCCGCAGCGAACGTGAAGAGGGCTACGTCCTTGCTGCCGAGGTCATCGGCGCCTCGACCGCCCATATTACCTTCCGCGAGATCCTGCCCAACTGCCTGCCTGCCATCATCACCAAGATGACGCTGGATATGGGGTTCGTGATCATCATCGCGTCGTCCTTGTCGTTCCTGGGGCTCGGAGTGCAACCACCAACACCCGACCTCGGGTCAATGGTCGCTGAAGGTGCACGGTATTTGCCGGACAGCTGGTGGATGACCGTGTTCCCTGGCTTGGCAATCCTCGTGGCGGTCTTCGGTTTTAACCTATTGGGTGACGGGCTCCGCGAAGTGCTGGAGGTCGACCGATGAGCCTTCTCGACATCCGCGAACTGACACTGGCCTTTCGGGGATTCGGCGCGGTGCTGCACGGCATCTCGCTGGACATCGCGGCCGGTGAGAAGGTTGCATTGGTCGGCGAAAGCGGGTCGGGCAAGTCTGTGACCGCACGTATCATCCTGGGATTGTTGCAGGAAACGGCTGGCGCAGAAGTTGGCGGGTACGTCGCGTTCGACGGACAAGACATCGGAACTATGCGCCCAAAGGATCGCGCGGCGCTGCGTGGCACCGAAATGTCGATGATCTTTCAAGACCCGACCTCATCGCTCAATCCGACATTTACCATTGGGCGCCAATTTCATGAGGTCTTGCGGCGACGCGACCCAAAGCTGACCCGAATGGACAGCGACGCCCGTGCCGCTGCCGCATTGGAAGAAACGGCGATCCATGACGCGGCGCGTGTTCTCGGCAGCTATCCGTTCCAGCTTTCGGGCGGAATGAACCAGCGGGTAATGATCGCGATGGCGCTTGCGAACCAGCCGAAATTGCTTCTGGCCGACGAACCCGGCACGGCCCTGGATGTCACCGTTCAGGCGCAGACGCTGAAACTGATGCGGCAGCTTGTCGAAGATCACAAAACCGCCGTGCTTTTCATCTCGCACAACCTGGGCGTCGTGCGCGAATTCGCGGACCGCGTCTATGTGATCTATCGCGGACGCATTGTCGAGGATGGGCCGACCGCAGCCATATTCGCCGATCCGCGTCACGCCTATACTCAAGCATTGATGAGCGCGGTCCCCCGGATCACGGGCGCCGGATTGCCCGAAGTGCCGGAAGTGAGCGATGACTTTCTGGCACCTCAGATCAGCCATGGGGGCACGCCATGAGCCTTTTGACAATTTCGGGCTTGTCCAAAACCTTTCAGACCGGCGCCGGTCCGGTACATGCGGTCCGCGACGTGTCCTTGGGGGTCGAGCCCGGTGAATGTCTGGCGGTTGTCGGGGAAAGCGGTTCGGGCAAGACCACGCTGGCGAACATGATCCTTGGCCTGTTCGGGCCGAGTTCGGGGCAGATTTCCTTCGATGGGTCCCGTTTGCCCGACAAACGTGCAGCGGACCACCGCCGCGCGATCCAGCTTGTGCAACAGAACCCGCTATCGTCGCTGAACCCAAAGCGTTCGGTCGGCGCCTCGGTCCGGCTGGGTCTTGATACCTACAAGATCGGCGACCGCAATCAGCGGTGGCGCATCGTCGAGGACGCGCTTGAAGCGGTCGGTCTTCCGCGCGATATGCGCCGCCGCGCGCCGTCCGCCCTGTCCGGGGGGCAGCGCCAAAGGGTCGGTATCGCGCGGGCCCTGGCGGTAGAACCGCGTCTCGTTGTTCTGGACGAGCCGACCTCGGCGCTCGATGTGCTGGTGCAGGCGCGGGTGCTGCGATTGCTGAATGACCTGCGGCAAGAGCGTGGCCTGACCTATGTCTTCATCACCCACGACCTCGCCGTGGTGCGCAACGTCGCCGACCGCGTCGCGGTGTTCCAATCCGGGCAGTTGATCGAACTGGGCGAAACGTCCCAGATCTTTGCCGCGCCCCAGACAGACTACACCAAGCGGTTGATCGGCGCGGTCCCCGTGGTGGACGACGCCGAACTTTCCCTACGCAACCAACTCGCGGAGGTTTCATGACTGCCATGACCAGGGCGCTGGCGGCGCCTGATCAACCTAATGCGGTGTTCAAAGCGTTGGAACGCATGGTGCAGGATACAATCGGCGCGCGGCTCTTCACGCTGATGGAAATCAACTATGACCGCCGCGTCGTGCGGCGCAATTACTCAAACATGCCCGAGGCCTATCCCGTCAGCGGCGAAAAGCCATTCCATGAAAATGAATGGACCGAGATTGTGCAGAACCGACACCAGACCTTCGTTGCCAACAGCATCGAAGAAATCGCCGAAGTCTTCAGCGATCATGAATTGATCCGGTCTTTGGGTTGCGAAAGCTGCATCAACATTCCCGTGGTGATCCGGGGGCAGGTGATTGGCACGCTCAATTGCCTGCACGAAGCGGGACACTACACGCCGAACCGAGTGGCGGCGTCCGAGACACTGAAAGAACCCGGCGCTCTGGCCTTCCTGATGGCCGCCCGAACGGAGGACAAACCTTGAAAACCTTGCGCGTGGCCACCGATGTTGGCGGCACCTTCACCGATCTTGTGGCGTTTGAAACCGGGTCAGACGGTGCCATGAAAATCACCACGGCCAAATCCGACACCACGCCGCCTGACTTTGAAACCGGCGTTCTGAACGTGCTGGCCAAGGGCGGCGTCGCGCCTGCGGATGTCGATTTCATGGCCCATGGAACGACCGTGGTGATCAATGCGCTGACCGAACGAAAGGGAGTGACTGTCGGGCTTGTCACCACCGAAGGGTTCCGTGATACGCTTGAGATTGCGCGCGGCAACCGGCCGGATTTTTTCAACCTGCATTATGAAAAGCCTGCGCCCTTTGTGCCACGTTACTTGCGTGCCGAAGTGCCGGGGCGGATGACCTATCAAGGGACCGAGTGCGCGCCGCTGGATCTGTCCGGTCTTCCGGCGATCCTTGATGGCTTCCGCGCTGAAGGGGTCGAGGCTGTCGCGATCTGCTTGCTGCACGGCTATGCCAACACTGCCCATGAAGAAGCGGTTCTGACCGAGGTCCAACGGCTCTGGCCTGAAGTCTCGGTCGTCGCCAGCCATCAGATCACCCGCGAATGGCGCGAGTACGAACGCACATCGACGACGGTTCTGTCGTCCTATGTCCAGCCGGTGGCGGCGCGCTATCTGGGCAAGCTGGACGCGGCGATGAAAGAACAAGGCGCCGCCAAAAGCCCGTACATCATGCAATCGAACTGCGGAGTCGACAGTCTTGCGGCAACCAGCGCCATCCCGATCACCATGGTCGAAAGCGGCCCGGCGTCGGGCTTTTGGGGCGCGGCGGAACTGGGCAAGCTGATTGGTGAGCCCAATATCCTCGCGCTCGATATCGGCGGCACCACCGCGAAATGTTCGCTGATCGAAGGCGGCGAAGTGCGGATCATGACCGACTATTGGATCGAGCGCAGCCGCAAGACCGCAGGGTACCCGATCATGGTGCCAGTCGTCGATCTGGTCGAGATCGGCAATGGTGGCGGCTCGATCGCCTGGGTCGATGACTATGGCAAGCTGCATGTGGGTCCGCAATCGGCGGGCGCGTTGCCCGGGCCTGCCGCCTACGGCAAGGGTGGCACCGAGGCGACGACGACCGACGCCAATCTGTGGCTTGGCCGGATCAATCGTGACTATTTCTGTGGCGGCGAGATCGACGCGGACATGAGCGCCGCCGAAAGCGCGCTGAACACCGTGGGTAAGAAATTGGGTGTTTCGACCACCGAGGCGGCGCAGGGTATCGTGCGGATCGCCAACAACAACATGGTCAACGCGCTGAAGCTGGTCAGCCTGAACCGGGGCTACGACACACGCGATTTCACACTGCTGGCTTTTGGTGGCGGCGGCGCGATGCATGCAGTGGCGTTAGGCCAGGAATTACAGGTGAAAAAGGTTGTCGTTCCAGCCGCCGCGTCGGTTTTCAGTGCATGGGGAATGATGATGTCGGACCTGCGCCGCGACTACTTTGCGACGCAACTGATGGACCTGACCGAAGGCGCGGGCGCGCGCATCGAAGCGGTCTTTGCCGAAACTGAAGCAAAGGCCCGCGCCACGTTCGAAGCGGAAGGGGTGGACCCCGCGCAACTTAGTTTCCTCAGATACGGTAAATTCCGCTATCAAAATCAGGAGCATACGACCGAAGTACCGCTTGACGGGGCAGTCACGGATACAGCCTTGGCCAAGATCGCTGAAGACTTCCACGCCCTTTACGAGAAGGAATATACCTATCGTCTGGACGCCCCGGTCGAGATGGTGGGCATCCATTTGGTCGCCCGCGCCGAGGTCGGAAAGTTGGAAATGCTGCCGGGCGAGATGGGTCCGGAAGATTCCGCCAAGGCGATCAAGGGTACCCGTGATGTTGATTACGCGCTGGAAGGCGTGCACGCGGCGACGATCATTGACGGCGACAAGTTGACCCCTGGCATGGCGTTCGAAGGCCCTGCGATCATCGAGGACAGCGGCACCACGATCGTCGTTCACCCAGGCAACAGGGTGGCGGTCGACGCCTTCCGCAACATCCATATCGAGATCGGAGGATAGGCGCATGAGCAACGATCCCATCACGCTTGAAATCATCCAGAACTCTCTGCAAGCCGCCGCGGATGAGATGTTTGCCGCGATGCGCAAAACGGCGATGTCCTCGATCATCTACGAAGTCTTGGACATGGGGACCGGCATCACCGACGCCGATGGGCGCATCGCTTCGTCCGGTGCGGGCATCCCGGCCTTCATCGGGGTGCTGGACAAGTCGGTGCAGTTCATCTTGTCGAAGTTTGACGACATCCGCCCGGGTGATGTCTTCATCACCAACGATCCTTGGCATGGCGGTGTCACGCATCTGAACGACCTTGTATTGGCGATGCCCGTTTTCTCGGGCGGGGAACTGATCGCCTGGACGGCCAACATCGCGCATAACTCTGACGTTGGCGGCATGGCGCCCGGATCGCTTTCAGGGGACGCTACCGAGATATTTCAGGAAGGTTTGCGGTTGCCTGCGGTCAAGCTGATCAACGAAGGCGAAACCGATCAAGCTGTGATGGACATCATCACCATCAACTCGCGGATGCCGGACTTTCTGCGGGGCGATGTCTGGGCAGCGATTGCTTCGGTGCGCGTGGGGGCCCGGCGATTGGAGGACATAGCCGAGAAATACTCGGTGCCGACCTTCAAGGCGGCGATGGAGAGCTTCATGGCGTTCGGCGAGCGCACCGCCAAGGCCGAGCTGGCCAAGCTGCCCCATGGCACGTTTGAACTCAGCGAAGAACAGGACGACGGGCGCACGTTCAACGTAAAGATCACGATCGGTCCGGATGAGATGGTGGTCGATCTGACGGACAACCCGGATCAGGACCCGGCCTGTACCAATACCAGCCGCGATGGCACGGTGGTCTGCGCGCAGATGGTGTTCAAATCGCTGACCGACCCGGACACGCCGGCCAATGATGGCTCGTTCCGGCCTTTGAAGGTCCTGACCCGCGAAGGCTCGATCTTCCACGCGCAGGAACCGGCGGCCATCGGCTTTTACTTTGAGACCGAAGTGCGGGTCTATGACCTGATCTGGCGTTGCCTTGCGCCGCATGTGCCCGAGCGTTTGCCCGCCGGGCACTTCAGTTCGATTTGCGGCACTTTCGTTGGCGGCATTCACCCAGATACCGGGCGGCAATACACGATCATCGAACCGCAAATCGGCGGCTGGGGCGCTTGGGAAGGGCGCGACGGAAACCCTTGTATTTTCAGCGGGTTTCATGGCGAAACTTACAACACACCGGCCGAGATATCCGAGGCGCGGAACGGGCTGTTCGTCGATTGCATGGCGCTGAACACGGCCCCAGGCGGCGAAGGCCAATGGACTGGCGGGCGTGGTTTGATCCTGGAATACCGCATCCGCACCGAAAACGGGTTTCTGACCGCTGGCTACACGCGTTCAAAGATCAAACCCTGGCCACTGGAAAACGGTGTGGAAGGCTCGGGCAACTATGTTGAAGTGATCAAACCGGACAGCACTGAACGCTACAGCTTTGTCTCGGGTCTGGACGTGACGACGGATGACGTGATCCGCGTCGTCACGTCATCCGGGGCAGGCTATGGCGATCCGTCGGACCGCGACCCCGCGGCAGTGGCGGCGGATATAAAGAACGGATTGATCACTGCCGAAGCTGCTGATGACATCTATGGCCACGGCTGATGCGGGACAGGGCGAGCATAGCGCAGAACGCAACCTGTAGGGCCTTGTACCTCAGCCCGGTCGCGCCGCGCCTCCGCCGCAATTTCCCTTTCCATCCAAAGGAGAGCTGACATGTCTGAGCCAAAACGCAAAGTGATGTATCTGAATCCGGTCGGAACGGAAGCATATGATCAAGTCTTCGCCGACATGGTGGCCAAGTACAAATTGCCGGGAACCGAGGTTCATGTCACTTCGCTCGATCCCGAGGATGGCGCCTTCACGCATATCGAGATGCGTTCATACGAGGCGATGGTGACGCCGGGCATCCTAAAAGCAACGCGCGCTGCCGCCGAAGAGGGGTTCGATGCCTTGGCCATCGGGTGCTTTTACGACACCGCGTTGCATGATGCGCGCGAGGTATCGGGCGAGATGGTTGTGACCGCGCCATGCGTTGCGTCTTGCCGGTTGGCGACGACGCTTTCGAACCGGTTCGGCGTGATTGTCGGACGACAGAAATGGGTGCATCAAATGCAGTCCACAGTGAATGGCCATGGCTTCAAGGAAGCCTGCGCAGGGTTCTATCCGGTCGGTCTGGGCGTGAACGATTTTCAAGCAGACCACGCCCACACCAACGCCCTTTTGTCGCAAGCCGCCGCCCACGCCATCGAGGCGGACCATGCGGAATCGATCATTCTGGGCTGCACGCTTGAAATCGGGTTTCACGAAAAGATGGAGGCCGATCTGGGCGTTCCCGTCATCGATGTGTCGGTCGCGGCCTTCAAGGAAGCCGAATACGCCGCCGAATTGAAGGCCAACTGCAATTGGAAACCAAGCCGCAAATGGTCCTGCGAAGCCCCGGACGAAGCCGAAATGGCGGCCTTCGGTGCGTTCGACAAGGGTGGCGTCTTCGGCAACCGCATCGTCGTCGCCGCCTGAACAAGGATTAGCGCCAATGAACAGACTGACCCGCCTCCGCGCAGCCATGGCCACGGAAAATATTGACCTGGTGGTGCTTGCACCCGGCGCGCATCTGGCCTGGCTTTTCGATGTCCACCCGCATGCGGATGAACGCCCGCTTTTGGCCTGTATCACCGCGAATCATGCGGGGTTTCTGATGCCAGCCCTAGAGGCGGAAAGCGCACGGCAGCAAACGGATCTGCCATTCTATGAATGGGCCGATGACACCGGCCCCGAGGCGGCGTTTGAAACCCTTTTGGCAGAGTTCGGGGCGGGCGATGCGACATCCATTGCGCTGGATGAATGCATGCGCGCCGATCACGCGGCCTTAGTGACAGATCGGCTTGCCACAGCAAAACGGCAGTTTTCCGAAACCACCGTCGGTGCATTGCGCATGCGAAAGGAGCCGGGTGAATACGATATTCTTAAGCGCAACGCTCAAGTGGCCGACAGGGCGATGGAAGCCGCTTGGGCAGCCATGCGCCCCGGCATGACCGAGGCCGAGGTCGCCGAGATCGCCCGCGAAAGCTTTGCGGCGCAGGGCGCCACGCCGATCTTCACGATCGTTGGGACCGGCAGTAACGGCGCGTTTCCGCATCACCACACCGGCGGCACCAAGCTGCAAACCGGCGACGCTGTTGTCATGGATATCGGGGCTGGCATGGCCAGCTATTCCTCGGACATCACCCGCATGGCGTTGATCGGCCACGCGCCTGAAGGCTATGACAAGGTCCACGGCATCGTGGAAGCGGCCGTCGAAGCCGCCCTTGAGGCCGCACGCCCGGGTGTAAAGGCCCATGTGGTCGACGATGCCGCGCGGGGCGTGATCGCAGACGCGGGGTTTGGCGACTATTTCGTGCACCGCACCGGCCACGGTATGGGGGTAGAGGTGCATGAACCGCCCTATATCACCGCCGCGTCGCAAACCGTGCTGGACGAAGGCATGGTCTTTTCCATCGAACCCGGCATCTATCTGCCGGACCGTTTCGGATTGCGGCTTGAGGATATCGTGATCCTGCGTGCCGACGGCCCTGAAATACTGTCTGACTTGCCGCGCGATGCCCGGATCATCACCTGATCCCTTCACCATTGCGGTGATACAGGCGGGGTTTGAGGCCGCCGCGCAAGAGATGTTCGACACGCTCCGCAAGACCGCGATGAGCCCGATCATTTATGAAGTCCTGGATGTGGGCACGGCGGTGTTGGATGCCGAAGGCAGGCTTGTCAGTTCGGGCGCAGGCATTCCGGGCTTCATCGGCGTGCTGGACAAGTCGGTCAAAGCAATCCTCGCAACTGGGCAAGCCATTAGCGAAGGCGATGTCTTCATTCTGAACGATCCGAAACACGGCGGGGTGACCCATCTGAACGACATTGTCCTGGCCGAACCGGTATTTTCCGGTGGCCAATGCGTGGCTTGGGTCGCGTCCATTGCCCATTGGGGCGATATTGGCGGCAAAACCCCAGGATCGATGGCGGTCGACGTGACCGAGATCTTCGCCGAAGGGCTTAGGTTGCCGCCTGTCAAACTCTATCGCGCAGGGCGTCGCAACGCGGCCCTGTTTGATATCATTCGCACCAATTCGCGCCTGCCTGACTTCGCACTTGGGGATCTCTCGGCACAACTTGCCGCCGGGCGACGGGGCGCAAAGGTGATCCGCGATCTCTTTGAACGGTTTGGTCATGGGTCCGTCACACGTGCCGCTGTTTCGGGGTTCAAGGAAGGCGAAGCCCGGTCGCGCGCAGGTCTCGCAACGCTGCCAAAGGGGCGTTTCCCGTTTTCCGCCTTGCAAGATGACGGGACGCCCTGGCGCGTGACCATTGAGATCTCGACCACGGGTTTTGTCATCGATCTGACCGAGGCTCCAGATGCCGTGGCGGCGCCGCATAACACCAGCCGAGATGGCGCCCTGGTCGTCTGTCAGATGTTTTTCAAAGCCCTAACCGACCCCGAACGCTTTGCCAACGAAGGCTCATTCGCACCGCTCAGCGTGCGCACGCGGGCCGGATCGGTGTTTCACGCAGGGCCGAATGACCCGCAGGGTTATTACTTCGAAACCCGTATCCGGCTATTCGACCTGCTTTGGCAGGCCATGGCGCAGGTGATGCCGGACCGACTTCCCGCTGGCCACTTCGCGACCATTTTCGGGACCGTCATCGCGGGCCAGCACGCGGATACCGGACGGGCCTATACACTGGTCGAACCGCAAATGGGTGGCTGGGGCGCGACCAAGGATCGACCGGGCACTGGTCCACTTTTTTCCTCAAGCCACGGCGACACTTTCAATTGCCCGGTTGAGGTTGCCGAAGCACGATACGGGTTAGAGGTGGTTGAAAAACGGCTGAACCCGCCGGATCCCCCGAATGCGGACCGGGCAGGGGGACCGGGTGTCGTCACGCGGTACCGGATGCGCACGTCGGCGACCCTTTCGGCAGGGTTGTCGCACGCAACGCAACCTGTCTGGTCCCTGAACGACGCCGCACCTGCCGGCCGGAACGGCCTGACCGTGCACCGGTCCGGCAGTCCAAATGAACCCTTGAGCTTTGTCAGCGGTATGCAGCTTGATCCGGGCGATGAAGTTGAGCTTCGAACCTCTTGGGGCGGCGCGGCCTAGGTTTCGCCGACCAGACCCACCTGCAATCGGACATCATCTTTCTTGGCATCGAGTTACGGGTTGCGATTTTTCCGCAACGCGGGGGGCCATTGGCCGTTCGGTGGGACATGTGAAGCCTAAGAGCGGTCTGTCAGAGCTAGTTCCCCGTCACTTCATGCACCTCGATCACATTGCCATCGGGGTCATAGAAAAAGATCTGCCGCCATTCCGCGGTGGCGGTGTGTTTCCAATCGGAATACGGGATGCCCTTTGCCTCAAGATGCGCAATGAAGGCTTCAATATCGTCCGTGCGATACGCGATGTGGCCGTGGGACAGCGGGTTCAGAATGTGCCCGGTTCGAAACCCGATGCCTACATCCTTCCGGGCCAAATGCGTCTGGATGGTCCCATCGCTGACAAAGGCCACATCGCCGTTGAACCCCTTTGACGTGTCCATGACCGGCACGTCCGACGTCGGTTTTTCCAGGCCCAGAACATCGCGATAGAAGGCGTCCATCTCTTCCACCTTGTCGGTCGCCAGATTGATATGATGCAGGGTCAGCTTCATGGGGTGCCTCAGAGTTTGACGATCAGTTTACCGGTGTTTTCGCCACGATACAGCATGGCGATGGCGCCCGGTGCGGCCTCGGGTCCGTCCAGGATGTGTTCGCGGACGGTCAATTGCCCCGCCCTAAGCCAATCGGCCAGTTGGGCGCGCGCCTCGGGGTATCTGTCCTTGTAGTCAAAGACCAACAGCCCTTGCATCCGGGCGCGGGCGACCAGCAACTGGCGATGCACGCGCGGACCTAGGGGCAGGGGGTCCCACTCGGTGATCGCCGCTGTCCCGCAAATCGTGATCCGTGCGCCTTGGGCCAGATGCGCCATCACCGCGTCCGAGATCGGGCCGCAGGTGTTGTCGAAATAACAATCGGCCCCGTCTGGCGCTGCTTTGGCAAGCGCGGCCGAGATGTCTTCCGTCTTGTAGTCAATGCCGGCGTCATAGCCGAAATCGTCCAGGCAGCGCGCGACCTTCTCCGCTCCGCCCGCGATGCCAATGGTGCGGCAGCCGAGGATTTTGGCGATCTGCCCAACTGCAGAGCCCACCGCGCCCGAGGCGGTTGAGACCACAACCGTGTCGCCCGCTTTGGCCCCACAGACCTCGGTTAAGCCGAAATAGGCCGTCAGACCATTCAGCCCGAGGATACCCAGGGCATAGGATCGGGGCAGGTCGGTCGCCGTGACCTTTTGCCCGATGTCGGACCCATCGCTGATCGCATGGCTTTGCCAGCCAAACAGACCCTCGACCACGTCGCCATTTGCATAGCCCGGATGCTTGCTTTGAACGATCTCTCCTACCGCGAAGGCCCGCATAGGCGTGCCAATTTCCACCGGCGGGGAATAATTCGGCACATCATTGGCCCAGCCCCGCATCGCCGGATCGACCGACCAGTGGCTGATCTCGATTAGGACCTCGCCGTCCCCCGGTTCCGGAACGGAGGTTTCGATGATCTCAAAATGTTCGGCCTGTGGAACGCCGACCGGGCGTCGGGCCAAAAGGACCTGAATGTTGGGCATTGCATCCTCCGTCCCGCGACATTGCGGGGGGCAGAGGCCGGGATCAAGCCGATAGGCTTGGCAAGCCCGACGGCGGGCGCTACACGCGGGTCCGATGTAGGAGAGACGTCCATGTCCATCGACACCAAAACCGCGGCCCATGTGGCCAAGCTGGCCCGGATCGCCGTGGCCGAGGAAGACCTGCCCGCCCTGGCCGGTGAATTCAACGACATCCTCGGCTTCATCGAGCAATTGAATGAGGTCGATGTGGAGGGTGTCGAACCCATGGTCTCGGTGACGCCGATGCGTTTGAAGCGGCGCGAGGATGTGGTGACCGACGGCAACCAGCCCGAGAAGGTGCTGAAAAACGCGCCCGATGCGCGGGAAGGATTCTTTGCAGTGCCGAAGGTGGTGGAATGAGCGACCTGAACGCCCTGACGATCGCAGAAGCGCGCGACAAGCTGCGCGCGGGCGACGTGACATCCGTCGAATTAACCGAGGCTTGCCTGAAAGCCGCCGAGGGGGCAGGGGCCCTGAACGCGGTTGTGCGTCCCGTGCCCGAAATCGCGATCGAACAGGCGAAGGCTGCCGATCAGCGGATCGCCGCTGGCGATGCACCGGCCATGTGCGGCATACCTGTGGGCATCAAGGATCTGTTTTGCACCAAGGGCGTGGCCAGCCAGGCAGGCAGCGCGATCCTGAACGGGTTCAAGCCGGAATATGAATCAACCGTCACGCAAAAGCTGTTCGATGCGGGCGCAGTCATGACGGGCAAACTGAACATGGACGAATTCGCCATGGGCTCGTCCAACGAGACCTCGACCTATGGCCCGGTGGTGAACCCCTGGCGGCGCGGGAATGAAGAGACCCCGCTGACGCCGGGCGGATCTTCTGGTGGCTCGGCGGCGGCGGTGGCTGCGGATCTGTGTCTGGCCGCAACTGGAACGGATACGGGCGGGTCCATCCGTCAGCCCGCGGCCTTTGCCGGGATCACTGGATTGAAGCCCACCTATGGGCGCTGTTCGCGCTGGGGGATCGTCGCCTTTGCATCTTCGCTCGACCAGGCGGGGCCGATGACGAAATCGGTGCGCGATGCTGCGATCATGTTTGAGGCGATGGCGGGCCATGACCCTATGGATTCGACCTCGGCCGATCGCGAGGTCCCGAACTTCGAGGCGATGCTAACCGGCGATATCAAGGGAAAAACCATCGGGATTCCAAAGGAATACCGGATGGACGGCATGCCGGACGAAATCGAGGCATTGTGGGCCGAAGGTCGCAAGATGCTCGAGGATGCAGGCGCGAAGATCGTGGATATCTCGCTGCCTCATACAAAGTATGCCTTGCCCGCCTACTATGTGATCGCCCCGGCTGAGGCATCGTCGAACCTTGCCCGCTATGACGGCGTGCGGTTCGGCCATCGCGCCAAGCTCGATCAGGGCGACGGCATCACTGAGATGTATGAAAAGACCCGTGCCGAGGGCTTCGGCCCCGAGGTGCAGCGCCGCGTCATGATTGGCACCTATGTACTGTCGGCGGGCTTTTATGATGCCTATTACAACCGCGCCCGCCGGGTCCGCGCCCTGATCAAGAAGGACTTCGATGATGTGTTTACGGACGGGGTCGATGCGATCCTGACGCCCGCGACGCCATCTGCGGCGTTTGAACTTGGCGCTGATTTCAACCCGGTCGAGATGTATCTGAACGACGTTTTCACCGTGACCGTAAACCTTGCGGGTCTGCCCGGCGTGGCCCTTCCAACGGGTCTGGACCGTCAGGGCTTGCCCCTTGGCTTGCAGTTGATTGGCCGTCCCTGGGAAGAGGGCGATCTTCTGAACACGGCATATGCGCTTGAGAACGCAGCCGGATTTGTTTCCAAACCGGCGAAATGGTGGTAAACCCTCTGAAAAAACAGTGGGCAGCCAAAATGCGGACGACCGTTCTTCCCCTTATCCTTTGTCTCAGCGCCTGCGCGGGTGCGCCACCCGATGACACGGACCGGCAAGGCGTGGGCTTTGGCGATCCCGAGGAATTCGCTCGCTCGCAAAACATTGAACAATCTGTTCTGGGCGAGACGCCCCTGCCTGACGGTCCGAATATTTCCGACGAACGACCAAACACTGAAGTGGCGGATACCGACAATCCCTCGATCTCAGACGAACAGGATTTTGAAGCTGTTTCAGCGCGCGAGACCATCGAAAGCGATGCCGAACGGATCGCGCGGCAGCAGGAAGCGTTTATCGAAATCGAGCCTGAAGACCTGCCATCACGCCCCAGCAATACCGGCCCGAACATCGTAGAATTCGCGCTGTCGACGTCGCATCCCGTAGGCAGTCAGCAATATCGCCGGGGTTCGACCTCTGAGCGGCGGTTTGAACGCGCCTGCGGAGAGTATTCCTCGGCCGATCAGGCACAGCTTGATTTCCTGAACTCGGGCGGGCCCGAGCGCGATCGGAAGGGTGTCGACCCCGATGGGGACGGGTATGCCTGCGATTGGAACCCCGCGCCGTTCCGCGCAGCGCGGTCGGGCTGATACTGGACATCCTGTCTTATCCGTCGCCAAACCACGGCGACCGGCGCGGGCAAGAGATCTCGCTGATAGTTCTGCATTACACGGCCATGACCTCAGCCGAGGCCGCGCTTAAGGCGCTTTCGGATCCAAAGCGCGAGGTTTCCGCCCACTACCTTATCGGCGCCGATGGCAGTCTTTGGCAATTGGTGGAGGATGATCGCCGCGCTTGGCATGCGGGGGCCGGATCCTGGCAGGGGGTCGATGACGTCAATTCGCGGTCCATCGGGATCGAGTTGGACAATGACGGGTTTTCACCGTTCAGCGCTGCGCTGATGAACAGACTTGAGGAATTACTTGTAACCCTCTTGAAACGCTATGATTTGCCGCCTTCCGCGGTGATTGCACATTCCGATTTGGCGCCAGGCCGCAAGATAGATCCTGGCCAACGCTTCGATTGGTGCCGTATGGCTCGTCAGGGATTGGCCGTCTGGCCTGATGCGGCAGCTCCCGGCGATTTCGCGGCCCATGCGCGGGCTGTGGGGTACCCAGAGGAGGCGGGTGAAGAGGAACTGCTTGCCAGCTTTCGAATGCGGTTTCGACCGGGCCATTCCGGGCCGCTGGATGATACGGACCGTGCGTTGGCCGCCGGCTTGGTCAGCAAACTGGCCTAGCGCCCCATCTTGAGAAGCGGGCTGAACCCGCCAAAAACGATGCGTTTGGGATCGAACGGTATGTCGCCCGGAAGATCGAAACGGGGATCGTCCTGCATCACCTGCTCGGCCCGGTCGACGGTCGCCTTGTCTGGCCAGACCTGCCAAGTGAAGACGATCTTCTCATCGGGTTCCGCTGCGACCGCCTTCCGAAAATCAGTTTGCGAGCCGTCGGGCACGTTGTCTTCCCAGGATTCCACAATTTCAATGCAGCCCAATTCAGCCATCAGGGCGGCGCTTCGTTCGGCCCAGGCGCGATACGCGTCGCGCTTGTTTTCCGGGACTGGAATGATGAAACCGGCGACATACACAGGCATTCTCCGTCGACTGGGGGATTGGAGCAAACCTATCACATTCTTTCCTGTTACAGAGGAACCGGGGCACTAGTCTATCCACGGGCGTTTCAGAAGGTGACGATGTCAAAGCGCAAATCACCCAGGTCACGCAACGCGGCGCGGCCGGACATGGCCAGCATCTCGACGGGGCAAGAGCTTCGGCGCTGGTACTGGCTGAAATCCGAACTTCAGGACCAGGCACGGACCTTGGGGTTAAGGACCACGGGCGGAAAGTTCCAGATTCTCGACCGGATTTCCCATTTTCTCGATACGGGCGAGCGTATCTTTCCGGGCGACATCAAGACAAACACACGGTCCAAGTTCGACTGGCATTCCGAGCCATTGAGCCCGGACACTGTGATCGCGGACAGCTACAAAAACACCCAGAATGTCCGCCGGTTCTTCAAGGCTCAACTTGGCAAAGGCTTCAAATTCAACATCGAGTTCATGGCCTGGATGAAGGCCAATACCGGGAAAACCCTGGCCGAGGCCTGTACGGAGTTTCGTGCGATGAAAGCGCGCGAATCCGAGCCGGGGTATCATTCCGAGATCGCGGACCACAATCAATTCAATCAGTACACACGGGACTTTCTTGCCGACAATCCGGACCTCGGGATGGAAGAAGTCCGCAGGTTCTGGGCGCTCAAGTCCGCACTGCCGTCCGAAGATGGCCGACACCGCTACGATCCATCGGACCTGACCCTAGAATGAATTGTGCCGGTCCCCGGGGACGCGAGGACCGGCACTGCTCGACAGGGAGACACGCGTCAGGGGTTGTGGACGTGCATCGCCTGCAGGGAGCCTGTTCGTCTAAAATTTGCTTGTCGGTTCATCCGGAGTGATTGGCGGAAGCGGATCCAAGGGTTCCGTTTGCGCACAGGCGCCCAATGCCAGGACCAGGGCAACCACAAGCGTGCCGACCAAGGGCCGTGTTGTCGGGAGGGGAAGGGACAATTTCATTGGGCTCTCCGATAATGTGCAAAATACACATATTCGGATTCGCTTGCGTCCGTCAAGAAAAATGTGCAAAACGCACATATGATAGATTTGCTTGATAGAGTGCTGGCTCAACTGGCCCGGCTTCTGGTGGCGCGGGGGGTCCCGTTCCCGGATCTTGCTGAGCGTCTCAAGGCGCATTACGTCCGTGCTGCATCCGAGTTCGCGGGCGAAAAGCAAACCGACAGCCGGTTGTCGGTTATGACCGGTCTTCAGCGCCGCGATATTGTGCGCTTGAAGTCGGAACCGCCCAGGCCCGAACGTCCGAACCATCTGGCCACGCTGATTTCGATCTGGCGAACCGATCCGGCCTATGGCGGGCGGGACCTGACCAAGAACGGGGCGGCCCCGTCCTTTGAAGCGCTTGCCGCATCGGTTCGGCGCGACGTCCACCCGCGAACGATGCTGGATGCGCTGCTGGCGGTTGGAACCGTCGTGATGACCGAAGACGATCAGGTCCGGCTTTTGACGTCGTCCTATCAGCCGCTCGCCGGTTCAGATGATCAGATCGGATATCTTGCCCGAAACCTCGGGGATCATCTGGCTGCGGCAACGGATAATGTGCTGGGGCAGAAACCCCCGCATTTCGAAAGGGCCGTCCACTATGGCGGGTTGACCCCGGCACAGGTTGAAGCGTTGCAAGACGCCCATGGTTCTGGCCAGATGAAGTTGTTCGAAGATCTGGCCGCGCAGGCCGCTGGCTACCAGGCCTTGCAGGAGCCCGGCGCGACGTGCAGATTTCGGGCGGGGGCGTATTTTTACCCAGGGGAAGACGACGCGGTATGACCAGGGCGTTGAAACTAGGCGGGGTTTTGCTCGCCCTTGGGGTGTCGGCATGCGGACAGCTTGAGCCTGTTCCGCTTGAGGAACCCTTGGTAGTGGGCGAGGCCGAGACCGAAGTCCATGGCGGCTGCGGTCCAGGCTCGGATGACGGGATCGGGGGGACCGGCTGCGCCGTGACCCGATTGAGTTTCATTGACCATTCAGGCGCTTACCGGTAAGCCTTCGGACCGCGCGGAGGGCCGGACGGCCGCGGGCCCTGTGGCTCGAGGAAAGTCCGGACTCCCAGAAGCAACGGTGCCGGGTAACGCCCGGGCGGGGCAACCCGACGGAAAGCGCCACAGAGAACAGACGGCCCCGCATGCGGGGTCACGGTGAAACGGTGGGGTAAGAGCCCACCGCGGGACTGGCAACAGGACCGGCATGGCAAGCCCCACCGGGAGCAATGCCGAATAGGGACGCCACCATGGGCCGCTTCAGCCCGGTGTCCGGGTAGGCAGCTAGAGCGCCGGGGCAACCCTGCGCCCAGAGGAATGGTCGTCGCCGGGGCAACCCGGGACAGAATCCGGCTTACAGGCCCTCCGCGCAAAATTCAGAACAGGTACGGGAGATTGAGGTTGCGCGCCTGGGGCCGCCGCTTCGATCTGAGTTCAAAGTACCAAATCGACTTTGATGCCATGCAGACTTAGGGTGCGATATGAATCCGACGACGATCCCTGAATTTCACGCTGCTCAGAATTCGGACGACCGAGCGATATGTGAGGTGTTGCGTGAGGAGATTAACACCAGCCTTCCAGGCGCGCAGAGCAAGATTTGGCATGGGCATCCAGTTTGGTTCATCGCAGGCAATCCGATTGTTGGTTACAGCAAGCTGAAGGGCTGTATTCGCCTGATGTTTTGGAGCGGTGCCGATTTCGACGAGGATATGTTGAAGCCTGGAACAGGCAAGTTCAAAGATGCATCTATACGGTTCAAAAGCGCGGAAGAAATAGACTTGATTGACCTTAGGAGGTGGCTGGCAAAGGGGCAAAGCATTCAGTGGGACTATAAAAATATCTATAAGCGCAAGGGGCGCCTTGTTCGACTGACATGAGCAGGTGCATGCGATGCCTGCTTCTTCGGCTTTGAGGTCATTGTAGGTACTTTCCTTGGTACAATGCGGGTCCAAAAGAAGCCTTTGGACCGATCTGAGTTGATCGGCGACGAGCCTCGCCAATGCTCAGTCGGGCTGGGTTTGGGCGAGCAATTTGAATGGCAGATTCCTTGTGTTCTTAATTCACTTTCCCGGACCAGACCCCGGCCCGACGTTGCAGGTTCGAATCTACCTGCCGCTATGCCCCAAATTCTCCCCGTAGGAACTGTCGCGTTTGCCTGTTACGGTCGGGCCAAACGAACCCAGGGAGATTTCAGATATGAGTTTTGTCAAAACACTTGCAACGCTGGCGGTCGGTTTTGCGGCTGCCAAGGGCTATGACAAATACAAGGATATGGGCGGCATGGCAGGGGTCCAGAAGGCCATGCAAGACAATCCGGCCATGCAGAACATGTCCGGCCAGATGGGCGACATGCTGACCAAGATGGGGATCCCCGGCGCCGAGAACCTGAAGGGCATGATGGACCAGTTCATGGGACAAGCGCAGGCCAACACCGATGCTGCGGCGGCCGGGCTTGGCGGGCTGATGACGGCCATGGGCGGTGCGGCTGCGGCTGGCGCAAGCCAGGCAGGGTCGATGATGGACGCGATGACCGGCAGTACGGCGGCCACCGACGCGATGGAGGACAATGCCAAGCTGATGATCCGGGCAATGATCCAGGCGGCCAAGATCGACGGGGAAATCGACGGAGAAGAGCGCGCGCGCATCCTTGAGCATCTTGGCGAGCTTGACGCCGAAGAGCTGGAATTCGTCCAGGCGGAACTGGCACGGGCGCCTGATCTGCATGGGCTGGCCAACGACACCGCCGATCACATGAAGGCCCAGGTCTATGCCATGTCCGTCATGGCCGTCCGGGTGGATAACCCGGCCGAGGCGCAATACCTGGAAGGGCTTGCGGCAGCGCTTGGCTTGGACGAGGGGACGCGCATTCGCATCCACCAGTCCATGGGTCTCGGCTAGACACCGGCAATTTTCGTCGCTTGAATCGGTGGGGTCAATTCCCCATGGCGATACCTTCGCGGCGGGGATCGGCCCCGCCCAGCAGCCCGTCTTCCGAGATCGAGATCGCATGAAGCCCCGAGGTCAGCGCCCGGGCATTGACCTCATAACCAAGCGCCGTCAGCGGCTCGGCCAGGGCTTCGGCCTCGGTCCCGGCCTCAAGATCATAGGTCCCGAACCGGTTGACCAGATGGGGAAGCGTCACGGCCTGTTGGACGTCCAATCCCCAGTCGAGATGGGCGATGATCGTCTTGGCGACATAGCCGATAATCCGGCTGCCCCCCGGTGATCCAACCACCAGAACCGGCGTGCCGTCTTTCAGGACAATCGTCGGCGCCATCGACGACCGTGGCCGTTTGCCCGGTTCCACCCGGTTGGCCACCGGCCAGCCATCCCTGTGGCTCCGGAACGAGAAATCGGTGAGTTCATTGTTTAGAAGGAAGCCGCCGGGCGCCATGACCCGGCTGCCAAAGCCGTTCTCGATCGTGGTCGTCATGGACAGCGCATTGCCGTATTGGTCGACAATCGAGATATGCGAGGTCGAGGGCAGCTCAATCGCATCATCATCGCCCCAATTCAGCGCGTGGTCGAACTCGGGCGATCCGGGCGCAACGCTTTCAAGGGCGCCGAACCCGTCTGTTCTGTCGCCTTCGATCAGACCAGCACGTTCGGCCAGATAGTCAGGGTGAATAAGGCCCTTGACCGGTACCGGCACAAAATCGCTGTCAGCCATGTAGCGGCCACGGTCCGCGAAGGCGAGGCGCGAAGCGTCGCCGATCAACCGCCAGGCCTCGGCATCCGTCGCATCGGGCAGCACGAACAGGTCAAGCACACCCAGGATCTGGCCGACTGTCAGCGCCCCGGATGACGGCGGGCCCATGCCGCAGACTTCGTGGGCGCGGTAGCTGACGCAAACCGGCGGACGTTCTTTCACCTGATAAAGCGCAAGATCCGTCATCGACAGGTCGCCCGGTGCGGCCGCGCCCCGGACCGCTGCAACGATACCTTCCGCAATCTCACCGGTATAGAAGGCCTCGGCCCCATTTGCCGCAATCGAACGGAGTGTTTCGGCATAGGCCGCGTTCCGCAGCATCGCCCCTTCGGCGATTGGCGCGCCGCCCGGCAGGAAATAGGCGGATGTCTCGGGATGCGTGGCCAGTCGTTCGGCGCCATCGGCCACCATTCCGGCCAGCCGTGGCGACACGGCGAACCCGTCTTCGGCCAACGCAATGGCGTCATCGAAAAGCGCGCCCCAATTGGCACGGCCCCAACGGCGATGCGCAGCTTCCATCAGGGCAGGCGTGCCAGGTGTCCCGACAGACCGCCCACCGATGACCGCATCCCAGAACCCCATGGGTTCCCCGTCCTCGGTCTGAAAGAGCCGCGGCGTGGCCGACAAAGGCGCTGTTTCCCGGCCATCCAGCGTGGTGACTTCGCCCGAGGTGCCGTCATACCAGACCAGGAATGCGCCGCCGCCCAGGCCCGAAGACTGGGGCTCTACCAGGCCAAGCACGGCCTGCACCGCAACCATGGCATCGGCGGCCGATCCGCCAGCGCCCAGCACCTTGGCCCCGGCTTCCACGGCAAGCGGATTGGCAGCCGCGACGATCCAGTTGCTCGCCGAGACAGGCGCGCCTGCTTGTTTGCTGGCCAAGGCGGCCTCTGCCGCAGCGCTCAGCCCTATCGCGCCGGTCTCGGTTGCCGCTTCGGGTGAAACGGAATCGGTCGCGGTTTGGGCATTTGCGGAAAACGACGCGAACACAAGGCACAACGCGGTAAGGCAATGGGCGGGCCGGATCATTGGCATTCCTCCGATGTTGAAATGAATGACCCGATGCTGGCAGGAAGACCGACGCCAAGCAAGCGATCCCCGCTTGACTTGATCGACGGCGTCAGTAAAAGGCGGGCTTCATGGATTTTCCGGGTCGCTGACCGCGACCTGCGCAGGAGACGCCCGATGGCCAAGCCAACAACAATCAAGATCCGCCTGAATTCGTCTGCGGACACAGGCCATTTCTATGTGACCAAGAAGAACGCCCGCACCATGACTGAAAAAATGGTGGTCCGGAAGTACGACCCGGTTGCGCGCAAGCACGTCGAATACAAGGAAGGCAAGATCAAGTAAGCCCCTTCCGATAGCAGACGACCGAAGCCGCGCCATACCAGCGCGGCTTTTTCATTTTAACGACAGGGTGATCCCGATGACCCAATGCGATTTTTGCCAGATTGCCGGGCGTGCGAGCTATGCCGCAGTTGCGTTTGAGGATGCGGATTTGGTTGTTTTTGCCGATCACCGACCGATCCGACCGGGGCATGTTCAGATCATCCCCAAGGCACATTTTGAAACGTTCGATACGCTGCCGTCGGATCTTGCGGCGCGGATTTTGCATATGGGTCAGCGCGTGGCCAGGGCCCAGAAGCGGATTTATGGGGTGGCGCGCGTGGGTTTCGTGTTCACGGGCAACGATGTGCCGCACGCCCATGCGCATCTGATCCCCTTACACGAAGCGACCGATGTCACGTCGCTCCGTTATTTCGATTGCCCAGACCTTCAGCCCATCGGGGCCCCGCGCGCGGCGCAAGACGACATGGAAAGGGACGCGCGCGTGATCTCAGACGCTTTGCGCGCGGCGTGACCCTTTCCTGAGGGGAAACTTTGCTTATGTGATCATGATGTCGAACACCATGACCATACGACCGACAACCAAGGATGACATCGCGTCCATCGACGCGCTTTTGGCCGCGTCCTATCCAGTCTTGCTGAAACCGGACTATCCGCCGTCAATCCTGGTCACGGCGATCCCGATCATTTCACATGCCCAACCCAGACTTTTGGCATGTGGGACCTATTTCGGTGTTTTCGATGCGGACGGTCAGGCCATAGCCGCGGGAGGTTGGACACAAGCCGCACCCGGCGGCGGGCAAGAAGTCTCAAGGAACGGTCATATCCGACATGTGGTGACCGACCATCGTCGCACGCGCGAAGGAATCGGGCGGCTTCTGATGGAGCACATTTTCGCCACCGCTCGCAAAGCGGGTATCACACGGCTTTTGTGTCAAAGCACGCTGACGGCCGAGCCATTCTATGCCGCCATGGGGTTCGTGACGCAGGGGCCCATCCAGGTGCCGCTGCGGCCGGGTATCGACTTTCCGGCAATCGCGATGATCCGCGATCTCTAGCTCTTGCAACCTGACCTGGGCATCTCTAGGTCGAGGGTCATGGCATACCTCAACTCGATCTCTCCGGGCTAACCGAAATCTCCCGCGCCGTTCGCCGGATGACGGGTGAGGTCTGTCCTCTTCCGCCCCGGTTCGCGGTTGAAGAGGAGATGTCATGTATCAGAAAAATAAGCGGAAAACCGACCCGGACACACGTTCGGCGGAAGAAAAGGCGCGCGATCATGCCGCCGCGCTTTACTGGCGGGAGCGTCTTCGGGAAGCTAAGTCCAATTGTGGGTCGGCGTCACCCGAGTCGCACGCGAAGACCGAGACAGACTTCGCCAAAGCCATCACGCGGGCCGAGCTTGGGCGCCATTATTGGACACCCGGGCAGGATGCCGAATTGGCGCGGGCCATGAGCAAGCGGCGCTAAGGGTCCTCGCCGCAGCCCGACAAGGGGCGCGTGTCACCATCGCCGCGCGCCTCTATCTCGGACGTGCGGCGCCAAAACACGTCATGCAACGTGGCCATGGTCGTCTGCCCATCGGTGCCATCGCGCATAAGCGCAATGCGTGCCGCCAGATCGTCGATATCTGGCAGGTCCGGGCCCTTGCGGTCTTCGGCGGCAATCATCCGAAGTCCTGCACATTGGTGGCACATACCTGTCTTCGACACGAGCGCGCAAAGCCCATCGAACCGCTCTGCCATCGCAGACCGGGCGGCCGACAGCCGGTGCCTCAGCACGCTGTCCGACACGCCCAGAACTGTCGCGGCTTCGCGTGCAGACAATCCGGTCACGTCGCGCAGAACAAGCGCAGCCATCTCATCAGGTGGCAGGGACCGTCCGACGCAAGCGCAGCAATAGGCCACGTGCTGGCGGACGTCGAAGGCGAATTCGGGGTCCGCATAGGCGGCCAGGACTTCGCCCGACAAAACCTCGTTCTCGGCGCACAAATTGGCATAGGCCACCTGCGCCTCTGCCCGCCACCGCTTCTGTCCGCGCAAATGGTCGGTGGCCTTTCTGGTCGCAATGGCGGTCAGCCAGGTCGCAAACGCGGCTTCGGCCCGGAAACTTTCCCTTTTGTTCCATGCCTCTGTCAGCGCGTCTTGAAGGATATCCTCGCAGTCTTCGGGGTGCCCAACAAGACGTCGCAAGATCGCCGTGATCTGCCCCATGGCCGGGGCGACCAGCGCATCGAAGGCCTGTCGGTCGCCGCCGAGGGCGCGGGCAAGAAGGGCAGCTTCATCCTTCGGCATGTGCGGTGTCCCCGGTGCAGGCGATCCCACCCACTATGATCCCGATCCCGGCAAGAACAAAGCCCGGCATGGCCTGTACGACCGGCAAGTGACCCGGAACAAGCAGAAAGGCGATCAGTCCAATTTCGGTCGCGACGACTAAAACGGTGTTGGCCATCAGGGCCGTGGCGCTGTTGTTCCAGTTACCCAAGATCCCGATGATCGCGGCCGCCAAGCCCAACGCGACCAGCCCGTAGGCGAAATAACTCAGGATTGCGCCCGCCAGGGCGTCATATGATCCCTGCGCGGTCTGATAAGTGGCAAAACCAGCAGTAGGATCCGAAAGGGCCGCGGCCAGGATCATTCCGCCGCCAAGCATGTGAAGCGCACCCCAAAGGATAAATCCGGTAGCGCCAATACGGGTTTGAAGGGACATGCGATACCTCCTTGTTCTTGTCGCATATCCTTTAGACGGTGTGGGGAAGGAATTCCGCCAAGTCTCTGCCCGCAAAAGAAAAAGCGCGCCCGAAGGCGCGCCCAGATTGCATTTGTTGGCGTCAGTTAACCGGCGACCGATGCGTCATAGATCGATCCAATGGTGCCCGCGATCATGGCGTTGAAGGCGTCATCGGACTGGCTGGCGTCCAGACCCTCGGTCAAGGCGCGAGAGAAGCTGGCGATCATGCCGGTGTTTTGCGCCAGACGTGCGTTGGCGTCGTCCCGCGAATAGCCGCCGGACAAAGCCACAACCCGCATCACCTTCGGATGGTCGATCAGCGGCTTATAGTGATTTGCTGTCTCGGGTAGCGTCAGTTTCAACATGATCTGCTGGCCGTCGGGCAGATTGTCCAACTCTGCCAGGATCGCGTCGCGCAGCATGTCTTCAGCTTCGGCTTTGTCGGCGATTGAAATTGTCACTTCGGGTTCCAGGATCGGCATCAGCCCGTGGCCAAGGATCTGTTTCCCAATCTCGAACTGCTGCGCCACATTGGCCTTGATCCCGGTCTCATTCGCGGCACCGATGACCGAGCGCATTTTCGTCCCAAAGATCCCCTTGGCCACCGCACGCGACAACAGCCCGTCAAGATCCCCCATGGGCTTCATCAGTTGCACGCCGTTCTCAGCGTCCGCCAGGCCCTTGTCGACCTTCAGGAAGGGCACGACCTTTCGATCTTCCCAAAGGAATTGCGCGGCGGGTTTGCCGCCGATATCGCGGTCCATCGTCATCTCGAACAGGATCGCGCCGATCACCTGATCTCCGGTGAAGGCCGGCGCCTGAGCGATCCGCGACCGCATCCCATGGATCAGATCAAACATCTCATCTTCGCCAGAATAGGCATCATCTGAAATCCCGTAGAGTTTCAGCGCCTTGGGCGTAGAGCCGCCCGATTGATCGAGCGCGGCGATAAATCCGGGGGCCGAGGTCATTTGCTGCGCCATAAGGTCTTTTGACATAGGGATGATCCGTTCGTTTGGTCAAAAACTTCTGTGTTCGGGGCCTTCTAGGCCTGTCGCGGCCTTGGGTCCATTCTGATCGCGCTAACGGTATTCGAATTCGAAACAGTCAGCGCAGGGGGATGGGTTATCTTTCAAGGGCTGCCACGCCGGGCAGTGTTTTGCCCTCCATCCATTCCAGGAACGCGCCACCTGCGGTCGATATGTATGTGAATTGGTCTGCCACCCCCGCGTGGTTCAGGGCCGAAACCGTGTCACCGCCACCTGCGACCGAAATCAACCCGTTCTCGCGTGTGAAACGGGCCGCTTCCTGTGCGGCGGCATTGGTGGCGGCATCGAAGGGTTCGATCTCAAAGGCACCCAAAGGGCCGTTCCAGATCAAAGTCTTCGCGGCTGAGAATGCCTGGCCGATCTTTTCAACGGTTTCGGGTCCGGCATCCAGGATCATGCGATCTGCCGGGCACTCATGGACCTTGAAGGTTTCCTTGCTCGTTCCGGCCTTGAATTCGGCCGCAACTTCGATGTCGACCGGCAGCAGGATCTCGCAAGCAACTTCGTCCGCCTTCGCCATGATCTCGCGCGCGGTGTCGGCCATGTCATGCTCGGCCAGCGATGTGCCGACTTCATGACCCTGAGCAGCCAGGAATGTATTCGCCATGCCGCCGCCAATCACCAGCGTGTCGACCTTCCGGATCAGATTGCCCAGAAGATCCAGCTTGGTTGACACTTTCGCGCCGCCGACCACGGCAACAACCGGGCGGGCGGGGGTGCCAAGCGCGGCTTCCAGCGCGGTCAGTTCGGCTTGCATGAGGCGCCCGGCACAAGACGGCAGATGATGCGCTACGCCCTCGGTCGACGCGTGGGCGCGGTGGGCCGCCGAAAACGCATCGTTGCAGTAGACATCGCCGAGAGAGGCCAGAAACCCGGCCATTTGCGGGTCGTTCTTCTCTTCCATCGGAGTAAAGCGCGTGTTTTCGATCAGAACCACGGCATCCGAGGGCAGGGCGTCAATCGCCCCGCGATCCGGACGTTCGATGAAGGTGACAGTCCGCCCCAGAACGGTCTCGACAGCAGGCAGAATGTGACGCAGCGACATCTCGGGAACCGGTTGACCCTTAGGGCGTCCGAAATGGGCCAGCATGATCGGGGAGCCGCCAGCCGCAACGATATCGTCAATTGTGGGCTTGATACGCTCGATCCGCGTCGTGTCGGTCACTTCGCCGCCTTGCATCGGCACGTTGATGTCGACCCGGGTCAGAACCCTCTTTCCCGCCAGATCCATGTCATCGAGTGTCTTCCAGGCCATCATCGCCTCCTGCAAATCCCCGTGCCCTTAACACCCGAGCCCGGTCCTGCCGTCAACCACCGCATGCGGGTTTCCGCTTTTCTCGGCTGGCGCGTCCCTTTAGGGTCCGCGCAACCAAAAAACCGGAGACAGGCATGGCCGATATTAAAGACCCCGAAAACACGATCATCATCGAGCTGAAAGACGGCGAGGTTGTGATCGAACTGATGTCCGACGTGGCCCCGGGCCATTGCAGCCGGATGAAAGAACTCGCGCGGGCCGGTAAATACGACAATGTCGTCTTTCACAGGGTGATCGACGGGTTCATGGCGCAAACGGGCGATGTCGAGCACGGCAATTTTGCTGAGGGGTTCAATCTGCGCCGTGCGGGCACGGGCGGGTCGGACCTGCCGGATCTTCCGGCCGAGTTCTCGAAACTGCCCCATGACCGGGGAACTTTGGGCGCCGCGCGGTCGCAAAATCCCGACAGTGCGAACTCACAGTTCTTCATCAACTTCAACGACAACCATTTCCTGAACGGACAGTATACGGTCTATGGCCGGGTGATTTCGGGCATGGATCATGTGGATGCGATCCAGCGGGGCGAACCGCCCATGAACCCCGACCGCATGCTGAGTATGAAGGTGGCCGCAGATGTCTAACAACAACACCATTCTTGGGGCCGTGCTGATCCTTGGGATCGCAGGCTTCGGTGCCTGGTATTTTCTTCAGCAACCCGCCGGGGTCACCGGGACGGGCACAATCCCGGAAGGCGATGGACCGGGACCAAACCTGGAAATTGCGGTGACGGGCGAGGCACAAGGCACGATTGTCATCGACCTTCTGCCCGATGTTGCACCGGCCCATGTGGAGCAAATCACTGCATTGGCCAGCGAGGGCGCTTACGACAACGTAGTTTTCCACCGCGTGATCGATGGGTTTATGGCCCAGACCGGCGATGTTCAGTTCGGAAAGGCCAGTGCCGGCGATTTGTCGAGCGCGGGTCGCGGCGGCTCGGAACGGCCCGATCTGCCGGCGGAATTCTCGGACATTCCCTTCGAGCGTGGCATTGTCGGCATGGCGCGCGCGGCCAGCCCCAACTCGGCAAATTCCCAGTTTTTTATCATGTTCGACCGGGCAGGATCACTGGATGGTCAATACACGGTGGTGGGGAAGGTTATCCAGGGTATGGACGTCGTCGATGCGATCCGGAAGGGCGCCGCCGCACAGAACGGAGCGGTCGAAACGCCAGATGTCATGACGTCGGTGACGGTTACCGGAAACTAGGACCCGACACCCCCGCATTGCTGGCTGTGATCAAGCGCTGCTCACTCTCCCGTGAGGTGGGCTATCTTGCCGCGTGTGCCGTTGTATTTTGACAAACAGGACAGGATTGCAGGAGGAGACCGCAAATGCGGGTAAGAACGCTGTTGGCCGCGCTTGCGGTTGGAACACTTGCCACCGGGGCCATGGCCAACCCGGACCGCTGGAAATGGGAATGGCCAACGACCGATTTCACGCAAACCGCGATCGATGACTGGGGCGAAATCCTGTCGGGCGGCCCGCCGAAGGACGGGATTCCGGCCCTGGACAGCGCCAGTTTCATTGCCGTTGGGGAGGAAAGTCGGATTGGCGACCGCGAACCGGTGATCGCGGTTGAGATCGATGGCGAAACGCCACGGGCCTATCCGATCCGCTATCTGACCTGGCACGAGATCGTGAACGACCAGATCGGCGATGTGCCGGTCTCGGTCACCTTTTGCCCGCTATGCAATTCTGGGATCACTTTCGACCGGCGCGTTGGCGACCGGGTGCTCAGCTTTGGTGTTTCGGGGAAACTCAGAAACTCGGACATGGTCATGTATGACCGGGAAACCGAAAGCTGGTGGCAACAGGCCATCGGTGAAGGGATCGTCGGCGAATTGACCGGCGTTGAGTTGGTCACCTTGCCGACATGGATGGAAAGCTGGGCCGAATTCAAGGACCGAAATCCGGACGGGTTGGTCATGGACGAACCGACCAGCCATTCGCGGCCCTATGGGGCGAACCCTTACGTGAACTATGACAGCTCGTCCCGCCCGTTCCTTTATAATGGCGAGATGCCCCCCCATGATATCCCGCCCCTGGCGCGGGTGGTTCGCGTCGGCGATGCCGCCTGGCCGGTGGAACGGCTTCGGACCGAGCCGGAGATCCGCGAAAACGGGATCGTTCTGACATGGCGGTCCGGGCAGGCCTCGGCGCTCGACAGCCGCAACATCGCCGAAGGCAAGGATGTGGGCACGATCCGGGTCAAGGACGAAGCGGGCAATGACTTGCCGCATGACGTGATGTTCGCATTCGCTTATCACGCCTTTTGGCCCGATGGCGCCTGGATGCTCGGCGGAAGCTGACCCGCCTGGCAAAGCTCGCGAAAACGCCCCGGATTGCTCCGGGGCGTTTTGGTGTCAGACCTTAAAGCCTGATCAGTTGACCGGGGCGGCCGATGTAAAGGCGGGGATCGGACCGTCCGAAGCGGGCGTCGGTTCGACAGTGGGCCAGTTGCCTTCGGCAAGTGTGATGTTTCCGGGAATGTCTTCTTCCCAGAAGGTCACCACGTTCTTGGTCACATTCAGATAAAGCTTGTCATCGACGATCCGCCAAAGGGTCGGGTTGCCCGGTGCGCGACCGCCCTTTGATACGGCAAAGGCGCAGTGGCCGTCATATTGCGGCGCGAAAGCTTCGGGGTCGGCCAGGAACTTGTCCCGGTTCTCGGTCGAGGCGAAGGCCCAGGTGGCGCCGTTCCATTCGGCGGTGATGTCCGATTTTCCCGGCATCGGAGCGGGCTGGTCGCTTCCGACCGCCGACTGGGTCAGGTCGAAATAGGTCGTGACGTCATAGCCTGAAACGGCAAAGCCCGTGGTGTCGATGTACTGTTCGCCCGCAAGGACCGATGTGCTGGCAAGAGCGAAGGCCGAGACGGCGAGAAGGGATTTGAGGGTGGTCATGATGGGGTCTCCAATAGGGCGTGGACCCCTTGCCTGCCGCAGCTTTCAGTCCAGGGCAAAACACGTTGGATGGCGGGCTTGTGAGCCTTGGTGAGCAGCGGTTGTTGAAATGCCGCGCTTCGCGCGATTTCTTTCTCTCGTCGGCGGCCTTCGGTCTTCTCCTCGGGCCGCCCCACCGCCAGGTCAGTTCGGAAAGACTACGGGCGTGTCGCCATCCGACCAAGGTGGGTATTTGCCCATGATGGATTGAAAATCCGGGCTTGCCAGGAACCCGTCCAGCCAGCGGATCAGGGCCGCCCAGTCCTGCGCATCGAACCAGGCGCGATCGGTATTTGCGAATTGACGGACAAAAGGCAGGATGGCCAGGTCAGCAATGGTTGGGCGATCGCCGAAAAGCCAAGGGTGCTTTGCCAAGTCTCCATCCAGTTTGCGCAGAAAGCCAGCCGCCGTTTCCCGGTCGTCCTTTGCGTTCCGATCCGGATAGCGCACGGCATATTTCGTGTGGTCGAGCGCGGTCTTGAACGGGCCGTCGCACTCGGCGATCAGGGCCCAGCCTTCCTCCGGCATGTTCATCAGCCCCGCCGGGTCGCGGAGGTTCAGAACCCAGATCATGATATCTAGGCTTTCGTCCAGGATGGTGTCGCCCGCGTCGAGCGCGGGAACGGTGGCCGAAGGAGAGGTGTCGAGAAACGCCTGCGGCTTGTCCTTAAGCAGGATCTCACGCAATTCGACCGGAATACCCGCGCTTTGAACCGCGAGCCGTGCGCGCATGGCATAGGGGCAGCGCCGGAAGGACCAGAGGATCGGAAGATCGGTCATGGAGCGAGGTATCGAGCCGGTCAGGGCGTGGGTCAATGGGCAAGGTCGGGGCGCCGCCCTAACCGGACAACACCACAAGCGCGTGCCGCTTCTTGCCCGCGGACAATTTGACCGGAGAGGACAGGGCGCCTGCATCAAGCATCAGGCCCGGATCAGAAAGCGGCGCATCGTCGATCCGCGCGCCATTATCCGCGATCAGCCGCTTGGCTTCCTTGCCGGATTTGACCAGTCCGGACCGGACGAAGGCCTGCGCAATCGACAGGGGCAGGTCATCCGCCGCGATCTCAAGCGTCGGAAGATCATCGCCCACGCCGCCCTTTTCGAAAACCTCGCGCGCGGTGGCCTCGGCCGCGCTTGCGGCATCCGCGCCACGGCAGAGCGCGGTGACCTCATTTGCGAGCCGCACCTTGGCCTCGTTGATTTCCGAGCCTTCCAGGGCACCCATCCGATCGCATTCATCGACCGGCAGTTCCGTGAACATTTTCAGGAACTTGCCCACATCGGCGTCGTCCACATTCCGCCACCACTGCCAGAAGTCATAGGAACTCATCCGGTCTTCATTCAGCCAGATCGCGCCGTCGGCGGATTTGCCCATCTTCTTGCCGTCGGACCTCGTGACCAGCGGGGTGGTCAGGCCGAAGGCATCTGTGGCCTCGACCCGGCGGATCAGATCCGCACCAGAGACAATGTTGCCCCATTGGTCCGATCCGCCCATTTGCAAAATGCAGCCATGCCGGCGGTAAAGCTCAAGAAAATCATAGGCTTGGAGCAGCATGTAATTGAATTCAATGAAGCTGAGCGCCTGCTCCCGGTCGAGCCGTGACTTAACGCTTTCAAAAGCCAGGAGCCGGTTGATGGTGAAATGTTTGCCAATATCGCGCAGGAAATCGATATAGCCGAGCTTATCGAGCCAGTCGGCATTGTTCACCAGCGGGCTGTCTGTCGGTCCGTCGCCGTAGGAGATGTAACGCGAAAAGACCTGCCGGATGCCATCCGCATTGGCGTTGATCTGATCGACCGACAGCATCTTGCGCATCTCATCCTTGCCGGACGGATCGCCGACCTTGGTCGTCCCGCCGCCCATCAAGGTGATCGGGCGGTGGCCGGTCTTCTGCATCCAACGAAGCAGCATGATCTGCACAAGATTGCCGATATGCAGCGACGTCGCTGTCAGATCGAACCCGATATAGCCCGTGACGACGCCAGCCCGGAATTTGTCGTCCAGATCCTCAAGCCCGGTGCAATCGGCCATGAAGCCGCGCGAGATGATCTCATGCAGGAAGTCGGATTTCGGGTGATAGGTCATGGTGTCTCGGTTAGTCTTGCTGCGGCGCCTCTATATCGGCGCGACAGGGCAAGGAAAACCCATGAAGACAAAGGGGCCTGTCTGGGCTTTGGGTGCGATGTCAGGCACGTCGCTCGACGGGGTCGATGCCGCGATGATCCTGACCGACGGGATCCGGATCCTCGAATTCGGCGCGTCTGGCTATCGGCCCTATGGAGATGCCGACCGGGACGTGATCCGCGCCGCATTCGGGGCGGAGCCGGGCGACGCGTCGGTCGCGCCCGCCGCCGAAGCCGTGGAACGGGTCCATGCGGAACTTCTTTCCGAATTTCCCGAGGCCGAGATCATCGGTTTTCACGGCCAGACACTCGCCCATGCTCCAGACCGGGGCTGGACCCATCAGGCCGGAAACGGGCAGCTTCTGGCCGAAGTTCTGTCGCGCCCGGTCGTCTGGGATTTTCGGACGGCGGATGTGGAATTGGGCGGGCAGGGGGCGCCGCTCGCCCCGTTCTATCACTTCGCTTGCGCGAAGTTTGCAGGCGCAACCGGGCCCGTCGGCGTTTTGAACCTGGGGGGTGTCGGAAACTTGACCGTGGTGGATCCATCCGCCGAGCGACCGGACGCGGACGGGGCGCTTCTGGCTTTCGATACGGGGCCCGCCAATGCCTTGCTGGATGATCTGATCTTCAGGAGGCGAGGCGATCGGTTCGACAGAAATGGCGCATTGGCGGCCTCAGGGCAGGCCGATGAGGGGATCGTGGCGGCGGCATTGTCAAAACGATATTTTTCGAAACTACCACCTAAGTCCCTGGACCGGGATGATTTTTCAGATTTGCTTCAGGTCGTTGAAACCCTTGAGGATGCTGATGCGGCGGCAACACTGGCGGCCGTGACTGTGGGCTCGGTTCAGAGAGCGGTGGAACATACGGGCGCAGGTCTGGCCGAAACTTGGGTCACGGGCGGGGGCCGCAAGAACGGGTATCTGATGCGGGAACTTCAATCCGCTCTGCCGTGCCGCGTTGTCTCGATCGACGAGAAGGGGTTTGACGGCGACATGCTCGAAGCGCAGGCCTTTGGTTTTCTGGCCGTGCGGGCGGCACGCGGCTTGCCCACTTCTGCCCCGGGAACAACCGGAGTGGCGGCGCCGGTGGGCGGCGGTCAGGTGAGCCGTCCAACGGTCAGGATGTTGCCGAATTGAGCGCCTGCGGCGCACGGGATGTCTCGTCGTCGGCCTCCGGCCTTCTCCTCGGGCCGCCCGACCTTCGTGCGTCAGGATCCCCTCGGGACGTCGAAGCCCGGCGCGGCCAATTCAAACCCTTCGAATTGGAAACCGGGTGAGACCGTGGCGCCGACAAGGGTCCAGTCGCCCTGGCTTTCGGCGCGTTGCCAATGGTCTTTCGGCACCAGGATTTGTGGAGAGCCCCGGGTAAGGTCAGGGCTGAGGACGTGGTCTGTCGCAGGTCCTGTGTCTGACGCTGAAATCGACAGAATGAGGTTCGCGCCCGCATAGTGGTGCCAGATCTCATCGGCATCGACCTTATGCCAATGGCTGACTTCGCCCGCTTTCAAAAGAAAGTAGATCGCCGTGCTGCTCGGGCGGCCATCACCGCCGGCGGCCCAGGTCTGTCGGAACCATCCGCCTTCGGGATGGGGCTGAAGTCCAAGGGTTTCGATGATCTGATCGGCTGTCACCGAAGGATCGCTTTGCCCGCGTAACTGGCCGTGTCGCCCAACATTTCCTCGATCCGGATCAACTGGTTGTATTTGGCCAGCCGGTCGGATCGGGCAAGCGATCCGGTCTTGATCTGTCCGCAATTCGTGGCCACGGCGAGGTCAGCGATGGTCGCATCCTCAGTCTCGCCCGACCGATGCGACATCACGCAGGTATATCGCGCACGATGCGCCATTTCGACGGCCTGCAAGGTCTCGGACAATGTTCCGATCTGGTTGACCTTGACCAGAAGCGAGTTGGCCGCGCCCCGCCCGATGCCGTCCGACAAGCGCGCTGGGTTTGTTACGAACAGGTCGTCGCCCACGAGCTGGACTTTGCCACCGATGGCTTCAGTCAGCATCTTCCATCCGTCCCAGTCATCTTCGCCCATCCCGTCTTCGATCGACAGGATCGGGTAGTCGCCCACAAGCGCTTCCAGATACGCGACGTTCTCTTCCGAGCTGAGGGTTTTCCCTTCTCCGGCAAAGACATATTTTCCGTCCTTGAAGTACTCGGTCGCCGCGCAGTCCAGCGCAAGCATCACGTCGTCGCCAGGCGTGTAGCCGGCCTTTTCTACGGAGCGAAGGATGAAATCCAGCGCATCGCGCGTGGAAGAGATATTCGGTGCGAACCCGCCTTCATCGCCAATCCCGGTTGAAAGCCCGGCGGCAGAAAGTTCCTTCTTCAGCGTATGGAAGATCTCGGACCCCATGCGCACCGCGTCGCGGATCGACGTTGCAGCGACGGGCATGACCATGAATTCCTGAATGTCGATGGGGTTATCGGCGTGCTCGCCCCCATTGATGATGTTCATCATCGGCACCGGCAAAACCCGCGCCGACGACCCGCCCACATAGCGGTAAAGCGGCAACATCGAGAACTCCGCCGCGGCCTTGGCCGTAGCAAGCGACACACCAAGGATCGCATTGGCGCCCAGCCGTCCCTTGTTTTCGGTCCCGTCAAACTCGATCATCGCGGCATCGATGGCTTCCTGTTCGGTCGCGTCGAAACCGGCCAGCGCCTCGGCAATCTCGCCATTCACGGCTTCGACGGCCTCAAGGACGCCCTTGCCCAGATAGCGCCCCTTGTCGCCATCGCGTTTCTCGACCGCTTCATAAGCACCGGTAGAGGCGCCCGAGGGCACCGCTGCTCGACCCAACGTGCCATCTTCCAAAATCACGTCGACCTCGACGGTCGGATTGCCGCGGCTGTCCAGGATTTCGCGTCCCAGGATGTCGATGATCGTGCTCATGGAAATGCCCTTCGGGTATGTTTGCGCTCACACGCCGGGCTATAGCAGGGCGTCGCGGCGGGGTGAACCGACGGATTGACGTAAATTTCAGAACTTGGCAGGGATTCGGTCATGATCCGCCACATCGACCACATCGTTTTGACAGTCCGCGACATCGAACGCGCCACAAGGTTCTACACCGAGGTCCTGGGCATGCGGTCGGTGAGTTTCGCCGGCGGCCGCAAGGCCGTGACATTCGGTCAGCAAAAGATCAACTTTCAGACCCTGGGCCAAGAGACCCGCAATTGTGCAGGCATCGGATCGGGCGATCTGTGCCTGATCGCCGATTGGTCGCTGGAGCGCGTGATCTCGCACCTGAATGACAAGGACGTACCCATCCTTGAGGGTCCGGTTGAGAAATCTGGCGCCACCGGCCCGATCCAGTCGGTCTATGTCAATGATCCCGATGGTAATCTTGTTGAAATCTCGACCTATGCCGACTGAGCGAGCCTGCGTTCGCGTGCAAAAACGTAAAGGCCGGACCCGATGATCAGGGCCGATCCGATCCAGGTCAGACTGTCCGGACGCTCACCGAAGATGACGATCCCGAAAACCATGGCGAAGACAAGCCGCGTATAGCGGAACGGGCTGACCGCCGACACATCGCCCAGGCGAAGTGAAACCGTTATGGCGAAAAGCCCAATCGCCGCCGCCGCGACCATGGCGGCAAGATAAAGCGCAACGATCGGCCCGACCGGCGCGGGCGGGCCTGCAAGGGCCATCATGACAAGTCCCAGGGGCACCATCCAGACGAAGGAATAAGTGCCGATCTGCTGGGTCGAGACATGTGCGGGGATGGCCCGCGTGACCAGATCCCGTGCGGAGAGACCCAGAAACCCCACGACCGCGAACAGGACCGCAGGGTCAAAGGCATCCGTCCAGGGTTGTACGATCAGAAGGACGCCGAAGAACCCGATTGTAACGGCGGCCCACCGCCGCCAACCGACATGTTCGCCCAAAAACAACGCGGCGCCCAACGTCACGGCCAAGGGCGTCGCCTGAAGCACAGCCGAAGCCGTGGAAATCGGCGCCAGCGCCAGAGCCGTCATGAAGCCCGCCGCGCCGATGACGTCAAACAGGTTGCGCCAAAGAATGACAGGCAGGATCGCATCGCGTGACACAAGCCGATCCCGGCGGGCAAGCGACCAGACCGCAAAGACCACCATACCACCGACACCAAGTGTGGTGATGATCTGACTGATATGCAGGCTTGCAGATGCGAGTTTGATGAACAGGTCCGATATTGCGAACCCTGCCATCGCGAAAACCATCCAGAAGATCGCGGTTAGGTTTTTCACACCCTTTGCGCGTCTATGACTTCGGCTTCAGCGGCACGCCGTAAAGTTCCAGCCGATGACCGCGAAGTTCATAGCCCAGCTTACGGGCGATCTTGTCTTGTAGAACCTCGATCTCGGCATCGACAAACTCGATCACTTCCCCGGAATTGATATCGATCAGATGATCGTGGTGATCGCGTTCCGCATCCTCGTACCTTGCGCGCCCGTCGCCGAATTCGTGCTTTTCAAGGATGCCGGCTTCTTCGAACAGCTTGACTGTGCGGTAGACGGTCGCAAGCGAGATATGCGGGTCCACGGCGCTGGCCCGACCATACAATTCCTCGACATCCGGATGATCCTTTGATTCCTCCAGAACACGCGCGATCACGCGCCGCTGCTCGGTCAATCGAAGGCCCTTCGCCTCGCATCTTTCGATGATCGTATCGCTCATCTGCGGTTCCGTTCCGCGCTGTCCCTGATCCGTCCATACCCGAAGGCGACAGCCGCTTGAAGCCGAAAGAAGACGCCTAAGATCTCAGCGTGCCCTGCATGACCGGAACAGCATGGCCGCCAATCGAAACCTCGATCGGAGTTGCGTTTTCCACGATGACCTCTGCTTCGATCAAGCTGGGCCGCCCCATCTCGACACCCTGTTGGATCCGGAAGGACTGGCTGGCATTGTCCAGCCGCCCAAGAAGCGCCGAAAGGGCCGCCGCGGCGCCGCCAGTGGCCGGGTCTTCTGGGATCCCGGCAAGGGGCTCGAACATGCGGGCCTGGATTTCGGTTCCGCTCCGCGCATAAAGGTAAAGCCCAACATGGGCGGCAGCCGGCCCGGCGGCGCGAAAGGCATCAGCATGGCCCTTGGCCCTCGCCAATGCATCAGGCGCAACTTCGGCCATAATGAAAGGTGTCCCCAGACTAGCCTCAACAGGTGCGTGATGCGCCGTAATGATCGCATCCGGGGAAAGTCCGCCACAGGCCGCCACGTCTTCAACACCAAGCGTTTGTCGCGTCACAAGCGGCGCACGGGTGGTGAACCGGGCATGGGACCCGGACACGGTCACCGGGATCGGTCCCACGCCAAGTTCAAGGACAAGACTGTTGCCTGCCAGCCCCAATGCATGCAGCGCCACCGATGTCCCAACCGTCGGGTGTCCCGCAAATTGCAACTCGGATTCCGGGGTGAAAATCCGAACCCGCGCCGTATGGGCCGGATCATCGGGCGGATAGACGAATGTCGTTTCCGAGAAGTTGAACTCGCGCGCGATGACGGGAAGAAGGTCTTCTGAAAGCCCGCGCGCGTCCGGGATCACGGCCAGCGGGTTCCCGGCAAAACGCGTTTGCGTAAAAACATCATAGACGACGTAATCCGTCATGATTGGGTCATCCCGTCCTGTCCATCGGTCCGGGCCTAGCGCGCGGGTGCATCCGCTTCAAGCGCGCGACGCATCGCAGGTTCAAGGCGCGCGGGATCGATAGACAACTCGACCCGGACCAAAGCGTGATCTGAGCTTGGCCGATTGGCCGGCGCCTCGCGCAAACTGTCGTCGAGAAGGTGGTCGGAAAACAATGTAACAGCCGCGATGTCACCGATCCGGTCGCGGTTGCGATAGAAGAAGGCCTGGCTGACCAGAACGTGGTCTGCGGTGTCATAGACGCCATTCCGGATGTGGGTATGCATTGCGGTTCCGGGCGTGCGCCGGGTGTGTGCCTCTGCCGCCGAATACAGTTCGACGTCCCAGAAAGGTCGCTTCTGTTCGGGTTTCAGATGGCGAGGGGGCGCTTCCCCGGCCAGAAAACCTTGTGCCGCACGTTGCAGTCCACCTGCCACGATGACCGGATCATCCGAGCGCTGCATGACGCCAAGGATCTCGCGGCGGATTGCAAGCGCCTCGCCGGTTTGCTGCAACGTGGCCTGGCACGCGCCGAGTGCCCGGTCCTGAAACGGATCGGAACCGGCGCGGCCCAGCGTATCAGCCGAGATCAATGGCGGTGTCTCGGATTTAAGGTGAGCGTGGAACAACCAGGCTTCGGTGCCGAATGGCAATTCGACGCGGGCGACTTGCATCGGACGTGTCAGGTGATCCAGCCGATAGCTCAGGCCATTGCCGTCCAATTCGACTGGCGCCTCTGACAAGTCCTGAACCGCCCGGTACTCGGTAATCGGGCGTCGCGACAGGATCGCAAGGCCCGGTTGCGGCGCGCCATCTTCCGCCAACTGGTTCGGCGCAAAATACACGGCGCTATATTGATCGCGCCGAGCCTTCATTTGGGAATGCGTGGCATCAAGACGCGTATGATATCGGTCGATCAATTCATCAAGGGCGGCTGCGTGAAACACCTCTTGCAGACAGACCACATCAGCATCTAATCGGAACAATTGGTCCGCCAGCCAGTTGAGTTTCTCGGCGTATCGTTCGGGGCTGTAGTGGTATCGGCCGAAGTAGCGGACCCCGGGCGAAACAAGGTTTCGAAGGTTAAACGTCGCCAGCGACACATATTGAGGATTCATCCAATCGCTCCGGCATCGAAATGGGTTTGCCCGCCAAAAAAAATGATACACAAGCGGCGGTTAGCGAAAAGGTTAACGCAACCAGAACGATGTCGCGAGAAAAGATTTCAGCTAAGCGGGGAATCGCGGGCGGAACGTTCTGCCTCTAGCGCGGAATCGATTTCCGCTCCGAACAGGATCACAAGTGCAGAGATCCAAAGCCACATCAGAAGAATGATGACGCCACCAAGCGCGCCGAAGGTCTGATTGTAGCTCGCAAAATTTGCCACGTAGTAGGAAAAGCCAAGCGACGCCGCGACCCAGGCCGTCGCCGCGAAGACTGTGCCCCAGGTCAAAATCCCCGTATGCGGCGTCGAATGGTCCGGCCCAAGCCGATAGATCAGGCGAAGCCCCGCCAGCGTCAGGATCCCCATGACAGGCCAGCGCAACCGTGCCAGCCAACTGTCGGCGTCATACGGCACGCGCAAAACCTCAAAAGTCGCCGGGATTACCACGGCCATCGAGACCCCCATGATCAGTCCGAAAATCAACAGAAATGTCAGACCCAGACGTAAGGCAAGCTGGTGGAGATAGCTGCGTTGTTCCTGCTCGTTATGGGCCATATTGAGCCCATCTATCAGCCCCTGCATCCCGCGAGAGGCCGACCAGAAGGCAAGCCCGGTGGTGAAGACAAACCGCAGGCCGAGCCGCGTCTCGCCCGCCTCAGCCACGGCATGGGCTTGTGCCAGGATAATATCGGCAGCGTCACGCGGCAGGATCTGGGCCAGCCTGTCGAATTCGCCGATCACATCGCCCGGGTCCAGGATCAGCCCGATCAGTGCCAATGCCGCCGTGACGCCGGGAAACAGCGCCAACAGCCCGAAGAAAGCCACACCCGCCGCCACATGAACCAGCTTGTCGCGGGAAAACTCGCGCCAAAGCCGCCGGGGCAGGGCGATCCCCATCGGGGCCCTAGTCATATATGCTCGCCGCCATCGGGTCGTTTGCTTGCCTTGCCATGCTTTCACCCGCCTTTCGCCGGGGCCTAACACGCGGGCGGCCTCGCGATCCAGCGCGGTTGACATCGCCCGCGTCCCGGCGCCCTATCCGGCGATGGCGCGGAAGGACCATATCGACACGTTTGGCGTCATATCGCTTGTCCTTTTTTCGGCGCTTCTGGGCTTCAATCAGGTCGTCATCAAGGTTGTGAACGAAGGTCTGCAACCGGTGTTCGTCGCGGGCCTGCGCTCGGTCGGGGCGTCGCTTTGCATCGGGCTTTGGCTGGCTTTTCGTGGTCGCAGTTTGATCCCATCGCGTGACGCGCTTTGGCCCGGGCTTCTGGTGGGCATGTTGTTTTCGGGAGAGTTCATTTTTCTCTTCATTGCCCTCGATCTGACGACGGTCTCGCGGGCGAGCATCATGCTTTACACCATGCCGGTCTGGCTGGCTTTGGCCGGGCATTTCGTGCTGCCGGGCGAGCGGATCACGGCCCCAAAGGCGCTTGGTCTCGCATTGGCCTTTGCGGGCGTTGTCTGGGCGATCCTGGACCGATCCGATGCGGGGAACGCGTCGCTTCTGGGGGATCTCTTGGCCCTTGGTGCAGCGCTTGGCTGGGCGGGGACCGCACTGGCGGTGCGGACGACGACCCTGAAAAACGTCAAGCCCGACATGCAGCTTTTCTGGCAGACGGTCGTATCGGCACCTGTTTTGCTATGTGTCGCGCCGCTATTCGGGCCCTTGATCCGGGATCTTGCGCCGATCCACATTTGGGGGCTTGGGTTTCAGGCCGTCATCATCGTTGCGGCTGGGTACATGTTCTGGCTTTGGCTTTTGACCTTGTACCCGGCGGCCACGGTCGCGGCCTTCAGCTTCTTGGCGCCGGTATTCGGGGTCGCATTCGGTGCGCTGCTTCTGGGCGAAGAGGTCGGCGTGACAATCCTTGGCGCGCTGACCTTGGTGGCGGCAGGATTGTTTCTGATCAACCGCCCGCCGCGTCAGGTGCCGCAGAAAGTCTGACGCACTTCCTCGTCTTCCTTTGGCGGCATCGTCAGATCCTTGGCCGCGTCCTGAACCTCATAGGGGTTCGCCAGAACAGAATTCAATCGCTCAAACATCGCGTAATCGCCGCCGACGCCCAGGTCGATGGCTTTTTGAATCAGGTGATTTCTCGGGATGTAGGCCGGGTTGGCCAGATCCATGGCTTCTGTTTGCGCCCTTGGACTAGTGCCATCCTGCTTCAGCCGGGCCACCCAATCGGCATGCCACCCGGCGAACGCATCGGCTTTGTCACCGAACTCGGGCGATGCATCCCGCGGCAGCGCCCTGAAGGTATTGGTGAAATCAGCGCCTGATGCCTCCATTAGGTCAAGCAAACGATAGATCAGCGCTGCATCCTCTTTGTCGGGGGATGTCAGACCGATCTTCGCCCCGAAGACGTTCAGCCACGCCGCGTGAAAACGTTCGACGAAACCGTTCACGATCTCGGTCGCTTCCGAGATGTTTGCGGCGTCGTCCTCATCCATGATCGGCAACAAGGCCGTGGCAAGCTGAGCAAGGTTCCAGACCAGAACATCGGGCTGGCGGTTATAGGCGTAGCGACCGAACTGATCGATCGAGCTATAGACCTGCGCCGCACGATAGCTGTCCATGAAGGCGCAGGGGCCATAGTCGATGGTCTCACCGGCGATTTGCGTATTGTCGGTGTTCATGACGCCATGGATGAACCCCACGCCCATCCACATGGCGACCAGCTTCGCCTGTCGCGCAACGACCGCGGCCAAAAGCTCAATCGGCGTATTGGCATTTGGATAATGGCGCCCGATCACGTGGCGCGTCAGTCGGCGCAGCCCGTCCAGATCCTGGCGCGCCGCAAAGAACTGAAACGTGCCCACGCGGATATGGCTTTGGGCCACCCGGGTCAGGACGGCGCCAGGATAGGGTGCTTCGCGCAGCACGGTTTCACCGGTAGTCACCGCGGCAAGGGCGCGTGTCGTCGGGATGCCAAGCGCGTGCATGGCTTCGGACACGATGTATTCGCGCATCACCGGGCCAAGCCAGGCCCGCCCGTCGCCCATCCGGGAATAAGGCGTCTGGCCGGAACCCTTCAACTGGATGTCGAAACGTTTGCCGTCGCGGTCCACCACCTCGCCCAGAAGAAGCGCACGGCCATCGCCGAGTTGCGGGACCCAGCCGCCGAACTGATGACCTGCATAAACCTGCGCAATAGGATCGGCGCCTTCGGGCACTGAATTGCCAGCAAGAACCGCCACACCCTGGGGCGTTTCCAGCGCGCTGGGGTTCAGCCCAAGATCTTCGGCCAGGGGACGGTTCAATGCGACAAGTAGGGGCTCGGCTACCGGGGTCGGGTTCAAACGGCTGTAAAACCGCTCGGGCAGCCGGGCATAGGAATTGTCAAAGGGCATCTGGATCGACATCTCGGGCGATCCTTCGGAATTCGGAAAGTCTTCTGACAAAGTCATAACAGCCCACCTGAAATTGTCATATCAACTTGGCGAGGATCCGCTGGACCCGATCCGTGTCATCAAATGATAGTCTGCGCGAAGTTCAAAGCCATGACGGCGGTAGAGTTCAAGAATGCGCGGATTAGCGTGATGCGCTTCAAGATGGGTGGCGGTCACGCCCGCAGCTTCAAGCCTTGGCAAGAGAGAGGCAAGAACTTCGGACCCCATTCCGCGGCCCCGCACACCGTCGCGAATGAAAAACTCGTCTATGAAGGCGTCAAGTCCACCAAAGGCGATGGACCAGCCGAAGGCGATGGCGATGTATCCCACGGGGCTTTTGCGCGGACCAATCAGATAAATGACGCCGTTGGGAGACCCTTCCAACAGCGGCTCAATCGCACCTAAGCGCTGATCGGCTGTCAGGTCGATGCCATGGGTGGCATGAAACGCCGCGACCATGGGCAAAAGCCGATCCAGATCCGCAGGCTCGGCGAGATGCAGCGCCGCGGTCATCCTGATGCGCCCGCGTCAGCCGCCATCCTTGATTGTCCCTTCGAAACTGGCGGTTACGGTAAGCGTGGTGCCGCCGCTGACCGCTTCGAACGCGCCATCGTCGGTGCGCTTGGCTTCCTGCAAAACGATTTCGGTCACCGCGAAGGACAACGTGCCATCTTCTTGCAAGTCGAAACTGTCGAAAGGGACCGGACCGCCCACGTCGATATTGGCCATGAAAAAACCGTCCGGCGTGTAGAAATCGACGGATACGTTGTCAGGTTGTCCGTTGAGCCACGGCCCAAAAAGGAACGACAGCGTCGGCTCGGCAGGTTCTCCATCGCTGCCCGCAGCCATGGCCGCCACGTTCAGTGTCCGAAGCCCGCCCGTTGTGCGGTCATCAACGGTGGAAAGCGTTCCATCGGACGACGCGATTGCGAAGAGATCCTTGTTTTCACCGTCGATGGTCGAGGTCATCGTGCCAAGGACGGTCCAGTCCTTCGAGAATTCCTGCGCCGAGGCACTGATCGCCGTGAAAAAACATGCGGCCGCGAGAAACTGTTTCAACATGAATAGATCCTTTGATTAATCGTATATGGCCAGTCGCTCGGTCAGGAGCGCGAAATACCCATCCCGGTCGACATCACCCATAAACATCGCGTTTTTTGGGCGGTCTGTGACGCCCCACCAATCGGCCACGGTCATGCCGCGCGTCAGGTCGGACTGGGTTTCAACCTCGACATTAATGTGTTTGCCGGAGAACAGCGCTGGCTGGATGAGATAAGCGATGGTGCAGGGATCGTGCAACGGGGCGCCTTTGGAACCGTATTTTTCCATATCGAAACGCTCGAAAAAATCGGTCCAGGCCGCGACCATGTCGCCCACTTCTGTGCCAAGGTCGCGCATCGATTGAACCCAAGCTGCATCGGTCAAGGCTTTGTGGGTCACATCAAGCGGCATGACGGTGATCTTTGCGCCGGATTTCATCACGATATCAGCGGCTTCGGGGTCGACATAGATGTTGAACTCGGCCGCCGGTGTGATGTTGCCGACCTCGAAGTAAGCGCCGCCCATAAGCACGATCTCATCG
The DNA here is from genome assembly GCA_965267475.1 of Paracoccaceae bacterium. Taxonomy (GTDB): domain Bacteria; phylum Pseudomonadota; class Alphaproteobacteria; order Rhodobacterales; family Rhodobacteraceae; genus JBCBKU01. Next base: position 2,074,281 of record OZ254079.1, read on the forward strand.
ACGCGGTCGATGATTTCGGGGGCTTGTTCGAAAGCTGCGGCGATATTGGTCAACGGACCAATGGGCACAAGCGTGATGCTGCCTGGTGTATGGGTGCGGAGCATGTCGATGATGACATCCACCGCGTTCCGGTCCTGAAGCGGCATCGTTGGATCAGCCATGGGCGGCCCATCGAGCCCGGTTTTCCCGTGCACATGCTCGGCCGTGACCAAAGCGCGCTCAAGCGGTGCTTCGCAGCCCGCAAAGACCGGAATGTCGGTCCGTCCCGCCAATTCGCAGACGATGCGGGCGTTTTTTTGGGTCAGGGGCAGCGGCACATTCCCGGCGACGGCGGTGATCGCCAAAACCTCGATTTCCACGGGACTTGCCAGGGCCAAAAGGATCGCGACGGCATCGTCTTGGCCGGGATCCGTGTCGATGATGATCTTGCGCGGTGCCATAGGACGAGCCTTGCCTTGGCAAGAGCGGGAAGTAAAGGAAGCCGCTGTCAGAGTGCGCGCCTTCGGCGCATTCCCTCGTCTCGTCGGCGGCCTTCGGCCTTCTCCTCGGATCTTGGGGCGACGCCCCAAAGCCCGGAGTGCATCACCAAGATCAAGACGGTTTTTCCGCCGCCTTGGCTTGATCCCAAAGCGCGTCCATCTCTTCCAGGTTCGATTGTTGCGGTGAGCGTCCTGTTTTTGCCAGCGCGTCTTCGATGGCTTCGAACCGGCGCGTGAACTTCGCATTTGCGGCGCGAAGGGCTTCTTCGGGATCGATCTTCAGGTGCCGTGCTAGGTTGGCCGCGACAAAGAGGAAATCGCCAAATTCTTCGGTCAAGTGGGCGTGATCGCCCGATGCCTTGGCCTCGGTCACTTCGCGGGCCTCTTCAAGCAGTTTGTCCAGCACTTTATCGGTCGCGGGCCAGTCGAAGCCGACCCGCGCCGCGCGTTTCTGCAGCTTCACCGCACGGGTCAGTCCCGGCAAGCTCAGGGCAACCCCATCCAGGGTCCGCGCATCGCCCCGCTCCTTCGCCTTCTGGCTCTCCCAGTCCCGCGTTTGTTGTTCGGCCGATTTGTCGCCGCGCTCGTCGCCGAAAACATGTGGATGGCGGGCCACCATCTTGTCCGAGATCGCATTGGCAATACTGTCAAAGGTAAAGTGGCCGGCCTCTTCGCCAATGGCCGCGTGATACACAGTTTGCAAAAGCAGATCGCCCAATTCGCCTTCCAATTCCCCCCATGCTTCGCGGTCGATGGCGTCGGCGACTTCATAAGCTTCCTCGATCGTGTATGGCGCGATGGACTGAAATGTCTGCTCGATATCCCAGGGGCATCCCGTCTTGGGATCGCGCAGGCGGCGCATGATTTCCTGAAGGCGGGGCATGCCGCCCGTTGGGTCGTGGACAAGCGCGTCAGAGCTTTGGGACATGGACGAAGGGCCCTTTCGGTGGCATCAGGGTCTTCATCCCCGAATGGGCGGGGGCTGTCCAGACGGGGGCGGATATGAAGCTGGAAGATGCCGCGGATGAGGTGGACCGCGCGCTGGATGGGCCGATCAAGGGCCGCGGGTTCGAGAATGCGTTTGGCGGCGTCACGTCCTTCCTGAGGCGACGCTATGCCAAGGACCTGGCTGGTTTTGACCTTGCAGTGACCGGTGTCCCATTCGACCAGGCAGTTACGCATCGCCCCGGGACCCGGTTCGGACCGCGGGCCATCCGGGAAGCGTCATCCTTGCAGGTCTTCGACGCGCCTTACGGCTGGGGCTATGATCCGATGGAGCAATTCGCAATCGCGGACTATGGCGATCTCGCCTTTGACTATGCGCAGGTCAGTGCCTTTCCCGCTGCGCTTGAGGCGCATATCGCAGGGATCTTGGCCCAGGGCGCCGGTGTGATAGCGCTCGGGGGCGATCACTCGGTCAGCTTGCCGATCCTGCGCGCCCATGCGGCGGCGCATGGGCCGCTCGGGCTGTTGCAGTTCGATGCCCATTCCGACACCTGGGCCGATGGCAATCCGTCCCGGATCGATCACGGCACAATGTTTCGGCGCGCTATCGAAGATGGCGTGGTGGACCCCGCGCGATCGGTTCAGGTGGGGATACGGACTGAAAATCCCGACCCGATGGGCGTTCAGTCGATCGACGCCCGCCAGGTTCATGAAAACGCCGCGGCGGAGATCGCGGCTGAAATCAAAGCCCGGGTCGGCGATGGGCCCATGTATCTGACCTTTGACATCGATGTGCTGGACCCAGCTTTTGCGTCGGGGACCGGTACCCCGGTTTGGGGCGGGCTGAGTTCGGCCCAGGCGGCCCATATTCTGCGCGACCTCGCTGGTATCAACATGATTGGCGGCGATGTGGTCGAAGTCGCCCCAGCATATGACACCACCGGAGCCACGGCCATTGCTGGGGCCCATGCCGCGATGGAACTGATCTGCCTTTGGGGCTGGACCCGGCGCGACCGCGCCTGATCGCGGGACGCCAAGGCGCGGGCCGGATAACCCATGTGGCGGGAGTGTTGATCCGGGGCAGGAATGGAATGCACGCGATGCGGTGTTTGGACCAGTTTATCCGTGCGCTGAGGGAATGGGGGTCATCGGCAAGGATTTGACGTTGGAGATGATGCATCCCTGTCCGGTATCGCGCCAGGTCATTACGTTCTGGGACATATCGCAGCGTGCCATATAGGCGCGGCCATCAACCTCAAGGCAGGTGAAGCCGCCAAGTTCGACCCGGTACCCCGCCTGATCCGTGCAAAAGCAATCCGGCGCCCAGCCCGAAAACCCGGTCGTTTGGGCAGAGGCGGGGGCGGCGAGGGCCAAACACAGAAGACCAACCAATCGCATGCAAGAAGCCTAGCACAGGATCTGCCGCTTGTCGCTTTCCACGTTGCACCGTTCTCGGACTTGCCTAAAATTTCCGCAGATCGGAGGAAGTATGACGGAACACATGGAAGGCGGATGTTTGTGCGGCGCGTCGCGTTATCGCGTTGCCGGGGAGCCAAAATTTTCGATCCGGTGCTTTTGTCGGGACTGTCAGCGCGCCACTGGGGGCGGGCACGCACCGTCGCTGGCCGTGCAACGTGACGCGGTCACCCAATCCGGGCCCATCAAGGTCCATGAAAGGAAATCCGCATCCGAAAACGATCTGCGGTTTCTCTTTTGTGGGGAGTGCGGCTCACCCCTCTTGAAAACGACGACATTCGCGCCCGATCTGATGTTTATCTATGCCGGATCGCTCGACTATCCCGAGACCGTCACGATCGACCGCAATGTCTATGAAGACAGCCGACAGCCTTGGGATCAGGGCTGAGCCGCTCTTGACGACCCGCCCGGCTTGGGCAAAAGGGCTTGGATGGTCCCGCTGGAGAAATTGCAACAGATCACCGAACGCTTCGAGTTTCTTGAAGCGAAGATGGCGGGTGGTGCTGAGGCGGGCGAGATCGCGGCGCTCGCCAAAGAATATGCGGATCTGAAACCGGTGGTTGGTGAAATCGCGACCTATCGGCAGCTTTTGGATGACATTACCGAAGCCGAAGACATGATGTCGGATCCGGAAATGAAGGCGCTTGCCGAAGAAGAGTTGCCGAGCTTGAAGGAGCGACTGCCCGAGGTCGAGGCCGGCTTGCGTCTTGCACTGTTGCCCAAAGATGCTGCCGATGCACGTCCGGCCATCGTCGAGATCCGCCCAGGAACAGGCGGAGAGGAAGCCGCGCTTTTTGCCGGCGATCTGCTTCGGATGTATCAACGTTACGCAGAAACGCAGGGCTGGGGCTGGTCCATCGTGGAACATGCCGAGACCGAGCTTGGTGGGATCAAGGAAGTCGTGGCCAACGTGCGGGGCGAGGGGGTCTTTGCCCGGCTGAAATACGAATCCGGCGTGCACCGCGTCCAAAGGGTGCCAACCACCGAATCGGGCGGGCGGATCCATACATCCGCGGCCACCGTCGCGGTGCTGCCAGAGGCGGAGGAGGTCGATATCGACATCGACCCGGGGGATATACGGATCGATACGATGCGGGCCTCGGGGGCAGGTGGCCAGCATGTGAACACGACGGATTCGGCAGTCCGGATCACCCATATTCCAACGGGGATCGTCGTCACGTCGTCGGAAAAGTCGCAGCATCAGAACCGCGCCATCGCCATACAGGTCCTTCGGGCCCGACTATATGATGCCGAGCGTCAGCGCGCGGACGCAGAACGCGCTGCCGACCGGAAATCCCAGGTTGGATCGGGGGACCGCTCGGAACGGATCCGGACCTATAATTTCCCGCAAGGACGGATGACAGATCACCGGATCAACCTGACGCTATACAAGCTCGATCAGGTGATGCAGGGCGACCTGGATGAGGTGATCGACGCCCTGATCGCCGATGACCAGGCCGGTCGACTTGCAGAGGAAGGGCTGTGATCTGTGCGGGGCCGATTTCCGGCGCGGAAATCGTTACGGAAAATCCCCATTATCCGGGCGCCGGCCCGAGATGACCCATGAAGAAGCGATGGCGATTCTGACCGCGGCGGGTGTGCCCGGAGCGGCGCGGGATTTGCGCAAGCTTGAAGCCGAAGCCCTCGATTTCGCCGACGCGGTTCGGCGGCGCGCCAATCGCGAACCGGTTTCGCAAATCCTGGGCTACCGAGATTTCTGGAAACATCGCTTTAAAGTCACGCCGCAAGTTCTTGACCCAAGGCCAGAAACTGAACTTCTGGTCGAACTTTCTCTTGCCGAACCCTTCGCGCGCGTCCTGGATCTGGGCACCGGATCCGGCGCCATCCTAATTTCGCTTCTGGCCGAACGGCCCGCGGCCACCGGTGTCGGCACGGACCTGTCGGAAGACGCCGTTTTGATTGCGGGAGAGAACGCCGTGATGGCGGGCGTTGAACCGCGCATCACCTTGCCCATTTCGGACTGGTTCGACGACATTGGCGGGCGTTTTGACCTGATCGTCTCAAACCCACCCTATATCGCTACTCATGAACGACCGTCGCTTGCGCCAGAGGTGCGCGACCACGAACCCGCAATGGCCTTGTTCGCAGGCGAAGATGGGCTGGATGCCTACCGGACGATTGCGGCCCGAGCACCGGATCATTTGACCCCGGGCGGCAGACTTCTTGTTGAAATTGGGCCAACCCAGTCAGAAGCCGTGCGGGCGCTTTTTTTTGCCGCGGGGCTTGAAGACATCCGCTGCCATTCCGATCTGGATGGAAGAGACCGTGTGGTCTCGGCCCGCGCAAAAGCCCGCCCGTAAAGGGTTTATCCACAGGCTTTTGCGAGATTATGCTTGAATCACAAAGTGTCAGGGTGTTACCAACGATGCGCGGGCGGCGGGACCTGGTTGTCCCCCTCGCCATTTGCCAGAACATCGCTGCGCCACACACGACCACAGGGTCGGCACCAGAGGGCCAAATCGCAGCGATCGTGTGAAACAAGGCTGGATTAGCGACTATATGAGATCTTCGAAGTCACGTTCGCGGTCGAAATCGAACCGCAACCGCTCGGTCGGCAACATCGTCAATCGTGTTTTTGACAGCTCGGGTCCCGAGGGCAAGGTGCGCGGCACTCCGCAGCAGATCATCGACAAATACAATCAATTGGCGCGCGATGCGCAGTTGAGCAATGATCGGATCGCCGCCGAAAACTTTCAGCAGCACGCCGAACATTACACGCGGCTCTTAAGCGAAGCGCAGCGTGAACAGGAAGCGCGCCGTGAGGCGCAAGAGCGTGAACGAAACGAGCGCCAGCAACAAAACCAGAACCAGAACCGCGACCGGCAGCCTCAGGGCGAGGGTGGTCAGCCGCGGGCAGCTGTCGATCCGTCCGAAGCGCCACAGCCCGATACGGCGGCCGCGCCAGAAGGCGATAGCGGTCTGGTCGAAACGCCCGAAGCCCAGTCCGAACAACAGCCCCGGCCACGGCGTCGCCGGAACCAGCGTCAGGACGCCCCACAAAGCGACGCTTCGGCCCAGGCGGAAGACAGCGCGCCATCTGCAGAAGCCGCCGAATAAACCCGCGACAGAAGACGTCCCTAGCGCGCGAGCGCCCGCGCAAGGGCGGCAAATTCCTCGACTGACACGGTTTCGGCCCGACGCGTCGGATCTATACCCGCATTCGACAAGGCGACTGACAGGTCAGGACCAAGACCCTTCAGCGCCGACCGGAGCATCTTTCGCCGCTGATTGAACGCGGCTTTCACGATCCTTTGCATCATCTCTCTGGGGGCAGGGGCTAGGGGTTCGGCGCGTGCCTTCAGATGCACCACCGCAGAACGGACTTTGGGCGCCGGCGTAAAGGCTTCGGGCGGCACATCCATTACAATCGATGCCTGGGCCCGCCAATGGGCCAGCACGGACAGGCGCCCATAGGCCTTCCTGCCGGGCTTTGCCACGATCCGTTCCGCCACTTCGCGCTGGAACATCAGCGTCAGGCTGTCCCAGACGGGCGGCCAGCCCGGCGGATCCAACCAACGGGTCAGAAGTTCGGTTCCGACGTTGTAGGGCAAGTTGGCGACGACTTTCATGGGGCGTTTCAAATCTGCGGTTAGCGCCGGATCCAGAGCGTCGCCCTGCCGGATCTCAAGCCGCCCCGGATAAGCCGCGCCGATTTGCTCCAGCGCAGGCAGGCAGCGGTCGTCCTTTTCAACGACCACCACACGCCGCGCCCCTTCGGCCAGAAGCGCCCGGGTCAACCCGCCCGGACCGGGACCGACTTCAAGCACGTCCGAGTTCGTCAGATCGCCAGCTTGCCGTGCGATTTTGGCGGTCAGATTCAGGTCCAGAAGAAAATTCTGCCCCAGCGCTTTCCGGGCCGTCAGACCGTGCGCGGCAATCACGTCGCGCAATGGGGGCAAGGCGTCGATCTGGGCCATTCCGCGCTGATCGCAGATCCATGGACCGAAGAAAAGGGCCGCTTAGCGCTGGCTGGCTCCACGCATACGATGCTCTGCCATGTGTCGGGCCATCTTAAGCGCCGCAATCAACGAAGCGGGATCTGCACGGCCCGACCCGGCGATATCGAAAGCCGTTCCATGATCGGGCGAGGTTCGGACGAATGGCAATCCAAGGGTCACATTGACGCCACCCGAGAAATCCAACGTTTTGATCGGGATCAGCGCCTGGTCGTGATACATACAGATTGCCGCGTCATAGCCTGCGCGCGCCGCCGGATGGAACATCGTATCAGCCGAGACGGGGCCGGTGATCGATATCCCTTCCTTTGCCAAGTCCCTTACCAGCGGGCCGATCATGGCAACTTCCTGTTCGCCCATCGCGCCACCCTCTCCGGCATGGGGGTTCAGCCCCGCCACCCTGAGGCGCGGGGTGTCAATGCCGAAATCCCGGATCAGCGCCAATTCAGTGATCCGGATCGTGTCTTCAAGCAGTTCCCGGGTCAGGGCGGCAGGCACATCTTCAAGCGCGATATGGATGGTGACCGGCACCACCCGCAATGCGTTCGAAGCCAGCATCATCACGACACGGTCCACACCCGCCAGATCCGCCAGGAACTCGGTATGGCCGGGATGTTCGAAGCCAGCCCCGTCAATCAGCACCTTCTTGTGGATCGGATTGGTCGTCAGGGCCGAGGCCCTTCCACGCTGGACCAAATTGACCGCTAGGGCAATTGCGTCGATGACAGCGCGCGAATTGCCCGGTTCAGGCTGGCCCGGGATCACCGGCTTCGGGAATTCATGCTTGAGAACCGGCAAAGCTGTGGCCGAAACGGCCTGCGTCTCTTCCGGGTCTGAAATCAAAGCAACCGGTGTACCCGCTGGCAAGGTTTCCGGGTCGCCGATCAGGAAGAACGGCAAAGCGTCCTTCAGGGCAGACCACGCCCCGGCCGTGATCTCCGGCCCGATTCCAGCCGGATCACCCGGCGTGACGGCAATAGGCGCCTGGGTCATCAGTTCAGCGTGACGATCTCGGCATTTGCGCGCAATTCGGCGAGGAATTCCTCGGCAAGCGACGTCAGCCGCCTGTTCCGGATTTGAAGCGCAACCTGCCCGCGATCGATCTCAGTCTCGCCATCCGTGTCAAGGACCCGACCGCACAGCATTACCAGGGCCTGGCCGCCGCGGAACGCGATGGGTCCGCCGACTTCGTTGTCATCGAGCCGTGCAAGTTCCAATGCAAGGTCCGACGGGATATCGGCCAAGGGCTGGACCTCGCGCAGCAGACGCTCTTCCGGCTGCCCCCGGGCGATGCCGTAAAGGTCGTCACACGTGTCCAGTCGGTCCAGAACGCGCGCGCTGCCCTGTCCTTCGGCCAGCGAATAGACAGCGTAATCGATGGCCAGCGCGTCGGGCGTTTGCGCCGCAACTTCCTCAATCGCGCGAAGCTGAAAGATCACCAATGCATTCTGCGCCCGGATCGGGCTGGTCAGTTCGCCCGGCACAAGCGTGATGACTTGTCCGCGCACTTCGCCCGGCAAGGTCGCAAGAGCCGCCCAGTCGAGCCGCCCGCCACGTGCCCGGGAAGACGAAGCGGAAAAACGCCGCGCCGCCTCGGCGAAGCCGCCGAAAGACGTGATGCGGCTGATCTCGTTCGCGCGGGCCTCTGCCGCTTGTAATTCCTCCGGTGTCCGAGCGGGCAGGACGATTTCCGACAAAAGGACCCGAACCCCACTCTGGGACCCAGTCGCAATAATGCTGCGGTCAATCTCGGCTTCGCTGACCTGGATGCCGGGACCAAAGCGCGATTGCACAAGCTCGCGCCACGCGACGCCGACGGCCACGAAGTCGCGCAAAGTCTCGATTGCCACGCCGCCTTCGTTCAGGGCCTGAACCAGTTGCTGCCGGTTCAGGTTCACCCGGCCCGCAAACTCGTCGATGCCTTGGTTGACCCGCTCATCGGTCAATTCGATGCCAGCGTCCTGAGATGCCTGCGCCTGAAGCCGTTCGTTGATCAGTCGGCGGCGTGCTTCGGCGTTCAGATCACCGGGCTGGCCAAGCAAGGCCAGAAACCGGATCCGCTGATCGATTTCGTACTCGGTGACGACGCGGTCATTCACCTGGATGACGGGGCGGAACACATCCTGAGCCTGGACGGCCCCCCCCAGAACAAGCACCAGAAGGATCAGGAGGTGACGCAAACTTATCGGCATGAATGGGCCCGCTGCTGCGACTTATTTCCGAAACCGGACAAGAAGACCCGAAAACCGAACTCGGTAATCGGTTCCACGCTTGTGCTATCGGTGAATCGCCGTGACACTGTAAAATCCGCCCCCAAACACTCGTTCTCATATTTCAGACCCAGACCCGCAAAGGTGGCCCGGTTCGCGTCCGCTTCATAGCGCCAGTCGAAGCTGCCGGTCCAGTAGCGATTGAAATCATAGGCAGTTCCAAGCGCGATCTCGGCGGAATCCTCGGGTCGCCCCTCGGCGGGCTCGGCGGCAATCCAGATTAATGTGGCATCGATATCTGTGCGCTCCCCATTGAAGGCAAACCGCGTTTCCGACCGGTCGACGCTAAAATCATCGTTCAGGATCGACCGGTTTGTGGCCGACAGTCGATCGTTAGCCTCGACCTGAACCGCAAGGAGCCAGTCGGAAAATTCGCCGGAAAGGCCACCAAACGCCCCGAACTGGTCCGTGCCTGTAAAACGCAACACACGGCCAGCGGTTGCCGAGGTCGACCACCCGCTGGGCGTTTGCCGCGTCCACGTAACCCCGACATTGGCGCGCAGGCCCTCTTCATAAATGTCCGAGCCCGGAAAACGCGACAGCGCGAACAAGTTCCCTTCATCGAACTCGACCAAGGTGGAATCCTCGTTCGGTGTCGCACCGCCAAGGGTTTCGACCCATGCCAATTGCACCACCGGTTCGATGATTTGGCGCGCGCCATTGGCTTCGGTCTTGGCGAATGGCCAGCGAAGCTCGACCGCGGCCCGCGGCGTGGCGCGCGCGATTGCATCGTCAAAGGCCGGATCCTGGCGCACATTGGTCAGGTCGACAGCGACGCCGGCATCGGCTCTCGCAACAATGCCCAGCGGCAAGGTCACGCCATGGCTCCAGTCCAACGCCCCCGTCAGGCGCGCCGTATCGCGCCCGAACGTATCGGTGTCGGACGGCCGCACGACCGAAACCGCATCGATTGTCGACCAAACCTCGCCCCAGGCAGGGTTTGCGGCCAACCTTTTTCGATAAGACAGATCCACGACGTTTTCGGGCAGTTGGATCGACGAAGCCGTGTTCGAAAACCGCAAGGTCCGGAAAGCCGCAGCCGAGGTTCGGAAGTCTTCGTCGCGGTTCGTGCGGGTGATGTCGACCGAGCTTTCCAGCCGGTCTGCATTCGAGATGTTGTAATCCCGCAGATACTCGTCATCGCTGACATACCAAAGATCGGTGCTAAGCGTATAGTTCCGCGGCAATCGAAAGTTTCCCTGTGCCCTGAGATAGCCGCGCAAGGAATTGTCTCGGATTTCATCAAAGGATCCGGCACCGTTCACCTCAATCGCGCCGAAGGACAGTTGCTGCCGATACCGCGTCTCTAACGTGAAGGACTCAGTCGCCACAAACGGCGTCACCGTCAGATCGGCGTGATCGCCCAAAACCACGAAGTACGGGACTCGGATGCCCGTGCCGACACGGCTTTGAAACTCAAGGCTCGGCGGAAGAAACCCCGTTGACCGTTCCAGTGTCGGATCCGGCAAGCGCAGTCGCGGTGCATAGAAAAGCGGGACCCCGAACAGCCGGAATTGGGCGTCATTGAAATAGATTTGCCGTTCGTCATTGTCGTGGATGACGCTCCGCGCACGGATTTCCCACAGCGGCGTCTCGCTCGCGTCGCAGACCCGGCAAGTCGAGGTGACGACGCGCGTCAACTGGGTATAGCGCCCGTCGACCACCGCGATTTCGTTCGCGGCCAGCTGTACCTGTTCCTGCAAGACCAGACGGGCGCCCCGCAGAATGCCATTCCGGAAATCGGCGTCAAGTTCGGCAGCATCGGCGAAAATGACCGATTGCCCATCCTCGGTCAGGACAAGGGGGCCCACGATTTCCAGAGATTGGGTGCTTTGGTCAAAAATCACCTCTCGCGCCGTCAAACGCCGCCCTTCGAAGGACATCTCGACATTGCCGCTGGCAACGATCCGGTCTTCGCCCGTGATCGACACGCTATCGGCGACAAGGCTTGCCAGATCCTGAGCGGGCGCAGCGGCAGGGACGGCAAGTCCAACGACAAAGGCAAGCCAAATGGCGCCCCACCGCATCAGCCGTCCTCCAGGTGGAGAAGAAGGCCCATGGGAAGAAGCGCGGCGGCAGTCGCCGGTCCCCAGGCGGCCAGGGCGACGGGGATCTGACCGCTGTCGCCCAGGACCTGAGCCATATCGCGCAGGAAATAAAGCGTCAGCCCAAGGGTGATCGACAGGACCACCATCAGCCCGGTCTGTCCAAGCCGCGCAGGCCGCAGCGTGAACCCGGCCGCAACAAGGACCATCGCGGCAAGCATCAGCGGCAGCGCCAGCTCCATCTGGAACCAGACACGATGCTGGCGGGCCGAGAAACCGGCGCGTTCCAGTTGCGTAATGAAGCCCGGCAATTGCCAGATCGGAATGGCAGAGGGCGTGCCGAAACTGTCGATGATCTGATCGCGGGTCAAATCTGTTGGCAGTTCCAGCGCGTCGCTTCGCACCGCTGTGCGCTCGGGATTGGGATCGCGCGCGATTTCCCAGACCTTGGCGTCTTCGATCTGCCACCGGCCCGGAAGCAATTCGGCCCGCCGCGCTTCGATCCGTCGGATCAGTTTGCCATCCGGGCCAAAGGCAAAAAAGCTCGTCAGGATCAGTTCGGTTCCATCAAGCGTGCTGCGGGCCGCGCGGATCACGGTTTGTCCTTCGGCGCCGCCTTGCCGCAGCCAAAGACCTTCCTCGCTGATCGACAGAACTGATGGGTCTGTTGCCCCGTATCGGGAAGACAAAACCTCGTACTGCTTCGATGTCGACGCCACGATCGGGTTGAAGCCGGCGATTGCGGTTACACCAATAGCCACGGCAACCAGTACCGGCGGGGCGAGGCTTGCAATGGCCGATCGGCCTGCGGCCCGCGCAATAACCATTTCGGACGACCTGGACAGAGACAAAAACACCAAGAGCGAGCCCAGGATCGTCGCCAAAGGAAGCGTTTGATAGACCGTGCGCGGGACATGCAGCAAGGTCAGGACAAGGATCGTTCCAAACCCGGCATCGGAACTGAATTTCCGCACTTGGTCCAGCAGATCAAACAGGAAGACGATTAGAAAAAGCGCCCCAAAGGCGGTCAGGAACCCCACCAGAAATCGGCGCGCGAAATAGAGATGCAATTTCATGTTGCGCTTCGATCCCGTCGTTTGAAAAGCCACGGCATCGCAGCGAGTTGCAACAGCACCGCGCCGGTGATCAAGGCAATCAAGGGTGGCACGTAAAGCACCGGCCAAAGCCGGATGTTGTCCAGTGCGATATCCAGAAACACCCCGTCCAATGTTTGGGTCAAAAGCCAAATGATGATCGCAAGTAAGATCCACTGCCAGACGCCGAACCGGCTGAAGCCGCCCAGCAACAAGGTGGCGAAACCGATCAGGGGCGCTGCAACGGCAAAGATGCCTTGGGTGAAGCGTCGATGCGCCTCGACCCACATTCGTTCGGCTGTGGCGCCCGTTGTGGCCAATACCTCGGGGGTCGGCGCCATCAGCTCATGCGTCCACCGCTCGCGCCGGTCGCGCTGTTCGCGCGATGTCGTGCGCAGGCCCTCAAGGGCCGCCGAGATGTCAAAAGTCAGATCGTCGAAATGCGTGATGGAAACCTGCTGGGTTGTCGCATCGAGCGCCTGGATCATGCCGTCGAACATGACTAAGCGGGGTCCGTTATCGGTCCGAACCAGCTTCGCTTCGGACGCCGTATAGGTCACGCGACGAGTACCTTCGCGCCGGTCGTTCAGAAAGAGATCGGCCAACACCCCATCGGGGCTGACCGAACGCACATAGAATGTCACCCCGTCCGAGGGATGGATGAACTGTCCCGGAATCAGAAGCCGGGCGGTCACATCGTCCGATATGTCGGCTTCGCGATCTGCCAGCCGCGTTAACGAAAATGGGACAATGAAATGCACGAGCGTCGAGACAAACAATCCGACAAGCAGTCCGAAGATGACAACGGGCCGTGCCAGTCGTCCCGGGCTGAACCCGGTCGATTGCATGACAACAAGTTCGCTTTCCGAACTTAGCCGGTTGGTCACAAAGATGGCAGCGGCGAAACCGGCAACCGGCACGACCAGGCGAATGATGTTCGGCAAGGTCAACGCCGTGAATTCCAGGAAGACGACGGCGGATTGGCCGCTGGCGATCAACCAGTCGAACAGGCTGACGGCTCGGTTGATCCAGTAAAGCGCCACCAATACGACCGAAGCAATCCCGAAGACCGCCAGAAGCTGCGACAGCATGTATCGGTCGAATCGTGTCACGTGCGGTCCGGCGGCTGAGAACAAAATCCGGTTAACCCTAGCGGATTGGTTCCGGGGCGGAAACTCCCATCTGGCCAATGGGCGGGGCCCCGGCTAGGAATGGCCAAACCCCATTTTGCGAGGCATGCGTCATGACATCCCCATCAGCCCTTTCCTTCGACGAAATTGACCTTGATGCGCTCGCCGGCCTCACGGGCCATCTGGCCGTGCTTGTCACAGGTGATGGAAAGCTGGATCCGGCCACGCGCAGGATCAATCGGCTGGCCAAGGGCGCCGTCGCACGGCTCGTGGAAAGCGATGGGTTCAGCAAGATGAAACCAGGCGACATCCGAAGCCTTGGCTTTCCGGCCGGTCTGGCGGCGGACGCTGTGCATGTGGTCAAGCTGGACCGCCGCCCCGACGCCGGGGTCGCCCGAAAGGCCGGGGCGGGGCTGGCGGCGGCATCAAAGGGCAAGGACCTGACGGTGGCGACCGGTCCGAACCAGGGCGTGCCGGATCTGGCCTTAGGGGCGCTCTTGCGGGGCTATGCCTTCACGGATCACAAGACCGGCGACGAAACGGACACGTCGCGCACGGTCCGGATCATGATCCCGAAAGCGGGTGAGGTGGCTGCGGCGGCTGGCGATGTCGAGGCGTTGGCTGAGGGCGTTTTCTTTGCCCGCGATCTGCTCAATGAGCCATCGAACATTCTAACCACGACAGAATTTGCGGCGCGCCTGAAGGCGCTTTCGAAGATCGGGCTGAAAGTCACAGTTCTGGAAGAGAAGGAACTGGAGAAGCTGGGAATGCGCACATTGCTGGCGGTCGGTCAGGGCTCGGAAAGCCCGTCCAAGGTCGTGGTGATGGAGTGGTCGGGCGGCGGGAAAGAAAAGCCGCTCGCACTGATCGGCAAAGGCGTGGTCTTTGATACCGGCGGAATCAGCCTGAAACCCGCCGGCGGCATGGAAGACATGACCATGGATATGGGCGGGGCGGGGACCGTCGCCGGGGTCATGAAAGCGATCGCCCTTCGCAAGGCCAAGGCCAACGTCGTGGGCATCGTCGGACTGGTCGAGAACATGCCGGATGGCAAGGCACAGCGCCCGGGCGACGTGGTAACCTCGATGAAAGGGGACACGGTTGAGGTCATAAACACCGATGCCGAGGGCCGTTTGGTTCTGTGCGATATCATGTGGTACGCGCAGGAAAAGTTCCAGCCCGTGGGGATGGTCGATCTGGCGACCTTGACCGGTGCGATCATCATCGGATTGGGCCATGAAAACGCGGGCGTCTTCTCAAACCATGACGATTTCTGCGATGCCTTCCTCAAGGCTGCGAGACTGGAAGGGGAAGGCGCCTGGCGGATGCCATTGGGTGCCGGTTATGACAAACAACTGAAAAGCAACATTGCGGACATAAAGAACGTGGGCGGGCGCCCGGCAGGATCGATCACGGCGGCGCAGTTCCTGCAACGCTTTGTGAAAGAGGACTGCCCCTGGATCCATTTGGATATCGCCGGTACGGCCAGTGTGAAATCCGGCACGCCACTCAGCCCGAAGGGCGCGACAGGGTGGGGCGTGCGTGCGCTGAACCGATTGATCGCCGATGGCTATGAAGCCTGATGGGCGCCGCCTATTTCTATCACCTGACGCGGACGCCCCTGGAAGTCACATTGCCGACGCTTCTTGAAAAGTCATTGGACGCGGGCTGGCGCGTGGCCATCCGAGGGTCAAACAAAGACCGCCTGTCCTGGCTGGACGACAAGCTTTGGCATTATGGCGATGGGACTTTCCTGCCCCATGGATGCTCTGGCGGCGCCTTTGATCAGTACCAACCGATTTTGCTGACCGAGGTTGCCGAAGCAGCGAACGACCCGCAATGCGTGATGATCATCGACGAGGCTGATCTGAGCGCGACAGAACTTTCAACCCTTGAACGGGGTTGCATTCTGTTTGACGGCAATGACGAGGCTGCGGTCGAGCGCGCGCGTGGGCAGTGGCGGCGGCTAACCGAGGCGGGCGTGCCTGCACAATACTGGAGCCAGGAAAGCGGACGATGGCAAAAGAAGGCCGAGGCGCCACAACCTGAGTGAGCGCCTGCGGCGCATTCCTTTCTCTCGTCGTCCGGCTGTGCCGATCCTCCTCGGACCGCCCCGGTTCAGTGTTGGCCCGATGCGATCTGGTCGGCAAACCCGTGATTGGTGTCGCGGTGGTGAGCCTCATCCGCCCGAACAGCGATCACTACGTCCCGCAGGCGCGCGTCCGCGGGCAGAGACCAGTAGTCAATGGCGAGCTGCGGTGCGGGCACGTTTTCGGAGTTACCCGCATCAATGTCTGCCAGGTAATGTGTATAGCTGATGACCGCCTCTTCTTCGAGATATCCCACAATCCGATGCGCAGTCTTGGGCGCGAACAGGTAGGTCCAGAAATACACGTTATAGAAGATCGCCTGAGCGACCATGATCAGAAGGCGTTCAAAGCGGGTGGGCTGTGCAATCTGAATGAAGGTCATCAGGTGCATCCGCTCGTTCTCGGCCTCATCCAGAAGCTCTTTGATCCAGCCCTGGTCGTCGCGGATGTGACGAATGGCCTTCAGATGCTGCAAAAGCCCCCCGACCATGCCCGGCACGGCGGCCACGGTTTCAAGCACCACAGCGCGGTGGCCATAGCGTTTGCGAAAGAAACCGTCTGCAAAGAAACGCATGAACTTCACGATCCGGAAGGCGAGCCGGTCGTGAATATCCTGGGGTTCGTGATGCGTCGCATCGATCTCGGCTTCGGGAGCGGTCGGCGGAACGTCCTCTGCGGCATCCGCCGGTTTGATCGGGTCGTGTTTCATCGCGTCCATTCCTGACTATTACAGTCAGCGAGATAGGGCGCCGCCACCGGAAATCACCCCCGGCGGCCCGAATTTTTTCTGCAACTGCGAAATACGGTTAACGCTTTTCAACGTCCACGTAATCGCGCGATGTCGCACCGACGTAAAGCTGACGCGGACGACCGATCTTCAACTGTGGATCGGCAATCATTTCCTTCCACTGGCTGATCCAGCCCACCGTCCGGGCCAGGGCGAAGATGGGCGTGAACATTGACGTCGGGAAGCCCATCGCATCGAGGATGATCCCAGAGTAGAAATCGACATTCGGATAAAGCTTCTTGTCGATGAAGTAGGGGTCCTCAAGCGCGATGCGTTCCAGTTCTTTCGCGACCTGAAGCGTCGGATTGTTTTCAACCCCAAGCAGATCCAGAACCTCATCGGCCGATTGCTTCATGACCTTCGCGCGCGGGTCGAAGTTTTTGTAAACCCGGTGTCCGAAGCCCATCAGGCGGAACGGATCATCTTTGTCCTTGGCGCGGGCGATGAATTCGGGGATCCGGTCGACCGTCCCGATTTCGCGCAGCATTTCCAGGCAGGCCTGGTTCGCGCCGCCATGCGCGGGGCCCCAAAGGCAGGCGATGCCGGCGGCGATACAGGCAAACGGGTTCGCACCCGAGGACGAAGCAAGCCGCACCGTCGAGGTTGACGCGTTCTGTTCGTGATCCGCATGCAAAGTGAAAATCCGGTCCATGGCTCGCGACAGGATCGGGTTGACCTGATAATCCTCGGCCGGGACAGCAAAGCACATGCGCAGGAAGTTCGAAGCATAGTCCAGATCATTCCGCGGATAAACGAACGGCTGTCCAATCGAAAACTTGTACGCCCAGGCCGCAATCGTTGGCATTTTCGCGATGAGCCGGATCGAGGCGACTTCGCGCTGCCAGGGGTCATTGATGTCGGTGGAGTCATGATAAAAGGCCGACATGGCGCCTACGACGCCGGTCATGATGGCCATGGGATGCGCGTCGCGCCGGAAGCCGCGATAAAAATACACCATCTGCTCATGCAGCATCGTGTGCATGGTCACGCGGTTCTCGAAATCCTCAAGCTGAGCGGCGGTCGGCAATTCGCCGTAGAGCAGCAGATAGCACACCTCGAGGTAATGCGATTTCTCGGCCAACTGATCGATCGGGTAACCCCGATGCAGCAGTTCCCCCTGGTTTCCGTCGATAAACGTGATCGTCGAATCCGTCGACGCTGTGGACGTGAATCCCGGGTCATAGGTAAACACACCGGCCGACGCGTAAAGCTTGCGGATATCGACAACATCCGGACCGGCGGTGGGCGACAGAACCGGCAATTCCAGTTCCTTGTCTCCGATCGTCAGTTTGGCGGTCTTCTGTCCGTCTAGCATGGCGTGTCCTTCCAGGTGCGCCACGCGGGTCGCGGCGTCAGGTTTCTGTCTGTCCGGGTATGGCCGGATCCTGTTCTGCGGCGTCGTTGAGGCGTGCGATCGTTTCGTCGCGGCCGAGCACCACCATCATGTCAAAGACGCTGGGCGAAACCGCGCGCCCGGCCAATGCGGCACGAAGCGGTGCGGCGAGTTTGCCGAATTTGGTCCCTTTTGCTTCGGCGAAACGGTTTAGAACGTCTTCCAGCGCGTTGCGCGACCAAGTAGCATTTTGCAGGTGCGGCGTCAATTCGATCAGCATACCACGGGATACCGAGTCGAGCGCTTTTGATGCTTTGTCATCTTGGCGAATTGGCCGGTCTGTTAGCGCAAACGCGGCCTTTTCTAAAAGATCCGGAAAGGTTTTTGCCCTTTCCTTAAGAAATGGGAGCGCTTGTGTTAGGAGTTCGCGCTGCGTTGCAGAAATTTCTGCGGTGCCGCGCGCTGACAGGAACGCTTCAATTTGCGTCAAAAGAGCGCCATTTTCCATAGCTGCGAAGTGTTGACCCGACAAATGGTCCAGCTTCTTGGTGTCAAACCGCGCTGGTGACTTGCCGATCCCATCCAGATCGAACCAGTCGAGCGCCTGGGCGTCGGTGAAGAACTCGTCGTCGCCATGGCTCCAACCCAACCGCGTCAGATAGTTGCGCATGGCCGCCGCCGGATACCCCATGTCGCGCCAATCCTCGACCCCAAGCGCGCCGTGGCGTTTCGACAGTTTCTTCCCGTCATCGCCATGGATCAGCGGGATATGCGCCCAAACCGGGATGTCCCACCCCATCGCGCGATACACGACCTCTTGGCGTGCGGCGTTCGACAGGTGGTCGTCGCCCCGGATGACATGGGTGATCCCCATATCGTGGTCATCCACGACAACGGCGAGCATATAAGTCGGCGTCCCGTCCGAACGCAGGATCACCATATCGTCAAGTTCGCGGTTCTGGATCGTGACGCGCCCCTGAACCTTGTCATCGATCAGGGTTTCGCCGTCGTGCGGCGCCTTGACACGAATGACGAAGGGCGCGTCCGGATGGGTTGACGGGTCGGCATCGCGCCAGGGCGAGCGAAACAGCGTCGATGTTCCCTCGGCCCGGGCCTTTTCGCGGAACGCGGCGATTTCATCCTGCGTTGAGAAGCATTTATAGGCGGAACCTGAAGCTAGCATAGCCTGCGCCACTTCGGCATGGCGGTGCGCTTGCGCAAACTGACTGACGGCTTCGCCATCCCAATCCAGACCCAGCCAGCGCATACCGCGGAGTATGGCGTCGGTGGCCTCAGGCGTCGATCGGGCGCGATCCGTGTCCTCGATCCGTAGCAGGAATGTGCCGCCGCGGCCCCGCGCGTAAAGCCAATTGAACAGCGCCGTTCGGGCCGTACCGATATGCATAAATCCCGTCGGTGACGGGGCAATACGTGTCACTGGGGGCTGATCCGCCACGGGCCTTAACCTTCCGGTAACCAAGATGTCTCTAACGTTGCCGCCCGTGTAGTGAACGACCCGGCGAAGGACAAGAGTGGCCGAAAGCCAAACGCGGGCGGGGATATTCGACCGCCAGCGCGATCATCTGTTTCCCTGGGTCCCGGTGGCATTGGCGACCGGGGTTGGGCTCTATTTCGCCTCGCCGTCCGAGCCGACATTGGTCCACTGGACACTGCTCGCCCTGTCAATCCTGATCTGCCTTGTCGCCTGGATCGGTCCTGCACGCCAATGGCCGTTGATCATCGCACTTGGTCTTGTTCTGCTAGGGACTGCTCTGGCGGGGCTTCGCGCCCACAGCGTGGCCGAGCCAGTGCTTGGGTTCCGATATTATGGCCCGATCGAAGGCCGGATCGTCGGGATCGACCGCTCGGCGTCCGACAAGGTGCGCCTGACGCTGGACCAGGTCGTGTTGGAGCGGATGGATCCCGCCCGCACCCCGACCCGTGTCCGTGTCTCGCTGCATGGCCAGCAGGGTTACATTGAGCCTGAACCGGGCCTGCGGGTCATTCTGACCGGGCACTTGTCGGCACCGAACGGTCCGGTCGAACCAGGCGGCTTCGATTTCCAGCGCCAGGCCTGGTTCCAGAAACTTGGCGGGGTGGGGTACACTCGGACCCCCGTGCTTGCGATTGCCGCCGCCGAGGAAGGTCGCGCCGGTCTTCTTGTGCATCGTGCACGGACCGCCATCTCGACCTGGGTGCAGGCCGAAATGCCGGGACGCACCGGCGCCTTCGCCGCCGCGATCATGACCGGCGACCGGTCCGGCATGGATCAGGAGACGTTGGAATCGCTCAGAAAATCAAACCTGGCGCATCTGCTGGCCATTTCCGGGCTGCATATGGGGCTTTTGACGGGATTCGTCTTTCTGGCCATCCGGGTGGGCCTTGCCGCACTGCCGTCGCTGGCCTTGCGTGCGCCAATCAAGAAGATCGCTGCCGTCGGCGCGCTTCTGGCCGGCGCGGGCTATCTGGCCCTTTCGGGCGGAAATGTCGCGACCGAGCGCGCATTCATCATGGTTGGTGTCATGTTCGGTGCGGTCCTGTTTGACCGTCGTGCGCTGACCCTGCGGGCCGTCGCGATCGCTGCCATAATCGTCTTGATCCTCCGGCCCGAGGTGTTGGTGCAGCCTGGGTTTCAGATGTCATTCGCGGCCACCACAGCGCTTGTGGCGGCCTTCGCCACCTATCGCGACCAGGCGCCGGTTCAGCGCCGCTGGCTGATCCGGTCGATCACGGCGCTGTTCCTTTCATCGCTGGTGGCGGGTTTGGCGACGGCACCCTATGCGGCTGCGCATTTCAACCGGGTGCCGCATTACGGGCTCATCGCCAATCTTCTGTCGGTTCCGTTGATGGGGGCGGTGATTGTGCCGGGGATCGTGGCGACAGCATTACTGGCGCCGCTCGGTCTTGGCTGGTTGCCGCTTCGGGTGATCGAACCCGCCATCGGCTGGATCCTGGGCGTGGCCGATTGGGTGGCGGGGCTGAGCGGATCAGTAAGTCATGTGCCCGCGCCGCCGCCCATCGCCCTGCCGCTTCTGACGCTGGGCGCGCTGTTCGTCATCCTGTGGCAAGGCCGGATCCGTTGGATGGGCGTGGCCCCGATGGTCGCTGCCCTCGGGCTTTGGTCCGTGGTCGAACGGCCCGCCGTTCTGATCGCCGAGACGGGCGGATTGGTCGGTATTCTGACAACGGATGGACGAGCGCTGTCGAAGCCACGGGGGGATGGGTTCGCGGCGCGAAGCTGGCTTGAGAATGACGGCGACGGCGCCCTTCAACAAGAGGCAGCCGAGCGCGGTATCTTCGTGGGTGACAAGACGTTGCGCTTTGCGGATTTGGGTCCGCTGCGGCTGGCCCATGCCACGGGGCGGGGCGCGGTCGATGCGGCACGCGCCGAGTGTCGGCGCGATGTTCTGCTGGTTGTCGCCGCGCGTGAGACGGGGCTGACCGGGTGCGAAGTCATCGACCAGTCGACCCTGTCCGAAAGCGGCGCATTGGCGGTGTACCTGACCGAGGCCGGCCTTCGGTTTGTTCCGACCCGGCAGGGGTCGGGGCGTCTCTGGTCCCGCTGACAGTCTGGCCCGGCGCCGAAACCGTGCGGGCCGAGATCATTCAGGAAAATACCACGCAAGAGCTTTGCGGCAAAGAATTCGGGAGCCGGGGTCATCGGTCAGCGACCGTCCTTGCGCCCCTTGCCCGGAATAAGCCCGGGCCCAAAGGCAATCCCGGCGATGTGTTGGCCTTAGTAGGTCCGGATCAGACCCACGAGCTTGCCTTGCACTTTCACCTGATCGTCACGATACACGCGCGTCTCAAACGCCGGGTTGGCGGCTTCCAGTGCGATTGCCTTACCGTTGCGCCGAAACCGCTTCAGCGTCGCTTCCTGATCTTCGACCAGCGCCACGACGATGTCGCCGTTTTCGGCCGTTCCGCCTTCGCGGATAACCACCACATCGCCGTTGTTGATGCCGGCGTTGATCATTGAATCACCTTTGACCTCAAGCGCGTAGTGCTTGTCATTCCCGGTCAGCATCTGGCCCGGCACGGCCACAGTATGCGAAACTTCTGATATCGCTTCGATCGGGACACCAGCCGCGATCTTGCCCATCACCGGCAATTCTTCGGCATGGGCCTCAACGGGCAGGGCGGCAGGTGGTGGCGGCGCCTTGTCGCCTTCGATCACGCGGGGCACAAACTGACCCTGAGGCGAGGCCGCTTCCAGCGCCTCGGGAAGCTTCAGGATTTCAAGGGCCCGCGCACGATGCGGCAGGCGGCGAATGAACCCGCGTTCTTCCAGGGCCGTGATAAGCCGGTGGATCCCGGATTTCGACCGCAGATCCAGCGCATCCTTCATCTCGTCAAAAGACGGCGGCACGCCGTCACGCGCCATGCGCGTGTTGATGAATTGTAGAAGGTCCAACTGCTTTCGTGTCAGCATGCCTGTTCCCTTGTCTGAGCCCGCCCGCGTATCAGCGAGGCGATGCATCGATCTGTCTCACGTGACGAGGAGTTCCTTGATTTTGGCTCCAGGTTCAGGATGTGTTCTAGGGATGTTCTTGGTTTGTGTCAACTGTTCCAGGCAAGCGGAACATAGTCGACCAGGGTGCCTGTCTCGGCTGCTGGGGCTTTCGGCGGGCGCCGCAGAAGCGCATCGGCCGAGGCGAGAACTGTCAGGAGGCTTGAATCCTGGCGGTCCGCCGGGCGGATCCCTCCGGGGCCGATCACGGCGCGCATGTAATGCTCGCGCGGGCCATTCGCCGGGATGGGTGCGGCAAGGCGGATTTGCTGCCTTTGGGCTTGCTCTTGCGGCAAGCCGAGCATGGCGCGAAGGGCGGGCAAGACGAATATTTGGCAACAGACCAGTGCTGATACGGGGTTCCCCGGAACGCCGATGACGCGCGATGTGCCCATCCGGCCGGCAAAGGTAGGCTTGCCTGGGCGCATGGCCACCTTATCAAAGGACAGCTCCAGTCCCCGGTTCTGACCCACCTTGCGCACGAGATCGTGGTCGCCGACCGAGGCGCCCCCGATGGTCACGATCAAATCGGCATCCTGTGCAAGGTCGAACCGTGCGGCGATGGCTGTTTCATCGTCCGGCGCAAGCGGCAGGATCTGAACCTCGGCGCCCTCACGTTCGAGCATGGCGGCAAGGCCGATCCCGTTCGACGCGACAATCTGACCGGGCCCAAGGTCCGATCCGGGCGGGCGCAGTTCATCCCCCGTGGCGAGCAAGGCGACCCGCGGACGGCCCGAGACCTCGATGCGGCCCACATTCATCGCGGCAATCAGCGACAAGTCCGCCGGACCAAGGCGCCTTGGCGCGTCAAACTGCCATCCCGCGGCGAAATCGCCGCCTGCCGGGCGGATGTAGGGCCCGGGATCGGCGTTTTCCGCAATGGTGATCTGGTCGTCTGTCCGGGTGACATCTTCCTGAATCACCACTCGGTCGGCGCCTGCAGGGACCGGCGCGCCGGTAAATATGCGTATTGCCTGTCCTGGCGAGAGTGTTTGGGGCGGGCCATGTCCTGCGGCAGCTTCACCCGCAACCCGCAAGCTGGCACCGGGAGAAGTGTCGACGCTTCGAACGGCATAACCGTCCATGGCGGACATGGCATGGGGCGGTTGATCGCGGCGCGCGATGACCGGAGTGCGCAAGACCCGCCCAGACGCGGACCGCAGGTCAACCTGTTCGGTGCCGACGGGATCGATCAGGGCGAAGATGCGCGCCAGCGCCTCATCGACCGAGATCATGGTGCTTCAAACCGGCCCGATGCCCCGCCATCCTTCAGCCTAAGGCGGATGCCGCCGATCTCCATCCCGCGGTCAACCGCCTTCAGCATGTCATAGGCGGTCAGAAGCGCGGTCGAGACCGCAGTCAGCGCTTCCATTTCGACCCCGGTCTGTCCCGTTGTCTTCGCGGTGGCTTCGACCCTGAGACCCGGAAGGTCCGGGTCCGGTATCAGATCGACGGTGACCGACGTGATCGGGATCGGGTGGCACAAGGGGATCAATTCGGCGGTTTTCTTCGCCCCCATGATCCCGGCCAACCGCGCCACAGCGATGACATCGCCTTTCGTGGCGTCGCCTTTCTGAATGATTTCAAGCGTTTCAGGTTGCATCCTGATCCAGCCTTCGACACGGGCGATCCGGTCCGTTTCCGCCTTGCCCGAGACGTCAACCATATGGGCGCGGCCTTCGCCATCGAAATGGGTCAGCTTGCCGCTCATGCTGCTGCCATTGCCTGCGCTTCCGACAACAGCCGATGTGTCGCGGCGGCCACATCATCCTGCCGCATCAGGCTTTCGCCGATCAGGAAGGCTCGCGCGCCATGGCCCGCAAGATCGGCCAAATCGGCGGGTGCGGACAAGCCGCTTTCTGCAATCAGCAAGCGGTCTTTCGGCACATGAGGCGCCAGGTCGCGCGTGGTGTCGAGCGAGGTCTCGAACGTCTTCAGATTGCGGTTGTTCACCCCGATCAAAGGGGATTTGAGCGCGAGCGCCCGGTCCAACTCGTCCCGATCATGCACTTCGATCAGCGCATCCATGCCCCAGCTATGGGCGGCGGCCTCCAGTTCGGCGGCCTGAGCGTCCGAAACGCTTGCCATGATGATCAGGATCGCATCGGCGCCCCAGGCCCGCGCTTCGGCGACCTGATAGGTGTCATACATGAAGTCCTTCCGAAGCGCCGGAAGGGTTGTCTCGCCCCGCGCGGCTATCAGGTATTCAGGCGCACCTTGAAAAGATGGCGTGTCGGTCAGAACCGAAAGACACGTTGCCCCGCCTGCCTCATAGGCCCGGGCCAGCTTGGGTGGGTCGAAATCGGCGCGGATCAGGCCTTTTGAGGGGCTGGCCTTCTTCACCTCGGCAATCAATCCCAACCCGTCCTGGGCAGCGGCCTGAAGCGCCAAGGAGAACCCGCGAACGGGCGGAGCGGCCCGGGCGGCGCCTTCTACCTTCTCAAGCGGTCGTTCGGCCTTGGCGGCGGCGATTTCTTCCAGCTTGTAGGCTTTGATCTTGTCGAGCACGGTTGTCATGCCCCTCCGATACCGCCTTCCGGGCCAAGTGAAAACCCAAGGCTTGGGCCTAACCGGTCTTGTTGCGCTGATCTTCGAGCCGAGTGGCGAGTTCGGTCTCCAGCGTCTTGTTCAGTTCTTTGGATCTCGCCTGATAGGCTTCGTTCTTGGCGATGGGCACCTCGGGATCCCACAGCGCGGCAAGCTCGCGCAGGGCCTCGCGGTCGCGGCGGAAGAAGAAATGCTCCATCTCAGATGCTTCGAAATCGGCAAGCCCCATGGTCTCAAGCACATAGCGCCCGGCGCGTAGTGAACTATCGAACATTTCACGTATGGCTTTGTCGGCGCCCGCCTGGGTCAGCTCATAGACATGGGTCCGGTCATGGGCACGCGCCACGATGAAGATGTCGGGGCGTTCCTTGCGCGCGTATTTGACAAGCGCCACTGCCGCTTTCTTGTCATCGATGGCGACCACAAGAACGCGGGCCTTGGCCAACCCGGCAGCATGCAAAAGTTCAGGCCGTGTCGGGTCGCCGAAGAAGCCGCGAAAGCCGTAAGACCGCATCAGTTCGATGGTCGCCAGATCGTTATCAAGCACGATCGTTTTGAACCCGCCCATTTGGACCAACCGATTGACCATCTGACCGAAACGGCCGACACCCGCGATGATGATCGGCTGTTGTTCGTCGATTTCGTCATGCTTCGGATCGTCGCCCTTGTCCAACAGGCGCTTGGCTAGTTGTTCGTTCGCAATGAACAGGATCGGGGTCAAAAGCATTGAAAACGCGATTACCAGAAGGGCGATCTGTGCGGTTCCCTGCGGCAACACGTTCTGTTGCAGGGAAAACGAGATCAGGACAAAGCCGAACTCGCCAGCTTGCGCCAGCCCAAGCGTGAAAAGCGAGCGATCCATCGCTTTCAGCCGGAACAACAGAGCGAGCCCGAAAAGCACAAGGGCCTTTATCGCGATCAGGGCAAATGTCAGACCCAGCACCGTAAAAGGTTGACGCGCGAAGACGCCGAAATTGATCCCGGCACCGACCGTTATGAAGAAAAGCCCCAGCAGAAGCCCTTTGAAGGGCTCGATATGGCTTTCCATCTCGTGGCGAAATTCCGAGTTCGCCAGGACGACGCCAGCGAGAAAGGCACCCAGGGCGGGCGACAGACCCACAAGCTGCATTAGAACGGCAATCCCGGTCACGATGAGCAGGGCGAAGGCCGTATAGAGTTCGCGCAGCTTGGCCAGATGCACGAAGCGGAAGGCCGGTCGCATGGCAAAGACGCCGAACAGGATCACCACGGCAACCGCGCCCAGCGTGACGAGTGTCACGCCCCATCCCGGAAGACCTTCGACCAGAGATACGGCGTGATAAGCTTCGTCATGGGCGGCATCGCTCGGGCGCGTGATCGAACCATCCGGCGCAAGCGTGGCAATCGATGGAAGCGCCAAAAGCGGCAGCGTCGCCAGCATCGGGATGACCGCAACGTCCTGGGTCAGCAAGACCGAAAAGGTGGCCCTCCCGCCGTTGGTCTGCATCAGACCCTTCTCGTTGAGCGTCTGGAGGACAATCGCCGTTGAAGAGAGCGCAAAGATCATACTGAGCGCCAGCGCGGTGTTGAACGGTTGTCCCAGTGCCATGGCGCCCGCCGTGATCAACGCCATCGACAGGACGATTTGCAGTCCGCCCAGGCCAAGCAGCCTGTGGCGCATTTCCCAAAGGGCCCGGGGTTCAAGTTCCAATCCGATCAGGAACAGAAGCATTACCACGCCGAACTCGGCAAAGTGCTGAAGATCCTGGCTTTCCGCACCCACGAAACCCAGGATTGGACCAAGGACGATACCAGCCAGCAGGTATCCCAGAACGGATCCAAGTCCGAACCGTGTGGCTATTGGAACCGCCAGAACCGCCGCAACAAGGTAAAGCGCTGCCTGGGCGAGAAAGCCGTCCATGGTGTTGTTTGGCTCCTCAGGTCGGCAAGGGCGCGTCGGCTTTGAATTGGTCCATTACAATCTGGCTTTGGACCCGGGCGACGGCGGGGTGGGGGAGTAATGTCTCATGGATCAGTCTATTAAGCGCGGGCAGGTCTTCGCAATAGACGCGAAGGAGATAATCAGCCTCGCCAGTCAGGGTCCAGGCGCTGGTGATCTCGGGCTGGGTCGCCAGGATCCGCGTGAAGGTTTTCACCTTTTCGGGCGCATGGGTCGCCATCTGAACTTGAACAAAGGCCTGAACGGCCATGCCCAGCCGACGGGCATTCAATTTGGCGCGGTAGCCTTCGATATATCCCTCGGCCTCCAGACGCTGGCGTCGCCTTCCAACTTGGCTGGGCGACAGGTTCAACTCGGCGCCGAGGGTTTCGGAGGTTGCGCGGGCATCGTGCTGAAGCGCGGTGAGCAGGCGTTGATCGGTCGAATCGAGCATGGTGCGTAAATTATGCGCAGAATCTGAATTTTATGCGACACAGTTGCGTGATTCATCAATTCTTTACCAAGATCTACGCAGAAACCGCGCGCTAAATGCCTCATATTTGCACAAAACCGCTTCATGAGGTCAAAAAAATGGGTCCCTTCCCGCACGACGCGCCCCGCGCAGAAATCACGTCCGACAATCCCGCTGGAACGGATGGGTTTGAATTCGTCGAGTTCGCGCATCCTGACCCGCAGGTCCTGCGCGATCTTTTTGGCAAGATGGGCTATGTCCACGCGGCGACCCACAAGACCAAAGCGGTTGAGCTTTGGAAGCAGGGGGACATCACCTATGTTCTGAACGCTGAACCCGGAAGCTTTGCCGCGCGGTTCGTCGAAGACCACGGGCCTTGCGCCCCGTCGATGGCCTGGCGGGTGGTTGATGCCCAACACGCCTACGATCATGCGGTAAAGATGGGGGCCGAGCCCTATGACGCCGACGACAAAACGGTGGACTGGCCCGCGATCAAAGGAATAGGCGGATCGCTGATTTACTTCACCGATCAGTATTTCGACACATCGCCCTATAACGCCGAATTCGAGTGGCATTCGTCGGCGCATCCCGAAGGCGTCGGGTTCTATTACCTCGATCACCTGACCCACAACGTGTTCAAAGGGAACATGGACACCTGGTTTCGGTTTTATGGGGACCTGTTCAATTTCAAGGAAATCCGGTTCTTCGATATCGAGGGCAAGTATACCGGGCTGCTCAGTCGTGCGTTGACCTCGCCCTGCGGACGTATTCGGATCCCGATCAACGAAGATCGCGGCGAAACGGGTCAAATCGTGAACTATCTGAAGAAGTACAATGGCGAAGGGATTCAGCACATCGCCGTGGGCGCTCGGGATATCTATGCCGCGACCGACCAGATTGCCGAGAAGGGCATCAAGTTCATGCCGGGCCCGCCCGCAACCTATTATGCGTTGTCAAAGGACCGCGTGCAGGGCCATGACGAGCCGCTCGACCGGATGAAAAAGCACGGCATTCTGATCGATGGGGAAGGGGTCGTGGATGGCGGCGAGACCAAGATTCTGCTTCAGATCTTCTCAAAAACCGTCATCGGCCCGATCTTCTTCGAGTTCATTCAGCGGAAGGGCGATGACGGCTTTGGCGAGGGCAATTTCAAAGCGCTCTTCGAATCCATCGAGGCCGAGGAAATGGCCCAGGGCGAATACGGCGACGTGGCTTGATCACGGGGACCGCCATGCGGCTGCCTCGTCAGTTTGCGCGGATCTCTGACACGACCTCTTCCATTCCGGCCATGGGAAGGAAGCCGCGCACAAGCTGATCGCCCACCACAAATGTGGGCGTTCCGCTGATCCGCAATTCGCGGGCAAGCGCATGGTTCGCTTCTAGAATTTCGGTGATCGCATCGTCATCCATCCCAGCCAGGATCACATCCGCATCCAGGCCGAACTGATCGGCCACGCCGGTCAGCGCGTCTGGGGTCACGTTGCCCCGCATGGTCATCAGCGCGTCATGGACCTGCGCATAAGCCTCGTCGCCCACATTCAGTTTCGTCGACAGGGCAAAGCGGGCCGCCATGACCGATTCTTCCCCGAGGATCGGAAACTCCTTCACAACAAAGCGGATGTTGCCGTCTGACTTCAGAAGTTCGGCGACCTCGGAATGGGCGCGCTTGCAGAAGCCGCAGCGATAATCGAGGAACTCAACGACCACGACATCCCCGTCCGGGTTGCCGCCGACCCAGGAATGATCGTCGTTGAAAATGGCTTCGGCATTCAGATCGACCAATTCCAGATCGGCCAGTTGCTCTTCGGCGGCCTGGCGTTCTTCAAGCGCCGCAATCGCTTCGACCAGGACCTCGGGGTTTTCCAGCAAATAGTCCCGGATCTCTTCGCGAAATGCGTCGCGTTCGGCATCCGTCATGTTGGCGACATCGAAGGCAGACAGCGGCTGCGCCGCAAGAATGGCCAGCCCGAGGGCGGCAAGTACACTTCGGATCATCCGCGTTTTCTCCCCTGAGTTTGTCGCTCGGCTGCGTCCAAAATATCTGCGGCTTGTTGCCACCCCGGACCGCCCCTTGGCAAGAGCCCACTGGCACGGGTTGCGTGAACCTTGGCGTCATCCCAACGCCCAAGCACAACAAAGCGTTCGGCGGTGCGAAGCGAGGCCAGTCCGGTTTGGCCCGCACGCGCATGGGCGACGGCCAGATCGCGCAACATGCGCGGGTTGCCGGGTTCTCGGGCACGGGCGCTGATCAGGACGCGCAAGGCTTCCGCATTCGAGGCGGCCGTGTCAGGCGCCAGCAGCGCACGGCCATAGCTTGCCAGGATCAGTCCGTTTCGGGGGGCAAGATTGGCGGCCCGGCGATAGGCTTGGATACCACCGCCCGTATCGCGCGATTCAAATAGGATCTGCCCCCGAAGCTCATGCACATACGGATCGTCCGGGCGCCGCGCGGCCAGCCTGTCGATTTCAGCACGGGCACGTTTGGCGTCGGAATTCTTGTGATAGGCCACGGCGCGCCGGATCAGCGCCACGTCTGACGTATCGCCCCGGTCCACGCGGCGCAGTGTCCAGTTCGGGTTTCGCAGGAACGCGCTAAGCTTCCCCTGGGCGCGGGCGAACCAGTATGCGGCGCCGGGATCGGGCGGCGCTCCGCCCTTGGCGGCGGCATGGGCCTTGACGTTGCGGATCCGGTCAGAAGTCAGCGGGTGCGACCGGGCATAGGGGTCTTGGCGTCCGGCGCTAAGCGCTTCCTGCCCCCGGAAGATGTCCAGGACATCCGCCATGGATTGCGGATCGACGCCCGCCGATTCCAGATATCTGAGCGCCGAGGCGTCGGCAGCCGCCTCTTCTGTGCGGGTATGGGCCAGAAAGTTTCGGTTCACGGCGCTCGACAAGCCAAAACCCAGCCCGCCCGCCAATTCGCCGCTTCCGGCTGCCGCGCCTGCGGCCAAGGCAAGACCGATGGCCAGCCCTGCCGTCCGATTGGCCGCGCGGGCGTTTCCTGCACGGCGCGTTACATGGCCATTGGCGATATGCGCCAGTTCATGGGCGATGACCGCCTGCAACTCGCCCGCGCTTCCCATGCGCAGGACAAGGCCGGTGTTCAGGAAGACATGCGCATCGTCGATGATGAACGCATTCAGTTTGCTGTCATTGATCAGAATGATCCTGATCCGCGACGGGCTGAGCCCGGCGGCGAGGATAAGCGGACGGGCCAGTCGGGCCATTGCATGTTCGATATCCGGGTCACGTATGATCGATTGGGCGCGGGCCGGAAGCGCCATGACAACGCACAAAAGAAGGGCGAGCACCGCAGGGACCCATCGGCCCCGGGTTGGCATTGACCTTCGCGCTGCGTCGGTGCACCCCATATCAGCGCTGAGACTAGGGGGAAGCGAATGGAAAGCTCAAGCCGCAGCGCGGTCGATCCCTTCATTGTGATGGATGTCATGGAGGCAGCGCGGGCCGCTGAAGCAGCCGGGCGCCGGATTATCCATATGGAGGTGGGCCAACCGGGCACTCCGGCGCCGAAAGCTGCCCGGCAAAAACTGGCCGAGGCGATGGAGACGGGGGCCCTGGGCTATACTGTCGCGCTGGGGTTACCCGAGCTTCGCGCACGAATCGCGGCCCATTACGGCGAACGGTATGGCGTGGATCTGGATCCGGCCCGTGTCGTGGTGACAGCCGGGGCTTCGGGCGCGTTCATTCTGGCCTTTTCGGCCTTTTTCGACGCGGGCGACCGTGTCGCGCTGGGCGTGCCTGGCTATCCGTCTTATCGCCAGATCCTAAGCGCCATGTCGGTGACGCCGGTTCCAATCCAAACCACGATTGAGACCCGGTACCAGCCGGTCCCATCGCAAATCCCGAATGACGTGAAGGGGCTGATCGTGGCTTCGCCCGCAAATCCGACTGGAACAATGCTGGGGAAGGCGGATCTTGCCGGTTTGATTGATGCAACGCAGGCGCGGGCCGCGGCCTTCATCTCGGACGAAATCTATCACCAGGTGGATTACGATGCGCGGGCAGTCACAGCGCTCGAGGTCTCGGACGAACTTTGCGTGATCAATTCCTTTTCTAAGTATTTCTCGATGACCGGGTGGCGCGTCGGCTGGATGGTTGTGCCGGACGGCATGGTGCGCGCCGTCGAACGTCTGGCGCAGAACATGTTCATCTGTCCGACCCATGCAAGCCAGGTCGCGGCTCTGGCTGCACTGGACTGCGCGGATGAACTGGATGCCAATGTCGCCGTCTATGCGCGAAACCGTCAGATCCTGCTTGAGGGTTTGCCCAAGGCAGGGTTTTCCAGGATCGCGCCCCCGGATGGCGCATTCTACATCTATGCCGATGTGTCAGATATAACCGACGACAGCCGGGCGCTGGCCGCCGATATTCTGGACAGGGCCGGTGTCGCCGTGACGCCCGGGCTCGACTTTGACCCAGAACGCGGCGACCAGACCATCCGCTTGTCCTATGCCGGGACAACCGCGGATATCGAGGAAGGCCTCGCGCGGCTTTCGGCCTATATGTCAGACCGGGCCTAGACCGGCCCGAGATTGTTATTTCCGGTCCCGGCCAATCCAGGTTAAACTTTGCAAAACAACAAAGGGTCGAGGATGAGCAGTCTTCGTCTGTTCTTGTGGAGTATGATCGCCCTCTGGCTTTCGCTTGGCGCATCCCTTGCTGAGGACCGGCTCACGGCCCTGGCGCGTGTGGATGGGGCCGCAAGCGGTGTGGTTGATCTGGGTAAAGGTGTCGAGGTCACGCTGACACTGTCCCAGCCCGTGCCATGGCGGGTCTTCACATTGGAAGATCCGCGGCGACTGGTGCTGGACCTGTCTGAGGTCACTTGGCCTGACACATTTACCGAAACCTCTGCAAACGTGGCCGAGATCCGGATGGGTGCCTATCGGCCCGGCTGGTCCCGTATGGTGCTTGATCTCGAAGACTCGCTGGGCGTTGCATCGGCATCGCTCGATCGCGCGGGTGACGGCACGGCCACGCTGCGCTTGCAACTCATGCCTGTCGATGCCGCGCTTTTTGCCGAACAAGCCGGGCCGCCGCCGGGTGTCAGGGCCCCAAAACCGGTTCGGACGGCTCGGATAGCACCAAGACCAAGGCCCGATCGCCCGGGCCGACTGATCGTGGCACTGGATCCGGGTCATGGCGGGCGCGATTCCGGGGCGCGGTATGACGGCTTGATGGAAAAACACCTGATGCTTGGTTTCGCCCGCGAACTGGCCGAGGTTTTGCGCCGGTCCGATCTGGATGTCGTTCTGGTGCGCGAGGATGACAGCTTTGTGCCTTTGGAAACCCGGATCAAGCGTGCGCGCGCCGCGGGGGCGGGGGCGTTCATCTCGCTTCATGCCGACAGCCTGGCAGAAGGAACGGGTGATGCGCGCGGCGCGACGGTTTACACGCTTTCAGACGAAGCATCGGACCTGGCCTCGCGCCGGATCGCCGAGCGGCACAACCAGGCCGATCTTCTTTTTGGCGTGGACTTGTCTGGGCAAAGCGACGAAATTTCGTTGGTTCTGATGGACATGGCCCGAACTGAAACGGCGCCGCGATCCGATCGGCTGGCCGATCTGCTGGTGTCCGGTCTGAAGAATGGCCTCGGCCGGGTGAACAACCGCCCAAGGCGAGAGGCCAATTTTTCGGTTTTGAAGGCCCCTGACATCCCGTCGGTCCTGATCGAGCTCGGTTTCATGTCCAACGAAAGTGACAGGGCCAATCTGACCGATCCCGACTGGCGGGCGAAAGCCGCCGAGGCGATCCGCGGCGCGATCCTGGAATGGCAGGATGACGATTTGTTGCGGGCAGAACTGCTGAGGCAATAGGCGCTCATGGGCCATGCATCGCGCAAATTGCAGCGAATCCACGCCAATTTCCCCCTTCGGTTTAGGGATCGGCTTTTGACCAAGGGGGTCCGGACCCATATAAGCTGTGCGAAAGCAGTCTAGGGCAGGCGCGTGATCCGTTTCATCCTTTCCTTCTTTGGCGCGATCTTCACGCTTCTCACGAACGGCGCCGTAATGGGCGCTTTGATCGTGGGCGGGATTTTTTACGTCTATGGACGGGATCTGCCGAACCACGAACAGCTTCGGACCTATGCCCCGCCGACGGTCAGCCGAATCTATTCGACCGAAGGGCGGATCATTGATGAATTCGCGCAGGAACGCCGACTTTTCACGCCGATTGAAGAAATCCCGGACGTGGTGAAACACGCTTTCATCTCTGCCGAGGACAAGAACTTTTATCAGCACGCTGGTTTCGACATGCGCGGCATCGCGGCCGCCGCTTACGAAGCCTTCGAGTCGCGCGGCCAGAACCTGCGCGGTGCGTCAACGATCCCCCAGCAGCTTGTGAAGAACATCTTCCTGTCATCGGATCAATCAGCCGAGCGGAAGATCCGCGAGTTGATCCTGTCGGTTCGACTAGTCAACACGTTGTCGAAGGACGATATTCTTGAGATCTATCTCAACGAGATCGATCTTGGCTTCCTGAGTTTTGGCGTCACCGCGTCGGCGCAGACCTATTTCAACAAGAACCTGGTCGATCTGACGCCGGAAGAGGCCGCTTACCTCGCAGCCCTGCCGAAGTCACCCTATGGCTATCATCCGGTTCTGAACCGAGACGCGGCCATTGAACGCCGGAACTTCGTTCTGCGCGAGATGTTCGAAAACGGGTATCTGTCGCGCGACGAAATGGAAGCTGCCCGCGCCGCCGATCTGCGCACCGTGCAAAGCGGCGATTATGAACCTTTCAAATCGAAGATCCCGGATCGGGACTATTTCACCGCCGAGATCCGGCGCCAGTTGAACCGCGACGTCAACGAAGGAGAATTCGACAGCGCGGGCATGACCGTGCGCGCGACCTTTGATCCCGCCATGCAGGATGAGGCGGCGGCATCGCTTCGCCGAGCGCTTGAAGCTTATGACCGCGAACAGGGCGCATGGCACGGCGCTGCCGAGAAATTGCCCGCCGAGGTTTTGGGCAGCGAAGCCGATTGGCGCGAAGCCTTGTCCGAAGTGTCCATCGCCCGCGACATTGCCGGGTGGCGCCCGGCAGTGGTGCTGGAATTCGGCGAAAGCTCGGCCCGCGTCGGAATCGAAGGCGTCGAGGAAGACAGCGACGGCCATTGGGTGACGGCTGACTCGCTCCGCTGGGTCAACGGCGCGAACCGCGCCAGCGACATTCTTGAAGTTGGCGACGTGATCCATGTCAGCCGGGCCGAAGGTGTCGAAGCCTGGTCGCTTCGCCAGATCCCCGAGGTTCAGGGCGCCTTCATGGCGATGGATGTGAACACCGGTCGCGTGCTCGCCATGCAAGGCGGGTTCTCGTACCAGCATTCGAACTTCAACCGGGCCACCCAGGCCACGCGGCAGCCGGGCTCGGCGTTTAAACCGTTCGTCTTTGCTGCGGCGCTCGACAGCGGGTTCACACCCGCGACAATCCTGATCGACGCGCCGATCGAGGTCGACACGGGCGATGGTATCTGGCGCCCGCGTAACTCATCGAACCAGTTTTATGGCCCCACGCCGCTTCGGACAGGGATCGAGCAATCGCGGAACCTGATGACCGTACGTCTGGCCGAAGAAATCGGCATGGATCTGGTCGCGGCCTATGCGGAACGTTTCGGCGTATACGATCGGATGGGCCGCTTTCTGGCCAACTCGCTCGGTTCCGAGGAAACGTCGCTTTTCAATATGGTTGCGGCCTATGCGATGTTCGCCAATGGCGGCGAGCGGGTCGAACCGACGCTTGTTGACCGGGTGCAAGACCGCTGGGGCCGGACGATTTACCGCCACGACCAGCGCCGCTGTGAAGATTGCGCAAACCCGGGCTTGGACCAATCCATCGCGCCCCGGATCACGTCCGACCGCCGCCGTGTCATGGATGAGGTGACGGCCTATCAGTTGACCTCGATGATGCAGGGCGTTGTCCAGCGCGGGACGGCGGCAGGCCGCATCAACCTGCCAGTGCCGACGGCAGGCAAGACCGGCACCACCAACGATGCCCGGGATGTCTGGTTCGTTGGCTTCACGTCGAACATCGTTGCAGGGTGCTATATTGGCTATGACCGCCCCCGCGCGCTGGGCCGTGGCGCCTCGGGCGGACGCCTCTGTGCGCCTGTCTTCAACGACTTCATGCAAGATGCGACCGAGGTCTATGGCGGCGGGCCATTTGACGTGCCGCAGGGTGGCCGGTTCATCAAGATCAACCGTTTCACGGGCGAACGGCTGCCGGACAACGCGACTGGCGAAAACGTCGTCTCGGAGTTTTTCCGCATCGGCGAAGAACCGGTGTTCGGCTATCTGGTCGATGGCGGCTTTGCCATGGGATCGAACTTGCCTTTGTTTGACGAGGCCCAGGAAAACGTTCTCCAGGAAGAACGGACCGTGACGGTCCAGACCAGCACGGGCGAAATCGTGACGATCCCCGAGCGGACCAACAACGCCTTTGGCACGCTCGGCTCCGGCGGTCAGTACTGACCCGGGCCGCCTTGCCCCGGCAATGGGGCGTTGTTATCACCGACCCCCGAACCAACCTGACGAGACAGCCCCATGCGCGCCGAGGCCGAGAACACCGTTGCTGCGATTGAGAAATCTTTGGACCTTCTGGCCCAGCGTATGGATTTCGAGACGGCCGAACATCGCCTGGAAGAGTTCAATGCGATGACCGAGGACCCGGATCTTTGGAACGATCCGGAACGCGCCCAGAAACTGATGCGCGAGCGTCAGACACTGGTCGATGCGATGGATCGCCTGAAAACGATGCGCCAGGATCTGAGCGACAATGTCGAACTGATCGAGCTTGGCGAGTTGGAAGACGATGCGGATGTGGTGGCGGAAGCCGAAGCCGCGCTGAAAGCGCTTGAGAAACGCGCAGCCAAAGCCGAGATCGAAGCGCTTTTGGACGGCGAAGCGGACGGCAACGATACATTCCTTGAGATCAATTCGGGGGCAGGGGGCACGGAAAGCTGTGACTGGGCCTCGATGCTTGCGCGCATGTATGTTCGCTGGGCCGAGAAAAAGGGATACAAAGTTGAACTTCAGTCGGAAAGCGCGGGCGAGGAAGCCGGCATCAAATCGGCGGCCTATAAGATCTCGGGGCCGAATGCCTATGGCTGGCTCAAGTCCGAGTCCGGCGTTCACCGGCTTGTGCGGATCTCGCCCTATGACAGCGCAGCTAGGCGGCACACGTCCTTTTCGTCTGTCTGGGTATACCCAGTTGTGGATGACAATATCGAGATCGAGGTGAACCCGGCGGATATCCGGATCGACACGTATCGGTCCTCTGGCGCGGGTGGCCAGCACGTGAACACGACGGATTCGGCCGTGCGGATCACCCACATGCCCACCGGAATCGTGGTGACCTCGTCCGAGAAATCCCAACATCAAAACCGCGATATCGCCATGAAGGCGCTGAAATCACGGCTGTACCAGCAAGAGCTTGACCGCCGGAACGCGGCCATTTCTGAAGCTCATGAGGCGAAGGGCGAGGCGGGCTGGGGCAACCAGATCCGGTCTTATGTTCTTCAGCCCTATCAGATGGTCAAAGACCTGCGCACGAACTTTGAAACGTCTGACACCTCGGGCGTGCTCGACGGCGATCTCGACGCGTTGATGGCGGCAACTCTGGCCATGGACGTGGCGGGCAAAAGCCGCGCTGAGGCACAAGCCGAAGATTGACCCAAATCAAGGTTGAACATAGCGCCGCGCGCTAGTTTGGCTTTGGGAGGAACAGTCATGACCGAAGCGGTGCCAGCGGCGTCGCCCATTCCGGACATTGGAAAGCTGACCCTGCAAGAGGTTGCCGCGGCGATAAAGGCCGGGATCTGGGACTTTCGGCGTGCCCCGGCCTTTGGCGTCTTCTTCAGCCTTTTCTATGTTGTGGTCGGGCTGGCGCTGACGGTTCTTGGCGCGGATGCATTCGTCTGGACGCTGGTTCTGTCGCTTGGGTTCCCGCTTGTCGCACCCTTTGCCGCCGTTGGGCTTTACGAGGTCAGCCGCCGGATCGAGGGCGACATCCCCTTGGTCTGGGCCGAAATCCTAAGCGTGGTCTGGGCCGAGAAGGATCGGCAGTTGCCCTGGATGGGGGCATTGCTGTTGATCATATTCCTGTTCTGGTCGTTTCTGGCCCATATGCTGTTTGCCCTGTTCATGGGGCCGTCGGCGTTGATCAACATCTCTACCTCTCTCCAGTCGATCTGGACACCGGAAGGCTATGCAATGCTGGCCGTTCAGGGGGTGATCGGCGGGGTGGTGGCGTTCTTCGTGTTCTCGGCCACCGTGGTCGGACTGCCGCTGATCCTCGACAAGGAAATAGATGTAATCTCAGCGGTGTTTGTCAGTCTGAAAGCGGTTCGGCGCAACTTTCCGGTCATGCTCATCTGGGCGGCGATTATTGCGGCCAGCCTGTTCCTGGGCATGATCCCGTTCTTCCTAGGCCTGATCGTGGTCCTTCCGATCCTGGGTCACGCGACCTGGCACATCTACAGACGTACTTTGTATCACCCGATTTGATCTGCCACGCGCCGGGGCATCGCAAAAAGTGCAATCAGTGAAGAGACCATTGCCAATCCCGCCGCGATCCATGCTATCCGCGCAAAGGCTGCGTCCGTTGCCCGGGCATGCTGCGCGAGTTCAGAGGACACGCCGAAACTGTCGGGTCCGCCCGCAGCGGCATAGGTTTGTGCAGCCACCGCACCCATGGCCGCCACAGCCATCAACCCCGCAACGCGGCTGACCGCGTTGTTCACGCCGGACGCAACGCCTGACAGTGTCTCGGGTGCTGACCCCATGACCGCCGCGGACAGCGGAGCCACCACTAGCGCCATGCCAAGCCCCATGACACACATAGCCGGAATGACCGCCGACCAGAAGGCGTGAAGCGGGGTCGTCAAGGCAAGAACGGCATAGCCCACAGCCACAAGGGCCGAACCGCCCGCAATGAGCGGGCGCGCCCCGATCCGGTCCGCCAGTTTGCCGACCGGCGTCGACAGAAGCGCAATCAGCACCGTCATCGGGACGAAGGCTGCCGAGGCAATGGCCTCGGTCTCGCCCCACCCGGCGATGACAGTCATCGGAAGATAGAACAGGATCGCCGACAGCGTGAAATACAGGCAGAGGGTGACGATATTGGCCGCGCTGAAGGTGCGATTGGCAAAAAGGCCAAGGGGCATCATGGGATGGCCTGTCCGCGCCTCCCACAGAAGGAAGGTCAGAAGGGCAACAGCCCCGGCGATGGCGAGCGGCCAGGCGAGATCGCCTGCACCGGTCATCGCCCAGGCGAGCGCTCCAAGTCCAAGCGCGGTCAAAGCTGCGCCGATCCCGTCAATCCGGGCGCCTTCGGTCGCGCGGTCGGTATCCACCGCACTGGCGAGAAGCCAGAGCGCCACTGCGCCAAGCGGCAGATTGATCGCGAAAAGCCAACGCCAGGTTTCGGGACCCGCAAGGGTGATGGCGACCCCGCCAATGATCGGCCCCAGCGCTGTGGTCATGGCCGAGGCGGCCGCCCAGATCCCGATGGCGCGCCCGCGTTCATCCGGGGGATACGTCCGGTAGATCAACGCCAACGACCCCGGCACCATCAACGCCGCACCCACCCCCTTCAGCGCGCGCATTGCGATCAGGATTTCCGGCGTCGGGGCCAGAGCCGAGCCCAGAGATGCCGCCATGAACAGGATGATTCCGGCCCCGAAGGCGCGCGCCAGCCCGTACCGGTCGCCAATCGCGCCACCCGCGAGGATCAGCGCGGAGAGCGTCAGCATGTAAGCGTTAGAAATCCACTGCGCCTCGGTCAGGGTCGCGCCCAGGGTTTCGCGCATGGCTGGGATCGCAATGGACACAAGCGTTCCGTCGATGAACCCAAGGGCCGAGGCAAGTACGGCAGATGCCAGAACCCGGCGCCGCGCATGGGTTGCGCAGAAGGCGGAATCAAAACGGCGCGCCGCCCGTTTGGGTGACGCGCCGTTTTTGGACATATCGTTGCTTTAAGTTTTGGCGTCGGTTGTCGATTTGGCCGCCGGCGACGAAGTGGATGTCGTCTTTGCCGCGCCGCCGCCGGAAGACATAGGGTCTTCCTGCCGCTGAACCGACCCTTCGAAATGGGCTCCCGATTCAATCGCAATCGTCTTGTGGATGATGTCGCCTTCGACGCGTGCCGACGATGTCAGCCGAACCTTGAGGCCACGAACACGGCCCACGACCCGGCCATTGACGATAACGTCATCGGCCAGGCATTCGCCCTTGACCGTGGCGCCTTCGCCGACTGTCAGAAGATGCGCACGAATGTCGCCTTCAACTGTGCCTTCGATTTGAATATCACCGGTCGTCTTGACGTTGCCCTTGATCGTCAGATCCGACGACAGAACCGATGCTGGCGGTTTTGCTTTCGGGGTGGACGGGGCGAAATCCGTCGATGTTTTGGCCACTGCTGCTGCCTCCGCTGGTTTCGACGTATCTTCCGTTGAAGCGTCGTTTTCGTTGACTCTGCTTTTAGAAAACATCTCTCGCTGCCTTGATGTATTTCATGGGGTTCACGGGATCACCATCGATCCGCACTTCGTAGTGAAGATGAGTGCCGGTCGATCTACCAGAGTTTCCCATATCACCGATCTGATCTCCGCGCGAGACCCTATCGCCCACCGAAACCCGAATTCTTGCCAAATGCGCATAGCGCGTTTCAATTCCGAAATCGTGTTTGATCTTCACCAGCCGCCCATAGCCCGATTGCCAACCTGCGAATGTCACGGTGCCATTGGCAGTGGTGTGGACGGGCATCCCGTATGGCCCGGCGAAATCAGAACCCGCGTGCATCTTCCGGCCCGCGCCAAGTGGGTCGTTCCGCATGCCGAAGCCGCTAGTAAAGCGGAAGGATCCTTTCAGGGGCTCAGAAAACGGCAAGTTCTCGACCGCGATCCGATAGATGTTCAGTTCATCGAGCCGCTCCAGAATGCCATTCGCCCGAACGCTGTCTTCATCGGGCGGGGCACCTTTGGTCGAGAAGGACAGGGGTTCCAAAGGACCGCCCTGGCCTGAATACCCGCGCCGCACGGTGTCGATGATGCTGTCGGCCGGCAGGTCCGCGGCCTTGAACATTTCGTCAAGCGGGGTAAGCGAGATGCTTACCGCCTCTTCAAGCTGGGTGAAGATCCGTTCGTTGCGTTCTTCGGCCAGCTGCGCCTCGAATATCAGTTCTTCTGCCTGATCCTCGGCCGCCTTCGCGTTGGCGGCCAATTCGTCGCGCTCACGAGCCGTTGCGGCCAATTGCGCCGAAAGAAAATCCACCGCAGGCCCAATGTCGCGGGCCCGCGCCACAGCAGGATCGATCGTCTCGGTCTCGGCGGCCAATTGCGCCGCGATCACATCGCGGTTCTCGCGCGCTTGATCGCGTTCTCTCAATGCATCGCGCAGTTTGGCCTGCGTGACTTCGAGGCCTGTCTCAGCTTCGTTCCGGCGCTCTTCGGATTGCAGGAGCCTGGCCTGCATGGCCGACACCTCGGCCAGCGCCTTCGTGAACCGATCATGGGCTGCGGCGAGTTCCAACCGACGCTCATCCCGTTCAGCAGAAAGCGTATTCAATCGCTCTTCGTAAAGCTGTTGTTCGCGGAGCGCCTGTTCGCGCAGACTTCCAGCGCCCAGCGCATCCATGAAGATGATTGCGGTGGCCATGATCGTCCAAGCAATCACGGCAGCCGAGCCGGTCACGGCGATCAACTGGGTGGCCGGTGAGATCCTGAGATAACGCGTTTCCGTGTCCGAGCGGAGAAACAGCCGCCGCTCTGGAAAAGTCTTCTCGATTTGCAGGCGCAGCCCGCGCTTTATCTTGTCTATCACATCGCATCCCCAACGGTCGGCCCGTGGGCCGCATGTCGGGTCCCTATCCCTACCCGCGAAAATGATTAACGCCAGGGACGGGCCCGGGCAACGACATTGCCCAAAATTGCTGATTTTTCGTAGACTTAGGGCTGGTTTCGGCAATTTATCGCCGATCGATCAGGCTTGCGGATCGGTTGCAACCGGCCAATAAAAATCGGGCGGCAAGCCGGCCTCGGCCCGTTTTTCCGTGTTGAATGGCGGCTTTAGCCCGCCCGGGAAATACCTGTGGACAAGCTTGTGGAAGGCTGCGCGAGGATCCTGATTGTCGCGCCCGCAGAGAAAGTTGAACCACTTTGAGCCATAGGCCACATGAGCGACCTCTTCCGCATAGATCGTCTCAAGCGTTGCGACCGCGTCTGTCTCGCCGTGCTTCCGGAAGAGGTCGATCATCCCGGGCGTCACGTCGAGGCCGCGGGCCTCAAGCACCATGGGCACAATCGCCAACCGCCCCAGGAAGTCACTGGCGGTATCCTCGGCGGCGCGCCACATGCCCAAATGGGCCGGAAGGGCGCCATAGCTTGATCCGCGGGCTTCAAGACAGTCCGACAATAGATTGAAATGCTTGGATTCCTCGTCGGCGGCGCGCACCCAGTCATCGTAGAAACTTGGTGGCATCTCGGTGTCCGAGAACCGTGCGATGATGTCCCAGTGTAGATCGACGGCGTTCAGTTCGATATGTGCGATGGCGTGCAAAAGGGCCGTCCGCCCCGCAGGGGTGCCGGGCTTGCGCTTCGGCACGTCCTTGGGATCGACCAGCTTCGGCGACGTGGGACGGGCGGGGTGATCGGGCGGCGTGGCACGGCCAATGTGCCTATCATTGCTTTCCTCGCCCAGCCAAGTCGCAGCATAACGCCTTGAAAGCGCGCATTTTTCCCGGGCCCCAGCGGTTTCCAGGACCTCGCAAGCCATGTCGGACAGCGTCATCATTTGCGCCGGTCTGGCAGAATTTTCCGACGCGTCAAAGGGCTTTCGCCGCCTCAAGCACGGCTTCCGCATGGCCGGGAACCTTCACCTTGCGCCAGACCTGTTTGACCACGCCGTCGCCGCCGATAAGAAACGTCGAACGCTCGATCCCCATGTATTTCTTGCCATACA
This sequence comes from Paracoccaceae bacterium, assembly GCA_965267475.1. Lineage (GTDB taxonomy): Bacteria > Pseudomonadota > Alphaproteobacteria > Rhodobacterales > Rhodobacteraceae > JBCBKU01. The sequence continues at coordinate 2,116,332 of OZ254079.1, forward strand.
TGCTTTTTTCGACCCAAGTTCCGTATGCTTCGCAAACTTCGCCATCGACATCGGACAGAAGCGGCGTCCCAAGGTCGTGCTTGTCGCGGAACTTGTCCTGCTTCTTTACCTCGTCCCGCGAAATCCCCAGCACCGTGACACCCGCCTTTTCAAATTCCGGAAGAAGCTCGGTGAAGGCGATGGCTTCCTTTGTGCAACCTGATGTGTCGGCTCGGGGGTAGAAGTACAGCACAACCGCTTTCGGCTTCAGCGCGGACAAGGTGATGCTGTCGCCGCCATCGCGGGTCAGAGTGAAATCGGGGGCGGGATCGCCGGTGTCGAGCATGTCGGGCTCCTCGTGACAAATGCCTCAAATGTCCTTACCGTTTTAGATCCAGAGCGGCAGAGTTAAAGACCGCTTCAGACGCGCAGGTTCGAATGATCGACAAGCACCCGCAGGATTTGGCGAAGGCACCGCCAAAACCGCGCCGTCAAGGACGGCGGCGGACGGGATTGCGTCGGATCTTCCTGCCGATTTTCGTGTTCTTTGCCATCGTGTTCGGGTCGCTGGCCTACACGGGTCAGCCTGTCTCGTTCCCTCGCTGGGCGACAGATTGGGTGCAAGACCGCATGAATGCCGGCATGGGCCAGTCCCGGGTGCGGATCGGCGATCTGGAGCTTCAGGTGATCTCCGGGCTGCCACGGGTCCTGATGCGGAACGTCACTCTGACAGATCCGACGGGGGCGAGTCTGGGTCAGTTGAACACTGTACGCGCTGGTTTTGCGCCGGACAGCTTGGCACGCGGTATCGTCGCGCCTTCGGCGATGACCTTTTCGGGTGCTCAAATCACTATCAGGCGTTCGCTCGATGGGCGCTTCACGCTGTCCTTCGGTGGGTCCGGCGGGACACCAGACACCTTGCCAGGTCTTTTGGACCGGATCGATGCAACCTTCACCGAAGGACCCTTTCGGAATGTACGCACGGTTGAGGCCACCGATCTGACAATCGCCCTGGAAGATGCGCGGATCGGGCGGCTTTGGCAGGCCACCAACGGTTCCTTCCGGCTGGAAAACGGTGCTGACGATGTGGCCATCAATGTCTTCAGTGAGGTTTTCAACGGAACGGAAGATATCGGGGGCCTTCAGTTTTCCTTCCAGTCAAACAAGGCCGATGCCTCGGCGGCACTGGCCTTCCGCATGGACAACATGGCCGCCAGCGACATCGCGGCACAGGCGCCGGTGCTTGGATATCTCGATCTGGTCGATGCGCCCATCGACGGGGCCATGCGCTCGGTCTTTGCGGCGGATGGAACGCTGGAAAGCATCGCCGCCTCGCTTGAGATCGGAAAAGGTGTCTTCCGGCCCGGGCCTGATACCGACCCGATTGGTTTTTCATCGGCGCGCGCCTTCTTCGACTTCGACGCGATCGCCCAGAAGCTGACTTTCACCGAGGCGTCCGTGGCCACGGATCTGTTCTCGGCCAATGCCGAAGGACTGGCTTATGTGACCCCGGACGAGGACGGGCGCCCCGAGGCGATGCTGGGCCAGCTTCGGTTCAATGACATTGCGGTCGCATCGGGCGGCTATTTGCCCGAGGGGGCCACGTTTGACGGGGCGGGCGCGGATTTTCGGCTGACGCTGGATCCGTTTGCGGTTGAACTGGGCGAAGCGGTGATCCGGATCGGGGATGACCGGGTCATGCTGTCGGGTCACGCTGCGGCCGCGAAAAACGGCTGGGACGTGGCGCTGAACGCAACGTCGGACCATCTGACGCCTGCGCGTGTCCTTGGCCTTTGGCCGGATCAGGTGATCCCAAACACGAAGTCATGGCTGGTCGAGAACCTTCTTGCGGCAAACCTGCGCAATATTTCAGGTGCGCTTCGCATCGCGCCCGGCCAGTCCGAGCGGGTGGCATTGTCCTTCGATTACGACGATGCAGTCGTGCGTGTCCTCGAAGAATTTCCCCCCGTCACGGGCGGTGCGGGCCATGCCGGGATATTCAATGACCAGTTCTCGATCACCATCGAAAAGGGCACCTTTGATCCGGGCGCAGGCGGTCTGATCGACGTGGCGGGATCCAGCGTGCAACTCGACAATATCGGGCAGAAACCGCCGCCCCCGGCACAGGTCAACCTGAAAACCGACAGCTCACTCGAGGCGCTTTTGACCATTATGGACAATGCGCCCTTCCGGATCCTTCAAAAGGCCAACCAGCCCGCGACGCTGGCCGAAGCCCGCGCGATCATGGAAGGCGATATCCGCTTCCTCTTGGAAGAACCGATCGAGATGGAGGACGTGTCGTTCGATGTCGCTGGGACGCTTCTGAACACCAGCTCAGAGGTGCTGATCCCAGACCGGGTGATCATTGCGCCGACGCTCAACGCATCGATCACGCCCGAAGGCCTAGAGATCGCGGGCGCGGGCACGCTTGATGGTCTGCCGTTCGACATGGCCTGGTTCCAGCCCTTTGGCGATGCGGCAGACAACGGCAGCAATCTGGTGGCCTCGGTTGAGTTGTCGCAGAGGGCGTTGGACACATTCGAGATCGGATTGCCGCCTGGCACGGTCAGCGGGGAGGGCCGCGCCGAGGTCACGATCGATTTGCCGCGGGGGGGCGACCCTGTCATGCGGCTAACCTCGGATCTTGCGGACCTGACAGTGTCGGTTCCGGCGCTGGCTTGGCGGAAGCCGCCGGGCCAAACCGGCAATCTTGAGGTCTCGGGCACGTTGGGCGAACCCGTGCAGATCGATGGCGTATCGGTCGAGGCGCCGGGCTTCTCGGCAGCCGGGTTCGTGGAGCTTGGCGAGAACGGGGTGTTCCAATCGGCCCGCTTCGACAACGTGCGTTCGGGAAACTGGTTCGCGGCAGATGTCGAGATCACTGGGCGCGGTGCCGGTCGGGACCCGATCATTGCGCTGGTCGGGGGTGAGATCAATTTGCGTGAAGCGCCCTTCGACGAAACGAGCGCGGGGAGTGGCGGACCATTGACCATTTCGCTTGATCGGCTGCGCGTGGCCGAGACCATCGCCATTCAGCCCTTTCAGGCAAATCTGACGTCCACCGGACCGCTTCAGGGGACATTCCAGGGGCGGGTGAACGGCGGCGCGCAGGTTCGGGGGTCGATCGTGCCCACGCTCAACGGGTCAGCCTTTCGGATACTCGGCAATGATGCCGGTGACATCATGCGGGACGCGGGCGTCTTTGCGTCACTGGATGATGGATCCTTCGATATGATCCTGCGACCGCGCCCAGGTCGCGGCTTCGACGGCCAGCTACAGGTGCGCCAGACCCGGCTAAGCGATCAGCCTGCTCTTGCGGCCCTGCTGGATGCCGTCAGCATTGTTGGCATTCTGGATGAACTGAACGGGCCGGGGATCTATTTTGACTCGCTCGATGCCCGGTTCCGCCTTCTGCCCCAGGGTGTCATCGTCGACCAAAGCGCAGCGGTCGGCGCGTCGCTTGGGGTGTCACTGGACGGGTTCTATGAGTTTGAGACCAACCGGGTCGATATGCAGGGCGTCGTGTCGCCCATCTATCTGCTGAATGGGATCGGTCAGATCTTCACGCGCCGGGGCGAGGGGCTGTTCGGTTTTGCTTTCAACATGACCGGCGATGCGGACGCGCCCCGGGTTGCGGTGAACCCTTTGTCGATCCTGACGCCCGGCATGTTCCGCGAAATTTTCCGGCGCCCGCCGCCCAGCCGGTCGGGATCGAACTGACGCCCGCCATGCAGCTTTCCGATTTCGATTTTGACCTGCCTGAGCAGCTGATCGCCACGCGGCCTGCCGTGCCCCGGTCGTCGGCGCGGATGCTCGTGGCAAAGGGCAGGGCGATCACCGATGCCGTTGCGTGCGATCTGCCAACTTTCCTGGACCCCGGCGACCGCCTGATCCTGAACGACACCAAAGTGTTGCCCGCACGACTTTCGGGCCTGCGCCGCCGGTCAGGTCCTGAGGGCGAAAGCGAAGCGCGGATCGAGGCGACGCTTCTGCAACCGAACCCGGATGGGACCTGGCAGGCGCTTTTGAAGCCCCTGAAACGCGTCAAGGACGGGGAAACGCTGATCTTCGGGGATAAGTTGACTGCGCGCGTCATAGGCCGGGATGCGGGTCAGGCCCGGTTGGAATTTGATGCCCAAGGCGCGGCGTTCGATGCTGCGCTGGATCAAGCGGGGTCGATGCCCCTGCCGCCATACATCGCCGCAAAACGACCCGCCGACGACCGCGACCGCGAAGATTATCAGACCGTCTGGGCCCGCGCCGCCGGGGCCGTCGCGGCGCCCACGGCCTCGCTTCATTTCGATGATGCCCTGTTGGCTGGGTTGGCTGCGCGGGGTGTGAAGACCACCTTTGTCACGCTCCATGTGGGCGCAGGGACCTTTCTGCCCGTGAAAGTGGACAATATCGACGATCACCGCATGCATGCCGAATGGGGTGAGATCACTGACGCCGCCGCAGATGAGATCAACCAGACCCGAAGCGCCGGGGGCCGGATCATCCCGGTAGGCACGACAGCGCTTCGTCTGATCGAGACGGCAGGACGGAGCGGGGGCGAATTGACACAGTGGCAGGGCGAGACGGATATCTTCATTCGTCCGGGGTTCGACTTTCAGGTCGCCGATGGCCTGATGACCAATTTCCACCTTCCGAAATCAACATTGATGATGCTGGTCTCGGCGCTCATGGGGACCGAGACCGTGCGCGCCATCTATGCCCACGCCATCCGCGAGAATTATCGGTTTTTTTCCTATGGCGATGCGTCGCTTTTGCTGCCAGAGGATCAAACGCGACGCACCTAGGTCGGGAACGCGCCGGACAAGCCGCTCGACCATGCGGTAGGGGCGGCCACAGATTTCTCGGAGGCGGTCATGCTTCGCGTTTTTGGCAGTGCTTGGGCGCTATTTCTTGGGCTCGCGCTTTTGATGTTGGGCAACGGCGTTCAAGGCACGCTTCTGGGCATCAGAGGCGGCATCGAAGGCTTCGACACCTCTGCCATGGCCATCGTGATGTCCGCCTATTTCCTTGGATTTCTGGGCGGATCGCGCATGACGCCGTGGCTGATCCGGCGGGTCGGCCATGTGCGGGTCTTTGCCGCGCTTGGGTCGCTGGTTTCGGCCACGTTGATTTTGTTTCCAACCTTCACGGATCCGGCAGTCTGGGTGGTTTTGCGCTTCGTGACCGGGTTTTGCTTTTCCGGGATTTATGTGACCACAGAAAGCTGGCTGAACAACTCGGTCGACAATGCAAATCGCGGCAAGGCCCTGTCGCTTTATCTGATCGTTCAGATGGTTGGCGTCATTGCCGCGCAGGGGATCCTGTTTCTGGGCGATCCATCTGGGTTCGTCCTGTTCGTCATACCCTCGGTCCTGGTGTCGATTGCCTTCACGCCGATCCTGTTGTCGATCAACCCCACGCCTGCATTCGAGGCCACCAAGCCGCTGTCGATCCGCGAACTGTTTGAAATCTCGCCCCTGGGCTGTGTCTCGGTGTTCTTCCTGGGCGGTGTGTTCTCGGCCATGTTCGGCATGGCCTCGGTCTATGGCACCGAAGCAGGGATGTCGGTCGCCCAAATCTCGATCTTCGTGGCGTCGATCTATGCGGGCGGGCTGGTCCTGCAATTTCCAATTGGCTGGATCTCGGACCGGATGGACCGGCGCGTCCTGATCCTTGCAACCGCTCTGTTCGGGGGAACCGCCGCGATCCTGGGCGTGCTTGGCGGGGCAAGCTTTCCCGTTCTTCTTGTCGCGGCCTTCCTGGTCGGCGGGGCGTCGAACCCGCTTTACGCGCTTATCCTGGCCTATACGAACGACTTTTTGGATGGCGATGACATGGCCGCGGCTTCGGGCGGGCTGATATTCCTGAACGGGATCGGCGCGATCATCGGTCCGATCCTGACGGGTTGGGCCATGGGGGTCATCGGTCCCAGTGGTTTCTGGGTTTTCATTACGGCAATGCTACTTGCCATCGGGCTTTACGCCATGTGGCGGATGTCGCGCCGCCCGGCCACGGTCACCCCGGACGAGACGGTCAGCTATGCACCGATCCTTCCGTCTGCATCGCCCGTCGCGATCGAGGCCGCGCAAGAGGTTTATGCTGAAAACCTGGATGCGGCCGAGGACGCAACGGCAACAGTGGACGATAGGTCGGAGCGCGCATCTTGATCTTGTGTAAACGCTTTGTAACGGTCCGACTCAATAAGGTGTGTTTGTCGGTTGAGGAGAACACAAGATGGTGAAGCCCGAAGAGGTGCTGAGCTATTGGCTGGACGAGCAAGGTCCGGAGAATTGGTACAAGGGCGGGGACGCGCTCGATGCCGAAATCCGGGAAAAATTCGAGACGACCTGGCAGGCTGCCATGGATGGCGCCTTGTCGCTTTGGCTGACCTATGCCAGCGGATCCCTTGCCTATGTCATCCTGACCGACCAATTCCCGCGCAACATGTTCCGCGGGACGTCAATGGCCTTTGCGTCCGATCCTTTGGCCATGGCGGCGGCCAAGATGGCCATCGGCAAGGACTGGGACATGCGGATCGACGAACCGGCGCGGCAGTTCTTTTATATGCCGCTGATGCATTCGGAATGCCTGAGCGATCAGGACCGCTGCATCCGGCTTCTGAAAGTCCGGATGCCGGAAGGCGGCGACAACCATTTGCTTCACGCAAAAGCGCACCGCGAGGTGATCCGCAAGTTCGGGCGCTTTCCGACACGGAACGAAGCGCTGTCGCGCAACACGCGCGAAACCGAACAGACCTATCTGGATGAAGGCGGATATGGCGCGACCGTGCGGCAGCTTCAGGCCGCGGACGCATAAGGTTCGGGCGGTAGCTCTCTGAAATACCTAGTCGGTGCCTCGATAGGGCTCGACATATTGCAAGGCCATATCCCAGGGAAAGAAGATCCAGGTGTCCTGGCTGACCCCGGTGATGAACGTGTCCACCTGCTCCTCGCCCATGGGTTTGGCATAGACCGTCGCGAAATGCGCCTTCGGAAAAAGCTCTCGCACCAGTTCAAGCGTTTTACCGCTGTCGACCAGATCGTCGACAATCAAAATGCCTGTCCCGTCGCCCATCAGATCAGCGTCAGGTGATTTCAGAACCTCGGCATCCCGCTGCTTGTCGGCCTTGCCGCCGCCTGAGTGATAAGATTTTACCGAGATCGTATCGACTGTCCGGATGTCCAATTCGCGCGCAACAATCATTGCAGGCGCCATGCCGCCACGAGTGATGGCCACAACCGCCTTCCAGGACCCGTCATCCGGCCCGCGCCCGTCCAGACGCCAGGCAAGGGCACGCGCATCGCGATGAATCTGGTCCCAACTGACATGGAACCCTTTTTCATGTGGCAGACGGTCGTTCATGGGCCAGCTCCCTTACACCGTCGATATATCGGGCGCGTCGACGGCCTTCATCCCGACCGCGTGATACCCTGCATCGACATGCAGAACCTCGCCGGTCACGCCCGCGCCGAGATCTGACAGCAGATACAGCGCAGATCCGCCGACATCGTCGATGGTCACGTTCCGACGAAGCGGAGAGTTGAACTCGTTCCACTTCATGATGTAACGGAAATCCCCGATCCCGGATGCCGCAAGGGTCTTGATCGGACCTGCCGAAATAGCGTTGCAGCGGATGCCGTCCTTGCCCAGATCCTCGGCGATGTACCTTACAGACGCCTCAAGGGCGGCCTTGGCCAGTCCCATGACGTTGTAATGCGGCATGACCTTTTCGGCGCCGTAATAGGTCAGCGTCAAAAGCGATCCGCCATCGGTCATCAGCGCGGCTGCCCGACGCGACACCGCCGTGAAGGAATAGACCGAGATATCCATGGACATCAGGAAGTTGTCGCGGCTGGTATCGACGTAACGCCCACGCAGTTCGTTTTTGTCAGAGAAACCAATAGCATGGACAACGAAATCAATCTTGCCCCAGCGTTTTTCCAGCGCGCTGAACAGCGCATCGATCGAGGCTTCGTCAGCAACATCGCAGGGCAGCACGATGTCCGAGCCAATTTGTGCCGCCAGCGGATCGACCCGTTTCTTCAACGCGTCTCCCTGATAGGAAAAGGCCAGTTCGGCACCGTGTTCGGCACAGGCCTTGGCGATGCCCCAAGCGATGGATTTGTCGTTGGCCAGGCCCATGATAAGGCCGCGTTTGCCCTGCATTAGTGGTGCAGTCATCTTCTGTCCCGTCTCAGCCCCGCGTCAGGCTGCTCTAGGATATTGCCCGCCGCTCGGCAAGGGTGGGGCCTTGTGGCATGTGTGGATAGTTCCTAAACCATCCGTCCGGCGGAAAGGTGCACCATGACGGAACGCGACGGAATTTTTGCAGGCAATGACCCCATTCAAATCGTGCGCGGGTGGATGGCCGAAGCGCGCGACGCCGAAAAGGTGGACCCCAACGCCATTGCCCTTGCATCTGTCGATGCCGACGGCCTGCCGAATGTGCGCATGGTTCTTCTGAAAGAGATCGAGGATAACGCCTTCGTATTCTATACCAATTACGAAAGCCAGAAAGGGCAGGAACTGGACGCCTCTCGCAAGGCTGCATTTGTGCTACATTGGAAGTCGCTCGGACGGCAAATCCGGGTTCGCGGAATGGTAGAACGCGAAGATGGGCCGCAGGCGGATGCCTATTTCCAAAGCCGCGCCCTACAGTCACGGATCGGGGCCTGGGCGTCGAAGCAGTCACGCCCTTTGGCGTCGCGGGCCGCATTGGTTGCGGAGGCCGCCAAAACCGCAGCCACATTCGGGAAAACCGTACACCGTCCGCCCTTTTGGGGAGGATATCGCATTCGCCCGCTTGAGATCGAGTTCTGGGCAGATGGGGCCTACCGGATGCATGACCGCTTCCGCTGGCGCCGTGAGACCCTTGAAGACGCGTGGAATATCACGCGTTTGAACCCGTAGGCCTATGGCGCCAGCCGCGCAACAATCACGGAAACAATTAATTTTTTGCCTTGCAACAAAGGTTCAACTGGCACTTAGTGGGCAAAACAAGCCGACGGGCTAAGAACACCAAAAGCGATGTGCAATGAGCGACGGGGACGAGGGGACACGCCAGGTCGTAGGCCGGGTTAAGTGGTTTGACCCCTCAAAAGGTTTTGGATTTGTCGTGGCCGACGAGGGCGGCCCGGATATTCTGTTGCACGCCAATGTGCTGCGCAACTATGGGCAGAGTTCGGTCGCGGATGCCGCTGGCATCGAAGTGGTCGTTCAGGAAACGGCGCGCGGGATCCAAGCGGTTGAAGTTCTGCGAATAGAACCGCCCGAAGGCGGGGCTGGTCCATTGGAGGAAGAGGAAGACCGGGGCATCGGTGAACCGGTTGATTTATCTCTTCCTTTGGAACCTGCGCGTGTAAAATGGTTCGATAAAGGCAAGGGCTTTGGATTTGCCAATGTCTTTTCGCGGGACGAAGACGTCTTCCTGCATATCGAAGTCTTACGCCGCTCGGGCCTGGCCGATTTGCAACCCGGCGAAGCGGTGGCGCTTCGCGTGATCGATGGCAAGCGTGGCCGGATGGCGGTTCAGGTGGCCAGTTGGGAGGCCGCACTGAAAGGTCCGGACGCGTGATCCTTCGGATCGCGCTGTGCGCAGGATTGGTCGCCGGAACTGCGGCGGCCGAATGCTCTATCGAACGCGTCGACCTTCGGGGCGACTTCGGTTCGGCCCGATTCACGGTCGAACTGGCGGATGAACCCGCCGAGCGGTCCCAAGGCCTGATGAATCGCGAAAGCCTGCCCACCAGCGCGGGCATGTTGTTTGTTTATGAAACGCCGCAGTCGGCCAGTTTCTGGATGCGCAACACGCTGATTCCCCTGGATATGATTTTCATGACGCCCGACGGGGTCGTGAAGAAGGTGCATGCCAACGCGATCCCGCTGGATGAAACGCCGATCTTCGGCGGTGACGGGATTATCGCCGTCCTTGAGATCAATGGCGGCCTGGCCGAGCAACTTGGGATCGAGGCCGGGGCGGAAATGCGCCACCCTGCGCTGGATCAGGCCTCGGCTGCTTGGCCTTGCGATCAGTAAGGGCTTTTCACCGGCTGAACTTGCGCGTATGAGACGCCCGTCGGGGCGTGGCGCAGTCTGGTAGCGCACCTGTTTTGGGTACAGGGGGTCGTGAGTTCGAATCTCGCCGCCCCGACCACTTCACCAACGTGATCACAAGATATGGTAGGGTCGGGTCAATGGCGCCCGTCGCCCTGGATGCTTGTGTCGGATTCGCCACGACGGGTCCGAGGCCAGGTATGAAGTGGCGACATTGACGGTCTGTGCGGAAATCCGCCGATCCGAATTGGTGATCCGATTTCGCTGCGGCGCAGCGTAAAGTGATCCGCCAATTTTGCCGGATAAACTCTTGATATACTGGCTTTGCCGGCGTTGCCCGAAAATGGGATGTCACATGGATCTGACAAGGTGGGCACTGGAGAATCTCAGGCGCTGCCGCGTGCAAGAACCGGTGCCGCAAGGTCAAGCGCAAAACTTCACATCGGCGTGAAAAATTTCGATTGACCGCTAGTGGTCATACACGTCAGGTTGTGCGGGCTGGCCGGTAGGGCACTAGATCTAGTGGCGCCGGGCGGAGGGAAAAAGTGAATACCAAGGCCCCGAACGCAGCACCAGGGGCTCGTCCTTAGGGACCTTCCGTTGCCGGGAGAGGTTTCGTTTGTCGTTATTTCCGCTCGCCTATCGGTCAGCACCAAACCGTCCGAGCACCCCGCGATTAACGGGGGCCGGCAAGAACAACGCCAACCGGCAGGGGCATGACTGAGACATGAAAATCGAACGGACGTTCACCAAATCTGGGCAGGACGCATACGCGGCGCTCGACTTCACCACGACATCCTCTGAGATCCGGAATCCCGACGGCACCATTGTGTTCAGCCTCGACAATGTCGAAGTGCCGGGCGCGTGGAGCCAGGTGGCTTCGGATGTCATCGCGCAGAAGTATTTCCGTAAGGCGGGTGTTCCGGCGCGTCTTAAGAAGGTGCGCGAAAAGGGTGTGCCAGAGTTTCTGTGGCGCTCGGTCGCCGATGAAGAGGCGTTGGCCGATGTTCCGGAAGCCGACCGTCTGGTGGGCGAAACCTCGGCCAAGCAGGTCTTTGATCGTCTTGCGGGCGCCTGGACTTATTGGGGCTGGAAGGGCGGATACTTCTCAACCGAAGCCGACGCCCGCGCCTATTTCGATGAAATGCGGTTCATGCTCGCCACACAGCGTGCCGCCCCGAACTCACCGCAATGGTTCAACACCGGTTTGCACTGGGCGTACGGTATCGACGGCCCGAGCCAAGGTCATTTCTATGTCGACTGGAAGACCGGAAAGCTGACGAAATCCAAGTCGGCATATGAACACCCGCAGCCGCATGCCTGCTTTATCCAATCGGTCTCGGATGACCTCGTCAACGAAGGCGGGATCATGGACCTTTGGGTGCGCGAGGCGCGGCTTTTCAAATACGGCTCTGGCACCGGCACGAACTTTTCCTCCCTGCGTGCCGAAGGCGAGGCGCTGTCGGGCGGTGGCAAATCCTCGGGCCTCATGGGGTTCTTGAAGATCGGCGACCGCGCGGCGGGCGCCATCAAGTCAGGCGGCACGACGCGGCGCGCGGCCAAGATGGTGATCTGCGATGCGGACCACCCGGATATCGAAGACTTCATCAATTGGAAGGTGAAGGAAGAGCAGAAGGTGGCCTCGCTTGTCGCCGGCTCGAAGATGCACGAACAGCAACTGAACGCGATTTTCGATGCGATCAGAAGCTGGGACGGGGCCGAGGCCGACGCGACGGACCCGAAGGCGAACACGACGCTGAAAACTGCGATCCGCGCGGCGAAGAAGTGTTCCATTCCCGAGACTTACATCAAGCGCGTGCTGCAATACGCGGCACAGGGCTATGCCTCGATCGAGTTTCCGACCTATGACACGGATTGGGACAGCGAAGCCTATGCGACGGTGTCTGGCCAGAACTCGAACAACTCGGTCCGCGTGACAAACGCATTCCTGAAGGCCGTTGAAGACGATGCTGACTGGGAACTGATCCGCCGGAAAGACGGCGGGGTCGCGAAGACGATCAAGGCGCGCGAGCTTTGGGAACAGATCGGGCACGCCGCCTGGGCCTGTGCCGACCCAGGCATCCAATATCATGACACGGTGAATTCCTGGCATACCTGCCCGGAAGACGGGGAAATCCGTGGGTCGAACCCGTGCTCGGAATACATGTTCCTCGATGACACGGCCTGCAACCTGGCGTCGATGAACCTGCTTCAGTTCTATCGCGATGGCGAATTCCAGGCGGATGAATATGTCCACGCAACGCGGCTTTGGACGCTGACGCTGGAAGTCTCGGTCATGATGGCTCAGTTCCCGTCTAAGGAAATCGCTCAGCTTTCCTATGACTTCCGGACGCTCGGGCTCGGCTATGCCAATATTGGCGGTCTCCTGATGAACATGGGGCTCAGCTATGACAGCGATGAAGGCCGCGCGCTTTGCGGTGCTCTGACGGCGGTCATGACCGGCGTGTCCTATGCGACCTCGGCCGAGATTGCAGGCGAGTTGGGACCGTTCCCGGGATATGAGCGCAACGCCAAACACATGTTGCGGGTGATCCGGAATCACCGGAACGCAGCCTATGGCAAGACCGACGGGTATGAGGCGATGCCGGTGAACCCGGTCGCGCTTGACCACGGCAACTGCCCGGACACGCGTCTTGTCGGCTTGGCCATGTCTTCCTGGGACGAGGCGTTAAGCCTTGGCGAAAAGAACGGCTACAGAAACGCGCAATCCACGGTCATCGCACCGACGGGCACGATAGGCCTTGTCATGGATTGCGACACAACGGGCATCGAACCGGACTTCGCCCTGGTGAAGTTCAAGAAGCTCGCGGGCGGGGGATATTTCAAGATTATCAACCGTTCCGTGCCGGCGGCGCTGGAAACCCTCGGATATACCCCATCCCAGATTGAAGAGGTGATTTCCTACGCCGTCGGCCATGGATCCCTGAAGGGCGCGCCCGGCATCGACCACGACGCGTTGAAGAAGATAGGTTTCGGCCCGGACGAACTGGACAAGCTTGAAACCGCGCTGCCGCAGGCCTTCGATATCCGCTTTGTCTTCAACCAGTGGACGCTGGGCGAAGAGTTCTGCACACAGACCCTGGGCATCGCACCTGAGAAGCTGAACGATCCGACCTTCGATCTTCTGGGCGCGCTTGGTTTCGACAAGGCGTCGATCGAAGCGGCGAACGACCATGTTTGCGGGACGATGACGCTGGAAGGGGCACCACATTTGAAGGACGAACACCTCGCCGTCTTCGATTGCGCCAATCCGTGCGGCAAGAAGGGCCAGCGGTTCCTCAGCGTCGAAAGCCACATCACCATGATGGCGGCGGCCCAGTCCTTCATCTCGGGCGCCATTTCCAAGACCATCAACATGCCGAACGAGGCGACGGTCGAGGACTGCCAGAAAGCGTATGAGCTGTCGTGGTCGCTGGGCGTCAAAGCCAACGCGCTTTACCGCGACGGATCGAAGCTGAGCCAGCCGCTGGCGGCGGCCCTGGTCGAGGATGATGACGACGCGCTCGAAATCCTTGAAACCGGGACCCCGCAGGAAAAGGCGGCGGTTCTGGCAGAGAAGGTGATCGAAAAGGTCGTGGTCAAGGAAGTGATCCGGACGGATCGGGAACGGATGCCCGAACGCCGCCGCGGTTATACCCAGAAAGCCGTTGTGGGCGGGCACAAAGTGTACCTGCGCACCGGCGAATACACCGACGGATCCCTGGGCGAGATTTTCATCGACATGCACAAGGAAGGCGCTGGCTTCCGGGCGATGATGAACAACTTTGCCATCGCGGTCTCGGTCGGTCTGCAATACGGCGTTCCGCTTGAAGAATTTGTCGAGGCCTTCACCTTCACCAAATTCGAACCCGCGGGCATGGTTCAGGGCAATGAGACGATCAAGAACGCGACGTCGATCCTGGACTATATCTTCCGCGAACTGGCCGTCAGCTATCTTGACCGGACCGACCTTGCCCACGTCCAGCCCGAGGGGGTCAGCTTCGACGACCTCGGTCGTGGAGAAGAAGAAGGCGTCCGGAATTTCGACGAGGTGTCCGATACAGCTGCGTCGAAATCCCTTGAGGTTCTGAAGCAAATCTCGTCCTCGGGGTATCTGAGGAAGCGCGTCCCGCAAGAGCTTGTCGTGTTGAACGGCGGGGCAGGGGCCACGGCCCTGGACACATCAGAGGACCCGCAGGCAGCGCTTTCGGCCCTGATCCCCGAGATTGGGCTGACCAACAACGGCGCAACGGCTGCGGTGACAACCGGGGAAACGGCGGTGGCCAGCGGAACGATTGCGATGGACGCCTCGGCCAAGGCCAAGATGCAAGGGTACGAGGGCGATCCTTGCGGCGATTGCGGAAATTACACGCTGGTCCGGAACGGGACTTGCATGAAGTGCAACACCTGCGGCGGAACAAGCGGGTGTAGCTGAGGATTGGGGTGGGAGCGACGCGGTAGCTCCTCCCACCTTCACACGGGGCGGGTGCGCTCGCCCCTGACGCGGGTCAGGCCGCAGGCAGAAACCGGGCGGTACAAAGAGTGAGCCTGATCAGCGAACCTAACGGGTCCCCTTCGGGGGGCCCTTTTTTTGGCGCCGTGGTTAGGTGCACACGCTTTGGGCGCAGCGCTTTGATCAGCGGTTCTTGTGACTGCCTTTTTCTTTCAATTCCGCGCGAGAGGGTGATCGCGCGCGAGACAGACGTGAATTGAGATCTGGTACCCGCGCCCCTAGCTCTGAAGAAGACACAAAGGACAGCCAAAGGCCCAACCCATGACCCGTATCGCATTGATCCTGACCCTCGGCGCCACTTTGCTGGCCGCCTGCGCCCCGGCGCATGACTCTGGTGCCACGCAACTTCAGCTTTCTGCCGCCAACAAGGCCCGCCAGGCCGGTATCCGCAATGTCGACCCGACGCGGATCTCTCCCGCTGCCGCCGCCCGGATCAATGCGCTCAGCTTCAGCGGCAATAGTGACGAACGCTTGCGGTCCCGCATCCGCGCCGCCTTGCGCTAGGTCCTAGGATCCGGTGTTCAATAGCCGGGCCACGGGCGCGTTCCGGGGCAGATCGAGCCGCGATCTGAGCCGCGCACGTGCCCGCGCCACGCGGCTCATCACGGTGCCGAGCGGTATGTTGTAGATCCGGGCAATCTCGGCATAGCTTTGCCCGTCGATCGCGTGGGCCCGCAACAGATAGGATTGTTGCGCAGGCAACAGATCCAGCGCTTGCAGCACCTCTTGCGTCGCAATCCGCTCGATGGCCCGCTCGTTTTCGACGGGCATCATTTCATCTTCCAAAGATACGGGTTCGGGCCGCCGGCGCCGGGCAAGGTTTCTCAACGCCGTGTGAACATAGGGTTCCAGATCGTCGATGTCGTCAATATCCCGAAGCCGCGCCCAGACGCGCAACAGCGCTTCTTGGACAAGATCTTCTGCCGCGTCTGCCGTGCCGCAATACCGTCTCGCCCGCCTGATCAGGCGGGGGCGCATCGCGACCAGCCGTTCTGCCCGGTCCGATTGCATCTTTGAGTGATCTCCGACCCGGGTGTCTGGCCCGGTTTCTTCATACTGCCCGAAATGGGGCGCGAGTTCTGCCCGGACAAGCCGGTTCCGTCCGGTTCGGCGAGGATCTGCGCGCCCGCGGGGGCGGGGTCGGCGGACCGTCGCAGGTTTCATCCACAGGTCCCGGCGCCGGGGAATAATCACGGCCGCCCCGCGTCTAACCCCATGAAGGCGCCAATAATGCCTTCGCACATAACAGGAGATGGAACCATGACACGCATTTCACTCGCTTTGGCCACGGCCGGCACGCTGACCCTTTCACTGGGTGCGGCCACCGCAGCCACGGAATGGGATACCGATGGCGACGGAATGTATTCCTTCGAAGAGTTGCTGACGGCTGTGCCGACGCTCACGGAAGAGGCTTTCTTGACCATTGATTCCAATGGTGACGGGGCAGTCGACGCCGATGAGCTTGCCGCAGCTCAGGAATCGGGTGTTGTGCCGATGACGGAAAGTTAATCCGCCGCGCCGACCCTGAGGGCCTCGCAGGTGATCTGACCCGGATCGCGCTTGCGGGGCCCGACCCCGACCCGACTAGTCTGACCCGCGTGCCAGCGCCGCGACACCCGTGCGCGCCACTTCCACAAGCCCCAAAGGGCGCATCAGTTCGGCAAAGGCGTCCACCTTTTCCGGCGCGCCTGTGATCTCGAAGACAAAACTGTCCAACGTGGAATCGACGACATTGGCCCGGAAAATATCGGCCATCCGCAGTGCCTCGACCCGTTTCTCACCGCTGCCCTTCACTTTGAACAGCGCCAGCTCACGCTCGACCGAAGGCCCGTCCACCGTCAGGTCATGCACCTCGTGGACTGGGACGATCCGCCCGATCTGTGCTTCGATCTGGTCGATGACGCTGGGCGTGCCCTTTGTGACGATGGTGATCCGCGACCGGTGCCCTTCGTGGTCCACCTCGGCGACCGTCAAGCTTTCGATATTGTAGCCCCGGCCCGAGAAGAGGCCGATGACCCGCGCCAGAACCCCAGCCTCGTTGTCGACCACGATGGCGAGCGTGTGTTTCTCTTCCGCTTCGGCATGCGGATCCCGAAGATCATAAGCGGAATGCTTCGATGCCCCTTTGCCGATTTTCAGCGTTGTCATGTCGTCCCCTCGCTCACTCGCGCGCGTGCGCCCGTGATTTTAGGCCACTTCACCGGCCCTGAAAATCGGTAAATGACCACGGCATCTGGTTTTTTCGACCAACTCAACTTATAGTAGAGAATGCCGAACGATGGGCCGTTTGGTTGGCGCATCCAGCACGCGAGACACGTGATGACGGACAAAGTAATCAGCTTTCTGTCGCACAGCGATCCTGATCCGTTCGACTTCTTCTTCAAGAAGGCGCCGGTCATGATGCATTCCATCGATGCCAATGGGATTTTGCAAAAGGTTTCAACGTTTTGGGCGGACAGGCTGGGTTACGATATCGATGATATGATTGGCCGTCCGTCTGTGGACTTCCTTTCCCCGCAATCGCAAGAGGCGGCCAAGGCCATTCTTGCAGAGTTCTTTCGGACCGGTTCGATCCACAACGTGGAGTATGACTTTGTGGCTCGGGACGGGTCGATCGTGCCGGTTCTGATGTCGGCCACGGCGGAAAGGGACGAAAAGGGCGAATTCAAGCGGTCCCTGGCCGTGATGTTCGATAATGCGGAAGCGAAGCGCGTCCAGGCCCAGTTGCGCCAGAAGCAACGGATGGAGGCCATCGGTCAGCTTGTTGGCGGTGTCGCCCATGATTTCAACAACTTACTTAGCGTTATTCAAGGTAATCTGGAATTCCTTCAGGATGACCTCGACCATCCGCAGCGTGACACCTTCCTGCACGATGCGCTTGGTGCGTCGCGGCGGGGCGCGGCGTTGACCGAACAGCTTTTGTCCTTTGGGCGGCGGGCTTATCTGCGGCCGACCGGTGTGAACCTGAATACCGTGATCCGCGAAAACGACAGCATGCTGCGGCGCCTGATGCCGGCCAATATCGGGTTCGAACTTATCACGACCGGTGGGCTTTGGATGTGCGAACTGGACCGGGCGCAGCTCGATACCGCGATCCTGAATGTGATCAACAATGCCAAAGACGCCATGCCCGAAGGGGGAACCGTCACGCTGGAAACGGCGAATGTGCGTGTGAAGCCCGAGATGGTGGGCGGAATGGGCGAGGATATTGAACCGGGACGCTATGTCATGCTGGCGATATCGGACACCGGTACGGGCATGTCTGAAGAGGTCGCCGAGCGCGCATTCGAGCCCTTCTTTACCACTCATCCCGTCGGCGGTGGTTCAGGACTTGGGTTGTCCATGGTTCATGGGTTTGTCCGTCAGTCCAACGGCGCTGTGCAAATCTACAGCGAAGCCAATATCGGAACGACGTTGCGGATGTACTTCCGAGCAGTCGGGCCCGATACGGGCGACGGCAAATCCCAGGATTACGACGCAACTCGCAGCGGCAAGACACCGCTTTTGGCGGACGTGCTAGTGGTCGAGGACGAGGCCGATGTGCGTAAGGTCTTCGTCCAGCAACTCGCAAATCAGGGAATGCACGTTGCCGAGGCCTCGTCAGGTGATCTTGCCCACGGACTTCTGGTGACCGGCTATCGTCCGAAGGTTCTGATCACCGATGTCGTGATGCCCGGGAAGCTGCAAGGCCCGGATCTGGCGGCCCTGGCGCGAGAACTCATACCCGATCTGCGCGTTGTCTTCGTTTCCGGATATCCGCAAGAACCCTTGTTGCAGGACCGGGGGATGCGCGTGTCGGATGTCCAGCTTTACAAGCCCGTAACCCGAAGCAAGTTGCTTCAAGCCGTCAAGAAGATGCTGGCCGACGATTAGGGCGACCGCTACCGGTCGCCCGTTATGTCAGACAAGCACCGCGCCCGATGATCCAATCGCGTCTTGCGTCTCGGCGTTCTCGCCCAGGATCATTTTGTTGTGCGGCTCGCCCGATGGGATCATGGGGAAGCAGTTTTCATGCTTCTCGACAAGGCAATCGAAGATCACCGGACCGTCATGGTTCAGCATTTCCATAATCGCGTCATCCAGGTCTTCCGGATTGTCACAGATGATCCCCTTGGCACCAAAGGCTTCGGCCAGTTTCACAAAATCGGGCAGGGCCTCGGACCAGGAATGCGAATAGCGTTCGCCATGCAAAAGTTCCTGCCATTGGCGGACCATGCCAAGGCGTTCATTGTTCAGAATGAATTGCTTGACCGGCAGGCGGAACTGCACCGCCGTGCCCATCTCTTGCATGTTCATCAGCCACGATGCTTCGCCGGCGACGTTGATCACAAGCGCATTGGGGTGGGCCATCTGCACCCCGATTGACGCCGGAAAGCCATATCCCATTGTGCCAAGCCCGCCCGATGTCATCCAGCGGTTCGGATCCTCAAACCCCATGTACTGCGCGGCCCACATCTGATGCTGGCCCACTTCGGTACAAACATAGCGGTCTGGGTGGTCTTTGGTCAGGGCCTCAAGCCGTTCCAGCGCGTATTGCGGTTTGATCGTCTTGCCTTCCTGGGCGAAAGCAAGGCAATCGACCTTGCGCCAGTCTTTGATCTGGTCCCACCAGCGCGCGACGCCCTCTTTGTTCGTCTTGCGCCCACGCGATTTCCAGATCCGCAAAAGATCTTCCAGCACATGGCCCACATCCCCGATGATCGGGACATCCACATGGATCACCTTGTTGATCGAGGATGGATCGATATCGATATGCGCCTTTTCAGACCCCGGTGAGAAATCGGCGATCCGGCCTGTGATCCGGTCGTCGAAGCGCGCCCCGATATTGATCATCAGATCGCAGCCATGCATCGCAAGGTTGGCCTCGTACAGGCCGTGCATCCCCAGCATCCCGAGCCAGTTCTTGCCCGAGGCCGGATAGGCGCCCAGCCCCATGAGCGTCGAGGTGATGGGAAACCCGGTGCTGTCGGTCAACTCGCGCAGCAATTGGCTTGCTTGCGGACCCGAATTGATGACGCCGCCGCCCGAATAAATGATGGGGCGTTCGGCCTTCTCGATCATCTCGACCAGACGCGTGATTTGCATTTCGTCGCCCTTGATGCGCGGCTGATAATGCCGCGTCTTGGCAGACTTCGGCGGCACATACGTGCCATTGGCAAACTGAACGTCCTTCGGGATGTCGACCAGCACCGGCCCCGGACGGCCGTTCTTTGCCACGTGAAAGGCCTGATGAATGACATCGCCAAGCGCATCCGTTTCGCGCACCAGCCAGTTGTGCTTGGTGCAAGGCCGGGTAATGCCGACCGTATCGGCTTCCTGAAAAGCGTCCGTTCCGATCATGAAGGTTGGCACCTGACCGGTCAGAACTACGATCGGGATCGAATCCATCAGCGCATCGGTCAGACCGGTGACTGCGTTCGTCGCCCCAGGGCCCGAAGTGACAAGGCAGACGCCTGGCTTTCCGGTCGACCGGGCATAGCCCTCGGCAGCATGGACCGCACCCTGTTCGTGACGGACAAGCACGTGACGGATCTCATTCTGTTGAAAGATCTCGTCATAAATCGGTAGGACAGCGCCGCCGGGATAGCCGAAGACCACATCGACCCCCTGATCCTTCAGCGCTTGAACCACCATCTTGGCGCCTGTCATCGCCTCTGCCATCGCTCTTACTCCGTTTGGGCCGCTGCCGTGATCCCGGGCCCTGGTCAAAAAAAAGCCCCCGATGTTTCGGGGGCGCATGAGGTGGTATCAGGGTTTCCGTTACCGGCCCATGCGCCATGTTCCTACAAGTACGAGAATCCCGTTCATTTGAGGGCTCCTTAGCTCACGGCGAAATCTTTAGGCAGGGGCGTGCGGGCCGTCAACAGCCAATTTTTGGAAAAGAGATAACGTGACGCCCCAAAATTCTTTACGAATGTTGCTCGAGAGGCGGGCCATGAAGACATTTTCGGTAATTCAGAGCGGTATCCGGCGCAAAGTCTCATTCCGGGCCTCCGCCCGGTTTGGCCCGACATCGGCGAGCAGGCTGTCAGGCAGTCGAGCAAAATACAGGCGGGTTCGAACCGTTCGTAACCAGCGGCAAGTCAGGCTTCGGATGGGCGTGGCTCTTGGCCGACGGTGGAGCGGTTTGATCAAAATCGGGGCGCGGCCTGACGATTGCGCCCGCGGGTGAGACCTTCCTTGCCGAGAGTTTTTTGGCGATGTGATGTTTTTTTGGGCGGAGCTGGGAATGTTAGCGATATCGAACAGCCGCGCACGATGCATGACGGGATTTTTATCGCGACAATCCGGGATTTCCGGGCGATTTTTCAGATATTCCAACGGCTAACGGTTCCCCTTGCCCTGTGGATGGGCTAGCGTCCGCGCACAGTAACGATCCGCCCGCCAAAGGGTGGGCGCATTCGATGGGAGGATATGCTTTATGGATCGTCGTTCTTTTCTAAAGAATTCGGCGCTTGGTGGGACGGCTGCGGCCGCCACAACGCTTGCAGCACCGGCAATTGCCGCAGGTCACCAGAGCCTGACCATGGTTACCTCATGGCCTGAAGGCTTCGCCGTTCTGGATGATGCGGCCAGTTACTTCACGGCTGCCGTGGACGCCATGTCGGACGGCACAATGACCATCAACAAGGAACCGCCCGGCCTTGTCGGCGCCCTTGAAGTGTTCGACGCCGTGTCGTCGGGCCAGGCCGATATGTACCACTCGGCGGACTACTATTTTGGCGGTCAGCACCCGGCTTACAACTTCTTCACAGCCGTGCCCTTTGGCGCCACCGCGCAAGAACTGTTCAACTGGTACTACAACGACGGTGGCCAGGAACTGCACGACGAGTTGGGCGAAATCTTTGGCCTGAAGTCGTTCCAGTGCGGCAACTCCGGTTCGCAGTCGGGCGGCTGGTTCCGAAATCCGATCGAAAGCGTGGAAGATTTCCAGGGCCTTCGCTTCCGTATGCCGGGTCAGGGTGGCCAGGTCCTTGGTAAGCTTGGCGCATCGGTCCAGAACATCCCGGGCGGTGAATTGTATTCGGCGCTGTCGTCTGGCTCGCTCGACGGGCTTGAGTGGGTTGGCCCGCTGGCCGACGAACGTGCCGGCTTCCAGGAAGTTGCCAAGTTCTATTATGGCGCTGGTTTCCATGAACCGGGATCGGGTCTGATTGCATCGGTCAATCTGGATAGATGGAACGAGATGACACCTGCTCAGCAGGCGGTGATCGACAACGCGGCCAAGGCGACGACGATCTATCAATTCTCGCAGACCATGGCCCAGAATGGCGCGGCTCTTCAGCGTCTGAAGTCGCAGGGCGTGACGGTTCTGAACTTCTCGGATGAGATCTGGGATGCCTTCGGCGCGGCCTCGGCCGAGGTCAAAGATGAGTCGATGGATGACGAACTTTACGCCAAGGTCCGCAACAGCTTCGAGACGAGCCTTGCGAGCAGTTCGTCCTGGATCCAGCAGTCGGACGCGGCCTATGTGGCCCAGCGTAACCGCGTGATGGGCGGCTAACCAACGAATTGGCCCGATCCCGGAAGGGGTCGGGCCGACTTTCTTGGGAACGACCATACGTGGGAGGCACCCAGCATGCTGGACTGGATCGGCTGGTTTTTCACCAATATTTGGCAGGCCCTGATCAACTTCTTCTGGGCCTTGACCCACCCGGGCGCCTGGCTGGGTTGGATCGGCGGTCTTGAGACGCCAGAAGACAAGCTTTCCCTCATCCGCTTCATTTATTACGGCGGGTCGGTTGAATTCTTCTTCTTCGTCTTTGTGACGGTGTTGATCGTGACCGGGATCGGGATCCTTTCGAACAGGTTCATGTGGGGCGTCGTTCGGGTCCTTGAAGGCTTTGCCAACGGCCTCGGCCGGATCTTTGCTTGGGCCGGACTGTTCATGGTCATCCAGCAGATCGTGATCGTCTTCCTTCAGCGCATCTTCCGCGTGTCCGAGATCACATTGGGGCCCGGATCGCCCCTTGGATACGAAATCTTCGGCGGCCTGGCATTTCTCCAAAAAGATCTGAGTTGGTGGTCGGAAGAGTTGAAGCTTTACAATGCTTTGATCGTCACTCTTTGCGTGTCCTACACCTTTATCCAGGGCGGGCATGTGCGGGTTGATTTGGTCTATTCCGCGGTGCGGTTCCGGACCAAGCGCGTGATCGACATGTTCGGATCGCTGTTCTTCATGATGCCGGCCGCCGTGCTTGTCTGGCTATTCGCCTGGTTCTTCATGTGGCGCCATCTGGTCACGCCGAAAGTGGCGGCGTCAGATACGTTCGAACGTCTCGAAGCTAAGGCACGCGCGCTCAGATGGAACGTGGAAACGGTCGGGTTCAGCCCAAATGGCTTTGACGCTTATTTCCTCTTCAAGCTGCTGATCGTGGCGTTTACCGGTCTCGTCTTCCTGCAAGCGGTTGCGTTTTTCTATCGGTCCTACCTCGAATTCCGGGAGGGTCCGGAAAGCGAAGACAAGTATCTCGACAAAGATCGGCTGAACGACGAAGAGGCCGAGCTTGTGGCCGACATTCATTAGGGACGACGGAACATGCTCTTTGGAATGGATGGCGTCGAGGTTGGCCTGATAATCGTCTTCTTCTGCCTCTTTGGCGGGATCATGACAGGGTTTCCGGTGGCCTTTGCCATCGGCGGCGCCGGAGTCATTTCCTTTGGGATCATTGCCGCGCTCGACAGTGCTGGGATCCTGATCCATCAGGCGATTGACCCGCGATCGGCTGAGTATGCGGCGCTTTTGGCCGATGGGGTCGCTCGCGAAGCGATCAGTGTGTTCCGATATCCCGATTTGCCCCGTATCGAAGAACCCTTGTTCCAAGGCGGCTGGGAACAGGCGTTGAACCGCAACATCTCGTTCATCGTGAACCGCATGAACGAACGGGTCATCGCCGGTCAGTCGATTGAGACGCTTCTGGCGGTGCTGATGTTCGTGATGATGGGGATCACGCTGGAACGCTCAAAGATCGCCAATGATCTTCTCACCACCATGGCGCGGGTCTTTGGGCCGCTGCCGGGCGGCCTGGCGGTGTCCATCGTTGTTGTGGGCGCTTTCCTGGCCGCCTCAACTGGCATCGTCGGCGCGACCGTGGTGACGATGGGGCTTTTGGCGCTGCCGACAATGTTGCGGAACAACTACTCTCCTGAACTTGCAACAGGCGTGATCGCAGCCTCAGGGACGCTTGGGCAGATCATTCCCCCGTCGATTGTGATCGTGCTGCTCGGCACGCTGACGGGTGATTTGTTTTCGGCCGCGCAGGAAGATCGCGCGCAGCTGGCCGGGTGCACCGACGCGCTGACTTATCTGGGCGAGCCTGCGGTTCTGTCAGTCGGCACGTTGTTTCAGGCGGCGCTGTTGCCCGGATTGCTTCTGGCGGGGCTCTATGCGTCTTACGCGTTTGGCTACGCGATCCTGAACCCGTCCAAGGCACCGCCTGTCCTAGGCGGCGACGGCGGGTCGGGCGAGGTGGTGACGCGGCAGGAAGGGCTGCTCTGGTTTCTCGCCGTTCCTGTCCTGATCATCGGTGTGGTCGTCATCGGTTTCAACGCAGGATCGATCGGCAGCCAGAACATCACCGTCAGCGGCGTCGTGCAAAGTGCCGACGCGCCGGAACTTCGCACGAATGTGTCCGCGCCGTGCCAGGCATCGATGATCGAGCTTCACGGACAGGAGAAATGGGATCGGTCGGTCGCCAAGGCCGAGGAATTGCTGGCCGCCGGGGTTTCCACCGAGACGCGCGACCTGACGTCCGAGGAATTGGCCGAGGCGCGCGCAGCCGCCATCGAAAACGCGGCACCGCTTGGGACCGGTATTGTCATCATGGCGGTGATGGCCGGCATTATGCTGGCATTGGCGCGCGGTGTGGCGCCGTCCCAAAATCCCCTGCCACTCCTCATCGGAGCAGGCGGGGCAGTGCTGGCCCTGGTGCTGGATGTTCTGATGATTACGCCTGAAACGTCGCCTGCCGCGACTTTCGGGATCATGGCTGTTCCGGTGATGATCATGCTGATCGGCGTCTGGGCGGCCGGTGGGCGGCTTGGCAAGAATGAGATCATTCGCGTGGTCTTTCCGCCGCTTGTTCTGATCGTCGCGGTTTTGGGCTCGATCCTGGGTGGCATCACCAACCCAACTCCGGCAGCGGCCCTCGGCGCTGGTGGTGCGATCATGCTTGCGGCCTATCGGCGCCTTGGGGATGAAAACCGGTCAGGTCGGATGATCCTGATTGGCAGCTTTGCCATCGTCATCATGATCCTCGTGGGTGTAAATTTCGATTTGCGGTCAGGCCGAACGGGCTTCTCGATGGCCGACCGGGTCGCTTTGATCGCGGCGGGAACGGCCTATCACGTTGCGATCTTTGGTATCCTTTACTCCTGCTGGGTTCTTTTGCGGGGGCGTGTGCTGGGTCCGGTCGTGCGAGAAACGGCCAAGGTCACCTCGATGGTCTTCACCATTCTGATCGGGTCGCAGATCCTGAACCTTGTGGTGATTTCCTTTGGTGGAGAGCATTACATTCAGCAGTTCCTGCGATCCTTCGACAATGAAACGGTCGTCTTCCTGATCGTGATGCTGGTCCTTTTCATCCTTGGGTTCGTCCTCGATTTCCTCGAGATCATCTATATCGTGGTGCCCATTGTGGGGCCTGTGATCTATGGCGGGACGCTGGACCCGAAATGGGTGACGATAATGATCGCCATCAACCTTCAAACGAGCTTCCTGACGCCGCCGTTCGGATTTGCGCTGTTCTATTTGCGCGGGGTGGCGCCGCCGCAGGTGACGACGGGCCATATTTATCGCGGGATCATTCCTTTCGTCCTGATCCAGGTTGTCGGGCTGGCGCTGCTTTGGGGCTTCCCCGGTGTCGTGACAATCGTGCCAGATCTGATCGGGCCCTGATCCCTTCGGCTCACTTGGCGAACTGGATCAGGTCCCATCGGTTGCCCCAGGGATCCTGGAACACGGCAACCGTGCCATAGGCTTCATGCCGTGGCTCTTCTTCGAACTGTACGCCATTCGCCACCATTGCGGCGTGGTCGCGTGCGAAATCATCGGTTTCCAGGAAGAACCCGACGCGTCCCCCGGTCTGATTGCCAATTGCCGCCTGTTGCCTGTCGCCCACCGCACGGGCCAGAAGAAGCGCTGTCCCATTTTCCGGCGCCACAAGCACCCAACGCTTGCCGCCACCCTGATCGCTGTCTTCGAGAAGCGAAAATCCAAGTGTTCCAACATAGAAGGCAATGCCTTCATCGTAATCCGGAACGATCAGGGCAACGGCCGAGATCCGCCGGCTCATGTCGTGGTCGGTCGGGAATCCGGTAAGCTGATCTGCGCGACTTGTTCGGCAATCGGGTCGGTCGAAAGGGGGTGCATGTCGGCCGAAAAATCTTCGGGATCTGTCAGTTCGGTCCATTCGCCGCCTGAATAGACCTCTAGCGGCGAAAACCGGGCCTTGTATCCCATCTTCGGACTTCCGGGCACCCAATAGCCGAGATAGACGTAAGGCAGCCCCGCATCCCGCGCGATCTCGATATGATCCAGAATGACATGGGTTCCGAGCGATTGGTTGCGAAAGGCCGGATCGTAGAAGGAATAAACCATCGATAACCCGTCATCGAGCACGTCCGTCAGACAGACCGCACCCAGACGTCGCGCGCCCTTTTCTTGAACCGAGTATTCGATCACACGGCTGCGGATCGGTGTCTCTTCGATCATCGCGGCAAATTCGAAGATATCCATGTCCGCCATACCGCCATCCGCATGGCGGCTGTCGAGATAGGCGCGAAACAACTCATATTGGTCATCCGTCGCCCATGGCGAAGTGGCTTCGCGCTGGAAGTGCTTGTTTTTCTTCAAGACCCGGCGCTGGTTTTTCGAGGGCTCGAAGTCGTCAACCCGGATCCGCGCCGATAAACAGGCCGAGCATTCCGCGCAAGACGGGCGATACAACACGTTCTGCGACCTGCGGAAACCCTGCTTGGACAGGGAGTCGTTCAGCTTCTCGGAATACTCCCCTTGCAACGCCGTGAACAACTTCCGCTCCATCCGCCCGTCAAGGTAGGGGCAGGGCTGCGGCGCCGTCACATAGAACTGGGGCGCAATGGGAAGGGTATGGCGCATATTCGCCCTTGAGACTCCGCGGTTGGGCGGAGGTTAGCAAGCCCTCCCAAGGCCGCCAACCCCCCATAATGGGGGGTTAATACTCTGCGCGAAGGTTAACGGCCGCCGTCCCGAGGATATGGTCCGTTAAACCCTGGCGCCGGGCAGATACGACCATCAGGATCATCGACACCAGTTGCAGCGGAAAAATGGCCACGGACAGGGTATAGCCAAGCGTATGAAGGAAGGCCGTTCCCCCATCGAAACGCTGCCCGTCCCCGGACCGAAACTCAATCGACAGAAGCCGCATCCCAGGGGTCGCTGACCGGGCGGCAAGCGCCCACCAGCGATAAAGGAAACTGATGACCAGCACCAAGAGCGGCAGATAGAAGAACGCCGTGAACGCCGTGAAAGGAATGACGACCGCCGTGACAATCGTGATCAGCACGGCATCGATACACCAGGCGAAGAAACGCTTTGCCGGTACATCGCGATAGAAGGCCTCACCATAGTCGGGATCGGGAAGGCCCCAGCTGGCATCGGTCGGTGACATGTCGTCTTTCCTTGTCATCTCGGGTTAGCGGTTCAGGTCAGGCCTGAACCGGTGTGGCGGTCGAGCGGATGACGCGGGCGCGGTCATCCATGAACTGATCGAACTCGGATTTGTCCTTGGCGGTGCGCAGTCTCTCCAGAAAGCATTCGAACTGGGTCTGCTCTTCGCGCAGGCGATCCATCAGTTCATCGCGGTAGCGATCGAAGCTTGCATTGCCCGATGTCGTGGACATCTGAACATCAACTTGTGGCTTCAGGTCTTCCACCGTCTGGCCGATGGAACGATGCCCGCCGAATGCGGCGATCCGGGTCCACTGCCAGGCCAGAAAGGCCGTCAAGGCAATGCCGAGAAATCCGAACTGGTCCATCGCAATGATCGATACGGGGATCGCGAAACCAGTATATCCAATGATTGCAAGAATTTGGACGGCGATGGGTGGGCGGCCGAAATGGGCCTCGGGCCGCGACTGGGCGGAATGCTTTGTCATGTCAACTGTGTCCTCTGTTGGTCGTCCGGGCCCCGAAAGCAGGGCCCGGATCTTGCGGCTTAGGCCGTTTCTTCTTCGTCAGACTTGGCGGCTTTGGCCTGTTCTTCCATGAACTGGTCAAATTCGGCCTTGTCTTTCGCTTCGCGGAGGCGGTTCAGGAAGGCTTCAAAGCTGTCCTGTTCTTCCTCCAACCGGCGCAACGTGTCGGCCTTGTAAGCGTCGAAGGCCGAATTGCCGGTCGTTTTGAATGCGTGACGGGCGTGGCGGGTGCGCTTGGCGCAAGAACCAGAAAACATGCGTTTGCTCCAGATCATATAGGCGAGAAGGGCGAGGCCAATGGGCCAGAATAGGATGAAGCCGAGGACCATGGCGGCGATCCAGGCCCCTTTGCCTTTCTCATCCAACCAGGCCTCGGAGCGGGCGAACCAGGAGGGGCGGTTCGGCATCGTCGCGGTTGCGGGGGTCATCGGGGTCTCCTTATGTCTCGTGTTTTGCGGTGTGGTCTTGATGTGAATGTCTTTCACATCGCAAATATGTGAGCCTTGGGTGACCGCTTCAAGAGAAAATGTAAAAGAAATTCACATAATTTGAGATCAGGTAACGAAATCAATAATTTGCGCGTCAGTCAGGCGCCGCAGATCGCCCGGAGTGATCGAGAATACATGCCGCGGGGTACCAGCGGCCGCCCAGATCACATCGAATTCTGAGAGTTTGGGGTCGAAATGGCAGGGCGGCGTCGTCAGGTGGCCAACCGGGGCCACGCCGCCAATCGCAAAGCCCGTGACCTCTCGTACCTTGGCGGCATCAGCCCGCGCCATTGGTTCGCCAGCGACCTGTTCGGCCTTGGCGAGATCGACCTGGTTCGCGCCCGCTGTCAGAAACAGATAGATCCGTCCGGTTCTCGCGCCTTCGAATATGATGGACTTTGCGATCTGATTGACCTGACAGCCGACCGAGGCAGCAGCTTCTGCCGCCGTGCGTGCCTGACCGACTTCCACAATCTCCGAACCAACACCCGCTGAATCCAAGGCGTTTCTTACGCGTTTCAGACTTTTGCTCATCATCGCCCCCTTCTTTGGATCTTTATGACGCCCGTCGCTGGCGGCAAGCGGAATTGACCTTGCTGGCGCGACCGCGCAGGGTTTTCGCGAGATGTCGGATCATTCCCAAACGCGCCCCATGGCGGACCTGATCACCGCCGCGCCCCGTCCTTTCGATCCGGATCGGGGCCAGGAAGCCTTGGCGGGCCTTCCCATGACGTCAGGCGCTGCTGCCGATCTGATCCGTGGCATGGCCGGGTGCAGCCCCTACCTTTCGGGTTTGATCAAGCGGGATACATCCTGGCTAGAGGCCGCGCTTGATCGACCACCCGAAGACAGTCTGGCGGCGCTGCTGTCGGACACGGCGGCGCTGCAAGCTGCAGATGTCGGACCGGGGCTTCGGGCTCTGAAGCGAAAGGTTGCCCTTCTGGTCGCGCTGGCTGATCTGGGTGGCGTCTGGACGCTGGAACAGGTGACGGGCGCGCTGACCCGATTTGCGGATGCCTCGGTCCAACGCGTGGTCGCTGCGGCCCTGTCGCAAGAGGCCGAACGCGGCCGACTACCGGGACTAAAATCTGAGACATTGGTTAACGGCGGCGGCCTTGCGATCCTCGCGATGGGGAAGATGGGGGCCTATGAGCTGAACTATTCCTCGGATATCGACCTCATTGTCCTGTTTGACGAAACGGTCGTCGATTCGGGGTTCTTCGAGGAAACGCGAAGCGGTTTGGTGCGTGCGACCCGGCGGCTGTCCGCGCTTTTGTCCGAGATCACCGATGAAGGCTATGTCTTCCGGACCGACCTGCGCTTGCGCCCGGACCCCGCCGTCACGCCTGTCGCGGTCGCGATGGAGGCGGCGGAGCGGTACTATGCCAGCGTGGGCCGCCCGTGGGAGCGCGCGGCCTTTGTCAAAGCGCGCGCAGCAGCCGGAGACATCGCCGCAGGTCGGCGATTTCTGGACCGCCTGCAACCTTTCGTGTGGCGCCGCCATCTGGACTTCAATGCGATCCGTGATGCGCAGGACATGCGATACCGGATCCAGTCCCATCGCCGGTTTCGTGACGATGACGTCTTGGAAGGACGGAACATCAAGCTGGGGCCCGGTGGCATCCGCGAGATCGAGTTCTACACCCAAACGCGGCAGATCATTGCCGGCGGTCGCGATCCCGCGCTGCGGGATCCGGGCACCGTTCCGGCCCTTCTGGCATTGGAACGGGCCGGATGGGCGGATCGGGCGAAAACCTTGATCGAAGCCTATCGGAACTTCCGGACCGTCGAGCACCGGTTGCAGATGATCGGCGATCAACAGACCCACGACTTGCCAACAAATCCGGATGGCTTTGCGCGGCTTTCGGCCTTCATGGATCTTGAACCGGACCACCTTCGCGCAACGCTGCAAGATCAAATCGCGGAAGTGCGAAGCATCACCGAGGAATTCTTCACGCCAGGCCCCGCCGAAACCCTGCCGATGAGCCCCGCGCAGTCAGAGGCCGTGGCCCGGTGGCGCGGGTATCCGGCGATGCGGTCGGCCCGCGCGGGCGAGATCTTTGACCGCGTGGGCCCGAAGCTTCTCGCAAGGTTAGAGCGGGCGCCACGTCCGGACGAGGCGCTGGTTCATGTCGACCGGTTCCTGGCCGGGTTGCCCGCGGGCGTGCAGGTTTTTTCGCTGTTTGAGGCGAACCCGAACCTGATCGACCTGATCGTGGATATTGCGGCCACGACACCGCAGCTCGCCACCTATCTTTCGCGGAATGCCGGTGTATTCGATGCGGTGATCGGCGGATCGTTCTTTACCGAGTGGCCGGGAGCGGCGGCCCTGACGCGCGAACTGACAGGGGATCTTGGGCGGGCGCGAGACTATGAAGACGGGCTTGGACTGGCGCGCCGCTGGGCCCGGGAATGGCGTTTTCGGGTTGGGGTCCATCATCTGCGCGGGCTGATCGATGCCTCTGAAGCTGGTGAACAGTACGCCGATATCGCGGATGCCGTCGCAGCTGCGCTTTGGCCCTTCGTCGTGGCCGAGTTCGCGCAGAAGCATGGTGCGCCGCCGGGGCAGGGCGCGTCGGTGATCGCCATGGGATCATTCGGGTCGCGCCGGATGTCTTCGCGGTCGGATCTTGATCTGATTGTGGTCTACGAAGCGGCCGGCGCAACGGGGTCGGACGGGCCGCGCCCCTTGTCGACGCAGGTTTTTTATGGGCGGTTGACCCAGGCTTTCATCACGGCCCTGACAGCGCCTATGGCCGATGGCAAACTGTATGAGGTCGATATGCGGCTTCGCCCTTCCGGACGGCAAGGCCCCGTGGCCACGCCATTTTCGGGGTTTCAGGCCTATCAGCGTGAGAAAGCCTGGACATGGGAACACTTGGCCCTGACCCGCGCCCGACCGGTTGCAGGCAATCCGGAATTGTCCAATGCGACAGAGGCGTTTCGCGCCTCTTTCCTCAAGGAGCCCGGAGATCGGGAAACTGTTCTTGCCGATGTCGCCGAGATGCGGGCGCGCCTGACGGAAACGAAGCCAGGCAGCCTTTGGGATGCCAAGCCCGGACCGGGACGATTGCAGGACATAGCGCTTCTGGCTCAGGCCGGTGCCCGTCTGTCAGGATCCGCGCGCCGTCTTCCGGTTGCGCAATTGAGCGACGGCGCCAGCGCGATCGGGCTGACCGAGGCCGAGACCCATGTTCTGGTCGAAGCCGACCGGACCTTTTGGGCGCTTCAGATGTCGACACAATTGATGATGGAAGGGCCGTTCGATCCGGATCAGGTCGGGTTGGGTGGTCGGGCCTTCCTATTGCGGGAAACCGGGGCTAAGGGGGTTTCAGAGATTGAAGAGATGCTTGGGCGTCTCACCGCCCGCGCGGCGGACTGCATCGATGCGGTGTTGAGCCCGGACAGAAGGATAGGTGCATGAGCGGACATGCCCAAGACGATCCCAAGGGGCTGATCCGCGAAGCGTACCGGATCGAGGGGATCCGTGCCGAAGAATGCCGATCGATCTTTCTAGACTGGGCGCTAAGCCTGCCTGATGGGGTAGATCCGAAGGGCGCGGTGGCGCGGTTACTAGAGACGTTCGGACAGGACGGACATCCGATGACCGACGTCCTGCGAAGCGGATTGCTGGACCCGGTCCGGCATGGGCGCCGCGGCGGTCGCAAAGGTCGCGTCAGCTAACCCGGAACGAAACAAAAAATCTTGAAGAAAAATTTTCCACTGCCTCGCAGTGGCGTTATGCCCGCCCCAAGTCTGCCGCTTCCCGTGCAAGCGCTTCGATCCGATCCCAGTCGCCTGCCGCCACAGCGTCCCTCGGTGCAACCCAGGACCCGCCCGCGCAAACGGTGTTGGACAGCGCTAGATAGTTCTGCGCGTTCGCCAGGCTCACCCCGCCCGTGGGACAAAACCTGACTTGCGGGATTGGTGCACCGATCGCTTTCAGCGCAGGGACACCGCCCGAACCCTCGGCGGGGAAGAACTTCTGCACCGTATAGCCCCGCTCAAGCAGCCGCATCGCTTCGCTTGCCGTGGCTGCCCCGGGCAAAAGCGGCAGATCCGCCGCCTCGCAAGCATCCAAAATTCGGTCCGTCGCACCGGGCGAGACCCCGAACATGGCGCCCGCCGCCTTTGCGGCTTTGACATCGTCGGGTGTCAGGAGCGTTCCCGCGCCCACGACGCCCCCTTCAACCGAGGCCATCGCGCGGATGACATCCAGTGCCGCGGGCGTCCGCAAGGTCACCTCAAGCGCGGGCAAGCCACCGGCCACCAAGGCGCGGGCCAGGCCTTCGGCCTTGCTGGCATCCTCGACAACCAGAACCGGGATAATCGGGGCGAGTGCCGCGATCCGTGCGGCCTCTTTGCTTGCCTCTTTCGGGGTCATGAGTGCTCTCCTTACACCAGCGCGCAGGCGCCCTCGGACGAGGCACCGCAGGATTTGCGGAATACCTCGAACATTTCGCGGCCCAAGCCAACCGTGTTTCCGGACAGATCTGCACGCGCCTGGGCACGGCTTTCGAAATCCTTGGCCAGAACACTGATCGTCGCGGCTTCCGCATCCACCCGGACAATATCGCCGTCCTGGATCCTTCCGATCGGTCCATCGGCAACGGCTTCGGGCGAGACGTGGATGGCTGCCGGAACCTTGCCCGAAGCGCCTGACATCCGCCCGTCGGTCAGAAGAGCAACTTTGATCCCGCGTTCCAGAAGCACCGAAAGCGTCGGCGTTAGCCCATGCAGTTCAGGCATGCCGCAGGCTTGCGGGCCCTGGAACCGGACGACCACGACAACATCAGAGGTAAACTCACCCGCCTTGAAGGCCGCTTTGACGGCCTCTTGCGTTTCAAAGACACGGGCAGGCGCCTCGACCACCCGGTGCTCGGGCTTTACGGCGGACACCTTCATGATTGCCCGCCCAACATTTCCGGTCAGCTCGCGCAGCCCGCCGGTTGGCTGAAAAGGGTCTGCCGCCGGTCGCAGGATCTTGTCATTGGCTGTCTCTGACGGTCCGTCGACCCAGTCAAGCGCGTCACCTTTCAACTTGGGCTCGCGTGTATAAAGGCCGAGCCCATCGCCGGCGACCGTCATCGTATCGGCGTGCAGAAGGCCGCCATCCAAAAGCTCGCCAATCATGAACTGAAGCCCGCCGGCGGCGTGGAAATGGTTCACATCGGCCAACCCGTTGGGATAGACGCGCGCCATCAAGGGCGTTGCGCCCGAGATGTCGTTGAAGTCCTCGATATCTAGGATGATTCCGGCCGCCCGGGCCATGGCTGGCATGTGCAGGACCAGATTTGTCGACCCCCCGGTGGCCATCAATCCGACGATCCCGTTGACGAATGCCTTTTCGTCGAGAACCTCACCCGCGGGGCGGAAATCATTGCCAAGCGCCGTGATCTCGAGCGCGCGTTTCGTGCCAGCAACGGTCAATGCGTCCCGAAGGGGCGTGCCCGGGTTCACGAAGCTTGCGCCGGGCAAGTGTAGCCCCATGAATTCCATGAGCATCTGGTTGGTATTCGCAGTGCCATAGAAGGTGCAGGTGCCGGGCCCGTGATAGGCGGCCATTTCGGCGGCCATCAGCTCTTCCCGCGTTGCATCACCCGTGGCGAAGCGGTTGCGCACTTCGGACTTGGCGTCGTTGGCCAGACCAGAGGTCATGGGCCCCGCGGGCAGGAAAACCGAAGGCAGGTGCCCGAAACTGGCGGCTGCAATGATCAGGCCGGGTACGATCTTGTCGCAAACGCCCAAATAGACCGCTGCATCAAATGTATTATGCGACAGGGCCACGCCCGCGGCGAGCGCGATGACGTCGCGAGAAAACAGCGACAACTCCATCCCCGTCTGGCCTTGCGTCACCCCGTCGCACATGGCGGGGACACCACCCGCGACCTGGGCCGTTGCCCCGACTTCGCGCGCCGCCGCCTTGATCTGATCGGGATAAGTGGCGAAGGGCTGATGCGCCGACAGCATATCGTTATAGGCAGTGACAATCCCAAGGTTGGGCGCCCGCCCAGTGGCAAGGTTGTCCTTGTCCCGTCCCATCGCAGCATAAGCATGGGCCTGGTTCCCGCAGGACAGATGCGCGCGGGCCGGGCCAGCTTCAGCGGCCGCGCGGATACGATCCAGATAGGGACCGCGGCTGTCTCGGCTGCGCTCGATTATCCGTTCGGTGACTTTCGCGATGGTCGGGTTCAGGGGCATTAGGTCAGCTCCTCATCGGGGTCGCTTCGCTGTTGGCCGCGCCGTAGCATGATAGCGCTAACATTGCTACTGCGAAAAGCCTTCCCGCACCTGCAAATTCGGAATAGCTCCGTTGCAGAACTGTGCAGGCTGCGGGGCCATGGGCCCTTTTCGCCGCAGCGCCGCTCGGCTATGGCGCGCGCATGACATCCGAAAGCTTACCCGTGGTCCGACTAAAACCAAAGGCTGATGCCCGGGCTATCCGGCATGGTGCCCCTTGGGTCTATGCCGATGATTTGGTGCTCGACCGGCGGACCAAGGCGATACCGTCTGGCGCAGTGGTGCGGTTGGAAGATGGCAATCGCGCGCCGTTGGGTATTGCGGGGTTCAACCCTGGATCGAAAATCGCGGCGAGACTGCTTGACCGCGACATTGAGGCCGAGATCGATGTTGCTTGGTTCAAAGGGCGCATTGAGATGGCGTTGAGCCATCGCGAAAAGATCTACGCAGACCCTTATTTTCGTCTGATCCATGCAGAGGCGGACGGATTGCCCGGTGTCATCGTTGACAGGTTCGGCGACACGCTGTCGCTGCAACCCAATGCCGCCTGGGCGGAAGCTCGGCTGGATATGTTGGCTGAAGCGTTGGTGTCTGTCACAGGGGGGTCGACTGTTTTTAAGAATTCGGGCGGTCGGGCCCGGACCATTGAAGGCTTGGATGGCGACAGCAAGGTCTTGGTTGGAAAAGAACCCGATCTCATCCCGGTTCGAATGAACGGGGCCACCTATATGGCGGACTTGATCGGCGGTCAGAAGACGGGGCTTTTCTTCGACCAGCGGCCCAATCACGCATTTGCGGCAGGGCTTTCCAAGGGTGGGCGCGTCCTGGATGTCTTTTCTCATGTGGGCGGGTTTGGTTTGGCTGCACTGGCGGCAGGTGCGTCCGAGGCCTTGGCGGTGGATGGATCCGAGGCGGCTTTGGATCTGGCCCGCAAGGGGGCGGAAATCTCAGGCGTGATCGATCGCTTTGCAATCGAGAGGGGGGATGCGTTTGCCGTGATGGAACGTCTGGATTCAGAGGCGCGACGCTTTGATCTGGTCGTTGCGGATCCGCCTGCGTTTGCGCCGTCGAAGAAGGCGCTGGGGCCCGGCCTTCGCGCTTATGAACGCGTGGCCCGATTGGCGGCGAACCTCGTTGAAACCGGCGGATATCTGGTTCTCTGTTCCTGCTCTCACGCGGCGGATCTGGCGAAGTTTCGTGCGGCTTCGGTCCGGGGAGTGGGGCGGGCCGGGCGGCGGGCCCAATTGGTTCATGTGGGCCACGCTGGCCCGGATCATCCCGAACATCCCGCGCTTCCCGAAAGCAATTACCTCAAAGCGCTGTTTTTTCGGGTCGTCGCGTGAAGGTCCTTTTGGATGCCTGTGTTCTTTATCCGACCGTTATGCGGCGGATCCTGTTGGGGGTCGCGAAACAGGGGCATTATGAACCGCTTTGGTCGGACCGCATCCTTGAGGAATGGGCCCGCGCCGTGGCCCGGGACGGCGAGGTGGCCGAGGCCAGTGTCAGAAGCGAAATAGCGGTTCTGAAAGCCACATGGCACTGCGCTTCCATCCAGCCAAGGGCAGGGGATCTGGCACGGTTGGTTCTTCCGGATCCGGATGACGTTCATGTGCTTGCTGCGGCGATTGCGGGATCGGCCGACGGGATCCTGACTGTGAACGCCAAGGACTTTCCCCGCCGAACCCTGGCCGAGGAGGGCTTGGCCCGGCTTGATCCGGATCCTTTCCTGCTTCGGCTTTGGGAAGAAGCTCCGGACGCAGTCGGCGGCGTCGTGGCCGGGGTCCATCGAGACGCGCGTGAGGATGGGATCGACCTGGATCTGAGGGCACTCCTGAAGCGCGCGCGGTTGCCCCGGCTTGGCAAGGCTTTAAGCTGAAGCCCTTTTTTCCGAAACGCCCGCCCGCCCACCCCGTTCTGCAAAAAAGGGCTTCGGCGGTGTTCCTTGAAATGATTGGCGCTGCGAAGGCGGATTTATCTGGCCGGTTCCGACGTCCAGCGCGTCTCCAGCGCTTCGATGGCCTTGATCCGTTCTTCGGTCTTCGGATGGCTCATAAGCCAGGCCGGCGCGGCCCCGGCGCGGGACTTCGTGAGCTTTTCCAGTTTGCGGAAGAGCGACTTTTGCGGCTCGGTCCCGATCCCGGCCTTGGTTAGCAAAGCTGCGGCATAGGCATCGGCCTCGTATTCATCTGAACGCGACAGGCGCGCTGCCAGAAGCGTGGTCAGCGCGTTGGCGATATAGATCCCGATTCCGGGGAGAAAGCGCGACAGGATCATCGCCATGGCCGTCCTCAGCGCGTTTTGGCCGGAGAAGTCGATCATCCGACGGCGCGAATGGCCAAGCGCGACATGGCCAAGCTCATGCGCGATAACGCTGGCCATCTCATCCCCAGAAACCTCGCCCTGGCGGTACTTGTTGAAGAACCCGCGGGTGATGAAGATCCGCCCATCAGGAGCCGCAAGGCCA
This sequence comes from Paracoccaceae bacterium, assembly GCA_965267475.1. Classification (GTDB taxonomy): domain Bacteria; phylum Pseudomonadota; class Alphaproteobacteria; order Rhodobacterales; family Rhodobacteraceae; genus JBCBKU01. The sequence continues at coordinate 2,153,239 of OZ254079.1, forward strand.
TTGACCGGGTCGATTTCGTAGATATGAACGCGGATCCGGTCGAGGTCCAAGGCTCCGGCCATGCGGTCCGTCAGGACTTTCAGGATGGGATCGGCCAATTCCGTCGACTGTGCATCAAGCGTCCGCGCGGTCCTCCAGGCGGAAAACCGGTACATTACCAGCGCATACAGGATCGCCAGGAAAATCGGGGTGAACTTGAGCATACCTCAAATATGGTCGCTTTGCCGCGTCAGGCAATGGTGAGGTGGCAAACTTGCTAGCTGAGGCGGACGCCTTCGATCGCGGTCTCGTAAATCTGTCGATAGGCTTTGCCGACAACATCATAGGAATAGCCTGTGACGGCACGGTGCCTGGCCGCTTGCGCCAATGGCGACGGGACACCAGAGTTGGCGCTTTGGCGGTGAGCCAATTCTTGTTCCAAAACGCTGCGGATGCCCTGCGCCAGATCAGACGTGTCGAAGGCGCGCGCAAGATAGCCGGGACAGTCAGGTCCAAGCACGGTGGCCACGCCAGTTCCCTCGAACGCGACGACAGGCGTGCCGCAGGCAAGCGCTTCGGACGCGGTTTGGGCAAAATTTTCAAGCCGCGAGGGCACCACCATGACGTCTGCGGCTGCATAAATGTCGCGAAGCGTCGCGGTGTCGTCTGTCCAGCCGGTATGATGCAACGGGATCCCGTGGATCGCTGGCTCGGCGTTTCGATCTCCTCCGAAAACGAGCCCAAGGACGGGTTTGCCATCGACGCCCAGTTCCGCAAGTGCGCCTAACAAAAGGTCATAGCCTTTGCGCGGATCGTTCGTGGCGTTCTGTGCGCCAAAGGAAATGATCTGACGTGACGGGTCAATTCCCAGCCTTCGACATGCTTCTTGCCGGTCCAATGGACGCCAGGCCTCGGTGTCGACCGGGATCGGCACCCTGTGGACGGGCCAACCCTGCATGACAACGCTGTTCTCAACCTGTGTGGCCATCCAATCGGTGGGTGCAATTATGTGGATTGCATTCTTCCAGAGATGCAGTTTTTGCCTTAGAACACGGCGCTCGATCCAGCCCATGGCGGCCATGGCCTGAGGCGCCCCGTTCGAGAAGAACGCGTCAAAACGCTCTGCATCCACATAGTGGTCGGTGCCGCAGAAAGCCCACATGTCATGAAGCGTCCAGATCACGGGGCCCGGAAGGCGCCCGATATCGGACACCGACATCATATCATCGCCCACCCAGTGCAAATGCGTGATCGTGTCCGGTTGCCGCAGGTCTTCCCGTTCAGAGAACGAAGATGCGAAAAGCCCGAACGACCGATGGACCTCTTTCCGTTCTCCCCTGGCCGGTTCGAGTTTCTTGAGCGTCTTGGCAAAACGGCGGCGAAGCTTGCGGCCAAAACGCGAATAAACCTCTTCCACGTTGGTGTCGTCCGTGCCCTTTTCGGCGACAAGAACTTTGCTTTCGATGCTCTGGTTAAGGACGCATTGATGGATCCGCATAGCTGCGTGAAAGGCGCCGCCCCGGGTATCGCTGTAGCTTAGATGCCTGACCCGCATTAAGCGAACCACTGCCGGACAGTCGTTTTCGCACGATTGCTTAGGCGCTTGCCTGGGCTTAAGCCATTCTTGTGTATGAAATGTGCGCGAATAGCCTCGAGCGCTTCTTCGTGTTCAACGATTACATCGGACAAATTTAAGTCCGCCTGTTCGGCAAGTTGCGACTGTGGCACGGCTGCGTCCGCACCGAAATGGGTTCCACTGCCATCCATTCCAATGTTCCGCGTAAGTGACGTCAGCGGATTCAGACAGAGACCTCCATTCTCAAATATTGTGGCGTTCCAAAAGCAGGCCCATGTTTTGATCGCGCCCTGGTGGTTCTTTCGGATCTGCCGCCAGAAATCGGGTTCTGCTCCATTCAGCGTGAACGCGTCAACCTGGCCTGCACGCCAGCCGCTTACCCGGGGTTCGGGGTTGGCGTCGAAGCGGCGCCAACGATCCGCCCATGATGCCCATCCCCAGCAATTCATCGTCCGGAAGAAAAACGTATCCGGCAACCCTTCGGTCGGGATGGGATAATTCCAGCCAGAAATATGCCAGACCTTCGGGGCATCGCGATAATGGTCGAGCGCGCGGTTCATGAAAGTCAGAAAGGCCGGGCTGGTCAGAATGTCGTCCTCGACCACAATGGCCGATCCGCGCGCCTCCATGACCTCGGTCACCCCTTCGATGATATTGACCCGCAGGCCCACGTTTTCATCGCGCGCCCGAACCGTCACCGACCGAAACCCTTGGATGTCGCTGGCCAGAGCGCGGACCGCGTCGGTTCCCGGGCGGTCGCCTTCGTGGCGCGGACCGTCGGCGAAAACGAAAAGATCGGTCTGATCCGCAAGCGGGTTTGCCGCCAATGCCTCCAGGGTCCTGGTCATGTGATCCGGACGATTGAAGGCGATCAAGGCAACGGGCGCTGGCATGCGCGCGTCCTAAATTGGAACGGGTTCGATGTCTATTCACTCATCGCGGAATGCGCGATCAGTCACCGAGAACCTTCATCCCACGCGTGAGCCCGTCCAAGGTCATGGGCACCATGGCGTCGGGACCGAAAATGTCCCGGACCATGGCGATCGACTGGGTGTAGTCCCAATACTTTTCTTTCACCGGATTGATCCAAAGATGTGCGGGCCACTGATCGCGGGCCCGGGCCAGCCAGACCTCGCCCGCTTCCTCATTCCAATGCTCATTTGCACCGCCCCGCATGACCACCTCATAGGGCGACATAGACGCGTCGCCCACGAAGATGCACTTATAGTCGGGCCCATATTTGCGAAGGATGTCCCAGGTCGGGATCTGTTCGGTCCAGCGGCGTCGATTGTCGCGCCAAACGCCTTCGTACAGGCAGTTGTGAAAGTAGAAATGCTCGAAATGCTTGAACTCGGCCCGCGCGGCCGAGAACAGTTCATCGACGAGCTTCACATGCGGATCCATGGAGCCGCCAACGTCCAGGAACAATAGAACGCGCACGGCATTGCGGCGTTCGGGGCGTGTTTTCACATCTAGATAGCCTTGTTCGGCGGTCGATCGGATTGTGCCGTTCAGATCAAGCTCTTCCTCGGCGCCGTCGCGGGCCCAGCGGCGGAGCCGCTTTAGCGCCACTTTGATGTTGCGGGTCCCAAGTTCGACCGTGTCATCGAAATTCCGGAATTCGCGCCGATCCCAAACTTTCACCGCGCGCTGGTGCCGGCTTTCGGACTGGCCGATCCGTACGCCTTCCGGATTGTATCCATAGGCGCCGAACGGTGACGTACCGGCCGTTCCAATCCATTTCGACCCGCCCTGATGGCGCTTTTCCTGTTCGCTCAGGCGTTGCTTAAGCGCCTCCATCAAGGCGTCCAAGCCTCCTATGGCCTCGATCTCGGCCATTTCGGCATCGGTCAGGTGCTTCTCGGTCAGTTTCCGAAGCCAGTCCTCTGGCAGATCCACCTGCTCGATCAGATCCGCCAAGTGCCGTGCCTCAAGTCCGTCGAAGGTCGCGGCGAAGGCTTGATCGAACCGGTCGATGTTGCGTTCGTCCTTCACCAGCGCGGTGCGGGCGAGGAAATAGAACCCTTCAACATCATAAGTCGCCAAACCACGCTTAACACCTTCAAGAAACACGAGAAACTCGCGCAGTGAAACCGGAACGCGGTGCGCTTTCAGATGGCTGAAGAACGGAAGGAACATGGGTCAGGACCAGATGGTTCGCGCCAGTTTCGCGCACCCGGTCCTTCTGTGGAAGTCTAAAATTCGACAGATATCGCGTTTGGCTTCAGATCGGCAATGATCGGGCGTCCGATCCTGCGGCCGGCTTCTGGGGCCAGGGCGAAATGGACATTGGCCGATGTCACTTCGACTTCTGCCGCCGGGTTGGCCAGAATTTCCCAAAGTCCCGCTTCGATCTTCAGTTTGTCCGCCGCACCCAGAAGGTGCCACCTGTCCGCGGTTTTGAGGATCGTGATCCGGCCGCCCCAGGGCATCGCGCTTTCCAGGCATTGCAGAAGCAGGAAGGCCAGCTTGACCTCAGGACGCGCCAAGTCACCGCGAGGTTGCCAGTCAATCTCAAGTCGTCCGCCTTTGGTCATGTCACGGATCGTGCTGACGATCTCTTCGCGCCCAAGAAGCTGGGTGCTGCTGGCGGCGCCAAAAGCGACGCGGAAGAACCGGATGCGCGCGCTCGCGTTCTCAACGCTTTCCGAGATCAAGGCAATCTCGGGCGCGGCGGAAATACCTGCCATGCTAAGAAGTTCGACGCCGTTGCCAATGGCGCCAAGCGGGCTGATCAGATCGTGGCAGATACGCGACCCAAGAAGTGCGTTAAGGTCGCGGGAATCGATAGACATCGGATAGACCTTTCCGGGAGAGAGACACCATGGAAGACATGTCGGCTTTGCTGGAGCCGGGGATGCTGGTTCGCCATCCGACCGAGGACGGTTGGGGGCTGGGCCAGGTCCAATCGAACAGTGCTGGAAAGATCACAGTCAACTTCGAACACCGGGGAAAAGTGGTGATCGAAAGCAAAGAAGTGGCGCTAATCATGGTACATGACATGTGACGTTCAACCATTGATCTAACTACCGGAATAGTCTCAACCCAAGCGTGTGTCAAACGATCCACTGTATTATCCACAAGTGCGTCCGTTGCTTTCTCTCAGCCGGATCCGTAAAAATCGGCCACCTAGCAGGACGACCCGACCAGCATGATCGCCGAAGATCCCAATTTGACCCTCCGTCTGGCTCAGGACGACCGCGACAGGCGTGCCGCAGAACGGTTACGATATCGTGTCTTTGTCGAGGAACTGGGCGGCGACGGCGACTTGGTCGACCATGATGCCGGGTTGGAACGTGATCGGTTTGATCCGTTTTTTGACCATCTCATCCTGGTGGACCGTCGCCTGGAAACCTCCGGCGAAGATTATGTGATCGGGGTCTATCGGCTCATGCGTCTCGATCAGGCGGCGAGGGCTGGGCAGTTCTATTCCGAGGACGAATATGACCTTGCGGCGCTTCGGGCCACGGGTCGGCCTATCCTCGAACTTGGCCGATCCTGCGTTGCGCCTGCCTATCGGGGTGGCATGGCCATGTACCAGCTTTGGTGGGCGCTTGCGGATTATGTGGACCGTCACGGGATCGGGATCCTGTTTGGTGTGGCCAGCTTTCACGGCACGGATATCGAGGCTTTGGCTGAGCCGTTGGCGCACCTTCACCATAACCACCTGGCGCCGCACGAGCTTCGAGCCCGGGTGCGGGACGAGCACTTTCAAACCATGGATCTGATGCCCAAGGATCAAATCGATCGGGCGCGCGCGATGCGGGCGATCCCACCCTTGATCAAATCCTATCTCAAACTTGGCGGCTATGTGGGCGAGGGCGCTTTTGTGGATCGCCCGTTCAACACAACAGACGTATTTCTGGTCATGGACACGGCAGCCATGAGTGCGGCCGGTCGGAAGCGCTTTCACAGGGATGTCGCGTGAGCCGGACCTGGCGTGCGGAAGACGAACCGGATGCTGTCGCCCTTGGGTTGGGCGGTGTGGTTCGCTGTGCTGTCAAGATCGTGCCCCTGGTCGCCGTCGTATTCGGCGGGTTGGCGGTTCATACGCTGCTGCGGGTTCTGGAGGCTCCGATCTTCGGCACAAGACGGCCATGGACGCCTAATGTAACGCGTTGGGTCTGCCGCTGGTCATTGCGCATCATCGGATTGGGCATGTCGGTCGAAGGGCGACCCTTGCCCGGAGCCGGGGCGATGGTGGCCAATCACGGGTCATGGCTGGACATCTTTGTTCTGAACGCGGCGACGCCCCTTTACTTCGTCTCGAAGTCCGAGGTCGCCAATTGGCCGGGGATCGGATGGCTGGCCCGCGCCACTGGCACCATGTTCATTGCTCGCGAAACCAAGTCCGCTCGGGTGCAGACCGATCTTATGTCGGACCGGTTGGCCGCTGGCCAAAAGCTCTGTTTCTTTCCGGAAGGAACCTCGACAGATTCAAGGCGCGTTTTGCAATTCAATTCAACGTTGTTTCAGGCGTTCTTCAAGCAAGAGGCCGCCGTTTCAATTCAGCCGGTCACCGTGGTTTACCATCCGCCAGATGGCGCCACGGACCCCCGGTTTTACGGCTGGTGGGGCGGCATGACATTCGGCGGGCATCTGGTGAAGGTGCTTTCGGCCCCACTTCAGGGCCGCGTCGAAGTCATCTTGCATGACCCTTTGCAATCGGACGCTTTTCCTGATCGAAAGGCTTTGGCCCGCGCTGCCGGTGAAACTGTGGCCAAGACCCATGCGGCGCGTTTGACCGCAATTTAAGGGATAGCGGCAAGCAGCGCGTCCAGCGCTGCTTCGGGGTCGTCGGCGTCCCAGACTTCGGCGCCGAAGGCCAGAAAGTCGCAATGGGGCGCTAGGGACGCGACATTTGCCGGATCAAACCCGCCTTCTGCGACGACAGGCAACTCGATCATTTCGGACCACCAAACCAGAACATCCGGATCAACGATGTCTTGGCCGAGGCCGCCATCACGCACTGGACCGAAACTGACGTAATCTGCGCCGACCTCACCCGCCGTCATGCCGTCATGGCGTGATGTGCCGGCAAACGCCCCGACAATGGCGTCTTTTCCCAGCTCATCCCGGGCTTTGCGCACACTCCGCGATCCATCGGTCAGATGCACGCCGTCCAGGCCCAAACGTTCCACCAGCGCAACGTGATCGGCGATCACCAGCGCAACATCGTGTTCGTGACAGATCGCCCGCACGCCGTCGGCGGCGCGGGCAATCTTGTCGGCATCCTGACTGGCAAGCGCCAATCGCACGCAGGCAATCTCATGATCGCCCAACATCCGATCCAGAAGCTTCGGATAGCTGTCTGGTGACAGGTCGGGCGGGGTGATGAGGTAAATCTGAGGCTGATCTTTGTCGGCCATCGCCTGTCCCTTAAGCCTTTGGTTTGGCGGGCTATAGCGTGCCTTGTGACCCTTGGCTACTTCGGAGGAAGACTGCGCGCGTTTTCCAGGGCAAGTGCGATCCATTGTCGGCGCCGACCATCGTCGGCAAAGGCGTCTTCTTCGACCTCGATCATCCCGCCCATCGGGCGACCGGTAAAGGTCATGGGTCCTGCGCCGTCAATAGCGCGTGCGGCCTCTTCGCGCGCCTTTCCGACCCGGAACATTGCGCCGCCCTGATGCACGCCGCAGACCATGTTGCCGTTCAGCAGAAAACAAAGCCCGCCGAACATCTTTTTCTCGGATATCCCCGGATCATCACCCAGATCATCGCGCATGAGTTCCGCCAAGCCTTCGTCATAGGCCATCTTTGCCCCCTTGTGTCTTGATCCACGCCAAGCGTATCACGCCCCGGCCCGCGTTTGGAGGAATGGATGTCGAGCCCGGCTTTTGTGCTTGTGCGCCCGCAGATGGGCGAAAACATCGGTGCCGCGGCCCGGGCGATGGCGAATTTCGGGCTGCGCCGAATGGCCATCGTCGCGCCCCGCGATGGTTGGCCGAACCCGGCGGCGGTTGCCATGGCCAGCGGGGCCGGGCGTATCCTCGATGCCGCCCAGGTCAGCGAAACGCTGGCCGAGGCGGTGGGTCCGGTGACGGATGTCTATGCCACCACGGCCCGGCCAAGGGATCTAACGAAACGGGTTCTGTCGCCCGAGGCCGCGATGGCCGAAGCGCGCGAAAAGATCGCATCGGGCCGAAAGGTGGCCGTCTTGTTCGGGCCTGAGCGCGCAGGGTTAGAAAACGCCGACATCGCTTTGGCAAATACTATTGTCACGGTTCCGGTGGATCCTGATTTCCCGTCGCTAAACCTTGCGCAATGCGTGCTTTTGATGGGGTACGAATGGCGCCGCTCGGCTGGTGAGCACAGCGATGACGAGATGCATTTTGCGGGGACCGAGCCTGCGCCGCAGCACGAAGTCGAACACCTTGCCAGTCACTATGAAGAGCGTTTGACCGAGGCCGGGTTTTTCTTTCCCGAAACGAAGGCGGAAGGGATGAAGATCACCTTGCGCAACCTTTGGTCGCGCATGCCGATGACCCGGGCCGATGTCGCGATCCTGCATGGTATCCTGCGTCAGATGGTGCGTTGGAAGGAACGGGGCGACTAAGCGTCATTCCGGCCCGGACGCTCTGGACGATCCCGGGGCACGGGCCTAGGTTCCGGCTAACGAAGAACGAGTGGCAGATGGCCGAGAAACGCAGCATTTTTGAGGAAGTGGGCGCCGATGCGCCGCGCCAGACCGCAACTACGGGCGGGCTGATCGACACGGGCACCGGCGGCAATCGTCGGGCGATCCGCGCCTGGCTGATCGTTTTATTCGCATTGGTCGTGACGATGATCGTTGTGGGCGGTCTGACTCGGCTGACCGACTCTGGCCTGTCGATCACCGAATGGGCGCCGATTTCAGGGGCTGTTCCCCCGATGAACGCAACGGACTGGGACGCTGAATTCTCGGCGTACCAGCAAACCGACGAATTCAAACTGCAAAACAGCGCCATGACCCTGGCCGAGTTCAAGGTGATCTATTGGTGGGAATGGGGCCACAGGCAGCTTGGGCGGTTCATCGGCCTCGTCTGGGGCCTTGGGTTTCTCTACTTCTTGATCCGGCGCCAGATCCCGGCTGGGTGGACGCCGCGCCTGCTGTTTCTTGGCGGGCTTGGCGGGCTGCAAGGGGCCATTGGCTGGTGGATGGTATCCTCTGGACTTCAGGCGGGGATGCTTGATGTCGCGTCTTACCGGCTTGCCACGCATCTCGGCCTCGCCTTCGTCATTCTTGGGCTGATCGCCTGGTATGTCCTGCGGCTTTCGCGCACAAACGCCGAGCTTTTGCAGGCGCGCCGCGCGGCTGAGCCGCGTCTGAAACGAATTTCAACGGGGCTGATGCATGCGGCCTTCCTGCAAATCCTGCTGGGCGCGCTTGTGGCCGGGATCGATGCCGGGCGCACCTTCGTCGATTGGCCATTGATGAATGGGCAGATCTTCCCGCCCGACGCCTTCAGCCTTGAACCTGCCTGGCGGAACGTCTTTGAAAACCCGGGTCTCGTGCAGTTCATGCACCGTGTGCTTGGCTATGTCGTGGCGATCCTAGGCGTGTTCGTCTGGCTCCGGACGCGGTCATCTGGGAATGCCGCGACACGGTTTGCAGGAAACACCGTTCTTGCCGTGATGGCCTTGCAGGTGACGCTTGGCGTGGTCACCGTGCTTTATGCCGCGCCTTTGCAACTGGCCATCATCCATCAACTTGGCGCCGTCATTCTTTGGGTTTTGATCCTTAGAACCCGGTTCCTGTCCATGTATCCAATCTCTCAATCCGTGAGGTCATAGATGTCGGCATTCGACGAATTGATGGCGTTTCAGCGTGAAACCGAGGCGCTGGGGCAGGTCGCGGGTCGCCTTGGATGGGATCAGGAAACGGTCATGCCAAGGGGGGCCGCGGCCCAGCGGTCGGAAGAGATGGCGGCGCTGGAAAGTGTTTTGCATGCCCGCCGCACCGATGCCCGGATCGGCGACTGGCTTCAGACCGCCGAGGCACCGGATGCGGCCGGAGCGGCTCAACTGCGTGAGATACGCCACAAGTTCGATCGCACCGTGAAAGTGCCAGCGGCATTGGCGGCCGAGATTGCGCGGGTGACCTCGCTTGCCCAGGGGATCTGGGCCGAGGCACGTGCAAACGAAGACTTCGCAGCCTTCGCGCCGACATTGACGGAGGTCCTGAAACTCAGACGCGAAGAAGCCACGGCATTGGCGGCTGGCGGCGATCTTTATGACGCGCTGATCGATGACTACGAGCCCGGCGCCTCGGGCGACAGTCTGGCCGAGATGTTCGGGGCCTTGCGTCCGCGCCTCGTGGCGCTTCGGGAAAGGATCCTGGGGTCGGGAAAAGCGGTTGCCCGGTTGGATCAGGACTTTCACGAACAGGGACAACTGGCCCTATCGGAAGAACTAGCCAGGGTTTTCGGTTATGATTTCGCCAATGGCCGCATCGACAAGGCGGTTCACCCGTTCTCGTCCGGCTCGGGTCTCGATGTCCGGATCACCACGCGCACCAGCCCCCGCGACCCGTTCAATTGCTTCTATTCGACGATCCATGAGGTCGGTCATGCGAGCTATGAACAAGGGATCGACCCGAACTATTTGCTGACGCCGCTCGGGCGGGGGGTGTCGATGGGCGTTCATGAAAGCCAAAGTCGGATCTATGAAAACCAGCTTGGCCGGTCCGAAGCGTTCACCGGGTTTTTGTATGGACGCATGAAGGACACGTTCGGCGATTTTGGCATCGGCGATGCGCGCGCCTTCTATGGCACTGTGAACCGGGTCGCACCGGGCTTCATCCGGACCGAGGCCGATGAAGTCCACTATAACCTTCACATCTTGATGCGCTTTGATCTGGAACGCGCGATGATCACCGGCGCTCTGGAAGCGGCGGACCTGCCAGACGCCTGGAATGAACGTTTTGAAGCGGATTTCGGCGTAGCCGTGGACAAGCCGTCAAACGGGTGTTTGCAAGACGTGCATTGGTCGGTCGGCCTGATTGGGTATTTCCCGACCTATACGCTTGGAAATGTCTATGCCGGTTGCCTGCACGATGCACTTCGTAAGGACATCCCGGACCTCGATAGTCATCTCGCCAAGGGTGATCCCGGACCAGCGACGACCTGGCTGCGCGAGAAACTTCAGCGGTACGGGGGGCTGCGCACACCGCGCGAAACCATCGCCCATGCGACCGGAAAAGAGCCCTCGGTCGAGCCGCTGCTGGACTATCTCGATGCGAAATTCGGGGCGCTTTACGATCTTTAAGCAAAAAGACTTGCTGCTTCCTTCGGTCAAAGAATTCAGGCGCTACGTCGGCTGAACCGGGAATAGGGCATTCAGGTCTTTCAGCCCGGCCTGCACCAGATCGCGCAAGGCGTCGCGGTCCACGTCTTCAAGGTGGCTGACATAGATACAGCTTTTGCCGTGCTTGTGTTTGCCGAACCGCTGCATGATTTCCGCAAAATCCGTGTATCCCGGCAGGATGTAGAAGGTGAGTTGCCGTGCGCCCACGGCGAAACCGGTCGCGAGCCAGGTTCCGGAATGGCCGCTTTCATAGGTGTAATCGTATTGCCCGTAACCAATCATCCGACCCGCCCAGAGACGTGGTTTGAACCCCGTGATCTCCTGAAAGATCTCGTTCAGATCTTCAGCTTCTTTCCGGCGCTTTGGGTTCTCGACCTTGGCGATGTGCGCCACCACGGCGGCTTCACCTTCGGATTTCGTCTTTGTCTTGGCCATGGCTCGCTTGCCCCGCTCGGTTCGACCGGGCAAAGACTAGGGACGCTTTGACCGGGAAGGAACCCCATGGACCGCGAGATGGACGCTGATGCGCTGCAAGAGTTCCTGATCGGCGCCTTTCCGCAGGTTGCCGGGGACTTCGTGGTGGAAGACGTCGCCCCGCCCAGGATTACGGTTCGAATGCCCGTGGGGGACCGGCATCTGCGCCCTGGCGGCACCGTGTCTGGCCCCACGCTTTTTTCGCTCGCCGATGTCTGCATGTATCTCGGCATCCTGTCGGCCATCGGTCCAAAGGCCTTGGCGGTCACAACGAATTGCGCCATCGATTTCATGCGGAAACCGGCGGCCGGCAAGGATCTAATCGGGAAAGGCGAGATCCTGAAGCTTGGCCGATCGCTGGCCGTGGGAACCGTCCGAATCTATTCCGAAGGCGTGTCCGAACCCGTTGCACAGGCAAACCTGACCTATTCGATCCCGCCCAAATCACATGGTTGACGCCCATTACACCCACCCGCGACTGGTGGCGCTTTACGATCTGGACAGCCCCTGGTCCGAGGATCGAAGTTTCTACCTGAACCTTGCAGGCGACGATCCGAAGGACGTGTTAGAGATTGGGGCAGGGACCGGGATCGTTTCGCGCGCGATGGCCACTGCGGGGCATCGGGTCGCGGCAGTGGATCCGGCGGCAGAGATGATCGCTTTTGGGCGGGCGCAACCGGGTGGTGACCGGATCGACTGGCACGTCTCGACCGCGACCGACCTGTCCCTCGGCCGCCAGTTCGACTTGATCTTCATGACAGGCAATGTGTTTCAGGTTTTCGCCACCCCGGATGAAGCCGAAGCCGCCATACGCACCGCGTATGCGCATCTCAAGCCCGGCCGTCTTCTGGCGTTCGAAACCCGGAACCCGGCGCTCGACTGGGCATCGGAATGGCAGCGTACTTATGTGCTTGAGACACCAGATGGTCCGGTGCGCCACAGCCGCGATGTGCTTGAGACAGGGCCGGGATATATCCGCTTCGCCACACGCTATGACTTCGGCGATGAAGAGCTGCTTTCCGAAAGCCGATTGCAATTTCTGACCCGCCTTGAGGTTGAGGCAATGCTGGAACGGTTGGGCTTCACAAAAACGCGGTGTTTCGGGGACTGGGCCTATGGCAGTTTTGATCCTGCAACGTCACGCCCGATGGTCTTTCTGGCCGAGAAGGCAGTTTGACCGAGGTCTGCGGGAAGATCACGTCGCTTTTTCGTATTCTACTGGGGTATTTAAATACCATAATTGTAAAGCCATGAAGTAAAACAGAAAAAACACGCCCTTTGCCGTTGACTGCGGCACGCAAACCCTTAAAACACCGCCGATCAGCGCCGCCCATGCGGCGCGTTTGGCTTTTCTCAGGGTAAAGACGGATGAAGACATACAGCATCACGCCCGCCGAGATCGACAAGAAGTGGATCCTGATCGACGCAGAAGGCGTTGTTTTGGGTCGTCTTGCCTCGATCGTCGCAATGCGGCTGCGGGGCAAGCATAAGGCAAGCTATACTCCGCATATGGACATGGGCGACAATGTGATCGTCATCAATGCAGACAAGGTTCAGCTGACCGGCAACAAGCGGGACAAGCCGAACTATTGGCACACCGGCTATCCGGGCGGCATCAAGTCGCGGACAACAGGCCAGATCTTGGAAGGCGCGCATCCCGAACGTGTGGTGACGCAGGCGGTAAAGCGCATGCTGCCGGGCAACCGTCTGAGCCGCCAGCAGATGACCAACCTGCGCGTCTATGCAGGCGCCGAGCATCCGCATGAAGGGCAATCGCCCGAAGTGCTCGATGTCAAATCCATGAACAAGAAAAACACGCGGAGCTGAGACGATGGCTGAAGAAATCAACTCGCTCGAAGACTTGAAAGAGGTTGCCGCCGGCGAAGGCGCACCTGTTGAGGCCCCGGTCATCAACCGTGAACCGGTTCGCGATGATCTGGGTCGGTCCTATGCCACCGGCAAGCGGAAAGATGCGGTTGCCCGCGTCTGGATCAAGCCCGGTTCGGGCAAGGTCACCGTCAACGGCAAGGACATGGACGCCTACTTCGCGCGCCCTGTGCTTCAGATGATTCTGCGCCAACCCTTCCAGGTGGCTGGTGTCGAAGGTGAATTCGACGTTCAGGCCACGGTAAAGGGCGGCGGTCTTTCGGGACAGGCCGGTGCGGTCAAGCACGGCATTTCGAAAGCGCTCCAACTCTATGAACCGTCGCTTCGCGGTGCGCTCAAGGCGGCAGGGTTCCTGACCCGCGACAGCCGCGTTGTCGAACGCAAGAAATACGGCAAGGCGAAAGCGCGGAAGAGCTTCCAGTTCTCCAAGCGTTAATCGGGTAGAAGAACCGAGGGACACGAGGAAAGGGCCTGCATTGCGCGGGCCCTTTTCTTTTTGGAAGGTGAAAGCAGGGGGCAGAGATGTCGAACCGAAAGCTGTATCTTGGACCGATCACCGACAACCGGCGCTGGGACAGGGTCAAGATCCGCCCGGACGATGTGATGGTCGTCACGCCGCCGAAGTGCGGAACGACCTGGATGCAGACCATCGTCGCACTGTTGTTCACTGGTGATCCCGAGGTTGAGACGGAACTGTCGATCAAAATGCCATGGGTCGATATCCGGTTTCGGGAAATCGACGAGGTGGCCGAGCGGATTGAGGCCATGACCCACCGCCGTTGCCTGAAAAGCCACACGCCGATGGACGGGCTGCCTCTGCATGATCAGGCGCAGTATCTTTGTGTGTTCCGGCACCCGCTTGATGCGCATTTTTCGTACAGGCGGCATCTGCGGAACATCCCGCTGACGGTCCTGGACGTGTGGTATCCCGAAGATGATCCGGACGGCATCACGTTTCGCCGATTTCTGGATGGCGGGGCAGAGGGCTTCGATGGGGACGCTATGACGCTGGCCCATATCCTACGCCACTTCAAATCCGCAAAGGCCCTGTCAGATCGGGCCAATGTGTCGATGTTTCATTTTGCCGATATGAAACGCGATCTTCCGGGAACATTCGCGCGGGTCGCGAGGCTTCTGGGCATCAGCCACCCGGATGCCGTGATGCAGCAGCTCGTTCAGGCGGCGACGTTCGGCAACATGCGGGCACATGCAGACCGCTTTGCACCATCGGGCGGGAAAGGGTTTTTCAAATCGGACGCGGCATTCTTTCACAGCGGGGCCAGCGGCCAATGGCACGGCAACCTGACGGATCGGGATCTTGCGGCCTATGACGCAATCATGGACGCGGAATTGAGCCCGCCAGAGCGCGCCTGGCTTGAAAGCGGCATACAGGCCACCCCAGAAGCAAAACGGAGAAGGGGGCGCTGAGCGCCCCCAAGGACCTGTCTACGGAATGATCCGGTTGTATTTGGTGCCTTCGATCGACGCACCGGCCAAAAGGCCGGCTTGGCCGAAGACCACACCCACGACGGGCGACAGGACCGTCAATGTGCCCGTGCTCAGGTTTTCGCCCTCATTGTTGATGACGTATTCGATATCCGCTTCGGCCTGCCAGCCGGGCGATTCACGAAACTCGCGCAGCGCTTCATCGGTCATGAAGAAAAGCACATGGCTGAACTGCTGCGCCCCGATTTGCAGGCCTATCGACGCCTGGGTGGCCGAATAGTAATCCAGCGTGATGCCGTTCACCTGCAAAGCACCCCGGCCGAAGGATCCGCCAATGCCGAATCCGGCCTCGGTGATCAGCGGCATCACAAGATAGCCCGACGCCTTGTCGCGCAGGTCGCGGGTGCCGGGATAGGTGGCCTCCATGAAGGAAAGCGTTTCGGAAACGCGCGCATCGATAACGGCTGCACCATCGCTGTTGATGCTGTTGTCGCAGGCTGCGGTCAGTGCCACAGCGGAAAGCGCGCCCATGCTGAACAGGCGGCGTGAATATGAGGTCATGGATCTGCCCTTTGGATTGCCTCGTGAACAAAACTGCCCGCCTTATCTGGCGGATCTATGCTAAGTATAGTGGATGACCGGAAAAGAGTCATCAGGTCTTGTGGTGCCGATCACGCCTTGGCGAGCAACCGGGCCGCTTCTGGCGCGAAATAGGTCAAGATCCCGTCGCAACCCGCTCTTTTGAAAGCCAAAAGGCTTTCCAGCATAACGGCGTCGTGATCCAGCCAGCCGTTTTGCGCCGCCCCCGTCAGCATCGAATACTCGCCCGAGACCTGATAGGCGAAGGTCGGAACGCCGAACGTGTCTTTCACCCGGCGGGCAATATCGAGATAGGGCATGCCCGGCTTGACCATGATCATGTCGGCGCCTTCTGTCAGATCACGCTCGACCAGTCGCAGCGCTTCGTCCGAGTTGCCCGGATCCATCTGATAGGTCTTCTTGTCGCCCTTCAGCGCGCCTGAGGCACCGACGGCATCGCGGAACGGCCCATAAAAGGCCGAGGCGTATTTCGCGGTGTAGGACATGATCGTCACATTGGTATGCCCGCCGGTTTCCAACGCTGCGCGCATGGCGCCGACGCGGCCATCCATCATATCCGAAGGTCCAAGGATATCGGCACCCGCATCGGCCTGAGCAACGGCCATTTTCACAAGGGCTTCAACGCTTTCGTCGTTGATGATTTCACCACCCCGGACGATCCCGTCATGGCCATTTGCATTGTACGGATCGAGGGCGACATCGGTCATGACCGCGATCTCGGGCACCGCCGCTTTAATGGCCCGCGTGGCGCGGTTCGACAGGTTGTCGGGGTTCCAGGCTTCTTCGCAAGCCTCGGTCTTCAGCTTCGGATCCGTATAGGGAAACAGGCAGATTGCCGGGATGCCAAGATCGGCGGCTTCGTGGGCGGCGGCCACAACCTCGTCCGGACCCAGACGGGCAACGCCCGGCATCGAGGGTATTTCGCTGCGCCCGGGGTCCTCTTGCAGGAAAACTGGCCAGATCAGGTCATCGACCGACAGAGTCGTCTGCCGCGTCAAACGGCGCAACGCATCGCTTGATCGGTTGCGCCGGAAACGGGTCGTGGGAAAAGGGCCGATTGTCATCGCGGTGTGTCCAGTTTGCCGTAGTCTTGTGCTCGCACGGATCGACTTAGCCCACAAGTCTGGCCATCACCTGCCGGCCTCAGTAGAAATCTCGACCTGTGGAAGGGCGAAGGAACTCCCGGTTTGGTAGGTCTCGACTGGTATCAAACGGTGTTCGAGCTGATCGACATGCGATCGTTCTCGAACCTGTGGTATTGGATCGCATTGGCGGTGGTCTGGTCGACGGCAGCCCATTGGGTGCTGGGCGTCCCGTTTGACATGGTCCAGCGTGCCGCGCGGCAGGGTGGTCAGGCCGAGGTCGATCTGGAAGACATGGTCCGGATCAACGTAAACCGGCTGAACTATATCGTCGAATATGCAGGCATCTGGCTGCTGGCGATCACCTGTCTGGCTTACACCGCTATGCCGATCCTCGGTTTCGTTTATGGGCTTGAGTTTGCGCAGGCCGTCTTTCTTTTGACCTTCCCCATGGTGTTCATCGCCGGGCTGAACATCTTCACGGCCCGAAAGATCCAGCGCGACGAGGTAAAGGGCGAAGACCTGCGCCGTCGCATGTCCCGCCACCGGCTGATCACCCAGGGGATCGGTGTTCTATCGATCTTCATCACAGCCTTCTACGGGATGCTGCAAAATCTGACGGTGATCCCTTTCGCCAGTTGACTTGAGCGGCGGGGGACGCCACTTGACGGCCCAAGATGTCCCCGACCCAAACCATCACCATTTCCGGCGCCCCTGAAGGCTTCGACGCGACGCTTGTCCTGGATGAGGTCGCGCGGGGCGAAGGACCCGTCCTTTTCATTGCTCGGGACGACCGGCGCTTGGCGGCCATGGCCGACGCTTTGCGCCTGAATGATCCCGGTTTGCCGGTCCTGTCCTTTCCAGGTTGGGATTGTCTGCCCTATGACCGCGTGTCGCCCAATGCCGATATCTCGGCCATTCGGATGGCCACGTTGGCGGCGCTGACCCATGCAATGCCAGACCGCTTTGTGCTTTTGACTACGCTGAACGCGGCCACGCAGCGTATTCCGCCGCGCGAAGTTCTGCGCGAGGCGGCGTTTTCAGCGCGGGTCGGCAACCGGATCGATGAAGAGGGCCTGCGCCAGTTCCTGGTTCGCATGGGCTATGTGCAAGCACCAACGGTGCTGGAGCCCGGGGATTACGCGATCCGGGGCGGGATCATCGACATCTACCCGCCGGGCGAGACCGGCCCGGTTCGTCTGGATCTGTTCGGCGATGTTCTGGACAGCGCGCGTCGGTTTGACCCAGCGACGCAACGGACCACCGAGCCCTTGGAGGTTCTGGAACTTGCACCGGTCAGCGAGGTCATTCTGGACGAAGCCTCGATCCGCCGGTTCCGTCAAAACTATCGGCTGGAATTCGGATCGGCGGGCACGGATGACCCGTTATATGAGGCCGTCAGTGCAGGCCGGAAACATGCGGGCGTCGAACACTGGCTGCCCTTCTTCTATGACGGGCTAGAGACGCTTTTTGATTATCTACCCGGCGCGGCCATCTGCATGGATGATCAACTGACGCCCGCGCGCCTGTCCCGATGGGAATCGATTGCGGATCAGTATGATAGCCGGGCAGAGGCGCTGCGCGTTAAGGCGAGGATCGATACGGTCTATAAGCCGGTCGGCCCTGCGCTTTTGTATCTGGATGACCCGGCATGGGACGCCGCCACAAACAATCACCGCTGCGTGCAATTTGCCGCACTACCGCAGGCGACGGGCCCCGGCGTCACCGATGCCGGCGGGCGCGTCGGCCGCGACTTCGCCCCTGAACGCCAGCAGGAACAGATCAGCTTGTTTGGCGCTTTGGCCGACCACATCCGGGACAAGGGCAAGGACGGTCCCGTGGTATTGGCCAGTTACTCGGATGGCGCACGCGAACGTTTGCGCGGCCTTTTGGAGGAACAGGACCTGACAGGCTTGACCGAGGTTCGGAACCTGACCGAGGTGCCAGACGAAAAGGGCGCGATCTGCCTGATCGTCTGGGCCCTTGAAACCGGCTTCTCTGGCCGGGGCCGCACGGTGATCTCGGAACAGGATGTGCTGGGCGATCGCCTGATCCGTGCGCCGCGCAAAAAGCGCCGGGCCGAGAATTTTCTGACCGAGACCCAGGCGCTGTCCCCCGGTGATCTGGTTGTCCATGTCGATCACGGCATTGGTCGCTTCCAGGGGCTGGAGGTGGTCGAGGCGCTTGGCGCCAAGCATGAATGCCTGCACCTGGAATACGCCGAAAAGGCGCGGCTTTTCCTGCCGGTCGAGAACATCGAACTGCTCAGCCGCTATGGCCATGAAGAGGGTTTGCTCGACAAGCTGGGCGGCGGGGCATGGCAGGCGAAAAAGGCCCGCCTGAAGGAACGCATTCGCCAGATCGCCGACCGGCTGATCCGCGTGGCGGCTGAACGCCACCTTAGAAAGGCACCGATCCTTGAGCCGCCCGACGCCATGTGGGAGGCGTTCAGCGCCCGCTTCCCGTATCAGGAAACCGATGATCAGTTGACGGCCATCGAAGATGTGCTGACCGATCTGGCCCATGGCATTCCGATGGACCGGCTGGTCTGCGGCGATGTGGGCTTCGGCAAGACCGAGGTCGCCATGCGCGCGGCCTTCATTGCTGCCCTGTCCGGCATGCAGGTGGCCGTGATCGCTCCAACGACGCTTCTGTCGCGCCAACATTTTCAAAGCTTTTCCGAACGGTTCCGGGGCTTCCCGGTCGAGGTCCGGCAATTGTCGCGCTTCGTTGGAACGAAAGAGGCGAATGAAACCCGTGACGGTCTGGCGCGCGGCACCGTCGATATCGTGGTGGGCACCCATGCCGTTCTGGCCAAGGGTGTTCGGTTCCAGAACCTCGGCCTTCTGGTCATCGATGAAGAACAGCGGTTTGGCGTTCAGCACAAGGAACGGCTGAAAGAACTTCGCTCTGACGTGCACGTCTTAACCCTGACAGCCACGCCGATCCCGCGGACCTTGCAACTCAGCCTAACCGGCGTCCGCGAGTTGTCGATCATCGGCACGCCGCCGGTCGACCGCTTGGCGATCCGCACCTATGTCAGTGAATTTGACACGATCACCATCCGCGACGCGCTTTTGCGGGAACATTATCGGGGCGGGCAGTCCTTCTTTGTGGTTCCGCGCATCGCGGACCTGCCCGAAATGGAAGAATTCCTGAAAGATCACGTGCCCGAGGTCACATACGTCGTGGCCCATGGGCAGATGCCTGCGGGCGAACTCGATCAACGCATGAACGCCTTCTATGACGGCAAATACGATGTGCTGTTGTCGACAACGATTGTCGAATCCGGCCTGGATATCCCATCGGCCAATACGATGATCGTCCATCGGGCCGACCGCTTCGGTCTGGCGCAGCTTTACCAAATCCGGGGCCGTGTGGGCCGGTCGAAAGCGCGGGCCTATGCCTATCTGACGACGAAACCGCGCACGCCCCTGACGCCCACGGCTGAAAAGCGGCTGCGGGTTCTGGGCTCGCTCGACAGCCTTGGCGCCGGGTTCACGCTCGCCAGTCAGGATCTGGACATTCGCGGGGCCGGGAACCTGATCGGCGAAGAACAGTCGGGCCATATGCGCGAAGTGGGGTACGAGCTGTACCAGTCGATGCTGGAAGAGGCGATTGCCAAGATCAAAGCCGGCCAGATGGAGGGGATGGCCGCCACCGATGACCAATGGGCGCCGCAGATCAACCTTGGCGTTTCTGTCCTGATTCCAGAGGATTACGTGCCCGATCTTGATGTCCGGCTTGGGCTTTATCGGCGCTTGTCATCGTTGGAAACCAAGGTGGAACTGGAAGGCTTCGCCGCCGAACTGATCGACCGGTTCGGGAAGCTCCCGCGTGAGGTGAACACGCTGCTTCTGATCGTGCGCATCAAGGCCGAGTGCAAAAAGGCCGGCATCGCCAAGCTGGATGGCGGACCCAAAGGCGCGACGATCCAGTTTTGGAACGACAAGTTCGCGAACCCCGAAGGTTTGGTGACCTTCATCCAGGATCAACGAGGGCTGGCCAAGGTCAAGGACAACAAAATCGTTGTGCGGCGCGACTGGAAGAAAGACAGCGACCGGATCAAGGGTGCTTTCGCGGTGGCTCGGGATCTCGCGCAAGAGGCAAAGGCCGCGCGCCAAACCTCCCGCGCGTCTTAGACGCGGCGCACAAGTCGCCGGAGTTTTACAGCGTCACGTCTACCGAAGCCGTTTCACCGCCCGATTCAATCTGGCGGACGGTCGCGACTTCGGTCTCGGCCTGTTCCGATGGCGTCGGCGGCACGTCCAGGCGCCGCGCGGCTTCAACCTCGGGCTCGGGAAGATCGGCGTCGTCCAGCGCAGAAACCGCGGTCGGATCCGCCACGGCGATCTCGGTGCCCGTCTCATCCTGACCCACGACCTGCGCTGGTTCGCCCAATCCGCGCGTCAGCGCCTGGCTGGCCTCACGCTCCAAAAGCGTGATTTCGAAAGCCGGCGTCGGTCCAGCCAACGCATCGGCATCGGGTGCCTGATCATCGGGCAGGGCCCGATCCTGATTGGACCGTTTTGTTTCAAGCGTTACCGCCAGGACACGATCGCTTTGCCTTGCAGCTTCAACCGCCTCGGCTGTTTCGCTTTTCCGGACCACAGCCTCTTCGCCGCGTCCGTTTGGGGATTTGGCCGCAGGCGCATCCGCCGCGGCGGCCTGACGAACCTGCGCCTGTGGCGCACGCGTGTCGGCCCCTGCCGACGCACCAATCTGGCTGATCATCTCACCCTCCAAAAATTACATCCCACCACGGACGATGATCATTGGCAGAGCTTTCGGATTTCTTAACCGATCTGGGGATTCGGCCCCGAAGGTTAACCGGGTGTTAAGGCCCGGCGATAAAACGCTTCAAGAAACCGTGCGGCGTCTTGGAACGTGCGGCCCATATCCGAGCCCAGAATACCGCGAATTTGAACTTCGAAATCGGCGTAATGCTGCGTGGTCGACCAGATCGAAAAAATCAGGTGATGGCCGTCGACCGGGGCAAGGCGTCCTTCGGCGGCCCAACGGTTGATCAACTCGGCCTTCTGATCGACCAGTGCCCGAAGCGGGCCTTTGATCAGATCACCGGTTCGCGGCGCGCCTTGCAGGATTTCGTTGGCAAATAGCCGTCCTTCGCGCGGCAGGTGCTTGGACATATCAAGTTTGCGAAGGACATAGCCGACGATTTCGTCGATGGGGTCGCCCGCGGGATCCAAGGCGTGCAAAGGGTCCAGCCAACTGTCCATTAACCCGTCAATCAAGGCAGCGTGGACCGCGTCTTTAGACGGGAAATAGTACAAGAGGTTGGGCTTTGAGAGGTCCGCTGCTTCGGCGATCTGGTCCAGCGTCGTGCCCCGGTACCCCTGAGCCGAAAACACATCAAGCGCCGCTTCCAAAATGGCATGGCGCTTCTGCTGCTGGATCCGGGTCCGAGACACTGGTTCGTTCATGTCCTGCGTATGCGCCCTGGCTTGACCTTGACTGACCCCCGACCTCTGCTAGCGTGATCTTGACCAATTGGTCAAATCCTTCGCGTTCCGAAACACCTGCCCAAAGGGGTGTCCCATGGCCCTTGACCGTTCCGTTCCCAATGATCTGTCCGCCTTCTGGATGCCATTCACGGCAAACCGTCAGTTCAAGAAGGCGCCGCGCATGTTCGTTGCGGCCAAAGATATGCATTACACGACGTCCGATGGACGTCAGGTGCTGGATGGAACTGCGGGGCTCTGGTGCTGCAATGCGGGCCATGCGCGCCCGAAGATCGTTGAGGCGATCGCGAAGCAGGCGGGCGAACTGGATTATGCCCCGGCCTTTCAGATGGGCCACCCAAAGGCATTCGAACTTGCGACAAAGTTGCGCGACCTGGCTCCCGACGGGATCGACCATGCGTTTTTCACCAATTCGGGCTCGGAAAGCGTCGAAACCGCGCTCAAAATCGCAATTGCCTATCACCGCGCCCGAGGTGAGGGCGCGCGTACGCGCCTGATCGGCCGCGAGCGGGGCTATCACGGTGTGAATTTCGGCGGCATCTCGGTCGGCGGGATCGTCGCGAACCGCAAGGTCTATGGCACGCTGCTGGGCGGTGTCGATCACATTCGGCACACGCATCTGCCTGATCAGAACGCGTTCACACGGGGGCAGCCCGCGCATGGCGCGGAACTTGCGGACGATCTGGAACGTCTTGTGGCGCTGCACGGAGCCGAGACAATCGCGGCCTGTATCGTTGAGCCAATGGCCGGGTCCACCGGTGTTCTGATGCCGCCCAAAGGGTACCTTGAGCGCTTGCGCGAGATCTGCACGAAACACGGGATTCTTCTGATTTTTGATGAGGTCATCACCGGGTTCGGCCGTCTGGGCGCCCCGTTCGCGGCGCAGAAATTCGATGTGACCCCGGACATGATCACCTGCGCAAAGGGTCTGACGTCGGGGGTGATCCCGATGGGTGCGGTCCTGACCTCGGCCGCGATCCACGATGCCTTCATGTCGGGACCCGAGCACCTGATCGAACTTTTTCACGGGTACACGTATTCGGGCAATCCGATGGCGGCCGCAGCCGGTCTGGCCACGCTTGATACCTATGCCGAAGAAGGCCTGTTTGAGCGGGCGAATGAACTGGCGGAGTATTGGGAGGACGGCGTTCACAGCCTGGCCGATTGTCCCCATGTGATTGATATCCGGAACATGGGTCTGATCGGGGCCATCGAGTTGGAACCGATTGCGGACGAACCCACCAAAAGGGCGTTCTCAGCCTTTCTCGCCGCTTATGAAAAAGACATCCTGATTAGAACGACGGGCGATATCATCGCCTTGTCACCGCCGCTGATCATCGAGAAAGACCATATCGACACCTTGTTCGGCACGTTGCGCGAGGTCTTGCAAAATCTCGACTGACATCGCTTCGGCGCGGTGGCGATTTCCGACACGGAAATCGTTACGGAAATCGACACGATTTCCGCCACCCAGCGCCGCGACCGTCGCGCGCTTCGCTATTTCAGCTCTTTGACCGTCAGGGCGTCGATCCGGGCCTGGGCGGCAAGGCGCATGCCGTCATGGTGCAAGATCTTGCCCAGTTTGCGCTGCGCGATGTTCATCACGCCGAACCGTTTGACCGTTCGCCGCATGGTCTTCGATTTGTTGCGGATTTTCATGGCGCGAATGTCGAGCGCCGAGGGGCTGACCGACGGGTATCCGCTAGGCGCATAACCACGCGAGACCAGCATGTCGCCCAGTTTCCATTCGGTCAGGGCCACTTCGCGCTCGGTCTGCTTTCGCTTCCACTGATAGACCAGCGACGGGTCAGGTTTCGAATAGGATGAACCTTGGTCGTAGTCGAGCATTGCCGGATCAAAGGACAGACCGAAGAATTCGGCAATCTCTGTCAGCTTCGCCTCAGGGTGTTCGATCAGATCCTCGTATCGCAGATCAAGTGGCGGCACGTCCATCAGCGGGCGGGCCGCGTCAAAATCCCGTTCCGTGTCGATCCAGTGATCCACCCCGAAGAACGGGATGCCGGCCCAGCCCATGCCGATTGAAGATCTGGCCACATCGCGCGGGTCACGGATCAGGTGCAGCACCTTGGCATCGGGAAAGAGCTTCAGGGCTGTTTCAAGCCCCCGATGGATGCACAGGATCGGCGCGCCCTGGCCAGAGCGGCCGATCTGGGCGATCATTTCAAGGCAGGCATCCCGTCCGTCCAGCCCCTCGGGCCGTGTCGCAGGGCTGTTTCGGAAGATCCGATGTTCTTCCATCGGCTTCCAGTCATAGGCCCAGCCTTCGCCCGGTTGTTCCTTGATGAAATCAAACAGAAAATCCGTTTCGCCCGGGCTGTTCAGCCCCGGATGGCCGTTGATCATCAAGCGAAGAAGCGTCGTTCCTGACCGGAGCGCGCCGAACAATATGAAAACCTGATCAGACATGGAAACGCCTTATCATCACATAACCCAATACCGGAACTCGCATACGGCAGGTGCGGGGCAGCACGCAAGATCGGGGGCGGGGTTCGTGGACAATCTGTGGCACTGTGACCCACCGTTCCCGGTCTTGCCGCTTGCGCATCACTTGCCGCCCCCTAAACTGCCCCGAACACATGGAAACGGGGACGATCATGGCGGCACCTGGCGAGAACCTTCGGATCAATGGCGAACGGCTGTGGGACAGCCTGATGGAGATGGCCAAGATCGGCCCGGGGATCGCCGGTGGCAACAACCGACAGACCCTGACCGACGAAGATGCCGAGGGCCGCGCGTTATTTCAAAAGTGGTGTGAAGACGCAGGTATGACCATGGGTGTCGACACCATGGGCAATATGTTCATGCGGCGCGAAGGGACCGATCCCGACGCATTACCGGTCTATGTGGGGTCGCACCTTGATACCCAACCCACGGGCGGCAAATATGACGGTGTTTTGGGCGTGCTTGGCGGGCTGGAAATTGTCCGGACCCTAAACGACCTGAACATCCAGACCAAACACCCCATCGTTGTGACGAACTGGACCAATGAGGAAGGCACGCGCTATGCGCCCGCCATGCTGGCCTCGGGCGTCTTCACCGGGCGACATACGCAGGACTGGGCTTATGACCGGGTCGATGCAGAAGGAAAGAAATTCGGTGATGAATTGAAGCGGATTGGCTGGGTGGGGGATGAGACCGTCGGCGACCGCAAGATGCATGCTTTCTTTGAACTCCATATCGAACAGGGCCCGATCCTTGAGGCGGAAGGCAAAGATATCGGTGTCGTCACACACGGGCAGGGGCTTCGCTGGATCGAATGCACGATCATCGGCAAGGAAAGCCACACTGGTTCAACACCAATGCATATGCGGAAGAACGCAGGTCGCGGTTTGGCGCTTGTGACCGAGTTGGTTCATGAGATTGCGATGAAGAACCAGCCGAATGCCGTGGGGGCGATAGGCCATATCGATGTCTATCCGAATTCCCGGAACATCATCCCGGGCAAAGTTGTCTTCACCATCGATATGCGGACCCATATCCTCGACAAGCTCAACGCTATGGTGGCCGAACTGATGGAGAAAGCGCCCAAGCTTTGCGAAGACATCGGCGTGAGTTTCGAGGCCGAGATCGTGGGGCAGTTCGACCCGCCCGCCTTCAACGAGGCCTGCGTGGGCGCCGTCCGCGACGCGGCGGAGCGATTGGGATACAGCCACATGGATATCGTGTCGGGTGCTGGGCACGACGCCTGCTGGATCAATGACGTGGCGCCGACGGCGATGGTCATGTGCCCGTGTGTGGACGGGCTGAGCCACAACGAGGCCGAAGAGATCTCGCCCGAATGGGCTCGGGCCGGGACAGATGTCTTGTTCCATGCGGTGGTCGAGACGGCGGAGATTGTGGGGTGATCCTAAAGCTGATCCGTGGGGGCGGCGGGCCGCCGACGAACGACGACCTGAAGGCTGAAATTCGCAAGATGTGCAACGTCTTCATGCATCGCGAGAGCGAGCGGTGTGTGATTGCGACCAAGTTCCTCGATCAGCTGTACTTTGAAGCGGATGACGCCATCACGGTCTGTGAATGCTCGCCTGCCGAGGAGTTTGGAGCCGCGGTCCGGGATGCTTTCATCGCGAGCCGGCGTCGGAAAGACAAGACGCGCGGACAGAAGAAGAGCGTCAAAGACTGGCCTGCACTAAAGGCTGCGAAGGCGAAGTCCGGTGCCGAGTTTGATCGCGAGTGGATTTGCATAAACGTACAGGGCGCGAACGAGGCGAACATCATTGTTCGCATGGAAACGGACCCGGTTCAGCAGGATGTGAAACTGACCAAATACTGCAATCCATTGGTGGTCGAGCGTTTGGGTGGTGACCTTCGGTTGTTGAAGAAAAAGTTCCTGCAGTGGGAAAAGGCATGACGCGCAAGGGTATCTTGCTGTGCTGTTTGTGATTGCGTTTGTTTTTAGTGCCGCCGCCACAGCATTCAGTTGGCGAGTTGCCACTGGTCAACACAGCGGGGATCGCCTTGTGATTGGGACTTTTGCAGGCACTATCTTCCGGGTTGTCTGCGTGAACCGGTACCTGAATGTCGATTTCCTAGGCGGTGATGATTAGGAATCCTCAGCATAGTGGCGGGTATCCTTATCGGGTGTGTGGGCGTGTTTTCGGCGATCAATGCGTTCTGCACCGGGAATTGACGAGATGGACTTCGAGTTAACCAAGGGAGCGGGTACATGAATGAGCAAAGTTTGATGAGCGAAACCGCCATTCGCATCGACCTTGCGGCTGCGATCCGGCTTTCACGCCGCAATGACTGGCACGAGGGGGTGGCGAACCATTTCTCGGCGGCGGTCTCGGCCGATGGAAAGAAGTTCCTCATCAACCCGCGCTGGGTGCATTGGTCGCGTGTCAGAGCATCTGACCTGATCCTTTGCGATGCGGACGATCCCGCCACGATGGATCGCCCCGACGCGCCCGACCCCTCTGCCTGGGCAATTCATTCGGCACTGCACCGCAATCTGCCCCAGGCCCGCGCGGCACTGCATATGCACCCACCGTACTGCACGGCGCTGGCAGCGCTCAAAGACCCGACCATCCATCCCATCGATCAGGTGACAGCGCGTTGGTACAAACGTTTGGCCTATGACACGGCGTTTGGCGGCATCGCCCATGAAAGCGCAGAAGGCGAACGGATCTCGCGCGCTGTTGGAAACCATGGCGCGGTGATGATGCAGAACCATGGGGTGACCACGTTCGGCGCGACTGTGGCCGAGGCCTGGGACGCGCTTTATCATCTTGAACGTGCGGCAAAAACACTGGTTCTCGCCTATTCCACCGGGCAGCCGCTAGCGGTGATGGATGACGCGCTTGCGGAAGAGACCGCGGCGGGCTGGGAGGTCTATAAAGAGGCCGAGTTTGCCCATTTCACAGAGATGAAGCGTGTGTTGGATCGCGAGGAACCGGATTACAAGGACTAAGCGGTTCTCAGCTTGTAGGGTCCGCTGTCGAGAGATGAGCTTTCCCAAACCGGAACAATAGGTTAGGCGGGTTGAGTGGGGGCCTTGTGGGAATGCCTGCGGCCCAATGAAACTCGACGGATTGCAAGCCGGGCGCGCGATTGCCGCGCTGATGGTTGTGGCCTTTCATGCCAATGCCTTCATCCTTCCGGACAGGCTCTATGACGGGGCCACGGCGGGGCGTGTCTTCAACATGGGCTATGCGGGGGTCGAGTTTTTCTTTGTGCTCTCCGGCTTCATCATGGTTTTCGTCCACCAACGGGATTTTTCCCGGCCCGAACGGGCAGGATCCTTTCTGAAGAAGCGGATCTTCCGGATATATCCAGTCTATTGGGTGATCTACGGGGCTTTGACCGCGATCTATTTCTTGGCCCCGGGTCGCGGTCCGGATCATGCGCGCGATCTGGAAGCGATTGTCACTTCGGCCCTTCTTTGGCCGATGCCGGTACAGCCGGTTATGCAGGTCGCCTGGACGCTTCAGCACGAAATGCTGTTCTATCTGGTTTTCACGCTGCTTGTACTGAACTTGCGCCTCGGCATCCTGATCTTTGCGATCTGGATGGGGGCCTGTCTGACGGCGGGGCTGGGCGTCTTGCCCTATCCGCTCGATTTCCTATTATCGCCTTATAACCTGCTGTTTTTGATGGGGATTTGGGTAGCATTGCGGTTTCAGGATCTCACGCCGGGGCAGGGGCGCACGCTTCTTCTGGCGGGCGCGGCATTGTTTCTAGGCACCGGACTGGTCGAGGTCTTCGGTCTTGTCGAGTGGTGGAAACCGGCCCGGACCTGGAGCTATGGAGTGGGGGCCACCGCCATCGTGATGGGGCTGGCTGCTGGTGCCGTCGCGCCGCCCAAATGGCTCAGTTTTCTGGGCGATGCATCTTATGCCATCTATCTGGTTCACCTGCCTGCCATGAGTTTCGGGTCGATCGTGGCGCTGAAGCTTGGTGCCCCCTGGGATCTTCCACCCATTGCCCTGATGGCCGGATTGATCATTCTTTCTTCACTGGCAGGGTCCGCCGTTCACCTGCTTATCGAGCGACCGGTTGCGTCTTGGTTGCGGACCAAACGACGCGAAACAGCGCCGAACGTCCCCAGCCGGGCTTGACCCTGCCCGCGCTCCCCTAAACGATGGTGCTGACGCCAGAAGAAGGGGAGCCCCATGAGCACGGTTATCAAGAACGGCACCATCGTCACCCATGATCTGACCTATGCGGCGGATGTGCTGGTCGAAGGCGGGCGGATCTCCGAGATTGCGCAGGGCCTCAAGGGCGACACGGAACTGGACGCGACGGGGTGCTATGTGATGCCGGGCGGGATCGACCCACACACGCATCTCGAAATGCCGTTCATGGGCACCTATTCGTCCGATGATTTCGAATCCGGCACCCGCGCCGCGCTGTCCGGCGGCACAACCATGGTTGTCGATTTCGCCCTGCCGAGCCCGGGCCAGGGGCTCCATGACGCGCTTCAGATGTGGCACAACAAATCCACTAAGGCGAATTGCGATTACTCGTACCACATGGCGGTCACCTGGTGGGGCGAGCAGGTCTTCAATGAGATGGCGACAGTCATTGAGAAAGAGGGCATCACCACCTTCAAGCACTTCATGGCCTACAAGGGCGCGCTCATGGTCAATGATGATGAGATGTACGCGTCCTTCCAGCGCCTCGCCGAATTGGGCGGGATCGCCATGGTCCATGCCGAGAATGGCGATGTGGTCGCTGAACTGACGGCGAAGCTCTTGGCCGAAGGGAATACTGGCCCCGAGGCTCATGCCTATTCCCGGCCCAGCCAGGTTGAAGGTGAGGCGACCAACCGCGCAATCATGATCGCCGACATGGCGGGTGTCCCCCTTTACGTCGTGCACACGTCCTGCGAGGAAGCGCATGAGGCGATCCGCCGCGCGCGCCAGCAAGGCAAACGGGTCTGGGGTGAACCGTTGATCCAGCACCTGACGCTGGATGAAAGCGAATACTTCAACAAGGATTGGGATCACGCGGCGCGGCGCGTCATGTCGCCGCCGTTTCGCGACAAAAAGCACCAGGACAGTCTTTGGGCAGGCCTTCAGGCCGGGTCGCTGTCGGTCGTCGCGACCGATCACTGTGCCTTCACGACCGAGCAGAAGCGCTATGGCGTGGGCGATTTCTCGAAGATCCCGAACGGGACCGGAGGGCTGGAGGACCGGATGCCGATGCTCTGGACCAACGGTGTGGGCACCGGACGCCTGACGCCGAACGAATTCGTGGCCGTCACATCGACGAACATTGCCAAGATCCTGAACTGTTACCCAAAGAAGGGTGCGGTTGCCGTGGGCGCGGACGCCGATCTGGTGGTCTGGGATCCCGAACGCGAAAAGACGATCGCGGCCAAATCCCAGCAATCGGCCATCGATTACAACGTGTTCGAAGGCAAGAAGGTGAAGGGTCTGCCGCGCTATACCCTGACGCGGGGCGAAGTCGCAGTGAACGACGGCAAGGTCGAAACGCGCGAAGGCCACGGCAAGTTCGTCCGCCGAGAGCCGAATACACCTGTGAACAAGGCGCTCTCGACCTGGAAGGAATTGACCGCGCCCAGGCCGGTCGAACGCACAGGCATCCCTGTCACGGGGGTCTGATATTCCGCACCGTCTTTGGTCCATAGTTATCCCGGCGGTTTGGGGGCAGCGCCCCCATCCCGAGGAGAAGGCTGAAGGCCGCAGACGAGACATCACGTGCGCCACAAGCGCTCATTTTAGGAACAGCCCACAATGCCCTTTTCAGGCCTCAGTGCCTTTCCCGTGACCCCGACCGATGGATCTGGCGGGGTCGATACCGACCACCTGCAACGACTGACCCGCCGCCTGATCCGCGACGGGATATCATCCATCGGGGTGATCGGATCCACGGGTGGCTACATGTATCTCAGCGCCGAAGAACGCGCCCGCGCCATTAGTGCAGCGGTGGAAGCGTCCGGGGACACTCCTGTCATTGCAGGCATTGGCGACATGCGCAGCGATCTTGTCATTGCCCATGCGGTTGCCGCGAAGCGGGCCGGCGCCAATGGCCTGCTTCTTGCCGCGGTACGCTATTTGCCTTTGACCGATGACGAGGTTTTCGGTTTGTTTCAGGACGTGGCCGCCGCCACGGATCTGCCCATTCTCATCTACAACAACCCGGGGACGACCGGGACCACGATGTCTGAGGGCCTTATTACCCGCCTGGCAGGAATTGACGGCGTGGACGCTGTGAAGAACCCGCCCGCGCCCGAAGGTGAGTTTGCCATTCAAATCTCGCGCTTTCGGATTGAAACGCCCGAAGGGTTCTCGCTTGGCTATTCGGGCGATGCGGCGATCCTTGGGGCGCTGCGGGCTGGGGCCGATGCCTGGTATTCGGTTCTGGCCGGCACGCTGCCAGAACCTTGCGTGGCCCTCTGGAAGGCTCGGAAAGATCCGGCGGCCCTGGCAAGGGCGGCCGAGCCTTTGGTGCCGCTTCTCCGCTGTTTCGATGCCTATGGAGGCATTCGCGTGGTGCATGAGATGACCGATATGCTTGGTCTTGGCCCGGTCCGCTTGCCCAAACCGCTCCTGCCGCTTGGGTCCGACGCCCGGCGCGAGATCGAGACGGCGCTTGAAGCGGCCCTGTCTGTCAGCGAAACTGCCTGAAAACGCCTCAGGGGGGACGCGTGTCGGGATTGACGAATGACGAACGGTTGGCGCTGCACCGCGCCAGTCAGGCCGCGATTGCGTATCGCGACGGGCTGCGAGATCGACCAGTTACGCCACATGTCGGTTTGGACGCGGTTGCCGAGACCTTCATCCATGCGCTGTCCGAAGACGGACAGCCAGCCGATGCGGTGATTGATGCGCTCCAGCGCGATGCCGATCCCGGGATCAACCAGATGGCGTCCCCCAACTTCCACGGCTACGTGCTTGGCGGGTCTCATCCCGTCGGCGTGGCTGCGGATTTTCTGGTCTCTGCCTGGGGCCAGAATGCAGGGTCCGCTTACGAGACACCCGCAATCACCGGGATGGAGCGGGCGGTTTGCGACTGGACTTTGGATCTGCTCGGGCTACCGGACGATTGCGGCGTCGGCATCGTCACGGGCGCGACCATTGCGAACACGCAGGGCGTCATGGCCGCGCGCAATGCGCTTTTGGCCAAACAGGGCTGGGACGTCGAGGCCAAGGGATTGTTCGGCGCGCCCGAGATCCCGGTGCTGATCGGCGACGACGCCCATTCCGCCCCCTTTGCCGCGCTGCGCTATGCCGGGTTCGGGGCCGACCGCTGCACCCGCGTGGGCACGGATGATCAAGGCCGTGTCCGTAAGGATGCTTTTGCCGAGGCGCTTGAGACTTGCCCGTCGCCCCCTTTGGTGATCCTGCAAGCGGGCCAGATCAACACCGGTGCTTTTGACCCGTTTGACGCGTTGATCCCAATGGTCCATGCCAAAGGCGGCTGGGTCCACATCGATGGCGCCTTCGGGCTTTGGCTCGCGACTGTGCCGGAATTGGCCGATCGGACTAAAGGCGTGCAGGCCGCCGACAGTTGGGCCGTCGATCTGCACAAATGGCTGAACGCACCATTCGATGCGGGTCTTGCCATCGTCCGCGATCCCGAACCCTTGATGCGCGCCATGTCGGCGCGGGGGGCCTATCTTCCGGGTGAGACGGCTTTTCCAGAACCGTCGGACTTCACGCTGGAATTGTCGCGCAGGGCGCGGGGTGTTCCCAGCTACGCAATCCTAAAACACCTCGGGAAATCGGGGGTCCGTGAACTTATAGCGCGCCATTGCCGCCTGGCTTCAACGATTGCCGAAAGCCTTGCTGCGGAACCGGGGATCGAGATCCTGAACGACATTCACTGCAATCAGATCGCGCTTACCTGCGGTAAAACGGACGCTGAGACCGAGGCGGTCTTAAGCACCGTCCAGAAATGCGGCAAGGTCTATCCAACCCATGGTGTCTGGGCGGGGAAGAAAATCATCCGGATTTCGGTGATCGGTTATGCGATGCAAGACAGCGATGCCGATCTTGTCACGGACGAGATCCTTTCAGCCTGGCGCGCGCTGAACGCAAAGGCGTGATGCCAAGAGAACCGGCATAGACAAAAGGATCAGTGAAAGGCCCGTCGATTTCCGATTGCGCCTTCCAAGGATCTGCCGTCGAATGCGGCACGGGATCGCAAGAGGGGCACCATGGGTGAGGCCGTCATCTCCGCGTCAGGGCTGGACCTGACTTTTCAGACCAATGACGGTCCGGTTCACGCGTTGAAGGGCGTCGATCTTGCCATTGAAAAAGGTGAGTTCGTGTCCTTCATCGGCCCATCGGGCTGCGGCAAAACGACGTTTCTGCGCGTCATCGCGGCCCTTGAGCATCCCACCGGTGGCACGATCACGGTCAATGGGATGAGCCCGGATGACGCCCGCCAGGCCCGGGCCTATGGCTATGTCTTCCAGGCGGCGGGTCTTTACCCCTGGCGGACCATTGGCGGAAACATCCGTTTGCCGCTTGAGATCATGGGCTATTCCAAGGCGGACCAGACGGACCGGGTAAAGAAAACCCTGGAACTTGTTGATCTTGAAGGGTTTGAGAAGAAATACCCTTGGCAATTGTCAGGCGGAATGCAGCAGCGCGCCTCGATCGCCCGGGCCTTGGCCTTCGATGCCGATATCCTGCTGATGGATGAACCTTTTGGGGCGCTTGACGAGATTGTCCGGGACCGGCTGAACGAAGAACTTCTGGCCCTTTGGGCGCGCACCGAAAAGACCATCGGCTTCGTGACCCATTCGATCCCGGAAGCCGTTTATCTTTCAACCAAGATCGTCGTGATGTCGCCGCGACCGGGCCGGATCACCGATGTCATCGATAGCCCGCTTCCTAAACAGCGTCCGCTGGACATCCGGGACAGCCGTGAATTCATCGAAATTGCCCATCGTGTACGCGAAGGGCTAAGGGCGGGGCATGGCGATGAACTCTGACGCGCCAATTCCCGTTCGCCGGGCGGGCGCGGGCGATGTTGCGGCCTGTGCCCGGATCGTGTCAAACTGGGCGAGGACGACGCCCTGGATCGCAGAGCGGTTTTCGGAAGCAGAGTTGACCGAGATGATCGGGCAGGGGCTTAAGATCCGCGAGATCTATGTGGCTGGCGATCCGGTTGTTGGCTACATGTCCTTCAACCCGGAAAAAGATCACCTTGTCGCGCTTTACACGGATCAGCCGGGGCGCGGGGTCGGCAAGGCACTGATGGATCATCTGAAATCAGGGCGATCCTATCTTCAGCTTTGGACGCACGAGCCAAACACGGCGGCGCATCGGTTTTATGAGCGCGAAGGATTTGTCCAGGTGGAGCGCAATCCCATGGGCGATGACGGCCTGCCCGAAATCCGAATGGAATGGCGCCGGTGACAGGCGCGTTGCCCATACGGCGCGGTGATATGGGGGATGCCCAGATCTGCGCCGACATCCTGAACGCATGGATCGATGATCGCGACTGGATGCCGCGCGTCCATACGCCAGAAGACGTGCGCGCATTCTACCGCGACTTTGTGTTCGTCCAGCGCGAGGTCTGGGTGGCCGGTGACCCGATTGCCGGGTTTATCGGTCTCGACACTGAAAACGGGGTCGTGACGACCCTTTACGCGGCCGATCCCGGTCATGGAGTCGGAAAAGCACTGCTTGATCATGCAAAGCAGGGCCGGGACAGGCTTGAGCTTTGGACGTTTCAGGCCAATGACGGCGCGCGGCGGTTTTACCGGCGCGAAGGGTTTCAAGAGGTCGAGATGACCGACGGGGATAACGAGGAAAACTTGCCGGATGTCTTGCTGCGATGGGAAAGGACGTCCGATGCGTAGCGCCCTTGCCATTCTGACCGTTGCGGTGGGGATCTTGGCGATCTGGACCCTGGCCGTCATGCCCATGAACATCAATTTGGCGCTCGACCAGGCGGTGCGCGACGGGATCGAGGTGACACCAGATGATCCGACCGAACGTCGTGCGCAATCGGCTTTCCGCCTTGTTGCTAACAACCCGCAAGCCATCCCGCTCACGTATCGGATGGAACGCCCACGCCTGCCATCGCCCCGGCAGGTCGGGGTCGAGCTTTGGGAGACGACGGTCGAGAAAAAGATTACGTCCAAGCGCAGCCTTGTCTTTCACGGCTGGGTCACCGTTTCGGCCACTATGCTCGGGTTCGGGATCGGTACGGCGCTTGGCATCCTTCTGGCCGTGGGCATCGTCTATTCCCGTGCAATGGACATGAGCGTCATGCCCTGGGCCATTGCAAGCCAGACTGTGCCGATCCTGGCCGTGGCGCCCATGGTCATCGTGATGTTGGGATCCATCGGCATTCAGGGGCTGTTTCCGAAGGCAGTGATCGCCGCCTATCTCAGCTTTTTCCCCGTTGTGGTTGGCATGGTCACGGGGCTCAGAAGCCCCGACGCGATGCAACTCGATTTGTTGAAAACCTATAACGCAACGCCTGCGCAGGCGTTCTGGCGGCTCAGGCTTCCCGCTTCGATGCCGTTCCTCTTCGCGTCGCTGAAGGTGGGTATCGCGGCCAGCCTGGTGGGAACCATCGTCGGAGAACTGCCAACCGGCGCCCGCGCTGGATTCGGCGCCCGCATGCTTGTGGGCGATCAGTTCGGCCAACCCCTTGTCGCATGGGCCGCGCTATTTGCGGCCGCGATTGCGGCGGCGGGGCTTGTGGGTTGCGTGGCGCTCGCGGAACGGATCACGCTTCGGACCATGGGACTGTCGCGCAGATGACGGGCGCGCTGACACTTGCGGCGGCTGGGCTCGCCTGGGCCTTGGGATGGTTCGCCAATGTGCGGCTTGCCAACTCCGCAGCCTCATCGACCCGCGCTGTTCGGCTGATTGTGCCGATCCTCTTTGGTGTCACACTTTTGGTGATCTGGGAGATCCTGGTGCAGGGCTTTCGGGTCTCGCCCGTGATCCTGCCGCCACCTTCGATGATCGGATCTCGGTTTGCATCGGAACTGCCGACGCTGTGGGCGGATTTCGAACAGACGATCCTGAAAGGGGCGCTGACGGGATATGTGATCGGCGCGCTTGCTGCGTTCTTCGTGGCCTTCCTGGCGGACCGGTACGATTTTCTAAGCCGCGGTGTTCTACCTGTGGGCTCCTTCATGGCCGCGCTGCCCATTGTCGGGATCGCCCCTATCTTCGTGAAGTGGTTCGGCAGCGACTGGCAATCCAAGGCCGCCGTGGTCGCTGTCATGGTGTTCTTCCCGATCCTCGTGAACACGGTGGCGGGCCTGAAACAGGCGAGCCCGATGCAGCGCGATCTGATGCGAACCTTTGCCGCAGGACATGGCCAGACGCTTTGGAAGCTCAGGATGCCCGCGGCCATGCCGTTTGTGTTCAACGGGCTTAAGATCGCGTCGACCCTGGCGCTGATCGGGGCCATCGTGGCCGAGTTCTTTGGATCGCCCACGGTCGGCATGGGGTTCCGGATTTCGACCTCGGTCGGACAGCTTGCGCTAGACATGGTCTGGGCCGAAATCACCGTGGCCGCGATTGCGGGATCTTCCTTTTATGGGTTGGTCGCATTGGTCGAGCGATGGGTGACCTTCTGGCACCCTTCCCAACGCCGATGACGTGGCGGCAAGGTGCCCGATCCATGCTTTGCCCGAAAAAGCACGCCCTATTGCGGCGATTTGTCGGTTCCTAAGGCGATCAACCATCAGCAGTGTCATGAAATTTCGGAAAGGCTTGCCTTCCGGGGCAAGGTTGTCTGACATTGGGCACAAGGTCGCACCCGCTGCGGGAACAAGCGACCGTGGGGAATAACAAGCTGGGAGTAT
The DNA here is from genome assembly GCA_965267475.1 of Paracoccaceae bacterium. Taxonomy (GTDB): domain Bacteria; phylum Pseudomonadota; class Alphaproteobacteria; order Rhodobacterales; family Rhodobacteraceae; genus JBCBKU01. The sequence goes on from OZ254079.1 coordinate 2,189,323, forward strand.
CGCTATGAAACATCTCGTCGCTGGGGCGGCCGCACTTGGTTTGACAGCCACAGGCGCCATGGCCGCCGATGAAATCACGCTGCAATTGCAATGGGTCACGCAAGGTCAGTTCGCCGGGTACTATGTCGCGCTTGAAAACGGATACTACGCGGAAGAGGATCTCGACGTAACGATCCTGCCCGGTGGACCTGACATTGCGCCACCACAGGTGCTGGCGGGCGGCGGTGCCGATGTCATGCTGAACTGGATGCCGTCGGCCTTGGCGGCCCGTGAAAAGGGTCTGCCCGTTGTCAACATTGCCCAACCTTTCAAGTCTTCGGGCCTGATGCTGACCTGCTGGAAAGATACGGGCATAGAAAAGCCGGAAGACTTTGCAGGGCGCACACTTGGAACCTGGTTCTTCGGAAATGAGTACCCGCTTTTGAGCTGGCTCAGCCAGTTGGGCATTCCAACCGACGGCTCCGAAGGGGGCGTGACGGTCCAGAAGATCGGTTTCAACGTGGATCCGCTTCTTCAGCGGCAGGCCGATTGCGTAACGACCATGACCTACAACGAGTATTGGCAGGTCATCGATGCGGGCGTTTCACCGGATGAGTTGGTGACATTCAAGTATTCCGATTACGGCGTCGCGACGCTGGAGGACGGTATGTACGTTCTGGAAGACCGCCTGGAAGATCCGGCCTTTGTCGACAAGATGGCGCGCTTCGTACGTGCCTCGATGAAGGGCTGGGAATGGGCTTTGGCCAATCCCGAGGATGCCGCCGAAATCATCCTCGAATATGACGAAACCGGCGCCCAGACGTTGGAGCACCAAATCCGCATGGTCGGAGAGGTCGCGAAACTGACCGAGGGTTCAGACGGAACCCTTGTCGAGGATGATTTCCAGCGGACCGTCGACACGCTTCTGGCCGGCGGCTCGGACCCGGTCATCACGCAGCAGCCCGAAGGGGCCTGGACGTCGATGATCACCGACAAGGCGCTGAATTGATCGGCTGATATCTTGGGGGCCGCCGGATCCGCTCCGGCGGCCTCAATTTGAAGGAAAGTGTCGGCCAAATCCCCATATCCGTTCACACTTTCTGAAGCCCTGTCCAAAAATAAACGGTTCTCTAACCGCAATCTTGGATGAACGTCCCATCGATCGATCGGAGTGGGCGCATTGCCGGACGGCGCGTCGGAGAACCTGAAGACCCGTCTCGCACGGGCACGGCGGACCGAGGTTCGCACCACCGGCATGACGCCGGTGCGCGCGTGGCGTATGTCCGTGCCCCGTATTGCTGAGAATACGTTAGGTCTCATGGTGTCGATCACCGGATTCGAGGAAAGCCGCGCATCTTTGAAAACGGCGGTGGATGAAATCCCGGATAACGTCCTGATGTTCCTTATGGAATGCCCCGAAAAGGGGGTGGGGCTTGCGGTACTCGACGAACAACTGATTGCCGGGCTGATTGAAGTGCAGACAACCGGCACCGTGACTTCGGCCCCGGTCCCCGAACGCCCGCCTTCCAGCATCGATGCATCGATTTGCTCGCATGTCATCGACCGATGGCACAGGGGGGTCGATGCCGTCCTTGGGGGCACGCAGACGGTCGTGCCGATTGTCGGCAGCCGCCTTGGCCCGGTCTTGGAGGACCGGCGCGCGGTCGCCCTGGCGCTCGAAGACACAGGTTTCTTCATTCAGAAAGTGACATTCGATCTTTGGGAGGGGGCGCGCAGCGGTGTTCTTTGGCTCTATTACCCGATCGACAGACCGGACATGTTGCACAAGGCCGGAAGCGCCCAGGGCCCGCAGGCTGCCGTGCTTTCGGCCCGGACCGAGTTGAAGGGTGTCTTGTATCGAACCCGTATGGCCTTGGACGAAGCCAAGGCGCTTCAGATCGGAGATGCGTTGACCTTTTCCGAAGCCAGGATCCGTGAGGTGTCGGTGCAGACGACGTCTGGACGTGAGGTTGCGACCGCCTGCCTGGGTCAGGCAGAGGGGCATCGTGCGCTCAAGCTGAATGACCCAGATGCCGAGCCGGAAGGGTCCACCGACCGACCGGCGCCGGACAGCTTTGCTGCGGCAAGACCGCCTTCGGCTGCGGCGTCGGGAGGCACGGACGCGCCCGCCATGGGCGACTTGCCAGAATTGCCTGAACTACCTGACCCCATGGCCGACACGGCGCAGGACCAGCCGGATGGGGCCTTGCCGGATCTGCCCGATCTTCCGGACGTCCCCGCAATGCCGGACCTGCCTGATTTACCCGATCTACCCGAGGCGGACACAGACGGTGCAGCACCCATCGGGATGAATGGGTTGCCGGAATTGCCCGTCATCGAATAGCGGTGCGCATCTTCAGCCCCTGGCCATGGCCTCGATCGCAGGGCGCAGGTTTGAGACGTCATACCCCGCTTCGGCCGCTGCGCTGACAATCTGATCGACCGGCATGTCCCCCGCCTGTGCCAAGGCCCAGACCATGGTGCAACGCGTGCCCGAACGGCAATAGGCCAGAACAGGGGGCGGGATCCTTGAAAGCGCGTCCTTCTGCGCCGCGACATGGTCAGGTGTCATCGCAGGTGTCGCGAAAGGGTTGTCGATCCACGCCAGCCCGGCGGCGGTCACAGCAGCTTGCACTTCGGCAGCGCAGATATCCGCTGGAACCTCGTCATCCGGCCGATTGCAGATAACCGATTTGAACCCCGCTTCGACGATGGCGGGCACATCCTCGGGCGCGATTTGCGGCGTCACTGCATAGTCTTCGGTCAGGTGTCGGATATCCATTTGTGTCCCTCGTGCTTACCCGGCGGGTGCCCTTGCCGGCGCGTCCAGCACAGGCGGCCTTGGTCGTGCCCACATACCTTCGTTGATGGCGACGAGAAAGCCCAGCCCCCTAAGAACGGTCCCGACCGCTGCGCAGCCGCAAGTCGCCGGTCGTCGCCCAGCCGGTTACGTCGACGCTTTCAAAGCTTGTTCAGCGGCACCTTCAGCATGACGTCGCCGTCTTCGTCCTCTGGCGGCATCTGACCCGCGCGCATGTTGACCTGAAGGCTTGGGATGATCAGCTTCGGCATGCCCAGTGTCGCATCCCGCGCTTCGCGCATTTCGACGAAGTCAGCCAAGGATGCGTCGCCGCCCACATGCACGTTCTTGGCCTTTTGGGCACCGACCGTTGTTTCCCACGCAAACTCATCCCGCCCAGGTGCCTTGTAGTCATGTCCGACAAAGATCCGCGTCTCGTCGGGCAAGCTTAGGATGCGCTGAATGGATTGGTACAGGTCTTGCGCAGATCCGCCCGGAAAATCGCAACGGGCTGTGCCGAAATCCGGCATGAACAACGTATCGCCGACAAAAGCGGCATCGCCGATCACATATGTCATGCAAGCGGGCGTGTGCCCCGGCGTGTGCAAAACATCGCCACGCAACTGGCCGATGTGAAAGCTGTCCTTGTCCGCGAACAACGCGTCAAACTGCGACCCATCGCGTTGAAACTCGGTCCCTTCGTTGAAGACCTTGCCGAATGTGTCCTGAACCGTCGTGATCTCGGACCCGATCCCGATCTGCCCGCCAAGCTTTTCCTGCAAGTACGGGGCCGCCGACAGGTGGTCGGCATGGACGTGGGTTTCAAGGATCCAGTCTACTGTAAGCCCCGCCATGGTCACATGGTCGATGATGGCGTCGGCGGATCGGCAATCCGTACGTCCGGATGCATAGTCGAAATCCAGCACGCTATCGATGATGGCGGCCTTGCTGCCTTCGGGTTCCTGCACGACATATGAGATCGTGTTGGTGGCTTGATCGAAGAACCCCGTGACCACTGGTCGCATGACGCAGTCTCCTTTGTAGAACCCTGCAACCAATGTTTGGACCCGGACGCCATAAGTCAATCGTCCCTGACGCACAGGTCCGCCGCAGTCCAATTTTTCGATGCCGCTGATTTTCGGGGAAAGTTTCCTGCGTGCGCGGTGGTGACGTTTCTTCGGAAATCCCGTATACTCGATGACGTGAAGGGGCGCCCCGTGCTGCCAGTGAAACGGGCAAACTGCCAATTGCTGCCCAATCTTGCGGCAACGCGTGCGGAGGGACAACTGCAAGGGGCCGGAAAACGCGCATAATTCTGGCGCGGTGTCGGCTCTGCAAAATAACGTGTGGTCATAAGGCCGCGTAGAAATGCCGGCCCCGGGAGGCAAGATTGAAAGACGCATTAATCGACAAGACACCCCATCCAGATGACATTGACGCATTGGTCGAAGACTTGCTGCGAAACCCAGAACGGGCAGAGGCCGTCAAAGCCTCGCTCCGCGATAAGATGGGCAGCGGCGAGGTGGTCGAACTCCGCGCGCCAAAAGCGCCGCCAGCCGCGATCGAAGCCGATGACGTGGATGACTTCTGGGAGAATGTGCCAATCTGATCCGGTTGCCGCCGGACCCGCTTAGGTCAAGTCGAGCGCCGGGTCCCCGGCGTAGTGGCGCATCCGAGCGAACAGGTCGTTGCCCATCTGCTGGGCAACATGCGGCACATCCATGGGCAGCCAGTTCTCGGCAATCCGCGAGCCATCCAAACGGTAGAAATCCATGACCGGAATCTCGATCCGTCGACCCGTGGCTGTCATGCCAAGGAAAGGACCCAGATGGGTGCCCGCGACCGATCCGCCTGTCACGGCATAGGGTCCGTCCGCAATCCGGATGAAATGGCCAAGCCCTGACCGATCCGGAAAGGCCTTCAGGAACGGGATCTGGTGATGCGCCCGAAACCCGGTAAGCCCCCGGCAGGTTCCGATGCCCGACGCGGCATAATACATGAAGGCGTCGGTCCAGAACGCCTCATGCGGCATGCTTTCAAGTGATTTGCCGTCAAAGGCCAAAAGCGCGGAATGCATTGCAAGAACGGTATCGAGCGCGTCAGGACCGGACCAGGGCGCGCTGTCAATCCGGACGCCGTCGACTGTGGCGGGCCCTAGCCAGGCGCCCTCGGCCCCGAAACTTGGCGGAAGCGGGAAGACGCCAGCTTGCCGCATAAGATCCAGCCAGTCGACCATCACATGGCTTTGCCGGATCCTGTCGCCGTCCAGCCAATGGGCTTCGCAGTATCTTAGCTGAATGACCCCACCCGTAGCCGGGATGTCCAGCAACGGAGCGCTGAACGTTGCTTGCAAATGCCCCATCGCGGCGACCAGATGCGGCGCCCGAGGACCGGTGACGCGTGGGTCCGGGCGGTTTTCGCCGCCCAGGAAGATCAGATCGCGGCGTTCCAGATCGGGCAGGGCGGTGCGAATACGGGCCCAGAACCGGTCAATCTGGTCGCGGCCCTCAAGGCGTCCGAGCGGGTGGCCGGCAAATAGCTCCGCATCCGGATGATAGATCTCGGCCACCGGCGCGCCGGCGGCAAGGGCAGCAACCAAGGCGGCGACCTTTCGCTTCAGAACCGCCGCGTCGATCATGAAAAGATGACCCCGACCACCACCAGCATCAATCCGATTACAGACAGGAACAAGGCTGCCATGTTAATCGCCACGACACGCTGAAGGCGTGCCTTCATTTCGTCTTCCGGCAGTTGATCGCGCCGTGCGCGATAAGCAATCCAGATGCAAAACAGAAGCCCGACCAACCCGATGCAGGACACCGCCGTCCCGATGATGATAAGTGCGCCCATGCCGATCCTCCTGACCCCGGGCGCCTAGCGCGGGCAGCGGGCAAGGGCAAGGTCTTGTCGGTCCCCGGTTCCGAAGATAGGGAAAGGGCCGGGCAATCCAGATGGGGGCAGGCATGGACGACACAGGCAACCCGGGCGACAACAGTTTTCGCGTGGCGGCGGATGAATTGCGGCAATTCATCGAGCGGTTTGAACGGCTCGATGCGGAAAAACGCGACATTGCCGATCAGCAGAAAGAGGTGATGGCCGAAGCCAAGGCGCGGGGCTATGACACAAAGGTCATGCGGCGGCTGATCGCAGTCCGGAAGCGCGACCGCGATGACGTGGCCGAAGAAGAAGCCGTCTTCGACATGTACCGCGAAGCGCTTGGAATGTGACCGGCTAAGGGGTCAGCAACGTGACCCCTGGCATATGGGCGATGCGTTCGACGTCTTCGTCATACGCCGCCGTCATCTGGGCGATTTTTTCTTCCGACAGGGGCGGTAGGTCGATTTCGACTTCCAGCAGATCTGGCTGCGCAAACTTGGACAGAAAGGCTGCGACCTGGCGGCGACGCTGAAGTTCATTCGCGGGCGGATGGTTGTCCAGGAAGGCTGTGAGCTTTTCGCCGCCTTCCCGGGTGAGAATGCTGCGCGCGATATCTAACCCACCGTCCAGAGGCGTTGAGATATCCAGTCGGGTCACCTCGCGCATGATCTCGCCCCAAAGAAGAGGCGTGTCTTCGTCGCACCAGACCGTGAAACGCGCGCCCTTGGCCGAGGCCTGAAGCCGCTCGATTACTTCAGACCAATAGATCTGGTCCAGATCCATGCCGCCGAGAAATTCCTCGAAACTCATCTCCGGGTCTTTTCGCCGTTCATAGATGGCAGGCAAAAAGGTGGCCGGGTTTCGAAGGCCCATGGCGAACTCGACCGAGGCATTGGGAAAGGTGTTGCGCAGCCAACCCGATTTGAAGGCGCGGGGGTAGAGAATTCCGTCTTCGACCGTCCGGCTGACCATCGAGATGAAGCTTTCGTTCGACAGAATGATCCGGTGGGCCGTCTCGTCATCCAGGATTTCTTCGATCAACGCCCGTTCGGATCCATCCGTCGACGGGTCGCCCCTAAGCCCGGCGACGATCTCACCGATCTGGCGCCGGTAACGCCCAGGGCCCGGAACGGCGACGCCATGGTCGGCCAGCACATCGCGGTTTTTGAGAAGCGATTTCACCAGCCTGTCGTCATCCGTGCAGTGCACGCCAATGTGGAACACGATTTCCATTGAGCGCTTGGGTGTCCTTCAGGCTGTTCGGCGGTCGTTCCGCGGGTCCGGCTTCGATACCGGCTTGGCGAAGGGCGGTCAAAGGGGTTGCGCGAACCGCGGGCTTTGACTAGATCGCGCGGGAGCGCCCCTATAGCTCAGCTGGTAGAGCAACTGATTTGTAATCAGTAGGTCCGCGGTTCGAGTCCGTGTGGGGGCACCACTTTTCCTTGAAATTATTGCAGAAATTCATCATCATCCCGTCTGGTCCCCCAGATGGTCCCCCAGGGTGCGAACGAAGGCAATGTACTCCTCGACCAGCACCAAACTGACGTTCCCGAGCTTGTAGATCTTGAATCGGCCCTCTCCCGCCCACTTGTAGATCTGCGCTCTTGAGACCCCGACGACAATATTCGCCTCGTTCGGATGGAACGAGACGCGGTTCGCAAAGGCCGGGGGCGCGGACTGTTTCATTTCGTGGCTCGTTGCCAGTTGGTCAACTCATCAAGATCCTTGCGGAACTGTGCGGCCAGCCAGTCCTTCTGCTCCTCCGAAAGATCCGCTACTCGCACGACGACACTCTCATTGGCGCCCGGGACATCGAGACGGACAAAGCTTGGCGGAATTCTTCCTTAGCTTTGCTTTGGTCCGGAACCCAGCGCGACCAAGCCCGCCAAAACAATGATCACCGCACCGATTGTCGTGGTTTGGCTAGGGACTTCACCAAAAACCAGCCATCCTATCAAGGACAAGTAAAGTACAAAGCTATAGCCGTAAGGGGCCAGGAATCCTGCCTCGCCATACTGATGTGCTTTTGTCAGTACCTCATGCCCCGCCCAGGCAAATGCACCTATGCACAAAAGAAACACCCAAGCGCCGGTCGAAGGAATGCTTTCCCACGACGTCAAAGCCAGCGGCATCAGTACGATCGTTCCCAGGGCTCCGGTTGATATCTGAAGGGCATTGCCCGAAACCCGGTCAGCCAGCAACCGTGTAAGCACGACGTAGAGCGCCAAGGCAAACGCCGAGTACAGCATGATCAAAGCGATCCAATTGATCTCGGACCCAAACGGGTTGACGACAATGAGCACGCCCAGGAACCCGAAGATCACCGATACGATGCGCCGCTGAGTTAGCGCTTCTCCCAGTATGACGCGTGACAAGAGGCACACCAGGACAGGTGCGAAGAACATTATGGACGAAGTCACAGCCAAGGGCAGATGGCCGAGACCAATGAAATTCACAACCGTTGCCGAAACCAAGCAAAAGCTTCGAAGCAACACAGTGCGCCACTGGCCGTTCAAAAGCGCTTTCAATTGGAGGGGCCGGTGTGCCCATTGGACCAGTGTTATTGTGAAGTGCACTGCATAGCGCATGAACGCCAACTGAAGGACTGTGAGACCGGCTAGCAATAGCCACTTAGTCGAGGCATCGACCATCGCAAAAAGCAGGTTAGCGGTCAGAACCAGGCCAATCGCTCGGCCTGGCCGGGATATAAGACTTGCTCCAGCTCCAGCTCCGGTCGCCGGCGCCGGCTTTGGCGCGGCGCTCTCAGTCAAATCGTTTCGCACGGTGGAGCATTTCGGCGCTTAGGCGCAATATGGCCCGTCCGTCGGCCATCTGTGCTGTGGGATATGGTCGGTTTGGGATAGGCGGCTGCGCGTTTCTTCCCAAAGTTTTTGCCACTCCTGCCAATCGGTAAGCTCGGTCTTTGGATTGGATCGGGAGCGAGCCACAAAGCTCGGGAAGTGATCCCTGCCTGTGGATTGACCGGTGACGTTATAGCGCAAGTCGAATGACCAACGATACCCATCTGAAGTGTTCGGCAACGACGCATGTGGCGTCAAAGGATGAAAGATCACGGCGCCGCCCGCTTTGACTGGGGCCGGGACCGAATTTTGTTTCGGCAGATACCTTTCTTTGATCCCAACTTGGTTCAACGAGCAGTGTGGAATCAGTTCTCTCTCTTGCCCTGGTTTGACCTGCAGGCAGCCGTTTTCAACTGTCGCGTCGGTAATGGCGAGCCACACGGTCAGCATTTGCGTCTCATCGGCGCTTTCAAGCGTTACGCCTTTGTCCTGGTGCCAGTCTGTCGAGACCACATGCGCGCGTGTCTCGGATGCATCGACCCTGCGTTCTGGTGGTTTGATGCGGACGTGCTGGATAGGGTTCGATGTGATCTCAGGGCCAAGCAGGCTTTCGGCGATATCCAGAATCCGCGGATGCCGGGCCATCGAAAAAACGGCAGGTCCGATATGCATGGGCGTGTCGGCAGCAATGTCGGCATGTGGCAATGAAATATCCAATGGCTGGTACCAATCGAACCCAGCCCGATAGCTGATATCAAGCTTGTCCCAAAATCCCTGGCCTGGCCGGGGTTTGGGCACTTTTCCTTCTGCGTGCCACTTGGCATAAAGCACGTCCATCAAATCGGCATATTCACCGATCACTGCGTCAAGGGTCGATGGATCGATCACATCCTCGATCACCAAATACCCTTGGGTGTTGAAACGCTTAATGTCCATTTCCGAGAGCATGCGACCCTCCCTAGAGCAGCAGTGTTACGATAGGCGGCCAGATGAGAAGTACGCTGAGCGCAAGAAGCTGCACGCCAATAAACGGCAGGAAGCCCTTGAAGATATCTGTCAGCGAAATGTGCGGCGGGGCGACAGATTTCAGATAAAAGGCGGCCGGGCCAAAAGGCGGTGACAGGAAACTGACCTGCATGTTCATGCAGAAGAGAACTCCGAACCAGATGGCCACATGCTGTGGCTCCAATTGACCGATGAAACCGATCTCTTCGATTGGAAGTTTCCGCACTATTGGCAGGAAGACTGGGATAATCAGCAAGACGATCCCCACCCAATCCATGAATGCCCCCATGAAGAGCAGGATCAGCATCATGACCAGCAACACGACCATCGTCGGCATCTCACTTCCCACGATCAAGTTTGCGATGTAGGTCGGGCCACCGGCCAGGGTGTAGGCACCGGCGAGCGCGGCGGCGCCTACGGTGACCCAAATGATCGTACCGGTCGATTTGAGGGTCCGCATCATGGAATCCCAAACAAGGCCAACGCTCGCCTCACCCCGCAAAAGCGCTATCACGAAGACGGCAAAGGCCCCCATACCGGCGGCCTCGGTAATTCCGGTGATACCACCATAGATGGAGCCGAGGACAACACCGATAACCGTCAGCGGAGCAACCAGGCCTTTGCCATGTTCCCATCCCTTCATTGTTCGGTTGCGCCCGAAGACGCCAAATGCCAAACCCAATCCGGCGATGGCTGCTAAGGCGATAGGAAGAAGGTGGTCGGGCATGCCGAGAAAAATCCGCTCTTCGCCTTCTTCCAGGACGTTTTGACCGGTCAGCGTAAAGTACAAAGCGCGAATGAACAGAATGACCGCGCCGCCTATCAGCAGAAGCGACAGAAAGCCGCCGAACATGCCGGCCTTTTGACCGCTCGTTGGGTCCCCGGGTTGCGGATCCGGCAAAGGCGCATCCTGTGGCCGAAGCTGGGTTCGTATCACGATATACATGATGATCATCGAGGCCAGCATGAAGCCCGGCACGAAAGCACCGGTGAACAGAGCTTTGATCGAGGTTTCTGTGATCAGTCCGTAGATAATCAAAACGATCGAGGGAGGGATCATGGTACCAAGCGAGCCTGAGGCGCAAATCGTCCCGATGGCCAGGTTCTGACTATACCCAAGTCGCAGCATCTGGGGCAGGGCGATCAGGCCGAGAAGCACAACCTCACCTCCAATGATGCCCGACATTGCAGCCATTATGACGGCCATAATGGACGTCACGATGGCCACACCGCCGCGCACACGGCTGAGCCAAAAATCAAGGCTGTTGTACATTGCCTTCGCAATTCCTGATCGCTCAAGAAGCGCCGCCATAAAAATAAACAGAGGCACTGATAACAACACATACTCGGTCATCAGATCGAAAACCTTCTGGGTCAGAAGGTATAATGGTCCGGTCCCTGGTCGTCCTGTCAGGACACCGTCACCAAAACTCAAAGGGTTGAGGAACAGGGCCGGTTCGAACTTCATGACCATTACGACAAGCGCGAGAAAGGCCGAAGCAAACCCCAATGGCATGCCAATCGCCAAAAGGAACACGAGGCCCAAAATGACCACAATTGATATAGTTGCCGGATCCATCAGTCTGTTCCCACACTCTTCTTGATTGCTTCGATCTCGTGTTCGTCCGCTTCCGCGCCCGAAGTGTGAATCTCGGGCCCGCGATGCCAATCCGCGATTAAGTTCACGACGGCCTGCAAGGCAATCAGAGTGAAGACGATGAGAATGGTTGGCTGCACGGTCGCCGGGATCGGGGGATCAAAGGCGGTCCCGAACATTTCCCAATGGTAGAACTTGGTGATGAACACCTGCTTGTAGCTACCAAAGATGGCAAAGCCCACGAATACGCAGAGCAGGGTGACCCAAAGCACATCACAAGTCTTTTGGAGCCAACGTGGAAAGACGTCATACAGGATAAAGATGCGGATATGGCACCTTTGCTGCATGGCGTAGACTCCTGAGATCAGGAAGACGAAGCCGCCGAGCCAGAGCGTAAGTTCGTTTGCCCAAAGTGTCGGTGCCTCGAATAAGTACCGCAGAAAAACCTCGTAAAGCATCACACAGGTCATCAAGAGGATCAGCATCATTGTGATCCTCCCCAGGAAAAGTGCGACCCTGTCGATGGGGCGCCAATCCTGGAACTCCATTGGGGCGACACGAACTTGGCGTACTCCCAGGTAGAAAAGCACTGGAAGAAGGGCCAGCACCCCCCAATCCACTATGTCGGCGACGCCGCCGAAGACGCCTGGCAAACCGGGCGATAGTTCCTTGGATTTATGCAGCGCAGTGACCTTTCCCAACAGGGACGGGTTTTCATGCGGCGCAAGCGTGAGGATGTAGGCCGGAATGTGCCAGACGACCCACGCCGCACAAAGAACGAACGAAAGCGGAAAGATCCACTCTGAGATCGCACCTGGTTCTTTTTCGTACACCTTTTCCCCTCCCGTAAGATCAAGCGACCTTGAAACGCTTGATGAAGTCTCGATCCGGTTCCACCCCCAAGCCCGGGCCGGATGGGATGCTGACGCGTCCCTTGTTGTTCTTGACCTGATCCTGAATGCCCAAAGGGGTTTCCAGCAAGTCATCTCTGAAGCGGTTTTCCGTGGTGTCGAATTCCAACATCGGTTCCCAAGGGTGCAACCCACCAGGCATTGCGGGCATGGCTGCCAGAAGCTGAAGGTTGGTGGCCACTGCGATTGCCGAACCCCAGACGTGGTTCACGACCGGCGTGAAATGCGCGTGGCAAAGCGCAAGAACCCTTTGGTATTCGCTGATCCCGCCCAAGGCGCAGACTTCTGGTTGGGCAATGTCGAGGCCCCGGTTCTCAAGAATGCCCCGCCACCCCCAACGGTTGAATTCAGCTTCGCCGCCGGAAATGTTGACACGAAGCCTGGCCCGAAGTTCCCGGTATCCTTCAAGATCTTCGGGCGCCACGGGCTCCTCGAACCAATAGGCGTCCAGTTCTTCTAAAGCCCGACCGACATAGAAGGCGTCGGACGTTGTATAGCAATGGTTGGCATCAACCATAAACCGGAAATCATCGCCAATTCCCTTGCGAACCGCCTCGACCAAGGTGACGTCGTCAATTGGCCCGAGGCCCACCTTCATTTTGGTCGCCACAAAGCCTGCTTCCTTAATCGCGGCGGCTTCGTCCACAAATCGAGTTGCTAACGCAGCGACATCTTCCCGCCGCAACATCATTCCATACCCATAGCAAGGCACGCTGTCGCGATGAGCGCCACCTAGCAACGTGTAAACTGGAATTCCCGCTACTTTGCCGGCGATGTCCCAAAGGGCAATATCTACCCCCGACAGCGATTGCAGCGGCATGCCCTTCTGCCCGTGATCTCTGAGAAGGTTGTAAACTTTGTGCCAGATCACGTCGCGATCCATCGGATCCATACCAAGGATCAGCGGTTGGATGACGGTCTCCACAATCGCTTTGTTGGCTAGTGCGACATTTCCAGGGCCAAAACACTCGCCCCAACCGGTGACACCCTGATCTGTCTCAACTTCCACAAGATGAGCTGTACGTTGCGCGTAATATTGCTGCGAATACCCAAGTTCTTCGGGCATGTCGTAGCGCAAAACGTGTGAGATGATCCGGGTGATCTTCATCAGAGAAAAAACGGCGGGGCGCTGGCCCCGCCGTTCCCAGTTAAATCCCAAATGGGATCATTTCATTGCGCCTATGCTGCGCAGGAAGGAGAGATGGCTTTCAAGCATGGCTTCAGATTCTGGCGTTGTCGAAAACTCTTTCCACGCGGCCTGAACGGCATCACGGTATTTGCCCATTTCTTCGGGCGACCATGTGTGAAGGGTCACGCCGAACTCCTCCTGAACACGAACCGAGTTCTGGGCATTCAGAACGGCGTTTTTGGTGGTGTTCTCGAGGCCGAGAACCAACATGGCATTTTGCAGAATTGCCTTGTGGTGGTCGGGCATCGCGTCCCAGAGGTCCTTGCGGCAAGCTAGGTGGTCAGCCGGCATCGAGTGGAAGCCCGGATAGTTCGTATGCTTACCAATGTCGTAAAGGCCGAGACCGATATTGTTCGTGATATTGGCGGCGTCTGCGCCATCGATAATTCCCGTTTCAAGTGCCGTGAATATCTCATTGAAGTCCATCACGATGGGCGAGGCACCAAGGTTTGCGAAAATCATTGAAATGATTCCCGGGGGCGAGCGGAATTTCCAATCTTTTAGGTCTTCAGTGCCGCGCAGAGGTGCTGTGGATGTTAGCGATTCAGGTCCAGGAATCCACCAACCAACGAACTCCATATCGAACGGATTATAGAGCTCGTTCAAAGTATTGTATCCGTCGCCGTGAAGCAGCCAGGAATACATCTGATATGGATCCTGATATCCACCATTCAGGTCATTGGCGAATTGGAACGCCGGGTTCTTACCGGACTGGTACGACGCACCAGACATGTCGCAATCGATGATACCGGTGACAGCGGCATCCCAAATCTCCGCCGACTTCACGATCGAGTTTGCATAGAACATTTCAATCTGAATTTCGCCGTTCGACATTGCGGCGACGTTCTCTACGAAGCGCCCAGCCATTTCGCCCGACAGTGTTTCTTGGCTGAAGTGTGTATGGATGCGCAGGTTGGTGGTCTGTGCGTCGGCAACGCTTGAGGCAAGTGCCAATGCAGCAGCGGCCGTAGCTGCCGTCAGCGTGGTTTTGATGGACATAGAATCCCTCCCTAGAGATTTGCAATTTGAGCCTGGCGGCTTCCTTTTTGGTATGACCAAAGTAGGGTGTGATGAAAAATCTGGCAATCGGAAAATTTCCTGACATCTCTGGCGCGTAATAGGCTGAATTGGTTGCGTTTCTGCCGAGTTTTCCGTTTTCCTCATGGGGCGCAAGTCGCACATTTGTCCGTAGGCCGGGGATTTGGACCGACAGACCTGGCACTGCGCGTGAGTAGAAAATTACTGCCTATCCGCTTGCATTTAATTGCGGCATGGACGCGTGAGTATTCTCCAGCTTTTCCCAGTCAAACGTAACGCCAATCCCGTGCGCGTCTGGGGCAACAGCGAGATGATTTTTGACCACCAACGGTCGGGTCGTGTACCGATCGATTGGGAAACTGTGTACTTCAAGCCAACCCGCATTGGTTTGCCCGGCCACGAGGCTGACGTGCAATTCTTGCATCCCGTGGCTGCACGCGGGCAGGCCATACTCACGAGCCAGTTTCGCCACTTGAAGCCATCCGGTAATCCCACCGCAGTTTGATGCATCTGGTTGAATGAAACTCAGCCCGGCGTCCCGAAATGCATATTCGAATTCGTGTATTGTATGGAGGTTTTCGCCCATCGCTAAGGGCACGCCGGTTTCGTTGGCAATCCTGCCGTAGCCGACATAGTCGTCAGGGATAGTCGGTTCCTCGAACCAAAGTATGTCAAAGGGATCAAACGCTTTCGCTGCTTCAATCGCCTGATCCACCGACATCGAATAATTCGCATCGACCATAAACGCAGTTTCCGGACCGATTAGGTCTCGTACCGCGCTCACGCGGCTCAAATCTGCTTCGAGCGTCTTTTGCCCAACCTTGATTTTCACGCCATTGAAACCTTGATCCAGGTATCCCCGAACCGACTCAAGTAGTTTCGGTAAGTCAAAATTTAGGTCGATGCCGCCGCAATATGCTTTGCACCGGTTGGATACCCCACCGGCCATTTGCCAAAGTGGCATACCTTGGCTCTTCCCTCGTCGGTCCCAAAGCGCGATGTCGATGGCAGAGATTGCGAATGATGCAATCCCACCACGCGCGACGTAGTGCACGTGCCATTGCATGGCATTGTACAGCTCGTCAACTGCTTCCCCTTCCTGCCCGATCAAAAATGGCGCCAGATCGTGCTGGATCATGGCAGCGATGGCCCGACCACCTTTCCCGCCAGTGTAAGTGTAGCCTGTGCCAGATGTTCCGTCCGAGAAGTAAACTGTCGCGGTCACCAACTCAAAATGGGTGTGATCGCCATGCTTTGCGTCGCTAAGAACTTCATCAAGAGGGACATCGAACAAGCGAACTTCGACGTGTTCAATTAACGGCATTCCTCGCCCTCTCAACTGCACCTTGTTTTGGTATGACAAAAAATAACAGACTCGTCGAGTGTTGCGATTTCTATTGCGAATTGAGGGCCTGCGTGCATTTTGGTCAGACAAAGCTGTTGGCTTCAAAGAAAGCACTGTCCTGTGTCGGAACAAAAGACAACTTTGCGGTCGCGCGCAGCAGATCGACTGATCGCATTGTTTGAGAAACAAATCCAAGAAGGAGAATTGACCGAAGGCGAGCCACTTCCGCCTGAACGAGAAATCGTGCAGGCGCATGGGGTCAGCCGGACTGTGGTGCGCGAGGCGGTGCTGGCTCTTTCGGCTAAGGGTCTAGTCCGCGCGCAACCCGGATATCGGCCCGTTGTAGCCAAAGCCGGATATGATACGGCAATCGAAGTCTTAGGAAGCATAATCCCACAATTGCTTTCGCGACGTGGTGGTATTCGAAACCTGTTCGATCTTCGGATCATGATGGAGGCGTCGCTGGTTCGCCAAGCAGCGGCCAGGGCAACTGCGAAGGACATCGCAAACCTCAAGGACGCGCTGGCCAGGAACCGCGACGCCATTGACGATTCCGAAGCTTTTTACATGACCGACGTGGCGTTTCATGGTGTCCTATTCGGCATTCCTGACAATCCAGCATTGCCCGCAATACATCGTGCCTACACCAACTGGTTGGCACCGCATTGGCGAGCCATGCCAAGGCAAAAGAAGCGAAACCAAACAAATTATGACGCCCATTCAGACATTTATGAAGCAATCTTGACGCGAGATCCGGATCTTGCAGAGGACAAGTTGCGCAAACACTTGGATCAGGCCTGGATTCAAGTCAGTGCGACGTTTGAAGGCCTTTAGGCCGGGAGGATAACAATGAAGTGCGGTGTGATCGGTTTGGGTGACATGGGATCAGGCCTAGCCAAGAACCTGATCAAGAATGGGTTTGAAACCTGGGGACTGGATCTTTCGCCCAACAGGATGGACGCCCTCACGGACATGGGCGGGCAACTGGCGGCGACACCCGCCGAGATGGGCGCAAATGCGGATGCTGTCTTCATCATGGTGATGAATGGCGATCAGGCAAAGGCTGTGATCCTGGGCGAAGGCGGGCTGGTTGGCGCCATGTCGGAAGGTGGTGCCGTCATTCTGTCGGCCACGATCAAACCGCGCGAGGCGCGTGATATCGGCGTGGCCATGGCCGGTTCCGGGCTTCATCTGATCGATACGCCGGTCTCGGGTGGCTTCCCGGGGGCGCAGAATGGCACATTGACGATGATGGCGGCGGCTCCGGACACAGTGCTGGATCAGTATGCGCCTGTGATGGAGGCTGTCAGCGCCAACATCCATCGCGTCGGAACAAGGCCCGGCGATGGGCAGACGGTCAAGGCCTGCCTTCAATCGCTGATTGGAGCGCAATTTTCGGCGACGTTTGAAGCCGCAGCGCTTGCCGCAAAGGCTGGAGTGCCGGGTGAGGTGATCTTGAAAGTTTTCTCGACTTCATCGGCTGGCTGCGGCGTGGTCAATAATGCGCTTGAAAAGATCATCGATCGGCAGTTTGAAGGCACCGGCAGCCACATCAACACCATGCACAAGGATCTGACCATCTCGATGGGCCTCGGTGAGGATCTAGGCGTGCCCTTGCACACGGCGGCCGCGGCCATGCAAATCTTCCACGCGGGAAAGACCAAATATCCTGACGGCGACAACTGGATCTGTACCCGTGTGATCGAAGAGATCGTGGGTGCCGAACTCCACCGGGCCAAAGCGAAGCAAAGATGAAACTCGGTGTCATCTGTGACGGTATCAGTCGCGATCTCGCCTATGCGGTCGATGTTATGGACGAATTCGCTCTGGAATACGCGGAGCTTCAGTTCGTAGGTGAAAAAGAGGTCGGCGATCACTCGGCCGATGAGATCAGGGAAATCGATATGCTGTTACGTGACAGGGGCAAACCAGTTTCCTGTCTTTCGCGCCATGTTTTTGCTGGGCTCACAACCGCAAACCGGGCATGGGACGACGATCACTCAAAGCACATGGACGCGCTGAAGCGGGTCATTGAAATGGCCCATATCGTTGGATCGCCTCTTGTCCGGATCATGACCAACAAAAAGGAGCAGATTCTTTGGGGACGCGGTGGAGCGGAAAAATGGAACGTTGCCCACGGCGCTTGGGACAAAACGCTGCGTTTGGTCGCGCCAGCAGTGGATCTGGCGAGAACCGAAGGTGTTACGTTGGCGGTCGAGACCGGAAATGGCACTATGGTGAATTCGAACTACACCGCTCGAAAGCTCATCGACGACTTGGACGCTAAAGACGTCCTCAAAGTGCTTTGGGATCCGGCCAACAACTGTTGGTGCCACGAACGGGCGTATCCGGACGGGTATGAAGAAGTCAAAGGTGGATATCTCGGCCATATCCATATCAAAGATGTCGATGTGGACACGCCGCGCGCAACGCTTACTGTCAAGAAAATGGGCGAAGGAGAATTGGCTGATCAGTTTGGACCGATAGCTTCGGCGCTAAGGGATGAGGGCTTTGGCGGTGTGATTTCTTTCGAAAGCGTATATCATCCCGGCAATCATGATTTCGAGGCTGGGTTTCGCAGTTCAATCCAGTCGTTTAAGGCGCATTTCGGCTAGATCATGAGCGCTTTGCAGATTGCCGTCCTCGGCTGTGGCCTGATTGGTAAGCGTCACATAGCCCAAGCCCGGAAACATGGCGTTCTCTGCGCGGTTGCAGATCCAGATCCAGCGGCAAGGGATGTGGCTTCTAAAAGCGGCGTTCCGCACTATTCAGATCCAGTTGATCTTCTTCGTGCGAAGCGGCCCGACGGCGTCGTCATCGCAACCCCGAACCACCTTCACGCCGATCATGCGGTGATGTCGCTGGAACAAGGGGTGCCATGTCTTATTGAAAAACCAATTGCCGACACGCTTCAAAATGCGGACCGGATCGTTGCAGCAAGCGCGCGCTTTGATGTGCCAGTATTGGTTGGGCATCACAGGCGGCACAATCAGATCGTCGCCAAAGCAAAAGAAGTGATCGATCAGGGAAGACTTGGAGATCTCGTTACGGTCTCGGGTGAGTTTTGGCTTTACAAGCCGGATGACTACTTCGATGCCGAATGGCGAAAAAAATCGGGTGCAGGCCCGATGCTAATCAACTGTATCCATGACATCGATCTGCTTCGATATCTTTGCGGCGAAATCTCAGAAATCCAATCATTCCTCAGCAACAATCGTCGCGGATCCGAGGTTGAAGACTCAGCCGCGCTAGTATTCCGCTTTGAAAATGGGGCGGTCGGCAGTTTTACCTTGTCCGACACGGTCGTTGCCCCGTGGAGTTGGGAAATGACTTCAGGTGAAAACTCGATTTATCCCAACGTCTCGCAAAGCTGCTATCGCCTCGGTGGGACCCGTGGATCGCTCTCGATCCCTGATCTCACCTTTTGGTCGCATCCAGGAAGGCGCAGTTGGTGGGAAGCGATTGACGCCGAAGACTTGTCCGAGCACTCAGCAGATCCATTCGAGCGCCAGTTCCTTCATTTTTGCGATGTGATTCGGGACAAGCCGCCGCTGGTTTCGCCGCAAGAAGGACGCAAAAGCCTGGAAGTCGTACTCAGATGCCTGATGATGTAGCTGTGGTCCGTCCGCGTTGCGGCAAGGGTTTGGGGCGCCAAACGCGTACAGCCGAGCAGCGGTGGTCGTAACAAAGTAGCTATCAGTTGCTCGAGAGCGGAATCCAAAACAGTCTGCGTAAATCCGGCCACGCGGGACTCGCACAGGTTTCGGAATTGACAAGCTTTTAAAGGAATTCGGCTGGGTTTCCAAGGATCGTCGTGACCTGGCGCATAACGTGCTGGCTGACTAGCCCTGGCGAGTGCCCGTTTTCACACTTCTCGAGGCGGTGAGATTGCGATTGGTTGACGTCCGCCCAACTCACAGATTGACACTGCCGATTTTGGTTCGCGCTAATGTCTTGTTTGCGCGTTAGGTTCGTGCAGCCGATGCAGGACACGTTGGCCAACGTCGCCGTCTGGTTGGGCGGCCAAAAGACGGTCGAGCGACCAGGCCTTTTGCAACTTTGGTGAGAGCCCAATGACCGAATGCTGCGAAGGCAGTTAGCGCCGAAAGCAGTTGTGACATTGTTCCCGCTTTCACGGCCTTTTCATGGGGTGTTTTTGGGAAGTTGAGACGAGCATAGGCGCCATGCAGTTCATTTGCCCGGCGGTCATATTCGCGGGCCGCTTCAATTTCGCTGCAAAACGACCCAAGTCGCTCTTTTCGCCAAGTTTCGAGATACAAGCGACCCACCTGTCCCCAGCTCGGCTCACGCCTCTATATTGACTGCTGGAACCGTTGTGGGCGCCGCGGTTGCACTGCTGTTCAGATCGGGTGGCGAGCCTCAAATTGTGCCAGCGATTGTCGGACTTGTCGCCGTTCTTATGATCAATGTCGAAGGCAGGTTCCTCACCGGTCATAAGTTTCCAGATGATGCGGTGAGCCATGAAACGTTGGGTTGGACCGGTCCTGACGTAGACATATCCACTGCTGTTTTTGCGCCCAGCGTCTTCACTGGAATCGCGCCAGATCAATCGACCGGAGTCAGGCAGATATTCGAAAGTTCCCTTAATCGTCTTGACGGACGGAAGCGGGTTTCTTTTCATGAAACCGCCCCCGAATTTGGGCCGCCACGGCTTAAGCGCCTTACCGCCTGATCGGGATCACATCTGCGGCCGTCTCGCCGGTCAAGAACGCAGCCCAAGCCTCCATGGCAGCAGCACGACGCTCCAACAGGTCCGACCGCGCATAGCTGCGCTCCACGCGCGATCCAATGGTGTGCCCCAGAATAGTTTCCGAGACCTCCCACGAACAGGAATCCGTGTCTTGCACCCAGGTCTTGAACGCGGTCCTGAAGCCGTGGGGCCTGCCCGCCTCGCCGAGATTGTCCAGGTGCTTTTCGATCGCTCGATCGCCGATCGCCGTGACGCCGCGTTGTCCTGGAAACATGAGATCCACGCCAAGATGGCGGCACTCCTTGACCATTGCCCGCGCCGGGGAAGATAGTGGCACCCGAAAGTCCGTGACCTTCTGTTCTGTGCCCTTCACACGGTCTGAGGGCACCGTCCAAACGTCGCCCGTGACTTCCGACACACGGGCTCCGCGGCCTGCGTCGGCACGCACCAGTGTCAACATGAGCCACCTCAGGCAACGCGCCGACGTCGTGCTCGGGTCCAGGCGCTGCCAAAGCGCGGGCATTTCGGCCCAGGGTGTCGCCGTTATCGGAGTGGCAACGTGGACATGCTTCCCGAGCGAGTGAACGCCGGCCTCCACCGTGAAGGGATCGCAGGCGTATCCCATCAAGCGGGCATCGCGAAACACCATGCGTGTCCGGTTCACTGCTTTGATTGCGGTTGGGTGCTTGGTGCGCCAGATTGGAGAGATAGCTTCCCGGATGTCGATCGGGAGGACTTCCGACATTCTCTTTCCGCCAATCGCGGGGATCACGTAAAGATCGAGCGGGCTGCGCCACCGGCCCCGGGCGCCACCTCCCCGAAGGGTCGGTTTGATCGCCTCGAAGACGATGTCCACCATCTGAGCGAATGTCGGATCTTCTCGATCTCGTTGAGATCGTGCATCGGTCTGGGCTTTCCGACGTTCTTCGATAGGATCCTTGCCAGCCAAAAGGACTGCCATCCAAGTGTCTCTGGATCGTCTGGCCTCGGCCAAACCGACCGCTGGCCAGCTTCCAAGACCCATTTCTCGGCGCTTCCCGAGGTGCGAGTAGCGGTACACCCATTTGCCCTTGGTGCCGCTCTTGATTAGTGTCAGACCACCGCCATCGAACAGCTTCCCATCGGGTGCTTTTTTGATCTCGATCACGGTCAGAGCCATGCCAGTCCCCCAGGTAGTCCCCCAGCCCAACTCGTGCTTCCATTTGCCCCGCGTGGCCGTGGGTGGAATGGATCGGCCCGATTCCAAAGGGATGGTAGGGTAGGGCGACTACACCCATCAACACCCATGGACGGGTTTGGGGTTCCGTGTGGGGGCACCATTTCTTCGCAGAAGCATTAAGTGTGGGCTGATCCTAGTGATAGGCGTCGGGCGCCTTGCGCAATTGGAACCATTGCTCCGGACAATGCCCATATATGACCCAGGCGTCATTTGCATCGGCCAACGTCATAAGCCTGGCTCCGTGGTGCTGCGCCAGTTCCTCATTCCAGGACCCTTTGAACCCTTCGGTGACTTCAGCCGGGCGCGAAATGGCGTCGCTTGTCAAAAGAACCGGACCGGTTTCTGGCAGCCACACCATAAAGGCCAATTGCCCAGGTGCATGCCCGGGCACAAAAAACAGGTCGAACCCCGGCCCAAGCGGCATGTCCTGCTCGACCAGAAGATAGTCGCGGTCAGGCCAGGGAATTGGGTTCCGATCCGCCCAGTACAAGGGCCGGTCCAGCGCTCGTTCTGCTCTGGCCATCAGGATTGGCGCATCTGGCGGATCTTCTAGGCCGCCCATGTGATCGATATGCGTATGCGTGATGATCAACATATCTATGTCACTCATTGCTATATTCGACAGAGCAAGCTGTGCCGCGGGAAGATTAATATCATCCAATTCAATGACATGACCGAATTTATCCAACCCATCATCTTTTCCCGCGGCCATGGGATCCTTGGCGTATTTTCGCGGCATGCCGGTGTCGATCAACACCCGTTCATCTGCGTCCGTATCCACCAAAAAGCCCATCAACCCAACGTCGCGAGGCCCTGACAGAACACGGAAGTACCCGTAATCCAGGACCGTTAGCCGGACCGGTTTGCCTTTTAGAATGGGCGCTGTGAGACTGCTGAGGCGCATGGTGCAACGGAAGGCGGACCCATGGGAAAAGTCAAGATTCACTCCCTTTTTCAGTACCTGCTGGATGGGTTTGATGCCGCGCCGGAAGCGTTTCTTGGACTGTCCAATGCCGCGCCGCCGCGCCTGGGCGACTTTCTGGATGATTTGGATCCGGATCTTCCATTGGATTGGAATGGTGTGTCTTTTCAGGGGCTTCCCAATCTTCGCGAACGGGTAATCGCTCAGGCGGGGCTTCAGGGCTCCTGTTCGCCGGGCGATGTGTTGATCACAGCCGGGGCTGCCGAGGCTAATTATCTGATTTTCCGGCAGGTTTTGTCACCGGGTGATCACGTTGTCCTTGAACGACCGGGATGGCCGCAAGCCGAGGTTATGGCGCGGGCGATCGGCTGCGACATCGGTTGGGTAGACCGGGATCCGCGTGCCGGTTGGGATTTGCCCTTAAACAAACTGGCCGACGAAGTGAGCGAAAAGACCCGGATGGTATTTCTGACCAATCCGAACAATCCGACTGGTCGCCTTATCCCGGAGGACGACCTGCGCGACATTGCCGCAGTCACCGAGCGGGTCGGGGCCTGGCTGGTTGTGGACGAGGTTTATGCAGGGCTGGAATGGGGCCTGCCGCGACCGCCCTCGATTGCCGGAGTGGCTGAGCGTGGCATCACCACGGGAAGCGTTTCGAAAGCCCTGGGGCTACAAGGTCTTCGGACCGGATGGATGATTGCGCGGAATGAGAAGATGATACGGGACGCGCTGGTCTTACGGGAAAACTCAAGCGAAATCATGAATATAATGGGTGAAGCCATCGCCGAAATCGCGCTCCGACCTGACCGGTTCGCGGGCGCGATTGCAAGGGCTCGCGACGATGCTACGGCGGGTCTGGCCGAGATCGCGCGGTTTGCCGCCACAATGCCCGAACTCGACTGGCAGCCGCCCGAGGCCGGTCTGATCGGGCTGGCAAAGCTGATCACCGGTCACAAAGGCGACGACGTTGCCCGCGCGATGCGCGGACCGCCGTACCGAACCTTTCTGATCCCGGGTGAGGCGTATCACCAGCCCCATCACCTTCGTCTTGGCGTCGGTGGCGGGGCAGGGGCCGGTCTGAAGGAAGCGCTTGCGCGGTTGCGGGATTGTCTTCGATCCATGCCATCAAATTGACCTTACGGAGATCTGTTAACTGGTTTTCAAGCCCGGATTTTTTGGCTAGTTTGCCTGTCAGGACAAAGATCCAAACTGGGAGAAAACCATGAAAAAGCTTATGACAGCCACAGCCGTGGCTGCCTTGGCCGCAACCGGCGCCATCGCAGATGGTCACGCGGTTGACGAAGTGAAAGTCGGCATTCTGGTGGGCTTCACCGGCCCGATTGAAAGCCTTGCAGGTCCTATGGCGGACGGGGCTGAGCTTGCCATGAAGGAAATCACCGACAGCGGTCTATTGCTCGGCGGCGCTAAGATGACGCCAATGCGGGCCGATACCGGCTGCATCGACAACGCGCTTGCCACGTCGAACGCCGAACGCCTGATTGCCGACGGTGTCAGCGCGATCATCGGCGGCGACTGCTCGGGCGTCACCGGCGCGATCCTGAAAAACGTCGCCATGGCGAACGGCATGGTCATGATTTCGCCGTCGGCGACATCGCCGGCCCTGTCGACCACGGAAGACGCGGATCTGTTCTTCCGGACCGCCCCTTCGGATGCACGCGAAGGTCAGGTGATGGCCGAGATCCTGAAAGATCGCGGCGTGAACTCGATCGCGCTGACCTATACCAACAACGACTATGGCAAGGGACTTGCTGACGCGATCCAGACGAACTTCGAAGCGCTCGGCGGCGAAGTGACGATCGTTGCGGCCCACGAAGACGGCAAGTCGGATTATTCGGCTGAAGTTGGCGCACTGGCTGCGGCTGGCGGCGACCTTCTGGTCGTGGCGGGCTATCTCGACCAGGGCGGCCTTGGCATTATCCAGGGCGCGCTTGACGCCGGTGCCTGGGAAACCTTCGGTTTGCCCGGCGGTATGATCGGCGACTCGATCGTCGAAACACTCGGCACCGACCTTGACGGCTCTTATGGCCAGATCGCGGGTTCGGGCGGTGACGGCATCATGAAGCTGACCGAGCTTGCTTCGGGCTTTGATGCAACGTCGCCCTACACACCGGAAAGCTATGACGCTGCAGCCCTGTTCGCCTTTGCGATGCAGGCGGCCGGTTCGGTCGATCCGGCCGAGTATGGCCCGAAGATCTTCGAAGTGGCCAACGCGCCTGGCGAACAGATCTTCCCGGGTGAATTGGCCAAGGGTCTTCAGATCCTCGCCGATGGCGGTGACATCGACTATGTTGGCGGCTCGGCCGTCGAACTGATCGGCGGCGGCGAAAGCGCCGGGACCTACCGCTATGTCGAGGTTAAGGACGGTAAGTTCGAAACGCTCGGCTTCCGGTAAGTCTGATTTACTTCTAGAAAAGGCCCGGTGCACTGCGCCGGGCCTTTTTCTTGGCCGTTTATCGGACGTCGCGGCCCTGGTTCAGGATGATCACATTGCCCGAGCACATGTCCCCGGCGGGCGAGATCAGAAACCCGACCCAAGCCGCCACCTCCGCCGGATGCATGGCGCGACCATGGGGCATCGCGGCAATGGCGCGCTCCAGGACCTCTTGGCTGACAACCCCGAACAGAGGCGTTTCGGTCATGGCGGGCGCGATCGAATTCACGGCAATCCGGTCGCGGGCATAGCGGCGCGCAAGATCCTTCGTCAGCGTATCCATGGCCGCTTTCGACGCCCGGTAATGCGGTGGATCAAAGACGTCGAAGTTGTAGGCGCCGTTGGACGAGATGTTCACGATTTTGGCGACGTGCGGCCGGTCCAGCAGCAGCGGGATCGCCGCTTGGCAACAGTGAAAGGCCGAGGCGAAGTTGACCTCCATCTGGCGGGTGAATTCCTCGGCGGGGATGTCCGGAAATTCCGACATGAAGCAGGTGCCCGCGTTGTTAACCAGCGCATCGAGCCCTGGGCCTTCTTCGGCTATCGCCGCGAAAACGCTTTTGACCTCGTCGGAATTGCTTAGGTCGGCGACTTTGCCTTGAAACTGGGCCCCCAAGCGGCGGCCGCTTTCGGCAAGCCCCTCGGCATCCATGTCCAATCCAAACACGTCGAACCCATCAGCAACAAGTTGTTCGCTAATGGCATATCCCAGACCGCCTGCGGCGCCGGTCACTACAGCTCTTTTTGGCAAAGCGGTCCCTCGTCTTGCAAAAGGGACCATAGCGCCTGCGCAGGACCAGGCAACCGCCGGACGAGACGCTTCGGTGAACTTCTGCTCAGACTGGTATCAAGACTTGGGGATCAGCGACCCCAAACGCGGATCGGGCCGCAATCCATATGGACGAAATTGGAGCCGGAATACTTGCCGACGCCACCGGCACGGCACGCCGCGGCGGCCCCGGCCATCTGGCGCACTGAACGGCCCTGAAGGCGCAGGTCGGATGCCTGGCCCTTCATATGAAGTGAATTCCGCGCGACCGAACGGGACCGTGACCGAAGCATGGCGTTGGTCTCTGGCGAGCGATACCCCGAAAGGAGCATGTAGGGCTCGTTGGTCTCAAGCAGCGATCGTGACGCCGCCCAGATGTCGATCAACCGTGTATCGATCTGGATTTCCTTGTCATTGCGCCAGTCGCGCATGAAACGGCGGATCTCGGCCAGTGCTTCGGGGATGTACTCTCCCTCGACCCAATAGACCGTGTTGATCGATTCACCTGTTCTGCCCGAATGAAGCGCAATTTGCCGGATGTCACCGGCGCCCCGGTTTAAACCGAAGGCGTTGCTCATGGTGGGTGCTGCTGTAATCGCTGCTGCTGCGAAAACCCTCAACAACCCTCGACGTGTTGTTTCCGTCGCTGATGTGTCTTTCATGTCGCCTGCGCGTCCCGTCTTTCCCAAACCCCGTGGAATCCCACGAGAAATTTTGCTGTCCCATCCCCAGAGGCGCAGAAGTGCTATGTCACATTTGGGGGTATTCACCAAGAGCATTGCTACAATTCGTCCGAATCCTCACAATTGTCGGCAGTTTTTTGCTCATTACCTGGGGCTGGCGGAATTGTGGCCAGTTCGCCATAATGCGTTGCCAATCGGCCACGGGCGCTCTGGACATCATGAAAATGTGAGTGGACAGGTTTCGGCCCCCGCGGGTCTACTGGTAACACATTGATACCTCGTACCTTTACTGGGGAATTTGGGATGTCATTACGGTTTACTCGGCGGGACGCCACGTCCGCCTTGGTTTCTTTTGCTGCTCTGGCGCCAAGCGCAGTTCTCGCATCCGGTTCGGATGCCGCGTTCAAACAGGCCATTGCTGAGGCCTCAGCGCGCGACAAAGATCTGACCGCATTTTATCGGGCCAACGGTTACCAGCCGATCTGGACCGGACGCGGCAACCGCGACAAGGCACGTCGTCAGGCGTTCTTGCGGGCTATCTCGGATGCGCCGGCCCATGGGCTGCCGGTTGCACGCTACAGCCCGGATACGCTTAAGACCAACATCCGTCGGATCAGAAGCCCGCGGGATCTTGGCCGTCTTGAAGTTGAGATGAGCCGCCTGTTCCTGACTTATGCACGTGATGTCCAGACAGGTATTCTGACGCCTCGTCGGGTCGATGCTGAGATCGTACGCCGCGTACCGCTGCGCGACCGCAAGGCAACGTTGGTTTCCTTTGCGAATGCATCCCCTCAGGGGTTCCTGAAGTCGCTGCCGCCGAAATCCGCGGAATACACCCGGCTGATGAAGGAAAAGGTACAGCTTGAACGCCTGATCGGCAAAGGCGGCTGGGGCCAAGAAGTGCCTGTGTCCAAGCTTGAGCCGGGCATGCAGGGGCCGCGCGTTGCCGCGCTGCGCAACCGCTTGATCCGCATGGGCTTTATGAACCGTTCGGCCAGCCAGACCTATGACAATACGCTGCGGAACGCGGTTGCAACATTCCAGCGCGACCACGGCCTGATCACCGACGGCATCGCAGGCAAAGGCACGCTGACCGAAATCAACCGAAGCCCCGAATACCGCCTGGGTCAGGTTGTTGTCGCGATGGAACGTGAACGCTGGCTGAACTTGCCCGGTGGTCGTGGCGAGCGTCATGTCTGGGTGAACCTCGCCGATTTCCGGACGCGCCTTTACGACAATGGCAAAGTGACGTTCGAGACGAAATCGGTCATCGGCGAACGTCACCCCGAGAAGCGGTCGCCTGAGTTTTCGGACATGATGGAGTATATGGAGATCAATCCGGACTGGACCGTGCCACGCTCGGTTCTGGGGCGCGATTATCTGCCGAAGTTCCAGCAGGACCCGTATGCGGCAAGCTATCTGCAACTGACCGATGATGCCGGACGTCCCGTGCCGCGCGATCAGATCGACTTCAGCCAGTACACGACGGAGACCTTCCCGTTCACCGTGCGACAGCCGCCGGGCCGTGCCAACGCCCTGGGGACCGTGAAGTTCATGTTCCCCAACCCCCATGCGATTTATTTGCATGACACGCCGCAGCGGCATCTTTTCGCACGCGAAACGCGGGCATTCTCTGCCGGGTGCATCCGTCTGCATGATCCGCATGACTTCGCATATGTGCTTTTGTCCAAGCAGATGCGCGACCCGGAACCTTATTTCCAGCGGATCCTTCGGTCGGGTCAGCAGACGATTGTCGAGCTTGAGAAGAAAGTCCCGGTCCATCTGGAATACCGGACGGCCTTCACCGAGCCGAAGGGCCGGACCCAGTTCCGCCGCGATGTCTATGGCCGCGATGCGAAGATCCTGCGTGCCTTGCAAGAGGCCGGGGTTTCACTGCGCGCCGTTCGGAGCTAAGTCTTCGCCCCGTGAGCAGGGGCGCGAGATCCATGGCATTTACAATCGAAGAAATCGCCAAGGCGCTGGAAGCGGAAGCTTTCGGCGCTTTGGATATTGAGGTCACTGGCCCGGCGGAACCGGCCATGGCTGGACCCGACCAACTGGCCTTGGCGATGGACCCAAAGTATGCCGAGGGCCTTAGTCAGGGGCAGGCTCAGGCGGCGGTCGTCTGGCCCGGTGCCGACTGGAAGGCCCTTGGCCTGAAAGCGGCGATCACGGCGCCCCGGTCACGCTATGCCATGTCGGGGCTGACCAAGCTGATGGATCCCGGTTTGGATATTCCCAAGGGCATCCATGCGTCCGCCGTCGTCGACCCGTCGGCCCAGATCGGGGCGGGCGCTGCCATTGGCCCCTTCGTGGTGATCGGCGCGAATGTCGAGATCGGCCCCGGCGCGGTCATCGACAGCCATGTCAGCATTGGGCGCGGCGTGCGGATTGGGGACAGCCCCGTCCTTCATGCGGGGGTCCGGATTGGCGCATCTGCGCAGATTGGTGACCGTTTCATCGCGCAGCCCGGTGCCGTTGTCGGCGGCGACGGCTTTTCGTTTGTAACACCAGAGAAATCAAGCGCCGAAAAGGTCCGTGAAACCCTGGGCGACCAGGGCGAGATCGTGAAGCAAAGCTGGACGCGCATCCACTCGCTTGGATCGGTCCATATCGGCGATGACGTCGAAATTGGTGCCAACGCGGCGGTTGATCGGGGGACCATCCGGGCGACATCGATCGGAAACGGCACAAAGATCGATAGCCTTGTCATGGTGGCGCACAATGTCTCGGTCGGGAATGACTGCTTGTTGTGCGGCCTCGTTGGCATCGCAGGGTCCACGACGATTGGCGACCGGGTCATTCTGGCCGGGCAATCCGGTGTGGTCGACAACACTGCTATCGGGGACGATGTCGTTGTGGGTGCGGGCACGAAAGTCTTGTCGAAGGTTCCAACTGGACGTGTCGTTTTGGGCTATCCCGCCATGAAAATGGAGACCTACATCGATGCCACCAAGAACTGGCGACGTCTGCCGCGTCTGATGGACAGCGTCAAAGAGCTGCAAAAAGAAGTTTCAAAGCTGTCCAAGAGCGACTAAATCGACCGAAAATCAGACAGGTGTGAGCAAGCTATGGCGGGCGATATCGAGACAAAGGTGATTGCGATAATCGCGGAACAGGCGGTGCTGGACCCTTCTGATGTCTCGCTTGATCAAACCCTGGAAGATCTCGGGATCACCAGCCTTGGCCTTGTTGAATCGATTTTCGCCATCGAGGAAGAGTTCGACGTTCAGGTTCCGTTCAATGCCAACGAACCCGAGCAGTCTGACTTCGACGTCTCGACCGTCGCTTCAATTGTGAAAGCCGTCGAAGGGCTGATCGCGGATCAAAAGGCGTGAAGCGCGTCGTCATCACGGGCGCGGGAACGATCAACCCCCTTGGGCATTCCGTGCCTGCGACACTTGAGGCGATGCGCGAAGGCCGCTGTGGCATTGGCGAACTGGACATTCGTGACGTGGACCGTTTGTCGATCCGGATTGGCGGCCAGGTTCACGGCTATGATCCGGATGCCCATTTCAATCGCCAGCAGCAGTCGCTTTATGACCGGTTCACGCAATTCACTCTGGTGGCCGCGAAGGAGGCGATGGGCCAGGCGGGGCTCGAATTCTCAGGCCGGCTGTCGAATGAATCCGGCGTGGTGCTTGGAACCGCGGGTGGCGGCTTGAACACCTGGGACGAAAACTATCGCGCGGTCTATGAAACCGGCAAGAACCGGGTTCATCCCTTCGTTGTTCCGAAGCTGATGAACAACGCCGCGGCCAGCCATGTCTCGATGACGTACAACCTGAAAGGGCCGTCCTTTACTGTGGCGACAGCTTGCGCGTCGTCGAACCACGCCTTGGGACAAGCGTTCCATCTGGTCCGGTCTGGGGCAAGCCGGGTCATGGTCACTGGCGGGTCGGAAAGCATGCTGACCTTTGGCGGCATCAAGGCCTGGGAAGGGCTTCGGGTGATGTCGAAGGATGCCTGTCGTCCGTTCTCGGCTAATCGCAACGGGATGGTTCAGGGCGAAGGGGCGGCGATCTTCGTCTTCGAGGAACGCGATCACGCCATGGTCCGAGGGGCAGAGATCCTGGCGGAAGTGATCGGGTTTTCCATGACCTCGGATGCGGCTGATATCGTGATGCCCTCAAAAAAGGGGGCCGCCCGCGCGATCTCGGGCGCCTTGAAGGACGCCAAGATCCCCTGCGGGGAGGTGGGCTATATCAATGCCCATGGGACGGGCACGGCGGCCAATGACAAGACGGAATGCGCGGCGGTGGCAGATGTCTTCGGGCCCCATGCCGACAAACTTATGATCTCTTCCACCAAATCGATGCATGGTCACTTGATCGGCGCCACGGGTGCGGTGGAACTGCTGGCCTGTATCATGGCCGTCCGCGACGGCGTGGTTGCCCCGACAATAGGGTACGAAGAACCCGATCCGGAATGCGCGCTCGACATCGTCCCCAACGTCGCGCGCGAGGAGAAGGTCGACGTCGCCTTGTCGAATGCCTTTGCCTTCGGGGGGCTGAATGCGGTCTTGGCGCTGCGCGCCGCCTAGTTCTCGGCCAGCTCAGCAAATCCCGCAGTAAAGCCGGTAAGTGAAATTTCGATCAGCGCTTCCTGATCCGGCGCGGACAAGGGCACCAACCGCAATTGTCCTTTGGCGCCGCGCCTCAGCGCGCCCATGTCGTCTTCCGTGAAGCCAACGCGCGCGACGCATCCTTGCGGCTGGCAGAATGTGAAGGGATAGCGCTTGACCGGGCCGCCATCGATAGACAGCGACAGCCCTTCGGTCAACAGAGTTTCAAGCGGCACGACGATCGTCGAACCAGCCACGGCGGGCCCGTCGTCTTCTAAGGGGAAGACCGTCATTTCCGCCACGGGGTTGCCAGAGGCCGTGCGCAAAAGCTGGAAAATCTGGCAGGGGTCCGGACCATCCCCTTGCGCCGGGATACAGCGGACGTCCCAATCGCCATGGGTGACCTTAACATACGGCTCGGGCTCGACTTGCGGGGCGGCGGTTTCGGTCGTCTCGTCGGACGTCTGATCGTCGGTGCCTGTGTCGGTCTGCGCGGTGGCGGGCAATTGGGCGAAGGCCCAGGCCGCGAAAGCAACAAACAGGATGCGCGAAATACTCATGTCAGCCTCACTCGATGTCTGCCTGATCGATTTCCGAGCCCGATATCATGGGGATTTGGGGCTGTCAGCGGCAAAGTGTGGCACCGGCCCAAGCTTGCCGATCCGACACGGCTTCAGGCTTAGCCCACAAAATGAAAAAGAGCCTGCAAGCAGGCCCTTTTCCAATAGTATTCTCCCTGCCGGACTGGCCGACTTATTTTGCAAGGCGGACGCTACTGGCTTCAAATCCACCCGTCAACAGTGAATATCGGCAGTTTTCGACAAGTTGAACGGAGCTTTTGATGCAAAAAAAGCCGCACCCGGAGGTGCGGCCAGTCTGACAGGGAGGAAGTTCGCGCAGAAAGAGGAGACGCGCGAACAGGGTAAGGCTGGCAGAAAAAGGTTAAATTTGTATGTTGGCCGAACGAACGGCTTGGGGCAGGGAGATCCGGGTGGAGCAAGAGACGATTTTTGTGGGCGGTGGCGGAGAGGCTTACGGTCTGCCGCAAGCACTGCTTTTGAAATACGCGAACCGGCACGGGCTGGTTGCGGGCGCCACGGGCACCGGCAAAACCGTGACCCTTCAGATCCTTGCGGAAAGCTTTTCATCGGTGGGCGTGCCGGTTTTCCTGTCAGACGTGAAAGGCGACCTTTCTGGTCTGTCAAAGGCCGGCAGCGCGGATTTCAAGCTTCACGATGCTTTCATGAAACGCGCGGGCACGATCAACTTCACTGATTACAGCTATGGCGCATTCCCGGTCACGTTCTGGGATCTTTTCGGGCAGGCCGGTCACCCGGTTCGCACCACCGTGGCCGAGATGGGGCCGCTTTTGCTTGCCCGGCTACTGGAACTGACCGAGGCACAAGAAGGCGTTTTGAACATCGCCTTCCGGGTCTCGGACGAACAGGGGCTGCCGCTTCTGGATCTGAAAGACCTGCAAGCCTTGCTGGTCTGGGTCGGCGAAAACAACGCGGCCCTGTCGCTGCGCTACGGCAATGTCTCGAAAGCTTCGATCGGCGCGATCCAACGCGCGCTTTTGGTGCTTGAGAACCAGGGTGGCGCACAGTTCTTCGGGGAACCGGCCTTGGACCTTGCCGATATCATGGCGACCGAAGCCGATGGACGGGGCCGGATCAACATCTTGGCCGCCGACAAACTGATGGGCTCGCCCCGGCTTTACGCGACCTCGCTTCTTTGGCTTTTGTCCGAATTGTTCGAGGAGCTGCCGGAAGTCGGCGATCCGGACAAACCCAAGCTCGTCTTCTTCTTCGATGAAGCGCATCTCTTGTTCGATGGCGCGCCGAAGGCGCTGATCGACAAGGTTGAACAGGTGGCGCGTCTGATCCGGTCAAAGGGTGTGGGCGTCTATTTCGTCACGCAGAACCCGGCAGACATACCGGAGGATATCCTGGGTCAGCTTGGGAACAGGGTGCAGCATGCGCTGCGGGCCTTCACCGCGCGGGACCGGAAGGCGTTGAAGCTGGCGGCCGAGACCTATCGCGACAATCCGCGCTTCTCGACCGAGGATGCAATCCGCGACGTCGGTGTGGGCGAAGCCGTGACATCCTTCCTGGAGCGCAAGGGCGCCCCAGGTGTCGTCGAGCGCACGCTGATCCGACCACCATCGTCGCAGCTTGGACCGATCACGACAGCGGAACGAAAATCGGTGCTCAGTGCGTCGCCGCTCGGCATCAAATACGACCAGCCCAAGGATCGGGAAAGCGCCTATGAGGTACTGACCGCGCGCGCCGAAAAAGCCGCCGCAGACGCAGAGGCTGCGGAACGCGCCGAAGAGGAAGCGAGCGTTGCCGAGCGCGAGTACAGGGCAGGGCGGCGATACTCGGGCACGCGGGTTGGACGGTCCACGTCCAAAAGCAGCCGCAAGTCCGAAGGCTTCGGGGAAGCTGTCGCGGGGATGGTCATAAAAGAATTGAAGGGCACGACGGGTCGACGGATTGTGCGGGGCCTGCTAGGTGGGCTTTTCAAAGGCCGGTGAAGTCCTTGGAAATCGAAAGATTCCTGGGCTAGGCTTGCCGGGGAAGAACAAGAAGACAAAGGCGGGCCCAAAGTTGGAGAGCCTCGCATTCACGTATGAGATGGGGGTCGTCCTGGCGATCCTTGCCTTTACCGTGTTCCTGTTTGTCTCTGAAATTGTCCGCATCGATTTGGCCGCACTTTCGGTGCTCGTGATCCTGGGCGCGATGAGCTATCTGCCAGGGCTCGACGGATTGGCCAACCCGCAGCAATTGTTCGTCGGGTTCTCGTCCAACGCTGTGATCTCGATCATTGCCGTTATGATCCTTGGTGCGGGGCTGGACCGGACCGGGCTGATGTCGAAAGTGGCCGCCGCCATCCTGAAATACGGGGGGTCGACCGAGGGGCGGATCATCCCGATTATCTCGGGCACGGTCGGGGTGATCTCAAGCTTCATGCAGAATGTGGGAGCGGCCGCGCTCTTTTTGCCGGTTGTCAGCCGGATATCCGTCAGGACCGAGATCCCGTTGAGCCGACTGCTGATGCCCATGGGCTTTTGCGCCATTCTGGGCGGCACGATGACCATGGTCGGATCCTCGCCCCTGATCCTGTTGAACGACCTGATCGAGACCTCAAACCGCGATCTGCCGGCTGACATGCAGATGGAACCATATTCGCTGTTCTCGGTGACGCCCGTTGGGTTCGCCCTGATCCTGACAGGGATCCTTTATTTCGTTTTGCTGGGCCGGTGGGTCCTGCCGTCGCACCAGACACGGGAAGAAGCCGCGTCGGGTCAGTCGGTCAAGGACTATGTGAAGCGGATCTATGGGCTGAAAGCGGATATCGTCGAGGTGGTGGTGCCAGAACACTCCATCCTTGTCGGTCAAAGCTTTGCCGACATCATGTTGGCCCATCACCTTTACATTATCGGCAGCTACTACAACGGGAACCGGTACTTCGCGCCGGTGATCGCCACCAAGGTCGAAACGCCTTGCCGTCTGGCGATCCTAGGACGGCGAAAGGTCATCGAAGAGATGGCCGAGACTTATGGTCTGACCGTTTTGCCGGAACTTCAGATATTTGCGGAAGAATATGCGCCGACGGTGGCCGGGATCGCAGAAATCGTTGTGCCGCCCGACAGTGGCATGATCGGCAAAACCGCCCGCGACGTCGTTATGCGCAAGACCTATGGTCTGAACGCGTTGGCCATCAAGCGGGGCGAGGAGACCTATAGCCTTGTTGAGACCGAGGATCACGAAGCGACCGAGATCGCCGATATCCCCCACAGGGCCGGTGACACGATTGTGGCCTTCACGAAATGGGATTCACTGGCGCGCCTGACGAAGGACCGCGATTTTGTCGTTGTGACGTCCGATTTCCCGCGCGAGGAACTTCGGCCGCACAAGGTGACCTGGGCCCTGATATTCTTCGCCATCTCGCTTTGCCTGATCCTGTTCACGGACGTGCGGCTGTCGCTGGCATTGCTTGTGGGCGCTGTTGGGATGATCGTGTCCCGGGTTATGAGCGTGGATGAAGCCTATGAAGCGGTCAGTTGGCCGACGGTGTTCCTGCTGGCCAGCTTGATACCGTTGGGACAGGCCGTGCAATCAACGGGCACCGCCACATGGATCGCGCAGCAGATCCTGATCCTTCTGGACGGCTGGCCGATTTGGAGCCTTCAGGCCGGGATAGCCGTTCTCGCAACAGGGTTCACGCTGGTCATGTCGAATGTCGGCGCGACGGTCCTGCTTGTTCCGCTCGCCGTGTCGATCGCGATTGCCGCTGGGGCAAGCCCGGCCCTGTTTGCGCTGACCGTGGCGATCTCGACGTCGAACTCGTTCCTCATCCCGACCCATCAGGTCAACGCCCTGATCATGGGCCCGGCGGGTTATCGGGTGGTGGACTTCGTGAAAAGCGGGGGGATCATGACCGTCCTTTTCCTTATCGTTTCGCTAACGGTGATGAACCTGGTCTTCTAGGGGGCTAGCGATAAAGCCTGGCGCAACCGCCCTCGAACATCCGTGCGGTGGTTTCGGTCAGGCGTCGGTGAAGCGCCGAAGGATCCTCTCCTCCGAATTCGACGATCTCGATCTCGGCATCGATGGCGACGCAATTCCGAATGTCCATGAACATGTCGGCGACGAAAACGGCGCGAACCCGTTCTTCCGTAGCGGAATTGACGCATTCCAGCCTGCCTTCCATCCGAACGGTCATATCGTCGCCCGTCACATCCATGTCCGCCCGGATGACCTGGGCAATCCGGGTTTCCGGCGTGTCTGCGAAAACCGTGCACGGCGCGCTAGCCTCAAGCGCTCCGGAAAGTGGGTTGGCCATAGCGACAACAGGCATGGCCGCGACCACCAGGGCCCAAAACGCGATATGTTTCATGGAACCTCTCATAGCCTGCGGATCTTTAGACGTGTGATCCGATTGTCTTTCCGGGCAATGACTTCGAACCGGTAGCCGTGAAAGGAAAAGACCTGACCCTGTGCCGGAATGGTCTGGGCTTCGTGGATCACGAGCCCGGCGACGGTGTTTGCCTCTTCATCCGGAAGGCTCCAGTCATTGGCCCGGTTCAAGTCGCGGATCGTCGTGGCGCCATCCACAAGATAGTCGCCCGTGTCGATCTTCTGGATTTCGCCTTCGTCACCTGTGTCGAATTCGTCGGTGATCTCGCCGACGATTTCTTCCAGGATGTCCTCCAATGTGATCAACCCTTCAAGCGCACCATATTCATCAACGACAAGCGCGAAATGGGTGTGACGCCTGAGAAACTGGCGCATTTGATCATCCAGCGTCGTGGTCTCTGGAATGAAATAGGGCTCTTTCGCGACGTCCATGATGTCAAACGCCGCGCTCTTTTTCGTATCCTCGACGCCGTAGACCTGCCTCAGAAGATCCTTGGCGTGGATCAGACCCACGATGTTTTCGGGATCTTCCTTGTAAAGCGGCAGGCGGGTGTGCGGCGAGGCCAGGCATTGCTCAAGAATTTCCGCGGTCGGAAGGCTCGCATCGATCATCTCGATCTGGCTTCGGTGCAGCATGATTTCCTCAACCGTCCGGTCGCCCAGGTCCAGCGCGCCCAGAATCCGATCCCGATCTTCCTTGTCGACCGCGCCCTCGGAATGGCCAAGGGCGATGGCGCCCGCGATTTCTTCATGGACGGCAAGCATCTGGTTGGCATCGACCTTGACGCCAAACAGGCCAAGGACGCCCCGCACGATCACGCGCACAACGGCCACGACGGGCGAGAAGATGTTGATGAAGAAACCAACGACCGGGGCCACCCGGACCGCTGCCGTCTCGGGTCGTGAGATCGCATAGGTCTTTGGCAGCACCTCGGCAAAGACCACAACAAGCGCGGTCATGATCAACGTGGCCCAGGCCACCCCGCTGTCGCCAAACAGCGCGGTGAACAGAACCGTGGCAAGCGACGCCGCCAGGATATTGATCAGGTTGTTTCCAAGAAGGATTGCGCCAATCAGGCGTTCGTTATCCTCGGTCACCCGAAGCGCCCGTTCCGCCGCTTTCGAGCCCTTGTCGGCGCGCGCCCGCAGTTTCCCGCGCGAGGCCGCCGTCAATGCCGTTTCAGAGCCCGAGAAGAAGCCCGAAGCCACCAAAAGCAGCAAAATTGCTATGGCGATAATCCAAAGGCCGGTTTCCATGGTCAGATGTCACATTCCGCTTGGGTCAGGGTTCCCATGCGTTATGAGGATCGGACGGTCTGCTTTCAAGGGAAGGGCGGTGGAATGGGGACACCTGTGGTGTCGGATTTCGGGGATTTTGATAGGGATCTGGTCCTTTGCGGCGGCCCGTATTCAAATCTTCAGGCCGTTGAGGCGTTGGCGGATCAGGCCGCAGGGCGTCCGGTGTTCTGCACGGGTGACGTTGTTGCCTATTGCGCCGATCCGGGGCTTTCGGTGGACCGGGTGCGCGCCCTGGATTGGCATGTGGTGGCCGGAAACTGCGAAAGGCAGATCGCCGAAGGGGGCACCGATTGCGGCTGTGGGTTTGACGTGGGCTCGACCTGCTATGCATTGGCGGCACAGTGGTTCACACACGCGGCGGCGCATGTATCGCCTGAGGCCAAGAAATGGATGGCGGGCCTGCCTGATATCGGGGTCTTTACCTGCCGGGGTCGCCGATATGGCGTGGTCCATGGGGGCACGACGGCCATCAACCGGTTCATCTGGCCCAACAGCCCGAACCATGTATTCACTGATGAGATCGCCGCGTTGACCCAAATCATCGGACCTGTGGACGGGATCGTCGCCGGGCATTCCGGCATCGCCTTTCAGCGCGAAGTTGCGGGCGTTCACTGGATCAACGCCGGTGTGATCGGCCTGCCGCCGCATGATGGCCGTCCGAATACGCGCTACGCGGTCCTAAAAGAGACCGGCGTCGTGTTCGAGCGTCTGAGTTATGACCACCGGGGCGCGGCCGAAGCCATGACCCGCGCCGGTCTTACCCAGGGCTATGAGAAAACGCTGTTGTCCGGGATCTGGCCGAGCGAGGACGTTCTTCCAGGCAGCCTTCGGCGCTGATTGTTCTTTTCCGGGCTAGGCTCGGGCCGACAAACGCCAGTCATCCAGGACTTCTTCAGCCTCTGACCGTGTCAGGTCATGCGCGCGGGCCAATTCTTCGGTCAATGCGCCGCGATCAGCGCCGCTTGAAACCAGTACGGCCTTGTTCATGGCGGGCCATCGCAACAGCATCGCCTCGATCACATCGCTCCAGCGCTGCTCAATTTCGCTCCAACTCATATGCTCCTCCGCATCACTCGCGGGGACATCATGGCGGGCGCAAGGTTAATGCGGCGCTAACTCTGCGCGTCTTTGGCAAAAAGGACCCGGGCGACCGCGAAGCTGCCAAGCGCCCCAAGGATCTGGGCTGCAATGAACGCTGCCACATGGGCCGGTGCAATACCGGCGAATGTGTCCGTGAAAGCGCGTGCAATCGTCACCGCCGGATTGGCGAAGCTGGTGGACGCCGTGAACCAGTAAGCCCCGGTGATATAGAGCGCGACGAGCGTGGCCACCGCCTCGGGCCGGTGGCGAAGACCGCCGAGAATGACGAACACAAGACCAAAACTTGCGATGACCTCGGCCCACCATTGGCTGGGTCCGCTTCGTTCCGTGTCGCTGAACTGAAAAACCGGCAAGTCGAACATCAGATGCGAGGCCCAAACGCCAAGAATGCCGCCGACGATTTGGCAGATCATAAAGGCCCCGGCCAGCCCCGCGGCAATATCGCCCCGGAACAGGAAGACCAGTGTGACGGCCGGATTGAAATGGGCGCCCGAGACAGGTCCGAGCACCGTGATCAGCACGTAAAGAACGCATCCGGTCGCGATGGAATTGGCCAACAGTGCCAGGGCCACGTTCCCGCCAGACAGCATGTCGCCCATGATGCCGGATCCGACCACGCCGATCAGAAGGAACGCCGTGCCAAGCCCTTCGGCTAGCAGCTTGTTCAAGACTGTGGGCCCTTCGGGGCGCGTCAGGGTCAGATCGACCGTTCGACGGCGCGCGCGCCAGCCGAAATGTCCTGTCCAATCCCTTCAACCGTGTTGCAGGCCGCAAG
Organism: Paracoccaceae bacterium; assembly: GCA_965267475.1. Lineage (GTDB taxonomy): Bacteria > Pseudomonadota > Alphaproteobacteria > Rhodobacterales > Rhodobacteraceae > JBCBKU01. Next base: position 2,228,285 of record OZ254079.1, read on the forward strand.
CGAAAGCGCTGCAAGCGCCAGAAACGCCAGTGTCCGCATGTCCCTTATCCTTCTTCGTACCACCAGATGTCCGGCTGGAAGCCGATCCAGTCGCCATAGACCGGAATGGTCTCGGGATAGCGAAGCTCTTTCGCATGGGCAATCCATGAGATCGGATTGTGCCAGACCGGAATGACGTACCGGCCCGAGGTCAGGATGCGGTCCAGGGCTCGTGTCGCGGCGACAAAGCTCTCCTGATCATCGGCATTGAGCATGGCATTGACCATGGCCTCGATCGCTGGGGACTTGACCCCCATCCAGTTCCGAGACCCTTCGGTATCCGCTGCCTCGATCCCCCAGTAAAGCATCTGTTCATTCCCGGGGCTCAGCGACAGCCCGCGGGTGTAATACGTCATGTCGAAATCGAAGACGTTGGTGCGTTCCTTGTACTGCGCGCTGTCAATCACCGTGATCTCGGGGTTGATGCCAAGCTGGCCAAGCGCGCTGTTGAACAGGTCCATGATCTGCTGGGGTTCATCGGCGCCGGATCGCAGGACAACCTCAAACGTGAAGGGGTCACCCGCGGCGTTCTTCATGACGCCATCCTGGACGGTCCATCCCGCTTCTTCGAACAGATCAAGCGCCCGGCTGATCCCGGCCCGGTTCCGTTCGGACCCGTCTGAGACGGGCAGCGCATAGCCTGAAATCGCCTCTTCCGGGATCTCTCCGGCAAAGGGCTGCAGAAGTTCCAGAACCTCACCTGTGGCAGGGCCTTCCAGCATGCCAAGGGACGAATTCGAGAAATATGACGTCACGCGCGGATTCTGGCCGCCCGTCAGCGTCTGGTTGATAAATTCGAAGTTGAAGGCGTGCATCATCGCGTCGCGGACACGAATATCGGCGAAAACATCGCTGCGGGTGTTCATGACCAAACCGCGAATGCCCGAGGGACGTTCATGCGGGATCACCGATTTGGTGACGCGACCATCCTGTACAGCAGGGAAATTGTACTGCTGATCCCACTTCACCGCGTTCGTTTCCCGCATGGTGGTCAGTTCGCCCGCTTTGAAGGCTTCGAACATAACGCTGGCATCGCCGAAGAACTCCATCCGGATTTCGTCCAGATTGTTGGTCCCGCGTCGGAAGGGAACATCCTTGCCCCAATAGTCGGGATTTCGTGTCAGCGTCACGAACCGTCCTGGCTCGAAGTCTGAAATCACATATGGCGCCGTTGAAATCGGGACCGTTTCGATACCGCTTTCGGCAAAATCGATCCCGTCCCACTGGGCCTTCTTAAGGATCGGGCGAAGCCCCATAATCAGGGGCAATTCGCGATCGGCCTCGTTGAATGTAAAGCGGACGGTGCGGTCGCCCACAGCTTCGGCCGAGGCCACTTTGGCCCATGTCCCGTGATAACGCGGGTGCCCAACCGTGCCGAGCGTTTCGTAGGACCACAGCACATCCTCAACCGTCACGGGTGTTCCGTCTGAAAACGCGGCCTCGGGGCGAAGGGTGAATTCCACCCATGTCCGATCCTCATCCGTCTCTATCGATTCGGCCAAAAGACCGTACAGCGTGAAGGGTTCGTCATAGCTTCGGCCCATAAGGCTTTCATAAGCCAGGAAGCGTAGCTGCCAGGGCACACGGCCCTTCCGGATGTGAGGGTTAAGGGAATCGAAACTGCCGACTTCCCCCTGAACGATCCGCCCCCCCTTGGGTGCATCCGGGTTCACATGGGACATCGACACAAAATCGGGTGGGAGCGCAGGCTCTCCATACATAGCTATGCCATGCTTGGGCTCTGCTTGGGACAGGCTTGCGGAAGCGACCAAGGCGAAAACGACCGAGACGACGCGACCACGCTCGAAAAAATTTATACCCATTTCCGCAACAATCCTCCTGCTCCTTTGTTCGTTGGAGACAAGCGTAGTCGGGGTTCTGAGCCTTTTCAAACTTTTAGCTTGGCCAGAGGCGGAGCATTGCGTATAACAACAGCACTGCTCGATAGGTTTCTTGCCTGTATGAAACCTGCCTCAACAACTTAACGCCCGCCTTGTGCGGGCGTTTTTTTGTGCAAGTGCCCAGGGGTCTTGGCGCCTCTGTTCATTCCCTCCCGGATCAATATGCTGCACCGCAACATAAGAATCTGGAGCCAACCCAATGTCCTTTTCCATCTCGCTCGCCGGAAAAACCGCCGTCATCACCGGTTCCAACTCGGGAATCGGATTGGGCGTCGCGACGGAGCTTGCAAAAGCCGGGGCGGACGTCGTCCTGAATTCCTATACAGACACCGACGAGGATCATGCGCTGGCCGAGGCAATTGCCATGGACCATGGCGTAACTGCCCGCTATATCCAGGCGGATCTGTCGAAGGGGGAAGATGCCCGCGCCCTGATCGAGAAGGCCGGCCGATGCGACATCCTTGTGAACAACGCGGGTATCCAGAACGTGGATCCGATCGACAAGTTTCCCACGGCAAAGTGGGACGCCATCATCGCGATCAACATGTCCTCGAACTTTCATACGACCGCGGTGGCATTGCCGATGATGCGCGCAGCAGGCTGGGGCAGGGTGATCAACATCGCCTCGGCCCATGGTCTGACGGCGTCGCCCTATAAATCCGCCTATGTCGCTGCCAAACACGGTGTCGTCGGCCTGACCAAAGTGACGGCCCTGGAAACGGCGGAAGAACCGATCACCGCGAACGCGGTGTGCCCCGGCTACGTTTTGACCCCGCTGGTTGAGGCCCAGATCCCCGACACCATGAAGGAATATGACATGAGCCGCGAGGATGTGATCAAGAACGTGATGCTTCAGCGGCAGCCGTCGAAAGAATTTGCCACCGTTGAGCAAATGGGCGGGACCGTTGTGTTTCTATGTTCCGAGGCGGCGGCACAGATAACGGGCACGGCGATATCTGTTGACGGCGGTTGGACGGCCCTCTGACATGGCGCGCGCGCCCAAGAAAAAGAAGCTGTGTCTTGCCCTGCAAGGCGGGGGCGCTCACGGGGCCTTCACTTGGGGGGTGCTTGATCGGCTGCTTGAGGACGATGACATCGAGATCGCCGCGATCTCAGGCACCTCTGCTGGCGCATTGAACGGCGCCGCGCTGAAAGCTGGCTTGATCGAGGATGGGCGGGCTGGGGCGAAGGCCAACCTTGATTGGCTTTGGCAGCAAGTGGGCGCCATCAACGACATGCGCTTTGCCACATGGATGTCGGCGATGATCCCGCCGGCGCTGGTCAGCCATTCGATCGAGCACTCGATCCCGTACCAAATGGCCGAAACTGCTAGTCGGATGTTTTCGCCTTATGCTTATGGGCCGTTCTATCAGAACCCGCTTGAACGGATCGCTAAGGCCTTTGAATACGACCATGTTTGCGCACGCACCGGGCCAGCGCTGTTCATTTCTGCCACCAACGTCCGCACCGGCAAGATCCGCGTGTTCGAATATGAAGAAATCTGCGCCAACGTCGTCATGGCCTCGGCCTGTCTGCCGACGATCTTTCAGGCGGTTGAGTTCGAAGATCCGAAAACCGGCAACATGGAAGCCTTCTGGGATGGCGGCTATACCGGCAACCCTGCGCTGTTTCCGCTGTTTCCCGATCAGTTCCCCGATGACATCCTTGTGGTGAATATCAACCCGCTCGAGCGCGACGAAGTGCCGGTCACACCGCAGGACATCACCAACCGGATCAACGAAATAAGCTTCAACACGTCCCTGCTGCGCGAGTTGCGGGCTATCAAATTCGTCAAAGACTTGATCACCGAAGGCAAGGTTGCCAAAGGCACCATGGCAGATGTCCGTATCCACATGATTGCCGACGATCACCTTATGACGCAGCTGTCCGTGGCCACGAAGACGGTGCCTTCGCCTTACGTTCTGTCCGAGTTGAAAGAAGCCGGGCGCCGGGCCGCTCAGGACTTTATCGAGGACCGGAAGAAACATGTGGGTCGCAAGGCCACGGTCGATCTGGAAGCGATGTTTTCCTAAGTCCCGGCTGTGGCGTCGGGTCCCGCGCTGCGCCCCAGAAGCGGCCGAAGCGCCCAGATCCCGAATACTGGCCCAAGCGCCAAACCGGCGAGCAGGATGGGCCATCCGAAGGTTTCGGCTGCCCAAGGGGCGAGTTGAACGGTGATGACGGTCAGAAGGAAACCGAAAGCCGTTTGCAAAGTCAGCAGGCTTCCTGTCAGCTCGGCAGGCGCATGATCGGCGACAAGGGCCGAGAATTGCGCGCTGTCGGGCACCACTGCGATACCCCAAAGGACGAAAAGCGCGAAGACCAGCCAGGGTGCGCCGCCAAAGGACAGCGCCGTCAGAACTGCGATCGTCCCACTCACCGCCATAGCCAGAGCTGCGATCCGGGCCTTACCGATCCGATCGGCGATCTGACCTGCGAAAAAACATGCGGGCGCGCCCGCTCCGATGGCGATGAAGGCCGTAAATTTCCCAAAGGAAACAGCATCTTCCGGGGTCATGCTGATCAAATACGACGCCGTCGCGGCAGCGCCGATCCAACCCCAGAGCACATAGAGTTCCCACATGTGACCGATATAGCCAAGGAAGGCCGCGCGAATGCCTCGGTCGCTCCAAAGCAGGCGGATCGCGCGCGGTTCAAAATCGAGTGCGGCACGGTGATACGGCCCGAGTGATGTGAAAAGCGCGGCAAGACCACCAAGCGCCCCGGCGATGGATCCGAGGGCGAGCACAAGGCGCCAATCGGCGCCGCCCGCCCAAGCGAGGCCATAGGGGATCGACTTGCCGAGCGTCAGCGCGCCCACAAGCGCACCAACCAGCATACCGCGATCGGTCAGGCCCCACCCGACAGCAATCTTCATGCCGACCGGATAGACGCCCGCCATCAAAGCGCCGGCAAGGAACCTGAGGCCAATGGCGCCCCAACCGTTCAGCGGGACGATTAGCAACGCGGCGCTGGCTAGAGCTGTGCCGATTGCGCAGGCCGACAAGACCCGGCGCGGATCAAGCCGGTCTGACAGGCCTGTGATTGCGATCAATAGGGCGCCGATGACGAACCCCGCCTGAACCGCGCTGGACAGAAGCGTCTGTTGCGATGACGACAGCCCTTGTTCCGCCGTGATATCGGGCAGGATGGCGGCCGTGATGAACCAAAGGCTCATCCCCGCGGCGCTTGCGAGGACCAGAAGGGATATCGTCCGCCATTTTGGGGTCATCTTCCGGTCTTGGCCGTTTGTGCCATGGACCGCAACCATATCGACCAAACGTGACGGGCTGGACCCGACCGTGAATGCGCGTTAGGGCCAGCGCAAACCGGGGGACAGATGAGGAAAACTCTGGATCGAGCGCTCGACTATTGGGACGTGCATATCGGTAAGGGGAAGCTCAATACCGATGAAATCCTGCGCGGCCCGGCACGGTATGCCTATTTCGCGCGTGCGACCCTGCATGACCGGGCGGCGTATGCGCGGGTCATAGCGCGGCACAAGGCCTGGTTCGATCGGATTGAACCCGACACTGTTCCTGACGAGGTGTGGACGCGGGTCAACTATCTGAACAAGTTGCGCGATCCATGGACCGGGACACCTGAGACGACGGTGTCCGGCATCCAGAAGGACAAGATCGTTTATTTCATCGACTTGATGGAACACGCCAAGGGTTTCGGGCCGGATCTGGGTCTCAATTACCGTTTCGGTGACGTGACCGAGATCCCGCCGGTACCCGCGATTCTGAAAAGCCGACCCATTCACGGCAACAACGCCTTCTCGGTCGTGATGAAGCTTGAGAAGTTTCGGCATTTCGTCTTCCGGCGGGATCCCATTCCGTTTCGCGACAAACTGCCAACGGCCATCTGGCGGGGCGGGGCGGATCGGTCAAACATGACCCGTCGGATGCTGGCCCAGACATATTCTCAGGACATGGATCTTGATGTGGGCCATGTGGGTGCGCCACTGGAAGGGATCGAGCCGAAAGGGTTCAAGTCGATACGGGCACAACGCGGATATCGCTACATTATATCGTTGGAAGGACACGACGTTGCAACGAACCTGAAATGGATCATGGCTTCCAACGCGCTCGCATTTGTTCCGCCCTTGAAATACGAAACCTGGTTCATGGAAGGTCGCCTTAAGGCTGGCACGCATTTTGTCGGTCTGGAGCCAGATTGCAGCGATTTGAAAGAAAAGGTCGAGTACTTTAACGAGCACCCGGAAGCCGCTGAAAGAATTATCAAAAATGCACATCGGTGGGTCGCCCAGTTTCTAGACCCGAAGATCGAAAAGTTGATCAGTTGCCTGGTCCTGCAAAAGTACTTCGAGCGGCTGGGGCAATTGCCACATGGCCGGTTCACGCCGTATTTCGAAAGCGACGCATCCGGATAGGGTCGACCACTGGACGATAGGTCCACAATCGGCCATACCTCTGCCCAGAGCAGACGGAGGCGCGAGGCCCCATGGGATTGATGAACACCTTGTTGCGAGCGGTCACTTGGTGGAACAGCCAGACGATCGGAACGCAGCTTTTTACCTGGCGCAAGGGCGTCAAGGTGGGCGAAGATTCCGCCGGAAACACGTTTTATGAAACCCGTGACGGCAAACGCCGCTGGGTCATCTTCGATGGCGAGGCCGAAGCCAGCCGCGTTGACCCGGAATGGCATGGTTGGCTGCACCACACCTATGCGGATCCACCAACCAAGGCGCCCTTGAAGCGCAAGGACTGGGAAAAGCCGCATCTGCCGAACCTGACCGGCACGGCAATGGCCTATGCGCCCACGGGCTCGATCCGAAAGGGTGATCCTGCGCCGCGCACCGACTATGACGCCTGGAGCCCGGAGTAGGCCAATGTCCCATACCGGAACTGAAGTGATCGTAGGCGGGGTTGTCGTCGCGGCGGCCGCCGGTTTTCTGATCTATGCCAGCCAGTTCGCCGGGCTGTCCGGCGCGGGCTCAGGGTCCTATGCATTGACCGCCAATTTCCGGTCCATCGAAGGGATCACCGTCGGCACGGATATCCGGCTTGCCGGGGTCAAGGTGGGCACCGTCACCTCGCTTGAGTTGAACGCCGAGACTTTCCGCGCGGACGCAGAGTTCTCGATCAACAATGGTCTGGAACTGCCCGATGACACGGCGGCTGTCGTCTCATCCGAAGGGCTTCTTGGCGGATCCTTTGTTGAGCTTCTGCCAGGTGGATCGCCGTTCAACTTTGAGCCGGGTGACGAGATTTTGGATACCGAAAGCTCGGTCAGCTTGATTTCACTTCTCTTGAAGTTTGTGTCCGGTGGCGGAGACGAAGAATGAGACGCCTGGCTCTGATCCTGGCACTGGTCGCGGCCCCAGCTGCGGCGGCGCAGGAGTTTGGGGTGATCGAGACAACGCCGCTAGCCCCGATTGAGAACACGGATCCATTGGGTGGCGATCAGCTTTTGCCAGGCCAACCGGGCGTGAGCGACGATATCCGGCTTGAGGGCAATTTCAACGTGATCGAGCCCGAACCCACCGGCACACCAGAGATTGCGGTCGAAGTCGCGTCCGCGGCGCTTCTGCGCGGGCTCGATAAGGTGTCAGGTGAAGTGACGGATCTGGAGCTTGAAGCCGGTGAAACCGTTCAGCTTGGCCGGATCTCGGTGACCTTGCAGGAATGCCGCTATCCGGCCGACAACCCGTCTGGCGATGCCTTTGCGTTCCTGAAGATCGATCATGCGAACCGTGAAGACCCGGCATTCGAAGGCTGGATGATCGCATCGAGTCCGGCACTTTCGGCCATGGATGACCCGCGCTACGATGTCTGGGTCATCCGCTGCAACATCTCGTGAGGGTCGGGCACGGGTTGGTCGAACCGCGCATCGCGCCCCACTGCATTCCGCAATAGCTGGCGATACTGGTTTCTCGGTATCTCGATCCCGCCGAGCGAGGCCAAATGCGGTGTGATGAACTGCGTGTCGAACAAGGCAAATCCACCAACCCTTAGGCGGTCAACCAGATAGGCCAGAGCCACCTTTGAGGCGTCTGTCGCCCGCGAAAACATGCTTTCGCCGAAAAAGGCGCCGCCAAGGACCACGCCATAAACGCCGCCCACCAATCTGTCGTCCTGCCAGACCTCTATCGAATGAGCGTGCCCCCGATGGTGCAACGCCGCGTAAAGCCCGCGAATGGTTCCGTTGATCCAGGTCTCTGACCGGTCGGCGCAGCCATCTACGACGGCTGCAAAGGCGGTGTCCGCCGACACATCGAACTGGCCTTTCCGGATAACACGCGACAGGCTTTTCGAGATGTGGAACCCATCCAAGGGCAAAACGCCCCGTTCTGCGGGGTCCACCCAGAAGATCTCGGTGTCTTCCCGGGTTTCGGCCATCGGAAAGATCCCGGCGCCGTAAGCCGCCAGAAGGTCATCAGGCGAAATGTCGTCTTCGGCGGTCATGGCCCCCACCAAACCCCGTCACACTAGGAAACGCCTTAGGACATATTGTCGGCGAGCCAGCCTTCCAACCAGTGAATATCGTAGTCGCCGGTCAGAACGGCGTCTTCTTCTAGAAGCGCATGGAAAAGCGGCACCGTGGTCTCGATCCCGTCGACGACAAGTTCGTTCAACGCGCGGCTCAGCCGGGCCAATGCCTCGGGCCGGTTCCGCCCATGGACGATCAGTTTGGCGATCAGGCTGTCGTAATAGGGCGGAATGGAATAGCCCTGATAGAGCGCGCTATCCATCCGGACACCCAGACCGCCAGGCGCGTGAAACTGCGTGATCTTTCCGGGCGAAGGTGAAAAGTTCGGAAGCTTCTCGGCATTGATCCGAACCTCGATAGAATGCCCGTTGATCTCAAGCGCGTCCTGGCTCAATTCCATTGGTTCGCCCGCCGCGACGCGAATTTGTTCCCGAACGAGGTCTACGCCAAAAATCGATTCCGTCACCGGATGTTCGACCTGAAGGCGCGTGTTCATCTCGATGAAATAGAACTCGCCATTTTCAAACAGGAATTCGATGGTTCCGGCGCCGATATAGTTGATGGCCGCGACCGCCTCGGCGCAGGTCTTGCCGATCTTCGCCCGAATGTCCGGCGTAATGGCAGGCCCAGGGGCTTCTTCGAACACCTTTTGGTGCCGGCGTTGCAGTGAACAATCGCGTTCGCCCAGATGCACGGCTTTGCCTTTGCCGTCGCCAAAGACCTGCACCTCGATATGGCGAGGCTGGCCGAGATATTTCTCGATATAGACTTCGTCGTTTCCGAAGGCGGCCTTGCCTTCGGCACGGGCCGTCCGAAACGCGGTTTCAAGATCCGCTGCGGTCTGGGCGACCTTCATCCCGCGCCCGCCGCCGCCTGCGGTTGCTTTGATCAGGACCGGATATCCCATCTCAGCCGAGACTTTCTCGGCTTCTTCCAGTGTAGGAACACCCCCGTCCGACCCCGGCACCACCGGGACACCCAGCTTCTTCATGGTGTCCTTGGCGGTGATCTTGTCGCCCATCATGCGAATATGTTCTGCAGTCGGACCGATAAATGTCAGCTCATGATCTTCGATCACCTGCACGAACTGCGCGTTCTCGGACAGAAACCCATAGCCCGGGTGGATGGCCTGGGCCCCAGTGATCTCGCAAGCCGAGATGATCGCCGGAATGGAAAGATAGCTGCTTGTCGCCGAAGGCGGCCCGATGCAGACGCTTTCATCGGCCATTCGCACATGCATCGCATCGGCATCCGCCGTTGAATGGACCGCGACCGAGCCGATACCCATTTCCCGGCAGGCGCGGATCACGCGGAGCGCAATCTCGCCCCGGTTGGCAATCAGGATCTTGTCGAACACGTCGCTTCGCCCCGCTATTCGACGATCATCAAGGGGGCGCCGAACTCAACCGGCGCGCCGTCCTCGATAAGGATGCGCTTCACCGTTCCGGCCTTTGGCGCCGGAATGTGGTTCATCGTTTTCATCGCTTCGACGATCAAAAGCGTCTGACCTTCTGCCACTTTGTCGCCAATCGACACGAAAGCGGCTGCGCCCGGCTCGGGCGACAAATAGGCCGTGCCCACCATGGGGGAGGGGACCGCGCCAGGATGCCCGGCGGGGTCATCGGCGGGCGGAGTGGCGCCAGCGTCGGAACTGGCAGGGGCTGCTGGTGCTGCGGGCGCCGGGGGCGTGGCAGGTGTAGCGGGCGCCACAGGCGCCGCCACGGGAACTTGAGCTACAGTGTGGACCTGACGGCTGACTTTCACGGTCAGGCTTTGGTCCTCGCCCGCTTCGCGCTTGACCTCCAATTCGGTCAGGTCGTTTTCTTTCAGAAGTTCTGCGAGCGCCTGGATAAAGGCCACATCGTCTTTTTGGGTATTCGCCATGTATGTCCTCGACCGGTCTTGCCGCCGTCGCCCCGTTCTATTTTTTTCCTTATAGGCAAGGCATCGGGGTAGGAAAAGGTAAACAAACAAGATTTAGGGGCAGCGCGCGGTCATTTTCGCGGGATTTAACCTGTGTTACCTTCGTCGAATTGCTTTTGTGGATTTGAAGGACGGGATCATGACAACGACGGAAAAGGCGGTTGCCGCCCATTATACAACCGGCGCTCTGACCGAACGTGTGGGCCAGGCCCTGAAAGCGATGGGTGTGAACCCGGACGCAGCCACGGCTGAGGACCTGAAAGCCGCCGATGAGTTTCATACGGGCGGCGTGCAGGCGACCGAACATTTCTTTGGTCATCTGGATGTCAGCGCAGACACCCGGGTGATCGATATGGGATCAGGCATCGGCGGGACGGCGCGCTTTGTGGCGGGCCGGTATGGCGCCCAGGTGACCGGGGTGGATCTGACGCCAGAATTCGTCGAGACTGCGGGCGCCCTCAGCGAAATGGTGGGGCTGGGCGGCAAGACCGCGTTCCATGTGGGATCGGCATTGGCAATGCCGGTGCCAGATGCGTCCTTCGATCTGGCGACGCTGATGCATGTGGGTATGAACATCGAAGACAAAGACGCCTTGCTGGCCGAGGCCGCGCGCGTACTGGTGCCTGGTGGGACCTTCGCCGTGTTCGACGTCATGAAGGGTGATGTCGATGAACCCTTGGTCTTCCCCTTGCCCTGGTCAACTGTGCCTGAGACCTCATTCGTCGTACCGCCCGAGGCCTACGTGTCAGCCGCCAAAAGCGCAGGATTAGATCTGGTTCTTGAGCATGACCGAACGGTTTTCGCCAAGGACTTCATGGCGGCTGCTTTTGCCGCTGCCGAAGAAAACGGCCCGTCACCCATGGGGATCCACCTGATGATGGGTGAGACCGCGTTCCAGAAACTTCAAAACTATGTTGAGAACCTTCATGCCGGGCGCATCCGCCCGACAGAAATGGTGTTTCGAAAGCCCTAAGCCTTAGACGTCGCCAGTATATTCGCCGCGCGCCGGGTATTGCTTATCGATGGCGAAATCGACTGCACTCAGCAGTTCAGAAAAGTGCGGCCGGACGAATGGCATCGTCTGGATGCTCATATAATAAAGCGACATGTCCGTGTTCACGAGAAACAGCCCGGGCTCAGAGAACAGCGCCGGCTCTTCAATCCCGATCGAGGTTTTGCCGCGTGAGGTCGAGATAAAGAGGCCCCAATCGTCGCGCGCCGTTTTCAATGGCAAATCATACGCATAGCGAAGGGATCCCGCGCCGACTTTGTCAGCCATAGCCTGGGTGCGATCTTCGCCATCCGAGGAAATCGCTATGGTGTTCACGCCGCGCTCGGCGAAATCGGGCGTGAGCCGCGTCAGCTCTTTCAGATAGGTCGCGCAAACAGGGCAGTGCAGCCCGCGATAGAAGCATAGGATTGTGCCAAGCCCCGCGCCCTCGGTCGCAAGATCAAATGTACCGCCGCCCAAGAGCGGCAAGGTCAGGTTCGGAACGGATTGACGTGGGATCAGCATCATGTCTCCTGGTCGGTGGGGGCCCGCGCGGGCAGATCATCTAGGTGCCGCATAAGCACAAAACCGGCGAGTGCACAAATCACTACGCCGATAGCAGCCGGAAGGGGTGTGCCGTCGAAAGCCAGCCCGATTGGAACGGCAATCAATACCGCGCCGACAGTCGCCAGCGATCCGATGACAGAAGCCGCAAGTCCCGCAAGATGCGCCAAAGGCTCCATCGCCAAGGCGTTCAGGTTCCCAATCGTCAATCCGGCGCATGAAAACAGTGCGACGGTCCAGAAAACGTAGACGCTGAAATAGATCGGGCTTCCCGAGCCCGCCAAAGCGAAACCCGCCATACCCATCGACAAAAGCGCAACGATTGCGAGCGTCCATGTGATGACGCGGCGCATCCCGAGCGTCACGACGATCCGGGCGTTGAGAATACTGGCCCCGCCCGAGATGACCGCAATCCCGCCGAACCACAGGTGGAACCGGTCAGCTTCGCCGAAGGTCACGTCAAAAATGGGCTGTGTGACCGAAAGCGTCGTGAAGAGGATGCCGAAGACTAGCGTCTGCACGGCCACGGCAAGCACGACCCGCCGGATCGACATCATCTCGACGATCCCAGCCCAAAGGACGCTCGCGCGAAAAGGGCGGCGATGTTCTGGCGCAAGGGTTTCCCTTTGCCGAAGCGCCAACCAGGTGACCGAGACGACCGAAAAAATTACGAAGGCCAGAAACACCGAACGCCAGCCAAAGGCCCAGATCAAGCCTGCCCCGAGGGTTGGGGCCATGGCGGGTACCAACGTGAAGACCAACATCACGAATGACATCAACTGCGCCATTTGTCGCCCGGCATAAAGGTCGCGAATGATGGCAAGCGCAGCGACGCGGGGGCCGGCCGCGCCGAGGCCCTGAAGCAAGCGGGCGACCAAGATCAGCTCAAGCGATGGGGCCACCGCTGCCATCAGGGCCGCGCCGATGTAAAGAACAGCGCCGCCAAAGATGACCCGGCGCCGCCCGAAGGTGTCGGACAAGGGACCGGTGAACATGGTGCCGATCCCCATACCCAGGACAAAACTGGTCAGGATCAATTGTGCCCTGTTCGGTGCGTCCGAGCTTACCTCATCAGCGATTTCGGGAAGGGCGGGCAGCATGGCATCGATCGAGAAGGCGATCGTCGCGAATAGCATCGCCATCAGGGCGATGAATTCGCCCCGTGGCAGGCGATCAGGCATTGGATTGGCTCATTGCCTCGGCCAGTTCGTCGATGACGCGGGTCCAGACGTCCTCGGGCTGGGCGCCCACAACGACATGCTGGTTCGCCACGACGAAGGTCGGCACGCCGGTCACGCCGCGTTGCCGCGCATGGGCGTCTCGCTTCTGAATATCCTCAGCGTCGGCGTCCGAGGCCAAAAGCCGTTCAGTCGCCGCCTTGTCCATCCCGTTAATGCCTGCGATCTCGATCAGAACGGCATTGTCGCCGATGTCCTGGCCTTTCTGAAAATATGCCTCGAACAATGAGTCCACGACCTGTCCCTGACGGGATTCCAGCCCGGCCCAATGGATCAGCCGATGGGCGTTCAACGTATTGGGCGTCCGTTTGATGGCCGCGAAATCGACATCCACGCCTGCGTCCTTGGCCGCATTCTCGATCTGGCCATAGACGCGGGTTGCGCCTTCGGGCCCGCCAAACTTAGCTTCAAGATAGTCGCGCCGTCCCATGCCTTCGGCAGGCATCTCGGGGTTCAACTGGAACGGATGCCATTCGATCAGAAAAGGGTGCTCTGGCTTATCGGCAAGCGCGCGATCCAGCTTGGTTTTTCCGATCAAGCACCAGGGGCAAATCGGGTCCGACAGTATGTCCAGCTTGATCATGTCCGGTTCCTTTCGCGCAGCACGCGGCGGAGCAGTTTGCCATTGGCACCCCGGGGCAGCGTCTCGTGATGGATGAAGACCCGCGGGCACTTATAGTGCGCGAGCCTTTGTGACATATGCGCGGAAAGCGCCGCCGTGTCGAGGGGGGCAGGGGCCACGTAATGGGCGGCGATGACCGTGGTCGTGTCATTCAGGACGTGATCGACGGCGCCGGCTTCGATGACATCTGGATGGTCAAGAAGGGCCGCTTCAATCTCGCCCGGTGCAACACGGAACCCACCTGCGGTCAGGATGTCGTCAGACCGCCCATGATACTGCATCGCGCCGTTTTCGTCCTTCGAAAGGATGTCTGCGGTCACGAACCAGTCCCCTGTCAGATGCGTGCCCGGCGGGTCCCCCAGATATCCGAGCATCAAGCCTGGGTCATCCTTGTGGATCGAAAGATGGCCGGGCGTTCCCGGATCGGCGGGGGAGCCGTTTTCGTTCAGGATCGCGATCCAGCGTCCAGGCTGCACGAAGCCCGTTGCTCCTTCCGGCGATGGCCTGCCCGGAGCGCCCGAGACGAAAGTCGAACATTCGCTCATGCCGTAAGCTTCATGGATCTGGGTACCGGTTGTGTCTTCCCAGGCGGTTCGGATCGGTCCGGGCAAGGCTTCGCCTGCGGACAAGGCATGACGCAAGTCAGGCATCGCCGGGAAGGGATCTGCACGAAGTGCCTTGCGGTAAAGACCCGGCGCACCCGCCAGGATCGTAGCGCCGTGTCTCGCTGCCAGATCGGGCAGATCATGGCCTTGGGTGCCATCGGCCGGAACCAGTGCAGAGGCGCCCATGGCCCATGGATCCAAAAGCCCTGTGCCAAGCGTATAGGTCCAGTTGAAGGCGCCCGCATGAAGCATGACGTCGTCCTGCCGCAGTCCGTACCAACCTTGATACATGGATCGCCTTGCCCAGACAGCGCGGTGGGCATGGACCACAATCCTGGGGTTTCCGCCGGTGCCAGAGGTCGCGACATAGTATCCGGGACGGTTCGGGTCGCCCACTTCCGGAGCGATCGTTGAAGGTTTCGCGTGGCTTAACAGGTCTGCCACGTCGATGACCTGGTCTGCGGCCTCGGGCAAGGCGATGCCTAGCGCGGCAATGGTTGCCTTGGGCCTCGCGATCGCCGCCATCTTGGTGATTTCCGGCCCGGTCAATTGGGCTGAGGTCGGGAACGGCAGGCATCCGGCCCAGATCGCACCCAGGAAGGCCAAGGGAAACTCAACCTGATTGCCCAATCGCAACAGGATCACATCGCCCGGGGCCAAACCGCGCGCCCGAAATCCGGCGCCAACCCTTTGGACGGCATCCGTCAGGCGCGCATAGGTCCAGGTGTCCGCACCGTCCGAAGACAGGATCGAAAGAGCAACTTTGTCCGGCTGTGCTCGTCCCTTGGCAAGAACGTAGTCAGCAAGGTTGAACGGGTTGGGTACGGGGCCAATTTCATCGGACGCATCGGTCATACCCGTCGCTACCCCAATTCCGATCGATGGATAAGAGCGGACGGAGCGTTTATCCCCGGGCCAAGGGATGGTGATCCAGAACCAATGATTTCAGTCGCGCATCAAGGACATGGGTGTAGATTTCGGTTGTGGCGACATCAGCATGGCCCAGCAGCATTTGGATTGCCCGCAAGTCGGCCCCATTGGCCAGAAGATGGGTTGCAAACGCATGGCGAAGGGTGTGTGGCGTCACCGACCCGGGATCGACCCCGGCAGCGACGGCCAAATCCTTGATCAGCAGATAGAAGGCGACGCGCGTAAAGTGCCCGGCCTTTCCGCCTGACGGGAACAGAAACAGCGATCCCTTGGCGGATGGCATTGCATCGCGTTGATCCAGCCATGTGGCCAAGGCATCGCGGGCCGGGGGCGACAAAGGCACCAGACGTTCCTTGCCCCCTTTGCCCCGGATCAACAGGACACGCGGATCGCCGCGGGTTGCTGCAACCGGCAATCCCACAAGCTCGCTGACCCGCATGCCCGTTGCGTAAAGAAGTTCCATCAGGCAGGTGTTTCGAGCGCGTTTTGCCTCGGCCCCCGTGGTCCGTGCCGCTTGAATAAGCGCTTCGACATCTGCTTCGCTCAGCGTTTTTGGCAGCGATTTCGGGCGCCCGGGACCTTTCAGCCGGATCGCTGGATCATCCAAGCGCCAACCTTCTTCCTGTGCGAAGCGAAAGAACTGCTTGATCGCCGATAGACGCCGGGCGCGCGTCGTGGCCGAAAGTCCCCGCGCATCGCAATCGATCAGGTAAGCCTCGATATCCTGCTGGGTGGCCTCAAGGAATGGTTGGCGCTTTTGTGAAATCCAACGCGCTGCATCTCTAAGATCGCGCCCATAGGCCAGTTGCGTGTTGCGCGCGGCATCACGCTCTGCCGCCATGGCATCCAGAAACGCCGAGATCTGGGCGCCCGCCATCAGCCCCTCCGATCCAGAAGCAAAAGCTCCAACGCTGCCCGACGCGCCGTCGATTCAAGGCCGAGCGCGCGAAAGGTGACGATGGCGTCCTTTAACCTGTCATGGTCTCCGGCGGCGCCATCGGCAAAAAGCTCAATCGCCTTCAAAATCGCAAGCCCGACCTGGCCGTCGTTCAACATTCGAGCCAGGGCAGGGCTCGGCGCCTGTGCCGCGAACCCGTCGCGGATCGAGGCTTTCGCCCCGCTTGTTGCCGGTAGATCCCGCGCTCGTCCCAAGGCAACGGCGATCAGATCCGCCTCGTCAGGGGTTTTTGCCGTTCTTCCATCCGCCACCATTTCGTACGTGTCGGACAACAAACCGATCTGAAAGGCCAGCCCGGCAGCCGGTTCTTCCAGGTCAAGCCCGGCAAGCGCCGCCCCGTATTGTTGCGCAAACAGGCTGTCCAATCCGGCTGACTGCATCTGTTCCCAAAGCTCGGGAAGCAGAAGACCTGCATTGCGCGCATCGTCCGTTTCGATGGCGCGCTCCAAAGCCTGGATGTTTGTCGCACGGTCCCAAACGCCGCCTGACGCAGATGGCCGATCTTCTGCATACAAAGCAAAAAGCGGTGCAGGACCCATGGCGCCCGCCCGTGCCAGACGCTCGCCGGATTGAAGCCGAACCTTCCAGCCGCGGCTTGGTGCCATGTCAGCATGTGCAAAGACGGTCGGCAAAGGGCCAGTTGGCAGCGGCTCGCCAATGGCTTCGAGCATTCGGAACTCAAGCGGCGTAGGCGTGCCTTGAATGGTCACACTTTGAACCGTTCCGTCCGGATCGAGGTCCAGAAACCGGATCAGCAACGCGCCGTCGTCTTCAGAGATCGTGCCCAGGGCAAGTCCGGCCTCAAGCGATAAGGCCGCCGCGGCCCAATCACCGCCCCTGGCCAGACAGAAAATCCGTGCGGCCAAATCCTCGGTCAGACCGGGGCGAAGTTTCAGCGCGGCGCAGGCCGCATCCTCGTTGCCGGTCAACAGAACCGCATCGAACCAGCGGTTGAATATCTCTGGCCGACCGGCACCGGATTGTTCAAGAAGTGCCGCGGACTCGTTCAAGGCACCCATGGCGAACAACCGGTCGATCCGGGCAAGAAACAAGCGGTCATCGGGATCACCGCCCTTGGGCAATTCGGCCTCTGCCAAGAGAACCGTGACGAACAGCCGCCGGAGGGCCGGCAGAAGTTCCTGCGGCACCGCCTGAATTGCGCTTCGAACCTCTTCTGCCGTGGCAGACGCCCAAAGCCGCTTCGGAAACCCGGTGACTTCGGGTGCCAGAAGCCCGACGGTGATGCCTTCGGGCGCCTCGAGCGGCGTAACCGAGATGGTACTTTCGCGGGTCTCGGGCTGAAGGGTCAAAACCGGTGACTGTGGCGCAACAGATATCGGCGCGGAAATCGAGTTCGATAGCCAATCGATGGCCGATAAAGGCTCTTCCGCGGCCAGGGGCGTGGCCGTGCAAGCAAATACGATCAACCCAAGAGCCTGCGGTTTAGGACCCATCCAACTCAACCGGTGCACTGATATCTGTCTGATCGGGGCTGAGATCGCCCAAATAGGCATAGCCCACAAGCCCTAGGGCCCCAAGCACCAGCAGGATCAACAGAAACTTGACGATACGCCACATGACTGCCTCTTTATCTTTGCTCTGGCCCGGGGTGTTTCCCGAACCGACCGTCGTTCAAGCGCGGTCTTTGCAGCGTTTATATATGGTCTTTCGCTCGATATCACGTCATTCAAAGGGCTGGGGGAGATTTTTCGGGACAGTGACGCCTTGGCGTATCGGCTTAAAAAGACGATCGTGCTGGTCGGCATGATGGGGGCGGGGAAAACCGCGATCGGGACCGAACTGGCACGGGTCCTGGATGTACCTTTCCTTGACAGCGATGCTGAGATCGTGGCTGCCGCCAATCAGAGCATTGCAGAGATTTTCGAAGACTACGGCGAACACTTCTTTCGTGAGAAAGAGCACCAGGTGATTTCCCGGCTTCTGGATCAGGAAACAGGGATCTTATCGACCGGGGGCGGGGCCTATCTGGCCGATGAAAACCGCCAAATGATGTCTGAGAAGGGCGCGGCGGTTTGGCTGAAGGCTGATTTGCCGCTTCTGTGGGCCCGCGTGCGGCACAAGGACACGCGACCCCTGCTTCGAACCGGAGACCCCCTTGCTACATTGTCGCGGATCTTTGACGAGCGCCAACCGCACTATGCCAAGGCCGATCTGGTGGTCGAAGCCAAGCCGTCTTATTCCATTTCGGATATGACGGCGCGTGTGATCGATGCGCTTCTGACGCGGCCCGATCTGCTGGAAGAGGTTTGAGATGGTGGACACCGTTCACGTGCCCCTGGGCGACAGGGCTTACGACGTTCGGATCGGCTCGGGACTGCTGGCCAATGCAGGGGTTGAAATTGCGCCCCATCTGGCGCGGCCCCGCGTGGCGATTATTACAGAACTAACCGTGGCGGGCCACCATCAGGCGGCACTTGAGGCTGCGCTGGACAAAGAAGGGATCGGTCACGCCACACTGGCGCTTCCGTCAGGCGAAGCGACAAAGGGTTGGCCTCAGTTGGAGCGGGCGCTTGACTGGCTCCTCGATCAGAAGATCGAGCGGCGAGATGTGGTCATTGCGCTCGGCGGCGGCGTGATCGGGGATCTCGTGGGATTCGCGGCGGCAATCCTGCGGCGCGGTGTTCGTTTCGTGCAGATCCCGACATCGCTCTTGGCGCAGGTCGACAGTTCTGTGGGTGGCAAAACAGGCATCAATGCTGCTCAGGGCAAGAACCTGATCGGCTCATTCCATCAGCCCACACGCGTATTGGCCGATATAGACGTCCTGTCGACGCTGCCCGCGCGCGATTTTCTGGCGGGCTATGGCGAGGTCGTGAAATACGGACTTCTGGGGGATGCCGCATTTTTCGGTTGGCTTGAAATCAACGGCCGGGCCCTGGCCTCGGGCGACGCGGCACTGCGCGCCTATGCCGTCCGCCGCTCGGTCGAGATGAAGGCCGAGATCGTTGTCCGCGACGAGACCGAGCAGGGCGACCGTGCCCTTTTGAACCTTGGCCACACGTTCTGTCATGCGCTTGAGGCCGCTACCGGCTATTCGGACCGGTTGTTGCATGGGGAAGGGGTGGCGATCGGCTGCGCCTTGGCCTTTCAATTGTCGGCGATGCTGGGTCTCTGCAGCCAGGAAGAGCCGTCTCGGGTCCGCGCCCATCTGAAAGCGATGGGGATGAAGACCGACTTGTCCGATATCCCGGGCGAGTTGCCCGGGCCTGAGGCGCTTCTTGATCTGATGGGACAGGACAAAAAGGTGATCGATGGGCGTTTGCGGTTCATTCTCGCCCGCGGGATTGGGCATGCCTTCGTGGCCGAGGATGTGGATCCCGATACGGTTCGCTCGCTTCTTGCCGATGCTCTGACGACCTGAGCCCGCGATCCCGCCAAGGCGCAACCGATTTTCGACACGAAAATCGTTACGGAAAATGACTTCATTTTCCGGCCGCGCCGGATCGCGATGTGCGCCGGGTCACCCGGCTGGCTGGCGGAACCGATAACCTAGAAAGGGATTTCGTCGTCCAGATCACCGCCCGCAGGGGCCGGGGCACCGTAATCGTCGGATCTTCCGCCACCGCTGGACGTGCCGCCGCCCACATAGCCGCCGCCACCTCCGTCTCCGCCGCCGCGGCCGTCAAGCATGACCATGGTCGACGTATAGGGGCGTAGGACCACCTCGGTCGAATACCGGTCCTGACCCGATTGGTCCTGCCATTTCCGAGTTTCCAACTGGCCTTCAAGATAGACCTTGGACCCCTTGCGCAGATATTGCTCGGCCGTTCGGGCCAGCGGTTCAGAGAAGATCGCCACCGAATGCCATTCGGTGCGCTCGCGCTGTTCGCCTGTATTGCGGTCCTTCCAGCGTTCCGACGTCGCCACCCGCAGGTTGCAGACCTTGCCACCGTTCTGGAAAGTCCGAACCTCGGGATCGCGCCCCAGATTGCCCACCAGAATGACCTTGTTGACGGACCCTGCCATCGTGCTCTTCCCCCATATGATTCGTGGTCTTTGGCAGACCGTACACTCGGTTCAACGTGGTTAACAGAAGGTGAAGCCGGCAAAGCGGCCAAGGGTTTGGCCTCGCGCGAAAATCCCTATATACCGGTACAACGGGGTTGGAACGGGGCTGTTTGATGGTGGGACAACGTATCGGTGTGACCGTTCTTTTGTGTGTCGGCATGGCGCAAAGTGCCGCGGCCCAGGACGTTTCATCCAAGTCACGTGCGAAACTTTTCGAGCATCAGACCCGGGTTCTCGACAGCCGGGCCTCTGAACAATACCGGTCCTCGATCCGGCTTCAGCCCGATCCCTATTACATCCCGGGTCTCGCCAACGGTCTCAATTTCGGAAAGTCCGATCCTGGGCCCTATCTTGCGATGGCGCAGGCCGCGGCGCGGCGTCATGCGGTGCCCGAGGATCTGTTTTTGCGGCTCGTCCAGCAGGAATCGGCATGGAACCCGCGCGCCCGCAGTCACAAGGGTGCCATCGGTCTGGCTCAACTCATGCCTGCGACGGCACGAAGCCTTCGGGTCGATCCTACCGATCCGAAAGAAAACTTGGAAGGGGGCGCTCGGTATCTGCGGGCGCAGTTTGACAAGTTTGGATCTTGGCGCCTGGCATTGGCTGCCTATAACGCCGGTCCCGGAGCTGTTGAGAAATTCAACGGCGTGCCGCCATACCGCGAAACCCAGAACTATGTGAAAATCATTTTGGGGCGGTCCTGAGGCGCCGACTGACGCATCGGAAGCAGCGTGATCGGATTGCGCGCCTTTGGCGCACTCCATTTTTCATATGCTACCTGCGCAATATGTCGGGACCAAAGATAGACCCGCAGTTTCCACACTGGTGTATTCCAAGCGTCCTAGCGCGGAGTCAGGCGGGTGATCCCGACAGCTGCGGCGCGGGCGAGATCCGGATCCAGCGACATCGGGATGTATTCGCCCCGCCGCCAGAGAACACCAAGATCATCATAGTGGCGTGAAAGCGGATGGCCCGATTGCCCAGTCGAAATGATGAAGACCGAACTGTCGGGGTCGGCAAAGTCATAGACCCCGCGATACCCCGCGCCATGGATATTCAGGAAGGGCTCGTCCCCCGTGCCTTTGGTGAGCCCGCGCATCAAGGTGTTGTCCCCGCCCGAGGTCGACTGGCGGATGTTGACGATCCAATTCAGGACCGGCGCTTCACCCAGAACCTGATGATCATGGGTCGCTTCATGGGCATCGCCCCAGCGGAGCGCCCCGAGCGCGCCGCCATAGGTCTCGTCGATCCAGATCAGCGCCTCGTCGAGCGCAATTCGCGCGGTATCGACGCAGGTTTCGACCGGACTGGTCTGAAGCGTGTCGCACCAGACCGAGGCCCCGTCGATGTCCCGGTACACCCGTTCCAGAAACACCGGGTCGGGATGGGTGAACTCGCGCGCCAACGGACCCAGATCATCCCGGATCAGCCGTGCCTGAAGGGCGCGCACCCAGGCAGCATAAATCAGGGGTTCGGGCAGATGCTCGTTCATTTCGCCGTTCCATTCGGCGAGCAGTTCCAGCGCCTCTTGTCGCCGGGCTTCGGGCGTGCCGGGTTGTGCGGCTTCGCCCGAAAACCAGAGGTCCCGCCCGATCAAGGGCAAAAGCGACCGCGCGGTGAAGGACACCGTGTCGAGTTGCGCTTCGATAAAGCTCTCGCGGGTATGGACTTCGCGGTTCTGCATGAGCCCGCGCCAACGCTCGACCCGCTGCGTGTCGCCCCAGTCGTGGCTGACATGAAGCGGGAAAGGCCGGTCCACCGTCTTGTTGTTGGTGTTTCCAAGAATGCCGCCTTCGGGATCGATAAATTCCGGGTTTGCCGCATAGCCAAGCCGCCCCTGCCACCGGTTCTCGCTTCTCCAACCGGGAGAAGGCAGTCGCCCCTGGCTTTGGTGGCGAACGGTGCGGCGGGGCATCGCGCCGATGACCTTCATGGCGATGGCATTCCGATCGACAAGCGTCAGGTTCAGAGCTGGCGCAATGTGGCCCGCGCCCGCTTCGATCGCCTCGGCCACACCATCGGCGCGCACAATGGCCAGTGCGGCGCTCATCGAGGTGTCGGCAGGGGAAAGCGCCGTCCAGCTGACAGACGTCGCATGGCCGTCCGGCGTTATTGCCTTAAGCCCGAACGGATCGTCTTCCAGAATGGGTCCGTTTTCCGACCATTCCAGGATGACGGTCACCGGGGCTGCGTCATTGACTTCGATGATCGACGGGCGTCTGAGCAAAGGCTTGAACCCGTCCGGTGTCAACACTTCGGTCGGGTCGTCCGGGTTACGTTGCTCGATGTAGAGATCAAGGTCATCGACATAGGCTGACGTTATACCCCACCCAAGCCGCGCAGAACGTCCGACCAGAACCACAGGCGCGCCAGGGATCGTGCCGCCGATCACACCACCGCCCTCCAATTCAAGCCGCGCGAGATACCAGATCGACGGAGCCGTGAAGCCGAGATGGGGGTCGTTGGCCAGAAGGGCTGCCCCGGCGGCAGCGCGTGACGGGGCCGCAGCCCAAACATTCGACGCCCCGCCAAAGGGGCGCCGCTTGACCGGCATAAGCGGTTCGTAAGCGTCCGGCCGCGCCTCGGCATAACGCGGGACGCCGGGGACCAGGGCGGCATATTCCGGCAACGCGGCGACGGCAGACCCCGGCGCGTCGGGCAGGATATCGGCCAGACGTTCATTCGAAAGCAAAAGCGACGTTCGCGCCCTCAAAACTTCGGTCTCGATCTGGGTCGAAAGATCAAGCGCCATCAACTTTAAGATCGCTATGCTATCGGCTGGATCCCAAAGGGAAATTTGTGGCGGAAAGATCCAGTACTCGGGCGCACCGCGCCCGCGTGCGCCTTCGTTGACTTCGGCGAGCCACGCATTGACCCCATCGGCATAAGCCTCAAGCGCGGCAAGGGTATAGGCGTCCTGCTCAGGCAGCGACCGTACGGCAAGGCCGTAAAGATCCAACCGCCTCAACAGGATGTCGATGGACAACGTCCGCTCGCCAAAGATCTCTGACAATCGGCCCTGGACGGTCCGTCGCAGCATCATCATCTGCCAGAGCCGATCCTGGGCATGGGCGAAACCAAGACCGTAGAAGACATCGCGGTCCGAAGCGGCGAAGATATGCGGGACATTGGCATTGTCGCGAACGATCTCAATCGGTTCGAGCAAGCCCTGAACGCTTAGATCCGCAGAATAGTCGGGGACCGAGCGCGTTGCGAACCAGTAAAGCGTTGCCAAGGTCACAATCGACAGAACGAGTGTTCCCACCAGGAGACGCATAAGCCAACGAAAGACTGTGATCATGGGGGCGTGCTTGTCTGGGTTCGGTTGACGGTGGACACGGTGTCTGTAGGTAGGACCCGATGTAGGCGATTACGGCCAGGGAGGACAAGGCATGGCACGCGTGACGTTTTTGGGGCTCGGGGTGATGGGCTATCCGATGGCGGGCCATCTGGCCAATGCCGGACATGAAGTGACGGTGTACAACCGAACTGCGGAAAAAGCAGCCCGCTGGGCGTCGGAGTATAGCGGCGCTCATGCTGCGACCCCGGCTGAGGCCGCAAATGGCGCCGACTTCGTTATGGCCTGCGTGGGCAATGATGATGATTTGCGCGGCGTCTGCCTGGGCGAGACCGGGGCTTTTGCCGGAATGTCGGCCGGGTCGATCTTTGTCGATCACACGACTGTTTCGGCAAAGGTGACGCGCGAGTTATATGCCGAGGCCGATCAGCGCCAGGTCAGTTTCGTCGATGCGCCAGTGTCAGGCGGGCAGGCTGGCGCCGAAAATGGCCAGCTTGTGATCATGTGCGGCGGTGACGACGGCGCCTATGCCCGGTCGGAACCGGTGATGAATGCCTATGCCAAGCTTTGCAAGCGCCTGGGCGAAAGCGGCGCAGGACAGTTGACCAAGATGGTGAACCAGATTTGCATCGCAGGTCTTGTGCAGGGTCTGTCCGAAGGGTTGCATTTCGCCGAGAAGGCCGGGCTTGACGGCAAGGAGGTGGTCGAGGTGATCAAAGGTGGTGCCGCTGGGTCCTGGCAAATGGCCAATCGGTTCGAGACGATGATCGATGATCATTTCGAGCATGGCTTCGCCGTGGATTGGATGCGGAAGGATCTGGGGATCTGCCTGTCGACGGCGGACGAGACTGGAGCATCGCTTCCGGTCACGGCAATCGTCGATCAGTTTTACAAGGATGTGCAAAAGATGGGCGGCGGCCGCTGGGACACATCGAGCCTTTTCAAACGACTGCGCGAGGCAGGCTGATCCTGAAATGAGCGGGCTTTGCCCGCACGACATGTCTCGTCGGCGGCCTCCGGCCTTCTCCTCGGATCCGAGGGGCCTTGCCCCTCACACTCCCCAGCGTATTGTCGAACGGAAGACATGGGATTGGCTGGGGCGGGTCTGACATAGCCCTTGGATTGGACACGGAAGCAAGGCGCGGGTTGGCATTGGTCAGCCCGGCTGCAATTTACGCGCTGCTGCTTCTGGCGGCGCCTTTGTCCGCGATCGTTTTGTTCAGTTTCTGGAGCCAGGATTTCCTGGATATCGACCGCACGCTGACATTGAAGAATTATCGTGAGGCGCTGACCGAACCGCTGTTTCGTGAGCTGCTTTGGCGATCAATCCGGATGGCCGGACTTGCGACGGTTGTAACAGTCGTTCTGGCCTTCCCGGTGGCCTACTTCGTCAGTTTCCATGTGGCGCCGGGGCGAAAGTCTCTATGGATTTTTCTTATCACGATCCCCTTTTGGACCTCCTATCTGATCCGCGTCTTCCTTTGGAAGGTGATCCTGGGGTTCAATGGGGTTCTGAACTCGGGTCTGATCGGGGCCGGGATCATCGAGGAACCGCTGACATTCATCTTGTACAACCCCACCGCCGTGGTCATCACGCTGGCCCATGCATTCGCGCCATTTGCGATACTGCCGATTTTTGTCGCACTGGAGCGCATTGACCGGTCCTTGCTGGAGGCGTCGCGCGATCTGGGCGAGGGGGCGGTGATGACGTTTTTCCGGGTGACTTTGCCTTTGGCCATGCCGGGGATCGTCGCCGCTTTGCTCATCGTCTTCATCCCCACCGTGGGCGACTATGTCACGCCGCGTTTGGTCGGCGGACCGGACGGGCTGATGATCGCCAACATGATCCAGACCCAGTTCCTGCGGTTGAACAATGCGCCGATTGGCGCGGCCTTGTCGGTGATCGCCATGGGGCTGGTGACTGTGATTTCTTTGATCCTGCTCATTGCGACGCGCCGCTGGCTCAGGGGGCGGGGATGAGCGGGCGCGGGTTCTGGATCTACGCGCTGATTTACCTAGTGTTCCTTTACGCGCCAGTGGTCTTGCTGCCGCTTTTTGCGTTCAACGCCTCAACTATCATTGCCTTCCCGCTGGAAGGCTTCACGACGGAATGGTTTCGCGAGCTACGCCATGTCGAGGCGCTGCATGATGCGGTCCGGAATTCGCTTTTCATAGCCTCGATCACGGCGGTTTTGTCGACCGGCGTGGGGATCCTGACGGCCCGGGCGGCGGCGCAATACAGGTTTCCGATGAAAGGCGGGATTATGGGGCTGATCATGTTGCCTTTGGTTCTGCCCGAGATCATCGTGGCCGTTGCGTTGCTGGTTGTCATCGTCCAGCTTTTCGGATGGCCCTTGTCAGCCTGGACGGTGATTGCAGCCCACACCCTGATCTGCATTCCGTTTTCCGTGGCGATCCTGAACGGATCGTTCCAAAACATGGACGCGTCCCTGGAAGAGGCCGCGATCGATCTGGGCGAGACGCGCCTGTCGACCTTTCGGTTGATCACGCTGCCCCTGATCCTGCCCGGCGTGATCGCGTCCTTGCTGATTTCTTTCACGATCTCGCTCGATGAATTCATCATCGCCTTCTTCCTGACGGGGTCTGAGCCCACGCTGCCGGTCTATATTTGGGGGCTGCTCAGGTTTCCGCAGCGGCTGCCCGTCGTCATGGCCCTCGGGACGATCCTTGTGGCGCTATCGGTGCTTCTTTTGATTGCTGCCGAGGTCACGCGGCGTCGCGGTGTTACGCGTGCCGGACAAAAAGACAGCGGGGGGTTTCTTGGATGAGCGCTTTGATCGACCTAGACGGGCTCGACAAGCATTTCGGAAGCTATCACGCGCTTCGCGACGTATCGCTGGAAATCGGCGAAGGAGAGTTCTTTTCGCTGCTTGGCCCGTCTGGATGTGGCAAGACCACGCTGCTTCGGACCATTGCCGGGTTTGAGACGGTGGATCGGGGGACCCTCAAAATTGCGGGGGCCGATATGGCGCGGGTTCTACCGAACAAGCGGCCCACCAACATGGTTTTCCAGTCCTATGCGGTTTTCCCGCATCTGAGCGTGGCTGAGAATGTGGGCTTTGGGCTTCGGAAGTCGGGAGTGTCACGGAGCGAAAAATCTCGCGCGGTGTCTGATGCACTGGCGATGGTCGGTCTTGAAGGGCTTGGTGATCGTGCAGCCCACGCTTTGTCGGGCGGGCAGCGCCAACGGGTTGCGCTGGCGCGGGCGCTGATCCTGAAGCCCAAGGTGCTGTTGCTGGATGAGCCACTCTCGGCGCTTGACAAGAAACTGCGCGAAACCATGCAGTCCGAACTCCGGCGGTTGCAGCGCCAGGTGGGCATCACGTTCATTCTGGTCACGCATGATCAGGAAGAGGCGCTGATCATGTCGGACCGGATTGCGGTGATGTTTGATGGCCGGATCGCGCAGGTGGATGCGCCCGAAGTCTTATATCGCCGTCCGGCCACACGACGCGTTGCCGAATTCATCGGCATGATGAATTTCCTTCCCGGCTCGCTGATGCCCGACGGGCGACTGGATGTCGCGGGGTTGGGACCGTTGGACCTGGGTACGGCCCAGAACCCGGAAGGTGCTGGGCCGGGTCCGGTGGATGCGGGACTTCGTCCAGAGACCTTTTCATTGTCGGATACCGGCCCACACGTGTTGCGCGGAACTGTGGTCGATCGGGCCTATTACGGTGACATGACCTATTACGATATCCGCCTCGACGGGACGGATATGCCCGTGTCGGTGTCCATGAAGAATACGGGCGGACAGGCGGTCCACGACAGGGGCACGCAGGTTCCCGTCACTTGGGATCCAACGGCTGTGCTGGTTTTCCCGAAGGCTTAGCGACAGGCCTAGAAGGGTGCGTCCTCCAAAACGCCGTCTTGGGACATTTGTGCATAAAGCAGGCCTTCCCGTAGGCCTCGATCAGCGACGGTAAGGCGGTCGGTCGGCCAGACCCGCAAAAGCGCCTGCAGGATCGCCGCGCCTGACATGATCAGCGCATGCCGGTCGCGCCCGATCCGGGGGTCCGCACGACGGCCTTCGGGCCCGAGACGCAGGTATTCGCGGATCACCTTGTCGATCTGGTCGGACGTCATTCGAAGCCCGTCGACCTTGTTGCGGTCATAGCGGCGCAATCCCAGATGGCTCGCCGCAACGGTGGTGACCGTGCCTGATGTACCGATGATCTGAAACCCCTCACGGGCCTGTTCCGCATCGTATGGCGAAAACTCGGCCAGGCTTTCCTCGAAAAAGCAGCTCATCAAGGCAAAACGTCCGGCATCGCTGTTCACATCATCGAACTGTTCGCGCAGCGTTGCGACACCAAGGGGGATCGAAATCCAATCGACCACCCGCGCGGTCGGGAAGGGCACATCTTCGGAATGGAAGCCCTTGTGCAACCGCATAATGGCCCGAGGACGTTCCCGGGGTGGAACCCGTGTCAAATCGATCCAAACAAGCTCGGTCGAGCCTCCACCGATATCGATCACCAGAAGCTGCTCGGTCTTGGTCGAGACCAGAGGCGCGCACGAGACGACGGCAAGCCGCGCCTCCTCCTCGGGTTCGATGATATCCAGTGTCAGTCCGGTCTCGCGCTGGATATACGACATGAACTCTGCGCCGTTTCTTGCGCGTCGGCAGGCTTCGGTTGCAACCAGCCGCATGCGCCCGACATCATGGGATCGAAGCTTCGCCTGACAGATCCTAAGCGCCTGGACGGTACGGGCCATCGAATTCTTCGACAGGCGTCCGGATGTTTCCAATCCAAGGCCCAATTGTACCGATTTTGAGAAACTGTCCACGATATGGAACTGACTGCCCTTGGGTTGGGCAATCAACATCCGACAACTGTTCGTACCCAGATCCAGTGCCGCATAAAGATCGGCCGGATCGGGCTTCCTGGGCGCGGGCGCAGTGACCGGCTTTGGAAAGGCGCCCGCACCAGTGGGACGCTCGGGCGGCATATCGCCCTCCAATATAAAGTTATTTTGAGACTAGGCGGTGTCTTGCCGCCGCGCAAGGCCGTCTGAAAATGTGCTTTGGCTCATAATTTTCGTGAAGGATTTGAAGGCGCTTTGGGGCGGACTTCGACCTATGTTGTCCGAAGCTGAAAGCGCCAAAGGTCGCTCGCGGTGGGTTTGGTGTCGAAAATCTGCCGATGGATCCGGGATCTGCGCCCTAGACACGGATAAGGAAAGGAATCGGTCATGGCAGAAATCACGGTCGTTTATTGGCGCGATATCCCGGCCCAGGTGATCGTGGGCAAGGGGCGTCGCAGTGCGAAGGCGCCTTTGCCGGAACGCTTCGAACAAGCGATCGACCGTGCTGCGATGAAGACAGGGTTGGCTTCGACGGATGCGTACCTGGCCGAGTGGCGGAAGGTCCCAAGTGGCCTGGCCGACGGCGATCCAGACGCGGCGGCAACGGCTGAGGCGGCCCGCATCGATACCGAGTATGATCAGGGCCGCATCAAGGCGCTGATCGACAATGACGGCTGGGCGTGACGTCCGGCGCGGTTTGGGAGAAGGCGATGGCGATCCTGCGGTTTAGACGGCCCGAGGCCAAAGCGGCGCCCACGGATACAACGGCCCTGGCTGCGTTTCTCGATGGGTACTCGATCGAGGTGATGCCACGCACGGCGGCCAAGGTGGAAAGCTTTGCGGACATCTTGCCCAAGGCCACGCGCGTCTATGTCGCCCATATCGAAGGCACACCAATCGAAGACATGGTGGCCACCGCAGCCCGGATCTCGGGCGAAGGCTTCGATGTCATGCCGCATTTCCCGGCTCGCATCATCGCCGATCAGGCGACGTTGGGCGAATGGATCGCGCGGTATCAGGGGGAAGCCGGCGTGCGCCAAGCGCTTCTGCTCGCTGGCGGAGTGGCTGAACCACAGGGCGAGTTCCATTCCTCGATGCAGCTTTTGGAAACGGGCCTGTTCGACAAGGCCGGGTTCACGAACCTGCATGTTGCAGGACACCCCGAGGGCAACAGAGACATCGACCCGGATGGGTCCGACACGAATGTGATGGAGGCGCTTCGCTGGAAACAGGCCTTCGCCGACCGCACGGATGCCAACATGGCGCTGGCCACCCAGTTCGCGTTTGAGGCCGGCCCGATCATCGCTTGGGCCGATGCTTTGCGCGATGCGGGCGTCACGCTTCCGATCCATATCGGGATTGCTGGGCCTGCCAAGCTCCAAACGCTCATCAAATTCGCAATTGCTTGCGGCGTCGGCCCTTCCCTGAAGGTCCTGCAAAAGCGCGCGATGGATGTGACCAAGCTGGTCATGCCTTACACGCCGACGGAAATGGTCGCCGAACTGGCTGCCCACAAGGCCGCCTACCCCGATTTCGGCATCGACAAGGTGCATATCTTCCCACTCGGTGGGATCAAACCCGCCGCCACCTGGGCGGGTGAGCAGGGGGGACGTGCCCCTGCCGCCCAAGCCGTGTAAAGGACCCTTCATGACCCGAACCGTTGTCGAATCGAAATCGAAGACCGTTACCATTGGATTCGACGAACCCTTTTGCGTGATCGGCGAGCGGATCAATCCGACCGGGCGCAAGAAGCTGGCCGCCGAGTTGGAAGCGGGCGACTTTTCGACCGTTGAGAAGGACGCTCTGGAGCAAGTGGCCTGCGGCGCCATGGTGCTCGATGTGAATGCGGGTGTCGTCTACAACTCGAAGCCCGATCCCAACCAGACCGAGCCGCCCCTGATGCGGGCTGTTATTGAACTCGTCCAAGGGCTAGTGGACGTGCCTTTGTGCATCGATAGCTCGGTTCCTGGCGCGCTTGAGGCTGGGCTTGAAGTCTGCGAGGGGCGTCCACTGTTGAATTCCGTGACCGGAGAGGAGGAACGCCTCGAAGCGATCCTGCCGCTTGTGAAAAAGTACAACGTACCCGTCGTCGCGATCTCGAATGATGACACCGGGATTTCGGAAGATCCCGATGTGCGCTTTGCCGTTGCCAAGAAGATCGTCGAACGAGCCGCCGATTTCGGGATTCCGGCCCATGATATCGTGGTAGACCCGCTCGTGATGCCCGTGGGCGCCATGGCGACGGCCGGACAACAGGTGTTTGCGCTGGTCAGAAAGCTCCGCGACGAGTTGGGCGTGAACACCACGTGCGGGGCGTCGAATATCTCATTCGGATTGCCGAACCGGCACGGGATCAACGCGGCCTTTCTGCCCATGGCGATCGGGGCCGGGATGACATCTGCCATCATGAACCCTGTTCGACCGGTTGAGATGGAGGCGATCCGCGCTGCAAACTTCCTGATGAACCATGATGCAAATGGCGGGGAGTGGATCAAGTTCAGCCGCGTTCTCGATGCGGTCAAGGAAGGGACGCCCTTCCCCGAAGCCAACACGGCTGCGGCCAGTACAGGCCGGGGCGGGCGCGAAGGCCGCAGGCGGCGGAGGGCCTGATCGAGGATGCCGCGTGATCGCAAATCCAGCGGGCGTGGCACGCGCGACCTGAAGGTCAGGGTAAAAACCGCGAAGGGGCGGAAGCTGTCCTCGACCCGCTGGCTCGAGCGGCAGTTGAATGACCCCTACGTAAAGCGCGCCCGGGATGAAGGGTATCGCGGACGGGCCGCTTTCAAGCTGATTGAACTGGATGACAAACTTGGCTTCCTGAAGCCGGGCGGTCGTGTTGTCGATCTTGGGGCCGCACCCGGGGGGTGGACGCAGGTGGCCGTGGCCCGGGTCAATGCGCTTGGCGAAAAGCAGAACAAGCCGCAGGGAACCGTGCTGGGGGTTGATTTGCAAGAGATGGAGCCCATCGCTGGGGCCGAACTCTATGTTCTGGATTTTCTGGAAGACGACGCGGACCAGAAGGTCAAGGGCTGGCTGGGGGGACCTGCCGATGTCGTCATGTCGGACATGGCGGCCGCCTCTTCGGGCCACAAGGCAACGGATCATTTACGGATCATCGCGCTTTGTGAGGCGGCGGCGGAATTCGCATTCGATGTGCTGGAACCGGGCGGAACGTTCCTGGCCAAGGTCCTGGCGGGTGGCGCAGAAGGCTCGCTTCAGGCCACGTTGAAAAAGCGGTTCGACAGGGTCGCCAATATCAAACCCCCGGCGAGCCGGGCAGACAGCTCCGAGAAATATGTGGTCGCCACGGGCTTTCGGGGCGCCCTTGAGTGAGACCGGGTGTGACGTCGTTTTTCGCCTCGAAAAACGGTCCGAAAAATGACTTCATTTTTCGGTGTCTTGCCCGGGGGTCGTCGGAAAGAATAATTGCTCACCGTTCGGGCGGAAATCGGCGATCGCCAATTGCCCTTCGGCGCCCAGGATCCAGTTCAGGAAAGCCTCGGTCAGGCGCGGATCAACATGGTCGCAATGAAGCGGGCTGACCGGGATCACACCATAGGGATTTTTGAGAAGATCGGCCCCTTCGACCAGAACCGTCAGATCGCCCTTATTGCCGAAGGTCGCCCAAGTTGCGCGATCGCTAAGCGTATAGGCCCCCATGCCGACCGCCATGTTCAAGGTCGCGCCCATGCCCGCCCCCGCTGCCCGATACCAAGCGCCGGCCGGATCGGGATCCAATGCCGTTTCTTCCCAAAGCGCGAGTTCCTTTCTATGCGTTCCGGACTGATCGCCGCGCGAGACGAAAAGCGACCGGGTCTCGGCAAGTAGACTGAGCGCCTCGACAGGGCTGCGCCCGGCGATCCGGGCCGGATCGTCGGCGGGTCCCACGATGACAAAATCATTGCTCATTAGATCGAACCGCTCGGTCCCGTATCCTGCCTCGACAAAGGCGTCTTCCGCTGCGCGCGCGTGGACGATCACCACGTCCCCATCGCAATTGGCGGCATTTTTCAAGGCCTGGCCCGTTCCGACGGCGATGACGCGGACTTCGATCCCCGTGGCGCGAGTGAAGCCGGGCAGGATCGCATCGAAAAGGCCCGAATTCTGGGTCGATGTGGTCGACTGTAGTTGAAGGACCGGATCGGCATGCGCGACGCCGACGCCCAGAACGCAGGCCATGACGATGGCCTTAAACAAGCAACTCACCGGCCAGATAGGCAGCGGCCTCCGGTGAAGCCGGCTCGGCAAAGAACTCAGCGACTGGCCGGTGTTCGGTAACGCGGCCTTTGTGCAGAAACGCGACGTCCTGGGCCAGCCGTTCTGCTTGTGCCCGATCGTGGGTGACGAGGATAACCTTCATGCCTGCATCGGCAATCTCGCGGACAAGCGATTCAAAGACAACCATGGCTGCCGGGTCCAGACTAGCCGTCGGTTCGTCCATCAGGATCCACTTGGGGTGTGCCGCAAGACCGCGCGCGATTTGCAGGCGTTGCTGTTCCCCACCAGACAAATGCCGCGCCGGCATATCGGCCTGGCCGGTCAGGCTGGCCAATGCCAGCAACTCGTCTATGCGCGATGACCTACGGCGAACGGGAACCCGTGCGATCCGAAGGGCGTGGGCAAGATTGCCGCGCACGCTGCGTCTGAGAAAGACGGGGCGCTGAAAGACAAGGGCTGGAAGGCCCAGCTCGGGCAAGACAGTGATAACGCCGCCGCTTGGGCGGACAAGCCCGGCAAGCACACGAAGGAACAGGCTTTTCCCAGCACCGTTTGGACCGATCAAGGCTGTGATCCCATGGCGGCCAAGCGCCAGCGACACGCCCCGCAGCAGGTCGCGGCCTTCCGTGGCGAGGCGGATCTCATGGGCGCGAATGGCGGCGTCATGGGGCTCGGGCACCGCCCGGATCGGGATGATGCGCGGTTCACGCACGGGCAAACTCCCGGTTGCGTGGACGGGCCGCCATGACGATCGCGTTCAGGGCCAGTGTCATGGCCAGCAAGACAAGCCCAAGCGCCAGTGCCAGCGCCAGTTCCCCGCGCGATGTTTCCAGTGCAATCGCCGTGGTCATCACCCGTGTCGCATGGTCGATATTGCCACCCACGATCATCACGGCGCCAACTTCGGCCAGGGCGCGTCCAAGCCCCGCCAAAGCGGCTGTCATCAAGGCCCCCCGTCCGTCCCAGACCAGCGTGCCCATGATCTGTTTCCGGCTGGCCCGCATTGCGCGAAGTGTCTCGTCATACTCCACCGAGAGTTCGGATAGGGCCTGCAGGGCGATTGCCGCGACGATGGGCGTCACAAGGATCATTTGCGCCAGGATCATCGCTGCCGGAGTGTACAGAAGCCCGAGCGCGCCAAGTGGACCGGCCCGGCTCAAAAGCAAGTAAAGGGTCAGCCCAATGACGACGGGTGGCAGACCCATGGCCGCATTCAGGACCAGAATTATGGCCTGGCGCCCGGTGAAGCGCGTCACGACCAGAAGGGCCGCCAGCGGAAAGGCAATCAGACACGACAGTGCGATCGCAATGAGCGACACGAAAAGAGAAAGCCCCACGATCTCAAGCAATGCCGCATCCAGGGATGCGATCAATCGGAAAGCTTCTGAGAAGGCGCTGGAAAAGTCTTGCATGGCGGCCCGTCACTCGTATCGCGACAGAGACTAGCCGCCAGAGGCGGGGATTTGTCAATTGACCGTTTCGGTCAACTTTACGGATCAGATGGCGAGGTCGGCCTCTTTCTTGCCGCTGTTTAGTGCCGATTTGAACCATTCCGGCCGGCGCCCGCGCCCGGACCAGGTTTGCTTTGGATCCTTGGGGTTGCGGTATTTCGGCGCACTTGGTTTCGCTTTCGACTTCGCAGGGCCTTTGCGCTTTTTGGGCGTCGTGGCGATGATATCATCAATCGCCATGCCATAATCCTTCGCGACCTTTTCCAGGGCCCTCCGGGCTTCGCGCTGCTGGCGCTGTTCATGGCTTGCGATGGCTGCATCGACTTTCTTGGAAAGTGCCTTGAGCTCTTTCAGTGAGAGCTTTCCGATTTTGATGTCCATTATTCTTATGTCCCGTTTGGTTGAGAAGTTTCATTTAGAGCAGCGGTTCAAAAAGGGAAAGGGTCTGTTGGGCGCTGTTGAAAGAAATTGATTAATTCAAGAATAATTCCCAGTTGAATTCCTGTTTTCCAATCGCGCGACGCGCGCATTTTTGTGGAAGAAACGGGTCCAGCCAATTCCCATGATGAATGCAAGAAGTGCGGTGTTCGACGGGAACTGAAATGAAAAATCAAAAAGCGCATGAAATCCGGCGGCTGCCAGGCAAGCGAGCGCACACATGGAAATCGGATCGCTTTCTTCACCCGTTTTTAGAGAAGCCGGCGCGTTTCGAAGAAGCAAAAGCGGGGAAAGATACAACAAAATTGTAGCGGGAATTCCCAACTCAAAAGCGTTCTCCAAGAAGCTGTTATGGGCCCGCCGCCACTCGCCAAAGGCAAGTTCAGTCGAGATATGTTCCGCAAAGGCAAATCGAAATCCGGCAAGACCGTTTCCTAGAATTGGGCGGTCGGAGAGGCTTGCAAATAGCTGCCAATAGACATCGAAGCGCGCAGCGCCCGTGGACAGTTCGCCTAGCCGTGCCGTCAATGCGGACCCGGCGACCAGGGCCAGTGCAACCGTGCCAAGAATTGAAATACCAAGGCGCAGCCGCAATTCCTTTCTGCTTCGCGCGGTCGTGGCAAGCAGGATGATGGCGCCAAGTCCCAACGATGCAGCGCCCGCGCGGCTTCCTGACATGACAAGTGCCACGCCTGCAAGAATGGCGCCAAGGCAGAATATCCATCCGCCCGAAAAGAACCGTGTAATCCAATTGGTACCTGGGGCGTTTCCGGCTTGGAATACCCGCAGTGCCATGGCGAGGTTACAGAGAAAGGTCATGACTGCAAAACTCGCGAAGGCGCCTCTGTTCAGGAAACTCGCAGACACGAACCCGTTGGCGCGATCGGCCAGGATCGGGTTCCATCCGATCCCGACGGCGATGATCCCGAAGGCGGATAGGGCGGCACCAAATACCGCGATTGCGGTCAGAAACGCCTTGGCCACTGTCCGGTCCCGTGCCGCCAGCGCAGCAACCAGGAAGGCCGCGCCATATCCGGCAAGACGCAGCACATGGTGCCGGGCCGTCATTGGATCGGCGGCAATGGTCTGCATCCCGTCCACGGCAGGGGCCCAGTGCGGATGGGCCAGCGCCGGACCGGCGCCGGGGAGCGTTTGCGCCAGTGCCCAGGTCAAGACGGCAAAATAGGCGAGCCCCGGTACAACCAAGGCGCGCACGCGAACTTGATCAAGCTGAGCCAGACCCGGCAGGCACAGGACCCCGGCCAAAAGGGCAAGCCCGCTCAGCGCCATCCAAGCGGGTGGGCGGTTCGCACCAAGTGCGAGGGTCAGAAGTAAAATCCCAATCAGGAGGGACCAAGCCGCAACCCTTTGGGGCGTCTCGGTCATGGGGCATAAGCCTTCCGGTATCGACCTCGGTAATAGGCCTGACCGCCATAGCTGTAGCGTGCGGCTTTCGTCTCGTTCACGCGGGTCAGCACCGTGCCAATCAGAGGTGCACCGACAAGCCCGAGCTCTTTCAAGCCATCCAATGCCGCGCCACGCGGCGTTTCATTCCAGCGCACCGCATAGATCACGGCATCCGCAAGACCCGACAAGATCCGCGCGTCGGTGACCGCAAGGACCGGCGGCGTGTCGAGAATGACAAGGTCATACCGTGTCTTCAATGCGGCGATCAGGTCCCGGAACTTGTGCGTCGACAGAATGTCGGCGGCGTTCACGGCAGTGGCCGGTTCGCCGGGCCGGGTCATCAGGACATCGAGACCGGTTTCGGGATCGCGGAAAATGGCCTCGTCAAGCGTAGCCATGTCACGAAGA
This sequence comes from Paracoccaceae bacterium, assembly GCA_965267475.1. GTDB lineage: Bacteria > Pseudomonadota > Alphaproteobacteria > Rhodobacterales > Rhodobacteraceae > JBCBKU01. Next base: position 2,264,591 of record OZ254079.1, read on the forward strand.
TAGGACAGGAGGCCGGGGGCGTCCTCGCTGGCGTTCAGAATGCGCGCAAGGGCCGGGAGGCGCAGATCGCAATCGACGATGATCGCCGACTTGCCCATTTGCTGGCTTGTCATCGCCACCAGCATCGCCGTGGTCGATTTCCCCTCGCGCGGTGTCGAGGAGGTGAACATGACCACCTGCGGTGGCTCTTTCGGGTTCGAATGCAGGATGCTCGTTCGCAGGTTTCGAATGGCTTCGGCCAAGGCCGATTTCGGATCCTGCCGGAAACGTGCTAGAACCCCGGTTCGGGTCAAACGGCTTCCCACAGCGGGGATTGTGCCAAGAACCGGACGCCCGGTCATATCCTCCAACTCGTGCGGTAGGCGATAGCTGTCATTCATGCGCTCGCGCAGGAAGACGGCGGCGATCCCGAGAAGCACGCCAACCATGGTTCCAAGGATCAGTGTGCGCCGGGCCGCATCCCCTTGGTGCCGAAGGGGTGGTTCGGCAGGTGACAAAACCCGGGCGTCAGCGGCCTGAAGTTCTTCTTGTTCGGATGTTTCCTTGAGCCGCGACAGAAAGTTTTCGTACAGGACGCGGCTGGCCTCGGCCTCGCGCTCCAATTGGCGGATTTCGATCTCATCCTTGGACTGTCGGCGCGCCGTGTCCTCCAGCGTTTTCACCTCACGCTCAAGGCTTGCCAGTTGTGTCTCGCGCGCCTGCAACTCGGAATGGGCCGCGGCGACGATTCGTTCCGCTTCTGCGCGGATGCTGGCATCAATGCGTTCAAGTTGCGCTTCAAGCCTGGCGATTACCGGATGCTTGGGATCAACATTTGCCTTCAGTGCAAGCGTCTGTGCCGCGATATCGGAACGTTTCGCGCGCTCTTCTTGGATCATGTCAGACGCCCGGAATTCCGGCACCGCGCCTAGGTCCTTGTCATTGGCAAGGGCCGTACCTAGCCGATCCAACCTGGCGCGCGCCTCGCTTGCCTCGGCCCGGACCGCCGTCAGGGTGGCGGCCGTGGCGCGCAGTTTTTGCGACGTGATTTCAGGGCTTTGCCCCGAGTTCTCAGCTTGATTGACACGGGCGTTTTCGACCGCTGCTTCGGCGGTTTGGACCCGGACGCGCAATTCTTCGACCCGGCCCGACAGCCATTCGGTTGCGGCCCGCGTCGCGTCAAGTTTCGCGTCGAGTTGATCGAGGATGTAATGTTCGGCCACGGTATTCACGATCCGGGCCGAGACATCGGCGCGCGACGACGAAAACGAAATCTCGATGACCTTTGATCCGGGAATGGGTCGAAGCGCCATGGCCTGCCGGACTTCAGCGACGACGGCGCGCCGTTCTGACACTGGGCTTGCCTCGGTATCTGGCAAAGGGTCCGGAGCCGCAGGTACGATCCCCAGATCGCGCAAGAATTCTATCGCTGGGGCGTCTTTGGCAAACATTCCAGCCAGACGCGTCAGGATCGTGTCCGCCGGCGGTCGCAGCGCGGGATTGAACTCGGGCATCGACGCCAGATCCAGGCGGTCCACCACGCGCCCAATGAGGTTGGTCGACGTCAAAACCTCGATTTCGTCCTGAAGCGATACATCGGTTCCATCGGCGCGGACCAGGACCTGCTGCACGTCCACGACGTTGCGCGATTGAAGATCAAACATGACTTTCGCCGAGGCGCGATAGACCGGTTCAAGCTGTGACACGGCGAGAAGCGCCAGGACCCAGCAAAAGAAGGCCGAGACCGTGATCACCCACTTTCCGCGCCAAAGCTTTCCGACGACATCGCGAATATCAACAAACAAGGGGTCGCCTTGGGGTGCGTGATCGGCCCCCGCCTGGCCTGGCGACCGAACCGACCGGAAGCTTAGCCCTGACAAACTGCGGTCATATCGCATTTTGACCTCCGCTTTTTTGGATCGCCGATGGATGTGAACGTTTCGCTAACCAAGTTTGCGATAAGGTTCGGAACGTGATCGGGCCGGCAACCGATGGGGTGCTTCGCCGATCCGCACAATGGCAGGAGGGCTGGCCATGACCATTTCGATCCTTGGGCGACGCGGTGTGTTCCGCGTGAAAGGCGCCGTCTTTGCGACGGCAATCGCAGCAGTTGTCGCCGTTCTGCCGGATCCGGCGGCGGCACATTTTTCGCCTCGGTCGTGTGAACGCCTCGAACGCGTGGTCACAATTCGGTTGAACCGGATTGATCGATTTCTGGCAGGGGTGCCCGAGGGCACTCGGCTGTATCAGCGCATGCTTTGGCGGAAGCACAGGTTGCAATGGATGTACTGGTCGTTGACGCGCGGACCCTACGCGCGCTGGTATTGTCGCCATTGGAATGATGACGACCGCCCGGGAACCAGCGACGACGACGCCTAGGGTGCGCATGCGCCGGCTCATGGGCGCACGACGTCCGCAAGGGCCGCAAGGGCTGGTGCCCCTTCCGAGATGGCGGCGAAAACGTCCGGCCGATGCAGCGCCAACACTCTGAGATCGCCAGCAATTTCTCGGGCGTAAGGGCGCAGAAACTCTATATCCATACCCGTGGCCAGCAAGAGATCGGCAAAGGCCAGCCGATCCGGCGCCTCACCCACGCTATGGGGTGCAAGGCGCCAAGACGTTTCAAGCGCGCGCAGAGCGGCGCCCTCATTCCCGGCGAGCAGCTCTGCCCAGGCAAGTCCCGTCCAGGCCGCGGCCCGCCCGGGCGCATAACGCAGGCTTTCGCGAAAATGGTGCGCCGCCTGATCCAGGCCATCGGCCAGCGTTGCTGTGCTTTCGGTCGCCGTGGTCACCTCGGGCGCGGCATCGGCCTGAAGAAAGCCATAGCCCGTTTGGTAATGATAGATCCCCAAGTTGTAGTGGCCCGGCCCATGGGCCAGACGCCAGTCACCGGTGACGCCATTTGTCCTGAGATCCGTGTTCAGCGCCGGCGATTGTGCGACAACCAACACCAAGGCGGCCCCGCCGACGCACAGGCACCCCGCGAAGGCAAGCGTCGCGACCAGATTGGACAGCCGCAAGGGTGCGCTTTTTATCGCGTCCATCATGGGGCGCTCTCGCGCGGTGCAGTCAAGAAGCCGAGCTCTCGGTCCAAACGCACCGCCGTCAGCCGGCCAGTATGATAGGCGCCCGTATCTACACAGATCCGTCCTTGAAGCGCGACCGGTTCGGCCCCGTCGAAATGGCCATGTACGACAAGTTGTCCCGGGATCGGGTCGGCTGCCAGGAACTCCGGATGGCCCCAAAGCATCGCTTGCGGATCGTCGCGTTCCACCGGCATGCGGGGGTTCACTCCCGCGTGGCAGAAGACGACCTTGCGCGACCGATAAGACAAGGGCAGGGCGCGCAGAAAGGCCACATGCGGACCCATCGCGTCCGACAACGCATCGCGCAACCGCGCCAGGCTTTCCGGATCGGTCGCCTCTGGCTTGGTCAGCCCGTAGCTGGCCAGCGTCTGGACAGCCCCAAAGCCCAGCCATCTGCGTCCGGCCACGGGATCGTCCAGAAACTCAAGCATTGCGGTCTCGTGATTGCCCCGCAAAAAAATCAGATTCTCATTGCCGGACCCGGCAAGACGCAGGCAGGTATCCAGCACGTCCCGGCTGTTGTCGCCGCGATCAATATAGTCCCCAAGGAAAACGATTTGGGTCCGCCGCCCGTCGGCCCGTTGCGATCCGTCTTCCGCGATTTGGCTCAGAAGATCGATCAGCAGGTCATGGCACCCATGGATGTCGCCGATGGCGTAAATCCTTTTGTCCGCCGCAAGAGGGGGGGCAATCGGCGGACCTTCGGTGGGGCGGTGATGAAACATGGAACCCTCGGCAAAAGCGTGACGAAAGCGCGCAATTCCGCGCGATCATGGTTAATGTGCCGCGAACATCCTTAAGAGCATGTTAACTCGTGAGATTTGCCTGTGGCCGGTGCCCCACAGAAACAATCCCATCCACAACCAAAGATTGATCGCGAATCAAATTGCGCGCACTATGCGAGAAACGGGCGACCCCAAAAAAACAATTCGAGGCAGTGCGGTGATCCGGAAATCCATCCTTTGGGGCCTTATGGTCTCACTTGCCGCGTGTACCGGGGGCGGGCCGCGTACGACCTCGGTCCTGAATGCGCCCAATGCGACGCTGGTCGCGCGCGATGTGGCCGATCCTTACGTGGTGATTGACGTCGATCAGGCCGTTGCCGGGGCGGTGACCCAGGCGTTCCGTGCCGAGCCGGTGGCGTTTTTCGAAAGCGGCGCGCCGGGACGGTTGGTGATCGGTCTCGGTGATACAGTCCAGGTGTCGATCGTGACCCAGTCTGATGCCGGGTTTGTCGATTTCAACAACGCGGCGCTGGCGCCCTTGTCGAGCACGACTTTACCGCCACAAACCGTGCGGGAAGGCGGCACCATCAACATACCGCCGGTTGGGCGGATCCTGGCGAGCGGGAAAACCGTCGCCAGTCTGGAACATCTCCTCGAAGAGAAGCTGAGCGAAGTGCTGGTGGATCCCTCGGTGATCGTCCAACTGGTTGACCGCCGAAGCGCCCGCGCGACCATCGTCGGCGCGGTCGCAAACCCAGGCAGTATTGCATTGAATGAGGTCGACACCCGGCTGATCGACATTATTGCCGCCGCCGGCGGGCCGACCGCCCGCACGGAAGACTTGCAATTGACGCTCAGCCGGCGCGGACGCAGTGCTTCGGTCACGCTCGACCGTCTATTCCAGTCACCGGTTCTGAACGTCGCGGTCCGTCCTGGCGATGTGATTTCAATCGAAACCGCCGACCACAAGATCACTGTGCTCGGGGCAGGCGGGTTGAACGAAACCATCCGCTTTGATGAGCCTGGCGTGACGGTTGCCGATGCATTGGGCCGGGCAGGCGGTATCGACAATCGGCGCGCTGCAAGGCAGGGCGTCTTTCTCTATCGGCAGACGCCCAAGCCGCTGGTGTCCCGCCTTGGTGGCGAGGCGGAGCACATCCCGGGCGAGGCTGTTCCCACCGTTTACCGGTTTGACCTGCGTGAGCCGTCCATGCTGTTTGCGGCCAACGCATTTGACGTGGCCGATGGTGACGTCCTTTATATTTCCGACAACATCGCGGAAGAGGTCAACGCGGTCGTCAGCGCGGTCACGACCTTCGTTCCTGCCCCGGCCGAGTTTGTGCGTGACGTGACATTCGGCGACCCGACGCCTTAACCCTTTGCTCAATCTTCGCATAAGGTTTGCCACAATTCTTAAATTAACGCCCCCTTAACCAGCGTGCGCAATAGCATCGGGAAAGTAACCTTTTGCAGTGTGCGTCCCTGATGAAGCTAGAAGCGTTTCCGGTCGAGTTTTCAAAGACCGATCCGTCCTTTTCCCCGGTCCGACCCGAAGTGGCTGCCCCAAATTGGGATCCGGGATTTCATTGGTTCAAACGATGCTGCGACATCGGGTTCGCTCTTTTCGCGCTGCCCATCATTGCCGCGCTTGCGGCCATTCTGCTTCTGATCAATCCGCTGGCCAACCGGGGGTCGCTGTTCTTTCGGCAAACGCGCATGGGGCAGGGCGGGCGCAAGTTTAAGGTCTGGAAGTTTCGGACCATGATGGCAGCCGATCCCAGGGCGGCGCGGTCCTTCGATGCCCCGCTTGAAGAAGACCGGGTGACGCCTTTGGGCGCGCTTCTGCGCCGGTCGCGCCTGGATGAATTGCCGAACTTTCTGAATGTCCTTGCCGGCGACATGAGCCTTGTCGGTCCCCGTCCGGACCTTTTCGAACATGCGGATGCCTATTGCAGCATTGTCCCCGGATACGCCGCGCGGCTTCGCGTGCGCCCGGGCATTACCGGCCTGGCCCAGATTCGCGGCGGCTATGCCGATACGATCGACGCGGTGCACAGAAAGGCCCGGTTCGATCAGATCTATGTGCGGCATGCCGGGTTCCGGCTGGATACGCATATTATCATCGCGACCCTCGGCATCATGATCACGGGTTTCGGCGCCAAGTGAATCGCCAGGCACCCGATAGCATCGCGCACCGGATCTGGTCGGGTGCCAGCTGGACCGTCCTCGGGGCCGGGGCCGGGCGATTGGCATATCTCGGTGCGATGGTTCTGGCGGCGCGGGAATTGGGGCAGGGCGGTTTCGGCGCACTTGCCTTCATACAGTCCACGCTTGGCGTGCTCGGGCTGATGGCGGGCCTTGGGCTTGGCGTGACATTGACGCGATTTGTCTCGGCCCATCGCAGATCTGATCCGGCGCGGGCAAGTCGCATTCTGGGCCTCGTCTGGCGCCTTGCTGCGGTCACCGTTGCGTTGGCGGCAAGTGGCCTTGTTCTCGCGACGCCCTGGATGTCGATGCGAATTGCCACGGATGTGGATTCGACCGGCCTTGCGCAAGGACTGGTCTGGGGCGCCGGGTTGATGGCCCTGACAACGATCCGAGGCCTTCAGGACGGATTGCTGCACGGGTTCGAAGCTTTTCGCGCCACCGCAGGGCTCCGGTTGACCGAAGGGATCGGTGCTTTGGTGGCAGTCCCCATCTTAAGCGCGTCCTTTGGCGTGGGCGGTGCCGTAGCCGGGTTGGCGTCAGGCACCTTGGTTGCCGCGGCCGCCGGAGGGTTGATCGCAGGTCGCCACCTCCGCAGCCATGGCATGTCGGCCCTCGGGATGGGCTGGCGGTCGGAACTGCCGGTTCTGTTCTCCTTCAGCGCGCCTCATCTCTTGGCAAGTCTTGCGGCGCTGCCGACGCTTTGGCTTGCCATGCTTTGGCTTGCAACCTCGGCGAATGGGCTAGAGGCTGTGGGGCTTTACGGGGCAGCGTATCAATGGCACGGGCCGCTGATTTTTGCGCCCACGGCGCTGGCCTCGGCGGCACTGCCAGTCTTCGTGCGTTGTGCCGCGCGTCGAAACGGGAGGTTTCTGTCGGCATTCGGGGGAACAGCCTTTGCCGCGCTTCTGCTGTCTGCCGTGCCTGCGGCCTTCCTTGTTGTCTTTCGCGACCCGATCCTGGGGGTCTATGGCCCGGGTTTTGAAGCCGCATCGGGCGCCCTCATATGGTTGGCCCTTGCGGCCCCGGCCCATGCGATATCGAAGCTGGCATCCCATGCGCTTCTCGCACTTGACCGGGCCTGGTTGGTGTTGGTTCTGAACGCGGTCTGGGCCGCCGTTCTTATGGGCGGTGCCTGGGTTTGGATCCCTGCCCAGGGCGCAACAGGGCTCGCCGCGGCGTTTTGCCTGGCCTATGGCGTGCTGGCCATTGCCGCAACGGCCTGCGTCCTCGGTGTCTCGGCGCCGGAGCGGCGCCGGATGGCGGCCTTTGCCGCGGGGTCGAGCGCGTGAAGGATCTGATCGACCCCGGCCCCGAGATCGGACGGCCGCAGATGGTCCTGCCGCCCATTCAGGTGATACAGACCGGCGCGCGGCACGGCTATGCGATCCCCCGGCTGCTTGAGGCTGCCGGATGCCTCGACCGGTTGGAAACCACGACAGCCTTCGCGGCTCCGCATGACGCGACGATCCCGCCCTGGATGCCGACCCGCTGGGAAAACGCCTGGCGCCGCCGCCGCCCCGGAATCGATGCCGGTCTGATGCGCCGTTCCTTCGTCGCGGATCTGGCGCGGCATGCAGCCCGGAAGGGCGGCGCGGGCCATATGGCGACCCGGGCCCTGCAAAACCGCATCCTTGGATGGGGCGCACGGCGCAGGGGACCGGGCAAGGCCCGCATCGCGCTTTCGGTCGATGGCGGCGGCGGCCCGAACTATCTGCGTTGGCTTAAGTCTCGTGGCCTGACGATCGTCGTGGACATCGCCGTCACCCCCCGTGCGGCTGCGGCCACCTGGGCCGCCCAAAGCGCGGCGCCGGACTGGCCCGGACCGCGCCTTTCAGATGCAGAGGTGGCGCGCTTCAAGGGCCACTACCGCGCGCTTGTCGCCTTGGCCGACTGGGTGTTCTGCCCAAGCCCCGCCGTCCGGGATGATCTGTGCGACATGCCTGGCGCGCGGCCTGACCGCATTCGTGTCCTTCCTTATCCCCTGGCATTTAAGCCCGCGTCGCACAACGCGCCGGAACGTGGCCGGATCCTGTTCGTCGGGTCTGATCCCGTACGCAAGGGACTTCCCGAGACGATCCTCGCCGTCCAGCACCTGACGAGAACTGCCCCCGAACTGAACGCGACGCTGACCATTGCCGGGCGACTGCCCAGCGCGGTGGCGGGTCTTGGGGTCCTTCGCGACGCCCACTTTCTCGGGCATATCGGCGCAGATGAGATGCGGCGCCAATTGGCGCGCGCCGATCTTTTGGTTCTCCCGTCCCATGCCGAAGGGTTCCCTGCCGCTGCCATCGAAGCCATGGCGGCCGGTTTGCCGGTCGTTGCAACCCGGGAAAGCGGGGTGCCCATCGACCATGGTCGGAACGGCTTTTTGCTGGCGTCGCATGACCCGATAGAGCTTGCGAACCGGATCGCACAGATTGTCCAGGACCGCACCTTGCGCAACCGCTTGTCCGAGGGCGCGCGCGCCACGTCGCATACCTATGCCCAGGCGCCGGTTGCGCGCCTTTGGCTGAAGGCTTTGGCCGAAGTGGCAGAGGGCGCAACATGATCTTCGCGGCGATCCTTGTCCTGATCGCACTTGCTTTGGTGATGTGCGCTTCTACCCTGGCACAGTCCCGCCTTGGTGGCCTTTCGCTCCCGTTTCAGGCAGGGCTGATTACGCTGATTTGGCTTGTTCCCCAGCTTTTCGCGGCCGAAGCGGACCCGTCGCTCCCACGGCTTGGACTGGTCTTGATGGTGGGTCTCGCGATCCTGGCTCTCGCCGCCACCTGGATAGGGTGGAACGTCAGCGCGGTCCGTCTGGCGCCCGCAGACCGGCTAAAATCGGCTTTCGAAGCGCAACTGCCCGCTTTGTTCTGGTCCGCTCTGGGCTTCACCCTGGTTGCGGTGGCAATCCAGGTCCTGATGTTTGCCCAGCCGGCATCGGCGCTTGCCGCGCGCCAACCGAGCGGTCTGATCACAATCCTTCGAACTTTCGCCGCGCTGAACCCGGTTGCCTTTGGCCTTGCGCTGACGCTGTTCTTGCTGCGGCCCCAGTTTGTGACCGCTGCCATCCTGGTCTTGTCGCTTGCCGCGTTCGGACAAGAACTTGCAATCCAGATCAAGCGCACATCTTTTTTTGAAATCGCGACCGCAAGTCTGCTGGCGCTCTATGCGGCGCGCGGTGTCACAGTGCCCCGGCGGGTTCAAATCACCGCGCTGCCGTGCGCGTTCCTATTCATCAATCTGATCCACGAGGTGCGCCGGCGATCTGGTTACCGAGTCGGAGAGGACGGCAGCCTTGAACTGGCCCGCCCGAACTTCGCCGATCTTTCTGATCTGGACTGGATCAGTGTCGGGCAGGCGCGTGCCTCGACAAGTTATTTCGAAGTCACCAATGGGGTTTTGACACTCCAGCATCTGTTCGAAACCGGGATATTTGGCTGGGGGCGGGTTTTGTGGAACGGTTTCGTGTTCCGCTGGGTGCCGGGGCAGTTTGTCGGGGCCGAAACGAAAGCCGGTCTGACATTCGACATGACCGCAACGACCGAGATTGTTGCCCAGGCCGGGTTCGCCTGGAAGCTCGGCACGACAACCACGGGCTTTACCCAGCCTTTCGCCGATTTTGCCATCTTTGGCGTACTGGTCTTTCTGGCAAACGCACTTCTTGCGGGTGCCGTGTTCCGCCGTGCCCTGTCGGGGGATCTTGTGGCCTTTGCCTTGGCGGCCCCGATCCTGTCGGCCGCGGTGGTCAGCCTGACGCATGATGGCTATGCGCTGGCGTTCTCGCTGCCGCTGCTTTGCATCGCAGGGCTTGGTCTGTCGCGGCTGTTCCGAAGCCATCCGGCGCAACGCGTCCTCCCGGCGGCAGGCGAGGTGACATCATGACATCCGCAAATATCGCATCACCGCCAATTCTGCGCCGTTACGTTGCGGCGCATCCCGCCTTGTACCGCGTCGCGGCGGCGGTGCGCGGGCACGGTCAGCTTGTGCGGTCGGGCGACGATATCGTGATCGACGGCTTTCCGCGCAGCGCCAATTCGACTGCCGAGGCGGCGTTTCGGCTCGCTCAAGGGGGGCGTCCCCTTCGTCTGGCGCATCATTGCCATGCGCCCGCCCAGTTTCTTCTTGCTGCAAGACTGAATGTCCCGGCGATCCTTCTGCTGCGGGCACCGGACGGTGCGGTCCTGTCCGCGGCCGAGGCTCATGGGCCCGGAACCAGCCTTAAGCGGCTCTACCGCGACTATATCGCCTTCCATCGGCCGCTTGTCGGTCGGGAGGCGGATTTCGTCATCGCTCCGTTCGAAGAGGTCACGCGTGATTTCGGCGCCGCCGTGCTGCGCCTGAATGACCGCTTCGGGTGCCGGTTCGCTCCGCCGGAAGCGGGAGAAGAATTCGCTCTTCGAGTTGCCGCGCTGCGCGACCAGCTAAGCGAGGCGCGCACCGGTCAGGTCCCCAGATACAGCCGGAACCGTCACGCCACGTTTCAGGCGGCCCGCGCTGAGCGTCGGATTGCCTTGGCAGCGGCCCAGCGCCACCCCGGCCTGGCCCGGCTGCGCGACAAGGCGACCCGGCTTCATGCCGCTCTCATGACCCGCCACGCAGCGGCCATGTCTTCGGTGCTGGAAGCGAGGCATGCGGCATGATGGATCCTTGGCACTGGCCGGCCCGGGCCCGGGCACTTTGTCTCAGATGGACGGCACCGGTCTGGCTGCGCAGCGTCGGGCCCCGCGGGCGGATCCATCGCGGCTTGCACATCGCGCGCCCATTCTCGGACATTCGAATTGGACAAGGCGTTGTGCTCAAACACCAGATCACTCTGCACACAGGGCGCAAGGCGCGTCTTCGGATCGGGGACGGCGTTCTTCTGAACACCGGCGCGCATATCGTGGCTTCGGCCAGCATCGAAATCGGTGCCGGTGTCCGGATTGGTGAATACGTTTCGATCCGCGATCAGGAACACAAGGTCGAGCCGGGTCAAAGCGTGTCCGAGACCGGATTCACAACCGCACCGGTTCGGATTGGCGAAAACGCCTGGATCGGGCGCGGCGTATTCATCGGCCCAGGTGTGACGATTGGCCGGGGAGCTGTGATCGGTGCCAACAGTGTCGTGCTCTCGGATATTCCCGCGGGAATGATGGCCGCCGGTGCGCCAGCGCGCGTGCGCCGTCCTGCAGGATCCTCTTCTCAAAAACCTTCCAAGACAGTTCGGAGACCTTCAAGCCCATGCAGCACGTCCGCCTGAGTTCAAGAAACACCCTGTCGGTCGGGATCGTTATGGGGTCCATGTCCCATCTGGCGGGCGGTCTGTACCAATCCGTCCGGCGCACGGCTCAGGAACTGACCCGGCGCGGCGTGGTTGTCACAGTCTATGCCCTTGAGGACGAAGAAAGCGCGGCCTGTATGGCGCCTTGGTACCCGCTGCGACCTCGTCTGTTTCGCCCGGTTGGTCCGCGGCCCTTGGGATTTGCGCCGCGGCTAACTCAAGCGCTGGTCGCCGCGGGGCATGACGTGGTCCATCAACACGGAATCTGGCAGGCGTTTTCAGCCTCGGTTCTTGGGTGGCGCCGCCGCACGGGTCGGCCCATCGTCGTCTCGCCGCGGGGAATGCTAAGCCCCTGGGCCCTGCGGCGCAGTGCCTGGAAGAAAGGGATTGCAGCGAAAGGATACGAACGGGCAAACCTGACCGGTGCGCGGATCCTGCACGCTCTGACACCGGCCGAGCAGGCGGATATCCTTGCCTGGGCACCCGGGTCCGAGGTTGTGGTGATCCCGAACGGCGTGGACCCAGCGCCAACGCTTTTGCCGGTGGGGCCCTCGCGCATGGGTCAGAAAACGCTTTTGTTTCTTGGCCGACTGGACCCAAAGAAGGGGCTTTCCGAGCTGATCCACGCCTGGGCACTTGCCAAGGACCGGCTGCCGGGCTGGCGGCTCGCCATCGCCGGATGGGGAGAGATCGCATATGATCGAACCCTTCGCCAGCAGGCCGCCTGGCTTGGGATCGGTGACACCATCGCCTTCACCGGCCCCCTATACGGTGCACGGAAGGCCCATGCACTGGCCTCGGCGGATGCTTTTGTTCTACCGTCTTATTCTGAGGGGCAGCCGATGGCGGTTCTGGAAGCCTGGGCGGCAGGTCTGCCCGTCCTGATGACCCGGGCTTGCAATCTGAATGAGGGTTTCGCGGCAGGGGCGGCGGTCGAGATCGAGACGGGTCCGGGACGACTGGCCACGCAACTGACCGATTCCTTGAACCGTCCGGACCTTCCGGAGTTCGGCCTTCGTGGCCGGAAACTTGTGGCCGAGCGTTTCAGTTGGGACATTACGGCTGCGGCCCATGTGGACGTCTATCGCAGCATCGCGAACAAGCCGGACATCCCCCGTCAGGCCGAGGCGGTCCGATAATGCCGAACCCTGTCGCTGCTCATCCCATCGATGTCCGCGCCAACCGCATGGCGCGCAAGTACCCACGATCCATTCAAGTGGCCCGCCTGGCCTGGGCGGTAACCGCCCCAGTATTCGCCGCCATCCCGCGCCCGTTTTGGGGTATGCGTCGTGCGATTTTGCGTGCGTTCGGCGCCGGTATCGGTCGCGACGTCCAGATCTATCCCTCGGCCCGGATCACAATGCCCTGGAACCTTCGCGTCGGTGACGGCGCGGCCATTGGTGCCCGGGCCCGGCTGTATTGCCTAGGCAAGGTCACGATCGGGGCAGGGGCGACCGTGTCGCAAGGGGCGCATCTTTGCGCTGGCAGCCATGACAGGCACAGCCCGGACCGGCGCCTTTTGACCCCTCCGATTGAGATTGGGCCGGATGCCTGGATCTGCGCCGAGGCCTTTGTGGCACCGGGCGTCAGGATTGGTTGCAACGCGGTTCTTGCGGCAAGGGCCGTTGCATTCCGCGATGTACCCGACGGCGCGATGGCCATGGGAAATCCGGCCCAAACAGACAAGGACAGTGACACATGAGCCTTAAACAGCCTGATATCCGGGGATACCGATATGCGGATGCAGAAACCAATGCCTCGCACCGCTATCTGTTGCCGGGTCTGGTGGCCGAACTGGCCCGCACTGGCCTTCGGGGCGCGGCGCGACGGTTGTTCGATCTGGGATGTGGAAATGGCAGCGTCTCGAGAGCTTTGCATGATCAGGGCTGGGACGTCACTGGCGTCGATCCGTCCAGCGACGGGATCAGACAGGCAAAAACCGCCCATCCGGGACTACGACTGGAAGAGGGGTCGGCCTATGACAATCTGGCACACCGTTACGGCACATTTCCTGTGGTTGTCAGCCTTGAGGTGGTCGAACATCTTTACGATCCGCGGCTGTTTGCCGAAACTGCGTTTGAGTTGCTGGAACCGGGTGGGCGTCTGATCCTGTCGAAGCCGTATCACGGCTATACCAAGAACTTGGCCATCGCGGTGACCGGCGGGTTCGACAAGCATTTCACGGCGCTCTGGGACCATGGACATATCAAGTTCTGGTCACCCACGACCCTTGGCGCCCTTCTGGTTGAAACGGGCTTCAAGATCCAAGGTATGAAGCGTCTTGGGCGGATCCCGCCGATCGCCAAATCCATGATGATGGTGGCGGAGCGCCCGGGATGTTGACCGTGTTGATCCTGACCCGGGATGAGGCGCAGCATATTCAAAGGGCGCTTGCATCCGTTTCCGGGATTGCCGACCGGATCTTCGTGGTCGACAGCGGATCTCGGGACGAAACACGTGAATTGGCGGAAGCCTTTGGAGCCAAGGTTCACGTCCGTGATTGGACGACTTATGCGGACCAGTTCAATTGGGCCCTGGATCAACTTCGCCCGGACACCGAGTGGATCCTCCGTCTGGATGCCGACGAAGTCGTATCGCCTGATCTTGCGCAGCAAATGCGTGAGCACCTTGCGGATATGGCCGCAACGGTCAGCGCCGTTTCCGTCCGCCGAAGGATGAATTTCCTCGGACAACCCATTCGTCATGGTGGACTTTTCCCGATCGAGGTTATCCGGATCTTCCGCCATGGCAAAGCCAGATGCGAAGCGCGATGGATGGACGAGCATATCGTCACGACCGGGCAGGTGGTCGCGTTTTCCGGCGAAATAGTCGACGACAACAGGAACTCGCTGACCTGGTGGACCGAAAAACACAACGCCTATGCCAGCCGCGAAGTCGTTGATCTTCTGAACTTGGAGTACCGCTTTGCCCCGTTGCCGATGACCCGGTCCGGCCACGGAAAACAAGCCGGGCGGAAGCGCTGGCTCAAAGAAAAGATCTATGCGCGCCTTCCCGTGGGCGTCCGGGCCGCGGGGTACTTTCTGTATCGTTATGTCGTCAGGCTTGGGTTCCTCGACGGTCGTCGGGCGGTGGCGTTCCACGTGCTTCAGGGGTTCTGGTACCGTTACCTTGTCGACATCAAATTGATCGAAGTGCGCCAGTTCATGACCGATCACCACGTTGATGTGGAAACGGCCATTGAACGGGTGCTTGGCATCGATCCGGCACGGGGGCCTTCCCACTGATGCGGTTCTCCATCGTAACCGTTTGCCGCGACCGAGCGTCGACAATTGGTGAGGCGATGCAAAGCCTCGCCCGGCAAAGTTATCGCGGGTACGAACACGTCGTGGTCGATGGGGGGTCGACCGACGGCACGCTGGCAGTCATCGCGGCCCATGCGGACAGGCGCACCCGTCTGGTAAGCGGGCCGGACAATGGCATCTATGATGCTTTGAACAAAGGCTATGAACGGGCCTCAGGGGATGTGATCGGCATCCTGCATTCCGATGATGTTCTGGCCTCGCGTCTTGTCCTTGCGCGGGTGGCGCGGGCCTTTGCCGATCCGAATGTCGACGCGGTTTATGGCGATCTGCTTTATGTCCGGGCAAGCCGTCCGACCCAGGTCGTACGGACCTGGCGGGCCGGACCCTTTGCGCCGCGTGCCTTGCACCGGGGCTGGATGCCGCCGCATCCGACCTTGTTCTTGCGGCGACGTGTGATTGAACGCATGGGCGGCTATGACACGAACTTTCGCATTGCCGCCGACTATGATGCCATCCTACGATATTTCCGGTCCGAGGGCTTTCGCGCCGCGTACGTGCCTGAAGTTCTGGTAAAAATGCGCCTCGGCGGCGCCAGCAACGGGTCTTTGTCCCGTATCTTACTAAAAAGCAGAGAGGATTTGCGGGCCATGCGCCGTCACCAGGTCGGTGGGCCCGGGACGCTTTTGGCGAAGAACGCCTCAAAACTCGGGCAATTTTTCCGGGCAGACCTCGCCGATTGACGGCACCCTTGGCCGGGTCGGAGCGAACTGGTTACAACGCCGGGATGGACACAGTGTTTTTCGTGATTTCCAAACTGGCCTGGGCGGTCCTTCGTCCAGAGAGCCTGTTGCTGATCGCTCAGGCCGCGTCGTTGGTGGCGCTTTGGCGCGGAAGGCGGGCCTTAGCCGGCGCGGGGTTCGGAGTAACATTGGCGGCTTTCATGACGATTGGCATTCTGCCATTGGGTGATCTTCTGTTGCGACCGCTCGAACACCGGTTCTCGGCCACGCCTGATCTCAGGCAGGTCGCAGGGATCGTTGTTTTGGGCGGTGGAGAGACGCCAGAAGAAGCCGCCGTCTGGAACCAGCCGCAAGTAACCGAGGCCGGAGACCGATTTCTCGCCGCCATTGCCCTGGCCCGGCAGCACCCCGAAGCCTGGGTCATGTTCACTGGCGGAAGCGGTCAGCTCGGCGGGTCTGCCATGCCCGAGGCCGATGTGGCGCGCGATATCTTCCTGTCGACCGGGATAGATCCCGACCGCCTGATCCTGGAGCCCAATTCGCGCAACACGGCCGAGAACGCCGTATTTTCACGCGCAGTGCGGCCGGCAAGTGATGGGACCTGGATATTGGTGACAAGCGCCTTTCATATGCCGCGGGCCGTTGGCGCATTTTGCAGGGCGGGATGGCGCAATGTGACCCCATGGCCGGTCGACTATCGTACGGCCCGGTTTCACCGCGACATCGGGTGGAACCTGTCGAAGCATCTGGTCGAACTGAACACCGCCTGGCGCGAATGGATCGGCCTTCTGGCCTATCGCGCGACGGGACGGATAACGGCGCTGTTTCCGGCAGGTTGTCCATGACGCCAAGGCCGAATCCCCAGGCGCCACATTTGTGCCAAGCGGGGCGAAAACAAAACCCCGCAACCACGTAAATCAGTTTCCCAGCGGGCAACAATCGGCAATTTAACTATCTGAAAACCCCTTGAAATCAGCAATTTCACGCGTCCCGACGGCCTTGTCGTGCGCTTCCCATTTTTGGCCACATTTATCTTAACCATTTGCTCGCAATCTGCCGGCGCCAGAGCGGGCGCCTTAGAGCGGCCTGGAGGGAACGATGAGTTTTGCGATTGGCAATGGGAAGTGGGGTGTCCCGACACTCGGCACTGAAAGTGGCGTCGTCACTTGGTCTTCCTCGATCACCAGCGGATTGAACTACAACACCGCCCTTTACACGCAGGATGACTTTGACGACGCGCTTCAGGCGGCGTTCGATGCCTGGGAAAACGTGGCGGCGGTCGATTTCGAGATGATCGGATCCAGCGCGACCGCCGACATCGAAGTCTTCATGCAATCTCTTGGCGGGTCGACCGTTGGCTTGGCCGAGGTCACCTATTTCGAAAACGGCGCCGTCGACCAGTATATCGAAGCCGATGTAAGCCTCGATTCGACCGAAGGCTGGGCGCCTTTCGGTGAAACGGATCTGAGTTTCTACGCCGTTGCATTGCACGAGATTGGCCACGCCATCGGGCTTGGTCATGTCGTCGACACTTCTGAAATCATGAACTCCTTCGTGGCCGCCAACAATTTGGGCGACGGCGACATCGCGGGCGCGCAGGCCCTTTACGGGACCGATCCGGGCGATTCCAGCACGCCCCCGGCCAGCCCGGCGCCTTCGGCGCCGCCGCCTGCGGCACCCGCCGCATTCGCCCCTTCGTCTCCAAGCGGTGGCTCGGATGATGATGACGACGGTGATGGTGGTTTCTTCGGGCAGATCTTCGGCTGGATCGGTGAATTCTTCGCCGCGATCTTTGGCGGCGGCAAGGATGACGAAACAAGCTCGGCCCTGACCGAAGCACCGGCTGACGTGACCGCAAGCGATATGGAAACGCACACGATCACGCACCTTCTGTTCGAGGATGAAGCCAGTTTCCTGGCATCGGGTCACTCGCACGATCACGACCATTCGGGCGGGCATGTCTGCGGGCCGGAATGCGACGGTGGCTGCGTGCACGATCACGTCTGTGATGCCGATTGTGACTTCGGCTGCATCTACGAGCCCGACCCGGAACCTTTGCCCGACAGTGTCGTTGAAGATGATGACGAGGAAGACCTCGAAGAAATGATGATCTGACACCGGGTTCCGGCGTCAGAACATCTCGGTCGGGAAATCGATCAGCGGCGTGGACCGCAACGTGCGGATTGGATAGCTCGGATCGGTTCGGAACCGCTCAAGCGTGAAACCTGGCTCAAGGCGTTGAAGCCGCTCGACCGTTGAGCGCGCCTTGTTCGGATGCCCGGTCGAGGCATAAAGCGGCAAAAGATGCCGATGGGGCGCGCGAAATTCGGGCGCCACGGCGACAGCGCGTTCACCAGCCCGGATCGCCTCTTCGTAGCGATTGTTCGCAATGCTGGTGATACAGTGAAACGTATCCCACCAGTGTCGGTTCCTGGCCTGCTCGACCCCTGCAAGAGCGCGGCGCGAGGCCTGATAGGCGGCTTCGTTGTCGCCTGACATCATGCTGGCCAGGCACAAGGCCAATTGCGAATAGGGCGAAGACCGGTTCATGGATGCTGCTTGCTCGACAAGGTGCTGGGCATTCTCAAGCTCACGGAAGCCCAGCATGCGCACAATCGAGACGATGCTGACCACGAGCGCGTTGTGCGGGGCGGCTTCAAGCGCGAGATGCGCGTAACAGGTGGCCTCCTCGCGGATCGCGACCGGATCGGCCCAGGATCCTTCGATGATCTCGAACACGGTCGCAAGGGCCTTCCAGGCATAGAATAGCCCATTCGGATCCGTCGAAAGGCTTTGATCCAAAAGGCTTTTGGATTCGAGGATGCCCGCAGATTCGAAGGAAAACATCTTGTCCAGGGCGCGTTCCGCCGTGATTGTCGCAGCCACTTCCGCCCGGTCTCGCGGAAAGACCTCACCAAGTTTGGAAATCACCTGATCGGTGGCCGGATAGACAACCGTCGCCATTTCCGACTGTCGCGAGAATGCATAAAGCGGAATGTCACAATCAAAGACACGGCTGAACAGGATCCGACCTGACTGGCAGTGCAGCAGTTTGACATAGACACCATGGCGATCACCATCGCCGACGATCCGGCACACGATGTCGATGTCCGGCGTACGCTCGTTGCTGGCCATCATCTCGCTGCGTCGCCAGGCATTGACCCTTTCGGTGATGGCCTGCCCGATCTCATTGGCGAAAATATCAGCAAAAACCGAGGCTTCCGTGTCCAGGTCCGCTTGATCCACGATGTTCAGAACCAAGCCCTCGGCAGCCGACCGGTGAAGCTGGGCTGGGGCCTGTCCGAATTCGATGCGTTTGCTGCGCAACCAGATTTCGAACTCGCGGTCACGGATCTGAAGGCCTTCCAGGATGTCACGATCCGGGACTTCGCCCACGCTCACATCGGCCAGATCAACCTCAATCCGGGGCGTTTCCAACGCAACGTCGGTCCGATCCGCGGTAAGTGTGTCGGCGTGTTCCTGAAGGGACTTCCGGATTTCCGCCAGTGTCTGGCGCAGACTTGCCCCGGCTTGTTCGGGGCCACGACCACTCCATAGTTTGCCCTCAAGCCAACGCCGCGGCCGCCGGTGATCCGGAGACAGGGCCAGAATGGCCAACAATCCTTGCGCCTTGCGGCCCCGCGGTGTCAGGTCCCGCCCATCTGCGCTTGTCACCTTAAAGGGGCCGATCAAAGACAGCCGCAGCCCCTGCCGTGATATTTGGTTAATCGCTTTTCCCGCCCGTCGCGCCGCACCCCGACCAGTTGTGCCGGTTTGTACCACATTCACTGGGTTCCGGCAATTTCCGTGAAAAACCCGTAAGAATATCACTGGCACAAATTCACACTTGGAAGTTGCACCGATATTGCGGACAGATTGTTCACGAGGACTAAAGAGGGAGAGGACTCCATGCCGAGCTATGGCGCAGAAGGCGCAGAAGGTGCCGAGGGGGCGGAAGGTGCTGAGGGCGCGGAAGGCGCAGAAGGGGCCGAAGGTGCAGAAGGCGGTGGTCATGCCGGAGGCAGTCAAACCGCGTATTTGAGCGTTGCGCTGGCCCGCACACGGGATGGGCTTCACAATGATTTTTCGCCGGCCAATGCCCGGGTGCCGGTTAATGTGGCGCCGCGAACGGAAACAGACACGTTCAAGAAGATGGCGGCTTATCCGCGGGCGGCGGTCATCCGGCACGAGCTTTATACGCTGTTCGGGCTGGAATTTCCCAACCGCGGCACACAGAACCGGACCAATGCACAGGTCAAGATCGGGGCCAACACGATCGTGGATCTGACACGCCCGACCGACGCGACGCTGTCCGGTCAGCAACTGCCGCATCTCCGGGCCGCAGCGGATTTGCGTCTGGACCGGTTGCCCGAGATCCACAAACAGATCGGCGACCTGATGTCGTTTTACGGCGCGGTCCTGCAACTGGATGCCCTTGGCAAGAAATGGACGCTCGAAGTGGCGCGCTCCGCCCAGCGTGTGGCGTCGGTCGTGGCCATGCCGCTGAAGCTACATTTCGACGTTCCAAGGCCCAATGCCTATTCACTGGCTGTCCAGCCCTTGATCCAGACCCCGGGTCACCCGGCCTGGCCCAGCGCCCATGCAACCGAGGCGTTTTGCGTCGCAACGGTTCTGGCAGCGCTGACGCGCCCCGCAGGTGCCGCGATACCGTCGGGCGCATCCGAAGCCGCGGGCGCCACGCCATTGATGCGGCTTGCCGCAAGGATCGCTGATAACCGAACCGTTGCTGGCGTGCATTTCCCGTCGGACAGCTTTGCCGGGGCCACAACGGGTGTGGCCATTGGTGACGCGATGGTGGCTTTGGGCGAGAATGCGGGCGGCCAGATCGCGAACCAGACCTATGACGGGTCGGCGGATGCCAACGATTTCACGCTGGCCACACTGGCAGCGGGGTTGAACGGCGCAGGCGCAGTCACGGTGCCTGCGGCGGATACAATCTTTAGCCGTCTTTGGGAGGAAGCCCGCAACGAGTGGGTTTGACCGCTCGGCTTAGGGCCAGATCCTGTGCCGCCCATCCGCGCGGTCGGGCGGCGCAATGACCGCGTCGCCCAAACGGGCAACATCTGACGGATCGGGGATCCAGTCCGCAAGAGCGACCAGCGCGGCAACCTCAAGCTGTCGGTTGGCTGCGGGCGGGTCCGGGTAGATCGCCGTCGCCATGATATCGGCAAGGCGCCGCGTGATCTGCGCGGCGGCGGTACTGCTGCCATTCAGGGCGCGTGTCGATCCCGAGAATGTCCCAGTCGCCAAAACCCCGCGCAGCGCATGGCCGTCCTCGCCCAGGCCTGACAGATCAGGCTTTTCCCAATGGGGGGCGGGACGGCCCGCCGCTGCATAGAATGCGGGCTCTTCGGTCGACCCGATGCCGGCTCCAACCCGATAGATCCTTGGATCAGGGCTTGTCACAATGGCCGAATGGGTCCCTTCCAGACTGACGATCGAGCCGGCGGTCGAAGTCCAATCGCGGAACCGATCATGCCAGACCCCTCCATTCGTCACCTCGAAATAGCTTTGCCGCCCGTCATCGCGATGGCGCGCCAACGTATCATCGCGCTGGATTTCCGCCCGGATCTGAACCGCATGCGGGGCCGAGTTGGTGATCGTCAGAAGCCAAAGACCCGCAGGTGCAACGGGACCAGCGCGGTACCCACCCGTGGGTGCCACGGCTAGGGCCAGCAACGGGCGCGGACCACCGCCAGGGCGACGCTCGCTTAACTCGTAGATCGCGGCGGTGCCGTCCGCGTTCTGGATCTTGAAGTTGGCGGGCGGGGGCGGCGCAATCGTGTTGACCGGCCCGAAATGGGTGCTGTGGCCGCGCGGATCGGACAAGGCCAGGCCCAAGGCATGGCGATCTGTGTCATTGGCGCAATAGAGCTCCATATGGCTGGATGTGCGATCATCGGGTTGAATGCGCCAGCCGACGACTTCGCTGTCGCCCGGTGCGATGACAAGCTCGGCCACTTGACGGTTCAGGTGTCCATTGCCGAAGGCGAAGACAACACGGGCATACTTTCCCGGGTGAAGTGTTTCCCACCGGTCGAGTTCCGCAGCGATCTGATCTTCCAGAAACTGGCTGCCATCCTTGGGCCCGGCCAACATGCCGAAACTGATGTTGATCACGACACCGGGACGGGTTGGATCGCCGCGCCCGACCTCATCAAGGATCCAGCGGATCCCCAAAATCACGAAGCTCTCGAACCGTTTTCCTGACGTGTCGCCCACAGCTTCGGGCGGGAGTTGCACGGCAAGGATGGGCGGCGCATCGGCGGCGTGATCCGGATCGGCACCCGCAGCCTGATCCAGGATATGCGTGCCATGGCTGGCGTTGTACTGGCTGCCCCGATGCGCGTTTGGCGCGTTGAGTTCGTCGTTCAACTGGCGATAGGCCGCGCCCTCATCGGTGCTTTCCGTCCCGGCCAGCATGGCGTCGATATCGGGCTTTCGAAGAATGCGCCCGATCTGAACCTCGGCATAGCGTGGATGCGGACCGGTCCGTTCGACCGCTTGCAGCCAGATGGCCTGAACGCGGGTCTGGTCCGGGGCGCCGGATATGCGGAAACGGCGGTTCAGGAAGCCGATGGATTCGTCGATGACGGCGACATAGGGCTGGGTGTCTGGCATATCGTGCGCCTCAGTTCATCCGGACGGGGACACCGACGTCGAGAACGTCGTAGATGTGGCTATACTGGTCATGGGCGGCCGGGGTCAGCGCCTCGGGCCGATAGATCATGAACTGAAGCTCGGGGTTCGCGGCGTGAATGGCGCGTCTCAGGCGCCGAAACTCGGTCCGGTCGATTGCGATCCAGCGCCAGGCGATCATGAAACGAAGAACGATCAGCGCGACGCGGTTATGCGCCTGAATGAAGACGGGCTCGAAATACTCGCCCGGAGCAGGGGTCGGATCACGCATGTGGCGCGCCCAGTCGAGGTAGTTGTCCCAGATTACGGCTTCGGGATTCATCGGATCTCCCCGGTTTTGTCCCGGGGATCGTTCCGGTTCAGCGTGCGTTGGTCAACCGCTGGTGGCAATCCTGCCCGCGTTTTGCGCGTTTTTCACGCAGCCTTCGGACAGATGTGCGCCTGACACTACTGCAATTGCTCGATCAGGGTCAGACGGTCGGCCATCTGCCAGCTTTCGACAATGGCGCCATCCTCGATCTTGTGGACGGCGATGGCGCCGAAGGCGATGTTGCGCCCAGTGGGACCGAACCCGAAAAGCGGCCCAGTGTGCATACCCCGGATCGTGCCCCGCGCGGTGACGACACTGTCGGCCACATGCAGTTCTTCGACATCGAACCGCGCGTCGCTCAGACCTTCGGAAAACTGTGCCAAGGTTTCCAGGAACCCGGCCGCGTCCTGCGCCGGAAGCGACGGCGACGCCCCGTGAACGACCCAGCGTTCATCGAGGATATCTTCGAGTTGCTCGGCATTGTTGTTGTTCAGCGCTTGATAGTACCGCGTGACCATGTCCAGCGCGAATTCATCCGCATTCAGGGGCGAGGCGAGCGCATCGGCAAAGTGCCCGACATCTGGCTGGGCAGAGCGCAGCCGCAAATAGCCCAGAACCTGATTGTCGCGCTTCGGGTCCAGGATCAGGATTTCCCCTTCAAAAACGCGGAATTGTGTGAATTCCTCAATGTTGGTGTAATGGGTGATCAAAAGAAGCGGGCCCTTGCGGTCCGGATGCCCATCCCAAGAAGACGTCAGCTCTTGCAGGCGCGTGACATCCTTGGAGCCCTGCAACGACAGAAGCAGGTTCAATCCGCCATCGGTTTCAACTGGCATCTCTGCTGCAATGGTCGGATCGATCTCGGCAAAGCCCTCCATCATCGCATCGAGCGTTTGCTGGTTCCGGCACCACTGGCTGACAACGATCTGTGACGGCACGACATCATTTGAGGCCATCAACGCACCAAGATCCCGCATCCGCGCGATCCCGTCTTCGTTCATCACCCTTTGGTTGCCGCAATCGGTCGGATCGACGTTCTTTTCATCAAGTTTCGACCAGTCCGTGGGCCCGTGCCGCATCACATAGACGACGTCATCACGAAAGAACATCTCTTCAAGCTGTTGATAAGGCTCAAATCTCAGCGCGTCTTCGATTTCGCGGTCCTCGACCTCGATCTCCATCGACATCTCGCCCATGTGGGTTGAAATCTGCTCGATTGAATCGGGGATTTCCCGTTCGGTCTGAGCCAGAACCGGGAGCGCGATAGCCGCCAGAAGGGATGCGAGAACGCCAGTCTGAAGATTGGGCATGGGATAAGCCTTTGAGAGTTTGGCTATGAGCCAGCGTCGAAACGAGGACCCAAGCGATTGTGGAAACGGCTGCCGAGAATTGCTCAGCTCAAGCGTAAGACGTTCGTATTCTTGGAAAAAGCCCTCAGGCGATCACATTTGCTCGACGGAACGGCGTCCTGGGGACTGTGGCGGAGAGACAGGGATTCGAACCCTGGGTAGGCTTGCACCCACAACGGTTTTCGAGACCGCCCCGTTCGACCACTCCGGCACCTCTCCGCGAAGGGTCATCGGCGGATTTAGGCGATCGACGGGTATGGCGCAACCGATTTCGCGGAAACCCTTGAACAGGCCCTTGGAAACGGGTCTGGGGATACTTAGCCTTAAACGGAGGATAGAGGAGGTCAGAATGCTGAGAACCGTGCAAATGACGCTTGCGGCCAGCGTAATCGCAGTGCCAGCCTGGGCCGTGGACGACGCGGCCCTTGATGCGTTGATGACCTCGATGGGTCTTCCCGACATGGTTGAACTAATGCAGCAGGAAGGCCTGACCTATGGGGACGACCTTGAAGCCGAACTGTTCCCTGACCGAGGTGGTCCAAGCTGGGATGCTGTCGTCGCCGCGATCTATGACCGGGATGACATGTACGGCGTGGTCCGAAAGGGTATGGCAGAGCGTCTGTCCGATCAGGATATTGAGGTTTTAAGCGATTTCTTCGGCTCGGACCGCGGCCAGCGCATTGTGGCACTGGAAATCGGGGCCCGTCGCGAAATGATGGATGACGATATCGAAGCCGTTGCGATCGAGGCCTATGAAACCATGAAAGACGAAGGTGGCGACCGGTTCGCGCAACTTAAATCCTTTGCGGAGCAGAACGATCTGGTCGAATCCAATGTCATGGGCGCGATGAATGCCAATTACGCCTTTTACACTGGCCTGATCGACGGCGAAGCCTTCGGTGACGATTTGTCCGAAGAACAGGTCCTGACAGATGTTTGGAGCCAGGAAGACGATATTCGCGCCGACAGTACGGAATGGGTCTTTGCCTTTCTGACGCTGGCCTATCAGCCGCTGTCGAACGAAGATCTGGACGCCTATATCGCGCTTTCCAAGACCGAGGCAGGGGTCGCCCTGAACAGCGCCCTGTTCGGCGCGTTCGACGAAATGTATGTCGGTATTTCGCGGGCCCTGGGTCTTGCGGCATCGCGCTTCATGGTCGGTCAGGACATCTGACACCCCAAAAAATTTCAAAAAAAGTGCGCCAAGTGTCGATTGGCGGTCTGCCCGTTCGTCATGGGTGTGAAAGCAACAGGCTTTCGAACACTCTGACGAAGGACAAATGACATGACACTTGGAACCACATTGACAATTGGCGCAGGCGCCATTGCCCTGGCCGCCGCCGCAACCTTTCTGTTGCCCCGCGACGTGAGTGTTGCACGAACGGCTCTGATCGACGCAGATCCTCAGGCCATCTTGGACCTTGCAGCCTCGAACACAGGGTTTCAGGCATTCAACCCCTACAAATCCGCCGATCCGGATCTGAAAATCGAACCGTTTGGGCCGGAAGCGGGCGTCGGGTCAGGTTTCCGTTTCGAAGGAAAAGACGGGACCGGCACCCAGACTGTAGCCGCCGTCACTGACGACAGCGTGGTCTATGCCATCGATCTTGGGCCAATGGGTCAGCCGACCCAGACGATCCGCGTTCGTCCGACCGACGAAGGGACAGAAGTGACTTGGACGGTCGAGGCCGATATGGGCTTGAACCCGGTTTTCCGCGTCTTCGGGCTGTTCATGGACGGGATGATGGGCAAGACATTCGATCAAGGGCTTGCCAACCTGGCAGATGCCACGGCTTAAGATAGCGAAAAGAGGGACAAAACAATGCAGTACACATTTCTGATCTATTCCGACCGCGCCGATTTCGCCGATACCGGTCCCGAGGACTGGGCCGAGATGAAGGCCGCCTATCAGCAGTATATCGGTGCGTTGCAGGAAGCCGGGGTCTTCGTCTCGACCGACTGGCTGCAACCGGCCGAGACCGCGACGACGATCACCCTGAAAGGCGGCGAAAAGCGCATTCAGGACGGCCCATTTGCTGAAACGAAAGAAACGCTTGGTGGGTCGTTCGTGGTCAACGTTCCCGATCTCGATGCGGCCATTGCCTGGGCCGAGAAATGCCCTGGCGCGAAGATGGGCAAAGTTGAGATCCGGGCCTCGGCCATGGGCGGCGAGTGAGGTTAGACATCTCAGAAACGGGCGCGCGCGCGGAAGAGGCTGCGCGCGCCTCATACGGCAAGCTCTTGGCCCAGATGGCGGCGCGGACCGGTGACATTATGGCCGCCGAAGATGCCTTATCCGATGCTTTTGCCCGCGCGCTCGAAGTCTGGCCAAGGGATGGTGTGCCCGAACGCCCCGAAGCCTGGTTGATGACCACGGCCAAGAACAAGCTGATCGACGCTCAACGCCGCGCCAGGCGGATCGTTGTCACAGATCAAGTTCCCAAGATGCCGGAAACCACAGAAGACCCAGACCAGATACCTGACGACCGACTGCGGCTGATGTTTGTTTGCGCCCATCCGGCAATCGATGCAGGCATTCGGACTCCGTTGATGTTGCAAACGGTTCTGGGGATCGAAGCCAAGCAGATTGCCAATGCCTTCCTGATCCCGCCCGGCACGCTCTCCCAACGGCTTGTGCGCGCCAAACGCAAGATCCGAGATGCGCGCATTCCATTTGCTTTGCCGGATGCCTCGGATACAGGGGCGCGGATGTCAGCCGTGCTAGAAGCTGTCTACGGCGCCTATGCCTCTGACTGGTTGGACGATCCGCAACCTCTAGCGGAAGAGGCGGTGTTTCTGTCCCAGATCCTTGCAGAACTGGTCCCCGATAACGCCGAGGCCTTGGGGCTTTGCGCTCTGACCGGGTTTCTGCATTCCAGGCGGAAGGCGCGTGTTGTCGAGGGAGTGATGGTTCCGTTGCCCGAACAGGACATTGACCTTTGGGACAAGGCGCTTACACGCCGTTCAGCCGCGCTGCTGGAACGGGCGGGCGGGCTGGGTCAGATCGGGCGCTTCCAGCTTGAGGCCGCCATTCAGTTGGTTCACGCGGATCGCGCGGCCATCGGCGTGACCGATTGGCGGGCCCTTTCGAAGCTCTATGCCGGGTTGAACACGTTGTTTCCAACCATTGGTGGCGCGGTCAGTCAAGCTGCAGTAGTCGCCGAGGATGCCGGGCCGGAACAGGGTCTGGTCATGCTGGACAAGATTGACGCGGGCGCGGTCCGAACCTTCCAGCCGGCCTGGGCTGTCCGCGCGCATTGCCTGGCTGCGCTTGGCCGCAAGCGCGAGGCCCATGACGCCTATGAAACGGCGATCAAACTTGCGACCCACGGGCCGACGCGCCGCTGGCTAGAGATCAGGCGACAAGCACTCATCACGCGTTTCGACGCCTAAAGCCAATGAAATGGCCTGCAACGGACACGCTGCGGGCCGGACCAAATCACTCGTTACCTCAGGCCCCCACTATTGGGCCGTAACAATCGCCATCACGAGGTTTCCGTCCACGCGAACGGGGCCGTCTTCCGGTGCACCCAGCGTGTATTCGAAGATACCCTTCTGAAACCCACCCTTTTCGGCGTGTACCATCAGCATCAGCATGTCGCCCGGCTGAACCTCTTCCGTCAGGATTGCCGCAATATCGGTATTCTCACCGGCGCGGATCGGCGCATGGCCGATGACCAGTCCGGGTTTGCGGTCCGCATCCGTACGGTGCACCACCAGCCACCCGTTTTCAGGTGCGACGATCTTTTCTGCGGTCACCGTGCCTTCCGAGACGGATTGATCGGCGGCAACAACCATCGGTGCGGCGTGACCTGCGGCATTGGCAATGCCAGCGGTAAGGCTGAGCACTACGGCGGAAGTGAAGTATTTCATGGCTAAGTCCTCTTTCTCACGGTCGGCTTGTCCGACGTGAGTAAGGACGGGACCGGAGGAAAAAGAGTTTCACCGGACCTCAAAAGTTTCAGGTCAGAGCCCCAACAGATCAGGGTTGACTTGTTGGGGCAATTTTCAGATACACCCGTCCTCGGCGCGGATCACCTCCGCGCCATGGTTTTTTAGAGAAGCGCAGTTCGAGGCGGCGGCAGCCGAAACGCCCGATACCGGGGGCCATAGGACGCGGGCAAGAAGGGATACGCAGATGTTTGCGGTCATGAAAACCGGCGGTAAGCAATACCGCGTTCAAGCGGGCGATATGCTTCGCGTGGAAAAGCTGGCGGCAAATGCCGGCGATACTGTGCAATTCAATGAGATTTTGATGGTCGGGTCGAAGGTCGGCACGCCGCTTCTGGAAGATGCGGGCGTCCAGGCCGAGGTTGTCGACCAGATCAAGGGCGAAAAGGTCATCCATTTCGTCAAGCGTCGGCGGAAACATTCGTCGAAGCGCACGAAAGGCCACCGCCAGCAGCTCACGCTTCTTAAGATCACCGAGATCTTGGAGAAGGGTGCCGCGAAATCTGGTGTGATGGCTGCCGTGGGTGCTGGTTCGGCCGAAGCTCCGGCGCCTGCAAAGGCACCTGCCAAGAAGGCCGCGCCGAAGAAAGCGGCCCCGAAGGCTGAGGACAAACCTGCGCCGAAGAAGGCTGAACCGAAAGCCGAAGCCAAAGCCGCGCCGAAGAAAGCGGCCCCTAAAAAAGCTGCCACAGCAGATGGCGACGATCTGAAGCAGTTGTCCGGTGTCGGACCTGCGCTTGAGAAGAAGCTTCTTGCCGCTGGCGTGACGACATTCGCGCAAATCGCCGCATGGGGCGCAGATGATATTGCCGAGTTCGATGAGAAGCTGTCCTTCAAGGGCCGCATCGAACGCGAAGGCTGGGTCGAGCAAGCCAAAAAGCTTGCCGCAGAGAAGGAGTAACGCGCCATGGCACACAAAAAAGCAGGCGGTTCATCCAGAAACGGGCGCGACAGCGCTGGTCGCCGTCTTGGCGTGAAGAAATATGGCGGCGAAGCTGTCATCCCGGGCAACATCATCGTGCGCCAGCGCGGCACGAAGTGGTGGCCGGGCGAAGGCGTCGGTATGGGCAAAGACCACACGATCTTTGCAACCGCCGAGGGCGCCGTGACCTTCCGCAAAGGTCTCAAAGGGCGCACATTTATTTCGGTCCTCCCAGTGGCGGAGGCCGCTGAGTAGCCGAACCTTCACAAAAGGCTTTTAGGGGGATCGGCAGAAAAGCCGGTCCCCTTCGTTTTTCAAGGACCCCAAAAGCATGGCCGTCGCCGTCGCACAGTTCATGGTCTTCGCAGCCAGCCAGGTCGGAACCCCCGGTCCGGCCAATATGGCGTTGATGACCACGGGTGCGAAGTTCGGCCTGTCGCGCGCATTGCCCTTTGTGGCTGGCGTCGTGGTGGGCAAGCAATTGGTGATCTGGCCCATGGGATTTGGCCTTCTGGAACTCGGGCGCCGCGCGCCCTGGGTTTTTGAGACGCTGAAGTGGGTCTCGGCGGCTTACATCATCTGGCTCGCTTGGCGGGTGGCCAACAGCCAGTTGGCAACGCCTGATGCCGATGGGGTCGCGCCCGGGTTCGCCGCGGGTTTGCTCGTACATCCGCTGAACCCCAAAGCCTGGGCTATGATCACGGCCGGGTTCACGAATTTCGCCGCACCGGGCACCCCGGTCTTGGAGGCCACGGCCACAATTGCCATATGCCTCTTTGCGGCCCAGATCGTTTTACATCCGCTTTGGACGCTGGGAGGAGACCGGCTGGCCCATGCCGTCGCCGGGACCACGGCAGAGCGGTATCTGATGTGGAGCTTGGCGGCGCTGACTGTCGCCAGCGTGCTTTTTGTTTTGTTCGGAGGAAACGGGACATGAAACTCGATCCGATCGTCAACCAGGCTGTCATCCCGGCAGAGCGTTTTCACTTGCGCCCGGTCCGGAAATCGGATGCCGGGCTTTTGGGCCTGCATGCAGGTGACGCACGTGTGGCCAAGGCAACCCGGTCGATACCGCACCCGCTGCCGCCTGGCCTGACCGAGACGTTCATTGCCCGAGCCCATGCGGAAGATCGCGCCGAAGACATCTGGGTGATCGATGGCACCCAGTCCAATCTGGCTGAAGTTCTTGGTGTGATTTCGCTCAAGCGGCTCGACCGCGACCAATCCGAGGTGGCCTATTGGGTGGCGCCGGCCTTCTGGAACACCGGTATCGCGTCCGAAGCGGTTCATGCGATCCTTAAGGAAAACCCGCAACAGGCCCGCACAGTCTTTGCCGAGGTGTTTCAGGACAACCCGATCTCGGCCCGCGTTCTGACGAATGCTGGGTTCGAATACATCGGCGATGCCGAGACGTTCAGCGTGGCACGCGCCCAGACGGTCCCAACTTGGACCTATCTCAAACGGTACGGCTGACGTCATGGCAGCGCCGGGAGAGACACTGAAAACACCCCGGCTGACCCTCAGATTACCTAGGCCGGAAGACGCCGCGGTTGTGGCCGACCGGATCGGCAATTACGATGTTACGCGTTGGCTGGCGGTCGTGCCGTACCCTTATGCGGTCGCGGACGCGGAATACTTCATCGACAAGTCGCAGGCCAAGCCGGGTCGGGTCTGGTTTATCGACCATCCCGAGCACGGCGTGATCGGTGGGATCAGCACGGATAAGGAACTGGGCTATTGGATCGCGCGTCCTTTTTGGGGGCAGGGCTTTGCGCTCGAGGCCACTTGGGGCGTCGTGGAAAACTGGTTCTCCGACCCGGAAAATGGCGATCTGACGTCAGGCTATTTCGACGGCAACGACCGATCGGCCCGCGTCCTTGAAAAGCTGGGTTTTGAACGGACAGGGCCGAAGCGGATCACCTCTGCCGCACTCCATCAGGATATCGACAGTCAAAACATGCGTCTGACGCGGGCGCGTTGGGACGCAATTTCACGGATTGAGGTCACGACAGACCGGCTGGTCTTGCGCGGGATTGAGACCTCGGATGCCGAGGCGATCGCGGCCCTTGCCGGAACCCAAGACGTCGCGCCGATGATCTTTGCGGCCAAGATCCCCTGGCCCGTGGATGAAGTGCGCCGGTTCTGCTGGGCCTGGCAATGGCGGGGGGTACCGCAATTCCGCATGGCGATTTGTTTGCCCGATGGCACCGTTATCGGGTCTTGCGGCATATCCCGCGCGCAAGAGGTGTTCTATTTCTTCGGACGCAGCGCCTGGGGCAAAGGTTACGCGACCGAAGCGATGGAAGGCTTCATCGGTCTTCTTTTCGACCGCTTTGGCCTCGATTATCTGAAGGCGGACGTGTTCCACGACAATCCTGCCTCGCGCAATGTGCTGGGCAAGCTCGGTTTCGTGCAGACTGGCGAAGCCATGGGAACGTCGGCGGCCCGGCTTGAGCCAGAGACCGTTTCAGTCTATCGCCTGACGCCTGAGATGTTCCGGGGGCGGTCATGAAATTCCTTGACCTCGCAAAGGTTTATATCCGCTCGGGATCGGGCGGGAACGGCTGCATCAGCTTCCGTCGCGAGAAGTACATCGAATATGGCGGCCCGGATGGTGGAGATGGCGGTTCGGGCGGCGATGTCTGGGCCGAGGCTGTCGATGGCCTCAATACCCTGATCGATTTCCGTTATCAGCAGCATTTCTATGCCGGTAACGGCAAAGCGGGCCAAGGGCGCCAGCGCACCGGCAAGGATGGCGACGATATTGTGCTGAAAGTCCCGGAAGGGACCGAAATCCTTGATGAGGACGAAGAAACCATGATCGCCGATCTGACCAGGGTTGGTGATCGCTTTCGCTTGGCGCAAGGCGGGAATGGTGGGTTCGGGAACCTGCACTTCAAATCCTCGACCAATCAGGCGCCCCGGCACGCGAACCCCGGTCAACCCGGTGTAGAACGTACGCTTTGGCTGCGGTTGAAGCTGATCGCCGATGCGGGGCTTCTGGGTCTGCCCAATGCGGGAAAGTCGACCTTCCTGGCCGCCACGTCGAACGCGCGCCCTAAGGTCGCGGATTACCCCTTCACAACTCTGATCCCGAACCTTGGCGTTGTCTGGGTCGATGGGGCGGAGTTTGTCGTGGCTGACATTCCCGGCCTGATCGAAGGCGCCCATGACGGCAAGGGGATCGGGGATCGGTTTCTCGGTCATATCGAACGGTGCGAGGTTCTGATCCATCTGGTCGATGGGACGTCCAATGATCCGGCGGGTGATTGGCGGACGGTGATCGAAGAACTCGACGCCTATGGCGCAGGTTTGGCCGACAAACCCCGGATCACCGCACTGAACAAGATCGATGCGTTGGACGAGGAATTGACGACGGCGCAGGCGGCAGAGTTAGAAGCTGTCGCAGGCCCGGTTCACCGGATATCAGGCGTCAGCGGGGCAGGGATCGAAGGGCTTTTGCGTGCGGCCCGGGCCCAAATCACCACGGCGCGTACGCCCAAGACGGCGGAGGCTGAGCCATGGCGACCCTGACAGATGCCAAGCGCCTCGTCGTCAAGATCGGCTCGGCTCTCTTGGTGCGGGACGGCGCATTGCGGGCCGATTGGCTGAAAGGCCTCGCTGAAGATGTCGCCGAGGCGCGGGCCCGGGGCACAGCGGTGATCCTGGTGTCATCGGGCTCGATTGCGCTTGGCCGCGCTGTTCTGGGACTGCCGGATGGCGACCTGACGCTTGAGCAATCCCAGGCTGCTGCGGCGGTGGGCCAGATCCGGCTCGCCCGTGCCTATGAAGAAGCGCTGGCGCCCCATGGCATCACCACGGCGCAGATCCTTTTGACGCTGGAAGACAGCGCCGACCGACGCCGCTATTTGAATGGCCGCGCGACGCTGGAACAGCTTCTAACGCTGGGAACAGTTCCAATCGTGAACGAGAACGACACGATTGCGACAGATGAGATCCGGTTCGGCGACAACGACCGGTTGGCGGCGCAAGTGGCAGTCACGGTCGGCGCCGACCAACTGGTACTTCTGTCCGATATCGACGGGCTCTACACCGGCGACCCCCGATCAAACGCGACGGCGCGACGGCTCGATACCATTGATCGCATCACACCAAAGATTGAGGCTATGGCCGGAGAAGCTGGTTCGGGCCTGTCACGTGGCGGCATGAAAACCAAGGTCATGGCCGCGAAGACGGCCACGGCGGCGGGCTGCGCCATGGCGATTACGGCAGGGGCGGCCCACCGCCCGCTTTCGGCGCTGTCCGCGGGTGCCCCGGCAACATGGTTCCTGGCCGAAACGACGCCACAGCAGGCAAGGAAACGCTGGATCGGATCGATGAAGCCCAAAGGTGTCCTGACCGTCGACCAAGGCGCGGTTCAGGCTTTGGAAAGGGGCAAATCGCTGTTGCCCGCCGGGGTTACCGCCGTGGCGGGCCGGTTCGGACGCGGCGATCCTGTCGAGCTTCGGGGACCGGGCGAGGCGCGGCTTGGAATGGGGCTGATCCGCTATACCGCGGATGAAGCGCAGGCGATCAAAGGCCATCAGAGCCGTGACATCGAGGCGGTGCTCGGCTATCCCGGACGGGCGGCCTTGATCCACAGGGATGACATGGCAATCTAGCGGGGCGCAAAGATTTTACGGTAAAATTTTTGTACGGAATTTTACTGAAAAATTTCGGCCCCGCGCCGAGGAGACGCAGGATGAAAGACGGATCAGATATCGCTGCTTTGATGGCAGATATGGGCCAACGTGCGAAAGACGCGGCCGCTGTACTTGCGACGGCCACGGCGGAGCGAAAGCACGCCGCCCTGATCGGTGCGGCTGAGGCCGTCTGGCGCCGCCGGGCTGAGATCATCGAGGCAAATGCCAAGGACATGGAGTATGGCCGCGAGAAGGGCCTGAATGGCGCCATGCTCGACCGGCTGATGCTGGATGAAGACCGCATCCGAGGCATGGTCGACGGTCTTCGCGCAGTGGCCGAGCAGAGGGACCCGGTCGGCGATGTCATGGCGGAATGGGACATGCCCTCAGGCCTGCATATCCGGCGCGTCCGGACGCCACTGGGTGTGATCGGTGTGATCTATGAAAGCCGCCCGAACGTGACGGCGGATGCAGGTGCGCTTTGCCTGAAATCCGGAAATGCCGTGATCCTGCGGGGCGGGTCGGAAAGCTTCCATTCCGCCGGCGCAATCCACGCCTGCCTCGTCGACGGGCTGAAATCGGCCAACCTGCCTGCCCACGCCATCCAGAAGGTCCCGACCCGTGACCGGGCCGCTGTCAGCGAAATGCTGACCATGACGGGCGCCATCGACGTGATTGTACCCCGGGGTGGCAAGGGGCTTGTCGGTCTGGTTCAGCGCGAAGCCCGCGTGCCCGTTTTCGCCCATCTCGAAGGGATCGTGCATATCTATCTGGACAAAGCTGCCGATCCGGCCAAGGCGGTTGAAGTCGTGCTGAATGCCAAGACCCGGCGGACGGGCATTTGCGGCGCGGCGGAATGCCTGTTGGTCCATGAAGGTATTGCGGACACCACGGGCCGCGCGGTAATCGAAGCTTTGATTGCGGCTGGGGTCGAGGTGCGGGCCGACGATGCCTTGCAGTCCATCACAGGGACAAGTGCTGCGAGCGAAGACGATTGGGGGCACGAATACCTCGATATGGTGATCGCGGCGCGTCGGGTGTCCGGGCTCGATCAGGCCGTGGATCACATCCGCACTTACGGGTCCCAGCATACGGATGCGATTATTTCCGAAGATCAGGGTGCGATTGATACCTTCTTCCGCGATCTCGACAGTGCAATCCTGATGGCCAATGCATCGACCCAGTTTGCAGACGGGGGCGAGTTCGGGATGGGCGCCGAGATCGGGATTGCCACTGGCAAGATGCACGCGCGTGGCCCGGTCGGTGCGGAACAATTGACCTCGTTCAAATACCTTGTCACCGGCGACGGGGCTTTGCGGGGCTGATGCTGGACGGGCCGGATCAGGCGCTTGGCGCGGCGATCGAGGCCCGGCGCGACGAGCTGATCCGCCTGACCCAGGATCTGGTGCAGATCCAGACGCTGAACCCGCCGGGTGCCAGATACCACGAGATCTGCGAATACCTGGAAGCCCGGCTGGAACGCACCCAATTCAAATGCGAAATGATCCGGGCCTTTGGGGCACCTGGCGATAGCGAGGACTTTCCGCGCTGGAACATCGTTGCCCGCCGGGCGGGAGAGGCGCCCGGCGAAACCGTGCATTTCAACAGTCATACGGATGTGGTCGAAGTCGGCCACGGTTGGACCACCGATCCTTTCGGGGCCGAGATCCGGGACGGTAAGATCTTTGGCCGCGGCACTTGCGACATGAAAGGGGGGTTGGCCGCCTCGATCATCGCGGCCGAGGCGTTTATCGAAACCTGCCCGGGCTTTACCGGAGCTATCGAAATCTCAGCCACAGCCGATGAGGAATCGGGCGGCTATGGCGGCGTCGCTTATCTGGCCGAACGCGGTTATTTCGATCCCAAACGCGTTCAGCATGTGATCATTCCCGAGCCCTTGAACAAAGATCGGATCTGCCTGGGCCATCGCGGCGTCTGGTGGGCCGAGATCGAAACGAAGGGCCGGATTGCCCATGGTTCGATGCCATTCCTCGGCGATTGCGCCGTCCGCCACATGGGCGCGGTATTGGCCGAGATGGAGGCGACGCTCTTTCCGTTGCTCGCCACCAAAACCACAGAGATGCCCGTCGTCCCGGAAGGTGCCAAGCAATCGACGCTGAACATCAATTCGTTCCATGGCGGTGAGCCCGAACCAGAGCCGGGTTTCACCGGGTTCCCGGCACCCTGCGTGCCCGATCGCTGCCGGATCGTGATCGACAGGCGGTTTTTGATCGAGGAAGATATCGACACCGTAAAAGGTGAAGTGCGTGACCTGCTGGAACGGGTGAAAGCCACGCGACCAAGTTTCGAATATGAGATCCGCGAAATGCACGAAGTGCTGCCATCCATGGCGGCCCGCGACGCGCCCGTGGTGAAAACAACGGCAAACGCCATTGAACGCGTGTTGGGCCGGATGCCGGATTATGTCGCGTCTCCTGGCACTTACGATCAGAAGCACATCGATCGCATCGGGCGTCTGAAGAACTGCATCGCCTATGGACCCGGCGTGTTGGATCTTGCGCATCAACCCGATGAATGGGTGGGTATCGACGATATGATGGACAGCGCCAAGGTTATGGCGCTGGTTCTGGCGGATCTGCTCGCAGAAAAAGACGGCCCCCTTTGACCGGGGCCGCCTTGGGCACGGGTTTGGCCCGGCACGAGGGCCTAGTATTTGGTCGTGCAGGTGTTGCCCTTTCCATCGCTGCGGCTGATCTGCGTGATGCGGCCACTGGACAGGACATTTCCGCCCGTGCGGGTCACCGATTTCGATGCGCCGCTGTCGTAACGTGTGGTCGTCGTCTTGTAGGTCGGGCCATTGCCCGTCCGATGTGTGCTTGTCGTCTTGCGTGCCATGTCTCACTCCTTTCCAAGCTGTGTCGCAGGTCTTTGGCGCGTGTTTCAGAGCCTAGGGTCGTTAGGGCACCGGGTCGCGCCGTTTTCGAAGAAAAAAACGGCGCCTCATGACCGATGCCGTGCGGTTTCATGTCGACGTGTTCGAACGGCTGGTCGAAGATCGGTTCGGATCCTTTGACGCCTTGCGACAGGCTTGGGTGGATGGCGCGGATGCCGATGCGGATGACGATCTCGCCGAGACGACGCTAAGGGCCTGGCTGGCCGGGCGGCTGCCCAATCGCGGTCACCTGTTTCGTCTCGCCCGGATTTTCGATGTGGATCCACTGGTCCTTGTTGCGGTGGATGCCGGGTCGCTGGTCTTTGTGATGGACAGTCTGCGGGGGCGTTCTTTCAAAGCCCATCGGCCCTTTCAAAGCGCTTGTCCTATCTATTCGATCTGTTGCAGCCGTCCTCGGACTGGCCCAATCCACCGGGTCTGGATGCGGGGGCGGGCCCTGGGGCCCCTTGGGTGAAGCGCGACGTCATGCACAGCGCCCGAGCGGCGCGTGGGTACTATCCGACGTTTCAGCTTACGGGCGCGCGGGATCTTCAGGTTTGGTATTTTGCGTTTCGGGATGTGACGGTGCCGGGTCTGGTCTGGCGGCCATATGGCGCTGTCCGGCGAATGTTCGGATCGGCGGAGCTGTTCTCAGAAGCCGGCGTGACCGCGGCGATCCTGGGCGCGCCTGACAGGCCCGTCCCGGTCCGAACTTTCTTTGGGGCGGGTGCGGCCGAATTTCGCGTGGCTTCGCTGCACGCATTTGATCTAGACCTTATCGATGAACCAACAAGCGAAGAGGGTGCGCTGACCTTTCCCTAAGCGGGTAACCGGGCTGCCTTTTGGCCTAGCTTGCCGCCAGCAGGCGCTGGAAATGCGCCTCTAGCTCTTCCCGCGGGCGCACTCCTTCAAGGGTGTCCCGCAACCGTCCGCGACCATCAAAAAGCAGCAGCGTGACATGTTGCGCCCCGTACCGGCCGGCGAAGGCTGAACCTTCCGCTGTCTGGATGTTGGCCACAAGATAATTGACTTCAGTCTTGTCGAAATGCCGAAGGGCGCGCCGGGCGTTCCGCTGAAGTTCCGTGCAAAGAGCACAGGTCGGATCATGGATCTGGACGATTGTCGGAATTCCGTTCCCGAGGCGGGTCAAGTCCTGCTCGGCAATGGTGGCGCGAACGGCGCGCACTGAAAACACGCCCGCACCGCCCAGTACGGCCACTCCGATGGCAGCATTACGTATCAAAGTCAGAGTGTTACGACGGCTTTTTGAAGCGATCTTTTCGGCGGTCTTTGATTTGCCGCGCTTTGGTTTCTTGGAT
The DNA here is from genome assembly GCA_965267475.1 of Paracoccaceae bacterium. Taxonomy (GTDB): domain Bacteria; phylum Pseudomonadota; class Alphaproteobacteria; order Rhodobacterales; family Rhodobacteraceae; genus JBCBKU01. Next base: position 2,301,884 of record OZ254079.1, read on the forward strand.
TTCCGAGGCATGGCCCGTCCTTTTCTGGATACCCACGCCAACAGAAGGCCACTTCGAGAAACCGGGCAATTCACGCGCCCTGACGTTCTCGTGATCGCTGCGGCCTTCGTCCCGGCTCCAGATGACACAAAGGCTTCATCCCAGCTTTGCGCAGGCGTCATGAAAGGCTGGGCAGGTCATCCCAGCATTTCTGGCAAAGAGGGGTTTCCACATGCAGAACTCAAAGATTTCGCTGGCGCTGGCCTTGGCCGTTTGTGCCGGACCGGCCTTCGCTGACGGTCACGGTTCCATTGCCGTCGACTATGGTCCGCGGCCCTTGTTCCTGATCGACAAAATGTCGGACGGGCCCTTAAAGGATAAACTTCTGTCCTGTCAGGGTCAGACCCCCACGCCGTCGGACTTTTCCATCGGACATCGTGGCGCGCCGCTGAAGTTTCCCGAACACACCGTCGAATCCAACGTCGCCGCCGCGCGCATGGGGGCGGGGATCCTGGAATGCGATGTGACCTTTACCAAGGACAAGGAGCTCGTCTGCCGCCATGCGCAAAACGACCTGCATACGACCACAACGATCTTGACCTCGCCCTTGGCGTCAACCTGTGCCACCCCGTTTTCACCGGCGTCGGGCGATCAAATCGCTTCGGCTGAATGCCGAACTTCTGAGATCACGCTGGCCGAGTACAAGACGTTGACCCCGAAGATGGACGCGGCAAATAGCGCGGCAACCACTCCGGAAGAGTTTCTGGGCGGGACGGCCGACTGGCGCACAGATCTCTATGTCAGCGATGCGACGATCATGACCCATGCGGAGTCAATTGAACTGTTCAAATCGCTTGGGGCCAAGTTCACCCCCGAACTCAAGTCACCGTCTGTGGACATGCCGTTCGATGGGTTCAGCCAGGAAGACTATGCGCAGAAGCTGATCGATGAATACAAGGCCGCAGGCGTTCCCGCATCGGATGTTTGGGTGCAATCGTTCAATCTTGAAGACGTGCTTTACTGGATTGAGAACGAACCCGAGTTTGGCGCGCAGGCCGTCTATCTTGACGACAGCTACAACATCGAAGGCTTCAGCCATCTCGATCCCGCGACTTTCCCCGACAGCATGCAATCGCTTTACGATCGGGGCGTACGGTACATCGCACCACCGATGTGGATGCTGGTGACGCTCGATGGCGAAAAAATCGTACCATCGCCTTATGCCCAGGAAGCCAAGGCCGCAGGTCTGAAGCTGATCACATGGACGTTGGAGCGTTCGGGCCCGCTTGCCAATGGTGGCGGTTGGTATTTCCAGTCGATCGCAGACACGACGGACAATGATGGCGTCTATTACGAAGTTCTGGACGTCCTGGCCCAGGATGTCGGTATCGAAGGCATCTTTTCGGACTGGCCCGCAACAGTGACATACTACGCCAACTGCATGGGTCTTTGATCCCGGCGAAAACCGACATAAACCTTTGGGAGAGGCGGCACCGACAAGGCCGCCTTTTCTGCATTCAACGGCATACCGCACTAGCCGAATCCCCAACCGCACGGTTACCCTCAAGAAAGGGATTTCATGGGGAGAGTTCGAATGGGACTTGGCTTTAGATCGACGATGGTTGCCGCACTGGCGCTGGTGGCCGGGGGCGCCGTCGCGCAAGACAGCATCACCATCGGAATGCAGCTTGAACCCCCGAACCTTGATCCGACCGCAGGGGCGGCGGCAGCCATTGACGAAGTGGTCTATGCCAACCTTTTCGAAGGCTTGGCGCGTTATCAGGCGGACGGATCGGTTGTTCCCGCGTTGGCCAAGTCATGGGAAATCTCGGATGATGGCACGATCTACACATTTAGCCTGAACGAAGGTGTGACCTTCCATGACGGCACGACCATGGACGCCGAGGACGTGAAGTTCACGCTTGACCGGGCGCGGGCGGAAGATTCGACCAATGCCAAGAAGCAACTTTTCACCGGCATCACGGATGTCACGGTGATTGATCCCTTGACGGTTCAGGTCACGCTGGATGTCCCGGACGGGCTGTTCATTGCGAACATGGCCAAGGGTGACGCCGTTATCGTGGCCCCCGAAAGCATCGAACAGGCGGCAACGGCGCCGGTCGGAACCGGTCCTTTCAAGTTCGGCCAATGGGTCCAGGGCGACCGCGTCGAACTGGTCGAAAACCCGGATTACTGGGGCGAGAAGCCTGCGCTGAAATCGGCCACCTTCAAGTTTATCTCGGACCCGACCGCTGGCTTCGCTGCGGTCATGGCAGGCGATATCGATGCTTTCCCGGGTTTTCCCTCACCCGAAACGCTGATTCAGTTTGAGGCAGACCCGAGATTCAAGCTGCTTGTGGGCTCGACCGAGGGGGAAACGATCCTGTCGACCAACAATGCCCGCGAGCCGTTGAATGATGTGCGGGTCCGGAAGGCGATTGCCCATGCGATCAACCGCCAGGACATCATCGATGGTGCCATGTTTGGCTATGGCACACCCATCGGTTCGCATTTCGCGCCGCACAATCCGGACTATATCGATCTCACGGGCAATTCGGATTTCAATCCCGAGCTATCCAAGCAACTTCTGGCAGAGGCCGGGTTCGCCGACGGCCTGACCCTGTCGTTGAAACTGCCGCCGCCGGTATACGCCCGTCGTGGGGGTGAGATTATCGCGGCGCAACTCCGCGATGTCGGGATCGAGACAGAAATCTCAAACCTCGAATGGGCGCAGTGGTTGGAAGAAGTGTTTCGTGGCAAGGACTATGATCTGACCATCGTCAGCCATACCGAGGCCGACGACATCGGGATCTATGCGAACCCGGAATATTACTTCCAGTATGACAGCCCGGTGTTCCAGTCGCTCATGGACGAGTTGAAGCTGGCTACCGATCCCGAGATGCGTTCGGACATCCTGAAATCGGCGCAGACGCAACTGTCCGATGATTATGTCAACGGCTTCCTGTTCCAGCTTGCCCGGGCCGGTGTGGCCAACGCCAAGATTGAAGGGCTTTGGGAAGACGCGCCAACGCAAGCCAATGACGTGACCGGCGTTCGCTGGACCGAGTGAGCGCTTCCGGATCCGAAGACAAAGGTCACGACCAAGAGACCGCCGATTGGGCCGCCTGGGGCGGCCTTTTCGTTCTCGCGCTGTTGTTCGGATCAAGTTTCTATTGGAACGTCCTGATCCTGTCGCATTACGACGCCTGGGCCGGAGCTGCGCTGCGGTTCATCTCGGGGGGAGTATTCCTGACAGCCGTCGCGTTGATCACCGGGGCAGGGCTGCCAAGAACGCAAGTCGAATGGGGCTGGTGCGCGATTTACGGCGTGCTCGCCTTTGCCTTTCCCTTCACAATCGTGGCCCATGTCCAAACCGTCGTGCCATCCAACGTGGTTGCGATCTTCTTCGCCGCGATCCCGCTTTTGATCCTGGCGATGTCGTCTTTTTTTCTCGCTGTCCCGATCACCGCTCGGAAATGGGTAGGTTGTGCGATTGGCACCGCAGGGTTGATCTATATGGCCGGGCCCGGAACGCTCAGCCAATTGGGCGGGCGGTCCGCCGCTCTTCCTGTGCTTGGCACGCTCTTGGCGGTCAGTTCGCTCGCCTATGGCGCCATAGTGATCCGTCGCATGCCACCCATGCCCGCGACGCGTACTGCGGCGGGGGCAACCCTGTTGGCGGGCATTGCAGGCTTGCCGATGCTTTTCTTGTCCGGTCCCGTTCAGGCCCCGACAGTCACGGCCCTGATCGGGATCATAGGGGGCGGGATTGCGACGACGGGCTTGGGGCAGCTTCTGCGCGTCGCGCTTTTGCGTCGAAAAGGGCCGGTCTTCATCACGCCGAACGCTTATCTCGCCGCAATTGTCGGGGTGATCCTGGGTGTTGTGCTGTTGGGCGAACAAATAACGGTTGAGACAATCATCGCCGGATGCGTGTTGCTTGCAGGCATCCTGATTGCCCAAGACGGGTCAGGACGGATGGCGCGCCAATAAGGGGCGCGACATGCGCGCCCCCATGGGCCAAACAATCCTATTCCGGATAGGCAGCGGCCAGGGCCCGGTCGAGCGCCATGGTCAGCCCCAGCCCTTCGTTTCCAGCCATCATCGCGGCACGTAGGTCGTCCGCGTTGGACGTCTCGGCCTTGGCCTTGTCCCACTGGTCCAGATAGGCACGGGTCTTGGCAATGGCTGTGGCATCATTGACCGTATCCGGCAGCCGGTGCCCTGGGATCACAGTGCCCGCGCCAATCGCCTCAAGCTGATCGAGGCTCGCTTGCCATTTCGCAATGTCTTCAGGCGTTTGGTTGCCCTCCACCCAGGCGTGCACATCCGCATAGACAAGATCCGCGGCCACCAACGTATCAAGCGCCGGGATCAAAACCGGTGTGATGAACTCGGTATCGCCGTGGATTGGGTCAAGCACATCAATCCGCTCGCCCTCGAAATCGATCGTGCTGCTTGCCAGAACATCGGGGATCACCACGCGGTCAGCGAAGACGCCCGCTGGCGCGCCGCCCGACATGGCCGCCAGCATCCCTTCCGCGGTCTGGGCAATGGTCGGCTGAACTTTCGCATGGGCGACCGGTTTGGCGTCTGGGAAGCGGTCCATGATCACACCAAGCCCCAGAACGTGGTCCGGGTGGTAGTGACTGATCAAGATGGTGTCCAACCGCTTGCCCGTCGCCTCGATCATGTCTGCCACGGCGGACGCCGAGGGCGCTGTGAATTGGGCGTCGATCAGCATTGCGGTCTCGTCACCAACGATGATCACGGAATCGACTAATGCCGATTGGGCGTCGGCAGTGAAGACCATCGCCGATTGCGGCGCGGCCTTAGCAATCCCCGGGAAAAGGGCGGCCCCGGCAGCGGTTGTTCCGGCAAGTTCAAGGAAGGTGCGGCGGTTCAATACTTTCATGAGACTTGGTTCCTGTCGGTTTGTCAGTTACTGATGAGAACCGAGTTAATGCGACCTTAGGATTCGCGGAAGACGGCACTTTTTAGGAACGCGGTATGCCAAAAGTAACCAAGTCCGGAATTGAATATGACCCTGAGATCTGTCCGGTCCGTCATGTACTGGACGGGATCGGTGATAAGTGGACGATCTTGGTCCTGACGGGTCTGAAACCCGGCTCTTTGCGGTTTTCCGAACTGAAGCGAGCGATTCCGGACATCTCGCAACGGATGTTGACCCAGACCCTTAGGAAGCTGGAGCGCGACGGGTATCTCAGCCGGGCCGTGACGCCGTCGATCCCGCCCCGCGTGGATTATAAACTGACCGAGCTGGGTGAGTCTCTAGTGGCGCAACTCGGGCCTTTGGCAGAATGGGCGCTGGCCGCGCGCGAAGCTGTTGCGATTGCGCGCGCCGAATATGATGCGCGGGGCTGAACCGGTCTTTCGCTAGTCCAACCCCTCGCATAGGGTTCCGGCAATGCTTCGCTATGCCCTGAAACGCCTGGTCTCGCTGGCCATCAGTCTGGTGATCGCCAGTCTCGTGATCTTTTTCACGTTGGAAGTCATTCCGGGCGATCCTGCGGCCTTCATGTTGGGGCTAGAGGCAGCGCCCGAGACGGTGGCGGCACTCCGCCGCGAACTAGGGCTCGAAGGCTCGGTCTTTGCGCGGTACTGGGCCTGGGCCTCGGGCATGTTGGTAGGCGATTTTGGCACGTCTTATACCTATCGCGTGCCGGTGACCGAGCTGATCGTGGACCGGATCTGGGTATCGCTTCCCTTGACGCTTTACGCACTGTTCCTGTCGACGGCGATTGCCTTCCCCGTCGGCCTGATTGCTGCGGCGAACCGGGGGCGGGCCAGCGACGTTGCCATCATGGGCATCACCCAAGTTGGGATCGCTATCCCGAACTTTTGGTTTGCCATGCTGCTTGTTCTGTTTTTCGCCATCTACCTGGGCTGGTTGCCAGCGGGTGGTTTCCCCGGATGGGACGAAGGGATTTGGGCCGGGATCAAGGCGTTGACCTTGCCAGCGGTTGCCCTTGGTTTGACACAGGCTGCCATCCTTGCGCGGGTTATGCGGTCTTCCGTCTTGGAGACGCTTGGTCAGGATTACATCCGAACGGCCCGCGCAAAGGGGCTGACTTCCCGACAAGCGCTGATCCGCCACGCGCTTCGGAACGCCATGATCCCTGTGATGACCATCATCGGGCTCCAGTTTTCCTTTCTTCTGGCGGGCGCGATCATCATCGAGAACGTGTTCTTCCTGCCCGGCATGGGACGGCTGATTTTTCAGGGGATCACCCAGCGGGATCTGATCGTGGTGGAATCCACCGTCATGTTGCTGGTCTTCGCCGTGATCCTTGTGACCTTTCTCGTCGACCTCGCCTATGCCGCGATCGACCCGAGGCTCAGGCGCCGATGAAGTTGCCAGCTTCCATCTGGATCGGGGCAGGGCTGACGGCCGTCTTCGTGCTGGCCGCCTTGGTGTCGTTGGTCTGGACGCCCTATGACGTGGAAGCCCTGAACATCCGCGCGCGCATGGCACCGCCCGGCGGGGCGCATCTTCTGGGTACCGATCACTTCGGGCGCGATATCCTGTCGATGCTGATGGTGGGCGCACGGACCTCGATTGCCGTGGCCATCCTTGCCGTCGGGATAGGGATTAGCATCGGCGTGCCCTTGGGCCTGTTCGCCGCGGCCAACAGGGGCAGCCTGATCGATGAGATCATTATGCGCGGCAACGATCTGGTCTTTGCGTTTCCGGCGATTGTGGTCGCAATCCTGATCACAGCGGTCTTCGGGCCGTCGGCCGTGAATGCGATCCTGGCCATCGGGATCTTCAATATCCCGGTCTTCGCCCGAGTGGCGCGGGGTGGGGCACTGAGCCTTTGGACCTTGGATTACATCCTGTCTGCGCGGGTGGCGGGAAAGGGCAAGGCCCGGATATCCATCGAACACATTCTGCCCAACATCGCGAACTTGTTGATCGTGCAAGGGACAATCCAATTCTCGCTCGGGATCCTGGCCGAGGCCGGCCTGTCTTATGTTGGTCTTGGGGCACAACCGCCGACGCCAAGCTGGGGCCGGATGCTGGCCGAAAGTCAGACGCTAATTTCCCTTGGGCCGCATATGGCGATCCTTCCCGGGCTTGCCATCGTCTTTACGGTGCTGGGGCTGAACCTGATCGGCGACGGGCTTCGCGATGTGCTTGATCCAAGGGTTAGGCGCGCGCGATGAGCCTTCTAAACGTCAATCACCTGAACCTGTCTATTCACGGCACACCGATCTTGAAGGACGTGTCGATAGAGATGGAGGAAGGTGAGGTTTTCGGGCTGGTCGGCGAAAGCGGATCGGGCAAGTCGATGACGGCGCTTTCGGTCATGCGCCTCCTGCCCAACGGCTCGGACATGACCGGAAAGATTCAACTGGCCGGGCAGGATTTGAGCGGATTGTCCGAACGCGCCATGTGTGACCTGCGCGGCAATGAGATCGGAATGATCTTTCAGGAGCCGATGACATCGCTCAATCCCGTTCAAACCATCGGCAACCAGGTGGCCGAAACGCTTATCGTCCATGGGGCGGCAACGCGCTTCGATGCGCTGGAAGTTGCGCGCGAGAAACTGGACCGCGTGGGGTTAGATGCCGCGCGCTTCCCGCTGGATCGATATCCGCATGAATTGTCTGGCGGTCAACGCCAGCGTGTGTCGATCGCCATGGCCGTGGCGCTTCGCCCGAAACTTCTGATCGCGGATGAGCCCACCACCGCGCTGGACGTGACGACTCAAGCGCAGATTCTCGATCTTCTGAAGGATCTCGTCGACAATGAAGGCATGGCGCTGATGCTGATCACCCATGACCTTGCCGTGGTCTCAGGTGTGGCGGATCACGTCGCTGTGATGCAGCGGGGCGCGGTTGTAGAGAAAAACGCCACCGAAACCTTGTTTCGGACCCGCACGCACCCCTATACGCAGAGTCTTTTTGCCGCGTCAGAACATCAACCTGATCGCGCAGCCACCCAAAAGGACGCGCCACTTCTTGAGGTCTCGGACGTCATCCGCGACTATATCTTGCCGCGTCCGTCTTTCTTTGCCGCACCACCCAAATTGCGCGCCGTGGACCAGGTGACCTTCACGCTTCATCAGGGCGAAAGCCTTGGCCTGGTTGGGGAATCCGGTTGCGGTAAGTCCACTTTGACCCGCGCGATCCTTGGACTGGAGCCATTGCAGGGCGGCGCGATTACGCTGGCCGGTGCGCCGATCAAAGGCGGCCAGGTTGCCCCGGACATCCGCCGCCGGATGCAGGTTGTCTTTCAGGATCCGTTCGGCAGTTTCAATCCGCGGCATCGAGTCGACCGGCTTATCTCCGAACCCTTTCACCTTGTGGATAACTCCGTGGAGGATCGGGCGGCACAGATCGACCAATCGCTTCTGGATGTCGGATTAAGCCCCGAAGACAAGCACAAGTATATCCACGAATTTTCTGGCGGTCAGCGGCAGCGGATCGCGATCGCGCGCGCGCTGATCATCCGCCCGGACCTTATCATTCTGGACGAAGCCGTATCGGCGCTCGACGTCTCGATCCGTGCCCAGATCCTCGATCTTTTGGCGGATCTACAGGCGAAATACGGGTTGAGTTATCTTTTCATCAGCCACGACCTGTCGGTGGTCCGCCGCGTCACTGACCGTGTGCTGGTGATGCAGGCGGGGAAGATCGTCGAGCAGGGCGTGACGGAAGCCGTCTTCACCGACCCGCAAAACGCCTATACCCGCGACCTGATCGCGGCGACGCCGACCATTCCCGCCGATTGGCATGAAGGAGCAGCCTATGGCACGTGATCTGACCTGGTATCCGACCGATCAACTGTTCATCGGCGGGGCGTGGCGCGCGGCGGGAGACAGGTTGCCGTTGGAGGATCCGTCAACGGGACATGAGATCGGCGCGATCGCGGCAGGAACGGCGAGCGATGTTGACGAAGCCGTTGCGTCAGCCAGGGCCGCATTGAAGGGCGATTGGGGTCGGACGACCGCAGCGGAACGGGGCCGGGTTCTGGCGAAACTGGGCCGGATGGTCGAAGCGCGGGTCGAAGACCTCGCCCTGATCGAGGCCACAGATGTCGGCAAGCCGTTGAAACAGGCACGGGCCGATGCAGTCGCGCTGGCGCGGTACCTCGAATTCTATGGCGGTGCGGCAGATAAGGTGATGGGCGAAACCATTCCCTATCTCGACGGGTACACCGTCTATACGCTCCGCGAACCCCATGGCGTGACAGGCCATATCGTCCCCTGGAACTATCCGATGCAGATCATCGGGCGCTCGGTCGGGGCGGCGCTCGCCATGGGCAATGCCTGCGTTCTGAAACCAGCGGAAGAAGCGTGCCTGACCGCGCTGGCCTTCGCCGATTTGGCGCGCGAAGCCGGATTGCCTGAAGGCGCGCTGAACGTGGTGCCAGGGGCGGGTGAGGTTGCAGGCGCCGCCTTGGCCGGACATCCAGGTGTAAACCATGTGTCCTTCACAGGGTCGGTCGGGGTCGGGTCTCTGGTTCAAGCAGCGGCAGCCCGAAACGTCGTTCCCGTGACTTTGGAACTGGGCGGCAAGTCGCCCCAAGTCGTCTTCGCCGATGCGGATCTCGACGCTGCATTGCCATTCCTGGTGAATGCCGGGATCCAGAACGCGGGGCAGACCTGTTCGGCCTCGTCCCGGATCCTGGTCGAGCGGTCGCGCGTTGATGAGGTGACCGAACGGATGGCTGCGGCCTATGGCGCATTACAGGTTGGGCCCGCGACGGCCGATCTTGAGGTCGGCCCGCTGATCTCGGCCCGCCAGAAGGAAATCGTGACAGGATACCTTGATCAGGCCGAGGGGCTTGAGATCGCGGGGCAGGGCGAGGTGATCGGCAACGCGCCGGATGGGGGCTACTATGTCGCGCCGCATTTGCTGGCGGGCGTGAGACCAGACCACAAGCTGGCACAGGATGAGATATTCGGACCAGTCCAGGTTGTGATCCCGTTTGAGGATGAGGCAGAGGCCATCGAGATCGCGAATGGAACCGATTACGGGCTCGTGGCGTCTGTCTGGACGGTGGATGGTGGGCGGCAGATGCGGATGGCCAAAGCGCTGGAGGCGGGCCAGGTCTTTGTGAACAACTACGGGGCAGGGGGTGGCGTCGAGTTGCCTTTTGGCGGGCGCGGTAAGTCAGGCCATGGCCGGGAAAAAGGGTTCGAGGCGCTCTATGGCTTTTCCAGCCTAAAGACGGTGGCCAACCGCCACGGCTAGGCGCCACCGGAAAATGAATTCATTTTCCGTAACGATTTTCGCGTCGAAAATCGGCACCGCTTCGTGTCTAGGCCGCGACCCTCTGACACGCCCCGCCATAACAGCTGGTCAGCACGCCGTTCCAACCTGTGTGGTATCCTTCGCGCTGTGTCGCGGCCTCGTCGCCCAATGCCTCCCACCCGTCATGGATCAAGGTGACCCGCGTGCCATCGCCCTCGGCCACGAACCCCACATCGACTTGGGTGGCCTGGGAGGGATCGCGCCCCACATACCAGTCAAAGGCAAAACGCTCACCCGGGGCCCAGGTCGTCACTGTTGCCCATTCGTGGGTGTCACCGTTCGGAGCCTTTTCGATGATCTTGCCGCCTTCATGCGGCTCCACTTCGACCTCTGCCGCGTCGCTGCCAGAGATCGAATGGGTCCCCGTCGGCCACCACTCATCCATGCGTTCGGTAAAAAGAGCAAAAGCCCGGTCCGCCGACAACGGCACATGGAGCGTCTTTTTCACGGGGTCAATCATCGTTCAGCCTTTCTGCTTCCAATTCTGCGGCGCGGGCGAACGCGTCCAGCGCATCGTCCCAAAGCCCATCCAAATACTGTCGAACGGCCCGGATCCCATCTGGCGCCAAGGCGTAGACCCGGCGCGTTCCGACCGCACGGACAGTCACAAGCCCGGCATCGCCCAGGACTTTCAAATGCTGTGACACCGCCGGGCGCGAGATCGGCATGCCCTTCGCCAAGGCGCCCACGGGCTGCGGTGCGGCACGCAACGCATCGACAATCGCGCGTCTTGTCGGATCTGCCAGGGCATTCAGGACTTGTTCGTAAGTCATGACTTACCGTAAGCTGTGGCTTACAAAAAATCAACCCGGGGCCGTTCGGCCCCTTGAAGCCCCCCGGGGGCACCACTAAGACAAGAGTAACTTTCCCGCCTTACAGCTAATATTTGAGGGAGCAGGCAAACCATGGATCCAATGAACGATACGACAATGAACCTCGTCCCGATGGTGGTCGAGCAGACGAGCCGTGGTGAGCGGGCCTATGATATCTTCTCGCGTCTGCTGAAGGAACGGATCGTGTTCGTAAACGGCCCAATCCACGACGGGATGAGCCAGCTGATCGTGGCACAGCTTCTGCACCTGGAAGCCGAGAATCCGAAGAAAGAGATCTCGATGTATATCAACTCGCCCGGTGGCGTGGTGACATCGGGGCTCTCGATCTACGACACAATGCAGTACATCCGTCCCAAAGTGTCCACGCTGATTGTGGGGCAGGCGGCGTCTGCGGCATCGCTTCTGGCAATTGCGGGTGAGAAAGGCATGCGCTTCTCGCTGCCCAATTCGCGCATCATGGTCCACCAGCCATCCGGCGGATATCAGGGCCAGGCAACGGATATCATGATCCATGCCGAAGAAACCCAGAAGCTGAAGACCAAACTCAACGAAATCTATGCGCACCATTCCGGACAACCGGTCGAGGCCATCGAAAAAGCGCTTGAGCGGGACAATTTCATGTCGCCCGAAGAGGCGCTGGAATGGGGTCATATCGACGAAATCGTGCAGAACCGGGCGAAGGCGGATGATGAGGAATCGTCATAAGTTCGCCCAAAATTCGACATTGTACCGGCTAGGGCTCTGCCCTAGTCTGCCCGCTAGATGCGGGTCGCATAAAACGAGCAGTCCAAAGTGGCGCAAGCCCAGGGGTTAACGGTATGGCAAATTCTTCCGGCGGTGACAGCAAAAACACCCTGTATTGTTCGTTCTGCGGCAAATCGCAGCACGAGGTCAGGAAGCTTATCGCCGGGCCGACGGTGTTCATCTGCGATGAATGTGTCGAGCTTTGCATGGACATCATCCGGGAAGAGACGAAGACCTCGGGTCTGAAGTCTGCCGATGGTGTCCCGACCCCTAAAGAGATCTGTGAGGTTCTGGACGATTACGTGATTGGGCAAGCCCATGCGAAACGGGTTCTGTCCGTGGCGGTTCACAACCACTACAAGCGGCTGAACCACGCGGCCAAGTCGGGTGACATCGAGCTAGCCAAGTCGAATATCCTGCTGATCGGCCCCACGGGCTGCGGCAAGACGCTGCTGGCGCAGACATTGGCACGCATTCTGGATGTGCCATTCACCATGGCCGATGCGACCACCCTGACGGAAGCGGGCTATGTCGGCGAAGATGTCGAAAACATCATCCTGAAGCTCCTGCAGGCCTCGGAATACAATGTCGAACGTGCGCAGCGCGGCATCGTCTATATCGACGAGGTCGATAAGATCACGCGCAAATCCGACAACCCGTCGATCACACGGGACGTCTCGGGCGAGGGCGTGCAGCAGGCGCTTCTGAAGATCATGGAAGGCACCGTGGCCTCGGTGCCACCTCAGGGCGGGCGCAAGCATCCGCAGCAGGAGTTTTTGCAAGTCGATACCACGAACATCCTGTTTATCTGCGGCGGTGCTTTTGCAGGTCTCGAAAAAATCATCTCTCAACGTGGCAAAGGCTCGGCCATTGGCTTCGGAGCGGATGTGAAGGACGAAGACGATCGCGGCGTGGGCGAAATGTTCACCGATCTTGAGCCGGAAGATCTTCTGAAATTTGGGCTTATCCCGGAATTCGTCGGCCGCTTGCCAGTGATCGCGACCCTTCAGGATCTGGACGAGGACGCCTTGGTCACGATCCTGACCAAGCCGAAGAACGCCCTGGTCAAACAGTACCAGCGCCTGTTCGAACTGGAAGACACCGAGCTGACATTCACCGATGACGCCTTGTCAGCAATCGCCAAGCGCGCGATCGAGCGCAAGACCGGCGCGCGGGGCCTTCGGTCGATCATGGAAGACATTCTCCTGGATACGATGTTCGACCTGCCCGGGCTTGAGGCTGTGGGCGAAGTGGTCGTCAATGAAGAAGCGGTGTCGGCGGATGCCGCACCCCTGATGATCTATACGGATCAGCAGAAAGAACCGGCGAGCGCCAGCTGATGGCCCATCGTCGGATCTCGTCAGGCGGGATCTACGAACAGAAGATCGGTTACTGCCGCGCGGTCGTCGCGGGCGACATGGTCTATGTGGCAGGGACCACGGCGCAGGGGACTGACATCCCGGACGATGTCGTCGGCCAATGCCGGTTGGCGCTGGACGCTATCGGTAAAGCTTTGGCAGACGCGGGATCAGGTTTTGAAGACGTGGTGCGGGTCACCTATTATCTTCCGCGCGCGTCCGATTTCGAACCTTGCTGGCCGCTCCTTGCGGAAACTTTCGGCGCCAATCCCCCGGCTGCGACCATGATCGAAGCGGAGCTGATCGATCCCAAGTACAAGATCGAGATTGAGGTGACGGCCGTCAAATCCTGATCGGCCCTGGCCCGGTTCAGCCGTGGCCACCCACCACTTCCACTTCGGGCGCGCGCGGGTTCTGAACCACCTTCGGCTCACTTTCCGCGCCGCCATCGCCGTTTGGATAGACAAGCCCGGCCGAGATGATCAGCTTGGCGGCATCTTCCACAGTCATGTCCAGTTCACGGACCGAACTTCGCGGGAAGAACAGCAAAAAGCCCGATGTCGGGTTGGGCGTTGTCGGGACAAAAACCGATACCTTCTGTTCATCGACCTCAATACCCCTGTCGATTTCGCCCTTGGCGGTGGAAGAAATGAACCCGATCGCCCAAATCCCCTTGCGCGGATATTCGATCAGGCAGGCCTTCTCAAAACTCGATTCCTGCTGGGTAAAGACCGTTTCGGCGATCTGTTTCAGGCCGTTATAGACCGAACGGACCACCGGCATCCGGTCCACCAACCCTTCGCCCCAGCGAAGCAGCGACCGACCGATCAGGCCTTTGGCCATCCAACCCACCAGAACAGTGAATATCAGGAAGAAAATGACGCCAACGCCGCGCAGGTTGATGCCGATATACTGTTCGGGCTGCCAGACATCCGGCACCAGCGGCAAAACCCAACCGTCGATCCAGCCCACAACGGTCCAGATCAGCCAAAGGGTCAGGCCAATGGGGGCGATCACGATCAGGCCCGTCAGAAAACTGTTTCTGAGGCCGCCGATCAGCGTTTGTTTGCGCTTTGGTACCGGTTCGTCAAAGGGCGTCGACATGATCCCGCCAATGAAAAGGACACACCGAATTTAGGGGGTCCAAGGGGTAACCACAACAAGTGATACCGTCAAATTGCGCGTGATGCCGGGGCGGCGGCCAGAGCGCCCGCTATTTGGGCAGCCAGTCGGGCGTTGTTCAGGACAAGCGCGATATTCGCCGTCAGCGACCGTCCTTCCGTCAATTCGAATATCCGGGCCAGAAGAAACGGGGTCACAGCCTTGCCGCGAATGCCCTGTGCGTCCGCATCGGCCTGCGCGGCGGCAATCACGGGGGCAAGTGCCTCGGCCGTGATCTCAGCCTCAACGGGAATGGGATTTGCGACCAGATGCCCACCGGAAAGTCCAAGCGCAGTGCGTGTCCGATGCATATCCGCGATCGCTTGGGGCGTGTCGGCGCGCAAAGGTGCACGAAGCCCGGATTGTCGCGACCAGAAGGCGGGAACCTCGTCCTGACCGTAGGCGATGACCGGAACGCCCAGGGTTTCCAGAACTTCTAGCGTCTTGGGCAGGTCCAGGATTGCCTTTGCCCCAGCCGAGACGACGGTGACCGGCGTTTGGGAAAGTTCCTGAAGGTCGGCGGAAATGTCAAAGCTGTCTTCGGCACCCCTATGGACGCCGCCGATACCGCCCGTTGCGAAAACTTCAATACCCGCGGCATGGGCGCCGATCATGGTTGCAGCTACGGTGGTGGCCCCCGTGACACCGGTCGCGATGGCAAAGGGCAGGTCGGCACGTGACAGCTTCAAAACGTGCTCAGCGGCAGCGAGCGTTCGAAGTTCGTCCGGTGACAAACCGATCTTCAACGTCCCGTCCAAGACGGCAATCGTGGCCGGTACGGCGCCTTCCTGCCGGATTGCGACCTCGACGGCTTCCGCCGTTTCGACGTTCTGGGGAAAGGGCATGCCATGGGTGATGATCGTCGATTCAAGTGCGACAACGGGCGCGCCTTTCGCCAGCGCAGCCCGAACTTCGTCCGATGGGTCACAAAGAGGGATCATAGGGCAACATCTCCTGACACATAGTTGGCCGCGGCGCGCAACGCCGATTGCAACGCCGGTTCCGGCGCTTCGCCCGCGCGTTCCGCCGCGATATGGGCCGCAAGGAATGTGTCGCCCGCGCCCGTCACCCGGGTGACCAGAACTTCAGGCGGTGTCGCGGTGAATACGGCGCCGTCCTGGCCAGCGGCGGCAAGAGCACCGCCATTCGTAACCAAAACCCGCGCAGCGCCCCGGTTCATCATCGCCATGGCCGCTGTGGCGGCATCATCAAAAGTCTTGTTCAGGATATGCCCTGCCTCTTCCAGGTTCACATACAGCGTAGCGCTTGTAAGTCCCAGAAGCGGGATCAACCGCTCGGCCTTACCGGGCGAGGCCGGAGCCACGCGCAAATCGGCTGCCGAAAATGCCGGCGCCTTGGCGATGTCCGCTAAAAGCCCCTCGGTCAAGTTGCCATCCAGGACGATGGTACCAGAAAAGGGTGCCTTTGCGCTGCCAAGGCTGCCGTCGAACAAAGGCCGCAGGATCTTGGCGCCCGCCGCTTCAAGCGAATGTGCGTCCGCAATTGCCGCGATCAGGCCGTTGGCGCCTTCAATCGCCATATAGCGGTCGGTCGGCAGATCGTCAGAGCGATAGACATGCTGGGTGTTCAGCCCCATTCGGTCGCATTCGGCCAAAAGTTCGGCCCCCTCGCGGTCCCGGCCCACAGCCGTCAGCAACACAGGGTCAAGTCCGAACCGTTTCAGCATCATCGCCGCGTTCAAGGCGACGCCGCCGGGAAGCCGCGTAATGCGCCCCGGCACGTCCGATCCGACGCGCATCACCGCGCTCGCCCGTCCGATCACGTCCCAAAGAACCGATCCGATGCAGAGAATGTCGTCTGTCCCGGCCATGACGCCTAATTGATTGAAATTCCTTTTGAGCGCAACGGCATAGACGGGTGCGAGTGGGACAATTGGAATATCTGATCATCGTCCTCTATTGGACTCGATCAATCCATGTTATTGATCTTATTTATGACAGATAATCCACCCACAAGCCGGAAACATCGCCACAACCTTAAGGTCCGAAACCGTATCTTGCTTGGCGCGGGTGAGGCGTTTCGGCGACGCGGCTATGCGGATGTCAGCGTCAATGACCTGATGGCCAGCGCAGACCTGACGCGCGGTGCTTTCTACGCGCATTTCGCGTCAAAAGAAGAGCTGTATCTGGCAATCATCCCCGATGACCGGGCATTGCTGCCGCTTTTGAAAGGGCGGGGAGATACGGCACCCGATTCCCTCCTTCTCGGAATGCGGCACATCTTCAGGGAGTATCTGTCGCTGGACCACCAGCACGCGATTCAGGGGGGATGCAGTCTGGCCATGTGCGCCACAGAAATCTCCCGAGGCACGGAAGAAATGCAGTCCGCCTATCAGGCGCTGCGATCCGCGGTTCTGGAGGAAATGGCACGGGGGACGCGTTCAACGCCGGACGACACGCGGCTGAATGCCGCTTTGACCTTGGCGACAGGTGCAGTCGCCACAGCAAGCGCACTGCCTGACGGCCCGGCCCATGCAGCAGTGTTGGGCGATGCGGCCATGGGTGTAGACGCACTCTTTCAGGATCTGCGGCCAGCTTGACAGTTGCTGTCAGGAGCACCGGCTAACCGCCTTGTCTGGATGCACGGGCTTTGTCAGCATCAGGCAGCGCCCGCCATTTGGATCATGTGACGTCATGCCGGATTTTTTCACCGAAGCCACATTCACCTTTCTCGCCGATCTCGCGCGCAACAACGAAAAGGACTGGTTCGAGGCAAACCGCGACCGGTACGAGGCCCACTGGCGGGCACCCGCGCTTGATTTCGTGACGGCCATAGCAGATCGGATGCGGGCGCTGGACCCGCCTCACAAGGCCGAAGCGAAGTTGAATGGCTCCCTTCGCAGGATCAACCGGGACACGCGCTTTTCAAAAGACAAAACACCCTACAATGCCCGGCTTCACCTGATTTTCTGGACAGGCGATCATCCGAACCGGTCAGCGGGCGTTCATCTTGTGCTGAACCCGGACGGCGTCGGATATGGGGCAGGGACTTGGGCCCTGGACGGGCCCATGCTGGCCCGCTACCGCAACAGGGTCTTGGAAGACACGGATCGCACGGATCTGACGCGCGCCTTGGCGGCAGCAGAAAGCATCGGGTGCACCTTGGGGGATCCGGACCTTGCCAAACTGCCCCGGGGTTATGACGCGACCGGTAAGACCGCGGACCTACTGCGTTACAAGGTTTTGGTGGCGCGCACCCATGACCGCGATGCCGAGCCAGAAAAGGTGATCGGGGCAGGGGGCGTCGACTGGGCATTGGGCCTCGCCCAAACGCTTGCGCCGTTCAACAAATGGGTTAGCGAGATCTAGGATTTCGGACCATAGCGGTCCGTTTCCTCGAAAATGTCCAGAACGATGCTGCCCGCGGTCAACTTCCCGCTGTGTTCGACGCCTTCACCGATGGAATAGGTATCCCCCGGTCTGCAAATCGTAACCTCACCGCCAATGGTCATCTCAACCTCGCCCCGCAGGACAGTGCCCCATTGTGCCTTGTGATGATGCGCCGGGATCTCGAAGTCCTTGTGTACCTCAAAGATCAACCCAAGCGCCCCCGTTCCATCCAGCATATAGGCCGTCACGATGTCCTCTGGCACGGGAATGTCAGCCTTGGGCAGGTTTCGGAAAAATGGCGGCAAATCCATCGGCGGGGCTCCTCTTGTTGCCCTGGTATCAGGCGCCTTTCCTGGCCTGAACGCAAGGCTTGCGTTGGCCTCAAGCATCCCTTACATGACGGCTCACTTCACAGGCGGGGTTTGGGCCCTTGGGAGAGACATCCCCAATGGTCCGCCGGTTGGCCGAATGGCCTTTACACGCCCCGCCGAGGATTGAAACCGGAAAGGACAAGACAGACATGGCTCTGCCTGAATTCTCTTTGCGTCAGCTCCTGGAAGCGGGCGTTCACTTTGGCCACCAGACCCAGCGATGGAATCCGCGTAT
This sequence comes from Paracoccaceae bacterium, assembly GCA_965267475.1. Classification (GTDB taxonomy): domain Bacteria; phylum Pseudomonadota; class Alphaproteobacteria; order Rhodobacterales; family Rhodobacteraceae; genus JBCBKU01. The sequence goes on from OZ254079.1 coordinate 2,320,199, forward strand.
GCAGGAGTTCATCTATGGCGACCGGAACGGCATTCACATCATCGACCTGACCCAAACCGTCCCGATGCTTGACGCGGCGCTGAATGTGATCCGCGAAACCGTCGCGCAGGGCGGGCGCATCCTGTTCGTCGGCACCAAGCGGCAGGCCCAGAAGCCGATCGCCGAGGCCGCAGAGCGTTGCGCGCAATACTACATGAACCACCGCTGGTTGGGCGGCACGCTGACAAACTGGAAAACCGTCAGCCAGTCGATCAACCGCCTGCGTGAGATTGACGAGCAAATGGCCGAAGGCGCCGAAGGCCTGACCAAGAAAGAGCGCCTGGGCATGGAGCGTGACCAGTCCAAGTTGCAAGCTTCGTTGGGTGGGATACGTGAGATGGGCGGCACACCCGATCTTCTGTTCGTCATCGATGTGAACAAGGAAGATCTGGCCATTGCTGAAGCCAAGAAACTGGGCATTCCGGTTGTGGCCGTGGTCGACACGAACTGTGCGCCCGACGGGATCGATTACATCATTCCGGGCAATGACGATGCGGCGCGGGCGATTGCGCTTTATTGCGATCTGGCCAGCCGTGCCGCGCTTGACGGGATGAGCGCGCAACTCGGCGCTGCCGGTGTCGATGTGGGCGCCATGGAAGACGCAGCAGAAGAGGTCGCGGATCCGGGTGCGGCGGAAGAACCGCCAGCGGAAGACGCCACCGCCGAGGCCGCAAAGGAAGAGGCTGCTGCCGAAGCGCCTGCGGAAGAAGCGGCTGCCGAAGCGCCGGCTGAAGAAAAGAAAGAAGACGCCGCCAGCTAACGGCTGTCATGGAACCAATACCGCCTGCGGGTCCCTTGGGACCGGCAGGCCAGATCCCAGAATAAGGAGAGCGAGGATGGCCATCACGGCTGCACTTGTGAAAGAGCTCCGCGACTCGACGGGCGCGGGCATGATGGACGCCAAGAAGGCACTGACCGAAACCGACGGCGATATGGAAGCCGCGGTGGATTGGCTGCGCACCAAGGGCCTTGCGAAGGCCGCTAAGAAGTCCGGTCGGACCGCGGCTGAAGGTCTCGTGGCTGTGAAGGTCGATGGCGGCAAAGGCGTCGCGGTCGAGGTGAACTCGGAAACGGACTTCGTGGCGAAGAACGAAGAGTTTCAGGGCATGGTCGGCGCGATTGCAGAAGCTGCAATCGATGTATCCGATATCGACGCTCTGAAAGCGGCCGATCTCGGCGGCAAGGATGTGGCCACGACGGTCACCGATGCCGTTGCGAAGATTGGCGAGAACATGAACCTGCGCCGTATGGCGTCGGTGGAGGGCGATACGGTGGTGTCCTACATCCACAACGCCGCGACAGACGGCATGGGCAAGATTGGCGTTCTGGTTGCGCTTTCGGGCGATGCTGGCTTTGGCAAGCAGGTCGCGATGCACATTGCAGCGGCGAACCCGGCAGCGCTGTCCGAGGCTGAGCTTGACCCGGCCATCGTCGAAAAAGAAAAAGCGGTCCAGATGGATATCGCCCGGGAATCCGGCAAGCCCGAACAAGTCATCGAGAAGATGATCGTGGGTCGGATGAAAAAGTGGCTCGCTGAAAACACGCTTCTCGGTCAGGACTTTGTCGTGAACCCCGATCTGACAGTCGAAGCCGCCGCGAAAGAAGCGGGTGCGACAATCACCGGTTTTGTACGCCTGGAAGTGGGCGAAGGGATCGAGGTCGAAAAAGAAGACTTTGCAGCCGAAGTGGCCAAGGCCGCCCAAGGTTAAGCATTACAGACAACGAAGAAAGCCGCGTCCGCAAGGGCGCGGCTTTTTCTATGCGCTTAGATGATCCGCCAGGGCCCTTAGGGCCAGCGCATAGCTGGTCGGGCCAAACCCGGCGATGACGCCAAGCGCCACCGGCGTGATGTGGGATTGGTGCCTGAACGCTTCCCGCGCGTGGACATTCGACAAATGTACTTCGACCACCGGTATCCCAATGCCCGAGATTGCGTCGTGGACTGCGACAGATGTGTGGGTATAGGCACCGGCATTCAGAATGACGCCCTGCGCCTCACGTCCAGCGGCCTGAAGGAGATCTACCAAGGCACCTTCGCCATTGGTTTGCGCAAATGTCGTCTCGACCCCAAGATCAGCGGCAAGCGCCTGGCACTCTGCTTCGATATCCGCCAACGTCTTTGACCCGTATATGCCGGGTTCCCGCGTGCCAAGCAGGTTCAGGTTGGGGCCATTCAGGATCGCAATCTTTGTCATGGCGCGGCTGATACAAGGGGCCGGGCCCACCTGTCGAGCCTCTATTGGTCCGGGATCGGATTAGGTTTGTCAGTGCGGCGTCCAAGCACCCAATCGTAGATCTCGGCAATCTGCGCCGCCTTGGCAGGCCAAGTATAGAACCGGTTGACCCGGTCGCGGCCCGCCTGCGCGATCTGGGGCAGGGCGCTTGAATCGCTCGTGATCTCTTCCAGCACCCGTCGGAAGCCTGCGATGATCTCATCCCGGGGCCCGATCGGGACCTTGTAGCCAGTACCAGGCACGACGAGTTCGCCTGGGCCTGCATAATCCACGATCACAGGAACAAGTCCCAGCGCCTGGGCTTCAAGGACGACACCACCGCCAAATTCCCGGATCGACGGAAAGGTCATCAAAGTGCACTCGGCGGCCACATCCTGGACCTTTTGATGCTCCACCCAGCCGTGGAAGGTCACGCCCGCCTGGATCCCGTCGCGGGAGGCCTGAGCCTTCAGCCCCTCCAGCATCGGCCCATCCCCCAGCATGTCGATATGAAGCCGTCCGTCTTTCAGCATCGGTGCGGCGGCCTCCAGAAGCATGTCGGGGCCCTTGTACGGCACCATTCGGCCAATGAAACAGGCCCGAAGCGGTGATCCGGGCGGCGCGCCAGCGCGGCTGAACCGCGCAGGATCTATTGCGTTTTCAGGCAGATAAAGCGTGTTCTTGGCATATCTGGCCGGGATTTCGCTTTCCGTGTGCCGCGACCCGGCGATGATCGCCGAGGATGCCGCAAGGGCCGCATGACGGCCCGGGATCAGCTTGTACGCACTGCGAATGTAACTCAGCCACTCGCGTTCCTTGCGCCGCGCACTATCAAAGCCCTTGGGCCACGGAACGCCGCCATTCAGCGGCCCGATTACGAATGGAACACCCGCACGTTTGCATTTCACCGCCATGGACCCCGCAATCGTCGGGCTGAGCGGCGTGACCCGATGAACCAGATCGAACTTGCCTGCGCGTATGTCTGGCCCGAACTTTCGCCACATCAACGTCTCGAAGTAACGGTATGAAATTGCGTTGAAAACCTGTGCTGTGGTCCAGCCTTTGCCGGGGCCGCGCAACGTATTCGAGATCTTCCAGAGCGGCCGTGCCACAGCCTCGTTATCGATGCATGTGAAATCCTGGCCTTCGATCAGACCGGCACCCGTGATACCATCGCGGTTCCGTACATGCGTGACAAGATGGACATCCGCGACGTCACGCAGCGCATGCGCCAAGGACCAGCCGACAAGCGGCACGCTGACCCAATCCGGGTTCGCAGCTTCGGCAATCACCAGCACGCGGGGACGTTGGTCTGCGGGGGAAGTGGTCACGAATTTCTCAGACGTTCAGGGCGCGTTGCGCGGACACTATGGATGGAAATTCGTTTAAACAATGGCTGAGGCGCGCGAAAACAGTGGCTTAGGCATATCCGTAATTAACATAATATATATTATACGAATACTGGATCAGCCGAGCGCGTATCCCGCCCCACGCACCGTGCGCACGGGATCGTCCCCTCCGTGATGGCAAAGCGCTTTGCGAAGCCGTCCGATATGCACATCGACCGTCCGGGTATCGACATAGATGTCACGACCCCAAACCCGATCGAGAAGCTGGTCACGGCTCCAGACCCGGCCCGGCTTTTCCATGAATGTGCTGAGAAGACGAAATTCGGTGGGTCCAAGCTTGATCTGCTGCTCACCGCGCGTGACTTTGTGAGTTTCTGCATCCAGGACGATGTCGTCGTACTCCAAGCGTATGCCAAGGGTTGACGGACGTGTGCGGCGGAGCTGCGTACGGACCCGTGCCATCAGTTCGACCACCGAATACGGTTTGACGACATAGTCATCCGCGCCGGTTTCAAGCCCGCGCACCCGGTCGACCTCTTCGGACCGTGCCGACAGCATGATGATCGGGATTGTCCGCGTCTGGGCTCGCATTTTGACGCGCCGGCACACTTCGATCCCGGACACTCCAGGCAACATCCAGTCAAGCACGATGATGTCCGGTGCTTCCTCATCCAGAAGCAGCAACGCCTCATCGCCAGTTTCCGCCTTGCTGACGGCGAACCCCTCGGCTTCCAAGTTATAGGCCAGAACCTCGCGCTGTGCGGGTTCGTCCTCGACCACCAGAACACGCGGTTGATCAGCCGACATGGCTCAGACGCTCCTACTTGGTATAGGGCGTCCGGTCGCCCTTGGGACGCGCATCATCCGGCATTTCACCCGTGACCAGATAGATCACTTGATCTGCGATCGAGGTCACATGATCGCCCATACGCTCAATGTTTTTGGCGATGAAATGCAGATGCATGCAGGACGTGATGTTGCGCGGATCTTCCATCATGAATGTCAGGAACTCGCGGAACAAGGCGTTGTACATCTGGTCGATTTCCTGATCGCGAAGGCGCACGGCTTCGGCCTTTTCCGCATCGCGCTGGATATAGCTGTCCAGCACGTCTTTCATCATGATCTCGACTTCACGCGCCATGCGGCGAATGGATTTCGCGGCGCCTTCGACCGGATCAAGCTGGACCAGAACGGTCGTGCGCTTTGCCAGGTTCTTGGCATAGTCCCCTACCCGTTCAAGATTGCCTGAAATTTTGATGACGGTCAGAACCGTCCGAAGATCCGACGCCGTCGGGGACCTGAGCGCGAGGACGCGGGCGGCTTCGTCATTGACCTGTTCTTCCAAACTGTCGATCTGCTTGTCCGCCTCACGGACCCGCCGGGCGAGTTCCTCGTCGCGCGTTTCAAGCGATTTCGCGGCATCCACGATGGCCGTTTCGACCAGCCCGCCCATCTTCATGATAAGCGCCTGGATGGCTTCCAGATCTCGGTCGAATACGGATTGAATATGCTGTTCTGGCATGACGTTCATCTTATCCGATGCGTCCTGTGATATAGGATTCCGTTCGGGGATCCTTTGGGTTTGTGAAAATCTGCCCGGTCTCGCCGTATTCGACGAGGTTGCCGAGGTGGAAAAACGCCGTTTTCTGACTGACGCGCGCGGCCTGCTGCATCGAATGCGTGACGATCACAACCGAGTAATTCCGCTTTAGTTCATCGATCAGCTCTTCGACCTGCGCCGTAGCAATCGGATCGAGCGCCGAGCAGGGTTCATCCATCAAAAGGACTTCCGGCGCAGTGGCGACGGCCCGGGCAATGCAAAGGCGTTGCTGCTGACCGCCCGACAGGCCTGTGCCGGGTTCGTCCAGGCGATCCTTGACCTCATCCCAAATCGCGCCGCGACGCAGGGATTTCTCAACGATTTCATCAAGATCGGCCTTATTTTTTGCGAGTCCGTGGATCTTCGGGCCATAGGCAACATTGTCATAGATCGACTTCGGGAACGGGTTCGGTTTCTGAAAAACCATGCCCACCTTCGCGCGAAGCTGAACCGGATCGACCTGCGGATGATAGATGTCCTCGTCATCCAAGGTGATCTTGCCTTCGATCCGCGCGATGTCGATCGTGTCGTTCATCCGGTTCAGGCAGCGCAGGAAGGTCGATTTGCCGCAGCCCGAGGGGCCGATGAAGGCCGTCACGGTCTTGTCGAGGATCTCGACGCTCACATCCTTGATGGCGTGGTTGTCGCCGTAATAGACCTGCACGTCCTTCGCTTCGATTTTCGCGTCTTTCATGTCCGTCGCTCTTTCAATCAGGCGGGCATCATCCATGGGTCTGGCTCCTACCAGCGCCGCTCGAACCGCCGCCTCAGGATGATGGCGACAAGGTTCATGACGACAAGGAATATCAGAAGAACGCAGATTGCGGCAGCGGTTCGTGCCTCGAACGCGCGTTCAGGAAAATCGGACCAGCGGAAGACCTGCACAGGAAGAACCGAAGCACTGTCGGTGATGCTGCCCGGAATATCCACGATAAAGGCAACCATGCCGATCATGATCAGAGGCGCGGTTTCGCCCAAAGCCTGGGCCATTCCGATGATGGTTCCAGTCAGGATACCGGGCATCGCGAGCGGCAAAACATGATCGAACACCGTTTGCAGTTTTGAGGCCCCTACCCCTAGCGCGGCTTCTCGGATCGATGGTGGAACGGCGCGGATCGCGGCCCGTGAAGCGATGATGATCGTCGGAAGGGTCATCAATGCCAGCACGATCCCGCCGGCAAGCGGTGCGGAACGGGGCACGCCAAAAACACCCAGAAACACCGCAAGTCCCAAAAGGCCGAAGACGATCGACGGCACGGCGGCGAGGTTGTTGATGTTGATCTCGATGAAATCCGTGTACTTGTTCTTCGGCGCGAACTCTTCAAGGTAGATGGCCGAAAGCACGCCGATCGGGAAGGCCAGGCAGAAGGTCACCAACATGGTTAGCGCCGAGCCCACGACCGCACCCCAGATCCCGGCCAGTTCTGGTTCGCGTGAATCCCCGGATGAGAAAAACCGACTGTTAAAGACAACCTCGATGGCACCCTGTTCCTGAAGCCGCTCGATCCACACGATCTGGTTGTCTGACACCTTGCGCGAGATCTCGGGCAGGTCCGAGATGTAAAGCGTCCAGTCATCGGTGCTTTCAATGGAGGTATCGAAGGGAATGATGACCGTTCCTTCAGCCGCAGCGGTGTCCAGTTTTGTCAGTTTCACCCAACCGCCCTTGGCGTTGATGAAAAGCGACCTGTTGTCGCGCCCAAGAGACTCGGCACCTTCATTCCCAGCGGCGCGCTCTTCCAGCGCTTCCGCGTCGGCGATCAAGCCGTCACGAAGCGCCGTCCGGCTTTGGATCTGGGTTTGCGCCTCGGCCCGGGCTTCATCGGTTTGCGCCGCTTCAAGACGCCGCTCGAACTCGCGGACACCGTTTTCCTGAAGGGATGCCTGTCGGCGTATTCTGGCGGCTTCGACCAGCAGCGCGCTTTTCACTTCGCTCAAGGCTTCCGCAAAATCGTTTGAAGACGTCGAAATCGTCAGTTGATCGGGGTCTCCTTCCATCGAAAGAAGCCCGCTGGTTTCAACAGGCCGGATGCGGCCATAGGCCCCTTTGAGGTAAAGATCCGTCACATCCGACGCGAGAAGCGCGAATGTGGTCGATCCACCCACAAGATCGGTGTTCTCGGACACCTTCGCGCCAAGTTCGAACGCCGCGCCGCTTGAGACAATGTCAGACAGTTCCCGGCGCACGGTCCGCCCCGTCGCATTGGGGAACAGGGCGCGAAAGTGATCCCGGACAAGGCCGCTGTAATCGGCCCGCAAGATCGTCTTCGGATCAGCGGTTCCGTCCGGGTCGATCCGATCAGCCGGAAGATCGATCTCGGTGATGACATAGGTCTCGGTCAAAGCGCCAACCGCTTTTGAGACGACCGAACTGAGCAGCGCGAACAGTGCCAGCGCAGACAAGAAGATCGCGATGATCCCATAGGCTTTCAGGCGCGCCTCAGCCCGTCGGCGGCGCTTGATCGTGCTATCATTGCCGCCGATCAGGGGCCCGGTGTTATGGGGTGCTGTTGCATCAACCATGCGCCCGGCCCTCAATCATACAACTCGCGATAGCGGCGTACGAGCCGCAGCGCGAAAAAGTTCATCAATAGCGTCACGACAAACAGTGTGAAGCCCAGAGTAAAGGCGGGTCCGGCAGCCGTTTCGGCCTCGGTATCGCCCGTGATCAGGGCGACGATCTGCACGGTGACGGTCGTGACCGCCTCAAACGGGTTGGCGGTCAGGTTGGCCCCCTGCCCCGCGGCCATCACCACGATCATGGTTTCGCCGACGGCGCGGCTGATGCCCAGAAGGATGGCCGAGACAATGCCCGGCAGCGCCGCAGGCAGAACGACTTGCCGAATGGTCTCGGCTTTTGTTGCGCCCAGACCGTAGGACCCGTCGCGGAGTGACTGCGGCACGGCGTTCATCACGTCATCGGACAAGGAGGAAATGAAGGGAATGATCATGATCCCCATGACCACGCCTGCGGCAAGCGCCGATTCCGAAGCGACCGACAGGCCCACACCTTCGCCCGTGTTGCGGATGAAAGGTGCAACGGTGATCGCGGCGAAGAACCCATAGACCACGGTCGGAATGCCGGCCAGGATTTCAAGCATCGGTTTGACGACGGACCGCACTGGTTTCGAGGCAAAATCGGAAAGATAGATGGCCGAGAACAGACCGATGGGAACCGCAACAAGCATAGCGATCAGCGTGATCAGCAAAGTTCCGGCAAAAAGCGGGATCGCACCCACCTTTTCGGCATCAAGCTTGCCTTCGAATACGCCTGAAAGCGGACTCCATGTTGTGCCGAACAGGTACTTGTGAACCTGCCAGTCGATTTTCTGAAAGAACGAAAACGTCTCAAATATCAGCGACAGGACGATCCCGATTGTCGTCAGAACCGCGATCGTGGCCATGGCGATCAGGATCCATTCGACGATGAACTCGGACCGGTTCCGCGCGCGCCAGGTCAACGCGACGCGCCGATGCGTCAAGAACACCGCCCCTAGCGCGGCCAGTAAAACCATCACCCAGGTTGCTGTCGACACGGTCGCTTGTAGGGTGCCGTAGCGGCCTGCAATGTCTTCCCGCAGCGGGTCGGTGCGCGACGCAACGGTGCCTTCAGAGATTGCCTTGGCATCGCTAAGGACCAATTGCCGCTCGATGATCAGGCTGTCGGGCAACGCGTCATGGATGGTCGACATTAGCGTTCGGTCGACATAGACGCCCGCCGCCGATGTTACGAGGATCAGAACCGACCAACCGGCCAATGCCGCCCAAAGAAACGTGTAAAATCCGTGGTACTGCGGTCGCGAATGCAAAGCCGACAGGTCGCCCCCGGCAACGGCGCGCGCTCGTGCTGTCGACAGGAAAAACCCCGCGATCGCTATGCCAGCGACAACAAGGAAGAGCGTGAAGAACATCTGGACCCCCGAACCCCCAGATAACGCACCGGCCTTAAGGCGTCGGCTTGCGCAGCCTTTTGATTTGATCCGGGCCGCAATGCAAGCGGCCCAGACCGATTGGGTTTAGCGCAGGTGGATCAGTTCCACTCGTTGCCGGTCATCGGTGTCAGGCCCATGACGCTTTTGCCGACCATTTCAAAGTCGGTTTCGGGAAGCGGAATCAGACCCTTCTCGGTCAGATAGCCATCCTCACCGGCAGCCGCAGGCGACATGAACTCCGCCGCGTATTCTGCGATGCCCGGAATGACGCCCACATGCTGGTTCTTGATATAGAAGTACAGCGAGCGCGACACGGGATAGTCACCGGCAGCGATGTTGTCGAACGTCGGCTCGACACCGTCTACCGTCGCACCTTTGATCTTGTCCGAGTTCTGATCGAGGAACGAGAAACCGAACACGCCAAGGGCGTTCGGATTGGCTTCCAGCTTGGACACGATCAGGTTGTCGTTTTCGCCCGCTTCGACATAGACGCCGTCTTCACGGACGCTCACGCCGTCACAGTCGACAAGATCCGTGTTTTCACAGCCTTCTTCCATCACGAGCTCTTCAAAAGCATCGCGCGTCCCAGAGGTCGGCGGGGGGCCAAGCACTTCGATCTTGAGGGCAGGAAGCGAAGGGTCGACATCGGACCAAAGCGACGGCAACGGACCATTGGCGGCGAGCGCGATGACAAGCTGTTCGCGGGTGACGGCGAAGTCAGGGCCGGACATGGCGTTGGCGACGACGATACCGTCATAGCCGACGACGGCCTCGGTGATTTCAGTCACGCCATTTTCGCCGCACAGCTCAAACTCGCTCGACTTCATACGACGCGACGCATTGGTGATGTCCGGAAACTCGGTACCGATGCCCGCGCAGAACAGCTTAAGACCGCCGCCCGAGCCGGTCGATTCAACAACAGGCGTCTGGAAATCCGTGGTCCGGCCAAACTGCTCGGCGACTGCGGTCGAGAAAGGGAAAACCGTCGATGAGCCGACGATGCGAATCTGATCACGTGCCGACGCAGCCGTGGCCGAGATGGCAGCAATCGCCAGCGCAGAGGCTGTCGCTTTAACGAGAAACATATGGAAGCTCCTGATAGGTTCTTGCACAAGGAAAGAGGACCTCTCCCCGACCCAAAACTTGCGCTTCGGACGCATCCCTTTTGTGTGTGTTTTGTAACAGTTTTGCGACGCCGGTCAGAAAAAGAAGTATTTTAAAACAGGAAGTTACAAGCCGCGTTGTCTGAGCGGGTGACTCGTTTGTCATGTTGAAAAGTGTCAAGCCCATTTCTTGGGCGACTCACGGGGAATTTTGCTGCGTCCGTCACCAGTCATCCCGTTAAGTGCCGGCGGGAGAACCCGGGACCGTCATGATGCCGACAAGATCACCGTGAACGCACTCCCCTTGCCCTGCTCACTGTCGATCCTCAGACGCCCGCGATGGCGGTTCACGATATGCTTCACGATTGCTAACCCAAGACCCGTTCCGCCCATTTCGCGGGACCTGTGCGTGTCGACCCGATAGAACCGCTCGGTCAGGCGCGGTATGTGCACGGGATCAAACCCGTCACCCTCATCGGTCACCGTCAAAACGGCCGCCCTGCCCTGAACGATCGGTTCGTGATCACGCATTTCCAGAGAGATCCTGACTGTATTTCCATCCCCGCCATACTTGATGGCGTTCTCAGCAAGGTTCGTCAGAACCTGATTCAACTGATCTGCGTCGCCGGGCACCGAAACCGCGTCGGTTTCCAGCGATACTTCGATCGACGCGCCCGCCTCTTCCGCGATCGGACGAAGCGACAGTGCCACCGACTGGATCAGGGCGCCTAAATCCACCGGGTCGCGCGGTCGCATCCGCGCTTCGCTTTCTAACTTCGACAGGGACAATAGGTCCTGAACCAGCCGGTTCATCCGCTTGGCCTCGTGTTCCATGATGCCGAGGAACCGCGCTTGCGCTTCCGGATCGGACTTGGCCGCCCCCCGAAGCGTTTCAATGAAGCCCATCATAGCCGTCAATGGCGTCCTCAGTTCGTGGCTGACATTGGCCACGAAGTCGCGCCGCATTTGCCCCGCCTCTTGCATGGCGGTTCGGTCCTCAAAGGACAAAAGCACATGATGCCCGTCACTTAGCTCAACCGACGCGGCGCGTGCGACATACGTCGTGTCGCGTTCGGCCTGGGTCGTGAGATAGGTACAGGACGACTCGGCCAATTCGCCCGATAAAACGGTCTCGACGCAGTCCAAGAGCGTCGGCTGGCGCAGGGCTGTGATATAATGTCGCCCCCTCAAACCAGGCCCGAACATTGCCTCGGCAGCGGGGTTCAAGTGCAGGATTCTTTCTTCCGGCCCGACGAGCACAGCAGGGAGAGAGATCGCATTTATGATTTCAACACAAACTGTTAGCATGAAATTCTGGCGATCTCACTGGCGGTCGGAAATGTGGGCGTACCGCTTGTTTGGTCCGTCCGAATACCCGTATAAAGCGAAAAATGGCACCGTACTTCACGAAAAAGGGGAATTGCCATCCTGCTGCGCCTGCTTAGTATTAGTCCGACGACGCGAAGGGAAGTAGATACCATACCGGCGCAGCGCGGTTGGTGAGCACTGTGTGGATTTGCAACGTGACAGATTCCAAACTTGCGATTGATGAGTTCGTGGACAAGGTTCCTGTCCATTCGCAATCCAAAAAGGTCGATATTCTTGCCATTGGCGAGACCAGCGAATGGGCCGTGCCGGGCCGTCCGCTGCCCGAGGTTGACGAAGTGGCCTTTGCCGCGTTTCACGACGTGACGGAAGCCCTTTTGAGGGATGTCCAACCCAACATGATCGTATCTCCGTTGTTGACGGCCGGTTTCGACTGCATCGAGCTTGCTCAGTTGCTGTCGACGCTAAAGTACGAAGGGGCATACCGGGCATTGACGCAAGCACTTCCCAGCCCGGAAATCGTCGTTCGTGAAATTGGCAATCTTTGCCCAGGCTTGGATTTCGATGTCATCGAGATGCCAGAAATCGCCTGAGCGCTCGGCAATACTAGATCTTCGTCAGTCCGGATCTGAACCGCCGCATATTGGCCTGATAATGGGCGGCGGATGTTCGCAGCCCCTCGATAGCCGTTTGATCCAGAACGCGGATCACCTTGGCTGGCGCACCGACCACCAATGATCCGTCCGGTATCTCTTTCCCTTCGGTGATCAGCGCACATGCTCCGATCAGACAGTTCTTACCGATGACCGCACCATTCAGAACGGTCGCTCCCATTCCGATCAGGCTTTCATCCCCAATCGTGCAGCCGTGCAGCATCGCCTTATGCCCGATCGTGCAATCCCGACCGATGGTCAGCGGAAAGCCAGCATCGGTGTGTAGGACGGCGTTTTCTTGAATGTTCGTTCCCTCGCCCACGACGATCGGCTCAGTATCTCCGCGCAGGGTCGCGCCGAACCAGATGCCGACGCCAGAGGCGAGGGTCACGGCACCGATCACATTTGCATCCGGGGCCACCCAACTGTCATCGGCAATATCAGGGCTGATCCCGTCAAGCGCGTATACCGTCATTGCCCCTCCTCAAATTCCTGTTGCAGGCGCCGAACATGTTCCGACAGGCCTGGCTGCTGCGCGCGCCGCATCCGTTCGGCCTGAACAATCGTTTTCAACCGCTCTTCGGTTTCGTCCAGATCGTCATTCACGATCACATAGTCATAGGCGTCCCAGCGGCTGATCTCGTCCCAGCTTTTGCGCATGCGCTTTTCAATCGTGTCGGCGCTGTCTTGCGCCCGCGCCTCAAGCCGGCGTTTCAGTTCCCGGATCGACGGCGGCAGAATGAATATCGACAGCGTATGCTTGCCAAGGCTCGAGTTGCGGATTTGCTGTGCGCCTTGCCAGTCGATGTCGAACAAGACATCTCGCCCCGCTTCGATGGCCTCTGCCACCGGCGCGATGGGCGAACCATAGAAGTGGCCAAAGACATGGGCGTGTTCCAACATCTCGCCACCGGCCACCATGGCCTTGAACCCGGCCTCATCAAGGAAATGATAGTGTTCGCCATCGATCTCGCCTTGGCGGATGCCGCGCGTCGTGGCCGAAACCGAAAACTTCAAGCTGTTGTCCCAGACCATCAGGCGTCGCGCCAAGGTCGTTTTGCCCGCCCCCGAGGGCGAAGACAGGATGATCAAAAGGCCGCGACGGTGCATTTTATTCCACGTTCTGGACTTGTTCGCGCATCTGATCGATGACGTGTTTCAGGTCAAGTCCAACCCGGGTCAGAGGCGCAAACTGCGCCTTCGAGCACAGCGTGTTGGCCTCGCGATTGAACTCCTGGATCAGGAAATCGAGCTTCCGGCCCTTCGGACCATCTCCGGCCACAAGTTCGCGCGCAGCCGAAACATGGCCGTCCAGCCGGTCCAGTTCCTCGGCCACATCCGTCTTCACGGCGATCAGGGCAAGTTCCTGGGTCACCCGGTCGGGGTCCATACCGTCGGCCGTCTCAATCACTTTGTGAAGTGCGGACGTCAGCGCCGCGCTTGCCTTTTCGGATCGATCCGGCAGGTGGTCCCGTGCCTGACCGACCAATTCTTCAATCTGATCGACTTGGCCAGAAAGGACGGCTTCCAAGGCTGCCCCTTCCGTGGACCGCATGGCCACGAACTCGGATAGGACGTTCTCGAGACTGTCCAAAAGCGCGGCCTTCAATGGCCCGGTGTCCGACACGGTCGCGCCGGTTTCCAGCACGCCGCGAAGCCCAAGTATCTCGGCAGATGTCGTCGGGGCCAGCGCCAGCTTTGCGTTGGCGGCCTGAACCTCGACCTCGGCCAGAAGCGTCAACGCCCGGTTCAAAGCATCCGTGTTCAGCGAAAGGTCCGCCGCACCATCGGCGCGCGACAGCTTAAGCGACAGCGTGACATTGCCCCGGTTCGCCACTGCCTGAAGCTGCGTCCGCAATGCCGCTTCCAGCCCATCAATCCAATCGGGAATGCGAAGCCGCAGGTCCAGCCCACGCCCATTGACGCTTCTAAGGTCCCAGCTCCACTGCCAGTCACCCGCATGGCCCTCAGCCGATGCAAAGCCGGTCATCGACCGCGTCATACTGCCCCCGCATTAACCCTTAGATCACTTTTCGGCGGATTTTTCAGCCCGCTCGTGGCATCTTAACGGACAGGTAAGGAAGTCCGGCTTAAGCGTTAACAGACGGTTACACGCGCGGCAACTCGGGCGGCCGGGGGCATTGTTAGAAGGTCAAACGTCGTGAGTACCGACAAGAACATCGTATCGCTGACCGAGTTCCGGTCTGAAAGAGCGCCTCGCCAGATCGCGCAGGTCGAGGCCTATTGGGAAGACCTGCGTGGCGGGCACCTTATGCCTTCGCGGGCCGACATCAATCCGACCGGGATCGCCGATGCCCTGTCGCACGCCTTTGTGCTGGAACGGATCGCCCCGGGTCTCGCCCGGATGCGCGTGGCAGGCACACATCTCAATGATCTGATGGGCATGGAAGTGCGCGGGATGCCGATCTCGACCATGTTGATGCCTGATGCACGTGCCGCATTTTCAGAAGCGCTGGAAGCCGTGTTTTCGGAACCTGCGATCCTTCGGCTCGGTCTGGAAAGCCCTGGGGGGTTCGACCGCGACGCGCTTGAGGCCGAAATGATCATCCTTCCATTGAAAAGCGATCTTGGTGACGTGACACGGGCCATCGGCTGCCTTGTCAGCGACGGCAAGATCGGCCGCGTCCCGCGCCGCTTTTCGATTGCCCGCCAGAACCGGCGCACATTGATCGGCTATGCGGATCCCGTAGCCGCCGAACAGGTGCAGGCCGCGGAAGAGCAGGAACCTTTCGCGCCAGCCCCGCGTCCGGATCCTGGTAAACCATTCCTGCGGCTGGTTGAGGATGACGAAACGCTCTGACGTCTAGGCCTCGGGCGGCGCATCCAGGCTGTATGTGCCGCGCCGCCACCGCTTGGCATTCGCAAACAGGATCAGACCCAGGCGCTCTCGAAACGGGCTCGACCGAAGCGCACCGGTTTCGATACGGGCCGGATCGGTCGCGGCACGACGCAACGTGACCCCGGCCATCCAGCCATCCAGAAGGGGCGCGAACCGCACCTTGCCAAGCGCGTGGCGCAGGAAAGCGCCATGGTTCAGGCGCTCGGTTCCGCTTTCTGCCAAAGCAACAAGCGCAGGAGCGTCCGTGCCAGTTGGAAAGGGCGCCCTGCCCCGCGCCACCAGATCGGGCACGGCCTTGAAGTATCGGGCCAGTCCGGACCCAAAGGCAAAGTCGCGCGCTGGTGCTTCAGCGCGGGGGTCCGTCCCAAGGGCCCGCATCCCCGCCCAGGTAAGGTGGCCTGCCGTCCGGTCGATATAACGCTTAAGGGCATCCAGATCGGGAAATGGCTCCCCACCGATATCCAACCGGCGGGCTTCGATCAGATCGACCAGACAAGCCGCTTCCTCGGCGCCAAGCGCCGTGCCCAATGGTGTCGCGACTTCATGGCGGCGAACGGGCCCGCCTGCCGCGATCTCGTCCAGCGCATCGCGCCACCACTGAAGACGCATCTCGGCGATCAGAGGTTCCTCGGTGAGCCAAGGCGCGCGTGCAACTTCGAGATTAAAGGCCCAAAGCGGGAACAGAACCTTGCGCGCTTCGGGCGGCGCGGCCATCGCCGCACGAAATCGATCGGGGTCGCCCTTCTGCAAAAGCTCTGCACAGGCCTGAAGCGTCATTTTGGGCGCACGACCGACAAAAGATACCCGGTTTCATCCTTCACGGCACGCCAGCGGGTGTGTTCGTGCTGTGCCTTATCCAGAACATTCACGAGATCCGGACCGGCACCTGGACGCAGCATTGCGATCCGTGAATCTTGGGGTTCGTAATACGCCGTCCAGGCGGC
The DNA here is from genome assembly GCA_965267475.1 of Paracoccaceae bacterium. Taxonomy (GTDB): domain Bacteria; phylum Pseudomonadota; class Alphaproteobacteria; order Rhodobacterales; family Rhodobacteraceae; genus JBCBKU01. The sequence goes on from OZ254079.1 coordinate 2,336,218, forward strand.
GTCCGAGACCTTCTTCGACGCAAGCGTTGCAAATCCGGCGGCCTGGATCTCTGAAAGGATGTTTTTGTTTCCCTGCACCGGATAGCCGTCCCAAAATCCTATAGCGTCCTCTGATGGGGCATCCGTGAAAAGGCAGGGATGGGAAAACACGATTGCTCCACCTGGGCGCAGCACCTTGGCCCACGCGGTCAGGCAGGCAGTGATCCCTTTGAAATAGACGGCCCCCGCACACCAGATCAGATCCGCCGCATCGTCCAGTTCAAGCATATCGCCCTGACGCGTCGATACACGCGGGTCATTGCCCCACTGGTCTTCGACTGTCTCAAGGAAATGCGGATGCAGATCAAGCGCGGTCACCTGACCGTCCGGTGCACCGGCCAGCAAGGCGCCGATATCCGCGCCGGGACCGCAGGCAATGTCGAATATGCGCGCCGATTTGGGCGTCTCGGCGATCTCCATGGCCCAAGACACGTCAGCGGGCTCACCCGGTCCTTCCCGGGGCAAGTCACGATGCAGCGTGAAAAAAGCGCTCATGCCGCGTCTCTTACGAGTTTCCAATTGATGGCATCCAGAAGGGCGTCGAAAGACGCGTCGACGATGTTGGCCGAAACGCCGACCGTCGCCCACCGCCGCCCCTGCCCATCCTCGCTGTCGATGATGACGCGCGTCACGGCCTCAGTCCCACCATTTGTAATCCGCACCTTGAAGTCGACAAGTCGCATGTCGTCGACCGCCGCCTGTTGGTCACCGAGATCGGTCTTCAACGCCTGCCAAAGCGCGTTGACCGGCCCGGCATCCTGCATGTCGGTCGGGTGCTCGTTCTTATAAAACCCCGTGCGCTTGGTGCCGTCCGCCATCTGAACGGTGACCAGCGCCTCGGATTCCACGACGATCTGACCACGCGCGTTCCGGCGCCGTTCCGAAATCACACGATATCGCTCGACCTCGAAATAACTCGGCAACAACCCTAATTCGGCCCGCGCAAGCAGCTCGAACGAGGCCTGCGCACTGTCATAGGCATATCCCTGATCCTCGCGTTCCTTGATCCGGTCGAGGATGCGCGTCAGCGCGGGGTCGCCCTTCTCGGCGGTCAGCCCCATCTCAGACAAACGGTTCAACAGGTTCGACTGTCCGGCCTGGTTCGACATGGGCACAATGCGTTCATTGCCCACCACTTCTGGATCGACATGTTCATAGGTCGTCGGATCCTTGACGATGGCCGAGGCATGAAGCCCCGCCTTATGCGCAAAGGCCGACGACCCCACGTAGGGGGCAGAGCGCAGTGGCACGCGGTTCAGAATGTCATCCAAAAGGCGCGAGGCGCGGGTTAGTCCCGCCAAAGCGTCCAGGGTCACCCCGGTCTCGAACCGGTCCTTGTAGGGGGCCTTCAACAGAAGCGTCGGGATCAGCGTGGTCAGGTTAGCGTTGCCGCAGCGTTCGCCCAACCCGTTCAACGTCCCCTGGATCTGGCGCGCCCCGGCATCAACCGCGGCGAGCGTATTGGCCACAGCGTTGCCCGTGTCGTCATGGGTGTGGATCCCCAGATGATCACCTGGGACTGCCTTGGCGATGACATCCGAAGTGATCGCGGCCACTTCATGGGGCAAGGTGCCACCATTGGTGTCACAGAGAACGACCCACCGGGCCCCGGCATTCAAGGCGGCCTTGAGGCAATCGAGCGTATAGTCCGGATTTGCCTTGTATCCATCGAAGAAATGTTCAGCATCAAAAAGGGCTTCACGGCCGTTCTTCACGCAATGGGCGATGGATTTCTCGATGTTTTGGACGTTCTCGGACAGGTCGATCCCAAGCGCCTTGAAGACGTGGAAATCATGGGTTTTGCCAACCAAGCAAACGGCAGGCGTATTCGCATTCAGAACGGCGGCAAGCACATCGTCGTTCTCTGCTGACCGTCCCGCCCGCTTGGTCATGCCGAAAGCGGTGAACGTCGCCTGGGTCTTAGGCGCTTCGGCGAAAAAGGCGCTGTCTGTCGGATTGGCCCCCGGCCAACCACCTTCGATGTAGTCCAGCCCCAGGGCATCAAGCGTCCCCGCAATCGTGTGCTTGTCGTCAGACGAGAACTGAACACCTTGCGTTTGCTGACCGTCGCGCAATGTGGTGTCAAACAAGGAAAGGCGTTCTTTGGTCATAGACAGGCCTCCGGCAACGGAGACCGACACGGTCTCCGTAAGGATTTCGACACGAAATCCAGGAAAACCGCGTCGGTTTTCTGACGATCTCCGTGTCGGAGATCGTTGGGTTTAGTGGTGTTGCCAAGATGAAGGGTCATGCCTTGTCCTCCAGCTTGGATGGATCGAAGTCGGGCCCTAGCTTCCAGTCGGCGCCATCCGCCGTATCCATGATCACGACATTGGCTGCTGTGAACATCTCCCGTATGGCATCGGCGCGCGCGAAGTCCTTGTTCTGCCGCGCTGCATGACGCTCCTCAATCAGCGCCGCGATCCGGACCTTGGCGCTGTCGGTGATCTCGGTCTCGCCCCTGGATGGCACGGTGTTCAGGCCAAGCAGATCAAGCCCGGCCAAGAGCCCTGGGACATCGCCTTTGCGCGCAAGCTTGTGCAGTTCCGCAATCGCTCCTGCCGTGTTCAGGTCATCCGACAACGCGTTCAGAAGCGCAGCCGGAACCTGCCCCGGACCATGATCGGCGCGCATCCTGTGCCATTTCGCCAATGTATCCGAGGCCTCTTGCCGCTTGGTGTCGGTCCAATCCATCGGCTTCCTGTAATGCGTCGACAGCATCACGAAGCGGATGACGTCGCCGGGGACGCCCTGGTCCAGAAGGTCCCGCACCGTGAAGAAGTTGCCCAAAGACTTGGACATTTTCTTTCCTTCGACCTGAAGCATCTCGTTGTGCATCCAAACATTTGCGAAGCCGTGACCTGCGCATTTCGATTGCGCGATCTCATTCTCATGGTGGGGGAATTGCAGATCGATGCCGCCGCCGTGGATATCGAAGGTCTCGCCCAGAAGTTCCCGCGCCATGGCCGAGCACTCGATGTGCCACCCCGGTCGCCCCCGGCCCCAGGGGCTGTCCCAACCGGGCAGATCGTCCGTTGACGGCTTCCAAAGGACGAAATCCATCGGGTTCTTCTTGTAGGGCGCCACCTCAACTCGAGCGCCCGCAATCATATCCTCGACAGTACGCCCGGACAGGCGGCCGTATTCGGCATAGCTGTCGACCGCGAACAGTGCATGGCCCTCGGCCGCATAGGCGTGACCCTTGGCGATCAGATCCTCGATCATCGCGATCATCTGGCCGATATATTCTGTCGCTCGTGGTTCTTGATCGGGGCGCAGCGCCCCCAACGCGTCCATGTCGTCGTGATACCAGCCGATGGTTTCATCGGATCGGGAACGGATCAGATCTTCCAGCGTGCCCGCCTCACCCGCGGCCTTGCGCTTTTGCGCTGTTTCATTGATCCGGTCATCCACATCCGTGAAGTTCCGGACGTAAGTTACGTGATCGGTGCCATAGTGGTGCCGCAAAAGCCGGTAGAGGACGTCAAAGACCAGAACGGGTCGTGCATTCCCAAGATGTGCACGGTCATAGACCGTCGGCCCGCAGACATACATCCGCACGTTCTTTGGATCGAGCGGCACAAATCGCTCTTTCTTGCGCGTCGCGGTGTTATGAAGCTGGATCTCGGTCACAAGGTGTCCTCGCACGGGGTTGGCCCGCGGGCTTTAGCGACTTCTTTGTTCAGAGAAAAGACGACCGGCCCGCGTGACGTGTGTCAGCGGATAATGCAGCAAATGATGATGGCGTCTTGCCGGGTCATGGGATGTCAGTAGCCTTTTTGCGGGGGCTTGCCAAGGTGGCGTCGCTCTTCCAACTTGTTTGCATGGACCGAAAGCCCGTTAACGCCTTTTGCAAAACGCTTCCAGGTGCGGAATGGTCGGACCCCTGGGGCGGCGGTCATGACGCCTGGAAAGTCGGCGGGAAGATGTTCGCCTGTATCGGCATGTCAAACGATGGCGTCAGCGTGAAGACCCCCGATATCGAGACCGCCGGCCTTTTGATCGAGATGGGCCGGGCCGAACGCGCCCCCTATTTCCACAAATCCTGGGTCCGGATCCCCTGGAACCATGTCGACGACGACGAATTCCGCGAGCGGCTCCTGACGTCGTACAAGATCGTGCGGTCGGGACTGACGAAGAAATTCCAGGCAACGCTTGACCCCTTGCCGGATGGGGCGTGAGTGCACCGCACTGGTGCGAGAACGATCCTTTTCTAAAGGGTTTGGGCCGCGCTAGGATGATGCCATGAGATCCTTTGACGAAATCTTTGCCATCTCTGCGGACCGGCATGGCGGACCTGAGGCACTGGAGGCCTTGCTGTCTGAAACGTCCTATGCGCAGCACACAACCGATGATCGCTGGCTCGCAACATTGACCCAGGCTGTGTTTTCGGCCGGTTTCAACTGGAAGGTCATCCGGACCAAATGGCCCGGTTTTGAGGCGGCGTTCTGGGGGTTTGACGTGGGCCGTTGCGCCATGATGTCGGACGAAGATCTGGATACCCTGATCTCTGACACACGGATTGTGCGGCACGGTGCCAAGATCCAGTCGGTCCGCGACAACGCGGTGATGCTTCAGGAACTGGCGGCAACCCATGGCAGTGCCTCCAAGGCCATCGCAGACTGGCCCAGCTCGGATTTTATCGGTCTGTTGGATTACCTTAAGAAGAACGGCAATCGGTTGGGCGGCAACTCGGCGCAATATGCCCTGCGGTTTGGCGGGCGGGACGCCTTTATTCTGAGCCGCGATGTGGTGGGACGCCTGATCGCGGAAGGCGTCATCGACAAGGCACCCACGTCAAGGAAGGCGATGGCCGCGGTACAAGACGCTTTCAATATCTGGAGCCAACAGTCGGGGCGTGGATTGACCGCAATCAGCCGGGTGCTTGCCCTGTCGACCGGTTAGCGGCGGGCGCGGCGTTCAATATCGATTGCGCGGGCCTTTTCGATCATTTCCTTCCGGGCGAGCACATTGCGCGGGTTTGTCTGTAAAGCCAGCTCGCGGCCCGCAACTTCGACCATGGCGGTGACGGACACACCGTTCTGATGGCAGAAAGTGCGCCATCCGTCATAGGCATCGCTGGTGATCTTCGCCGACAGCGTTTCCCGGTCAGTGTTTGATGGCATGGGCCGATCCTTGTCTGCTACCCCTGCCCCGATCCGGGCGCCCCCTGTGATTGGATGACGAAATTCGCCTCTGCGCTCAAGGGAAAACCACCTGAAGCGGCCTGTGTCGAGATGGATAAATCCAGACAATTAGATTGACTGCACAAGGATCCATTCGAATTCAGGTGGCCACGCCCATCTGCTGCTTGCTGTACCTTGCTGCAATCGGTCGAGGGATTGCCACATATTGTATGTTCGCAGGGCCAACCCGCAATATAGACCCACTGATTGCTGCAATAACACTTCGTCAAGTGGTCTTGAGCGCCGTTTACGTTTGCTCAACCGCAACTTGTAGATTCCGTTGTTTGAATTCCGCCCTCTGATATAAATCCAGGCAGGGGATTTCATGAGGGTTAGACCTTGACGCATCAATTGGCAGCACAGCAGGCATTTAACGAAGCACCTGATCTGGCACTGGAATGGCTGCGCCTCCGGCAGGCGGTCCAGACGATCAAAACCATTGGTTTTGTTATCGAATCCGTCGATGAGACGGCCGCAGCCGCCAATCTTCGTGCCCTGGCGGACGAAATCGACGCGGTGGCTTCCGCCGGCTTGCGTCGCACGACCGAACCCGGGCTCCGACCCAACGAGGCCTGACTCCCCGATTGACTTCAGAGGCAGAGATGGGACCGTTGCGGTCATGGACGCATCTCGCCGACTTCACCATCTGACCAGTGACCCCGAAGGCGGATGGGCGCTTTTCTTCAAGGCGCGCGCTATGAAAGCGGCGGGTGACGACGTGATCGAGCTGACCGTCGGGCAGCATGACATCCCCACAGATCCCAGAATTGTCGACGCCATGACCGCCTCGGCACGGAACGGCAACACCGGCTATGCGCCCATCGGCGGCACCGACGCGCTGCGGGCCGCCATTGCGACGCGGATCACCCGAAAATCGGGGGTGCCGACCGATCCGTCCCAGATACTGGTCACATCCGGCGGACAGGCCGCTTTATTTCTGGCGCATATGGCGGCGCTTGAACCCGGGGACCGGGCGCTGTTTCTCGACCCGTATTATGCGACCTACCCCGGGACAATCCGTGCCGCTGGGGCCGAGCCCGTTGCGTTTCCCCTGTCTGCGGATGAGGGATTTCTACCCGATATCGAGCGGCTGCGTGACGCGGCCCGCGACGCACGGTCGCTCTTGATCAATTCGCCCAATAATCCGACGGGCGTGGTCTATCCGGAAAAATTGATGTCCGAGATCAGAGACTTGGCCGAGACTGCCGGCGTCTGGGTGATTTCGGACGAAGTCTATGACAGCATGGATTGGACCGGAACGGGTGCGTCCCTTCGCAAGAGCGATCCAGATGGCGATCAATCCCTGATCATCGGGTCTTTCTCGAAACTTTTTGCCATGACAGGGTTTCGAATTGGCTGGGTGATTGGGCGCCCGGATGTGATCGACGCCATGGCGAACCTTGTCACACACACGACCTATGGAGCGCCGGGCTTTATCCAGGACGCCGCCGCCGCGGCTCTGTCGATCGGACCCGAGTTGGAAGACGCCGTAGCCCAACCGTTTCGACACAGGCGCGATTTGGTTCTGGCGGCGCTTGAGACCCAGAACGTGGTTCGGGCCGTTCCGCCCGACGGCGCCATGTATGTCATGCTTGATGTTAGGGCGACCGGTCTGACCGGACAGGACTTTGCCGAACGCCTGCTAGCGACCCGACGCATTGCAGTCATGCCCGGAGAAAGCTTCGGCCAGGCCGCAGCGGGACATATCCGCATCGCCCTGACCGTTCCCGAAGATGATCTGAGCCGGGCGATGGAAGCGATCCTTGACGTGGCAGTTTCTCAGGCCGGACGAAAAACGCCCTAAGCCACAAAAAAACCGGGGCCCCAAGGGGGCGCCCGGTCCGTGATGTCTTCGATCGAACGATGGTCAGAACGCGAAAGACGCCCGAACGGTGAATGTCGTCGCCTCGGCATTAATGCCCGAGCCGTCGATATTGTCGAAGTCGTGGTACAGAACCTCGCCGCCAAGGATCCAGCCGCCTGCCATTTCCTGGGCCGCGCCGGCGCCGACAAAGAACCCGGAATCGTCGCCGACCGAACTGTTTATGAAAGCCAGGCCGGTGGTGCCGTAAAGCAGGGTACCGGGTGAGATTTCGCCCCCGGCCCGGGCCTTGGCCCGCCAAACGGTGTCGATTGTGGCCGCACCGCCGCCGAGATCGATATCGGCAGCATCAAAGTCAAGTTCACCGCCGATGATGAAAGATCCGAGGTTGGCATTATAACCAGCGTGCAGACCGCCGATCAGGCCGTCGCCGTCCAACGTGGCGCCGCCGGACGTGTTCGCCTCAAGATATCCAAGTTGGGCACCGACGTAGGCGCCGTCAAAGTTCTGCGCCGCCGCTGGGGCAGCCAACGCGGCAATCAAAGCCGATGCCGTGATCATGTGTCTCATCGCGTAGCCTTCCTATTCAGGTACGTCATTTGCTCTGTTGTGCTCTACGTTGTGAGATGGGGGTTGGATCATCAAATCGGAAGGGCCTCGCCGTACTGTGATCACGATGGGCAAGGTTTGGCCGAAACCGGCAACGTCATGGGCAAGAGAGCACCGATGATCGCAGCGGAACCCGGATAAGAAGAAATAGACCTTGTCCGATTGCGACCAAGGCCTGGTTCGATAAGTTACAATTTTCGCGGCATGCGCGAAACAAGTTTCACAAATCGAACATACTACAACTTAGGGTTGACAGCTTTTCTAGATCGAATGTCAGAAACTGAATGACGCACGAAGCGAGAACGTTGTGGCCTCGGCATCCACACCGGATCCATCGATATCCTCGAACTCGTGGTACAGAACCTCACCGCCGACACGCCAACCGTTGGTGAACTGCTGGCTGACCCCGGCACCGAGGATATAGCCATTGTCATCGCCAAGCGACGTCTCGGCCATGGCCAAACCCACGGTCCCATAGACAAGGGCATCACCGATATCGCTGCCGGCGCGCACTTTCACACGGGTCAGGGAATCGATCGTCGCCGCGCCACCGCCCAACTCAAGATCGGCGGTGTCATAATCGACCTCACCACCCACGACATAGGTGCCCAGATCGACGTCGTAGCCGACATGCACACCCCCCAAGGCGCCATCGCCGTCCAGAGCCGAAGCACCGGATGTTTCCGATGAGATATACCCGAGTTGCAGGCCGCCATAAGGTCCATCCCATGACTGGGAAAAAGCAGGACCAGAAAGGATCATGGCCGCGGCAAAGCAGGCGCCAAGTCTTCCCATCGCGAACCTCCGGACGCGTTTCGCGTCACACTGGCCCGGTCTTCGACCGAACCGACGGAGCCCCCGCCCGCGTGACACATAACTTCTCGCGCTTCAGCGTTAATATCGAGTCCAAGCGTTTAATTTTTCGTTGAAGAGGCGTCTGATTGCCGATGGTGTGGCAAATTTGATGCCGAATCCGGCCTAAAGGTGGGGAATTGTTGACGAAATGAGGCCTAACTGTTCTCGTTTTCGGCTTTTTCCGCGAGCTCAAGCCAAAGAGATTCTGCCGCCGTTAACTTCGTTTGACGCTCTGTAAGAGCCATTGTCGCCTTGTCGAACCGGGCCCTGTCCCGGCTGAACAGGTCGGGGTCGGCAAGCAGACCGGTCAGTTTTGCAATCTCGTCTTCCAGCGTGGCAATCTCACCAGGCAGTGTTTCCAGCCGATGCCGTTCCGTGAAGGTCAGGCCGGGTCTAGCAGCCTTCGCCACGGCGGCCGAAGATTTTTTGGGTTTTGCTTTGACTGGCGCTGCCTGCTGCTCAACCGGTTCCCGTTGACGCAGGTAATCGGTGTATCCACCGGCAAATTGGTCCGCCCTTCCCGACCCGTCCAAGGCGACCGTCAACGTGGCCACCCGGTCGATAAAGTCCCGGTCATGGCTGACAAGAAGAACCGTGCCTTCATAGACACCCAGGATCTCCTCAAGAAGATCGAGCGTCTCAATATCGAGATCGTTGGTGGGTTCGTCCAAAACCAGAAGGTTGGCGGGCTGCGCCATCAGCCGCGCAAAAAGAAGCCTGGCCTTTTCACCACCTGACAACGCCCGCACAGGCATCCGGGCCTGTACCTCGTCAAACAGAAACTCTTTCAGATAGCCGACCACATGCTTGGGTTGTCCGCGCACCATCACCTGATCGGCCTTGCCCGGGATCCGCATGGCAGGGTGTCCGGTCAGACTTTCCCAAAGCGTGGCATCGGGATCAAGTTGCGCGCGGGTCTGATCAAACCAAGCCGTGGTCAAGCCGGTTCCAAGCGTTACGGTGCCCTGATCGGGGTCCAACGCGCCGGTCAAAATGTTGATCAGGGTCGTTTTGCCTGCGCCGTTCGGGCCGATGAAGGCCACGCGGTCGCCCCGGAGGATCCGGAGGTCAAGATCACGGATCAGGGTCCGGTCCCCAAATGTCTTAGTCAGGCCTTTGGCCTCGATCACCTTGCGGCCGCTTTTGGATCCTTCGTCGAACCCAAGATTGGCCTGGCCCTTCCGGGTGATCTGCGCCCGGCGTTCGGCGCGCATCGCTTCCAGCGCCCGCACCCGTCCCATGTCGCGCGTTCGGCGGGCCGAGATCCCTTCGACCGACCACTTTGTCTCGGACTTGATCTTGCGGTCCAGCTTGTGGCGGGCCAGATCCTCATCCTTCCAGGTCTTTTCCCTCCAGGCTTCGAAAAAAGCGAACCCTTTGTTCTGGCGGCGAAGGACACCCCGGTCGAGCCAAAGCGTGGCCTGGGTCAAACGTTCCAGAAAGCGCCTGTCATGCGAGATCAGGACATAGGCGCGGTCGGTCGCTGACAGCTCATCCTCAAGCCAAGTGATCGCTTCGATATCAAGGTGATTGGTCGGTTCGTCCAGCAGCATCAGATCCGGCGCTTCGGCCAGGATCTTGGCCAGGGCGGCACGTCGGCGCTCGCCGCCCGAAGCCTGGGCCGGACCCTGATCAAGCGCCAGCTTCAACCCTTCGGCAGCGCGGTCCACACGAAAGGCTTCACCGGGTGCCAGCGCCGAGGTGGCGAAATCCCGGAGCGTAGCGAAACGCGTGACGTCGGGGTCTTGCTCCATATAGCCAGCGACCTGCCCCGGACCCAAAGTACGGGTGCCGCGATCTGCCTCGATCAGGCCGGCCATAAGCTTCATCATCGTCGACTTACCCGTTCCATTCCGCCCGACCAGCGCCAGCCGGTCGCCTTGCTGAATGGTGACATCGAGATCTGAAAAGACCGCATCGCCGCCAAATGTCAGCGAGACTTGGGACAGTTGCAGAAGGGGAGCGCGGGCCATGGCGCGCGGGTAGAGGCTGACGCACATGGCGTCAAGGCAGGTCCAATTTCCTTAGCCTGCGATCGCGCGCAAAAACCGTTTCCGCGCGGGCGGGATTGATCGGATCTCAACCCCCGTGAAGACATGCAATGTGTTCATGTCCCGGTCGACCACCGCGTGGTCGGACACCCAGCCCCCAAGGGTCAGATAGGTGCGAAGAAGGGGCGGCATCGTCAATAAGGCGCGCTTGGTATCGGGCTTGCGGGTCAGTCGCCGGGCGAAGCGAAAGACATCCGGCGCCTTGACCTTGGGCAACCAGCGTTTCGGGCCAAGATGTCGGTCGCGCAACATTGCGAACGCATCGGAATAGGCGATGGCATCGGTCCCGTGAAAACTGGCGCAACCGAAAAGCATCTCAACTCCGGTTTCATCCACGCGTCGTGCCAGGGCCGCCCAGGCCACGCGCAGAATATCCGGATCTGGCCAGGCGGGATGAATGCAAAATCGCCCCATCTCGGCCATTGGCCCCTCAAAACCTTCCAGGTTCGACAACTCATAATACTGCGCCGAATAGCTCTGGCCGATGTCCCCGCCTTGGGCGAATTCCAGAAGTCGGAAGCAGCAGACCAGCGTGCCGGACGCCACGTCTTCGACCAGCACATGGGTGCATCCCGCGTCAAAGCGATCCGCATCGACCCCGTTCGCAACACCGCCCTTGGAGCGAAAGGCCAGATACCGAAGCCGCTGCGCCGCTGCGACATCTTCTGGTGTTTCAGCGATCCGCGCGGCGTAGCGCGCGTTTCGAGGGGTCCGTAACATGCTCGTGCCCATCGCTTGGCCTTGGTGGGTATTCACCTTACATGGGGTTTGGGCCGTTATGGACCAAAGTTATGTCATCCACCTGACAAGAAGCGAGGGGAAATGGACAAGATCGTCAAATCCGATGCCGAATGGCGCGAACAACTGTCAGACCTGGCTTTCAAGGTGACCCGCAAACATGGGACCGAGCGTGCGTTTACCCATGACGACTTTCCCAAGGATGATGGCGTATTTCATTGCGTCTGCTGTGGTGAAGCCCTGTTCGATCAAGCGCATAAGTTTGATTCGGGCACAGGCTGGCCCTCGTTCTATCAACCAGCCAATGACGAGATGGTCGGCGAACAGGAAGACCGGTCCTTTTTCATGCGGCGGACCGAAGTTCATTGCAACCGGTGCGAGGCGCATTTGGGCCATGTCTTCCCGGATGGACCGCAACCCACGGGGCTTCGGTACTGTATCAATGGCGTTGCGTTGGACTTTAAGTCTGATGCCTAGGGCTGAAATCCGGTAGGCGGGCTAGTCCTACGATAACGCGTCCTCGTCCAGACGGTTCATCAGAAGAGATGCGCCCGCCGCAACCGTTAAGACAATCAGTTCCGGGCTAAGAAACGGGATACTCAGTAAGTAAAAACCAACCATTGGCGACAGCTTTGCCTGCCAAAGTACAACGATGCCCCAAACGAGTGTCGCAAAAACCCATCCCGTTTCGGCCCCTGGGAATACTGTGTTCGCCAGAATTCCCGTTCCAGTCAGGATAAGGGCCAGCGACATGGCCCGTTCGTCTGGGAGATCGAAGATCCGTCCAAGCTTTAATCCCGCCAAACCCGCAACAAAAAACGCCAACCAAGACAACAGTACGAGCGCTGTTGCTGACCCGAATGCAGCTCCAAGAACCGATTGTAACAGGATCAGAAGTGGCGAAGCCGCTTGAACAGTGTCGCCGTCGGCGGTTGCCAGAAGGAACGAAGGTGTTCCTTGGATCAAACCATAGGAAACGGCCGTGCCTGCGACGATTGCTAGGAGAAGTCGCCAAAGCGGCGTGGACGAAGGAGAATTCGGATCGAGACCATTGGAACTCATGACAACACGCTAAAAACTTGAACTAGGTACGAAACCATCTGTTAGCCGCAAACAAAGGATGCGTCACGAAATCACTCGTTTCGGTGGCGGAGGCGAAACAATCGCACCGTGGACGCGCCTGTGTCTCAGGTCGGCAAACGCGTTAACGTTTTGTTAGTTAAAGAAATCTTCCGCCCGGAACCGGCCGAGATTGCCCAAGGCCTGACGCAGGAAGCCCACGCCCTGTGTGTTGCTGTCCGTGACGCGTCGAGATAGGCGAATGACCCGACCATCCTCGATCCCGAAGCGTTCGATGTTCCGGACAATCCCTTCTTCCGTGAAGGTGATGGCAACGACCTCGCGCTCGATTTCCTCGGGCTCGAAATACGCGACCGTCTTGAAACGGGACCGGACATAATACCAACCGCTGTCGTCCAAGACGCCGCCCGTGGTCGGTTGCCCGACCAGTGTCTCGACCGAACCGCGCGTGTCGACGCCCACGACGATATCCTGAAGATCACGGTCGGTCGGCACATAGCCATGGTTGCGGAACGTTGCGCTGCATGCGGTCAGGCTCAAAAGGATCACCGCCATAACGCTGGCGCGCACCGTTCCCGAAAACCCCGTCATTTTGCCCCCTTGCCAACTGTCCCGTGGCGTCCGTATCTGATTACTTGAGGGCTCTCTGCCGTTCAAGGACCCAACCCGACGATGACCCAAACCTTGCCAGATGACGCAGAACACATCCGTTTTTCCGATTTGAAAGGAGGCGCTGGGGTGAAGATTGCGTTCACGCCTTCGGCGGCATTGATGGCGGATATTTCCGAGGGATTGGGAATTCTGGGCCTGTCCAAAGCGCGTCTAACCGGGCACCTGGAACCGCTAGGCCAGAGCGACTGGCGACTGACCGGAAAGGCCGAAGGGACCGTGACGCAAGCCTGTGTCGTTACGCTCGATCCTGTGCGAACCCGGATCGAGGAACCATTGGAACGCACCTACCTTGCCGAACTGCCCGATCCTGGTCCCGGTGAGATTGAGATGCCCGAAGACGATACGGTTGAGGGGCTTCCCGACATCCTTGACCTTTCGGCCGTCCTGAGCGAGGCACTAGCCCTTGCCTTGCCCCCCTATCCCCGTGCTGACGGGGCCGATTTGGGGCCAACCACCTTCGCCGAGCCTGGCGTGACCCCGATGTCCGATGCGGATATCAAACCATTTGCCGGCCTGAAGGCGCTTCGCGACACGCTTGCAAAAAACGGGGATGACGACCCGGAGAACGGTGGCTAAAAAAGACTTGCGCGGCAGATAAATCCGCGTATTTTGCCCGCCTCGTTCACAGGCGGATCGTTGGTAACGCGCATCTTGCGCAACCACTTGTGATACATACGGAATTTCGGGGCCAGGTGCCTCGCATGAAGTGAGGTTTGGACATGGCTGTCCCCCAGAATAAAGTCACCCGGTCGCGCCGGAACATGCGCCGGGCCCATGATGCGCTGACAGCGGCCAACCCGGCCGAATGCCCGAACTGCGGCGAACTGAAGCGTCCCCATCACGTCTGTGCGTCTTGTGGCCACTATGCCGACCGTGAGGTCATGGCGATGGTCGATGAGGTCGACCTGGACGATGAGGACGCGGCCTAGGCGCCCGGTCGGCGCCTGATCCCACATGGAAAACGCACGCACCGAACAGACATCCGGCGGCGCCAAGCGTTTCTGTATTTCTGTCGATGCGATGGGTGGCGACAATGGGCCTGCGGCGGTGGTCGCGGGCCTTTCGGTGTCAGCCATCAAGAACTCTGACGTTGCATTCATTCTTCATGGGCCGGAAGACGAGTTGAAACGTCTGGTGGCGCGGCGCAAGGATTTGGCAGGCCGGGTCGAAATTCGGAACGCAACCGAGGTCGTGACGATGAACGACAAGCCGTCGCACATCATGCGCCACGGCGAAGGCACGTCCATGTGGTCGGCGATTGAATCGGTGCGCCAGGGCGAGGCCGAGGTCTGCGTATCCTGCGGCAATACCGGCGCGCTGATGGCGCTGTCCATGGTCAGGCTGCGCCGCCTACCGGGCATCACACGCCCGGCGATTGCCTGCCTCTGGCCATCTCGGAACGCGCAGGGGTTTAACATCATGTTGGATGTGGGCGCCGATGTCCGGGCCGAAGCCCAGGATCTTCTGCAATTTGCCCAGATGGGCGTGTCTTATGCCCGCAACGGATTGGACATCGCAACGCCGCGCGTCGGCCTTCTGAATGTTGGCACCGAAGAGCACAAAGGCCGCCCCGAACTGAAGGGCGCGCATGAGCTGATCGGCAATGCCGCGGCGGGGGCCGATTTCTCGTTCGAGGGGTTCATCGAAGGTGGAGACATCCCTTCGAACAAAGTGGATGTCATTGTAACGGATGGCTTTTCCGGCAATGTCGCGCTGAAGACGGGCGAAGGCACCGCTGTCCTGATCCGCCAACTTTTGGGACAAGCCTTCAAGGCCACGCCTCTGTCGCGCATCGCCGCGCTTCTGGCGATCACCTCGCTTCGACGCCTGAACAAACGGATCGATCCGCGCCGTGTGAACGGCGGCGTTTTCCTTGGTCTGAACGGTACAGTGGTGAAGTCGCACGGGTCTGCCGACGCCACCGGCGTCTCGGCTGCAATCAAGCTTGCGTATCGCCTTGCGCAATCAGGCTTTGGTGAACGCTTGGCCGCGCGGGTTGCATCGGCCGCTCCAAGCGACCAAGATGGCCGGAAAATAAGGGCAGAAGGCAGCACAGGCCAATGAGCACACGCGCCGTTGTGCGGGGGGTGGGACATTATCTCCCGCCGAAGGTTGTACCGAATTCATGGTTCGAGAAGATCGTCGATACGTCCGACGAATGGATTAAGTCGCGATCCGGGATCGAGCGTCGGCATTTCGTCGAGGAAGGGCAGACCACGTCCGACCTTGCCGTATTGGCCGCGGAAAACTGCCTCGCGCGGTCAGAAGCGTCAGTCGATGACCTTGATGCCATCATCGTGGCAACCTCAACCGCGGATCTGACATTCCCGTCGGCTGCCACGATGGTCCAGGCCAAACTGGGCATGACGCGGGGCTATGCCTTTGATGTGCAAGCAGTTTGTGCCGGGTTCGTGTTCGCGCTTGCCAATGCGAATGCCTTGATCGTGTCCGGCCAGGCGAACCGTGTGCTGGTGATTGGGGCCGAGACCTTCAGCCGCCTTATGGACTTCGAAGACCGCGCAACATGCGTGCTTTTTGGCGATGGCGCGGGGGCGCTTTTGCTGGAAGCCGCCGAAGGCACGGGCACAACCGAAGATCGCGGGATCCTGTCCACCGATCTGAACTCAGACGGCAGCCACAAGGATATCCTTTATGTCGACGGAGGTGTCTCGACAGGCACCACGGGCCACCTGCGCATGCAGGGAAAGGAAGTTTTTCGACACGCGGTTGAGAAGCTGGCGAAGACGGCTGAGACGGCGCTTGAGAAGGCGGGGTTGACGGCCGACGACGTCGATCAGATTGTGCCGCACCAGGCCAACCTGAGAATCATCAAAGGAACCGCGCAGAAGCTCGGGGTGCCCATGGACCGCGTGGTTGTTACCGTTCAGAACCATGGAAACACCTCGGCGGCATCTATTCCTCTCGCATTATCAGTGGGTTCTGAGGCAAAGCAAATCCAAAAAGGTGACCTTGTTCTGACCGAAGCCATTGGCGGCGGCCTTGCCTGGGGATCGGTGGTTTTACGCTGGTAAGCCCCTTTTTAAGGCTTTTGGCCAAGCCATTGATATTGACTTTGAAATTCAGACAGCCCTAATCTCCGAAAACCAGAACGGGGGGACGACATGGGCGAAAAAACTTTGACACGGATGGACTTGAGCGAGGCCGTGTTTCGCGAGGTCGGGCTTTCCCGCAATGAATCCGCGCAACTCGTCGAGAGCGTTCTGACCTATATGTCGGATGCCCTATCCAGCGGCGAAACCGTCAAAATCTCGTCTTTCGGAACGTTCAGCGTGCGCGATAAAGCTGCCCGCGTCGGACGGAACCCCAAAACGGGACAGGAAGTCCCGATCCATCCCCGCCGCGTTCTGACGTTCCGCCCGTCGCATCTGATGAAAGAACGGGTTGCCGCGGGCAACAAGTAGCCATGGACAAATCGCCCGAGGCTTTCCGGACCATTAGCGAGGTGGCCGATTGGCTGGACGTGCCCACGCACGTCCTTCGTTTTTGGGAGAGCCGCTTCAGCCAGGTCAAACCTGTGAAGCGGGCGGGCGGGCGCCGATATTATCGTCCGAATGACATGCTTCTGATCGGCGGCATCAAGGCGCTTCTTCATGATGAGGGCATGACCATTCGCGGGGTGCAAAAGCTGCTTCGCGAAGAAGGCGTCAAGCACGTCTCTGGCCATTCCAAGCCGCTGAGCGATGGCGGCAGCGCCCCGGCTCCTTCCCCGGCGCCCGCGCCACCGCCGCCGAATGTGGAAGACGCCGAGGTTCTGGCCGATCCCGCACCGTTGGATCCGGGCGCGCCACTGCCGCGCGACGACTTGAAAGTCGAACCGGTGGATGCTGGCGACATTGGCACCGACCTTGCAGCCGAAGTTTCTCAAATCCCTGAAGAAGAACCCAAAAAGAAAACGGAAGCTGAAGTTCCACCTTTGGCGGAAAACGCCGCTGCCGCCGCGCCCGCCTTGGAGACGCCAGAAGACGAACCGACGCTGCCCATGTTCGGATCCGTTCGACGGCGGGCTGCCGCGGCTGAGACAGAGCCCGATGCTTCTAAGCAACCCGAAAAAACCGGAGCTGACGCTGGCCCAACGATCCCGGCTACGCCCAACGTTGCCGACACAGATCCCGCCGATGACGATCCGTCCATCACCGTGGGTGCGATCCTGACATCGCGCCTGCGTGCATTGCACGGCGGCGGACGCAAGATTGATCGCGACCGGCTTCGGGATGCGCGCGATCGTGCTGCGGCTTTGCGCGAACAGCTTGATCAGACGGCGTCGAAATGATGCCCCCTTGCCCCGCGTCGCGATTGCGGTATATCGGGCGTCTGTCGGGCTATGGCGCAGCTTGGTTAGCGCGTCCGTCTGGGGGACGGAAGGTCGCAGGTTCAAATCCTGCTAGCCCGACCATCACACCTTTCCCCTGATCCAGATGACCGGCGTTCTATCCGATAATGGCTTGCGGGGTTTGATCCGGACCGGCGCTTTGGCGGCAGATCAACCCATCGCGGACGGCCAGATCCAGCCGGCATCGTTAGATCTGCGATTGGGATCAAAGGCTTACCGCGTCCGCGCCTCCTTTCTTGCCGGAAAAGGCAAAACCGTTGCTGAACGGCTGGACGACTTCACCATGCATGAGATCGACCTGACCGGTGGCGCTGTCCTTGAAAAGGGCTGCGTCTATGTGGTCCCGTTACTGGAGCGGTTGGACTTGCCCGCCGGTCTTTCTGGCGCGGCAAGCGCCAAGTCATCCATCGGGCGCCTTGATCTTTTGACCCGTATCATCACGGACCATGGAACCGAGTTCGACCGGGTGCCCGAGGGGTATTCGGGCCCCCTTTTCGTGGAAATCTGTCCGCAAAGTTTTTCGGTCATCGCAAAGACCGGTCAGCTTTTGAACCAGATCATTTTCCGCGAAGGACAAACGGTCGTCTCCGACGCTGACCTCAAAGAGTTGCATGCCCGGACGCCCATTGTCTCGGGCGAGGCCGTGATTGACGGCGGGCTTGGCTTCTCGGTTGATCTGAAACCCGAGACCGGCACGCTTGTCGGATATCGCGCCAAGCCCCATGCCGGGGTCATCGACCTTGGGAAGATCGCCCATTACGACCCGTCGGAATTCTGGGAAGAGGTGCGCACCGAGACCGGCTGGATCATCCTGGACCCCGGCGCGTTCTATATTCTCGTCAGCCGTGAGGCGATCATCATCCCGCCCGATCATGCAGCCGAGATGGCGCCTTACCTTGCCATGGTGGGCGAGTTCCGGGTGCACTACGCGGGCTTCTTTGATCCGGGTTTTGGCTGGGCCGAAGCCGGTGGCGCCGGGTCGCGTGGCGTGCTTGAGGTGCGCTGCCACGAGGCGCCCTTCGTTCTGGAGCATGGCCAGGTCGTCGGTCGGCTGGTTTATGAACGCATGGCCGAAGCGCCGGATGTGCTCTATGGCGCTGATATCAAATCAAATTATCAGGGTCAGGGTTTGAAGTTGTCGAAGCATTTCCGCGCACCGAAGTAAACGCCCGATCTTTGGCGGCACGTCCATGGGGAATCGGTTAGGCTGCCCCCATGTTGTTCGCAGATCCCGATCCCGACACGCTTTATGCTGCGCTTTTGGCCCGCGATCCGTCCTGGGACGGACGTGCTTTTGTCGGTGTGTCGACAACCGGAGTTTTCTGCCGACTGACCTGCCCCGCCCGAAAACCGAAGCGCGCCCATTGCCAATTCTTTCCGGATACCGGGGCATGCGTTGCCGCCGGATTTCGCCCGTGCCACCGATGCCATCCCGTTTCTGGCGCACCGCCATTTGTCACCGAGCTTCTGGCCGCACTGAACGCCGATCCAGAACGTCGCTGGTCCGAAGAGGATCTTCACGCCCGAGGGTATGACCCTTCCACGGTTCGCCGTGGATTTAAGCGGGCTTTCGGGCAGACCTTTCTTGATCTGGCACGTGCACGCCGCCTGAAATCGGGACTTTCCACGCTGAAAACTGGCGACGTGATCGAAGCGCAACTGGACGCTGGGTTCGGATCCGACGCCGGATTTCGCGCCGCCGTCGCGCGGCTTCTGGGCGTGGCCCCTGCCGCGTTGAGGCAAGGCGGATTGCTGCACGTCGCCTGGATCGAGACACCGCTGGGCGACATGATCGCCGTAACAGACCAACGCACGCTGCATCTGCTGGAATTTGCGGACCGGCCTGCCCTGCCCCGGGAAATGGCACGGCTGGTCAAACAAGCCAAAGGCGGTATCGGGCTTGGTGAGACTCCGGTAACGGATGCGCTGCGTCGCACCCTCGACCAGTTCTTCGCGGGTGAAAATGCTCGGTTCGAGATCCCGCTGGTGCTCCATGGCACGCCGTTCACGCAATCCGTTTGGCGCGCCTTACAAGAGATACCAGCGGGCGAAACGCGCAGCTATTCGGATCTGGCTGCCGCCATTGGCAGACCAGACGCGGTGCGCGCCGTGGCACGGGCCAACGGGGCCAATCAGATCGCCATTCTGATCCCCTGCCACCGGGTGCTTGGTGCTGATGGCGCCCTGACTGGATACGGCGGCGGGCTTTGGCGAAAAGACCGGCTGATCCGGCTCGAAAAGCAGTATGAAAAGGACAAAATCAGATGAACACGCAAGGCGAAAAAGCGGCACGTTTTCAGGCCCTTCACGTCAAGGGCGACCCATTGGTGCTGTTCAACGTCTGGGATGCGGGATCGGCCCAGGCTGTGGCCAAGGCAGGGGCCAAGGCCGTCGCCACGGGAAGTTGGTCGGTCGCGGGTGCACAAGGGTTTCCAGATGGTGAAGCGATCCCCGTTGACCTGCTTCTTGGGGTCGCGGAACGGATCGCTCATGGCGTCGATCTACCCGTCTCGATCGATTTCGAAGGGGCCTACGCGACCGCGCCAGAAGCCGTAGGTCGGAACGTCACCCGGTTGATTTCGCGGGGCATCATCGGCATGAACTTCGAAGATCAAATCGTTGGGATGCAAGGATTATATTCCGTTGATGAGCAATCCCGCCGGATCCGCGCTGCGCGCAAAGCGGCTGAGGACAGCGGCATCGATTTCTTCATCAACGCGCGGACCGATGTATTTCTGAAAGAACCGGACGCATCGAAACATGCGGCACTTGCCGACGAGGCGGTCGAACGCGGCCAGGCCTATGCGGACGCCGGCGGAAGCGGCTTTTTCGTCCCTGCCCTGACAGATCCCGATCTGATCGGGAAGATTTGCGACGCTGTCCCGCTGCCCGTCAATGTGTTCATGCGCCCCGGGCTGCCAGCGAAGGAGAAACTGTCCGAGCTTGGTGTCGCCCGGATCAGCCATGGACCCGGGCCCTATCGCGCCATGCTGGCTTGGCTGGAAAGCGCCGCCGCCGACGCAGTTGGTTAGATCAGAAACGCGACACCCGGCGGCCAATCTTCATCGTTTGCTTTATGCGCTTGGCGGTTTCCTTTTCGTCGACTTGCGGGGCGTCGGATCCTTCGTCGCCCTTCCGTCGCGCCATCGCGCCAGATGCGGCTTTGACGCCTGCGTTGATCCCTTTGCGCATCAGCAAACGTGTGCCCATGCGGACCAGCATGTTGATCAGTTGATTTGCATTCATTGCTCTGCTCCTGCGGTTTCACCGTCTTGGATGTCGTTGTCGTCTGCCTCTTCAAACAGCTCGGACTGTTGATCTTCGCTGTCGTCGTCTTCCCCCTCCGCTCCAGGCGGTGGGCGATTGTCCAAAAGCCCGGCCGAGCGCAATTCCTTCAGCCCCGGCAGGTCTTTTGAAGAACTTAGTCCGAAATGGTCCAGAAACCCTTGGGTTACCACAAATGTGACCGGTCGGCCCGGCGTCATCCGGCGACGCCCCAGACGGATCCACTCCAATTCGAGAAGTTGGTCGATCGTGCCCCGGCTGACGGACACGCCGCGGATTTCTTCAATCTCGGCCCGCGTCACCGGTTGATGATAGGCAATAATCGCAAGCGTCTCGATAGCCGCGCGCGACAGCTTCCGCGTCTCGACCACTTCCTTGCGCATCAGGAAGCCGAGATCTGGTGCCGTGCGGATTGCCCAGGCATCGCCAACCTTCACCACCTGCACCCCGCGCCCGTCATAGCGCTTTCGAAGTTGCTCGACCGCCGCCGCACCATCGGCGCCATGGGGCATCCGCGCGTTCAATTCGGCCACTTTCACGGGCTCTGCCGAGGCGAAAAGGATCGCTTCAACCATGCGTTCCTGCTCGGCCAGGGGCGGCGCTTCAAACAGGCTTTCCTCGTCCTGCATCGGATTGTCCGAGATCTGATCATCAGCCATCGACGGGCCTCCGGCGCAATTGGATGGGGGCGAAGGTGTCGGATTGCCGAAGCTCCGCCGAGCCTGCCTTGACCAGTTCCAGCGCCGCAGCAAACGTGGCCGCGGTGGCGGACCGGCGTTCGGCGGGTGACCCGCTCCATCCCTCGGGCAGGAAGGATGACAGATCCGCCCACTCGCCCGCGAAGCCGATCAGCGGGCGCAAACGATCCAGCGCCTCTTCCATGGTCAACACATGGTCCCGGTCCATCACGTAAGGGCGGAAATCGTCCTTCGTACGAACGCGCGCATAGCCCTGCATCAAATCCAGAAGTGTGGCCGTGAACCGCACTTTCCGGTACCGCGTCACATCCTCGGGCACACCGCGAACGAAGAAGTCGCGCCCCTTCTGGTCGCGGGCCATCAGCTTAGCCGCCACATCCCGCATGGCCGACAGACGTTCCAACTGGAAGGCCAGATGTGCCGCGAGTTCATCGCCCGACGGACCATCATCTTCCGGGTCGGGCGGCAACAAAAGGCGCGATTTCAGGAAGGCGAGCCAAGCCGCCATCACCAAGTAATCCGCTGCCAGCTCGATCCGAAGCACCTTTGCCTGTTCGACGAATGCCAGGTACTGCTTGGCCAACGCCAGAACCGAGATCTTGCGAAGATCGACTTTCTGCGTTCGGCTGAGCGTCAATAGAAGGTCCAGCGGCCCTTCGAACCCGTCTACGTCCACGATCAGCGCCTCGGCCGCCAGCCGAGCATCGACGTGGATCACGTTGTCGGTCTGAGGGGTGTGGGGCGTTTCAGACATGGGAAGCCTTTTCCAGAAGCGCCTCAAGCTCTGCCTCGGCGGCTGCGATGTCAATGGGGTCCGGCACCCGTCGGCAGGCCAGCGCCGCGTTGGCTCTGTCCTGTCCCGCTGTGGAAAGGCGCGGCGCGACATTGGCGATGGACACCATCTCAGCCACGTCGCCGTTGCAATGCAGGATCAGATCGCATCCCGCGTTGAGCGCAGCCATCCCGCGTTCGGCCACGGTCCCGCCGAGCGCTTCCATCGAGATGTCGTCGGTCATCAAGAGACCAGCGAACCCGATAGTATCGCGGATCACCGCGATGACGTCGGGCGATACGGTGCCGGGCCGTTCGGAATCAATGGCTTGATAAAGGACATGGGCTGTCATCCCCATCGACAGATCGGCCAAGGCGCGAAACGGGGCGAAATCTTCCGTCAGAAGAACGTCGAACGCTGCGTCCGTCCGGGGAAGGTGATCGTGGCTGTTGACCGTTGCCCGCCCATGCCCGGGCATGTGTTTCATCACAGGCAACACGCCACCCGCCATCTGGCCGTCAACGGTTGCCCGGGCCAGCCGCGTCACGGTTTCCGCGTCGTCCCCGTAGCAGCGGTTCAGCAGAAAGGGGTGCGTCTCGGCCCGGCCAATGTCACACAATGGCGTACAATTCACATCGATCCCGAAGCTGTCCAATTCGTGGGATGTGATCCGGGACCGAAGCCACATAGCCCTTTCGGCCCGGTCCCCGGCTGCCATTGCGAAATCCCGAGCCGCAGGCCAAGGCCGCGCCATCTCAGGTGGCATACGGGTCACCCGCCCACCTTCCTGATCGATCAGAATGGGGGCTTGCCAGCCGACACTTTCTCGCAAATCCGTCGTCAGTTTCCGAAGCTGATCCGGTGTCTCGATGTTTCGAGCAAACAGGATGAACCCCCAGGGCTGCGCCGTCGCGAAAAAGGCAGCCTCGTCAGCGGTCAGCACCGGCCCCGAGCAGCCGAAGATATAGGCGCCCGGACTTGCCATTGCCGTCAGCGCTGGACCACGGGAATGCAGTTGGCGTTCTCGGCCACCAGGACCGCGCAGAACCGGCGTGCCGCTGCCAGATCGTCAAATCCCATGACGCGCAGACGGAAGAACGTCTTGCCCCCGGCCGAGGCCTCCATGATCAGCCGTTCCTTGTCGTCAAAATAGTCTCGAAACTGGGTCGACATCGTCACCCATTCGGCGCGGGCCACGTCCTTGCTGGCATAGGCGCCAAGCTGAACTAGCCGCGTCCCGGGTTCCGGCAGCACTTCATCCGAAGGGATCCAGTCGCCCGTGGCCGTCAACACCATGGTGGTGCCAGGCGGAGCCACTGGTGCCTCTGCCTGAGCCGGTTCCACCGCCGAAGCCGCCGCCGTCGCAGCAGCGCTGCTGGTTTGGATAACACCGGTGATCCGCTGGGGCCGTTCAACCGGGCGCAGCGAGGTTGTGACGCCCGGCACATCCACCGGGATCGCACCGTCCGGTGGCGTTTGAACGGCCGGCACATCTTCGCCCAGAGCTTCGGCAATCGCAGCCTCAATCGCAGTGGGCGTAGTCTCTTCGACGGGGCCATCGGCGCCAGCGTCGAGTGCCGCCGTATCGCTGGTCACAGGTGCCGTGCCGGTCGCATCGGCTTCGGCCGCCGCCGGCGTATCGGGCAAGAGCGACAGGACAGGTTGATCGTCGCCGTCCAGTTCGATCGGTGCCGGGGCAAGGATCAAACGTTCGGCAGGTTCTTCTGGCCCCACATCGGCAGCCACTGTGTTCACAGACAGCCCCTGATGCGGCGCCTCGACCCCGCCGGGATTGTCGGGCGCCACGCGCATCGGACCTTCCAGCGCGCGCACGACGGGAACCCCATTCACGTCGCGCATCAAAAGTTCGTATCCCCAGACCCCAAGGCCCGCGACAAGCGCGAGCGACACGACCGCGCCGCCCAGGTTCACCAGGGTTGAAATTGAGGTTTCGGACGCACCGAAATCCCCCGCATCATCATAATTGATATCTGCCATCCGCCTCACTCCGTGCCGGTCTTACGCCAGCATCTTTCTGCTCTGACGCACGGGGCCGCGTGGCTGATGGTTCGAATCTCAGCGCATTTCTTCGGCTGGCGTCACGCCTAGAATAGCAAGTCCTGCTGAAATAACAACGGCCACGGCCTCGGCAAGCGGCATCTTGGCGGCGGTGGCCTTGGGGTTGCCGTCTTGCACGAACCTCAGGTGCGTATGCTCGTTTCCTTTGTTCCAGAGCGCATGGAACTCGGAGGCCAGTTCATACAGATAGAAGGCCACCCGATGCGGTTCGTGGTTCCGAGCCGCGATTTCGATCAACCGCGGCCATTCGGCGATCTTTCTGGCGACCACGAATTCGGCAGGATCTTCCAGATGCGCGTTGTCCGATGTGGGCAGGCCAAGCTCTTCGACTTTCCGGAACAGCGACCGGACCCGCGCATGGGCGTACTGAACATAGAAGACCGGATTGTCCTTCGATTGCTCAAGCACCTTATCCAGGTCGAAATCAAGCGGCGCGTCGTTCTTCCGTGTCAGCATGACGAAACGCGTCACATCCGGGCCCGCCTGATCGATTAGATCGGCGAGGGTCACGAACGTCCCTGCCCGCTTCGACATCTTGAATGGTTCACCATCTTTGAACAGCCGCACGAGCTGCGTCAGCTTGATGTCGAGCGGGACCTTGCCGTCCGACAGGGCCGAGACAGCCGCATTCATCCGTTTGACATAGCCGCCATGATCGGCGCCGAAGACATCGATCAGAAGATCGAAATCACGGGAAATCTTGTCATAGTGATAGGCGATGTCGGGCGCGAAATAGGTCCAGGATCCGTCCGACTTCTTCACCGGCCGGTCCACATCGTCGCCATGTTCCGTGGACCGGAACAGGGTTTGTTCCCGGGGTTCCCAATCCTCAGGCACCTTGCCCTTGGGGGGCTCGAGCGTGCCATCATAAATCAGGCCCTTGCCTTTCAAATCCTCGATGGCGGCTTCGATCCGCCCTGTGTCGTAAAGCGACTTCTCGGAAAAGAAGACGTCCATCGCGATCCCGACCTTGGCCAGATCGTCCCGGATCAGGTCCATCATGGCATCGGTGGCAAATGCGCGCACTTCGGACAGCCAGAATTGTTCGCCCTTGTCGACGAACTGATCGCCCACCTTTGCTTTCAATGCTTCGCCAACCGGGATCAGGTAATCGCCCGGGTACGTGCCATCCTCAAACGCCACGTCCTGACCATGAGCTTCGAGGTACCTGAGATAAACCGACCGCGCCAACACATCGACCTGCGCGCCGCCATCGTTGATGTAATACTCGCGGGTCACATCATATCCGGCCGCCTCCAACAGCCGGGCAAGCGCGTCGCCAAAGACGGCGCCCCTTGCATGGCCGATATGGAGCGGACCGGTCGGATTGGCCGAGACAAATTCGACATTCACCTTCACGCCCGCGCCCATTCCAGAATGGCCGAACGCCTTCCCGGCATCGATCGCTTCGGCGACGACGTCGTGCCAGATCCCCTGTGCCAGCCGCAGGTTCAAAAACCCCGGCCCCGCGACTTCAGCCGTTTCGATCCGCGGATCGGCTGCCAGTTTCTCGGCCAGTCCAGTGGCCAGATCACGCGGCACTTTGCCCGATGCCTTGCCCAGCACCATTGCCGCGTTGGTGGCCATGTCCCCATGGGCGGCATCGCGTGGCGGCTCGACCGCAACAGGTCCATAGTTCAGCCCGGGCGGCAGATCGCCCTCGGCCACCATGGCATCCAAGGATTCGATGACGGCAGTGCGGATATCGGTGAAAATGTTCATGGGGCTGCCCTCTATCACGCCGGGGTCCTGCGTCAACAAAATGGCGATTTTTTCGGGCCACGGCGAACCCTTTTGGATCGCCGAAGTGTCTTCCCTTCAAAGACCTCTGACAAGGAAGGATGACACCAATGAACATTGCCGGACAAAAAGCGCTCGTGATCGGCGCAACGAAGGGTGCCGGGCGCGCCGTCACCGAGATGCTGATATCGGACGGTGCAAGCGTCATGGCTGTGGCGCGCGGGGCCGAGGGGCTCAAAGCGTTAAGCGCGGCACATCCCGAGGTGACAACGCTTGCCGCAGACGCCGCGGAAGGCAGCGCTGCCGAAATCCTGAAAGATGCAGATCCCGATATCCTGGTTCTGGCGGGCGGAAGCCAGCCCAAAATGGCGCCATTGGCGGCGCTCTCCTGGGATGAGTTCAGTATGCCTTGGCAAAGCGATACCAAAATCGCCTTTGATTTCATTCAGGCGACGCTCAAACTGCCGATGCGACCCGGCGGGCGGATCATCAATTTCGCAAGCGGGGCTGCGATGAACGGGTCACGCCTTTCGGGCGGCTATGCAGGGGCCAAGCGGATGCAGCACTTCATCGCGAATTACGCTCAGGCCGAGGCTGCCGAAAAGGGGCTCGACCTGACTTTTGCCACCGTCTATCCGCGCCAATTGGTGGCCGGGACCGAAATTGCGGCGAATGCCGCCTCTGCCTATGGGGCATCGACGGGCCAAGGCCCGGACGCTTTCATGGCCCAGTGGGACGCGCCGCTGACACCGCAGAAGATCGCGACTTACGTGCGCGAGATCCTTGGCAAAGACGACCCGGCGGGTGCCTGGCTCCTGGGGGGCCAATCGATGGAAGCCCATGGATAACCCGAACACAGTTGACGACGCTCTGGCCGCCCTCCGGCCAGAGCTGCACCGATATCTTGCCCGCATGATGGGATCTGTCATCGATGGGGAAGATGTGCTGCAAGACACGCTTTTGAAGGCGCTGCGCGCTTTGCAATCGGGAACCGAGGTTCAGAACCTCCGAGCCTGGGCCTTCCGCATCGCCCATACCACCGCGCTGAACGCGCTTCGTGTGCGTGCCCGGGATCGCGCCATGGCCGCGACTCTTGCGATGGAGGTTCATATGGACGAGCTCCCGAAAGGCGGCGACATGGTCGACACCTTGCGCCCTTTTATGGCGCTGACCCCGAAACAGCGCAGCGCCGTGATCCTGCGGGATGTTCTTGGTTATAGCGCGGAAGAGGTGGCCGACCTGACCGAGAGCTCGGTCTCATCGGTGAAATCTGCATTGCACCGTGGGCGAAGTGACTTGCGAAAGGCCACGGCCCGGCCCCCCGCCCAGCTTGATCCCGATACCATGGCCCGGCTTCAAACCTATGCCGCGCATTTCAATGCCCATGACTTCGACCGAATCCGGGCCGAACTTGCCGAAGAAGTGCGCCTTGATCTCGTGGCCCGGGAAACCGTGCAGGGAAAGGCCCGCGTGGGGCATTATTTCACCAACTATTCGGCTCAGGATGATTGGTTATTGGCTCCGGGTCAGGTGGAAGACCGGCCTGCCATCCTTGTCTTCGATCGCCAGAACCCGGGCAAGGCGCCCCGCTATTTCGTGCTTCTGGACTGGACGCCACTTGGCCTGATCAAGATCCGCGATTTTCGTTATGCCAATTACGCGATGACGGACGCCACTTGGGCGCGGGTTTGACCCACTGGTGGTCCCTATAATTTCCGGCGCGAACGCTGCGGGGGCAGTGTCCCCCTGGAATCCGCACGAAGTGCCAGAAGGAATGCGCCGCAGGCGCGCAATCAGATCACACCTGCCGTCGGGCATATCCGGCAGGATCTGCGCGCATCAGCGTCCAGTCGGACCGAGCCCGTAGGGGTGCGAGTTCGGCGGCATTGTCAATAAAATCCATCCGGATCTCTGCCGAATACCCGTCGCGTTTCTTCGACGCAGTGACCAACATATCCGCAATCGCGACCATCGCGCCGTCTTCCTGACCCGCCAGCGCAAGCAAGCGGGCCCCCTGGATTTCATGGGACATCGCGTTGCCGGGGCTGGGCTCCAGCGCGGCATAGTCCTCAAGCGCCTGCGCGATCTCGCCCTGCATGATCATCACATCGATCAGACCCGCACGGCTGACATAGGCGAAAGCACCCATTTCCATTTTTGGCAGGCCACGTTCGGCCAGATCCCGCACCCGTTGAAACAGATGCCGCGCCAGATCCAACTGACCCGCGGCCTTCGCGGTTTGGGCGAGATGCGTGAGAAGCGGTGGAAAGTCCCAGAACATCTCGGCCCGGTCCCCGACCAATGCCAGGGCCGTGTCGCGCTCACCCGCTTGCATGGCCTGGGCGAACTGCCTCCATTCCTTGTTCCACCAGGCCTGCGCATCCAGGGCCTGCCGCGCCGCGGCTTCCCCTGGGGTGCCCTTCCAATGCATCCGCGTGGGTCTAAGGTTCAGCGCCGCCTCATAGCTGCACCCCGCCTCGGCCAGCGCCACACCCAAGGCCGCCTGGGCTTCGATGCTGTCACGCGCGGCCTTGCGCAGGGCGCCAATGGCTGCCGCCTCGGTCAAAGGACGTTCAAGCAGTTGTTCCATGTCGGAGCACCCGGATCTGGCGCCCCCTTCCCCAGCCCTTGAAAACTAGCATGACCGAAACGGGCCAGCAATCGGGTCAGGTGCCGATCAGCCGTTCATGGCTGACAATCGCGAAGCGATCGGTCATTCCAGCAATATAATCAGCCACGATCCGCGCCAATTCCGTTTCAGTTTCCGCATCGGCCACGTCCTTGCGCCACTGGCGCGGCAGGTGATGCGGCTCGGCAATGTAGAACGGGAAAAGCGCGTTCACCACGCCGGTGACCTCTTCCCGCATCTTCAGAACTGCGGGCGCGCGATACATCTTCTCAAAGAGGAAGGCGCGGATCGTCTCAAGATCGCGCCAGACCGGGTCCGAGAAACGAATGATGGGCCGTCCCGCCTTGCGGATATCCGTAACCGAACCCGGCTTGATGTCGGCCAGGTGCCCCCGCGCGACGGCAATAACGTCTTCGACCAGAAAGCCGATGAAGCGGCGAAGCGCCTCGTGGCGGCGACGGTAGTAATTCAGCCCGGGATAGCGCGCATCCACCTCGGCAAAACACGCCTTCAGCAGCGGAAGCTCTGCCAGTTCATCCGTCGAGAACAGATCCGCGCGAAGCCCGTCGTGAAGATCGTGGTGGTTATAGGCCACGTCGTCCGAGATCGCGGCCACCTGGGCTTCGGCACTTGCGTAAGTGTCAAGTTCCAGATCGTGCCGGTCGTTGTACTCGGCCAGGGCAAAAGGAACCTCACCGCCGACCGGTCCGTTGTGTTTCGCAAGCCCTTCAAGTGTTTCCCAGGACAAGTTCAACCCATCGAACTCGGCATAGTGACGTTCAAGCGAGGTCACAATCCGCAACGTCTGGGCGTTATGATCAAACCCGCCATAGGGCGCCATCAGGGCTGCAAGCGCGTCCTCGCCCGTATGTCCGAAGGGTGTGTGACCCAAATCGTGGGCCAGTGCCAGAGCCTCGGTCAGGTCCAGATCCAAATCCAGCACCCCGGCGATTGTCCGGGCCACCTGGGCCACCTCGATCGAATGGGTCAGGCGCGTCCGGAAGTAATCGCCCTCATGCTCAACGAAAACCTGGGTCTTGTGCTTCAACCGCCGAAAGGCCGAAGCATGGATGATCCGGTCACGGTCACGCTGAAAACACGTCCGAAACGTGCTTTCTTCCTCGGCATGAAGCCGGCCCCGGCTTGCCGCCGGATCTGAAGCATAGGCGGCGCGCATGTCCCTTGCGTCCCTTGCTCGGTGGTCCCGCGGCCCCTATATTCCAGTTCCGATCTCGAAGATATGCCGGAGTTGGCGTTTTGGACCTGAACTTGCCCCCGAAAGTGACTGATCGCGCCTTTGCGCGTCTGGCCGAGATCAATGCCGGTGAAGACGCCCCTAAAGCACTGCGCGTGGCCGTTGAGGGAGGCGGCTGTTCGGGTTTCCAATACGATATCAAACTGGACGAACCGGCGGATGATGATCTGATCCTGGAAGGATCCGGCCAGAAGGTGGTCGTGGACCCCGTATCCCTGCCCTTCCTGTCCAACGCGGTGATCCATTTCTCGGAAGAGCTGATCGGCGCGCGTTTTGTCATCGACAACCCGAATGCCACCGCAAGCTGCGGCTGCGGCACAAGTTTTTCGATCTGACAGCCAAAGAAGATCAGACTGGCCTGTAGCGCATTTGACCGCTGGACCATCTTGAGTTCAGCGTGCAGGGTCCCGCCCAGGCAAACGCGGGGGCATCATGGCAGGATCGGTAACACGGCAGGATGTGGAAGCGGCCTGGGGCCGGATTGCGCCACATGTACGGCGTACCCCGGTGATCGAAGTGGCGGCAGAGGATCTCGGATTGGACGCCGCCCTTGCCCCCGTTACGCTGAAGCTTGAACATCTACAGCACTCCGGGTCTTTCAAGGCCCGAGGAGCACGCAACAACTTGATGGTCGAAGACGTTCCCCCAGCCGGTGTCGTTGCAGCGTCCGGCGGTAATCACGGGGCAGCGCTGGCCTGGGCCGCTGCTTCGGCAGATGTGAAAGCCAAGATCTTTGTGTTTGACTACTCCCCCGACGCGAAGGTTGCGCGCATCGAAGGTTATGGCGCCGAGGTCGAGCGCGTTCCAAACGGCTTCGATGCCCTGATGGCAGCAACGAACACCTGGGCCGCAGAGACCGGCGCGCTTTTGGTTCATGCCTATGATCAGGTGGGCACGCTTGCGGGACAAGGAACCGTGGCGCTGGAATTTCTTGAGCAAGCCCCGGTCGATACGCTGTTGATTGCCGTGGGCGGCGGCGGCCTGATTGGCGGGATAGCGGCCTATGTCGAAGACCGGGTAAAACTTGTATCGGTCGAGCCCGAGGGCTGCCCGCACCTTCATCACGCACTTGAAGCCGGACAGCCTGTGCCCGTCCCACCCGAAGGGTATGCGCGCGACAGTCTTGGCCCCAAGCAGATCGGCGATCTGATGTTTCCAATCGCGCAGGCCTATGTCGATCAGGCCGTTTTGGTCGAGGATGCCGCCATTCGCGTGGCGCAGGCCCGGCTTTGGGAACGTCTGAGGATTGTGGTCGAACCCGGCGGCGCCACTGCCTTGGCCGCGTTGACCTCGGGCGCATACGTTCCTGCCCCGGACGAGAGGGTCGGTGTCTTGCTTTGCGGCGCCAACACCGACGTCGTCGTATTCCCGGAATGACCGCAAATCGCGCAATTCTCGATGGACTTGGTCCCACGGTCTTGGGATGTATGGCTTAATGAAGATCGCAAGTTTCAACATCAACGGGATCAAAGCGCGGGCCGAAGCCTTGCCGGACTGGCTGGACGAAGCCGAGCCCGATGTCGTCGTGCTGCAAGAGATCAAATCACTCGATGAAAACTTCCCGCGCGGGCTGTTCGAGGATCGCGGCTACAATGTCGAAACCCATGGGCAGAAATCTTTCAACGGGGTCGCGATCTTGTCGAAATTGCCTTTGGAAGATGTCTCGCGCGGGCTTCCCGGGGACGACACCGACGATCAGGCCCGGTGGATCGAAGCGACCGTTGTCGGTACACAAGCGATCCGGGTTTGCGGACTATATCTGCCAAACGGAAACCCGGCGCCGGGGCCAAAATACGACTATAAGCTCGCCTGGATGGACCGACTTCATGCACGTGCCGAGGCGCTTCTGGCCGATGAGATGCCGGCTTTGATGGCGGGCGACTACAACGTGATCCCGCAGGACGAAGATGCCGCGCGGCCCGAAGTTTGGCATGACGATGCCCTGGGACTTCCGGACACCCGCGCGGCCTTCCGGCGGATCCTGAACCTGGGCTTCACCGACGCCTTAAGGGCCCGGACCCGGGCGCCTGAAACCTATACGTTCTGGGATTACCAGGCCGGTGCATGGGAAAGAAACGACGGTATCCGCATCGATCATTTTCTTCTCAGCCCGCAATGCGCCGACTTGATGCGGGATTGTCAGATCGATGCCGGTATTCGCGGACGAACCCGACCGTCCGATCACGTGCCGATCTGGGTCGATCTCGACGCCTGAACGGGCGTATTCGGAACAAGCCCATCAAACAGAGTGTTTCTGCATTTGAACGGATCCCCGCAGCGCTGCCGGTTTCCTGCCCTATTCGCACCGCATTTCGCTGGCCTTCTTGACGGCGAAGGGACGAGGGAACCGACACGTGACATTTCTGATCCGACAGCTTTTCATTGGCGTTTTGATCGTTGCGGCGACACCGGCGGCCGCCGCCGAACGGATGACGCTTCAAACCTGCGGAGAGGGAAGCACGGGTCAAGGTGCGGTCTGCATCCCGGCAGGGCTTGGGTTTGAGGGAACCCGCCCTGCCGGGCGCAGCGACAGACGGTACTATGGGTTCAGCCCGTGGGAAGAGGCCGACCAGACCTCGCCGAGCCGGCGCAACTCCTGGGCGCAACTTGGGTCCATCGCAATGCGGTATCAGCGGACCGATGACAGCCAAAGCCTGGACGTAGTCCTTCAAGCGGCCCCGCTTCGCTGAAGCCTCGCGCTCGTCTCAGGCCGTCACTGTTCCGTCGCCGAGCAGTGCCAAAATTCCGTCCGCACAGTCTTCGATCAAGCGCCTGCCTTCGGCTATCGCCTCGTCAGCGCGGTCAAACTCCAGGACCGAAACGTCCCCAAGTTCGGCATTCAAAAGAAGGTCGGGCGGATGATCTTCAAGCTCTTTGCTGGTGATCTTCAGCGCCATGATGTCGATCGAAGCCACAAGAACGTCGACATAGCGCGGCGGCCGGATGCGGGTTTCCCCCTTCCCACTTTCGGTCAGAAAATCGCTCCACGCCGCCGGAAGACCGGGGATTGTCGCACCAATCTGGCCGATCTGCCCCCAAAGATCTCGCGGTTCGCGTTCGCGCCAGACGATGCCGGTGGCCTTGGCTGAGGGATCGATGGCGATCACGATATCGGCGCCCATGCGTCGGCAGGCCGACACCGGCACCGGATTGGTCAGGCCGCCATCAATGAACCAGCGCCTGCCGATTTTGTGTGGCGTCACAACACCAGGCAGCGCCACCGAGGCGCGCACCGCATCGGACACAAGGCCACTGCCGATCTGAACTTCCTTCCCGGTGCGCATTTCGGTTGCAACTGCAACGAATGGCCGCGCAAGAAGATCGAAGTCATCCGGAACATCGAATGTCTCAAGCAGGTCGTGGATCGCGCGTGCGCCGACCAGACCGCCCTTGCCGAACTGCGGATCTGCAAGCCTTAGGATCTTCTGGCGTGTCAGGCCGATGGCAAAGTCCTGAAAGGCGCCAATCGCGCCGCCAGCATAGATGGCGCCGACCAAGGCGCCCATTGACGTGCCTGCGATCACATCGGGACGAATGCCAATATCTTCAAGCGCGCGAAGGGCCCCAATGTGACACCAGCCCCGCGCGCCCCCCGCACCAAGCGCCAACCCGATCTTGGGACGGGTCACGGGCGCAGATCCATTTGAAAGACCATGAGCGGCAGCACTTTCGGACGGGGGTCAGGCAGTTGCGAACTGCGTACGCGGCAAGGCGTCACTTTCCTGACGTGGCGTATCCTGGCGCTCGGTTCGCGCGTTCAGATCGGTTTCAATCCGTCCGATCAGGGACGCGACGCGTCTTGGCAAGGCGCGGCTGGCGCTGTGCACGACCTGGAAATGACCCGCAGGCGGCAGGAAATCCTGAAGAATTGAAATCAAAGTCCCGTTTCTGAGATCTTCTTCAACATTCACCCGCGACTTCATGGCAATACCAATGCTTTGGCGACACCAATCCGCCAGCAACCCTGCGTCATTCGTAACTCGCACGCCATCGAGAGCAATGCGGCTTTCGGACCCGTCGATGACAAACCGCCAATACCGGTTGGTCTGGGCACCGACGCGCAAAAGCAAACAGGAATGCCGTGTCAGATCTTCCGGGTGGTTGGGGGCGCCGTTCTTATCCAGGTAATCGGGCGAAGCAATTACCACCCGGTCGTTCGGAATCAACGGGCGGGCCGAGAGCGTCGGATCCACGTCAACACTGTCCCTGATCGCGAAATCAAGCCCCATGCCAATGATGTCGGACACCTCATCCGTCAGGATGATCTCTGCGCGGACCTCGGGGTTTTCGGCCAGAAACCGATCGACGATCGGTAGGATGAAGCGGTGCCCTAGGTCGGTCGGCAGGCTCATCCGGATTGGACCGGACAAGGCATCGGTCCCGTGGTTGATCTGCGTCTCGATTTCTGCGGCATCCGCGAGCAGTCGGCGCGCGCCATCCAAAAGCACCTGTCCGGCGGACGTGAAGCTTAGCGATCGCGTCGTGCGGCGGATCAATTCCGTCGAAAAATGCTCTTCAAGTGCCGCCAACCGTTCCGAGGCCGTCGTCGTCGAAATATTGAGCGATCGAGCCGCAGCTGCGAGTGACCCTTTGTCCGCTATCTCGACGAACAGCTTGAAGTTTCTGAGCCGCATTTATCCGGTAATCCCGTCCTACTAGTCCCCAAGAACGTATATTATCGGGAATTTACGCGTTGTATACGTCAATTTCGACGTTAGCTGAAACGTTTTCGTAACATTGGCTAATTAATCTCGACAGTGTCAGAGCGGTTCAATATCGCCAAGCGCGGCATCGGCCTCGAACTTGGTCACGAATGCCGCGAAGGCATTCGCAGCGATTGCCGCCCGCATCTCATTCATAAGAACCTGATAATAATGAAGATTATGCCAAGTCAAAAGCATAGAGGCGATGATCTCGCCGGCACGGAATACATGGTGCAAATAGGCGCGCGAATAGGACTGACAAGCCGGGCATATGCAGGTCTCATCCAACGGCCGGGGATCATCCGCATGGCGGGCGTTTTTTATGTTCAGCACGCCCCTGCGTGTGAAAATTTGCCCCGTTCTCCCGGAACGCGAAGGCAACACGCAGTCCATCATGTCGATTCCCCGGGCGACCGCACCAACGATATCGCTGGGCTTGCCGACCCCCATCAGATAGCGGGGCTTATCGACCGGCAGTTGCTGAGGCGCATAGTCCAAACAGGCAAACATCGATTCTTGGCCTTCCCCCACGGCTAAACCGCCGACGGCATAGCCATCAAAACCGATCTCAGTCAAAGCCGCTGCGCTTTCCGCGCGAAGGTCCTCTTCCAGCCCGCCCTGCTGGATTCCAAAAAGCGCATGTCCCGGCCTGTCCCCGAACGCATCGCGCGACCGGGCTGCCCACCGCATGGACAAACGCATGCTTTCTTCGATCCGGGGGCGATCCGCCGGCAGGGCCGGACATTCATCGAAGGCCATAACGATGTCTGAGCCCAAAAGCCGCTGGATCTCCATCGACCTTTCCGGCGTAAGCATGTGCTCGGACCCATCAATATGGCTTTTGAAGCGCACGCCCTTCTCGGTCAGTTTGCGTAGATCCGACAGACTCATGACCTGAAATCCACCGGAATCCGTCAGGATCGGCTTGGACCAGTTCATGAAACGGTGCAGGCCGCCGAGTTTGTCGATCCGCTCGGCCCCCGGGCGCAGCATCAGGTGATAGGTATTGCCCAGAAGAATATCGGCGCCCGTCGCTGCGACGCTTTCCGGCAACATCGCCTTGACCGTCGCCGCCGTCCCGACGGGCATGAAAGCTGGGGTCCGTATATCGCCCCGCGCCGTCCGAATGACACCGGTCCGGGCGCGGTCATCGGTGGCGTGGATGTCGAAAGCGAAACGGTCGGTCATGCACCGCGATTGGCCCAAGCCGCTTGGGAAGTAAAGACCGTGGGGCGACGCGACTGTGGCCGGGGTGCGATGCACCCGGCTGCCACTGGACGCGCGAAACGTGATCCTTATATAAACACTCAAGTAATGCCGAGGAGCGCGCATGACCGTCGATACGCCCGACCCGATGGAAGGGGCCCCCCTGATCAAACCGTCGACGACGGATCACCCGCTTTACGATCAGGTGGTCGAGGCATGCCGCAGCGTTTTTGATCCCGAAATCCCGGTTAATATCTATGATCTGGGCCTAGTCTATACCATTGATATTTCATCCGAAGGGGATGTCGGCGTAGTGATGACCCTGACCGCGCCGGGCTGCCCCGTCGCGGGCGAAATGCCCGGCTGGCTGGCAGATGCGATCGAGCCCCTGCCCGGTGTAAAAACCGTGAATGTAGAGATCACGTGGGAACCGCCGTGGGGCATGGATATGATGTCCGACGAAGCGCGCTTGGAGCTGGGGTTCATGTAAGCGGGAATGCTCTACGGGCTGTCGCCAAATCTTCACCTATCCGTTTGATACCTGTTACCCCACCGTTCTATCCGAAGGTTGCTGGAATACTCCCACTTTGATCCGGCAGGCGTGTCGGTTCGTCGCTGTCCCCGTCGAACCCGCGCTTTACGTTTCCCTTTACTCCGGGCGGTCCAATCGGGCCGCCCGAATTCATCTTCGCCGCCCCCGGAACTTGAGAAAAGCGGACGGAAGACATAGGTTTGGGCCCAAGACAGAAAGCAGGATCGCCCCATGTTCGGAATACCCGGTAAACAGGCCGTCACGATGACGCCCCGCGCTGCGCTTGAGATCAAGCGCCTGATGGAGGCCGAGGGCCATTCCGGTCTGCGGATCGGCGTCAAGAAAGGCGGCTGCGCGGGCATGGAATACACGATGGATTATGTGACCGATGTCGACCCCCACGACGAAGCGGTCGAACAGGATGGTGCCCGGATCCTGATTGCGCCTATGGCGCAGATGTTTCTGTTCGGCACCGAGATCGACTATGAAACCGGCCTTCTGGAATCCGGTTTCAAGTTCAAGAACCCGAATGTGGAGGACGCCTGCGGCTGCGGGGAGTCGATCAAGTTCAAGGACGTCGAAGAGCTCGCCGCCGAACAGGGCCGCGATTGACCCGTTTTCCGGCGACGACCAAATAGCCGAACCCGAAATCTAAGCAGGTATCTCTTCCTCCTGGCACGGCCGATCTCTTCATAGAACCGGCGTTCTTTTTGGTATTCGGTCAATGGTTCATGGACCGGTAGTGGCTGAAGCAAGACCTGCATGGCGGCGTCTCCAATTTGCAATATTAGAAAGATGTCGCCAAGATAGCGACTTAAGTACTTCATAAAAACTTGGCGCGTATGGAATTAGATTTTCAATTATGGAAAGAACGTCTCTGGATGACATCGCCCTTTTTCTTGCCGTGGCCGCAGCGGGAAGCCTGTCCGAGGCCGCGCGGCGCACCGGCGCAAGCCTTGCCACGCTGAACCGCCGGATGTCGTCGCTTGAGCGTCAGATGGATCTGCGTCTATTCGAACGCGGGCCCAGAGGATACGCCCTGACCGCAGCGGGTCGGGATCTTGCCGCCGAGGCCGCGCCGCTGACCGGCATCGCGAACCGGATCGCAAAGGTCGCGTCCCGCGATAGCGCGCTGCGCGTCCGGATCACTGCCGGGCTTTGGACATCCCGCTTTCTGGCCCGGGCGATTGCCGAAGTCTGGACGCCGGATGCAGGCTGGGTCCCCGAATTCGTGGCCTCAAATGCCGACATGGACATTGCTCGTCGCGAAGCCGATATCGGAATTCGCAATCGGGCACCGGCGCAGAACTGGCTGGCCGGACGGCGGACCATCGCGATCGACTATGCCGTATACGCGGCAAGTCCCGACGTCCAGGGCTATGTCGGTCTGAGCGACGGGATCCCCACCACACCGTCGGAGCGGTGGTTGCGGGCGACCCATGGCGATGAAATTGTGACAACCGTCAGCGACGCGCGGCTGGCCCTGGATCTGGCTTTGGCAGGGGTCGCCCGAGTTGTTTTGCCTACCTTTGCTGGCGATGCAGAGGCCGCCTTGATCCGGCAAGGGGCGGCCATCTCTGAGATCGGGCATGACGAATGGATTGTCAGCCACCACGACGGGCGCCACGATCCGCCGGTGCGCGCCGCGCTGGATGCGGTGACCGGTCTTTTGATCGGACGATCCCGGCGCAGTGCTTGACCCGGGCGCCCCGGCGCGGGACCATTTGCCAAACCAGCGGAGCCGGATTATGAGCGTCACCAAAGAAGAGATCGCACGCGTCGCCGACCTGTTCGCCGGGCTGGGCGAGATCACGACCCGCAAAATGATGGGTGGCGCGTGCCTGTACCATGATGGCACCATCTTCGCGATGCTCCATTCCGAGCGTGGGTTGCTGATCAAAGCGCAGGGCGGTTTCATCGACCGGATGGCCGGGCTTGGCCAAACACAGTGGACCTATACCCGTGATGGCGGTCCGGAACGGTCTATGCCCTATTGGTCAATCCCCGACGAGATGCTTGACGATCCCGAAGCGGCCTGCGATCTGGCCCGCGAAGCGCTGACATATCTGGAGTAGAGCGATGCCCCGCAAACTGGCCGCAGGCAATTGGAAAATGAACGGGCTTGGCCCCCGCCTGGCCGAAATCGGTGAGCTCGCCACCGCCATCGGATCCCCAGGTGTCGACGTTCTGATTTGCCCACCGTCGACGCTGATCGCGCGGATGAAAGATGCCGTCGCAGGATCACCGATCGCGGTCGGCGGTCAGGATTGCCACGCAAACGAAAAGGGCGCGCATACTGGTGACATTTCGGCCCCGATGCTTGCCGATGCCGGGGCCACCCATGTGATCCTTGGACATTCCGAACGCCGGGCCGATCATGGCGAGACAGATCAGATGGTGTCGGACAAGGCCATTGCCGCCGCTGCGGCGGGTCTTGTCCCGATCATCTGCGTCGGAGAAACGCTTGATGACCGCAAGGCCGGCAAAACTCTGGATGTGGTGGGCGGACAGCTTGCAGGATCGGTCCCGCGCAGCCTGAGCGAAATTGTGATCGCTTATGAACCGGTTTGGGCCATCGGGACCGGAGAGGTTGCGACCGTCGATCAGATCGCCGAGGTTCATGCCTTCATCCGCGACGAACTTGGCAAGATGACCGCGACGTTTGCCGCCGGTGGCGTGCCGATCCTGTATGGCGGTTCCGTCAAAGCGGGCAATGCAGACGAGATTTTTGCCGTCCCGCATGTGGATGGCGGCCTTGTAGGTGGCGCCTCGCTAAAGGCTGCCGATTTCGCACCAATCGTCCAGGCACTCGACAAGGCGGAATAGCGACGTGGCGCAGGCCAGCAGCCAGCCGCCTGCCCCGTCCGCAATTGCGGTTGCCGGGGCGGGGACAGGTCTGACCCTGGCCTTGCGGGCCGTGGCGCTTCTGGCTGCGGCGTTGTGTCTGTTGCCGATTGTAGCGGTCGTCTTGGCGGCCTTCACGGGCGGAACCGAGACGCTTTCGCATTTGGCCGAGACGGTCCTGGGTCGATACACCTGGTCGACCGTGATCCTTGTCGTGACGGTCGGAACCGCAACGGCTGTCATTGGCACGGGCCTCGCGTGGCTGGTCACCGCCACGCGGTTCCCTGGTGTGCGCGTTCTGGAAATTGCATTGGCGCTGCCCCTCGCCTTTCCAGCCTATGTTCTGGCCTATGCCTATACAGATTTTCTGGATCACCCCGGGATTGTGCAGACCACCTTGCGGGACCTGACCGGCTGGGGTCCGCGCGATTACTGGTTCCCCGAGATCCGGTCGATCGGCGGCGCGGCGGCCATGCTGACATTGGTGCTGTACCCGTATGTCTACTTGCTGGCCCGCGCGTCGTTTCTTCAGCAATCGGCTACGGCCTATATCGCCGCACGTGCTCTTGGCCGCACCGCATGGGGTGCGTTCCTATCGGTCAGCCTGCCCATTGCGCGCCCCGCCATCGCTGCGGGTGCCCTCCTCGCCATTATGGAAACGATTGCCGATTTCGGGACGGTGGCCCATTTCGGCGTTCAGACCTATGCGACAGGCATCTATTCAAGCTGGTTTGCGCTAGGAGACCGCGCCGCTGCGGCGCAACTGGCGACGGGTCTGTTGATCTTCGCGCTGTTCATCGCCTGGGCAGAGCGGCGCCAACGGGGTGACGCAGGCCATTACGCCACGGGACGTCGGTTCGAGCGTCTGACCCCGGCGCCGCTGTCCGGCTTCAAGGCGGTGGCCGCCCTGACTTTCTGCGCCATTCCGGTGATTTTTGGGTTTCTTCTGCCGGTCGTGATCCTGGCAACCATGGCCACGGGTTCGGAACAGGACCTTTTGTCGCCCAGATACCTGCGCTTCATCGAGAATTCAGTGTTGTTGGCGGGCCTGGCCGCCGTCATTACCGTCATGGCCGCGCTTGCGATTGGATTCTTTCGCCGGCTTTGGCCCGGGTCTCTGTCCCGGGGAACGGCCGGTATCGGACGGCTGGGCTATGCGGTCCCGGGCGGTGTCATCGCCGTTGGCCTTTTGGTCCCCTTCGCCGCATTCGACAATGCGCTGGACGCCTATATGCGCGCGACTTTCGGGATCTCGACGGGACTTCTGATCACCGG
Source organism: Paracoccaceae bacterium (assembly GCA_965267475.1). Lineage (GTDB taxonomy): Bacteria > Pseudomonadota > Alphaproteobacteria > Rhodobacterales > Rhodobacteraceae > JBCBKU01. Next base: position 2,376,639 of record OZ254079.1, read on the forward strand.
ATCGATCACACTCTTGCTCGTGGCCTATATGGTCCGCTTTATGGCTGTGGCGCTTGGGGCCTATGAAAGCGGCCAAGCCGCTATCCCAAGCACGATTGACGCCGTGGCCCGCACCCTTGGTCACGCCCCCGGGGCAACTTTGCGCCGTGTTCACCTGCCGATTCTCAGGCCAAGCGTGCTGACCGCGGCGCTGATCGTTTTCGTCGACGTGATGAAAGAACTGCCCGCGACCTTGATCCTGCGCCCGTTCAACTTCGACACGCTGGCGGTGCAGGCGCATCGTCTGGCCTCGGACGAACGGTTGGACGGCGCGGCTGTCCCCAGCCTTGTCATCGTCGCCGTTGGGCTGATCCCGGTGATCCTGGTGTGCCGTGGTCTGGGGCGTCGACGCGAGGCCGGATCGGACGCCGGGCGCGTGACCCAAGTCTAGCGTGGCGCCGTCACGTCTTCTCCGTAAAGCCAATCGAACCGCCTGATCAGCAGATTGGGGGCCACGCGGCTTAGAAGCCGAAGTCCGGCGTGAGCCACGCCACGCTGGACGCCAGACAGATGATAGTTTCTGGCATTCGCCCGCGCGGCTGCGACCGTGCGGGTCACGCGTGCCCTGCGGCGGGTCTCGAACCGGGTAAAGGCCACATCCGGGCGGTCGGTTGCCAGACAATCGGCAAGGACCCAGGCGTCTTCCAACGCCATGTTCGCGCCCTGACCCAGGAAGGGCAACGTGGGATGGGCCGCATCGCCGACCAGGACAGCGTTGCCCTTGTGCCAGCGTGCCGTGAGATCATGCAGGTGCAGCCCCCAGACGAAAACCTCATCCACTGCGGACAACCAATCTGGCACTGGACCCCGGAACGCCCGGAAGATCTGCCGTAACCGGTCTGGATCGCCGGGTTGCGTCCAGCCCGCCTCGGTCCAGTCTGCCCGTTCCTCGAAGGCCGCGATGTTCCGCAGCCCGCCTTTCAGGGGATAGCTGACAAGGTGTTTGCCCGGCCCCATGAAGACCTGCGCGCAGGGCGAACCTTCGCCTTCGATCATTGCGCGCCAGGCCACCTGCCCCGTGAACTTGGCCGTGATATCGCCCTGGACCCAGGGCCGTGCGACAGATTTCACGCCATCGGCACAGACCAGTGGCGTGTCCAAAAGCGGTTCGATCCGATCCACCCTTTGCCCGAGCGTGACAGGAATCTCGGCGGCCTCCATGCCGTCTGCCAAAAGGTCGATCAGCTTCGCGCGGTGGAGCGCAAAGTAACCAGGACCGTCCTTGGGCAGCGGCAGATGCGCAACACGACGCCCAGAAAGCCCGTCAATCAAGTCGATCCCCTCGATCGCGAGGCCTTCACTTTCCAAAACATCCCCCAGCCCCAATGCACGCAACACACGGGCCCCGTTCGGGCTAATCTGAAGACCCGCCCCCACCTCGGTCAGCTTGGGCGCCTGTTCAATCACGCGCGGCGCGAACCCACGGCGCGACAGGGAAAGTGCCGCGGTCAGGCCGGCAATTCCGCCACCCAAAACTGTGATGTCTTTCGCGTTTCTTGGTCCAGTATCGGCCATGCTGGCGCCATCCCTAACGGGTTTTTCGCGATTATCCAGACCCTACGCGGCCAGGCACAGCCACCCAAAAAAGAAGACGCCGGATCCAGGATCCGGCGCCCCCTCCTCCTCCCGAATATCGGGCTGAGCGTTTCGACGTTGTTATGTTTTTTGTGTCGAAGCGCTCTAGTCGTCGCGATGCACCTTTTCCCGGCGCTCGTGACGTTCCTGAGCCTCAAGGCTCAGTGTGGTCGTGGGTCTTGCAACCAGCCGCTTCAGCGAGATCGGTTCCCCCGTATCCCGGCAATAGCCAAATTCACCTTCGTCGATCCGGCGCAGCGCGCCGTCGATTTTGGCGACCAGCTTGCGCTGGCGATCACGGATGCGAAGCTCCAACGCGCGGTCGGTTTCTTCGCTTGCGCGGTCGGCGATGTCGGGGATGTTGCGGGTGCCGTCTTGCAGCCCAGCGATGGTCGTTTTGCTTTCGCTCAAGAGGTCGTTTTTCTGGCGCAACAACTCGCGCCGGAACCATTCCAATTGGCGGTCATTCATGAATGGTTCGTCTTCGGCCGGACGATAATCGTCAGGCAGGAAAACTTCAGCCTTCATACCGGTTCCCTTTGGCAATCCAGACCCCTCGGACAATGTAGGATCAGTCATCCGGGCGCCTCCTTGGAGGCGGGACATAACCCAACGGCAATCACTTGTCACTAGGCGATCGGCGCTTATTGAAGCTTCGTTATCGCACAGCTAGTCTAAAGTGAACCGAAGCACCGAGAGCGCTGATATTTCCATGAAATTTCACTCGACCGACAGCTACGTCGCGACCGAGGACCTGACCGTTGCCGTCAATGCGACAGTTCTTTTGGAACGCCCGCTATTGGTGAAGGGCGAACCCGGAACCGGAAAAACCGAGCTGGCCCGGCAAGTGGCCGACTCGCTTGGGCTTCGCCTGATCGAGTGGCATGTGAAGTCGACAACCCGCGCCCAGCAGGGTCTTTACGAATACGACGCGGTCAGCCGGTTGCGCGACAGCCAGTTGGGTGAGGACCGCGTGCATGACGTGGCCAATTACATCAAACGCGGAAAGCTTTGGGACGCCTTCGCGGCCGACGAAAAGGTCGTTCTTCTGATCGATGAGATCGACAAGGCGGATATCGAGTTTCCAAACGACTTGTTGCAGGAACTCGACCGGATGGAGTTCCATGTCTATGAGACGGGTGAGACGATCCGCGCCAAGACCCGGCCTATCGTCATCATCACTTCGAACAATGAGAAAGAGTTGCCGGATGCATTCCTGCGTCGGTGTTTCTTCCACTATATCCGTTTTCCTGACGCCGAGACGCTGTCCAAGATCGTCGAGGTGCATCACCCCGAGATCAAGCGCGGCCTTCTTGAAGAAGCCCTGACCCAGTTTTTCGAAATCAGAGAGATGCCGGGACTGAAGAAGAAGCCGTCCACATCTGAAGTATTGGATTGGCTGAAGCTGCTCTTGGCCGAAGACCTATCCCCTGAAGACCTGAAGCGCGACAGCAAGGACAGTCTGCCCAAGCTTCACGGCGCGCTTTTGAAGAACGAACAGGACGTGCATTTGTTTGAACGACTGGCCTTTATGGCGCGGCGCCAGGGGTAGCGCGTCCATTCGACCAGGACTTTCATGGCGGATCAAAGGCTCTTATTGATCTGAAATGGAATTCTTCCGCATCAACCTCGACCGGCGCAAAGATCGCCGAACGCGCATCCGTTTTACTTGATTAAATTGGAATGCGGTGGCGCCGCGGCGCCGGATCAGGGCTGGGGTCGACCACGCGCTGTTCTATCCCGTTCGGTGCGAGGGCTTTCCCGCGCTACGCCGCGCGACCTTGGATCCAGCCATCATCGTGCAGGACCGGGACCTGAATTCAGACATCGCACCCACCAGATATGCCGGAACAAAACTCTCCCGCGACCTGCGGCGCCTGCAATATGAACTGCGCATGGTACCGGTGATGCTTTACGGCCTAATCTTTCGCGGGGCCCGGTTCCGGAAGGTCGGGTTTGAGTAGTTGGCAGGCCGACGTTAGTCCGAAATCTGACGCGCGACCCACCAGACAACGCCGGGCGGGCCCTTAAACCCGCCGCGCCGGTCGCCATCATCGCGATCTTCAAGCGCCATGACTTGGCTGGCCCCGGCATTAAGGGCCCTCTCAAAGGCAACGTCTGGGTCACTGACATAGACATGCACATGGGCTTCGGCGGCACTTCCCGGCATTTCGCCGAACATCACAACTGTGTCGTCGATACGCGCCTCGCCATGTTCAACCGACCCGTCGGCCCGCTCGATGAAACGCAATGGTTCGGCGTCAAAGACCATTTTCAGAAAACTCAGATGGGCCCTTACATCCGTCACGATCAGATAGGGGGCCACACTTGTGTAGCCGTCCGGTTTGAAGGCCATAGGAAATCCTTTTATGGACCGAAGTCACGGGTGACCACTCGCCCCCCCTATACCAGAACACATGCGTGAAACGGAGCCTTGCAGATGTTTTCGGTCCTGATCGACCCGATCCTGCCGGTCTTTGCCATTCTTTTCATCGGCTTCGTCGCGGGCCGAATGCGTTGGACGTCGGACGCCGATGCCCGCGTCCTGAACCGTTTCGCCATGGCTGTGCTTTTACCGATCTTCATCTTCCGGGCGCTTGCCCTTGCGCCCTTGGCTGCCTTCGAGGTTGGTCCCCTGCTCCTTTATGCGTTGGTCGAAGCGCTGCTCTATTTCGCAGGCTATCAGGTCGCGCGGCACGTGTTTGGCCGGGGGCCCCGGGAATCCCTGCTTCTGGGCTTCTGCTGTATCTTCGCCAACAATGCCTACTATGTGTTACCCTTGTCGCAGCTTCTCTATGACGAGGCTTCGACGCTTCCAATCACCTCGATTATCATCCTGGATGCGACTTTCGCCTTCGGATGCACCATGGTTGCCTTGGACGTCATGGAAGGCCGCGATGCAGGCGCAAGCGCCGGAAAGGCGGCGCTTCGAATCGCAAAGCTTCCGATCGTCTGGGCGCTTGGGCTCGGGGCGGTCTTTGGTTTGGGGCTTTTGCCCCTGCCCGCCCCGATTGAGACATTCGCGACGTTCGTGGGTCAGGCCGCGTCACCTGTGGCCTTGTTTGCCATGGGGGTTATTCTTGCCGCCACGCAGCTTCGTCCAACGGCCCTGACGGCCTTTGTCGGCACAATGAAGATCGCTGTCTTCCCCTTAGCAATCTGGGCGACGCTGACTGCATTCAGCGATGCATCGCCAAGCACCGACATGTTTGTTCTGGGATCCGCAGGTCCCAGCGGTGTCATGGCGTTTTCCCTTGCCCTTCTCTATGGCGTCAGAACAGATGCGATCATGCAGGTGATCGTCTGGACTTCTGTTTTGACCCTCGGGACGTTGGCATGGCTGGCCTGATCCGCATCCGCCCTTTGGAGCGTGAAGACGCGGTAGAATGGCGCGCACTTTGGCGCGGCTACTTGGAATTTTATCACTCTGAAGTCACGGAAGAGATCTATCAGACCTGTTTCGACCGTCTGATCGGCGACAATCCGCGTGATTACAGCGGCTTCGTGGCCGAAGACGGGGACGGCAAGCTTGTTGGCTTGACCCATTTCCTGTTCCATCGGCACGGATGGCATATCGAGGATGTGGTCTATCTTCAGGATCTATATGTGGTGGCCGAAGCCCGGGGTCTGGGCGCGGGCAGAAAGCTGATCGAAGCTGTTTATGCCGAAGCCGACGCGAAAGGCGCGGCGCAAGTGTATTGGTTGACGCAACACTTTAATAAAGAAGCAAGAATGCTTTACGATCGGGTGGCGACAGAGACCCCCTTCATCAAGTATCAACGCGCCTGATGAGATGTGCTGCTATTCTTTGCGCCCTTCTGGCTGTGTCGGCCTGCGCCACCGTTCCGTCCACTTCTGACGTGGCCGAACGCCGGGCAACGGCCGAGTTCGATCTTCCGCCCATGCGGACCTTCGCACCGCCCAAGGCGCCCCGCGCGTCCCGCCCCAATCGCGAGATTGCGGCCGATATCCTCGATCTCACTTTTGAACTGGAAAGCGGCCGCAAACTGCCGATCCTGACTAGGTTCGAAGGTCCGATCACTGTGCGGGTCACCGGCCGACCACCGGCCAGCCTTGGGCCGGATCTTGAGCGCCTGATCGGTCGGATCCGGCGGGAAGCTGGGATCGACATCACACGCGTTCCGCGCGACGAAGACGCATCAATCACCATTGAAGTCGTCTCGCGCGAGGCATTGAACCGGGCCGTGCCTCAGGCCGCCTGTTTCGTCGTGCCGCGGATCACCTCGTGGCGCGAGTTCAAGCGGAGCCGCCGCAGTTCGGTTCTGGACTGGGCCACGCTTGAGCAGCGCGAACGCATGGCGATCTTCATGCCGGGCGACGTTGCCCCGCAAGAGGTCCGCGACTGCTTGCACGAGGAACTGGCCCAGGCGATTGGGCCTTTGAACGACCTTTACCGCTTGCCCGACAGCGTCTTCAATGACGACAACTTCCATACGGTTCTGACCGGTTTCGATATGCTCGTTCTGCGAACACTTTATGCTCCCGAGCTGAAATCGGGCATGACGCGCGCAGAAGTCGCGGCGCAGCTGCCAACCATCCTGACCCGGATCAATCCGCGTGGACGCAACCGAAACTCGGATCTGGCCGAAGATACCGGCAGAAACTGGATCAACGCCATTGAGACGGCGCTGGGCCCACGGACCCCGCCTGCCCGTCGCAGGCAGGCGGCACGCGAAGCCGTGTCGATTGCCCAGGACCGGAAGTGGAACGACAACCGGTTGGCCTTCAGCCTGTACGCGTTGGGCCGTCTGTCGATCTCAACCGAACCCGAATTGGCACTTGCGGCCTTTCTGCAAGCCGGTTCGATCTTCCAGGAAGAAGACGAAACCCAGCTTCAGGCCGCCCATGTTGCGATGCAGCTAGCGGCCTTTGCCTTGTCCGCCGGACAAGCCAAAACGGCTCTTGATATCGTGGATGCAAATATCGGCGCGGTGCGCAGGGCCGAAAACGCGGCACTGCTGGCGACGCTTTTGATGGTTAAGGCCGAGGCACTTGCCCTGGAAGGCAAGGTGGAAGAGGCGAAGGTCATTCGCCGCGAAAGCCTTGGATGGGCACGATACGGCTTTGGCTCGGAAAGCGCGGTTCTGACGCGGGCCGCCGAGATCGCCGCTCTCAGCCCTGGGACGTCCGGCCCGTCGTGATCGCTCTGGTTGGACTGGTCCTTGGCGCGCTCTTCGGCGCCATTCAGGCGCGCAGGCGTAAGGGCAATCGCCTGGACATGGCGCAATACGCAGCGGGCTATGGCATCCTGTTCGGCGTTGTCGCCATGTTCCTGGGCATCGGTCTGGAACGTTTCGTCTTTTCCTGAAAACCTTAGCCCGAAATCCCGGCCTCTTCGAATGTCGCCATCCCGTTATGGGTGGCGAGCGCCGCGCGCAGGATCAAAAGCGCCGTGGCTGCCCCGGATCCTTCGCCCAGCCGCATTCCGAGATCAAGGATCGGATCCAGCCCGAGACCCGCAGCAAGCGCTTTGTGCCCGGGTTCCGCGCTTTGATGCGACAACAGCGCATGGTCGAGCGCGCCGGGCTGCATCTTCCACAAGGGCGCCACAGCCGCCGAGCAGATAAACCCGTCAAGCATGACGGGGATGCGCGCCTGCCGTGCCGCCACGACCGCCCCCGAGATAGCCGCAAATTCGCGCCCACCAAGGCACCGCAGGATCACATACCCATCGGTCAGGGCCGCCTTGTGACGCGTAAGGCCTGCGTCAACCACATCGGCCTTCCGAGCGACGCCATCGGCGTCCGACCCTGTACCGGGCCCTACCCAGTCCGCGCCGGTTCCACCCAACGCAGCCGCCGCAAGGGCGGCAGATACTGTGGAATTGCCGATACCCATCTCACCCAGGCAGACAATATTCGCATTGAGATCAACAGCTTCCGCGCCGACATTCAACGCATCAAGCAATTCACTCTCATCCATGGCCGGGGCGTTCGTGAAGTCCTGGGTCGGACGGTCCAGCGACAGAGGTGTCACCGTCAATTCGGCGCCTGCAAGCTGTGACAACTGATTGATGGCCGCGCCACCTGCTTCGAAATTGGCAACCATCAGTGCCGTGACTTCTTGCGGGAATGGGTTCACGCCCTGAGCACAGACCCCATGATTTCCCGCAAAGACCAATGCCTGCGCCCGGTCAATCACCGGACGCGCCGTGCCTTGCCAGCCCGCCATGAAGGCCGCCAGGTCTTCAAGCCGACCCAAAGATCCCGGCGGTTTGGTCAAGGTGGCCTGGCGGGCTTCCGCTGCGGCGCAGGCTTCGGCATCGGGGGCGGGCAGATCCGCAAGTTCCGCCAAAAAGGCATCGCGTGTCGTCCAACGTGCCATGGTTCAAGCTCCGGATTTGAGGGTCAGTGGAAGGCCCGCGGTAACAAGGATCACCTCATCAGCCCGTGCCGCAATAGTTTGGTTCAAACGCCCCGCGGCATCCCGAAACCGGCGCGACAGTGCGTTTTCCGGGACAATCCCGTCGCCCACCTCGTTCGTCACGAAGATGACGGGATCACTTTGGACCGCAAGCGCATCGACAAGCGCTTGTGTTTCACCTTCGATATCGGCGTCATCCAGCAGAAGGTTTGACAACCAAAGCGTCAGGCAATCCACCAAGCGGGGGCCCTGCCCAACGGAGCGGACGAGCGCCCCGTGAAGATCGCGAGGCTCTTCGATCAGGCTCCACTGCACGCCGCGCCGGGCTTTGTGGGCGGCGATGCGGTCGGACATCTCTTCATCACCCGCCGCCGCCGTCGCAACGTAAACGCAGTGTGCGCCAAGCGCTTCTGCCCGGGTTTCAGCCAAGCGGCTTTTTCCTGACCGAGCCCCGCCCGTATAAAGGATGACCTGTCCCATGCGCCCGCTGAAATCAGAATTGACGGGCAAGGGAAAGATGCGATCTGTGCGTCCATCCCTTGCGATGCCCGGCGCGAAGGCTCAGTAAGGGGAGCCATGAACCACTATGAGCCAAGACAGTCCGGTTTTCGCGCGAGAAACGCGCAAGCACATGCGCGTGTGCCCGGCCATTTTGGCGAACTTCTTCAAGGAAGGATCGGGCCGGAAGGACCAATCGCGCTGGTCACCCTGGCTACGGAATTCGCGGCTGTGGATGCCTGGATCTCGGGCCCGGGGCATGGTGTGTCCATGCATGGCACCGAGCTTGTGTCTCAGGCCCGTGCGGCGCAATTCCTGGACGATTTGGGCCTCGACCCGCCGGGGCATGTCGCCTTGGATGCGGCGACTGGGCCCGGGCGCGGCTGCGGCATTTCAACGGCGGCGCTTCTGGCGCTGGCCACGCTGGCCGGGGCGGGCAGTCGTGGCCCCCGGATTGGCCCGGAAGACCTGGTCCGGGCGGCGATTGACGCCGAGGGCGCGACTGATCCGACGATGTTCCCAGATCCCGGTCGGCTCCTCTGGTCATCGAGGGACGGGCGCCTCCTGGGGTCGGTACCGCCGCTGCCCAAATGCGACATCGTCGGTGGACATTGGGGCAACCCGGTTAGGACGGATCCGCTAGACACGGGCTTCCCGGACGTTTCAGATCTGGCGGCGAAGCTGTCTTCCGCGACGTCCCTTTCGCAGATGGCGGCGATTGCGACCGAAAGCGCGTCACGCTGTCTGGCGCAGCGCGGACCCGAAAACGATCCTACGATTGATCTGGCCCGGGATCTCGGAGCTTTGGGTGTTGTGATGGCGCATACCGGCACGGCCCGAGGATTAATCTTTGCGCCGGGCTCCGTTCCGGAAGCCGCCATGTCCGCGATGGAGCGCGCTGGATATTCCGGCATCGCGACATTCAGTGCCGGGACCAAGGAGTGAGTTATGCGCTGAGCATGGGGGTCGCATTGGCGCTCGATCTCGCCATCGGTTGGCCGAAACCCTTGTTTGACCGCATAGGCCATCCCGTCACTTGGATGGGCGCTGCGATCACAGCGCTGGAGCGGCAACTAAACCTGGGCGATGCCGCGCGCCAGTATCGCGGCGGCGCGTTCACCGTGGTCGTATTGGTTCTGGGCACCGCTGCCGCTGCCTGGGTGCTTGTTCTGGCTCTGCCTAACGGTGCAATCGGTGCCGTTCTGGCAGGCATTCTGGCTTGGCCGTTTCTTGCGGCGCGGTCGCTGACCGAACATGTGATGGCCGTAGCTCAACCGCTGGAAGCACGGGACATGGACCGCGCCCGCGGCGAGATTGCCAAGATCGTTGGCCGCGACCCGGCGCAGCTTGATGAGGCCGGAATGGCGCGGGCGAGCCTGGAAAGCCTGGCGGAAAACAGCTCCGACGGTGTGATCGCACCGCTGTTTTGGGGCGGCCTGCTCGGATTGCCGGGGATCGCCGCGTACAAGGCCATCAATACGCTGGATTCCATGATCGGACACAGGACAGATCGCTATCTGCACTTCGGTCGGATCGCGGCCCGCGTGGATGATCTGGCGAATTGGGTACCCGCCCGACTTACAGGGGCGATGCTCGCCCTGGTGTCGGGCAAACGCCGCGCATGGACGGTCATGTTAAGCGATGCACGGGCGCACCGGTCGCCAAATGCCGGGTGGCCCGAGGCGGCCATGTCGGGCGCCTTGGAATGCCGCCTGTCCGGACCACGCGTCTATCCTGAGGGGATCGCTGATGAGCCCTGGTTGAATGGTGCGGCGCCGGATCCCGCTCCGCGGGACATTCGGCGCGGTGTCGGGATCTTTTGGCGCATGATCGGGTTGGTTGGTGTCGTTCTATTCGGGAGTGCTGCACTATGACCTCTCGGACCCGAGATCACGGTGGCGATATCGACCGCGCGCGTGCCGAATATGGCGGCACCGCCCAGGACTGGATCGACCTTTCCACCGGGATCAATCGACGCCCCTATCCCCTGCCCGATCTTCCCGACGATGTTTGGCGGGCATTGCCGACCGCAATGGCGGAAGCCGCTTTGGTTCAAAGCGCGCGCCTGGCCTATGGCACGGACGCGCCTATCCTTCCACTGGCGGGGGCGCAGGCGGCCATACAGATGATCCCACGGCTTTTATCGCCCGGGCGGGCCCGGGTTCTGGGACCGACCTATAACGAACACGCCGCGAGCCTGCGTGCCGCCGGTTGGCACGTAGAGGACGTCTATCACCCCGATGCTTTGGCCGGTGCGGATCTGGCGGTGATCGTGAACCCGAACAATCCGGACGGACGGGTCTGGTCACCGGAAGAGATCATGGAACTGCGCGGGAGTGTGGGCACGCTCGTCGTGGATGAAAGCTTTGCCGATGCTCTGCCCGAGGTCTCGGTGGCAAGCGAGGCAAGGGATCAGGGTCTTTGGGTGCTCAGATCCTTCGGAAAATTCTATGGACTTGCCGGAGTACGCCTGGGTTTTGTTCTTGGTTACGGCGCGGATCTTGACCGTCTGCGGGACATGGCAGGTCCCTGGTCCGTATCGGGACCTGCACTCGAAATCGGACGCAAGGCACTGGCTGACCTGGACTGGGCGGCCGCGACCCGTCCTCGTTTGATTGCAGATGCCGCGAGGCTAGACGACATGGTGGCCGCAACGGGCTGGACGCTGGTTGGGGGAACTCCGCTTTTTCGGACCTATGAGGTCGGCAACGCCGTCGAAGTTCAGGCAAGTCTGGCGCGTTCGCAAATCTGGACCCGGGTTTTCCCCTATGCGCCGGGCTGGATTCGGCTGGGCCTGCCTGGGACTACATCCGAATGGGACCGTCTGACGGACGCGCTGTCAAAATGAGCGCCCTTCGGGCGCACGTCATATTTTTTGCCTCCGGCGGGAGTGTTTTTCCCAAGATGAAGCGTTAGCGGGCGGTTGCGAAGATCCGGTCGAGATCGAGATGATCTTCCAGATGGGTTGCGAGCCTGCCGAGCGTTACTTCCACCTCGGCGTCATAGGACAGGTTTGAATGCAGCGCGCCGAAGGTTTTTAGGAAGCTCTGACGGAAGACATCTTCCGAAAAAAGCCCATGCAGATACGTGCCGATGATCCGGCCATCCGATGACGTGGCACCTTCCGGCCTACCCGCCAAATGGGCGAAGGGCCGCGCACAATCAGGTCCGTCGGTTTGGCCGATATGGATTTCGTAACCGGCGACCTTGGCACCGGTCCCGGCATGGGTCGCGGTGACCTGTGTCACGCGTTTGGCCGCATGCATGGTGGTGCTGACATTCAGGAACCCGAGACCCTGGTCTTTGCCTTTCGGACCTTCAATCCCCTCGGGGTCGGCGATAGAGGCACCCAGCATCTGGTACCCGCCGCAGAGCCCAAGGATGCACCCACCCCGCCTGTAATGAGCTTTGAGGTCGATGTCCCAGCCCTGGTCGCGCAGGAACGCCAGATCGCCACGCGTGGACTTGCTGCCCGGAATGATGACGAGATCCGCATCACCCGGTATCACAGCCCCCGGCTGAACCATGGTCAGCCGAACCGATGGCTCCTGTGCCAAGGGGTCGAGATCGTCGAAATTGGCAATCCGGTTGAGCACGAGACAGGCAATGTGGACCGGCCCATCCCCACTGGTGGTGCCGAGATCCAACGCGTCCTCAGCCGGAAGTTTCCGTGCGTCGGAAAACCACGGAAGGACCCCGCAGCCCGGCCAGCCAGTCAGCTGCTCGATCATGGCATAGCCATCGTCAAAAAGGCTTGGGTCTCCACGGAACTTATTGATCAGGAATCCCCGAACCATCGCTGTGTCTTCCGGATCCAATACCGCTTTGGTTCCAACAAGCTGGGCAATCACCCCGCCCCGGTCGATATCACCGGCAAGAATGACCGGCACATCCGCCGCGCGGGCAAAGCCCATATTGGCGATGTCGCCGGGGCGCAGATTGATCTCGGCCGGGCTTCCTGCACCCTCCACGATCACCAGATCGGCGCTCGCCTTAAGCCGTTCGAAACTTTCAAGGACCGCCGTCATCAGTTGCGGTTTCAGTGCCGCATACTCCCGCGCCTTCACAGTGGTAAGCCGTTTGCCCTGCACGACGACCTGGGCCCCTGTCTCAGTCTCGGGTTTCAGGAGAACCGGGTTCATATCGGTGACCGGATCCCGACCAGACGCAAGCGCCTGCAAGGCCTGGGCGCGCCCGATCTCTCCCCCATCCGCCGTCACAGCAGCATTGTTCGACATGTTTTGTGGCTTGAAAGGGGTCACGGACAGCCCCCGTGCCCGCGCGGCACGGCAAAGCCCAGCCACCAGAAGGGACTTACCGACATTCGAGCCTGCGCCCTGGATCATCAAGGCCTTGGTCATTCGTGCTGGGCGGGAAGGAAGGCTTCGACAGCAGCCTGAACGATCACCAATGTGTTCCCCGTATCGGGGTTCGTGACGTTCAGCCCGCCATGTGTGGCGGTCACAGTTGCCCGCCCCCGGGGAAGTTTTGAGATCAGGGCCTCGGTATCGATTTTCTCGGGTTCTTGCGCGCCAAGGGTCACGCGGACGTCCATCTGATCGTGCGGGATCCCGAGCGCGTCGAACATCGGGATTGAGGAATGCCGGATCGCGTCTTCGATCGCCCGGGCGGCTGCCTTTGTGTAATCCTGGCCGTACTGATCATTGCCCATGCCCATCTCGATAATGAAGCGTTGCATGGTCTAACCCTCCATCTCGAAACCGACCGAAATGGCTGCGTTCGCGATGACAGTTGGATTTCCGTCGGGACGCGGCACATCAAGCCCGCCCTTGACACCCGTCACCGTGATCTGCCCATAAGGAAAGACCGCGGCCACGGCAGATGTGTCAAGCTTTTCGGGGGCTTGAACACCGATCTCAACGTCGATGATCATGTCTTCCTTGGGCCGCCCGAACAGTTCAGCCAGATTGATCGAGTTGTGCCAGAGCGCATCTTTCACGGCGCGCTTGGCGGCTTCCGTATAGTCCTGACGGCGCAGGGACGATCCCATCCCGAACTCGGTCAACATTCGTTTCTTGGACAAGCCGATCTCCTTCGCCCAGGCAGTTGCCGTCCTTCACTGACGGGCCTGTCGCAGAGATGCAAGCGCGCACCAAATCACGTGAACAATCAGTTGTGCAATCGCAGTGTTGTGAAGAACTAGGTTGCGCCAGTGAATCACCCGCCCGAAAGTGTCACGACCGTCAACTCGGGTGGCTGACCGATGCGGATCGGCAGGTTCGAACACCCGATACCACCCGAAACCACCAAATGGCGGCCCCGTTCGGCGAAATGGCCATATCTGAACCGCCGCCCCCCATGGGCCGGGACAACCGGCGCCAAGCCGAAAACCCGAACCTGACCGCCATGGGTGTGGCCCGACAGGGTGAGAAGGGTTTGATCCGGCACATGCGAAAAGATGTCGGGCTCATGCGCCAAAAGGATTGTCGGTCGGCCCCCGGTTTCGGCATGCGCCGCCGCCAGATTGTCCACCCCGTCCTCAGCGACAGACTTGTTCTTGACCAGGGCCTGTTGAGATCCGAGCCCTGCGAGGCAGAACGCGGCACCTTCATGCGAAAGCTGCGTCGATGTGTTTTCCAGAACTCCGATCCCGGCCCGTCGAAAAGCCCTGTGCCAGGTGGTTTCGCCTCCAGCGCGCGCGACGGCTTCGGGATCGTCAAGCCAGTCGTGGTTGCCGAATACGGACCAGACACCCAACGGCGCCGACAGTTCAGCCAGAGCCGCCGCCAGCGCATCGGGTTCGGGCGGACGGCTGAATGGCAAATGGCCGGGGTAGTCCCCAAGCAGGGCGATCACGTCGCCATTAAGTGCCTGGGCCTGTGCGACAATGCGACGGACCCGGTCCATCGGCATCCAGCGATCAGCGGCGTGAATATCCGACAGAATGACGATGCGGATCGGTGCGCCTTGCCATTTTGGATGTGTCAGCCGCCAATCGGCCACGTGTATCGGATCGCTCACGGAAGCAGACCCAGGACGTTTGGCAATGCGCTTCGTGTCTCCGGCGTGAAGTGGAAAACGTTCCATCCCAGGTTGTCGGCTGCGGCGACGTTTGGGGCATGGTCATCGATGAAGAGACTGCGTTCGGGCGGCACATCGGCCCAGTCAGAAATGAGTTTGAAAAAGGCCGGATCCGGCTTGCCAAGCCCCATCCGGCCCGAGGCAAAGACCTTTTCGACAAGGGCGCCAAATCCCATTTCGGTTTCGATATAGGCGGCCCGGCGCGCCTCGTTATTTGTGCCGATCACATGTCGCGCCGGCGTTGACGTCATCCATCCGATTACTTCGGCATCCGGATGCGCGTCCTTTTCGAACCAATAGTCCAGAAAGGCGTCTGCCCCGATGGCATAGCCCTTGTCGGACAGCCAAGTTGCCATCACGTCGCGCAGATCCAACTGCCCGCGAACAACATCGCGGATCCGACCCGATTTGAAGACGAATTCCACAAAAGCGTTGTGATCGATGCCCAGGTCCTCCTCGACCTGGTCCGCCCAGACAAAGCGGCCATCAAGGATGTTCGCGTTCAGAACACCGTCGAAATCCCAGACAATCAGATCAAATGAGGCGGTCATGGAAATCCAGGCTTAGCAATCGGTGGAATCCGGCAAGAGGCGCAAGCGTAGCAAAATGATTTCTGATGTCAGCGTTTGATTGAAGACGACTCAGTCTTTCCTGTCAAAGTCTCGCGAAAATACAGATGCACGAGGCCCTTCGAGACAAAAAAATCTGAAGCAGGACCACCGACGGCAATGCGGACGAAACGGACCTTGAATGCGAATGAACCAATGGCCGCTTTTAGGTGAAGGTCGTCTTGGCTAAGCTGGTGACAAACAATTCTAGTGAGCGAATTTTCAATGGCCAGTGTTCTACCCGATTTCGAGTACTTTCCAGACCCGTTGCGAAACGGTTGTATAGTCGAAAAGCAAGGTCGCTGCCTTTGCTGTAAACAGATCCGATCATTCATGTATGTCGGTCCGATTTATTCAACCGATGTTATTGAAGGGGTCTGTCCTTGGTGTATCGCTGACGGCAAGGCTGCTTCGAAGTGGTCCGCGAGTTTCAACGACGTCTACCTGGCGCCTGATGACGTGCCAAAGAACGTCGTTCAGACAATCGATCAAAGGACACCCGGGTTTGAAACTTGGCAAGGAAACAAGTGGCTTTTTTCGACTGATGATGCACTGATTTTCGTTGGTGAGGTTGTTGGAAAAGAATTGCTAAACGAGAACGACTTGGCAAAGATCGAAGCCTGCCGTGACGCGCTCTCCGACTGGAACTTTCCTCAGGGTTTTGAATTGTCGAATGTGGTCATCGGTGGCCAACCTGCAATCTACCTATTCCAAGACAAAGCCAGTGGAATCTACAAGGCCTACGCTGACATGACGTAACGCGCTGTTAAGCAGCGACGGCTAGCGGACATTCACGAACACCGCAGCATCGGTCAACTTGGGCTCACAGCGGACATCAGACGCTGCTTGTCGGTCTCGCGACGCTCTGAAAAGCGCTCATGAGCGGCATTGCGGACAAACCTGTCGAAGAATTGTGATATGCACGCCGCATTCATTCGGGAGGTGGTTCATGGCACACGGGTTACTGCGGCGTTCCGATTGGGCCTCTGGGGAAGGCTGGAACGGGAAAATTGAAGGACAAGAGGTGCAGACAGGTGTCTCATTTCTCTTCAACGAGGTTCAGGAAGCGGGATTGGGACCGCCGCTCCACATGCACCCATATGATGAGGTGTACATCGTGCGCCAAGGTCTGGCCCATGTGATCGTGGGAGAGGATGAATTGGAAGTCTCGGAAGGCGAGGTTCTCATCATCCCGGCCAACACCCCGCACAAGGTTCTGACTGCTGGCACCGGAACCACCGAGATTATCAGCGTTCACGTATCCGACAAGTTTCAAGCAGAGATGCTTGAGGGATGAGTCAAATAATGCGAGCGGAAACCTCGGGCGCTGGGCCGTCCTTCTTAGTTTCGGTGGCGGAAGTTCGACGAGCGGATGAGCGACGCCGCGCATGGAACCCAGCAAGGCCATACTGAAGTTTCTGGCGCAACAAGTTGGACCGGCAAGACACCGTTTTCAGAAAGCTCCCGTAGAGCTCCGGTACCATAGCGATCAGAACTCTACCCCCGGTTGACCTTTGATGCCGGACCGGAAGGGATGCTTGATCAGCGTCATCTCGGTAACCAGATCGGCGATTTCGATCAACTCGTCCTTCGCGTTGCGCCCGGTCAGAACCACATGCGTCATCGGTGGTTTCTCTTCGACCAGAAACGACACGACGTCGGCCACATCGAGATAGTCATATCGCAATGCGATATTGATCTCGTCCAGTAAGACCATCTTGATCTCGGGATCCCGGATCAGCTCTTTCGCCTTTTCCCAGCCCTTGCCCGCCATCTCGATATCGCGGGCCTTGTCCTGGGTTTCCCATGTGAAGCCCTCACCCATGGCATGGAACTGGCAAAGATCGCCGAAGCTGCCTTCGATCAGCCGTCGTTCGCCTGTGTCCCAAGCACCCTTGATGAACTGCACGACGGCTGATGGCATCTCATGCGCGATGCAACGGAGAATCATGCCGAACCCGGACGAGGATTTCCCCTTCCCGGGCCCGGTATGGACAATGATCAGGCCCTTTTCGCCCTCCTTCGTGGCCATCATCCGATCACGGGCGGCCTTTTTCTTCGCCATCTTGGTGGCGTGACGGTCGGCATCGGCGTCGGTTGTCTCTGCCATCTGGTCGGTTCCCTGATTGACAATCTACCAGCGCTCGCCCCAGAAGTGACGACGCTGGTTCCTGTCTTAGGACAGGCGAAGAGGGAATGCGACAGGGCGTTTGACACGCCCCAAGCGCAGCCGCCCCCGCGACCGTGACCGGAGAGGTCCGCCAAAGCCACTGGGATAGCCCTGGGAAGGCGGCGGGCCATGGGCGAAAGCCCATCTTCGCAAGCCGGGAGACCTGCCAGCCGAACGCGATACGGGCGGCCGGGGTGTGCCGTGACCGGGTCTTGCGGGTCAGATCCCGCGGCTGGTCCATCCCCCGAACCGTCCCAAAGAAGGGAGCGGCCGATGGCCAAGCCGGTACTGACAGTCTGCACCACCTGCCGGGCGGGATTGCCTGTGGAAGACGGCGAGAAGCGCCCTGGCGAAAAGATGCTCGATGCGCTTTTGGCTGAAGGGTCGGACGCGGTGGATATCCGTGCCGTCGAATGCCTGTCGGTCTGCGGCGAGGGCGTGACTGCCGCCCTGACCGGGCCTGGGCGCTGGTCCTACGTCTATGGCCGCCTTACGGAAGATCAGGTGCCTGACATTCTGGACGGCGCCGCGCGCTATGCGGCGAGCGAAGACGGGATCGTTCCCTGGCGCGAGCGGCCCGAGGTTTTCCGCAAACAATCCGTGGCCCGCATTCCCCCGATGGAGCAGACATGACCGATCTTTCGAAAATCCCTGTCACCGTAATCACCGGCTTTCTGGGGTCCGGCAAGACGACCCTGATCCGGCATCTGCTTGAGAACAACCAGGGCAAGCGTCTGGGTGTCCTGGTCAATGAATTCGGCACGGTCGGTGTCGACGGTGATGTGTTGAAATCCTGCGCAGATGAAAACTGCCCGGCGGAAAACATCGTCGAACTGGCCAATGGCTGTATCTGCTGCACCGTGGCGGATGATTTCATCCCGACGATCGAAGCCCTGATGGCGCTGCCAGAAGCGCCCGAGCATATCCTGATCGAGACCTCCGGCCTGGCCTTGCCGAAACCGCTTTTGAAAGCCTTCGACTGGCCCGCGATCCGGTCCCGGATCACCGTGGACGGGGTGATTGCACTCGCTGACGCCGAAGCGGTGGCCGCTGGTCGCTTTGCGCCGGATGTGGATGCGGTGGAAGCGCAACGGTTGGGGGATGAAAGCCTCGACCACGAAACGCCCTTGTCGGAAGTGTTCGAAGATCAGATCGCCTGCGCCGATATCGTGTTGATGTCCAAAGCCGATCTGGTGGATGAGGCCACGCTGGGGACGGCAAGAACGACGATCGAGGCCGAAGTTCCCCGCCCCCTGCCGATCCTCCCAATGGAGGAAGGTCGGATCGATCCGCGCGTGATTCTGGGGCTTGAAGCAGCGGCGGAAGATGACCTCGACGCGCGTCCCTCGCACCATGACGGCGCCGACGATCATGAACATGAGGATTTTGATTCGGTCGTGATCGAGCTGCCAGAGATCGACGACCCGGACGCGTTGCAAGCTCGGATCGTCGATATGGCGCGAGAACAGAGCATTCTTCGGGTAAAGGGCTATATTGCCGTATCGGGCAAGCCGATGCGGATGTTGATCCAGGCGGTGGGCGAACGGCTTCGGGCGCAATACGACCGCCCTTGGGGGTCTGAACCGCGCCGGTCCGCGCTTGTCGTCATCGCCGAACATGACGACATCGACCCTGTTGCGATCCGAAGGGCGCTCGCCGCGTGAGGATCACCTGATGCATATCGTCTTCCGCGAAAGCCACGGGCTTGAGGATCAGGACACGCCGTTTGATCTGGGGCAAACGCCCGCCGATCTTCTGGCGCTGTCCTTTTCCGACAGCGACCTCGGAGCGTTCGAGGCGGGCTGGCATCGGGCCAAGGGGGATCTGCCGACCTTGCGGTTGGCGAACTTGGTTGCGCTAAAACACCCCCTGTCGGTCGACACCTGGATCGAACAGACGGCCCATGCGGCCAAGGGGATCCTGGTGCGCCTGATAGGCGGAGAAAATTACTGGGCCTATGGTCTGGCCTCACTACAGGATCTGGCACGGCGGAACGATATCGCCCTGGCGGTTCTGCCAGCGGATGGGCGCGAAGATCCGGCGCTTGATGCGGCCTCTACCCTGCCCGTCTCAACGCTCCGCCGTCTTACGCATCTTTGCGATCAAGGTGGGGCGGTCGCGGCACAGGCGGCACTCGCCCAACTGGCGCTGGCCGCCGGGCTTTATGCCAAGCCCGTTGTCGGGTCGAAGACCGTTCCCGATTGGGGCTGGTACAAGGACGGGGCGGTTGTTGCAGCGCCAGAGACCGACCAAGCACTAGCCGTTGTAACCTTTTACCGAAGCTATTTGACGGCTGCGGATACAGGACCAGTGGACGCTTTAATCGAAGCTTTGGAAAAACGCGGTTTCGCGGCCTGCGGGCTTTTTGCATCTTCGTTGAAGACCCCAGCCGCCGCCGATTGGGTGCATGATGCCCTCACGGGCGCCGCCCCCGCCGCCATCGTCAATGCGACAGCGTTTTCCGCCCAAGGTGCGGACGGAACATCGCCTTTGGACGCGCCGGGCTGTCCGGTCTTTCAGGTCGGTCTTTCGACCAATCGCCGCAAAGAGTGGGAAGAAGCCGAACGCGGCTTGGCCCCGTCCGATCTGGCCATGCATGTGGTTCTGCCGGAAGTAGACGGGCGCATCTTCACCGGCGTCGCAAGTTTCAAGGCACCGGGCAGGAAAGACCCAGATCTGGAATTCGCCCGCTTTGCGCACCGTGCGGCAATGGATCGCATTGAGCTAGTGGCCGACAAGGTCGCGGCCTGGCATCGGCTTGCCCTAACCCAACCGAAAGACCAGCTCGCCGCCGTGATCCTTTCGACTTATCCGGGTCGCGACTGGAACCTCGCCCATGCCGTGGGCCTCGATGCTTTGGCATCTTTGGCTCCTATCCTGGACGTGCTTGGCGCCGAACCCGTCGGGGATCCGGGCGCGCGGCTGACAACAGAGACCCTGTCATGGCCAGTTGCAGAATACCGGGCGGCATTGGCCCGCATCCCCGAAGATCTTCAGGCAGATTTGCATGAAGCTTGGGGCGATCCGGCAGAAGATCCGATGGTCGGGGACGGTGCATTTCACTTTCCGGCGCTTCGGTCCGAAAACACCCTTATTGCCCTTCAACCGGAACGGGGAGAAATCGCCAGCCGCGCCGATGATTACCACGATCTGGCCCGCACCCCGCGCCATGGTTACGTCGCCTTCTATCTCTGGCTCCGCGCGCAAGATGTTGATTCCATTTGCCATATCGGCGCCCATGGCACCGTCGAATGGCTGCCCGGGAAGGCCGTGGCCCTGTCCGAGAGCTGTTGGCCCGAGGTTCTGTTAGGCGCAACGCCCGTGATCTACCCGTTCATCGTCAACGACCCCGGCGAGGCCGCGCAGGCCAAACGTCGGATCTCGGCAGTAACCTTGGGCCATGTGCCGCCACCCTTGGCTGACGCGAAGACCCCGGACCGCCTGACCCATCTTGAAGCGCTTTTGGATGAATACGGGACGGCAGATGGCATGGACCCTCGCCGCAGGGACCGGTTGATCGGCGCGATCCGGGACGAAGCGCGCGCTGCTGGCGTCGAGGAAGATCTGGGTCTGGATCCCGGCGCGTCCGCCGCCGAGGCGATCCCCCGCATCGACCGTTTCGTCTGCGATCTGAAAGAAAGCCGGTACGGCGACGGCTTGCATATCTTTGGCACGGGCGCGCACGGGCAAGCGGAACGCGACGGGCTGAAGGCGGCGCTTACCGGGCGCCGGGTGCCCCCGGGTCCATCGGGGTCGCCGCATCGCGGGCGGTCCGATGTCCTGCCCACCGGGCGCAATCTGTTCACAACCGATCCGCGCAGCGTTCCGTCGCGCAACGCCCATGCCGAAGGTGTGAAACTGGCAGAAGAACTGATCCGTCGCAATTTGCAGGATCAGGGGGACTATCCGAAATCCGTGGTCGTTGATCTTTGGGGTTCGGCGACCATGCGAACCGCGGGCGAGGAATTCGCCATGGCGCTGCATCTGGCCGGTTGCGCGCCCAAATGGGACGAAAATTCTGAACGTGTATCGGGCTTTGAAATCCTGCCGCTTGCCCTGCTCGACCGGCCCCGGATCGATGTGACTTTGCGTGTCTCGGGGCTATTCCGTGACGTTTTCCCGGGTCTTGCGGGGCTGTTCGAAAGCGCTGCCAGTGCCCTTGCCGGGCGAGACGAAGACGTCGGATTGAACCCTTACCAGAACCGCTCCCCTCGGGTGTTCGGCCCGAAACCCGGGCTGTACGGGCTAGCAATGGGCCATCACCTGGATGACTATACCGACACGGCCCGCCAAGCGGCGGGCGAGGCCTGGCTTGCAGGGTCTGCCTGGGCCCAAACTGCGCACGGCGCCAGCCATGCCCCGGACGCCCTGGCCGACCGTGTCCGCGCCGCCGACACCTTCGTCCATGTGCAGGACTTGCCCGAGACCGATCTGTTGCTGGCGTCCGATTATGCCGCCCATGAAGCCGGATTTGCCGCTGCCCGCGCCGCGCTTGGCGCGGATCAACCAGCCCTCTACCACCTGGACGCCACGCGCGTCGGCGATCCCCGCGCGCGGACACTGACCGAGGAAATCGCCCGCGTGGTTCGAGCCCGCGCCGCCAATCCGCGTTGGGCCGACGGGATGATGCGGCATGGATTCCGGGGCGCCGCCGAGATCGCGGCGACGCTGGACCATATGGCCGCTTTCGCGCATCTCGCTGCCGCCGTGCCGTCGCATCTGTTCGATCTTTTTCACGAAGCGACGCTTGGCCGGGACGATTTGGTGGCCTTTTTGGAGGATGCCAATCCCGGCGCGCTGGCGGCACTTCAGGCCCGGTTTGATGCGCTGGCCGAAGCCGGTCTGTGGCAAACGCGCCGAAATTCGATCGCTATGACCCTGGGGGCGGCAGAATGACCGCGCCGAAAGGATGGTGCCCAGGCGCCCACCGCCCCATGGCGGCCAGAGATGGGTTGATTTTTCGCATCAAGCCACCGCTCGCGCGGCTTTCACCGAACCAAATGGCTGGTTTGGCCGACATCTCAAACTGCTTTGCAACAGGCGACGCGTTTCTCACGTCTCGCGCCAATCTCCAGCTTCGGGGCGTCAAAAAAAGTGATCACCCAACGGTTCTGGCCGCTTTGGACAGCGTTGGCTTGGTCGATCCGACACCGAAGGCAGAGGCGCGCCGGAACATCGTCATTGCGCCTGACTGGTCTGATGGTGACCTCACGCACAGGATTGCGCAGGCTTTGTCGGCAAATTGGATCGCGGCCGACATCGCCGTGCCGGCCAAGTTCGGTCTGGCCGTGGATACCGGTGCAGCACCCCTTATGGCCCAAACGTCCGCCGACATCCGGATTGAACGTGACGAAACCGGTCTGATTGTGCGCCCAGACGGCTGGCCCTACGGAACCCGCGTGAAAGAAAGCGACGTCTCTCGCGCCGTCCTGGAACTGGCAAACTGGTTCGTGACCTCTGGCGGAATGACCGATGGGCGGGGCCGAATGTCGGACCACGTTAGGCGGGTGAGCCCGCCCCAGGCCTGCGACGTCCCCGCAGCTCAACCCGGTCAAGCACCCCGTCCCGGCACACTCGGGCCTGGATGGCTAGTGGCAGCACCTGAAGGGCGGCTTACCGCCGGGAACCTTACAGCAATGGCCGGGCTTGGCCCGATCAGGCTGACACCTTGGCGCGCGGTTCTGATCGAGGGGCTTCGGTCGGAGCCGCACTTGCCGGGTCTGATCACGCGGGCGGATGACCCGCGACTGGCCGCTGTGGCACGCATGGACCTTGTGCTCGATGGAGCGAACACCTGATGCCCCATATCTTTGAGACCGACGGCGCCGCGATCTATGCTGAGAGCTTTGCCACGATCCGGGCGGAAGCCGATCTGAACCGGTTCGACCCCGGCGAAGAACCTGTGGTCGTCCGGATGATCCACGCGGCTGGAATGGTCGGGCTTGAGGCCCATGTGCAGTTCTCACCGGGTATGGCGCAGGCTGCGCGTGCGGCCCTAGCCGGTGGGGCGCCGATCCTGTGTGACGCCCATATGGTCTCAGAGGGGATCACCCGAAAACGATTGCCTGCGGACAATGTGGTGATGTGCACGCTTCGCGCGAACGAAACGCCGCGCCTCGCGGCTGAAATGTCCACGACGCGGTCTGCGGCTGCGTTGGAACTTTGGCGTCCGCACTTGGATGGTTCGCTTGTGGCTATCGGAAATGCTCCGACCGCGCTGTTCCACTTACTCAACATGCTGGAAGATCCCGCCTGCCCGCGCCCCGCGGCAATCATTGGCTGTCCGGTGGGGTTCGTCGGGGCTGCGGAATCGAAATCCGCTTTGATGGAAGACCTGCCCGTGCCGTCCCTGATCGTTGAGGGGCGTCTCGGTGGATCCGCTATAACCGTCGCCGCAGTCAATGCGCTCGCGAGCCGCGCCGAATGACGGGCAAGGTGATCTGTGCGGGTCTTGGCCCCGGGGATCCGGATTTGATGAGCGTCCGGTCGGACCGGCTGATCCGCGGGGCCGCGCATGTCGCCTATTTCCGGAAGGCAGGGCGTCCGGGTCGCGCCCGCACGCTGGTTGACGGGATGCTGCGGCCGGACGTAACCGAGCACGCCATGGAGTATCCGGTAACAACCGAGATCCCAGTAGATGACCCGGCTTACAATGCATGTCTGTCTGCGTTCTATGACGATTGGGCGGATCGGCTGACGACACTGGCAGCCACCGATGACGTTGTCGTTCTGTGCGAGGGGGATCCGCTATTTTACGGATCTTTCATGCACTTGCAGACGCGTCTTGAATGCCACGTTCCGGTTGAGATCGTCCCCGGGATCACTGGCATGTCGGGGTGCTGGACAGCAGCGGGGCACCCGATGACATGGGGCGATGACACCTTGTCGGTCGTTATGGCCACGCTGTCTGAAGACGCCTTAACCGCCCGGGCCAAGGATGCTGATGCGCTGGCGGTTATGAAGATTGGGCGAAACTTGCCAAAGCTGAAGCGGGCGCTCCAGGCTGCTGGAATGCTCGACCGGGCGGTTCTGGTCGAATGCGGCACAATGCCCGAAGAAAAGGTGACGCCTTTAGCTGAGGTTGAGGGGCCGGTTCCCTATTTCGCGATTGCGCTTGTCCATGGGCAAGGGCGCAGACCATGAGCGGGCGGCTTGATGTGATCGGGCTTGGCCCCGGAGATCCGAACCTGATCACGCCCGAGGCGCAGTTGGCGCTTGATCAGGCCACCGATCTGCTCGGCTATGGCCCTTATGTCGACCGTGTGCCGGACAGGCCCGGACTGACGCGCCATTCGACAGATAACCGCGAAGAGATAGCGCGCGCCCACCACGCGATCGATTTGGCATTGGATGGCCGCCGGGTCGCGATGGTCTCATCGGGCGACCCTGGCGTCTTCGCCATGGCGGCCGCAGTGTTCGAGGCGTGTGAGACGCGCGACGCGCTACCCGAAATCAACGTGTTGCCGGGGATCACGGCGATGCTTGCGGCGGCGGCACGATTGGGCGCCCCGCTGGGGCATGACTTCTGTGCGATCAACCTGTCGGACAATTTGAAACCCTGGTCGGTGATCGCCGCGCGACTGAGGGCCGCCGCAAGCGCCGGGTTCGTAATCGCGTGCTACAATCCACGGTCAAAGGCCCGCCCCGAGGGATTTGCAAAATCACTTGATATTTTGCGTGAAGAATTGCCCGACAACACTCTGATTAGCCTCGCCAAAGCGGTTTCTACGGAATCTGAAGAGCTGATCGTCACGGACCTGGCTCGAATTGATCCTATGACAGTCGACATGCGTACGATGGTTATCATAGGTTCGAAGGAAACCCGAATGGTCGGGCCTTATGTCTATACGCCGAGGTCCACAGGATGACCCAGCCACGCCAAGACATGTTCCGGGGTTTCGACGCTGTCCCTTGTCGGCACAACTGGCCGCTCGATCATGAGCACCGGCACACCAAGACTGCGGGCGGCCAAAAGCTTGGCACGACCTCCGGTGCCCCCACTATTCTTGGCCACGATCAGCTCAATCTTGTGGTCCGTCAAAAGTGCGGTCTCTCCCATTTCGGAAAACGGCGGGCGCCCTTCAATCATTGTTCCCCGTGGCAAGGGAAAATCGGTCCCTTCGGCTTCGATCACACGAGACAGGTACCAGTGC
This sequence comes from Paracoccaceae bacterium, assembly GCA_965267475.1. Lineage (GTDB taxonomy): Bacteria > Pseudomonadota > Alphaproteobacteria > Rhodobacterales > Rhodobacteraceae > JBCBKU01. Next base: position 2,402,108 of record OZ254079.1, read on the forward strand.
TCTGGCCGCGCCCGATACGCGGCCAGTCCGCGCCGCCCGATCGCCAGAAAGATCCGCGCAGGCACTTTCGGCAACGCTGCGACGGCTGCTGTCTCGTCCGGGACCTTGGTCCACTGATCACCGTGAACGGGCACCCAGGGCGGCCGCTCAAGCGCGATCAGCTGCACACCCGTTTGGTTAGACGCAGCGACCGCATTCCGGCTCATCTGGGCCGCAAAAGGATGTGTCGCATCGACCAGATGCGTGATCCGTTCCGCCTTAAGATAGTCGACCAACCCGGTAACGCCACCGAACCCGCCCACGCGCGTCGGCAAAGGCTGCGGGTTCAGCGCCTGCACGCGCCCGGCATAAGAAAACGTGGCCTTAATGCCCTTCAAGGCCAACGCCTTGGCCAATTCGGTTGCCCCGGTCGTGCCGCCCAGAAGAAGAACGTTCATGGCTGATCCTTGGCTTACCATCATCGGGCTGGGCGAAGATGGCCCGGCGGGGCTTTCAGAGGCAAGCCGAAAGGCATTGGATGCGGCCGAGGTGATCTTCGGCGGACCTCGCCATCTGGATCTTGTTGATGCGGGCGATCGCGGTCGGCCCTGGCCTGTGCCTTTCACGATTGACCCGGTCCTCGCACGGCCCGGCCGCGCGACCGTCGTTCTTGCAACCGGCGATCCCTTTTGGTTCGGCGTTGGCACGGTCCTTGCGGAAGCCTTGGCGTCAGAGGACTGGTGTGCCTATCCGGGCCAAAGCACCACCGCACTGGCCGCCGCGCGGTTGGGATGGCGGGGTGAGCGATTGCAAACCTTTGGCCTACATGCGGCCCCCTTTGAAACGATGGCGAATTGGCTCGCGCCTGGACAGCGCGGGATTGCGTTGCTGCGGGACGCCGATGCCGTAGCCGAGCTTTGCGTATGGATGGCCGAGTTGGGGTTTGGCCCGTCGAAGATTTGGGTGCTTGAAGCCCTTGGTGGGCCGCGCGAACGGATCCGTCAGATGACATGTGAAGGACCTGTCCCCGACGACATCGCAGCCCCGGTCGCCGTCGCGCTTGACGTTGCTGGGGCCCCCGGTCTACCGGCCACAACCGGCTTGCCCGATCCACTTTTCCGCAATGACGGGCAAATCACCAAATCGCCGGTCCGCGCCCTGACCCTTTCGGCATTGGCACCCCGGTCCGGGGAAAGGCTTTGGGATATCGGCGCAGGGTCGGGATCGATCTCAGTCGAATGGTGCCGCGCCGCTGACGGATGCGAGGCCCTGGCGGTTGAAATGGACGAAGCCCGCGCTGCCAATATACGCGCAAACGCCGCGCTTTTCGGCTTGTCGCCACAATTGTCGGTCCACCACGGAACAGCGCCTGAGGCCTTTGAAGAACTGCCGGACCCCCAAGCCGTCTTTCTAGGGGGCGGGGCAAACGACGCCTGCCTCAATGCGCTCTGGGACCGGATCCAGCCTGGCGTCCGGGTCGTTGTCAATGCGGTGACATTGGAAACCATGGCGCTGGTCACAACATGGCAGGGCCGCCATGCCGGGTCATTGCTGAAGGTCGATCTGGCCGAAGCAACCCCGCTTGGGAATTTCACGGGGTGGAGCCCGGCCCGGACGCTTGTCCAATGGAGCGGTGTGAGATGACCGTGCATTTCATCGGCGCCGGCCCGGGTGCGGCAGATCTGTTGACGCTTCGGGCGCGAGATCTGATCGCAAGCGCACCAGTTTGTTTGTATGCCGGTTCGCTCGTGCCCGAAGGCGTCTTAGCCCATTGCCCTGAAAACGCGCGGATCGTGAACACGGCCCCGATGTCATTGGATGACATCATCGCCGAATGCCTGGTCGCCGATCAGGCCGGCCAAGACGTGGCCGGCTCCATTCCGGCGATTTGTCGGTCTGGTCGGCTATGGGCGAACAGATCCGGCGTCTGAAAGCCGAAGGCATCGCCGTTAGCGTAACCCCCGGTGTCCCCGCCTTTGCGGCGGCGGCGGCGGCGCTGGAGGCTGAGTTGACCCTGCCGGGTCTCGCCCAATCCGTGGTACTGACCCGGACATCCGGGCGCGCGACAGCCATGCCGGACGGCGAAACGTTAGAGGCCTTCGCGGCCACCGGTGCGACGCTGGCGGTGCATCTCTCGGTCCATGTGCTGGACGACGTGGTGGACCGGCTTACGTCCATTTTCGGGCGGGATTGTCCGGTGGCCGTTGTCTGGCGGGCAAGCTGGCCTGATCAGCGGATCGTTCGAGCGACACTTGGCACGGTGTTGGATGCCACTGGCACGGAACGCGGCCGCACCGCCCTGATCCTTGTGGGTCAGGTTCTGGGCGCAACGGAGTTCGGCGAAAGCCAGCTTTACGCGGGCGATTATGACCGACGGTTCCGACCCGTCGGCACGGATCCGCGATTTCCTGAAGGTGCTGAGTGACGCGGGGCATCCTGATATCGGCCCCGGCATCCGGCACCGGCAAGACCACCGTCGCGCTCGGGCTGATGCGGGCCTTCCGTGACCGGGGCTTGACTGTCCAGCCGTACAAATGCGGTCCCGACTATATCGACCCGGCCTTTCACGGGGCGGCGGCGGGCAGGGACAGCCTGAACCTCGACAGTTGGGCCATGGGCAGAGATATGCTGGGCGGTTACTTGGTCGCCGGGCAAGACGCTGATCTGGCCATCGCGGAAGGGGCGATGGGGCTCTTTGACGGCGTGGCAACGCCCGGCGCATCGGGGACCGGCGCGAGCGCGGATATCGCCGCGTTGACGGGCTGGCCAGTGATCCTTGTCCTTGACGTGGGCGGGCAGACCCAGTCTGCCGCCGCAGTGGCGCTGGGGTTTGCCGCGCACCGCAAGGGTGTGGATCTTGCAGGCGTTATTTTGAACCGCGTGGCTTCTCCCCGGCATGAAGCCCTTGTGCGGAACGGGATGGAAGCGACAGGGATCTCGATCCTGGGCGCCCTGCCCCGGCGCGCGGACCTGACCTTGCCCGAACGCCACCTTGGCCTTGTCCAGGCCGCCGAGCAGTCCGATCTTGAGTTGCGGCTGACGGCTTTGGCCGCGTTCATCGGACAGCATACGGATCTCAATGCGATCCATGACGCCGCGCGGCCCACCCGAAACTTCGGCGACCCCGTTGCCATCACCCCGCCCGGCCAGCGGATCGCGCTGGCGCAGGACGACGCCTTTTCCTTCACTTACCCGCATCTTTTGGACGGGTGGCGCCAGGCCGGGGCCGAGATCTTGCCCTTCTCACCTCTGGCGGATCAGGGCCCGGATCCATCCGCCGATGTTGCCTGGCTGCCTGGGGGATACCCGGAACTCCACTCCGGGAAAATTGCTGCGGCCAGGACCTTCAAGTCCGGCCTTCGCGACTTCGCCGAAACCCATCCCGTCCACGGCGAATGCGGCGGCTACATGGTTTTGGGCACGGGGCTGGTCGACAAGGACTGTGTACGCCACGAGATGACGGGTCTTTTGGGGCTTGAGACCTCTTTCGCCAAACGAAAACTCCACCTCGGTTACCGTTCGGCCCAGCTTTTCGCCCCAATCCCAGGCGCGCGGCAGGGTGAGACGCTTCGTGGGCATGAATTCCACTATGCCACTATCGCGAAACAGCCCGATCCGCCGCTCGCGGAAGTCAGGGACGCGACCGCGCAAACCGTGACCGAGTCCGGTAGTCGGAGAGGTCAAGTCTCGGGTACGTTCTTCCATATGATCGCAGCATGACCTTCATCTTGACCAAAATACTCCGGGGTGCAGGGCAGAGCCCCGCAGCAGGCGTATGACCGGTTTCGTGAGCTTCGTCTCCGCCGGTCCGGGCGATCCGGAGTTGCTGACGTTGCGCGCGCTGGACCGGATCCGGAACGCCGACGCCATCCTGTTCGACGATCTGTCGTTTGGAAGCATTCTGGACCATGCCAAACCCGGGGCGGATCTGGTCGGCGTGGGAAAACGCGCGGGACGCGCCTCACCCAAACAGGCGGACGTATCACGATTGCTCGTGGACTACGCCCGGATCGACCAAAAGGTTGTTCGGCTGAAATCCGGCGACGCCGGAATTTTCGGGCGTTTGGAGGAAGAACTGCTCGCACTTTCCGAAGCGGGGGTCCCGTTTGAGATCATCCCAGGCGTCACAACCGCTTCGGCCGCGGCTGCCGCCCATCAGATCCCGCTGACCCGCCGTCTGACGGCGCGCCGGGTGCAGTTTCTGACCGGCCACGATGTAACCGGCAAACTGCCCGAAGACTTGAACCTGGCAGCGCTCGCCGATCCGGACTGCACCACTGTGATCTATATGGGAAAGCGAACTTTCCCCGCGCTTGCACAGATGCTGTTTACGGCCGGACTGCCACAGGACACACCCGCGCTGCTTGCATCGGCGGTCAGCCACGAAACGGAAGCGCTGCACCGGACGACCATGGCGGATCTGGCCCGCCACCTGTCGGAAACGGATGATCCTCGTACCGCCCTGATTATTTTTGGTCCACTGGCTGACGGCGCTTCTTGACACATTGCACTGTCAGGCAGACAGTTCAGCCAGACGGTTTCCCGGCGGGCCACGCCCCCGGGGTGAAAAGGGAATACGGTGCGGTGTAGCCATCAGGCGCCAAATCCGTGACTGCCCCCGCAACTGTAGGCGGTGAGCGGTCTCCACCAAGCCACTGGACAGCGTCCGGGAAGGCAGGAGGCAGCAACGACCCGCAAGTCAGGAGACCTGCCGTCACCCGGGTCTGCATTCGCAACCCGGTGCCTCAACCCGGCGTATAGGCGCCACCAAAAACGACCGCCGTCGGGGAAGACGGCAAAGGGGGTCAGACATGCATATCGAACCAGGCGTCGTCCACGGCGCAAAAATGGCACTCAGCTATGCCACGGCAGCGGGCGCCGCAGGCGTGGGCGCAAAACTCGCGTGGGACATGGTCAAGGACAACGGACTTGTGTCTTTCGCAGTCCGAAGCCTGATCGCCACCGTTGGTGTCTTCATCTTCTTCGAAGTCCTGCCGCATTTTCCGGTCGGAATTTCAGAGGTGCATTTCATTCTTGGCAGTTCGCTGTTCCTGCTTCTCGGCGTCGGTCCAGCGGCTGTAGGACTGGCCACGGGGCTTGCGCTTCAAGGCTTGCTGTTCGCGCCATCGGATATCCCAATGTTCACGGTCAATCTGACGACGCTTCTTGTGCCCCTGTTCCTGATGGCCGGGCTGGCCAAACGGATCATCGCACCAAAAACGGCCTATGTGGATCTGAGCTATGGTCAGGTCCTGAAACTCTCGGCTGCGTACCAGGGCGGGGTGGTGGCTTGGGTCGCGTTCTGGGCCATCTGGGGTCAAGGCTTCGGAGCCGAGAACATGGCCGCGATTGGCGCTTTCGCAGCCGCTTATGCGCTTGTCATAGTGATTGAGCCGCTTGTCGATCTGGCGATCCTGGCCGTTGCGAAGACCACGCGGGCCTTCGAGGGCTCGGCCCTTGTTGCAGACAGGTTATACGCCAAGGCCTGATCGGGCCGCATAGACGGAAAGCGCGGCCTTCTGCTCGGGGCCGCGTTTTCTTTTTGGGGGTGTCATGATTGATCTCGCGCTTGTTGGCATCGGGTCGGGCAAAACCGATCATCTGACGCTGGAAGCCGTGCGGGTGCTGAACGAGGCTGATCTGATCCTCATCCCCCGAAAACGGGATGAGGCTGCCAGCCTCGCAGAAATGCGGCATCAGATCTGCAAGGACGTCCTGACCGCCCCGCTTCCAAAGATCGCGGAATTCCATATTCCTGACCGGGATCCTGCGATCGCGGACTATGCCGAACGGGTCCGTGTCTGGCACGAAACGATATCGGAAGCCTGGGCGTCAGCCATCGGTAAGCATCTACCAGATGGCGGGAACGTGGCACTGATGATCCTTGGGGATCCGTCGCTTTATGACAGCACCCTGCGGATCGCCGGGCTTCTGACAAAACCGTTGAACATGACCGTGCGGGTCATCCCCGGGATCACGTCCATCCAGGCCCTGACCGCGGGTCACGCCGCCCCGCTGAACGAGATAGGGGCACCGGTGACCATCACGACGGGGCGGCAACTTCGCGAGAACGGCTGGCCGGACGGGGCCACGACCATCGTCGTAATGCTGGACGGTGAAACGTCTTTCCAAAGGCTAGATCCGCATGGGGTGACCATCTGGTGGAGCGCCTATGCAGGGATGCCGGAAGAGATCCGGTTCCATGGTCCTCTGGCCGAAGTTGGTCCCAGGATTGTGGAAGCGCGCGCCGCAGCCCGCGCCCGATTGGGCTGGATTATGGATATCTACCTATTGCGTAAGGACGTATGATGTCGAAACGGCCAATCTGTCTGGCGATACAGTCGGGCGTCGTTGCGGGTCATGTGGGGCTGGGTGCAGCAGTGCCCGTTCTTGCCCGTCACGGCGTTGAGGTTTGGCCGCTGCCGACCCTCCTGATTTCCAATCATGCAGCAACCCCCGGCGCGGAACGTGCAGAATACGGCGCAAGCGATGTGGCCCGCCTGATTGATGGGCTGCGCGCCTCGGGCGCCCTGTCTCGGGTGACGGCACTTCTGGTCGGCTATCTGGCCACGCCCGAAGTCGCGGACCTTATTGCCGATCTGGTGGATGAACTGTCAGGTCAGGCTGTCGTATTCGTCGATCCGGTTCTTGGCGATAACGGGCGCCTCTACCTGTCCGAAGAAGTGGGCGTAACCCTGCGCACCAGGATCCTGCCACGCGCCGACTATGCCAGTCCGAATGTGACAGAGATTGCCTGGTTGACCGGGCGGAACGCTGACACCGAGGAAGACCTAGCAGCGGCCGCCCGCGACTTGGGCCCGAAAACGGTATTCGTAACTTCTGTCCAGGATGGGGACTCGATCGGAATCCTTACGGTTTCCGCTGGTGCGGCCCATCTGGCGACCAGCCTTAGACGGCCAACCCAACCGAATGGTGCCGGCGACGCGGCGGCGGCCTGGCTTTTGGCCGAATTGCTTAAGGGTGCGGAACCCGAAGATGCGGCCCAATCAACGGTCGCGTTTCTAGACGCTTGCTTAACGAGGTCCGAGGGTCGTGGCGACATCGACTTGTCAGGAGATTGGGAAAACCCGGGCTGACCTCGTGCCAAGAATGGGATAGCCTTTCCCAATGGAATTCCAGTCGCTTTGCCCGATCCTTCCGTCCAAGGATCTAGAGGAAACCCGCGCCTTCTATGAGGCGATCGGATTTGAAGCCGTCGGTATCTATCCCGATTATGGCTATCTGATCCTTCAGCGGGACGAAGCCGAGATCCATTTCTTCACCTATGTAGAATTGGACCCGAAACAGAATTATGCCGCCGGGTACTTGCGGCTTCCAGATGTGGACCCCCTGTCGGATCATCTTGCCACCCTGGGGCTACCCGATGACGACAAAAGCATACCACGCTGGGGCGCCGCCCAGGACACGCCCTGGGGCATGCGTGAAACCGTCTGGATCGACCCGAGCGGCAACCTGATCCGTGCCGGGGCGCATCTGAGCGATGACTAAGCCCATTGGACCGGTGGCCGCGGCCTTTGCGGCCTTTCCACAAGACGCGCAAGCGCGCCTGGCAGAGATACGTCAGCTTATCTTTGACGTGGCGAATGCCGAAGGCGTGGGCCCCCTGACCGAGACGTTGAAATGGGGTCAGCCATCCTATTTGACCGAGGCGACCAAGGCTGGAACGACTGTTCGACTTGGCCAGCCTGACGAGGCCACGGTCGCCCTTTATGTCCATTGCCAGACGACGCTGGTCGATCAATACCGCGAACGCTATGCCGACACGCTGGCGTTCGACGGCAACCGCGCCGTCGTGATCCCGATCAAAGGGCCCCTGCCCGCAGATGCGCTGGCCGGGGCGATTGCGCTGGCCCTGACCTATCACAGGACCAAGCGCGAAAACGCCTAGGCAATTCCGTCCAGCGATGCCCGCAGCTTCGATATAATCTCATCGATATGGGCGCGCTCCGAGATGAACATCGGTGCCACGATGGCATTGTTGCCCGTGTACTTGATGTGGCAGCCTTCCCAGAACAGCTTGTTTTGCGCCTCGACCCCCCGTGGCGAGCCATCCGGATTCCCATGGATTTCGACACCGGCCATCAAGCCAATCGTGCGGATGTCTTTCACTAAGGCATGGTCCTTCAGGCTCATCACGGCTTCCTCGAAATAAGGGGCCATGTCGTTCGCGCGCTCAAAAAGTCCCTCTTCTTCGTAGATCTCGATGGCCGCGATGCCCGCAGCGCAGGCCGCAGGGTGCCCGGAATACGTATAGCCGTGGAACAACTCGATACCGCCCATGGCCGCCTTGTCTGTGACGGTCTCATAGATCTCGTCCTTCATGGCGCAGGCGCCCATCGGGATGGATCCGTTGGTCAAGGCTTTGGCCATTGTCACGATATCCGGAACGACGCCGAACGCATCGGCCGAGAAGTTGCCGCCCACACGACCGAAGCCGCAGATCACATCATCGAACACCAACAAAATGCCATGTTGGTCACAGATCTCGCGGATCCGCTCCAGATACCCTTTCGGCGGCGGCAGCGTGCCCGTCGATCCCGCAACCGGCTCAATAAAGACGGCGGCAATGGTTTCCGCGCCGAAATTTTCAATCGAGCGCATTAAGTCTTCGGCCCGGTCAGCTCCGGTTGAGCGCTGGCCCGCCTGGAACAACTCTTCATCGGTCCAGGTGTGACGCATGTGAACGATGTTCGGCATCGTCACCGGGAACGCTCGGCGGTTGTTGACGAGACCCGACAGGCTGACGCCACCGATGTTCACACCGTGATAGGCGCGTTCACGACTGACAAACCGCTGGCGGGCTTCGCCCTTTGCTGTGTGATAGGCCATTACGATCTTCAGTGCCGTATCGACAGCTTCGGACCCTGAATTGACGAAGAAGACGTGGTTCATGTCATCGGGCAGAAGCCGGCAGACCTTTTCGGCCAGTGTGAACTGCAAAGGATGCCCGGTGCCAAAGGGCGATACGAAGGTGATCTCGCTCATCGCCTTGTGGACGGCCTCGATAATTTTCGGATGGCAGTGGCCCGCTGGTGAACAGAACAGCCCCGACGATCCGTCGATCACCTGCCCGCCCTTGTGGTCGGTCATATAAACGCCTTTGGCCTCAACCACCAAACGCGGGTCCTTCTTGAACCCCCGATTGTCCGTGAACGGCATCCAATATTCTTCGAGCGAGTTCGTCCTGGAATCGAGCGCCATCTGAGCCTCCCAAAAGTCAGCGATGATCTTCCACGCCTAGCGGAAACGCGGGTCTGTTCTTTACATCCAGATGGGATTACAACTTATCGCCAGATCGAGGGATATGCATGGCGATATCGGAAGAAACCTTCTTTTTGAATGCGCGGTTCGAAGGCACATTGCAAAGCCAGATCCAGCAAATGGTGGCAGAAGGCATTCTTTCGGGGCGCTTTCGGCCCGGCGAAAAACTGCCCTCGTCCCGCAGATTGGCCCGGCATCTTGGCGTCAGCCGGATAACCGTCACCTTGGCCTATACCGAACTTGTGGCCAGCGATTATCTAAGTGCCGCGGGGCGATCGGGGTACTTCGTTTCTGAAACCGCGCCCTCGCCCAGAACCATGCCAAAGATCCGGCGTCGCGAAGGTGGACCCAAGGTGGACTGGTCGCGCGCCATCGGCCAACGGTATCATTCCGAGCTAAGCCTTGAGAAACCGGCTGATTGGCAATCCTACCGCTATCCCTTCATCTACGGACAGGCCGATCAAACCCTTTTCGATTACAAGACCTGGCGGCTGTCAGCGCTCCAAGCGCTGGGCGCGCGCGAGTTCGGATCCCTGACCGATGACCTTGCTGACCGGGATGACCCGAAACTGGTCGAGTTCGTGGTGCGCCACATCCTGCCCCGGCGTGGGATCTCTGCCGGTCCGGAAGAGATCCTGATCACAGTCGGCGCCCAGAACGGGCTTTGGCTCGCCGCGCAGGTCCTTTTGACGCAGCGCCGGACCGCAGCATTTGAGACGCCATGCTATCCATCGCTCAGAGATATCTTGCACCAGGTGCGCTGCAATCTTGCGCCGGTTCCGGTGGATGCCGATGGGTTGCCGCCAGAACTGATCCCCGAAGCTGATGTCGTCTTCGTCACGCCGTCTCATCAATGCCCGACCAACGTCACGATGCCGATGGATCGGCGACGAGAACTTCTGGAACGGGCCGAACAAGACGACATGCTGATTGTCGAGGATGATTATGAATTCGAGATTTCCTTTCTAAGAGCACCCTACCCTTCGCTGAAGTCGTTGGATGCGCAGGGGCGCGTGATTTATGTCGGCTCGTTCTCGAAATCACTCTTTCCGGGGCTTCGTCTGGGTTTTCTGGTCGGCGGTGCACCGTTCATCCGCGAGGCACGCGCCCTTCGCGCGGCGGTGCTTCGCCACCCGCCCGGATTGATTCAGCGCACCACGGCTCTGTTTCTGGCCCATGGTCACTATGACGCGCATGTCCGAAAGCTCCAACGTGCCTTCAGCGAACGGCGTGCGATCATGACCGAGGCGCTGGAGGCCAATGGCCTTAGACCCCAGGGCGCTGGTGTCTTTGGCGGGTCGAGCTTCTGGATGAGGGCGCCTGACGGTGTGGACACGGAAGTGCTGACAGATCGGTTGCGAGGCGAAAGCGTTCTGATCGAGCCCGGTGCAGTCTTCTTTGGACCGAACGGGCCCCGCACGCATTATCGTCTGGCCTATTCCTCGATCCGCCCTGACCGAATTGCCGAGGGCGTCACCCGCATCGCGCGGGCTTTGGGTCCAATCAGGCCCGATTCAGTTTGAAAATTGGACCTAGGCCGGTTGTTCCACTGGCCCTACACCGCACCCGAGCCTATACGTAGGACAAGTCCAGTTTTGACCCGGGGAGATTGACCATGAAAATGACGACCGAAGAAGCTTTCGTAAAAGTTCTACAGCGCCATGGCATCGAACATGCCTTCGGGATCATCGGTTCGGCCATGATGCCGATTTCAGATCTCTTCCCGAAAGCCGGGATCAAATTCTGGGATTGCGCGCATGAGGGCTCGGCCGGCATGATGTCTGATGGCTACACCCGGGCCACGGGCAAGGTCTCGATGATGATCGCCCAGAACGGTCCTGGCATCACTAACTTCGTGACCGCCGTCAAAACCGCATACTGGAACCACACACCGCTTCTGCTGGTCACCCCGCAGGCCGCAAACAAGACCATCGGTCAGGGCGGTTTTCAGGAAGTCGAACAGATGAAACTGTTCGAGGACATGGTCGCCTATCAGGAAGAGGTCCGCGACCCGACCCGCGTGGCCGAGGTTCTGACCCGCGTCATTTCTCAGGCCAAGCGGCTGTCCGGTCCCGCCCAGCTCAACATCCCCCGCGACTTCTGGACCCAGGTCGTCGATATCGAAATCCCCGATCCGATAAACTTTGAACGCTCCCCCGGCGGCGAAAATTCGGTGGCCGAAGCAGCCAAGCTTTTGTCTGACGCAAAGTTCCCGGTGATCTTGAATGGCGCTGGGGCGGTATTGGCCGAAGGCGGGATCGAAGCCTCGAAAGTTTTGGCCGAGCGTCTCGATGCGCCGGTTTGCGTGGGCTATCAGCACAACGACGCATTCCCGGGCTCGCACCCTCTTTTTGCTGGTCCACTTGGCTATAATGGCTCCAAGGCGGGGATGGAGTTGATCTCTAAAGCAGATGTCGTGCTGGCGCTGGGCACACGGCTGAACCCCTTCTCGACTTTGCCGGGCTATGGCATCGACTATTGGCCCACGGATGCGAAGATCATCCAGGTCGACATCAATCCTGACCGGATCGGTCTGACCAAGAAGGTGTCCGTCGGCATCGTTGGGGACGCTGCAAAGGTTGCCAAAGGCATTCTGGCCAATCTGGATGACGGTGCCGGAGATGCAGGCCGCGCCGAGCGGAAAAACATGATCGCCGATACCAAGTCGAAATGGGCGCAAGAACTGTCCTCAATGAATGAGGAACAGGACGACCCAGGCACCACCTGGAACCAGCGTGCCCGTGCGGCCAAGCCCGACTGGATGAGCCCGCGCATGGCATGGCGCGCGATTCAACAGGCGCTGCCCCGCGAAGCTATCATCTCGTCCGATATTGGGAACAACTGCGCCATCGGCAACGCCTATCCGGACTTTGACGAAGGCCGGAAGTACCTGGCGCCGGGCCTGTTCGGCCCCTGCGGCTACGGCCTGCCCGCTATCGTTGGCGCAAAAATCGGTCAGCCCAACGTACCCGTTGTCGGCTTTGCCGGTGACGGCGCCTTCGGGATTGCCGTGAACGAATTGACCGCGATTGGCCGGGGCGACTGGCCCCCGATCACCCAGATTGTCTTCCGGAACTATCAGTGGGGCGCGGAAAAGCGAAACTCGACCCTCTGGTTCGATGACAACTTCGTAGGCACAGAACTCGACGAAGAAGTCAGCTATGCCGGGATCGCCAAGGCCTGTGGTCTGGAAGGTGTTGTGGCCCGCACCCAGGACGAGCTGACGGCAGCCCTGAACCAGGCCATCAAGGATCAGATGCAGAACGGCAAGACCACCTTGATCGAGGCCATGATCAACCAGGAACTCGGTGAACCTTTCCGCCGCGATGCGATGAAGAAGCCGGTCGCCGTGGCCGGAATCGATGCCGCAGACATGGTGCCGCAAACCCCGGCTCAAGCAGCCGAGTAAGCGATCCATCATGAGTGAAGACGTAAAGATCCATCGCGGGCTGATGGGCGTTCACTTCGAACGCTCCGGTGTCAGCCATATCGACGGCGCCAAGGGAGAGCTGCTGTATCGCGGCTATTCCATCGACGATCTGGCCGAGAACGGCACGTTTGAGGAGATTTCCTATCTCCTCATCCACGGCGAACTCCCGACGAAGACCCAACTGGACGGGTTTCGGGCGAAACTGTCCGAAGCCACGCTGCCGGACGAGATCTTCCCGATCCTTGAGACGCTGAAAGGCGGGCATCCCATGGATGTCCTGCGCACCGGCGTGTCGGCGCTCGCGGCGCTGGAAAAGGACAGCCTGGACAATTCAGAGGAAGGGTTCCTGCGGAACGGCATTCGCCTGATGGCACAGGTTCCGCAGATCATTGCGGCGCACCACCGGATTCGTTCGGGCGACGCACCGATTACCCCGGATCCGAACCTAAGCATCGCGGCCAATTGGCTTTACATGCTAAAGGGCGAGCGCCCAAGCGACGATGCGGCCAAGCTGGCGGATGTCGATTTCATCCTGCATGCGGAGCATGGAGCTAATGCATCGGCCTTTGCGGCCCGCGTGACAGTTGGTACCGAGGCGAACATGCACGGCGCCATCGTAACCGCGCTGTCGACCCTGGCCGGACCGGCCCATGGCGGTGCGGCGGAAGACGTCATGAAGATGGTGTCGGACATCGGGTCACCGGACAAGGCAGCCGATTACGTGAAGGCCAAGCGGAAGGCGCGCGAGCCTGTCACAGGCTTCGGCCACCGCGTCTATAAGACAGAAGACCCACGCGCGCGCCACATGCGGGCCGGTGTGAAGATGCTGGGCGAGGAAATGGGCCAGCCCGAATGGTACGCCATTCTGGAAGCGGTCGTGGAAGCGATGCAGCCCTATGCCCGCCACGGACTGAACGTGAACGTCGATTTCTATTCCGGCGTCATCTATCAGCTTCACGGCATTCCGATGGATCTTTATGTTCCGATCTTCGCCATCGGCCGGATGCCCGGCTGGATCATCCAGTGCTTGGAACAGGAACGTCGGAACATCCTAATCCGTCCCCTAACCTTGTACGATGGTCCGGCACCACGTGCCTGGATCCCGATGGACGAGCGCGGATAGATCAAGCGGCTATAGCCTCAAGCGCCCCGAACAGTTTCTCTTTCCGTTCGGGGTCGCGCAAATCGAAGTGTTTCCGGAAACCGGAACTGTCGAGGGTGACGTTCCGACGCGATACCTCGCCCAGGGCACGCTTAGCTTTTTCGTCGTTTCCGGCGATGGCCTGAATGCCCGCAGCGATCAGGTAGACATGGACATGGGCGTTCACAGTTGCCATCACCTGATCGGCATGGGCAACTGCCGTTTCCAGATCATCGCGTATGAAGGCCGCCAAAGCGCGCGTGCCCATCATCGTCTGAATGTGCGGATCGATCGGGCTTCTGGCCAAGGCTGATGACACATGCACCTCGGCGCGGTGCCCGTCGCAAAGAACCGTGTTCAGAAGCGCGCTGTTGTAATAGGCAAACGCGTAGTTCGGCGCGAGGTTCAATGAACGCTCGATGCTGATCATCCCACCTTCGATGTCACCCTGGATCCACTTCGCGCGCCCAAGCATGAGATTACAATAAGGATCAAGCGGGTCGTACTGCATCGCACGTTCGGCATGCTGCATCGTTAGGTCGCGGTGGTGATCGAACTTCTTGCCGAATTGCTGGAAGTAGCTCTGGAACTCGCAATAGGACAGGGCCGCATGCGCGCGTGCGAAACCCGGATCAATGGCCACGGCCTTGGCAAAATGGGCACCCGCCGCTTCATTGTCGGCCTGATTGTAGTGAAACATCGCCCGGATGCCGCGATGATAATGCCCCCAGGCATCCAGGTTTTCGCTTGGCACGCGGCTTAGCCGCTCGGTCTCGTTAAAGGCCAACCGGTATTCGACAACAGTCGCGATTTCCTGGGCGATCTTCACGCGCAGATCAAAAATATCTTCGATCACCCCGTTGAACGCATCGCTCCACACCACTTGCTGCGATCGGGCGTCCACCAGTTCCGCGAACAGGTTCAAACGCTCGTTGGACAGCTCAATAGATCCCGACAGAATGTAAGTCGCGCCCAGCTTGTCGCGAATTTCTTCGAAGTTGATGCCTGGACCCCGGAACTGAAACGCCGAGGCCCGCGCAATCACTTTCACCCATTTGAGCTGGGTCAGCGTGGAAATCAGCTCGATCGGCAGCGCGTCGGCAATCGCGCTGTGGGTCGTGTCGGTCCCAATCAGTTCAAATGGCAGAACCGCAATGACGGGAGGTCCTCGCCCACTATCGGGCGCCGCTGCTTCCCGGACAGCAACAGGGGCACTCTCTGCCAAGGGCGAAACATTCCCCTGTCCAGGCGTGACATCCGCCATAAAGCGAAAGCCGCGACCATGGACGGTTTTGACAAACTTTTGCTTCTGACCGTTGTCCTTGAGAACCCGCCGGATCTGAGCAATGGCCGAAGACAGCGTTGCGTCCGAGACGAACACGCCGGTCCAAACGTGATCAAAGATCTCGTCTTTTGTGAGCACGCGGTCGTGGTTCTCGACGAGCATCACAAGAAGAGTGAAACTTTTGGGTTCAATCGCGATAGGCGTGCCGTTGTCGCGAAGTTCCAGCTGCTTGGTGTCCAGCTCGAAGTGATCAAACCGAAAAATCATTGCCCGAACCGTATCATATCTTGTTCCCTTGGCGAAATATGCCCGACGCAGACCACCGAACCGGTTCTTCAACGCCGGTCATTCCACCCCACGAGCCCCCGCACGCGCATTTCATCAGAATCCCACACAACCCTGGAATTCGTTTTCGGCGCCAAAAACGTGCAAAACCGGCGTTTGTTGCCCTTCGTGAAACGCATAGCCGACG
Source organism: Paracoccaceae bacterium (assembly GCA_965267475.1). Classification (GTDB taxonomy): domain Bacteria; phylum Pseudomonadota; class Alphaproteobacteria; order Rhodobacterales; family Rhodobacteraceae; genus JBCBKU01. The sequence continues at coordinate 2,417,697 of OZ254079.1, forward strand.
GTTTCGCATGAATTTACTCGCCGATTACGCCAGATTTACGATCTATTTACGGTAGCGCGGTTCCGGCAACCCCTCACCCGCCGCATGATGGTTTCCGTCACGTCAATTGATTTCGACGGCGTGAACGTCAAGGAGGGGATCAGGTGGACCAGAGTGTCACACAAGTAACGATTGAACGGGCTGTCACGACGGTCGTCGCCGAATTGGCGGTCGAGCCCGAAGCGTACGTTCACCTGGATCACACGCTTTTGGGGACCTTCGGGTTCTCTGCGCTGAACCGGCGCGGTCTGGCTGGAAGATTGCAGGCGGAATTAGCCGCCCGAGATCTTCCGATCCCGGGAGGTGTTCACCCGGGTGAAACACAGGCAGCCGAACGCGTGCGCGATCTTATTGGCCTCCTCCGGGGCAAGTTTGGGGTGTGATCGCATGTCGCTGCTGGAGCGATCATATCCTGCCCCGCCCGTGTCGGGCGGCATTGGTCAGAGTGCTAGCGGTCCCAGCTTGCATCTTCTTAGGGGAAGGGACTGGTCAGTGCGGTTGAGCGTTTGATGCGGGCGGGGAACTAACACATTTTTTCGGGCCGGGACCCATGCGTGGTTTCCGAGCATGACCTGGCCAAATTTATTGAACCAGAAGCCCTTTTTTAGCGCGGCGGGTGACGATACGTGGCCTCGCGCTGGGTGCTGGTCTGCGACCGGTCCCGGGTGCGGAGCCCATTTAATGTCCCCCTGGGTGCGGGTGGCCATAAGCCGAGTTCGGGAATTATTTCCTAGCCTGGCTGGTCACCCGCGCAACAGCTTCCGGGATCGGTCGCGGTTATTCGGCTTTCAAATCATCCAGATGTTCGTTGGGCGTAATCGCATCCAAACTGACGTTCAAATCCAGCACGGCGCCCGATCGGGACGCCACCGCCCGTTCGAACGCTTCGGCAAATCCCTCGGTGGTTTCAACCCGCTCACCGTGGATCCCGTAAGCCCTTGCAATCGATGCGAAATCCGGGTTTTCCAATTGGGTACCGGACACTCTTCCGGGAAAGCGGCGTTCCTGATGCATACGGATCGTCCCATAAGATCCGTTGTTCAGGATCAAAATGATCGGGACCGCTCCAGCCTGCGCGGCGGTGCCCAGTTCGGCCAATTGCATCTGAATGTCTCCATCCCCTGCGAAACACAGAACCAACCGGTCGGGACAGGCGACCTTCGCGGCGATCGCGGCCGGCAACCCATAGCCCATGGCCCCCGATTGTGGCGCCAACGCACGTTGATCGGGGCCGTAGACCAGATACTTGTTTGGCCAGGCCGTGAAATTGCCAGCTCCACTGGCCACGATGACATCACCCGGCAGGCGATCACGCAAAAAGGTCATGACCAATCCCATATCGACCGGGCTTGGTTGTGGTTTCGCGGTAAGTGAAGCCAGAAACGCAGCGCGGCAGGCCTGTGCCCAATCGGGCCAGGTCTTGGATGGGATGCGCGCGGCCAAGGCCTTGGAGAACGCATTGGGACCTGCCTGCACCGCGATCTCGGGGGTATAGATCTTGCCGATCTCGTCTGGCGACAGATGCACATGCAGGATCCGTTGCTTCGGGCGCGGCACATCGAACAGGGTGTAGGCGTCGGTGGTCATCTCACCGAAACGGATATTGACCGCCAGGATCACGTCTGCCGTTTCGATCAGGGATCGGACGTTTTGGGGCATGCCGACCCCGGCATCCCCAGAATACACGTCCGAGGCGTTGTCGAACTGATCGTTATAGCGAAATGCCGTCGCCACGGGGATCTGGGCAGCTTCGGCAAAAGCCTGCAAGGCTTTCGATCCTTCAGGCTGCCATCCGCCGCCACCCATCAGGATCAGGGGATGCGCGGCTTCGGAAAGGTCGGCCAGGATCTGGTCAAGGCCTTGGTCACTCGGCGCCGGTTCCGCGATCTGGATGGGCGCCGAAAGCGGCTCGGCCTCTGTGGCGCCTGAAAGGACGTCCTCGGGCAGAGCCACGACCACCGGGCCAGGTCGGCCTGAGATGGCTGATGTCCAGGCCCGTTGCAGAACCTCTGGGATCCGGTCGGGCGACGTGATCTCGGTCGCCCATTTGGCGATGGGGCCGAAAAAGGCGCGGTAATCGACTTCCTGGAAAGCCTCGCGCCCTTGCTGGTGCTGACCTACCTGCCCCACAAACAGGATCATCGGCGCGCTGTCCTGCATGGCGGTGTGGACCCCGATCGAGGCGTTCGTGGCCCCGGGCCCCCGGGTGACGAAGGCCAGACCGGGCGCCCGCATCAGCTTGCCATAGGCGGCGGCAGCAAACCCAGCCCCACCTTCGTGCCGGCATATGACAAACTGAAACCGGTTCTGCGCATCGTGCATCGCATCGAGAACCGCCAGATAGCTTTCGCCGGGCACCCCGAACCCGTGCCGAGCACCGAGGTTCAGAAGGCTTTCGACCAACAGTTGCCCGCCCGTTCGTGTCTGGTTGCCCATCCTGTCCGCTCCCGCGTTCATTGCGACTCGCGGGAGTATCGGATCCGTCGCGCCGGATATCCATATACGACGGCCCAAATCCCTCGATAGAAGAGATTTGCAGTTTCCCTTTTGAAGGAATTCGGTTCCGGATCTAGCCGCGGTTCATCCGGTTCTCGATCAAGTCGTCCACGACGGCGGGTTCGGCAAGCGTTGAGGTATCGCCCAAGGCGCCGAAATCATCCTCGGCGATTTTTCTCAGGATCCGCCGCATGATCTTGCCCGACCGCGTCTTCGGCAGCCCCGGCGCCCATTGGATCAGATCCGGCTTGGCGATCGGGCCGATCTCGGTCCGGACCCAGACCTCAAGCTCTTTGCGAAGCTCATCCGACGGATCGATCCCATTCATCAGCGTCACATAGGCATAGATGCCCTGCCCTTTGATGTCGTGGGGATAGCCCACAACCGCGGCCTCGGCGACTTTTTCATGGGCGACCAGCGCGCTTTCGACTTCTGCCGTGCCCATCCGGTGGCCCGAGACGTTGATGACATCATCGACCCGGCCTGTGATCCAGTAATAGCCATCGGCATCACGCCGGCAGCCATCACCTGAAAAGTAATAATTCTTGTAGTCGGCGAAATACGTCTTCTCGAACCGTTCATGATCACCCCAGACCGTCCGCATCTGGGCGGGCCAGCTGTCCTTGATGCAAAGGACGCCTTCAGCCTCGGTCGTGGTGATCTCTTCGCCCGATGTCGGCTCCAGCACCACGGGCTGGACCCCGAAGAAGGGCGTTGTGGCAGACCCCGGCTTGGTTTCCGTCGCACCCGGAAGTGGCGTCAGCAGGTGGCCACCCGTTTCCGTCTGCCACCAGGTGTCGACAATTGGGATCTCGCCTTTGCCCACCACATCATTGTACCAGTTCCAGGCTTCGGGATTGATCGGCTCTCCGACCGTGCCGAGCAGGGTCAGTGATGACAGGTCGTGCTTGGTGACCCATTCCGGCCCCTGCCCCATCAGTGCGCGGATGGCTGTGGGTGCGGTATAAAACTGGTTGACCTTGTGCTTTGCGCACACCTCCCAAAACCGGCCAGCATCGGGATAGGTCGGCACGCCTTCGAACATCAGTGTGGTGGCGCCGTTCGCCAGCGGACCATAGACGATATAGCTGTGCCCCGTGACCCAGCCCACATCGGCGGTGCACCAGAAGACATCCCCTTCGTGATAGTCGAAGGTGTACTGATGCGTCATCCCGGCATAGACGATATAGCCGCCGGTCGTATGAACCACGCCTTTGGGTTTCCCGGTCGAGCCAGAGGTATAGAGGATGAAAAGCGGGTCCTCCGCCGCCATTTCCTCGGGCGGGCAATCGGCAGATACCGACGCCTCAAGTTCGTGCCACCAGTGGTCCCGATCTTCGACCCAGGCCACCTGTTGCCCGGTCCGTTGAACAACCAACACTTTCGGACTTTCGGCGGTATGAATGAGTGCCTTGTTGACGTTGTCTTTCAGGTTGGTGACCCGACCGCCGCGCGGGCCGCCATCAGCAGTCACAACGACCTTGGCTTCGCAATCGTCCACGCGATTGGCCAAAGCGTCAGGCGAAAAACCCCCAAAGACCACAGAATGGATGGCCCCGATCCGCGCACAGGCCAGCATTGCATAGGCTGCTTCCGGGATCATTGGCATGTAAAGAACGACGCGGTCGCCCTTCGTGACACCCAATTCCTTCAGCGCATTCCCGAATTTGGAGACCTTTTCGTGCAACTCGCGATAGGTGATGTGCAGGGCGTCGTCCGAGGTTTCGTCCGGTTCCCACAGGATCGCCGTCTGATCGGCCCGGGTTGCGAGATGCCTGTCGATGCAGTTCGCAGCGACATTCAGCGTGCCGTCTTCGAACCACTTGATCGAGACATTGCCCGGCGCGAACGACGTGTTCTTGACCTTGGTGAAGGGCTTGATCCAGTCAACGCGTTTCCCATGCTCGGCCCAGAAGGCCTCCGGATCCTCAATCGATGCCTCGTACATGGCTTCGTATTTGGCCGGATCGATATGAGCGCGGGCTTTGGTGGCGGCCGGAATCGGCACGAGATCGGACATGGTCTTCGTCCCCCCTGGATCGTGAGTTCAGGGAGGGTTCGCCCCCTCCCCGGTTTCTGTTGTTGTGATAGCGCCCGGCGCGTCAGATGGCGAGGTATTCCTGACGAAGTTCTTCGTTGTCCAGGACTTCCTGTGCCGTGCCGTCAAAGACGACCTGACCCATATCCAGAATGATCGCGCGATCCGCCAGGTGCAGGGCCGCGATGGCATTCTGTTCCACAATGATCGTGGTGATGCCAAGCTTCTTGATCTGCTCAAGCGTCTTCTCGATTTCCTGCACGATGACGGGCGCAAGCCCTTCATACGGCTCATCCAGAAGCAGCAGCTTCACATCGCGCGCAAGGGTCCGACCGATGGCCAACATCTGCTGTTCTCCGCCCGAGAGGGTCGTGCCTTCCTGATTGCGGCGTTCGCCGAGCCGCGGGAAAAGTTCATAGATACGCTCGATCGACCAACCATGCGGCGGTGAGATCCGCGCAAGTTTCAGGTTTTCCTCGACGGTAAGCCCCTGAATGATCCGGCGGTCTTCCGGAACAAGTCCGACGCCGATCCGAGACGCCTGAAAGGCCTTCATTTCGTGCAAAGGCTTGTGATCAAGCCACAATTCGCCATGGGTCAAGGCAGGGTCGTCGACCCGGGCGATGGCCCGCAATGTCGATGTCTTGCCCGCGCCGTTCCGGCCAAGAAGCGCAACGATTTCGCCTTCGCGAACATCGAAGCTGACACCTTGGACGATATAGCTTTCCCCGTAATAGGCGTGGATGTCCCAGCATGAGAAATAGGCGGGTTGCCCCCCTTTGCCCGTTACAGGCTCTGCCCCAGGCACCTTAGGTTTTTCGAACTGCTTGTCCCCAAGGAGAAGCCCGTCACTGTCATCGGCCATTCTTTTTTCCAGCGGTTGATGCGCGTTCATAGGTGAGCTCCTCCGAGATATGCTTCCTGCACTTTCGGGTTGCCCTTGATCTCTTCCGGCAAACCTTCGGCGATTACAGTGCCTTGCGCAAGGACACTGATTTTCTCGGCCAGCGAGAACACCACATGCATGTCGTGCTCGATCACCACCATGGTGATCCCGCGTGTCGAGATCCGCTTCAAAAGATCGATGGTGTTATTGGTATCGGCCCGCGCCATCCCTGCGGTGGGTTCGTCAAGCAGAAGCAATTTCGGCTCCTGCACCAGGCACATCGCAAGTTCAAGCCGACGCTTATCGCCCCGGCTAAGCTGGCTGGCTAGGTCATCGGACTTTGCGCCAAGACCCACGTCGTCCAGCATGGCCTGCGCTTTCTCGCGAATATCCGCTTCGGCCAGAACATTTTCCCAGGCATGCATGCGGAAGGACCCGTCACGCTTGGCAAAGGCCGGGATCATCACGTTCTCGATCAAGGTCAGTTCGCCGAAGATCTCGGGCGTCTGGAAAACGCGACTGACGCCGGTCTGGTTGATCTCATGCGGTTTGATCCCGAGAAGGGATTGCCCATCGAACACAACCGATCCCGTATCCGGCTCAAGCCGCCCAACGAAGCAATTGAGAAGCGTGGACTTGCCGGCCCCGTTCGGGCCAATGATGGCGTGAACCGATCCTTCTTCGATATTCAGGTTGACGTTGTCGAGCGCCTTGAGGCCGCCGAAGCGCTTGTTGACGTTTTGGACTGTGAGAATGCTCATGTCTCAGCCCTCCTATTCAGCCGGAACCGGCGTTGCATCATCGGGCGAACTGCCGCTTTTGCCGCGGCCGTTGAACAGCTTGGACAGGCGTTTCAAGCCTTCAACCAATCCGCCTGGCAGGAATATCACGACAATCATGAACAAGGCGCCCAAAGTCAGGTGCCACCCTTTGCCGACGAAGGGGTGGACGATCGCCACGAGCGCGTCTTCCAGACCGTCCGGCAGGACCGCAAACCAGGCATGAAGGACGTTGTCGTTGATCGTCGAGAAGATGTTCTCAAGATACTTGATCAGACCCGCACCCAGTACCGGCCCGATCAATGTGCCGACACCGCCAAGGATGGTCATCAGCACGACCTCGCCCGAGGCGGTCCATTGCATCCGTTCAGCCCCCGCGAGCGGGTCCATTGCAGCCATCAAGCCACCGGCCAGCCCTGCATACATGCCTGAGATCACGAAGGCCGCCAAAGCATATGGCCTCGTGTTCACGCCGGTATAGTTCAGACGGTTCTGGTTCGATTTGATCGCCCGCAGCATGGTTCCGAATGGCGACCGGAAAATGCGCATGGCGACATAGAAGGCCAGGAACATCACGATGGCGCAGAAATAGTATCCGACACCGAAGTTGAACTCCCACCCGCCGACGGACCAGGCAAAATTGTCCCGCATGGAAATGCCGAACAGATTGGCGACGGGGATCGAGCCATCTTCGGTCTGGCTGACGCCAAGGACCCTCGGATCCCTTAGCGTGACTTGAAGACCTGTTTCGCCATTGGTGATTGGCGACAGGACCGAGAATGCCAGGGAATACGCCATCTGCGCGAAGGCCAGCGTGAGGATCGAGAAATAGATCCCCGACCGGCGCAGCGACAGGTACCCCACCACGACGCTGAATATCCCGGCCACAATGACCGCAAAGACTATTGCGGGCAGCACATTCATCGCCAGAAGCTTGAAGGACCAGACCGCCGCATAGGACCCGACACCCAGGAAGGCCGCGTGCCCAAAGCTGAGATAGCCGGTCAACCCGAACAGGATGTTGAACCCAATCGCGAAGATCCCGAAGATCGCGAACCGCTGCATCAGGTCAGGATAGCCCGCGTTGAACTGTGCCAGGGCCGAGCCTTCGGGAAACGGGTTCAGGATGAACGGTGCAAAGGCCAGAAGGCAAAAGACCGTAAGAAGAAGAAGCTTATCGTTACGTGCGCTGGACGTCATGACTTATTCCTCCATCACGCCTTTGCGGCCCATCAACCCGCGCGGCATGGCCAGAAGGACCACGACAGCGACAAGATAGACGATGACCTGATTGATGCCCGGAATGATGGCCTGTGCCTGCGGCAGTGAGGCGAAACTTTCGAGAATTCCCAATAGGAACCCGGCCAAGACGGCTCCGGGGAGTGATCCCATCCCGCCGACGACGACCACAACGAAGCTCAGAACAAGGAAGTTCATCCCGATATCGTAGTTGGGCGGCGAAATAGGCACATACATGAGACCCGCAAGACCGGCGATGGCCGCAGCAGCGCCAAAGGTGATCGTAAAGCGGCGATCGATATCGACCCCAAGCAACCCGACCGTTTCGCGGTCGGCCATACCCGCTCGGATGACCATCCCGAACGTCGTGTATTGCAGGAAGGCAAAGACCATGAAGATCAAGAGCGCCGCGAAGCCAAAATAAACGAGCCGCCAGATCGGATAGATGATCGTGTTTGGATCAAAACCGATCATCAGACCGAAATCGATGGATCCGCGCAGCGCGTCGGGTGCCGAGATCGGAATTGGGTTAGCGCCATAGAACGCCTTGACGATTTCCTGAAGCACAATGGCCAGACCGAAGGTCACCAGGATCTGGTCAGCGTGTGGCCGGTTGTAGAAGAAGCGGATCAGTCCGCGTTCCATGATGAAGCCGATCACCATCATGACGGGAATGGCGGCAATGATCGAAATGGGCACCGCCCAGTCAATCATGGCCGAGCCAATTTCGGGCCCAAACCAGCTTTCGACATACGGGGTCTCAACCTGCAAGGGATTGCCAAGGAAGTCCTTGCGCTCGGGGTCCTCGGTCACGCTGCTCAAGTTCAGCACGCGTTGGATCGTAACCGCGCAAAACGCACCAAGCATGAACAGGGCACCATGGGCAAAGTTCACCACGCCCAAAGTCCCGAAGATCAACGTCAGACCAAGCGCAATCAGCGCATAGGCCGAACCCTTGTCGAGCCCGTTGATAATCTGCGTCAGTATCTCTGCCATTGCGGACCTCCTCTGTCCTGGCACGCCACGCCCGTGGACTGGCCGGAACACCGTCCAACCGGTCTGATGTCACTCACCCGAAAACTTTGGATCGTGCGTCTGGGCGGCGCGGCGCCGCCCAGACGAATTGTGTTTATGCGCCTGGGTTGCAGGCCCCGAGATCGCCACCGGCGAAGTCCGGGTGATCGACCGCATACTCGACCTGAGCGCGCGGCGTGACCTCGACAACCTCAAGAAGGTCGAACGGACCATCGGGGTTCTCTTTCCCGCGCACGACCAGAACGTCCTTGAAGCACTGGTGGTCTTCGGCACGGTAAAGCGTCGGACCGTTGCCCATGCCGTCGAATTCGAACCCTTCAAGGGCCTCGACCACCGCGCAAGGGTTGAACGACCCGGCCCGCTGGACAGCATCCGCATAGAGAAGCGTTTGCACATAGCAAGTGTGCGCGGCCTGGCTGGGTGGCTGACCGTACTTCTGGCCAAAGGACTGCACGAAGGCGGCAGAGGCTGCATCGGGTGCCACTTCCTGACCGCCCGGCGTTGTGAAGCCCTGGGCAAGCGACCAGTGCCAGTTGGTGGACCCGAAGATCCCTTTGACGTTTTCACGGCCCGCACCCGATGCCATGAGGCGTGAGTACAGCGGAACAACGATGGTGAAGTCCTTACCGTTGGCCGAGGCGTCCCGCAGACCGAACTGGATCGCAGCGGTCAGTGAGTTCACCATGTCGCGACCATAGTGGTTCAAGACCAGAGTATCTGCGCCCGAGTTCAGAACCGGCGCAATGTAGGACAGGAAGTCACCGGTGAAGTTCGGCGGCGACAGCACGGATTCAACCGTTTCCCAGCCCATGGCCTCGGTATAGGTCTTCATCGACGACTCCTGGGACCAGCCCCAAGTGTAGTCAGACGTGATGTGATACGCTTTGCGGTCAGTGCCGTAGGCGTTCTTCAGGATCGGCGCGAGAGCCGAGCCCGACATCTCGGTGTTGAAGAAGTGGCGGAAACCGTTCCGGCGCTTGTCCTTACCCGTAGTGTCATTCGAATGGGTCAGACCCGCCATAAAGATCACACCGGCTTCCTGGCAAAGACCCTGAACGGCAATCGCAACCGATGACGACGAGCCGCCATTGATCATGATCGCGCCTTCTTTCTCGATCATCGCCTTGGCCGATGCGCGCGCCACGTCAGCCGATGTGGCCGTGTCGCCCGTGACGTATTCAACTTTCTTGCCAAGGACCCCGGTCCCATCCAGCGCCTTGGACGAGAAGGTGTTCAGCATGCCGCCGTCGCCGCCGCCATTGATATGTTCAACTGCGAGTTCCTGGGCGCGCAACTCATCGGCGCCTTCGTCCGCATAGGCTTTGGTCTGGGGAATGTTGAAACCGAAGGTCACGGTCGACCCGGTGGGCGCGTTGGTAAAGCCGGTATGGCTGGCACCCCAGGTTTCCGACGTAAAGATCGTAGGTGCGGCCATGCCTGCACCGACCACTGCGGATCCTTTCAGAACTCCACGGCGGCTGATGTTGAATTTGCTCATTCGATATCCTCCCTGAGCGTCTTGTGCGACGCCGCTTGAAACCCTCCTCTTGGTCCTCGCGGCGAGACGGGACGCGTCTGCGCCCGACCTTTGAATGCCAGATTTCTGTCAAAATCTCAACAACCCTCTGAGATTCAACAAATTTTCTGTCAATTTATTTTCTGTTTTGCTGTGTAGTCTGTAAATGATTTACATTGCAGCGCAGCAAATGCGCGACCTGTAAAGGAAATTTGACATGGCCCAAACGATCCTTGGGACACGCATTCGGGAAAGCCGCAGGCAGCAAGGCGTCACCCAGGCGGCCCTTGCGCGGAAGATTGGGATCTCGGCCAGCTACCTCAATCTGATCGAACGTAACAAACGTCGAATCGCCGGACCGCTTCTGCGGAAAACGGCTGACGCGCTGGGCCTGGCCGCCGAGGATCTGGATGGCGCGGCAGAACGGCGTCTGATCGAAACGCTGAACGAACTGGCCCATCAGCCGGTTCTGGCAAGCCTTTCGGTTGAAGTGGATCAGTCGGGCGAAATGATCGGACGGTACCCCGGCTGGGCGAGGGCGCTGGCGGCATTGGCGCGGTCTGAGCGCGCCGCGCAAAACACGGCGCGCGATCTGTCAGACCGGCTGGCCCATGACCCTTTTCTCAGGGAAACCATCCACGGGATGTTGTCGCGAGTGGCGGCCATCCGGTCGGCTTCGGAAATCCTGACCGATTATGACGACATTCCAGCAGATCAGCGCAACCGTTTCGACCGGATCATTCTGGAAGAGGCCGAGACGCTGACAGATGTGGGTGAGGCTCTGGCCGCCTATTTCGATAAGGCCGAGGACGAGGCTGGCGCCCTGACGCCGGTCGACGAAGTCGAAGCAATGTTTGATCACCGAGCGAACCATTTTCCCGAAATCGAGGAAGCCGCAGCGGCGTACCTGAAGTCGCACCCCCGCCCCTCGACCACCGCCGAGGCAGTTGCCCAATCCCGTGCGCGGTTCGCGGAAACCGTCGATGCCATTCTGACGAACGCCAAAATGATCGAAACGGGTGCCGCACGGCGGCGGGCCGAACGGGCCCTGTCTGACTATGCGGCTGAGGCACTGCTGATGCCGCTTGACGATTTTTCGCAGAGGGCGCGGGATCTTCGCTATGACATCGACCTGCTGACCGGTGCCTACCCTGTTCCCACGGATGCGATATGCCGCAGGTTGACGGCCCTGCCGCCCGAAACCGATCACCCCAAATTTGGATATCTTCAGTCAAATGCCGCGGGCACATTGACCGACATGCGCGGAATTGATGCTTTGGTCGTGCCGCGATACGCCTCAGCCTGCCCTTTATGGGTCCTGTTTCGGGCTCAGCAGGTTCCCGAAACGGTGCAGCGTCAGCGCGTTCTGTTTCCAAACGGCGCCAGGTTCGTCTTTGCGGCGCGGGCACGCGCAACAACGAAAGCCGGTTTCAATCAAACGCGACATTTCGTGACCGACATGTTGACGATGTCGGAAGAAGGCGCCGCGCAAACCACCTATGCGCCCGAGCAAAGTACGCCGGTCGAAGAGGTCGGACCAGCCTGTCGGCTCTGCCCCCGCACCGCCTGCGCGCATCGAGTGGACGACCCGCTGGGCTTGTGATCCCGCGGATTGGAGCGGACCGAATAAAGTTGCTTTGAACGCCGCTCTGTCGTCTATTTCCGCCAATGATCGCCCCAAAAGAGGGCGGCAGACAGGGAGGACGCGCCATGGGAAAGCGCATTCTGCTGGCCGAGGATGAACCGAATATCGTTGAATCGATCCGGTTCCTTCTCACAAGGGCCGGTTATGAGGTATCGGTTTGCGAAACGGGGCGCCACGCCCTGAACGAGGCGCTTGAAGCGCCGCCGGATGTCGTGGTTCTGGACGTCATGCTTCCCGAGATGGACGGGTTCGAAGTGCTTCGAAATCTGCGGGCCGATCACCGCGGTAAAGCTGTACCTGTCCTGGTTTTGACGGCCAAAGGCCAGCGCGAGGATCGGGATCGCGCATTAGAAACCGGCGCCAACCTTTTCATTTCAAAACCTTTTGCAAATTCCGAGTTGGTCGATGCGGTTGGCCAGTTGGCCCAGATGAACCACGAAGCGAGATAGCCGGGTGGCCGCGCCGAAACGCCCGGTAGACCGGAAAAGCCGAGTGCTCGATCGGGCGCTGGTCGTTTTGATCTTCGGGCTTGTTCTGTTCATGCCGCCGATCGCGCTGATCTTTGTGGTCGATTTCAAATTGTTCGGCGTGCCGCTTGCACTTCTTTATCTCTTTGTCGTCTGGGCAACGCTGATCCTGGTGACGGCTTGGCTCGCCCCGCGGCTGGATGACCGCCAGCCGGACGAAAGCGACCCGTGACGCTTTCGCTCGATATCATCCTGTTTCTGTGCCTGGCCTATGTCGTTGCACTTTTCGTCATCGCGTTTCTGGTCGACCGCTCCGCCAGCCGTGGAAAATTCACATGGCTCCGCTCGCCCGTGGTCTACACGCTGTCGATCTCGGTCTATTGCACGTCCTGGACCTTCTACGGCGCCGTAGGATCGGCGGCACGCAACGGGCTCGAGTTCATCACGATATATCTGGGCCCAACACTCGTCTTCATTGGCTGGTGGTGGCTTCTAAGAAAACTTGTACGGATCGGGCGCGAGCACCGGATCACATCGATTGCTGATCTGATCAGCTCTCGCTACGGCAAAAGCCCAAGCCTTGCCGTGTTGGTCACGCTGATCGCCGTTGTGGCCACGACGCCCTATATCGCCCTGCAACTGCAATCGGTGACCCGGTCCTATGAAGCCATCGCTGGCCCTGGCGCCGTCGATCCGATGCTGACGGCCCTGATTGTCGCGGGCGGTATGGCCCTGTTCACCATCCTGTTCGGCACAAGAAATCTGGACGCGCATGAGCGTCACCACGGGGTGGTTGCGGCCATTGCCGTAGAAGCGGTGGTGAAGCTTTTCGCGCTTCTTGCAGTCGGGCTGTTCGTGGTATGGGGCGCGGGCGGTCTGGGCCAGATCTTCGAAGACGTCCCGACCGAGATCGTCTATGGCGGGGACAACATTTTTGGGCCTCGCTGGGTCACATTGATGTTCCTGTCTGCCACAGCCATCATTTGCCTGCCCCGCCAGTTTCAGGTGACCGTGGTCGAAAACGTGGACGAACGTCATCTGTCCACAGCCGCCTGGCTGTTCCCGGCCTATCTGTTCGGAATGTGTATCTTCATTGTGCCCATTGCCATTGCCGGGCTGAAGACCCTGCCGGGTGCAAACCCCGATCTATACGTCCTGACTTTGCCGCTTGCGGCCGGAAGAAACGATCTCGCACTTTTGGCGTTTCTTGGCGGTTTCTCCTCGGCCACATCCATGGTCATCGTCGCAGCCATCGCCGTCTCAACCATGGTGTCAAACCATATCGTCATGCCTGTGGCCCTGCGGTTCATGGATTCCGGGCGCGAAGTCTCTGGTGACGTGCGCCGTCTTCTTCTGGCGTCTCGGCGGGTCTCAATCGCGGCGGTCCTGGGGCTCGGCTTCCTGTACTTTCAGCTTTCGGGCGGATCGGACGCCTTGGCGGCCATCGGGCTGATCGCATTTGTGGGTGTCGCGCAATTCCTTCCAAGCCTTCTTGGTGGAATTTTCTGGCGCGGCGCAACGCGCGCAGGCGCATTGACGGGCCTTATAGCCGGCTTCTTTCTTTGGGCTTATACACTGTTTTTGCCAAGCTTCGGGGGTGACTTCCTTCTGTCCGCGGCGGTCCTGGAAAACGGACCTTGGGGTATATCCGCACTGCGTCCCCAGGCCCTGTTCGGTATGAACGAGACCGATCCGCTGGTTCATGCCGTGGTCTGGTCGGTCGGGATAAACTCGCTCTTGTTCCTAATCGTTTCGGTTCTAAGCGAAGCGCAGCCCCTGGAACGGCTTCAAGCCGCGCAATTCGTCAATATCTTTGGAAATTTGAGGGGTCGGGCCGGCACAGCACAAATCGGAACCGCGACTTCGGACGATCTGTTCATATTGGCGCAGCGGATTCTCGGGACAGATCCCGCCCGTCGTCTGTTCGATGAGATGGCTCAGGCCCAGGGCCAGTCCGGCCGAATGCCGGATCCGACCGAGGCGGTCATCAACCGACTAGAGCGGGAATTGGCGGGTTCGGTCGGCGCGGCATCGGCCCATGCCATGGTGGGCCGGATCGCAGGGACAATTCCTGTGGGCATGACCGAGTTGATCGACATAGCCGATGAAACACAGCGGCTCATCGAAACTTCGCGGGCACTTTCCGAGAAATCCGACGAACTTGAACGTGCGGCCCAGCAACTCCGCGACGCCAATGACCGGTTGCGCCGTCTGGACGCGCAGAAAGATGCCTTCCTGACCCAGGTCAGTCACGAACTGCGGACACCGATGACGGCCATTCGGTCCTTCGCCAACATTCTGATGGGCGAAGGCGGCGTCGCGCCGGATGAACGGGCCAAGTTTGTCTCGATCATCCATGAAGAAAGTCTGCGCCTGACCCGTCTTCTGGATGAGATTCTGGATGTCAGCCATCTGGAAGCGGGTGCTCAGAATATCCCGGTCGAAAGGCTTACGCTGAACGACGAGATTGCAGGAGCCGAGCAGAGCGTTCTGGCCTTCATGCGCGACGCAGGTGTCCGGCTTCGCCATGATCTTCAGGCCGGATCAGCCTCGGTCTGGGGCAATAGCGATCGGTTGCGGCAGGTGTTGATCAACATCCTTGGCAATGCGGTCAAATATAACCGCTCGCAGACGCCCGAAATCGTCGTGGCCAGCCAGGAAACCGATGCAGGGATCTATGTCGATATCATCGACAATGGCGGCGGAGTGCCCGAGGCCGAAGCCTCGACCGTGTTCGAAAAATTCGCCCGCGGTGAAAATACAAACAACGCCCAAGGGGCCGGACTTGGTCTGCCGATCAGCCGGGCAATCATGCGCGCCATGGGCGGCGATCTTGCAATTGTGTTCAACGATGATGGATCAAGCTTCTTCCGCCTGACCATGGTGCCAGCCAGCGCCGACGCCCCTTCCGCGACGCAAGGCCAAACCGGCAACGTGGTGCCTTTGGCAACAAGTCGCGCTTAGTCAAAAGCCGTTGGGGCGCACCCTTCCGTAAAGGAGTTTTTCGGTGATCTGAGCAGGTACATTTTCGCCCAGGATATCGATGGTCAGTTGCTGTTCGCCCGCATCCACCGCCGCGTCAAGAAACGCATATGCCAGGTTTTTCTGAACGCGATGACCAAAACCGCCCGACGTTACCGTCCCAACCACCTTGTCCCCAATCATGACCGAGTCGCCACTATGGGCCGGGGCGTTTGAGCCGTCGACAATCAAGGTCTCAAGCCGCCGGACAGGTCCAGTTTTCAGCCGCGCCACGAGGGCGGATTTGCCGATGAAGTCCGGCTTCGTAAGATCCACGAACCGATCGAGCCCAGTTTCATAGGGATCAAACTCGGTCAGGATATCAGCTTTCCAATGCAGATATCCTTTCTCAAGCCGCATAGATTCGATGGCGAGCGATCCAAAAAGGCGCAACCCCTCCGGATCTCCCGCCTCTCGCAAAGCAAGATAGGCCGCGTAAAGCGCGGTATTTGGCACATGGATCTCAAAGGCCAACTCCCCCGAAAAGCTGACGGCTATCACCGTGGCGGGCGCGATGCCGATGAAACATTCGCGGACGGACAACCACGGAAAGCCCTCAACCGACCAGTCGGCGCGGCTGACCTTTGAGATAACGTTGCGGGACTTCGGACCCGCAAGAACAAGGATCGTCTGGTCATTTGTCAGAGACCTTAGCGTGACGTCTTCGTCATCGTGGATGTGTTGGGACAGCCAATCCATGTCGTGGAACTCGGACGCCGCGGCAGAGCCGTACCAGATCCGCCCCGACCCCCGATCAGAAGCGGGAATGTTGGCGATTGTGGCTTCGGCCTTCAGCATACCGTCGTGGTTCAAAAGATAAGAAAGCCCCACGCGCCCTGCCCGCCGCTGCAATCGACCACATATCATCCGGTCCAGAAAGTTCTGCGCATCGGCACCGGTGATCTCGATCCGGTTGAAACCGTTGACCTCTGACAAACCAACGCCGGATTGAACCGCCTCGATTTCCTCGGCAACCAATGGAAATGTCTCGTCAAACCGAAAGCTTGGCGTCGGGTGGAAGTCTGGCGCGGGGGCATAGTATTCTGCCCGCTCCCACCCGTTCACGACGGCGAATTGCGCGCCCTCGGCCGCGAGAACCGGTGTCAAGGGCGTGGTCTTCGCGGGGCGGCCCGCCGGGCGATGTTCATTCGGGAAATGGAAGCGAAACTCGTTCTGATAGTCTTCGATCGCCTTCAGGGCTGTCAGTTCGACATTTGCGTGACCGGTGAATCGGCGCGGGTCGAGCCCCCAGGTATCATAGCAAGCCTCTCCATGAACGATCTGCTGCGCCAAAAGCCAGCCATGCCCCCCGCCTTCGCCCAGACCTGCACGCAGTCCGATGATGCAAAAGGCGTTTCGCTTGCCCGGAATCGGTCCGACCAGGGGCGCACCGTCGATTGTATAGGTGATGGGCCCGTTGACGATGGTGTGGATGCCGACCTCGGTCAGGGCCGGCATACGTTCGAATGCGCCTTCCAAGACATCGGTGATCCGGTCCAAATCGTCCGGGCATAGCGCATTGACGAAATGGGGGTCGATCCCGTCCATGCCCCATGTCTTGCACCCCTGTTCGTAGAACCCGACCAGAAGTCCGAACTTTTCCTGCCGACAGTAATAATCGCTGATCGGGCAACGAAGAAGCGGCATCCGGTGCCCGGCGTCCCGGATGGCCTGGATCTCTTCCGTTACGAAATACTGGTGTTCCATCGAAGCGACGGGATGGTGCACGCCCATCATCGCGCCCACTTCATTCACGCGGTACCCGCCCGCATTCACGATGATTTCGCAGTCGATGTCACCCTTGGCTGTGTGTACCGTCCAACTGTGATCCTTGTGCTGGGTCAAAGCTTTGACTGGGGTGTTCCGATAGACTTCGGCCCCCGCTTTCCGAGCGCGCCGGGCCAGGGCCTGACACAGTTGTGCGGGATCGATATCGCCATCATTTCCGTCCCAGAGACCACCCAGAAGGTTCTCGGTTGAGATCAGCGGATGACGCCGCGCGCATTCTTCGGCGTCGATGACTTCGAATTCCACACCCATGCCGCGGGCCATCGAGGCGAAATGCCGGTACCCTTCCATCTGCGCCTCGGTATTGGCCAAACGGATCCCGCCATCGCCGTGGTGATAGTCCACCGGATAATCAGGATCGTCACGCAATTCTTTGTAAAGATTGATGGAATGGGTTTTCAGCCCGACCATTGTCTGGGACATGCCGAAATTGGTTACCTGCGCTGCGGAGTGCCAGGTTGTCCCCGATGTCAGTTCGTCCCGCTCGACCAAAACGACATCGCTCCAGCCTTCCTGGGTCAGGTGATAAAGCGTCGAGCAGCCGGCGATGCCACCCCCGATGACCACGACACGCGTTTGCGATTTCATAGGTCCCCTTTCGATCCCTGCGCCAAAGGGACCTGCAAATTCAGTTGCGGGTCAACGGAACCGAAAACTTTGCCAGAAAACCGAAACCATAGTTCGAATAAATCGTAACTTCGAATTTTCAGTTGCGCGGCAGCGGTACGGTCGCACCAGAATTTTCCAAAGAGGTTTGAGAATGACATGGGCGAACACGGACCAAGCAAACGAAGATCTGGACGTCAGGCGCGACTGAGTGCGCGTGCCGCCCCGCCAAAGGACAATCCGGCGCGTCCTGGACAAGTGGGGGGCTTTTACCGCCCGCTCAGCGACAGTGATCTTCACCGGATCTACAAAACCGCCCTGCGCCTATTGGACCGCTTGGGCATGGGGGAAGTTCCGGATCGGCTGACCGCAGATTTCCTGGCTGCCGGAGCGCGCCGCGAAGCCAACGGACGGGTTACTTTCCCTGAACCGATGGTCGAGGACATCATCGCTAGGGCCGCACAACGCTTTGTACTGCACGGGCGCGATCCGGCCCGCGACATCGAAGTGGGTGGGGATCGCGTTTTCTTCGGAACGGGCGGTGCCGCGGTGACGACGCTGGACCTCGACACCGGTCTCTACCGTCCATCAACTTTGAAAGACCTGCACGATTTCACGCGATTGCAGGATCGGTTGGACAACGTGGCCTGGTTCACCCGCTGCTGTATCGCAACGGATGTGCCGGATAACTTCGATCTGGACGTGAATACGGCCTATGCCCTGATCCGGAACACCACAAAACCCGTGGCAACAGCGTTCACCTTGGCCGCTCATGTGGACCCTATCGTGGCCATGCTCGACATTGCGGCAGGCGGTGAAGGCGTTTTTGCCAAGCGACCCTTTCTGAAGGCCCATATCAGCCCGGTCATCTCCCCCATGCGTTTTGGGGAAGACGCCGTCGACGTCGTCTACAAATGCATTGAGCACAATATACCAATGTCCTGCATCACGGCGGCGCAGGCAGGTGCGACAGCCCCGGCCACGCTGGCGGGCTTTCTGGCCCAATCCTTGGCCGAGACCTTGGCCAGCCTGGTTATGGTGAACGTGATCTCACCTGGCTTTCCCATGGTCTTTTCAAACTGGCCCTTTGTGATCGATCTGCGGACCGGCGCGTTCTCGGGCGGCGGCGGGGAAACCACCGTTCTGAACGCCGCGTCCGCCCAACTGTCGAACTGGCTGGGCCTGCCATCCGGCGTGGCAAGTTCGATGACCGATGCCAAGGCCATCGATGCGCAATACGGGGTCGAGAAAGGCATGACGAGCCTTGCTGCCGCCTTGGCGGGCGGCAACCTGATCTATGAGAGTTCGGGCATGACGGCCGCCCTTTTGGGCGCGAGTTTTGAGGGCTTCATCCTTGACAATGAGATGCACGGGATGACCTATCGCGCGTTGCGTGGCATCGAGGTGTCCGAAGACAATCTGGCCTTCGACACAATCTGCGAAAGCGTGCTTGGCGAAGGACATTTCCTTGGGGCCGATGCGACCTATCAGGCGATGGAGCGCGACTACTACTATCCGCCCCTCAGCGATCGTGCCGCGCCGCAGGATTGGGCCGATGAAGGCGCGCAGGATGCCTGGGCCCGTGCCAAGGCCGAAGCCAAGCGGATCCTGAACAACCATCATCCCGAATATCTGAGCGATGCACAGGACCGCGCGATCCGGGACAGATTCAAGATCCTCGCATAAGACGCGCGCCTTAGCGGTTCAAAAGCGCCTCGATCTCGGACCGTTCCGGCATGGATGGGGCGGTGCCAGGCCGCGTTACCGAAATCGCAGCCGTGGCGCATCCGAACCGCGCCGCGTCTTCCAGCGATTGCCCTTCGGCCAAAGCAACGGCAAAGGCGCCATTGAACGCGTCCCCGGCCCCCGTCGTTTCAACCACGGGCCCGGCATTGAGAGCAGGCACATGCGCTTCTACGCCGTCGCCAAGCACAAATACGCCTTGCGCC
The DNA here is from genome assembly GCA_965267475.1 of Paracoccaceae bacterium. Classification (GTDB taxonomy): domain Bacteria; phylum Pseudomonadota; class Alphaproteobacteria; order Rhodobacterales; family Rhodobacteraceae; genus JBCBKU01. The sequence continues at coordinate 2,437,201 of OZ254079.1, forward strand.
CCAAGCGTGATCACGACTGTCCCAACGCCCTGTGCGCGCAGCGCTTCTGCTGCCAGCTTAGCCGAACCGGGATCGGTCACCTTGATGCCAGTCAGACCTTCGGCCTCGCTTTCATTGGGCGTTGCAACATCGGCAAGTGCGACCATTTCCGCCGGCAATTCGGCCGCTGGCGCGGGGTTCAGAATGGTCGTGACGCCTGCCGCCTTCGCTATCTCCAGCGCGCGATGGGCTGCCGGGATCGGCTGTTCAAGCTGTGTCATAAACACAGCAGCGCCGGTGATGTCCGCCGCCCAGCCTTCGACATCTGCTTCCGAAATGGCCCCGGCCACGCCGGGACAAATGATGATCGCATTGTCGCCCGAGGCTTCTTCGATGAAGATGTAAGCCGCGCCTGTATAGCCATCGGGATCTTCGATGACCCGCGGCGTTACGCCTGCATCGGACCAGATCGAACGGGCCATATCGGCGAATGTGTCCCGGCCAAGCCGCGTCAGCATCCGGACATCGCCCCCGGCCCGCGCCGCCGCGACGGCCTGGTTGGATCCCTTGCCCCCCGGACCCAGCGCGAAGGCATTGCCCAAAATCGTCTCGCCCATGCGCGGGGGGCGGTCAGCCCGAAAGCTCGTATCCGCCACGAACACTCCGAGGATCGCGATGTGACCTGTCATATTGTCTCTCCCAGGGCCCTGCGAACCGGAGCCTCCAACGCGCGACCGATGGCGCCCTGGCCCTCGGAAGTCAAATGAATGCCATCGGCGGGATCGACCTCGGCCACTTGCGCCGCATCGAAAAACCGGGTCCTCCGTGCCTCGGCGACAACCGCCAGATGCCCGGCCAGGGCGCGGGACTTTTCGGCACCGCCCGCAAACTGATCTGCAAAAAATGCGGTTTCGACAATCGGGACCGGAGACACAATCAGAACGGATGGCACGCTTTGCTCGGGCCCTGCAGAGGAGGTCTGGATGATCTCGACCAACCGATCCACGGACCGCGCGATCTCATAAGCCGACACGCTGAACCGCACTTTGAGATCGTTGGTACCAAGCATAACGATGACCAGATCAACAGGGCGATGGGTTTCCAAGAGGGCCGGAAGAATCGGGGCGCCCGCCTTGTGCATTCCTTCAATCGGGTCGGGCCATACCGTTGTGCGGCCTGGATGGCCTTCAGCCAGAACCTCGTATCCCGGGCCAAGCAACGCCCCCAGAACGTTGGGCCAGCGCGCATCCCGACCAAAGCGCCGTGTATCACCCTGAAACCGAAGCGCGCGGGTTCCGTGCGTGTTGCTGTCGCCAAAGCACAGAATTGATTTGGTCATGGCGCCCTCCCCCAACCCCACCGTGGCGCGCAGGGTCCGAAGACGCAAGCGTGCTAGACTCCGGGGCTTTGACCTGTGAAGACGCGAATATAGTCGCCTGGGCTTGAGGCCGCCCAATCAACCCGGATCCGGAAGGGGTTTTGCGGATCGATCCAGACCGCGTCCTCGCCTTCCAGTCCCCGAAGTGACGGGTTCAGATAAACGACCGACGTGTTGGCCAAAAAATCTGTTTCGGCCAATGTCCATGTGTTGACAGCCATCCCCAGGACCGGCGCATCGAATTCCACCCAGCCAATCTGACGTGTGCCCTGATCGGGATCGAAAAAGACATAGTGACTTGCAACGATTGTACCTTCTTCGATCACACCACCGATATCGAGATGGATATCACGCGGCAGGCGAATGTTTTGATCTTCGTCGAATGCATACAGGTTGTCGTCCTGGAAAGTGTCTTCGCCGACCTGAATAAGGTCGGGGTTTTCAATCTTCACGAATGCCCCACCGCCCGAACTTGCTGTGATGCCTCCGCCCAGGGTGTAGGCACCGGCAGGTGACGCAAGGCACATGACAAGTCCGATCCAGCGCATGCGAGGACCCTATCAGGTCTGCCTTGCGACGAAAGTCGCGTTTCGGTGAGGGCCTAGACCTCGAACACCTGAAGGTCTTCGGCGACGCCTGATGGCCCCGCAAAGGACGCGGCCAACGCTGCTTTGATTTCGGCCTGGATGTCATTGGCATCGTTCTGGACCCGCATATGGGTCAAAAGCAGGTGTTTTACACCCGCGCGGGTGGCCATTGTCCCAATATCCGTGGGCGTCGGCATCAAATCGTCCAGTTCAGGCAGAAGGCTTTCGCCGTCTCGTCTGTAACACCAGTGAAGCAGCAGATCAGCACCGTGACAAAACGCTTCCCATTCGGGTGTTAGGCCTGCATCCCCGGAATAGACAAAGCTTCGCCCTTCGGCCTCGATCCGGAAAGCCATGCTGGACAAAACGGGTTGAGCATGCGGCACCTCGACCGAGGTCAAACGCCACCCTTCGCCTTCATGGGAAAATCCCGGCGCGATTTCGGTGATGATGGGCGCCGGCCATGGTCGCGGTGTTTCTTTCCCGCGGGCCTTCCAGACGGCAAGGCTTGGCGGCAACTCGGTCCGGGCCCTGAGATCGGCGTCAAAAACACCGCCGCGCCCGAACAGTTGCTCAGTCATATGCGCGATGGGGGCCGGACCAAACACCCGAAGCGGCCCTGCGCCTGCATCCCAGGCGGCGTGGACCAACCGCGCATAGTCCATCATGTGATCAGAATGGAGGTGGCTGAAAAACAAAATGTCGATGTCGGAAGGCATCAGCCCCGCCTCAAGCAGGCGGCCAACGACCCCGCCGCCGCAATCGAAGAGGATCCGTTGCCCGGAGACCTCGATCAGATAGCCGGATGAGGCTCGACGCGCTGTCGCTTCGGGCGATCCAGATCCAAGGATGGTCAGCTTCATCCGTCGCCCCCGGTTTCCGGCGCCGGGGTCGCGCCAGGCGCTCCGATGGTCAACGCCGCCTCGCGTCCGCCAAAGGCGTCAATCATTGCGTCCTGTGCAGCGAAGGCCTGTGCGTTGACCGCCTCGGGGTCGCAGATTTCGCGCAACGCGGCCTCTAACCCGTCCCGAACGTCTGCATAGGCGGGGTTTCGGCCCAGATCCGTCAGTTCTTCGGGGTCGTCTTCCAGGTCAAACAATTCGGGCGCAAAACCCACATAGTGGATGTATTTCCAGCGCCCTTTGCGGATCATATAGGCGGCCGAGACCGCCCCTGCCGCGTGATATTCTGAGAAGACCACGCGGTCCGGATCATACGGCGCATCGGCGATCTGGGGCAGCGGCAGCCCGGGCCCGTCCAACGGTGCATCGAAGTGGTCGGCAGCGGTCGCGGCAACATCCAAAAGGCTGACCGGAGTGTCGCAAAAACCCTGCTGGATGCCCGGCCCTGCCATCATCAACGGTATGGCGGCGCTTTCTTCATACATGTTGGATTTGCCCCAAAGCCCGCGCGCACCGACATTGTCGCCGTGATCCGAAGTGTAGATCACGGTCGTGTCCTCGGACAGACAATTGCTGTCCAATGCCGATAAGATCTGACCGACATTGTGGTCCAGCCACGAACATAGCCCATAGTAGGCCGAGAAAGCCCGATTGCGCTCGTCTGCATCTTCAAAGGCAGCCTCACTGTCTGACATCCAGTTCTGGGCTTCGATCCAGGGATGGCGCCGATAGCCATTTTGAGGCAGAAGCTTTGGTTCCGGCAGCGACCCCTCGGGATAGAGATCATAGAACTCAGGCGGGGCCTGAAGCGGAAAATGCGGCGCCACAAGCCCAACAAACAGGCACCACGGTCGGTCATCATTCGATGCAGCCCGAGCTTCAAGCCACGAGACGGCTGAATTGGTCACGGCTGCATCGTACTGGGTGTAGCTGCTATGTCCCGGTCCAATCTGTTCACCCAGCATCTTGGAACGGCTTTGGATCCGATCGCCGTCCCGGCGGATCGAGGCCCAGACCATGCCGTGCCCCCCAAGAACCATCATCGGCAGATGCATTTCGTCAAAACCCACAGGGTCCTGTGCATCGCGGTAGTGCAACTTGCCGATAGAGTGGACCGGCACCCCTCTGGTTTGGAGCGCATGCGCCCACCCTGGGACACGCCCGTCATAGGCCATGGCATTGTCCCAATATCCGATCTCATGAACGGGTCGGCCCGTCGCCAGAGAGGCCCGCGCCGGGACACAGATCGGCGACGGCGTATAGGCGTTTGTGAACCGCGTTCCGCGCGCTGCTAGGGCATCGAGGTGCGGGGTCTGTACAAAGGAATGGCCAGCGCACCCCATGGCACGCGCCTGATGCTCGTCCGACAACAGAATTAGAAGATTTCGACCGGTCACTGGCCGAACTCAATTGTCTCCGCAGCTTTGTCCAGCCGTTCGAGCGCATCGAAAAACGCGTCCTGTTGCTCATCGCTGAGAACCCGCTCAAGCGCCGCTTGGCGCTTGCGCATAACGGGAAGCGTTTTGGCATAAAGCGCCCGCCCCGCTTTGGTCAAAGAAAGGATCTGCGCGCGGCTGTCCTTGGGGTCAGAATTGGTCTGGACCAGCCCTTGTTCGACCAAGCTTTTCAGTCGGCGACTGAACAGGCCTTTGTCGAAGGCCGCCTGGCGGGTAAGCGTCGAAGATTTGGCCAGCCCCGCCGCACCCACCAAAGCCAGTATGCGCCACTGGGTCAGGCTGAGCCCGGCGGTCTTTTCAAGGATCTGGGCCGCCTGCATGTTGAGTTTGGATTGGACACGCGCCAGCCGGAAGGTCAGGAAATCCTGAACATCCTCTGGCCCTTCATCCATTGTGGCCCGGTTTTTGTCCGGCATGCTTCAAACTCCTGCGTCACTCATGACGCCAAGAAGGCGGCTCCGTCAACGGATCGATCGATTTGTTGCCATTTCCGGTTGACGGGTCAACGAATCTATCCCCCTGTTATCGGACAGATTTAGGTAACGCGCATGACACGACCGAATATAGTTTTGATCACGTCGGACCAGCAACGCGGCGACTGTTTGGGGGTGGAGGGGCGCCGGATCAAGACGCCCCATCTGGACCGGATGGCAGAAGACGGAACCCGGTTCACGGCGGCAATCACGCCAACAGTGGTTTGCCAGCCTGCGCGCGCGTCGATCCTCACCGGGCAGCTTTGCCGGACCCACGGGGTCCACGACAACGGTATCGACCTCGATCCGGCAATTGGCGAGAAGGGCTTCGCCGGGGCACTGGCGTCCCAGGGCTATCAGACCGCCTATTTCGGCAAGGCGCATTTTTCGACCTATCACACGTTCTCGGACACGGGCACGCCGGAAAGCATAATGGGCTCGGCCCAGTACGGACCAGATTGGTGCGGGCCCTATATGGGCTGGCAACACATCGAGACGATGGTGGTGGGCCACAACTGGTTCCCGCCGGAAAAGCCGCCTCGCGGCCAGCATTATGAGCGGTTCTTTCACTCAGACGGTCAGGGCGAACGTCGCCTGGAAGATTATTGGACCAATTTGGGCGACACCAAAGGGGCAGCACAAACCTGGCATTCGGGCCTGCCGGAAGACGTCCATAACACACCCTGGACAGCAAACCGCGCGATCGATTGGCTAACGGATGGGCGCGATCCCGACACACCTTTTTGCACCTGGATCAGTTTTCCCGATCCGCATCACCCGTTCGACTGTCCCGATCCGTGGTCGCGATTGCACGACCCGGCAGAGGTCGATCTTCCCAGACATCGCACCCGCGACCTTGATCGCCGCCCCTGGTGGCACAGAGCCGCCATCGAGTCCGAACCTCAGGGGCCTGAAACGGGCGTCGAGATCCGCAAATCCTATTCCCGGATCCCGCCCCAGACTGACGAGCAACTGCGCGAGATCATCGCCAACACCTATGGCCAAATCGCCTTCATCGACCACCAGGTGGGCCGGATCCTGAGTGCCTTGGACGCGCTTGGATTGGCTGAGAACACAATCGTCGTCTACGCGTCCGACCATGGCGATTGGTTGGGCGATCACGGGCTAATCCTGAAAGGCCCCATGCATTACGAAGGGCTGCTGCGCGTGCCGCTGATCATCAAAGGGCCGGGTGTTTCGTCGGGTAAGGTCGTCGATGACCCTGTCTCTACCCTCGATCTTGGCGCCACGATCCACGACTGGACCGGGACAGAACCGATCCTGACGCAGCACGGGTCGTCCCTGCGCCCGTTGATCGAAGGCAACGGGGCACGCAGGTTTGCGATGAACGAGTGGGAGCTTCTGCCGGGGCGCGTGGGCGTCGCGCTTTCATTGCGAACGGTGCGTACGAGAACCCACAAACTGACAGTGGATCTGAAATCCGGGGCTGGTGAGATGTATGATTTGGTTGGCGATCCGGACGAAATGGCCAACATCTTCGACGATCCGTCTTCGTCAGAATTGCGGGCGGAGCTAGAGGGTTATTTGCATCAGCGCCCCGATGACATCACGCCGAACCGGGTTCCTGTTGGCATGGCCTAGGCGCGGGCCGGAAATCGACACGATTTCCGTACCGTTTTTTGGTGTCAAAAAACGTGCACGCCGCGGTCAGGTCGGATCATAGAGAAACCGGTCGAACCGCGCCTCGCGTCCCTGCCCGGTCTGGTCGAAGGCGATCATGCCCACGAAGGCCCCGGTGAAGGACGCGTGTTCGCCCCGTCCACCTTCGTCCGAGATCTGCGAGGCATCAAGCGAGGGCCCGATGGCGGTCCAGCCGCTGCCACCCCCGCGCCAGAAGAATTGCTGACTTTCATGATCGACCGACACGGCCAGTTCGACCGGCCCATCGGACACGGGCACCGGCGCATCAGGCAGGACCGTCAACGCGGCATCCGGCCAGTCGCCCGGACAGGACAGGATCTGCAAGGCACGACCGACGCCAGCTTCATGCGTCAGAACCAGCGCATGAAATTTGTGGCGGTTGTAATAGGTCGTCAGCCCTGCGGCCTGTTGGTAGGTCTCGGGCGCAAAATCGGCGATCTGGGTCTCGGCACGGTAGACGAAATGCTCTTGTCGCCGTGCCACCAGCGCCTGTTCGAAATGGCTGCCCAGACTTTCACGACCAATCAGGGTCAGTGCCCCATCGAGCCGGAAGATCCGTTCAGGATATGGCGTCCTGAGCCATTGAAACTCCTTCGGCAGATCTGGTGACGAGAAGTCCCGCTCTACCGCCGCGATCGGGTGCGGCTCAACGTCGACCGGTGCTGGCACCTCAACGCGCGGCAAATCGCCGCCCGCTTCGAGATAGAGCCAACCATCTTCGCCCCAGAGGCATTTCTCGATCCCCGTCTCGCGCCCCATAGGGCAGAACGGGCCGGGCATCGGTCGCCCCATCAGGAAGGTGTGATAAACCTCACCGTCTGGCGTTTCGACATATTGCCCGTGACCCGAACGCTGGATCGGATGATCCGGAACTTCAACGACCGTCATAAGATGCTTGTCGGGCTGGGTCTCATAGGGGCCCGCGATGTCACGCGACCGCGCCATGGTGACGGCATGGCGGTACCCCGTCCCTCCTTCGGCCACGGTCAGATAGTACCAACCTTTGCGCTTGAAGAGATGCGGGGCCTCGGTCAGCCCGCGGGGGCTTCCGGGATAGATATTCGTGATCGTGCCGGAAAGGCCGCCGGTTTCAGACCACTCCTGCAACAGAATCCCGTCGAAACTCGCATGGGCCGGATTGCCGCCTGTTCCCGGCCCCCGGTGGTTCCACTGCATGTTCACGAACCACTTCCGGCCGTCGTCATCATGGAACAGCGACGGGTCAAAGCCCGAGGAATTCACATAGATCGGATCCGACCAGTCGCCATCGATCCTATCACAGGTGACGATGTAGTTGTGGGTATCCTTGAACGCCCCGTCGAGCCGTTTCACATCCGTATAGACCAGCCAGAACCGCCCATCCGCGTGGCTGAGACAGGGGGCCCAGATTCCACCGGAATCTGGGTTGCCGCGCATATCAAGCTGCGCTGGCCGGTTCAGGGGACGCGCCACGAGATCCCAGTTCACGAGATCCCTGGAATGGTGGATCTGAACACCCGGATACCATTCGAACGTCGAGGTCGCGATGTAGTAATCTTCTCCGACCCGGCAAATCGAAGGATCCGGGTTGAAGCCCGGCAGAATTGGATTGCGTATCATGCGGGCTCTGCTGGAGCCGTGACCATCAATTCGCGCGCGTCCTCTGGCGAAAGGGCCGCCGGACGGTCGCAGGTCGTTGCGACATCCAGTACCTGCCCCGTCTCGGCCGCGCTCAGGATCGACGTCATGACATCGACCGCGTGCAAGGCCAGTTCCAGCGAACAGCGATGCGGGCGACTTTCCCCGATGGCAAGCGCCATATCGGCAAGACCGGCGGTCCGATAGTTCGCATGGGTCCGGTCGTTCACCACACCGAATGGATGATCCCAGGCATCGACCGGCTTGATCTCTCCATCCCGGCCTGCGACTTCCAAATCGCCACCGAAAAAGTTTGGATCCGGTACGAAAAGCGATCCCTCGGTGCCGTATAGCTCCATATTCGCATGGCGATGCGCCCAGACATCCCAGCTGGCCGCCAGTGTGACGGTGGCTCCTGAACCGAACTCCAGAAGAGAGTGGATATTGGTTGGCGTCTCAACCGGGATCTGTTCACCCGCCCGCGGCTCGGACGAAATCGTCCGTGTCGGGTTCGCCATATTGGCGAATGCCGAAACCCTTTTCACTGGCCCTAAAAGCTGGATCAGGTTCGTCACATAGTAAGGCCCAATGTCCAGGATTGGCCCGGCGCCCGGTTTGAAGAAGAAGTCCGGGTTCGGGTGCCACATCTCCATTCCCGGCCCCATAACAAAGGCCGTCCCCGCCGTGATCCGGCCCAGATCGCCCGCATCGATCATTGCGCGCGCCTGCTGGTGTGAAGCCCCCATGAACGTGTCGGGCGCCGACCCTACGCGAAGCCCCTTGGCGGCTGCGAGCGCACGCAGGCTCTCGCCTTCCTCAAGGGTTAACACGAACGGCTTTTCGGAATAGACGTGCTTCCCCGCATTCAGGATGCGTGTCGATACTTCGACATGTGCTTCGGGGATGGTCAGGTTCACGACGATGTCGATATCGCCCGCCGCCAACAGCCCATCGACCGTTTCGGCCCGAACGCCGAATTCTTCGGCCCGCGCTTTTGCCGCCTCCATATTGATATCGGCGACCGCACGGACTTCGATCCCCCTGAACATCGGGGCCAAGCGCAGATAGGCCGAAGAAATATTGCCGGCTCCGATGATGCCAACGCCAAGATCTGCCATGGTTAGCCTCCGTAAGATAGAAGTGACGCCAAGGACCGCAGCGCGAAACGGTTGTGATCACTCGGGTTGTCGTGTTCGACGATAAAGACCTTGGCCGTTGTCGTCTTCGCGGCGGCGAGCAATTCGGCATAGTCCATGCGGCCATGGCCCACATCCGCCCAGCCATCTTCCGCGTCGTTGGCACCATCTTCGGCGACGTCCTTCAGATGGACCGATGCGAGGCGATCGCTGTACTTGGTGAGCCACGCCATCGGGTCCTGACCAGCGCGCTCGACCCAACCCAGATCAAGTTCCATCTGAATGGTATCGTCGGCAGCCAACAACAGGTCCTGCGGGAACTCTCCTGTCGGTAAGGGTTCAAACTCGAATGCGTGATTGTGCCAGGCGACGCCAAGGCCAGACGCCATGATCGGCGCCGCGATCCGGGCCAGCGCCTCCCCTTTGGCGGCCCATCCAGCCGCATCAGTCGGGCGATCATCGGGATTCAGAAACGGAAGGACGACAGTGTGGAACCCAAGCGTCCTGGCAATCTCGATTGAACCATCCGGGTCTGACTCGATATCGCCCCACGCAATGTGGCCCGTCGGCATGGCCAAGCCTGCCTGGTCCAACGCCGCGCGAAGGGCCTTGGCCGAGGACAGGTCTGGATAGAGCCCACCGAACCCTTCGACCTGGGTGTACCCCGTCTCGGCCAGCATTTTCAGCGTGTCGCCGAGCGGCGGAAAGTTGCGGGAACTGTAAAGCTGATAGGAAAAGTCGGTCATCGGGTCGGTCCTTTTTGGCGTCACGCCGCGCGATGGGTCGCGGTGTAAAGATCTCGGGTCAGGAATTTGGGCTCGGGTCCGTCAGAATTCTGCGGTGTGAATGTCAGAGTTTTCGGGTGACCGGGGCGCAGCAAAACAGCATTCTCGCTGAACCGGCCCGGCTGATCGGCTTCAACCGCCGCGTAAAGTGCCAAAGCCTTGGCCGTCAGAGTCAGTGCCCAGGTCGCACCTGTATGTTCGACGGAAATGGCCGTTTGCGGGTTTCGAAGCGCATAGGCCTTGTAAGGCTTTGGCGCAAAATGCGCGGTCAGCACTTGCCCTGCCGCATCGGTCCAAGTCAGGTGCAGAATTTCGTTTTCTAAAACCTCAGAAACGTCGATCCGGGCCAGACGAAGTGCGCGATCGACTGGAATCTCACCCGTGACCTCGGCCAATGGGCGCGCCGTGCCATCCATGTCCAACGCCTCAATCACCAGACCAACCGCGGCTGGGTGTGATCGGTCATTGACGCCTATGCAGTCGAAACCGCCTTCGTTCGGAACGACTGAGACGTGAAGCGGCTCATAGAAGCGCTTGGCCAAATGGTGGAGGAGTTTCCACCCCCCGCCGTAGTCGAGCGAGGCCCAGCTTGCGACCGGCCATGTGTCATTCAATTGCCAATATAGCGTGCCCATGCAGCGCGGCTTGTCGGCCCGCCAGGCTGTCACGGCGGTCTCAATCGCCAGACCCTGCTGGACCTGGCTGAGATAGACGAAATCCTCGAATGTCTCAGGAAACCGGAAGTATCGGAACATCGTCTCGGCGATACGGGCATTCCCGCCGGCATTCTTCTGATGGCTTTCCATCACCGGGCTGGCGATGTTCCAGTCATCGGGATCCGCAAAGGTTTTGACCACATCCATGGACGGGTAGGACTGGAACCCGAATTCCGAGCAAAACCGCGGGCTTACATCGCGATAGTGATCGAAATCGCGGCCTTCGTGCCAAACCGACCAGAAGTGCATGTCGCCTGATGTGTCATCATGCCAGGCATCGCCGAAGGACATTGGCCCTGGAGACGGCGAAGACGGCCACCAGTTAGCATCCGGCAGCGTCTCGGTCAGTGCCGTTTCAATGGTCCGGTTCAATCGATCATAAGCCACGAGATACCGGTCGCGGTTCTCAAGGCTTTCGGGATACCAGGTCAGCGCCCCGATCAATTCGTTGTCGCCGCACCAGAGTGCGATAGACGGGTGGTGGTTCAGGCGCAGCGCAGTTTCGCGGATCTCACGATCCACCTCAGCCAGAAACTCTTTATCCGCCGGATACAGATTGCAGGCGAACATGGCGTCCTGCCAGACCATCAACCCAAGTTCATCGCAAAGGTCATAGAACCAATTCGGTTCATACCGCCCCCCGCCCCAGATACGGATCATGTTCATGTTGGCATCGACAGCCGATTGCAGCAGATCGCGGGTCGCCTCTTTCGTGATCCGCCCGGAAAGCGCATCCGCCGGGATCCAGTTGGCACCTTTGCAGAACATGTCCTGCCCGTTCACCTGGATCTTGAAAGATCGCCCGATATCATCGGGTTCCGAGACCAAGTTAATGTCACGCAGCCCGATCCGGCGGATCTCAGTTGCATCGCCCAAGGCAATCGTCAGGTCGTGCAGCGTCTGTTCGCCTTGCCCATTTGGCCACCAAAGCTCAGGATTTTTGACGGTAAGTACAACGCGGGCGCATTCCGCTCCTGCCGCGTGGGTGACGGGCACTTCGGCGACCTGCCCGCAAAGCTCGGCCCGCAGAACCCATTCGCCCGCGTCTTGGGCGACAAAGCCCACATCGACCGTGATCTTTGCCGCCGTGTTCGTGTGCGACTGGCTGACCCGAATATGATCGAATCGGACGGGCGCATGCGGCTCAATCCGGACACCCTCATTGATCCCAAAGGGCGCGAGGGCGATGTTCCAATCCCATCCGAAATCGCAAGCGGGCTTTCGCAACATACTGCCGTTTGGGATCGGGCAGTTCTTGGAGAACGGAATATAGAAGGGCTGTTCGGCCTGAAGCTTGGCTGCAGCTTCAACCGAGGACCTGAATGTAATCTTGATCTCATTTGTGCCCGGTTTGGCAGCCTGAGACAAATCGATGCGGTACACCCGGAATGCGTTGGCCGCTTCAAGCAGCAACACGCCATTGATACGGACCTCCGCCACACAATCGAGCCCTTCGATCACCAGATCCGCCGACGGGTCCGCCAGATCGAATGCGCGCCGGATCACCCAGTCACGCTCGGCCACCCAGCGGCAATCGTACTCGTTCCGACCCCAATAGGGATCGGGTAGCTGCCCAGCCTCGACCAGGGCCGTGATCCCATCGCCAGGGATGGTGATCGGCACTTCGTCTGTGCCCCCCACCTGCGCGAGGGACCAGACGCCTTGCAAATCAACCACTTGGGTTGAGTTGGCGTCTTTCACAGCCTCTCCTCAGTTGCCTTGTCGAACAGCGACGCGCGGGCGGGATCGGCCCCGATCGTCAGTTGATCGCCCACTGACACAGCCGCCTGTCCATCCATTCGGAAGCGGAACGGGTGTCCGGCCACCTGTGTCCAGACCAGTGTGTCCGATCCCATGGGCTCTACAATTTCGACCACGACATCAGCCTTAAACGGCGTATTGTCGGCATAGCTGCCGATCACCACATGCTCAGGTCGAATCCCCATCCAGGCTTTTGTCTCACTTACGCGGCCCGGGCCGAATTGGTACCCTGTCAGCGGCACTTTCAAGTCACCCGTGATGAAGTCATCGCCCATCAAAGTACCTTCGAGGAAGTTCATCGAAGGCGACCCGATGAAGTCAGCCACATATTTGTTGGCCGGGCGGTTATAGATCACGGCCGGGCTGTCGAGTTGCATGACCTGCCCGCCCTTCATGATCGCGATCCGGTCGGCCAGGGTCATGGCTTCCACCTGGTCATGGGTCACATAGATCATCGTGTTTTTTAGCTGCTGGTGAAGCCGCTTGATTTCGACCCGCAAATCAGCGCGCAGTTTCGCATCGAGGTTGGACAAGGGTTCGTCGAACAGGAACACATCCACGTCCCGCACCAACGCGCGGCCAATGGCCACGCGTTGGCGCTGACCACCCGAAAGCGCGGCGGGTTTGCGGTTTAGAAGCGGCTCGATCTGCAAGATTTCGGCGGCGCGGGCCACACGCTTGGCGATCTCTTCTTTGGCGACGCCCGCGTTCTTCAGGCCAAAGCTCAGATTTCCTTCGACCGACATTTGCGGGTAAAGCGCATAGGACTGGAACACCATTCCGATGCCGCGGTCCGAGGGCTCTTCCCAGGTGACATTCCGATCCTTGATGAAAATCTGGCCGTCGGTGACTTCCAGAAGCCCGGCAATGCAGTTCAGAAGCGTTGATTTGCCGCAGCCTGACGATCCAAGAAGGACAAGGAACTCGCCCTCTTCAATCGTCAGGTTCAGGCCCTTCAGGACTTCCACGGCGCCAAAGGCGAGATCGAGGTCTTTGATTTCTACGGATGGCATGGGTTTATCCTTTGACCGCGCCGGCGGCGATGCCGCGGACGAACAGTTTGCCTGAGACGAAGTAGATGACGAGAGGCACAAGCCCCGTCAGCAACGTCGCGGCCATGTTGACGTTGTATTCCTTGATGCCCTGAACCGAATTCACGATGTTATTCAGCTGCACCGTCATCGGATAGGTTTCAGGCTTGGTGTAGATCACCCCAAACAAGAAGTCGTTCCAGATGCCCGTGACCTGAAGGATCATCGCAACCACAAAAATTGGGAGCGACATGGGCACCATGATCCGGAAATAGATCCCCCAGAATCCTGCTCCATCGACACGCGCGGCCTTGAACAGCTCTTCCGGGATCGACGTGAAGTAATTTCGGAAGAGGAGCGTCAGGATCGGCATCCCGAAGATCGTGTGGACGATGACCAGACCCTTGATTGAGCCCATCAACTGGATCCCAAGGAACCCGCCCACGTCCCTAAGGATGATCACGATTGGATAAATCATGACCTGATACGGGATGAAGGCGCCGAAGATCAGGATGGTGAAAAAGGCCTCGGACCCTTTGAACCGCCAGTTCGCGAGCGCGTATCCGGAAACCGACGCGATCGCGATCGAGACGATGACCGACGGCACGAGGATCTGGACCGAGTTCCAGAAGCCGCGGCTAAGCCCGTCGCAATTGATGCCGGTGCAGGCCTCGGCCCAGGCTTTGACCCAGGGCTCGAACGTCATCTCCAAAGGCGGGGCAAATACGTTGCCCAGGCGGATTTCCGGCATGCCCTTCAAGGACGTGACGATCATCACATACAGTGGCAGAGCGTAGTAGACGGCCACCACAAACAGGGTGCCATACAGCATGATATTGGTGCGTGAGAACCGGTTCCGGGGCTTCGGCCCGCGCGGTTCAGCAGAGGCAAGGTTTGCGGTCATATCAGCCACGTTTCTTCCCTCCGAATTCGAGGTACGCCCATGGGATCAGGATCACCAAGACGCTAAGCAACATCACGGTCGAGGCCGCGAAGCCCTGCCCGAGGTTCTGCGCCTGGAACATCTTTTCGATCACGTATTTCGCGGGCACTTCAGACGCGATGCCGGGCCCGCCTGAAGTTTGCGCAACCACAAGGTCGTATACCTTAACAATGCCAGACGCGATCAGGACGAGCGCCGTCACGAAGACTGGACGCATCATCGGGATGATCACAAAGACGTAAGTCTTCCAGGTCGGGATGCCGTCAACGCGCGCGGCCTTCCAGATGTCTTCGTCGATGCCGCGCAGCCCGGCGAGCATGATGACCATGATAAAGCCAGAACCCTGCCAGATCCCGGCGATTAGGATGCCGTAGATCACGATATCGGCGTTGTTCAGGGGGTCGAACTGAAAGCTTTCCCAGCCAAGACGTTGAATAACGCTCTGGATGCCGAACTGCGGGTTCAGGATCCACTGCCAGACAAGGCCGGTGACGATGAAGCTTAGCGCAAAGGGGTACAGGAAGATCGTGCGGAACACATTCTCTCCCCGGATCTTCCGGTCCAAAAGGGCAGCCAATGTGAAGCCGATCACCAGGCTCAGGATCATCGAGCAAAGCCCATAGATCGCCAAATTTTCGATGGACACAAGCCAACGGCGCGTGCCCCAAAGGCGTTCATACTGATCGAACCCGACCCAGTTTGTGTTGGGCAGAAGCCGGGACTTCGTAAAGGAATGGACAATCGTCCAGACCGTGCAGCCCACAAAGATCACCAGCGCCGTCGCGATCATCGGGATCGACGCGATCTTTGCAGTCAGATTTCGGAATAGTCTGTTCGGACGGCGCACCGCTGTTCTTTCAGCGGGCACGTGGTCCATTTCGCTCACAGCCATGGGCGTACCCCTCTCCTCCCACGCGGCGGGATGTTTCCCTGCCGGCTTCGAAAAAGTCTGGCCGGATCAGACCGGCCAGACAAGGTTTTTGGGAGGATTAGTCGGCGTTCGCGATGATGTCCGCGTAAGCCGCTTGGGCGTCAGCCGCCGAATAGGACGGGTCATTCCAGAACTCGACCATCAGGTCTTCGATCTGGCTTGACGTGTCCGGTGACAGCGTTTGGTTGCCATCGGGCAGGATGTTGCCCGCTGCAAGGATCGCGAGACCCTTCTTCATGCAGTCGTTTGCAGCCGTCAGGTCGATGTCCCCACGGATCGGCAATGAGCCCTTGGCGAGGTTGAACGCAACCTGGACTTCAGGGCTAAGAAGCAAGGCAGCAAGTTCTTTCTGCGCCGCCGTGATCTCGGGATCGTCGTTGACCGGGAAATAGAAAGCATCGCCGCCGGTCGAGATGATCTCATTCACGCCCAGACCCGGAAGGCAGGTATAGTCTTCGCCCGCCACCTGGCCTGCGACTTGGAACTCACCCTGGGCCCAGTCGCCCATGATCTGCGCACCGGCCTGGCCGGTGATCACGAGGTTCGTCGCCTGGTTCCAATCCTGAACGTTTGAGTTTGCAGCGAAAGCACGCGCATTTGCCGCCGCTTCAAACACCTTGGCGTATTCTGGTCCGCCAGCGACTTCGGCATTTTTGTCGGCGTTGACGGCCAACCAGGCGTCTTGCCCGGCGATAGCAACCGACATCACGCCAAACGCACCAGACGACTGCCAGGGCTGTTGACCCATGGCGAGCGGGATTTTCCCAGCCGCTTCAAGCGCTGGGGCCGAAGCCACGAATTCATCCCAGTTTGACGGGACGTCTACACCCGCATCGGCATAGGCCTGATGCGACAGCCAGATCCACTGCCACGAGTGGATGTTGACCGGGGCGCAATAGATGCGGCCGTCAACGGTGCAGCTGTCAAGAAGCGAGGTCGGGTTGACGATGTCTTTCCAGCCTTCAGCTTCGGCAACGTCTGTGAGGTCAAGCATCAAACCGGCTTCGATCAGCTCTTCGGCTTGGCGACCGTGGTTCAGCTGTGTGGCGTGCATCGGGTCACCGCCGAGGATCCGGCTGATGATGATCGGACGCGCGGTGCCGCCCGAACCGGCGATCGCGCCATCGACCCAGTTATGGTCTGTCTTTTCATTGAACGCTTTTGCGAATTCCGACACAGCGGCCGCTTCGCCACCCGAGGTCCACCAATGGGTCACCTCAAGGTCCGCCGCCTGGGCTGCGCCGGTGACAGTCAGCGCAGTTGCACCCAACAAGCATGCAATTCGTTTCATCTAGATTCCTCCCTGTTCTAGCGAATTCCGAAACCGAGCTAAAACGATTTAGATTGACAGTTCAACTGATTTTTTTGCACCATCTGAGAGTTTGGAGGGTATAGCACTCTCGCCCCGCCCGGGATCGGACAGGGAAAAAAATCGACGAAACGGGCTCAAAAGCTTGGCAAATAAGACAACACCGACGACCCTGGATGCGGCGCTGAAGGCGGGCGAAAGACCCACCCTGAAAACGATCGCAAAGCTCACCGGATTGGCCGTGGCCACGGTGTCGCGGGCGCTGTCTGATGCGCCAGATATCGGCGAAGATACCAAGATCCGGGTCCGCGAGACGGCGGATCGAATCGGCTATCGCCCCAATCGCGCCGGTGTTCGGCTTCGGACCGGCAAGACCAATGTGATCTCTCTCGTGATGTCCACGGACCACGACATGATGAACCACACCGCCCGCCTGATTTCCTCTGTTGCCGCCACGCTTCATGGCACGGCGTACCACATGATCATGACACCGTATTTCCCGACCGAGGATCCGATGAAGCCCGTGAAATACCTGGTCGAGACCGGCTCGGCCGACGGGATCATCCTGAACCAGACCGAGCCAGAGGATCCGAGGGTCCGTTACCTCATGGATCGGGATTTTCCTTTCGCCACGCATGGCCGGACCGACTGGGCTGATCAGCACCCCTATTTCGACTTCGACAATCGTGTTTTTGTCGAAATCGCAGTGAAGAAACTGGCATCCCGGGGACGGAAATGCCTGCTTCTTGCTTTGCCACCGCAAAACCAAAACTACACGATGGATATGCTGGCCGGCGCAGAAGAGGCCACGAAGCAGCACGGGATGGCCTTCCAGGTTCTTGAAGGCACAACCGCCAATCACCCTGCCGCGGAAGTCGAGGCCGCGATCCGGGCCCATGTCCTCAAATACCCGGAAGTGGATGCTGTCCTTGCTTCGGCTACGGCGGCTTGCATGGCCATCGCGACAGCAGTCGAAGCGGTCGGGCGCGAGATCGGTGCGGATATCGATATTGTCGGCAAAGAGGCCATTCCCTTCCTCAAACTGTTCCGGGAACCGATCCTGACCGTGTTCGAAGACGTGGCGAAAGCGGGTGAGTTCTGCACGCGCGCAACGATGCAAAAGATCGACGCGCCGGATCTTCCGCCGATGCAATTTCTGGAAAAACCGACCAAGGTTTTTTGATACATTGCAGCTGCGTTTTTGGCGCACCCGAGAGGATTCGAACCTCTGGCCTCTGCCTTCGGAGGGCAGCGCTCTATCCAGCTGAGCTACGGGTGCCGCGCGGCGGAGCTATAACGCCCGCCCCCTGCCCCCGCAAGCGTGTTCCTTAGGAACAACCTCAGCGAGCGTCCGATGCTACGACACTCCGCCTGCTCTCCGTCGCCTGCGCGGCCGCGGTAGAAGGTTCACCAACCGTAAGTCAGAAATATCGAGAGGCAGAACTGCGCAAACCCATCGAGCGCGTGACCACACCCGACTTAGGCAAAAAGATCGTGGGCCAGTTCCAAAGCTTCGATCAGCCGGTCCGCCTCGTCCGTCGTGTTGTAGAGACCGAAGGATGCGCGGCAGGTGGCCGTCGTGCCCAGATGCTCCATCAGCGGCCCGGCACAGTGATGACCGGCCCGGACCGCGACGCCCTTTTTGTCCAGGACCGTGGACAAGTCATGCGGGTGGGCGCCTTCCATCGTAAACGAGAATATCGCGGCCTTGTCCGGTGCATGACCCTGAACCTGAAGCCAGTTCAATCCGGCGAGCCGGTCGCGCGTATAATCTCGAAGTCCCGCCTCATGCGTGGCCACAGCGTCCATGCCAAGATCCATCAGATATTCAAGCGCTGCGCCAAGTCCGATCTGCTGGACGATGCCGGGCGTTCCCGCTTCGAATTTCATCGGCGGGTCGGCATAGGTCACGGCATCCTTGCGAACCTCGCGGATCATGTCGCCGCCGCCCATGAAGGGCCGCATCTCGGCTGCCCGTTCCGGATGGATCCAGATGGCCCCTGAGCCCGAGGGCCCGTAAAGCTTGTGGCCTGTAATCGCATAGAAATCGACGCCCAGGTCGCTTAGATCCACAGGCATGTGGACTGCCGCCTGGCTTCCATCGACGAGGACCGGCACGCCCCTTGCGTGGGCTGCCGCAGCAATTGCTTTCACATCGACGACGGTGCCAAGCACGTTGGACAGATGCGTTATTGCCACGAGCTTGGTCTTCGGTCCCATGGCGTCGATCACGGCTTGCGGATCAAGCGCGCCCTGGGCATCCACATCGACCCACTTCAAAACCGCCCCCTGACGCTCGCGCAGGAAGTGCCACGGGACGATATTGGCATGATGTTCCATCACGCTCAGCACGATCTCGTCGCCCGGTTCGAAACGGGGCGCCGCCCAACCATAGGCGACCGTGTTGATCCCTTCGGTCGTGCCAGTGTTCATGACGATTTGATCTTCATGGGGCGCATTCAGGAACCTGGCGATAGTTCCACGCACGGCTTCGTACTTCTCGGTCGCAAGGTTCGAAAGAAAGTGCAAACCCCTATGAACATTGGCATATTCCATCGAATAGGCCTGCGTGACCGCATCGATCACCGCCTGCGGTTTCTGGGCCGAGGCACCGTTATCAAGATAAGTCAGCGGCTGCCCGTTCACGTCACGCGCTAGAATGGGAAAATCCGCGCGGATCTTGCCGATGTCATATGTCATTCCGGCACAACCATCATACTAGAAAGGTCGACCCCGATGATGCTCAGAACGATGCCGGCCAGAAAGGCCAGCACGAAGGCCGAGACAATGATCATCAGGAAAACCAAAGCGCGCGACTGGAACCGGTGCACCACGGCGACAAAATTCGTTAGAAGCCAGAAAAACAGGATGAATCCGGCCAAAAGGATCAGTGCGGCCAGCGGTGGCAGCAAAAGCATGGCCACAAGCTGAGCCAGTTGCACCACAATCATGATGAACTGAAGCCAGGCAACCAGAAGAAGCGCTTCCTCAAGCGACCCCTTGCCGCCAAAGAAACCGCCGATGATCCAGATCGCATAGGCGGTAATTGCCAAGATCACGAACAAGATCGCGCCCATGGCAAGCGTATTGCCCAAAAGCCCATCGGGCAGCTCGGCCCCCAGCGATTGGAAGAAAACGGATTGCGCCTGACTGATGACAGTCGAGATCACGACAACGGTCGCAAGGGACAGCCAAAGCGCCTGACGCGGCACGCCAAGCGCCAACACCTCTTCCGCGCCTTCTTGCGCGTTGGTGATGGATCGCCATGTCATGGCGAGAAGGTTGCGGAGTGTCAGATTCATGCGCCCTGCCCGGCCGGTCTTTCCATTTCCCAAAGCCCCGCGACCCAGATCCCGAAGAAGGCGATCAAAGCCACCGAGCCCACAAGTGTCAGCGCGGGTCCCGGACCAACGAACCCAGCCACCAATCCGTTCAGAAGCCAGATCGGAGCCGTGGATAAAACGGCCCAGAACAACGCCATCCTGGCGCCATAGCCATGTCCCTGACCGCCGAACAGGCGGGCCAGTATCCGGCTTGCGCCTGCGATGACATAAAGCGCCAACGGCATGATGAAAAGCCAGCCAAGCAAGGCGGCGCCGATCCGCTGATCCAGCGGGATCGTCGGATCCAACGTGGCCTGTCGTTGCAGGTTGGGCCATTGCGCCACGAACATCAAAAGACACCCGGCCATCAGGATGGCCAGCGCCCGGGCCTCTTGCTGGGGCGGTGCGGCACGTCGGCGTAGCACCGCGCGCGGTGTTCGGTACGACTGGAAGATATCGGCGACCACAGACATCAGCGGTTTATGAGCTGTGCCGCTCAAGCCACTGCGTGGCCTTCAGGCGAACCTCGTCCGCAACGCGATCATCTTCGATTTCTTCGATGGCTTCTGCCAGGAACGCCAGCACAAGAAGCCCCTTGGCCTGGGTTTCGGGGATGCCGCGAGATTTCAGATAAAACAGAGACGTCTCGTCGATCGCGCCCGACGTGCTGCCATGGGAACAGGCCACATCATCGGCATAGATCTCAAGCTCGGGCTTTGCGAGGAATTGGCTGTCATCGTCAAGAAGCAGCGATTGGCTGATCTGATATCCGTCTGTCTTCTGCGCGTCCGGCTTGACCAGGATCTTACCTTGAAAGACGCCCGTCGCGCCGTTCTTCAGAACCTTCTTGAAGACCTGCCGACTTTCGCAACTGACCGCGTCATGCGTCACGAAAACCGTGTCATCGTGGTGAAAATCACCGTCGCCCACGGCGGCGCCCGCCACATGGGCCACGCCGAAGTCGCCGGTCAGCTCCAGAAAGACCTCGTTCCGCGTCAAAACGCCGTTGGCCGTAAGCGTAAAGGATTTCAACACAGATTCCCGGCCCAGACGCGCGAAGATGTGGGTCACGGCGCGCCGTTCGTGGTCGCGACCCTGGGTCCGGATGTGATGGAAGGTGCCACCATCGGCCACATCAACTTCCATGCATTTGTTGAACCGCGCTGCGGCGGGACCGTTTTCAAGAACAGTAACTTCCGCGCCCTCCTCAACCTTGATGACATGGTGCAGGGTCGCGTCCGAGGTTGGATCGCGGTGAAGATAGACGAAGGTCACAGGCTTTTCGGCCTTGCCCGTCGCACGGATCAGAATTCCGTCGGTCGCGGTCGCGGTGTTCACCGCAGCAAGCGGTCGCGCGACAGGCGATTGCCCCCGAGACTCCAAAACACCATAGGTGCCTTGCGCCCAATGGATGTCGCGATCCGCAACATCGGCAAGCCGGTCAATCTCAAGACCCGCCATCTCAAGGGGATCGGAGCGTTCGGCATCAAATACGCCATCCACGAAGAAGATCTGAAGGCGGTCGATTTCTCCGAAAACCGGCTTCTCGTTCGGATCGATGAATACGGCTGCCTGGGGCGCCGCTGGCTGGTTCAGAGTCTCGGGCTGGGTGAATTTCCAGTATTCATCGCGGCGCCCCGGCAACCCCATGGAGCGGGCGCGCGCCAAGGCGTCCGCGCGGGCGGGCGCGGTCCATCCGGATGCCGCAATGTTCCATCCTGCCAACCGGGCCTCAAGCGGATCGGTCTTTGCTTCGGCCAGAGCCATCACGCAACCTCCGCCAGAATATCGGCATAGCCGTTGTGCTCTACTTCAAGCGCAAGATCGGGCCCACCCGACTTCACGATCCGTCCATCTGCCATGATGTGGACAATGTCGGGCTGGATATGATCGAGCAGCCGCTGATAATGGGTGATCACAAGGAAAGAGCGCCCCGCGTCGCGAAGCGCGTTCACGCCCTCGGACACCAGCTTCATCGCATCGACGTCAAGCCCCGAATCCGTCTCATCCAGAATGCACATTTTCGGTTCCAGAACAGCCATTTGCAGGATCTCGTTCCGCTTCTTCTCACCGCCCGAGAAGCCGACATTGACCGGCCGTTTCAGCATGTCGGCGTCGATTTTCAGATCCTTGGCCTTGGCGCGAACGAGTTTGAGGAAGTCCGCGGCACTCATCTCTTCCTCTCCACGCGCCTTCAGTTGCGCATTCAGAGCCGTGCGGAGAAAGGTCATATTGCCGACGCCGGGAATTTCGACCGGATACTGAAACGCCAGAAACAGACCGGCTGCCGCGCGTTCTTCAGGCTCCATCTCAAGCAGATCAGCGCCCTCAAGCGTCGCAGCGCCTTTGGTCACCTCGTACCCGCCGCGACCGGACAGCACGTATGACAGCGTCGACTTGCCAGACCCGTTCGGCCCCATAATCGCATGGACAGCACCCGGACCGACTTTCAGATCGACCCCCTTGAGGATCTGCTTGTCCTCTTCCTCAAGCTGAACATGCAGGTTCTTGATCTCAAGCATGGAAGGTCCTTTCAGAACGCAAACGGGGGTCCGCGCCTTGCGGCGGGACCCTTCCGGTGTGTTGGAATGATCGAAGGCTTGGGGCTAGATCCCCGGTGTTTTCACCATCGTCTCGATGACATGGGCGTCCGAATAAACCGCCATATAGGCGTCCGGTCCCAGCCCCATCAGATAAGGCTCGCCAAAGTAAACGGCCAACAGCCCCAGAAGCAGCCCGATCCGACGCGGTCCCGTTCCCATCAGGTGAAACGTCCAGGAAAAAATCAGCGCCAGAACGACAGCCAAGCCCACATCGCCGCCCAGATTGAGATAGGCGTTGTCCGTCACGGTCGGATAAGCGCCCGCCTCGGTGAAAAGATGATAGGACCCGATCCGGCCGGCTTGCATGCAGATCATGCCGAACAGGAAGGCGATCGGCATGAAGACGACATCCGCGAAGGGCGACACCGCGATCGATTTCGGCTGCGCCTTGCGCTTGACGCGCTGCGGTTTGCGTTTGCGCTTGCGGTCGGCATCCTCGACGGCGCCCACAAGGATCTCGCCCATCGTGTTCGGACCGCCGCTTTTGATCCGCTTCAACCTGTCTTCGAATGACGCGCGTTGCGTGTCGGCCATAACCGCCATAACAGACATCCCCTCGTCGGTGTTGCGCGAAAGCTCCCAAGCCAGTGGGGCAAAAGCGTGACGGGGATGCGGAGATTGTGGTGCATTTCACCTGACCTTGGGGCAAGCAAGCACCTCTTGCGCCGGGCGCGCGTTGTGCGACGGCCCGGGCCTTAGTCAAGAGATTGCGACCTGAGATCATGGGGTTAGAACCTGTCCTTCAACCAAGCGGATCTACTGCACCGAGACTGCGGTGCCCGAGGCCGACACCATCAGCATGTTGTTGATGACCTCATAGTCCAGATCGACGCCCACGACGGCGTTGGCTCCGACTTGCTGCGCCCGCTCTTCCAACTCGCGCAGCGCCGTTTCGCGCGCCTCACCAAGCGATTTCTCATAAGCGCCTGATCGGCCGCCAACGATATCGGTGATTGAGGCGAAAACATCGCGGAAAACGTTGGCGCCCAGGATGGCCTCGCCCACGACCACGCCGTGGTACTGGCGGATCGACTTGCCTTCGATAGAGGGTGTGGTGGTGACGATCATTTTTGAAGTCCTTAGTTGCGGCCAAGCCAGCTCAGTAGGCCCTTGGCGAAGAGCGAGCCCAGAAAGCCAGACACAAAGGCCAGCGCCAGGACCGACTGCGTCCCGAGCATGTCGGTGGTCGTATCAATCAGCCAGGCGAATCCGGCGCAAAAGCATCCGGTCAGGGCGGCTGGAATGAGAAAGGCGCGGAGCATGGCGGCTTATCCCACCGACCCTTCAAGCGAGATCGCGACCAGTTGTTGTGCCTCCATCGCGAACTCCATCGGCAGGGCTTGCAACACGTCCTTGACGAAGCCGTTGACGATCACCGCGACGGCTTCTTCCTCATCCATGCCGCGCTGGCGGCAATAAAACAGCTGATCGTCATCGACCTTGGATGTCGTCGCTTCGTGTTCGACGCGGGACGAGTTATTTCGAACCTCGATATAGGGTACCGTATGGGCCCCGCATTTGTCGCCGATCAAAAGGCTGTCGCACTGGGTGTAATTCCGGCTGTCCTTGGCCTTCGGGTGCATCGAAACCAACCCGCGATAGGTATTCTGCGCCTTGCCAGCGCTAATCCCTTTGGACACGATCCGCGACTTGGTGTTCTTCCCAAGATGCACCATTTTCGTGCCGGTATCGGCCTGCTGCATATTGTTGGCGATGGCGATCGAATAGAACTCGCCCTGGCTGTCATCACCGCGCAGGATGCAGGACGGATACTTCCAGGTGACGGCGGACCCGGTTTCAACCTGCGTCCACATCACCTTGGACCGATCGCCCCGGCAATCGGCGCGCTTGGTCACGAAGTTATAGATACCGCCTTTGCCGTTCTCATCGCCCGGATACCAGTTCTGGACCGTCGAATACTTGATTTCGGCATCATCCAACGCGACCAGTTCCACAACGGCGGCGTGAAGCTGGTTGGTGTCGCGCATCGGGGCGGTGCACCCTTCAAGATACGAGACGTAAGACCCCTTGTCCGCGATGATCAATGTACGCTCGAACTGGCCGGTGTTTTCCGCGTTGATCCGGAAATAGGTACTAAGCTCCATCGGGCAGCGCACGCCCGGCGGGATATAGACGAAAGATCCGTCCGAAAAGACAGCCGAATTCAACGTAGCGAAAAAGTTGTCCGAGGCCGGAACGACCGTGCCGAGATACTTTTGTACAAGCTCCGGATGGTCCTGAATCGCTTCCGAGATCGAGCAGAAAATGACGCCGGCCTTGGCAAGTTCATCTTTGAACGTCGTGCCGACGGACACGCTGTCAAAGACTGCATCGACCGCCACTTTCCGACCTTCCGACGGGGCCTGATCCGCGCCTTCGACTCCGGCAAGGATCATCTGTTCTTTCAGGGGGATGCCAAGCTTCTCGTAAGTTGCCAAAAGCGCGGGATCAACCTCATCCAGCGACTTGGGTTTTTCGGTCATGCTTTTCGGTTTGGCGTAGTAATACTGGTCCTGATAGTCGATCTTTGGATAGTCGACCATGGCCCAGGTCGGCTCGTCCATCTGCTGCCAACGGGCAAACGCCGCCAGCCGCCATTCGGTCATCCAGTCAGGTTCGTTGTTCTTCTCGGAGATGAGCCGGACGATATCTTCATTTACGCCCTTGGGCGCATATTCCATCTCGATCTCGGTTTCCCAGCCGTACTTATAGGTTCCCGACAAGGACTTGACGGCATCAACCGTCTCTTGATCGACACCCTCTTTCACTACGACTTGATCGATTGCGTTCATATCCGTTTCATCCATTACGCCGCCCTCCGGCGGTGCTTGTCCCGTTGGGCTGTCCATGCCTCGGCGAAGCGCAGAACATCCTCTTCCGTTGTCGTGGGTCCCAGCGAGACCCTGATCGCCGAGGACGCCGCCACATCATCATAGCCCATGGCTTTCAGAACCCGGCTTTCACGCACCTTGCCACTGGAACACGCCGATCCGCTTGAAATTGCAAATCCGGCCAGGTCCATCGCCATGACCTGGGTCTCTCCTTTCCAGCCCGGCGTGATGATGCAAGTGGTGTTCGGCAAACGTGGCCCCTCTTTCCCGACAAAAATAGTATTGTTTTCCCCAGCGGCCAGAGCGTTTTCTAGAATATTTCTAAGTTTGGCAACCCGGTCCCAGGCACCGGCACTCTGTTCCGCCATCGCGGCCGAGATCGCCGCACCAAATCCGGCGATACCAATTATGTTCTCGGTCCCCGAGCGCCGACCCATTTCCTGGCCGCCGCCCTTCTGAAGCGCTGTGATGTCCAGCCCTTCGCGCAGGATCAGCGCCCCTATCCCCTTGGGTCCGCCCAGCTTGTGAGCCGACAGGATCGCCATGTCGGCATCAGACCAGGCGAAGGAGAAGGGCACTCGCCCGACAGCTTGCGTCACATCAAGCAGAAGCGATTGCGCGATCCTTTCCCCAAAGCGCCATCCTTCGGAACCTTTGGGCGGCGGCTCGGTCAGGATCCCGGTCTCGGAATTGGCAAGTCCCATTGCCAAGACATTTGGTCCGTCTTTCCCGTGGGTCAGATCGAAATGGCTCCAAATGCAGTCATGCGCGGTCGGATCGACGCATATCCCGGCATGATTTCCCGCCTCTGCCAGAACCTGCGCGGCCTCTGTCGCGCCGGATGTGAAAACAACCTCTTGCGGTTTGCAACCGACTGCTTCAGCCACCTGGGCCCGGGCCCGCTCAACCAGCGCCTTGGCCGCCCGTCCTTCGCCGTGCACCGACGACGGGTTGCCGACAAGATCCATGGCGGCGATCATCGCATCGCGCGCTTCGGGTCGCAAAGGCGCCGTGGCGTTCCAGTCCAGATACACCCGACCGGTCATGGACGATCTCCGACACGGAGATCGTAGGGAATTCGACACGAATTCCAGACCTCGGAAACCGCGTCGGTTTCCGTTCCGGATTTTGTGGGAAAAACCGGTCTACCCATCGTCAACGATTTCAAAAAGATTTGGGACGGCGGGACAGGGGGTCAGATCGTTGCCCACCACATCCGACAGCCGCGCCTGATGCAGAAAGACATAAACTTGGGCCGACAGCCCTTCCCACAGCCGATTGGCCATGGATTGGGCGCGCGTGCCCGACGACCCGCCCTTGGCACCTGCACCCAGGTGCATGGCCGATACGGTTTCGTCGACGGCTTCAAGAATGTCCGAAATCCGGATCTCGGATGCGGGACGCGCAAGGCGATACCCGCCGCCCGGTCCGCGCACGGACTCGACCAGCCCCGCGCGCCGCAGCTTTACAAAAAGCTGCTCAAGATACGGAAGCGAGATGTCCTGGCGTTTGGACAGTTCTGAAAGCGAGACAAGCCCGTCCTGGGTCTCGAGTGCCAAATCGGCCAGGGCGACCACGCCATAGCGACCTTTGGTCGAGAGTTTCACCCCTTAGATCCCCCCGGGACATTGACGCCGCGGGCAAGCCAGCTTACGTCGTTGTGACTGAACCGCCGGAGACTTACCGGCTGATTTAGAACAATTCTAAAGAGCCGCTCATCACCCGTCAACAGACGGCGC
The DNA here is from genome assembly GCA_965267475.1 of Paracoccaceae bacterium. GTDB lineage: Bacteria > Pseudomonadota > Alphaproteobacteria > Rhodobacterales > Rhodobacteraceae > JBCBKU01. Next base: position 2,464,364 of record OZ254079.1, read on the forward strand.
CGGTGTTTCGGCCAGACGACAGGGACAGAGATGCCCGAGGTTATCTTTCCGGGACCAGAAGGGCGGCTTGAGGGCCGCTATCACCCGCAAAAGGAAAAAGACGCGCCGATTGCGATCATCCTTCACCCCCATCCGCAGTTCGGGGGAACGATGAACAACCGGGTCGTGTACAATCTGCACTATGCCTTCCACGAAATGGGATTCACGGTCCTACGCTTCAACTTCCGAGGCGTGGGTCGCAGCCAGGGCGAATACGATCAGGGCATCGGCGAGTTGAGCGATGCGGCTTCAGCGCTCGACTACCTTCAGTCGATGAACCAGAATTCCAAGCATTGCTGGGTTGCGGGGTTTTCCTTCGGGGCCTGGATCGGCATGCAGCTTTTGATGCGTAGGCCCGAGATCACGGGGTTCATCTCGGTCAGCCCGCCCGCGAACATGTACGATTTCTCGTTCCTGGCGCCCTGCCCGTCCTCTGGCTTGATCATAAACGGGACGGCCGACCGCGTGGCCCCGCCTCGCGACACCCATACGCTGGTCGAGAAGTTGCATGAGCAAAAAGGCATCACGATCACCCATACCGAGATCGAGGGCGCGGGCCACTTTTTCGAAGACCCCTATATGGAACAGATGATCGGCGACGTGACCGAATACGTCCAACGCCGCCTGACCGAGACCACCCGCTGACCCATGTCAGAACGGATCTCGGCGCAGGTTACATTTCTCGCCGAGGCCGACCGGCTGAAATCTGTCCTTCGGGCCTCTATGCTTCATGACGGATCCCGTCGGGAGAACTCGGCCGAGCATTCCTGGCACGTCATGCTTTTTGCCGTCGTGCTGGCCGAACATGCGGCTGAGCCCGTGGATGTCGGTCGCGTTTTGCAAATGCTCCTGTTGCACGATCTGGTTGAGATCGATGCAGGCGACAATCCGATCCATGGCGCCGTCGATCACGCCGCCCAGGAAGCCGCCGAACTGGCTGCGGCGGACCGGATCTTCGGGCTATTGCCGGATGATCAGGCCAAAACCTTCCGCGCCATCTGGGATGAGTTCGAAGCAGCCAAGACGCCTGATGCCAAATTCGCGAAGGCCATCGACAGGTTCCAGACGCCACTGGCCAATCTGGCCAATGGCGGCGGCACATGGGCCGACTACAACGTGTCTTTCGACCAGCTTGAAAGACGGGTCGGCACGAAGGTGCGGCAAGGCGCGCCGGCGCTGTGGGCGTACCTCCGCCCGATCCTGTCGAGACACTTTGACGTGGCCTAACCGATGATCTCGTTCAAGGCTGCGCTTGGCCGCATGACAGACGCTGTCTTCGCGTCGTCGTTCAGGTAATACCCGCCCGTATCCGCGGCATGTCCGCCATTTGCGGCGAGTTCGGCCAGAATGGTCTCCTCGGCACGCGCCAAAGCCGCCGCCACCGGTTCGAACTCGGTTGCGAGTTCGACATCATCCGTCTGCGTCGCCAATGCCTCGGCCCAATAGCGCGCGAACCAGTAATGGCTGGCGCGGTTGTCGGGCTGGCCGACTTTGCGACCAGGGGAACGGTTATGATCAAGAACACCTTTGGTCGCCGCTTCCGCCGCCGCCCCCAGAACGCCCGCTTTTGCGTTGCCCTTGGCATCGGCCAGAAAATTGAGCGACTCGCCCAAGGCACAGAATTCGCCCATCGAATCCCACCGCAGATGGTTTTCGGCCTGAAGCTGTTGAACATGCTTGGGCGCGGATCCGCCTGCGCCCGTCTCAAACAATCCGCCGCCCTGCATAAGCTTGACAATGGACAGCATCTTGGCGCTGGTCCCAAGCTCAAGGATCGGGAACAAGTCTGTCAGATAGTCGCGAAGCACGTTGCCCGTGATCGCAATCGAGTCCTTTCCGGCGGTAATCGTCTTCAGGCTTTGCGCCGTCGCAGCACGGGGCGCCATGATTTGGAATTTGTCAGCCACGCCCGCGGCTTCCAACGCGGGTGTCACGTATTTGATCAGTTCCGCGTCATGGGCTCGGTTCGCATCAAGCCAGAAGATCGCCTCCGACCCCGTCAAGCGCTGGCGGTCCATGGCCAACTGGATCCAGTTTTCAATCGGAGCTTTTTTGACCGAGCAAGACCGCCAAATATCGCCCGTCTCGACCGCGTGCTCATGCAATACGTCACCGTTCGCCAGGACGATCCGGAACATACCAGCACCAGGCGCTTCAAAGGTTGTCGGGTGCGATCCGTATTCTTCCGCCTTCTGCGCCATCAGCCCAACATTGGCGACCGCGCCGGCCGTTGTCGGATCCAACGCGCCATTGGCTTTAAAGAAGTTGATCGTCTCGTCATAGACCGGCGCATAGCAGCGGTCGGGGATCACGCAATTGGTGTCGCCCTTCTCTCCTGTGGCATTCCAGCCCTTTCCGCCGGCGCGGATCACCGCAGGAAGGGATGCGTCGATAATCACATCGCTCGGCACATGCAGATTGGTGATGCCCTTGTCGCTGTCGACCATGTAGATATCGGGCCGATCTAGGGCTGCGATCTCCCCTTCGATCTCGGACGCATTCGGCATCGTGGCGATGGCGGCCAACACATCCGCCAATCCGGAATTGGGCGACCCTCCGGCGGCCTGAACCGCAGCGCCGTGCTTTTCCCAAACGGGTCCCAGCCAAGCCTTCACCGCATGACCGAAGATGATCGGGTCCGAGACCTTCATCATCGTCGCCTTCAAATGCAGCGAGAACATCGTGCCATCGGCCTTGGTGTCTTCGATGGCTTCGGTCAGAAACGCGCTGAGGGCGGCAGCGCTCATGAAGGTAGCGTCAGCGATAGTTCCGGCCCCTAGTGGCCAAACGTCTTTCATGACCGTCACCGTTCCGTCGGCGGCTACGAATTCAACTCGCGCATCACCAGCCTGATCGGACGTGATCGTCGCTGATTTTTCGTTGGCGAAGAAATCATTGCCGGACATCGACGACACTTTGGTTTTGCTGTCTGACACCCATTCGCCCATCGAATGTGGGTTCGCTTGGGCATAGCTTTTAACCGCCCGTGCCGCGCGGCGATCACTATTGCCCTCCCGAAGGACCGGGTTCACCGCCGATCCCTTGATGGCGTCATACCGCACTCGAATGGATTTCTCTGCGTCCGTTTTCGGGTCTTCCGGATAGTCCGGCAGGTCATACCCCTTCGCCTTCAACTCTTCGACGGCGGCGACCAGCTGGGGCACCGAAGCCGAGATATTCGGCAGCTTGATCACATTCGCATCTGGCGTTTTGACCAACTGTCCAAGCTCTGCCAGATCGTCCGACTGACGTTGTGCCTCGGTCAGGTTCTCGGGGAATGTCGCAATGATCCGGCCCGCCAGCGAGATATCTTTCACGCCCACATCGATCCCGGCCGCACTGACAAAGCGGCGGATGATCGGCAGGAACGACGCGCTGGCCAGTTCGGGCGCTTCGTCGACCTTGGTATAGATGATATCGGGCGTGTTTTGGTTTGTCATTCCTGACCCCTTCTGGCGCTGGGATGGATAGTCGAAAAGTGCGTGCGAATGCTGCCGAGACGGGATTTCACTTCGGCAACCGCACAGTTGGGGATCGGGTATCCGAGGCGCTTCGCCAAGTCAATGCATACGACTGTATACAATTCTAGCTACTCGGCTATGCCGGACCGCAGATCCGCGCTTACACATCGCTCAAAATCGGCTAAACCGGCGCTGACCCTTGGAACCCGGCGGAGACACCATGTCGAAGATCAAAGTCGAAAACCCTGTCGTTGAACTCGACGGCGACGAAATGACCCGCATCATGTGGGACTTCATCAAGAAAAAGCTGATCCTGCCCTATCTCGACATCGATCTTCTCTATTACGACCTCGGGATGGAGGAACGAGACCGGACCGAAGATCAGATCACCATCGATGCCGCCGAAAAGATCAAGGATATTGGCGTGGGCGTGAAATGCGCGACCATTACTCCGGACGAAGCACGCGTTGAAGAATTCGGCCTGAAGAAGATGTGGCGATCCCCGAACGGCACGATCCGGAACATCCTGGGCGGCGTCGTCTTCCGTGCCCCGATCATCTGCAAGAATGTACCACGTCTTGTGCCAGGCTGGACCGAACCGATTGTCATCGGGCGCCACGCCTTCGGTGATCAGTACAAGGCGACGGACATCAAGTTCCCCGGGCCGGGCAAATTGACCATGAAATTCGAGGGCGAAGACGGAACCGTCGACGAGCGTGAGGTGTTCCATGCACCTGGGTCGGGCGTTTTCATGGGCATGTATAACCTGGATGAGTCGATCTACGATTTTGCCCGCGCCTCGTTCAACTATGCCCTGAACCTCGGCTGGCCTTGCTATTTGTCGACAAAGAACACGATCCTGAAACAATATGATGGCCGTTTCCTGGAGATCTTTGCCGAAGTCTTTGAAAAGGAATTCAAAACCCAGTTCGAAGAACAAGAAATCTGGTACGAGCACCGCCTGATCGACGACATGGTCGCCAGCGCGATGAAGTGGTCCGGGGGCTTCGTTTGGGCCTGCAAGAACTATGACGGGGATGTTCAGTCCGACACCGTGGCCCAGGGGTTTGGTTCACTCGGTTTGATGACGTCACAATTGATGACGCCTGACGGCAAGATTGTTGAAGCCGAAGCCGCCCATGGCACTGTGACCCGTCACTATCGCCAGCACCAGAAGGGCGAAGCGACGTCGACAAACTCAATCGCGTCGATCTATGCCTGGACGGGCGGGTTGAAGCACCGCGCGAAACTGGATGACAACGCAGCCCTGATGACCTTTGCCGAAACGTTGGAGAAAGTCATCGTCGATACGGTCGAAAGCGGGTCGATGACCAAGGACCTGGCGCTGCTGGTTGGCCCGGATCAAAGCTGGCTGACCACCGAGGGCTTCCTGGAAAAAATCGACGAGAACCTGAACAAGGCGCTTTCGGGCTAGGCCACTTGCCGCAGGGCGAAGGGGTGCTGATGCATGCCGTCGCCCTCGGCTACAATCAGTGTATCCTCTGGAACGGCCACCCAATCCGCCCGATCCTCCAGTGGCTCCGAAACGGCGATCCGGCCACCAAGTTCACCGTCCCACCGATGATACAGTGTGGGCGCACGGCCGTCGCTGGACGTGCGGAGCAAATAGAGCCGTCTGCCGTCGGAAAAAGCCGCGGCACAGCGGAACGCGGGTCGCCCGTCATGGGCTCGGGCCAAGCCTGTCAATTCGTCAATCGCATGCCACAAGGCCCCGATCAGGTCGGTGTCCAACCCATTGGCGAGCGCCAGTAGGAAAATCACTTCGCTGTCGGTGGCTCCTTTGCGGTGAGGGTACAGAAGATCCGGCACAAGCATGTCCGCTTTCCGCCGGAACTTGTCGAAGCCGCCAACTTGGCCGTTATGCATGAAACTCCATTGGCCCACGACGAAGGGATGACAGTTGTTCCGGCTGGTCGCCGTGCCGGTCGAGGCTCGAACATGGGCCAGAAAAAGCCCGGACGAGATCTGTTCCGCCAGGGATGCCAGATTGGGATCCGACCAGGCGGGGTAAACGTCGCGAAACAGCCCGGGTTTGTCTTTTGTGCCGTACCACGCGACCCCGAATCCATCAGCATTCACCTCGGTCTTGCATTCCGAGGCATGATGGCTTTGCGCGATCAGTGAATTGTCCGGACGGGCAATCAACGTTTCCAGAAAGATCGGCTTGCCGATCCAGGCAGCCCAACGACACATTTACCGCCCCCGGTTGTGGGTCTTGGCGTAAAGGTCGCCTACAATCCGGCTAGCCGTCTTCTCAAACAGGCACGGGACCACGGCATGAACCAGTGCCGCCCCTGCCGCCAGCAGCAAAGTGCCCGCGAACCGGCCCGCAAAGGCCATGTGTTCGAAATAGCTTTCATCCACACTGCGCGGATGGTCGAGGAAGACGCGTTCGATCATGGGTCCCACCAATTGTGATTTGACCCAGTTTGCCTAGCGATCAATGAGAGAGCTTCCCAAATCCAATGATCTTATGTAAGAATGTGGGATATTCTCCCAATTTTTGGCAATAATTCGTGACACTTGATGAAATCGACCGCAGAATCCTGAGGGCTTTGCAGCGTGACGCCAGCCTCGCCCTGGAAGCGTTGGGCGAAAAGGTCGGCCTCAGCCGCAATGCCTGTTGGCGCCGTGTCAAAGCGTTGGAAGATCAGGGTGTCTTGTCTGGTCGCGTTGCGCTTGTCGATCCGGCGCAGGTCAACTTGCCCCTGACCGTCTTCATGCTGATCCGAACCTCGGCCCATGATGCCGCATGGCTCGACCGGTTTTCAAAGGCCACGCGCGACATGCCCGAGATCCTCGGTGCCTATCGCATGTCCGGCGATCTGGATTACCTGGTCCGCGCACGCGTAGCCGATGTCGCGGGATATGACCGGCTTTACCGCCGCTTGATCGAAAAGGTGCCGATGCATGACGTATCGGCCTCTTTCGTCATGGAAGAGCTGAAGGAAACCACGGCCTTGCCGATCTAGCCTACCGCAGTCAAATCACTCAGCCAGTTCAACCATCATGATATCACGCTCGGCAGACGGAAGCGCCCATTTCTGAAGCGCCTCTTGATAGCGCGGGTCGTTATAGGCCGCGATCCCTGCCTCAACCGACGGAAACCGCGCAACCACGTTCCGCCCACGCCCGGCTCCTTCAAGTTGCTCGACACGTCCACCGCGCGCAATGAATGCGCCGCCATGATCGGGAATGACCACCGAGGCCACATCGACATATTTCGCATAGGTCTCGGCGTCTTTCACGTCGACCCGGGCAATCCAAAGCGCGCTCATTCTATTTCTCCCACCAATGCCTTCACGGCCAGAATAGCATCATCGGCCTTTTCGGACGAGGCCGCACCCCCCTGAGCCATGTCAGGGCGTCCGCCGCCGCCCTTGCCGCCGAGCGTCTCGACCGCTCTCCGAAGCAGATCGACCGCGTTGAAGCGATCCGTCAAATCCTGCGTCACACCTGCGGCCACAGCCGCCTTCCCATCCACATCGGCAATCAACAGGACAATGCCACTGCCGGCCTGGTCTTTGAACTGGTCCACGAGGGCGGGCAAATCCTTGCCCGAGACGCCCGTCATGACCTGGCCCATGAAGCAGGTCCCGTTCACATCTTCCTGGACAGGACCATCAGCCGCGCCGCCGCCCATGGCCACAGCCCGTCGCAGGTCGGCCAATTCCGATTGCAGGGCTTTGCGCTCATCCAAAAGCGCTTTGACGCGCGACGGCACCTCTTCTGCCTGAGCTTTCAATATCAACGCTGTTTCGGCCAGCCGGTGATCCTGCTTGGCCAGATAGTCAAAGGCCGCCTGCCCGGTCAAAGCCTCGATCCGGCGGACACCGGCAGACGACGCGCTGTCCCCCAAAGTGACAAACGTGCCGATGTCGCCGGTTCGGGCCACATGGGTACCGCCGCAAAGTTCGATCGACCAGGTTTGGCCGTCAGCCCCTTTTCCGGTCTCGGCTTGCCCCATGGACACCACCCGAACTTCATCGCCGTATTTTTCGCCGAACAGGGCTTGGGCGCCGATAGCCCGCGCATCGTCGGGCGACATGATCCGGGTCTCGACCGCGCTGTTCTGACGGATGAAGGCGTTCACCTCGGTTTCAACCTTGTGCAATTCCTCAAGGCTCAGCGCTTGACCATGGCTGAAGTCGAACCGAAGCCGATCCGGCGCGTTCAGCGATCCCCGCTGCGCCACGTGATCCCCCAAGGCCTGCCTAAGGGCTTCGTGCAGCAAATGCGTGGCCGAATGGTTGGCCCGGATCGCGCCACGCCGGCTCTGGTCGACATCCAGCACGACGGCATCGCCAATAGAAAGGGTGCCGCCGTGGGCCGTCGCCTCATGGCCGAACAGGGCCCCGCCAGCGAAGCGTTTCGTGTCTGCGACCGTGCCCGTGACGCTGCGATCCTCGATCTGCGTGATTGTGCCGGTATCGCCAACCTGGCCGCCAGCCTCGCCATAGAATGGCGTCTGGTTGGTGACAATCCAGCCGGTTTCGCCGGCTTCCAGGCGATTAACGGTCGCCCCGCCCTTGATGATCCCGATGATCTGGGCCTCGGCGGTTTCGCTGTCATAGCCCAGAAATTCCGTCGGCTCCTGCGCTTCGGACAATTCAAACCAGGCCGTATCGTCGGCCGCATCACCTGACCCGGACCAGGCCGCACGTGCCTTGGCCCTTTGCGCCTCCATCGCCTGATCGAACCCGTCTGTATCGACGCCGCGACCCTGCTCGCGCAAAGCATCCTGCGTCAGATCCAGCGGGAAGCCATAGGTGTCGTAAAGCTTGAACGCCGCATCGCCAGAAAGATCGGCCCCCTCGGCGAGACCGGCCACTTCGTCCTCAAGAAGCTTGAGACCACGGTCAAGTGTCTGACGAAACCGGGTTTCTTCCCGCTCAAGCGTCTCAGTGATCAAGGCGGAAGCCTGCACAAGCTCGGGATAGGCCTGCCCCATCTGCTGGACCAGCGCCGGGACAAGCCGGTGCATCAACGGATCCTTCGCGCCGAGCAGATGCGCGTGCCGCATGGCGCGACGCATGATCCGGCGCAAAACATAGCCGCGGCCTTCGTTCGACGGCATCACCCCGTCCGCCATTAGGAATGACGTGGACCGAAGATGGTCGGCAATCACCCGGTGGTGGGTCAGGAATGCCTCGGACGTATCGGTATTCGACGCGTGAGCCGACGCATCGACCAGAGCCTGCAACAAGTCCGTCTCGAACACGTTGTTAGTGCCCTGCATGAGCGCTGCAAACCGTTCAAGCCCCATACCCGTGTCGATCGATTGCATATCGAGCGGACGCATCGTCCCATCTTCGAACTGCTCGTTCTGCATGAAGACGACGTTCCAGATTTCGATGAAACGGTCGCCATCTTCGTCTGGGCTGCCGGGCGGTCCACCCCAGACCTCGGGGCCGTAGTCGAAAAAAATCTCAGTCGAAGGCCCACACGGGCCGGTCGGACCCATCCGCCAGAAATTATCATCCGTCGCGATCCGAATGATCCGTTCGTCCGGGACACCCACCTTTTTCCAGATCGTCGCCGCTTCGTCATCGGTGTGATAGACCGTGACCGACATGCGTTCGGCATCGATGCCAAACCCTTTGGTCAGAAGCTCCCACGCAAAAGGAATGGCCTCTTCCTTGAAGTAGTCGCCGAACGAGAAATTCCCCAGCATTTCAAAGAAGGTCAGGTGACGGGCCGTATAGCCGACATTATCCAGATCGTTGTGCTTGCCCCCGGCCCGCACGCATTTCTGACTGGTGGTGGCGCGTGTATAGTCACGCGTCTCAAGCCCAGTGAAGACGTTCTTGAACTGGACCATGCCCGAATTGACGAACATCAACGTCGGGTCGTTCATCGGGACAAGCGGCGAGGACGCAACGGCGGCGTGCCCGTTCTTCTCGAAATAGTCGAGGAAGGTCGTGCGGATCTCGGCAAGGCTGGTCATGGTGGCGCTACTTGGCTTGAAAAGGGCCCAAACCGTTTAGCCCCGCCAGTTTTTGGTGTCCACAGACGAAACGGGCCCCGCGAAGGGGCCCGCTGGTTCGGCTCTTTTTGGCGCTTAGGCTTCCAGGACGTCGTCGTCCTCGGCTTCCGCTTTCGCTTCGGGGCCCATGTCGAAATCAAGGCCATGGGCGGCGCGGATCTTGTCTTCGATTTCAAGCGCGATCTGGGGATTATCCTTCAGGAACTGCTTGGCGTTCTCTCGGCCCTGACCAATCCGCTCATCCCCGTACGAGAACCAGGCGCCCGACTTCTCGACGATCCCGGCCTTACCGCCCAGATCCAGAAGCTCGCCCATTTTTGAGATGCCTTCGCCATACATGATATCGAACTCGACCTGCTTGAATGGCGGTGCCACCTTGTTCTTGACGATCTTCACGCGGGTCGCGTTGCCGACCACTTCGTCACGGTCTTTCAGGGCCCCGATCCGGCGGATATCCAGGCGAACCGACGAATAGAATTTCAGCGCGTTGCCCCCGGTCGTCGTTTCGGGGCTGCCGAACATCACGCCGATTTTCATCCGGATCTGGTTGATGAAGATAACCATGCAATTTGACCGGCTGATCGCAGCTGTCAGTTTGCGCATGGCCTGGCTCATCAGGCGGGCCTGAAGACCGGGCGCGCTGTCGCCCATATCGCCTTCCAGTTCCTTTTGGGGCGTCAGGGCGGCAACCGAGTCAACAACCACAAGGCTGACTGCGCCGGACCGCACAAGCGTTTCGGTGATCTCAAGCGCCTGTTCGCCGGTATCGGGCTGTGAGATCAGAAGTTCATCCAGGTTCACGCCCAGCTTGCGCGCATATTGCGGATCCAGCGCATGCTCTGCATCGACAAAGGCGCAGACGCCGCCTTTCTTCTGCTCTTCGGCCACGCAATGCAGCGTCAGGGTCGTCTTGCCCGAGCTTTCCGGTCCATAAATCTCAATCACCCGACCCTTCGGCAACCCGCCGATCCCGAGGGCGATGTCCAGCCCGAGCGACCCGGTCGACGTCGCTTCGATTTCGGCCACAGCATTGTCGTCGCCAAGCTTCATGATCGAACCTTTGCCAAATTGGCGTTCGATCTGCGCCAGGGCCGATTCGAGGGCTTTTTCCTTGTCGCTGCTGCGCTTGTCGGTCATGTCGAGAACATTCGTCATAGGGCTTGGTCCTGTCCTTATTTCACAGCCGCACGGGGGCGGCAATCGCTGCTCTGTTCGCCTTGTGTTCTTTTCATGACGTATGAGACCAAAAAGAGAACATTGCAACCATTTTCCTCAATTTCGAACCTTTCCGGATTCGGTTAAGAGGGGGTTAGCGGCGGCAATGTTTTTTGGGGATCAGTGCAGTTGCTCTTGAACCGTTGCCGTTAACTCATTGAGAGAAAAAGGTTTTGGCAGAAATACGGAATTCGGAATCTTCGACTGGCTGTCCGCCAGATAGTCCTCGGCGTAACCGGACACGAAGACAACACGCGTATTGGGTCGCTTTTCCAGAGCCTGGGTGACCCAGCTCGGCCCGTCCATGCCGGGCATCACAACATCGGTCACGAAGATATCGACCTGCAATTCGTCGTCTTCCAGCGTTTCAAGCGCTTCCTCGGCATTCGCGGCCTCGATCACCGTGTAGCCGCGCATGCGCAAGGCCCGGGACGCAAAGGCGCGCACCGGGGCCTCGTCCTCGACCAGCAGAACGACTCCGTCGCCTGATCGGGCCTCGGGCTTGGGTTCTGGCTGCGGGTGGACCGGCTGCACGACATCGACTTCCGGCTGTGCCGGTAGATAGATGGTGAACACCGTACCATGCCCCACCACACTGTCCGCAAAGATAAACCCGCCGGTCTGCTTGGTGATGCCATAGGCCGTCGACAGGCCCAAACCCGTCCCCTCGCCCGGCTGTTTCGAAGTGAAGAAGGGCTCAAATATCTTCGGCAGCTTGTCGGGCGGAATCCCGATCCCCTCATCGGACACACGGATCTGCACATAGTCACCCGGCGGAACCTCGGCCCGGTCCCGTTCAAGCGGGGTGATCAGCGTCGTCATCAACGTCTCGATCTTGATCGTCCCGCCATCGGGCATCGCATCGCGCGCGTTGACGACAAGATTCATCATCACCTGTTCCAACTGACGCTTATCGGCGCGGACCATCGCAAGATCGGGCGCATGGGTCACCGTCAGTTCAATCGTCTCACCGACCAGCCGGTTCAGAAGATGGGTCAACTCCGCCAGGCTTTCGCGCAGATCCAGCACCTGTGGTTGCAGGTTCTGCTTCCGCGAAAACGCCAGAAGCTGGCCCACAAGACTGGCCGCGCGGTTGGCGTTCTGGTTAATCTGCTCAAGATCGGCAAAATCCGGGTCGGCTTCATCGTGGCGCAAGAGCAGAAGGTCGCAATGACCACTGATCGCCGTCAGCAAGTTGTTGAAATCATGGGCGACCCCGCCGGCCAATTGCCCGATGGCCTGCATCTTTTGGCTTTGAACGAATTGCGCTTCTAGCGTCTTCAACTCAGTCGCATCGTTCAACACCGCGACCAAGGACGGGCCATCCTTGCTGGACACCCGCCCGAGCGAGATTTGCAAATGCACGTCTTTTGTCGGGTTCGTTGCCTTGACGAATTCGGGGCGCGCCAGACCGCGCCCCTGAGCAGCATCGGCCAGCCAATCGGCGACCGGGCGGCCAAGCCCGTCGACAAGCGCGCCAAGCGACGGCGTCTCTCCCGGCTCAATCTCAAGCATATCGCGCGCCAACTGATTTGACAGTTCCACCACCCCGTCCGGCGACACGCGCAACATCGGCACAGGCAAGGCGTCAATCAACGCCCAGTCGGCGTTCACCGGCGCCTGGATCACCGGCAACATGTACAGCTCCTTGCGCCCGGCAGCGCTTTCCACCTCGACGATGGTGGCCCGTTGCGGCCCGTCAAGCGTGGCAATTTCATGCACCTCACCGGGACGCAGCGGCAGATCATTGATGATCCGGTCCAACGTCGATTCCCGCCCGCCGATCAGACGGCGCAACGCCTCATTCCCGAACAGGACCGCGCCGTTCTTCGAAACAGTCAGCATCGGGATCGAAATCCCCTCTGCACCCCGGCCCGTCCCGCCCTTTTCAGCAATGTCCTCAAGCCGCCAAAGAAATTCGCCTTCCATCACCCTGTGAACCGACAGGCGCATATGCCCGCGGCGCAGAACGACGTCTTCGCGCGCAGCACCATTCTGGGCGGCTTTCGCCTGAAGCCGGTACAAGACGGCTGAGGGCGATGCGAACAGCCCGCTAAGGACGGAAATGAGAGTATCGGCGTGGCATTCGCCAAACCGTTCGGTCGCTGCCTTGTTTTGATAATGAACGACGCCGTCGCCATTGGTCGTGAAACTGGGCGAGGCATCGTTGTCGACAAACTGGGCGACCGAAGTCAGAAAGCGCTGCCTGCGCCGATGCCGAAGAATATCGCCAAGGCGTATGACGGCCGCCAGAGCGACGATGCCGACGCCCGCCGCCAGAAATAGGCGCGAAAAGTCCGGATTCGGGACGAAATATGCGGCACCGAGCAAGACAACCACGGCGACCAAAAGAAACCCTTGCCGTGGAAGTCGCGACACGGGTTGATCCATCCGAGGTCTGGACGGCAAGGCCCTCTCAGCCACCAGCATCTCCCTCTTGCGAGACTCATTGGGCGGCATATCGGGCTAAATTCCTTAACGGGACCTTAAGCCCAGCACCCCCTCACTACCCTGAGTTGAGCCTAGAGGCGTCAATCATACTGTCAAGTGTGCAACGAAAAAGCCGTCTCCGCCGTCAAGCGGCGTGAATTGGCGGCGGTAGGTGCAGGTCCAGTCCCGATTGCGGCTCAGGAATTCATCAATTTGATGATCATTTTCAATACCTAAGAGGGAACAGGTCATGTAAACAAGTGTACCGCGCTTGGCCAAATACGTCTTCGTGCGGTCCAATATGTCGCGCTGCGTGTTCACCAGCCGTGCCAAAGTCACCTCGTCGAGCGTCCATTTCGCCGCCGGGTCCCGGCGCCAGACGCCCGTCCCGGAACAGGGCACGTCGGCAAGCACCATGTCGAACGGGCCCAATCGCTTCAAATCGGCCGTTTGGGCAATCTGGATCGGAGCCAGCGCGCGCTGCGCACGGGCCGGCAAATCGGTCATGCGACGCGGATTGATATCATGGGCAATCAAACGTTCCGGGTGGAAAGGCGCCAACGCCAGAGCCTTGCCACCGCCGCCCGCACAATAATCCAGCACGCGCACGTTTGCGGCAAGATGCGCGCTGGCTTCAACCGCAGCCTGGACCGAGGCGTCCTGGAACTCGATCAGACCCGAGCGATAGGCCATCGACTGACGCACTTTCCGCGTCCGCTGGACGATTTCGACCGCCGTTTTGGCCAGGGGATGCGGCTGTGCCTGAATACGTGCTTCGGTCAACAGGGCCAGGGCCTCGGACCGAGTCCCACGAAGCCCGTTGACACGCGCATGCAACGGTGCCCGCGACTGCATCGCGCTCAGGATGTCGTCCGTGTCAGGTCCGAGAGACGCTTCGATCATCGGAAACAGCCAGTCCGGAACATCGAACCGCTCGGCGCGTTTCAACGCTAAGGGGCGGCGAAGCGCGTCGCTTTCTGCGGCGGTGGGCGGATCAAGCGCGTGGCCCTCGCCGGAAAAAAGATCGTCGATGTCCATGTCGAACGCGCGCGCCATGCCAAGCATCAATCCGCGCCCGGTCGCAGCACCACCGAACGCGGCCAAGGTGCGCCGGCATCGTACGGCGTCATAGACATGGTCGCGAATAACCTCGCGATCCGAAGACCCCGCATAACGATTGCTGCGGGCCCAACGGGTCAACTCTGCCTCAACCGGAGCTCCGGCCAAGATCGCGTCAAGGATGTCTACGGCGGCGGCAACTCTCGCACTTGGTGTCATATCGGAACGCTAACATGGGATTACATGATACGGTAATTGGGACTTTCGCGCGTGATCTGTACATCGTGAACATGGCTTTCTTTCAACCCTGCTCCGGTAATTTTCACGAACCGGCAATTCTGCCGCATGTCATCGACCGTGGCGGACCCCGTGTATCCCATCGCGGCCCGGAGCCCGCCAACCAGCTGATGGACGACGGTTGACGCCGGCCCTTTATAGGGCACCTGACCCTCGATGCCTTCCGGAACAAGCTTGTCTGACGCCGCATCCGATTGGAAATACCGATCTGCCGATCCCCGGGCCATTGCACCAAGACTGCCCATACCGCGATAGCTTTTGAAGCTACGCCCTTGATACAAAATGACTTCTCCCGGGCTTTCGTCAGTGCCCGCAATCATCGAACCAACCATGGCGCAGGAAGCGCCCGCCGCGATCGCCTTGGCGAAATCGCCCGAAAACTTGATGCCGCCATCTGCGATGACCGGGACATCTCCGGCCGCCGAGGCTGCATCCATGATCGCCGTGAGCTGCGGAACGCCAACCCCTGCCACCATGCGGGTCGTGCAGATCGAGCCCGGGCCGATCCCCACTTTCACGCCGTCGGCCCCGGCATCGATCAACGCGCGCGTTGCTTCGGCCGTTGCGACATTACCCGCAATGATCTGAACTTCGTTCGATAGTTTCTTGGCACGCGTCACAGCCGCCGCCACACCTTCCGAATGACCATGCGCCGTATCGATCACGATGATGTCGACGCCCGAATCGACAAGCGCCTCGGACCGGGCATAACCTTTGTCGCCAACGGTGGTCGCGGCTGCCACACGCAGCCGGCCCAGATGGTCCTTGCAAGCTTGTGGGTTCAGAACGGCCTGTTCGGAATCCTTGAGTGTCAGAAGCCCGGTCAACTTCCCGGCGCCATCGGTGACAAGCAGCTTCTCGATCCGGCGCGCCTTCATCAGGCTTTTGGCTTCATCAAGATCTGCCGGCTCGGTCAGCATCGCCAGATCGTTGGACGTCATCATGACCCGGACCGGCGTATTATCATCTTCGGCAAATCGCATATCGCGGTTGGTGACGATGCCCACGACGCGCCGGTCCGCATCAATCACCGGGAAACCCGTTACCTTATACCGCTCCATCAGAGCTTTCGCATCCGCCAGGGTCTGATCCGGCGTCAGCGTGATCGGGTTATACACGATGCCACTTTCGAACCGCTTCACGCGCCGAACCTCGCGGGCCTGGACCTCAAGATCGAGATTGCGGTGGATCACGCCCAGACCGCCCGCCTGCGCCATGGCGATGGCCATGCGCGCTTCGGTCACAGTGTCCATGGCCGAGGACAGAAGAGGGATGTTCATGGCAATGTCGCGGGTCGCCCGTGTCCGGGTATCCGCGGTCGACGGCAGAACGCTCGACGCTCCCGGAACCAGCAGAACATCATCAAAGGTGAGAGCCTCTCGAATCTCCATCACGCACTCCTTGGGAGGGTTCGGTTGGCGCCTCCCTATTTCACGGCTTGGCAGGCGAGGAAAGCCCCCGCGCACCCGATCGGCGGATTTCTTTGGTCCGGGCGTCAGGCAATCGAGGCGTTGGTCTTCTGGGCGAGCGACCCTTCGCCCCAGGCGCGCAAGACGCAATGTGCGATCGGAAGCGTGATCAGGGTTGCCAATACCAGCCCGATGGCACCTGCAAACCGCGCCCAAGACCAGCCATAGGTGACCTCGGCTAGAAGGATGGCCCCGGAATAGGCCACCAGCGGGAAGGTAAACGCGCTCCATAACGGAGAGAACCCGGCTTCGGTCAGCCAAGCCACGCGCAGCACCAGCATCATCAGAAGAAGTCCGCCCCAGGCCAGCATGAAGAAGGCCAAACCGTCCATCCCGGTCGCCATGGCGGTCGTTGCAATCAATCCCGCCGGTGCGATGTGGATGGCATGAAGCGGTCGCAGCGGCGCAGGTTCATTACCGCCAAGCAAGGCAGGCAGCGTGACGGCGCAAAGAAGCAGAGACATCGACACACTGTAGATTGCCAACCATGCGGACAGAGCCACGAGCCCCATCGGCAATGCAGCCAGCGGCGCCACGATGAACCCAACAAAGACAAGGTGCATGGCCGGGGTCATGTCGCGCGTTCCCGGAGCGCCGATCCAAAGCAAGCGCGCTGTGAGCCCGGCTATGACCAGATGTCCGGCAAACCCCAACGCCAGCAGGATCGCGCTCAGAACCACGGTATAGGGCCAGCAAACCGCAGCCAGAAGCATGACGCACATGGTCATTGCGGCAAGACCCGTCCGCCCAGGTAAGACGCGCAAATCGTCTGACAGCGATCCGGGGCGCAGGGCCACCTTCGTGCCGTAAGCGATCAAGGCGCCGATGGTCAGAAGCGTGACAGCGCCGAGATACAATTCCACCAAAGATCCATCGAATGCAAATGATGCGGCGGCGCGGCGCCAGACCAGCCCAAGGCCAAGCAACCCGAGAATCGCGGGGAAGATCGCTGGCGGCACGCGCCGGAACCGTCCGGCGGGTGCCGCGGGCATCGCGAAGCGGGGTCGGCGTTCCATCTTGGCGCGACACCTGACACGCCGCGAACCGGTTGGAAAGCCACGTTCCCGTGGGCACGCGTTTCCATCGGCTTTAACACTGCCTTTACCATGATCGGCGAAAGAGTTGAGGGCCCGGGCGCAGGACACCGGGCCCTGGTTGAAAGGTATGACATGACGCGTTGGGTTTGGATTGCCGGATTCATTTTTGCGGGGCTCTTGTTGTCAGGCTGTGCCGCGCCGCAGGTCCGGACCGACAAACAGGTTCTGTTCATGGGCGATTCGCTTCTGGCCTGGCATCGGCTGAAGAACGCGTCCGTTGCCCAGGTGCTGCGCCGGGACCTTGGCGCGCGCGTCGTGGACCGGTCGATGATCGGTGCGGGCATGGTCAGCCGGACGGGTGTCGGCATTCCATCCCAATACGTGGCGGGCGACTGGGACTGGGTGGTCGTCAACGGCGGCGGAAACGATCTTTGGCTGGGCTGCAACTGCAACCGCTGCGACCGACGCATGCGGGCGATGATCTCACCCGACGGGCGGCAAGGCACCGTGCCCGAGATGGTGGATGAGATCCGGCAAACGGGCGCACGGGTGCTTTTGGTGGGATACCTCAGGAGCCCGGGCTTCGGTTCAGTGATCGAACACTGCCGCGATGACGGGGACGAGCTTGAGCGCCGGATGCAGGTGTACGCGCAAAGGACCGAGGGTGTCGAGTTTCTATCGCTCAAGACCATGGTTCCCGAAGGTGACATGTCCTTTCACGGGCCCGACCGCATACACCCATCGACGAAGGGGTCAACGGCGATTGCTCGGCGGATCGCCGGGATTATCGGTCGCTGACGCATTGGGCATGGCCAGAATTTGGTGGCGCGGGACAGGCGGATCGGCTCACCCCGTAGACCGGTCATGCGGTGCCGCATCCGAGGGGCTGCAACGCCGCAATTCCTGATTGCTGAGGTGCCGCGCTGCCAGGCTGCTCTCGCCACCCTGCCGCCGTACTTTGCCACGCCTTTGAGCCGCCGACCATTTACCGGATGTCCACCGACGCCGCGCTCCCACTGCCATCGGTCGGCTGCGCGTCAAATCCGGCACCCCGCGGGATGTCACACGAGCGATATCTCGGCCGTGTTTCTTTTTTGCCGGGGCCAAATGGTGGTTGCTTGCACAACGCTCGCATCGACGGATCATCGCCGACCTCGGACGATGAGACGCAGTCCCCTTCAACCGGGACACCTCGGGGCCGCCATGACGTTTCGAATGGGCAGTTGACGATGATCGACCGCCAACGTCCTGCAACTCCGGCTCCATCGAGGTCGTAGGTCGTCGATGACATACGACCGACTTAAAGGCATCATGGCGTGGACGGCTTTGTCGGCCCACTTCCCCAATAAGGACGACGCAGGGTTGCTGATTTCCCATCGCCTCCGCTTGCCCGATGCCGTGGCGCTACGGGCATGCGGCAGGTGCCACGGTTCCTACGTCTCGCAATTCCTGCCAATGACAGTTGAAGGCGCAGTTCCAACGCCGTGGCGCCTGACCCCCGTCGCACCCATGCGAGCCCCCGGGATTGTATCGTTCGACCCCAGCCACCCTGACGCAATCTCTACGCCCACACCACTTGCAACCGTAGCATTCCGCCTGCTGCCGGATGCCCTAGCCGATCAATTCAGCACAATTCTGTCGCGTGCCGAAAGCACGCGCGACTGGCTTCCTGAATCGTAATAGCCGTGAAACCAGCAATCGCCATCAAATCCGACCTCGATCGTCGAGCCGCGCACAAAGACCGACTGTTCGGCAAAATTGCACCCCGTCAGGCCTTCCACGGCCAGTTGCACGCGTCGCAGCAACTCATCCTGCGAAATGCCCGAATAGCCGTCTTTCAGTTCCACCCGAACGAATTCCGGCATTTGTGACGGCTCGAAAACTGCCATCTTCGTTCCCTGAACATCAGCGAGTGTTGTTCCGGCGGACGCACCGGCAGCGGCCAAAACCAGCCCGAGCGTCAGCGCCCCAATTCTAGCTTCTGCTTTCATCTGAACCTCCTGTTCATATGCCGCTTGTGCCCCGGTTATCGCTAAAATGTCCTTAAGACCGCCGCGCCGCGACTGGACCAAACCCCGCGCTCCGGTCTAGGATCTCTGTCCCACGGAAAGGAGATACCCGCTGCTGGCCCATCCGACCCCGCGCCTCGGGCGCCTTGCGCCTATTGCCCTGCTCGCCTTGGCGGCGCTTGCTGGTGTCTTCGCCACGGCGTGGTGGGTCTTCATCGCGACCGAGCGCGCCCGGTTGGAAAACCAGGCCTCGCTTTACCGAACAGCGCTTGATGCCACCTTGGGAAAGCATGCCGCCATCCCGCAGATCCTGGCCCAGGACCCCGCTGTTTTTGGCGCATTGGAAGCGCCCGACACCGGCGATTTGAATGCGCGGCTTGAGCGCTTTTCCGAAACCACGGGGCTTGAAGCGATCTATGTGATGGACCGCACTGGGCTTACCATTGCCGCCTCCAACCATGCGGCGGCAGTCACATTCCTCGGCAAGAATTATGGGTTCCGGCCTTATTTCCAGGACGCGCTTTCGGGAACACACGCTACGTATTTCGCCGTCGGTGCGACAACCAGCCTGCCTGGGTTCTTCCTGTCCTCACCGGTCACCCCGCCTGGCGAGTCCAGGCCGCAAGGGGTCATTGCCGTCAAGGTGGACGTCTCGGAACTAAGCCAGGCATGGGACGGTGACGAAGCGGTCATCGTCGCAGACCCCGCTGGCGTGGTTTTGTTTTCGTCGAACGCGGCATGGAATTTCAGCACGCTCACGCCTTTGGATGCCGGCGCGCTAGAGACAATCCGCGCCTCGCGCCAGTTTGGCGATGCGACACTCGCGCCTTTGGATTGGACGGTCCGGTCCGACGCGGCCATCAGGCTCGAGGGCCGACGCTTCGTCCATTCGGTACAGACCCTCGACCGTGTCCCTTGGACCATCCATGTCTTGACGCCGTCCTCAACGGCATTGCAACGGGCACTCCTGACGACGGGCGCAGTCGCCGGAGGCGTTGTGCTACTTTTCGGCGGCGGCGTCCTAAGGCGTTTGCAGCGCACCCGTGCGGCGCTGGTCCTTAGCCAGGCGGAACGGCGAGAGCTTGCAGCCACCAATGCGGCCCTCGCCCGCGAAATCGAAGACCGCCGCGCGGCCGAGCGGCGACTGGAACGCACCCAGGGCGAACTGGCACGGGCATCGAAACTCGCAGCACTTGGACAGTTGGCCGCGTCGGTCACCCATGAGCTTGGTCAGCCCTTGTCAGCCATGAAAAACCATCTGACGGCGGCGGAACTCAGCACGCCACCCGAAGGGCGCGATGGCCGGCTGATCGCGCGCCTTTCCGGTCTTGTCACACGGATGGAAACCATTGCGAAGGACCTTCGTTTCTTCGCGCGCCCGGTTGAGGACAGATCGGCACGCGTTGATCTGCGCGAGGTCTGGGCGGGCGCAGCCGAGTTGATCGGCCCGGATCTTGCTGCATCGGACATCGCGCTGCACGTCAAGACAGACAAAGGCGATCTGACGGTCACCGGGAACAAGCTCAGGCTGGAACAGGTGCTTTTGAATCTTTTGAAAAATGCCAAGGCGGCGCTTGAAGATCAGGACGATCCGGAAATCCTGGTCTCAATCCGGAGCGGCGAAACCATCACGCTGACCGTTCAGGACAATGGCCCCGGAATTGGCGACAAGACCATCGAGGATCTGCAAGAGCCGTTTCACACAACGCGGGCCTCGGGCGAAGGGATGGGGCTTGGTCTCGCGATATCTGCTTCGATTGTCGCAGACCATGACGGGAAACTCAGCGCCGAGAATGACGCCAAGGGCGCAGTCTTTACCCTTTCCTTGCCCCGCGCAGAACCCGTTCAGGCCGTTGCATGAGCCAGCGGCACGTTCTGATCCTTGATGACGACCGCGAGATGCGCACATCGCTCGTGGATCTGTTCGAAAGCGCCGGTTGGGCCACCCATGCTGTCGCGGACGGACGCGCTGCACTGCGCCATGTGGACACGGATCCAGTGGATGTCATCGTGTCCGACGTGCGCATGCCGCGCATGTCCGGGCTGGACTTGCTGAAATCGCTTGGTCCGGACAAATCCGCCCCCCCGGTCATTCTGATTTCTGCCCATGGGGATATCCCGACAGCCGTCGAGGCCATGCAATCGGGCGCGTACACATTTCTGGAAAAGCCCTTCGACCCGCGTCGCCTGGTCCTGGCGGCGGAACATGCCGCCGAGCAACAGGCACTTCGGATCGAAACCCGGCGGCTGAAGGACAAATTGTCAAAACTCTCCGGCCTGGACCGGGTGCTTTTGGGCGAGACAGACGCAATCCGGCGCCTTCGCGAGGATATCACAGACCTGGCCGCAACGTCGGCTACCATCCTGATCAAAGGTGAAACCGGCACCGGAAAGGAACTGGTGGCGCGCGCGCTTCACGACTTGTCGGATCGGTCTGCCGCGCCATTCCATGCGATAAGCTGTGCCGCGCTCCCCGCGAACCACGTGGAGCAGACCTTGTTCGGCGAGGCCGAAACCAAGGGGCTTTTGGCCCGCACCGATGGCGGCACGCTGTTTCTAGATGAGGTGGCCGCCTGCCCGCTTGAGGCGCAGACCAAGCTGCTGCGTGTGCTGGAAACACGGCGCTTTACGCCCGTTGGCGCGGTGCAAGAGGTTGAAGCAGACGTGCGGATCGTCTCGGCCACGAACGAAGATCTGGATGCCGCCGTGGCCGATGGACGATTTCGCCAGGATCTCCTGTTTCGTCTGAACAGCGTGGAACTGGCCCTGCCCGCCCTGCGCGAACGCAGGCAAGATATCGCTCTGTTGTTCGCGCATTTTCTGGGCCAGATGGCGACGCTTTATGAAGTGCCCCAGCCCACGCTTTCGACCGAAGACATCGCGACCTTGTTGGCCCATCCCTGGACCGGCAATGTCCGCGAACTCCGAAATGTCGCCGAGCGGCTGGTTTTGGCTTCACGCCGCGGCACACCATCGGTCACGCAGGCACTTGATCCCCATGCAAGCGATAGCCCGATGCCGGAAACCCTGCGAGAAGCCGTCGCGGCCCTTGAGGCACAGATGATCGCCCGGGCTATAACGGATCATGATGGGCGGATGGACGATGTGGCCGAAGCCCTCGGGATCGGGCGCCGCACACTGAATGAGAAAATCGTCAAGCTGGGGCTGCGGAAAGACAGCCTCGTCTAGCTCTGCGGATATCCGCAGGGTCGTGCTGCGCTGTCCTTGCGATTTTCTTCCTAGCCGCGTTCCAAACCGCGCTCTATCTTACCCTCAGAACAGAAAATGTTCGATTGGGAGGAAACCATGAATACACTTCTGACACGCGCCGCAGCCGCGGCGCTGATCACTGCATTTGCGTCCGAAGCTGTCGCAACCGAGTGGAACGTATCGCTTTGGGGCAAACGCCGCGCATTCACCGAACACGTCGAGAAACTGGCCGAGCTGGTGTCTGCCAAGACCAACGGTGAGTTCACGCTGAACATCTCTTATGGCGGTCTGTCGAAGAATACCGAAAACCTGGACGGGATCTCGATCGGCGCGTTTGAAATGGCGCAGTTCTGCGCCGGCTATCACCGCGACAAAAACCCGACGATCACTGTTTTGGAACTGCCGTTCCTGGGCGTGTCGTCGCTGGAGCAAGAGCGTGAGATCAGCCAGGCTGTCTATGCCCACCCTGCCGTCCAGGAAGATCTGGCGCGCTGGAACGCGACACCGCTGATGCCGTCGCCTCTTCCACAGTACAACATCGTCGGCGTGGGCGATGCCCCGGCAACGCTGTCCGACTTCGAAGGCTTCGCTGTTCGCGCCACCGGCGGGATCGGTGCGGCGATGGAAACCATCGGCGCGGTACCCACATCGATGTCGGCCACGGAAGTGCGCCAGGCGCTCGACTCCGGTGTCGTGAAAGGCGTCAGCTTTGCACCGCACGCCCATATGTCCTTCGGCACGGTGGAAACCGGCGACTGGTGGACCACGAACCTGAACCCCGGCACGGTGAACTGCCCCGTCGTGGCCAACACCGACGCGTTGGACGCCCTGTCGGATGAACATCGTGAGGCACTTTTGTCGTCCATCGACGAAGCGCTCGACCACTATGTCGAAAGCTACAACTCCAAAACGATGGCGGCCTGGGGCCCGGTTCTTGAGGAAAAAGGCATTACTCAGGTGACCTTTACCGAGGAAGAGCTGAACGCGTTCCGTGAAGCGGCCGCAGCCCCGGCAGCGGAAGCCTGGTTGGCCGACATGAACGGTCGCGGACTTCCCGCGCAAGAACTGTATGACCTTGTCACCGGCATGGTCGGCGGCGGCTCGTAAGCCTTGATCCGGGGCGCGGCAATCGCTGCGCCCCATCTTCCCTTTGAAAGGACCGACGGATGGCAGGCTCGGCCGCGATCCTTGAAGACGGCTCGACGCTCAGCCGTCTTGACCGGGCGCTGTTTCGCCTGGAAGGCGTCTTCGCCCTGCTCTCTGGTCTCGCTGTCTTTTCGCTGATGCTGCTGGCCGTCTGGTCGGTCGGCGGTCGCAATTTCCTGAACCAACCAGTCTCGGGCTATGTGGACTGGATCGAACAGGCCATGCCGCTGATAGCATTCATGGGCGTGGCCTATACCCAGCGGCTGGGCGGGCACATTCGCATGGACATCGTCGTGGGCGCCTTGAAGGGTCGCCCGCTTTGGTTGGCCGAGTTCGTAACCACCTTCGCCATGCTGGTCCTGATGATCCTTCTGGTCTGGGGATCCTGGGCGCATTTCGGGCGTAGCTTCGATTTCAACGCACCGAACTGGTCGCGTGACAGTTCCTTCGACATCAACCTGCCGCTGTGGCCCGCGAAGCTTCTCGCACCCGTTGCCTTTTCAGTCCTCTGCGTGCGGCTAGTCCTGCAACTTTGGGGCTATGGCAGGGCCTTCGTTCTGGGCATCTCCGAACCCGTCGCCGTGCCGCTTGTCATGTCGGCTGCCGAACAGGCCGCGGCCGAGGCTGCCACCGTGTCCGACGGAGACCGCTGATGGATCCCATCGATATCGGCCTTTGGGTGACTGGCGGATTGCTGGTGATGGTGATCCTCGGCATGCGCGTGGCCTTTGCTGCCGCCATTGCAGGCGTCGTGGGCCTGATCTGGATCTTTTGGGCCCGCAAGGGCTATGCACCTGACGAGTTTGGCTGGGCCCTGGGCGTCGCGGTCAAAACTGCGGGTCAGGTGCCCCATTCGAAAGTGGCGAGCCAGGCCTTAAGCCTAATCCCCACCTTTATCCTGATCGGGTACCTTGCCTATTACGCTGGATTGACCCGCGCCCTATTCGAAGCGGCAAAGCGCTGGGTTGCCTGGTTGCCCGGCGGGTTGGCCGTCTCAACCGTCTTCGCGACTGCCGGCTTTGCCGCCGTCTCGGGCGCTTCCGTCGCGACCGCCGCCGTCTTCGCCCGGATCGCCATCCCCGAAATGCTGAAAATCGGCTATGACAAGCGCTTCGCGGCCGGCGTCGTGGCGGCTGGGGGCACGCTGGCGTCCTTGATCCCGCCGTCGGCCATCCTCGTCATCTATGCCATCATCGTCGAGCAGGATGTGGGCAAGCTGTTGCTCGCAGGTTTCATCCCTGGCGTCGTGTCCGCACTGATCTATGCGCTCCTGATCGTCGGCATGGCATTGACCATCAAGAACTTCGGCCCGCCGGTCAGCGGGTTCTCCTGGAAGGAACGTCTGGTGTCCCTTCCCCCGGCCTTGCCCATCTTGGTCGTTGTCGTGGTGATTATCTTCTTCGTCTACAACCCCTTCGGCGGTGACGCCTGGGGCACGCCGACCGAGGGCGGGGCCATCGGCGCCTTCGTGGTTTTCTGCATGGCGCTATATCGCGGGATGCGCTGGAAAGAACTGCGCGACGCGCTTTTGGAAACCGCCAAGCTGTCAGTCATGATCTTCACGATCATCTGGGGCGTCCTGATCTATGTCCGGTTCCTTGGGTTTGCGGACCTGCCTGGGGCGTTCTCGGACTGGATCACATCGCTGGAACAATCGCCCATGCTGACGCTGGTCCTGATTCTTCTGGCCTATGCCGTTCTTGGCATGTTCATGGACGCGATCGGGATGCTGCTGCTAACCCTGCCTGTGGTCTTTCCCGCCGTCATGGCGTTGAACGGTGGGATCGATGTGGCGGCAGCCGACAGCGCGTTCGGCATGTCCGGCCCGCTCTGCGCGATCTGGTTCGGGATCCTTGTTGTAAAAATGGCCGAGTTCTGTCTGATCACACCGCCCATTGGCCTCAATTGTTTTGTCGTGGCCGGGGTCCGCGACGATCTGAGCGTGCAGGACGTGTTCAAGGGCGTCACACCCTTCTTCATCGCCGATGCGGTGACCATTGCCACATTGGTCGCCTTCCCCTGGATCGTCCTCTGGCTTCCCAGCCAGCTTTGATCGGGCCTTGACGGCCCCGCGCCAGAAGCCTAAACGGCGCGCCTTCTTAAAGGCAATCGAGGCACACCATGGCGCGGCTCGCGGTGGATTTCGGCACGTCCAACACGGCCGTGGCGGCGGAAGGTGCCGTCCTGACGCTCCAGGGCGGGACCGCGACGATACCCACGGCCCTTTTCTATGATCCCTACTCGAAAGACGTCTTGTTCGGCCATGACGCGGTCACGGCACTGATCGACGGGCGCGACGGGCGCTTCCTGCGGGCCCTGAAATCCGTACTGGGCCAACCGCTCTTGCGCGAAAGCCGCATCCTCGGCGGTGAACGCACGACGCTGCTGGAAGTCATCGCCACCTATATCGGCTGGTTGAAGGATCAGACCGAGGCAGCGACCGGGCAAAGCTTCGACACTGTGCTGTCAGGCCGTCCAGTGCGGTTCAACAGCCGAAATGCCGCATACGACGCGCAGGCCGAGCCGGACTTGGCCGAGGCCTATCGCCTGGCAGGGTTCCAAGACGTCAGCTTTCTGCCCGAACCGGAAGCCGTAGCGCTTGCCTCGGGTGGCGTCGACAACGGCTATGGGCTGATCGTTGATATCGGTGGCGGTACCTCGGACTACTCGGTCTTTCGGGGCACAGGTGACCGGATTGAGGTGCTGGCCAACTATGGGATCCGCCTGGGTGGTACCGATTTCGACAGAATTCTGAACATCGACCGCGTCATGCCGGCCCTCGGCCTCGGGACAGAGCTGAAGAACGAGCTTGGCCACGAGACCATGACCGCGCCGCGCGCCCTGTTCATGGATCTCGCCACATGGGAGAAGATCCCGTTCCAATACACAGGTCAGACCCGGCGTGCCGTGGCACGAATGGCGCGACAGGCGATCGATCCGGCGCCATGGGCGCGGCTGGAAGCGGTGCTGGAAAACGAACTGGCCCATGACATCGCGCATGCCGTCGAAGGTGCCAAGATCGCCGCCAACACCGGAAGCGAACAGGGCATCGATCTTGGCGTGATTGAACCGGGCCTGTCACTGCCGCTTGCAGACAAGAATCTGACGCGCGCACTTGGGCCATCTGCGTTCGACATCCGCGATGCTGCTCTTGATGCCGTGGCGGCTGCAAAGCTTCAGCCCAGCGACATCACTCGGGTCGTCATGGTGGGCGGATCCAGCCTGATGCGCGTTGTCGAAGACGCCATCCGTGCGGCATTCCCAACGGCCGAGATCGCCCGACGCGAGGCGCTGACTGCAATCATCGACGGATTGGCCTTGGCGGCAGTTATCTCACGGCGTTGAAAACGGACGTATTGCTTGCATACCATCAACATTCACATTTACCTTCAAGCCATTCAATTTTTGAGAGTTTACGATGTTTTGGTACCTTGGCCTTCCTTGTCTTTTGGCCACACCCACTTTTGCGGCCGACGCCCACAACAAGATCCTGCTTCTCAGATCCATTGAGATTAACGTCGAGCAATCGATGATCGTCCATGGTTTTCGGGGCCAGTGCGGTGAACGCCCCACGAATGTGGATCCGAACCGCACGCGTAACACGAAGCTGGGCATTCTGCGCAATGGAAGATGGGGCGTGACCAACAGCCGCAAACGCGGTGGTTGGACACCGGCGGTCGAGATCACCTTCGAAGCACGCCGCAAGGGTCGCGAGACGATCAAGGTGGCCGGGGTCGAGATCCAAGTGCGCGTGAAATAACCAGGACCGCCATCGATCGTTCTTGAAATCGTGGGGCCCATCCCGGGTCACGTCTCTGTGACGGGCGAACGTGGCGACCAAATCGGCGTCGTCGATCATTTCAGATTTCGCATACCCTAGACCTGATTTCTTATCAACCTCAGCGGCTTGCGAGAGATATTGCATTGGCAAGCTTAAACTGTGTCAAGGGACCGGACAGCTTCGAACTAAGCTGCTTTTGCTGGACAGTTCACGCGGGCTGGGTCAGGCTTTTGCGACCATGAAAAGATGGTACCGCCATAACAAGAAGCCATACTCCGACAGGTCGTCTTTGCACGCCTCGCTGGCAAAGGCCCTGTCATGACCCACCAAGAGGACACCCCGGCAAGACCCGAGGAACCCGACCCATCGGAAAATTCCGGCGGGTTACGCGCATCTTGGCCACGGCACGTGCTGCGCTTGGCGGTCATTCTGCTGATTGCTTACTGCGTGCACCTTTTGATGGACTGGGTTCTGACCCGGGCCGAAGCCATGGGCCCGTCCATCGGGGCCACAATGATGATGGGTGTCGTCGTGGCGGTCCTTCTGGCCTATGCCGTCCTGATCGCCGTTCCCTTCGTCCCGGGGATCGAGATTGGCATATCGCTTATGGTGATCCGAGGGGCCGACGTTGCCCCGTATGTCTATCTCGCGACGGTTGCCGGGCTGCTGATCGCGTATTTCGCCGGACGGTTTCTGCCCTATGACTGGCTGAAACGGCTGTTTTCGGATCTCGGACTGCGCCGCGCCGCACAGCTTTTGGAACGCACCGGCCCCCTCAGCAAGGAAGAACGGCTGGGCGTCTTGCGGGATGGGTTGCCCCGCTGGGCGCGGGCGCTGATCGTCGACTGGCGCCATTGCAGTCTGATGATCCTCTTGAACCTGCCGGGCAATGTGCTGTTGGGCGGCGGTGGCGGGATCTGCTTCGTGGCCGGGCTAAGCCGAATTTTCTCGACCCGCGGCGCAGTCTTGTCGATTGCACTGGCTGTGTTGCCGGTACCGCTGCTGGTCTGGATCTTTGGGGTCGAGCTGACGACCTGGTTCCGCTAGGCGCCCCGCCAGGCGCCCGCCGGTTCAACTGAACCGAGCGAGCACCCAGTGGATGGGCCAGAGAAGAACAAGGTACAACGTTGCGACCGGAAGCCCGAGGACAAGCCAGATGGCAGCATCCGATGCATTCGTTGCAATACCAATTACGAAAATCGCGAGTGACGCGGCGAGCGCGACCAGCGGAAGGGCGGCCGCAATTTGCCACCCACGCTCCATATACTGGAGCGCGGTCCACTGAAGCCCGACATAGGCAAGTGGAATTAGAAGAATCAATGTCGCAGGTGTCATTGGCAACACTCAATTATCTTTGACTGCACCCTCGACCTCGGCCATACGCGTCTTCCAGACAAGCCGTTGAACACCTGACGACGCATCTGTGCGAATACCTGCCGCGGGCGCGTCTATCGATCGGCGGGAATCGGTTACAAAAGGGCCAACCAGGACGTTTTCCCCAAGACTATGGCAGAGAAACCACAGGTCATCTTCACGCCCTCCGGGCGCCGCGGTCGCTTCGACAAGGGCACCAGGATTCTCGATGCAGCGCGCAGTCTGGGTGTCGATCTGGACAGCGTTTGCGGCGGGCGAGGTATTTGCTCTAAGTGTCAGATATCGCCAGGTTTTGGCGAGTTCCCTAAGCACGGTCTGACAGTCTCGGAAGACGCGATTGGCGCCTGGAACGCGGTCGAGGAACGCTATGATCAAAAGCGCGGGCTGGCCGCAGGCAGGCGGCTTGGGTGCCAGGCAACCATCGAAGGCGATCTTGTGGTCGACGTGCCGCCCGAAAGCCAGCTTCACCGACAGGTTGTACGGAAAGCGGCCGATACCCGCCCAATCGAGATGGATTCGGCCACCCGGCTCGCCTTTGTCGAGGTCACAGAGCCGGATATGCACGTTCCCACCGGCGATTTTGAGCGTCTATCCGCCGCATTGGAGCGGGATTGGGGAATCACAGGCGCCCGCCCGGCGCCTGGCCTTCTGCCCAACCTTCAAGCGGCGCTTCGCAAAGGGAATTGGGCGGTCACCGTGGCCTTGCACCAGTCTGGCGATGGGACTGACTGGGTCTTGGATGTTTGGCCCGGGTTTCTGGAAGGTGCGCTTTACGGGCTTGCCATCGATCTGGGCTCAACCACGATCGCGGCGCATCTGACTGACCTGACTTCGGGCGAGGTGACGGCAAGCGCGGGCGTCATGAACCCGCAAATCCGCTTCGGCGA
The DNA here is from genome assembly GCA_965267475.1 of Paracoccaceae bacterium. GTDB lineage: Bacteria > Pseudomonadota > Alphaproteobacteria > Rhodobacterales > Rhodobacteraceae > JBCBKU01. The sequence goes on from OZ254079.1 coordinate 2,493,785, forward strand.
AGATCTGATGAGTCGGGTCAGCTATGCCATGATGAATGCAGGCGGCGCTGCGGAAATGACCGCCGCTGTCCGCACAGCACTTGGCGATTTGGCGCAGTCTCTCGCCAACGAGGCCGATCTGGACCCGCGTCGCATTGCCGAGGCGACGGTGGTCTGCAACCCGGTCATGCATCACCTGCTTTTGGGCATCGATCCGGTGGAACTGGGTCAGGCGCCCTTTGCTCTGGCCATCTCCGATGCGGTCACCCTGCCCGCCCGCGACATCGGGATGGACGGGATTGGCCACGCCGCGCAGGCCTATATTCTTCCCTGCATCGCAGGCCATGTGGGCGCCGATGCGGCAGCCGTTGCCCTGTCGGAACGCCCCGGCGCGACCGATGACATGACGCTGGTCATCGATGTGGGCACCAATGCAGAGATCATGTTGGGCCAATCGGGCCGGGTTCTGGCCTGTTCTTCGCCCACGGGCCCGGCCTTCGAAGGGGCGCAGATCAGTTCCGGCCAGCGCGCGGCGCCCGGCGCCATCGAACGGGTTGAGATCCACCCAGAGACCAAGGAACCGCGCTTTCGCGTCATCGGATCGGACCTCTGGTCGGACGAACCAGGATTCGACGAGGCCACAATGACCACCGGGATCACCGGTATTTGCGGGTCGGGCATCATCGAAGCCGTTGCCGAAATGCGGATGGCCGGGCTTCTCGATGCATCCGGTCTGATCGGGGGGCCGGATCAAACGGGCACCGCGCGATCGGTGGCCGATGGCCGGACATTTTCCTATGTGCTTCATGACGGGTCGGCCAATAATGAACCTCTGATCACCGTCACCCAGGGCGACATTCGGGCTATTCAGCTTGCAAAATCAGCGCTTTATGCGGGTGCGCGTCTTCTGATGGATGAAATGGGCACCGAAACGGTGGACCGTATCGTCTTGGCCGGCGCGTTTGGGGCCCATATTTCACCCAAACACGCGATGGTCCTGGGAATGATCCCCGATTGCGATCTGAACCGTGTGACATCCGCTGGGAATGCAGCGGGAACTGGCGCGCGAATTGCCCTCTGTTCGCGGGCCGCACGGCGAGAAGTTGAACGCGCGGTGCGCGAGATCACCAAAGTCGAGACAGCGATCGAGCCCCGGTTCCAGGACCATTTTGTCGCCGCAAACGCCATCCCCCACGCGACAGATGCGTTCGAGAAACTTCGCGCGATCGCGCCCTTGCCGAATGTGTCGTTCAACACAGGTGGCGGGGACCGAAAACGCCGCCGTCGCGCTTAAAGGAAAACCCTCCAGATCACCTCGGCCGCTGACACCGCCAGGGATACGGGCGCAGACAGCAATGCGGCGAGCCAAAGCGCTCCGCCGACGGTCGGTCGCGGGCGCGGGGCAATCACACCCATGACGGGCTTTCGGTCTCGGACCATGGCGGCATTAACCCCGCCTTAGGTGTCGAAAGGGTTAATGCGTGCCATGACCTGGATCGATGCGCCGCCAACGGGCGCCCTGCCCCAGACCCCATCTGTCCCGATGGAGCAGCATGGCACCCATGCCCGTGTGGCCGCGTCCTTGGGTTGGACCATGCGCCGGTTTGTCCGGGGTTCGGTGGCACGCCCCGATGCCTCGGCCTTGGTCCGGATCAAAAGATGGCCGGGACTTGGGCACTTCGCAGTGCTGGAAAGGGGCCCGGTCTGGAGCGACGAGATGGACACGGCGGCTCGCCTGGCCGCCTTCGCAAGGCTTATGGACCGGCTTCGCGCGGATTATCGCGGGGTCATGGCAACGCCCGACCGCATCGCAGGGCAAGACCCGGGCGGCGGTCCGGGCTGGCTGACCACGGTCACGCCGTGCCATCTGGCCAGCATCCCACTGGCCAGGTCGGAAGAGGAACTGCGCGCCGGGCTTCATGGCAAATGGCGCAACCGGCTGGTCAAGGCCGAGGCTTCGGGGCTGAAGGTCACGCGAGACGTGATGCCGGCGCATCAGGGTCATTGGTTGCTGCGCGCGGAAGCGATGCAACGGCACCAACGGCGATATGCCGGAGCATCGGATGCCTATACGCTCGCCTGGCTCGCAAGCGGAGATAAGAACGCGGCTCTTTATGTTGCGCGACGAGGCAAGACGCCCGTTGCAGCGATGCTTTTCCTGACCCACCCGCCAGGCGCGAGTTACCATATTGGCTGGTCCGGGCCAGAAGGTCGGTCGACCCATGCGCATAATCTGATCCTATGGACGGCGATGGTTGACTTCGCGCGGTCTGGCCATGCGTTTCTGGATCTCGATCTTGTGGATACCGAAACCGCGCCTGGTCTCGCCCGGTTCAAACTAGGAACCGGCGCAAGGGTCATCCCCTTGGGGGCCACCCGGCTGGCCGCGCCAGGCACCGGTTTGATCGCGGCCCTTCTAAGACCTGCCAGTATCGTGCGACGGGATTGGACGCTTGCAGCGTCAAACGTTAGGTTTGTCGGGCTGGCAAAGGGGGGATGGCGCGATGACCGAAACGACACCGGCAGTGAACCTGGATGAGGCCGAAGGGATCGTCGATCTGCCCAAGATCGGCGACCGGTCGCGATACGATGCCTTGATGGAGACAATCCGGAACCGCGTCACGGTCCGAAAGTTCGACCCTGACTTCACGGTCCCAGACGATCACTATGAGTTGATCCTGGAAGCGGCACGACACGCGCCGTCCGGCGCCAACGCGCAGCCCTGGCAATACATTGTCGTGCGCGACGCCAAGACAAAACAGGAAATCGCCGATTACTTCGTCGCCGAGCAACGGTTCCGCGCCAAAGCCAAGATGAAATTCCCGACCCCGGATTACCGCGGTCTCGCAACCGCGCCCGGTTTTGTCGTCGTCTGTTCGGACATGCGCTGGGTCAACGCCTTTCCCGTCTTCAACGACGGATCCGAACAAGACAAGATGTACCGCGAAAACGCCGAACGGATCCTGTTGCAATCGGTGGCAGCCTCGACCATGTCGGCCCATCTGGCAGCAGCAGCCTTGGGTTACAACGTCTGGTGGGTGACCGCGATTGGCCAGGACGACGCGCAGGACGCAATGCGCCCGCTGCTTGGCATCCCCGATGAGATTTCGGTCCTCGATATCCTTCTCTTCGGTCCTCCGGCGGCCAAACCGTACAAGCGGTACCGCCGCCCGATGGAAGAGATCTTGCACAAAGACAAGTACGACATGGATCAGTTCATGACCGATGCCGAGCTGGACGACTGGATCAAAACTCGCAGGCACCGTGTCATGTATAAGGATGCCAGCCGGATCGACTGACGGGCCGCTCAGACGCGCGTCACCTTCAACTTTGTCTTCAGGTCCGTCCGGCAAAAGGCATGCAGGAAACAGGTCTGTTCGGACACATCCAGCATGTCCCGTGCCACATCGTCCGCTTCATCGGTTTGCAGATGGACATGGGTTTCGACCGGATCGGCCTCTCCCGCCTTGCCCGTTCCGCCTGAGGCGCCGCCAAGCGAGAAATGGGTGTCCTGGACGATGGAGTACTGCGGCAAATCGAGATTTTCCATCGACGCCATGCGCCCGAATTGGGTCATGAAGCAGAACCCGATCCCGGCTGAGATGAAACTGACCGCATCGGGGGCCCGGCCCTGCCCGCCCGCCGCCGGAGATTCCTCGCTGAGAAAGCGGAAGATCGACCCGTGCGGGCTGTAAAGATGCTGTTCGATTTCCTTGATCCCATCTTCGCGCAGCGTGCAGATCGCCGCGGGGTTCAACGTCCGGTCCTGATGGTCGGTCAGGCTTGACGCTGCCGCTTGCGTTCCCTTTGCGACCTCTTTCTTGGGCGAGACGCCAATGCGCTCGTTCAGCACCAGATCTGTGGGCTCTGCTTCTGGGGCGGCTCCTGTCGGATCAGGCACCACGGGTGCATCCAACGCCTCTGCCTGACCGGTTTCGATCTGGACCGCGTTCCTTGTCAGGGTGAACAGGCTCGGAAGCTTGCCGCGCATCAAACCGTTAAGGGGCGAGGCGTGGACGGCATTCATCAAAAGCTGGTTCAGAGCCGCATCATCGATATCGGTATCAACCTCAACCTCCAGCTCAACCGGAAGCGCGCCACCCACCATGGTCCGCTGCCGCATGGACCCTTGCATGGTGTAATAGTTGTTCTGGATCAGCTTCAGCTTGTTCAGCGTGACACCTTCCTGGGCGGCCAGAGCGGTGATTTCGTTCATATAGCTTGAGATCATGCCGGTCGTCAGAAAGGCTAGCGGGCACGGCGCCGCATCATGACCCGACAAATACGCGCCCTCATCGGAAACCAAGCGCCACATGGCGCCTGACCGGGCCGAGACCACCAGCGCTTCCTTCTGAAAACCCGACAGCGACCGGACCCAGGTGCGCACCGCATCGCCGCGGCGGATATCGGGTGCAACCAGCCCCGTTGCCCCAGCATTGGCAACCTTGAAGAACGGGCTTAACCCACTGGCTGCAATTATGTTTTCCCCAAGTTTCATGACAGATTCTCCGATTTTGGGCGGTCAACCGAACATCGTGTTCGGGAGCAACAGCGCGATGGATGGAAAAAGCAGAACCAGGATCATGGCCGCAAGCATGGCGAACCAGAACGGCCAGATCCCCCGAAAGATCGTATTCAGCGGCACGCCTTCGGCTATGCCTTTGACGACGAAGACATTGACGCCAACGGGTGGCGAAATCAGCCCCATCTCGAGGGCGATCACCATGAGGACACCGAACCAGATCATGTCTATGCCCAAAGGCTCGATGATCGGCTGCACCAAGGGCACGGTCAAAACGAGGATTGCGAACCCATCCATGAACATGCCGAGCACGATAAAGATCAGAAGAAAGGCCACGACGACCTGAAATCCGGTAAGGCCCAACCCCTCGACCCATTGCGACAGGGCAAAGGTGATGCCCGTGAAACCAATGAAAGTTTTGAAGACGAAGGCACCGAACAGGATCATGAAGACCGTGCCCGAGGATTTGAGCGTGCTGGTCGTAACCTCAACAAGGTTCGGGACGGTCAGTTTACGCCGGATCGCCGTCACGACAACAGCAAGGAAGGCGCCAATCCCCGCCGCCTCGACCGCGGAGAATACGCCGGAGTATATCCCCCCAATGGTCAGCACGATGATCCCGGTGATCCACCCGGCCCGTCCCATGGCGCGCCAGCGTTCGGACAATGGGACAGCCTCGGCATTGCCGGGCGCCTTCTCTGGATTGCGGCGGACGACCAGCCAGATCGCGAAGATAAACAGCGAAGTCAGCAAAAGCCCCGGCAGGACGCCTGCCATGAACAGGCGGCCGATGCTCTCCTCGGTCAGGATCGCATAGATCACGAAGCCAGCCGACGGCGGTATCAGAATGCCCAGGGTCCCGCCTGCGGCGATGGACCCGGTCGCCAGCCCGTTGTCATAATTGTACCGCTGCATCTCGGGCAGCGAAACGCGGCCCATGGTAAGCGCGGCGGCAAGCGACGACCCGGACAAGGCCGAAAAGCCGGCGCAACCGACGACCGTCGCCGAGGCCAGACCGCCTTTCAGGTGACCAAGCCAGGCATGGGCCGCGTCATAAAGATCTCGACTCATCCCGGACACGCCAGCAAGGTTTCCCATCAGGACGAAAAGAGGGATGATCGTCAGCGGAAAGTTTGAAGCCTCGTTATAGATCTCGCCCGCAAGCTTCGGGACTGCCGCCTGCGGACGGATCATGTAGATCCCGACCGTCCCCACAAGCATCATCGAAACGCCGACAGGCATTCGAATGAAGAGAAGCAGAAACAGGGCGGCAAAGCCCAGAATTGCAATTGTCGCGCCGTCCATCAGTCGGTGATCTCGTTGGGGTCCTCGCCCCAGAAGTGCCAAAGACCGATCAGAAATTGCACCGCGACATGGGCGGTGTAGACGCCCAGACAAACGCCGAGGAAGTAGTAAAAGGGCCGGTGTTCGATTGAGAAGTTATTGGTAATACAGGCCTTTTCGATGCCACAGGCTTTGGCAAAAAGCGCATAGGTCGCAAGACCGGCAATGGCCACCGTCAAAACTCGCATGATTGCATCGGTCCATCGGGTCAGGCCGCGCCCAGCCACAAGGCTGATCACATTGACGCTGACATGGCTGCCTTGCCGGGCGCCGAAAGCCACGGCCGATCCAGCGACCAGGGTAAGCGTCACCACGGAAAGATCGCTGATCCCGAAAATCGGATCGTTCAAACCATAGCGCCAGATGACCGCCACCATGGTGATCCCCATCAAGCCAAATATGCCCAGGCCTCCGATCACGGCAAGCAGCCCGGCCAAACGACCGAGCTGCCTGTCCGCCCAGAGAAGCGCGCCGGGCGTTTCGCCTGTGGTCACGAGCCGCCGTCTCCGGCCATCAACTGCATGATTTCCCCAACGGTCGAGGACCCGGCAGGTTGCGCCTTCACCTCATCCAGGACGGGCTGGATCTGGGCAAGCCACCTGGCCTTTTCATCCTCGGACAGCTCGATCATCTCGACGCCTTCCTCGGCGGCAAGCTTTAGACCGCCGCCCGCAGCCTTGTCATAGAAAGACCCGCCCGCCTGGGACAAAGACGTCTCTGCCGCGGCATCGACCCAGCCCTTCTGCTCATCGGACAGACCGTTGTAGACGTCGTTGTTCATCAACAGAACGAAGGCCGAGCCGGATCCCGGAAACCAGGTGGTGATGTAGTTGCCGGGCTCTTGCAGTTTGAAGGATCGGATGGCCGATGGTCCGATGGCAATGGCATCAATCACGCCGTTGGTCAGGTTCTGGTTGATCACATTGACCGGCTGCGCCACGGCCGAGGCACCCAAGGCTTCGACAATTGGCAAATCCGATTTGTTGGTGACCCGGATCTTCATCCCGGCCAGATCCTCAAGTGTTCGAACCGGCTTGTCCCGCGTGATCAGGACCGGCGGCGCATTGGCCCAGATTGCCAAAAGCTTGGCATCATATTCGGCCTCAAGCGTGGATCGGGCCCTCAGAAGTGCCTCGGTGCAAGCCGATGCGCTGTCACAGACACCAGGAAGACCAACGACTTGTGTCATCGGAAAAACCTCACCGGTATAGCCCGGCAAGGTGAAGACGATATCGGCCACACCGTCCAGCAAGATTGCATATTGCTTGGGCGGCACCGAGTTCAGCGCGCCGCCCGGGAATTGCTGCACCGTCAGTTCGCCCCCCGACAACTCGGCCAGCTTGTCCGCAAAAGGTGTGAAAACGGCGGCATTCATCGGGTGCTTCGGCCCCATAAAATACGCCAAACTCAGATCCTTAGCGGCCGCCACGCCCCCAAAGGCAAGGCCCGCGACTGTCGCTGCTGTCAATAATGCTTTCATGTGATCCTCCCTTTTATCCCTGCGGCGCGATGTCTGGCTGCGGCCCGATCGGTGTCGTGGAAAAGCACGAAATCTCGACCGACTCGCTTTGCCGCCATCGGCACTTTGGATACATAATTGCGAGGTTTCGCGGATTATCAACGAGTATTTGCGTCAATCGCGATGTTTATGTATCCGATATCGACAGAAATGGAGGGACCATGCCATCCAGTGCCGAACGCGTCCTGGCGGTTGTCAGGGGTCAGATCCTGCGCCGAGAACGCCGGCCCGGCGACAAGATAAGCGAAGTCGGCGTGGCCGCGGAAATGGACGTGTCGCGCACGCCCGCTCGGACCGCGCTGGCGGCGCTTGCTGCCGAAGGGCTGATTGAAAAGCGCGAAGGGCGCGGATTCACGATCCGCTCGATCCCGGTGGCGGATCTGGCCAATTCGATCGAGGTCAGATCGGTTCTGGAAGGCCTTGCAGCCCGCACCATGGCCGAGAACGGGATGACCGAACAAGCCGAAGCCACACTTTTGAAATCGATCTCGATCAGCCAGGCCGTGCTCGACAGCGAGGATCCCGACACCGATTTCATCGGCGGCTATACCGAGGCCAATCAGATGTTCCACGAGACGATCATGCGGGACTGCGGCAACGATCTGATCGCCTATGTTTTCGAACGGATCGCCATGCTGCCGATGACGGCACTTGGCACGCTGGCCTTCGACAAATCAATATATGTGCGAGAGCGGATGCGCCTAACCGTCGGACATTCCCAACATGTAATCCTGTTCGACGCCTTGAAGAACCGCGATGGTCAACGGGCCGAGGCGATGATGCGCGAACATTCGAAGGCCACGTTGAACTACACCGATCTTTTCGTGAACAAGGTTTATGATCAGGCCGCGAAACGAAGGCGGCATTGATTGGCCCCGTCGTGGGCCGTCAACCGGACGCCAAGACGACCTTGACGCCCAGGGGTCAGTCCAATACCCAACCGAGGTTTGGCGGGTATGGTGAAAAGGTATCACGCGAGCTTCCCAAGCTTAAGTTACGGGTTCGATTCCCGTTACCCGCTCCAGGCGCCAAATAATTTGTAGGAAATTTTTTGCACGATTTCTGACACAGAAATCGCCACCGCATGATGGCAATGTCCGAGGTTCGATCCGTGAGCGACTATCTATCGCCCCTTTTCGTCGATGACCTGGCCGCCCTAGGCATCCCCACGCCCTGGCGGTTCGGGCAGATGGACCGTGTTCGCTTCTATGAGATCGACGCGCTCGGCCATGTGAACAACACCGCCTATCTTCGGTGGTTTGAGACTCTGCGGGTCGAATGGTTCAAGGCCTATGGCTTCTCGTGGTATGGCCCGGACGATCCAACCTTCGTTCTTCGGTCTGTGACCTGCGACTATCACGCGCCGATGTTTTTGCACGAAACCTACACCGTTTGTTGCCGGGTCGAGAGCCTGCGCAACACATCCTTTCGCAAGGAATATGCGGTCTTCTCAGGCGGTGAGTTGCGCGTGAGCGGAAGCACCGTCGTGGTCATGACCGACAAGGCAGGAACAACCAAGATCCCCCTGAGCGAGAGCATGCGACAGACCCTCCTTGACCGGGACGGGGCAACGGACGCGCGCTAGGCGCCAGACTGGGTCCGGATCTGGGCAATCAACGCCTGGGTCGACGCGTCCTTGCCGGTCGCATCTGCATCCCCCGCCACCACCGGTTCAAGTGACTTGGCGAGTTCTTTGCCCAATTCGACGCCCCACTGATCGAAGGAATTGATGCCCAGCATGACGCCTTCGACGAACACCCGGTGTTCGTATAGCGCGATGATCTGACCCAGCACGAAAGGCGTAAGCTTCGGATAAATCAGCGTGGTTGAGGGCCTGTTTCCCGGAAAAACCCTGTGGCGGGCCTGGCGTTCCTGCTCGGCCCCGTCCAGACCCTTCGCGGCCATCAATGCCATGGCCTCATCCAAACTACGGCCACGCATCAACGCTTCGGACTGGGCCAGACAATTGGCGATCAGCAAGCGATGGTGATGGGCCAGTTCCGGGTGATGCCCCTCGGCGCCCACCATGAATTCGCAAGGGATCACCCGCGTGCCCTGATGGATCAGTTGATAAAATGCGTGCTGACCGTTCGTCCCGGGCTCGCCCCAAACCACCGGGCCGGACTCAACCTCAAGATCCGCGCCATCCATCGACACGCGCTTGCCATTCGATTCCATCTCAAGCTGCTGAAGATAGGCCGGCAGCCGCGCCAGCCTGTTCTCATAAGGCAAAACCGCGCGCGTGGCATGGCCGAGGCCCTGGTTGTGCCAAATTCCTACCAAAGCAAGCATGACTGGCAGGTTCTCAAGCGGGGCTGCAGATCGGAAATGCAGGTCCATTGCCGCACCACCCGCCAGAAAAGCGCGAAACGCATCGGCCCCCACACCGAGCATCAGCGACAAGCCGATCGGTCCCCAGACGGAATAGCGACCGCCCACCCAATCTTCGAACCCGAAGACCCGCGCCGGATCGATCCCGAAGGCGGCCGTTTTCTCAACCGCGCTGGATAACGCGGCGAAGTGATTGCCTGCCTGCGCCTCACCCACCCCTTCAATCAGCCAGCGCTGCGCGGTTTCGGCGTTCGTCATCGTCTCGATGGTCGTAAAGGTCTTCGATGCCACAATGACCAAGGTTGTCGCCGGATCGAGCCCCTGGAGCGCATCGAACACATCCGCCCCGTCGACATTGGACACAAAATGACAGCGCGGACCGTCCGCATAAGGTATAAGCGCGCGATACGCCATTGCAGGACCCAGATCGGACCCGCCGATGCCGATGTTCACGACATCGGTGAACGGGCCGCCCGTGCCCGCGACGTCGCCCGACCGGACGCCATCGGCAAAGGCCGCCATCGCCGCAAGCGTATCCCGCACTTCTGGCAACACGTCTTCGCCGTCGACCAGCACAGGATCGCCGGACACGCCACGCAATGCGGTATGCAGGACCGCGCGGTCTTCGGTTTCATTGATCTTTGCGCCAGCAAACATGGCATCGCGCCGGGCGGGCCCGTCTGCAGCCTGATACATCGCAATCAGATGGTCCCTGTCGCCCGCATCGATCTGCGTCTTGGCATAGTCGAAATAAAGATCGCCGGCCTGAACGGTAAAGTCTTTGGCCCGCTTGGCATCCAAGAGGCCAAGGATCGATCGGTCCCGCGCAGCTTCGGCCCGTGCTTTCAGGTCTGTCCAGCCCATCATCTACTCCGCCCAGTGCACCGTTGCATTTGCCCAAACCGCATGAACCGGCGCATCCATCGGATCAAGGTGCCCTGCCCGATCCAGAGCGTCGCGTTTGTCCTGCCCGGTGATTAGGATGTGTTTCGACATCGCACCTGACAGAACCGGCGCGGTCAAGGTCACACGCGGTTCGCCGGCACCAGGCGCTCGCATCGGCAGGACGGGCGGCGCAGATCCGTCGAGCCCTTCAGCCAGGCGATCGGCCCCGGGAAAAAGCGAGGCCGTGTGCATGTCGGCCCCCATCCCCAGAAGGAGAACCGAGATCGGCAGATGCGGCGACACCAAAGCCGCCAAATCCTCTAAAGCGTCTTCAGGGTTGTCGGTTTCGGCGTAGAGCGGCACGTACTCTGCCGCCTCAGCACGATCGATAAGAAGCCGCTCCCTCAAAAGCCGCGTGTTCGAACGGTCGGACGTCTCAGGCACCCAGCGTTCATCGGTCAGCATGACCCGGACTCGCGCCCAATCGAGATCCGCCGCACATAAGCTGTCGAAGACTGGGCCGGGCGTCGTTCCACCTGGTACCGCCAGCGACGCGGTCTCGTGGTTCAAAAGCGCATTCTTCAACTCTCCTGCCAACCGGTTGGCAAGATTGATCATCATCATTTCGCGATCAGGATATTCGACGATGTTCATGACTTCAGCTCGCGCCAGCGGCGCCCGTCCCGATGAAGAAGCATCAGGGCATCTTCGGGGCCTGCGCTGCCAGGCTCATACGGTTTTGGCTTTTCGCCGGCCTCGGTCCAGGCTTCGATAATCGGATCGGTCCATGCCCAGGCGGCCTCGACCTCATCGCCGCGCATGAACAGCGTCTGGTTGCCTCGGATCACATCCATGATCAGACGTTCATAGGCGTCCGGTGCCTCGGCCCCGGTTTCGGCCAGCGCGTCGGCGAAGGTCATATCCAGCGGCACGCGAGTCAGACGCATCCCACCCGGCCCCGGTTCCTTGATCGTCACCTGCAAGTCCATGCCTTCGTTGGGCTGAAGCCGGATCGTCAGAGCATTGGCAAGCGACCCTGACCCTTCCTCGAAAATTGAATGAGGCGGTTCGCGGAACTGAATGGTGATTTCCGAAAGCCGGGCCTTCATCCGCTTTCCGGTACGCAGATAGAAGGGCGTACCATTCCAGCGCCAGTTGGCCACATGCAACTTCATGGCAATGAAGCTTTCCGTGGTGCTGTCCGGGTTCTCGGCATGATCCAGATAGGACGCGTCATCGTCTCCGGCCAGGTACTGCCCCCGCACGATATCCGCCGCGGGCACGGGCTCTAACGCGCGAATGACCTTCAGCTTCTCATCCCGAACTGCGTCCGGGTTGTACTTCGCAGGTGGCTCCATCGCCGTCAGACAGACCAGTTGCATCAGATGGTTCTGGATCATGTCCCGCATGGCGCCGGACTTGTCGTAATACCCGCCGCGCCCGCCAACGCTGACCGTTTCACCCACGGTGATCTGCACGTGATCAATATGCTGCGCATTCCAGAGCGGTTCGAACAGGCTGTTGCCGAAGCGGACGGCCATCAGGTTCTGAACGGTCTCCTTACCAAGATAGTGATCAATCCGGTAAATCTGCGTTTCGTCGAAATACTTCCTGAGCGTCGCGTTCAGCGCCTTTGCCGAACCGAGGTCGTGGCCAAAAGGCTTCTCGACCACAATGCGCGTGTTGGGTCCCGCGATCTTGTGCTTGTGCAAGCGCTCGGCGAGCGGACCGAATAGCGACGGCCCGACCGACATGTAATGGACCTGCACGACATCCTTACGCATGCCGTTGGCCAGCTCTGCCCAGCCACCCGTTCCGGTGGCGTCGATCGGAACATAGTCCAGCCGCTCTAAGAAGGCTCGCACATCCTTCGGTTTGCGCTTTTCCTTTGGAAGGAATTCTTCCAGGGCGGATCCGATCATGTCGCGATAGTCATCGGCCGACTGATCGCGGCGCGCGGCGCCAACAATACGCGCCTGTTCCGGCATCTGACCGGCGGTGAACCTAAGAAACAGTCCGGGCAAGATCTTGCGCCGGGCCAAATCCCCTGTCCCACCGAAAATGACAAGATCGAATGGATCCACCGGAATAACCTTCGAGACCATGCGAAAGCCCCCGCCCTGATGCTTCTGCCCGACACGTTTCGTCAAATCTGTTAGCGCTAACGAACCGCTCGCACTCGCAATATAAGCCGGAACGCAGACTGTCTAGCACAGAGCGCGGCCTTCACAACCGTGTCAAACATCCGTCCATGGGGTTTTCAATTCCGCACCCAGCCCGTAGCTGTTTGATCGGGCCGCAGCAGAACGCGACAGAATTCGATGAAAGATCAGACCTTTGACCGACCGGGTTTCGGAAAATTCGAGAACCCAAAGATCACGGCCAAGGGGGAATCCCGGGCTTCGGTCGCGCTGACGAACCCGGAAACGCTCTGGTTCAATACAGGCACGCTTTGCAACATTGCTTGCCTGAATTGCTATATCGAGTCGTCGCCCAAGAACGATGCGCTCGTCTATCTGAGCGAGGATGAGGTGAAAGCCTATCTCGACCAGCTTGAAGATCGCGGCTGGGGCGTGCGCGAAATCGGATTTACGGGCGGTGAGCCTTTCATGAACCCCGAGATGATCGGCATGACCCGCGCGGCACTTGAGCGCGGCTATGACGTCCTGATCCTGACCAATGCCATGCGACCGATGATGCGGCCATCGGTTCAGAAAGGGCTTCGGTCGCTACAGGCCGAATACGGTGACAAGCTGACGCTTCGAATCTCGGTCGATCACCACTCCGCCCATCATCACGACACCGAACGTGGCAAAGGCGCGTTCGAGAAGACTTTGGAAGGCATGCGCTGGCTTCGCGATGAGGGGATCCGCATGGCCGTGGCCGGACGCACAGTCTGGGGCGAAGATGACGCGACATCCCGCGCCGGCTATGGCGCGCTTTATGCCCGCGAGGGTTTTGACATAGACGCCAACGATCCGGGCATGACGGTCTTATTCCCGGAAATGGATGAAACCGTCGATGTGCCCGAGATCACGACAGCATGTTGGGGGATCCTGAACAAGTCGCCCGAAACGGTCATGTGCGCATCCTCGCGCATGGTCGTGAAGCGCAGGGGTGCCGAAAAACCGGCGGTTCTGGCCTGCACGCTTCTGCCCTACAGCCCTGAGTTCGAATTGGGCGAAACCCTGGCCGAGGCAGAGGGCCAAGTTCAATTGAACCATCCTCATTGCGCCAAGTTTTGCGTCCTCGGCGGTGCGAGCTGTTCGGCCTGACAAGCGCGATTGTCCACCGGGGATCAACAGTTTGATCCAAAGCGCTGGTTTTGTTTAAAATTTTTCAAATCTGCCGGAATTCTGCCTGAGATCTGCCGCGCATCGGTCCTGCTCAGGCCACCCTCGGATGAAACATAAGGCTCGACACCGCTGGAGGGGGCGGAGGTCGGACCATGCTGCTCAAACGCTTCTGCAAGCGCCTCGCTGCCATTCTCGCGGTGGGTGTCCTTGTGACCGCAAGTCCAGCTTTCGCCGCACCATCGCATCTTTTGCCGCGCCAGGCTGCGGCCACGCCGCATGGCGCTGCGGGCCTTTGCGCCCGGTACGATTGGGCCTGCGCCCGGGGTCGTGGCGCCGACATTGTGACCGAACGCGGTTTCGGGCTTCTTGATCGGGTCAATCGCAAGATCAACGGGCAAGTGCGCGAGATCACGGATCTGGCGCAGTATCGCCGCGCTGAACACTGGGCTTTGCCCACGCGCTATGGGGGCGATTGCGAAGACTTTGCGCTGCTGAAGAAGCGGGAACTGATCGGCGTTGGTGTGGCACCGGACCGGCTGATGATCGCCACAGTGCTGGACCGAAACCGCAATTCCCATGCCGTGCTTGTCGTGCGGACTGCGGCGGGTGACTTGGTCCTCGACAATCTCGACGACCGCGTTCGCCACTGGTCCGAGACCGGGTACAGTTTCCTGAAAATGCAGGACCCACGCGACCCCGCCCGTTGGAATGCCATCCTTAAGGGCGGGATCTTCGGGATCTGAACGGGCGTGACGGCGTCAGTCGCCGCCGCCCATCATGCCCCCATTCATAGGCTCGGATTCGCCCGCGTCGTCTTTGCTGCGATCCTCTTTCGGGGCGTTGGACGGTTTCTCATCGAAGAAACTATCGAGGCTGTCGTCTTTTTGACCGCCGCCGCCGCGTCCGCCGCGATCCCCTTTGTCACCACGGCCTCCGCGGTCGCCGCGATCCCCTTTGTCGCCTCGGCCACCGCGGTCACCCCGGTCGCCTTTATCGCCGCGGTCACCTCGGTCGCCCCGGTCGCCTTTGTCGCCGCGGTCACCTCGGTCGCCACGATCACCCTTGTCGCCACCGCCGTGACCACCGCCACCATGGCCGCCGCCGCCCGAACCACCTGAGCCACCGCTGCCGCCGCCGGAACCACCAGATCCACCGCTGCCGCCGCCGGAGCCACCAGACCCGCCACTGCCACCGCCGGAACCACCAGATCCACCGCTGCCGCCGCCGGAACCACCAGACCCGCCACTGCCACCGCCGGAGCCACCAGACCCACCGCTGCCGCCGCCGGAGCCACCAGATCCGCCGCTGCCGCCGCCGGAGCCACCAGATCCACCGCTGCCGCCGCCGGAACCACCAGATCCACCGCTGCCGCCGCCGGAGCCACCAGACCCGCCACTGCCACCGCCGGAGCCACCAGAGCCGCCGCTGCCGCCGCCGGACCCACCAGATCCACCGCTGCCGCCACCGGACCCACCTGAGCCACCGCTGCCGCCGCCGGAACCACCAGATCCACCGCTGCCGCCGCCGGAACCACCAGATCCACCGCTGCCGCCACCGGACCCACCTGAGCCGCCGCTGCCACCGCCGGAGCCACCAGATCCGCCACTGCCACCGCCGGAGCCACCAGACCCACCGCTGCCGCCGCCGGAGCCACCAGACCCACCGCTGCCGCCGCCGGAGCCACCAGACCCGCCGCTGCCACCACCGGATCCACCAGACCCGCCGCTGCCGCCGCCGGATGAGTTGTTGTTTCTAAAAGACGGATCTTCCTCAGGCGATTCAGGGTCGTCCGGGGGCACCGTTCCAAAATTCCGTCCGCTTGCGACCGAGGCCGTGGGCGCATCGGTCAAGGCAAGCGCCACATCGGGACAGTTTTCGGCCGCGAACGCCACCATGTCGTCAAAGTCGGAAAACGCCCTGAGACGCGATACTACTTCCGGATCTAGCGAACCGCCGACCAAGTGAAGATCGCAAATCTCGGGAAAAAGTTCGACGGACGCCCCAGCGACCTTTGCCTTAACCTCGGCTGTACCCAACACGGCCGCAACCGCAATTCCTGACAACGCGCAGGCTGCGCGCGCTAGATGCACTCGTGACATAATCTGCCCCCCTTACATCGCACAAATGGACAACTCGCCACTGTTGCCCACTACATCTTGCGAAACACAGGCGCCGTCAATCTGTGGACAAATTTCAGGCCGATTTCCGCCACAGTATGGCAAAAATGCCTAATTGGGTCTTAATCCGGAAACAGAATTAAGGGATTCCCAAGGCTTAAGCCTGCAATTCAGCGTCCCAGTAGAGAAAGTCGACCCAGGTCTCGTGCAAGTGGTTCGGCGGAAATTTTCGCCCGCGATTGCGCAGCTCTTCCGCGCCGGGCTGCCGAGGCGCCCGCATCAGCGACATGCCAGCCTGGCGCAGGCTTTTCGACCCTTTGCGCAGGTTGCACTTCGAACAGGCCGCAACGACGTTTTCCCAACTTGTCACTCCGCCCCGCGAACGTGGCACAACGTGATCGAAAGTCAGATCGCCCGTCGCACCGCAGTATTGGCAGGCGAAAGCATCACGCAAGAAAAGGTTAAACCGGGTGAAAGCCACCCGCTTTTGCGGTTTGACATAGTCTTTCAGGACCACGACCGACGGGATCCGGATCTCGGTCGACGGACTTCGGACAACCTCGTCATATTCCGCGACGATATCGACCCGGTCGAGCCAGGCGGCTTTCACCGCTTCCTGCCATGGCCAGAGCGACAGCGGGTAGTAGGACAAGGGCCGATAATCGGCATTCAGCACCAGCGCAGGGTTGTGGCGCAGGTTGTTCGGCTCGCGCACGAAATTCGTCCTGAAATTCCCGTCCATGGTGCTCCGCCTCAACTGTCGGCCCCGGTCGGTGCGTCGGTTGCCCGCCGTCGCCGGTCCCGATAGGTCGGACTATATCTGGCCGATTTCGACTGGCAACCCCCACATTTGGGGGCTCTTTGCGTCACGGCTAACCGCAGTGCGTAACGCAGATATGACACTTATCCACATGGTGTGTCCGCGTCTTTTGTCCAGGCTTATTCGGTCCCAAGAACCCCGGTCGCGAAGTGAAGTGCGCGGGTCAGTCCGGTGGGATCGATTCCATGCCCTGTTCCGGGCATGGTCAGCGTTTCGACGGACACGTCCAACGAAACCAGAACCCGCTCCGCTTCGGCCATCGAGCCATAAGGCACGACCTCATCCGCATCGCCATGGACCAGCAGAATTGGCGGCTTGACCGTAATCTCATCGGCAAGCGCCTCGGGCCGCATCAGCCGACCCGAAAACCCGATGATGCCTGCGAATGCCTCGGGCCGACGCAGGCCCACCTGCAAGCTCATCATCGTGCCTTGACTGAACCCGAACAGAACGATCCGATCTGCCGGTAATGCGTAAGTCTCTGAGATCTGGTCCAGAAATCCATTCAGATCGTCTGCGGCAGCAGCAGCGCCGATCCCGGCCTCGACCTCGGAAGAGCCATCGATCCAAGGGATCGGAAACCATTGATATCCCATCGGGTTGGCGACCGAACGGTCCGGCGCGTCCGGCGCTACAAATCCCGTGCCAGGCATATGCGGACCCAACGCATCGCCAATCCCCAGAAGATCTGCCCCATCGGCCCCATAACCATGCAGGAATATCATTAGCGATGTCGCCTCGCCCGGGCCTGGACCCTTCATCTTGTGGTTCAAAGCGCGCATCAGCGAATCCCCTCCCGATCCTTGGCCACATGGTAATAGGCCCAGAGCAGCCGGGCTGCGACCCCGCGCCAGGGCGACCAGGCCTTTGCCATCTCGCGCAGGGTCTTTTCCTTTGGCCGGTCTTCCAGATCGAACAGGATCCGCGCCGCTTCCTGAAGTGCCAGATCCCCCGGCGCAAAGACATCCGCCCGTCCGAGCGAGAACATCGCATAGATTTCGGCCGTCCATTGCCCGATGCCCGGGACCGCGACGAGCGTCTCGATCACCTCGTCGGTGGGCGCATCGCGAAGGGCTGGATACTTGATCCCGGCCTTAGCCAGTTCCCGGGCATAGCGCATCTTCTGGCGCGACAGCCCACAGGCCCGCAAATCTTCATCCGAGGCCCACATGATTTTGCGCGGACCCGTGAGCCCCGCAGCCTTCAGCCGTCGCCAGATAGCGTCCGCCGCAGCCACCGAGACTTGCTGCGACACAATCGCGTCGAGAAGCGCGGCAAATCCATCGGGGCGACGCCGAAGCGGCAAGGGCCCGGTCTCAGCCAAGGCATCTGCGAAGCGCTTGTCCGACCGGGCGAGCCAGTCTGCCCCTTCGGCCACGCAGGCCGGTGTCTCGATGATGCGTCCGACGGTCATACCCCTGCCTAACCCAGTCGCGGCGGCAGGGAAATGGACAGTGGGGTGTGCATGGCCGAACGGCCTCTGGCCTTGTGCCGGACGGGCGCGCGGCATAGGCCAACCCCATGGCCGACATGTCGACACATATCGATGACCGTCGCGCAAAGCGGAATGTCGCGGTCCTGATCGCCCTTGTCGGGATCATGGGTGCGCAACTGCCCATGCTGTTCGTGATCGGCGGTCTGGTTGGCACGATGCTGGCCCCACATCCTTGCCTTGTGACGCTCCCCATCTCGCTGATCGTGTTTGGATCCATGACCACGGCGCCCTGGCTGTCAGCACTCATGCAGCGTTATGGGCGCAAGACGGGCTTCATTACCGGCGCGTTGGGCGGCGTGGCCGGGGCTGCAATCGCGGCCTATGCGCTGTGGTCGGGATCGTTTCTGTTGCTGCTTCTGGGAAGCTATGTCACGGGAATTTATCAATCTTCTCAAGGGTTCTTCCGGTTTGCCGCGGCTGATCACGCGTCCGAACGGTTCCGGCCCAAGGCCATTTCTTATGTGCTGGGTGGCGGTCTTTTCGCTGCCGTCATCGGGACCCAGTTGAACAAGGTGGTGATCGATGCGCTGGTGATCCCATTTCTGGGGACGTACCTGACCGTGATCGCCATGAACCTGATCGGGCTTTGCCTGATCCTGTTGCTCGATGCGGATCCTCCAAAACCCGCTTCGGCGGAAGGCACCCTGCGCGTCCGCTCTCGCCGCGCTCTTCTGCGCGACCCGTCAATCCTGGTCGCTATCATCTGCGGCATGGTCACCTATGCACTGATGAACCTGGTCATGACATCCACGCCCCTTGCGGTGGTGGGCTGCGGTTTCACAGAAGGGGATGCCAATGACGTTGTCATGGCCCACGTGCTGGCCATGTTCGCCCCCTCTTTCGTCACGGGCCACTTGATCAATCGCTTTGGCACGATCCCCATCATGGGAACGGGCCTTGCGATCCTGGCCGGTGCCGGGGCCGTGGCCTTGTCCGGGATCACGCTTACCCATTTCTTCGGCGCACTTGTTCTGTTGGGCATCGGCTGGAATTTCGGGTTCGTTGGCGCCACAACACTGCTCGCCAGCGCCTATAACGAGGCCGAGAAAGGCCGCGTCCAGGGAATGAACGACATGCTTGTCTTCGGCTGTGTCACCTTTGCGTCTTTGGCCTCGGGCGGTCTGCTGAACTGCTCGGGCGGCGACATTGTCGAGGGCTGGTCCGCCGTGAACCTGGCCATGGCCCCCTTCATCACATTGGCTGGCGGCGCGCTTATCTGGCTTTTGTTCCGCCCGAAGCCAACGTCGGTCTAGTGCCCGGCCGTTCTCGATAACGGACCCTGGCAATCTCTGATCTGGACATATCCCTGGAATGGGGCCCCGGGGAGGCAACGCCCCCCGAGGCAATCAGGTCATTGGGGTCAAAGCGCGGCCACGGCCGGGACCGGACCCCGGCGCTCGGACAGTTCTTCGGCCACAAGGAAGGCCAGTTCCAGCGCCTGGCTGGCATTCAGCCGTGGATCGCAGGCCGTGTGATAGCGGTCCGACAGATCCTCATCCGTCACAGCCCGCACGCCACCTGTGCATTCGGTCACGTCCTTGCCGGTCATCTCGAAATGCACACCGCCGGGTGTGGTCCCTTCTGCGCCATGCACATCGAAAAATTCACGGATTTCCTGCAAGATCGCATTGAAGAACCGGGTTTTATAGCCCGAGTTTGCCTTCACCGTGTTGCCATGCATCGGGTCGCAGGACCAGACCACGTTGGCGCCTTCTTCCTGCACTGTCTTGATCAGGCTTGGCAGGTGATCCCCCACCTTCCCTGCCCCGAAGCGTGCGATCAGGGTCAGACGCCCCATCTCGTTTTCAGGGTTCAGCTTCTCCATTAGGACCTTCAGATCCTCTGGCGTGGTCGATGGTCCGCATTTCAGTCCGATCGGATTCTGCACACCTCGCGCAAATTCCACATGCGCCCCGTCGGGCTGACGCGTCCGGTCACCGATCCAGATCATATGGCCGGACCCTGCGAGCCATTTTCCCGTGGTTGAATCAATCCGGGTCAACGCTTCTTCATATTCCAAAAGCAACGCTTCGTGGCTGGTGTAGAACTCGACGGATGAAAACTCATGCGTCGTGCCCGCATCAATCCCGGCAGCGGCCATGAAGTCGATCGAGTCTTGGATCCGGCGCGCGATGTCTTGGTACTTTTCCGCGCCTGCGCCTTGCGCAAAACCCAGCGTCCAGGAATGGACATGATGCATGTCCGCAAAACCGCCGGTCGAAAACGCCCGAAGCAGGTTCAGCGACGCCGCTGCCTGAGTGTAGGCCCGCAGCATCTTGTCCGGGTTCGGAATGCGCGCATCCGGTGTGAAGTCCAGTTCGTTGATGATGTCACCGCGATAGGACGGCAATTCGATACCGTCCTTCACCTCGGTCGGGGCCGAACGCGGCTTGGCGAATTGCCCCGCCATCCGGCCCACCTTCACCACCGGTACCTTGGCGCCATAGGTCAGCACCATGGCCATCTGCAACATCACCTTGAACGTGTCGCGGATGTTGTCGGCAGAGAATTCGGCAAAGCTTTCTGCACAATCACCGCCTTGCAACAGGAACGCCTCGCCCCGGCCGCAGGCCGCGAGCCGCGCTTTCAGCGTCCGTGCCTCACCGGCAAACACCAGCGGAGGATACCGCCGCAGGCGATCCTCAACCGCGTTCAATGCGGTCTCATCGGTATACTCGGGCATCTGGATCCGAGGTTTCTGACGCCAGCTGTTCTTGTCCCAATCGCTCATCGCGGCTCTCCCTGGTTGGGCTCGAGGCGCGGTTATATCCCCAGCATCCGGGAAGGAAAACAGCCAATAAAGGCCAATCTCACAGTCTGATGCCAGATTTTTGGGCAGCCCATGCTTGCGCGGGGGCATGATTCCTGTATCGCTTCGTTAAGATCGCGACATGAGGCGCCCGCGTGGAACCGGAATTTCCCATTGTTGAGCTTGAAGAAGCCAGCGCAAAACCGCGCCGTTTTGTCTTCGTGCTGTTGGACAATTTCACGCTTCTTTGTTTCGCGAGCGCGCTGGAATCGCTGCGGATCGCGAACCGCATGTCGGGGCAAGCACTTTATGAATGGATCCTTGCCGGCGAGGGTGACGAAGTTGCGTGTTCTGCGGGCACCCGGTTTCGCCTGGATGCCGAACTCGACGAATTGCAGCGCGATGACACAATCCTTGTTTGCGGCGGGATCGAGATAGCAGCAGCATCTACGAAGCGTGTTCTGAACTGGCTTCGACGTGAATCGCGCCGCGGCGCAGTGATCGGCGGGCTTTGCACAGCTGGCTACACGCTTGCCAAAGCCGGGCTGCTTAACGGCAAGCGCGCCACGATCCATTGGGAAAACCAGGACAGCTTTTCCGAGGAATTCGACGAAGTTGAGCTGACAAAATCGGTCTTCGTTGTGGATGGCAACCGGATCACGACGGCGGGTGGCACGGCTTCGATTGACCTGATGCTCAAGATTATCGCCGATGATCATGGCGAAGCCCTGGCGGGCGCAGTCGCCGATCAGTTGATATATACGACAATTCGTACGGATCAGGACACGCAACGCCTGAGCGTTCCAACGCGGATCGGGGTGCGGCACCCGAAGCTTTCGACCGTCATCCAGATGATGGAAGCCAATATCGAGGAACCGATCAGCCCATCGATCCTGGCTCAGGACGTGTCCATGTCGACCCGGCAGCTTGAACGGCTTTTCCGGCGATACCTGAACCGAAGCCCCAAGCGGTACTATATGGAATTGCGGCTACAAAAAGCGCGCAACCTGCTAATGCAAACGGATATGAGCGTGATCAATGTGGCTCTGGCCTGCGGTTTCGCCTCTCCAAGTCATTTTTCTAAGTGTTACCGCGGGCAATACGGCACCACACCTTACCGCGAACGTGGGGCGCAGGCGGCGCGTCTCTCGATCTGAGCGCATGCGCGCCGTGTCGCGGAACCAGGAACACTCATCGAGCCAACCGCGGATCGTTGAACAATTGCGAGAGGCAGCAGTCGCGATCGTTGACAACGAAACGCCAGCCGTTAGTTGAAAGATCAGATTTGAGCCTCGGGATGCGTTCGATGATCTTACGCGGTATTATTGTTTTGTTTTTGCTGGCAATTCTGGGCATCGGAGCCGTCGGCATTCTGACCATAGGCTATATTTCGGGATCCTATGCCAAAGGCCCGATCCACCGTCTTGCCGAGCGGGCCGAGGACATGGGCTTTGACCCAAGTTTCCTGGTCGGCGGCGAAGTGCAGAACAGCCTGACCCAATTGGACACGAGCTTCGTGGACTTCCAAGGCCAGGTTATCGATATCCCGGTTGACCGGGCGGGGTCCGGTGGCGGAATGACCGTTTGGGGCGACGATCTTCTGGTTCTGACCAAGGAAGGCCGCGTCTTCGCAGCGTCGCAGGACGGCGCACTTTCGGAATTGCCCTTGAACGTGCCGGACAACGGTTTTGACGCCTATGTCGCGGAATCGAACAAACCCGACTATGCGGAAACAGATCACCTGTTCCACCTGTTCCGCTTCAACGACATCCTGTTTTCGGACACACCTGCGTTTCGCGGGCTGATCGTCTCAACCACGTTTTTTCATGAAGATCGGGCCTGTTATACCAACCGGCTGGTACGGCTTGCCGTGCCGACCGAGGTTCAACGCGCCGCAGATCTTTCCGCTGAAACCGACGACTGGCAGGTGTTCTATGACACCGATCCCTGCCTTCCGCTTCGAAAGTTCGGTCGCACGATTGTCGGCGAAATGGCGGGCGGACGCATGGCGTCCATCGACGATCAGACCATCTATATGACGCACGGCAACTACTTCCAGAACGATCGCCCGGCGACCTATGACAGCCTTGACGGCACGTCATATGCGTCGGTCGTTGCCATTGATCTCACCTCGGGCGAAGAAACGACCATCGCCACCGGGTTCCGCAACCCGCAGGGCATCGCCGTCGCATCGGATGGAACGGTCTACGCTACGGATCACGGCGCGAAGGGCGGAGACGAGGTGAATGTGATCCGGCCCGGCGGCAACTATGGCTGGCCGCAGGAAACACACGGCGTGAACTATGAATGGCTGCCGACTGAAGACGAACGGGGCAATACCGGGCGCCACACCCGATCGGTTTCGCCGATCTATTCCTGGACGCCGTCCCCCGCCGTGTCCGCGCTGGCCTATATCGACGGTTTCGACCCGGCCTGGGATGGCGACTTGATCGTCGGAAGCCTGAAATGGGGGGAATGGGGGCGCAAGCTTTTCCGTCTTCGGATTCTTGACGGTCGCGTGACCCATGTCGAGACGATCCCGATTGGCGAACGGGTCCGTTACATCACGCAGTTCGGCGCGGACACGCTGGCGCTTTGGCTCGATACCAATCAGCTTGTCCTCTACCGAAAGACCGACGTCGGAGCCCAGATCGCGCGCCACATGTCGACCGAGATCGCCGCGCTTGAACCGGGACTGGGCGCACGTGTTCAGGAAACCATGGCAACCTGCGCCCAATGCCATGCGTTTGAGCCAGGCATCCACGATAGCGCGCCGTCGTTGCACGGCGTTTTGGGGCGGGACATCGCCGGTACGGCGTTCGAGGACTACTCGGACGCACTGCTTGACGCCGATGGTGTTTGGACCCGCGACAGCATTGCAGCCTACATCGCGGATCCAGATACTGTCTTTGAAGGCAGCTATATGCCCGGGCAAGCGGTTGAAGCGGATGTCCTGGACGCTCTGCTCGACTTGATCGAAGGCTTGCCCGCGCCCGAAGGCGCCTGAAGCGCCTAACCCGCCAACGGCAGGTCTTTTGGTAGATACGCGTTGCCAAACTGGATGGGGCGACGTCTTGACGCCTCTGCCCCCGCCAGCATCTGCGTAACAAGCGTCCAGACAACGGTCCAAGCCGCGTTTCGTGACGGCGTCCATTCAATGCCCAGCATTACGCTGAACACATCGGCAAGAACGCATCCCAGCGTGCGATATTGCGCGCGGGTCAAACCAAGTCGGGCCAGTTCCGCACCCTGTGCCCTTAGGATCGGGCGCAAGGCGGGAAGATCGCGGCCGTGGGCCGCGACCTGATCCAGAAGATCGAACAAGGGCAACACGCCCTCGTCCAGGCTTCCCGAAAGCCAAAGCTGTTCTGCGTCCCCAAGCCCGGCGAGTGCAACCGAAAGGCGCGGCAGGGTCACTGCGCGCGCCTTGGTCACATCGCCCCAAAGGGACCGAAAGACCTCAGCCGTTTCGACGGAACCGGCGTCCATCAAAGGAATCCCCGCAAGGTCGAGCGGTGGGGGTTCAGCCGCCACTCGCGGAGTTCTCCGCGCGTGACGCCCAAATCGGCCAACATGTGGTCATCGAGGCTTTCGAGATAGTTAAGGGTGCGGCGCTGCGCGATCCGTTCAAACAACGAAAACCTGGGCCGTGAAGTGCGTGTGGTCGTCATACCAAATTCCTTTCTCAGTCCGCTCAAAATGTGAGCAAGGGGCGTATACGCCCGCGTTCAAATCGCGTAAAATGAGAAATATTGATCAAATCATTCGGGAAAATCGATATGGATCTGCGCGACCTCGAGGTTTTCCGCGCCGTGGTAAATGAAGGCAGCATCACGCAGGCGGCCGAAAAGCTTGGACGCGTGCAGTCCAGCGTGACAGTCCGGATCCAGCGCCTGGAAGAGGATCTGGGCGTTCCACTGTTCATTCGGCAAGGTCGGCGTCTTGCCCCTGCCCCGGCAGCGACCCCGCTTCTGGATTATGCCGACCGGCTTCTTGCCATGGCCGACGAAGCGCGCTCAGCGGTCTCGGACCAGACGCCACGAGGCCCCTTCAACCTGGGATCCATAAGAAGCGCCGCGGCCATCCATCTGCCGGTGCCCATTGCGCAGTACATGCTGAGATATCCGGATGTCGAAGTTCAGCTTCATACCGCCGAGGGCCCGGACGTGGCCGCAGGACTGCGGGATGGCTCTCTCGATGCGGCCTTTGTCATGAAGTACGATCTTGAAGCGGGGTACGTCTGGGAGCGTATGTTCATTGATCGGATGCTGTTCATCTCGCCGCCTGGGTCGGATCCTGTAACCCTTCAGACGCCGGTTGAAACGCTGATCCTGTTTGTGAACCGAGGGCCACACAAGATGATGGTCGATCTGATGACGACCGAAAGCGGTCAGCGGCCCCGGCAGATCTTGCAAATGGGATCTTATCACGCGGTCCTTGAAACGGTCCGTGCCGGGCTTGGCGTCGGTATCATGCTTGAGAGCTTCCTAAACACATTCGGGCGCGCCCAGAAGGTTCAGGCCAACCGGATCGACAGTGAATGGGCGCATATCACCACGTGCCTGGCCTGGCGCGACGGCATGATGAGCCCGAAGATCCAGGCGCTGCTGGACGTTCTGGAGGGATTTCGAACGCCGGACTAGCCCGAATTGGCCGGTGTCATCCTGTATAACGCGCCATTGCCGACGCTCAAAAACCAGATCGAGCCGTCCGGCGCCTCGCGCACATCGCGGACCCTTGCCGTCTCGTCGGATTGCAATCGCTCGACCTCTCGCGTGCCGCCGCGGCCGGTCTCAAGCCGCGAAATCATCCCGAATTTGAGCGATCCCACGAAGGCGTCGCCGCGCCACTCTGGCCAAAGCTTGCCGGAATAGATCATCATCCCGGACGGCGCGATGGACGGGTCCCAAAAGAAGGCCGGTTGCTCCATACCGGACTTGGCGGTTCCCTCGCCGATCTTTCCGCCCGAGTAATGCACACCATAGGAAATCACCGGCCAACCGAAATTCGCGCCTTTCCGAATGCGGTTGATCTCGTCCCCTCCGCGCGCGCCATGCTCAGCCGTCCAAAGGTTGCCATCCAGATCCAGCGTGGCCCCTTGCGGGTTCCGGTGACCATAGGACCAGATCTCGGACCGGATGTTGGTCTGACCCACAAAGGGATTGTCGCG
The DNA here is from genome assembly GCA_965267475.1 of Paracoccaceae bacterium. Lineage (GTDB taxonomy): Bacteria > Pseudomonadota > Alphaproteobacteria > Rhodobacterales > Rhodobacteraceae > JBCBKU01. The sequence continues at coordinate 2,520,012 of OZ254079.1, forward strand.
CGGGACCGTGCCATCGCGGTTCACTCGGATAACGGATCCGTTGTGGCGTGCCCTGTCCTGGGCGGAAGGCCGATCGCCACGGTCGCCGATTGTAAGAAAAATCGTGCCGTCCGGCGCTTCGACAATCCGCGACCCGAAGTGGCGCCCGCCCGAGGATCCGCCCGACTGCTCGAAGATCACTTGGACGTTGGTCAACTGCGCGCGATTTGGGCTGAGTGTACCCACGGCCAATGCGGTCCCTGCGCCGCCGCGCTGGCGCTTCGAAAAGCTCAGGAAGACCTGCCGGCTTTGCGCAAAGTCACGCGGGACCATCACGTCGAGCAATCCGCCCTGACCATCCGCCCAGACATCCGGCACACCGCGCACATTGGTGCGCTGACCCTCTGCCGAGAAATGCAGAAGTTCGCCGTCGCGTTCCGTCACGAGAAACCCACCGCCGGGCAAGAAGCCCACACCCCAGGGCGCGTTCAGCCCGCCCACAACTTCGGTGACTTCGATCCGGCCTTGCGACGTATCCAGCGCCAAAGCGCCGCTTGAAGCAAACCCGGCCAAGATGAGTGCTGCTGCTCGAAATACCTGACGGACCATGGCGGTTCCTCCTCTTTGAACAGATGTAGGAACGCCGCGCCCTGGCGTCCAACTTCCCTTCCAATTTTCGAACCACTCGCCTAGGGTCTCCGGAACTCCGGAACCACCGGGGCAACGACAAAAAACAACAGGGACCGGGTCGCGGATGATCGTTGTTGAAGACCTGCACAAGCAATTCGGCGGCTTTCGTGCGGTGGATGGTGCCTCGATGGAGATCAGGCAGGGCTCGATCACCGGGTTGATTGGCCCGAATGGCGCCGGAAAGACTACGCTTTTCAATGTCATAGCGGGCGTTCTGAAGCCAACATCCGGGCGGGTCACCATGGCGGGCGAGGATATCACCGGCCTGCCGCCCCATGAGTTGTTCCACAAGGGCCTTCTTCGGACCTTTCAGATCGCGCATGAGTTTTCTTCGATGACCGTTCGCGAAAACCTGATGATGGTGCCCGGCGGACAATCGGGTGAGACGCTTTGGAAGACCTGGCTGAAACGCGGCCAGATCCGGCAGGAAGAGGAAGAATTGGCTGCAAAGGCCGATGAGGTGCTGGAATTCCTGACCGTGTCGCATTTGGCGGACGAGAAGGCAGGAAACCTTTCCGGTGGACAAAAGAAGCTTTTGGAACTTGGCCGGACCATGATGGTGGACGCCAAGATCGTCTTCCTTGATGAGGTCGGCGCGGGCGTGAACCGAACCCTGCTGAACACGATTGGCGACGCAATTGTCCGATTGAACCAGGAACGGGGGTATACGTTCTGCCTGATCGAACATGACATGGATTTCATCGCCCGGCTTTGCGATCCGGTGATCGTGATGGCCGAAGGCCACGTGCTTGCCGAAGGTCCCGCCAGCGAAATCATGCAAAACGAAGCTGTGATCGAGGCCTATCTGGGCACCGGCCTGAAGAACAAGGTCAAGGAAGGGGCATCGGCATGAGCGATACGCCCCTTCAGGACGACCGCGGCAACAAAGACCGCTCGATCGCAAACCCCGACGGACGCGGCACATTGCCGAACGCGGCCCCGCAATCCGGCCCAAGAACCCAGGGCGCCGCGGGGGAACCTTTTCTGATCGGCGATGCGATGACCGGCGGGTACGGGACCGGCGCAGACATTCTGCACGACTGCACGATTTCCGTGGATCAGGGCGAGATTGCCGTGATCGTCGGCCCGAATGGGGCCGGCAAATCGACCGCGATGAAGGCCGTCTTTGGGATGTTGAACCTGCGGGGCGGTGCCGTGCGGATCGGCGGCGAAGATATCTCCTCTCTGACACCCCAGGCACGCGTGGCCAAGGGCATGGCCTTCGTACCCCAAACCTCAAACATTTTTACCACCATGACGGTGGAGGAAAACCTTGAAATGGGTGCGTTCCTGCGACGCGACAGCATTCGCGGAACCATGGACCAGGTCTATGAGTTGTTTCCCATCCTCAGGGACAAGCGGCGGCAAAAGGCGGGCGAGTTGTCTGGCGGTCAACGTCAGCAGGTCGCCGTGGGGCGCGCACTGATGACCCAGCCCAACGTCTTGATGCTGGATGAGCCCACAGCTGGTGTGTCCCCCATTGTGATGGACGAGTTATTCGACCGGATCATTGAAGTTGCGCGTACCGGCATTTCGATCCTGATGGTCGAACAAAACGCGCGTCAGGCGCTCGAAATCGCGGATCGCGGCTTTGTCCTTGTTCAGGGGCGAAACGCCTTCACCGATACTGGTAAGGCGCTTTTGGCCGATGATGAGGTTCGCCGCAGCTTTCTGGGCGGCTGACCGACCCTATTGCGACAATAGAGCCGTCGAAACGGGCGCCAGCGAGACATTGGCGGCCTTGCTGCTGGTCGCCCAGTTTGCGATGGCGCGCAACGTTTCGGGTCGCGTTCGACCCACAAGGACCACCGGTTCACCAGGCCGCGCCCGCAGGACAGCCTGATCCAACGCCCGAGCGATTGCCCCCGCCGGTTGACCGTCGCCGTCGAGATCGCGGAAGACCAACGCCGCCTGTACACCGGACCGGTCAGCGAGTTGCTGAGCGCTGTTCAGACCGCGCGGGAAGGTCACTACGCCGTGTCCGGTCTGGGATGCTGCTGCGACCACCTGAGCGATCGCCGCGCGGCTAGACTGAAAACTTGCAGATGGCAGATCCATCAGCGCCACAGCCTCGGGCACTTCGCCCAGATTGATTTGCAATGCTTGCTCCACGTCACCCGGAGACGCACGCGCTGGCAGGTTCGGGATCAAGACGACTTCACGCCCCGCTGACCGGAACCCCGACGCAATCTGGGCCGCACTCGGTTTCGAAGCATCGACCGCAAAGCTCACAGGCACCGGGAAGGTATCAAGCCCGCTGACGTTGCCCTCGTGAATCAGAACGACCGACAGAACAGGCAGATCCTCAGGCGCCTCAAAGACGGCGGCATGCCGACGAAGCGCATCTTCGGGAAGTTCCATAGCCGTTTCGTCTGCGATTTCTGCGCTTGCCGTTTCCGCTGCGGCTGCGGCCTCGGCGGCGGCGCCTTCTTCCGGCGACACCCGTTCGATGGTCACAAGCCGACCAACGCGAACATTGTCCGCAAGGTTGCCGACGGTTCCGGAATCGGTCTCAAGAATGGACGGCTCTTCGCCGGACGGCGCCATCTCCGCGGTTTCCGCACCGGTCTCAGGCTGATCCACTTCAACGGTTTGAGGTGCAGCGGCATCTTCGCTTTGTGTTCCACGGCGAATGATCTCAATCACGTCTGTTTCCGACGACGCTGCGTCCTGGGCCGGTTCTTCGGCGACGGGTGCCGCTTCAGGTTGCTCTTCCACAACCGCGACCGCGGTCTCGTCCGATGCCGGGGTCGTTTCCTCGCTTGGGGTTTCTTCCGCGACGACCTCGGCCTCGGGTTCAACGGTTGGTTCGGGTTCCGCTTCCACGACTACGGGGGCTTCGGGTTCGACTGGTTCTTCGACCACCTCTTCCACAACGGTCTCTTCCGGTGGTTCCGTTGCCACAACGGGCGCCTCGGCTGATGTTTCCGGCGTATCCAGCGCATCCGCCTCGGGACGGTCGAGCGCTGCGACCTCGGTCTCGGGCGCCTCTGCCCGCGGTGCGGGCTTCGGCGGCGTCGACAAGGCTGGCGCGGCGGCCGTCACGGGTTCATCCGGCGCGTCCAGCCCCTGCGTCAGGGGTGTGTCGGCATCAGGTTCCTGGACCATGGCCAACGCCTGATTGGCCAAGGCATCATCGGTGCCTGCGGCAATCTGGGGCGCATCGCCTGTCTCAGGCGCATTAGGCAGCTCTGCCACATCGCTTGGAACCTGCGGGGGCGGCGTGCGCGTGATCTCTTCCGCCACAACGGGCGTGTCTGAGGTCGGAGCCTCGGACAACGCGGCCGCCTCGGACGTGCCGGGCGGCGGCGCTTCCGCGCCGGTTTCCGGCAGGTCCGCGACCTCGGACCCGGGTGCTTCGGGCGCATCTGGCGCATCTGCTGCAACCTCGGCAGGTTCAGCGGGGTCTTCCGGCGCCATGGGCGTTGCGTCTGCCTCGGTCTCGGCAAGCGTCCCGGTTTCGCGGGCTTCGTCAGATACAGGCGTATCGTCGCGCGCCGCAACCATCGCACCTTCGCCGCTTTCCGGCGTGTCCGCCGGTCCGGGCGCCGCATCGGCCACCGCTGGCGGTCGCAAATCCCGATAATCCGAAAGTTGAGAAGTCAGCGCAATCACAGCGGCGCCGATCAGCAAGCCCCAAAGGCTGCCAGCGAGAAACCCGCGTCCCACGACGATTACTCCATTCTCTTATTCTGCCCGTTGCCAATCTTGACCCTTGCGGGTTGGCTTGGGGTAACTATACCCAGCAAGACCGGGTCAGAACACCCATTTTTGAACTGAAGGCGGGAAGATGCTGCTTCTGATCGATAATTACGACAGTTTTACCTACAACCTCGTGCATTTTCTGGGCGAGTTGGGCGCTGAAACCAAAGTCATCCGAAATGATGAGCTGGATGTGCAGGAAGCCATGGCGCTGAAACCATCGGCGGTGGTTTTGTCGCCTGGGCCCTGCGATCCGGACCGAGCCGGGATCTGCCTGCCCATGGTTCTGGCGGCAGCCGAGACCAAAACCCCGCTTTTGGGCGTGTGTCTGGGTCACCAGTCGGTCGGTCAGGCCTTCGGCGGCAAGGTCGTGAATGCAGGCGAGATCGTTCACGGCAAACTCGGCTCGATGCATCACGATGGCAAAAGCGTCTTTCAGGGCCTGCCGAGCCCCTTGGCCGCAACGCGGTACCATTCGCTGATCGTCGAACGGGCAAGCCTGCCTGACGCGCTTGAGATTACGGCATGGCTGGAAGACGGCACGATCATGGGGTTGGCGCATAAGACATTGCCGATCCACGGCGTTCAGTTCCACCCGGAATCGATCAGATCAGAACACGGCCATAAGATGCTGAAATCCTTCCTCGATCTTGCACTGGAACCGGCATGAGCGACGCGATTAAACCCTTGATTGCCGCAGCCGTCGACGGCCCTTTGTCACGGGATCAGGCCGAGACGGCGTTCGGCGTTCTGTTCGACGGCGAAGCGACCCCCAGCCAGATCGGCGGATTGCTGATGACACTCCGAACCCGGGGCGAAACAGTCGATGAATACGCCGCCGCGGCGGCTGTGATGCGCGCCAAGTGCAAGAAGGTGACAGCACCCGCGGGGGCCATGGATATCGTTGGCACAGGCGGCGACGGCAAGGGCACGCTGAACATCTCAACCGCAACGGCATTTGTTGTCGCTGGCGCGGGCGTCACCGTCGCCAAGCACGGCAACCGCAATTTGTCGTCAAAATCCGGCGCCGCGGACGCACTGACGCAAATGGGTGTCAACGTCATGGTCGGGCCAGACGTGGTTGAGGCCGCATTGGCCGAAGCCGGGATTGGCTTCATGATGGCGCCCATGCATCACCCGGCCATTGCGCATGTGATGCCGACACGGGCCGAGCTTGGGACACGCACGATCTTCAACATTCTGGGGCCTTTGACGAATCCCGCCGGTGTAAAACGCCAACTGACCGGTGCTTTCGCGCGCGACATGATCCGCCCTATGGCCGAAACCCTGCAAGCGCTTGGCTCTGATCGCGCCTGGCTGGTCCATGGCTCGGACGGCACGGACGAGATGACAATCACCGGAGTGACCTGGGTTTCGGATCTCACGGATGGCCGGATTACGGACAAAGAAGTCCACCCGGAAGAGGCAGGACTGCCCGTTCACCCTTTCGAGGCCATTGAAGGCGGAACACCCGAAGACAATGCCCGGGCCTTCCGCGCGCTTTTGGCGGGCGAGCCGTCAGCCTATCGCGATGCGGTTCTGCTCAACGCAGCAGCGGCCTTGGTGATTGCCGAAAAAGCCCCGGACCTGAAAACCGGCGCGGGAATGGCCGCAGAAAGCATCGACAGCGGTAAAGCCCGCGAAAAAATCGAGATCCTGGCCCGCGTCACATCGGAATCCTGATCACCCTTGTGGCGGTTCAGCTTCGAATAAGGGAAAGTGGCGCGGTTGACGGGGCTCGAACCCGCGACCCCCGGCGTGACAGGCCGGTACTCTAACCAACTGAGCTACAACCGCGCGTGACGGGCGTTCTAGGACCGGCCACGCGCCGCGTCAAGCACCTTCGAACAGCCCACGGCTCCTAGGGCAGCGGGATGAATTCCTGATCGTCCCCGGGCGGCAGTTGGAACCGGCCACTCGCCCAGTCTTCCGCACGCCAGGCCTCTTTTGCGGCCTCGATCCTCTCTTTCGAAGAGGCCACGAAATTCCACCAGATATGGCGCGGCCCGTTCAGGGTTTCACCGCCAAGCAACATGACCCGCGCGCCCTGGGCTCCGGCAATCATCGAGATGGCGTCGCCCGGGCGGAAAACGACCATGCGCCCCGCTTCGAATTCATCGCCAGCGATGGTGACCGAGCCGTCAACCACATACGCCCCGCGATCTTCGTGATTGTCCGGCAAGGGCAGTCTCGCGCCAGCCTGCAATACCGCATCGGCATAAAACATCTCAGATGGTGTTTCGACCGGCGCGCGTTCCCCATAGGCGTTGCCGAGGATCAGGCGAACCTCTTTCCCCTCGCCTTCCATAAATGGCAAATCGTCTTTCGCCGCATGTTCGAAAGAAGCTGGGTTGTCCTCATGACTCTCCGGTAGAGCCACCCAGGTTTGAATGCCGAAAAACGGCATCGGATCGGTCTGGGTTTCGTCATCCGTTCGCTCGGAATGGGTGATCCCATGACCGGACACCATCCAGTTGACAGCACCAGGCTCGATCCAGGCATCGGTGCCCAGGCTGTCACGATGATGCATGCGCCCGCGATAGAGGTAGGAAATCGTCGCCAATCCGATATGCGGATGCGGGCGCACATCCATCCCTCGGGTCGGCAGAAACTCGGCAGGGCCCATCTGATCAAAGAAGATGAACGGCCCCACCATTTGCCGTTTCGGCGCGGGCAAGGCGCGGCGTACTTCGAAAGCACCGAGATCGCGAGCACGCGGGATCAGCACCGTCTCAATGGCATCAATCGCATCGCCGGTTGGGCAATCGGGGTCGAGGGCGGGGTTCCAACTCATGGCGCGTGCTCCTTGCTTCGATCAAATCATAGCAGGCCGGGTCGTCCGGGCCATTCGGCGCCGCCGCACAGATTCTGTGCCAGATCGCGGGGTTTCCCTTGACCTTCCAGTGACTGGAAGGATTATGTGGCTTTTCATGACAGAAGTTGCACAGATTTATCAGATCGACGGTTTGTCCTGCGCAAGCTGCGTCCGGCGGGCCGAAACGGCGATGACCGGCGTTGATGGCGTGCGCGAGGCACGCGTGAACCTTGCCACCGGCCGGGCGCTTGTGCGGCTGGCGCCTGACAAGATCGCACAGGTTGCCGAGGCGCTGACCGAGGCCGGATATCCCGGCACGCCCGTTGCACGGGCAGAGCCGGAACGAGACACGGGCGCCATGCATCGGGCCATTCTGGCCATCGTGCTGGCCCTGCCAGTGGTCGTTCTGGAAATGGGCGGGCACCTTTGGCCGCCGCTCCATCACGCCATAAGGGGTGCGATCGGGCTAGGCGCATATCAGGCGCTGATTTTCGTCCTGACGACGGCTGTCCTGGCTGGCCCCGGCCGCCCAATGCTGGTGGGCGGCGCGAAGTCCCTTCTGCGACGGGCGCCGGACATGCACGCCCTTGTAGCGCTTGGCGCTGGATCGGCCTGGCTGTTGTCGGTGCTGGCACTGCTTCTTCCCAATTCCGCACTGGGCCAGACAGGCGGGCTTTATTTCGAATCCGCTGCCGTCATCGTCGCGCTTATCCTTCTGGGCCGCGCGCTTGAGGACAAGGCACGCAAATCCGCGGGCGATGCCGTTGCGAAACTTCTGGACCAGGCGCCCAAGAATGCGACGAAGCTGGGTCCGGACGGGCCATTCGATGTTTTGGTCAGCGAATTGGCGCCAGGCGACCGGGTTCTTGTCCGCCCCGGTGAACGCCTTCCCGCAGACGGTATCGTCGAGGACGGCACCAGCGACGTGGACGAAGCGATGTTGACCGGCGAACCTTTGCCCGCCGCCAAGGCGCCGGGAGATCCGGTCACGGGCGGCACCATCAACGGCCTTGCGCCATTGACGGTGCGCGTGACGGCTTCTGGCGAAGACAGCCGCCTGTCTCAGATCGCGCAGATGGTCGATGTCGCGGCTGCCACCCGCCTTCCAATTGGCAATCTGGTGGACCGGATCACCGCGTGGTTCGTCCCCGCCGTCCTTCTTATCGCCGCCGGAACGGCGATCCTGTGGCTGGCCCTGGGGCCCGACCCGGTACTTGGCCCCGCGATCCGCGCCAGCCTGTCCGTTCTGGTCATCGCCTGCCCCTGCGCCCTTGGTCTCGCCATCCCGGTGGCATTGGTCGCGGGAACGGGGCGCGCCGCAGAGGCCGGTATCGTCTTCAGGCAAGGCGCGAAGCTTGCGACGCTGTCCGAAACCAAAGTTGTGGCCTTCGACAAGACGGGGACGCTGACCGAGGGGCGCCCTGAGGTGACCGACGTGATCCCGGCAAATGGGGTGGAGACGGCAGAACTGATCCGTGTCGCCGCCGCCGCCGAGACCGGGTCCGAGCATCCAATTGCCAAGGCCATCCTGTCCGAAGCCACGCGACGGGATATCGCGGTCCCGGCGGTCGACACAGCCAAAGTCGTGCCGGGAATGGGGACCTCTGCCGCGCTGCCCCAGGGGATCGCACGCGCGGGACAGGCCAACTGGCTGGCGGGCCTTGGTGTTACCGTGACCGAGACGCCTGCGGGCACCGCAGTACATGTGGCTTTGGATGATCGGTATCACGGGGCGATCTCGCTGAGCGACACGGTCAAATCTGGCGCGGCGGCTCTGGTCGCAGGTCTGAAGGCGCGCGGTATCAAGACGGCCATTCTGTCGGGCGACGCGTCATCGGTCGTAGAAGATCTGACCCGGGATCTTGGTGTGGACGAAGCGGTCGGTCGAAGAAGCCCGGAAGAAAAGCCGGCCGAAATCGACCGGCTTCGCGCCGCCTATGGTCCTGTCCTCTTCGTGGGTGACGGTTTGAACGATGCCCCTGCCCTTGCTGCGGCGGATGCGGGCTTCGCTATGGGAACAGGCACAGACGTGGCGATGGAAAGCGCAGACGCGGTTCTTTTGGCGGGCGATCCGGCCAAAGTCTCGGACGCTCTGACACTGGGCCAAAAAACCCGCGCCACGATGCGACAGAACCTGATCTGGGCCTTCGCTTACAACGCCGCACTGATCCCGGTGGCGGCTGGTGCGCTTTATCCGGCCACAGGGTGGCTTTTGTCGCCGGGCCTGGCGGCGGGGGCCATGGCGGCCTCAAGCCTGATTGTCGTCTTGAACGCCTTGCGGCTGCGGCACACAGCATTGAAAGAGACCGCCCATGAATATCGGTGACGTTTCCGAAGCCACGGGCCTGCCAGCCAAGACGATCCGGTATTACGAGGATATCGGATTGGTCCGTCCAGCCCGGAAAGGCAATGGATACAGGGATTTCAGCGATCAGGATGTCCACAAAGTCCGGTTTCTGGGCCGCGCCCGAACGCTTGGTTTTTCGATCGAGGAATGTCGCTCGCTTCTGGAACTTTACGAAGATGCGGGTCGCGAAAGCGCTGCCGTCAAGTCCATCGCCCGCGATCACCTCACCCGGATCGACGCCAAGATCGCCGATCTGGCGCAACTTCGCGACATGCTTGGCCATCTAATTGACACATGCGCCGGCGACAACCGGCCCGATTGCCCGATCCTCGATGACCTCGCAGGGGCAACAGGATCACCCCGAAAACCCTGACAGATCAGAATTTTCTAGAAATCGTGGGCATCCGACGCTACCAGCCGAGGCCATGATGTACGAAACCGCGCAAGACTGGCTGGAGGCGCCCAAAAAACGGGTCGCGCTGTTCGGCATGTCCGGGCTTGGCAAAACCCATGTCTCGTCAATGTTGCGCGGGTCTGGGGGCTGGTTTCACTATTCCGTCGATTACCGGATCGGCACACGGTACATGGGCGAGCACATCACCGACAATTTCAAGGCCGAGGCGATGACCAACCCGTTTCTGGCCGAGCTTCTGCGGTCGGATTCGATCTATGTCGCGTCGAACATCACTTTCGACAATCTTGCGCCTCTTTCGACCTATCTGGGCAAGCCGGGCGATCCTTCGAAGGGCGGGTTGGCAATCGATGACTATGCGCACCGCCAGGACCTTCACCGACAGGCCGAGGTTGCGGCCATGCTTGATGTTCCGCATTTCATCGACCGGGCAGAGCGGCTTTATGGCTATGGCAATTTCATCTGCGACACGTCCGGCTCGATTTGCGAGGTTGTTGCGCCCGAGAACCCAGAGGATCCTGTCCTTTCAGGTCTGGCAGGCGACATCCTGTTCGTTTGGATCGAGGGGACCGAAGCCCATACCGAGGAGCTGATCCGCCGTTTTGACCGGGCGCCAAAGCCCATGTGCTATCAGGCGGAATTCCTGACCAAGGCTTGGGCGGCTTACCTGGACGAGACCGGGGATGCCCCGGATAAGGTGGACCCCAATGCCTTCATCCGCTGGACCTTTGCGCGGGCGTTGGCCCATCGCCAACCGCGTTATCGCGCCATGGCCGAAAACTGGGGCGTCACGGTTCAAGCCGAAGACATCGCCGCGGTCCGATCGCCCGAGGACTTCGAAGCCTTGATCGCACGCACCCTTGAGGCCTGGGCCGGATAAGCTTAAGTGCTGCCGCTCTAACCCGGAGCCAAGACCATGCCGATCACCCTGCCCTCTGACCTGCCCGCCTATTCCGTCCTGAAGGACGAAGGCGTGATGGTCATGTCGGACACGCGCGCCGCGCGGCAGGATATCCGGCCGCTGAAGATCGGGCTTCTGAACCTGATGCCCAAAAAGATTCAGACCGAAAACCAGTTCGCCCGTCTGATCGGGGCCACGCCCTTGCAGATCGAACTACACCTGATCCGAATGTCCGAGCATCAGACCAAAACAACTGCGGCCGAGCACATGGCGACTTTCTATCGTCCCTTTCAGGAGGTGAAGGCCGAGAAGTTCGACGGTCTGATCATCACCGGTGCGCCGATTGAGCATCTGGCATTCGAGGACGTCACCTATTGGGATGAACTGCGCGAAGTCATGGACTGGACCCAGACCAACGTACAGTCGACCTTCGGCGTCTGCTGGGGTGGGATGGCGATGATCAACCACTTCCACGGCGTGGCGAAGCATATGCTGGATGCCAAAGCCTTCGGTTGCTTCCGACACACCAATCTGGTCCCCGACAGTCCCTATCTACGCGGGTTTTCCGACGACTGCGTGATTCCGGTCAGCCGCTGGACGGAAATGCGCCAGTCCGAGATCGACTGGGCCGATGGTCTGACGACGCTTCTGGGTTCGGACGATGTGGGGCCTTGCCTGGTTGAAGATGCCCGGCACCGGGCGCTCTATATCTTCAACCATTTCGAATACGACAATGGCACGCTCAAGGAAGAATACGACCGCGACGTGAAAGCGGGCACGCCGATTAACGTGCCCATCAACTACTATCCCGATGACGATCCCGCGCGCGATCCGATCAACCGCTGGAGATCGCACGCCCACCTTCTATATGGCAACTGGATCAACGAAATTTACCAGTCGACGCCATATGACATTGAAGACATTGGGACTTAGCTTTCTGGTTTTCGCGGCCCTGATCGGGGCCGCGGCGGTCTTCGTGCAAATGCGGGCGGCGGCGCGGGAACGCGACGCAGTGGCGGCGCATCCCCCGACGGGTCAGTTCATCGAAGTCGGCGGCGTCAGGATCCACGCCCATGTGGAAGGCGACGGCCCGGATCTGGTTCTCATCCATGGCTCCAGCGGCAACACCCGCGACTTCACCTTCCGGATGGTCAATGCGCTGAAAGACCGGTACCGCGTGATCGCGCTGGACCGCCCGGGGCTGGGCCATTCAGACCGGTTGAAGGGGGATGAAGGGCTGGCGGCGCAGTCACGCGTGTTGCAGGCGGCGGCGGCGGAATTGGGGGCCAAGCGGCCCCTGATCGTCGGGCAAAGCTATGGCGGATCGGTAGGCCTTGCCTGGGCCGTTCACCACCCGGACAAAATTGCCGGGCTTGTTCTACTCGGGTCACCCTCTAACCCTTGGGACGGCAGCGTGCCCGCACTTTATCGTGTGACATCGCATCCCATCGGGGCGGCAGTGTTAGTGCCTCTGATCACCGCATTTGTCCCAGAGGATCGCGTCACCGAAGGCATTGCCAGCGTTTTTGAACCGCAGGATCCGCCCGAAGGGTACGGCGCCCGTATCGGCGCGCGGCTGGCCTTGACCCGAAAAACATTCCGGACCAACGCGGCGCATCGCGCCGAGCTTTTCGATGAGATCCTGGCGCTGCAACCCCGCTATGGCGAAATCAGCATTCCGGTTGAAATCGTGCATGGCACCGCCGACCCGATCGTCCCGATCGAGATCCATTCGATCCCGCTTTCGACCCAGATCGACGGGGCGGTTCTCACCCCGCTTGAAGGGGTTGGACACATGCCGCACCATATCGACCCGGAAGCCACGCTTGCCGCCATAGATCGCGCCGCTTCCCGCGCTGGATTGCGCTAAGCCCCCGGAACACCTAGGTTTCAGGGAAAGTGAAAGAGCGTAACATGACCCTTCCCTTCGACGGCGCGATCTCGACCTTCTTTGAAAAGACGGCGCCGGACGACATCAGAGAAGCCATCGAGAACAGCAACAAGAAGGACATCCTGTCCGACAGCTATCCTTACGGCGAACGGATGGACCGGGACGACTATGAGGATGAGATCGGATCGCTTCAGCTCGAACTGGCCAAACTGCAAGCCGACGTCCGCGAGACGGGCAAACGCATCGTCGTCGTGTTCGAAGGCCGCGATGCTGCCGGAAAAGGCGGCACAATCAAACGCTTCCGGGAAAATCTTAATCCTCGTATCGCGCGCGTTGTGGCCCTGTCGAAGCCGTCGGATCGCGAAACCGGGCAATGGTATTTCCAGCGCTATGTCGATCACCTGCCGACGGCGGGCGAAATCGTGTTCTTCGACCGGTCCTGGTATAACCGCGCCGTGGTCGAGCATGTGTTTGAGTTCTGCACGCCCAAACAGCGCAAGCACTTCTTCCAGCAACTGCCGGCATTCGAAGACATGCTGGTCGACGAAGGCATCCATCTTGTGAAGCTCTGGCTGAATGTAGGTCGCGCCGAGCAACTCCGCCGGTTTCTCGCCCGCGAGAAGGACCCATTGAAGCAATGGAAACTCAGCTGGATCGATGTCGAAGGCCTGAACCGATGGGACGGGTACACGGACGCGATCCGCGAAACGTTTGAGAAATCACACACGAAATCGGCGCCCTGGACGATTGTCCGGACCGACGACAAGCGCCGGGCCCGGATCGCCGCGATCAGGAGCGTCCTGTCGGGGCTCGACTACGCGGGCAAATCCAAGGACGCCGCAAAAGACCCGGATGCCAAGATCTGCGGGGGACCTGAGATCTGGGATGCCTAAGCGCGGCTATCACCACGGCAATCTGCGCCAGGCTTTGGTCGACGCGGCACTTGAGCTGATCGAGGCGAAGGGCCCAACCGGGTTCACGCTGTCCGAAGCAGCGAAGACTGCGGGTGTGACGCCAGCGGCCGTCTATCGCCATTTCGAAGGGCGCGAGGATCTGATCGCCGAGGCCGCGCGTCAGGGGTATGAGATCTTCGCCGATCTTATGGAATACGCCTATGACACCGGCCAGCCCTCGGCATTGGCGTCCTTCGAAGCGACGGGGCGCGCCTATTTGGCCTTCGCGCGCAAGTATCCTGGCCATTACGTTGCGATGTTCGAATCCGGGATTTCGATCAACCGGACACCGGAACTCGCGACGGTGGCCAACCGCGCTTTCGGTGTGTTGGAGAAATCTGCCGCCAACTTGTCAGAACACATCCCGCCCGATAAACGCCCGCCGCCGCAGATGTTCTCGGCCCATATCTGGGCGATGAGCCACGGTGTGGTGGAGCTGTTCGCGCGGGGCTCTCCCGGGACCAAATCGCCCTTCCCGCCCGAGGACCTGTTGGAAACCGGGATCGGGATTTATCTGCGGGGTCTCGGCCTTGTGGCGCCGGATGAGTAAGGTGACGCAGACCTAGCCTTCATACACCTCGGAACTGGCGCCCAGATAGTTGTCCCACGCAAACCAATACGCGATGTGACCGGCCATTCGGGGTGCGCGGCGGCCATCCGGTGCGGCCAAAGCATCTTCCCGAAGGGTCCATTGCACCCCATCCGCCGTCAGATCCGCCGCGAACTCCAGATCGCCGCGGTCATAGGCCCGAACTTCGCGCCGCGCGGCATCTCCGATCAGAACGACATTCTGAAACCCGATCCGGTCGTTGATGACCCGCCCCCCTTCAAACGCATCCAGCGGCCAGGCCTTTGAAGCACCTGGCGCGTGCATCCCGAAGACATAGCTTTTCTGTTTTCGCTCGGACTGATCCACCAGGGCCGGGAACATCAACTGATCCGAGGCGAAATAGTCGTTATAGACCACGCCCGAGCCATAATCCCGCAGGAACCCAGTTCGAAGCGACAGCACCGAAGAGTTCGGGTTTGTTTCGCGCCAATTCTTCCATTCCGTGATGACAACCGGGCGTTGGACCAGCTCGATCCCTTCATCGACCAACGGCCCGCTGACAGGTTTGCCGGTGAACTGGTTCCAAAGCGAATTGGTCTCGCGGTCGAACATCAGCTTGTTGGACCGATAGAGGAACCCCGAGGATCCGAAAATGAACGGGTCCGCGCGGCCATTGACCTGGGTTTCAAACAGGATGCCCGCGCCGCAAAGCGTGCAATAGGCCAAAGCAACGGGGACGCCGCCGATCACGTCATTGAACATCTCATGCCAGCCCATGATCCGCAGGGGATAGGCACGGGTGTCGCCATTGATCGACACGCCGAAGACCAGATCGTCGTCCAAGAGGTACCCGGCCTCGGACGCCGCGATCATGGGCGGGTTGTCCAGCGACGGTATTCCGTCCTTCCGGACACCGCCCCAGGCAATCTCTTCGAACCGGATGGTCATGGCTTCGGGCTGCATATATTTGGGTGACAGGAAGACATCCCAGGTCGGATCAAGTCCCAAAAGCACGTCGATTTTGTGGTCGATGAAAGCGGGGTGAGAGGCGATGTCGGGGCGCCCTTCCTGCCAGAGCATCCAGTCATGCCAGTCTTCGTGGCTTTCCCCGGTCAACTGTTGAAGCGTTTCGTGGATCAGGCCATCCGGCGCCCAGGAAAACCGGAGCGAAAAGATCAGTGAAGATACAAGATCAAGCCCACCGCGTTCCTTGATCGCGACAAGAGTGTCGAAAAAAGACTGCGTGTCGCGGCCCTGAAGCGCGCGCAAGGCGGACGGGACGTCAAATGCGACTGAGGCGCTTGTTTGCGCGGTGGCCCCCAAGGGCATCGCGCTGGCGGCGGCGGCACTGGCCAAAAGGCGGCGACGGGTGATCGACATGGGGCATATCTCCTCCGAAAGTCGGAGGACCATGCCAGAAAACGCACCCACGACATATCACAGGCCAGTCAGTTCAAGGGAACGTGACCGGCCTGCCAGGAGGAAACCGGAATGGATTAGGCGTCGCGGTAGAGAAGCGAAACGCCGTTTGAGAAGAGATGCACCTTGGCGGGATCAGCGCCCAGGCGGATGGTGTTGCCACGCACGTTACGGTGTATGCCCTGCAATTTACCGATGACCGGGGCTGCGTCCGCCTCTGCGTGGAAATAAAGAAGCGTGACCTCGCCCAGGGCCTCGTCATAATTAACGCGGCCCTCATAGATATGCGCGCCATCGGTGGCCACGAAATCCTCGGGACGGATCCCGATATTGACCTTCAGGCCCCGATCGCTGTCCTTGGTCGCCACGCTGGACACGGCTGTTCCGCCGCCATCGAGTGTGATCGTCGTCTGTTCACCTGTGCCGGTGATTTCACCGGGCAGAAGGTTCATGGCGGGTGAGCCGATAAACTGGGCCACGAATTCGCTGTTCGGTCTTTCGTACAGTTCCAGCGGCGAGCCCACTTGCGCGATGCCCTTGTTGGCCAGAACCACAATCCGGCTGGCCAACGTCATGGCTTCGACCTGGTCGTGCGTGACGTAGATCATGGTCGATTCCGGCATCTGCTCTTTCAACTGAGCAATTTCGATCCGGGTCGCGACACGAAGGGCCGCATCGAGGTTCGAAAGCGGCTCGTCGAACAGATAAACCTTTGGATCCCGCACAATCGACCGGCCAATGGCCACCCGCTGACGCTGACCGCCCGAAAGGGCCTTGGGCAACCGGTCAAGATATTGGGTGAGTTGTAGCTTGTCGGCCGCCGATTTGACCTTTTCCTTGATCTCGGCTTCCGGCGTCTTCTGAAGGCGCAGCGCGAAGGCCATGTTGTCGTAGACGGTCATATGCGGGTAAAGCGCGTAAGACTGGAACACCATCGCGATGCCGCGCTCGGACGGTGGCACGTCATTGACCACGACATCGTCGATCTCAAGCGTGCCGGCGGTGATCTTCTCAAGCCCCGCCACCATGCGCAGAAGCGTCGATTTTCCGCAGCCCGACGGGCCCACGAAAACGATCAATTCGCCGGTCTTGATGTCAAGATCGATGTTTTTCAGAACCTCGACCGTGCCGCCATAGGCCTTGCCGACATCTGTCATCTTTAGGTTGGCCATGTCTTGTCCCCTCTTCCGCGCTTAGGCGTCCGCGCCCGCTGCATCCTGCGCGAACAGCGCTGTGTGCGGTTCCAATGTGACTGAGCCACCCTCCAGCGACACGCTGAACGGAGCTCCCTTCAGGATCTGCCAGTCCCCTTCCGGCAAATCGATATCTTGAACGTTTTCCGACAGGTTGAACCCGCAAAGTATGCGTGCCCCGTCATGGATCCTCGTGAACAGAACAGTTGCCTCATCGGCATGGATCAACGCGAACGTGCCTTTCGACAGCGCAGGCACGGTCCGCCGGAACTCCAAGAGATCCTGGTAGAAGCCCAACATCGACGCGTCGTCCTGCTGCTGCGCGGTGACCGATTTGTTCAGATGCTCCATCGCGACCGGCAGCCAGGGTTTCGCATCGGTAAACCCGCCATTCTGGTTATCAGTGACCCAGGGCATTGGCGTCCGGCATCCGTCGCGACCCCGGAACTTGGGCCAGAAGCGGATGCCATAGGGATCTTGCAGATCCTCAAACGCCACATAGGCCTCAGTCAGCCCAAGCTCTTCGCCTTGATACAGGCAAATCGATCCGCGCAGGCTGGCCAGAAGCGCGGCGGCCACCCGCTGCGCCCCGTCGGACATATGCCAGCGCGAGGCGTGGCGCACCACGTCATGGTTCGAATAAGCCCAGCAAGCCCACCCATCGCCGATCTTCGCTTCATACTGGGTCAGAACCTCGGCTACGCGCGTGCCTGTGAGCGCGTCGCCCGACAGAAACTCAAACGTATAGCACATATGCACCTTGTCGCCGCCCGAGGTGTATTCGGCCTGGATGTCTAACCCGTATTGGGCGTCACCGACCTCACCCACTGCTGCGGCCGCAGGGTATTCGTCCAGGACGGCGCGGAACCGCCTTAGGAACTCAAGGTTTTCCGGCTGGTTCTTGTCATAGAGATGGTTCTGCCAGTTGTATGGGTTCACGGCAGGCGCAATGGCATCGTTCCGATCGCCCGGCAACAGCGCGGGATTGTCGCGCAGTTTCGGGTCGTGGAAGTAGAAGTTGATCGTGTCCAGCCGGAAGCCGTCCACACCGCGATCCAGCCAGAACCGCACAACATCCAAAAGCGCGTCCTGCACCTCAGGATTGTGGAAGTTCAGGTCGGGCTGTTCCTTGAGGAAGTTGTGCAGATAGTACTGCATCCGCTCCCCGTCCCATTCCCAGGCCGGACCGCCGAAGATCGACAGCCAGTTGGTAGGTGGGCCGCCATCAGGTTTGGCATCGGCCCAGACGTACCAGTCCGATTTGGCGTTCTCGCCCGACGTCCGGCTTTCCTTGAACCAGGGATGTTGGTCCGAGGTGTGGCTGAGGACCAGATCGATCATGACCTTTAGCCCAAGTTCATGCGCGCGTTCCAGAAGCGCATCGAAATCACCAAGCGTCCCAAACATCGGGTCCACATCGCGGTAATCTGAGACGTCGTAGCCGAAGTCCAGCATGGGCGAGGTGAAGAAGGGCGAAATCCAGATCGCATCGGCGCCCAGATCGGCGATGTACGGCAGGCGATGGATGATGCCCGCCAGATCGCCAATCCCGTCACCGTTCGAATCCTGGAACGACCGCGGATAGATCTGATAGATCACCGCACCGCGCCACCAGTCCTTGTCGACCGGTTGCTCGGGACGGGCCTGGATCGATGGATCAATCAGGTTCATCACACCCGGTTCCTTACTTCACCGACCCGGCCAGAAGGCCGCGCACGAGATAGCGTTGCAGGGCGAAAAAGACCGCCAAGGGCACGATCATCGAGACAAAGCCGGCCGTTGCCAGGATTTCCCAGTTACCGCCGCGTGTCCCCAGAAGTTCCACGATCTGTTTGGTCATGACCGTGGTCTCGCCTGTCGCATCGATCAGGAACACAAGCGCCACCAGTAGGTCGTTCCAGGTCCAGAGGAACTGGAAGATCGCGAAGGCCGCGAGCGCCGGGAAAGACAATGGCAGGATGATCTTGGTGAAGATCTGGAACTCGGTCGCGCCATCTACCCGCGCGTTTTCGATAATGTCGCGCGGCAAGCCCACCATGTAGTTTCGTAAGAGATAGATCGCCAGCGGCATCCCAAAGCCGGTATGGGCCAGCCAGACGCCCAAATACCCTTTTCCGATGCCGATCCCCAGATGCAGTTTCAAAAGCGGGATCAGCGCCAGCTGCAAGGGCACGACCAACAAGGCCACAACAGCCGCGATCAGGAGCGCCCGCCCCGGGAAATCCATCCAGGCCAGCGCATAGGCCGCGAAGGCCGCGATCAGAACAGGGATGATCGTCGCCGGAATAGCCACCGTCAGCGTGTTGAAGAAGGCCTTTGCCATCCCTCCGCCCGAGCCTTCGGTGAAGAGAACGGTCGAATAGTTCTCAAGCGTGAAGTCCGGCGGTGAGACTGCGGTCACGAAAAGGCGTTGCCCACGACCCGAGATCTGGTCGTCATTGCCACGCCATTCATAGGACCCGTCGGCATTCAGCGTCATGCTTTCGCCGTCGCCCAGATCAGCCGTGTCTCCCGCCACGAAGGCGTCGATGGCACGCGACGAGGTCCCCCATGCCGTGATCTCTCCGGATCCACCGCCCTCTTCGAAGATATTTCCAGTGACAACGAACATATCGCCGTCCGCAGTTCGGAAATCGTCGGGATCCTGCGCTCGATAAACTTCGTTCACCTCGGCCGGGAACAGGGCCTTCCACCAGCCCGAGGACGAGATCTGGTCGGCTGTCCGGAATGAGGACACGAACAGACCCACAGTCGGGAAAAGCCAAAGAAGCACCAACACAACGACCGAGATGTTGACGGCCCATGTAAGGCTCGATTTCGAGCCTGCGATGCCGTCATCGGTTGCTTTGCTGCCTCCGAACAGGCCACGGATCATCTGGCCGGAGCCTGATGCAATCGTGCCGCGATCAGCTTGATCAGTCATCAGCGCATCTCCTTCCGGGCGTTGTAGACATTCCAGACCAGGATCGGCGAAACCAGAAGCATGATGACGATGGCTGCGGCTGAACCAACACCCCAATCGCCTGCCCTGAAGAGCTTGTCATACATGTAGTTGGCCAGAACCTGCGTCTCCCACTGACCGTTGGTCATGGCGAAGACGATGTCGAAAACCTTGAGAACCGTGAGCGTGATCGTCGTCCAGACCACCACGATGGTCGGCATGATCTGCGGCACCTTGATCTTGAAGAAGATCTGGAACGGGCCCGCGCCATCGATGATCGCGGCCTCGACAGTTTCTTCGGGGATGCCGCGCAATGCGGCCGACAGGATCACCATGGCAAAGCCGGTCTGGATCCAGATCAGCACGATCATCAGGAAGAAGTTGTTCCAGAAGGGTATGGTCAGCCAGGTCTGCGCATCCCCGCCAAGGCTGGTGACGATGGCGTTCAGAATACCGATTTGCGCCACGTCATCGGGCCGGGTTTCATAGACCAGCTTCCAGATCACGCCCGCGCCGACAAAGGAAATCGCCATTGGCATGAAGATGATCGACTTGGCGACGTTGCCCCAGGAAATCCGGTCGGTCAGCTGCGCGACGATCAGCCCCATCGCGGTCGACATCGCCGGGACCACCACCAGCCAAAGCATGTTGTTGCGCATGGCTTCCCAGAATTTCGCTTCGCTCATCATCTGGGAGTAGTTTTCGAAACCGACGAAGGCGCCACCCGCATCGCGGTCGGTGAAGGACAGACGAAGTGTCTCGACCACCGGATAGGCCAGGTAAAGGCCAAGGGCGAACATGGCGGGAAACAGAAAGACCCAAGGGCGGATCATATTGGCGCGGTTGATGTTTCGGCCCGCATTGGGCCCGCGCGCGGGGTAAAGGACTTTATCGAGGAACTGGTTGGCGAAATAGAAGTACCCAACGCAGCCACCGACACCGATCACAATGGTCAAAAGACCCTGTAGCGCAGGATGCATCGTCCCCTCCCTGAATAAGTTGGTGGATGCGGCCCGGCACGTTCACCGGGCCGCATCATTGGCTTTGCGCCTTACTTCGGCCAGCTTGCGTCGATCGCAGCGGCAACTTCGGCGGCGGACTTACCACCGGTATAGTCGACCATGCCGGTCCAGAACGTACCCTGGCCAACGGCCGCAGGCATCAGGTCCGAACCATCAAAGCGGAACGTCGTTGCGTTCAGCATGATCTCACCCTGCTTCCGAAGCGTGTCATCGGCATAGGTATCGAGGTTCACACCCGTATGCGGCGTCAGGAAGCTGCCCATGTTCATCCACATCTCGTGGACCACCGGAAGCTGGAAGTACTGCATCAGCGCGCTGGCGCCATCCGACGGATTGGTGATCGCCATCAGCGTGCCGCCGCCCAGAACCGGGCTTCCCAGATCCTTTTCGGCAAAACCGGGCAGATAGAAGAAGTCCGCATCTTCGCCGACCACGACATCATCCGGGAAGAAGGCCGAGGCAAACGACGCCTGACGGTGCATGTAGCACTGAGGCGGTGACGAGAACATGCCACCGGGGCTGTCACGGAAATCGGTTGTGGCAACGCCTGCCGAACCGCCCGAGACCTTGGCGTCATCCAGCGCGAACCAGCCAAATTCTTCGATGGCGGCCTGCACGCGTTCGTCCGAGAAACCGATCTCGCCCGATGTCCAGCCATCATAGACTTCCGGTGGCTGTGTGCGCAGCATCAGGTCCTCAACCCAGTCGGTCGCAGGCCAGCCCGTCGCCGGGCCCGAACCGAGACCAATGCACCAGGGCGTTTCGCCGTCAGCCACGATCTGTTCCGTCAGTGCTTTCAGATCCTCGAAGGTTTCCGGCACTTCATAACCGGCATCCTCGAAGTTCTCGGGATTGTACCAGACGATCGACTTCAGGTTCACGTTATAGAAGAAGCCGTAAAGCTGGTCGTTGCCATCCGCGTCCGCATAGGTGCCAAGATCAACCCAGGACTGACCAGCGGCATAGTTGTCGCGGATCCAGTCGGCAGACCCTTCCGGCAGCGGGAAAAGCTGCCCGCGCGATGCCATGTCGGCCGCCAATCCTGGCTGCGGGAACACGGCCACGTTCGGAGCCGAGCCTGCTTCGGCGTCGATCAGGATCTGCTGTTCGAAACCGTCCGAGCCGGTATAGATCACATCGGCTCCGGTCGCCGATGCAAAATGGCTCAGAATGCTGCGGATCCGGTCGTCTTCCGGTGTCAGCCAGGGGCCG
Organism: Paracoccaceae bacterium; assembly: GCA_965267475.1. Taxonomy (GTDB): domain Bacteria; phylum Pseudomonadota; class Alphaproteobacteria; order Rhodobacterales; family Rhodobacteraceae; genus JBCBKU01. The sequence continues at coordinate 2,542,039 of OZ254079.1, forward strand.
AACACGGTAACCTGCTGACCAGAAAGGTCCGGCGCGTTCGCAGCCCAAGCTTCATAGCTGTCCCAACTGAAGTCGCCCTCACCTGGGGTGAATTCGGAATGGCCGCCAGCGAGGGCCGCTCCGGCCGTCAAAGCCAACGCAGCCGCTCCCGCATAAAGCGTTCTTTTCATGGATAGTCCTCCCATTGATCGCGGTATCCCGCGAATAGATTTGGCCCACATTCGAATATACCAAAGCGCTTTGGGCCTTGGTTAGATGTCTCTCAATCCGTGCCGCCTGTCAATCTCAAAGTGTGTTTCGCCTTAAAAACATCATCCTTGACTGGACAACGAAAACCGCCCCACCGAAATCTTGCCTTTGACGAAAAGCGGACTAAGCGCTAATGATCGTTGAAATTTGTAAGCGCTTTGGGAAATCCGGGGATGAACCTCAAGGAACTGTCAGCTAAGCTCGGACTGTCGCAAACGACGGTCAGTCGGGCTTTGAACGGCTACCCCGAAGTGTCCGAAGCGACCCGTCGCCGTGTCATGGAAGCGGCGGACATATACAACTACCGGCCCTCAACCCGGGCCAAGGCACTGGCCACGGGGCGATCGATGGCCATCGGCCATGTCATCCCCGTCTCGACAACCCATGAGCTTGTGAACCCGATCTTTTCCGACTTCATCGCTGGCGCGGGCGAAATCTATGCCGCCAACGGCTACGACATGCTTCTCTCGGTGGTCAGCGACGAAAACGAAGCTAAGGCCTATCGCGATCTTGCCGCCAAGGGCAGCGTAGACGGCGTGATCGTGCACGGCCCCCGGAAGACCGAGCCACGGATTCCACTTCTGAAAGGTACCCGCCTGCCCTTCGTCGTGCATGGCCGCGCGTCAGAGGAAGATGGCGATTACTGCTGGGTCGACGTGAACAACCGCAGGGCATTCTATCGGGCCGTCGAGTTTCTTGTGGATCTGGGTCATCGGCGAATTGCGCTGGTAAATGGCAACGAACAGATGGACTTCGCTGCGCGTCGCCGCGACGGATACCTGCAAGCCATGAAAAACCGTGGCCTTCTGATCGATGAATGTCTGATGCTGTCGGACGAGATGACCGAGGTGTACGGCTTCACCACTGCCCGCGATCTACTGCAACGGGCGGACCGGCCCACCGCCTTTTTGGTCTCGTCGATTATCACCGCGATTGGGGTCCGCCGCGCGGTCGAGGACTTAGGTCTGAAACTCGGGCGCGATGTTTCGCTGATCACCTATGACGACGAATTGTCCTATCTCGGAAACGGTGGTGACGAACCGATATTCACCGCGCTTCGATCTTCGGTTCGGGAAGCCGGACGCAGATCGGCCGAAATGCTGCTGACACGGATTGCGAACCCAAAGGCCCCGCCGCCGCAAACATTGCTGGAAGCGCAACTGGTGGTCGGTCAGACCACCGGGCCCGCACAGACCATCCCGCGCGCGGCAAAAGCGGGCTGACCCCCGCACGCTGCCGCTTGCAGCAGCCCGGTCCGCTCTCTAAACCAAACGGCATCGAAGACGACGAAAGACCCCGACATGTCTGCATCCCATGAAGCCGATACCTTTTCGCTGGTTGCCGATATCGGGGGAACCAACACGCGCGTGGCCTTGGCAATCGGACCGGATCTTCAGACTGAAACGATTACGCGCTATCGAAATGCAGAATACAGCGATCTCGAATCCGTGCTGCGTCAGTATGTATCCGAACAGGGCGACGTCGATTGCCGCGCCGCATCCGTCGCCTTGGCCGGTCCGGTACGCGACGGGAAAGGCGCGCTCACCAATCTCGATTGGGCCATTGACACCGAAACCCTTGCCCGCGCCACCAAGGCCGAGACCGCTGCGGTTCTGAACGACCTTCAGGCTCAAGGACACGCGCTTGGCCGGATCGATGTTGCGAATATCCAGACCGTGTTGCCCGGCGCGCCCGCGCGATCCGACGCCACGAAACTTGTCGTCGGTGTTGGAACGGGGTTCAACGCGGCAGTCGTACTTGAAACGCCCCACGGGCGCGAGGTGCCGCCCTCCGAGGCAGGGCATATGAACCTGCCGCTCAATCGCGAAGACGAAACGGCGCTTTCCGACTTCCTGCGCGCCAACCACGGATTCGCGGCGGTTGAGGATGCCCTGTCGGGGCGCGGGCTGGAACATCTTTATGCCTGGCTCAGCCACAAGGCAGGTTCCGACAAGACGGAAAAGGCCGCTGAGATCGTGGCATCCTGCGCTGCAGGCAGCGACCCGCAGGCGACCGAGGCAGTTTCCCGCTTTGCGGGCCTTCTTGGCACAGTTGTCGGTAATCTGGCGCTGATCCACCTGCCCTTTGGCGGCATTTTCCTTGTCGGTGGCGTCGCCCGGGCCATTGCCCCCTATTTCGATGCAGGCGGTTTTGGCGCCGCGTTTCGAGCCAAAGGCCGGTTCGCCGAGTTCATGGACGATTTTCCCCTCTCAGTCGTCGTTGACGACTTTGCCGCCCTGACCGGGTCGGCAGCCTATCTTCACGCCTTGGATTCCCAGTCCGGAGAGTCTCCAACCTCGTAACCCGTTCTTAAGGGCCAGTCCGATAGACCGCACGTGGATTGGTTTTTAGCGGGAGCGCGGGAATGTCCCTTGGGGTTTCAGGCGGGCACGGTGACAATACATGACCGTGCAAATTGATCTTCCGGCGAAGTTGGATCTTGGTGGCGCGGAAGCGCTCTTGGCCGAATTGAAGTCGAACCGTGGGACGGACGTCACGCTGGATGCAGCCGGTGTGAAGCGTTTCGGATCGCTCGGCGCAAAGACAATTCTGGTCGCGGCGCAAACCTGGCAATCCGAAGGCCACAGCCTGTCGATTGCGAATATCCCGGACGATATGACGCAGGCGATCGAGCTTATGGGGTTGTCCCCGGACCAACTCACCACCGGTTCGGAGGATCAGCCATGAACGTTCTCGCCGTCGACGACAGCCGCACGATCCGCGACATGGTGCGGCTGACCCTGACATCGGCCGGAATCCATGCGGATCTGGCAGAAGATGGGGAACACGGGCTTGAGGTTCTGGCCCAATGCGCCCCCGACGCCATCATCACGGATATCAATATGCCGCGGCTGGATGGGTTCGGTTTCATTGACGCCGTTCGGGCGCAACCGGAATACCGCTCGATTCCGATCTTGGTTCTAACCACCGAAAGTTCTGCCGAGTTGAAAGCGCGTGCCCGCGAAGCCGGCGCGACGGGCTGGATCGTGAAGCCGTTCGATCCGGAAAAACTGGTCAAGGCTCTTCAGGCCGTCGCGGGGTAAGGTCCATGTCAGATCCTATGGCCGAAATCAAAGCCTCGTTCTTCATTGAATGCGAAGAGCTTCTGGAAGCGCTCCAGGACGGACTTCAAGCCATGGAAAATGGCGACTCCGACGGCGAAACCATCAACGTCATCTTCCGGGCCGTGCATTCCATCAAGGGCGGCGCCGGGGCCTTCGGGCTCGACCAGTTGGTCGGTTTCGCCCATGTGTTCGAAACCACGCTTGACGAGGTGCGCGCCGGCCGGCTTGAGATCGACCCAGAAAAACTTCTGTTCTTCCTGCAATGCAGCGATGTTTTGTCGGATGTGGTGCGAGGCGCGCGCGACGAGACACTTCTCGATGAGGCCGATCTGGCACCGTTCATCGAAAAGCTGACGGAACTGGCGGGCGGCAAGGACGATGCGGGCGGCGGGTCGTCGGAACCCGAACCCGATTTTCAGCCGATGTCGCTGGATCTTGACCTGCCCGGACTTGAAGATCGGGCTGAGCCCTCGGCGGCCTTGGATCCGCTTGCACCCGGCACTTCCGAAGAAGACACCGCCGAAACCGGAAAGGATGACGTCGCAGACGGCGGTTTCATCGCGCGCCACTATCAGATTACCTTCGCTCCGGTCATCGAGCTTTACGAAAGCGGAAACGAACCGCTCCAGCTTTTCAAGACCCTGGCTACGTTGGGGAAACTGGCGACGACATGCAAACCCGGGGACGTCCCCGACCTTGACGCCTTCAAGGTGTCCGAGGCGCTGATGTCCTGGGAATTGACGTTGGAAACCAACGTCGAGCTGGCCGCAGTGGAAGAGGTTTTCGAATTCGTCGATGGGCTTTGCACGCTCGAGATCACGCCAGTCGACGACCCCGATGAGGCAACCACAGCCGACACTTCTGACCCGTCAAACAGTGCGGGAGCGCCCGATCCGGCAACTTTGGCACCCGTCCCTGCCGGGACGACGGATACAACGGCAACGCAAAAGGACAACACCGCACCAATGACGGAAACGGCGACGCCGTTGGCCGCGGCCGGGGCGCCGGTATCTAATCTTGCGGCAGCAACGCTCACGGCACCGGAAAAGCCAACAGAAAAGGCGACCGCGGGCGGTGCGACGGCTTCTCCGCGACAGACCGTTCGCGTCGATCTGGAACGCATTGACCGGCTTGTGAACCTTGTCGGCGAGTTGGTGATCAACCAGGCAATGCTGGGCCAATCGGTGGCCGCCGCAGGACTGTCCAATTCCTCACAAATCTCCACCGGACTGGATGAGTTCATGCAGTTGACCCGGGACATTCAGGACAGCGTCATGATGATCCGGGCGCAGCCGGTCAAATCGCTGTTCCAGCGCATGGCGCGGATCGTGCGCGAAGGGGCGACGGCGACCGGCAAACAGGCCCGGCTGAAGACCGAAGGCGAAGCGACAGAGATCGACAAGACAATGATCGAACGCTTGGCCGATCCGCTGACGCATATGATCCGAAATGCCATCGATCATGGTCTTGAGGACACCGAGAAACGTGTCACCGCAGGCAAGTCGCCGGAAGGCACGGTCACATTGGCAGCGTCGCACAAATCCGGGCGCGTCAACATTGTCGTCTCCGACGATGGCGGCGGCATCAACCGCGAGAAGGTACGATCCATTGCCGAGTCGAAAGGGTTGATCCAGCCGGGTCAAGACCTCACAACCAGCGAGGTTGACAACCTTCTGTTTCTGCCGGGTTTTTCCACGGCAGACAAAGTGTCTAACTTGTCCGGCCGCGGCGTTGGCATGGATGTTGTCAAAAACGCCATCACGGCTCTCGGCGGCCGCGTTTCCATCCAGTCTTCGCCTGGCGAAGGCACCATTTTCACCATTTCGCTCCCACTCACACTGGCCGTTCTGGACGGAATGGTCATTCGCGTCGGTCAGGAAATGCTCGTCGTGCCGCTGAATGCCATTTCTGAAACCCTGTCGCTCACGAAAGACGATATCCGGCCACTGGGACCTCATAAAAGAGTGGTGCAGGTCCGTGAGACGTTTGTGCCTATTTTGGACCTGGGCCACCACCTTGGCTATACCGGTCCGCGCGACAGTTTCGAAGGCGCGATCGTCCTTTTGATCGCGCAGGAAGACGGTAGTCGGGCCGCACTGGTCGTGGACTCGATCGAAGATCAGCGACAAGTCGTGATCAAAGGTTTGCAGGAAGGCTATGGTCGCGTGCCTGGCGTTGCGGCCGCAACGATCCTTGGCGATGGACAAATCGCCCTGATCCTGGATCCGACGGACCTGCTTTCAAACCCTGCTGGCCCGCGCGGTGCACCGATGTTGCAGGCCAGTTAGAAATGGAGACCCCCATGGATCAGTCCCAGTCCGAAGCCACGCGCAACAAAAGCGACGATATCGAATTGCTGTCATTCGGCATTGGTGAAAGCGAGTATTCGGTCGACATCATGTCGGTTCGCGAAATTCGTGGATGGACGCGCACCACTGCCCTTCCCCACGCCCCGCATTATGTGCGCGGTGTCATAAACCTGCGCGGTGCCGTGCTTCCGGTCGTGGATCTGGCGCTGCGGCTCGGTCTCGACACCGGCGAGCCGACAGACCGCAACGTCATCATCGTCGTTGATATTGACGGGCGCATGGTGGGTCTGCGCGTAGATGCCGTTTCAGACATTTTGTCCTTCCCGCAAAGCCAACTGCAACCGCCCCCCGACATGGGAGACGAGGCCTCGGACAATTTTGTGAAGTCGCTGACAATCGTCGAAGGCCGCATGATACGCATTCTGGATCTCGGCGCTGTTCTGCCATCCATTTCGGATGTCGCTGCGTGATTCATGATCGTCCAAACAAACCGGGCACGGGACCGGATCGAGCGATCCTGACCGATCAGGCTTTCGAGCGCGTGCAGCTTTTTGCCGGGCGCGAAGCCGGCTTGTCGATCCCGGCGTCCAAAAGGGCCATGGTGCAGTCGCGCATCGCGCGACGGTTGAGTGTCGTGGGTCTTGCTGATTTCATCGACTACCTGGATTTCGTCGAAAGCCCCGCCGGGCAGGACGAAAAGGACGAATTGCTCTCGGTTCTGGTGACCAATGTTTCGCATTTCTTTCGCGAGGTGCATCATTTCGACACCTTACGGACCGAGGTCATTCCCGGACTGTTGGAGACTGCCGCGAAGGGCGGGCGGATCAGGATCTGGTCGGCGGCCTGTTCGTCCGGACAAGAACCGTATTCCATCGCGATGTGTCTTCTTGAGGCCGAGCCCAACATCGCCCGGCTGGACGTCAAGATCCTTGCCACCGATATCGACAAGAATATCCTTACGCTCGCACGGGCAGGCCACTACGACATCACGCAGATTGATGGCATTCCTGACGCGTATCAGTCCAAGTATCTGACGCCCGTGACGGATCTGGGCGGGACGACCGAAGTGACCCAATCCGTGCGGGATCTGGTTACGTTTCGTCGGCTCAACCTGATGCAGCCATGGCCTATGCGCGAGAAACTGGACGCCATCTTCTGTCGAAACGTCGTGATCTACTTCAGCCAGGACACTCAGGATGCGCTTTGGCCCCGGTTTGAAGACGCTTTGAAGCCGGGTGGCTGGCTGTTTCTTGGCCACTCGGAACGCATTCGCCCCAACGCAAAGACTGCTTTTGTGAGCAAGGGGATCACAACTTATCGTCGCGCCGCGGCGGATTGATCGGAAGGCCGGAAAGGATCCCCAATGGCACTGCGCGACCAGCTTCGCATTCTCGTCGTCGACGACATGTCCACAAGTCGAGGTCTCATCGTTCAAGCCCTCGAGGCGATCGGCATCCGAAACGTATCGGCCGCCGCCGATGGCGCCAGCGCATTGAAGTCGCTCGCCACTACACCGGTGCACTTGGTACTGTCAGACTACAACATGCCCGGCATGGACGGCTTGAGCCTTTTGCATTCGCTTCGCAATACGCCGCAAACGTCAAAGATCGGCTTCCTGCTGATCACCGGGCGGGCCGACAATGAAATCATCGCGCGCGGACGGCAGCTTGGGATGAACAATTATCTTCAGAAACCGTTCCAGCCAGCCGACCTGAAAAAAGCCGTCGAGGCCATTGTCGGACCCATTTGATGTCGGAGCCAGACCCCATCCTGACCTCGGCCGGGGACCCCGGTGGGATCGCATTGTCGCTGTTGATCTCGCGCGTTGCGGATGAATGCACACGTCTGACGCTGCAGATCGACCGGATCCAGGAAATGGCTGCGGGGCTCGTGGTTGAAGCGCATCGCGAGAACGATCCCACGGTCGTCCGCGAAATCCAGGCCCTGGATCATCTGACGCAAACGGCCGCAGGCCTGGCAGCCATTCTGAATGTCGTGGCACAGGATGCGCCCGGCGACCCGCTCGATACGGAAACGCTTGGCAAGGCCCTGACCCTGGGCAGCCTTGCCGAGCGTCTGATCGGGCGTGCCAACGAATCCGACGGCATGGCCGCAGGTGCCCCGCTTCTGTTCTAGCTGAAAACTCGGGCGGCCGCGTCCATGTTTCTGACGCTCCACCAGCCTTTGCAAAATGCTGTTGGCGCGCGCCTGTTGAGATGCTTTGCAATGCGTTGTTTGCCTTGTCCGAACACCAGAGGACAACCCGACCTTAGGTGAGCGTCTTAGAACAGTTCGACATCATTCTGCACTTGGGGCTTCACCGAGATTGCCGGTAGATCGCCGCTTTCAGAGATGCGTTGGCGCGCACGCCCCGAATGGGGCCAGAACCGAACATGCCGCGCACTTGTTCCGCCTGTGCTTTCAGCGATGCAGGGTATCTTTTCATCCGACAGGAAGTTCTTCACGAAAATCGTGTTTTCCTTTCCGATATCTGATAGCCCCTTCACGACAGAGGCACCGCCGAAAATCTTCGCCTGTAACCTGTGCTTTTCGGCTCCCTTTTTCACCAAGGCATTGATCAGCAACTCCATCGCGCAAACGCCGAATGCATTGGGCATTCCTTCGCGCGGCTTGGTGGTAGGCAGAAGGATATGGTTCATTCCCCCGATGTTTTGTTCGGGATCCCAAAGGCAAACCGACACACAAGATCCCAGAACAGCCGAAAACAGTTCATCCGGAGCACTGCCCACGGCAAATTCGCCCTGACCGACAATCTTGGGTGCCTTTCTTTCCATTTCCATCACGAACGCCCCCCATTCGATTTCGAACACGCCTTCAATATGGCGCGACCGATTTGGTGGACGGGCAGAACATTTTCAGCCGCGCCTGCTTCGCGCGCCGCCTTGGGCATCCCGTCGACAACGGCCGTATCAGCATCCTGTACGATCGTCTTGGCGCCAGCCTGACGGAGCGCGACCAACCCGTCCGCACCATCCCGCCCCATCCCAGTCAGAACAACGCCGAGCGTCTGCTTCGCATGGGGAAGCCCGGACCGCATAAGAATATCGACCTCGGGCACGTAAAGCTCGTTTCCAGTCGCGGGAACCCGCTGAACCGATGTCACGTCCGTCGGGGACAAACCGATGTGCGACGTGGCGCCGGGCCCGAAATAGATGACGCCCTGGCGCAAAGGTTCCTGCTCGTCCACGACCTTCACATTTGGTCGGATGCGCGCGTTCAGGCGCTCGGCAAAGCTTTGAATGAAATTGGCAGGCATGTGCTGGGCGACAAGTGTCGGCGGACAATCCTCGGGATAGGCTTCGAACACAGTTTCCAGCGTTTCGACACCCCCAGTCGAACTCCCAATCAGGACCACCCGCCCAGACCAATCCAGCGTTGTCGCCCGCGGCTGCGTGTGACGAGGCGCAGGCTTCGCCACCTCGGTCCGACGACCGACCGCGGCATCTGCCGCCATCAAGATCGTCTCGGCCAGGCGGATCCGCTGTTGCGGGTCGGCCTGAAACCGCCCCAAATCGATGCAGTCGATCGCCCCTTTGGATAGGGCCGAGATCGCCGCAGCACTGCTTTCCTTGGTCCGGTTCGACACCATGACAACCGGCATAGGCCGAAGCCGCATCAGGTTCTCAAGAAAGACCAGACCATTCATGCGCGGCATCTCGACATCCAGCGTCAGAACGTCGGGGTTCACCGATTTGATGACGTCGCGGGCTTCGAACGGGTCGCCCGCCTCACCCACCACGACGAGACGCGGATCTTCGGACAATGCCGCCCGGATCAGTGCACGTATGGTTCGGTTGTCGTCAACGATGACCACCCGTTTGGCGCCGGGAATCTCCGACGAAACACGCGAATTCATGCTGGCACCGTTTGGCCGTCACCCGGGGCATGGGCCCGATCCGAACACGCCCCGCTTCGTCTGTTCCACACCATCGCAAACCACCTTGATCGACACGCCCCAGAGCGACCATTTCGTGTTGCAATGAACATTCGGTGTAGAGACGATGCCCGCCGGATCACAAGCCATTCGGCTTTTCGACAAATCCGTTCGGTCAGGCGGAACACAGCGGGTGTTGGTGGGTGATGAGAGACTCGAACTCCCGACATCTTCGGTGTAAACGAAGCGCTCTACCAACTGAGCTAATCACCCGTTCCGAAGCGCGTTCTAACCCGCGAAACGGGCCGCATCAACACCGGGCGTGAAGTTCATGATCCGGGCGGGTTGGCTGGTGGGTGATGAGAGATTTGAACTCCCGACATCTTCGATGTGAACGAAGCGCTCTACCACTGAGCTAATCACCCGCCAGCGGATCACATATCCCTACTCGGCTGCCGTCGCAAGAGCCAGATCAGTGGCGGGTTCTTCGGCCTTCCGTCTGATTTTGCAGGTCAAAACGGTGGCTTTACCGCCGTCGACCACGCGGGCGACGCGGATCTTTCCCAAAGGCTGAAGGTTCAGGACCTTGCCGGCATCCAGCTCTCGCCCCATGACCTTGAGCAGGGCTTCTGCAACCGACTTGATATCGCGCCGCTTCAGGCCGGTTTCGTCAACGATGGCTTCGACGAGATCATTCCTTCGAAGGACTTCCGGCTCAACCGTCTTGACCGCCGCCACAGCCGGTTTGCGCGCAGGTGTCGTTTTCGTCCGGGCCCGTGCGGGTTTGGTTGCCGTCTTGGTTGCCGATTTCGCGGGCGCCTTGCGGCGGGTCGTCGTGGTCTTGGCCATGGGGATTTGCCCCCCTTTTTGCTGCTCTCGATGTTCAGCAAGGTAACGGCAAAATCGTTCACAGGCCACTAAAAAAGGGGCGCCACTGTAGGCGCCCCTCTATATCTGGTATGTTAGCGGTTAATGAGCCGTCGCGCTTGGAACATCGGGCGGAAGGGCCTGCGCCTTCGTCGACGACGCTTCTTCCGCCGCTTCATCCCAATCCACGGGCGTGGGTTTCCCGGTCAATGCATGTTTCAGAACGTCCGAGACATGGGACACCGGAATAATGGTCAGTCCGTCCTTCACGTTATCCGGAATCTCGGTCAGGTCTTTCTCATTCTCTTCCGGGATAAGAACCGTTGTGATGCCACCCCGCAGGGCCGCAAGAAGCTTCTCTTTCAACCCACCGATCGCCAGGACGTTCCCACGCAACGTAACCTCGCCCGTCATCGCGATGTCCTTCCGGACTGGAATTCCGGTGAGAACCGAGACAATCGACGTGACCATGGCCACACCGGCCGAGGGCCCATCCTTGGGCGTAGCGCCTTCGGGGACGTGCACGTGGATATCGATCTTCTCAAACCGTGGCGGCTTCACCCCGATTGACGGTGCAATCGAGCGCACGAAGGACGACGCGGCATCGATGGATTCCTTCATCACATCGCCGAGTTTGCCCGTGGTTTTCATCCGACCCTTGCCGGGCAGTTTCAACGCCTCGATCGACAACAGATCTCCGCCGACCGAAGTCCAGGCAAGCCCGGTGACCACGCCGATCTGATCTTCCTTTTCGGCCAACCCATACCGGAACCGCTTGACCCCAAGGAAGTCTTCCAGCTCATCCGGGGTCACCACGACCTTTTCGGCGTCCCCCTTGATGATCTTGGTAACGGCCTTCCGAGACAGTTTCGCGATCTCGCGTTCCAGGTTCCGAACGCCCGCTTCGCGGGTATAGGTCCGGATCACCTCGGTCAGCGCCTCATCCGTCAGTTCGAACTCGGTCTTCTTCAGCCCATGGTTCTTGATCTGCTTGGGCGTCAAATGCTGGCGCGCGATCTCGCGCTTTTCATCCTCGGTGTAGCCTGCAAGCGGAATGATCTCCATCCGGTCCAGAAGAGGCCCCGGCATGTTGTACGAGTTCGCCGTCGTCAGGAACATCACGTTCGAAAGGTCGTATTCGACCTCAAGATAGTGGTCGGTGAACGTGCTGTTCTGTTCGGGATCGAGCACTTCCAGCATGGCCGAGGCTGGATCGCCGCGGAAATCCTGGCCCATCTTGTCGATCTCATCGAGCAGGATCAGCGGGTTCGTCGTCTTTGCTTTCTTCAAGGCCTGAACGATCTTGCCCGGCATCGACCCGATATAGGTCCGGCGGTGACCGCGGATTTCGCTTTCGTCGCGCACCCCGCCAAGCGAGATGCGGATGAATTCACGCCCCGTCGCCTTCGCAACGGACTTGCCGAGCGACGTCTTACCCACGCCCGGCGGTCCGACAAGGCACAGGATCGGGCCTTTCAGCTTCTTAGAACGCTGCTGGACAGCAAGGTATTCGACAATCCGCTCTTTGACTTTTTCAAGCCCGAAGTGATCGTCATCCAGAACCTTTTGCGCCCGACCCAGATCCTTCTTCACGCGGCTCTTGGTGCCCCATGGGATCGACAGGATCCAATCCAGGTAGTTGCGCACAACCGTGGCCTCGGCCGACATCGGCGACATGGACTTAAGCTTCTTCAGCTCGCCCTCGACCTTTTCGCGCGCCTCTTTCGAAAGTTTGGTTTCGGCGATTTTCGCCTCAAGCTCGGCCACCTCGTTCTGGCCGTCCTCACCGTCGCCAAGTTCCTTCTGAATGGCCTTCATCTGCTCATTCAGATAATACTCGCGCTGGGTCCGCTCCATCTGGCTTTTGACGCGGGTTTTGATCTTCTTCTCAACCTGAAGAACTGACATCTCGCCCTGCATCAGGCCAAAGACCTTCTCAAGCCGTTCAGCAACCGACAGCGTTTCCAGAAGCTCTTGTTTCTGGCCAACCTCAATCCCGAGGTGCCCTGCGACCAGATCGGCCAGCTTCGCAGGTTCCTGCGTCTCGGCGACCGTCGCCAGTGCTTCTTCCGGGATGTTCTTCTTCACCTTCGCATAGCGCTGGAACTCGTCCGAGACGGACCGAACAAGCGCTTCGACCGAGGTCGCATCGCCCGGAATCTCGGTCAGCGCTTCGGCGGTCGCCTCGAAGAAGGTGTCATTTTCCAGATAGCGCGTGATCCGCACCCGCATTTTGCCTTCGACCAGCACCTTGACGGTACCATCGGGCAATTTCAGCAATTGTAGGACATTGGCGAGGACACCCGCCTTGAAGATCCCATCGGAATCCGGATCGTCCACGGACGGATCGATCTGGCTCGACAACAAGATCTGCTTGTCGTCCTGCATCACCTCTTCCAGCGCGCGGACCGACTTTTCGCGCCCAACAAACAGGGGCACGATCATGTGGGGAAAGACCACAATGTCGCGAAGCGGCAGCACTGGATAGGAGTAGTTGAGTTGCTCTTGCATGCTCTGTCCTTGTTATTGGCAAGAAAGCACCGGCCCCGCTTTGCGGCAGCCCCGACTTCCTCCGATCATGGAGATGACACATGGGGTCCTGTACCCCCGGGGTCAACAGCGACCGGTTCTTGTGCGGCAGAATGCCCGCCAATCCGACGCGCAGCAAGCCATTGTCGCCCCTTTTTTTGTGGGAGTATTGCGATTCGCCGGCGCCGGAACCGATTGGACGGGCTAGAGCAGCAAAAGAAGCGGCAAAAGAAGGGCTGAAGCCAACCCGCTGCCAAGACCGCCGCCATCGTCGTCACTTGTTGCCGCCTCCTCTTCAGCCGCGGGGTCGCCTTCCTCTTCGGGCGGCAACATGATCTCAAGAGGATCACCGATGGCCCAACTGCCGATATCGGCGGCACCCGCCGCGGTCTTTGAGAATGCAAACCGCAGGACTTCATGGGCCTCCATCGACACGGTCAGCCCCGCCGATGTCTGTCCGGGCGTCACCGCCTCGCGCAGGCCAGATGCATAAACCTCGGCCTCTTCGCTTTCGTCCACGTCCGGATTGTCCGGAATGCCGAACAGCGTCATCCAATCGGGGTTGATCTCGGCCGTCAGGCTTTCAGCCCAAACATCGGAATAGGTCGAGCCAAGCCCGTCCACATCAACCGTCACCTGGCCGGGCGCATCCTCGCTCGCGGCGAGGAACAGAACAAGTTTATCATCGCTTTCAAAGCCGTACGAGGTCATCGCGGCGTGCCGGTCAAAGGCGCCGTCCGCCGCCAGTGCCTGCGTGCCTTCGACCGATTCATAGATCATCGCCAGCATTTCACCGCCCACGAAGACATAATCTTCGCCATCGGTGCCGCGAAAGCTGTGATGGCCCGGATGCTGGACATCCACGCCGTAGACGCCACCTTCGACCATCCCGATTTCGGCGTAGGAATGGAACATTTCCAGGATCATGCCCGGGTGCTCGGCACCGTAGGCCGGACTTTCCAACTCGTCCTGCCAGAACCGTTCGAAATCTGTCGTCGTACGCCCCGCGAGGTCCACATCATCCGCGGTCAGACCTGGATTTGCCGCCAGATACTCATCGAGAACGCCGTCCCGGGTCGTCGTGACGACATTCCATGCCGAGACGTTCAGATCGGGCGCATCCTCCCCGATGGCCGCTGCATCGGCCTCCCAGGCGTCAAGTATGTCTTCGACCAGATCGATCCGGCCTTGAATGCCCTGCGGCAGAAACGCGAACCGGTGCTGAATGATCTGATCTGTTTCGGACAGCGCAAAATCGCTCAACCCGTCGCGAATGGTCTGGTCTTCGGCAAATGAATGGCCGGACTGGACGGCGATATCGATCTCGGCACCGATCGTGTTGATGCCTGGGTCTGCCAGAGCCAGCGCAATCTCCGTCACCATCAGATCCGCGAGCGACGCATAGTCCGCGGCCGCCGTGGCGGGCGGAAAATGCGCGTAATACTCGCTGCCGATCTCAAGCGTCATGCCATCCGGGATCTGCCCATACGTCCCGCCCAAAAGATCGCCCAGGAACCCTTGCAGATCAGTCTGAAGCGTCGCTTCGTCGCCATTGTATCGCACAGTGGGAAGGATGACGGACAGCGATGTCCCTTCGTCCCGTGCAATCGACATCATCTGTTCCAGATCGGGTTTCAGCGTCGCGGGGTTGTAAAGCCCATCAAACCCAAAGCCGAACCAGTCGGCGCGCGTCTCGGCCAGGGTTCCGCCGGGCCAGACGATGTGGCCAAGGCCAATTGCATCGATGTTGGCCTCAAAACTGTCGACGTGCTGATAGGTCGTGTACCGCGCGCCGAAGACATCGCTGGTCAAAATTTCGGCCCGCGGCGCAAAGACGCCGGGGTCGACGGTTACGGTGATGCCCCCCATGGCACGACGCTCGCTGTCTGATGTGTACAGGCGCCATGGTTTGCTCGAACAGGCTTAAGATCCCCTGAAATTCGCGCAGGTTATTGGGTAGCTATTCTGCCGCGACACGCTTCGGCCGAAGCATGTCCTTTAGATACCGTCCGGTGTGGCTTCCTTCGACTTCGGCCACCTGTTCGGGTGTCCCCTCAGCCACGATTGTGCCGCCGCCATCGCCACCCTCGGGACCAATATCGATGATATGATCGGCGGTTTTGACGACGTCCAGATTGTGTTCGATCACGATGACCGAATTTCCCTGATCAACCAATTCGTGCAGCACTTCCAACAGCTTACGGACGTCTTCGAAATGAAGCCCGGTCGTTGGCTCATCCAGGATGTAGAGCGTGCGGCCTGTTGATCGCTTCGACAGTTCCTTCGACAGTTTGACGCGCTGCGCCTCTCCCCCCGACAGGGTCGTCGCTTGCTGGCCCACCTTGATATAGCCAAGACCGACCCGCATCAGCGCATCCATCTTTTCCCGGATAGAGGGTACAGCCTTGAAGAATTCCTGCGCGTCTTCGACGGTCATATCAAGCACATCGGCAATGCTTTTGCCCTTGAACTTGATCTCAAGCGTTTCGCGGTTATACCGCGCGCCCTTGCAGGTTTCGCAGGTCACGTAAACGTCGGGCAAAAAGTGCATCTCGATCTTGATGACGCCGTCGCCCTGACAGGCCTCGCACCGTCCACCCTTCACGTTGAAGCTGAACCGCCCGGGCTTGTACCCGCGCGCCTTCGCTTCGGGCAGGCCTGCGAACCAGTCCCGGATTGGGGTGAAGGCCCCAGTGTAAGTCGCTGGATTTGAACGCGGAGTCCGCCCGATGGGGCGCTGGTCGATATCGATGACCTTGTCGAGGTGCTCCAGACCCTTGATCGTCTCGCAGGGCGCAGGGGTCTGCCGTGCACCGTTCAGCGCCATCGAGGCAGTCTTGAACAGCGTCTCGATGGTCAACGTCGATTTGCCACCGCCAGAGACACCGGTCACACAGACAAACTTGCCCAGCGGGAACCCCGCCGTCACGTTCTTCAGGTTGTTGCCAGTCGCCTTGACGACCTTCAGCGTCTTCCCGTTCCCTTTCCGTCGCGTGGCCGGCACCGCAATCTCGCGCGTACCGTTAAGGTACTGCCCGGTCAGTGAAGCCGGATCTGCCGAAATCTCGGCCGGGACCCCTTTTGAGACGATCTGCCCGCCATGGACGCCCGCGCCCGGCCCGATGTCGAAGACATAATCAGCCTCGCGGATCGCTTCTTCGTCATGCTCGACCACGATCACGGTGTTCCCCTGATCGCGTAGGTTCTTCAACGTGGTCAGAAGTCGCCCATTGTCACGCTGGTGCAATCCAATCGAAGGTTCATCGAGCACATAAAGAACACCGGTCAGGCCCGATCCGATCTGGCTGGCCAGCCGGATCCGCTGGCTTTCTCCGCCCGACAGCGTCCCTGCATTCCGCGACAGCGTCAGATACTCAAGCCCCACATTGTTCAGGAACCCAAGCCGTTCGCGGATTTCCTTCAGGATCGCACGGGCAATCTCATTCTTCTGGGCAGTCAGGTGCTTCGGCACGTCTTCGCACCAGTCATAGGCTTCGCGGATCGACATCTGAACGACCTGACCCACGTGAAGCCGCTTCTCAGCCGGACCTTTCGCCGGGCCGATTTTGACGGCCAGCGCCTCGGGCCGAAGGCGAAACCCTTCGCAAGTCCCGCAATGACGGTTGTTCTGATAACGCTCGAATTCTTCCCGGATCCAAGAACTGTCGGTTTCGCGGTACCGCCGTTCCATGTTCGGGATGACGCCTTCAAACGGGCGCGTCACCTCATAGACGCGGCCGCCTTCGTCATAGCGGAACTTGATCTCTTCCCCATTGGATCCGTACAGGAACACCTGCTGCACATGGGGTGCGAGATCTTTCCACTTGGTGTTCTTGTCGAATTCGTAGTGTTTGGCGATCGCCTCGATCGTTTGCAGGAAATAGGGCGACTTGCCTTTCCGCCAGGGCGCCAACGCGCCATCATAGATCTTCAGGTTCTGATCGGGCACCACAAGGCGTTCGTCAAAGAACAGCTCGACCCCCAGCCCGTCGCAATCCGGGCAAGCACCGAAAGGGGCGTTGAAGCTGAACAGCCGCGGCTCAATCTCAGGGATCGTAAATCCCGAATGCGGGCAGGCGAAGTTTTCCGAGAACGTCACGCGGTCCGGCTCTTCGCCCTCTTTGACCGCAGTCTCAAGCACTGCAATCCCATCGGCCAGATCCAGCGCCGTGCGGAAACTGTCAGCGAGACGTGTTTCAAGCCCTTCTTTCACAACCAGCCGGTCGACCACCACATCGATGTCATGGCGAAACTTCTTGTCCAGCGTGGGCGGCTCATCGAGTTCATAGAACTGGCCATCGACTTTCACGCGTTGAAAGCCCTGTTTTCGCAGTTCCAGAAATTCCTTTTTGTACTCGCCCTTCCTGTCCCGCACGATGGGCGCCAGAAGATAGGCGCGCGTGCCGTCCTCCATCGCCATTACCCGGTCCACCATGTCCTGAACCTGCTGCGCCTCAATCGGTAGACCCGTGGCGGGTGAATAGGGCGTCCCGGCCCGCGCAAAGAGCAGGCGCATGTAGTCGTAAATCTCGGTTACTGTGCCAACGGTCGAGCGCGGGTTTTTCGAGGTTGTCTTTTGCTCAATCGAAATTGCCGGGGAAAGACCGCTGATATGGTCCACATCCGGCTTTTCCATCATGTCGAGGAACTGGCGCGCATAGGCCGACAGTGATTCCACATACCGGCGCTGGCCCTCGGCATAGATCGTGTCGAAGGCGAGCGACGACTTCCCCGACCCCGAAAGACCGGTGATCACCACCAGCTGATCGCGCGGAATATCGACATCCACGGATTTCAAATTGTGCTCGCGCGCGCCGCGCACTTCGATGTTTTTCAGCTCTGGCATGCCCGCCCCTCGGTTCGCATTTCAAAGATAGGGCACGCGGCCAACAGTGCCAATCGAAAAATGAGAACAAAAAGTGAACTGGAACGAGTCCGCAAAAGCCCGTGGCCACGGCGACTTAGTGAGACCGGGTCCTGACCTCCGAGCCCGCTCAGCGCGCCCAACCAGCGAGTTTTCGCGCAAATCGAGGCTTCAGGCCGTCGCCACAGTTTTGCCGTTTCCGGGGACGGCTTGCGCCACATTGATCTTTGTTACTGCTTGTAACAAACACCAGATACGTCACCGGCAAACCATGGCCCGCACCCTACTTCGCGCTTCGATCGCGCTCTTTACCTATGCTCTCATTCCGTCGGCGTCCCTTGCCCACGAATCCTGGCTCCTCACACCCGCAGAAATGGACGAACTGGCCCGGGCGGACGTGCCCGACGTCTTCGCAACGCCGTCCCTTCTATTGGTGTTCGCCTTCATCTTGACCGCCATTGTCTGGCGTGCCTTGACCGTCGAGGACAACCTGAAAAACGAAGAAACCTGGGTCTTCGGGTGGCTGGCGCCAAACCTGTCTGTCATCGGGCCGTTGATCATCCGCCTCGGCCTTGGAATTCCCATGCTTCTAAGCTTTCTGGGGGGCTTGCCGCGCCACGGTACGGATGCCTGGAAACAGGCCACGCTTTTTGTCCCCGACATGCCATTGTCGATGGCGCCCGGCGCGGAATGGCTTGTCCTGCCGGGCATTGCTTTGGCTGTCATGCTGATTGCGGGCGTCTTCACACGTATTGCCGCGTCGCTGACACTGGCAATCGTCGCGATCGGATGCGCCCTTTTCGGCGGGGCTTTCGCCTTCTACTACGCGCTGCACTTCGCGGCGCCGGCCCTTTTGCTGATCGCATGGGGTGGCGGCCCCGTTTCGGTAGACCGGTATCTTCCGCGCCTTGGCCCTGAACCGCTTGACCCTTGGTCGCCAAAAGCGCTCGCCGTCTGGCGCGCCGCGCTTTTGATGACGGGGGCCTGCTTCGTTCTTCTCGCGATCGGGTTCAAGTTCCGCTATCCCACCATGCTGATCGCGATCCTTGATCATGGCAATGTGCCACTTTTTGGCTTTCCTGCCGGATTTGCCGCATTGGTCATGGCGGGGATCGAATGTGCTGCGGGCACGCTTCTGGCCATCGGTCGTCTTGTGCGCCCGATCGCCTGCTTTCTGATCGGCGCGTTTACCTTCTTCGCATTTGTCTTGGGTGAAAGTCCTCTTATGCACGCCAATCTTTACGCCCTGATGATCGTCTTCCTGATCGGCGGCGATGGCGTGCGCCGCACCGTCCTGCGCTTTCAACCCGACATCCGTCTTTCCAAAACGACAGGTGCCTCGCATGCCTAGCTTGTTTTCACTCACTTTCGGGCGAACTGCCGCGGCATTCGCCGTCTTCTGCACGTTGACCTTGGTTGCGCTTTCCACACCGGACCACGTGAAGGACCATCCGTTGTCGCCCATCATCTTCGAAGAAATCGCCGATGAAGACATGCCCGAGATCACATTGGTTGCGAAGCAACGGCAGGACCGCGGATGGTCCCTGGAAATTCTGTCTGATGAGCTGACATTCGTGGACCTCTGCAAACCTGGTGAACATTATGATCGGGTCGTGCATGCCCATGTGTTTCGCGAAGGCGAACATCTCGGGCGGGCAAACGTCCCTGAGTTTGACCTGGGTCGGCTTGAACCCGGGGCCAATGAGATCTGGGTGAATGTCCGCGCGTCAAATCACAAGGTTCTGGCCGGACGTCGTGGGACCGTATCGTCGAAGATCGTGATCATGGTTCCCGAGGACAGGGGCATTACGCTTTAGATTGGACGCAGTCGGTTCTGCATCTTTACCATCGCGCGAAACGCGGCAGGTCCTAAGGAAGGCACGAATGTTCGGATCCAAGCCCAGGGTTTCTGAAGACATGACCAATTGGATCGAGGCCTGTTTCGACTGGTTCGACGCGCGCTTTCCACCGCCGCCAGGCCCGATCCTGCCGACGAAGGACTTCTTCCGCGCCCCAGGCGGGCGTGATCATCGGGCGGCGGTTGGTGTTCTCGACGACATCAAACGCCATCTCGGCTTCGATTTGCCCATCGACCTGATCCCTCTGGACCGTCCCGCCGCCGAATATCGCCATTCCTATCAAAGCTTGGGCGAAGTCGGCGGGACCTTTCAGGAAACCGATCAGGGGCGCGTGATCCAGTATGACGCCGAGACCCTGTCACGCCCCATCCTGTTTATCGCGACCATGGCCCATGAGGTGATGCATGCCCGCCTTTCGGGCCTGATCGATCAGGTGCCCGGCGGTGCCAATGCGCATGAGCTGGCAACGGATCTGGGGTGTATCATCGCAGGGTACGGCGTGTTTCAACTTCAGGCCGCCGATGATCTGGGCTGGTCGGGGTATATGTCGCAGGAAAGCCGGGCCTGTGCGCTGGCGGTCTTCTTGGATCAACGCGGGATGGCAGCCGAGGCTGTCAGCGCGCACCTTTCCCCACGGTGCCAACGCTATCTCAGACGGGCCTTCAAGGATCTCGCCCGGCGGTCACGGTAGCACTCCGGCGGTGTTACCTGCCTTGGACGAGCCCGCTAAGCCGCCCCAGATACACCGTCTCTGAAACGCCCGAAGAGGCAGCAGAAACGGCGTTCGCCGGAAGGCTGGTGGCGCTGCCGGACACCGGGCCCCGCGCCGCCGGATCCAGTTTCAGCCCAGCGCCCAGCGCTTCACGCGGATCGCGATAAAACAGCGATGTGTCGTCCGCCTCGACCCGAAGCGAAGATCCTTTCCGGGCAGCCTGCGCTGCCGTGGTTGAAGCCGTTTCCTGATCCGCCCGGTGCGAATCCTTCGGAAACTCTCCGTTCTGCACCGACTGCACAGTGGAGGCAGTCGGTGAGAGACCTGCGTTTGCCCCCTGCAACAGCATGTCAATCTCCTAACCTGGCATCTTCCAAGGCATCCTGCCCGTTGCGTCGCCATCGGGCGCACGCAGCCATTTCCGGCACCAAGCACAATCGCTCAAGATAGTTGATGGGCCATTAATCCTGTTCGGGGCTAGGCGACGGCCCGGGTTTGACGTTAGACTTTCCTCTGTATTTGGCCGTCACTTTGGGTGTTTGACATGCGCATTTTGCTTTCTCTTCTCTTCATACTTTCGGCTTCGATGTCCTCGGCTCAGGACCGGCCCAGCGCCATTCTGGTTCTCGATGCCTCGGGCTCCATGTGGGGACAGATCGATGGCGTCGCGAAGATCACCATCGCGCAAACGGTGGTGGGCGACCTGCTTGAAACGCTGCCTGACGATCAAGCCCTGGGCCTGACGGCCTATGGACACCGCCGGAAAGGCGACTGTTCGGATATCGAGACTTTGATCCAGCCGGGCGCAGGCCAGCGCGATGCGATCGCTGATGCGGTCAACTCTTTGTCGCCAAGGGGAAAAACGCCACTGACGGCTGCTGTGATTGCCGCAGCCGAGGCGCTGAAATACACCGAGGAAGCCGCGACTGTTATTCTGGTTTCGGACGGAAAGGAGACCTGCGAATTCGACCCTTGCGCGATTGGCAAACAGCTTGAGGAAACCGGGGTCGACTTTACAGCGCATGTGATCGGATTCGATATCGATGACCCGGCAGACCGGGCCGAACTTCAGTGCCTGGCCGAAGAAACGGGCGGCACATTCCGCCTGGCCGACAATGCCGATGAACTGGCCGCTGCGATGACGGTCGTGGCTGCGGCCCCTGCCCCGCCGCCCGAGCCGGCCACGGTGACATTCGCGGCCAGCGAAGGCCCGAACGGCCCCCGGATCTCGACACCGTTGTCCTGGTCATTGGTGGCCGCAGATGGAACATCGGTGGCTGCGGAAGACGCACCGCGAATCGTTCGGGATCTCGAAGCCGGGCTATACACCGCGCGTGTGACCCGTCCCGAGGATGGCGCGACCGCCCAGGCTGACGTCACTGTAACGTCCGAGGACCGGCTTGTGGTCCTTGTCTTGCCAGAGCTTCCGCCCGAACCCGTCTCGGTTCGCGTGACGGCAACAGACGGCGAAAATGGCCGGCAGATTAATGAGGGCCTGCTTTGGACACTGACCGGCCCCGACGGTGTGGTCCTGCAGGGCGAGCCTGGTGGCCCACTGACTGTCGATCTGGTCAAGGGCACTTACACCGTGTCCGTCCTGCGACTGATCGACGAAGAAACGGCCGAGCTCCGCTTCGGTGTGGGCAGCGTGAACAAGCAGGTGCAAGTGGCGCTGCCTGAGTATCGTCCCTTGGCCGAACTCGTTGCTCCAGATTCGGCGCCTGCGGGGTCTCTGATCCAAGTCGAATGGCGTGGTCCCGCCGCGGATGGCGATTTCATCACCGTGGCCGAGCCCGACCGGGATGGCGGCGGCTGGATCGAATATGCACTGACCCGGGATGGCACGCTTCTGGATCTTCGGATGCCACCGACGCCCGGTACCTATCAGGTCCGCTATGTGCTGGCCGATGGACGCAAGGTTCTGGCCTCCAAACCCATTGAGGCGACACCGGTCACCGCGTCGATCACCGTGCCGGACGGTCTGACTGCCGGGTCGACCATCACCATCGATTGGACCGGCCCGGACTATAAAAACGACTCCATCGCCATCGTCGAACAGGGAGAAACGCGCTGGATCAACAACACGCTGACCCGGGAAGGATCACCGATGGAGATCGTATTGCCGCCGGAACCCGGCAGCTATGAGATCGTCTATTCCATGGGGGCCAAGCGGACCGAACTTGTGCGCGACCCGATTGAGGTGGCCGCCGTTGGCGCGCAACTTGTCGCCCCTGATCAGGCGACGGCGGGCGACAGCATAACCGTTGAATGGACTGGCCCGGACTATCAGAACGACTTTGTGGCCGTTGTTCCAACAGGCGAAGAGAGATGGGTGAACTACACGTATACCCGCGAAGGATCTCCGCTTGATGTCATGATGCCGACCGATGAAGGCGCCTATGAACTGGTCTATATGCTGGGTCAGGATCGCACGGTCATTGCCCGCCGCCCGATTGAGGTCGTGGCCGTTGGCGCGACCCTTTCGGCTTCAGACCAGGCGACAGCAGGCGCCAGCGTCACCGTGGAATGGACCGGACCTGATTACCGTAACGATTTCATCGCCGTGACCGAGCGCGGCGCGGATCGTTGGATCAACTATACCTACACTCGCGAAGGCGCACCCTTGAACCTGGTCATGCCGACCGAGGAAGGGGAATATGACATCGTCTATTTCCTGAACCAAGACAACACGCCTATCGCGCGGGTGCCTGTAACGGTCGGAGCGGTGTCCGCCACCCTTGCGGTTCCCGAAACACTGGAAGCCGGGGCGACAGTGACCGTCGATTGGACAGGTCCCGACTATCAGAACGACTTTATCGCGGTGACCGAGCGTGGATCGGACAAGTGGATCAACTACACCTACACCCGCGATGGGACACCTCTGGGTCTGCAACTTCCAGCCGAGGCAGGCGATTACGACATCGTCTATTTCCTTCGGCAGGATAACAGGCCCATCGCCCGGATCCCGGTGACGACGGCGGCTGTGTCCTTCTCGGTCATGGCACCGGACAGCGCCCCGGCAGGCAGTACAATCCAGGTCGACTGGACGGGTCCGGATTACAAGAACGACTATGTGTCACTGGCCGAGGTCGGTGTGCGCGGCAACCAGTACGAAACCTATCAATACACAAACAAAGGCTCACCTGCCGAGATCAAGCTGCCGATCACGCCCGGCACGTACGAGATCCGGTATATCGTCAATCAGGACGCCGTGATCGGGGCGACCCGAACGATTGAGGTGACACCGGTTACGGCGACAGTCGCAGCCCCGGAAACGGCGCTGGCCGGGTCCAAGGTGACCGTCGATTGGACGGGGCCCGATTACAAGAACGACTATGTCACGATCTCAAAACCGGACGATGCGAAGTACGAAGCTTATACCTATACCAATCAGGGTTCACCCTTGCAGGTGCAGGCTCCGGCGGAGCCGGGCACCTATGAGATTCGGTACTTCGCGCAAGGCCGCCCCGATACGATCTTGGCCCGGATCCCGCTAGAGGTCTTGCCGGTCACGGCGACGCTGAAAGCCAATGGAACCGTCGCGCCGGGTGGCAATCTGGCGGTCGAGTGGGAAGGCCCGGACTATAAAAGCGACTACATCTCAATCGCCAAGGTCGGGGACACGAGGTACGAGACCTATACTTACACCAACGAAGGCTCGCCCCTGATCATCAAGGCGCCGGATGGTCCGGGCACCTATGAGCTGCGCTATGTCATGCAACAGGGCGACAAGGTGCTCGCCAGCCAGACGCTGGTTGTCGAGTGATCACGGCTTGGCCCGGGCGCGCGCCCGGGCCAGCATTCCGTGGGCGACAAAGCCCAGTGCCAAGATGATGGCCACGACGGGCAGCATGGCCGTTTGCCCCGCAGCGACGATGATCCAAGCAACCACAGGCGTTCCAAGCGTATTGCCAAGGTTTCCCATCTGCGCCAACGCGCCATTGGCGCGGGCGCGATCATCCATGGCCGGGTTCAACTCCGGCACAGCTGCAAAACTGGCCCCCTGAACCAGCCCCAACGCGCCGGCATAGGCCAGGCAAAGGATCACGCTGCCGGGCGCCATGAACCAGATGGCATTCAGAAGACAGGCGCTCAGGATGAAACCGAACCGGACTACCCAGATGGCCGAAGTCCGTTTCAGCAGCCAAACCCCAAGCGTCATGGACGCAATGATACTCATCAACGGCATCCCGCCCTGCACGAAGGACCGCATCTCGGGCGCGACGAAATCGGGCAGGAAGGTCAGCGTGGACAGAAAGCAGAACGTATAAAACAGCCAGCCAATGGCCGGGGCCGAGATGAAGGGCGAACGATAGATCGCCCGGTGGGCCTCAAAAAACCCGGGGATTGGTTGCGGCTCGGGCGGGGGACGTTTTGGCAGGATCACGAACAGGAGCGCTGCGAACAAAGCCATGTATCCGCCATGGGCGGCAAAAAGCGCGCCTGGCCCAAATCGATCCGCCAAGGGGACGCCCGCCCAGGCCAGCACGGCAAAGGCAACGCCGAAGAATGTGCCCCACAAAGTCAGTGCGAACCCCCGGCCTTTGTCTCCGGCGGCTTCTGCAATCAGCGTCGGCGCGGCCACGACGATCAGTAGATGCGCCGCCCCTTCGACAACTCGACTGATCAGGAACGGGGCGAAGGCCGGAAGGCTGGCCTGATAAAGCGACATGACCGCCCCGGCCAGAAGGCCACCAATCATAGCGCGGCGATACCCGATCCGGCCCACCAGGACGCCCGCAACAATACCAAGCGCGATGCCCACGAAACCCACAAGCGATACAGCAAAACCCAGCGCCGATCCCGCACCCGGAAAGAACTCGGCCAACCGGTCATAAACCACGCTGACCTTGGCGTACTGTCCCGCCGCCCCAAGGCCGGCGAGCCAAAGCAGGAGGACAAGCCCCCAATCGGTGCGATCCGTTGTTGTCATGGGATTAGATAGACCCTAATCGGGCAGGAAGACCCAGCCCCCGGCTTGCAGAACCGGTCGCGCATCCCCGCACGGAAAATTCCCTTGGCGGTCAGGCCGGCACTTTGTCCATCAGGTCGACAAAGGCGCTGCCCAGCTTTTTGCCCAGGATCGGCACGACCTGCCCGGGCGACAGCCCCTTGTTGACGCGGCGCGTCTCGCCCAAGGCAGCGATGGCCTGATCTTCTTCACCCCGCGCAAGATGCACGCCCGTCAGAACCATCCGCGACATATAGGTCCTGTCGTCATAAGCCACCGCGCCCTTTGCCGTCTCAAGCGCAGTATCGGGATCACCGTTGATCAGTTGCGTCAGCGCAAGCATCGATTGCCAGACGGGCAGCCGGTTGTCGAAAGGGCTGATCGCAATTCCGTGCTGGAGCGCGACAATTCCTTCGTCATAGGATCTGACAGAGGCCAGCGCCGCGCCCAACGCCGCATGGGCATGGGCATTGTCGGGGTTCAACTCGATAGCGCGGCGCAGGATCGGAATGGCGCGTTCAGGCTCACCGGCATCGGCCATGGCACAGCCCGCCAGCCCAAGAACGGTCGAATCCATCGGGTCCATACCCATCGCGGTCTCGGCTTCATGAAGGGCTGCGCGTCTGCTGTCATCATCGGCCTCTGAAAATCCAACGCGCTGACCTAATGCCACGATCAGGGCCAGAAGCGCCCGGCCCAAGGGCAAGTCGGGATCGATCGCGATGGCTTTGCGAAGAAGCCCTTCGGCTTCGGCAAAGCTTTCGCCGTGCCACCCTTTGATCGACGTGACGCTCAACGCTTGAAGGATCAAGGGCCGGGCATCGCTTGAGGCCGGGTCATTTTTCATTCTTTCATAGATCGATTGTGCGAGGGCAGGTTCCAGACGCGGCAAGATCTCGTTGATCAGGGCTGGTGCGGCCTGATCGGCCGACACGTCCACCTTGCGGGACCAGATCAGCGCGCCCGATCCAATGGATGTCAGTTCCGCCAATCCAACGACTTTGTCGCCATCAAGACCAAGTGTCAGGTCAAAAAGATATCCCTCGCCCGCATGGGCTTTCAGATCCTGAAGCGATGCCGATCGCAGGGTCTCGACGGCCTTTCGGGACAGGATCGTCATGAACGGCATGCGTCCAAGTGCCGTGCGAAGGGTATCGGTCACCTGCTTGCCCACAAAGCCGAGCCCCGGCGCGTCGCCTGGGACATCGGCTGGCAGGACCACCAGCGAGGGCTGAACGAATGGCATATCGATGGTGCCCGCCGGGGTGACGGGGCTCTCGACAACCGGAGTTGCAGGCTCAGACGGTTCCAACGCAAACCGAAATCCGCGCCCATGCACGGTCTTGATGACGGATTGCGTGCGCCCATCGTCGCCCAGCGCCTTCCGGGCCGCCTTCACACAGCTTGAAACCGCTGTCTCGGACACGATCCGGCCACCCCAAAGCCCCTCGATCAACTCATCCTTGGTGACGACACGTCCGCCGGACCGCGCCATGAAGAGTATGAAATCAAAGACTTTCGGCTCGACCGCCACGACTTCACCGCTCCGGATCAACTGAAATCGCTCTGTGTCCAGCGTGAAGCCGTCAAACTCCAAACCCATGGCGTAACCCTCGTCCCTTAATTGGCGAAGACTACGTGCGGATCGGGCAGTTTCCAAGGTTTCTCCAGAAACTCTCCAGATCCCCCTCAAGTCTCGGGCGCGTCGCGGGGGTATCCCAACCTTACCGGCCAACAGGCCATGACTAAAAATTTGGAGATTTGAGATGACCTTTATCCCGACCGTTTTCCCCGCCGCGCCCGAGGCGCCCGAGCATGTCGCTTATCAGCCAAAAGCACTGCACTATGGCGCTGCGGCGCAGGTGTTCATGGTATTGGCGTCCCGCCGCAAGACCGGACGCCAATGACGTTCGGTCGCTTCGCCGATCCGAAAATTTGGTTCGGATCGGCGCGCGACCGGATCGGCGATGCCTATTCTTCAATCGGGAACAGGGCCGCCTGCACGGTTTTGCAGTCGAAGGCACCCTTTACCCCATCGGACAGCGCCGTTTCCGGGTAATAGGCGGGCAAGCTTTCGTCCGCGCATCCGGCGCGGAAGCTGTTAAGCATGTCTTCGGCAATAGCCGGATCCAGTGGCCCGTGGTTGTGCATGGGCAAGTGGTATTCGGCGGTCTCGGGGCTGTGGAACGTGGTGTCGTAGAAGTTGCCCTCGACCTCGCCCACGGGCAGGTAGCCAGCCAGCGAGATTGTACCGTCCTCAGCCACGACACCGCCCGCGGCAAGCGTGGCGACCGTGTCGTTTGCGGCACCGTCGCCCATGGCCTCTTTCGGCGTGCAGGGGTTCTTGGCGCAATTCTGATGGTTTTGAATGGCGACCCACCAGACGGTGACCACATCGCCCGGCGTCAGACCGGAAGACTTGATGGCCATCGCCGCGCCGAACGGTCCTTTTTCGAGCACCGCCGAGGTTCCGTCGATCGGGCCAGGGGTGTTACCGCTCGGGGGTGTCCAACTCATCGGCTTGGTGATGCCATCCGCCAAGGCCGTGCCGGATATATAGAGGGCAGCCAAAGCGGCGCAGACGGAGTTTGCGATGAACTTGAATGGTTTCTGGGTCATGGGTCTCTCTCTGAACTTGACTGGGTTCTATCACATCCGGGTGCGATTGCTTGAATCGCCCCTTCAGCTGTGGTGAACTTTCACGGCCCCGCGGGCTTTCTGTCCTGAAATCCGGATGAAATTTTGTGAAGTTCGGTGAAATTCACCTTGGCGACATCGTATTCGATCCCGAGACACGTGGGCTGCGACACGCCGATGGGCGACCGGCGCAACTTCGCAACAAGTCGAAGGAAGTCCTCCGCGTTCTGGCGGAACAACCGGGCCAGGTGATCTCCAAGTCTGACCTGTTGGACAGGGTCTGGCCCGATGTGACGGTGTCAGATGAAAGCCTTGTCCAGTGCATTGCCGACATCCGGCGCCTGATTGGCAAGGACGCGCGCCAGATCATCGAGACGGTGCCGCGCGAAGGGTACCGGCTGACACTGCCGCCTGTCAGGACGCAACGGCCCCGGTCGCGAACACCCTTGATCAGCGCTCTTGTGGGATCGGCGGCGGTTCTTGTCGCCGTCTGGGCCCTGTGGCCGGATCTTCCGCGCAAGGCGGCACCCGTGGCAGACACCGTCGCCCGGGCGAAACCACCCGGGACCGACAGCACCGAGGCCTATCTTCAGGTCCTCCAGGGCCGTGTGTCGGCCAACAGGTTTGACAGCAACGAAAGTCTGGTGGCCGAGCGGCACTTTCGTACAGCCATCGAGTTGGATCCGACCTATGCCCGCGCCCATGCCGAACTGGGAACGCTTTTTGCCGTTCGGTTCGAGAATGACTGGACGGTTCTGGAAGAGGCGGACAAGGCCAAAGCGTTCTACTTTGCCGAAAAGGCGGTCGAGCTCGACCCCGATCTTTGGCTTGGTCACTACGCGCTTGGACGGCTTCACAGCCTGTTTTCGGATCTGGGCTTGGCGGAGACGCACCTGGTACGCGCCATGGCGCTTGATCCGGGCAATGAAGATGCGCGCGCCTATTACGGGATCGTCCGAAACTTTCAGGGCGATGCCAAAGGGGCGCTGGCGATCCTGGAACCGGCGCTCGCCGCGCACCCAAACCCACCCTATTGGTATTATCTCGGGCTCGGGAACGCGCTTTACAACACAAGACGCTACGGTGAGGCAGAGGTCGCTCTGAAAACCTGTCTCGATCTCGCGCCCGGGTCGCCATATTGCCTGCGGTATATCATGGCGGTCTACGGCGAAACGGGTCGGATCGCCGAGGCCAGCGCGGCGCGCCAAACCTACCTGTCAATCGGGTTCGACCCATCCGTCGGATCGATCATGAGCTTGATGAGGTTTCATCACCCCGACGACCGCACACGGATGGAGCGCGCCTTTCGGCAGGCGGGCTTGCCTGATTGATCCGCGGTAGGAAGCAATCCGGGCGCAACCGGAAAATGACTTCATTTTCCGTTACGATTTTCGTGTCGAAAATCGCCACCACGCCGCTTAAATGTGGATCACCCGGTCATAAGCGTCGAGCACCGCTTCGTGCATCGCCTCGGAAATCGTCGGATGCGGGAAGACCGTGTTCATCAGGTCCTCTTCCGTGGTCTCCAGCGTCCGCCCCACGACATAGCCCTGGATCATCTCGGTCACCTCGGCGCCAATCATATGCGCGCCAAGAAGCTCGCCCGTCTTGGCGTCAAACACCGTCTTGATCATGCCCTCGGCCTCGCCCAACGCGATCGCTTTGCCGTTGCCAATGAATGGGAAGCGCCCGACCTTGATGTCATAGCCCAGCTCTTTCGCCTTCGCCTCAGAATACCCGACCGAAGCCACTTGCGGGTGGCAGTATGTGCAGCCCGCGATGCTTTCGGGTTTCACCGGATGGACATTGTTTTTGCCCGCGATCAATTCGGCCACCATGACCCCTTCGTGGGATGCTTTATGTGCCAGCCAGGGCGCACCGGCGATATCACCGATGGCATAAAGCCCATCGACGCCTGTTCGGCAGAATTCATCCGTGACCACATGGGTCCGGTCGACCTTTACACCAATCGCTTCAAGGCCAAGACCTTCCGTGTTGCCCACGATGCCCACGGCAGAGATCACCGTGTCGAAGTCTTGCTTTTCGACCTTTCCGCCCACTTCGATATGGGCCGTCACCTTGCCTTTGCCCCGGTCAAGCTGTTTGACCATGGCTTTTTCCATGATCTTCATGCCCTGCTTGGTGAAGGATTTTTTGGCGAAGCCGGAGATCTCGGCATCTTCCACCGGCAAGATCCGGTCCATGACTTCGACTACCGTCGTTTCGGCGCCCAAAGTGTTGTAGAAGCTCGCAAATTCGATGCCGATGGCGCCCGATCCGATGACCAGCAGCTTCTTCGGCATATGCGGTGGTTGCAGCGCGTGTTTGTAGGTCCAGACCAGATCGCCATCCGCTTCAAGCCCTGGAAGTTCACGCGCGCGCGCGCCAGTGGCAAGAATGATGTTCTTGGCCTGAAGCTCTTCCGTCCCCTTTTCGCCCTTGACCGAAACCTTTCCTTTCGCAGGAAGCGACGCTTCACCCATGAAGACCTCGACCTTGTTCTTCTTCATCAGGTGGCCGACACCGGAATTGAGCTGCTTCGCAACGCCGCGCGACCGTTTCACAACCGCGTCCAGATCATAATCGATCCCCGTTGCCGACAGACCGAACTCCTTCGCGCGGTGCATCAGGTGGAACACTTCCGAGGACCGAAGCATCGCTTTTGTCGGAATGCAGCCCCAGTTCAGGCAGATGCCGCCCATATGCTCACGCTCGACAATCGCGGTCTTCAAACCCAGTTGGGCGGCCCTAATTGCGGCGACATAGCCACCAGGTCCAGCACCGATCACGATCAGGTCGAAAGTCTTGGCGGCCATGGGTTCCTCCCTCCGGCGAGAATGTTCAACGTTAAACTATCTGACACACCTATCGCGGAAAGTCACCCGGTACGGGCGAATTGCCGCCTTGCGCGCAACGCATAACTGTCAGCTTAGAGGTTCACCAAAGCTTAGCAACAGCCCGTCCTCGTGGGCCACATGGAATTCGCGCGTGCCCCAATCGGTATCGAAGGGTGGTCGGACGAAGCCCTCGGGCAAGGTATCCAGACCTGCTTTCATGCTGTCGTAAATCGCATCAAGACCGTCCACATCGACATAACAGTGAAACTGCCCGGCGCGCTTGGCATCATCAACGGGATCAGTTGGCGCCCGGATCACGCGCACGGCCACACCGTCTCGATCCAAGTAGGCATGCCGGTCGCCCGCACGGAAGCGAAGCACGAATCCAAGCACATCTTCAAAAAACCGAAGCCCGGCCTCGAAATCTCGGACCGGGACCATCGGCGAAATCGCCTTCAATCGCGCCATGCGTCAGTTATTGGCCGTCAGCGGATCGATGATCTGCGGGATCTCGGTCACGGCGCCGATGGGAATACCGCTGAGTTCGGAATGCTTGCGGATCGCTTCCTCGTCATCGGCAAGATAGACGCAAAAGGTCTTGTCCGCCGCAACGAACGTCTGCTGCCATTGAATGTTCGTGCCGATCTGATCCAGCGCCTGGTTCGACGCCCGCGCCGCGCCGCAAAGTTCTGTTAAAGACATCGCGCCGATACCTGGGATGTCACGTTCGATCATATAGCGTTTCATGCGTTTCATCTGGACCCTCCTTGCCCTGTTGATGCCGGAAGCATGGTCGCAGGTTTCGCCAAATCCCAAGCTCAATTTTCTTTCGTTGGCAAAAGATAGGCTTTCGCTAAACTAAGATATCTTTTGCTGACGAAAGCTGAGCTTTTGAAAAATGGCTCCGGTGACGCATCTCAAGGCGCTTCAGGCGCTCGACACGGCCCTTGAGACCGGGTCACTTCGCGCGGCCGGAGAACGGCTCGGAATCACCGCGGCGGCAGTCGGCCAACGGATTCGCTCGCTGGAGGACTTTCTCGGGACCGAACTCTTGCTCCGGGGGCGTACGGGGCTCCGCCCCACGCGAGAGCTTCAGTCCGCCCTGTCTGACTTGCGAACAGGATTTGCGGCGCTGGAGCGTGTGACGGACACGCTCGATTTTCAACGGACAACGGAAATTCACATCGTGGCCGAACCAGACTGGGCCGAGCTTTGGCTTCTGCCGCGCCTGCCCGATTTCCGGGCCGCGCATCCGAACATCCTGTTCTGCATTAACGGCGAAGGCGATGTCCCGGTCAGGCTTGGCGCCGCGGATGTCCATATCGACAAGGATCCGAAGCCCGAAACCGATCAGAAGACAGCGACGGCGCTTTACACCGACCTGCTGCTTCCGGTCGGCAGCCCCGACGTCGCGAACCGGCTTGAAGGTCTTGAACCAGACACCTGCCTTGAAGGGTTCCCGCTGCTCCACATCTCGCTCCGCGACGGGCAGCCGGTGGATCTTGGCTGGTCGGATTGGGTGGATCGCTGGGGACATCGGCAATCGGGGGTCGAACGCGGCGTTCGCTATCTGAACATGCGTCTAGCGCTTGATGGCGTGCGATCGAATGTGGGGTTTCTGCTGTGTCGGGCGTCCTACATTCTAGATGCGCTTAAGGCCGGTGAGATTAAGCTCGGCCTGCCCGCCAAGGAACACCTGCCATCGCCCGAGCCGTATTGGCTGAGGGTCCGACCAGATGCGCGGCAGCGGCCCCAGGTTATCCGGTTTCTCGATTGGTTGGAGGATCAGGCAATCGACACCGCCCGGGCGCTTGACGCGTTGTTGTAAGTCCATTCCTCCGGCAACGCTTGCGGCGCCCGTCCCCCTCGCATACATCACGGCGAACACCTCAGGGAGGCGCGGATACATGGCCAAGGGAAACAAGATATCGCAGACGCTTGTCTGGATCTTGCTGGGGCTTCTGTTCGTCGGGCTCGCGGGCTTCGGCGCCACCAATTTCGGCGGCAGCCAGCAACGGCTTGGCCGCGTGGGTGATGCCGAGATCACGGTCAACGCCTATGTTAACGCAGTGCAGCAGGACATCCAAAACCTGGCCCGCCAAACTGGTCAGCGCCTGACGATTGCCCAGGCCCAGCAGCTTGGCTTGACCGAGGCCTCTTTGGCCCGGGTCGTGGGCGAGGCCGCGCTGACGGACGCTGTGACCAAGGCCGGTGTTTCGGTCGGGGACGAAGCCGTCAGAAACCGGGTCCTGGAAGTTCCGGCCTTCCGCAGCCTCGACGGGGATTTCGATCGGGCCGCTTATGAACAGACCCTCCGGCAAAACGGGCTGACCATCGGCGAATTCGAGACGCAAATCCGCAACGAAGCGTCACGGTCGCTTTTACAGGCCGCCGTCGTTGGCGGTGTCGTCGCGCCGAGCGAATACGTGGACACCCTGTACAATTGGGCCCGCGAAGGACGGGACGTGACCTGGGCGCGGCTGACGGCTGCGGATCTGGATGCACCGATCCCGGAACCCGGTGAAGATCAGCTTGCAGCGTTCCACAGCGACAACCCGGAGCAGTTTGAACTCGGCGAGACCAGGGCCATCACCTATGCCTGGCTGACGCCCGAAATGATCGCGGGCACCATCGAAACCGACGACGCAGCCCTGCGAGCGTTATATGACGAAAGGATCGATTTTTACGTGCAACCCGAACGCCGCCTGGTCGAACGTCTGGTCTTCGCGGATGACGCAGCAGCCGAAGCGGCGAAAGCCGCCATTGAGGCAGGTGAGACAACGTTCGATGCACTGGTTTCGGACCGTGGATTGGAACTGAGTGATGTCGATCTCGGCGATGTCCGGCCCGAGGATCTGGGGGACGCCGCCGAGGCTGTCTTCGCCCTGACCGAACCTGGGATCGCAGGTCCTGCCCCGACCCCCCTTGGACCGGCGCTTTTCCGGATGAACGGCATTCTCGCGGCAACCGAAACGACATTCGAAGACGCCCGGGACGACCTGGCCCGTCAGCAGACGCAAGAAGAAGCGGTCCGGTTGATTCAGGACATGTTCGACGAGATTGACGACCTTTTGGCCGGCGGCGCAACGATCGAAGATATTGCCACCGAGACCGAGTTGGAACTGGGTCAGATAGATTGGCGTCCAGACGTGTCCGACGACATTGCGGTATACACTTCGTTTGCTCAGGCCGCAGCCCGGGCCCGAACCGAGGACTTCCCCGAACTGATCGAACTCGAAGATGGGGGCATCTTCACATTTCGCCTGGATGAGATCCGGCCCCCTGCTCTGCCGCCCCTTGAGGATGTGCGCGAAGATGTGGCCGCTGCCTGGCTTGAGGCCGAGACCGAGACCCGCCTGATGGCCATGGCGACGCCGTTGGCGGACAGGTTCCGCTCGGGCGGTGATATGGCCGTCCTGGGTCAGGCACTGAACATCGAAACCGGTCTTCGTCGCGATGGCTTCCTGGAAGGAACGCCGCCCGACTTCGTCGATACTGTCTTTGAGATGGCCCTGGATGACGTCGAAGTCGTGTCCTCGGAAGGCGATGTCTGGATCGTTCGGCTTGACCGGATCGCCGCGCCGGATGCGTCGGATCTTGCGGGCGAAGCGCTCCGTACCGGTTTCGCGGATCGCGCTGCCCAGGACTTCGCAAACGACCTGTTGCAAGCCTTCACGCGTTCGGTTCAGGCAACGGCGGGAATCGAGATCAATCAGGCGACACTGAACGCCATTCACACGCACCTGAACTGATGGCCATTAGCCCGGATTTTGATGTTTTTGCAAAGGCTTACGAGGCTGGGCAAAATCAGGTCGTGTCGACGAAACTTGCCGCTGACCTGGATACGGCCGTTTCGCTTATGCTGAAGCTGACCAGCGCCGGAACCGACAGTTTTCTTTTGGAATCGGTGACCGGCGGTGAGGTGCGGGGTCGCTTTTCGATCATCGGAATGAAGCCCGATTTGATCTGGGATTGCCGGGGTGAAGTGAGCCGCATCAATCGCCAGGCCCGATTTGACAGCGACGCGTTCGAAACCCTCGACGGGCACCCGTTGGACACGCTCCGCGCCTTGATCGCGGAAAGCCGGATCGACCTGCCCGACGGTTTGCCTGCTGCGGCGGCGGGTCTTTTCGGGTTTCTCGGCTATGACATGGTGCGCCTTGTCGAGCGTTTGCCGGACGTGAACCCCGATCCGCTTGATATGCCAGATGCCGTGCTGATCCGGCCGTCCGTCGTCGTGGTACTCGACGGGGTCAAGGGCGAGGTCACGGTTGTGGCCCCGGCCTATGCCGGGGACGGGCAATCGGCGCGCGCCGCCTATGCGCAAGCTGCCGAACGCGTGATGGACGCCGTTCGCGATTTTGAACGCGCGGTCCCGGGCGAACGGCGCGACCTGGGCGAAGCAGCCCCGGATGTTCCGCCACAATCGAACTTTACCCATGAAGGGTATCTGGCCGCCGTCGAAAAAGCCCGCGAATACATCCGCGCCGGCGACATCTTTCAGGTGGTGCCCTCTCAGCGTTGGGCGCAACCCTTCACCCTGCCCCCCTTTGCGCTCTATCGCAGCCTGAGACGCACCAACCCGTCACCCTTCATGTTCTTCTTCAACTTCGGGGGGTTCCAGGTCGTTGGCGCCAGCCCCGAGATCCTGGTCCGTGTCTTTGACGACGAGGTGACGGTGCGCCCAATCGCAGGCACGCGGAAACGCGGCGCCACGCCTGAAGAAGATCGCGCCCTGGAAGAAGACCTTCTGGCAGACGAAAAGGAATGCGCTGAGCATTTGATGCTTCTGGATCTCGGCCGGAACGACGTGGGCCGGGTCGCCAAGATCGGTACGGTGAAGCCGACCGAGGAGTTCATCGTCGAACGCTACAGCCATGTGATGCACATAGTCTCAAACGTCGTGGGCCAGCTCGCGGACGAAGAAGACGCCCTTTCGGCGCTTTTGGCCGGGCTTCCCGCTGGCACCGTTTCCGGCGCGCCCAAGGTCCGCGCCATGGAAATCATCGACGAGCTTGAGCCCGAAAAACGCGGCGTCTACGGCGGGGGGGTGGGCTATTTCGCGGCAAATGGCGACATGGATATGTGTATCGCCCTCAGAACAGCGGTTCTGAAAGATCAGACCTTGTACATCCAAGCCGGGGGCGGCGTTGTTTGGGACAGCGATCCAGAAGCGGAATTTCAGGAAACCGTCAACAAATCCAACGCCATCAGGGCAGCCGCCGCCGATGCCGCCCGTTTTCGCTCGGACGGCAACGGCTGATCAGCCTTCTACGCTACCCGCCAACGGATTGCGTGCTGACTTCGGTTGAAATCGCTTCGCCCAGCGTTTCCACCGCCACCAGGACCGAGGCGATCAAAGCAACGGCAAGCCCGACAATCGCTGCGGTAAGGACAACCCAGTCCACTGTGACCGCACCATCATCCTCTTCAGCAAAGCGTTTGATTTGAAAATGGGTCATTGAGGCATTCCCGCAAAAAGTGAATCGTGTTCAACTTTGCGTTGTTTTTTCCCAATGCGGCCAAAGTGGGGCCATCGCCCAGAAAACACGACTGCGGGCTTTGATTTCAACACCGTTGCCTGTTTCCCGTGCAGTTAACCATAAATCTTAATTTTCCGTGGCGTCAGGCTCGGCAACTCCTGTTTTGCGGATAGCATCGAACCAACCGGGAATGATCCGGGCGATTCTCGGGCATGATTGCCCTGCCCGAGGAATGAAGGGGCAGAGACTAAGGGAACTGACCATGCATGAAAACTCGATCCGTATCCGACCGTGTGACGCCCGGACTGGCGCATGACGGTTTTGATGGTTGCTCTGCTGACAGGGCTATTCGGAAACGCGTCCGGACCGGATCCGCTTTTGTGCAGTTTCCAACCAGAGGACGCTGGCGAC
The DNA here is from genome assembly GCA_965267475.1 of Paracoccaceae bacterium. Lineage (GTDB taxonomy): Bacteria > Pseudomonadota > Alphaproteobacteria > Rhodobacterales > Rhodobacteraceae > JBCBKU01. Next base: position 2,578,707 of record OZ254079.1, read on the forward strand.
ACGATCAAACTTAGCGTTCAGGCGCAACCGAAACCGCCCGCCGCACCAGGACTTTACGTCGTGGAAATCCAGGTAGACAAAAGGTTGACGTTGCAAGGACATGCTGGCGCGATTACCACAACCCCTTATAGAGATGTGATGATCCGGGGCGTTGTGAAGTCCGAGATTGTCTATACCCTCGGAGTGGACGAAAGTGGCGGCGCGGCATTGAACGTGTTGTGGCTCGATACCGAGGGGGCGGTCGAACAGGTCACCCATACGGGTTTCTGCCAGAACGCCGCGACGCATATAGATCGCTGGGTGCCCTCGTAAGGCGCCCCAAGGCGGCACTGACGGGGGTGACATGGACGTATTGAACGCCATTATCTTGCTGGCGAATTTTGTGATCGTTCCAGCGATATCCTATGGCAGCCAATTGGCGCTCGGCGCCCTGGGTGTCACGCTGATCTACGGGATCCTCCGCTTTTCGAACTTCGCCCATGGCGACACGATGGCCTTTGGGGCGATGATCGTGGTGCTTCTGACCTGGGTCTTGCAGGACATGGGCGTGTCCCTCGGCCCCCTTCCGACCGCATTGATCGCGCTTCCCGCCGGGATTATCGGAACTGCACTTTTGGTCTTGTTTACAGACCGATACGTCTATCGGTTCTACCGACGAGAACGCGCAGCCCCGGTGATTTTGGTTATCGTCTCTATGGGTGTGATGTTCATCATGAACGGCATTGTCCGTTTCATCATTGGCCCAGACGACCAGCGCTTCGCCGATGGCGAGCGGTTTCTGATCTCAGCGCGGGAATTCAAACAGATGACCGGGCTTGCCGAGGGGCTTGCCCTGCGTACGACTACGGTTATCACCGTCGTCGTGGCTATTGTGGTGGTTGCCCTTCTGTTTTGGTTCCTCAACAGAACCCGCACGGGCAAATCCATGCGGGCCTTTTCGGACAATGAAGATCTGGCCCTTCTGTCCGGTATCAGCCCTGAGCGCGTGGTGATGGTCACATGGATCATCGTCGCGGCGTTGGCGACCACCGCCGGGGTGCTTTACGGGCTCGATAAATCCTTCAAGCCCTTCACCTATTTCCAGCTTTTGCTGCCCATCTTCGCCAGCGCAATCGTGGGTGGGATCGGTAGCCCGGTGGGCGCCATCGTGGGCGGTTATCTGATCGCGTTTACCGAAATCGCGATCACCTATCCGTTGAAAAAGTTCCTGACCTATCTTCTGCCCGAGCAATACGCGCCTGACACGCTCGTGCAGGTGATCTCGACCGACTATAAGTTCTCGATCAGCTTCGCGATCCTTGTGATCGTCCTTCTGTTCCGACCGACCGGTATCTTCGCGGGGAGGACAACATGAGCGTCCCTGTTAAGAACACGATCTACTTTCTGGTTGTCATGGGCCTGATCGCCTCGACCGGGTTCACCGACAGTTGGAACGTGGCACTTGGCATTTTCAACATGGGGCTGATCTCGGCCATCATGGCCCTGGGTTTGAACCTGCAATGGGGTTATGCGGGGCTTTTCAACATCGGCGTCATGGGCTTCGTCGCGCTTGGCGGATTGGCGGCGGTCATCATCGGCATGGATCCGGTGGACGAAGCCTGGGCGGCAGGTGGTCCCCAGATCATCCTTGGCCTATTGATCGGTGCGGCCACCGTCGTCGCAGCGATCCTTGCCTGGGCGAACCTGCCCAAGGGGTTGGTCCGGTCGCTGGCCATCATCGTGATCCTGATCGTCGGCGCCGTCATTTACCGCACCGTGCTGGATCCGGCCCGGGCCGCGGTTGAAGCGGTCAACCCGGCCGGAACCGGATATCTGGGCGGGCTAGGCCTGCCGGTGATCCTGTCCTGGCCCGTGGGTGGCCTGCTGGCTGCGGGTGCGGCCTGGATCGTGGGCAAGACGGCCCTGGGTCTGCGCGCCGACTATCTGGCCATTGCCACCCTTGGCATCGCCGAGATCATCATCTCGCTTCTGAAGTTCGAAGACTGGCTGAGCCGGGGCGTGAAGAACGTCGTCGGCATCCCCCGCCCCGTGCCCTATGAGATCGACTTGCAAGCCGACCCAAGCTTTGTGGAACGTGCGACGTCATATGGACTGGACCCGGTCATTGCCTCAGCGCTTTGGGTGAAGATCCTTTATGCCGGACTGTTCCTCGGGATCCTGCTTTTGCTTCTCTGGCTGGCGCAATCGGCACTGAATTCCCCCTGGGGCCGGATGATGCGGGCCATCCGCGACAACGAAGTTGCGGCAGAGGCCATGGGCAAGAACGTCACGGGGCGTCACCTTGAAATCTTCATCCTGGGCTCGGCCATCTGTGGCATGGCGGGCGCGATGATGGTGACGCTGGAAGGACAGCTGACACCGGCCTCCTATCAACCGCTGCGCTTCACATTCCTGATCTGGGTGATGGTGATCGTCGGCGGGTCCGGCAACAACTTCGGCTCGATCCTTGGCGGGTTTCTGATCTGGTTCCTCTGGGTGATGGTCGAACCCTACGGGCTGTGGTTTATCGAAGTGATTACCGCGAACATGGCCGAGGGGTCGCTGATCCGCGAACGACTGGTCGAAAGCGCCGCCCACATGCGTCTTCTGACCATGGGGCTTGTGCTTCTGATCGTGCTGCGATTCAGACCGCGCGGTCTGATCCCCGAGCGCTAAGGCCCCCACAAGCCATTCAAATTTGCCCTTTCCGCCCTATATTGAAGGTGGAGGGGGCAGTCACTGAAGACCATCGCGACATTCGTCACCGCAATCTGGAACCTTGCGTTCCGGATCATCAAAGGGCTTGCCTTGGCCTGGGTCGGCCTTCTGGTCGTTTTGTGGCTGATCGTGCAGGCGGTTGACCGTGACAGTTTTCGCGCCGCGCTGACCCAGCCCCTGTTTCTTGCAGCGGTCAATGACACGGGCGACATCCAGATCGAATGCATTTGTGATCGGACGCTCCGCGCAGATGAGATCCCGGATCATGTGGTTCATGCGCTGGTCGCGACCGAGGATCGCCGCTTTTATTCCCATATCGGGTTCGACCCCAAGGGGATGGCCCGCGCGGCGCTGACCGGCTTCAACCAGGGTGGCAGCACGCTGACACAGCAACTGGCCAAGCAGAGTTTCACCGGGGCCGACCGGGATATGGCCCGGAAGTTGTTCGAACTGTATTTCGCGCTTCGGATCGAGGCGCAGTTTGAAAAGGACGACATCCTGCGTCTGTACCTGAGCCGGGTGAATTTCGGCTATGTGCGGGGCGCGCCTGTGAACGGGCTTCGCGACGCGGCCCGTACCTATTTCGGCAAACCGCCTGCCCGGCTGAGCCTGGCGGAAAGCGCCTTGCTTGTGGGGATGCTGAAGGCGCCCACCACCTATCATCCGATCAACCGACCCGACGCGGCCATTGCGCGGGGCGAAACCGTTCTGCGGCTGATGCGCGATACCGGTACCCTAGGGGCCGGGATCAGGGTCAACTTGAAGGGTGCGCTCCCGAAAGGTCCTCAGGCCAGCCCCAGCCGCCACCGCTTCCTTGAGGATTATGCCCGCGACGAACTGCGCCGGCTGCGTCCCGACCTTAGTCCAGGCAACTACCGCCTGATTTCGTCAATCGACCCGATTGCGCAGTACCAAGCGGTACGGGTTGTCGAAGCAGAGATTGCCAAACGCCCGAAGGACCGTGTCGCGCGCGCTGCATTGGTGACGCTTACACAGGATGGGCGCATCATCGCGATGCTGGGTGGAAGAAACTATCGAGCATCCACTTTCAACGTGGCAGCCTGGGGCAACCGTCAGGCGGCCTCGACCGCAAAGATTGCCACCTATCTGGCGGCGCTCGACAAAGGGTGGGAACCGGACTGGGCGGTCTTCGACGATCCCACCCGTCTGACAGGACCTTTCAAGCCCCGAAACAGCGACGGACGCTATATCGGACGAACGCGGCTTGATACCTGCATCGCCCAATCCCGGAATGTCTGCACGATGTATGTGGCCGAAACCATCGGGATGGGGACCGTTTCGACCATGTCCGCGCGACTTGGGTTGACCGAAGACGGCACGCCCGGACGCTCGATTGTCCTTGGCGCCGCGGAAACCACGTTGATACGAAACACTGCCGCTTTCTCGGCCCTGTCCGACCGGGGGCGGGTGGCCGAACCGCGCATGCTTCGGACGGTCCTGGCGCGAAAGGGGCTGATCCTTGCGAGATCCCGACCCGAGCGTGGTCCACCCATTGCGAGCGATCAGGTGGTGGCCAAGATGCGCGGCCTGCTGGCTGGCGTGGTCGAAGGCGGCACCGGATCGAATGCGCGGGTTCCGGGAACGGTCGTTCACGGCAAGACCGGCACCAGCCAGAACAATCGCGACGCCTGGTTCGTGGGCTTTATCAACGAAGGGATCACCACGGGGATCTGGGTCGGTCCCAGCGAAGGCGGCACCATGGCCAATGTCGCAGGCGGCGACCTGCCTGCCCGTATCTTTGCACGCTACAACAGAAATCTGCTGGAGCGGTTTCAGGACCATGCCAGCGGGGCCTTCCCGTTGCGCCGTTAGATCCGGCCGGCTTGACGCAGACGACGCGCATAAAACCAGAGAAGGCCAGCCACCAAAACTGCGACGCCAAGAAGCGCGACGCCTGCCGGGCCAGCCACTGCAGCGAAACCGGGCGCTGGTGTCCAAAGGGCGCTGATCGCGAAGACCAAAAGCGCCATTGCGCTAATCGCGAACCCGCCTGCCGCCCAACCCAGCTTTGCCCACAACGCCAAGCCAGCGGACAGCCCGGAGAACAAGCCGATCGCCCAAAGCGCAACTTGCCACCCGGCTAGAGCGGCAAGGAAGACATTCTGGTCGTCTGAGAGAAACCTGAGGTAGCCGGGAACCTGCGCCGTCGTCAGGAAGAAATCTGCGACACCTGCGCCGTACCAGACCGTGCTGGCAATGCCGACAAGACCGGCGCGTCTGTTGTGACCAGGCTGCATGATGGCTCTAGCATGGCCTCGCCGCCTTCGAAGGTCGAGACGCCTTCCGCCGCAATCGCGGCTTCATGAGCGTCCAGCACCAGACCTTGTGGTTCAAATCCGGCGAAACCGGCAGTCATCCCCAGCTTCGGCAGTTCGAACAACAGGCCTTCGCGAACATCATCGGGAAGCGCAGCAATGCGCGCCGGTGTCAGGGTCGCGCTCGCCAGACCCAGACCAGCGGCCATTGGGGCCTCGGCCGCGTCGAAAACCAGATGGACGAGCGTCAGATCAGCGTCTTCGGCCAAATCGATCCCCGGCAAACCGACGAGATCACGGGCTTCGGCTTTGGCGCGCTGGCGCCCGAACAGTGCCTCAACACCGCTTGTCGCAAACTCTACCAGATGTTCAGGACCAACAGTTATGTCTGCCTCGGGCTGGCCTTGGCCAAGCGCTCCAGCCGCGATCCGGACCGGCCGGCGTGTCGCATAGCGCGCGGTTTCGCTGGCCGAAATCTTTTCGTGCCACACAAAGATCAATTCGGCCTCGCCCGACGCTGTCCGAAGCACATCGCCCGGGCGCAGCGTCTCGGCCGCGCGCAGCCCGGTCACGGTTTCCACCGGGACCCGCCCGGCAATTCCTTCACGGGGGATATCTTCGGATTTCAGAAAGACCGGACGATCGGGCCAAAGCCGAACAACGCCATCAGGCGCCTCGTTCCGTTTCTGATCAGCCCCCCCGGGGACACTTGGGTCAAATTGCAGCGTCATCTACCCTAGACCTTGTACTCGCCTGCATACTGCGCAGGTCACCAACTCACGTTGACGGGTCTACAAACCAACTGCGCCCGGATTGGGGCGAAATCACGGTTTTTGGAGCGCGAATGTTCGCACCTTGGAAACCACGTTAGGAAGGGATTAGCGCTGCTCTGTCAGGCCGAGAGATTGACGCGCGTCGCAGAAAGCAGCAATGCCTGCCGGCGATTTGAGATCTGGAAATAATTCAAGTATTTCCGTGCGTTGCGCGTTTCCGATCGCGCCCAGCGAGAAATCGGCGGGCTGAAAGCTTTCGGTCCAGACGCCATTGGCCCGGATGATTTCATGCGCGTCGAACAGGATGTGAAGATAGGTCACGCCCAAAGCCTGGACGGCAGCTATGCCACGATTGTTAACAAGGTGTTTCGCCGCTGCGAGAACTTCCTGATCTTCGTAGAGAATCGCAGTCTGGTCCTGGGCCACCAGAATCCGGTGGTTCGGGCTGACCAGCATATCGCGGTCCGGCGTCCCATCGCCCAGCGCATCGCGCCGCAGCAGGACCGGTGCCATATGCTCGTTTCGCCTGAGATCCTCCCAGTCAAAGCGATGCTGTCCGACCCATCGAACCGTCCGAAGGCCGTTGTCCCGCGTGACGACCTTGTCGCCCGGCGCAATCGTCTCAACTGCGGCCAGCCCGGCGGACGTTTCAATCAATGTGCCTGGGGTGAAACAGGGAACGCAAAGGGCAGCTTCGGTTGCCCTAAGGCGGCGGACCACCTGATCACTGGGCCCCAACACCTCGACGGCCCGATCCGAGGCCAATCGAAACCTGCCTAGCGCATGAAGATCAATGATGGGTGATACCTTCGGGGAGACAGTCGCGGAATTAGCGTCGCGCAGCGCCTGGCAATTGGCAGCCCCCAGCCATGCCTGATGCGTCATCTTCTTCCCCAATGAAGGCGATCGGGGGGATCACCTCCAACTCGTAAACCACAGCAGCTTTCCCCTTCTCGCCAGACCGACCCTTAGGTGCCGACGAGTGACGAGGTCCAAAAACACCCAATTTCAGAGCAGGATTGGTTCCAGCAAACCATGACAGCCCAGCAAGCCGCCAGTTCCCTGCACCTGAGGCTGAGTAGACCCCCCCGATGCACCATCAAGTTATGCCTTTGGATCCGTCTGCGAAAGGACAAAGTGGCGGCTTTGTGGCTTTTCAGGGCCTTCCCGATGACGGCATGTTCTGTGCCTGCCGCAGATTTAACCACAAGAAGTTGGGGATTGTTTCCAAATTTGACCGCATGCTTTCACAAATCCCACAGCGAAAACTTGGAAGTTCGCAGACTTAGCCGATGTCTTTACAGTAAGCCGCATGCGGCAGTGCAGCGATTGTTTCCCGAATGGGCAAAAATCAGCCCATGAATCCTTGTTGCGGGATTACATCGCGAGGGAAGATTTAGCCGATCAAATTTTGTTGCGAATTTCTCGGCAAACGTGTGGTTCGTGAGCGATTGTTTTCATTTACGCGACAAAGGCCGACTCGCGCCGATGGAATCGGGGCTGCCCGGCGAAAATCAGCCAAAGCTCCGTCCCGATCGGCAGGTCGATTCGGATGGGTCGTCCGGGAAAGGCGAGCGATTGACCCCCGATACCGAATAGAGGTGGGTCCACGCCGTCGAGCCGGGCACGCAAAGCAAAGCCGCCACGGATCGGTCCCGGATCGCTGGTCGCTATGACCGGATCGAGACGCGGCAAGGCCACCGAGCACGACGAGCCGATCTGTCCCGCACCCGCACCCGTACCCGTGCCCGGGACCAGCAGCATTTGCCCTGCGCTTTCTACCAGCGTGCCGTCCACGGACAATTCGCGGACAACACCATGCAGCCGCGGTCGGCTTGGGGCCCAGCCCGACACAGCCCCTTCGCTGATACGCAGGACCCGATCGGCGAGCCGGTCGATTTCATCAAGGTCATGGCTAACGAAAAGCACCGGAACGCTGGTCGTATGGACCACATGCTCAAGATAGGGCAGCAACCGATCCTTGGCCGCGCGATCAAGCGCCGCAAGCGGTTCGTCGAGAAACAGGATCTGCGGCTTGGCGGCCAGCGCCCGGGCCAGGGCCACCCGGCGCACCTCGCCCCCGGAAAGTGCCGAGGGCTGGCGCGGCAGCAAATCGCGCAGACCCAGCGTTTCAACCAGGTCTTCGGGAACGGGGTCTGGGCGGCCCTGACGGCGCATGCCGTAACGGATGTTCTCGTCCACCGTGAGGTGATCGAAAAGCCGCCCGTCCTGAAACACCATCCCGATCCGGCGCGCACGCGCGGGCGTTTTTACCTCGGGGGACTGCCAGACCACCTGTCCGAAGCGAACCTCGCCGCTGGCATCCGGTTCAAGACCCGCAAGCGCGCGCAAAAGCGTCGTCTTGCCGCTGCCCGACGGCCCAACGATCCCCGTGACGCCCGACAAGGGAATAGCCTCATCAAACCGAAACATCTGGGTCCCTCGGCTCAGCGACAGGCGAAAGGTCAGGGTCTCATCCAAGGGCCCGCACTCCGCGCCCGTTCAGCGCATAGACAGCCAAAAGCACAAGGAACGAGAACACCAAAAGCCCCGCCGACAAGACATGGGCGGTGCCGTAGTCCAGGGTCTCGACTGCCGTGAAAATCTCAATCGCGATCACCCGCGTCTGGCCGGGAATGTTTCCGCCCACCATCAGGACAACGCCGAATTCGCCGACCGTATGCGCGAAGGACAGAACCGCCGCCGTCAATACGCCCCGCCGAGACAGGGGCAGCGCGACAGTGCGAAAGGCTGTCCAGGGCGAGGCACCCAAAGTCTCGGCGGCTTCCAAAGGCCCCCGTCCGACCTGGCTGAAGGCCGTGCGCATGGGCTGAACCGCGAAGGGCAACGAGTAGATGACCGAAGCGACGACGAGCCCCGCGAAGGAAAAGGTCAGCGTGCTGCCGGTCAGGCGCACCCAAGCTGCCCCCATGGCCGCGTCGGGACTGAACAGGATCAGAAGATAAAAGCCCAAAACCGTGGGCGGCAGCACCAGTGGCAAGGCTGTAATGGCCTCGATTGGCGCGCGTAGGCGCGACCGCGTTCGGGCCAGCCACCAGGCGATGGGCATGGCCAGAACCAGTAGGATCGCGGTTGTGACTGTGGCCAGAGTGGCCGTCAGCCAAACGGCGGGAAGAACGCTCATTCCGGCACCCCATAGCCCGAAGCGGCGATAATCCCCTGCCCCGCATCGCTTAGCAGAAAGTCGAAGAAAGCCGCTGCCGCTGGATTGTCGCGCCCCCGCAGTAATAGTGCCGCATCCTGCGGGATGGATGGATGATCAAGACCCCGCACCGACACCTCGACCGGCAGACCCGTGACCACCTGCGCTTCGGCTATCAGGGCCAGCCCGGCATTGCCCGTTACGAAAAGCGACGCCGCGTGGCCCACGTTCTCGGCCATGACGATATCTTCATCCTCGGCGCCGTGATCGGCCAGAACGGCCTGGGCCGCCTGCCCATAAGGCGCGACAGCAGGATCGGCCATTGCGATCCTGTGGGACGCGAAAAGATCCCCCAAGACCACATCTTCAATGTCGATGTCTGATCGGGCCACGAGCACGAGACGCCCGAACGAATAGGTTTCTATCCGGTCCACAAGCCCATCTTCGACCAATTGCGCCGGCCGGGCCTGATCAGCCGCGAGATAGACGTCGAATGGCGCCCCCTGCCGGATCTGGGCATAAAGAAGCCCGGTCGAGGCGTGAACAAGTGCGATCTCGTGATCTATCGACGCTTCGAAGGCGGTCTCAAGCCTGCGCGCTGTGTCCAGGAAGTTTGCCGCAACGGCCACGGTCGCCTTTCCGGCAAAAGCCGGATCAGCCGCCAGGGCGCAAAAGGGGATGACGAAGGCAAACCGCATGGGCCCGAACTAAGCCCCGGCACGCCGCCGGTGGCAAGGTGTCAATGGGCGCGATCCGCTGGTGTTTGCAATTTCGTCGCGCCGCCGCCTGCGCTGTTTACGACGCGCAGCGCCGACGGTGAAATCTTCGATGACAACCGAGGCGACATACGCCAATCATGCGCCATGAACCACGCTCGACCCCGACCGCCGCTGTGACCCGCTCGGGACGCAGGCTGACATCCTCGCATTGGGGGATCGGACTGGTTGAGACAAGGGATGGTCGCATCGTATCGGTCGACCCGCACCCGTCCGATCCGGATCCCTCTCCGCTTAACCAGAATATCGCCGGATCACTCAATGGGCCCGCGCGGGTGCTTCGCCCTGCCATCCGCGCAAGCTGGTTGAAGGGAACCGCCGGGGAACGTGGTCGTGACCCGTTCGTCGAGGTGACCTGGGACAGGGCGCTTGAACTGATCGCAAGAGAACTCACACGGGTCCGGACACACCACGGGAACGAGGCCATTTTCGCCGGATCCTACGGCTGGGCCAGCGCCGGGCGGTTTCATCACGCCCAGGGTCAGCTCAAACGGTTTTTGAACAGCTTGGGCGGATTTGCCCGCTCCAAGGGAAACTACAGCTATCAGGCAGCCCTGGTGGCTATGCCGCATATCATCGGCGGGAGCTTCCGGGACCATGTGGATGAGGCCACGCGCTGGTCGGTTGTTGCAAATCATAGCGATCTGGTTGTCTTGTTCGGCGGTCTGCCGATGCGGAACATGCAGATCGCCGATGGTGGCGCATCTCGTCACCGAATGGCGGGCGCGCTGAAAGGCTGCGCCGCAAAGGGTGTCAGGTTCGTGAACATCAGCCCGCTTCGCACCGATACCGCGCCAGAGCTGAACGCCGACTGGATGCCGCCTCGCCCCGGCACGGACACCGCCTTGATGCTGGGTCTGGCCCATACACTTCTGACAGAGGGGCTGCACGATCCGGGTTTTCTCGATCGTTATACGGTGGGTTTCGACAAAGTCGCCGCTTACCTTACGGGCGCCCATGACGGTGAACCAAAGGACGCCGATTGGGCGGCGGAAATCACTGGCATTGAAGCCAAAAGGATCCGGGCGCTTGCCCGCGACATGGCAAAAGGCCGAACGATGATTGCCTGTTCGGCCGCCCTGCAACGGGCCGATTGGGGTGAACAGCCTTTGTGGATGTGCGTGACGCTAGCGGCCATGTTGGGCCAGATCGGACTTCCGGGCGGCGGATACACCATCGGCTACGGGGTCAATGGCCATATCGGCGCTGTCGGGCGACCGGTCCGCTGGGGCGTGTTCCCGCAGGAAGAAAACCCTGTGGCCACAGAAATCCCGGTCGCGATGATCGCCGAGATGCTGTTGTCGCCGGGCGCCCTTTATCGCTTCAACGGCGAAACCCGTCGTTTCCCGGACACGCGGCTGCTCTGGTGGGCGGGCGGCAACCCGTTCCACCATCATCAGGACCTGAACCGCTTGCGCTTGGCATTCCAGCGCCCCGAAACCGTGATCGTGAACGAGATCAACTGGACCGCGACCGCGCGCCATGCCGACATCGTGCTGCCCGTGGCAGCCGCCCAGGAGCGCACCGATTTTGGCGCTGGACAATCGGACAACACTCTGGTGCCAATGCCAAAACTCGTGGAACCGCCGGGCGAAGCGCGGGTCGAATATGAGATCTACCGCGATCTGGCGCGCCGCCTTGGGACGGAAGAGGCCTTTACCGAGGGGCGCGATGCCGTGGGCTGGCTGCGTCAAATCTGGGAGGATACACGCCGCGCCGTGCGCGACATCGGGACTGAGCTTCCCGATTGGGACAATTTTATTGCGGGCGCGCCGATCGAACTGCCGGACCCAAACCCGGACCAGGTGTTCCTGGCCGATTTCCGCAAGGATCCGGCGGCTCATCCATGCGCGACCCCCAGCGGCCGGATCGAGCTGTTCTCGGACCACGTCGCAGGGTTCGCCTTGCCCGAATGCCCGGGCCACGCGGTCTGGTGCCCACCGCGCGATGTGTCCTCTGGCGCCTCGAACCGGTATCCGCTGGCGCTTCTCTCTGGCCAGCCAGGCACGCGGCTCCACAGCCAGCACGATACCGGCGCGCTCAGCCTCGGGCACAAGATCAAGAGACGCGAACCGGTCCTGATCCATCCCGAAGACGCGATGTCGCGTGGGATTTCAGATGGCGATATCGTCGAATTGCGAAACGACCGGGGACGATGCTTGGCCGGCGCACGGATAACGGACCAGATCGCGCAGGGCTCGATCTTTCTTTGGACAGGCGCCTGGTATGATCCGGATTGGGATGCACCGCATCACCGCGACCGGCACGGCAATCCGAACGTGCTGACACATGACCTGCGAACCTCGGACTGGGCGCAGGGCCCGGCCTCTCACTCGGCCCATGTCGAGGCGCTGCGGTTTGACGGAAATCCCGGTCCGGTGAGCGCCCACAAACCGCCCGAATTTGCGTCTGATTGATATTTGGTGCCCGAGGAGAGACTCGAACTCTCACGCCCGTGAAGGCGGGGGATTTTGAATCCCCTGCGTCTACCATTCCGCCACTCGGGCCACCGGATCGCGTCTTACCCCGTCGCGCCGAAGTCGCCAAGACGAAATTCAGCGCCGTTCCGCAAAGCCCTAGAGCCGCGCAGCGCCGAATGTGTCGCAGTCACCCATCCGGCCCGACTCGAACCCACGCGCGAACCAGCGTTGCCGCTGCTCGGACGTGCCATGCGTGAACGTGTGGGGCTGGGGCACCCGGCCTGCATTCCGCTGCAACGTATCGTCGCCGATCTGCCGCGCCGCGCGCAGGGCTTCCTGGATATCGCCGCGCTCCAGCGACCCGAACCGCTCTCCTGCCTCACGCGCCCAGACGCCCGACAGGCAGTCGGCCTGCAATTCTATCATGACCGAAATCTCGTTGGATCGAGCCTGGCTCGATTGCTGGCGGGCGCGGTTGGCCTGACCCAGAATGCCAAGCTCGTTCTGCACATGATGGGCGATCTCATGGGCGACCACATAGGCGGCCGCGAAATCACCCTCGGCGCCCAAACGCCGCGACAGGGTCGTGAAAAACGACGTATCCAGGTATGCCTTCCGGTCCGCCGGGCAATAGAACGGCCCGGTCGCGCCCGAGGCGCCACCACATGGCGACTGCGTCACGCCCTTGTAAAGCACCAGCGTCGCAGGCCGATAGTCGCGCCCCAATTGCTGTCGGAACAGCGCCGCCCAGACCTCTTCGGTATCGGCCAGCGTGACCGACACGAACTGCGCCGCCTGCTCATCCGCCGCCGTGATCTCACCGCTGCCGCCCGATTGCGGCTGTACTTGACCGCCTTGCAACAAGGGCGTGACGTCGATTCCAAGGAAATATCCCACCACGAGGATCAGGATCAGCCCGACCCCGCCGATCCCGCCTGCGCGCCCGGCGCCACCCCCGGACCTGCGCCGATCCTCGATATTGCGGCTGCCCCGCCGTCCCTGCCATTTCATGATCAGCCCTCCCGGTACACGGCCCTGATTGTCCTGACTGTACCGGATAGAGATCATCGTTGGAGGGGAAAAGAAACGCCGCATTGGCCGGGAACGGATTTCAACGGTCGGGGCGCGACCGCCTGTCCGCGCAGGCTGGTGTGCCCATTCGCGATTTGATAGGGCGTCCTGCAACGAGCAGAGTGAACAGGAGACGCGCATGCAGGCGCAGTCCGCTGAGGGGATGGCGATCTCGCGCCGGCTCACACAATTGGCCGAGGACGCCGAGGGCGAGACGGTCACCCTCGACTGGATCTTGTCGCAGCTGCATGAACGGGCCTTCGGTCTGTTTCTTCTTGTCCTTGCATTGCCCTGCTGCATCCCGTTCCTCTACGGCATTCCGCAAATCGTGGCCCTGCCGCTGATGTTTGTTTCGGTTCAGATCCTGTTTGGCCGAAGATATCCGTGGCTTCCGGGACGCCTCGGCGCTCGACAGGTGTCGAAGGACGGGCTGCAAAACCTGGCGGATCGCGCGCGTCCCTGGCTTGAACGGATCGAGGCTTTGAGCCGCCCGAGGCTGGCTGCGCTGACCCGCGCGCCGATGGACCGCTTTCTGGGCCTGGCGCTGGTGCTGTTCAGCGCATCGATCCTGGTACCACTCCCGGCCACGAATACGGTTCCGGGCTTCGCCGTCGTGATTGTCGCCATGGGCCTTTTGCAGCGCGACGGCATCTTGGTTCTTGTCGGAACTTTGATTGGCACGGCCTGGATCGCGTCGCTTATCTTTGCGGGTGCGACTTTGGCAAGCCTGGTAAGAGGATGGTTGGGCTTATGACGCAACGATCACTCATGCTGATCGCAGCGGCTGGATCGGCCGCCCTGTTGATCGGCGCGTTCCTGTTTCAGCATGTCGGCGGGATGGCCCCGTGCAAGCTTTGCCTCTGGCAGCGCTGGCCTCATGCGGCGGCCATCGCAATCGGAGTGGCGGCCATTGCCCTGCCCAATCGCATCCTCGCATGGCTGGGCGCAGGTGCCGCACTGACGACCGCGGGCATCGGGATCTATCATACAGGCGTCGAACGCGGCTGGTGGGAAGGTCCGTCCTCTTGTTCGGGCGGCGGACCCGGCCTTTCGGGCCTTTCGGGGGACGCGCTGATTTCCACCGAAGGCCGTGCGGGCATCGTCATGTGTGACGAGGTCGTCTGGGAACTCGCGGGCCTCTCGATGGCATCCTGGAATGCGCTCATTGCGCTGGCGCTTGCCCTGATCTGGATCGCGGCGGCGCGTCGTCCCGCCTGACAGTCGCGCTGGGCGCCCAACCGAGGAGAAGGCCGGAGGCCGCCGACGAGACAACCGAATGCGCCGCAGGCGCGCCTTCAGATCACGTCAATGCACCGTAAATTCGCCCGTGACATTGCGCCATTCCCCCGGCGAAATCATCTTGCGATGGACAAATCGCACCGAATGAAGCGGACCCTCGATCGCGTCCTGCCAGTATTCGATGAATTCGAACAGCTTCGGGTGGTCAGGCGCCAGGTCATAGTCCTGCCAAACGAAAGTGTTCAAAACACTCGGGAAATCCGGCATTCGGTAAAAGAATTCAGCCGTCGTTAGGCCATAGCCTTTCAGCATCAGTTCGGTCTCTGAAACGGGCATCTGTCTTCCCCTTTCCGCAGCCCCTTCCTTGAATGAAAGCTCTATTCTTTAAGAAATCAATAAAAACAATGTGTTAGCACTCGGCAGATTTGGCTGCTGTTTTTTGTCCCGCCGCATTGCAGGGCATATGTGCGATCTGATAGAGTGGGACCAACTAAATATTGAGCACCCCGAGAACCACGGATCACAACGTGAGCGACACGCCAGAACCCCCTGAAAACGATGATGAAATCGCACCGGAACGTCCGCAATATGACGGACCTTCGATCTCGATCGAGGCCGAGATGCGCACGGCCTATCTCGATTATGCCATGTCTGTCATCGTCAGCCGAGCCATCCCGGATTTGCGCGACGGTTTGAAACCGGTCCACCGGCGCATTCTCTATCACATGGACGATCAGGGCTATACGCACGACAAATCCTATCGGAAGTCGGCAAAGCCCGTGGGCGAAGTGATGGCGAATTATCACCCCCATGGTGACGGCGCGATCTATGACGCGCTGGTGCGGATGGCGCAGGATTTCTCGATGTCCGTGCCGCTGATCGAAGGCCAGGGCAATTTCGGGTCGATGGACGGCGATAACCCGGCGGCCATGCGCTATACCGAAAGCCGCCTGGAAAAAGTCGCCCGTGCGCTTCTGGACGACATCGACAAGGACACCGTCGATTTTCAAGACAATTACGACGGCAAGGAAAGCGAACCCACGGTCCTGCCGGCGCGTTATCCCAACATGCTGGTCAACGGGGCCGAGGGTATCGCGGTGGGTATGGCGACGCGGATCCCGCCCCATAACCTGGGCGAGGTCGTCGATGCGACGCTCGCGTTGATCGAAGACCCGGATATGTCATCCGAGGCGCTGATGGAAATCGTGCCTGCGCCCGATTTCCCGACAGGCGGTATCATCCTCGGTCGGTCCGGGGCGCGAAAGGCTTATTTGGAAGGGCGCGGCTCCATCATCATCCGGGCCAAAACCCGGATCGAGGAGATCCGCAAGGATCGCTATGCCATCGTGCTGGATGAGATCCCCTATCAGGTGAACAAGGCGGCCATGATCGAAAAGATCGCCGACCTTGTGCGCGACAAGAAGATCGAAGGCGTCTCGGGTGTTCAGGACGAATCCGACCGGGTCGGTGTCCGGGTCGTCGTCGAACTGAAACGTGACGCGACAGCCGAGGTTGTGTTGAACCAGTTGTTCCGGTTCACGCCAATGCAGGTGTCCTTCGGGGCCAATATGCTCGCTTTGAATGGTGGACGGCCCGAACAGCTGACACTTCGCGATTTCCTGTCCCATTTCATAACGTTCCGCGAAGAAGTTGTCGCACGGCGCACGGCGTTTGAACTCAGGAAGGCCCGCGAAAGGTCGCACATCCTTTGTGGTCTGGCCGTCGCCGTGTCGAACGTGGACGAAGTGGTCGCGACGATCCGCGCCTCAGCAGACGCCGCGGAAGCCCGCGAAAAGCTCATGGACCGGCGCTGGCCCGCACAGGACATCGCCGATTACATCAAACTGATCGACGACCCGACCCATACGATGAACGAGGACGGGACATATAACCTGTCGGAAACCCAGGCCCGCGCGATCCTGGATTTGCGCCTTCAACGCCTGACCCAGATCGGCGTCAAGGAAGTCACCGACGAGTTGGAGGAACTCGCCGCCAAAATCCAGGAATGCCTGGATATCCTGCGGTCGCGCGACCGGATCATGGCGATCATTTCCGGCGAACTACGCGCCGTCCGCGAAGAATTTGCCGTGCCCCGTCGGACGGAAATCGTCGACTGGGCCGGCGACATGGATGACGAGGACCTGATCGAGCGCGAAGATATGGTCGTGACGGTCACGGCCACGGGCTGGATCAAGCGCACGCCGTTGGCCGAGTTCCGCAGTCAGAAACGGGGTGGCAAGGGCCTGTCCGGCATGGCCACGAAGGACGAAGATGTGGTCACCACGCTTTTCGTCGCGAACACGCATACCCAGCTCCTGTTCTTCACAACCGATGGCATGGTCTACAAACTGAAGACCTGGCGCCTGCCGCAAGGCGGTCGGACCGCGAAAGGCAAGGCCATCGTCAACATCCTGCCGATCCCGCAAGGTGTGTCGATCGCGGCGATCATGCCCGTCGACGCGGCCGAGGAAGACTGGGCCGATCTGCAAATCTTCTTTGCAACATCCGAAGGCGATGTGCGGCGAAACGCGCTCTCAGATTTCACCAATGTGAAATCGAACGGCAAGATCGCGATGAAGCTGCCAGAAGGCGTGGAACTTGTGAACGCCCGGATCTGCACCGAACAGGACGATGTGATGCTGGTAACGGCGGCGGGCCGGGCGATCCGCTTCCCGACGACCGAGGTCCGGGTCTTCAAAGGCCGCGATTCCACGGGCGTCCGGGGCATCAAGCTTGCCGATGGCGACGGCGTCGTCTCGATGGCCGTGATCCGGCACTTTGAGGCAACACCGGCGGAACGTGCAGCGTATCTGAAAATGCGCCGTGCGGTGGCGGGCGACACCGAAGAAGTTGAAAGCGACGATGAAGAGTCGGTCGCCGAAGCGGAAGAGTTCAACCAAGAGCGCTATGCCGAAATGTCGGCGGCAGAGGATCTGATCCTGACCATCAGCGAAGGCGGTTCGGGCAAATTGTCCTCGTCCCACGACTATCCGGTCCGGGGCCGCGGCGGCCAAGGCGTGATGGCCATGGATAAGGCAATGCGGGGCGGCGCGCTGGTGGCGTCTTTCCCGGTGGAGACGGGTGACCAGATCATGCTGGCCACATCGACAGGTCAATCGATCCGGGTGCCGGTTGACGGGATCTCGTTCCGGTCGCGTTCGGCAGGTGGCGTCAAAGTCTTTGACACAGGTGCCGATGAACGGGTGGTCTCGGTCGCCTGGATCGCGGATCAGGGTGATGAGGACGACACCGGGGCGGAGCCGGAAAATTAAGGAATTTTCCGTTACAATTTCCGTGTCGGAAATCGTCCACGCCTGAGGCTTAGGCCGACGTCTCGGACAGTCGTCTGCGTCTGCGACGGGCTAGTAAGTTCAAGCCTTCGACAAAGGCGGCAAAGGCCATGGCCGTATAGATGTAGCCCTTGGGCACATGCCGTCCGAACCCGTCGGCGATCAGAACCATCCCGATCATCAGCAGGAAGGCCAGCGCCAGCATGACGACGCTGGGGTTGGCCTGGACGAAGCGCATCACCGGCCCCGAGGCAAGGAACATCACCGCCACGGCGACGACAACCGCGGCCACCATGATCGGCAGTTCGTCCGTCATTCCGATGGCTGTCAGGATCGAGTCGATCGAGAACACGGCATCCAGCAGTACAATCTGCACCAGAGTCGCCGCCAAAGTGGTCGTCACCTTTTCGGCAAAGACCGTGTCGGCCGGTTCCGGTGTCACCTTGTGCTGGATCTCGGTCGTGGCCTTCCAAACCAGGAACACGCCGCCCGCGATCAGGATCAGATCGCGCCAGGAAAAGGCCGTCTCAAACGTGGGCTCGCCATGTTCACCTGGCGGCCCCTGGATGCCAAGATCGAAAACCGGGGCCGTCAAAGCGGCGATCCATGCGATGACCGACAAAAGCGCCAGACGCAGGATCAGTGCCAGCCCGATTCCCACCCTTCGGGCGAAATCGCGCTGTCCCTCGGGCAATTTGTTCGCCACGATCGAAATGAAGATCAGATTGTCGATCCCCAGAACCACCTCTAGCGTCACCAATGCCAGAAAGGCGGCCCAGGCCTCGGGCGAGGCCAATAAGGCAAGAATTTCAGTCATGGAATGGGGCCCTCACAGCCATTTCAGCCAACGGAACAGAAGATACAATCCGGCGCCAAGCACAACCGAAGCCACGGTCAATGCGGCAAATGCCATGGGCCAATCAAGCCCCGGCATCCCCGCGACGTTGACACCGAAAAGACCGGTCAGAAACCCAAGCGGAAGGAAAATCGCCGCAATGACCGACAGGACATAGCTGTTGCGGCCCAAAAGGTTGGCCCGGTCCGCATCGAGATGATCCTGCAAAGCGGCCAGACGGTCACGCATCGCATCAAGCGCTTCCACGGTTCGCGTCGCCCGATTGGCGGTTTCCCGAAGCAGGACCCTGTCCTCTTCCGCCATGAACTGTGCCGGGTCTTGGGTCAGCGCGTCCAAAGCCTCGCGCTGGGGTCCCACAAAGCGACGCAGTTTGATCACCGACTGGCGAAGCGGCGCGATGGCGGCGGCTATGTCCCCGCCTTCCTCTAACATCTGCTCTTCAAGGTCGTCCGTCTTGGCCTCAAGCTCAAGCGCAACGCGCTCGATCCTTGCGGACAGCCCGTGCCCAAGCTGGGCCAGAAACGCGCCGGGCGTTGCCGGTCCCTGACCCGCGTCACAGGCTTCCCGGATGGCTTCCAGCGCATAAACGCGCCTGAGCCATCCCGTAACCACGAGGTTTTTCTGCACCCAAAGGCGCAAGGAAACCATGTCTTCCGGCTCGGCCTCGGGGTTCAGATTGACACCCCTTAGGTTCAGGATCAGCCCGTCGCCCAGGGCATCGCAACGCGGTCGTGTCTCGGCCTGAAGCAGTGCCATAGCCGCAGGTGCCGGCAAATGCGATTTGATCCAGGGCGCGACCCCATTGGCGCCAAGATCATAGTGCAACCAGGTCCAGCCGGTGCCGTCGGGATCGGGCCATGACTGGGCAAAAGGTGCCGCGCCCTCCGGCCCCAGAGCGAATGCAAATACAGTTTCCATCGACCACTGCCCCTTTTGTCGTCTGCATCCACTTTACCGGCCATGTATCCAAGCGCAAACGACTGCTTGATTGTCGCCACGACATCCGAGATGCCCGTTAACCATCAGTTAAGATTATACTTTTCTTAACCATGGCGATCCTCCATGAAGGGATCAGGCGACGGGGGCCGCCGCGGTAACGAGTAAATAAGTTGAGTATCGGAGTAGCCCCGCCCACGTCTTTTCGTATTGGTACCGCCGCGGTTTTTGCGGCATCCGTCCTCGCCCAAAGTGCTTCCGCACATTCGAGCCTAGGTACTTCCGGGGCGTCGTTCCGGCTCGGCGCAGCATAGGGCGAGGACACCTTGTTCCTTCGGGAAAAAGGATTGGCTGGCGCCGCGGTCGCCGAATTCCGCGGGTTTCTGGGTATTCAATCCCAATCCAACCTCGACTCCGTGGCCACGCAGCAGGTCGGCTGTTTGCAGAGGTCGTAGACGTCGATAGCGCATTCCTGTTCTTCATGGTCTTTGGCGCAAAGTGCGTGATCTCTCTTGGCGGCAGGGTAGTCCTTCACGGGCGCGGCCCGTTCCGAGGCTTTTCAAGTTCCCTTCCATCGCCTATGTCCCGGGCGATGCAGACCCCTGTACATATCGTCGGCGGCGGCATGGC
The DNA here is from genome assembly GCA_965267475.1 of Paracoccaceae bacterium. GTDB lineage: Bacteria > Pseudomonadota > Alphaproteobacteria > Rhodobacterales > Rhodobacteraceae > JBCBKU01. The sequence goes on from OZ254079.1 coordinate 2,598,834, forward strand.
CGGATCAGAGGCCGCTTGGCAATTGGCGACCGCGGGCGTGCCCGTGATCCTGCACGAAATGCGCCCCGGGGTCGAAACCTTCGCCCACAAGACCGGCCACCTGGCCGAAATGGTCTGCTCCAATTCCTTCCGCTCGGACGATGACGAACAAAACGCCGTTGGCCTGCTGCACTGGGAAATGCGGGCCGCGGGCGGATTGATCATGGAAATGGCCGACCGTCACCGGATCCCAGGCGGCGGCGCCTTGGCGATTGACCGCGACCCTTTTGCAGAAAGCGTGACGGCACGTCTGCGCGACCACCCCCTGGTCACGGTTGAAGCAGGTGAGATCACCGCCCTGCCCCGCGACGGTCACTGGATTTTCGCGACCGGGCCCCTGACCTCTGGCGCTCTGGCCGAGGCGATCCGGGCTGAAACCGGCGCCGACGCGCTGGCCTTCTTCGATGCGATTGCACCGATCGTCTATGCCGACAGCATCGACATGGGCAAAGCATGGTGGCAGTCGCGCTATGACAAAGGCGCGACCGAAGCAGAACAGCGCGCCTATCTGAATTGCCCGATGGACAAGGATCAGTACGAGGGTTTCATCGACGCGCTTTTGGCGGCCGAGAAAACTGAATTCCACGAAGGAGAAACCGCCAAGTACTTCGACGGTTGCCTTCCAGTTGAGGTGATGGCCGAACGCGGACGCGAAACGCTTCGGCATGGGCCGATGAAGCCCGTCGGCCTGACAAATCCGCACGCACCGGACGTGAAACCCCATGCAATTGTCCAGCTTCGAATGGACAACAAGCTTGGCACGCTTCTGAACATCGTGGGGTTCCAGACGAAGATGAAATACGGCGCCCAGACCGAAGTTCTGCGGATGATCCCGGGCCTTGAAGAGGCCCGCTTTGCGCGCCTCGGCGGGATCCATCGGAACACGTTCATCCATTCGCCCAGGTTGCTTGATGATCAAATGCGTCTGAAATCGGCCCCACATATCCGCTTTGCCGGTCAGATCACGGGGGTTGAAGGATACGTGGAATCGGCGGCCATGGGACTTTTGGCCGGACGGCTTCTGGCGGCAGAAGTGACCGGGCGTCCGCTGCCCTCCGTGCCCGCGACCACGGCAATGGGCGCGCTTCTCACCCACATTACCGGTGGTGCCGAGGCCAAGACATTTCAGCCGATGAACGTCAATTTCGGGCTATTTCCTCCGGTGGAGGCGCGTGGTGGCAGGCGCGGTCGCAAAGACCGCTATAAGGCTTATACCGATCGCGCAAAGACCGATTGGCAGGTTTGGCTGGGCCAGACGGCGCTGGACGCCGCTTGATCGCCGGGACTAGACTTTGCGCCATGGCCGAGAACTTCTTTGACAAAGTCTATTCCCTCGGAAACGAAATCGAGACGCGCGATTTCTATGACAAATGGTCGGACCAGTACGACAAGGACGTGACCGCGCAGGGCTATGCTACGCCAGCGCGCGTGGCCCGGGCGCTGGCAAAAGCCATGACCGACAAAGCAGCGCCGATCCTCGATTTCGGCTGCGGCACGGGGCTTTCGGGCGATGCACTGCAAAACGCCGGCTTCACCACACTCGACGGGGTCGATCCGTCCGGTGAAATGCTGGAAGGCGCGAGGGCCCGCGGGATCTATCGCAACCTGACCCGGATCGAACCGGGCGCAGATGTCCCAAAGGGTTATGCAGCCATCGCAGCCATCGGCGTGATCGGCTGCGGCGCCGCGCCGGTCACGGTCCTGGATCAGATCGTCGAAGCGCTGGAACCCGGTGCGTTCTTCACGCTCAGCTTTAATGAGCATGCATTGGAAGAGCCCGCGTTTGAGACTGCCCTTTTGGCCCAAGTCGAGCAATCCCGATTGACGCTTCTCAGCCAGGAAGACGGCCCCCACCTTCCCGGCCTTGGCACCTGGTCCCGGGTCTACGTACTTAAAAGACAGTGAGTTTCACGACACGGTTCGCGCCGTCCCCGACGGGACCTCTGCATCTTGGGCATGCTTTCTCGGCCATTTTGGCCCATGACATGGCACGCGCCAAAGGCGGGCGGTTCCTATTGCGTATCGAAGACATCGACCGCCAAAGATCCAAGCCAGAGTGGGAGGAGCAGATATTCGATGATCTCGCATGGCTTGGCCTGTCCTGGGAGACGCCTGTGATGCGCCAGTCTGACCGGCAAGCGGCATATGACGCCGCCCTGGCCCGCCTCGCTGCGAAAGACCTTGTATTTCCCTGCTCCTGCAGCCGAGCCGATATCGAATTGGCCGCCAACGCCCCGCAGGAAGGCGTGCCCAGCCACGGGCCCGATGGCCGGATCTATCCTGGAACCTGCCGAGAGAGACCGATATCCGCCAGGAAGCCCGGCGATGCCGTCCGGCTGCATATGGCGAAGGCGGTCGAATGCCTGCCGCGCATCTCGTTTAGGGAAACCGGGCCGGAACGATCCGGCCCCCACGTGATTGCCCCCGACAATCTTATCCGCTGCGTGGGTGACGTCGTTCTTGCCCGCCGCGATTGGGGCACGTCTTACCACCTGTCGGTCGTCATCGATGATGCGGCGCAAGGTGTCACGGATGTGGTCCGTGGCCAGGATCTGTTCGATGCCACAGCGATCCATGTGCTCCTGCAACATCTTCTGACCTTGCCTACACCGACTTATCACCATCACCGTCTGATCCGCGATGATCAGGGCAAACGTCTGGCCAAACGCGACGACGCCCGCGCCATAGCGACATACCGTGCGGATGGGGCCACGCCACAAGACATCCGGAAGATGATCGGGCTTTGACCCCACCTTTCATCTTGGCAAAAATACGCGAGTCCCCAGGCCAAAAACCGCACGACCGTCACGCCATGGGCGCCATCAGTTCAACCTCTTCCCCGTCACGGACGGCCGTATAGAAACAGACACGCCGGTTGGTATGACAGGCTGGACCCTCTTGCTCGACCTGCAACAGCAGGCAATCCCGGTCGCAATCGACGCGCAATTCCACCAGCTTCTGGACGTGCCCCGATGTCTCGCCCTTGACCCAAAGGGCCTGACGCGACCGCGACCAATAAGTCACGCGGCCCGTCTCCAGCGTCTTCGCGACAGCCTCGGCATTCATCCAGGCCATCATCAAAACGTCCCCCGTCGATGCGTCTTGAGCAATCGCCGGGATCAGACCCTTGTCATCGAATTTCAGCGTTGTCGGATCAAAAACCATGACCAACCTTTCCGCGGTACGTCGGATGGCCTATCTAGGGCCTAGCCGTCCAAAGGGAAAGCCATGCCGGAACGTGCCCTGATCAACCTCTACTCGACGCGCATTCTGGCGCTTGCTGCGGATATCCCGCATCTGGGCCGGCTCGACATGCCAGGGGCCACAGCGTACAGGCGATCGCCCCAATGCGGATCTTCGATCACAGTGGACCTTGATCTGACCGATGGACGCGTCAGCGCCTTTGCGCAGGATGTGAAAGCCTGCGCGCTCGGACAGGCCGCCGCCTCGGTCGTCGGCGCCCGGATCATCGGACGCAGCCCGGATGAAATCCGTTCGGCCCGGGATGCACTTCGCAACATGTTGACCGAGGGCGGCCCCGCGCCTTCTACACCGTTCGAGGAACTGGCCGTGTTGCAACCGGCCGCCGAGTTCAAGAACCGGCACGCTTCAATCCTTCTTTGCCTTGAAGCCGCGTCGGATGCCCTGGACCAGATCGAGAAACCGGCCTGCGCCTGACCGGCCTGCGGGGCTTCCTTGGCCCTCAGCTCTCCCCTTTGCGTCCCCGTCCATCTGTCGCGGACCAACTATCGACGCCTGAGGCGGTCCAGGATTTTCAGGAAAACTCTGCCCAACAATCCTACTCAGTACTTTCGCCGCACCAAAAAACCGCCGCACTTCGGTTTCCCGAAGGCGGCGGAAGTGGCGTGTCTGTCGAGGGATCCGATCAATGGGTCCTTGGGGAGACCCGCGACGGGGACATCGTCTGACGCATCTGAGGTTGGGACAGGGATGCGTGACCGGCGAAAACAGACCGCAGGCAGATCTGAGTGTCTAGAACAGTCCGGGCAAGGACAGCCCAACCACGACCATCACCAGAAGCGCAGAGGCACCGGCAAAATCCTGAGCGAGCGTGGCAGGCGGGCGCGACAAGGCGCGGTTCAGTGAATTCAGCATGTTGGGTGGTCCTTGCTCGATTTGGTTTGTTTTCACTTTGTTCTCACAATCTCCTGCAGCTGTAAAGAACTTTATGAGAACATCTGCGAACTTTCCGCGAATTTTTTCTTAACCGACGGAAATCAAACGGATCGCCTTGTCCTGCTCCATCAACCAAAGCAACGTCCGAGCGGCAGACCCACGATCCCCCTTCAATCCCGGGTCATCGGCCAGAAGTTTCCGGGCATCCTGTTGGGCCAGGGCCATCAGCCCGGCCTGACGTTCCAGATCCGCAATCCGAAACTGCGGCAGACCCGATTGCGCCGTCCCCAGCACGTCACCCGCCCCGCGCATCGCAAGATCTTCTTCGGCGATGCGGAAGCCATCCTCGGTCTCGCGCAGGATCTCCAATCGCCGCTGCCCGCCCTCCGACAAGGGCGGCTGGTACAGCAGAAGACAGGTCGACGCCGCGGCCCCCCGCCCCACGCGACCCCTGAGTTGGTGAAGCTGCGCCAGTCCAAAACTCTCGGCACGCTCGATCACCATGATTGAGGCATTGGGCACGTCAACACCCACCTCGATCACCGTCGTTGCCACCAGAAGCTTGGTTTCCCCGACCGAGAACCGCGCCATGGCAGCGTCTTTCTCGGTCGGGTGCAATTGCCCGTGGACCAATCCCACCACGTCATCGCCGAACCGGGCACGAAGCGACTTGAACCGCTCTTCCGCGGCAGTAAGCTCGCTGGTTTCACTTTCGCCGACCAACGGGCAGACCCAATAGGCTTGCCGTCCTTCGTCGATCGCGTCCTTCAACCGCCCTACGACATCATCCAGCCGACCGGCCGAAATCAACGCCGTTGTCACAGGCGTACGGCCCGGTGGTTTTTCGTCCAGAACCGAAACATCCATATCGCCGTATTGCGCCAGGGACAGCGACCGCGGGATGGGCGTTGCGGTCATCACAAGGACATCCGCCTTCTCACCCTTTTCAGACAGTTCAAGCCGCTGCGCGACGCCGAAACGATGCTGTTCGTCCACCACGGCCAGGCGCAGATCGTGAAATGCCACGTCCTTCTGAAACACCGCATGCGTGCCCACCAGAATGTGAATGTCACCGCTCGCCAGAGCTGCCAGCTTCGCGCTGCGTTCCGCCCCACGGTCGCGCCCGGTCAGGATCTCGACCACCACCTCCGCCGCCTCGGCGAGCGGTCGCAGGCTGGCCAGATGCTGCCGCGCCAGGATCTCGGTGGGCGCCATCATCACGCCCTGTCCGCCCGCCTCGACCGCTGTCAGCAACGCCATCAGCGCGACAAATGTCTTCCCCGCCCCCACGTCGCCTTGCAACAGGCGGTTCATCCGCTCGGGTGCAGCCAGGTCGGTCTGGATTTCCGACACCGCCCGGTCCTGCGCCCCCGTCGGATCGTAGGGCAAAGCCGCGCGTACCTTGCCCGTCAGCTCCCCTGTTCCACGGGTTTCGCGCCCCGGCGACCGGCGTCGCGCCGCCCGCGCCAAGGCCAGCGTCAATTGATGTGCCAAGAGCTCGTCATAGGCAAGGCGTCGGCGCGCCGGAGCATCCGGCGTTAAATCCTGCATGGATGCGGGCTCGTGTGCAGACTGCACCGCATCTTTCCAGCCAGGCCAGCCTTCCGTCTTCACAAGCATCGGATCCGCCCATTCGTCCAAGTCCGGCGCCAGATCCGTCGCAGCTTCGACCGCCCGCCCCATCACTTTCTGGGTGACCCCTTCGGTCAGGGAATAGACGGGTTCGAAAGCCGGGATCGACCCGGCCTGATCCGGGCGCAATATGTGATCCGGATGAACCATCTGCGCGACACCGTCATAGATCTCAAGCTTACCCGAGATCACGCGCTTCTGCCCGGTCGGCAATTGACGGGCCAGCCAGTCCGGCGACGCATGGAAGAACACAACCTGGAATGTCGTTTTCGCATCGGTCACCTCGATCCGATAGGGCCGACCCTTCTGGCGCGGCGGGATGTGGCGCCCAACCGTCACCTTAACTGTGGCTGTCTTCGGCGGGACGACGCCCTGCACCGTATCGACACGGCTGCGATCCACACCCGCATAGGGCAGCGTGAACACCAGATCGCGCGGCTTCCCAATCCCGATTTGCGCCAGGGTCTTCGCGGTTTTCGGGCCGATGCCCGGCAGCTGCGTCAGATCCCCAAACAGCGGAAACAGGATTTCAGGGCGCGCGCTCATGCGTCCCCGATCAGGTCCAGCCAGGCGTCTTCGTCGATGGTCTCGATACCAAGATCGGCAGCTTTCTTGGCCTTGGATCCGGCGCCAGGCCCAGCGACGACCAGATCGGTCTTGGCCGAGACCGAACCCGAAACCTTGGCTCCCAATGCCTCGGCCCGGGCCTTGGCCTCGGCGCGGCTCATCCTTTCCAGCGTACCCGTGAAAACGACGGTCTTGCCCGCAACGGGGCTGCCCTCGGTGTTTGGACGCTCGGCCGCTTCGATGGTCAGGTGGCCTGCCAACCGGTCGATCGAGGCGCGCTCGGCCTCTTGATGGAACGCCGTGACGACCGAGGCCGCCATGACCTGCCCCACGCCGTCGATATTCATCAGATCGTCCCAATCTGGACCTGCGCCGATTTCGGCCCGGGTCATGGCGGTTTCAAACGCGTCCCAGGTGCCATAATGGCTGGCAAGAAGATTGCCCGCCGCCTCGCCCACATGGCGGATGCCCAAAGCGAAAATCACGCGGCCAAGGCCGATGGTCCGCCGCTCTTCAATCGCCGCCATCAGGTTGGACACCGATTTTTCGCCCCAGCCGTCGCGGGTCAGAAGATCGTCCTGATGTCTGTCGGCCAGGGTAAAGATATCTGCCGGTTCCTTAATCCAGCCGTCGCGATAGAACTGCTCGACCTGCTTTGCGCCAAGACCTTCGATGTCGAATGCGGATCGGCCGACGAAATGCTTCAGTTTCTCAACCACTTGCGCAGGGCAGATGATGCCGCCGGTGCAGCGCCGGACTGCATCGCCGGGGTCGCGGATCGCCTCGGATTGGCATTCGGGGCAGAGCGTCGGGAAGGCATAGGGCTTGGCACCCGCCGGACGTTTGGAAAGATCAACATCGGCCACTTTCGGGATCACGTCGCCGGCCCTGTAGACCTGCACCCAATCGCCTTCCCGGATGTCCTTGCCCCCTCGGATCGGCTGACCATTGGCGTCGCGTCCGGCGATGTAGTCTTCGTTGTGCAGCGTCGCGTTCGAGACGACCACGCCGCCGACCGTCACGGGGGCGAGCCGCGCGACCGGGCTTAATGCGCCGGTACGACCCACCTGGATGTCAATGGCCTCAAGCCGGGTCCAGGCCAGTTCCGCCGGGAACTTGTGCGCGATCGCCCAGCGCGGCGTGGTCGAGCGCATGCCAAGCCGGCGCTGATAGCCAAGATCGTCGACCTTGTAGACAACCCCGTCGATATCATAGCCCAATGTCGCACGCTGTTCCTCGATCCTGCGGTAATGTGCGATCATGTCGGCCGGGCTGTCGCACCGACGGGTAAGCGGATTGGTCTGAAACCCCAGCGCGGCAAATCGTTCCAGCGCCCCCGATTGCGTCTCGGCCAGGGGGTCGGACAACGCACCCCAGGCATAGGCAAAAAACCTGAGAGGCCGGGACGCAGTGATCGTCGGGTCAAGTTGGCGAAGCGACCCTGCAGCCGCGTTGCGCGGGTTGGCGAAGGTCTTGCCCCCAGTTTCTGCTTGTCTTTCGTTCAACGCCTCAAAGTCCGCGTGGCTCATGTAAACTTCGCCCCGGACTTCAAGGACCCGAGGCGCGCCTTCGACACGCTGCGGAATGTCGCTAATGGTGCGCGCGTTTGCGGTGACGTTTTCGCCCACCGCTCCGTCGCCCCGGGTCGCCGCCTGGACAAGGTCGCCGTCCTCGTACCGAAGCGAGAGCGACAGCCCGTCGATCTTGGGTTCTGCCGTGTAAGACAGCGGCGTGTCCGCGCCGAGCCCAAGATAGGACCGGATCGAGCGGTCGAAATCTGCAACATCTTCATCGGTGAAGGCATTGCCCAAGGACAGCATGCGCTCGGCATGGGTGATCTTCTGGAAGCCTTCGGCCAGTGCGCCGCCCACCTGTTCGGATGGGCTGTCATCCCGTTTGAGATTGGGAAACCGATCCTCGATCGCGCGGTTGCGCGCTTTCAGGCGGTCGTAATCGGCATCCGAGATCTCGGGCGCATCATCGCGATGATAGGCGCTGTTTGCCTGGGACAGGACATCGGCAAGCCGCGCAAGTTCGTCGCGGGCCGCGTTCTCGTCCAACTCATCTATGGGTGTCTCAAGAGGCTCAGCCACCAGCACCGGTTCCTCTGCGGTTCGTACCCTTCCTGTGTTAGGAGGGCGAACCGCAGAGGTCCAGTGCGGCTGGTGGCATTCGGGTCGGTCTTAGGCGCTTACCGCAACCGGCGGGTCCATCTGGACCGGATCGGGATCGCGCAGCACATAGCCCCGGCCCCACACGGTTTCGATGTAATTGTCCCCGTCAGTTGCCTGACTGAGTTTCTTGCGCAGCTTGCAAATGAACACGTCGATGATCTTCAATTCAGGTTCGTCCATGCCGCCGTAGAGATGATTGAGAAACATCTCTTTTGTCAGCGTCGTCCCTTTCCTGAGACTGAGAAGTTCCAACATCTGGTATTCCTTGCCAGTCAGGTGGACGGTCTTTCCGCCGACTTCCACCGTCTTGGCGTCGAGGTTCACTGAGATCTTGCCTGTTTTGATAATGGATTGCGCATGGCCCTTCGAGCGGCGAATGATCGCATGGATCCGTGCCACGAGTTCCTCGCGATGGAACGGTTTGGTCAGATAGTCATCTGCGCCAAATCCGAAGCCTTTTATCTTGTTTTCCGTGTCATCCGCACCTGACAGGATGAGAATCGGCGTATCGACCCGCGCCAGCCGCAGCTGACGAAGCACGTCATGCCCGTTCATGTCTGGGAGATTGAGGTCGAGAAGAATCAGATCGTAGTCGTACAATTTGGCGAGATCGATCCCCTCTTCGCCAAGATCCGTCGCATATACGTTGAGATTCGCATGGGTCAGCATCAATTCGATGCTGCGCGACGTGGTGGGATCATCCTCAACAAGGAGTACTCGCATCTTGGTTCCTCGCAGCCATTTCTCCGGTTAACCGATACTTCGCCGACAATGGTTAACCGCGGGTTACCATTTCGCAATTCTTACCACGACAACCTAAGGTTGTCTATAGCGCTGTAAAGTCGTGGCTTTTAAGGCAACTTCACCATGCTCTTCAACCGCAGCGTGCCAGCTGTCGAGCTCTTCCTGCGACAGGGAATACATCTCTAAGGCTTCTTCCTCGGTGATCAGACCCGCCACAACTGCGCGCACGACAGCCGCCTTACGGCTGGCAACCCAGCGTCTTGTTTTCGGGTCGGGCAGATCGGCGCGGGTCATCACCGTGCCATTCGGCAGTGAAACCGCTCTCGGTCCTCCGATTTTCTTCAGGTACATCGCGTCACCCCGCAATTCGTTGCGGGCGACATTCGGGGATCAGACTTAAGGCAGGATAAAACCCGGCCTTGTTGTTATGTTGCATTTTCCTATATTCCGCGCGATCCCGGCATTTATGGGCGCTTCCAATTGGCACGTGACGACACAACTGGGCTGAACTCTTTGGGGCTGTCGAAGGCCCCTGAAGACACGCGCGTCGTGGTGGCGATGTCGGGCGGCGTCGACAGCTCGGTCGTCGCGGCCATGCTGGCCGATGAAGGCTATGACGTCGTGGGCGTCACCTTACAGCTTTACGATCACGGCGCAGCCCTGGCGAAAAAAGGGGCCTGCTGCGCGGGTGTGGATATTCACGACGCGCGCCGTGTGGCGGAGGAGATGAACTTCCCCCATTATGTGCTTGATTATGAAAACATCTTTCGCGACGCCGTGATTGACGAATTTGCCGACAGCTATTTGGCAGGCGCCACGCCAGTTCCCTGCATTCGCTGCAACGAGCGTGTGAAGTTCAAAGATCTGCTGGAAACGGCAAAAGATCTTGATGCCGATTGCATGGCGACCGGGCATTACATTCAGCGCAAGGTCGGCCCTGCAGGGCCGGAGCTTCATGCGGCGGCGGATGCGGCGCGTGACCAGTCCTATTTCCTGTTCTCGACGACACAGGATCAGTTGGATTTTCTGCGTTTTCCCTTGGGTCATCTGGCCTCCAAGGCCGACACGCGGGCCTTGGCGGCGAAATACGGGCTGCCCGTGGCCGACAAGCCCGACAGCCAGGACATCTGTTTCGTACCGAACGGCGACTATGCTGCGGTGATCGAGAAACTGCGGCCCGGGGCCGCCGATCCCGGTCAGATCGTGCATGCCGATGGCCGGGTCCTTGGGGAACACCCGGGCGTCATCCGCTTCACGATTGGTCAACGGCGCGGTTTGGGCATCGGGGGGCTGGATGAGCCGCTTTACGTCGTCAAACTCGATGTAGAGGCCCGGCAGGTTGTCGTCGGCCCAAAAGAGCTGCTGGCAACCCGGACCATTCCGGTGCGCGAGGTCAATTGGCTGGGTGACGCGCCGTTCGACAGCCGACCGGAATGGCATATGGCGGTCAAGGTCCGGTCAACGCGCCCGCCGCGCGAAGCGATTGTTCGCCCCATCAGCGCCACCGAAGCAGAAGTTGAACTTCTTGTGGCCGAAGACGGCATCTCACCCGGACAGGCCTGCGTCTTTTATGATCCCGACGGCAGTCGGATCTTCGGCGGCGGCTGGATCTGGAAAGGGGCATGACACAGCCGACCCTGTTCACGGATCGGCTGACACTTCGCCCGTTCCGGGAAAGCGATATCGACCCCTTGCACGCGGTGCTCTCGGACCGGCAGGCGATGCGGTATTGGGGTCCGCACGACACCCGCGAAGAGACCGAGAACTTCGTCCGCGGAACAATGGCCGCCCCACCTTCGATGAGCTGTGACTTTGTTCTGGAACATGAACGCCGCGCCATTGGCAAAGCCGGCATGTGGAAAAGGCCGGAAATCGGCTTCTTTGTCGCGCCAGCCTTCCAGCGCAAAGGCTTCGCGCGCGAAGCCCTGCAAGCCGTCATCCCGCACCTCTTTTCGGCCTATGACATGGACGCATTGACGGCGGATGTGGATCCGCGAAACGCGGCATCCATCGCGCTTTTGGAGGGTCTGGGATTTACCGAGACGCACCGGGCCGAAAAGACCATCGAGATCATGGGCGAGATGTGCGACAGCATCTATTTCGCGCTTTCAAGGCCCTGACCCAGCACCCCCGACCAGTCAAGTGCGGAGCCGATTTTCGACACGAAAATCGTTACGGAAAATGACTTCATTTTCCGGTCACCCGCGGGCGGTCAGGCCTCTGCCATCCCGTCGAGCACTGCCCGAGCCGCGCGCAGTCCCGGATCATCGCCCCCCTGCCCCAGAAGCCGCATCGTCTCAACCAGCGCTTCCGTTTGTGCGTCCGGCGCTTCGAGCACGGCCAGAACCCCCTCGGCAAGGAGATCAGGCCTGCACCGGTCGCCAAGGAACTCGGGCACAGCCCGCGTCCCAGTCACATGGTTGGCTATCGTCACCGTATCGGTCTTGACCATTCTGGCCATGATCTGCCGGGTCAGCCATTTGAAATCATACCCGATGACCATCGGCGTCGCGGCCGCGGCGAGTTGAAGAGACACCGTGCCAGACGCCGCAAGCGCCACGTCAGCCGCTTTGAACAGCGCGCGCTTTTGCCCCGCAAAAGCCTCTGATCCGTCTTCAGTCAAGACCAAGGCCGGCCCCGGCCAACGGGCCGCCATCTCGCGCACGGATCCCGCGACAGGACCGCCCGTTACCGTCGCAAAGCGGATCTCGGGGCGCGCTTCAGCAATTCGGCCAATCGCCTCGCCGAAGATCGGACCCAAGAGCCCGACCTCGCTTTTCCGGGATCCGGGCAGCACCAAAAGCAAAGGCGCTTCCTCGGCCCCGGCCGCCTTGCGCATCGCTGCAACGTCCTCTGCTTCGGGCCGAGGGGTGCTGACCACGGGATGGCCCACAAAATCGGCCCGCATGCCATGGGCCTCCATCAAGGGTGGTTCAAAGGGCAGGACCGTCAGAACCTGATCCACGAACTGCGCCATCTTGGCCGCACGCCCGGGCCGCCAGGCCCAGACCGACGGGGCAACGTAATGAACCGTCCGAACGGTCGATGCCGCCCGAACGATTTTGAGGACACGCAGGCAGAAATCCGGGCTGTCGATGGTGATGACCACATCGGGCGGATCATCGACGATGGCCGCCGCGGTTTCCCGGATCCGGCGCTTGAGATCGAAATAGCGGGGCAGAACCTCGGCAAGCCCCATGACCGACAACTCTTCCATCGGGAAGCGAGATGTCAGGCCCTCGGCCGTCATCCCTGCCCCGCCAATGCCCGCAAAAGTCACATCGGGGGCCAACGCCTTCAGGCCAACCATCAGCGCCGCGCCAAGCGCATCGCCCGACGGTTCCCCGGCGATCAGGAAGGCGCGCATCAGCTAGCCTCTCGCACCCAAAGGAAAAGCCCGGCCTTGTCCGCTGCCCGAACCGTCGCATCGCGATCCAACACCATGACGCCGCCTTCCGGTATGACGATGCCCCGAAGCCCCGCCTTTGCGGCGCGGGCCACGGTGTCCGGACCGATTGTCGGCAGATCGACACGGCGGTCCTGGTCGGGTTTCGGTGCCTTGTACAGGATGCCTCCGGTCAGCTCTTGTGGGGCCGCGGCCAGACTGTCCAACATCCAGTCTGTGCCAAGCAGCGCCTCAACCGCCAAGGCCTGACGGCGATGGATGACACAGGCCTGACCGACGTCGGCCGCGCCCATCGCCCCCACAACCGCGGTCCCCCGCGTCGCATCCGCTTCGGTTCCGTCCCCAGGCTGGGTCTCGGTCAGAATGCCCGGAACGGGCAGCAGATCCGGCGCGACATTATGGGCTGCCCGGATCGTCAGCCCGGCCTCTTCGAACATGGCGAGGAATTCCCGCAAGGCGGCATCATCGCTTTTTGCCAGCGCACCGGCGATTCGCTGGATCAGCGGCGCCGTTGCCACATCAATTTTCGTGGGATCGATTTCGGGGCGCGTCACCGCGCCTGCAAAGCAGACCTCTGTCACGCCGGCGTCAGTCAAACGCTGAAGCAGGCTGCCGAGGTTTTCCAGCCGAAAAAGATCGCGGGGGACCTCTTGTGGCACCGTTGAACCGCGCCCTTCGAACTCGACCAGATACAAAGGATCGCCGCGTTCGGCGACCGCTGCATACACCGCTGCCGGAAGATCCCCGAGCCCTGCGACAAGTGCCAGCACGCCCCGCCCCCTTTCTTTAGCGCGGTGTCAAAAAGGACCGGTCCGACCCGGCCAGCACGAAATCGACGATCTTGCGGACATAGTCGCTTTCAGTTTCCTCGCCGAGACGCCGGGCCCTGTCCTGAAACGCACCTTCGCCCTGGGCCAGCATCTGATAGGCGGCCCGCAATGCGGTGATATCCGCGCGCTTAACGCCCTTCCGCTTCAGACCGACAAGGTTCAACCCATCAAGTTCTCCCCTCGGGGCCTGAACCAAACCGAACGGGATGACGTCGTTCGTCACCATGGTGACGGCGCCAATGATCGAGCCCTGTCCCAACCGGACCCATTGATGAATGCCAGCAAGGCCGCCGATGATGACATCGTCTTCGACGATACAATGGCCCGCAAGGGCCGCCTGGTTCGCCATGATCACCCGGTTGCCGACCCTGGCGTCGTGACCGACATGCGCCCCCGTCATGAACAGACAGTCATCGCCCACTCGGGTCATACCGCCGCCGCCCTCAGTTCCGGTGTTCAGGGTGGCCCCTTCCCGGATTCGGTTGCGCTGTCCGACGATCAACCGCGTGTTTTCACCGCGAAACTTCAGATCCTGCGGGATCTCGCCCACAACAGCACCCGGGAAGATCACGGTTTCCTCACCGATCTCGGTATGACCGGTCACCACGGCATGGGATTTCAGGACGACGCCGGGCTTCAGGACAACATCCGGGCCGACGACCGAGAATGGGCCCACAACGGCCCCAGCAGCGATCTCGGCGCCTTCCTCGACCACTGCACCTGGATGAACCTCGGCGTCTGCATGGATCGCCATCCGACCGGCCTACTCTTCGTCCAGAAGATGGATCATTGCGGCGAAATCCGCGCTGGCGGCCAGTTCGTCACCCACCTTGGCTTCGCCATGGAATCGCCAAATCTTCGACCCGCCGCGCAGGACCTTCACATGCAATTCAAGGACGTCACCCGGCACGACCTTGCGGCGGAACTTGCAGTTATCTACCGACAGGAAATAGACCAAGAGGTCCTTATCGATCAGATCAAGCGTCACGCCCACCATCACCGCCGAGGTCTGGGCCATCGCTTCGATGATCGTCACACCCGGCATGATGGGCGCGCCCGGGAAATGGCCCTGAAAATGCGGCTCGTTATAAGTCACGTTCTTGAACCCGACGGCGCTTTCGCCGTGGACGATGTCTTCCACCTTGTCGACCAAAAGAAAGGGATAGCGATGTGGAATGATCCGCTGGATCAAATCCAGATCGGCCCTGGTGATTGGCGCTGTCGTTTCTATCTCGTTACGTTGATCCATCTTCGTCCTACCACTCGCTCAGCGCATCCAACGCGCATGTTTTATGGGCGGTTTTCCCCACCTTCAATCAGATCGCTCCCGTCACCCAGCCGCTGATCGATGCGTGCTATGGCCGCCTCGGTGATATCAATGCTGCCCGCCGAAAGGAACACGTCCCTGCGATCCATCACAATCAGAGCGCCGCGTTCGCGCAACAGCTCGCCCAGAATGGGAATGATCGCTTCGAGAAATTGCTGGCGTGCGCTTTCGGAAAACCGCTGAACTTCCCGCGATTTCCGGTCCTGTTCGGACCGGAGCCGCTGAACCTTTTCGTCAAACGCGTCCGCCAGGGCGCGAAACTCTTCCGCAGGCATGGTCTGGCGCGCTTCGGTCAGGCTTTGCTCTTCGGCGATCAGATCGGCTTCGATCGTGCGGTTCTCAGCCCCCAGCGTGGCGGCGCGCGCTTCGATCTCGGCCTGGACGTCCTTGCCGAAATTTGTCTCGGCGAACAGCCGATCCCGGTCGATGGTGACAATCGGCGGCGCAACTTCAAGCGTTGTCTGGGCCTGGGCGGATGCCCAGCTCGCCAGACAGCATCCAAGCAACACGACGGCCGAAAGCACCCAGCCGCGCATGTCAGAACTGAGTTCGGATGGAGATATCGAAGACCTGTTCCTCGTCGAAATCTTCGCTTGTGATGGGCTGGGCGAAACTAAAGACCAGCGGCCCAATTGGCGTGGTCCAGTTGATCGCGAAACCGACCGAGCTTCTCAGGTTGAAACTGTCGTCAACGCTGCCGGCGCCCCCGGCGCCATCCGTGTTGTCCAGCCCCCAAACCGAGCCTGCATGCAGGAAGACACCGCCCGTGATGCCCAGTTCTTCCGGCAGGCCCAACGGAAAATCGGCATTGAAGCGGGCCGATACGAAATAGTTGCCGCCAAGGGCGTCTTCGTTTGCAGCCGCGAGATCGCGGGGCCCTACGCCCCGGAACGCGAAGCCGCGCAACTGTCGCGAGTTCAGGAAGAACCGGTCGATCACTGTGCTGTCGCCAGACAGCATGACCAGTCCTCCGCCTTCGAAGGTGGCACTCAGTTCGACTTCCTCGTTCAGAACGGCAGCCCGGCCCACGGCCCGCGCGGTCGTGCGGATATACTGGTTGTCCCCCCCCAGTCCGGCCAGATCCTGACCGAAAGACAGCAGGATCCCCGCATTCGGGTTCAGGCCGGAACGGCGGGTGTCATAGGAATAGGTGTACCCGATCTCGCTTGAGGTCCGCGTGCCCTGTTCGGCCACCAGGATCGGTGAACTGCCGGCATCCACGTCGAACACCTCATCCACGGACAACTGATAACGGGTCTGAAGGCTTGAATTCTCACCGATCGGGAAAGTGAGCGACACCCGCCCGCCCACCGAAGAGGTGGAAAACGCCGAGTTGTCGTTGTCGGTCTGGCGCTGGAATGCCGCGACGCTGAAGGCAACGTCACGCCCAAGAAAGGCCGGTTCGACGAATTCGACCTCGGTCGACCCGGTTTCGCCGGTTGTGTTGATATCGAAGTTCAACTCTTGCCCGCGGCCAAGGAAGTTGCGTTCGCTGAAGGTGATCAGAAAGCCGACGCCCTGGGACACGGTATAGGTGGCGCCAAAGCCAAGCGTCCCGGTCGGCTGCTCTTCCACATCGACATCGATGATCACCTGATCGGGGCTCGACCCTTCCCGGGAATTCACATCGACATTGCTGAAGAAATTCAGGGCGCGAATGCGCTCGGACGCATTGCGGATCTCGCGCGGGTTGAAGGGGTCGCCTTCGACGATCAGGAATTGACGGCGCACCACGCGGTCCAGCGTCGTTTGGTTGCCCTCGATATCGATCCGTTCGACGAAGATCCGCGGTCCGCGGGTGATGACAAACTCGATATCAAGGCTGAGGTCGCGGTCGTTCCGGGTGATCCGCGGTTCGACACGCACGAAATCGATCCCCTGTTGCAACGCAAGACGTTCCATCCGGGTGATCGTGTTGTCGACGCCCGTCGGCGTGAAGTTCCGGCCCGAGCGGATCCGCGTCACATCCAGATATTCATCGGCGTCAATCTCGTCGATCTCACTAGTCGCCGTGATTTCGCCAAAGCGGAAACGCTGTCCTTCGCGGATATTGAAGGTGATGAAGGTTGCGTTGCGTTCGCGCGAAAACTCGGGCGTGACACTGAGCACTTGAAAATCGACATAGCCCCGCGACAGATAAAAATCGCGCAGGACCTGGCGGTCAAACTCGATCCGGTCGGCGATGAACGTGTCGCGCTGGATAAACTGACGCAAAACATTGGCCTGTTTGGTGCCCAGCACACGGCGCAGGCGGCGGTCCGAATAGTTCCGGTTGCCCACAAAGGACACCCGTTCCACCTCGGTCACCCGACCCTCGGCAATCTCAAACACCAGATCGACCCGATTGTCCGACCGGCGGATGATCTTGGCATCCACGCTGGCCGAAAAACGCCCCGCGATCTCATAGGCTGCAACGATGGCAGCTGCGTCTTGCTCGGCCACAGTGGGTGAATAGACCCGCCTTGGGGTCGATGAAATCACCAGCGCGAGATCATCGTCCGAGATCCGGCGGTTCCCTTCGAAGCTGATCCTGTTAATCGTGGGAAGCTCGACAACCGTGATCCGCAGCGTCGAGCCGCGCGGATTGAAATTGACCGACGAGAACAGCCCGGAATTCTGCACCCTCTGCTGCGCATCGTTCAACTGCGCGGCGTTCAACCTCTGGCCCGGCGAGATACCGGCGAAGGACAGGATCGAGGCATCCTCGATCCGGCGGTTGCCGTCGATTTGAATGGACGAGAACGAAAAATTCTGTGCCACGGCCTGCGGCGCCGTAACCAGCGAGGTCACGATCAAAGCAAGGCAAAGCCCGACAATTTGGATCGCCCCAATCGTCCGACGCCCATAGGCTGACGACCCGGCAGCGCGGCTTTTCAACATCGTTCCGTGACCCGATTAATCCCCCAGACAGAAACTGACTAAAGGCTCACCGGGGGCTTGTCAAAGGCTTGAAGGGGCTGGTGAATTGGCGCGCGAAGCTGCGCCGGAAAGGCATTGGTCGCGGGTCGATGGAATGGATGCTTAGAGCGAACCCAGATACCCAGCCGCAAGAAGTGCGGCCGCGATGGCGCCGACAAAGAGGAACCGATCAAGGTTCAACTCCCAAAGAAGGGTCAGTCCGGCGGGGGCTTTCTGTTGCGTCTGCATGATCGCACCTGTCCATTGCGCTTGGACAAAAGGTACGCTCAGATTGTGGCGCCTTTGGGGCATGAGCCTGCCCAAAAGGCGACATTACCCCTCAGATCATGGACAAAAGAGGTCGTTCGTTAACGCGAAAGCCATCAACGCCAACATGAGAACCAGGCCGGTGGTCATCGCAACCCGCAGTGCCTTGTCGCTCGGCGGACGTCCGGTTGCGGCTTCCCAGGCATGGAACACAAGGTGCCCACCGTCGAGAACCGGAATCGGGAACAGGTTCAAAAGACCCACCGCGGTCGACAAAAGCGCGATGAAGAAAACGAAACTCGTCAAACCTTGCGACGCCGCTGTGCCCGAGGTTTCGGCAATGCCGATCGGGCCCTGCAGGTTGCAGGACGATATCGCACCGGCGGCCATGTGATAGATGCCGGAAAGGCTCGACCGGATCACGAAGATCGTTTGTTCGACACCGTAACTCAGGGCCTCGAACGCGCCTGGCGTCTCGGTCTGGGCGTCAAAGAACAAGCCGCCGGAAATGCCGATCAGCCAGCGGGTTTCGAACCCGCCATCAGGCAAGGGCAGATCAGCCCGCCGCGGCACCAGGGTGAATTCGATCTCTTCGCCGCCTCGCCAGACTGTCAGCATCAACGCCCGACCGCCCGAAGCGCCGACGATATCGCGCAGGTCTTCAAACGCGGCAACCGGTTCGCCGTCAATAGCCAAGATCACATCGCCTTCCGTCAGACCTGCATCCATCGCGGCCGATTGCGGAGACACGGCATTCACAATGGCCGGATAGGGATAAGGCGCTTGAACCGTGATCTCCGCCCCATCCCTGCGAACCAGATAGTCCAGCGTCACCTCGCGCGGCAGAACATCGATAAAGTCCGAAAACTCATCGAAATTCGGAACTGTGTTACCGGCAATTGCCAGGATCTCATCGCCGGATTGAAGCTGCTGAATGTTCGTCGGCAGATCGGAGATTTCGCCCACGGTCAAAGGATCGCGGGCGGTGCCCGAGGCCAGGATCAGCCCGCCGAAAACCAAAATCGAGAAGATAAAGTTGAAGACCGGACCTGCCGCGACCGTCGCCGAGCGCGCCCAAAGCGGCGCACCATGCATTGTGTGGCGGCGCTCTTCCTCGGACAGGCGCGACACAGCTTCACCATCTGGCGCACTTGCCGCATTCGCATCGCCCGCAAACTTCACGTAGCCCCCAAGGGGCAAGGCCGCGACCTGCCAGGTCGTGCCATGGCGGTCCACACGGCTCCAGATCACCGGGCCGAACCCGACCGAGAAGACCTCGGCCGCGATCCCCGACCAGCGGCCCACGATGTAATGGCCATATTCATGCACAAAGACGATGATCGACAGCGCCAGAATGAAGGCGCCAATCGTGTAAACAATCCCACCGAATGAGGGGATAAGCCCAATCAGGTCCATGTCAGCCGGTTACCCCGTCCGTTATCGCTTCCGCTGCCCTTACCCTGGCCAAATGGTCCAGATGACGCACGTTATCAAGGGTAATCGCGGCATTCGTATGACCAGTGGCCAAAAGGTGATCGACGACGCGGTCGACAATCCGGGCCATGTCTAGGAAGCCAATCTCCCGGGCGATAAAGGCATCAAGCGCGCGTTCCTTGGCGGCATTGAAGGCCGCGCCGGTCAGACCGCCCGCTTCCATAACGCGCTTGGCAATGGCCAGAGCCGGATGCCGGTCCGGTTCGGGGGCGCGGAAGGTCAGTTGTCCTAGCTTCGGCAAATCCAGCGCTGCGACGGGCAGATCTTTTCGGTCCGGCCAGTTCAGCGCATAGCCGATGGCATGGCGCATATCGGGCGGGCCGAGATGGGCCATCATCGCACCATCCGAGAACCCGACAAGGGCGTGGATGATTGATTCCGGGTGGATCACCGCTTCGATCTTGCTTGGCGCGATACCAAAAAACTCTTTTGTCTCAATTAACTCCATCGCCTTGTTGAACAAGCTGGCGCTGTCTATGGTGATCCGCTGCCCCATATCCCAGTTAGGATGGCAGGCGGCGTCTTCCGGTGTCGCCCGGGCCAGCTTCTCAAGCGGCCAATCCCGCAACGCCCCGCCCGAGGCAGTCACGACGATCCGGGTGACGGAAGACAGATCTTCCCCCACCAGGGCTTGAAAGATCGCCGAATGCTCGCTGTCCACGGGCAAAACCGTGGCACCATGCGCACACGCCGTCTCCAACAACAACGGACCGGCGCAGACCAGGCTTTCCTTGTTCGCCAAAGCGAGCGTTGCGCCGGTTTCCAGCGCCGCGAGCCCGGGCGGAAGGCCAGCCGCGCCTACGATGGCTGACATCACCCAATCGGCTTCGCGGCGCGCGGCGTCAAGAAGCGCGGCTTCGCCGGCTGCGGCTTCAACTCCGGATCCTGCCAACGCAGCCTTCAGGTCGCCATAAAGCGCGGGATCGCCCGTCACAGCGATCTCGGCCCCGAAAGCACGCGCATCGGCGGCCAGTTGCTGGATGTTTCCTTGGCCGGTCAGGGCCACGACATGAAATTCATCCCGGCGCCGTCCGATCAGATCCAATGTGTTCTGCCCGATCGAGCCGGTGGCCCCGAAAATGCTGATCCGACGCATGCCGCCTATGGCCTCACCACCGGTACATCCACGAAGAACGCCACAAGCATCATGAACAATGCGGCCCCCAATAGCCCATCGAAGCGGTCCAACAGCCCGCCATGGCCCGGGATCAGGTGTGAGCTGTCCTTGACCCCCGCGAACCGTTTCAGCGCGCTTTCGGCAATATCGCCCATTTGCGAGGCAAAGGATAGAAGGACGCTGATCCAGATCAGATCGGCACCCGCGGTTGTGAAGCTTCGGAAGATGATCGCGACGACGACCGCCCCGGCCCAGCCGCCCAGAATGCCGGACCAGGTCTTTTTGGGGCTGAACCGGGGCCAGAATTTCGGCCCCCCGATAATCCGGCCTGCCACATAGCCCATCACGTCCGTCACGACGACTACGAGAACCAGCCAGAACAGCCAGGTCACACCATGGGCTTGGCGAAATTCGACAAGACCCCAACCCGCAAGAACGATCCCCAATGCGAACACGCCGAACAGGATCTTCTGCCGAGGGGTCAGCAAAAGCCCGACAAGGATGGGTGGCGCCAGAACGGACGGATCCCAGATCCCGGTCAGAGATCGCGTAATCATCACCGCCAAACCGCAGGCGATCCCGACCGCAATGGCCTGATGCGTCTCAAGCATCCGGCCCATTTCCCAGATCATCAGGCCGGAACAGGCCGCAATCACGGCTGCGAACCAGACACCGCCAATGGCAAGCGCGCCCAGACCAATGGCCGCCATGACGACACCGGCGATCAGCCGGGCGGAAAGGTCATCCCATCGCCCGGCAGCCCCGCTCATCCGAGCACGGCACCATATCGCCGCTCGCGTCCGGCATAATTGCCGACCACGCGGGCGAACTCGTCCCGGGTGAAGTCGGGCCAGAGCGTGTCGATGAACTCGTACTCGGCATAGGCCGACTGCCAGAGCAGGAAGTTGGAAATCCGCGCTTCGCCCGATGTCCGGATCACAAGGTCCGGGTCCGGCAGAACATAGGTATCAAGGAACCGAGCCAGGGTTTCCGCATCAACCGTCTCGGGGCAGATTTTTCCAGCCGCCACTTCGCGGGCAAGCCGTTTGGTGGCACGCGCCACCTCATCGCGGCCACCGTAGTTCAGTGCGACCGTCAGGTGGATAAGATCGTTGTCAGCTGTCATCAGCTCAAGATCGTCCATCAACTGGACCAGTTTTTCATCCAGCTTCATCCGGTCGCCAATGAACCGGACCCGGATTCCGCCATCGACCAGCGCCTTGGCTTCGCGGGTGATGTAGCGCCGGAAAAGGGCCATGAGCCCGGAGACTTCGGCCTGGGTCCGCTTCCAGTTCTCGGTCGAAAAGGCGAAAACCGTCAGGTATTTCACACCCAGATCTGGGCAAGCCTCGACAATTTCGCGGACCCGTCGCGCGCCGGCATGGTGGCCGTAAAGCCGCGGGCGCCCACGTTTCTGCGCCCATCGGCCGTTGCCGTCCATAATGATGGCAACATGGTTCGGGCCCGGCGCGGCGTTACTCAAATCATCTGGCACTCAAAACGCTCCTGAAAAGCGGGCAGGTCTAAACCTGCATGATTTCTTCCTGCTTGCTCTCAAGCGCCTTATCGACATTCGAGATTGCGGCGTCGGTCATGCTTTGAACTTCGTCCGACCAGATCTTGTGGTCATCCTCGCTCATGCCGTCCGACTTCATCTTTTTCAACTGCTCCATGCCGTCGCGGCGCACGTTACGGATCGCGACGCGGGCATTTTCGGCATATTGGGCCGCCACTTTCGACAATTCCCGGCGGCGTTCTTCGTTCAATTCCGGGATCGGCAAGCGAATGATCGGACCATCGACGACCGGGTTGATGCCAAGCCCCGATTCGCGGATCGCCTTTTCGACCTTTCCCACTAAGGACTTGTCCCAGACATTGACCGTGATCATGCGCGGTTCTGGCACATTGACCGTTCCGACCTGGTTAATCGGGGTCACCGCGCCATAGGCATCGACCATGATCGGCTCAAGCATCGAAGCCGAAGCACGCCCGGTCCGAAGGGTCGCAAACTCGGCCCTGAGCGCACCCATCGCGCCATCCATGCGGCGTTCCAGATCACCGGTATCAAGATCGAAGTCGTCTGCCATAGTCTGTCTTCCCCCACCCACGGGTCTAAGCGCTTTGGAACTGTATAGACGTTGGGTAAGGCAGATTAAAGGCGTGAGCAGGGCGGCCAACCTGAATTCGGCTGCAAAGCCGGGGTGTTAAAGCTTTTTGTCGGCAAGGTGTTGCGGGAAAGATCTAGTGATCTGGGTCTGAGACGGCGCGTGCGTGGACCGACCGATTCAAGCAGAGGATGATTGCCCTGCGACACCTTTCACCCGTGTATAGGTGCCCTGCCCGGCCAGAATGCCGCGGAACCCGCCAGGTTCATCAAGCGAGAAGACGATGATCGGGATGTTGTTGTCGCGCGCCAGCGCAATTGCTGAGGCATCCATGACCTTCAAGTGCTGCTGAAGCACATCATCAAAGCTGATCTCGTCGAACCGCTTGGCATCGTCGAAGCGCGCCGGGTCCTTGTCATAGACGCCGTCAACCTTGGTGCCCTTGAAGATCGCCTCGCACCCCATCTCGATCGCGCGAAGCGTGGCCGCCGTATCCGTCGTGAAAAACGGGTTCCCCGTCCCCGCTGCAAAGATGCAGACGCGCTTTTTCTCAAGGTGGCGCACGGCCCTACGTCGAATATAGGGCTCACAAACCTGATCCATCGGAATGGCGCTTATGACGCGGGTATATACCCCATGGCCTTCCAGCGCGCCCTGCATGGCAAGCGCGTTCATGACGGTTGCGAGCATTCCCATATAGTCAGCCGTCGTTCGCTCCATCCCCTGGGCCGAGCCCTGAAGGCCCCGGAAGATATTGCCGCCACCGATGACAAGACAGATCTCAACCCCCAGATCATGGACGGAATTCACTTCCTGCGCGATGCGTTCGACCGTCGGCGGGTGAAGCCCGAAGCCTTGATCGCCCATCAGCGCTTCGCCGGAAATTTTCAGAAGAACCCGCTTGTACAAAACGTCCGGGACTGGATTTGCCTGATGCTCGGTCATCGCCTATCCCCCGTCGTTTTGCCTTGGCGCGCAAAATGTCCGAAAACCCGCCGGGGTTCAATGGCGACTGGCAAAAGGATCGGTACAATTCAGGAGGTTCTGAAACATGTGGGCGAAACCTCGCCGGTTTTGATTGCCGGGCCAACGGCCTCGGGCAAATCTGCGCTCGCCTTGACTATTGCTGAAACGAAAGGCGGCGTCATCGTGAACGCCGATGCGCTTCAGGTCTATGCCGACTGGCGGATCCTGACGGCGCGCCCGTCCAATGAGGATCTGTCGCGGGCCAGACACACGCTGTACGGCCATGTTCCCGGGGATCAGGCTTATTCCGTCGGCGACTGGCTTCGCGATGTAGGGCCGCTTTTGAACGGCAAAGACCGCCCCATCATCGTTGGCGGAACCGGGCTTTACTTTCAGGCTTTGACCCAAGGCTTGGCCGAGATCCCGCCAACTCCGCCAGACGTACGGGCAACCGCCGATCGCCGCGTGGCGGAAGAGGGCGCCGATGCCCTGTTGTTCGAACTGGACCCGGTGACGGCCGATCGAATCGACCGGATGAACCCGGTTCGTGTCCAGCGCGCGTGGGAGGTTCAGGCCACAACCGGTCGCGGGCTGGCCGCTTGGCAGGACGACACGCCGCCGCCCCTTTTAGCGTTGCGAGATGCCACACCATTGGTCGTAGAGGCAGAGCGCGATTGGCTGATCGCGCAGATCGCACGGCGGTTTGATATGATGCTAGAGATGGGCGTTCTGGACGAAGCTAGGGAAAACGCGCCCACTTGGCATGTGGGCTTGCCTTCGGCCAAAGCCATCGGGGCGGCGGAACTTGTCGCCGTGACCTGCGACAAGATGTCGCTGGCCGATGCCAAAGAGAAGATTCTCACCCTCACACGGCAATATGCCAAGCGCCAACGCACATGGTTTCGCGGCCACATGCAGGGCTGGCAACAAATTGTAGCAGGGTGACCCTTTGACCAGCGGTCCGAGACAAAGCCTCATCAAAATCGCGTAAGCTTTTGGTTTCGCACGACCTTGCGGTATCATGAAGAAGTGTCTATGGGTCAAAAGTACATCTGGTTGGGGGCCAGGGTAAATGGTTGGACTGACTGAGCCGACGCTCGAGTACCGGGTGGACGCTCTTCAAAGGCTTGTGCAAGGCGGGCGCTGGCGCGTCGAAGCCATGCGGAGTTATTCGCGCCCGTTGCTGCTGTGGTTCACGCGCGGCAGTGGCCGTATTACTGTCGCCGGAAAAACCCGCGGCTACGGTCCCCATAATGCTGTCTTTCTGCCACCGGGCACGATGCACGGTTTCGACATGCTCGGACAGGTGCACGGAATGGCCGTGTTTTTCCCGCGTGAAAACCGTCTGAATCTGCCTCAGGACCCGATCCATCTTCGGATCCGTGATCATCAGTCGCAGATGGAACTGACAGGGCTGATCGACGCGCTGGACCGAGAAATCGCGCGCGACCTGCCCGGGCGGGACCGAGCGCTGGACGCCCAGGGCGGACTTTTGTCGGTTTGGATGGAGCGACGGGCAGATCAGGCCGAAGGCATTAACACCGATCAGAAGCTGCCGGCTGG
Organism: Paracoccaceae bacterium; assembly: GCA_965267475.1. GTDB lineage: Bacteria > Pseudomonadota > Alphaproteobacteria > Rhodobacterales > Rhodobacteraceae > JBCBKU01. Next base: position 2,624,100 of record OZ254079.1, read on the forward strand.
CGACCACCTTGCCTATGCCTTCACGTCATTGCTGGAACGGGATTTCCGCACCGGCAAGTCGGTCAGCGCCTATGCCAAGGATCTCGGCGTCACGGCGACGCATCTGACACGCGTGTGTAAGCAGGCCTGCGGGCGCCCAGCCTCGCGACTTGTGCAGGACCGTGTCCATTACGAAGCGCGCCGGCTGCTGGCCGAAACCGATATGCCGATCAACGCCGTGGCGCGCAGCCTCGGCTTCAAGTCAGCGGCCTATTTCACCCGCGCCTTCCAGGCGAATACGGGCACCACACCCAGCGATTTCCGGCGCCGTTCCTAAATCGCCTGCCCAAACGTCACCTTCTTGTGATGTCGCTTTTTTGACATCACGACGTCGTTTTTTTTACACTTCACGCCGGAAGCAGCCGTTGACGCAGGTCCAAAGATGGTGCCGAATGACGTCTTACGGGGGAACGAAGCAAGATAACCAAACCCAACGAAACAAAAGAACGCCGCCCAAAGTGCCGGCGCGCCAAATGAACGACTTGTCTGACTGGGAGAAGACTTGGACATGACCAAATTCAACCTTGAAGGTTCGCAGGTACATCCTGCGGCCGAGATGTACGCGCAGGAGTACAAGGACGGCAAACTGAGCCGTCGTGAATTCCTGACCCGCTCAACCGCGCTTGGTGTAACCGCCGTTGGCGCATACGGCTTGATTGGTGCGACCGCACCAACCTACGCCGCCGGGCACGCACAGGAAGGCGGAGCGATCCGCGTTCAAATGAGCGTGCGGGGCCTGAAAGACAGCCGAACCGCCGACTGGTCGGAAATCGCCAACCAAACCCGTGGAACACTTGAGTATCTGGTGGAATACAATAACGACGGCTCGCTCCGCGGCATGCTTCTGGAAAGCTGGGAGGCCAATGCCGACGCAACCGAGTACACGCTTAACGTCCGTCCAGGCGTGAAGTGGAGCAATGGCGACGATTTCACCGCCGAAGACGTGGCCCGCAACATCATGCGTTGGGCCGAACGCGACGTCGAAGGCAACTCGATGGCTGCCCGGGTGGCAACGATCATCGACGACGAAACCGGCGTCGCAGCGGAAGGCGCGGTCGAGGTCACGGGCCCGCTGACGGTCGTCCTGCGGACCAACACGCCTGACATCTCGCTTCCTGCTGGCATGGCCGACTATCCTGCCGCCATCGTGCATTCGTCTTATGATCCGGAAGCCGTCCAAAATGTCGGTACGGGACCTTACGTGATTTCCGAACTGGAAGTCGGCGTGAAATGCACGTTGACGAAGAACCCGGACCACACCTGGTGGGGAACCGAGGTTTATGGCGGCCCCTTCCTCGACACGATCGAGTATATCGACTTCGGCACCGATCCCGCCGCGTGGCTTGCCGCGATGGAATCCGAGGAAGTCGACATGCTTCACGAATCCGTCGGGGAATTCATCGATATCCTGACCGGCATCGGCTTTGTTGAAAGCGAAGTCGTGACGGGCGCGACCATCGTCATCCGCCCGAACCAGTTGGCCGAAGCCTATCAGGATCCGCGCGTCCGGAAAGCGCTGACCATGGCAGTCGACAACAACCTGCTTCTGGAACTGGGCTATGGCAATCGCGGCGCCGTCGCGGAAAACCACCATGTCGCCCCACTCCACCCGGAATACGCAGAGCTTCCACCCCCGGTCTTCGATCCTGCTGGAGCCAAGGCCCTGATGGAGGAAGCAGGCATGGGTGATTTCGAGCACGAGTTGACGTCGATCGACGATGACTGGCGCAAGAACACCACCGATGCCGTGGCCGCACAGCTGCGGGATGCCGGGATCAATGTGAAACGGACGATCCTGCCAGGTTCGACCTTCTGGAACGACTGGACGAAATACCCGTTCTCGTCGACAAACTGGAACCATCGCCCGCTTGGCGTCCAGATCTGGGCCTTGGCCTATAAGTCCGGCGTGGACTGGAATGAATTCGGCTGGTCCAATGCCGACTTCGACGCCATCCTGACTGAAGCCCTTTCCGTTGCGGATGCCGACAAGCGCCGCGAACTGATGGCCAAAGGTCAGGCACTGATTCAAGAGGAAGGTGTCACGATCCAGCCCTACTGGCGCTCGATCTACCGCCACTCGCGCGAAGGGTATGTCGGTGTGGAACAGCACATCACCTTCGAGCATCACCACTACAAGTGGGCGGTGGCTGCCTAAATCTGAACTTCGGCAAGGGCGCGCTTCGGTGCGCCCTTCGCTTTTAACCGCACAGGGGCCGGATGCCTGAACAGGTGCCGGGTCAAGACATCGCAAACGATGCAAACCCCTCGTGTCCTGACCGCTGGGAGCGTTATGGGAACCTTCATTCTTCGCCGCATGGGCGTGATGATCCTGACGGCCTTGTGCCTGACATTCATCGTTTTCACGCTGACAAACCTGTATCCGAACCTCGAAAAGCTCGCGAAGACCCAGGGCGACATGCGGATGTCGGACGAACAGGTCGAAAGCTGGCTGTCGAACCGGGGCTATTCACGACCACTGGTCGTCAAATACGGCGAATGGCTGGGTGTCGTTCCGGGCTGGACCCGCACAGATAGCGAAGGAACAGTGACCGGGCGTTGCATCAGCCGAGATGTTCCGGTCGAAGATGCGCCGACCTTCTGCGGCGTTTTGCAAGGCGACTGGGGTGAATCGACACGCTTCAAGACCGAGGTCAGCGACGTCATCGGAACGCGTCTTGGCTTGACGGCGAAGCTGATGTTTTGGGTTCTGGTGTTGATGGTCCCCGGCGCGTTGATCGTGGGCGTCCTGGCTGGGATGCGCGAAGGATCCAAACTGGACCGGACGCTGTCGGTGGGATCAATCGCCACCACGGCAACGCCGGAATATGTCTCGGGCGTCATCTTCATCGCGGTCTTTGCCTCGTCCGCCTTTGGGCTCAAATGGTTCAAGGGCACGGCGACCGGCGCGATGGAAGACGCAACCTTCGAAAACTTCTTCCTGCCGGTTCTGACCATTGCCCTTTACGGCATGGGCTATATCGCGCGGATGACGCGGGCCTCGATGACCGAGGTGATGACCGCGCAATACATCCGAACGGCGCGCCTGAAGGGTGTCAGTTTCGGCAATGTCGTGTTGAAACACGCGCTTCGAAACGCACTGATCGCACCGTTCACTGTCATCATGCTTCAGATTCCCTGGCTTCTGAACGGCGTGGTGATCGTTGAGACACTCTTTAACTACAAAGGCTTCGGCTGGACGCTGGTTGAAGCCGCCGGGAACAATGACATCGAGCTTCTGCTCGCGGTCTCTGTGGTCTCGGTCGTCGTGGTTCTGGTCACTCAGCTGATATCTGACATCGGCTATGTGTTCTTGAATCCACGGATCCGGATCGCTTGAGGGAGGGCTGAGCAATGGAACCACTTACCTGGACCGGAAGCCTGTCCTTCCTGAACCCGCTCTTCATGGCCGGTGCGGCGCTGTTCGCGCTGTCGGTTCTTGGGCAGATCGTCTTCAGTTTCGTTCCTGGGGCCACCCATGCCCAAGGCAACACGTTGACGGCATCCAGAGGGCCCGGCGACTACGCATCATTGGCCACCAAATGGTCCTTCGCGCTGATCGTCCTGGTCTGCTTGGCTTACCTTGCGGGCGGGATCGTCATCCCGGGTGTCGAGAACAAGGGGATCATTGGCGCGATCTCGGCCCAGCTTCTGCCGGTATGGATCGCGCTTGCGGTGCTTTTTGCGCTTTCGATCACCTTCAAGCGGCGGCTTGGTCTTTATGGCAAGCTTTTTGACAGCCCCATCGGCATGGTCGGCTTCGGCATGGTCATGTTCTGGGTATTCTGCGCCGTGTTCTCGGCCTTTGATCTGATCATCACACATGACCCGCTCAGCCAAGTCTCGGGCATGAAAAACAAGGTGCCAGGCACACCATTCACCGGAGATGAAGGCGAATACCCCTTCTATCTTCTGGGCGGCGACAACCTGGCTCGAGACGTCTTCAGCCGGGTCATCAAAGGTTCGGGCATCGTTGTGGTGATTGCACCCTTCGCAACGGTATTTGCCTTCATGGTGGGGATCACGCTTGGGCTGCCCGCCGGATACTATGGCGGCTGGTTCGACACCTTGCTGAGCTTCATCGCGAACCTCGTCCTCGCCTTCCCGGTGATCCTGCTGTTCTACCTGCTGGTGACGCCGGAAATCGTCCTGACCGGGATACCGACCTACATGGCCGGGGTGTTGTTCATATTTCCGATCATCTTCATGGTGGTCCTGTTCAACTCCCGTTTCCATACGCAGCCTTCGAAGCGGAATCTCTATGTGGCAATTTCGGTCATCCTGGGCGGTTGGATCTATCTTGGAATTGCATGGAATGCCGACCCGCTTGGCGTGATCTCGGTACCGCCGAACATTCTTGTGGTCTTTGTCTCGGTCGTCTTCGTGAACGCGCCAACGGTCTTCCGGATCGTCCGCGGGATCGTTCTGGACATCCGCACGCGCGACTATGTCGCCGCAGGCCAGACCCGTGGCGAAGGCGCCTGGTACATCATGCTTTGGGAAATCCTGCCCAATGCCCGCGGTCCGCTGATCGTCGATTTCTGCCTTCGGGTCGGCTACACGACCATCCTTCTTGGCACGTTGGGCTTCTTCGGCCTTGGCCTGGAGTCGGAAAGCCCGGATTGGGGCTCGACCATCAATGATGGGCGCAAGCTGTTGTCGGTCTTCCCGCATCCCGCGATCGCGCCGGGTCTGGCTCTGATGAGCCTGGTGCTGGGTCTGAACCTGCTTGCGGACGGGCTGCGAGAAGAAAGCTTGAGAGACTGATTGGTATTGGAGCGTTCAATGGTTTCACGTGTTCTGGGCGTATTAGGCGCCGTTCTTATGGGTCTTCTGGCCGCCCCCGAGGCAGCCAGATCCAACCACTATTTGCAAACCGCCGACCCTCAGGTCGTCCAGATGATCGAAGAGATCATCTATGCGCTGGGTCAGGGCTGTCAGGCCGGAAACATGAACGCCTGCAACGCCATTCCGATGGCACAGCAACAGGCCCACACCATGCTTTCGGCCGGCTTTGACTGCGTTCAAGGCGGCAATCAACAGGCCTGCGGTTTTTACCAGAACAACGTTTGGCAGTTGCAGCAGGGCTATCAGATGGTGGCCCAGGCCCATCAGTCGGGCATGCTGTATCAGCCAAACAACGGAACAAGCGGAAGCGGCGCCGTCGCCGGTGCGAACCCGCTGGGATCCACGCATGCCCAACGGATGCAACAGATCCACAATTGGGGACAGCAGCGATTGGATTATGGCCGCCAGAGCCAGCAATTGCTGGATAACAGCCACGCCCAGTTCATGAAGAACTTCTAGGCGGAGCGAAGGGGAGACACCTGCACCATGGCAAAATGGGACTATGACGGCCCGATCCTTGAGATCACCGAGCTTTCGATCTCCTTCTTCACCCGACTACGCGAAATACCGGCGGTCATGGACTTTTCCTGCGTTGTGCAACCCGGTGAGGCCATGGGTTTGGTCGGTGAAAGCGGCTGCGGCAAATCGACCGTGGCGCTGGGCGTCATGCAGGATCTGGGCGTCAACGGCCGGATCGTCGGTGGTTCGATCAAGTTCAAGGGCCGCGACCTGAACGAGATGTCGGCGGAAGAGTTGCGCGATATCCGCGGGTCCGAGATCGCAATGATCTATCAGGAACCCATGGCGTCCCTGAACCCGGCCATGAAGATCGGCAAGCAGCTGATGGAAGTGCCGATGATCCATGAAGGCGTGGCCGAGAAGGAAGCCTATGATCGCGCCCTTGAGGTCGTCACAGATGTGAAGCTGCCCGACCCCAAGCGGATCCTCGACAGTTTTCCGCATCAGCTGTCCGGCGGGCAGCAGCAGCGGATCGTGATCGCCATGGCGCTTATGTCAAAGCCGTCGCTTCTGATCCTTGATGAACCTACAACCGCGCTGGACGTGACCGTTGAGGCCGCGGTAGTCGAACTGGTCAAGGATCTTGGCAAGAAATACGGCACCTCGATGCTGTTCATCTCGCACAACCTCGGGCTGGTGCTTGAGACCTGCGATCGGATCTGCGTGATGTATTCCGGTGAGGCGGTGGAAACCGGATCCATCGAAGATGTCTTCGACAAGATGCAGCACCCCTATACTCAGGCGCTCTTTCGCTCGATCCCACTGCCCGGCGCCGACAAGAATGCACGGCCGCTTGTGGCCATTCCGGGCAACTTCCCCCTGCCCCATGAACGTCCCAACGGCTGCAATTTTGGGCCACGCTGCGACTATTTCGAAGCTGGGCGATGTGATGCGGGCGATATCAAGATGGCCGAGATCGAAGGGGATGATCGCCATGCGTCGCGGTGTCTGAAGTTCAAGGAAATCGATTGGAACGCGCCGATCCAGACCGGCAACCAGACCGAAAAGGCCGAGGTCGGCGATGTCGTCCTCAGGATGGAGAACCTCAAGAAGTATTACGAAGTGGCGGCAAACGCCCTCTTTGGCGGCGGCAACAAGAAAGTCGTCAAAGCCAACGAGACCCTGACGTTCGAGGCCCGCGAATCTGAAACCCTTGCCATCGTGGGGGAATCCGGTTGCGGCAAGTCGACCTTCGCCAAGGTCCTGATGGGACTTGAGACAGCGACCGAGGGCAAGATCTTCCTCGACAATCGCGACATTCAAGACATCCCCATCCAGGAGCGCGACACCAAGACAGTCGGCTCGGTCCAGATGGTGTTCCAAAACCCGTTCGATACGTTGAACCCGTCGATGACCGTGGGTCGCCAGATCATTCGCGCGCTTGAGATCTTTGGGGTGGGCGATACCGATGACGAACGCCGCCAAGAGATGCTGCAACTCCTGGATCTGGTGAAACTCCCACGGGAGTTTGCCGAACGGATGCCGCGCCAACTCTCAGGGGGCCAGAAACAGCGCGTGGGTATCGCCCGCGCCTTTGCGGGTGGTGCGCGCATCGTGGTGGCCGATGAACCTGTCTCGGCACTCGATGTCTCGGTCCAGGCGGCGGTGACGGATTTGCTGATGGAGATCCAGCGGAAACACAAAACCACGCTTCTCTTCATCAGCCACGACCTTTCGATTGTCCGCTATCTGTCGGACCGGGTGATGGTCATGTATCTCGGCCATGTGGTGGAACTCGGCACGACCGATCAGGTCTTCGCCCCGCCCTACCACCCCTATACCGAGGCGCTTTTGTCCGCTGTACCCATCGCCGATACATCAATCGAGAAGACCCATATCGTGCTGGAAGGCGACATCCCGTCGGCCATGAATCCGCCGTCGGGTTGCCCGTTTCAGACGCGCTGCCGATGGAAGTCAGACGTCCCGGGCGGTCTTTGCGAAAAAGAGGTGCCGCCCATGCGCACGATGGCCGATGGCCATCAGATCAAGTGCCACCTCTCGGAAGAGGCACTCGAACGCATGGAACCGGTGATCAAAGTCGCGGCAGAGTAATCCGATACCGCGCAGTGTGACCATTTTTTGAAATCAAAAAACGCTCCGGAAAATGCGTCATTTTCCGGCGCCCCTTTGACCCAATGCGCCCTCGTTTCAGGTTTTTCCGAGGGCCATTTCGATGGCCGCCGCCAAATCCGATGGCTGGCAAGGTTTCTGCAACATCGGCGCGACCACATCGCTCATTTCGGCTTCGGAAAAGCCAGTATAGCCCGACATGTAAAGGATCGGCAGCTCGGGCTTCTCGGCCTTGAGCGCGCGGGCCAACTCGAACCCGCCCATGCCGCCAGGCATCACGATATCGGTCACCACAAGATCAATCTCGTCACCGCGGCTCACCATCTTCAGCGCTTCGCGTCCGGAAGACGCGGTTTTCACGCGGTACCCCATCGACGTGATCAGATCGTTCATCATGTCAAGCAAGCTTTGTTCATCTTCCACCACGAGAACGCTTTCGCCATCGCCCCTCGGCTGAGGCAAGCGTTCTACCGGTGCCTCACGCTCGCCCACTGGTGTGCCCCGGGGCAAAAGAAGCCGCATTGTCGTGCCCTGCCCGAGTTCGGAGTAAATCCGCAACTCGCCGTTCGACTGCTGCACGAACCCATAAACCATGGATAGCCCGAGCCCTGTGCCGGAATTCGTTTCTTTCGTGGTAAAGAACGGATCGATGGCCCGGCGCTTGACCTCTTCCGACATGCCCGGCCCGTCATCGGTCACCGAGAACTCAATATAGCGGAAGGCGGCGTTATCCTGTCGGTCGCGATCTTCGCGGTGTTCGTCCTTCAACCCAGTGGCGATATAGGTGTGCTGATGTTCTCGGCGCAGGGTCACATCGGCATCGATCTCGCTGATGCCGCGGGCAATGATCGTAATCTGGCTTCCCTTCCCCGACCTCATGATGGCGTCCCGGCTGTTCAGCAGCAGGTTCAGAATGGCATTCTCTAACTGGCCAAGATTGCAATAAACCCAAAGGTTCGTGGCCTCGACATCGAACTTCAGGGTGATGTTCTCCTCGATCAGCGGTTCCGCCAGCTTGCGGAAATCGGCGATCAGGCTGGCGACGTTCTGCGACCGCAACATGCCGGGCTGCCGCTTGGCAAAGGCCAACAAACGTCGGGTCAGGTCGCTGCCGCTGTCGACGGATTTCAGGGCCGCCTGAAGATACGACGCGCGCTTTTCCTCGCTTTCAGTATTCCCGGCCAGTTGCAACGCATATTGAATAGTTGCTAGTAAGTTATTGAAATCGTGTGCTATTCCGCCAGTGAGCTGCCCAAGAGCATCCAGGCGGCTTGCCCGTTCGACCTGCTGGCGGTTCTTTTCCTGATCGGACACGTCATCGATAATCAAAACGCAGGACACCTGTTCATCCGACTGGTCGACCTGTGCACTGGAAACACGAACGTAACGCGGGTCGCGTCCCGACAGGCGCGTCATGACCGATATGCTGCCCTTTAGCGTGGCCCCGGCCAGCGCCCGGGCGACGGGGTCTTGCGATGCCTCAAGCGGTTGAAACTTCTCGCCATCCACAAAACTGATCTCCGCAGGCCAGTCAAAGGGGGTCGGGTCGTTGACGCCACCCAGAAAGTGGCGACCCGCATTGTTAACCGATACGACCTGTTTGTCCGCGTTCAAGGCAATGATGGCGCTTTGCGCCGTGTTCATCACAAGCGACAAAAGGTGGTTGGATGTCTCGGTGCTTCGTTCCCGACGCTTGACGTCCGTAATGTCGTTGTGGGCACCAAGAAGCCTGATCGCCTTGCCGTTCTCATCCCTGACGGCGACGCCCCGGCAGCGGACCCAGGCCGTTTCCCCGTCGGCGCAGCGATATCGCACAATCTGATCATAGGGGTGGTTCGGATCCTCGATATGCGCGGCCACGTTCGTCTTGGCCACTTCCAGATCGTCCGGATCGATCAAATCCTGCCACTCAGACGCCTTGTGCTGCTTGGTGTCCGGATCATAGCCGAATGTTTGCCAGAACTCGGGGCTCATATACTCGTTTTCGGGGTTTTCGAGATCCCAGTACCAGACACCATCAAGAGACCCGGCGCGGATGAACTGCCAGATCGTTGTATCCGACTGGATCAGAGCTTCGAGCTCCGCTTCCAGGTAATTCTTATCTTCAGACATTTCGCGCCATTTTTCTATCAGTTTTCAACCTGATATAGCGTATCTCTGAGTTTTTCTAGCTCTGGTTGAGTAACGCGTGAAAACGGTTCGCCGCAGCGATGGATCCGCATCGTTACCAGAAACGCCCGGATCACTCCGACAGGAACTGCGAAGTCACCTCGACCAACTGCGCGAAGGCAGGCTCATCTTCCAGCAAGATGTGGTTCTGGCTGTCCAAAGTGACGAAGCGCGCGCCGGGGATACCGCTCGCGATGGCCCGACCAGACTTGACTGGGATCTCGGCATCTCCCCTTGCATGCATGACCAAGGTCGGCGCCGTCACGCGGTCAAGTAGATGCAGAACGTCGATCGTTCCGAACATGTCGTGCAGGTGGGCGGCCATTTCTGGCGCGACGGACTTGCGCTGAAGCTCGTTGAACCATTCTGCCTGCTCGGGTGCAGCGCCCGGCATAAAGCGGGACGTGAAGAGTTGCCGAAACTCGGACGATTCCTGTCCCCAGCCGTGCCGGATCAGCATTCCCATGGCGATGCGTTGCCCAATGGTCTTGGTGTCCCCGGTCACCCGCCACCCTTGGGCAAATCCGCCGTAAATCACGATCTTGCGGACGCGTTCGGGGTGCCGAACCGCATAGTCCATCGCGACCGAGGCCCCCTGAGACACACCAAACAGATCGAACCTGTCCAACTTTAGGTGGTCCACCAGGCACTCCAGATCGGCCACGCAATCTTCATGGGTCACGTCTGAGACATCCCAATCGGACATGCCGTTGCCGCGTTCATCATAGCGAATAAGGCGCCCCCGGTCGGACAGGGCCTGCACCCAGTGCCGCCAGATGGGACTTTTGACATCATATTCCAGGTGGGACATCCAGTTGGCGGTTTTCACGACCGGAACCTCGGGGCCGCCCGTATCGGTGAAGGCCACGCAGGTCCCGTCGAAGGACTGAAGGTACTGAACTTCTTGAAGGATGGGGGTGTCGGCGGCAGTCCGTTCTTGCCGCCTATCCTGCGGATCCGAATGCTCACGAACCTCGGCAATGAAGCGAAACCCGCGTCCGTGCTGGGTCTTGATGGTTGTTTGGTCCTTACCAGTATCTCCGATCGCTGATCTGACATCCCGCATCCGGGTGCTCAGCGCCGCGTCCGATACAAACCGGTTGTCCCAGATGGACGCAAACAAGTCGCCCCGACTGACCAGACGATCGCGGTGTTCGATCAGATAAAGAAGGATGTCGAAGGCCTGCGGTTCGATCGTGACCAGGTCGCCGGCACATCGCAATTCACGGCGCCGGGTATCAAGCGCGAAGCCGTTAAACGCGTAGATCATGCGCGCCCCCTTCGGGCCAACATGCGCCAATGTCAGATCTATTGGCAAGGACGCCGCTGGCACCCATGCCCTGTGCCAAAATCTTCAGCCAATCCTCAGATTTTGTCAGACGGCCTTCAAGCCTGTGATCACGACACCGTCTAGGAACAGCACATCAATGATGAAGGAGATACATCATGTTTGGACCCACCCACGCCTTGGCAACCCTGTCGGATGAACCGTCTGGAGCGGCGGCGCGCCGCGCCTATGCACGCTATTCGGCGGATCAGTTGGCCTATGCCATGCTCGCACGGCAGGGCGACGGCTTTCTGAAAAGCCTCGTCCTGACGCGTCAAGCGATCGAAGATGCGCGGAAGTCGCGTCAGCCCGGCAATTGACCGAACCGGCGCTGGAACCCGCCCCGTTGCCGGTCGGTCCAGTGGACTTCCAGCGCCCACCCGGCCTCGGACTCGGTCTCGCCGGTGACAACGTTCTGCTCGAACAACCAGGCGCGCGCGGCACCGTCTGAGAATGCAAGATCCACCGTCTCCGATTTGCGCGGAGCGTCCAGCAGGATTGCCACACGGTCCGTAATCGCCTGAAGCCCGTTTCCGCTTGTCGCTGATGCCAGAAGGACGCCGTCTTTCCTGTCGGCCTCGACCCGGCGCGCGGCCAGGCTTTCAGGATCAAGCAGGTCTGTCTTGTTCCAAACTTCCAGCCGCGGCACATCTTCGGCAACACCCAACTCGGCCAGGATCGTTTCGACATCCTCGGCCTGTGCCTCGGCCTCCGGATGCGAGATATCGCGGACATGCAGGATGATATCCGCGGCCAGAACCTCTTCCAGCGTCGCCCGGAACGCCGCGACAAGCTGGGTCGGAAGGTCCGAGATGAAGCCCACAGTGTCGGACAAGATCATCTCGCCCTGTTTTGGCAAAGCCACCGCCCGCATCGTCGGATCCAGGGTGGCAAAGAGCATGTCCTTCGCCATCACGCCCGCCCCGGTCATCCGGTTGAAAAGTGTGGATTTCCCGGCGTTGGTATAGCCCACGAGTGCGACCAGCGGATAGGGAACCTTGGCGCGCGCGGCGCGGTGCAATTCCCGTGTCTTCACAACCTTGGATAATTGCCGCTTCAAACGTCCGACGGCGTCATCAATCGCGCGTCGGTCCGCCTCGATCTGCGTCTCACCCGGGCCACCTACGAAGCCAAGACCACCGCGCTGCCGCTCCAGGTGGGTCCAGGCCCGAACCAGCCGGGTGCGTTGATAGCTGAGCGCTGCAAGCTCCACCTGCATCACCCCTTCCCGGGTCCGCGCCCTGTCGGCAAAGATTTCAAGGATCAGACTGGTCCGATCCAAAAGCTTAACTTTCCATGCGCGTTCCAGATTGCGCTGCTGAATGGGTGTCACCGGCCCGTCCACCAGGACAAGCGTGATATCCTCGGCCACCAGCCGATCCTTGATCTCAGCGATCTTGCCCTTGCCGAACAAAAGCCCTGGCGTCGGCTTTGGCAGCCGCACGATATCGGCGCCCACGATCTCAAGCCCCGGCAAGGCCCGGGCCAGCGACACGGCCTCGTCCAGGGCAAAGCCCGGATCCCGCCCACGCTCGAACGTCTGGATGTCCGGATACAGCACAAGCGCGCGCGTCTCCGGCGCGCCTGTTTCCGCCATCTCGGTTATTCTTCGCCTTCGTAAAGGCTGATGGGCTGCGACGGCATAATGGTCGAAATCGCATGCTTGTAGACAAGTTGCGACTGGCCATCCCGGCGCAGAAGGACACAGAAATTGTCAAACCAAGTGATGACGCCCTGCAATTTCACCCCGTTGATCAGAAAAATCGTCACCGGGACCTTTGTTTTGCGGACATGGTTGAGGAACGCGTCCTGCAAGTTCTGTCGGTCGGCAGCCATGAGTCTTATCGCCCTTTAATATTGGTACTGCCCAGCGTGGCAGGGTTAATACCCGCAATATGAAGGGGCTTTCGGAGGGATTCCACCCCAAAAACAGCCGTTTAGATCTGATCTGCCGGAATTCGCGGCTAAGCACGCCAAAAATCGGGATTAAGAAGCGCGATGATCGCAAGCGTCTCAAGCCGCCCAAGAACCATGGCAGCGGCCATGATCAGCCGCGCCGGGGCCGACAGTGTTTCTAATGCGACGGGTTCGACAGCGGCCATATCCGTTAACGGACCGGTCGTCGTCAGGGCTGCGATCGTTAGGATCAGAGCCTCTTCGAAATCCAACCCAAACAAGGACAAGGCAACCATTGTTACAGCGATCGACAGCGCGAAGAGCATAAAGAAAATCCAAGCCGCATAGGCCCCCTTGCGCCGAATCCTGCGGGCCACCTGCCCGGCCCCGCCGATCGAGCTTGGATGCATCAGTTTTTCCATTTCGCGCTGTCCATGCATGAAAAGCGCATAAACGCGCAAAAGCTTGACACCGCCCGCCGTCGTGGCGACGCCGCCCCCGAACACACAAAGCCCCATCAGGATCAGGCCAGGCGTTTCCAGCCCCGACCAGGTCCGCGCTGCATCCCAGGATCCGCTTTCAAAACCGGTCGTCGTCAGAAAGCTCATGACCGTGAACATCCCACCCCAAAGCGCGGCAAGCCCGGCCCCGAGATCGTCAATCTCGTCCACTTCGAAGGCGCCCGCCCAATGGCGCAGAAACAGAAGGATCGGCAGGGTAATCACCAGGACGAGCCCAAGCTTCAGTTCCGGGTCCGGGGTCAGAGATCGCCAGCCCTCGGGCCGTTCATCGGCGGCATAGGTCATGCGGGACAAAGCAAAGACCAGAAACAAAAAGACAATGGCTTCGCCGGGGATCCCGGCTCCGGACGCTTCAAAGCCCGTCAGCGGTGTTATTCCCGAGGTCGAAATCGTCGCCATCGCGTGCATGATCGCCACCGTTGGCGTCTCGCCCGCGACAATCAGCAAAGTCCAAAGGACAACGGTCAGCGAGGCATAGACCGGGAAAAGACGCGCCGCAAACCGCGTGATCCGCTCTGGCGCATCTGCGACACGCGTGATCTGGGTTGCCTCGGCGGCGCCTTGTCCGATCTCGGCACTGGAACCGACCTCGAACCCACCAAGGTTCAAGGGCGCCAGGATCGCAACCGCCGTCACCCAGACGAAAAAGCCCCCCATCCAGGCCACCAGACCCCGCCACAAATGCGCCGACAAGGGCACGCGGTCGGCATCAAAAAAGGGCGCACCCGTCGTGGTCAGGGAAGACACCATCTCGACATAGGCATTCAGAAAGCTGGTGTTGTCCAAGGCCTCATAGAACGGCACGGCCAGCATCACAGGCATGACCGTGAAGGTCGCCAATAGCGCCATAAGGTGGCTGCGGGCCTGATGCCGGATATCTGCCCCTTGGGTCGCAACGGCGATCAGGATGAAGAGGATCGAGAACAGGATGCCCGAATAAAAGAAGGCACGTGCCACCTGATCGGCATCGATGATCCAGGCATGGATCGCTGGCAGAAACATCGCGGCCGCACCGATCCCCATGACGATCACGATAAAGGGCAAGGCGAGAAGGCGCGCCAGCATCAGAAGAAATCGATTGAGACCTGGAAGAGCCGTTCGACTTCGGGCACGTCATCGGCAAGCGCAAACAGCACGATGACATCGCCCTCGTCGATCCGTGTGCTGCCCTCGGGCTTGATCACCGTGTCTCCCTTCAGGATCGCACCGACCAGCACACCTTCGGGGAAGTCCACATCGCGGATCTGCTGCCCAGCGATGGGCGAGGTTGTCAGCACCTGCGCCTCGATCACCTCGGCCTCTGCATCGCCGATCGAGTAAACACCGCGGACCCGACCCAAACGGATATGGCGCAGGATCGACGACACAGTCGTGGCGCGCGGGTTGATATAGGCGTCGATTTCCAGAGGTTCGAGCAGCGGAATCAACGTCGGGTCGTTGATCAGGGCAATGGTATAACCCGCGCCTGCGGATTTAGCGCGCACCGCTGCCAGAAGGTTCGTCTTGTCGTCATCCGTGACGGCCAGAACCGCATTGGCCTTTCCAACCCCAGCCTCAGACAGAAGCTCCATCGACAACCCGTCGCCATTCAGAACAATCGTGCGTTCCAAGGCATCCGCCGCGCGTTCCGCGCATTTGCGGTTCTTCTCGATCACCTTGGCGCGCACCCGCTCGGGCCGGGCTTCCAGCGCCTGAGCAACTGACAGGCCCACATTGCCCCCGCCCACGATCACGATCCGGTCCTGCCGGGTCTGGCTTTTCCCGAAGATCTCAAGCGTCCGGTTCACATCTTCCGCATGAGCGAACACATAGATCCGGTCCTGGGCGAAAAGCTGATCGCCTGCTTCCGGCGCAAAAAGTTTGCCGCCCCGCCGGATCCCCACGACAATGGCCCGCAGGGTTGAGAATAGATCCGTCAATTGCCGAAGCGGCGTATTCAGGACCGGACAATCTTCGTCCAGCGCCAGACCCAGAAACTGCACCTGACCGTCCAGGAAGCTTTGCGTGTCGAAGGCAACCGGCGCGGCCAACCGCCGCATGGCGGCCTCGGCCACCTCGCGCTCAGGCGAGATGATCACGTCGATCGGCATGTGGTCCGAGCGGTAAAGGTCGGAATACGCGGCCTGCAAATAGGCCTGGGATCGAAGCCGCGCAATTTTTCGCGTGACCCCGAACACAGAATGCGCCACCTGACAGGTCACCATGTTGACCTCGTCCGAGAACGTCGCGGCGATCACCATGTCGCTGTCACGCGCACCGGCGCGGTCCAGAACCTCGGGATAACTCGCGTTTCCGGCAATGCCCTGAACATCCAGCGTGTCCGTCGCGCGCCGCACAAGATCGGGGTTGTTGTCGACAACCGTTACGTCGTTGTTCTCGCCCGACAGATGGCGTGCGATCTGCCAGCCAACCTGGCCCGCACCGCAAATGATTACCTTCATGGGCGCTCCCTCGTCGCGCTGGCGCTAGTCATGACACGCGAAAACCAAGGGTTCAACGCCTGAGAAACACCGTACTGCATCCCGGCTTTGGTCCTGACACATCCCAGGGAGGTCTGGGGGAGGTTCCCCCCCCAGCACCGCGACGGGCAAAGCCCGGCGCAAGACCTCAGGCGTCTTCTTCGTTCACATGGGCAACCCGGGCCCCAGACTTGTTCGACGTCACGACGTTCAGGGATTTCAGCTTCCGATGCAGGGCCGAACGTTCCATGCCCACAAACGCCGCCGTCCGCGAAATATTCCCGCCAAACCGATTGATCTGGGTCAGAAGATACTCACGCTCAAACAGTTCACGCGCTTCCCGAAGCGGCAATGTCGCCAATCCTGCCGACAAGACGACCTGCCCGGTCTCGCCGCCGCCTTCGCTTGGTTGCGGCAACTCGGAAGCTTCGATCTCGCCCTTGTCACCGCCCAAGATCAGGACCCGTTCGATGACGTTCTTCAACTGCCGCACGTTGCCCGGCCAGGACATGGTCTGCAAAAGCGCCGATGCCTCGTCCGACACCGACCGAAGCGGCAGGCCCTGGTCGCGGTTGAAGGCCCCGATGAAGTGTTCGGCCAGTTCCGGAATATCTTCGCGCCGTTCTTCCAGCGACGGCACCTCGATCGGCACGACATTCAACCGGTGGTACAGTTCCTGCCGGAACGCGCCCGAGGCGACTTCGGCCTCAAGATCGCGATTTGTTGAGGAAATCACCCGAATATCGACCCGTACCTGATCGTTGCCCCCTGCCCTTTGAAACTGCTGTTCGGTCAGAACGCGCAAGATCTTTGACTGGGTGCCCGCAGGCATGTCGCCGACCTCATCGAAGAAGATCACGCCCCGATGGGCTTGCTCCAAAAGGCCGGGTTCGACCCCCCGCTCCGAACTTTCGCGCCCAAACAGAACCTCTTCCATCCGGTCGGGTTCAATCGCGGCCGAGGTCACGCAGACAAAGGGCCCGTCTGCCCGGTTCGAATTGGCATGAATATAGCGCGCGGCGATTTCCTTGCCCGCGCCCGCCGGGCCGGTCAGCATCACCCGCCCGTTTGAGTTCGTGACCTTATCCAACTGGGATTTCAACGCCTTATAGGCAGCGCTGCTACCCACCATCTCACTGACCGAGACCTCTTGGCGTTTGAGAGACGAGTTTTCCCGACGCAGACGCGATGTTTCCATGGCCCGGGTGATCACCACCATCAACTGGTCGATGTTGAAAGGCTTCTCGATGAAATCATAGGCGCCCTGCTTGATCGCCGCGACGGCAATCTCAATGTTGCCGTGACCCGAGATGATCACGATGGGCACGTCGGGGTTATCGCGCTTTACGGTGGTCAGGATGTCGATCCCGTCCATCCGGCTGTCTTTCAGCCAGATGTCCAGAATGATCAGACCGGGCAGCTCGGCATTGATCGCCGCCATACAGTCATCGGAGTTTGCCGCCAGGCGGGTCGAGAATCCCTCGTCCCGAAGGATATCTGCGATCAGTTCTCGAATATCGCGTTCGTCATCGACAATCAGAATGTCACTCATGGCCTCTTTCTCTTCTCGCTATTCTGCGGGTTCTTCTGTTTTCAAAACGTCTGGTTCGGCTTCCAGCGGCAGCCGCATTTCGGCCCGCGCGCCCACATGCCCCGAGCCATCCAGCGGCTCGGCATCGGTCAGGATCAGGGTGCCCCCGTGCTCCTCGATGATCTTCTTCACGATCGGCAGGCCCAGTCCGGTGCCCGAGGACCGCGTGGTCACGTAGGGTTCGAACAAGCGCGCCCGATCTTCCGGCAATCCGATCCCATTGTCGGAGATCCGGACCAACACATCATCCGCACCTACCGACATCTCAATCAAAATACGCGGACTATGGCCTTCTGGCGCGCCATTTTCCTGCAAACTTTCAATGGCTTCTCCGGCATTCTTCACAAGATTTGTCAGCGCCTGACCAATCATCGTCTCGTCAAACTCGGCAATCACCTCAGTTTGCGGCAGATCGGCGGTAACCTCCACATCGGGAAGACCGGTGTCCTGCAAAACGGCGGTATCTCGCACGAGCTTCGTCAAGTCGTGATGGTGACGTTCCGGTTCGGGCATCCGCGCAAACTTGGAAAACTCATCGACTATGCGTCGCAGGTCCCCGGTCTGGCGGATGATGACGTCGGTGTACTGTTCCAAAGCCTCGTGATCATCGCCGGCCACGGGGGAGAACTTGCGCCGGATCCGTTCGGCCGACAGTTGAATGGGCGTCAACGGGTTCTTGATCTCATGCGCAATCCGCCGGGCCACGTCACCCCAGGCGGCCATCCGCTGAGCCGTCACAAGATCGGTCACATCATCAAAGGCAATCACATAGCCTTCGGGCGTGCCATCCTCGTTCCGCCGGGTGGCGATCCGGACCAGCAGGTTTTCAAGCTGACCTTTGCGGGACACCCGGATTTCTTCTTGTGCGACTTCGGCCTTCGCTTCTTTCATGCGCTTGAAAAGAGCTGCAAATTCCGGCACTGCAACTGATAGTGGCGTGTCTGTCCCGGCCAGCCCGTCTTCGTGCAGAATGCGCTCAGCCGAGCGGTTGATGAACGAGATATGGCCGCGCTCATCCATACCGATCACGCCCGACGTGACCGAGGACAACACGCTGTCGAACAGGCGGCGGCGGCGTTCCGTCTTCTCGTTGTTGTCCAGCAGCGCGTCGCGCTGTCCCTTCAACTGGCGGGTCATCTGATTGAAGATCCGGCCCAACATGGCGATTTCGTCATCGCCGTCTTCCTCGACCACCTGCACGTTCAGATCGCCCGCGCCGACCCGCTGCGCTGCGCCGGTCAAACGCCCCACGGGACGGGACAAACGTTCCGCAAACCAGAGCCCAAGCCAAATGGCCGCAAGGATAAGAATGACCGCGAAGCCAATGTAAAGAAGACCGAAATCAAACAACAGGCGCCCGCGGTCGCTTTCAAGCTGAGTATAGAACCGCGCCGTTTCCTGTGCGTCGTCCAGCAGGGCCAGGATGTCGCCGTCGACCTCGCGGCTGACATAGAGATACCGGTCACCAAAGTTCCCAAGGACGACGAGGGCTCGATATTCGTTTTGCGTCAAATCCTCGAAAACCTGGGTTCCCTGAGCCCGTACCGTCTCAAAGTCTTCGGGCGCCGGTTCCTCGAAATCGAACAAATAAGATCGCTCGCCCCTGGCACGAATGGCGCCGGCGCTGTCAATCACATAGGCTTCGCGAAGCCCGCGCTGAACGAGCCCCTGCCCCTGGGTCAGCAGCTGGCGAAGCTCGCCATCAGACAGGAAGAAGTCGTCGCGCCGGGCCGTTTCCAGAAATTGCCCCAGAGCCTCGGCATCCGCGATCAGGTCGCGGCGCTGGTCCTCGCGATACGCTTCTGCGGCAGAGATCGAGGCGCCCACGACTTTCTGCACGCGGTCGGAAAACCAGCCTTCCAGGCCCACGCTGACGGTCAAGACGGCAAAGACCGCAATCGTTACGGTTGGGATAAGCGCGATGATCGCGAAGACGACCGTCAGGCGCAGGTGCAAGCGGGAACCGGCAGATCGCGCACGCCGGGCGGCCACCATCCGCGCGATGGTCCCCAGAACAAGGGTCGCGACCACAAGCACATAGATAAAGTCGGCCAGGAACACGAGCCGCAGCGACAACGCGTTCGAGCTTCTTTCAAGCGGTCCCAGAACAAGATAGGTGGCGAAGGCCAAAATCGGCCCAAGGATGACCAGGCCAAACGTTGCCTCGGTCCGGAACCGGCCCAAACGTGCCAGTCGGATCAACCAACCACGGGTTAAACTGCGCGCAACTTGCGCCAAGGGGATACCCCACCTGTTGCGCTGCCCAAGGCAGCAACCGCCATATCTGGTGGTCGTTCTCCGTCTGAGGCGGATCGGCCACTCTGCTGTTGCGCTTTTACATCAACTTGCGGCGGCGTGTCACGCGAATATCCAGGTCGGTGATCTTCTTGCGCAAAGTATTGCGATTGATGCCAAGAAGATCGGCGCATTTCGCCTGATTTCCTCCGGACGCATCCAGGGCAATCTCGATCAGCGGAAGCTCGACTTCCCGCAGAACCCGCTGGTACAGGCCCGGCGGCGGCAGGACGCCGCCATGGAGATCGAAGTAGCGGCGAAGATGCTTTTCCACGCTGGCGGACAGGCGATCGGTTTCCCCTGCGCTTTGAAGCGGCTCGATTGCAGGTTGATTGCCGAGAACCAGTTCCACCTCGGACTTGGTGATATCTTCTTCCGAGCCCGTTACGACCAGACGCCGCATGGTGTTTTCAAGCTGTCGAACGTTGCCGGGCCAGGAATAGACCCGGATAAGGTCCAATGCCGCGGGTTCCAGATTGCGCGGCGCAAGTCCGGACCGTTCCGCGCGCGCCAGAAAATGCTCGGCCAAAAGCGGTATATCATCGACCCGGTCACGCAGGCTGGGAACTGTTATCGTGACGCCCGAAAGTCGGTAGAACAGATCCTGTCGGAATTCGCCCGCCTCCATCTTCGCGGCCAGATCAGCCTGGCTTGTCGCCATGATCCGGGGCGCGTTCTCCGTAAAACTGTCAAGCATACGAACGATGCGCGCTTGCGCGTCTTCTGAAAGATCGCCCACCTCGTCGAACAGGATCGAACCGTTCCGTGCCTGACTGAGAAGCGCCGCCGGCCCCTCCATGGCCGACAGATCGGCGGCCGAGGCCACCACGAATGGCAAGGTGCGGCGATCGGAGAAATCGTGAATGGCCCGCGCGATCAAGGACTTGCCCGTCCCGCTTTCGCCCGTGATCAGAACCGGAAGTTCGGTATTCATGACCCGGGCAACCAGACGATAAAGCGCCTGCATGGCGGGCGTCCGCCCGACCAAAGGCAGATCGTCGCCATCATCCGTCGCCTCCGGCACCGGAACCGGGGCGCGGCGTTTGACCTCTAACGCGCGGGCAGCCCGTTTCATCAGATCCGGCAAATCAAAGGGTTTCGGCAAGTAATCGAATGCATCCGCCTCGGCAGCCTGGATTGCGGTCATGATCGTGTTCTGCGCCGAGATGACGATCACCGGCAGGCCCGGACGCTCTTCCGAGATCTTCGGCAACTGATCCAGACCATTGCCATCCGGCATCATGACGTCCGAGATCACCAGATCGCCCTTCCCTTCACCAACCCAGCGCATCAGCGTGACCAGCGACGACGTGGCGTGAACTTTGCAGCCCGCCCGCGTCAAGGCTTGGGTCAGGACCGTGCGGATCGTGCGATCGTCATCTGCGACAAGAACGGTTCCGTCCATGCGTCAGTCTCCCTTGGGTTTGGGCGCCACGGGCAGCGAGATGCGGAACGCCGTGCGCCCGGGCACGCTGTCCACGGCGATCCAGCCGTCGTGGTCGGAAATAATCTTGGACACCATGGCAAGCCCCAGACCCGTGCCGTTCTCACGGCCAGACACGAAGGGTTCGAAGATGTCCGCTGCGATCTCGGGCGGCAGGCCCGGACCGTCATCAATGATCTCGACGTGAAGCGGCAAGGCCGCCGTACTGTCTTTTCGCCGAAGCCTGAGAGAGGCTTCGTAGAAAGTCTTGATCGTGATGGTCCCACCGCCTTTTCCGGCGGCCTCGGATGCATTTTTCAGAAGGTTCTGAAAGACTTGCAGCATCTGATCGCCATCCACAAAGGTCGGCGGCAGCGATGGGTCATACTGTTCGTGGATCTGCATTTCCGCCGCGAAACCAACCGCGGCCGACCGCCGCGCGCGGTCGAGCAGATCGTGGATGTTCACCGCTTTCCGGTCGGGCGGCGACAGGTTTCCGAACTGCTCGACTTGTTCCAGAAGCTTCAGAATCCTGCGCGTTTCCTCGACGATCAGATCCGTCAGGTCCAGATCTTCACCAGACAAATTCATCGACAAAAGCTGGGCTGCCCCGGTGATCCCAGCAAGTGGGTTCTTGATCTCGTGGGCCAGCATCTCGGCCATGCCGATGGCCGATTTGGCCGCCGACATCACCGAATTCGCGCGACCCAGCCGGTTGGCGATCTGTCTCGGCTCCATCAAGACCAAGACGAACCCCGGCATTCCGATCATCGGCGCGATCTGGACATTGCATTGGACCGGCGGCCGCGCGCCCGAACTGACATCGACGTTGTTTATGAAAAGCGAGGCCTGATCTGACCGAACCCGCGCGAAAGCGTCTTCCAACGGCGCATCGATGGCCAGTTGATCGAAGACCGGCGCCCCCCTTAATGCCCGGCTCGATGCGTTGACGAAACCCTCGGCGGCCGGGTTCGCCTCGGATATCACGTTGCCCGGATCGACCAGAAAGGCAGCCACCGGCAGCGATGCCCAAAGCGTATCGGCAAAGCGTGCGTTCATGCCACGTCCCGCAGATCTGATCGGATCGCAAAGGCGTCGGGCAATAGCCGCAACACCGCGCCTGCATCACGCGCGGTCAGGATGGCCCGACGCAGATGCGCGGGCGTCCCGGCCCGATCCATATACCAGCCGAGATGCTTGCGCGTCACGCGAAGTCCAAGGTCATGGCCATAGAACCCCAGTGCCGCATCCAGATGCCAGGCCACGAGGTCCGCCAACGCCGCGCCAATCGGCGGCTCCGCCGGATTTTCACCCGCCAGATCCGCCGCGACCTGTGCAATCAGCCAGGGTTGTCCCTGTATCCCGCGTCCGATCATGACACCATCCGCCCCGGACTGAGCCAGCGCTGAACGGGCGTCCGCCGTGGTGCGGATATCGCCGTTCGCAATGACCGGTATGGCCACGGCCTCTTTCACCGCGCGGATCGCGGCCCAATCGGCCTGCCCCTTGTAGAATTGGCATCTGGTTCGGCCATGGATGGTCAACATCCGGATGCCCGCCGCTTCGGCTTGGGCGGCCAGACGCGGGACAGTGTCATCGACGGCGTCCCAACCAAGTCGGGTTTTCAGTGTCACGGGCACTTCGACGGCTTCGACCACTGCTTCGATCAGGCGAAGCGCATGGTCTGGATCCTTCAACAGGGCCGAGCCCGACAGACCGCCCGTCACCTTCTTGGCCGGGCAGCCCATGTTGATGTCGATAATCCGTGCGCCCGAAGCTTCAACGATCCGCGCGGCCTCGGCCAGCCAATGGGCTTCGCGCCCTGCGATCTGAACCGCTGTCCGGGATCCGTCGAGCCCCAACGCCGCCCGGTCGCGGACGCTTTGCTTGGCTTGCACCATCTCGCGGCTTGCCACCATCTCGCTCACGACCAATCCTGCCCCGAAGGACTGGACAAGGCGGCGGAATGGCAGATCGGTAATCCCTGCCATCGGCGCAAGCAGCACCGCTGGGTCGAGCTCCATACCTGCCACTTGAATGGTCACTTGCTTAATCCTTGAGCACACTGTCTCGGAGGTAATCCGGGTATGAGGGAAAGGCAAACGGGCCAACGGGTTAATCTCGGCGCCAATCCGGGTTTGCACAAAATTTAGGCAAATTGCCAGCCGCGGTGGCACCCATTGTCAGCGGAGCGTTCACTCCCTAGACAGGCGCCCAAGCAGGAAACAGGGACGGCCATGACAACACCACGCGTCGGAAACGGCTTCGATGTCCACCGCTTCGGGCCGGGCGATCATGTCATGCTGGCGGGCGTGCGGGTCGCGCATGATCGGGGACTTGAAGGGCATTCAGACGCGGACGTGGCGCTTCATGCGATCACCGACGCGATTTACGGTGCTTTGGCCGATGGCGATATCGGCACCCATTTCCCGCCTTCGGATCCGCAGTGGAAGGGCGCGGAAAGCCACGTCTTTCTGACCCATGCAGCGGGGCGTGCCACAGCACGCGGATACCGCATTGCGCATCTGGATTGCACGCTGATCTGCGAACGCCCAAAAATTGGCCCCCATGCCCCGGCAATGCGGGACCGTGTGGCCGAGATTGTCGGGCTGAGCGCCGAGGATGTGTCGGTCAAGGCCACGACATCGGAACGGTTGGGCTTCACCGGGCGCGAAGAAGGCATCGCCGCCTTGGCCACGGCAACATTGGTGCCCGCATGATCAAGGCCTTCGTCAGTTTCGGGTATGTCGGCTATATGCGCCCGGCATCCGGCACCTGGGGGTCGGCTGCCGCGATCCCGGTCGCATTCGTGCTGCACTGGATTGGGGGGTTTCCGCTTCTTGTTGTCGCCTCAATCGTCGTCTTCTTTCTGGGCGTCTGGGCTACGGTCGAGCATATCACCGGCACCGACAATCTGGACCCGTCCGAAGTCGTGATCGATGAGGTCGTGGGCCAGTGGATTGCCCTTTGGCCGTTGTCCTGGGGCCTTTGGCAGACGGGTTCGGAAACCCCGATCTACACGCTATGGCCCGGCTGGATCATGGCATTCTTTCTGTTTCGGGGTTTCGACATTCTGAAACCTGGACCCATCGGAAAGGCGGACCGACGCCATGATGCGCTGGGCGTGATGCTCGATGATGTTTATGCGGGGATCGCAGCAGGGATCATCGTCCTTATCATCGGTGGCGTCTGGCATGGGGCGCTGGGGCTATGAGCCAAGCGGCGCGCCTTCTCGATCTGGCGCGCGGCCGCCGCATCTGGATCACCACGGCTGAAAGCTGCACCGGTGGGTTGCTTGCCGGTGCGATCACCGAGATCCCGGGCTCATCCGACGTTTTTGCCCGCGGCGTCGTCACCTATTCAAACACGGCGAAGGCAGATCTGTTGGGCGTGCAATCAGAAACGCTTTCAGCTCATGGTGCCGTCTCAGAAGAAGTTGCGCGGGAAATGGCAGAGGGTGCGGCCCGGATGGCCGGGGCCGACCTGGCCGTATCGGTCACCGGTATCGCGGGACCCGGCAGATCAGAGCACAAGCCCGAGGGCCGGGTCTGTTTCGGGTTGGCGTTTGGCGGCCAAGTGCAAACAGATACGGTCGAGTTTGGGGCATTGGGCCGTAGCGTGGTTCGCCGCGCCTCGGTCGACCATGCGATCGGCATGATGATCCGCGCCCTCGAAAGTTAGGGTGCGGACCCCGGCTTTTGGCCAGGGTCCGACAGGTCAAAGGCTCAGGTCAGGCTCGGGCAGCGGATCGGCCCGCCTTTGGCCCAGCTCAGCACAGCATCGGTCATCTTGCCTGTTCCAAACCGGCTGCCATGGATCGTGACATTGGTTCCGTAGTTCGAAACTTGCGTGTCCACCACCATGATCACGCCGTTCTTCGGACCAAGCTGCACGACCTGACTGGGCAACTGCCGCCGCACGGTCAATTCGCCAGCGCGGGCGTTGCCACGGAACTGGCTGGAATAGCGCGTCTGGTACGACCCGATTTGCGGGCCGCCCGACCCCGTCCCAAGCGAACGATTGGCCACGGTCCGGTTGAAGCAGCGCGCTGCGCCTTCCCGGATCGACGCGTTGACAGCCGTCACAGACCGGCGAACTGGCTCGGTCGCAGAAATGCCGACGAAGGAATTGCCGATGGCCTGGTTCCGCGCGTCCTGTGCAGTTTGTGGGTCCGACATCTGGCAGCCAGCAGCCGCCAGAAACATCGTGCTGGCAATCAAGAGTTTTTTCACTGTCCGTCTCCGCGCCCGGTGTCAGCCCGGGTGGGCGGCATCGGGCTTTTCAAAAACAATGCCCCGCAAGAATTCTATTTGTTGAATGAGACGCGAATGCGGTCTGATCGTGCCGGAATGGCGGCGCCTAGCCGTGCAGGTCCGCCGCCCGCCGCTCGAAAGCGCGGACCACGCGCTGCATCGCGTCGTGGAAAACAAGACCGATCACCGATTGAAGGATCGGGTTCTTGAACTCGAAATCAACGCTGAACGAAATATCACATCCGGTCTCGGTCGGTTCGAACGTCCAGTCCGAAACGAGATGGCGGAACGGCCCGTCCAGATACCGGGTTTCAATCCTGCGCGCAGCTTTATCCAGGACGACGCGGCTGCCGAACTTTTCGCGAAAGACCTTGAACGATATGACCAGATCCGCCTCGACGATTTCCTTGTCTCCGTCGGGCAGGCGCGACCGGATCCGGGCGGCGGCGCACCAGGGCAGAAACTCCGGGTAGCGGGCGACATCTGCCACCAGGGCAAACATCTCGTCGGCGGAATAGGGCAGCGATTTTGTCTCAGCGTGGGACGGCATGTCTCAGGTGTCTTGTCGGAACTTGTTCCCTTTTCGTAGGGTCGCGGCAGAGTTTTGCAAGGGGGCACCATGTCGGAGCCATACGTGGTCGATCAGATGATTTCGGCCAAAACCATCGCGGCCCGGGTCGAGGATCTCGCGCGCGAGATCCGCACGGCTTTTGCGGATGCGGAAAAGCTGATTGTCGTCGGACTGCTGCGTGGGTCCTTTGTTTTCATCGGCGATCTGGTACGCGAGCTGGAAATGGACGTCGAGGTCGATTTTCTTGAAGCGTCAAGCTATGGCGACGGCATGGAAAGTTCGCGCGAGGTGCGGATCCTGAAAGATCTGCGGGGCGAGATCGGCGGGCAGAACGTGCTGGTCGTGGAAGACATCGTGGACACTGGGTTTACATTAAGTCACGTCGTCAACTTGTTGAAATCTCGGGAGCCAAAGCGACTGGAAACCATCGCGCTTCTCGACAAACCCACGCGACGGGAAGTCGACATAAAGGCCACCTGGACCGGGTTCGAAATCCCCGATGAGTTCGTCGTCGGTTATGGCATCGACTATGCGCAAAGCCACCGCAACTTGCCCTATATCGGCAAGGTTCGCTTCACATGAGACTGCCGGTCGGCCTTTTGCGCATGTACAAATGGGCGCGCCACCCGCCTTCGGAAAAGCGGGTGAAATTCGTGCTTGGCATTGTCGCAATCTGCCTGCTGATCTTTGGCTATGAACGCCTCTTTGGATGGCCCGACTGGCTGACAACGGCAACGCTGCGCCATGGGGTTCCGCCGCGTTAGGCGTCGGACAGACGCGCGCCGATCCCGGTCACAAGTGCGCGACGTACCGCGCGCAGACGCGGACTGTCAGCCAGATCGGTGTGGCAGGCAACCCAGACTGGAACCGACACGTCGAAATCCGACGGGGTCAGATCAGTCAGATCCGGATGCTGGGTGGCAAAAACCTTGGGCAAAAGCGCCCGCCCCGTACCGCTCGACACCATGGCCGCAAGCGTCACGAAACTGTCGGCACTTCCGGCAATATCGCTGTCGGCCACATGGCTTGCCATCCATTGCCCTGCGACCGAGCGCTCCAGCGGGCCTGCCAGTCCGAGCCAGGTCTTGGCCTTCTTCGACCCGTAGACGCCGAAAGTCAGATCACCGGCATGATCGCCCGCAAGATCCGGCGGTAGCTGCACTGTAGGGCGAATGGCGATTTCGGCACGAAGGCGCGAGATATCAAGGTGTTCATTGGTGGTCAGCACTTCCACTGACAAGGCTTTTTCGCGGGACCGAAGTTCGGCCAAGACGCCGGGGAGGATCAGGTGCGCGAAGGTATCGGTGGCGGTGATCCGGACCACCCCGCTTAGCGATGTTCGACGGCCCTGCATGATCCGCGCCACTGCCGCGACCGCCGTTTCAACCTCTTCTGCGGCATCGATGACTCGCTTTCGCGGCTCGGGCACGCTGTAGCCGCGCGGTGTGCGCTGAAACAGCTCGGTGCCATGGCGATCCTCGAATGCCGCGATCCGTCGCAGGACCGTGGCATGGTTCACGCCAAGGCGCCGTGCAGCCCCGGAAACGGTTCCAGTTTGAGCCACAGCCAGGACGTATCGCAGATCGTCCCAATTCTCATTGTGCATAAATGAAAGACATCTCTGCAAAAATCTCCCCTGTCATTTCGTTATCACAGGGCTAGGGTAAAGAAAATTAACCTTGATCAGGGAGACCAAGATGATTTCCAGGAAACTCGTATCCATCGCCGCAATTGCCGCCGTCGCCGCAACGGCCGTTTACGCAGGCGGACATGGCGGCAATCCCGCCGTGAAAGCGCGCCAGGCCCATATGCAGCTTTATGCGTTCAACCTTGGGATCCTTGGCGGCATGGTTCAGGAAAAGACTGAATACAATGCCGAGATGGCAACAACTGCTGCAGCCGATCTTGCTGCCTTGGCTGCTCTGACACAGGCCAATTACTGGCCGGAAGGCACATCGAGCGAGGATCTGCCCGAAGAATCGCGGGCGCTTCCAAATGGCTGGACCGATTTCCAGGGCGCGATTGCGATCTCGATGAAGCTTGCCGAAAACTCTGCCGCGATGGCCGCCGTGGCGGGCAATGGTCTGGATGAGTTGAAAGCCGCGTTCGGCCCCGCCGCCGGAACTTGCGGGGAGTGCCATAAGGCGTATCGCGCGCCGAACAACTGATCCGGACACGCCCGATGCGGCGCTTCATCCTGACACTTGTCGCGCTGGCCTTTGCCGGCGCGGCGATTGGTCTTTACATCACCCGGCCTCAGGTCGTTCCGGCTGAGGATATCGCCGGGATCGAACCCGATCTTGAGCGTGGCGCTTTGGCATTCGCGGCTGGCGGCTGTGCATCCTGTCACGCCGCACCCGGCGCTTCGGGCGACGCCAAGCTGATCCTGGCGGGTGGCGAGAAATTTGAAACGCCGTTCGGGACCTTCGTGGCCCCGAACATATCGTCAGACCCCGCAGCGGGGATCGGGACCTGGTCGATCGGCGATCTTGTCACGGCGATGAAGATGGGCACGTCGCCCGGTGGCCAGCACTACTATCCCGCCTTTCCTTATGCGTCCTATGCAAAGGCGGATTTGGCGGATCTTGTATCGCTCGCGGCCTATTTAAAGACGCTGCCCGCGGATCCGACGCCCAGCCAACCGCATGAGTTGGGCTTTCCCTTCAATATCCGTGCCACATTGGGCGGATGGAAGCTGCTGGCGTTGCGCGATGGATGGGCGGTGGATGTTGGCGATGATGCCACCCTGCAGAAAGGCCAGGCGCTGGCAGAAGGGCTTGGCCATTGCGGCGAATGCCATACACCGCGCAACGGTCTGGGTATACCGGACCTTGCGGCCTGGTTTGGCGGGGCACCGAACCCGTCGGGCAAAGGGCGCATCCCGAACATCACGCCAGGCGCGCTTCAATGGTCCGCTGAGGACATTGCCATCTATCTGGACACCGGGTTCACGCCAGAATTTGACAGCGCTGGCGGGACAATGGCGGATGTCGTGGAAAACATGGCCAAGCTTGCACCCGAAGACCGGGCGGCCATCGCCGCCTATGTCAAGGCGGTTCCGGCCGTGGCCAATCCCGAGAACTAGGGCATCGGGCGCTCGACGGCGCCCGTCCCTACTTGGCGTAAAGCGAGCCCGGATAAGCCAAAGGATCACGCCGGATCTTGTTCAGCGCAACATCCGCGCCGACCGCAAGGATCGGCACGCCGTCGCGCTGCACCAGACCGCTCAGGATCATCACGCGCCGCGCGCCGAATGTGGCGAGGATCGCGAACACCGAGGCGCCGATCAGCGTGCCATATTGCGCGAAAGCCACGATGGGCTGGGTGAACTGCACGCCCAGAAGTTCAAGCTGGATCATGGCGCCAAAGACGAGCGAGGCAATTGCGACCGTGCCGAATACGGCAATGTAGAGCCGTCCAACCTGGTTCAGCGACCGGGCATAGAAATGTTCTGCTCCAATCGTTGTTCCAAGCCGAAGCCCGACAAACAGAAACCAGACAGCGGGCGCCCAAATCAGAAGAAGCGTTCCGACCAGTGGTTCAAGGTCGCGGAAAAGCGGAGCAAGGACCTCTGGTTGCGCATAGGCCGTCCAGCCGAAAAGCCCTGCAAGGATAAGCGCGACGACCGCCAGGACGCGCGAGAAAATCATCAATAACGTGGCCATAAGAGCCCCCAAAAACCAGTCAACAGGCCAGAGAGGCAGACACGCAGGACACGGAATTGTCGAATTGCATGGATCGCCGCCCCCCGGCCATCACATGTGGAAAACTAATCCTCGCGCGCGCGGGCGTCCATGCGAGGTACGGAAAAACAGTGTTTCACAACCGGGACTTATGCCGCGCCTTTCGCCGAGGCGGAGCCGGAAAATGAAGTCATTTTCCGTAACGATTTTCGTGTCGAAAATCGGCCCCGCCCGGGATCAGACCTGTCCGAGCTTTTCCAGCCGGTTCTCGCGGAGCCGCGCGAAGTCATCGCCCGCGTGATAAGACGACCGCGTCAACGGCGTCGACGACACCATTAGAAACCCTTTGCCCCAGGCCGCCTGTTCGTAGGACTTGAACTCATCAGGTGTCACGAAACGATCCACCGCATGGTGTTTGGGCGTCGGTTGCAGGTATTGCCCGATCGTCAGGAAATCGACATCCGCCGCCCGCATGTCATCCATCACCTGCAGGACGCCCTGGCGGTCTTCGCCAAGGCCCACCATGATCCCGGATTTCGTGAAGATCGCCGGGTCAAGCTCTTTCACCTGTTGAAGAAGTCTGAGCGAGTGGAAATACCGCGCCCCGGGCCGCACCTCGAGGTAAAGGCCTGGCACCGTTTCAAGGTTGTGGTTGAAGACATCTGGTCGCGCCGCAACAACGGTTTCCAGCGCACCGGGATCCGATTTCAGGAAATCGGGTGTCAGTATCTCGATTGTCGTCTTGGGCGCGCGGTGGCGAATGGCCCGGATCGTCTGGGCGAAATGATCCGCCCCGCCATCTGACAGATCATCCCGGTCGACCGACGTGATCACCACATGGTTCAACCCTAGTTTCTGGACGGCATGGGCCACCCGCCCGGGCTCGAACACGTCCAGCGCATCGGGCCTGCCTGTCGCGACATTGCAGAATGTGCAGCCCCGCGTGCAGATCTCGCCCATGATCATCATCGTCGCGTGACCCTGCGACCAGCATTCGCCCACATTCGGGCAGCCCGCTTCCTGACAAACCGTGACGAGTTCGTTTTCTTTGATGATCTCATGGGTTCTTTTGAACCCCTCGGATGTCGGCGCCTTCACCTTAATCCAATCCGGTTTCCTGGGCTGCGCATTGTCGGCGCGGTGCGCCTTCTCCGGGTGGCGTTCGGTCGGGATTTTCAGATCGCGCGTGGACATGTCCGCTCCGTCATACTCGCCTGATCCTTAACGATTTGGGTGCGCCCTGTCCATTTGCCAACAGGGCTCGGGACCCGGCCATGCATTTGGCGAATGGCGGCGGGCGATGATGCAAAACTCTGATTTCTCCCCGTGAATGGCTGCCGCCCGCCCGGCACACAAGAGATGTTCAAAGGGAGGAACCAGAATGTTCCGGAAAATGACCGCCGAGGCCTTCGGCACCTTCATCCTTGTGTTCTTCGGCTGCGGATCAGCCGTGCTGATGGGAGAGCATATCGGGATGCTCGGCATCGCGCTTGCCTTCGGTCTTTCGATCGTGGCGGCCGCGTACTCGGTCGGTCATATCTCGGGGGCGCATCTGAACCCGGCCGTTTCGCTAGGAATGGTGACTTCGGGCCGCATGATGCCGGCAGAGTTTCTGCCTTATGTCACAGCGCAAGTCCTTGGGGCGCTGGTCGCTTCGCTTCTGCTTCTGATCATCGCAAGCGGAACGGATGGCTATTCATTGGCCGAGACCGGTCTGGGCCAGAACGGATATGGCCCTGGATACCTGGGCGAATACGGGTTCGTCGCGGCGTTCCTGTTCGAGCTGGTGATGACCTTCGTCTTCGTAACCGTGATCCTGGGCGCGACATCGAAAGCGGCACCGGCGGCGATGGCAGGCCTTGTGATCGGCCTGACGCTTGCCGCCATCCACCTTGTCGGAATCAACGTCACGGGCGTCTCGGTCAACCCGGCGCGATCCTTCGGTCCTGCGGTTTTCGCGGGGGCCGACGCGCTGGCGGATCTTTGGCTTTTCATTGTCGCACCGCTTGCGGGCGGGGCCGCCGCTGGCCTTCTCAACGCGGCCAGCGGATCCAGCGAGGAAACCGGCTCGGCGACGGCCAGCTAGTCCCACCCTCGCTGGCTAGGCGTCGGGGTGGTCCGCGGAAACACCGCCCCGGCGCCGCACTAGCGCGCCAAGGCCCGTGACGCGCTGATCAGTTCCCGTGCGGAGGCTTCAAAAATCTGCGCCAGATCCTCAAACCAGCCGTCATCCGAACTTGCCTGACGCCGGACTAGGGCAAGCGCCCGGGCGGGTTCCGGATCGGCAAACCGGGTCACGGCCAGTGACGGCATTGCCGCACATTCGGTCTTCAGCGCGATCTCGGGCAGAAGGGTCAGGCCGAGCCCCTCGCCGACCAGACCACATAGGGTCGACAAGGACGCCGCACCCAAATCAACCTGACGACGGGCGGAAAGGCCGCACACCTCAAGCGCCTGATCGGCCAGGCAATGGCCTTCATCAAGCAACAGCAACTGGTCCGGATCGATCGCATCGGGCTTCAGGCGCTCGGTGTCGATTTGCGCCAACCGCCCCGCTGACGCCGCCAGGACAAAGCGGTCATCGGCAAAGGCGCGCGCCACGAACGCGCCCGTATCCACCGGCAAGGCCACGACCGCCGCATCAATCCGGCCATGGCCAAGCGCATCCAGAAGCTCGTCGGTTTTGGCCTCGCGCACCCGAATATCGAGCGAGATGTCACCAGCCCTGAGACGCGTCAGCGCCAAGGGCAGAAGATAAGGCGCCACCGTCGGGATCACGCCCAGCTGCAGGCGCCCCGACAAACCGTCCTGCCAGCGCGCGGTTTGTTCAAGGTCTTCAACCTCGGCGATGATACGCCGTGCCCGGTCCCGAACGGCCTGCCCGACACGGGTCAGTTGAATGCCGCGCGGCAGGCGCTCGACCAAACGGGCATTCAGCGTCGCCTCCAGCTCTTTGATTTGCACCGACAGCGCGGGCTGCGACACATGGGCCGCCTGAGCGGCCTGATTGAAGCTGCCATGCTCCGCCAGGGCCAAAAAATATCTGAGTTGCCTGAGGGTTAAGTTCATAATTTTTTCTTATAGCAAAGACAGGAAAATGCAACTTCTGTTAATGGCGATTTTCAGAGATATTTAGCATGAGATTCGGGGCAACCCGGAACAAGCAACCCTTGCCAGACATCGGAGAGACGAAAGAATGATGGACGGAAACGACGCACCCATCGGCAAATGCCCTGTCATGCACACCAACCTGGGCGTCCGGTCCAATCGGGACTGGTGGCCGAACCAGCTGAACCTCCGCATTCTGCATCAGAACCAGCCAGCATCCGACCCGATGGGTGGCACGTTTGACTATGCCGAGGCCTTCAAAGGCCTGGACATGGCCGCGCTCAAGAAAGACCTGCACGCGCTGATGACCGACAGTCAGGACTGGTGGCCCGCGGACTATGGCCATTATGGCGGCCTGTTCATTCGGATGGCATGGCATTCCGCCGGAACCTATCGAACCGCAGACGGTCGCGGTGGCGGATCCTCCGGCACCCAGCGGTTTGCGCCCCTGAACAGCTGGCCGGACAATGGCAACCTGGACAAAGCGCGCCGCCTGCTTTGGCCGATCAAGATGAAATACGGCAACGCCATTTCCTGGGCCGATCTGATGCTTCTGGCTGGCAATGTCGCGCTTGAAGACATGGGCTTCAAAACCTTCGGGTTCGGTGGCGGTCGTGCTGATATCTGGGAACCGGAAGAAGACATCTATTGGGGGATGGAGACCGAGTGGCTGGCCACATCCGACCAGCCCA
Source organism: Paracoccaceae bacterium (assembly GCA_965267475.1). Lineage (GTDB taxonomy): Bacteria > Pseudomonadota > Alphaproteobacteria > Rhodobacterales > Rhodobacteraceae > JBCBKU01. The sequence goes on from OZ254079.1 coordinate 2,657,561, forward strand.
ACAGCCGGTATTCGGGCGAACGCGATCTTGAGAACCCGCTGGCCGCCGTCCAGATGGGCCTGATCTATGTGAACCCTGAAGGCCCGGACGGAAACCCCGACCCGCTGGCCTCAGCACATGACATCCGCGATACCTTCGCTCGGATGGCGATGAACGACGAGGAAACCGTCGCACTTGTCGCTGGCGGCCATACCTTCGGCAAGACCCACGGCGCCGGCGATGCAGCCCATGTCGGCCCGGAACCGGAAGGCGCTGATATCACAGCGCAAGGGCTTGGCTGGCTGTCCACACACGGATCCGGCAAGGGCGCCGACACGATCACCAGCGGGATCGAAGGCGCCTGGACGCCAAATCCGACACAATGGGACAATGGCTACTTCGATGTGCTGTTCGGCTATGAATGGGAACTGACCAAAAGCCCCGCAGGCGCCAATCAGTGGACACCGAAAGATCTGAAGCCTGAAGACCATGCGCCGCATCCGGAAACCGGTGAACGGAACCAGCGGATCATCATGACGACAGCCGATATGGCCATGCGGATGGACCCTGACTATGAAAAGATTTCGCGCCGCTTCCACGGAAACCCAGATGTCTTTGCGGATGCCTTTGCCCGTGCCTGGTTCAAACTGACCCACCGCGATATGGGTCCGAAGGTTCTGTATCTTGGTGACGATGTACCTGCGGAAGACCTGATCTGGCAGGATCCGGTGCCAGCGGTCGATCATGAACTGATCAACGCTTCAGACGTTGCCGATCTGAAAGGCATGATCCTCGCCACCGGCCTGTCTGTACCGGAACTGGTCAAGGCGGCCTGGGCCTCGGCCTCGACATTCCGTGGCACGGACAAGCGCGGCGGTGCCAATGGCGCGCGCGTCCGGTTGGACCCGCAAAAAGACTGGGCGGCGAATGATCCGGCAGAACTGGCCAAAGTGATTTCAACGCTCGAAGGCGTTAAGGCCGACTTCAACAAGCCGGTATCGCTTGCCGATCTGATCGTCCTGGGCGGCACCGCTGCGGTGGAAAAGGCCGCAGCCGATGCGGGTACGTCGATTGAGGTCCCCTTCACACCTGGCCGGACGGACGCAACCGACGAGCAGACCGACGCTGAAAGCTTCGATGTGCTTGAGCCCATCGCCGATGGCTTCCGGAACTATCTGAAGGACGGGCTGGCCGTTTCGGCCGAGGAACTTCTGGTCGACAAGGCGCATCTTCTGGGTCTTTCGGCGCCGGAGATGTCAGTTCTCGTGGCCGGTATGCGCACCATGGGGGCAAACCATGGCAATACAAGCCACGGCGTCTTCACGGCGAACCCCGGCACCCTCTCGAATGACTTCTTCGTGGCGCTCATGGACATGTCGATCGAGTGGAAGCCGGTGGAAGGTGGCGACAGTGTCTTTGAAGGCCGCGACCGTACCTCGGGCGATCTGAAATGGACGGGAACGCGGGTTGATCTGGTCTTTGGATCGAACTCGCAGCTTCGCGCGCTGGCCGAGGCTTATGCTCAGAACGACGCGAAAGCGAAATTCGTGGCCGATTTCGCAGCGGCCTGGACGAAGGTTATGGATGCCGACAGGTTTGACGTGGCGTGACCCGCCAGATCATATCGGTCCTTTCAGAAGGGGCGTCTTGCCGGGCGCCCCTTTTTTCGTTCACCCGATCAAGGGCGACCAGGCGCCCTCTTTCTCATCGAAATGCCGGCGCAGGCGCTGAAGCGCGATGCGAAGTACGATCTTGCCGGATCTGGCCGACCAGCCCATCCGCTGCTCAGTGGATTCGAGACCCTCGAGAAAACAGCAACATCGCAGTGCGACATCCCCAAGGCCCGGTCCAAGCTCGGCTAACGCGGTGGAAACCCGGTGATGCGCGGCCGCGGGTCCTGTCGCCCCGGCCGCTTGGGGTAAAGGGGCGGGCACACGCGCGCCTACCAAGTAATCTTCCCATCGCGCGGGTCGGTCAGGGCTCATCTGAGCCAATTCAAAGTCCTCTCGGAACCGCTCTCCCGCTGCCACAAGATCTGCATCCAGGAAGGGGCGCCCTGACTTTTCGCGGCGACGGGCCAACGTCGCAAGCGGGCTTTCGGTCGAGTTACTCCGGAACCGTTCGCGCGCCGCGCCGGGAACCAAGGGCGTTTGCCCAGGCCCTTCAAAGGGCATCGCCGCCTCGTCCAAACCGCTTGCGCCCGGTTCCAATTCCGACAAGAGCCGTTTAAGCGCCACCCGCCCAGCTGGCGTAATCCGATACCGCGCAATCCGACCACGCTTCGACGCATCGATCCATTCCTTGATCGCCAGCATCTCGGCCACAGACTTGTCGACGATCGCGGTGCGCACGGTGCGCCCATCTGCCGTGTCGCGCACGACCACGGCCTTTTCCATGTCATCGGCCACTGCCAGGCATGCCGTGGGTTCGGACATTCTGCGCAGAACGCGCATCGCCTCGGCATCTGCCCCTTGATCCGTCAGGTTCGCGACATCCGAAAAATCGTCGGCAGCCATTCTTGTCTGCTCCTTACTCAAGCCACCAGCGGCGGCGTTAAACTGTTTGGGGGCACCCAGACGCTTCAGCCCCGCATCGACCAACGCATCATCCCGGCGCGTTTCAATCCGTCGCACCTGACGAAGGATCGTCGAGGCATGCTGCCCCCGGATCTGAGCGATCCGGCGGAGCGGCAGACCCGCCTCGGTATGCGCCAAGTAATTCTCCACAGCCTCGGGCACCCAAACAGGCAAGCTGCTGGTTGCTTCTTGTTTGGCCATGAGACGCGGCTCCCCACATGTTGATATACGTGTGTACAATTTCTAGGACGCAACCTGTAGTTGTAAATCTTACTGGTTGGTTAATACAACGTGCAGCATTGGAAATATTGACCGGTCAATGATCAGAGTTGAACGGGCCGTTCGCCTCTCGTCATCAATGCGCAACACACGCTATGATTGATTAACTTTGGGAAATTACTCGTTATGGGAGTTTCTCAATGTCCGACTCACTTACCAAGCTCGACGGGCTGCGCCGCCCTCGCCTTCTTATCCGTGCGGCGCGATTCGGCCTTGTCGATTACGACCGCGACCGGGATCTCAAGCGGCTCATGAACACGTCGTCTGCCCCCTCTCCAACGACTGCGGTCAACGCGCTTTTGGTCGAGGAGGAAGAACTTGAAAGCACCCGTAGGATGGGTGGCGGCGAATATTCGGTCATGCGCCATGTCGAAATCCTGATCGCGATCATGGGCGAAGCGCGGCTGCTGCCGCGACCCGCCGTTAAACCGTAACCTAGGTGAAACTGTCGCTCATCGAGGATTTGCGCCGCGCGACATAGTCGCGAAGCGCGTCATGCGTGGCTGCGTCAAGCGCCGGTTGCTGATATTCGGACAGCAACTTGCCGACCCGATCCGCCGCAAGCGCCTGGGTGTTCAGCCGGCCTTCCTCTTCCCAGGTTTCGAAGGGTTTGTAGTTCAGGACTTCCGAACGCCAGAACGCATCTTTGAAATGCGTTTGCGTGTGTTCGCACCCCAGATAGTGACCACCGGGCCCAACTTCGCGTATGGCATCCATCGCCTGCCCTGCTTCGGATACGTCTACGGTGGCCGCCATCCGGTGCAAAATTCCCAATTGATCTGCGTCCATCACGAATTTCTCGTAGGAACTGACCAGCCCCCCTTCCAGCCAGCCGCAGGCATGCAGCATGAAATTGACGCCCGAGAGCAGCCCGGCGTTCAGGGAGTTCGCTGTTTCATAAGCGGCCTGCGCATCGGGCAATTTGGATCCGCAAAACGATCCTGCGGACCGGAACGGAAGCCCGAGACGTCGTGCCAACTGGCCTGCGCCATAGGTGATCTGCGCGGCCTCTGGCGTGCCAAAAGTGGGCGCGCCCGAGTTCATGTCGATCGAGGTCACGAATGCGCCGAAGATCACCGGCGCGCCGGGCCGGACGATCTGGGAATAGGCCACGCCGGCCAGAACCTCGGCCAGAACCTGCGTCAGCGTGCCCGCGACAGAAACCGGCGCCATGGCCCCCCCGACGATAAAGGGCGAAATGATCGCGGCCTGGTTCGCCGCGGCATAGACCTCAAGCGCGCCCATCATCACACTGTCGAATGTCAACGGCGAGTTGATGTTGATCAGCGAGGTCATGACCGTGTTCTGATCGACGAAATCCTTGCCGAACAGAATTTCGCACATCTCGACACTGTCTTCCGAACGGCTTGGTTCGGTCACCGACCCCATGAACGGTTTGTCCGACAGCGTCATATGCGCGAGAAGCATATCGAAATGGCGCTTGTTGACCGGCACGTCGGTCGGTTCGCACACCGTACCGCCAGAGTGGTGAAGCCATTTCGACAGATAGCCGAGCTTCACGAAATTTTCGAAATCCGCCATCGTGGCATAGCGGCGCCCACCTTCCAGGTCTCGGACGAAGGGCGGGCCATAGACGGGCGCCAGCACCAGTTTCTTGCCACCGATCTCGACCGAGTTTTGCGGGTTCCGCGCGTGTTGGATGAATGTCCTGGGCGCCGTGGCACACAGCTTTCGTGCCAGACCCTTCGGGATCCGCACGCGTTCGCCGTTCACATCCGCGCCGGCATCACGCCACCGCTTCAATGCATCGGGATTGTCGACAAAGGCCACCCCGATCTCTTCCAGAACGGTTTCGGCATTCGCCTCGATGGTTTCAAGCGCTTCTTCGTTCAAGATCTCAAGGTTTGGGATCTGTCGCTCGATGACCGGCGCGACTTCATGTACAAAGGTGGTACGGGCCGCCCGTCGCGCTGCTCCGCCGCCGCCGCGCGTGCGCCGTGCTGGTCTTGTCTCGCCCATTCCAAACATCCCTGTTCGGGTTTCCTGGCGTCCAATCTATCAAGCATATGGCCACAGGCGCGCAGTGATTGCGTCACCTGCCACGCGAAACCGACATGCGTTGCAAAGCGTTATTCGGCGGCCTGATCCGCGGCGGCTGCGGCGGCATCCAGTTCGGCGGCCTTCTTTTCCACCTGTTCGACGATGTGGTCGACCATCTCGTCGTTGGACAGTTTGTGGGACTGTTTCCCGGCCAGATAAACCATCCCGGATCCGGCCCCGCCGCCGGTGAAACCGACATCGGTCATCAGCGCCTCGCCCGGGCCGTTCACGACACAGCCAATGATCGACAGGCTCATTGGAGTCTTGATGTGTTCCAGACGCTTTTCCAGCGTCTCGACCGTCTTGATCACGTCGAAGCCCTGACGCGCACAGGATGGGCAGGAAATGATGTTCACGCCCCGGTGCCGAAGACCCAGCGACTTCAGGATCTCGAAGCCCACCTTGACCTCTTCCACCGGATCCGCGCTAAGCGAGACACGGATGGTATCGCCGATCCCCATCCAAAGCAGATTGCCCAGACCGATGGCCGATTTGATGGTGCCGGATACAAGCCCACCCGCTTCAGTGATCCCAAGATGAATGGGCGCGTCGGTCGCTTCGGCCAATGCCTGATAGGCCGCCGCCGCCATGAACACATCCGAGGCTTTGCAGGAAATCTTGAATTCGTGGAAGTCGTTGTCTTCCAGGATCTTGATATGCTCAAGCCCGCTTTCAACCATCGCGTCGGGGCATGGCTCGCCGTATTTCTCCAAAAGATGCTTTTCCAGCGACCCGGCATTCACGCCGATCCGGATCGAACAGTTGTGGTCGCGCGCGGCTTTGATGACCTCTTTCACGCGCTGTTCGTCGCCAATATTTCCCGGATTGATCCGCAAACACGCGGCGCCCGCTTCGGCCGCCTCAATGCCACGCTGATAGTGAAAATGTATATCGGCCACGATCGGGACCGGGCTTTCCTTTACGATCTCTTTCAGGGCAGCAGAGCTGTCCTTGTCCGGCACCGAGATGCGGACGATATCCGCTCCGGCCTCAGCCGCGGCCTGAACCTGCGCGATGGTGCCTGGGATATCCGTTGTGACCGTGTTGGTCATCGTTTGGACACTGATTGGCGCATCACCGCCCACGGGCACAGACCCGACGTGGATCTGACGGGATTTCCGGCGATAGATGTTGCGCCAGGGGCGGACATGGTTCAGCGACATGGGGACAAGCCTAGACCGATTTCACGCAAGCCACCAGTTAGGCCACGCGCGCGCCCGCGACAACCGTTTCGGTGCGTTTACTCAGATGGCTCAGAGGCGTCCGACGCCTCGGCCACCGCGATGAACCGCGCCAAATCCTCATTCTCGTCCGGATTGGCAAGCGCATAGTTTTCGACCAGCGCATCGATCCCGAGCGAGACGTTGCGGATCACCGCCGGACCGTCGCCTGCCGGGCCGAATGTTTCGGACCCGATGGCAAAATAAAGTGAACCCGCATTGCCTGCACGCAACGTCGGCGGCTCTTCTGTCTGAGGCAGCGTGAACCTCTCCCCCGCATCGAGGATCTTCTCGAAGATCACTGTGCCATCCGCAGCCGTCACCCGAACCCAGGATGGGCGCACAGCCAACAGCGCCACTTCCGGCGGGCCCTCTTCGACAACTTGAACGGTCAGCGGCTCGGCCTCCGCAAGTTCAGCCGTGCCGTCCAGGGCAGCGGGCGGTGTCGTATCCACAGCGGCAAATTCGGGCGCCGTATCAATCGGTGCAAACCGTCCGGTCTCTGCCGGGTTCAACGCACCGATTGGGCCGTCCCGGGCCACGAGGACAGGAATGTCCAGCGCCTCGGGCCGATACAGCCGATCAAGCGCCTCGGGTGCCGGGCGCGCCGGAATATCGGCTTCGGCAGTTTCGGTCAGGTCGAACCCTGTTGGCAGGTTGCCAAGGTCCGATGCGACGCCAGGCGCCTGTTCAACCGGTGTAAACTGAACCTTCTGGACTTCCCGCAGCACAGACCAGCCACCGTACCCGATACCGCCAACCAGCAGCACCAAGACCAGAAGCGAACCGATCGCCCTGGGCTCGATCGTCGACAAGGAACTCGGCGTGGTCGGAAGGAACGCGACCGAGGGTTCCGCGATAGGGTCGCGCAGCCCGGATTTCGCGGCGTCCGACCGGGATGTTTTCTGGACCGATGCGGAAGGCTTGGATGCCTTCGCGATCCCGGTGGTGACGGTGAATTTCCCTTCCTCGCAGAAAGTCTGGAAGGCCCATTCCGGATCGAGCCCGAGATAGCGGGCATAGGACCGCACATATCCCGCAACAAAGCCTGGTGTTTCAAAGGCCGATGGATCGGCATTCTCGATCGCGGCGATATAGGTCGCCTTGATCTTAAGATCACGCTGAACGTCGAGAAGGGATTTTCCGAGGGTCGCGCGCTCGCCGCGCATAACGTCGCCAAGCCGTAGGTCGAAGTCGTCAAACGACTTCAAGCGCGTGACGGTGTCTTCGTCACTCACGTCAGCAGCGGCGTCCTTTTCAGGACGGCCTCTCATAGCCGTTGACCCATAAAACAGCCGTTCCCCAAGGCGTTATCGGCAGGATTCGCCAAAGACTTATACCCATAAGGTTAACACAGGGCCATGGCCCATGCACAGGGTTAAGCCTTAGGCGCTAAGCTCGGCACGATTAAGCGCACAATGCGACCAAAGTTCGTCCATTGCGCCCACCAAAGCATCAATATCTTCGGACGAATGGACAGGGGATGGCGTGAAACGCAACCGCTCGGTTCCCTTCGGAACGGTCGGATAATTGATCGGCTGAACATAGATCCCGAACTCATCCAACAGCATGTCCGAGATCTTTTTGGTATGACCCGGATCGCCGACCATGACCGGCACGATATGCGTCCCGTGGTCGATGATCGGCAGGCCAAGGCCACGCAGGCGCAGTTTCAAAACCGCCGCATGTTCCTGTTGAAGATCCCTAAGCCCTTGATCTGACTTAAGATGCTTGACCGACGCCGTTGCCCCGGCCGCAACCGCTGGCGGCAGCGATGTGGTAAAGATGAAGCCGGGCGCATAGGACCGGATGGCATCGCAGATCTGCGGATGCGCTGCGATATAGCCGCCCATCACACCGTAGGCCTTGGCCAGCGTTCCGTTGATGATGTCGATCCGATGCATCAACCCTTCGCGTTCGGCGATGCCGCCACCGCGCGGGCCGTACATGCCGACGGCATGAACTTCGTCGAGATAGGTCAGTGCATTGAATTCCTCGGCCAGATCGCAAATCTCGGCCATCGGGCAGATGTCTCCGTCCATCGAATAGATTGATTCGAAGGCGATCAGTTTTGGCGCGTCCGGGCTGTCCGCCGCCAAAAGCTCGCGCAGATGCGCGACATCATTGTGCCGGAAAACCCGCTTCTCGCCACCATTGCGGCGAATGCCCTCGATCATCGAAGCATGGTTCAAAGCATCCGAATAAATGATCAGACCTGGAAACAGCTTGGCCAGCGTCGAGAGTGTCGCATCATTAGCAATGTAGGCCGAGGTGAACAGAAGCGCCCCGTCCTTGCCATGCAATTCGGCAAGCTCGGCCTCAAGCGCTTTGTGATACACCGTCGTGCCCGAGATATTGCGGGTTCCGCCCGACCCTGCGCCGGTCGCATCCAGCGCTTCATGCATGGCGGTCAGCACAACGGGGTGCTGGCCCATTCCCAGATAGTCGTTGCCACACCACACGGTGATTTCGCGCGTTGAGCCATCCGGCTGCTTCCAGGCGGCTTTCGGGAAGGACCCGCGCACGCGTTCGATATCGAAAAACGTCCGATAGCGTTCTTCTTCGTGCAGCCTGGCAATCGCCTGGTCGAATTTCGCCGTATAGTCCACCCGTATGCTCCTTCAGGGCGCCCGCGGTTTCGGGCGATCGCGCCACCATGTCACACCAAAGCTGCGCGGGACTTGATATAAATCAAGATGCACGAGAAGCGAAAGGTTTCATTGCGTAATTTTGAGATCACAATCGCTCGGGCTGGGCGCCGCAACTTTGCCATTACAGGCGTCAATCGCGGCTTGGTGTGCGCCCTCTCCCTTCGCGATGGCCCAGACGCCGGTTGTCGGCGACGCGGCCAAGGCTTTGGGTGATGCCCCGCCCCGCCAGTTCTGCCGAAAATCCCGCGTGGCGGGCTGCGACAAAGTCAGATCGCGCGGCGCATAGCGGCGTGGAAGAACCCAAAGCCCCACCGCGCATGGCCCCGCGCCTTCGGATTTCTTTGCCTCGCAGGCGGCAAGCGCGGCATCCTCGGCAGCTTGCGGCGCGTGGTATCCGCCTGCTGCCTGCAAATGTTCGTTCCCTTCGGCCATGGCGGCCAACAGGTCATCGCGGCTCAGACCTGCATCGGGCACGAAAGCCAGGGCTCCGTAATACGGAACGGGATTGTTCTGACTGGCTGACAGGTCGAGAACCTGGCGCAGAAAATCCCGTGCCTCGTCCGGCACGCCGTCCGCGAATCTAACCTCGACCCCCCGTGCCGCGAAAAGTTGCTTTCGAGCTTCAGCCGCCGAAATCGGCTCGGCCGCAGCAGGCGCCGATTGCCCGATCACGCAAAGCCAAAGGCCAACCCACTGCCAGTGCTGCATCTTCATGTGCATGTTCCCCGATCCCCGCGTTGCAGGCGTCATAGCGCGAGACGCCCCGCATCGCCAAGCGGACCGCTGGACACCCGGCCAGCCGCTGCTAGGGTCGCGCAAATTCCAGTCGCCCCATGTTTTCCGGAAAGGATTCCCCCCAATGAGCCTCGACGCTGTTCTCGCCAAGATCGACGAAGACATGCCCGCCGCGATGGACCGCCTGTTCGAGCTTCTGCGGATCCCTTCGATTTCAACCGACCCGGCGTTCAAGGCCGATTGCGACAGGGCCGCCGATTGGCTGGTGGCGGACCTTGCGTCATTGGGTGTGGAGGCCCGGAAGTACCCGACCCCCGGCCATCCGATGGTTGTGGGCCATGTGGGCGACAGCGGACCGCATCTGATGTTTTACGGCCATTACGACGTGCAGCCGGTTGATCCGCTAGAGCTTTGGGACCGCGACCCCTTCGATCCTGAACTGCAAAGTACCGCCAAAGGACAGGTGATCCGCGGACGGGGCTCATCCGACGACAAGGGCCAGTTGATGACATTTGTTGAAGCCTGCCGCGCCTGGAAGGCCGCCCATGGATCGCTGCCCTGTCGGATCACCTTCTTCTTCGAAGGCGAAGAGGAATCGGGATCGCCGTCACTGGTGCCCTTCCTGGAAGAGCATGCCGACAACCTTAAAGCCGACATCGCGCTGATCTGCGACACCGGGCTGTTCGACCCCGAGACGCCGGCGATCACTACCATGTTGCGCGGGCTCATGGGGCAGGAAATCATCATCACCGGCCCGGACAAGGATCTGCATTCCGGAATGTATGGCGGCCCGGCAGCGAACCCGATCCGGGTTTTGTCGAAGATACTGGCGGGATTGCACGATGATGACGGCAGGGTCACGTTGCCGGGGTTCTATGACGGGGTGGTTGAGTTATCTGATGCTCAGCGCGCGCAATGGGACGGGCTTGGCTTCGACGCAGCGCGCTTTTTGGGGGACGCCGGACTTTCTGTGCCTGCGGGCGAGGCAGGCCGCACGGCGCTTGAGATGATCTGGTCGCGCCCGACGCTCGAATTCAACGGCATCCATGGCGGCTATACCGGCAACGGGTTCAAGACCGTGCTGCCGTCAAAGGCCTCGGCGAAGGTGTCGTGCCGTCTGGTGGGCGATCAGGATCCGCACGCAATTCGCGCGAGCCTTTGCGCCCATGTCGAAGCAAACCTGCCGCCCGATTGCTCGGTCGACTACATCGAACACGGCTCGTCGAAGGCAAGCGTGATGCCCACCGACCTGCCCGCATTCGAAGCCGCGCGTCAGGCCTTGTCCGATGAGTGGCCGCGCCCAGCGGCGTTCATCGGTTCCGGTGGGTCGATCCCGATTGCTGGGCACTTTCACAACATGCTGGGCGTGCCATCCATGCTGATCGGGTTCGGTCGCGACGACGACCTGATCCATTCGCCGAACGAAAAGTACGATGTCGAGAGCTTCCATAAAGGCACGCGCAGCTGGGCGCGCGTTCTCGCTGCGCTGACTTGAGCCTGTCATGTCCAGGGGCCGCCGAAAAATTATCAGAATTTTTCGTTCCGAAATTTTACTGAAAAATTTCGGCCCCGTCGGGAAGGTCTTGCACCTTCCCGAAACCGGGCCTACCCAGCGATCATGACGGCCCCATCCCACGATCGCCTTCTGATCATCGACTTCGGTTCGCAGGTCACGCAGCTGATCGCGCGGCGCCTGCGCGAGTTGAACGTCTATTGCGAGATCCACCCCTATCAGAACGTCGACGACGCGTTCCTGACCGCCTTCGCGCCAAAAGCCATCATCTTTTCAGGCGGGCCCGACAGCGTGGTCCGCAACGGCAGCCCGCGGCCGCCGTCGGCAGCCTATGAGGCGGGCGTCCCAGTCTTGGGGATCTGTTATGGCCAGCAGGTCATGATGCAGGATCTGGGCGGCCGGGTTGAAGGCGGCAAAATCTCGGGTGGCGGCGGCACGGCTGAGTTCGGGCGCGCCAAAGTGGCCCCCAAAGGCCACCTGCCATTGCTTGAGGGTTGGTTTTCCGATGGCGACGAACAGGTCTGGATGAGCCATGGCGATCACGTCGCCGCGCTCGCCCCAGGGTTCGAGGTTTTTGGCACCTCGCCCAATGCGCCTTATGCGATTACGGCGGATACCGAACGCGGGTTCTATGCGGTTCAATTTCATCCCGAAGTTCATCACACCCCGCGCGGCGCCAAGCTTTACGAGAACTTCGTGCGTCTTGCCGGCTTCACCGGCGATTGGACCATGGCGGGCTATCGCGAACAGGCGGTCGCCCAGATCCGCGAACAGGTGGGCGACAAACGCGTCATCTGCGCCCTTTCCGGTGGGGTCGACAGTTCGGTCGCTGCCGCCCTGATCCATGAAGCCGTGGGCGATCAGCTTACGTGCGTCTTCGTTGATCATGGGCTGCTCCGGAAAGACGAGGCCCAGGAAGTCGTGGGCATGTTTCGCGACCATATGAATTTGCACGTGATCCATGCTGATGAGACTGAGCTGTTTCTGGGCGAATTGGACGGCCAATCCGATCCCGAAACCAAGCGCAAGATCATCGGGCGGCTCTTCATCGACGTCTTCCAGAAATACGCCAACGATATCCAGGGTGCGGAATTCCTAGCTCAAGGCACGCTCTATCCCGACGTCATCGAAAGCGTGAGCTTCTCGGGTGGGCCGTCGGTGACGATCAAATCGCACCACAATGTCGGTGGACTGCCCGAAAAGATGGGGCTGAAACTGGTCGAACCGCTGCGTGAGCTGTTCAAGGATGAAGTGCGGGCCCTTGGCCGCGAACTCGGCCTGCCCAACAGTTTCATCGGTCGCCACCCCTTCCCCGGCCCCGGCCTTGCGATCCGCTGCCCTGGCGAGATCACGCGCGAGAAACTCGCGATCCTGCGCGAAGCCGACGCCGTCTATATCGACCAGATCCGCAAACACGGGCTTTACGATGAAATCTGGCAGGCCTTTGTCGCCATCCTGCCCGTCAGAACCGTGGGCGTCATGGGCGACGGGCGCACCTATGACTACGCCTGCGCCATGCGGGCTGTTACCTCGGTCGACGGGATGACCGCCGACAGTTATCCCTTCACGCACGATTTTCTGAGCGAGACGGCCACGCGCATTATCAACGAGGTTCCGGGGATCAACCGCGTGACATACGATGTGACGTCAAAACCCCCCGGTACGATCGAGTGGGAATGACAGGCAATTGTCGGTCGCGGAATGACGTTTTAGATCCAAAGGTGACAACGTGGACTTTCTGAAACGACTGTTTTCTCGGACCAGATCGGCGAAAACTCCTCCGCATCCGTTGCAGACAGTGGCCAAGGTCCCGGGCAAGAACTACAGGACCCTGGGCTCAGACTACGGCGCCTGGACCTTTCTTGACTCTGACGCCCTTCACGGGTCGACAATTGTCAGCGCTGGTCTGGGTGAAGATGCGACTTTCGATGTGGAGTTTGCCAGGGCCTATGGGGCGCGGGTGATCCTGGTCGATCCGACGCCTCGCGCCATTCTGCACTTCAAAGAATTGGCCGCCCGACTGGGACAGGGCCGTCAGCAAGACTATGCGGAAGGCGGCAAACAACCCGCCGACGCCTACGATCTGACCGGGCTCGACGATCGGTCGTTGCAACTGGTCGAAAAGGCCCTTTGGACTTCGCAAACGCAATTGAAGTTCTTTGCGCCAAGCAATCCGGATCACGTGTCGCACTCGATTGTGAACTACCAAAACAATTATGCCCAGGACACCGCGTCAATCGAGGTTCAGGCGATCCCGCTTGATCGTCTTCTCGCCGACTTGGCCATCGACCCGGCGACAGTTCCCTTGATCAAGCTCGATATCGAGGGGGCAGAAATCGAAGTCATTCCCGACATTCTGAGCAAAGGCATTCGGCCTGATCAGTTCCTGATCGAGTTCGACAACTTAAACATTCCGGGTGAAGAGGCCTATCGGCGTGTGGATCAGGCGTGGGATCACCTCAAGAACCACGGATACAGCTGTATTCACAGCGACGGACGATCCAACTTTCTGTTCACGCGTGCCGATCACACTAATGGCGCCTGACTTGAGAAACGAGAACGGCCATGGGGCTTGAGCAAACCGTCAAGAATGCGTTGTTGCGGCTGAAGGTGGCCGGCGAACCCCGCGTCCCTTCGGACAAGTTGCGGAATTTCCTGACGGCTTGCGCGCCTGTGGGCCTTGAAACACCGTTGATCCGGGTCGGACCTGACGGTGACGGCGGCTATGTTCTGCCCGATGATCTGGAGGGGATTACAGCCTGCTTTTCACCTGGTGTCGATTTCACCGCCGGGTTTGAGGAAGACATCGCCCGGCGCGGCATTCCCTGCTACCTCGCCGACTATTCCGTCGACGGGCCGCCCATCGACAACCCCCGGTTCCACTTCCAAAAGAAGTATCTCGGCAGTCGGTCGGACGACATCCTGATCCGGCTTGAAGATTGGGTGGCCGAGACCGTGGGCGACGCCGCCGGTGACTTTCTGCTTCAGATGGACATAGAAGGTGCCGAATATGGCGTTCTGCTCGACACCCCGGTCCCGATGCTCAAACGGTTCCGTATCATCGTCCTGGAGCTTCACCATTGCGATCTTCTGTTCTCGCGGAGTGGACATGACCGGGTGGCAGAGCCAATCCTGAAACTTCTCGACCATTTCAGCATCGTCCATATCCATCCAAACAACCGCTATCCGCCGGTGTCGGACGGCAAAGTCTCTATTCCGCCCCTCCTCGAGTTCACGTTCCTGCGGAAGGATCGCATTCGGCCGGGGCCCGCGCCGTCAACCTATCCGTTGGATGTGGACAGTCCAAACGTCGCGAAACGGCCAGATATTCCCTTGCATCCTTCGTGGTACGAAGTCTGATATGCGCGGCCATTCCAACATGAGGAATTCTCAATCGTGACCGCTGGCGCCACACCTGCGCGCCCTTTGCATGCCGCGCTTTGGATGCTGGGCGCGGTCGTGGCTTTCTCCTCGATGGCCGTCGCCGGCCGCGCTTTGACGCCCGAGTTGTCGACCTTCGAGATCATGTTTTTCCGGTCATTGATCGGAATCGTGCTGGTTCTGGCGGTTGGCGGTGCGTTGGGCCGTTTGCACGAGGTCTCTACGCGGCACCTCGGGATCCACGCACTTCGCAACCTCAGTCATTTCGCAGGACAGAACCTGTGGTTCTATGCTCTTGCCTTCATCCCTCTCAGCCAACTGTTTGCCTTGGAATTCACGACCCCGATCTGGGTTCTGGTCCTTGCCGCCTTTATACTGGGCGAACGGTTGACGCGGTTTCGAGTGGCCATGGCAGCGCTTGGCTTTCTTGGCGTCCTCATCGTTGCCAGACCCGGCGTGGCCGAGGTCAACATAGGCACCATAACCGCCGCACTGGCTGCCATCGGGTTCGCCGGGTCCATCGTGCTGACTAAGCGGTTGACGCGAGATGTCTCGACCACTTGCATTCTTTTCTGGCTGGCCGTCATGCAAGCGGTTTTCGGCTTGATCACCACATTATGGGATGGCCAGATCACCTGGCCCTCTGCACAGGCCTGGCCCTGGCTTGTCGTGGTCGGATGCGCCGGACTGGCGGCCCATCTTTGTCTGACAACCGCACTGTCGATTGCACCGGCGGCGGTCGTCGTCCCGGTCGATTTCATTCGCCTGCCCGTGATCGCGGTGATCGGTTTGCTGCTTTACAACGAACCGCTCGATCCGTTCGTATTCTGGGGTGCAGCACTCATATTTCTGGCCAATTACCTCAATATTTTGCGTGAAACGCGGACTGCGACAGTTTCGTGACGCTTCGTCAAAAGCCAGCCCTGTGACCAAAGGTCACCGTTGACCGGGCCCAAGCCCGAACCATAGGCTTTCTACCCATCGAGTGAGGCGAAGGCCCGAGGGAGGGGCTGAACACATCATGGCACGATTTTTGGCCACAACCGGCGTCGCATTGGCGATGGTGGGGCAAGCTTATGCAGGCGGGATCGAACGCGATCCGCAGTCGGTTTCGATCCTGTTCGAAGAGGGTAACTATGCTGAAGGTCGGCTGAGTTTCGTCAGCCCTTCGGTCAGCGGGACGGATGCGGGCCTTGGCGGCCCCATCGCCTCGGGTGATATGGCGCCGAGCTATTTCAATGCCGCGGTTGGATACAAGCAGGACATATCGGACAATCTCGCCTTTGCGGTGATCATCGATCAGCCGGTTGGCGCGGATGTCGATTACGCCACCGGCACCGGCTATCCGCTCGCGGGCACCATGGCCGAGTTGACATCGATCGGTGTGACAGCATTCCTGAAGTATCGCTTCGACAACAACGTCTCGATCTACGGTGGTCCGCGCCTCCAATCGATCAATGCGGAACTGAGTGGCCTTCTGCTGCCGCCCCCGACATCGACCACCTTCGGTCTCGATGTCGACCGGACCTATGAATTCGGCTATGCGGTGGGTGTCGGTTACGAGATGCCGGAAATCGCGCTTCGGGTGGCGCTGACCTATAATTCCGCCATCGATCACACCTTCGATTCCAGCGAAAGCTTTGGCGGCGCCCCCGGGATCGCAGGCAGTTTCACAACCACGATCCCGCAATCGGTCAACCTTGAGTTCCAGTCGGGCATCGCTGAAAACACTTTGGTCTTCGGCAATATCCGCTGGCAGGATTGGTCGGAGTTTGACATTACCCCGCCGAACCTGGGATCGCCGCTGATCGCTTACCAAAGCGACTACATCACCTATAACCTCGGCATCGGACGACGGTTCAACGACCAATGGTCAGGTGCGGTGACAGTGGGGTATGAAGCCGAAACCGGTGACATCCAAGGCAATCTGGCCCCGCGTGATGGGTTCGCCAGCATCGGCGTGGCCGCGACCTATACGATGGACAATGTCGAGATCACAGGCGGCATCCGGTACATCGCGCTGGGCGACGCCACCACACAAACCATCGATGCCACTTTTACCGACAACGATGCGATTGCCGCCGGAATTCGCGTCGGGATGAGCTTCTAAACCCAACGCATTCGGTACAAGCAAGATCCGGGTCGCCCCTATAAAGGCGGCCCGTTATGCGTCTGGCATGGCACAGCAAAAAACTCTCTCACGCCGTGCATGGACGGACCTAATCTTCCTGTCCTGCCTTTGGGGCGGAACCTTCCTTGCGGTCCGAATTGCACTGGATGAGATCGGTGTCTTTACGGTCGTGGCCCACCGGGTCTTTTGGGGGGCTGTCGTGCTTTGGGCGATCGTGCTGATCCTGCGCCTGCCCCTGACCAAGGATCCGCGCCTGTGGGGCGCCTTTGCACTGATGGGTCTTTTAAACAATGTGATCCCGTTTACCTTGATCACATGGGGACAGTTGCGTGTCGAGACCGGGTTGACCGCCATCCTGAATTCGACCACGGCGCTTTTCGGCGTGCTCGTGGCCACGGCGTTGTTTGCGGATGAACGATTGACCTTGCGCAAAGCTGTCGGCGTTCTTCTGGGCTTTGCCGGGGTGGTGACGGCGGTCGGATATGAATCGCTTTTTGCCTTTGACCCGACATCGCTTGCCCAATGGGCGATTATCTCGGCAGGCGTGTCTTACGCCTTTGCTGGCGCATGGGGCCGGATCGGACTTGGCAAATTGCCACCCTTGGTTGCCGCGGCAGGTATGGTCACCGCCTCGGCCCTGATCATGGTGCCACTGGCCTGGATCATTGAGGGGCCGATTTCATTGGATCTTTCCGCCCGCACCTGGAGCGCCATCGCCTATGTTGCAGGGGGCGCCACCGCGCTGGCCTATCTTCTGTACTATCGCATTCTGGCTGTGGCCGGGTCCGGCAATCTGTTGCTGGTCACGCTGACAATCCCACCGGTCGCCATCATCCTCGGCACGATCGTTCTGGGTGAGACGCTGAACCCCAGTGCCTATATGGGCTTCGGACTACTGGCCTTGGGCCTCGTCGTCGTGGATGGGCGGTTCCTGAACGTCCTTGGAATGGACCGGCACGTTCGGCACCACTGAACCTTGCAGTCTTGCGAGACCGGGTTGCCTAAAGCACGGCTTCGATCCGCGCGAGGTCGCTCGGGTTGTTCAATTCCCAGAAGACCCGTCCCCGGGCCTCGACCTCGACGCAAAGCATCCGCGCGCCGTTTTCGAGAAACCGAAGCTGTTCAAGCCCTTCAAGCGTTTCCAGCGGCCCTTGCGGCCAGGCCATATAGGCCTTCAGAGTCTCGGGCCGATAGGCATAGACGCCCACATGATGATAGACCGGCGGGTCTGCCTGATCCGCCTCTGGCAGATATGGCAGCACCTCTTTTGAGAAATACATCGCCGTCTTGTCAGCGGCAAAAACAGCGGTCGTGCCGCCCACCCGGCCTGCCGCGCGATCCGCACGCAGCGCCTGATACGTCTCGGCATCGCATTTCAGAACCGGCGTCGCCGCGCCCACGTCAGGGCGGGATGTCATGGCGGCGATCAGATCTTCCAGAAACCAAGGCGGGGTCAGCGGCGCATCGCCTTGCAGGTTCAACACGATCTCAGGCGCCGCGCCCAGGTGGTCCAGCGCATCGGCGCATCGTTCGGTCCCGTTGCGGCAGGCTTCGCCCGTCATCACAACCTCGGCGCCAAAGCCCCGCGCGGCATCGGCGATCCGATCATCATCGGTGGCCACCATCACCCGGTCGACCCCTGCGACCGACATGCCCGCTTCCCAGGTACGCTGGATTAAGGATTTGGAAACGCCATCCGCGCCGGTCAGCATCGCAAGCGGCTTTCCGGGATATCGCGACGATTGATACCGCGCCGGGATCAGGATCCAGACGCTCAGAGCGTAACCCCCGCCCGAAGACAATCATGGACGTGAAGGAACCCGGCAAAGGTGCCGTCCTCTTCCCGGACAACACAGCTTGTGATGCCGCGCCCCGTTTCGGTCATGAAGGCCAACGCCTCCGAGGCCAGCGCATCGGCGCCGATCCAAGCCGGATCCGGCGTGGCGATATCCCCGGCCTTGGCACCCCACAGATCTTTTGCGTGGCGGCGCATATCGCCATCGGTCACGATGCCGGTCACGTTCTGACCATCCCAGATCAGCGCGACGCCCAATGCTTTCTCGGCCATCACGGCCACGGTTTCTGACATCTCGGCATCTGGGCTCACAAAGGGCAACGCATCGCCCGTATGCATCAGGTGCCGCACCGTCAGAAGCCGCGCGCCAAGCTTGCCGCCGGGGTGGTAGCGCCGGAAATCCTCGGGCATCGTGCCCATCAGATGTGTTACGCCAACGGCCAGCGCGTCACCGATCGCAAGTGCCAGCGTCGTCGAAGTCGTCGGCGCAAGCCCGTTCGGGCAAACCTCAACCACTTTGCCGTGGGCGATTGTGACATCGGCGGCTTTGGCCAGGGTTGATGTCCGCTCCGCCGTCATCGCGATCATCGGGTTCCCATGGGTTCGGCAGTAATGGATCAGATCGCCCAGTTCCGACGTCTCGCCCGAGTTGGATAGAATCAGGACCGGGCTTTCGGGTTCGATCAAGCCCAGATCGCCATGGCTTGCTTCACCGGGGTGCAGGTAGATCGCCGATTGCCCTTCCGACCGAAAGGTCGACGCAATCTTGCCCGCCACATGGCCCGACTTGCCGATACCTGCGACGATCAGCGGCCCCCGCGCACGGTGGATCAGGCGGACGGCTGCCACCATGTCGCCATTGGCGCGTTGGGCAAAGTCCAGGATCGCATTCGCTTCATCCACCATCGCCTTGCGGCAAATGTCGGTCAATTGCGCGTCTGTGATCTCGCTGCTCATGGTCACGGGTTTCTGCATATCCCGCCTCTCATTGCTGTTGGCGGGGTCTATAGCCGGTCATTGTCTCCAAAGCCAGCGTCAGACGCCCGCCGGGGCGCCGGTCCGCCGGCGTGCGGGGCCGAACAGCGCCGCGAGTGCCAGGATGGAACCCGAAACGGTGGCGATCATCCCCGCGGCGGAAACCGAATTGCTGGAGCCAATCCAAAGCGGACCATAGCCCGCCAAAACATAGCCAAGGATGGCCGACACCGCGGCAAAGAGCAGACTGATCCCGATCTGCCATTCCAAGCTATCGGTCATCAGCCGTGCAGCGGCAGGCGGGCAGATAAACATGGCGATCACGATGATCGAACCCACTGCGTCGAAGGCCGCGACCGCCGCTATGGCCGCCAAGATCACAAGCCCGATGCCAAGCGCGGTAACCGGGATACCCAGCGTCGCCGCATAGCCTTCGTCGAAGGTCGAGATCTTCAGGGGGCGCCAGAAGAAGGCGATCAGGGCTGAAATGACGAACAGCACGCCCGCGATCCGAAACAGCTCTGGCGGCAGACCGGCCAGCGCGGCGGGGTCGATCAAAGACCCCCAACCCGTCGCGTCAAACCAGATCAGCGATTCCAGATTGCCGAACAGCGCATGCTCCACGTCGAGATGGACGTTGGACGTATCCGATTGTTCCAGCGCCAGAACCCCTGCCGCGAACATGGCGGTGAAGACCACGCCCATTGCCGCGCCGGTTTCAATGCGGCCCAGACGCCGGATCACCTCAATGGCTATGACCGCGAAAATCGACGCCCCGGCAGCCCCCAGCATCATGGGACCCGTGGCCACCACGCCGGTCAGAAGAAAGGCCACGACGATACCCGGCAGAACCACATGGCTGATTGCATCGCCGATCAGCGCTTGGCGGCGAAGCAGCAGGAAGTTTCCAGGCAGCGCACAAGCCATAGCCGCAAGGGTGCCGATCACCATAGGCGGCAGGCTGAGTGCGACGAATTCTGCACCCATCAGACCGGCTCCGGCGCGCCGATACGCGCATCGATCTCGGCAATCTGATCCGGGGTCAGAACATCTTCAATCGGCGTCAAGCCGTCATAGCGTTGGGCAGGACCCGCATACTCGATCAGGCCGCGCACTGTGCTCCAGCGGGTTTCGTCCCGCAAGGCGCGGGCCGCGCGGGCCTTGCCATCCTCGGTTGCGACGCCATCAGGCGTGGCCAGCCCAGCTGCGGTGAGCAGGCGCAAGGTGAGACGCTCGTAAATCGGCTGCCCGGTGGCAAGCGCCAGCAGCCCCTGCCGCAAATGCACCTGCCTTTGGAACCGGCGGTGACGCAAAACGGCGGCCAGGACCCCGCGGTCTGGCGCGACCAGAAGCGAGATGATGAAGATCCCGAACGCGATCAGCACAATGATCGGACCGGTCGGAAGGTCGGGCACCACGGCAGAGGCCGCCGCCCCCGTGTATCCTGCGAGGGCCCCGACCACGCCCGAAATCACGACCATTTGACCGGCCCGATCCGTCCAGAACCGCGCCGTGACCGGCGGAATGATCAGAAGCGCCACGATCAGGATTAGACCCACAACCTTCAGCCCCACGACGGTCACCGCGAGAACCAGACCCATAACCAGAAGATCGATCCGGCCCACCGGAACCCCCGTGGCGGCGGCAAATTCAGGGTCGAACGCCGCAAGAACCATATGACGCTGGAATACCAAGATGACGGCGATCACGGCCAGAGCACCAACCCCGATCAATGTGGCCTCATCTCGAAGCATTCCGGCGGTTGAGCCCAGAAGGAATCCTTCCAAGCCCGCCTGGCGCCCGGACGGCATGGTCTGGATCAGCGTCAACAGAACGACACCAAAGCCGAAGAACACCGACAGGATCGCGCCGATGGCCGCGTCTTCTGAAAGCCGCGTCTTCGTCGTCAGCCATTGCATGGCCAAAAGCCCGAGCCAGGCCGACAGTGCCGAGCCAATCAGAAGCCCCGGCAACCAGCGTCCGTCCCCGCCAAAGGCCACCATGACAATGAAAGCGAGACCGACGCCGGGCAGCGTCGCATGGGAAATCGCATCGGACACCAAAGCGCGCTTGCGTAAGAACAGAAAGACCCCCGCCGTTCCCGCCGCCAGACCCAACAGCGCCGCACCGATTGTCACCAGCGCGGCGTTGTAGCCGAGGCTGAGGGTCAGCGCCTCGATCAGCATTTGGGGCTACGCCGTGACCTGGGTCAGGTCCCCGAGATCCGCCGAAGACAGGCGCCCGCCATAGGTCTGTGCGAGTGTCTCGGCCGTAAAGGCTTCCGCCAGCGTGCCTTCTGCCACTTTGCGGACGTTCAGAAGCAGTGCACGGTCGAAGTATTCAGGCACGGTGGACAGGTCATGATGGACCGCCACAACCGTCTTCCCGGCGTCGCGCAAGTCTTTAAGAAGCGCAATGATCGCGGCTTCGGTCGCCGCATCGACCCCTGCGAAGGGTTCGTCCAACAAGGTCAGGTCGGCCTCTTGCGCCAGAGCGCGCGCCAAAAAAACGCGCTGTTGCTGGCCGCCCGACAGTTGCCCGATCTGACGATCCGCGAAGCCGTCCATACCAACGCGGGCAAGGCAGTCCATCGCGCGGGCCCGGTCGGCCCGGCGCACCCGGCCCAGAAGACCCAAACGACGATACATGCCCATCAGCACCACATCGATGGCTCGGGTCGGAAAATCCCAATCCACGCTGGCGCGCTGAGGCACATAGGCGATCCTGTGGCGCGCGGCGGCAACAGGCATTCCGAAGGCCGTCACCTGCCCGGCCAATGCGGGCTGAATTCCCAAAGCCGCCTTCAGAAGCGTCGACTTGCCCGCCCCGTTTGGACCGATGATGGCCGTCATGGATCCTTCGGGAAAAGCTGCATCGACCGAAAAGACCGCCGGTTTCTCGCCATAGCTGACCGTCAATCCGCGCACTGCCAATGGATGATCCGCAGGGGTTTCTGCGATCCGGTCGCCGTGATCTGTGATCAGCTCAAGGGGGCTCATGCGCGTCTCCTCAATACCCGGCCGACAACTGACCGGTCATGCCCCGCGCCGGCACTGTGCCGCCAAGTGCAGCGGCGATGGTCGTCGCGTTGTGGTCGATCATGCCGATATACGTGCCTTCATAGGTTCCGGCGGGCCCCATGGCGTCTGAGAACAGCTCTCCCCCGACCGAGACGCTGTGCCCTTGGGCGGCAGCCCCCTCGATCAGGGCGCGAATGTTCCGGTCCGAGACCGAGCTTTCGACGAAGACTGCTCTGATCTCTCTTTCCACAAGGATATCAACGAGTTCCTGGATTCTGTTCAACCCAGCCTCGCTTTCAGTCGAAATGCCCTGGATACCCAGAACGTCGAACCCGAACGCCTCGCCGAAATAGCTGAACGCATCATGGGCCGTGACCAGAACGCGGGACGGTTCCGACACGGTTGCGACGACGCGATCGACATAGGCGCCGAGTGCGCGCACGTCCTCAAGATGGGCGGCGGCATTTGCGGCATAGATCGCTGCCCCTTCGGGATCGGCTTCGGTCAAGGCGACCTGAGCGGCCATCACGACGCCTTCCCAAAGCGCGGGATCCATCCAGACATGGGGGTCAAAGGCGTCGGCATAGTCCGCGCTCGCGATCAGCTTGCTTTGGTCAAGCGTATCGGCCAACGCCACAACCGGTTTCCGTTCCGCGAGGTCACCAAAGAAATCTTCCATCTGTGCTTCCAGGAACAACCCGTGCCACAACACCAGATCGGCACGCGTCATGGCGACGATATCGGTCCTTGTCTGGCGATATGCATGCGGGTCAACGCCCGGCCCCATCAAGGCCCGAACTTCGACCCGGTCGCCACCCACCTGGCGCGCGACATCTGCAATCATCCCAGTCGTGGCCACAACAGTCAGTTTGGCATCTTGCGCTACAGCGGACAGCGCCACAAAGATCATACCAACTGCTAGAAAAGTTCGCCTTATCAAACGCATGCCGCTTGAAGCCCATCTATGGTGAACACCTTCATAAGAATGAATATGCAATTCGTTCGCAAAAAGTCAATGCAGTTGCGACTTATTCGCAAGAAAACCTAACGACCTTTAGCCGCCATAACTACCGCGATCTCTTGCAGCGCATGGGCCAATCCAGATGTCCCGACAGGCAATCGACGTCGCCAGTTCGGGTATTCGTCGGTGGTGCCTGGCAAGTTGGATTGCTCTTGAAGGCCCAGTGCGTCCTCGATCTGGACTGCAACCAGACGTGACGCGGTGCGCGCCAGCATCCCGTGCATCGCAACAGCATCCGAACCGCCGGCAACGCCGTCCAAGGCCCCCACCGTCGCGCGACGCTCGCCCCGCGCCCATTCGGCGGCATCCCAATCCATAGCCCCAAGACTTTCGCGCAGACCGATATCCGCGCCGGCGCGCCACCCGGCATAGGTCGGCAGATCATGGGTTCCGAAACTGGCCATGGCCTGCTCGGTATAGTCCTCGGGTCGCCGCGCCCCATCGGGGCCCGCCTCGAACATGGCCACCCGGCAGCCAAGGATTCCGGACGCCGCCAGATCCGTCTGAAGCCCGTCGGGGATATTCCCAAGATCTTCGCCGACGATGGCCCCGCCTGCCCGCGCAGCCTCGATCCGCGCAACGGCCAGCATCGCATCCTTGGGCATTGTCACATAGGCGCCGGGCCCGCCCGTCATCGGCACCCAGAACGCACGGTCAAAGCCCAAAATGTGGTCGATCCGAAGAAGACGCGCGAATTGAAACTGCTTGCGCAATGTCAGTGCCAGACGCTGAAATCCGTCCGCGATCAGCGCATGGGGATCCATCGGCGCCAGCATCCACATTTGCCCGTTTTCCGAGAACGCATCGGGCGGCGCGCCCAGCGAGACGCCCTGTGCGAAGCCCGCCCTGTCTTCCCAGGTCTCGGCGCCAAAAGGATGGGTCCCGACAGCCAGATCGAGGTAAAGGCCATGGGCCATCCCCGCATCTTGCGCTGTACGCGCCGCCGCACCCAACTCGGTCTCGGCCAGGTACTGAAGCCAGGCATGAAACGTCACCCGGTCCGCCCTCGCCTCGGCGAAGGCCGCGACCTCGCCGCTCGACGGATCCTTCAGCGCTTCGGGCCAGCTATCCCAATAGGGACCATGACGTTCCGAGATCGCCTGATGGGTCGCAAACCGCGTCAGGGCCTTTCCCTCGCGCGTGCGGAACGCAAAAAACCCTTTGTCGACGCCTTGGGCGAAGCGGTCTTCAAGGTGCGCCCAAAGCGCCGCCTCGGCCGCGGAATAGTCTATCAGGTCGCCGCCTTGCGTTTCGCCCGACCCGCTCAGGTGGCGCGTGGCCAATCGGCGCCGATGGGTCGGCGTGTAGGGGCTAATGGCCTTCGGATCGCCGGGAAACCCGGCATGGATGGGATTGATGCCCAGGAACCCCGCGCCCGCGGATGCAATTGCCGTGGCAGCCGCCGCCAGATCAGCATAGGTGCCGATCCCTGATTGCAGATCGGTCCACAAACCATAAAGCGGCAGCGTCACGCCCCATCCGCGGGCAGGCAGGTCGAGCGTCGATGGCGCCGACAGCAGCGTGACCACCTGATCGGCCAGTTCAAGCCGGTGGATCCCCAGCGGCAGCTCCGCAACCGGCCCTCGTCCCTCTCGATGCGTTCCGTCTTCTGCCTGCAACACCCAGTCGACGCCGTCCGGGATCGCAAACTCCGCGCCCGGGGGGGCGATCATGTAAGGCGGAACCGTCCGGGCGGCGTGTGTTGCATCAAGCTGGGCCAACCCGTCCTGGACTGCGGCGTCACTGGTCGCATCCCAGCCCATGGCACCCAACACGGCCTGAAGCGTTTCTTCCGGCGCTTCCCGATGCTGTCCAGTCACATCCTGATAGGTCAGTTGCACACCAAGGCGCGACGCAAGAGATTGAAGCGGGGTCACGGTGCGGTATCCTTGGTCGGGGAATAACTGTACTGCCGAGCGATCTGCTTACAGTCATCGAAATCCCAGCCGAATTCATCGCAAAGCTGTTTGGCTTTGGCGTCCCGCAGCCCTGTGTTTTCACCAGCGGTCGCGCGCACCAGAAGGCAAGACACCAGCCAACCTGCGGTATTCAGGATATTGGGGTGTTTCGGGGCTTCGGGGAAGGCGTTTCGACAGATTTGCAAAGCTTCTTCCAAAAGCGGTTCCGCCTGGTCCGCTTGACCTGAACGGAGATACATCGCAGCCGTTGATGTAAGTGGGGCCGTCAGCCGAACATCGTCCGATGGCAAGATGTCGCGCCTGATCGAAAGAGATGCTTGATAAAGCCGCGCGGCGGCAGGTTTCTGGCCGAGCGCAGATCGAACGGCTCCGATGTTGTTCAGAATACCCGCCCTGGCGTCGCTTTGTCGTCCAAAGTGACGTCGAAAGATGGCTGCCGCCGATTGACGACTTTTTAGTGCCTCACGCAAGGCACCCGGATGGTCCTTCTGACCGATGTCCAACAGCAGACCACCGAGCAAGTCATAGCTTTCGGCCAAATCGACCGTCCCAGCGCGGTGTATTTTGTCAAGTTCGACAGCCTTTCGAAGCTGTGTTTCGGCCTTTTCCAACTGCCCATTTCTCAAAAGCGACGTCCCATAGTTCGCATGGGCAAGCGCCACATCGCGGTGTTCTTCAGGCACACGGTCCAGCGTTAGGTCCAGGGCCGCGCGCCGAAGCTCAAGCCCGCCCACGTAGTCCGCGATCTGTACCAGAAAACCGCCAGACTGGTTCAACAGGTATTCGGTTTTCTGGCCCAAGGGCGCCTGCCCCGATGCCCAAAGCGCGCGGACATGGGGGGTCAAGACACGGCACAGATCCCAATTGGAGGGGTCGTGCACGTTTTCGGGAAAAGTGGCCGCAAGCAATGCAGTCGCGGATTCCGCCACCGCGCCGCCGTCTTGCATGGCGCGCAGCGCCGCAGCGGTCATCCGGTGCATGGCGAACCCACCTGCGTCGCTTTTTGTGATCAATGACCCATCCTGCAACGCATCCACGGCCGCCGCCACCCGGGTCGGATCCTTGGCCAGGTCTACAATATCGGCCCGAACGTCCCCTTCAACGGCGGGCCAGTTTTGACCCTTCGGTGGCGCCGTAATCAGGTCCGCCACCAATCCTTCGGGCGCCCACCACGCAAAGAGATCCGCGACCAAACGCGCATCCGGGCCGAGCTTTTCATAGCTGAGCCCGACTGCACCAATGACAGAATCCTCATAGGTTTCGTTCTTGGGCGCCGCCGCGATGACCCGATCGATCTGCGTTCCGATCTCGGCCCAGGTCTCCCCCGACCGTTTCGCGATCGCCCCGGCCACCGTCAGAGCCAGCGGCATGCCACCCAAAGCCTTGGCCAGATCGCGCGCGCCCGCCGCATCTTGGTCGCGCTCCGCCGCGTCCATCAAAACGGTCAAAGCCGGACTGTCCTCTGTTTCGAAGTCCAGCACCTTGATTTCAATCTGGGCAAACCCGGTAAACCCGGTTGCCTCGCGCGTGGTGACGATCAATCGAACGGAACTGTCCGACGGCGGAACCAATGTCTTGATATCGCTATATGTTTCCACGTTGTCATAGATCAAAAGCCAGCGGTCGCCCGACTGGTCCAGCGCCGACACCACCGCCTCGGCCGAGGGCAATTCGGGGATCGCCGGAACTTCGCGCCCCAAGGCGGGACAGGCCTTGTGCAAGCTTTGGACCAGGCTGCCCTGATCCTTCGCATCGCACCAGAGAATGCCGAAATAGCTTTCGCCGTGACGTTCGACATAATGCCGCGCCAGGGTCGTTTTGCCATAGCCGCCATGGGCTTTCAGGATCGTGTGGCTGTTGACGATGGCCGCTTCGCCCGTAGAGGCGAGCGCATTGTGCAGGTCCGCAAGCTCCGCCTCCCGTCCGCGCACCCGGCGCCCGGGGCCAGGGATCCCAAGGCGGGGGCCCTTCGGAATGTCCGGCTGCGGCTGTTGTTCGGTTTCCGGGACTTGCGGCGCGCGGGTATTCGGCACCTTCCGCGACAACTGCGGGACAAGGAATTTGAAAATCGCCCAGATGGCACCAATGATCGCCAGAACACCCGCCACAATACTGACCGCAACCTCAAGTGCCGCAGCATCGGGCCCAAACAATACGTCCTTAAAAATCTGCCAGAGAGAATCCAAAACTCAAAGCCCGCCCTCACCAAATGCATAAGATGCAAGAAGGCACTGAGAAGTCAAAGAAAAACAGCGCCCAGGAGGGCCGCTTCCGGCCTGGAGAACTCTCGGGCCGACTTAGGCCGACAAGGCCTCCATCACCTCATCCGAGACCTCGAAATTCGCAGTCACCCGTTGGACGTCGTCATCGTCCTCCAAGGTCTCGATCAGACGAAACAGTTTCTCGGCGCCATCCTGATCCAATTCGGTCGTGGTTGTCGGACGCCAGATCAGCTTGGTCGATTCCGCCTCGCCGAGATCGCCTTCCAGAGCTGTCGAAACGTCGTTCAGATCGGTGTCGGCGGTATAGATCGTGTGGCCATCTTCGCCGCTTTCGACGTCTTCCGCACCGGCCTCGATTGCGGCCATCATGACCGTGTCCTCGTCCCCCGCCTCGGCGGGATAGAGGATTTCGCCTTTCCGCTCGAACATGAACCCGACCGAGCCCGTCTCGCCCAGGTTCCCGCCATGTTTGGAAAAGGTCGACCGCACGGTTGAGGCGGTGCGGTTCCGGTTATCCGTCATGGCTTCAACGATAACAGCTACACCGCCGGGGCCATAGCCCTCGTACCGGATCTCTTCGTAATCGTCGCCCTCGCCCGCCGCGCTTTTCTTGATCGCGCGCTCGATATTGTCCTTGGGCATGGACTGCGACTTGGCTTCCTTGACCGCCAGCCGCAGGCGCGGGTTCTTGTCGGGATCCGGATCGCCCATCTTGGCTGCGATCGTAATCTCCTTGGATAGCTTCGAGAACAGTTTGGCCCGCACGGCGTCCTGACGCCCCTTGCGGTGCTGAATGTTCGCCCATTTGGAATGGCCTGCCATGGGTCCCGTTCCCTTCTCATCGGTTTGGCAGGGGTTTTAGGCAAGCGACCTTTCCCCTGCAAGACCGAGCATCCTCCCCGACCCGCGCCACACCCTGAAAAGGGCGCCAATCGCACGAAGTGCCAGAAGGTGTCGCGGGCGAAGCCCTGCGTCATTTCGATCCTGACCACCTCCTGCCCAGGTACATGGGCACCGAATTTCCCGGTGACGACCCTCGTCCCGCACGCTAGGCATTGCCCATGACCCAGGACCAGATCATACTCTTTTCGCTATTCGGCGCCGTCTTCGCGATGCTGCTTTGGGGCAGGATCCGCTACGATATCGTGGCCTTCGGTGCGTTGATGCTCGGGGTTGTCGCCGGTGTCGTCCCGGCATCGGATGCGTTTTCCGGTTTCGGCCACCCGGCCACCCTCGTCGTCGCCCTCGTCCTCGTCGTCTCTGCGGGCTTGGTGAAATCCGGTGCGGTTTTTCTGATCACCCGCACGCTGGTCGACAGCGCCCGCGGTCTCGGCGCCCATATTGCAATCATGGGCGGGGTCGGCGGAATCCTCTCGGCCTTCATGAACAATGTCGCAGCGCTCGCGCTTTTGATGCCGGTCGACGTGCAAACGGCGCGCAAGGCGGGGCGCCCGCCCGGCCTGTCGCTGATGCCTTTGTCCTTCGCCACCATCCTTGGCGGTATGGTCACGCTGATTGGCACGCCGTCGAATATCATCATCGCCTCGATCCGCGAGGATATCCTGGGCGAAAGCTTCCGGATGTTCGATTTCGCGCCTGTGGGCGGCGTCACGGCACTGATCGGTCTCGCCTTCGTGGCACTCATCGGGTGGCGGCTGATCCCGGCCCCGACCGATCCCGGCGGAAAAGGCGCCATGGAGGAAATCGGCAACTACATCGCCGAACTGACCATCCCCGAAGGCTCAGACCATACCGGCAAGCGCCTGTCAGAGCTATATGAAACAGCCGAGAAGAACGACGTCGCGATCCTTGGTCTGATCCGAGGCGGCAAGCGCCGCTACGGCACCCAGAAAAACACGGTTTTAGAGGAGGACGATACGCTGGTCCTCGAAGCCTCTCCCGAGGCGCTGGACGAATTTCGCGCCGCCCTGAACCTCGGCTATGCCGATGCTACGCGGGAAGCCAATCTGCGGGGCGAAAACGATGGATTGACTGTCGTCGAGGTCGTTGTGCCCGAAACCGCCCGGATCGCTGGCAAGACTGCGCAATCCATCGGGTTGAACTGGCGTCGGCGGTCGGTCCTGCTGGGCATCTCGCGCGGCGGCAAACGGATCCGCGACCAGGTCCGCAAGACCACCGTGCGCGCAGGCGACATTCTTCTAATCCTTGCGCCGCAGGACCAGGCGCAGGATGTGGTCGACTGGCTGGGCTGCCTGCCGCTCGCGGAACGCGGCCTCTCGGTCACCGACACATCCAAGATCTGGCTCGCTATCGGCATCTTCGGCGCCGCTGTGATCGCGGCGGCGCTTGGCCTGATCTATCTGCCCGTCGCGCTTGGTATCGTGGTCGTGGCCTATGTGCTTCTGAAGATCGTACCGCTGGCCGAGATGTACACGCACATCGAATGGCCCGTTGTGGTGCTTCTGGGCTCGATGATCCCGCTTGGCGCCGCACTGGAGACATCGGGCGGGACCGAGTTGATCGCAAATGGCATCGTCGGGGCCACCGGTGGCCTGCCCGCCTGGGCGGTCATGACCGTGCTTATGGTCGTGACCATGACCCTATCCGATGTCTTGAACAACACGGCCACGGCCATTGTCGCGGCACCCATTGGCATTCAAATGGCGCAAACGCTGGGCGTGAACCCAGACGCCTTCCTGATGGCCGTTGCCATTGGCGCCGCCTGCGCCTTCCTGACGCCGATCGGGCACAAGAACAACACGTTGATCCTTGGCCCCGGCGGATACAAATTTTCGGATTACTGGCGGATGGGCCTGCCGTTAGAGATCCTTGTCATCGCCGTCTCGGTCCCCGCAATCCTGATCTTCTGGGGTCTCTGAGCGCTCCTGCAACAAGATTGCAACCGGTTGCACAATTTGCTAATCCGTTGCAACCGCGTTGCAAACGCGTGAGGGGGCAAGATGGCTGTCACACTGAAAGATGTCGCTGAACGCGCGGGGGTATCCCGCTCGGCGGTGTCACGCACCTTTACCGAAGGCGCCTCGGTCTCGGCCAAAACACGCGCCAAGGTGGAAGAAGCCGCCGACGCGCTGGGATATCAGCCGAACGCGTTGGCTTCGTCGCTGACCACAGGTCGGACGAAACTGATCGGACTGATTTCGAACAACTTCCATAACCCGATCTTTCTTGAGGTCTTCGATCTCTTCACCCGTGGCCTTCAGGACCGTGGCTTGCGTCCCCTTCTCGTCAATCTGACGGATGAAACCGACCCGGCCCAATCCGTCCGGCTTCTCCGGCAGTATTCGGTCGATGGCGTCATCGTGGCATCTTCGACGCTCTCGCCCGATTTTGCCAAGGCGTTCCGTGATGCGCGCATGCCGGTGGTCCATTCCTTCGGACGCTTTGCCAGCGCGCCGGATGTGCATGTGGTGGGCATCGACAATGTCGAATGCGGCCGGATGGCCGCACGGACGCTGATCGACCGCGGATATACCCGCATCGATTTTCTGGGCGGGCCGGAAGACGCAACGTCCACCCAGGACCGACTTGCGGGCTTTACCGAAGTCATGCGCGCCCATCCCGAGATTGAAACCAGCGCGAGTTTCGCCAGTGCTTATTCCTTCGATGCAGGCCGCGTCGAGATGACCAAACAGCTGATGACCAACCGGGCCGAGGCCTATTTCTGCGGCGATGACGTATTGTCCATCGGGGCGCTTTCGGCTGTCCGCACGGCCGGTCTACGCGTGCCAGACGATGTTGGCATCATCGGCCTGAACGATATGGAGATGGCGCGATGGGAAACCATCGACCTGACCACGATCCGTCAACCTATCCGCCAGATCATCGATGCGTCCATCGAACTGGTCGTGGCGATGCTCGACGATCCCGGGCGCTTCCCCGAGGCGCGGCTGTTCCCCTGCCACGTGATCGAAAGGGACACATTGCGACCGGTCCGGGTTCAAGCCTGAACAAGATCCCCACGCCGCCAAAGGATCGGGAAAAGAAGCGCGACCAGGATCAGCGCGTTCAAAACGGCGTTGAACCAGGCCCCCGCCAGGATTGAGCCCGCACTGTCTGTCACGAACCAAGCCAGCATGGCGGGCACAAGAATGGACGCACCCAGGCTCGGGTCGGTCAGAAAGACCTTTCCGGCTACGCGCCAGATGATCGTACCGAACCCAACCAATATGCCGCCCAGGATCGCGTTCAACAGCCGCGCCGCGTCACTATCAATCGGCTGGCCACCATCAATCGGCAGATGCGCCAGATCCAAAAACGCCTCGACCAGGAACAGGACCGGAAAACCAAGACCTGCAACCATGATCAATCCCGGGCCAATCAGCAAAGCGAAGGCGAGGATCTTAAGGGCTTGCACGCGGGTCTCGATGGTCATGGTCTTGTCCTTTCCAAAACTGTCGATTGGGTCTTGGAGGATCAGAGGTCATGGCCGCAATTACCTCAGAGGTAAGCGACAGGACCCAAGGATGTGCTAGACCGGCCCAATGACAACAGGTTTCGGACCCGCCCTGAAGGAATGGCGCGAGAAGCGCCGGATGAGCCAACTGGACCTTGCGCTTGAGGCCGAGGTTTCGTCGCGCCATGTCTCGTTTCTTGAAACAGGTCGCGCGCAACCCAGCCGTGGCATGATCCTGCGCCTGTGTGAGCGGCTGGACATACCGCGCGTCGCGCGCAATCAGATGCTGACGGCGGCGGGGCTGGCCCCGGCCTATGCATCGCGCGTCCGAAGCGCGGACGAATTGACGCAGGTGCGCCAGGCGGTCCAATGGATGCTAGAGCGGCACGCGCCCTACCCCGCCTTCTCGGTCGATCGGCATTGGTGTCTGATCGATCTGAATGCGCCTGCGGAAATGCTGTTCGGCGCCGTTGGGCTTGGGTCCGGTTCCAGCATGATAGAAGCAATGATCGGGAACGAAACACTTCGGGCGGCCGTTCTGAACTTGGATGAGGTCCTTTGGCACGGTTCATCCCGCCTTCGGACCGAAAGTGCGCATTTGGGTGGCGATCCCGTTCTAGATAAGGCGGCGGCCAGGTTCGAGGATTCCGCAGGTCCAAGACCGGAACATATGGTCTATCCCGCAATCATTCCTTCCATCTACCGTATGGGCGATCTGACCCTGTCGCTGTTTGCAACCATTGCACAATTCGGAACGGCGGAAGACGTGGCCTTGTCTGAGTTGAAGATCGAGATGATGTTTCCTGCCGATGATGCGACCAAAGCGGCGTTGGAGGGATTCGGGGGCACTGCATCTTAGCGCCTGGTACATCCCGGATTCGGCGAAAATGCTGGAACGCTCTATGATGTCCCGGCCAAAGGGAAAGGTCGGCACATGAGCCCAACAATCGCCTACAGTTTTGTCGCAATCGTCGGATTACTTCATGTCGGGTTCTTCTATCTGGAATGGTTCCGCTGGGACATGTTCGCGCGCCGTCTCTTTCCCGGGGCGGATCCGGATTTCGTCGCAAAGTCCTATGTGCTCGCCCAGAACCAGGCGATCTATAACCTCGCGCTGGCGTTGCTGATCCTTGCGGGCCTGACGATCGGCGATCCCGAAATCAAATCTCGGGTCGCCCTTGCGACAATGGCCGCTGTCATTTTGGTCGGCATCGTGGGCTGGCAAACCGCAAGCCGCCGCATTCTGTTTGCTCAGGTCATCCCGGCTGTCATCGCCGGGGTCATGGTTCTGATCGCCACCTAGCGGAACATCGGCGGGCGTGCATCGAGCCACTGGCCATCGGCCTTGGCGCTATCGACCGCGGCATTGACCGCCGCCATCGACCGAAGCCCGTCAGCAGCCGTGGGCAGGCCATCGCGGGCCTCACCCCGGATCGCCGCCGCCAGATCGACATAGATGTTCGCCACAGCCAGCGGGAACCCTTCGGGATGAGCAATGGCGACCCGGGACAAACGCGCAGCCTCATCCGACAAACCGCCCTCACCCTTTTCCATGATCTGGGTCCGGCCCCCGACGGGCGTGTAATAGACCTGGTTGGGATCCTCCGACCGCCAGCGCATACCGCCGGTTTCGCCGAAGACCTGAATGTCGAAACCGTGCTGACGCCCGATAGCGACCGAAGATGTCCAAAGCCGCCCGACGGTGCCGCCCTCCATACGGAAGTTCACCATCGCGTCGTCTTCAAGCTCGCGACTCGCGATGGTCGAGGCAAAATCGGCAGACAGCGAACGCACCTCATCATCGGCGATGAAACTTGCCATATGCATCGCGTGGATGCCGCAATCGGCGAACTGTCCCGAGACACCAGCCATGGCCGGATCGTACCGCCACCTTACTCGCGGGTTGTCGGCATCGGTCGCATCGCCGTGGTGGCCGTGGCTGAAGTTGGCGACCACCAACCGCACCTTGCCGATCTGGCCAGTCCGCACCATGTGTCGCATCTCGCGCACCATCGGGAAGGCCGAGTAGCAGTAATTCACCGCGCAGGTCTTGCCCGAGGCTTCAGCGATCTTCACGATTTCTTCGCCCTCTTCCACCGTCATGGTCATGGGCTTTTCGCAGAGCACATTGAACCCGGCTTCAAGGAAGGCTTTGGTGATCTCGAAATGGGTCGAGTTCGGTGTGGCAACGGTCACCAGATCGACGCTGTCGTCGCGGGCCTTTTCGCCCGCCAGCATCTCTTGCCAATCGGCATAGGCGCGATCCGGCGCCACGCCCAGTTCCTCGGCATAGGCCCGGCCCCGCTCGGCATCCACATCCAGGGCCCCGGCGGCCAGCACGAAATTTCCATCCGCCCGCGCGCCCAGCAAATGCGCCGGTCCAATCTGGCTGCCCTTGCCGCCCCCGATCATGCCCCAATTCAGTTTTGCCATGGGTTGGATCCTTCAGAAGCCGATGGAGGTCAGGTATTTGGCATTGTACGTCGCATCGGCCAGGGGATCAGACGTGCCAAGCGTCGGGTCGATATCCTGTTCGACCGTGCACCAGCCTTCGAACCCATTGTCCAGAAGCACCTGTCGGACCGCCGGAAAATCCACATCGCCCAGGCCGAGCTTGCAGAAGATCCCTTGCCCGCACGCGTCATAGAACCCGGTGCTGTTGGCAATCGCATCAGCCTTCACCGCCGGATCGATGTCCTTGAAATGCATATAGGAAATGCGTCCGATATGCTTTTTCATGAAGGCCACGGGATCAAACCCGGCATAGGAATGGTGGCCTGTGTCGAAGCAGATCTTGAGGATCGCTTCGTCGACTTCTTCCAGAAGCTGTTCCAACTCAGGCTCGAAGTCCATGAAGCCCGCTGCGTGGGCGTGGATGCCCACGGTCAGCCCGGCGTCTGTGCCCATCTTGGCTACATGTTCGATCCGGCCTTTGAAGGTCTCCCACTCCGCCGTATCCATCTTTTCAGCCGCATCCCAACGGCCCGCCGTCGGTGCCCGCCGGGGCGAGATGGAATCGATCAGCACCAGATGTTTCGCGCCATGGGCGTTCAGAGCCGCAATCGTGCGCTCCGAGCCGTCAAGCACATCATCCCACTGATCCGGATCATGGAAGGGCCGGAAGACAACGCCGCCGATCAGCGTCTGGCCATGTTCGGCCAGCGCATCCGCCACCTGCGGCGGATCCTCGGGCATGAACCCCACGGGGCCCAATTCGATCCCCTTAAAGCCCGCTTCCGCATTTTCGCGGATCACGTCCCGCCAATCGGGGTTGCGCGGATCACCCGCAAATTCCACCCCCCAGGAACAGGGGGCATTGCCGATCTGAATGGTCATGGGGTCCCCCCGTCGATTTCGTCGATTTTGGTCCAACGCCGCTCGGCGTGGCTGATCCGGGCGGCTGCGGCGACACGTGACACCTCAAGCCCGTCGCGGAACGTGGGCCAGCGATTTTCGCGGCCCGCAATCGCCTCAAGAAAGTCCTTCGCCTCGATGATGATCTGATCCTGATACCCGGTGCCGTGACCCGGACCCTGACAGAAGGCAAGATAATCTGGATGGGCCGGTCCGGTCAGGATTTTCTTGAACCCGCGCTCGGCGTGGTTCTCGGACTCATCATAGAACCAGATCGCGTTCTGATCTTCCTGATCGAAGCGGATCGCACCCTTTGTGCCAAAGATTTCATAGGCATAGCCCATCTTCCGCCCCGTGGCCGTCCGGCAGGCGGTGATGTGGCCGGAAACGCCCGAGGCGAACCGCACCATCATCTGGACCTGATCGTCATTCGTGACCGGAATGCCGTTCCGCTCGGGGTACACGGTTTCCATCACAGCGTTCAGTTCCTCAATCGGGCCCATCAGTCCAAGCGCCTGATTGATCGCATGGGGGGCAAGATCGCCCAGACATCCGTTCGCCTCTCCCTGGTACCGCCACGCTGTCGCGGGCCCCTCACCCGGATCGTTGTGGAAGTCTTCCATATGCTCGCCTCGGAACCAGGTGATCTGGCCCAGCCGTCCTTCGGCGATCAGCTGGCGGGCAAACTGTGAGGCAGGCGTGCGAATGTAATTGAAACCGATCATGTTGACCTGACCCGACGCCTCTGCCGCTGCAACCATCGCGCGGGCATCGTCGATCGACGCACCAAGAGGCTTTTCGCAGAACACTGGCTTGCCCGCCGCGAAAGCCGCTTCGGCCACCGCACGGTGCGTGGCCTGAGGCGAGGCGATGACGACCGCCTGCACTTCGGGATCGGCCACCACGACCTGCCAATCCGCCGCCGCTTTCTGGAAACCGTAGGCGGCGCGATAACGTTCCGACGATTCGGGGCTGGAGCCTGCCACCGACACCAGTTTCGGGCGAAGTTCGGTCCCGAACAGCGCACCGACGGAAGCCATGGCGACCGCATGGGCCTTGCCCATATAGCCACCGCCAACGATGCCTATACCAATCTCCATGGCGTCCTCCCAAAAACCGATTGCAACCGGTTGCAAAACGAGTACAGTCCATTTTGCCCGGTGGTCAATGCCGAAAAGAGCAGCCACCCCAAGAAATCGGCCTAGGGAGGATCCGGTGAGCTCGGAAAGCGGGACAATCCGTCTGACGACGGCGCAGGCCATCGTGCGTTGGCTGAATGCGCAATTCATCGACATCGATGGGGTCCGGACCCGCATCTGCGGCGGCGGCTTTGGAATCTTTGGCCATGGCAACGTGACCTGCCTGGGCGAGGCGCTGTACGACCACAAGGACACCCTGCCGCTTTACCGCGGGCAGAACGAACAGGGCATGGGCTTCGCGGCGGCGGCCTATGCGAAATACCACCTGCGGCGGCGCTTCATGTTCTGCACAGCCTCTGCCGGGCCCGGCACGGCGAACCTGCTGACGTCGGCGGCCCTCGCCCATGCCAACCGCCTGCCCGTCCTGATGCTCTGTGGCGATGCATTCCTGACCCGCTTGCCCGATCCCGTCCTGCAACAGCTTGAGCATTTCGGGAACCCGACCTTTGGCGTCAACGACGCCTTCAAGGCGGTCAGCCGGTATTGGGACCGGATCACCCATCCGGCCCAGGTCATTCAATCCCTGCCTGCAGCGCTGGCGACCATGTTGGACCCCGCTGATTGCGGGCCGGCCTTCATCGGGTTGCCACAAGATGTGCAGGGTTGGACCTATGACTATCCTGAAGTGTTTTTCGAAGAACGGACCCACAGGATCCGTCGCCAATCCCCCGATACAGAAGAAGTTTCGGCCGCAGCAGGCCTTCTCGCCACCGCCGAGCGACCAGTGATCATCGCGGGCGGTGGCGTCCAGTATTCAGGGGCGGTCGCGGAGCTCACCGCATTTGCCGAGGCGCATCAGATCCCGGTCATCGAGACCATTGCAGGCCGCGCCAACATGGTCGCCACCCATGACTTGAACATCGGCCCGGTGGGCGTCACGGGTTCGGACAGCGCCAATGCGGTGGCTGAGGCGGCAGACGTGATCCTGGCTGTTGGGACGCGGTTGCAAGACTTCACCACCGGGTCCTGGACCGCCTTCGCCAAGGACGCAAAGCTGATCGGCTTGAATGCGGCGCGCCACGACGCGCAAAAGCACCTGTCGTTGACTGTCGTGGGGGATGCGAAACTGGGAATAGGTGCGCTTGGCGCCACCATAGGCGGTTACAAAGCACCCGAAAGCTGGACCGGTTTCGCCAGGGACGAACGCACCAAGTGGGACGCTTACGTCGCCGAGAACGTGCGCCCCGGGAACCGGCCGAGTTCCTATGCGCAAGCCATCGGCATCGTAAACGATCTTTGCGGCCCGCGCGACCGCGTCGTGGCCGCCGCGGGGGGCCTTCCTGCCGAGGTGACGGCGAACTGGCGGACCCTCGATATCGGCACGGTTGATGTCGAATTTGGGTTTTCCTGCATGGGGTACGAGATTGCGGGCGGCTGGGGTGCCCGCATCGCCCAAGCTGAGCAGGAACCAGATCAGGACACCATCATCCTCACAGGCGACGGGTCGTATCTTTTGATGAACTCTGACATCTATTCTTCTGTTCTGACAGGAAAAAAATTGATCGTTCTGGTGCTCGACAATGGTGGATTTGCCGTCATCAACAAGCTTCAGAACAACACCGGCAACG
The DNA here is from genome assembly GCA_965267475.1 of Paracoccaceae bacterium. GTDB lineage: Bacteria > Pseudomonadota > Alphaproteobacteria > Rhodobacterales > Rhodobacteraceae > JBCBKU01. Next base: position 2,695,535 of record OZ254079.1, read on the forward strand.
AAAGCTTCAATAACCTCTTCGCAGACACGCCCACCGTGGACGACCCTTTTGCCGTGGACTTCGCGGCGCATGCCGCCGCCATGGGCGCAAATGCCGAGAAAGTCGACAACCCGACTGAGCTGGCCGAGGCCTTCAAACGCGCGAAGGCCGCCGACAAGACTTCTGTCATCGTCATGAATGTCGATGCGTATGAAGGCTGGACGACCGAGGGCCACACCTGGTGGGAGGTCGGCACTCCTCATATCACCGAGCATGACAAAGTGCGCGCAGCCCATGAAGACTGGGAATCCTCCCGCGTCAAACAGCGGAAAGGTGTCTGATGCCGGGGTATGAGGCGCTTCTGGCTGGCATCGCCCGGAACAATTTCGTGGTGTTCGGCCGCGCGGGAATGGATTTCTTTGCCGACCCGCCGGGCACTCCCGCAGAGGAAGCGCAAGTTTTTCGCTCCGGACTTGGCGGATCCTCCGCCAATATCGCGGCTGGGATCTGCAAGCTGGGCGGTCAGGCCGCGCTGGTCACCTCGGTCTCGGATGATGCCGTGGGCCGCTTTTGCGTCAATGAACTCCACCGCTACGGCGTTGACACGCAGTATTGCCGCGTGCTCGGCGGCGAATACCGGTCGTCTTTGGCCGTCTATGAATCGAAGATCGAAGACTTCCAGCTTGTCATCTATCGGAACGGCGCAGTCGATTTTCAGGTGACGGAAGATGACGTGGACCGCGTCGATTATTCGGCCTATGGCGCGCTGGTTACTGCGGGCACCGTCTTTGCTGCCGAGCCGTCGCGCGCCGCCACGTTTAAGGCCTTCGAGAACGCGAAAGCCGCCGGCATACCGGTGATCTTCGATATCGACTATCGCCCCTATTCCTGGCCCTCGCCCGAAGTTGCCTCGGACGTGCTCAGCCGAGCCGGTGCCATGGCGGACATGATTGTCGGCAATGATGAGGAATTCGGCTTCATGGCCGGTGGCATCGAAAAAGGCCGTGCCATGGCCGAAGATCTGGCACAGACCTCAGCCGGGATCGTTGTCTACAAGATGGGCGAAAAGGGTGCCGTGACCTTTGCGAATGGCGAAGAAATCACGACCGGCATCTACCCGGTCAAGGCACTGAAACCCAACGGCGCGGGCGATGCCTTCATGTCCGGCCTTCTGGCCTCGATCGCCGATGGCAACCCGCTGCGTGACGCAATCCTGCGCGGATCGGCCTCAGCCTCGATAGTCGTCTCGAAACCGGGTTGCGCGCCGTCCCTGCCCGATCCCCAAACGCTTTCCGATTTTCTGGCCGATCATCCCGGCCCGACCCACGCCTGAAGGACCAAACCGATGCATATCCCGCCCTATGACAATGCCAATCAGCCGATCGTGGATGTGGAGAATGCGACGGTCCCGCTGAATTACTTCAACATCGTCAAGTTGAAAGCGGGTGAGACGTTTACCTACGCCACGCCGGGCTATGAAACCTGCATCGTTCCGGCAACGGGCACCGTGGATGTGACCGTAGGCGGGTTTTCAGCGGCCGATCTGGGCGGGCGCGGCGTCGATGTCTGGGACGGTGAGCCTGAAGGCGTCTATGTCCCGTCGGGGACCGAAGCGACAATCACCGCCCGGACCGATACCGAAACCTTCATCGCGGGTGCCAAGTTCGATCAGGTGCTAGAGCCGTTTGCCGTGCGCGCAGACGAACTCGACCTTGTCCAATACGGATCCGACGACACCAAGACCCACCGCAAGATCAAGCACATCCTTGGCCAGAAGCAGAAGGATCAGGTCGGGCGGCTTTTGGTTTCGGAACTCTATACCGTCGGCCAGGGCGGCTGGTCGGGCTTTCCATCGCACAAGCACGACACTGACCGGATGCCGGACGAGACCCGGCACGATGAGACCTATAACTTCCGGTTCCGCCCGAATTACGGGTCCGGCGTCCAGATGCTGCAACGGGTCGATAACGAACCGGGCGATGCCTATCACATCGTCGATGGCTCAACGATCTGCCTCGACAAAGGTTATCATCCCTGCTGCGTCCTGCCGGGCTATGAGATGTACTATTTCACGATCCTTGGCGGGCTCAGCCAGCGGCCGCTTGTCCAGTACTTCCAACCGACCCATGCCGAGCAACTGCACACCATTCCCGGCATTCTGGACATGGTGGCCAAGTTCAAATGACCCTTGCGACCCTGGCCGAGGTCCTTCAACCCGCAATAACCGGCGGCTATGCGGTGGGTGGGCTTGTTTGCCTCGGCTGGGAAGACATGCGCGCCTATGCCCGCGCGGCTGAGGCGGAAGGATGCCCCGTGATCCTGCAAGCCGGGCCGTCCTGCCGAGCGCATACACCGCTTCCGGTTCTGGGCAAGATGTTCCGGACACTCGCCGAAGACGTGGCGGTCCCTGTCGTCGCCCACCTCGATCACGGCTACGACCCCGAGGAATGCCGCATCGCGTTGGAAAGCGGGTTCACCAGCCTGATGTTCGATGGATCCAAACTGCCGTTGCAGGAGAACATCGACCAGACGGCGGCAATTGCCGCGATGGCCCATGGCGCCGGAATATCCTGTGAAGGCGAGATCGGATTTGTGGGCTATGCCGCCGGGGCAGAATCCAAAGGCACCGATCCGGAAGAAGCCCAGACCTTTGCGCGCGAAACGCAAGTCGACGCCATGGCGATCTCGGTCGGCAATGTGCATCTGCAAGAAAACAAGGAAGGCGGTCTGGACGAAGCCCGCATTCGCGAAATCGAGGCTTTGACCGACACGCCTCTCGTGATCCACGGCGGATCGGGCGTTCCGATGGCCCAGCGCACGCATCTCGCCCGAACATCGAAGATCTGCAAATATAACGTTGGGACGGAACTGCGCATGGCCTTTGGCAGGGAACTACGCGCCGCGCTCGACAAAGATCCCGCGCGCTTTGACCGCGTGCAGATCCTGAAGGACATCGAAGCACCCTTAGAGACGGCCGCCCGCCAGGTCCTTCGAGCCTTCAAGCCCGCCTGACCGCAGCAATCGTCTCGAAACCAATGGCAAGCGCGTGGGACAACCCCGCGCCGACCTGCGTCAGTCGCACCGACGCGCCGCCTTGGTATCGAGACACTCCTGGGGGGCATGTTCAAAGGCGGCCCTTTTTCGGGGCGCAGGGCGGACGGGTGGGTGCGCCCTGAAAAAGGGCCCTTCAGACCAACGGCCAGATCACCGGAATCAGCGCCGACGCCAACAGCCCCACCGACAGGTTCAACGGAATTCCGATCTTCATGAAATCGGTGAACCTATAACCGCCCGGACCGTAAACCAGCATATTGGTCTGGTAGCCGATGGGCGTGGCGAAACTGGCCGAGGCGGCCACCATCACCGCGATCACCAGGGGGCGTGGATCGACCCCGATGGCCGCCGCCAGTCCGATGGCAATCGGCGTGACCACAACGGCCACCGCGTTGTTCGACACTAGTTCCGTCAGGAACGAGGTCATCAGGTACACCGCCCAGACCAGCAGGAACGGCGGCAATCCGGCCAGAAATGGCGCGATGGCCTCAACAATCAGCCGCACCGCGCCCGAGGCCTCAAGCGCTGCCCCAACGGCAAGCATCGCGAAGATCAGCGCCAGAAGGCGGCCGTCCACGAAACCAAAGGCTTCATCCGCATCGATGCACCGGGTGATCAGGACCACGGCGACCGCCACGACGGACAGCGCCAAGATCGGGGCCACCCCGATCGCCGCGAGCCCGACGATCCCGAACAATGCCAGCAAGGCCAGAGGGGCATGACCCCGCCGGTAGGCCCGCTCGGACGGTTGCGCCACATCCACCAGATCCATATCCGCGGCCAGACGCCGGATATCTTCCGGCGTCCCTTCCAAAAGCAGCGTGTCACCCACGCGCACCACGATCTCATCCAATTGCCGCCCGATATTCTGACTGCGTCGATGCACTGCGAGCGGGTACACCCCGTACCGGCGCCGCAGCCTAAGCGCGCCGAGCGACCGCCCCACCATCCGGCAACCCGGCGTGATCAGAACCTCGACCGTGGTCGTGGCGACCGAGGACACACGTTCGACCGGGCGCAGGCTTTTCGACGCTTGAAGCTCCAGAAGATCTGCCATGGCAGTCCGCAGCACCACGCGGTCCCCAGCCTCCAGCGCCACGGGCGCCAGATCGCGCCGAAGCGATGCGTCTCCCCTGAGCACATCGATTAGCCGCACCCCTTCCCGCTTGAACAGGTCGATCTCGCGCACCTTCTCGCCGATCAAGGGGCTGCCATCCGGGATCACCACCTCGGTGAAAAACTTCATCGCCGCCCGGTCGCCCAAAAGGCTCGCCATGCTGTCGCGGTCCGGCAAAAGCCGAGGACCGATGAACCTGAGATAGATCATGCCCCAGAGCACCAGAACGATCGCAAGCGGCGTCACTTCGAAGATCGAAAAGGCTTCCAACCCATTGGCACGGGCCACCCCATCCACCAGAAGATTTGTCGAGGTGCCGATCAATGTCAGCGTGCCCCCCAGGATCGCCGCATAGGACAGGGGGATTAGAAGTTTCGACGCACGCACCCCCATCTTTCGCGCAAGCTGCACGAAAACCGGAATCATCACGACGACCACCGGCGTGTTTGACACGATGGCCGAGGCGAGGATGACAAATCCCATCAGCCCGCCCACGGCAAGAACAGGCTGCGTCTCGACCCGCGCTTCGGCAAATCGCGTGAAGGCCGCCAATGCCCCGGTTCGCACCAGCGCGCCCATCACGACGAACATCGCCGCAATCGTCCAGGGCGCGGGGTTGGACAGCACGTCGATCGCCGCCTGATATGGCAATACCCCGGTGACCAGCAGAACCGCCGCCCCGGCAATCGCCACAACCTCGGTCGGGTAAATCTCGCGCACGAAAAGCGCGAACATCGCGGCCACGACCAGAAGCGCGACAACGGCACTTTGCATCTCGGTCAGCGCAATCAGTTCCATGATGGGACCCGAAAATGAAACATCGCGCACATCTACGCGGGTTCGGCGTGCGGGAACAAGACAAAGCGGCCCTGCCGATGGGCCATATCGGCCGTTCTCGCGGGGCTAACTCCCCGGAACAACGAAGAAATCCCGGCGATCACCATTGGCTCTGTTTCCCGTGAGCCAAGTTTAGTCGCGGTCCCGGGCCTGCGTGCCTATCTAAGACGCAACGAACGAAAGACCTGACGACCCCATGCCACAGCACCTGAACCCGACGCCAAAACCGCGCGCACTCTCCGTCTCGCTTGATCCACGGGACACGGGGCACGGCGTCACAATGAACCTGTCGCTCGGCGGCGACCTTGTGGGTCCGGCTGGAGCCTTGTCCGGCCCGGTCCGGATCCACCGCATTTCGGTCGGATCCACCGCGATGCGCGGTGATCGACCAGGGAAAACAGGAATGGGTTTCGGTGGGCGTGCAGCCACCGTCGCCATCTTGGCGTAAATGCTGCGCAATCCTTGTGTCGGGAGAGGGTTGGTCACCAGCCCTCTCCTACACAAGGGTCAATCGGGGCCCGCCGCTTCCAGGGCTCCGCCTTGCCGAACGGCCAGGGCCCGCGTGGCCTTGCCCGTCCGGTCATCGGTTTCCACATAAAGACCGGACAGCGTGGCCGCGCCACTTGCCGGGCTGAACCGTTCCTTCGACAGACCCGTGACGAAACGGCGCATGGGCTCGGCCTTGTCCATCCCGATCACCGAGACATAGTCGCCGCACATGCCGGCATCACTCTGATAGGCGGTGCCCCCCTCCAGGATCATCGTGTCCGAGGTCGGCACATGGGTATGGGTCCCCACCACGATCGAGGCGCGGCCATCGCCGTAATGCCCCATGGCCATCTTTTCCGACGTCGCCTCGCAATGCATATCCACCAGACTGGCCTGAACCATGCCGCCCATCGGGTGCGCTTTCAGGACCGGTTCGATGGCCGCAAAGGGATCCGCATAGGGGCGCTTCATGAACACCTGACCCAGAACCTGTGCGATCAGGATCTTTCGCCCGCCCGGCGCATCGAAGACGCGCGCGCCCTGCCCCGGCGCGCCCTTGGCGATGTTTAGCGGCCTGATGATCCGGGGTTCGCTGTCGATGAAACCAAGCATGTCGCGCTGGTCGAACGCATGATCGCCCAGCGTGATGACATCCGCGCCCGCTGCCAGAATGGCCTTGGCGTGATCTGGTGACAGACCAATACCGTTGGTGGCGTTTTCCGAGTTGACGACCACGAAGTCCAGCCGCCAGGCCTCGCGCAGCCCGGCGAGTTTCTCGGTCAAAGCCCGTCGCCCCGACCGCCCCACAACGTCGCCAAGGAAAAGAATACGCATGGTCCCAAGCGCCTAGCGGCGACCAGGCACGAGGGCAAGTCGCAATTGCGGCCTTCGCGCCTTCGGCAACCCGTCGCGGATGGGGCGGCGCGGGCGAAGCCCGCCAGGAAATGGAATGCCGCTGAAAGCGGCGCAATGTAACAGCGGCCCGCCCTTAGAACGTCAAAACGCCAGCTTCGGTGACAATCACGTCAAGGGGCTGATCGGTGGGTTCGGTGGGCAATGCTTCGACTTCCTGCGCGGCATAGGCCAATCCGATCGCCAAGACCGGACCTGCTGATCGCAGGGCCTCGAGTGTCCGATCATAGTGTCCGGCGCCATATCCAAGACGCTGACCCGTCCGGTCAAAGCCAAGCATCGGGATCACAAGGGTTTTCGGTGTCACTTCGGGCCCGTCCCGGGGCACCTCGACCCCGAACCCGTCCACCTCCATCGTAGCGCCCGGCGTCCAGGGTCGGAAGGTCAGGGCCGCCAGCCCCTGCGTGACCGGCAGGCACACGCGCTTGCGCTCTGCCACGGCCTCCATGACGGGGCGCGGATCCAACTCGCTTCGGATCGGCCAATAGAACGATATCGGTCCGGCGGCGCGCACCAGGACCTCGCTAAGCGACGCCAAGGCCGGGGCAGGATCCGCGTCACCCCGGGCAGTGTCCCGCCGAAGCGCAAGCTCTTTCCGAAGGGCTTTCTTGTCGGCGCTCACAGCAACACCACAGCGGCCAGCCCCAAAAAGGCAAAGAACCCGACCACATCTGTCACCGTGGTCACGAAAGCACCCGAGGCAAGCGCCGGATCCACGCCCACGCGCTCCAAAGCCACAGGGATCAGGATGCCCGCCAGCCCGGCCACGAGCAGGTTGATCACCATGGCCGCAGCAATCACCACGCCAAGGCCTGGCATCCCAAACCAGAGAACGCCGACGATCCCCATCAAAACGGCAAAAGCCAGACCGTTGACCAGACCCACAGCGGCTTCGCGCCGGACGACACGCCAAAGGTTGGCGCCGGTGAGGTCCTTCGTGGCAATGGCCCGCACCGCGACGGTCAATGTCTGCGTGCCTGCATTTCCCCCCATTGAAGCGACGATCGGCATCAGAACCGCAAGGGCCACGATGGTCGCAATCGCAGCTTCGAATTGTGCAATGACCACTGAAGCCAGGATCGCCGTCACAAGGTTCACGGCCAGCCAGGGAAAGCGCCGCTTCGTCGTCTCGATGACCCGGTCCGACAGGCTGCCCTCATTCACGCCGGCCAGGCGCAGAATGTCTTCCTCATGCTCTTCATCCAGCACGATCATCGCATCGTCGATGGTGATCATACCGACAAGCCGCCCGTCATCATCCACCACCGGGGCTGAAATCAAGTGATACTGGTTGAACGCATAGGCCACATCACCTTCGTCCTGAAGCACGGGGATCGTCCGGAAATTCTCATCCGAAATCTCGGTCAGAGGCACGTCGCGGCGGGAAGACATAAGATGCCCAAGGGGCACCTGCCCGACCGGACGCAGCTTAGGGTCGACCAGCACGACATGGTAGAACAGCGTGGGCAGTCCCTCTTCCGCCCGCATGTGGTCGATAGCCTCACCCACTGTCCAATGGGCCGGCGCCATGACGACCTCGCGCTGCATCAGGCGCCCGGCCGAGGTCTCGGGATAAGTCAGCGCCTGCTCGACCGCGACCCGATCGGCGTCTTCCAGCGCGTCCAGAAGCGCTTCCTGCTGTGGCTCGCCCAGATCCTCCAGAAGATCGACAACATCGTCGCTGTCCAACTCGCGAACGGCCTCGTCCAGCGTCTCCTTCGGCAGGAAGGAAATCACCTCTTCACGCAATCCCTCCTCAAGCTCGGACAAGACCTCGCCATCGATGACCGCACCCGCATAAAGCAACAACTCGCGCCGGTCGCCCGGCCCGATTTGTTCCAGCAAATCGGCAATATCCGCAGCATGAAGCGGGTCGAGAAGTTCGGCCAAACGCCCCCGATCCGCGCTCGCCAGGCCCAGCCGCACGGATGATACGAACTTGTCGTCCAGGGCATAGGCGTCCTCGCCCATATCGTCCGGAAGAACGGTCTCGTCAGTCATGGCACCTGCCCTCCCGTTGATCTCAAATGGATCATAGCGCCCCAATCAGGCGTGCAACAGGGTCGAAGGCGGGTTTTCCTAGCCGTTGCAGCCCTTTACTGTCGCCTTGCACCCTGTGTTGAGAGCGAGATGTCCAAAACCCAGATCATCCGCGGCCAGACCTTGAGTTTCGATGGCGATCCGTTCCGGGACGGCCCCAGCGCGGCCCGGCACGACGCGGCGGGCGCCGTGGTGATCGAAGGTGGCCATATCATTGCCGTCGGTCCATGGGACAGGCTTCGCGCCCACCATCCGGCGGCCGATATCACCGATATGGGCGATGCGTTGATCCTGCCGGGCTTCATCGATGCCCATGTCCACTATCCGCAAACGGCCATCATTGCGAGCTGGGGCAAACGCCTGATCGACTGGCTGAACACCTATACCTTCCCCGAAGAGATGCGGTTTAGCGATCCGGCCTATGCCGCCAAAATTGCCGGGCGCTACCTGGATCTGACGCTCGCCAACGGCACGACGACCGTGGCGAGCTATTGCACGATCCACCGCGAAAGCGTCGATGCCTTCTTCATCGAGGCGCAGGCTCGCGGGCTCCGTGCCCTGGCGGGAAAAACCTGCATGGATCGGAACGCGCCCGATGGTCTGCGGGACACCGCGCAATCGGCCTATGACGACAGCAAAGCGCTTCTGAACCGCTGGCACGGGCAGGACCGCTTGTCCTACGTCGTCACGCCTCGGTTCTCTCCAACCTCGACGCCAGAGCAATTGTCGGCGCTCGGCGCGCTTTGGGCAGAGCATCCCGATTGCCTCATGCAAACCCATCTCTCGGAACAAACCGATGAAATCCAATGGGTTGCCGATCTCTTCCCGCAAGCGCGCGACTACCTCGACACCTATGAGGCCGCAGGGCTTCTAGGCCCAGGCGCGGTCTTCGGCCACGCCATCCATCTGACAGATCGCGAAAAGGCGCGGATCGCCGAGACCGGCGCCGCGCTCGTCCATTGCCCGACCTCGAACACTTTCATCGGATCGGGGCTCTTCGACATGGGGCTGGCGCAAAGCACCCGCGTGGGCCTCGCCACAGATACCGGCGGCGGCTCGTCCTTTTCCATGCTCCGAACTATGGCCGCGGCCTATGAGGTGGCCCAACTCCGGGGCCAGGCACTGCATCCGGCGCAGCTTTTGTGGCTTGCCACGGCAGGCTCGGCTCGCGCGCTCCGCATCGACGACACCATTGGTACGCTCGCCCCGGGATATGAGGCCGACCTGATCGCACTCGACCTCGCCTCCACGCCAGCCATCGCGCAGCGGGTCGACCGCGCTCAGGATATCTGGGAAGCCATCTTCCCCACGATCATGATGGGCGATGACCGAGCCATTCTGGCCACCTGGATCGCCGGTCGAAGACACAGAGCCTGAACGTCTTCATCCTGGCCAAAACACCCATCGGCCGCACGGTCCGCGACAGATCATCGGCGCCAAACCGGGCCCGGCCCCTTTCCGGGGCACGGGGCGGGCGGGTGGGCGTGACCCGAAAAGGGGTCCGCCTCAGGCCGCCTTCCGCGACGGGTCCTTACCCCGTCCGCGACCACCGGACCGGCGACGGCGATGGCGGGGACGACCAGGCTTCTTGGGCGCCGCAGCTTTCTCTGGCGCATCATCCATGGCTTGGGGTCTGTCGCCCACAACTTTGATCGCCCCTTTCAGCACCTTCTCGATGGCCTTCAACTGCCCGGTCTCGTCGGGCGAACAGAACGCCACCGCCTGGCCCGAAGCACCGGCCCGGGCAGTGCGCCCGATCCTGTGCACATAGTTCTCGGCCACGTTCGGCAGATCATAGTTATAGACATAGCCAACTCCGGGAATGTCGATCCCCCGCGCCGCCACATCAGTCGCCACCAGCACCCGGATCTCGCGCGCCTTGAAGGCCCGGATCGCCCGGTCCCGCTGACCTTGCGACTTGTTGCCATGGATCGACCCGGCGGCATAGCCCGCCTTGACCAGAGCCTTCATCAATCGCTCGGCCCCGTGCTTGGTCCGGGCAAAGACCAACGCCAGATCGTCGCGATGGGCATCCAGCAGATCAACCAGAAGCGCTGTCTTCTTGGGCTGAGGCACGAAATGAACCACCTGACGCACCTTGGCCGCCGGTGTCCCCGGGGGCGAGACCTGAACGCGCACCGGCTTTGTCAGATAGGTTCCGGCCAGTTCTTCCATATGCCTGGGCATCGTGGCCGAAAACAGCATCGTTTGACGTTCGTCCGGCAACAGGGGCGCAATTCGTCGAAGCGCATGGATGAACCCCATGTCCAGCATCTGATCGGCCTCATCGAGTACCAGAAACGCAGTCTGATCCAGCCGCACGGCACTCCGGTCGAGCAGATCGATCAGCCGTCCCGGCGTCGCGATCAGAAGATCGGTGCCGCGATTCAGAACTTCGACCTGCTTGTTGATCGAAGCACCGCCCACCACAAGCGCCACCTTCAGGTGCGAGCCACGGGTGAAATTGCGCAGGTTATCGGCGATTTGCCCGGCCAGCTCGCGTGTGGGTGCCAAGATCAGCCCGGCCGTGGTGCCGCCCGCGGGTTTCACCCCACGCTTCGACAAGGCGTGGATCAGGGGCAGGCCGAATGCGGCCGTTTTCCCGGTTCCGGTCTGGGCCAGGCCCAGGACGTCTCGGCCGTTCATGGCATGCGGAATGGCCTGGGTCTGGATCGGGGTCGGGTCGGTGATGCCAAGCTCTTTCAGCTTGGCCACCAGGCGGGGACTAAGCCCCAGCATATCAAAATCCATATCGGATCGGTCCTTTCGCGGGCGTGCCACCTGGGCCGCCACGCATAGAATTCTTGGGGCTGCCTCCGATTTGGGGGCAACCGCGATGGTCGGGGCACCCGCGACCGGGTGCTGCCCCACTCGCGTGGTGATGGGAAACATCTCTGGCCTTGGGGCGGCGCGGCTCAGATGGCGCGCCTTCAGGTTCAACGAATGCTCACGCAGCAAACCCCTTTGGCTCAGGGGCGTATCTGCCCCAAACCTTGCCAAGTCAAGGGCTTAGGCTTAATCTTCCGCAGGTTCGCCGAAATCGTACCGGAATGTGCAACAGGACGCCCCAGCAAGGATCGTCTGATCCCGCACCAACTTGGCCTTGGGGTTGAACCCTTCGACAAGGGCGAAATCCCGGTTGCATGACAGCGTCTTGCCGAGTTCTGCAATCCCAAGCGCGTTGTACATCTCGGCATAGCGGCAACGGGTGACGTTGAAATCCAGATGCCGCCCGTCATCGCGCAAGACCTCGATTTCTAGGGCCCCGTCCTGTTTCCAAAACTCCAGCGTTTTCAGAAACCCCTCGGACCCATCGCCATATTCCGAAGCCAAAGCCGCGCCCTGATCCCGGGCCAGCCCGATGATCGTTTCACGCAGGATCGCCACGACCCGATCTTCGCCGAACGCCTCGGCCAGGGCGGCAATCACTGGCGCCAAAATCCGCGCCTCGGTCTCCCGCCGCGTCAAAACCCCAATCGTCTGGGTCAGCCGGTCCGGCATCTCATCTGACATGGCCCCTCCTTCATCTTGGCAAAAATACTCAAAATCCGACCCGGCAAAAGGCATGACCGGCCAAGCCGGGGCACGGGGCGGGCGGGTGGGCGTGCCCAAGGCGCCGGGTCGGTCATGCCAGACGTGCCACGGCCTGACGCCCTGTCTCGATCGCAACCGGCAGATCCACTGTGACCATCCGCCCATCGGCCACAATGCGCCGTCCCTCGACAAGCAAATCGCGCACCTTGGCAGGCCCCGCCAAAATCAATGCTGCGGGATCCCAGCTTCCAGCGCTGTCGATGCCCGAGACATCCCAAATTGCCAGATCTGCGCGCTTGCCCACCTCCACCGATCCGATATCATTTCGCCCGAGCACCTCGGCGCCGCCGCGGGTCGCAATCTCCAAGGCTTCGCGGGCGGCCATTGCATCCGCCCCAAGCGATGCCCTTTGCAACAACATAGCCTCGCGCGCTTCACCCATCAGATTGGCCTGATCGTTTGACGCAGAGCCATCGACACCCAGCCCGACCGGCACGCCCGCATCCCGCATGGCCCGAAGCGGCGCGATCCCTGACCCCAAGCGGCAGTTCGAGCAAGGGCAATGCGCCACCCCAGTCCGTGTTCGCGCAAATAAATCAATCTCTTGCCCATCAAGCTTCACGCAATGGGCATGCCATACGTCATCGCCCGTCCAGCCCAAATCCTCAGCATATTGCCCCGGGCGACACCCGAACTTTTCCAGCGAATAGGCCACATCTTCATCGTTCTCGGCCAGATGCGTGTGCATGCGCACGCCCCTCTCCCGGGCGAGAACGGCGCTGTCCCTCATCAACTCGCGCGACACCGAAAACGGCGAACAGGGCGCCAGCCCCACGCGAACCATCGCGCCGGGCGCCGGATCGTGGAACGCGGCCACCACACGTTCGCAATCAGCCAGTATCGCCGCTTCGTCTTCCACCAAATCGTCAAGCGGCAGCCCCCCCGCACTTTTTCCGATCGACATGGACCCCCGCGTCGGGTGGAACCGCAACCCGACCTCCCCCGCGCCTTCGATCGTGTCATCGAGCCGCGCGCCGTTTGGGAATAGGTACAGATGATCCGACGATGTGGTGCAGCCCGACAAGGCAAGCTCGGACAGACCCAACACGGTCGACAGGTACATATCCTCGGGGCCCATCCGCGCCCAGATCGGATAAAGCGCCTGAAGCCAGCCAAAAAGCAGCGCGTCCTGCCCGGCGGGCACGGCGCGCGTTAGGGTCTGAAACAGGTGGTGATGCGTGTTAATCAGCCCTGGCGTGACCACACAGCCCGAGGCGTCCAACATCTCGGCCCCGTCCAGTGCAAGGCCAACGCCGATTTCGGAAATCACGCCGCCCTCGATGCGGATGTCGGCACCTGTCAGTTCTTGCCGCGTATCGTCCATGGTCAGGACGACCTCTGCACCGCGAACAAGCGTTGCGGTCATCCCGCCACCTCGCGCAGGATGGACAGCGCTGCGGCATGGATCTCACCATTTGCGGCGGCAATGGCACGCCCACCGCCAAAGGCCGGACCGCCGGTCCAATCGGTCACGATCCCACCCGCCGCCTCGACCACGGCGATGGGCGCCGCGATGTCATAGGTGGCCAGACCAGCCTCGATCACCAGATCCACCTGACCCGCCGCCAACAGCGCGTAGCCATAGCAATCCATGCCATATCGGACCAGCCGCACATGCCCGGCCACGGCTTCGAAGGCGCGACGCTCAAGGTCGGTCCCAACTTCCGGGAACGTCGTCAGAAGCGTGGCATCCTCAAGCGGGCACGGCGCCCGCGTGACCAGTTTGGATTGGCCGAGTGGCCCGTCCACAAACTGCGCCCCGAGGCCACCCACAAACCGCTCGCCAATATAGGGCTGATCGATCATACCGAATACGGGCCCCGTCCCGTCCGAGATCGCGATCAGAACGCCCCAGGTCGGTGTCCCGGCAACATAGCCACGCGTTCCGTCAATCGGATCCAGAATCCAGGTCAAACCGCTGGTGCCCTGGACCGGGTCGTATTCCTCACCCAGGATCCCATCTTCGGGCCGCCGCTCTGCCAAGATCGCGCGCATGGCCTGCTCCGATGCGCGGTCTGCCACGGTCACGGGATCATAGTCGGCCGCCTTGCTTTCGGCCGTCAAATCGGCAGCCCGGAAATGTCTGAGCGTTTCGACCCGGGCCGCGTCGGCCAGGGCATGAGCGACCGCAACCAATTCTTGCTTCAGTGTTTCCGTCAGACCCAAATCACCGCCCCGCCTTGCCACGAAAAAGGGCGCGAGATCGCTCTCTGCGCCCATCTCTTTCAGGTGGGGTACGCGCCCGCCTGGGTTTGGTCAATCGCGACCGGACCGGCTTAGGCCGCGTCGCTTAGAACGCGCGCCAGTTCAAACAGGCGACGCCGCTGCGTTTCAGGAATGGCATAATAAGACCGCACAAGTTCAAGTGCTTCCTTGTCAGCCATGATATCCGCAGGCAGCCCATCCGAAACCGCCGCGTCATCGCCGTCCAGCCCTTCGAAGAAAAACCCCACCGGGACCGTCAGCGCCTCGGATATGTCCCAAAGCCGCGATGCGCTGATCCGGTTCATTCCTGTTTCGTATTTCTGGATTTGTTGGAATTTTATGCCGACGCGCTCAGCCAATTGCTGCTGGGTCATCCCGACCATCCAACGCCGATGGCGCACACGTTTCCCCACATGGACGTCTACGGGATGCTTCATGCTACTGCTCCTGTATACTCGCTTAGCGCGTAATCCATCGGCGAGGCTCCCCTTCCTCTCAACCTGTCTTTTTCGTCTAAACCACAGGACCGCCGATTGGAGACTGTTTGTTTCCATTCGGTGAACAGTGCCACAACCATAACGAGCACGGTACGGATTAGTATCGCCGCAATTGATTGAAAATGTCAAATATTCAAGTGTTTCGACCACACCATCCGGTTGAACCGGACAACGCTCTTGCCGCCGGGGCGGGCTCGGTTTACGCAGCGTCGTCCACCAATTTTCGAAGGCGAAGGGACCTTGTTATGAAAGCGTTTTTTTTGCCTTCTGCCGGTGAAAAAGCGCGTATTGCGACACTTTCGCCACGTTCTCCTGGTTCGAACGAGGTCAAAATCACCGTCCGGGCCTGTGCGCTAAATTTTGCCGACTTGCTGATGGCCGAGGGGAAATACCAGGATATGCCCCCGCTTCCGGCGGTACTTGGAATGGAATTTGCGGGCACCATCGACGCCGTCGGTGACGGGGTCGACCCGGCCCGGATCGGACAGCGTGTGTCGGTTTTCTCGGGCTCGGGCGGTCTCGCCGAAAGCGCGACCGTGCCTGCTGACAGCGCAATGCCGATCCCCGACGATATGCCATTTGAGGATGCCGCCGCCTTTCAGATCGCCTATGGCACCAGCCACCTGGCCTTGACCCGCCGGGCGCGCCTGCGCGAAAGCGAAACGCTTCTGGTGACCGGCGCGGGCGGCGGTGTTGGCCTGACCGCGGTCGAGGTTGGCGCCAAACTTGGCGCCCGGGTGATCGCTGCGGCCCGCGGGTCTGACAAGCTTGCGGCAGCGAAGGCACTGGGCGCCGCCCATCTGATCGACACCGAAACCGACGATCTGCGCGACACCGTCAAGGCGTTGGGCGGCGCAGATGTGGTCTATGACGCGGTTGGCGGGGATCAGTTCACCGCCGCGATGCGGGCCACCAATCCGGGCGGACGAATTCTCGCCATCGGATTCGCCAGCGGAACCGTACCGCAAATCCCGGCCAACCATCTTCTGGTGAAGAACATTGACGTGATCGGCTTCTATTGGGGCGGCTATCTGAAATTCGACCGCACCGCCCTGCGTCAAAGCCTGGACGAATTGCTGAGCTGGTACCGCGACGGGCGGCTCAGGCCGCATATCGGCGCGGTCCTGCCGCTCGATCAGGTGCAAGACGGAATGGAAATGCTGAAATCCCGCCGATCCGTCGGCAAGATAGTCATTACGCCGTAAGCGGCACCACGTCCTTGCTGCGGCTGCCGTTGCAATAAGCATTGCGAACCATTTCGCTCAGCGCGGTCGTCACCACATCCTCGGTCTTCTGTGCGTACAAAATGATGCGCGTCACACCGAGATCCGGCAGAGACCCACCATGGGGCACCGGTGCGGTGTTCGACGGATAGGTGCCTTGGATCCCGGCATGGATCGCAAGATCGGCGCTGACCACGGCTTCGACCGCATTGTCCAGTTCGCTGTCGACCACCATTTCCCATCCCTGACCCGCCGCATCCAATGCCCGCAACGTGCCGGAACGAAAAATGCAATTCGAGCAGAAGGCCACCGGCAGGGGGTCCTGCTTCCAGGCCGATCCGTCCCGAGCTCCAATCCAGACCAGCGGCAACTCAACCAAGACCTCGCCGCCGGGCCCCGGTTGGTCTTCGGTCGTGACGATGGCATCGACCTCGCCGCGTCCGAACATTTCGCGCAGGCGTCGCGTCGGAGCCGAGATTAGCCGGGCCTGCATGCGCGGAAACTCCGCCGCGAAAGCTCTGAGGACCGGCGGGATGTAAGGGAAGATGATGTCATGCGGCACCCCAAGCACGATTTCGCCTTCGTAATCCTTCGAGGTCAGACGCCCCCAGGCTTCGTCGTTCAGCGCCAGCATGCGCCGCGCATAGCTGAGCAACTGGTCGCCATCGGTGGTCAGTGTGATGCCACGGCCCGATCGGTCGAATAGTGATAGATCAAGAATGTCTTCCAACCGCTTGATTTGCATGGACACGGCCGATTGCGTCAGATGAAGGACGCCCGCCGCCTTGGTCACCCCACCGGTATCGGCCACGGCAACGAAGGATCGAAGAGCGGTCATATCCAGGTTTCTCGGCATATCATCATCCTTGATGGATCAGTTCAAAATCATTCGTTTCCACTATGGCGAACCTTGCCCTAGATATCAAGCATGCTGATTTGAACAGCAACATTCATCACCATACGAGAAGGATGAGACCCATGACGAGCTTGACCACCGGAACCACCGCGCACCGCCCTATGCTTCGCCGGAAAACCGGCTGGGCCAAGATCGCGGGGCTTTTCGCCTTTTGGCGCAGCCGCAGCGCGCTTGCCGATCTCGATGATGCACTCCTGAAGGATATCGGGCTGACCCACGGCGATGTGCGCGAGGAATTGCGCCGGTCGTCCTGGGATGTCCCGACCGCCTGGCGGCTTTAGAGCTCTTGGCCGGAAAAACCGGAAAATACGCCCCGAAAATCGACTGAAAACCCGTCTGATGGACTTGAAAACAAGATAGATCCGGCCAATATTTTGACATGAAGGGGTCCTATAGGGGCCCCTACCGAATTTTGGCTCAATCAGGAGGCTTTAATGGCTGACTATCAGACGGCTCGGGCGCAAGTTGGTGTTGGCTCGGCCGCCGCAATTGACGAGGGCCTGCGCGCCCATATGAACAAGGTCTACGGGACCATGTCCGTGGGCCTGTTGCTCACGGGTCTGGTTGCATGGGCAGTCGGCACCAACGCCGACCTTCTGGCCGTGTTCTTCACCGGTCCCATCCGCTGGGTCGTCATGTTTGCACCGCTGATCATGGTTTTCGCCTTTGGCGCCATGATCAATCGCCTGTCGGCAGCGGCTGCTCAGCTGTTCTTCTACACCTTCGCCGCTGTGATGGGGCTGTCCATCGCCTGGATCTTCGCGGTCTTCACTGGCATCTCGATCGCCCAAACCTTCTTCATCACCGCGATCGCCTTCGCGGGTCTCTCGCTTTGGGGATACACCACGAAGAAGGACATCTCTGGCTGGGGTGCGTTCCTGATCATGGGCGTCATCGGCCTGATCGTGGCGTCGATTGTGAACATCTTCCTTCAGTCGCCCGCGATCATGTTCGCCGTGTCGGCTTTGGGTGTTCTGATCTTTGCGGGCCTGACGGCCTATGACACGCAGCGGATCAAGAACGATTACCTGCAGCATGCCCATGCAGCGGATGCCGAATGGCTTGGCAAGGCCGCCATCATGGGTGCGCTGAGCCTGTATCTGGACTTCATCAACCTCTTCATGTTCCTGCTCCAGTTCCTCGGCAGCCGGGAATAACCGGAAGAGACATTACAAATCCGAAGGGCCGGCCATGCGCCGGCCCTTTTCGTGACAGGAAGGGTGCCGATGCCGATCATCACCGAAGAGACGGTCGAACGGAAGGAAGAAGGCGGGGTCTGCGGACCCGTCGAAATGCTGAGGTTTTCAGATACCGGCGGTCTGACCCAGTTCGGCGCCTATGTCGAAATCCTGCCGCCCGGGTCCTCGTCCTCAGTCAAACACTGGCATAGCGACGAAGACGAGATGATTTATCTGATCGAAGGTGACCTTCTTTTGCATGAAGGCGACGCAAAGGCCGTCCTCCATGCTGGACAGGCCGCGACCTTCAAAGCGGGCGATCCGGTGGGGCATGTGTTCGAGAATGTCAGCGACCGGCCAGCACGGTATGTCGTGATCGGCACGCGGGCAGAGCGGGACAGAGTTACTTATCCGGACGACAACAGGGTGCTGGAGAAAGACCGGACGACGGGCCGGTCGGTCTGGACGGATCTCGATGGCAATCCGGCGGACAACCCCTATGACGGGTGAGCCACTGCCAGAATGAGCGCGCTTTGCGCGCATTCCTTTTGTCTCGTCATCTGGCTTCGCCCAGCTCCTCGGGACGCCTCCGGCGGGAGTATTTCAGCCAAGATGAATGTCAGGCCGGGCCCAGCCGGCCCAAGATCGGGGCAGGATCCCCCAGAGCGTGACTGCCATGGACATGGCCACGCTGGCCTTCAAGCCGTGTGGCGATGAAGGCATCCGCCACCGGGCCGGGCGCGGATTTGAGCAGGCAGGCGGCGGCGAGAAGGTGGCCGAGCGTTTCGACGAAGGCGCGGGCCTCGGCCTCATCCGGACCTTTCGGCCAGCGGGATTGAAACGCCTTGAGGGCCTGATCATAGCGGCGGTCGGCCCCGAGGCCCGACGTGAGTTCGGCGGTCAGGGCTTCCCCTGCTTCCGGCGCGCGGGCAAGCGTTCTGAGGATGTCGAGGCAAATGACATTACCCGACCCTTCCCAGATCGAATTCAACGGCGCTTCACGATAAAGAAGCGGCAGCGGGGTGTCTTCGACAAAACCCATGCCGCCCAAAACCTCCATCGCTTCATAGATCACCAGCGGCGCCCGCTTGTTGGAGGCGAATTTCGCGATCGCCACGGCCAGCCGCGCAAAGGCCCGTTGCCCCGGATCATCAAAGGCGGCCGCGACCCGAAAGCCCAATGCGGTCGCGGCCTCCCAATCCAAAACGAGATCGGCGAGAACCGCCCGCATCAAGGGCGCATCGATCAGGCGCTTTTGAAAAGCGGATCGTCCGTTGACCCACCAATGCGCCTCATCCAGCGCCGCGCGCATAAGCCCCGCAGGCGCCATGGCAGTGTCGAGCCGTGTGTGATGCACCATCTCGATGATGGTCTTCACGCCCTCGCCCTCACCGCCCAGGCGTTCGGCCCATGCGTGGTGGTATTCAATCTCAGATGACGCATTGGCACGGTTGCCAAGCTTGTCCTTCAGGCGCTGGATCCGGATCCCGTTTCGCCCATCCTCCAGCCAGCGCGGCACAACGAAACACGTCAGACCGCCTGGCGCCTGGGCGAGGGTCAGGAACCCGTCGCACATCGGCGCGGAACAGAACCATTTATGTCCGTTCAAACGGTAGCCGTCGCCATCGGGCGTCGCGGTCGTGATATTGGCGCGCACATCCGATCCGCCCTGCTTTTCGGTCATGGCCATGCCGATGGTCGCGGCGGGTTTCTCTGCCAATGGACGCACCGACCCGTCGTAATCTCGCGCCGTCAGTTTTGGGCGCCAGCGCCCCGCCAGCCCGTCATCGGCACCCAGGGCGGGATTGGCGGCATAGGTCATCGTCATGGGACAGCAGACGCCGGGTTCGATCTGGCTCATGAGATAGACCATGGCCGCATGGGTGGCGTGCCCGCCCGTTGCGCCTTCCCAGGGAATGGCGGCATAGCCCGCCTTCAGACCAGCCCCAAGAAGCTGATGATAGGCCGGGTGAAAGATCACCTCGTCCAGCCGCCGCCCGCCCCGGTCGATCAGATTCAGTTCCGGCAAGACGCGGTTCGCTGTCCGCCCGGCTTCGCGCATGTCGAGCCTGCCCCAATCCGGCCCGAGCGCGGCCAGATGCGCCGCATCCGCCCCGGCGGCGCCCGCGTGATCCCGCAACACCGGATCGCCCGTCCAAAGGTCCAGATCTCCGCGAAGGGGCGGCTGGTTCAGGACATCATCGGCAGGTGCGGACATGACAAGACCCCTTTTCGTAGCCAGTCTACGGCAAGAACCCGCAAATCCAAGCACGGGGGGATTCCCAAGGCCCGCCCCCCATGTCATAAGGATCGAAATCCGCCCGAGAGAGGCGGGAACGAGGCGAGCAGGACATGACCCAAGGACCCAGGCGACCCGCAGTCGGCATCGCGCTTTACGTGGCGGTGATGTTCATGCTGGGCATCTATTTCACATTTGCAAGCGTCCAAGGCGATTTCGGACTGTTCCGTCGCGTACAGATCGAGGCCGAAGCCCGCGCGCTTGAAGTCGAGCGCGAACGCCTGGCGGCCGAAGTGGCCGCGCTGGAAAACAAGACGCATCGTCTGTCAGATGACTATCTGGACCTCGATCTTCTGGACCAGCAGGCCCGCGATGTCCTGGGCCTTGTTCGAGCGGACGAAGTCGTGCTGCGCTAACGCGCCGCACGCCGCGCGAACCAGATCCGCAGATCGATCATCGCCTTCGCGGTCAGCCCAAGGACCAAAAGGCACAAGGCGACTTTTGACACTGTCTCCATCGCGCCTTCGATCAGAAGGGCGTGCAAGATCGTTCCAAGAACCACCGCCATCGCGAAAGCCGCATGCAAACGGCGCCAAAGCGAAGGCCTGATCCACAACCGCCGCCGGAATCCGGCCAACAACGCGGCGCCAAAGACCGCCCACATGGCGATAAGGCCCCAAAGGGCAAAGGGTGTCGGAGAGCGCACCAGAAGCACATCGATCACGTCGGGCGGGCTTGTGATCCATAGCGCGCCGACATGGACAACCACCGCCAGCACAAGACCGACACCGACCGCGCGGTGCGCCCGGCGACCAGCCAGCCCGCCAAGGCCCGGCAAATAACCGGCGACCAGCATCGGTTGAACCAAAAGGCAGGCCAGCGCCACAATTCCCGCGAAGCCGCCCGCAATATAGATGGCGTCACGCCATTGAAGCAGCGGACTGGTTGCGGCCAAACCGATCGGCACCGCGATGGCGATCGCCACCCCAAGCCAGATCGCGAAATTCGCAAGCCAACGCACGGGACGCAGACTGGCCTATGCGGGTTGCAGCACGAAATGCGCGGCAAGCGTCGTGTCCTTTGAACTCGACATCACGGGGCGCAAGAAGACCGTTTCGAAATCCCCGCTGTCATAAGCAAGATGCCCATGGGCCTGTCCGAATGCAGGGACAATCTGCGGCATCTCAAGCCGAAACTCACCGTTGGCATTGGTCAGCGTCGCGCCATGGCTGTGCCAGTCACGCTCGTGTCCTTCGGTGGTGTGGGCCCAGATCTGGATCCGCTGTCCTTCAAGCGGCGCCCCGTCACCGGCGCGGCGCACGGTCCCGGTCATCCAGAACCCGCCGCCGCCGATGCGTTCGACAATCGGCGCATCCGGGCGATAGTTATTCGAACCGCCCCGCATCGACGGGGTCGGCGCCAGGCCCGCGGCGCGGGCCGGAACACGGGGCACGATCACGCCGGATAGAGCTGTCGCCCCGCCTGCAACAAGAAGGGTGCGACGGGAAAGCCGTTTCAGTGCCATGCGTGGTCTCCTTCCATCATGCCAATCGTCCAACACTTTCGGACGTGGGAACATCCTATCATCGATCACGCCATAATGCGGCGCCTGTTCCTTTCATACGCATGTATGTGCCGATCCCGTCGGGTCCAGTCCCTCACCTTTCCGTGACCAGGTCATCGCGCGGGTATGGTACGGTGTCATCCGGAGGTCCGTCAAAAGACTAGACTGGCTGGCCCAGCCATCGCTAGGTTGTGCAATCAACGCGCTCAGCGCGGCGGTGACAGTGAAAGCACTTGGATGAGTATCGAACTCCGCGACCTGGACGCGGAAGAGATCGCGGATGATTTGCTGTTTCGGACCGGGAAGGCCCTTCTGCAAGGAAGGTTCGACGGAATCGAGACCTGCTTTCGGCTGCCCCTGAGCATCGAGACACTGGAAGGCGTCCGGATAGTCAGAACTCCAAGCGACGTTCGCAGCGTGTTTCAGGCGGTTCGCGGGTATTTCGGCGCCAACGATGTAACCAACGTGGCGCGCGCCGTGCTCGATGCGCGGTATGTGGGCAAGAAAACGATTGAATCGGTCCATGTGTCGCGACTGATGCTAGCAGACGGTCAGTCGTTCCGGGCGCCCTACCCTGTCTTTTCCCTGATCAAACAATGTTCCGATGCGAGTTGGCGGATTGCCCATTGCAATTACGCCATCACGGATTCCCGCGTTCACAACGAAGCGCTGCTGGCATGGCGGTCAGATCCTGGCATGTGAACATTGCAAAGAGACAAGGATTGCGGTTCATCCAGGCAACCCTTGCACGGAATGCATAGCGGGTTTTTGACCATACGTCACTTTTCCTGCTGCAAAATTGGAACCGCTCCTGTATGAATAGTTTAACGCTGAACTATATTGGCAAACCTTGGGAGGAGACGCCCGATGGCCGCACGCCGGACCACGAAGAAGCCTGCTGCAAGCAAGGAAGAGCTTGCCCATTACTACCGCGAAATGCTGATGATCCGCCGGTTTGAAGAAAAAGCCGGTCAGCTTTACGGCATGGGTCTGATCGGGGGCTTCTGTCACCTTTACATTGGCCAGGAAGCGGTTGTGGTCGGTCTTGAGGCCGCCGCCGAAGAAGGCGACAGCCGGATCACCACCTATCGCGACCACGGCCACATGTTGGCCTGCGGAATGGACCCCAAGGGCGTGATGGCCGAACTGACAGGCCGGATCGACGGCTACTCCAAGGGCAAGGGTGGCTCGATGCACATGTTCTCGAAAGAGAAACGCTTCTACGGCGGCCATGGCATCGTGGGCGCCAATGTGCCGCTGGGTGCGGGGATTGCCTTTGCCGAGAAATACAAGGGCACGGACCGGGTCTGCTTTACCTATTTCGGCGATGGCGCAGCCAACCAGGGCCAGGTCTATGAAACCTATAACATGGCCGAGTTGTGGGACCTGCCCGTCATCTTCGTGATCGAGAACAACCAGTATGCCATGGGCACCTCGATCAAGCGCTCAACCAAATCCCCCAGCCTTTGGGAACGTGGCGCCGCTTACGGCATCGAAGGCGAAGAGGTCGACGGCATGGACGTGCTGGCGGTCAAGGCGGCAGGCGAACGCGCCGTCAAACACTGCCGCTCGGGCAAAGGCCCCTACATTCTGGAGGTCATGACCTACCGCTACCGAGGTCATTCGATGTCCGACCCTGCCAAGTACCGGACCCGCGACGAAGTGCAGAAGGTCCGCGAAGAACGTGACGCCATCGAACGGGTCCGCCGCCTGCTTCTGGATGCGGGCGCCAACGAGGACGAGCTGAAGGCCGTCGACAAAGAGATCAAGGGCATCGTCAATGACGCCGCCGAATTCTCGAAAGAAAGCCCCGAGCCCTCGGTCGACGAACTCTATACCGACATTTATCTGGACGCTTGAGGGAGGAGAGACCCATGGCAACCCAAATACTCATGCCCGCCCTCTCGCCCACTATGGAAGAAGGCACACTGGCCAAATGGCTTGTGAAGGAAGGCGACACCGTGTCGTCCGGCGACATCATGGCCGAGATTGAAACCGACAAGGCGACGATGGAATTCGAAGCTGTCGATGAAGGGATCGTCGGCAAAATCCTGATCGCAGAGGGCACGGAAGGTGTGAAAGTGAACACGCCGATCGCGGTTCTTGTCGAAGAAGGCGAAGACGCAGATGCTGCGGCTGCCCCGGCGCCTGCGCCGGCAGCCGAAGCGCCAGCAGATGCCGCCGCCCCAGCGGCTGCGGCGGCATCACCTGCGGCGCCTGTCGCGGTTCAGGTGGTCGAACCCGAAGTGCCGGAAGGCACCGAGATGGCCTCGACGACGGTTCGCGAAGCTCTGCGTGACGCCATGGCCGAGGAAATGCGGCGCGATGAAACCGTGTTCCTGATGGGCGAGGAAGTCGCCGAATACCAAGGCGCCTATAAGATCAGCCAAGGGCTTCTGGACGAATTCACTGCGCGGCGCGTGATCGATACGCCGATCACCGAACATGGCTTTGCCGGGATCGGCGTTGGTGCATCCTGGGGCGGCCTGAAGCCGATCGTCGAATTCATGACGTTCAACTTCGCCATGCAAGCCATTGACCACATTATCAATTCGGCAGCCAAAACCTTGTATATGTCAGGCGGACAAATGGGCTCGCCCATCGTGTTCCGTGGCCCCAACGGCGCCGCTGCCCGCGTAGCGGCCCAGCACAGCCAGGACTATGCCGCATGGTATATGCAGATCCCGGGCCTCAAGGTCGTGCAGCCATTCTCGGCAGCCGACGCCAAGGGCCTTCTGAAAACGGCGATCCGTGATCCAAACCCAGTCGTGTTCCTGGAAAACGAAATCCTTTATGGCCGCACCTTCGACGTGCCGGTGATGGACGACTACACCATCCCCTTCGGCAAGGCGCGGATCTGGCGCGAAGGATCCGACGTGACCATCGTCAGCTTCGGGATCGGCATGCAATATGCTTTGGAAGCAGCCGATGAACTCGCCAAGGAAGGTATCTCGGCCGAGGTGATTGACCTTCGGACGCTCAGGCCGATGGACACCGAAACGGTTGTGCGCTCGATCCAGAAGACCAATCGCTGCGTGACCGTCGAAGAAGGCTTCCCGCAAGGATCCGTAGGCAACTATGTCTCGTCGGTGATCATGCAGGAAGCGTTCGACTACCTCGACGCGCCGGTGATCAACGTCGCGGGTAAGGACGTGCCCATGCCTTATGCGGCGAACCTGGAAAAGCTGGCGCTGACCTCTACCAAAGAGGTGATGGATGCGGTCAAAGCGGTGACCTACCGGTAAGATGGAGGTTCTGGGCCGGGATAGCATGCACGAAGCCTATCGGGTCGCAATCCGCGGCCCGAAAGGTCAAATCGTCGGCTTGGTGCCCGATGCGGTGATCGCGTCGGGCATGGCGCTGACGGGCGGGCGCGGCCATCAGACGGCCTATGAATGGCTGTCCCGGCACCAGTCGATGATCGAGAACGCGCTCGGGGCGCTCAGCGATGGAAAGACGCCTTCCAAGCCATTCAATACAATGGAACTTTTGACCGAGGGGCAGGACAATGTCTGACACCTTGCCCATAGGCAATGATCAAAGTTTGGCCAGGTCCTCTTTGGCCTGGTCGAAGCGGTCCCACATGGCTTTTTGCCGCGCCTTCAGCACGGCGTCCTTGCTCAGATGCGGGGTCAGCTTTTTCACGCGCTTCAGATCGCCGATCAGCAGACGTTTGACCAAACCGGCATTCCGGTTCACAAGCGATTTCACCGCGTCCTTGTCGACTTTCTTGATCTGGTATTCCTCGCCCTTGGTCAGGACCGAATCCTGGGCATATTTCATCTTCTCGTTCTTTTCGACCTTGCGCAGCCGCTCGGTCACGCCACGCACGGCGCCGCGCGCCTTGTGCAACACGCCATATGCGCGCTTCATCGATGACAGGGCCGAGGCCATGTTGATCTCGAACTCCATCGAATCCGCCAGATCCTGCCACTTGAACGTGCCCAGGTTGGGTTTAATCGCGACCGGTATCCACGGCACCCGGAAACTGTCGGCCATGATCGCGCCATGCATCGCTTCGGTCACGACCAGGCTGGCACCTGCGATTTCACGGATCACCTGTTTTGCGTCCTGCATGGGCGAGACATACCGAAGCCCCGTCGCTTCGCCGATCTTGGCCCAGTCCAGATCCATGTTTGCGGTTCCGCAATGGGGAACCAGGATGGCATCGCCATGACCAGGTCCGAGATCCCTGAACTCGGGCAGATCCGAGGTGAGCATCGCCGGGTCGGTGATCCAGCGGTCCTCGTCGAGCCCGAAATACTTGGCCGTCTTGGGCCCGCGGACGAATTGGAAGTTGATCCGGTCGCCATAGTCGAAGGGCAGGATGCCGACACCCGTCCCGCTTCCCATGACGACGATCTTTTCATGCTGCTGAATGGCCTGGTGCCAAAGGATGCTTCCGATGCCGAACATCGTGTGATCCGGCGCCAAAGTTCTGAATTCCGGGAACGCCGCGTCCCAGAACCACTCGTTCATGTCGTCACCGAAATTGCCGATGTCGACTTTCGCGTAAAACAGATCCAACCGATTGCTCCGATTGCCCGAGGCGCCCAACCAATTGCGCCCGCGCATAGCCGAGATGCCCACGTCGCGCAAGCCGCGCCCCTACCCCTCAGGATGGAAAGAAACAAAGATGCCTATTGAAGTCCTAATGCCCGCTCTGAGCCCAACAATGGAAGAGGGCACGCTTGCCAAATGGCTGGTCAAGGAAGGCGATGAAGTCGCGTCCGGAGACCTTCTGGCCGAGATCGAGACCGACAAGGCCACGATGGAGTTCGAAGCCGTCGACGAGGGCGTGATCGGCAAGATCCTTGTGGCCGAAGGAACCGAAGGCGTGGCGGTGAACACACCCATCGCTGTGATGTTGGGCGATGGCGAAAGCGCCGACGATATCGGCTCCGCGCCAGCATCCGCTCCGGCGCCGGCGGCAGCGCCTGCCGCCGCGGCCGCCGAGGCGGCCCCCGCAGGGGGTCCCGAGAAGGCCGCCCCCCCCGCCCCGGCAGCGCCCGCGAAAGACGGCAACCGGATCTTCGCCTCCCCCCTTGCGCGCCGGATCGCCGCCGACAAGGGCCTTGATCTGTCGCAGGTCAAAGGCACCGGCCCCCATGGGCGCATCGTGAAGGCGGATGTCGAAGGCGCCTCCGCCGCGCCCGCCGCCGCACCGACCGCAGCTGCCCCGGCCCCCGCCGCAGCGGCGCCCGCCGGTCCGTCAACCGATGCCGTTCTGAAAACCTATGCCGACCGCGAGTTTGAAGAAATTCCGCTCGACGGGATGCGGAAGACCATCGCGGCCCGCCTGACCGAGGCCAAGCAGCAGATCCCGCATTTCTATCTCCGCCGGGATATCCAGCTCGATGCACTTTTGAAATTCCGCTCGCAACTGAACAAGGATCTCGAACCGCGCGGCATCAAGCTTTCCGTCAACGACTTCATCATCAAGGCCTGCGCCAACGCGCTTCAGGCCGTGCCGGCCGCCAACGCGGTCTGGGCCGGCGACCGGATGCTGCAACTGAAGCCGTCGGATGTGGCGGTCGCAGTGGCCATCGAAGGCGGGCTTTTCACGCCGGTTCTGCGCGATGCCCATCAGAAAACCCTTTCGGCGCTTTCTGCTGAGATGAAGGATCTGGCGGGCCGCGCGCGTGACCGCAAACTTGCGCCGCATGAGTATCAGGGCGGCAGCTTTGCGATCTCGAACCTCGGCATGTTCGGGATCGAAAACTTCGATGCGGTCATCAACCCGCCCCATGGCTCGATCCTGGCGGTGGGCGCAGGCGTCAAGAAACCTGTCGTCGGCGCCGATGGCGAACTGTCGGTCGCAACCGTGATGTCGGTCACTCTGTCGGTCGATCACCGGGTCATCGATGGCGCGCTTGGCGCCGAATTCCTGACCGCGATCAAGGACAATCTGGAAAACCCGATGGCCATGCTGGCCTAGGATCGCGCCCAGTCCATACCGCGAAGCCGCGGGTCGCTGAAGGCGTCCCGCGGAAAGTCCAGTCGGCGCTCGGGCAGGTCCCGCACAGCGAAGGCCCCGAAGGGTCCCAGCCGGATCCGCCAGGTCTGGCGGGCGACGGGCGCTGGTTTCTGAAACGCGCCGCAGGTCAAAACCGCAAGGTTCGCGCCCCCATCGGGGTCGCGCACCGATTGATATCGGATAATTGCCGCACCTGCGTCGCGCGCGGCCTCAGCCAGCGCCTGACAGGCCGCATAATCAGACGGATCGCGCCAATCCGACGCATCCCGCGCCAGGGGGTCACGGGTCAAATCGATAGCCTCGCCCCGAACTGCCGCCGCAACACCGGTATATTCCGCAGGCGTGGCCGGCCAGGGCACATCCGGTGCCTCGGCAAAAAACAGGAACCGGTAAAACACCATTTCAGCCACGGCGGTTTCGGCCCGTTCGGCCCCATACCAGACGCCAGGCGTGCGCCCCGCACGACGAAAGCGCGATCCGTTCGGATAAACGCCGTATCGGAACGGCGTTTTCAGCAGATAATGAAGCCCAGCGCAGTCCGGCGGCACACGGGGCTTGGTTTCTTCCAGAATATCCTCAAGCACAGCCTGTTCGGCGCTGCTTTGAACCAGCTTCATTGTCGAGACCCGGTGCTGCGCCTCGACCAACCGCCAGGCGCGGCCCTCATAGGTCGCAAGTTCAGAGCGGAGCGCGGCGAGCGTCCAGATAGGCGTTGACATCCGTCAGCCCCGAAATCGTTGCGATCAGCCTGTCGGGGCGGTCGCCCAGCGCCGTGTTCTCGGCGCGAATCCAGGCGCGTGCCACGGCCTCGTCCCCGCCCGCAATGGCATCGAGCCCACGGAACAGGCGCACCAGAAGGGCCGCAAGTTCAAAGGATTTCGACCCGTCTTCAAGCACATAGCTGCCATTTTTCATCCGTGAAACCGTCGGCTCTGACAGGCCCAGAACCCCAGCGAGTTCCCGCGCCGTCAAGCCCAGACGTTCGGCGGCCTGCAAAACGGCCCGCGCCAGAACCGCGCTGCGGTCGGGAACGCTGTCTGCGGATTGGGCGAGAATGGCCATGGTGATTTCCTTTCTGAGGAAAATATAGGGCCATTCTCTTTCTTGCGCAAGGCTACGGCACTTTGACCTGTAACCCTACGCCCAGGCGTCAACTGACGGCCTAGCCCTCAAAATGGTTGCCCGGGGTCGATTTCATGATCGCGATCTCTTCCTCGGTCATCACCTCTTCGACATCGTCGAATAAGGGCGTCGACAAATACCGCTCGCCCGTATCCGGCAGCATCGCCAATATGGTCGACCCTGCTGGCGCCGTCTCGGCCACCTTCATCGCCACAGCGAATGTCGACCCGCCGGATATCCCCGTGAAGATCCCCTCTTCCGCCGCCAGGCGTTTGGACCAGGCAATGCCCTCAGGCCCCGGGATCGGGATCAACTCGTCATAAAAGCCGTTGTCCAGCCCTTCCTGCAGCACATGTGGGATGATATCGGGCGTCCAGCCCTGGATCGGGTGCGGTTCCCAGGCCGGATGGCCCGACGCGGGTGTGTTATCGGCATTGCGTTCCTGGGGAACACCAGATCCGACCAGCGCGGCGTTCGCCGGCTCGGTCAGGATGATCTTTGTCTCCGGCCACTCCTTCCGAAGCACCCGGCCCACGCCCGTGAACGTGCCGCCTGTGCCATACCCGGTCACGAAATAATCGGGTCGGTTGCCGCCGAAATCGCCCAGAATCTCCTGCGCGGTCGTTGTCTCGTGGATGTCGGCATTCGCTTCGGTTTCGAACTGGGCCGCGTTGAACCAGCCATGCTCGGCCACCAGTTCCTGCAACTTCTCCATCATCCCGAAGGCCTTCTTGGCGCGCGGCGTCAGAACGACCTTCGCACCGAAGAACCGCATCAAGCGCCGCCGCTCGACCGAGAAGCTGTCCGCCATCAGACAGACCAGAGGATAGCCTTTGGCGGCGCACACCATCGCGAGACCGATCCCGGTATTCCCCGAGGTGGCCTCGACCACCGTTTGCCCGGGCTTCAGCGCGCCAGATCGCTCGGCGGCCTCAATGATGTTCAGCGCAAGCCGGTCCTTGACCGAGGCCGCAGGGTTGAACGCTTCGGCTTTCACATAGACGGTGACACCCTCGGGCGCGATCCGGTTGATCTTGATACAGGGCGTGTCGCCCACCGTGTCCAGAACACTGTCGAAAAGACGGCCGCGGCCGTTTGTGGTGCGAATACCCATGGGGTCCCCCTGTCTTGAACTTAGGGGGACAGCCTAACACAAGTCATGCAGACCGAAAGGGCCGGCTCTATGGCAGCTCGCCCCCATGCGGCGCGGCATTCAGGATCTGGTCCATCGTGACCGATGGCTGATCGCAGCCCGCTTCGCCGACAATCTTGGCCGGAACACCCGCAACAGTCTTGCAAGGCGGCACCTCTGCCAGAACGACCGAGCCCGCGGCGATCCGGCTGCAAGACCCGATCCTGATGTTGCCCAGCACTTTCGCACCAGCACCGATCAGAACGCCGTCCCCGATCTTCGGGTGCCGGTCATCGTCTTCCTTGCCGGTCCCACCAAGTGTGACAGAATGTAGCATCGACACATTGTCACCGACGACCGCAGTTTCCCCGATGACGATGGAATGGGCGTGATCGATCATGATCCCCTTACCGATGACGGCATTGGGATGGATGTCGATCCCGAAGACTTCCGATACGCGCATCTGGAAGAAATAAGCCAGGTCCTTGCGGTCCTGGGTCCAAAGCCAATGGGCCACACGATAAGCCTGGATCGCCTGGAATCCCTTGAAGTAAAGAAGCGCCTGCATCAGGCGGTGGCAGGCCGGGTCGCGCTCGAACACAGCCACAAGGTCGGCGCGCGCGGCGGCAGCGACATCCGGATCCGAGGTCAGGGCCTCATCCGCAATCTCGCGCAGCATCTGGCCCGACATCTCATCCGAAGCAAGCTTCAGCGAAATACGATAGGACAATGCGCGCTCGAAACTGTCATGGTGCAAAACGCTTGAATGGATCAGTCCACCAAGCAGCGGCTCGGCGGATATCGCGGTCTTGGCTTCCATCGTGATCCGCGACCAGACCGGGTCTACTTCCGTCACGTTCGACTGTCTTTCCGCCATGGGCGTGTCCTTCCTCTCCGCCTCGCTCCCTTCGACTTAGGCGGGTTTTGCGGGATTGTTAGCCCGGCTATGGTGATTTGGAAATGAAAGATCTTGATGAAACACATTTCCGCGAGGCTTTGCTTGCGGCCCGCGCGGCGCTTCTGGCGGAAGATGAAGCCGTCAAGGACGACCGACGCCCGGTCGAACTGGATCAGCAATCCGTCGGTCGTCTCAGCCGCATGGACGCCCTTCAGCAACAGGCCATGGCTCAGGCCCAGACCCGGCGCCGGCAAGGGCAAGTCGCCCGGATCGACGCAGCCCTGGCGCGGTTGGATGACGGTGAATACGGCTATTGCACCGATTGCGGTGAAGAGGTCGGGATCAGCCGTTTGACACTCGATCCCGCACTCCCGCTCTGCCTGTCTTGCGCGAAAGGCTAGGCTCGATCGCGATCAGAACCAGGATCAGGGCCCAGCGATACCTCGTGTCGTCCAGGAACGGCTCGGGCAGACAGGGGCGCCGCAACCCCGCCGCCATCAAGGACCCGTCGCCCCAGATCGGATGGGCCCGCCCCGTCGACAGGCGCACCTGATCGGCACGCCGGGCTTCCGCCATGATCCGACGCAGCACCCACGGCCAGCGCGACAAGGGATGCGGCATCAACACCCGCGCCAGCACCGAAGCATCGCCAAGGGCTGGGCGGCGCATGGCCTATGCGCCCGGCACTGTGATTTCGGCAAGATGAACCGCCAGCCGCACGGTGCCGCCTGTGAAATCGCCGCCCTCGCCCGTCAAACGCAAAGCCGTCCCGGCGTAATAGGCTTGCGGCGAACCGGTCACGCCCAGCGCATAGGATCCCGACACAAGACCAAGCCCACTTCCATACCGGTCGTCCGACCCCGCAACGCCAATCCGCCAATTCGTCAGAGTACCGGTGATGTCCGCCAGAACCCGCCCCGTAACGCCAAAGACGATCGCATTTGCCGGGATCACTGCCGTGGTGTCCGACGTCGCACCGGCCCCGATGACGTGATCGACCTCGACAACGCGGTGGCAAAAAGCGGCGCCGCTTGGCGACACGGCCGCCGCCCCGGGCACCCAGGTCGAGCCAATGCACAAAGCCACGGCACCTTCATCTTCCACCCAGGCACGCCAGCCCGGACGCGGCGCGAGATACGTCCAACCGCCATTGGCAAAATGCGCAATGTTGCCGTCCTGGCCGGCCCAGGCTCCCGTCGCGCCCGTGGGGACACTATAACAAAGCCCGTCGACCGGACTGCCCGGAGGCGCAAGCGAGGACTGTGACGCCAGCGTCAGTTGCACATTGGCATCCGCCTTTACCAACGCCTCGTTCACCGTCACATGTTTCTGGGCCTGCGCCGGATCAATCAGCGGCAGCTTCAGCTTTTCGGTCTCAGCCATCGATATCTATCCTCTTGGAAAACCCGGGCCCGAACCGGTCGGAAATCTGGGCCACATCAATCTGATACGGGGCAACAACCCCGTCCGCTGCCTGATCCGCGGCGGTATATGTCCAGGTCGGTGACCCGACCGTCTCGTCACGGATGGTCGTCCCGCCCTGGATCACCTGCACGCGGTAGGCCTCGGTGGACTCACCCAAGGGCACGTCCGTGCCCTCCCAACTGTCGCCATCGATCCGGGTCCGCCGGACCCATGTCACGACCAGGTCTCCGCCCGAAGGCTCGGCAGCAAGATGGGCGGGCGCGTAAGGTCGCAATCCGACCCCGGTCGCCACATGCTGAAGCTGAACATAGCTCGCGTGGTCATAGGGCAGCGCGGCCGGCCCGATGCGATAGTTCCGGGCAAGCCCACGGGCCGAGGATGGCAAGACCGACTGCCGCAACGCCCCGTCGATCAGGACGAACCGGCTGCCGACCGGCCATGCCGAAGGGATCAATGGCTCGGTCCCCGCCTGTCCGCGAAGGCGCAGCGTCAGGTCAAAGGTGTCGTCATCCACAAGCTCGGCCCCGGCAAACTGGAACACCTCCCAATCGCCCGAAACACCATCCCCAATGGCTGCGATATTCGCACCGTTCAGAACATCCATCTGGCTTGCCGCCAGAAGCGCACCCCGCGACAGCTTGACGCGCAGCGCTGGCCCATTGTCCCAAAGACCGGGTGCTGCGGCCACCAAGGGCGACAGTGTCTCACCAATTGTGGCAGGCGCCGTCACTTGGGTATCAAGCGCAAAACCGTTCTCGGTGGCCGACCGGAACACATTGACGGCCCCCGACCACGGATCAGCAGTCACCGCGATATGGGGCGCGTGGGGAACCTCGTCGCCCGAAATCAGCGGCAAGTCCAACATCAACGGAAAGACCGGCAAAGGCGCCACGAAACTTGCCGCCGCCGGCAATGTTTCGGGCAGATCCGAAGGTTCCTGAACCTCGCGCTCGATCCGGATGGCATCAACCACTTGCAGATCGGCGGCCTCCACCTGATCGATCCGGAAATACGCCGTGCCTTCGTCGTTCTGAAGGGCAACGACATCGCCCGCGCCCCGTTCAAGTGCCGACGGCGGCAAGGCGAACCGCACCCGGTCCCGCCCGATCCGGGCCTCAGCGAGCCACCGCTCGGTGATGGCCTGGGCTTCGGCAGGTCCAAGGACCAACGGCAAATCGGTCTGAGTGACCGCGACGCTGCTCTCATCGGCGAAGATCGCCTCGGTCGCCCGGATCTCATAGGCGCCTTCGGATTCTATGAAATTCAGCCGTAAGCGGCCCGCGGTTTCGGCCTCGGGGCCACGCATGGCAACAATGTCCGCATCGACCTCTCCTGATACCGCCACCTGGTCCGGCGTGACCTGCCCGTGCACAGCGCCGGTCCGTGACCGGAAAACCAGCGTCCCGTCCCGTTCGATCGCGTCGAACCCATAGGCCAGCATCAAGGGCTGCAACGCCGCCCGCGCGGTCGCATTGTCCTGAACGGCATAGCCTTTGACGAGCCCGTAAAGCTCGGACACTTCGATATCCGTCACACCGGCGCTCGCACAGATCTCCTTCACGACCGAGGCTAACGTCCGCGACGCCATCCGCCCATTCAGCCAATGGCCTCGCGCATAGTTCTCGCCATCCGACAATTTCGTCAGATCCGTCGGAAAATACGGATAGGGCCGCATGTCCCAGGCCCAGACAAAGGCCTTGGAGGCATCGACCATCGGCCCGGAATAGACCGGTGATATCGGGTTGTTCGCCGCGTCTCCCCAATGTCCCAGCAGCGCCGTCAGATATTGCCACTGGATCAGGTCGTCCCGTCGCCCGGTCGACCCCCTTGGCAAGGCGCTCTCCGAGGATTTGTCATCCAGAAACACGTTCGGCTGGTTGGTCCCCTTGTCGACCGCAGGACAACCGATCTCATCCAGCCAGGCGGCATCAAATTGGGGGCCTCGCAAAGCCTCCGGGTCCTGCGCCGAAAAGACCTGGGCAATCGCCCCGTTCGGCCAGACCAAACGGCGCTTCGTTGCCTCCCAGACCGGGCGCCTGTCGGGCGACACGCAGGCCATGATGCCGCTTGGACCGAACACCATGACGTCGCGCGCCTGGTCATAGGTCTCGCCGATCAGGGCGACCCGCGAAGACCGGCCCGGATCCATGGGCATAGATCCCTCCACCTCGCTCCGAACCCATTCGGCACCGGCGCGTGTCTTGCCCGCGCCTCGGCCACCCAGACATACCCAGCTGCGCCAATCGCCCTCGGGCGGAAGCTGATGTTCCATCGCCCAGAACTCGAAAAGATAGGGCAAGGCCAAAAGCCCACCGGGTTCCAGCCCGTCAAGGAAGGTCTCTTGCACCTTGTGCGGCGCGGAGGCGATCCAGGACGCTCCGAACCTGATCCCGTGCGTCGTCGAAGTCGACGGCATAGTCGTGGACGATTCCGGCCTTTTGTCTACTGTCGTGGTCAAGTTTATTCCTCGCTTCAATCAGCAAATGAACGGATCGCTGAAGGTCGCCGATCCCGTCTTTCAACTCGGCCCGTTTGAGGTCTTCGCCAGCCTCGATCTTCCGGATGAGATCTTCGAACAGCAGAGTTGCGCGACGGAATTGGTCATCCGCCGACCGCAAGATCTCTTGCGTGCGTCCTTCATCCGGCAAGGGTTTGATCAGGGTCATGCCTGGGGCCTGCCTTTCAAACGGGCCCGTCCGTGCAGAAAAAGAAAGCGGCCATCGGGCTATGCCCGCGCCGCTTCCCAAGTCCCTCTAGCTGTGTGCAGTTCTACCTATGGGCGATGTGTCCGTCAACGCTCAACCGGTTATGCGAGCGCACGCATTATTGATCATTTTGCTGGTCGCGCCGTTCGGCCTCGATCGCGCGCCACTTTTCGACATTCGCGTTGTGCTCTTCCAGCGTGGTCGCAAAGGCATGGCCCCCTGACCCATCGGCAACGAAGAAAATATAGTCACTGTCATCCGGGTTCACGGCGGCCTCAATGGCCGCCAGCCCCGGATTTGCAATGGGCGTGACGGGCAGTCCATCGATGACATAGGTGTTCCAGGGGTTGTCATCGCGCAATTCACTTTGCCGGATGCCGCGGCCCAGTGTGCCCTGCCCCTTGGTGACGCCATAGATCACCGTCGGATCCGTCTGAAGCTTCATGCCCTGCCGCAACCGGTTGACGAAAACCGCCGCCACCGTGCGCCGCTCTTCGGCGACACTCGTTTCCTTTTCGATGATCGAGGCGAGAATCAACGCCTCCTCTTCCGTTTCGATCGGAAGATCGTCGGCACGGTTCACCCAGGCCTCTGTAAGACGTTGCGACTGGCGCCGCTCCATGTCCGCAATGATATCCGCGGGCGGCGTGCCTGCCTCCACTTCGTAACTGTCCGGCGCCAGGGTTCCCTCTGCGGGGACATCTTCAACCGTTCCCAACAGAAACTCGGCCGAGTTCAACGCCTGCACAATCTGCCAACTGGTGACACCTTCCGCAAAAACGATGCGATATCCGGTATCGGGCTCTTGCCGGACCTTGGCGTAGTCTTCGGTCTCTGCGTCGCCCGCAACCGGATCGAACTCCGACAAGGTGGCGAACCGGTTCGTTGCCGGATCCAACTCACGCACTTCGATCCGCTGGGATGTCACGCCGACGCGGTACAAGACCTCGGTGCCGCAGGTCGAGCGCCCATCGCCCGTCACGACATCCAGGATCTCCACCATCGATGCGCCTTCGGACACCAGGAAACTGCCTGCCTTTAACTGGCTGTTCTTGCCCGAGTAATCCGAGCCAATCCGAAAAATCGCAGGGTTGCTGACCGCACCAAGTTCAGCGAGCGATTCCGAAACAGCCCGCATGTTCGAGCCGCGTTCCACGCGCAGGCACACCGTTTCGGTCAAAGGCCCCTCAATCTGGAATTGCCGTTGCCCCCACACCACGACACCGGCCCCCACAAAGAGAAGCACGATCATGATGTTCAGGCCGTTGGATGCGACCCCGCGCCACATCAGGCCGCGACTTTCCCAAAGACGACGGACGCGTTCGTGCCACCGAACCCGAACGAGTTTGACAAGGCCACGTTGATTTCGCGTTCACGTTTCGCATTTGGCGCAAGGTCCAACTTCGGCTCAATGTCCGGGTTGTCCAGGTTGATGGTCGGGGGCGCCACCTGATCGCGGATCGCAAGGATCGAGAAGATCCCTTCAACCGCACCCGCCGCGCCGAGCAAGTGCCCGATCGAGGACTTGGTCGAGGTCATCGTCGCCTTCGCCGCTGCATCCCCCATCATCCGCTCGACGGCACCCAGTTCAATCGTATCGGCCATGGTCGATGTCCCATGGGCGTTGATGTAATCGACTGCCGAGGGCTCCAGCCCGGCACGCTTCAGCGCCGCCCGCATAGACCGTTCGCCACCATCGCCGTCCTCCGACGGGGCGGTGATGTGATAGGCATCGCCCGACAGACCATAACCCAGGACTTCGGCGTAAATCTTCGCGCCCCGGGCCATCGCGTGCTCGTATTCTTCCAGCACGACGACGCCCGCTCCTTCCCCCATCACGAACCCGTCCCGGTCCGCGTCATAGGGGCGCGATGCGCGCTCGGGCTCATTGCCACGCTTCGTCGACAGCGCCTTACAGGCATTGAACCCTGCGATCCCGATCTCGGAAATCGGGCTTTCCGCGCCACCGGCCACCATGACGTCGGCGTCATCCAGCGCAATCAACCGCGCTGCGTCTCCGATGGCGTGGGCTCCGGTGGAACAGGCGGTGACAACCGCGTGGTTCGGTCCTTTGAAGCCGTATCGGATCGAGACCTGACCCGAGGCCAGATTGATCAGCGCCGAGGGGATGAAGAACGGCGATACCCGCCTTGGCCCGCGTTCCTTCAGCAGAACAGCTGTATCCGCGATGGCGGACAACCCGCCAATGCCCGACCCGATCATCACACCTGTGCGCAGCCGCGATTCCTCGTCCTCCGGTGTCCATCCCGCATCGGCCACCGCCTGATCGGCAGCTTCCATCCCATACAGGATGAACTCATCGACCTTGCGCTGTTCTTTCGGCGCCATGCAGTCATCGGGGTTAAATGTCCCGTCAGAGCCGTCGCCCCGCGGGATTTCGCACGCATAGGTGGTGGCCAGATGACCCGCATCGAACCGCGTTATTGTGCCCGCGCCGGATTGCCCGTCTAGAAGCCGTTTCCACGTGACGTCCACCCCGCACCCAAGCGGCGTGACCATTCCCAATCCCGTAACAACTACTCGCCGCATCTTGCCCTCTTTTTGTGCCTGCGTTGCGCCTCGACGCTAGATCTACACCGTGCAGCGGGATGGATCAATCAACCACCACTGCGCTGATCCCGGCGATTCTCCACCCGTTAACCGACAATTGCTAGCTAGGGCGCATTATGATTTGCCTGCATGCACTTAGACGCGGATTGGTCCCCTTCATTTTGGCAATGGTCGCGACCTCGGGCCTTGCCTCGAACAGCCTGAGCTGTCGTGAAGTCCAGCGCATGGTCGATCTTGAAATCGTGGTGGATTGGCTTGCGCGGGCGCATGGCACCGTCGCGGTGGGGCAGACCGCGCATGCCGCCCTGCGGGACAGTTTTCCGCCGGATGCATCGGTATCCCACCACTATCGCGACACGGTCGAAACCCTTCGCGACAGCGTTCGGGCCATGAAAAACGGCGCGCATCCCACAACCCCGTTCACAACGCAATTCAAGGCAGCGATACAGAACCTGAAACGCATCAACGCCTCATCGGACTGCTTTCAGGGACGCGGCGAAATCGACCAGCGCCAGAACAGCGAACAAGGGGCCACCTCGCCCTCTCTTGTGGTCAACAACGCACCAAAGGTGAAATCGACCGACGCGCGTGACGATGGCCCCAAGCCCATGTCCATTGGTGCATCGGTCGCGGCTTTCGTCGCCTTCGCTTGGGCCGCGGGCGCCTATATGGTTCGACGGGAATTGCGCAGCAATGCCAAGCGCCACACGTTTGCCTGTCGCCTCACCGTGCGGAACGAAGCCGGCGGGCGCCGCATATTTGGTCGGTCGATGGATATCAGCCGTTCGGGCATGCGCGTATCGGCAGAGAACGAATTCAAGAAAGACGACGTTGTCTTGCTAAGCCTGCTTTCAACGGAACTTGAAGCAAAAGTCGTCTGGCGCAGCGACACCCATTTCGGCGTTCAATTCACCAGGATCCTGTCCAAGCGCAAGCTGGACGCACTCATGCGCGCCAACAAGGCGATCCCGAGCATGTGGAAACTGGTGTTAGAGGAACAGATGTAACTCCGGAAACGACAAAGAGCGCCCGAAAGGACGCTCTTTTTCGCATGAACCGAAAGGTAAGCTTAGCTGGCTTCGGTTATGAACTTTACGGCATCGCCAAAAGTTTGGATCGTCTCGGCAGCATCGTCAGGGATCTCAATCCCAAACTCTTCCTCAAACGCCATCACCAATTCAACGGTGTCCAGGCTGTCAGCGCCCAGATCATCGATAAAGGAAGCGCTTTCAGCCACTTTGCCTTCTTCGACGCCCAGGTGTTCCACCACGATCTTCTTCACGCGATCAGCGATGTCGCTCATGTTCTATCCTCACGTTCTTCGGGGTCTTCAGACCGCCCGTTAACAGCCCCGCGGGCCCCAATTTTTTCCGCTTTTTCAAACGGAAAGCGCAAACAGCTTCGATAAAACTGCCCGCGATCTGCGCCGCCTATAGCACACGAAGTCCAGAAGGCAAACGCTTTCACGCCGCACCGTGCGGCGCTCAGAACATGGCCATTCCGCCGTTTACATGCAAGGTCGCGCCGGTGATATACGCCGCTTCCTGGCTTGAAAGATAAAGCGCGGCCGACGCGATTTCCTCACCCGTGCCCATCCGGCCCATCGGAACCTGCGTCAAGATGCCCGCCCTCTGGTCATCGGTCAGCTTGTCGGTCATGGCCGTGGTGATGAAGCCCGGTGCGATCGCGTTCACGGTGATCCCACGGCTCGCAACCTCGTAGGCCAGGCTTTTCGAGAACCCGACCATCCCCGCCTTCGATGCGGCATAGTTGGTTTGCCCCGGGTTCCCGGTCGCCCCGACCACCGACGAGACGTTCACGATCCGGCCCCATCTGGCCTTCATCATTCCGCGCACGGATCCGCGGCAAAGCCGCATCGTTGCCGTCAGGTTCACATCAAGAACGCTTTGCCACTCCTCGTCCGACATCCGCATGAAGATGTTGTCGCGGGTGATCCCGGCATTGTTGATCAGAATGTCCAACGCGCCCATGGCCTCGGTCGCCTGCTTCGGCAAGGCGTCCACGGCATCGGGGTCGGACAGGTTGCAAGGCAGAACATGGGCGCGGTCGCCGAGTTTCGCCTGAAGCTCTTCCAACGGCCCGGTCCGCGTGCCGGACAAGCCGACGGTTGCCCCCGCGCCATGCAACGCCTCGGCAATGGCCCCGCCAATCCCACCCGATGCGCCGGTGATCAGCGCCGATTTCCCCGTAAGATCAAACATGTCTGCCCCTTCCTGCCCGGCTGACCTTCAGGCCAGCAGTTGTCGTTCGCCCAAGAGATAGCGAACCACATCGCTGATGTCGAAGGCCAAAGAGGCAACGTACGTTGCCAAGATCAGTCCCAGGATCCGTCGCGGCCAGTCCGGAACCTCGGGCCGCCGCCACACATGCCAAAGATAGATAACCAGCGGGACCCACAGAACGACGTGGCTCCAACCAATCAGTCGGGTGTATCCCATCTGATCGAAGGTCCAGAGAACGACCTGGCCGGTGACCCAGGCCACGGCCACCGTGATCAGCCCAGCGACCCGCGTCTCGCGCCAGATCACCAAAGACATCGGCAGCACGAAAACCCCGAAGGCAAGCCAATAGTTCCACCAGATGACCCAGGGCGCCTGCGCCTCGATCGCGTCGATCAGTGTCATGGGCTCAGCCCGCCAGCGCCTCCGCCGCAGAAGCGACATCCCCAGGCGCGCCAACAGCCCGTGTTTCCGTGTCCTTGGCGATCCTTCGGATCATGCCGGACAGCGCCTTGCCTGCCCCGATCTCCCAGAACTCGGTGACCCCCTGGTTCGCCATCCAGGCCACGCTTTCCCGCCAACGGACCGAATGGGTGATCTGTTCCACAAGCAACGACCGGATCTGATCGGGGTCCGACACGTCATGCGCCAGGACATTGGCAATCAGGGGCACCGCGGGCGCCTTGAATTCCGCCGCGGCCAATGCCTCGGCCATCACGTCTGCGGCAGGTTGCATCAGCGGAGAGTGGAAGGGCGCCGAGACGGGCAGCATCAGGGCCCGCTTGGCCCCTTTGTCTTTGGCGAGCGTTGCGGCGCGCTCTACCGCTGCCTTGTGACCCGAAACAACCACTTGTGCGGGGTCGTTATCGTTGGCGGCCACGCAAACCTCCCCGTCCGCCGCTTCTGCGGCCAATTCGATCACGGCATCAAGACCAAGACCCAAAACCGCTGCCATGGCGCCCTCGCCCACAGGAACAGCGTCTTGCATGGCCTGGCCACGGGTCCGAAGCAGCCGCGCAGCATCGGCGACCGACAATGTGCCGGCCGCCGCCAAGGCCGAATACTCGCCCAACGAATGGCCCGCGACAAAGGACGCCGCCGCAATCGAGACGCCTTCGGCTTCAAGGGCACGCATAGCCGCCAGCGATGTCGCCATCAACGCGGGCTGCGCATTGGCCGTCAGGGTCAACGTCTCTATTTCGCCGTCCCAGATCAGCGCAGACAACGCCTCGCCCAGCGCATCGTCCACCTCATCGAACACCGCCTTCGCGGCGGGATACGCCTCGGCCAGATCCTTGCCCATTCCAATAGTCTGGGTGCCTTGCCCCGGAAATACGAACGCGCGTGCCATCGCTGCCCCTTTCTTGCGTTTGACCCGGTCTATCCGGCCCATGCGGGTCAGACAAGCGGCCCGGGCTCGCGCGAACCATTGAAATGAAACGCAATTTAGAGTAGTGTGTGCTCATTATTTGAAAGACCATTTTTAGGAGCCATTTTCATGATACGTCGCAAGACGGCCTTTTGGGTATGCCTGATCACCCTGTTCCAAGGCCATTTATCAAACGCTCAAAGCGAAACGCACGAAGCCTGCCAACCCCTTGAGTTTTCTGGAAATGTCGTGGTGTTCGATCGCCCGCCAACAGGCGCGATCCGCACGCCAAGCGCCCAGCACGTCCTGACACCGCAGGATGAAAGCAGTGTTCAGGTCATCGGCGTCGCACCCAAATCCGATGGAACGGCCGGGTTTGACCCGACCGGACAAAGACAGGTCGCGGCCGCCGATCTTTGCGCGTCAAACCCCCGCGCGATTTACCAGGGCCAAGACGTGAACGTCTGGGCCCAGGTCACCGTCACCCCCGAAACCGAGACCGGCGCCGACGCTGAAGGCAACGGCGCACTCGGCTGGGTCGCCGTCGGCAAGGACAGCGGCATTTCAAACACTTTCATCCTGTCGCCCCGCAACTAAGGAGGCTCCCATGAACGGCATATCCCTGCCTCCCGACTTTCAGGACATCCTGCGTACGGCCAGCGACGATGCGGCCAGCATTGTCAGCGAACGAGGGGACGAGGTGTTTCTCTACTGCGCTGCCGCGTTCTTCTTCGGTGTCTTCGTGTCGCTGGTCCTGTCGGTCACAAGCACCAAGAACGACGCCAAACCGGGCATCATCGCGAACACGCTGACGCGGTTTCTGACCGGCGCTATCGTGTTTTTCATCTCATCGCCGGTCCAGGCCTGGGTGATCACGCATAATTGGGCGAACAGCCCCTATACGCCGTTTGACTGGCTGCAAGACGTCCTTCAAGGTGCCGGATCGATCCAGATCCAGGCCTTTGCCTATGGGCTGATCATGCTGCTCGGCGTGATCTCTTTCGATCTCTTCCGCGTGATCCGCCAATGGGCGCTGAAGGTCATGGGGTCAATCTTCCCCACCAAACAGACATCGTGAGAATTCGCAGGTTTCCGGGGCGCCGCCCATGTCCTAAGTCTTTGGGCAACGCAGCAAACCGGGGCCTGCCATGTCCGCCAGAAATACTGCCAGCCGATATGGCAGCGTCGCGCAAACTTTTCACTGGCTGACCGCGCTTCTGATCCTGACGGCCATCCCCCTGGGGCTGATCGCGAACGGGCTGCCCTTCGACACCGATGAAGCCTTGGCCCGCAAAGCATGGGTCTTCTCGCTGCACAAAACCGTCGGTGTCGCGGCGTTCTTCCTCGGTCTCGCGCGGATCCTCTGGGCGCTCACTCAACCAAGACCCGCACCCCTCCACCCCGACCGAAAGGCCGAGACCTTCCTGGCGGGCGTCGTCCACTGGCTCTTGTACGGCTCGCTTGTTCTTGTGCCCCTGACCGGCTGGGCGCACCATGCCGCGACGCAAGGCTTCGCGCCGATCCTCTGGCCCTTTGGCCAGAACCTGCCCGGCGTGCCAGAGGATGCGCACACCGCCCATCTTTTTGCATCCATGCATTGGCTCTTTACCAAGCTACTGGCGGTTTCTGTGGGTCTGCACATTGCCGGCGCAATCAAACATGCCGTTATCGACCGGGACGGAACGCTGGCGCGCATGTTGCCCGGTGACAGCGCAGGCGATGCGCCCGCCCCCCACGGGCGGACGCTTGCCCCGTTCGCCACCGCCCTCGGCATTTGGGGCGCGGCCCTGCTGGGCGGCTACGCGCTGGGGCAAGGCGCGGATGACGCCGATCTGCGGGCCGGTCTGGCGCCCGTCGAAACAGAATGGATGGTCACCGATGGCACGCTCGGCATTTCAGTCATTCAACTCG
This sequence comes from Paracoccaceae bacterium, assembly GCA_965267475.1. Classification (GTDB taxonomy): domain Bacteria; phylum Pseudomonadota; class Alphaproteobacteria; order Rhodobacterales; family Rhodobacteraceae; genus JBCBKU01. The sequence goes on from OZ254079.1 coordinate 2,738,729, forward strand.
GCAGTTCCGTGTCGGGCGGTTTCGCCGACTGGACCGCGGCCATCACCTTTGATGAAGACACCGATGACGACGTGAAAGGCGACGTCACCGTGACCATTGCCATCGGATCCCTGACACTCGGCTCTGTCGCCAATCAGGCCATGGGGGCAGAGTTTTTCGACGCCGAGGCCTTCGCGACGGCCACCTACATCGGTTCGATCGTGAACGAGGAAGGCGCCTATTTCGCGCGCGGCACGCTAACGATCAAAGGGATTGCGGTGCCGCTCGATTTTCCGTTCGACCTTACGCTCGATGGCGACATGGCCAGCATGTCGGCCCAGTTTGACCTCGACCGCCGGGATTTTGACATCGGCACAGTCAGCTACAAGGATGAAAAGTCGCTGGGCTTCCCGGTGGCCGTGACGGTCAATCTCACGGCCACACGGTGATGCGGCTTACTCGCCTTTCAATTCCGAATTGATCACGATCCGCACCTCGTCAGATCCAACCGGAATGAACGCGGCGATCCCGAAATCGGACCGCTTGATCGTGGTCTCGGCCTGAATGCCCAGCCATTCGCCCTGATAGAGTTCAAGGAACTGGCCCACCGGATGTTCACCAAGGGCCAGGACGTCCACATCCCAGGTGATTTCCTGCGTGACATCCTTGATCGTCAGATCTCCGGTCACGCGGACGGCCATGTCGCCCACCTGCTCGACCGAGGTCGACACAAAACGCGCTTCGGGAAAAACCGCTACGTCGAAGAAGTTGGGGCTTTTGAGATCCGCATCGAAACGATCGTCTCCGGTCAGAAGACTGTCGATCATGACCGTGAAATCCGCGGCGACCGTCGAAAGATCGCCCGGCGTGAACTCCATAGCGCCCGCCACGGAAAAGAAATCGAGCGACTGTTCCGAGAACCCGGAATGGTTCCAATAGACGCGCACCTCGGTATGGGATTGGTCGGGGGTCCATGTCAGGGCGCTAGCGGCGGGGGCCGCGGCGATCAAAGCGGCGGCGATCAGGTTTCGCATGGGGTCTGCTCCAGAATGATACGATTACTTTGAAGAAAGATCATTCTGAGCGTTTGGAAACCCTCGGGCGCGAACACATCCTGTTGATCGGCGCACGACTGCCAATGGGCGCAAAGCATGGGGCGGCGTGGCACCCCGAGGAGACGGGCAAAGCCCGGCGACGAGACAAAGGTGTGCGGCGCAGCCGCTCAATTTGATAGTAAAGAGCTTGGGGTCAGGCGATGCCGACGCCTATGGGAATATCCAGCTCGCGGGCAAGCCGCGCCTGAAGCCGCTCCTGTGCAGGCGCCATGTCGTGGATCAGACGCTGATGCAGGGCGCGCACCTCTTCCTCGCCGCCCTTGAACAGAAGGAACGGCTCCGACTTGCCTCTCAGACGCAGGTAGAACTCGACCGGTGCGCCAGGCTCGGGCGGGCGCATGGTAAAGACGCTCTCAATCGCGTCGAACTTCCACCGGCTCAGGATCCGGACATGTCCCTTGGCGTTCCTTGCGACCGTCCTGACATCACGGCGTTCGGTGTTGAAATGGATCTCGGTCTGCATGCCCCGGCTGGCGGCCCAGTAGATCACGCCTCCGGCAGCGCCGAAAAAGAAGGTCATCGCCGCCTTCATCGCAAAGGCGTTGGCCCCAAGGACCGAAGCGGGCAGAAGCCATTGCCCATAGGCCAGAAGCACAAGAACAATCCCGAGAAACCGCAAACCCGCTTCACCCAGGCTTTCCCGGTCGAACCGGTCGCCGGTTTCAGCAACGATATAACCCCAGATCGTTTCGCTGATGGTCAGCGCGCTCTGGGTCTCGGTTGCCTCAAATGTCCCGCTCATCGCGTTCATCGGAACGCCTCTTAGATCTTTTGCTCCAAGGAAGAGGATCGCGGGCAATGCAGGCCAGATTTGGGCAGGCTTGCATCAACACTAAGACCATGTATAAGCGCGCGATCTTCCGCGGAAATTGATCGACGCGACCTCTCGTGGACCGGGTGCGGAAGATGATCCCGGCCTTTGAAGTGCGTCTTGGAACAGAACTGGAGACCGCATGCCGCTTTACGAGCATGTCTTTATCTCGCGCCAGGATCTCTCTGGCACGCAGGCCGAAGGCCTTATCGAACATTTTGGCACAGTCCTTGGCGACAACGGCGGCAAGATCGTCGAAAGCGAGTACTGGGGCGTCAAGACGATGGCCTACAAGATCAACAAGAACCGCAAGGGCCATTATGCCTTCCTGAAAACGGATGCGCCGGCTCCCGCCGTCCAGGAAATGGAGCGTCTGATGCGCCTCCATGAGGACGTGATGCGGGTTCTGACGATCAAGGTCGACGAACATGCCGAAGGCCCGTCGATCCAGATGCAAAAGCGCGATGACCGCGACCGGGGCGACCGGCGCGATCGTGGCGACCGGCGTTAAGAAAGGGCGTTAAGATATGGCTACGAAACCGTTTTTCCGCCGCCGCAAGGTCTGCCCCTTCTCGGGCGACAACGCGCCGAAAATCGACTACAAGGACACGAAACTTCTGCAGCGCTACATCTCTGAGCGTGGCAAGATCGTGCCTTCGCGTATCACCGCCGTCTCGGCCAAAAAGCAGCGAGAGCTGGCCCGCGCAATCAAACGCGCGCGCTTCCTGGCCCTTCTGCCCTATGCCGTGAAGTAAGGAGAAAGACCCATGCAAGTCATTCTTCTCGAACGCGTCGCCAAGCTGGGCCAGATGGGTGAGGTCGTCTCCGTCAAAGACGGTTACGCCCGAAACTTCCTTCTGCCCCAAGGCAAGGCGCTTTGGGCTTCGGAAGCCAACATCAAGCGGTTTGAGACCGACAAGGCACAGCTTGAGGCCCGGAACCTGGAAACCAAGAAAGAGGCGGAAGCCCTGGCCGAGAAACTGGGCGGACAGCAGTTCGTCGTGATTCGCTCGGCATCGGACGCAGGCGCGCTTTACGGGTCCGTCTCGACCCGCGATGCGGCAGATGTGGCCACCGCAGAAGGTTTCTCGATTGATCGCAAACAGGTCGCTCTGGCCCGTCCGATCAAGGATTTGGGCCTTCACACGCTGGTCGTCACGCTTCACCCCGAGGTCGAGGTCGAGATCGTTCTGAACGTCGCCCGGTCCGAAGAAGAGGCCGAACTGCAGGCCGCCGGCAAGTCCATCCAGGAACTCGCAGCCGAGGCGGAAGCCGAAGCCGAGTTTGAGATTGCCGAACTCTTCGACGATATCGGCGCCGCCCAGCTTGAAGAGCTTGCGGCCGGTGGCGAGGAACCCGTCGAGGACGCGCCAGCCGAAGACACCGAACAGCCCGACGTTGAAGAGGCCCCGGCCGAAGACGACGACGATAGCTGATCTGCTTCGCCAACCAATCCAAAGGGCGCCCATCGTGGCGCCCTTTCTTTTTAGTGCTTTACTCGAACTGAACGATCACCGCTTCGAAATCTTCGGCGCTGATCACTTCCGTATGGTGGCCCTTCCCGTGCCGGTCTTCCATGTGCCAGACGTCACCGGGCCCGATCTCGCGGATGTCGCCATCGCTCGCCGTGACGCGCACGGTACCGGCCAGACACATGAGTTTTTGGGCCACTGGTGTCGGGTGTATGGGTTCGTTCCACCCCGCCTTTAGCCGCAGGAACAGCATCTGCTTTGCAGGTTCCGGCTCTGAGATCTCGATGTCCTGCGCCGGTGGCGCGAAGGACCGCGGCTCAAGCGCCACCTCGACATCCTGCCAACGGCTTTCGCCTTCTGCGTCGGCGAAGAGCTTGAAGTATTTCATGAATTCCGACCCTTGCTTGGCTGTTCCGTCCAGAAAAGACTGCACATAGCCCCGCCTGTCCACAGATGAATTGATCATCGGCCCTTGAAATCCAATTCTTCGTGAGACATCTATGTCTCATGCGAGACACTGATGCCTCAACTCTGAATACGATCCTCGACGCCGCCTTCGCCGCGTTGAACGACAATCCGCAGGCTACGCTAGCCGACATCGCTAAGCGGGCCGGGATTGGCCGCGCGACCCTGCACCGCCATGTGTCAGGCCGGGATGACCTGATCCGCAAAATGGCCCGCACTGCCATGCAGGAATTGAATGACGCAGTGGACGCTGCGGTGACGGATGCGCCGAGCTATACCGAAGGCCTCCGCCTTGCCATGGCTGCGATGATACCACTGGCCACGCGCCAATGGTTCCTGGCGACCGATCCGATCGCCCATGACCCCGAATTTGCCGAGGCGATGATCGAAGACCGCGCCTACACGACCGAGGCTATCGAGGCCGCCCGAAAGGAAGGCACCTTCGATCCGGCCATACCCACCCCGTGGATCGCCGAGACCTATGACGCGCTCACCTATGCCGCCTGGACCATGGCCCGCGACGGCGAAGCCACGCCGCGCCAGGCTGCCGATCTGGCCTGGACCACCTTCATGAATGGATTGAACCCGAAATGACACCGGACAGCCTGAACACGCTCGTGACCCAGATCGATGAGGTCTTCTTCCTGATCGGCGCCGCGATCTTGTTGATCGAGATTGCCGAGGCCTTTTTCAAAGGCGAACTAAAGGGCCGCCGGATCGGCGAGGCCCTGGTCAGCGCCTCAACCCAGATCCCGTATCTCCTGATCGAAATCACAATCATGACAGGGGCTTATGCGGCTTTCTACATTCTGGCAGAGGTGGCGGCCCCCTGGCAGGTCCCGGTCTCATGGTGGGGGTTTGCGCTCGCGATCCTTGTGGCCGACATCACTTACTACTGGGAACACCGGATCGCCCATGAGGTGCGGATCCTCTGGACCCAGCACGCGGTACACCATTCGTCGCGCGATATGAACATTGTGACGGGCATCCGGTTCGGTCCACTCGAAGGTGTCTGGTCGGCCATCGCGCATTTGCCCATGGTCCTCATGGGATTTCCGCCCGAATTGATCTTTGGCGGTATCATCGTGGTTCTGGCCTATCAGACGTGGATCCACACAGAATTGATCGGCAAGCTCGGCCCGCTTGAGAAGGTCCTGAACACGCCCGCCCACCACCGGGTCCACCATGGCTGTGATGCAAAATACCTCGACAAGAACTATGGCGGCATCCTGATCGTCTGGGACCGCATGTTCGGCACCTTCCAGGAAGAGGAAGAAACGCCACGCTATGGCCTTGCCCGCGACTTTGACACCCGAAACCCCGTAAAGGTCTGGTTTTCGGAACTGCCGTCCTTGGCCAGCGATCTCAGGCGCGCGAAGACCTGGCGCGAGATCTGGGGTTACCTGTTCGCGCGGCCTGGCTGGACGCCCGACAAAGGGTCATGACGCCCACCACTCAGCCGGTTTGACCCGCCCGCCCCGGCCCTTGTCCAACCAAAGCGCCAGGCGACGGAACGGCGAAAGTGCCAGTCGCAGCCAGACCTTGTGCCACCATTTCCGGAAGTCGCGGTTGAACGGACAGACGCGCAGGCAGATCGCGCAATCCGACGCCTGCGCCGTCCAGAATGAGAAGCATTTCTCAGCGTCCGATGTCCATTTGACCACACCCTTGATGGCAGAACGGTTGGCGCCGCCCTCTTCCGGCGCCCCGAACGGCAGGGCCTTCACCGGGCAGGCATCGGCGCATTTCGTGCAGATGTCGCAAAAGGCCCTGACACCCAGGGGCTTGGCCAGATCTTCCGCCAACGGCAGGTTCGTGAAGATCTTCGAGAACCGAAGCCGCGGCCCGAACTCGGGCGTGATCACCAACTGGTTTCGAGCGTACTCTCCAAGCCCTGCCTGGATCGCGAAGGGGATCACCAGCCCGGTGTCGTTCATGGATGCCACGGCCTGAAACCCGAGGTTCCGGATATAGGCCGCGACCTGCATGACGATGGCGGCTTCGTGGCTGTATTCCCGTCCCGTCGCTGCGCCCGCCAAGGCCGAGGGGTACGTGGCCACCAACCCTTCCTCCATTTCATGACCAAGAACGATCACATGGGTCATGCCTTCGGGCAGATCATGCGGCGCTTCCGTCATATCACGCGTGTCGACGCGGGCGGTGTAAAGCCAACGGTCATCCATCGCGGCTACGCCGCAGAGATCCGCGCCAAAAAACTTAGCCACCTTCTTGATCTCAGTCGCCATGGCGGCCGGGTCGTCGACAGCCACCTGATCCGGCGCAACAGGCGTATCCGCGCTAAGCGGAGCCTGGAACCCTTCGCGCCGCCCCTGATCGGCGAAGCGGTCGGTCATGATGTCAGAGATCAGCCAGGACGCGTTCCGCAGAGCAAAATCGCGCTGCGTGAAGCCGTCGCCCCGGCGCGGGATTGCCTCCATCCGATAGGACGCAAAGAACGCATCAGATTTCTTTGTCCGCACCTCGGGGTCCCACATGGCGCGGGTGAAGATGTCATCGCGTTGGGAAAACCGCTCAAACCTGTCGGTCACCTCAATCCCAGCATCCGCATCACCGGGACGTCTTGGGTCATCGCGATTTGCGGGATAGCTCATGTGTCAAGGCTATCGCCGCACTGCCAAGCGGACAACGGGGCAATATGAAGGATCGGGGCGACTGGCGCAGACGACCCTGACCGCTTAGCTCTGACCCGCCCAAAGTGCCGTGCCGGGGTGGAACTGCGACCAGGCGAACCAGAACGCTTCATGACTGCCAAGATCCGACCCATCGGCATCGAGCGCGCGAATGCCGCCTGCATCAAGCTGAAGGCGCACGTTTTCAAAGGCGATTTCGCCGCCTTGTTGCAGGGTCACGAAGGCTTTGCTGCGCTGAAAGGCGACCGGTCTGCCAGAGGCTGTGATGACGCCAATGATGTCTTCATGCACGGGCAGGCGCGGGTCCACGTTACCCACCGGGAAGATCGGGCCATTGGCATCGCGCCCGTTCCGGAAATCCGGATCCCGACCCAGCGCATAGCGCTCAAGCAGCACGGTGGTTTCGGGATGCTCGGTCTTCCACGTCCCCCAATCGGTCGTCACCACCGTGGCTTGCTTCAACTTCACGCCCTGTTCGGCCAAGGGTCCGGTGACCGCATGCCCCAGAAAGGTGTCAAAGACAGACGAGGTGTTCAGGTCGTACATCACCTTGTTGGACCGGCTGAGAAGCCCTGATGTTCGAAGAATCGGACGTTCGATACCGTCGGGCACGTCATCCGTGAAATAGGCCTGCGCCGCCCCACAAAGCGTGCAATACGGGATGCCCAGATGGCGCCCGCCCAGCGTATCGTTGACCATTTCCCGGACTTCCATGATCTGGCGGGGATAGGCGCGAAACTCGCCGTTGACCTCGACCCCGAAGACAATGTCGTCATCGTCAAGCCAGGTGGCATCCTCGGCGCTGCTCACCTCGGGGTTGTCGGCGGCCGGGATGCAGTTGCAGGGCTCATCCGTGGCTTCCGGGGCCCGGTCGTCGATCAGGACCCCGCCCCAGGACACAAGCCGCCAGTCGATGTCGCCTTCGACGAAGATCTCGTCCAGCCCGGGCAGAACACTCGTGAAGATGGCGCGCTTGGTCTCAAGATACTCTGGCGGCTCCGGGATATCCCAGGCGATCAGATGATCTGTCACGATCATCCAATATCGGGAATCAAGAAGCTGTTTGCCCAAAAGATCCGAAGCCGCGCTTGCAAAAACCGCGCTGGTTTCGGCATGCGGAATGAACCGCATCAGGTCGCTGATGATCCAGGCGAGACGCGGATCGCCGGATTCGCGGACCTGACGCAACGCGATATCCTGATCCTGGCCCCAAACGCCGTCGCGAATGCTGACGACGAAGGCGGTTTCCACAGCGTCCCGAAGCTCGTCCGACAAGGGACCCGTGGGCACCGAAGGCGGATGGCCAAACTGCTCGATCACGTAATCCGGCAAGGCCGGTTCATCCCCCGCAAGGGCCGCCTGCCCGGTGACGGACCCCAACGCCAGAACCGACAAAGCTGCTGCGCGGAAGAACTTGGTAGATACCGATGCCATAAAGCGGACCTTTCGCCTGGAAAACTCAGATCGAGACAAAGCCCAATTGGCCGCCTGCCGCCAATCACGTTTCCATAAGATTTCGTCAGCATCGGTCACACTCTCAGACGAATGGGACACCGCCTTACGGTCGAACTACTGGTGTGACGTCTACGTGGGGCCGCTCCATGTCGCTTCGGCCCGAGCCTTAATTTCTTTGTTGAAATTGGAATAGTCTTTGAGATCCATTTTCATGATCAGCTTGCCGACAATGGGTGAAACACCGCCCTCGGCCCGATCTTCCTGGATCAAAACGCAAGACGTTTCGGTGAAAGGACGCATTTCGAAGGAATGATAGTCCTGGATGCCCGCGCCAATTTTCCCGGACCAGGCAAACTTGCGCCCGGGAACCAACTCTTTGATTTCATGCTGAAAGCGCCGCTCTTTGCCCATAAGCATGTAAAGCGCGGTGCAGGTCTGACCCAGTTCGAACGGCCCTTCGTTGCCGACCCATTTGGATGACCAGTCGGAAAGCGCATCAAAATCCGTCAAGACATCGAATACATGCTCAGCAGGGGCGTCTATATCGATCTCCGTATGTACCTGATGCACTCCGGCCCTGATTTTCTGGACATAGTTCCGGTCCGCCGGTGGGGAGCTATCTTGTGCCATTCTCACCTCTTTTTACATATCGCGCACCAATGTATATTTTTACAAAGTTGGGATATTTGTCAACCTCTGGGTCCTTGGATGATCTGGGTCAATGGGCACCCGCCTCGTTGTGCCAAGTCGAAACGACAAATGAAAAGGGCGCCCGCGACGGGGCGCCCTTCGGCCAGCTGCCTCCAGGGAGAAATCAGCAGCTGTAGTACATCTTGAATTCCATCGGATGAGGTGTGTGCTCGTAGGCGTAGATCTCTTCCCACTTGAGCTCCATGTACCCCTCGATCTGGTCCTTCGTGAAGACGTCGCCCGCCGTCAGGAAGTCCATATCGGCCTCCAACTCGTCCATGGCTTCGCGCAAGGACGCACAGACCGTCGGAATGCCTGCCAGCTCTTCCGGCGGCAGATCGTACAGGTCCTTGTCCATGGCTTCGCCCGGATCGATCTTGTTCTGGATGCCGTCGAGACCGGCCATCAGAAGCGCCGAGAAGCACAGGTAAGGGTTCGCCGCCGGATCCGGGAAGCGCGCTTCGACTCGCTTGGCCTTCGGGCTTTCGGTCCATGGGATCCGCACGCAGCCCGACCGGTTCCGGGCCGAATAGGCGCGCAGAACCGGGGCCTCGAAGCCCGGGATCAGACGCTTGTAGCTGTTGGTCGACGGATTGGTGAAGGCGTTCAGCGCTTTCGCGTGCTTCAGGATCCCACCGATGTACCACAGCGCTTCCTGACTGAGATCGGCGTATTTGTCGCCCGCGAACAAAGGCTTGCCGTCTTTCCAGATCGACTGGTTGACGTGCATGCCGGTGCCGTTGTCGCCCGCGATGGGTTTCGGCATGAAGGTCGCCGATTTGCCATAGGCATGCGCCACCTGGTGGATGACATACTTGTACTTCTGAAGGTGGTCGCCCTGCGCTGTCAGGGTCGAGAAGATCAGGCCAAGCTCGTGCTGGCAGCTCGCCACCTCATGGTGGTGCTTGTCCACGGCCATACCCATGCGCTTCATGGTCGACAGCATTTCCGACCGAATGTCCTGGGCATCGTCCACAGGCGGCACAGGGAAGTACCCGCCTTTGACGCCAGGCCGGTGGCCCATATTGCCCATCTCATATTCGGTGTCGGTGTTCCAGGACGCGTCGATCGCGTCGACCTCATAGGACACCTTGTTCATCTCGACCGAATAGCGCACGTCATCGAACAGGAAGAACTCGGCCTCCGGGCCCCAGTAAGACGCGTCGCCAATCCCCGACGACTTCAGATACGCTTCTGCCTTTTCCGCCGTGCCGCGCGGGTCGCGCTCATACAGTTCGCCCGTGTCAGGTTCGACGATCGAGCAGTGCACCGCCATGGTCTTTTCCGCGAAGAACGGATCCATGTATGCGCTTTCCGTGTCGGGCATCAGTTTCATGTCGGATTGGTCGATCGACTTCCAACCCGCGATAGACGAGCCATCGAACATGAAACCCTCATCGAGGAAATCTTCATCCACCTGGTCGGACATCACCGTCACGTGCTGGAGCTTCCCGCGCGGGTCGGTGAACCGGATATCGACATATTCGACATCCTCGTCCTTGATGGTCTTCAAGACGTCAGCTTTACTCATGGCTCTCCCAGTGTCCTTGTCTTGTCTATCCCTCACCGCACCCCTCGTGCGGTCACATCCTTAAAGCGCGTCGGATCCGGTCTCGCCGGTCCGGATGCGCAATGCCGTCTCAACGGGTGAGACGAAAATCTTGCCGTCGCCGATTTTGTCGGTTTTGGCCGCCGAAACGATGGCATCGGTCGCCGCATCGACCTGATCGTCGGGCAGCACCACCTCGATCTTCACCTTGGGCAGGAAGTCCACGACATATTCGGCGCCGCGATACAGTTCAGTATGGCCTTTCTGACGGCCAAACCCTTTGACTTCGAGCACGCTCAGGCCTTGCACTCCGATTTCCTGAAGCGCCTCCTTGACCTCATCAAGCTTGAACGGCTTGATTATCGCCTCGATCTTTTTCATGGCGGGTTCTCCCTTGGTGGCTAATGGCGTCTGATCATTTCTGATGCGACGCGACAATTCGATAGGGGTCTCTGGCAGAAGCGGCGGGGGCGATTCAATGGGGTCTGGCGATTTTCCGGGCAAAGCGCACAAAATTTATGCAGTTTGAGAAAACTGAGGGGTCTTCATGACGGAATTGCTGACCGCGGCACAGATGCGGGCCATCGAACAGGCCGCGATCGACAGCGGCGAGGTGACGGGGCTTGAGCTGATGGAGTGCGCGGGCCAAGGCGTGGTCGAGGCGATCTTGGAAGAATGGCCCGAACTGGCGAAGACTTCACACCGCGCCGTGGTTCTCTGCGGCCCCGGAAATAATGGTGGCGACGGGTTTGTCGTAGCGCGCCTTCTGAAAGATCGCGGGTGGGAGGTTGAGGTGTTTCTCTTCGGCGATCCCGAAAAGCTGCCGCCTGATGCAAAGGTAAACTATGAGCGCTGGTTGTCCTTAGGACTTTCCGTGGTTGACCTTCGGCATGGATTTTCCAATCTGAAAGATGACGAGGGCAACCTTCCAGCCTTGATCGTCGATGCTGTCTTCGGCACAGGCCTCAAAAGAAGAATCGAGGAACCGCTCCAATCCGAGTTGTCCCAATGGGCTTATTCGCCGGGGGACCCGGAAACCCACCTAGTCCAACCGCCCAAAATAGTATCTGTCGACTTCCCTTCTGGCATTTGCTCGGACAGTGGAGTGTGGTTCGATGCCGCGCCAGTAGCGCATCTCACAGTCACGTTTCACACTGCAAAAACGGGTCACTTCCTCGGCGACGGGCCCGCATTCTGTGGATCTGTTAGAACCAAACCGATTGGTCTGAAGGGCGACGCAACAATTAACTCGGTCAAGATGACCTGCGGTGCTTGCGCACTTCCCAGTTCAAGTCCCTATGAAGGGTTCGCTTGGCTCGGGAAGGAGCATTCTGCCAGTCGCCATTTGGGCCCACACCACAAATTCAGCCACGGACATGCCCTGATCATGGCCGGGGGGCCCGGCAAGGGCGGCGCCGGGCGGTTGGCCGCACGCGGTGCGCTCCGGATCGGGGCGGGTCTCGTCACCCTCGCCTGCCCGCCCGCGGCGCTGCAAGAAAACGCCGCCCGGCTCGACGCCATCATGGTCCGGTCCATGAAAGCCGCCCCTGCCCTGACCGAAGCGCTAGAAGACGACCGCCTGAACGCCCTTTGCCTCGGCCCGGGTCTGGGTGTCGGCCAAACAACCTGCGATCTGGTTGCCGCCGCCCTCTCCGCCCAACGCGCCACCGTTCTGGATGCCGATGCCCTGACCAGCTTCGAAGACGACCCCCAAGCGCTCTTCGACCAGCTACACCCGAACTGCGTGCTCACACCCCATGGAGGTGAGTTCAAACGTCTCTTCCCCGACATTGCCGAAGAGCTCGCCGCCCCGGCCACCACAGGCCCCGCCTATTCCAAGGTGGATGCAGCGCGGGAGACCGCCCAACGCGCGGGCTGCACCATCCTGTTCAAGGGCCCCGACACGGTGATCGCCGACGCGGGTGGCCGCGCCTCAATCAACTCCGCCCACTACGACCGATCTGCGCCCTGGCTCGCGACCGCCGGATCGGGCGATGTTTTGGCTGGGTTCATCACCGGCCTTCTGGCGCGGGGTTTCTCGCCGCATGACGCCGCCGCAACCGCCGCCTGGCTCCATGTCGAATGCGCGCTGTCGTTCGGGCCCGGGTTGATCGCGGAGGACCTGCCCGAGGCACTTCCGAAGGTGTTTTCAGCGCTCGGCGCTTGAATTTCGGAACCATAGGCAACCCATATGAAACCCATACGGTTTCCGGGTGCTTGGCATGGGCGCGGTTTTGCCCTAAACGACGGCCCGGATCGCGGGTGTGGCGAAATTGGTAGACGCACCAGATTTAGGTTCTGGCGCCGCAAGGCGTGGGGGTTCAAGTCCCTCCACCCGCACCACATCCCCCTTTCTCCTTGCAACCGAAGGGGCCCCTGAATAGAAGGCCCAAATCGAGATTTCCCGGCCCCGGGGGACCGCCCCTGCCGGCCCGTGACAAGAGGACGCCCATGCAAGTTACCGAGACCCTGAACGAGGGGCTGAAGCGCGGCTATCAAATCACCGTGCCGGCCACCGAACTGGACGACAAGGTCAACGAAAAACTGACCGAAGCGCAGCCCGAGATCGAGATGAAGGGCTTCCGCAAGGGCAAGGTCCCGATGGCCCTTCTGAAGAAGCAGTTCGGCGCGCGCCTTCTGGGCGAGGCCATGCAGGAAGTCATCGACGGCGCCATGTCGAAGCATTTCGAAGAGTCAGGCGACCGCCCTGCCGCCCAGCCCGAGGTCAAGATGACCAATGAAGACTGGAAGGAAGGCGACGATGTCGATGTCGCCATGACCTATGAGCGTCTGCCCGACATTCCGGATGTCGACTTCTCGAAGGTGAAGCTTGAGAAACTGGTCGTGAAACCCAGCAAGGAAGACGTGGACGAAGCGCTGGACAACCTTGCCGAGGGTGCGCCGGATTTCAAAGACCGCAAGAAAGGCACGAAATCCAAGGACGGCGACCAGGTCGTGATGGATTTCGTTGGCACGCTGAACGGCGAAGCTTTCGAAGGCGGCTCGGGCGAAGACTTCCCGCTGATCCTCGGATCGGGCAGCTTCATCCCGGGCTTTGAAGAGCAACTGGTCGGCGTGAAGGCAGGTGATGAGAAAACCGTCACCGTGACGTTCCCGGAAAACTACGGCGCCGAGAACCTGGCCGGTAAGGAAGCCGAATTTGCCTGCACCATCAAAGCGGTCAAGGAACCGAAACCCGGCAAGATCGACGACGAGCTGGCCAAAAAGTTCGGTGTCGACGATCTGAAAGCACTGAAAGAGCAAATCACCGAGCGTCTGGAAGCCGAATATTCCGGCGCCTCGCGTCAGGTCATGAAGCGCGGACTTCTTGACCAGCTTGACGACATCGTGTCGTTCGAATTGCCGCCGTCGCTCGTGACGGCAGAGTCGGGTCAAATTGCCCATCAGCTCTGGCACGAGGAAAACCCGGACGTGGAAGGCCACGATCACCCCGAGATCGAGCCCACAGACGAGCACACGAAGCTTGCGGAACGCCGGGTGCGCCTTGGGCTGCTTCTAGCTGAAATCGGCCAGAAGAACGAAATCACCGTCAGCGACGGCGAAATCACCCAAGCCGCCATGGCCCAGGCCCGTCAATATCCGGGTCAGGAACGGCAGTTCTTCGAGTTCGTTCAGCAGAACCCGCAGATGCGGCAGCAGATCCAGGCCCCGATTTTCGAGGATAAGGTCGTCGACTATATCTTCGAACTGGCCAAGACGACCGAAAAGAAGGTCTCGAAGGACGATCTGAAAAAGGCTGTTGAGGCGCTCGAAGACTCAGAGTGATCCCACTGTGACAAGCGCGCGCCAGATCTTCGGATTTTCGGCGCGCGCCGTTGGGCAATCTATCCACATACGCTCCCTTTGTTGCGAATCGGATTTAACTAACTGATTTCGCTTCCAAATTATTTTTGGCGGATTTCCGCGCATAGGCCATCTGACGCAGCTTATTCGCGTTGTTGCCGAACTCTGACCACATTTGAAGACGACGTTGAGGTCGTGGTTAACGAACGATGTGTCTTTGTGTGAATGACGATGGATATGACAGAAAACCGTGATCTCTCAGCCGCCGATGCGGCCTTCCTTAGAAGCACCGCCGTGGCGCGTGCCAAAGCAGCACGGGCTGCCCGTCTGTCCGACGTCGATATGCTAGCGCCCGACCCGCGCCCAGAGACCATCGCCCCCGAAGACCAGCTTGCCCTGAAGTCGTCGCTCGACCAATTGCCGGAATTGACACCGGCGCGGAAGAAGACGTCGATGGGTGACTGGTTGTCGACCAAGGGGATCCGGTTCAGCCACGCATCGGCCGCCGACGAAGAAACTGACTTTCGTGCCCGCGAAGAAGCGGCCAACACGGAAGCGCGGCTCACTGTTTACGCCTTGAACGGTGCGCTTTTGATGTTCGCCTTCCCGGTCGGCTTTGCGATGTTGATCTTCAACATTCTTGGTGGAGAGAACCTTCGCACCACTGCCCACGCCATGGCTCTTACGGGCATGGGCATCGCGCTGAGCTATACCGAGCTTGGGCAGCGCATCATCAACAGCATCTGACCTTCATCACCTGATCCCCCGAAAGGGCGGATGCGACATGAAAACGCGTCGGTTTTGGACGGGACCGGCGCGTTTTCTTGATTCCATGCTGTGGTGATCCAGGGAGGATCCCGCATGAATGTGCAGTCCCGCGACCGACGCAAGATCGACCCGTCAAAGGGGCCCAAGCTTGGCGACGGCACCCCGAACGAGGCAGACCGGGTCGAGATTGGTCCAACGCTTCTGGCCTTTCAGGAATGGGAGGAGGCAGGGCTTGCACTGCCTGACTTGCCCCGCATGCGCCGGCACCGGCTTGACCGCCTGACCCGCGAACTCACCAAGCGGGATTTCGGCGGCCTGCTCATGTTTGATCCTTTGAACATCCGCTATGCGACCGACGTCACCAACATGCAGCTTTGGAACACCCATAATCCCTTCCGGGCCTGCCTGGTCTGTCCGGATGGGTACATGGTGCTGTGGGAATACAAGAACGCGATGTTTCTGGCCGATCACAACCCGCTAGTGCGGGAAATCCGGTCGGGTGCATCGATGTTCTATTTTTCAGTGGGAGATCGCGGGTCCGAGGCCGCCGCCGAGTTCGCGGGCCAGGTGGCCGAAGTGATGTCCGCGCATTCCGGCGGCAACAAAAGACTGGCCATCGACAAGATCATGATCGAGGGCCTTCGCGCCCTGGAGGCGATCGGCTTCGACGTGCATCCCGGCGAAGAGGTCACGGAAAAAGCACGCGCCATCAAGGGCCCAGACGAAATCGCGGCCATGCGCTGTGCGTCGCATGCCTGCGAGGCGTCGATGTATGCGATGGAAGCGGCCTGCAAACCGGGTCTATCCGAAGATGACGTCTGGGCGGTTCTTCATGCCGAAAATATCAAGCGTGGCGGCGAGTGGATCGAAACCCGGCTTCTGGCTTCGGGCCCGCGCACCAATCCGTGGTTTCAGGAATGCGGGCCTCGGATCATCCAGAATGACGAGATCGTGGCCTTCGATACGGATCTGATCGGGGCCTACGGGATCTGCATCGACATCTCGCGAACGTGGTGGATTGGCGATGGTAAGCCCACCAATGCGATGATCTATGCCATGCGCCACGCGCATGAACACATCATGACGAATATGGAGATGTTGAAGCCCGGTGTGTCGATTGAAGAGCTTGTCCATGGCGGGCATCAGCTGGACGATATCTTCTGGAAACAGAAATACTCCTGCAAGTTCCACGGGGTGGGCCTCTGCGATGAATGGCCGCATGTGGATTACCCCGACAAGTACCACAAAGGCGCCTGGGACGCGGTTCTTGAACCTGGCATGGTCCTTTGCGCCGAGGCACTGGTCAGCCCTGAAGACGGCGACTTTTCGATCAAGCTGGAGGATCAAGTCCTGATAACGGAAGACGGGTACGAGAACCTTACCAAGTACCCGTTTGACCCGGCCTTGATGGGGACCGCATAAGGCGCCCATGGCGCCGTTTGTATATCTCACCCATCCCGAAGTTGTGGTGGATCCGGATGTCCCGGTTCCCGATTGGGGGCTGAGCGACGTGGGACGTGCCCGGGTCCAGGCGGCCTGCGCGCGCGGCGCCTTCGCCGGTCTTGGACGGATCTACACAAGCACCGAACAGAAGGCCATGGATGCGGGCGGCATCGTCGCGCGGGCCTTGGGTATGGATTTCCACGCCGTGGACGCAATGGGCGAAAACGACCGCTCGGCCACCGGCTACCTGCCCGAAGATCAGTTCTGGCCCATCGTCAAAGCCTTTTTTGCCAATCCAAACGAAAGCGTCGAGGGCTGGGAAAAGGCCGTCGATGCCCAAACCCGCATCGTGACCGCTGTCACGGCGCGGCTCAGCAACTGCCCCAATCTGTTTGTGGGCCATGGCGGCGTCGGTTCGCTTCTTTATGCGCATCTATCAGAACAGTCGATCGGCGACGCGGACACCATGTCAGGCGGCATGGGTCGTCTTTTCACGTTCGACGGCCAGACAATCCTGACGGGCTGGCAAGACCTCGAAACCTTTGCACTCTGACAGCGCGTCACCATGGCGTGACGCATGTTGCATGGGGTTGCGAACGCGCCTTCGCGCTTTCACCTTGGGGGAAACAGCCCAGAAGGACCGCACATGACCACCGAACGTTTCACCTTCACCGGCCATTCCGGCGGACAGCTTGCCGCACGGTTGGATCTGCCCGAGGGCCCGCTTCTGGCGACAGCACTTTTTGCACATTGCTTCACGTGTTCCAAAGACATCCCCGCGGCGCGCCGGATCGCGGGGCGTCTGGCATCCATGGGGATTGCGGTTCTGCGGTTTGATTTCACCGGGCTCGGCCATTCGGATGGCGAGTTCGAGAACACGACCTTCACGTCAAACGTGGATGACCTGAAAGCCGCCTCGGTCGAATTGGCCAAACGCGGCATGGCCCCAAGCCTGATCATCGGCCATTCACTCGGCGGCGCGGCGGTTCTCAGAGCCGCGGGGCAGATCGAGACGATCAAGGCCGTGGTCACGATCGGCGCCCCCTTCGATCCAGGCCATGTCACGCACAATTTTTCGGACGCGCTGGACACCATCGAGGCCGAGGGCGTGGCCGATGTGAACCTGGGCGGACGTCCTTTCCGGATCGGGCGCGACTTCGTTCATGATGTCGCCGCCGAAGAACTGCGGCCGGCCATCGGAAACCTGAAGCGGGCGCTTCTGGTGCTGCACGGACCGCGCGACGACATTGTGGGCATTGAGAATGCGACGCAGATCTTCATGGCGGCCAAGCACCCGAAAAGCTTTGTGACGCTTGATGACGCAGACCACCTGCTGACCAAGGCCGAACATGCCGAATACGCAGCCGAGGTTATTTCGGCCTGGGCGGGCCGGTATCTGGATTTGAAGGCGCCCGCCCCGCCCCCCGGTGCGCCCGAAGGCGTGGTTCGCGTGGCCGAGGCTGACCCGAACGGATTTCTTCAGGACGTCAATGCGGGCCCTCTGCATCATATTCTGGCCGACGAGCCGCTGGCCTATGGCGGCACGAACCAGGGGATGTCGCCTTACGGGTTTCTGGCAGCCGGTCTTGGCGCCTGCACATCCATGACGATCCGAATGTATGCGCGTCGGAAGGGCATTCCGTTGTCCCATGTCTCGGTCGACGTGACCCATGACAAGGTTCACGCCGAGGATGCGGAAAACGGGGGCACCAAAAAGGTAGACACCTTCCAAAGGGAAATCCATCTGGAAGGTGATTTGACCCGGGAACAGCGGGACAAGCTGTTAGAGATCGCGGATAAATGTCCTGTTCACAGGACGTTAGAGCAAAGCTCTCACATCGTGACGCGGTTGGAGGAGCCGGCGTAGACCGCCGGCTCGGTCCGCTTATCCGCGGGCCTTGCCAACCAGTTTCCAGACCGCAGGCACCAGAAGCGCGGCCAGGGCCAGCTTGAGAAAGTCACCGATCAAGAACGGTGTCAGACCCCATTGCAGCGTCTGGGCAAAGGGCGTTGCGAAGGCGGTGGCATCGTACCACTGCGTTGTCACCAGATAGTGCAGCCATGCGACGCCCGGGACATAGATCAACACCGTGCCGACCAGCATCCCAAGGCCCATTTGACCGACGGTGCGGTCCCACCCTTTGCGGGCGAAAACGCCAAGCGCAAAGACGGCCAAGACATAGCCGACAAGATATCCGCCCGTGCCACCGAGCATATAGGCCAAGCCGTTGTTTTCAGGGGAGGACGAGGTGAACACATCCATGCCCAGTGCGCCCAGCGCCATATAACCCAGGATCGTCGTCAGGCCGAGCATCGGACCGTATGCCGCACCAATGGTCAGAACCGCAAACGTGCCCAATGTGATTGGAACCGGGCTTGGCCAAAGTGGCACCTTGATTTTGGCCGCGATCGCAAGGGCAGCGATCCCGAGGATCACCAACACAACCTGCTTGATCCGAAGGCCTGCGCCTTCCGTCGGGCCGATGGCTTCGACCAATGCCTTGTCCCACGTGCCTGTTGTCATCGACTTGCTCCTTGAACGACGTTTGCCGCTGTTCTGCCCGAGCCCGAAGACCGGTGCAAGCCCGTCTAACCCGCCGGGCGGTAGGTCGAGACCATGCGATAGTCCTTTCTTGGGCCCCTTACCCGCCATTCCGAAGACCAGTCGGGCCAGCGCGAGAAATCATAGGTGACGTGGTAAAAATCCGGATCGCAGACATGTTCGGCGATGGGCATCTTTCGGTCGAGTTCGATCTCGTGAAACACCCGGCCATCATCGAAATGGACCGTGATCCTGCCCTGCCCGCTGTCCTGCCAAATGTACCGCCGGGTGGCGATTAGGTCGGGCTGGCCGTCCATCTGCAGGGTGCCTTCTTCCTCGTAAAGCGCGGCGGTATCGTCTTGTGATACGAGTGTCGCCTGGCCTTCCAACCGACCGGTGCGGGACGCCTGCCGGTCGTCAATGGTCCGCGCGAGTGTCCAGTGACCCAGAAAATCTGCAAGGGTCGCAGGAGCGGTCATGGCAACCGTATCCCTTTGGTTGCATTGCCAAAATCATCGACAAAGCGGATCTTTGCCCCACCATCGGCGGCTTCTATGGTGTAGCAGTCCCAATCCTCACCCGGCGGCCACTGGCTGCAATACCGATCCTCTTCGACCCGCCAATTGCCCCAACTGTCCTCGCCATAGGTGTAAAGCGTCTTTCCCGAGGCATAGAATGTCTGGCTTGCGCTTTCGTAGCGATAGGATTGATCGGTCAGCGCCTCGGCGATCTCGGCGCCATCGAGCCGTACCCATTCCTCCGCCAGCGCAGCCGAGGCGGCGACAATCAGGCTGCCTGTCAGCAGCAAAGGACGCATATGCACGACCCCGTCTTGCGGTGAAACTTGCCGCAGTCTATGCCCATCGCGCGAATTCTCCAAATCCCAAAGGCTCTTTCTCCCGTGATCCCACGCTATTCCCGCCCCGAGATGGCGGCCATCTGGTCGCCCGAAACGAAGTTCCGCATCTGGTATGAGATCGAAGCCCATGCCTGCGATGCCCAGGCAGATCTGGGTGTGATCCCGGTCGAGAATGCCAAAGCGGTTTGGGACGCTAAAAACAAGACATTCGACGTTGCCCGAATTGACGAGATCGAGGCCGTCACAAAGCATGATGTGATCGCGTTTCTGACGCATCTGGGAGAGTTGATCGGCCAGGATACGGCGCGGTTCGTTCATCAGGGCATGACGTCGTCTGATGTGCTGGACACAACCTTCAACATTCAGCTTGTCCGCGCGGGCCACATACTGCTGGACAATATGGACAGGCTTTTGGACGCCCTGAAGCGCCGGGCCCATGAACATAAAGATACGGTGTGCATCGGGCGAAGCCACGGGATCCACGCCGAACCGGTGACCTTTGGGCTGAAGATGGCGGGTGCCTATGCCGAAATGGCGCGCAACCGGGACAGATTGGCCTTGGCAGTGGACGAGATCCGGACGGGCGCCATTTCGGGCGCGGTCGGAACATTCGCCAATATCGACCCCGCGGTCGAGGCCCATGTCTGCGACAAGCTGGGCCTTCTACCCGAGCCGATCTCAACCCAGGTGATCCCGCGAGACCGCCACGCGATGTTCTTCGCGACCCTTGGGGTGATCGCGTCCTCGATCGAGCGCATCGCGACCGAAATCCGTCATTTGCAGCGAACCGAAGTCCTTGAAGCGGAAGAATACTTCTCACCCGGCCAGAAAGGGTCCTCGGCGATGCCGCACAAAAGAAACCCGGTGCTGACCGAGAACCTGACCGGGCTGGCCCGGCTTGTGCGGATGGCGGTGGTCCCAGCGATGGAGAACGTGGCGCTTTGGCACGAGCGCGACATTTCGCATTCGTCTGTCGAGCGGATGATTGGCCCGGATGCCACGGTAACCCTCGACTTTGCCTTGGCGCGCCTGACCGGCGTGATCGACAAGCTTGTTGTCTATCCCGAGAACATGGCCGCGAACCTCGACAAGCTTCGGGGGCTCGTGCATTCGCAGCGTGTCCTTCTGGCGCTGACGCAGGCGGGGCTGTCACGCGAAGACGCTTATGCCGCCGTTCAGCGCAACGCCATGAAAGTGTGGGAACAGGGTGCAGATTTCAGGACCGAACTGATGGGCGACGCCGAAGTCTCGGCCGCCATGTCAGATGCCGAAATCGATGAAAACTTCGACATGGGCTATCACACCAAGCATGTCGACACGATCTTCCGGCGGGTTTTCGGGGACTGACCAAACTCTCGTTTGACGGTTGCGGCACGCGTGCTAGGCTTTGGCGCACCAGAAACTGGAGGTATGAGAATGACCACCAAGACGCTTCTGGCGGCTTTTGTCCTCACGGTGGCACCCGCTGCCGCGATGGCCATGGGCTGCAACTACGGGTCCCATGTCAAAGACGACGTTGCCATGTCCTGCGCCGCAGGCACGGTTTGGGATTCCGAAGCCAAGAACTGCGTTCCGGTCACCACTGGCTGATCGAACGGGGCGGTCTCATGTTCGGGACCGCCCGAACGCATCCGCGCGACCACACGTTTTTGTGAACGGCTTTTTCACGGCGTCCGGGAATAAACGCCTCTTCCGCCCTGTTATTCCTTCATCAAGCATGGACCAACGCCTGGTTGGGCAGCGGCCATTGACCAACAGACGGACGTAAGGACACCTGATATGCGCATTTTTCTTGCCGGATTGGCCCTGACACTTCCTGCGGCTGCATTTGCCGCCGGATCGGAAGACAGCAGCCCGCCAACACCCACGAAGACCACGACCGAGTGCTCTGACGGTATGGTCTGGGACGAGAAGACCGAAACCTGCGTGGCGCCCAAGGAAAGCAGCCTTGACGACGACACGCTGTATCGTGCGGCCCGGGAATTTGCCTATGCCGGTCAGCCTGCGAACGCGATCACAGTTCTGAACGCGATGTCCGAGGGCGAAACCGACCGTGTCCTGACCTATTTGGGATTTGCGCACCGGTCCGCTGGCGACATGGAAACCGGTATGGCCTTTTACCGTGCCGCTCTGACCAAGAACCCGGACAATATTCTCGCCCGGTCCTATATGGGGCAGGCGTTCCTGCTTCAGGACGACCGCGCGGGTGCCAAGGTTCAATTGCGCGAAATCAGGGCCCGTGGCGGCGAAGGAAGCTGGGCCGAGGCATCGTTGCAGCAAGCCATCGCCAACGGCACCGGCTATTCCTATTGATCGCCGGCATGTAGCAAGGCGTTAACCCCTTTTTGGCAAGCTGCCCCGGCAATCAAAACCTGGGGCAGCAGCACGTGAACACGGACATCGACTTACCGGCCGGGCTTCCGGATCTCCCGGACCTGCCCGACTTGCCCGCGCCGATGGCCACGGCGCCGCCGCCAACAGCGTCGCCGAAGGATGCCGGACCGGCCCATTTGACGCAGCCGCAAAAGGCAGCCGTGATCGTGCGGCTTCTGTTCTCGGCGGGGATCAAACTATCGATTGCCGATCTGCCGGAGGATGTTCAGTGCGAACTGGCGCTGCAAGTTGGCGCCCTTCAACGGGTCGACGGCGAAACGGTCGAGGCCGTCATCAATGAATTCGCGTCTGAACTGAACAAGGGCGGCCTTGGGACGTCCGGCGGGCTGGAAAAAGCGCTTGAGATGCTTGAAGGCTCGATGAGCACGTCGATCGCCAACAAACTTCGGAAACAGGCTGGGATTGGGATTATCGGTGACCCTTGGGAAAAAGTCGCCGAGATTGAAGCGGAACGCCTGGCCGAGGTGATGTCTGCGGAAAGTCCCGAGGTTTCGGCGGTTATTCTGTCCAAGCTGAAGGTCGACAAGGCCGCAGAGATCCTGGGTTTGATGCCGGGGGCACAGGCGCGACGGATCACCTATGCCGTGTCGCGCACCTCTGGCGTCTTACCGGACGCTGTCATGCGGATCGGGCGCGCCTTGGTATCGCAAATGTCGATTCAGCCCGTTGTGGCCTTCTCGAACGGCCCGGTTGAACGGGTCGGCGCGATCCTGAACTTCTCCCGTGCCATGACCCGCAACGATGTGCTTGAAGGGTTGGACGAATCCGACAAGGCCTTTGCCGAGGAAGTGCGGCGATACATCTTCACCTTTGCCAATATCCCCCACCGGATTGATGCGCGCGATATTCCGAAGATCGTGCGGCAGGTGGATCAGGCGGTTCTTACCAAAGCGCTCGCCGCGTCAAAAGACACCGATCCCGAGGTTGGGGAATTCATCTTCGCAGGCATGTCTCAGCGCATGGTACAGGCGATCCAGGGCGAAATCGAAGAAGTCGAAAATCTGTCGGAAGAAGATGGCGAAGCCGCCATGGGCGAGGTCGTCGCCGCCATCCGCCAGTTGGAGGAGGATGGCGAGATTTTCCTTGTCACGCAGCAGGAGGAGTGACGGGTCAGCGGACCTTTGCGGCAGCCAAGACAGGCCCAGAGTTCGGACGCTGCAAGATCACGGCAAATCGGTCATTGCCCTCGACCGTACCAGTCGCCCGATAGGTCCCCTGCCCGTTCCAGGTGCCGACTTCGGTGATCCCGGTCACGACATTATGGTACGTGAGCGTCCGACCTGCATTTTCGCCCCGCCGGATACTGACGGTTTCCTCGGGCGAGTACCGGAAGATTTGCACAAGCACGTCGCCACGCACAGTCTCACGCGGTGTCGCCACGATCTCAAGCTGAGATCCGTTCCGCGTGACCGACAACTCAACCGGTTTTGCAGTCCGAAGATGCGCATTGATCGTATCGGCCAATTGCATCGGCTTGCTGCCAATCACGTGGTCTTCGCCACCAATCACCATTTGAGGCGTCCAGATCGTCCGCAGACCCGCTGCACGCGAATAGGCCCGCTGCCGCGTCGTATGATCGGGGTCGGCAAAGCTGTCTTTCCAGCCAATGTAATCCCAATAGTCAACGTGAAGCGCCAAGGCGAGCACATCATCGCGATTGGCAATCTCACCCAGTAGCTTGTCAGCTGGCGGGCAGGATGAACAACCCTGCGACGTGAAAAGTTCAACCACAACAGCTTCTTGTGCCGTTGATTTCAGTGGCATCAGCGTGGCCGTGGCCAAAGCCAAAGCTGCAAATAGGGTCCGCATTGAAGTCACCTTTATCGTCGTCCGGGTCCAACCTCTACTAAAGCGAGGCGAAATGCTCCAATCAAAGGTTTGAGAGGCTTAGTTACCATTTTGTCCGGCCGACATCGCTGAGGCTTGCAAGTTTTTGTACACAATTGTATACAAATCTGCATCCACCCCCTTGAACGATGCCCCTGGTTCCGCATAAAGCGGGCCGACGCCACCCCATTGAATAAGCGAGGACGCCCATGCCCATTACAGTCGGACAGGACACGGCCAAGACGCGCAAGACGCTGTCGGCCTCTGGTCAATCCATTGCCTATTACTCAATCCCGGCTGCCGAGGCCGCGGGGCTTGGCGACTTCTCGAAATTGCCCGCATCGCTGAAAGTGGTTCTTGAGAACCTGCTGCGTTTTGAGGATGGCAAGACTGTCTCAACTGACGACATCAAGGCGTTTTCGGATTGGGCGGCACAAGGTGGCCAGAACCCCCGCGAGATCGCGTATCGCCCTGCCCGCGTGCTGATGCAGGACTTCACGGGTGTTCCGGCCGTGGTCGATCTGGCCGCAATGCGCGACGGGATCGTATCGCTGGGCGGCGATCCCGAGAAGATCAACCCGCTGAACCCGGTGGATCTGGTGATCGACCATTCGGTCATGATCGATGAATTCGGCAATCCCCGTGCCTTCCAGATGAACGTGGATCGCGAATACGAACGCAATCTGGAACGTTACACCTTCCTGAAATGGGGTCAGTCGGCCTTTGACAACTTCCGCGTAGTCCCGCCGGGCACGGGTATTTGCCACCAGGTGAACCTGGAATACCTGGCCCAGGCCGTTTGGACAGACACCGACCAGAATGGGGAAGAAGTCGCCTATCCCGATACGCTGGTCGGGACAGACAGCCATACGACCATGGTGAACGGCCTGGCCGTATTGGGTTGGGGTGTCGGCGGGATCGAGGCTGAGGCCGCGATGCTCGGCCAACCCATTTCGATGCTGATCCCCGAGGTCATCGGGTTCGAGCTGACCGGCGAGATGATGGAGGGCACGACCGGCACGGATCTGGTGCTGAAAGTCGTCCAGATGCTGCGCGAAAAGGGCGTGGTCGGCAAATTTGTGGAATTCTACGGCGCAGGGCTTGACCGTCTGCCGCTGGCAGATCGGGCCACGATTGCGAACATGGCGCCCGAATACGGTGCGACCTGTGGCTTCTTCCCCATCGACAACGAAACACTTCGTTACATGCGGACAACAGGCCGGGACGAGGCACGGATCGCCCTGGTCGAAGCCTATGCCAAGGAAAACGGCATGTGGCGCGGCGCGGATTATGCACCGGTCTATACCGACACGCTGCACCTAGATATGGGCACCATCGTTCCGGCGATCTCGGGCCCGAAACGTCCCCAGGATTTCGTCGCTCTGACGGACGCGAAATCGGCCTTCGCGAAGGAAATGGCAGAGACGTTCAAGCGCCCGATGGACAAGGATGTCGCGGTTGAGGGCGAAGACTATGCCATGTCGTCGGGCAAGGTCGTGATCGCGTCCATCACGTCCTGCACGAACACTTCGAACCCTTATGTCATGATTGGCGCCGGGATCGTAGCGCGGAAGGCCCGCGAACTGGGCCTGAACCGCAAGCCCTGGGTAAAAACATCGCTCGCCCCCGGGTCGCAGGTGGTCAGCGCCTATCTTGAAGCCGCCGGGTTGCAGGACGATCTGGACGCGATTGGCTTCAACCTTGTGGGCTATGGCTGCACGACCTGCATCGGGAATTCCGGACCGCTTCAACCCGAGATTTCCAAGGCGATTGCCGATGGCGACCTGGTCGCGACCAGCGTTCTGTCCGGCAACCGGAACTTCGAAGGTCGGATCAGCCCGGATGTGCGGGCGAACTATCTGGCCTCACCACCGCTTGTTGTCGTCTACGCGCTGGCGGGCACAATGGATATCGACCTGACCACAGAACCCGTGGGGCAGGACAAGGACGGCAATGATGTGTACCTCAAAGACCTATGGCCGTCCCAACAGGAAGTCGCGGAACTCGTTGAGCAGACCGTTACGCGCGAAGCCTTCCAAACCAAATATGCCGAGGTTTTCACGGGCGATGAGAAATGGCAGGGGGTCGAGACGACCGACAGCCTGACCTACGACTGGCCATCGACATCGACCTATGTGCAGAACCCGCCCTATTTCCAGGGCATGTCACCCGAGGCCGGAACGATTGAGAATGTCGAAGGCGCCAAGGTTCTTGCGATCCTGGGCGACATGATCACGACCGACCACATCTCACCCGCCGGGTCGTTCAAAGATACGACGCCCGCGGGCAAGTATCTGGTCGACCGTCAGGTGACACCGCGCGAGTTCAACTCGTACGGATCGCGGCGCGGCAATCACGAGGTCATGATGCGCGGCACATTCGCGAACATCCGGATCAAGAACGAGATGCTGGATGGGGTCGAAGGCGGTTACACGCTTGGGCCGGACGGTCAGCAAACCTCGATCTTCGAGGCCGCCATGGCCTATCAGGAGGCTGGTATTCCGCTGGTGATCTTCGGCGGCGAACAGTACGGCGCAGGATCGTCGCGCGACTGGGCAGCCAAGGGCACAAACCTTCTAGGCGTCAAAGCGGTGATCGCCGAAAGTTTTGAGCGGATCCACCGGTCAAACCTTGTCGGCATGGGTGTTATTCCGTTTGAATTCACCGGGGGCGACACGCGGAAATCGCTGAACCTTCAGGGTGATGAAACCGTGTCGATCACAGGGCTTGAGGGCGATCTGGAACCTCTGTCAGAAGTCCCCTGCACGATCACCTATGCGGGCGGCATGGTGCGCGAGATCACCCTGAAATGCCGGATCGATACGGCTGTTGAGATCGACTACATCAAGAACGGGGGCGTTCTGCATTATGTCCTTCGGAATCTTGCCAAGGCGGCCTAAGCAAAGCTGAAACAATCCGGTCCAATCGGGCCGGATTGTTCACAATTTGGACCCACGATTCACCGCAACATCATGTTTCCTCGCCTTCCGGGCGGGGCTTGTGCAATCTGTTAACCAGTGGGTGTTTTAGGGGGTTGCATGCGTATCGACACAGATATTCCGCCTGAGGTTCTGGCGCGCCGAAGATGGCGCCCGACGATCTATCTGATTGAGCTTTTGGGTTTTGCCGCGCTGGCAGCGGTGGGCGTCTATTTCGCCTGAGCTGCGGCGATGGCCGGGCGGATCTTTTCTTCCAGCACACGTTGCGTCACCGGACCTGCGAAACGCAGGACAATAACCCCTTCGTCATCGATCACGAAGGTCTCGGGCACCCCGAAGATGCCCCAATCGAGCCCGACACGGCCGCGGCCATCGACGCCGACGCCGGAATAGGGATCGCCCAGTTCGTCCAGAAAGGCGAGCGCGTTGGCCTCCTGATCCTTGTAGTTGACGCCGTATACCGGAAAGCCTTCATCCGCCAATTGCATCAGCGTCGGATGCTCGACCCGACAGGGACCGCACCAACTGGCCCAAAAATTCACAAATTTGACCCCGTCGCCCGCCAACTCCTTGGCGCCAAATATCGGCTTGCCGCCCAAGGCGGTGATCTCAAGCGCGGGGGCAATGCCCCCTTCGCGCGCCGAGGGCAGCCCTTCAGGGTCGGCGCGGTTCAACCCGAAAAGGGCAAGCACGACGATGCCCGCCGTTACCAGGACCGGAACGACCGCAAGAAAAGGAACCTTAGGCATTGTCGCCCTTCCCTTCGGCTTCTTCCAATGCCCGTTTGACCTGGCGCGACCGAAGCACGCTGGCCAGAACGAGCGCTGCCAGAAAGAGCAGGGAAAAACCATAAGCCAGAAGCACCGGGACGGTGTGAGGGCCAAGATCAGGCATGGCGCATCCTTTCACGAACCCGAGTAGCATGCAGGCGACGCGCGCGGATCTCGGTCCGCGTCCGGTAGAGAACCAGCCCGATAAACAAGAGGACAAAGCCCGCAATCGCGAAGAGAAGCGGGAAATAGAACACATCCGCCACGTTCTTTTCGGCATCCAGCGAAAGGCTCGCCCCCTGATGCAGGCCCTGGTTCCAGAAAAACGCGGCATAGCGCGACAAAACGGCGAATACCGTGCCGACAAGGCAAAGAACACTCGTCAGGTCGGCGGCCGTGTCAGGATCCTCGATCGCCTGCCACAGAGCGATATAGCCCAGGTAGAACAGGAAGAGGATCAGGAAGGATGTCAGCCGCGGCTCCCAGATCCACCAAGTCCCCCAGGTCGGCTGTCCCCAGACGGCGCCGGTGATCAGGCCAATGGCCGCCATGGTCATGCCGATGGGGGCCGCCGCCTTGGCCGCAAGGGCCGAAACATGGTGCCGCCGGATCAGCCAGATCAGAGACGCGACCAGCATCATGGCCCAGCCGTTGATCGCCATCATGGCGGACGGCACATGCAGATAGATGATTTTGACGGTCGCACCCTGCCGAAAGTCGTTCGGCGTGAAAAAGAAGCCCCAGGTCAGGCCGACGACCAACCCGATGGCCGCCAAAGCCGCAATCCACGGCAAGGCCTTGCCGGACCAGCCCATGAACAGACGCGGATTTGCAAATTCCCAGAACGACATGGGCGTTATCTAGCCCGCCCTGCATTGGCGCTCAATAGCGGGCCGGCCCACATCACCGAAGGTTCACCCGAAGGGCAGCTGCGGCGGCGAAAGGCAAAAGAGCGACCGCGCCGAGCGAAATGCCCGCAAGGAACAGGATCGGGGTCGTGACCCCCTGCCCCTCGGCACCGCGCCGCACGATTTCAGCGCCGAAGATCAGCGTCGGCACGTAAAGCGGCAAAACGAGGATCGACAAAAGCAGCCCGCCCCGCTTCAAGCCGACCGTCAATGCGGCACCGAATGCGCCGATCATCGACAAGGCTGGCGTGCCGATCAGAAGCGATAGGATAAGCCAGCTGAAGCCCGCCCCGGACAAGTTCAGCAGAAAGCCAAGAACGGGCGCCGCCAGGGTCAGTGGCAGCCCCGTCGTCAGCCAATGGGCCAAGGCCTTGGCACAGACGACCCCCTCCAGCGGGATGGGAGATGTCGCCAAAAGATCCAGGCTGCCATCCTCGGCATCGGTCGCGAAGATCCGGTCCAGCGACAGAAGGCTTGCCAACAGTGCGCCGACCCAAAGGACCCCAGGCGCGACACGGCCATGAAGGCCCGTTTCCGGTCCGATGCCCAGGGGCACGAGCACCGCAAGGATCAGGAAGAACCCGACGGCGAGCCCGAACCCACCCCCGGCCCGGACCGCAAGTTTCAGATCTCGGATCAGAAGCGCGATCAAAACCCGTCCTCCGACAGGGCTGGCAGGGTGGCCCGAAAGGGGGCGATGTCGAGAACAGGCGCATCGATCCCCAGATCGATATGGGTTGCGATCAGGGACGAGCCGCCGCCGGTCAGATGATCCCGGATCACTTGTGCGAATTGTGCGACGCCGTCCGTGTCGAGCGACACGGTCGGCTCGTCCAGGATCCAGATCGGGCGACCGGTCACAAGAAGCCGCGCAAGACCCAATCGGCGCTTTTGTCCCGCCGAAAGCGCGCCGGCGGGACGATCGATCAGCGCGGTCAGCGAAAACCCCTCAATGGCGCGGTCAATGCTGCCGGTTCCGAAGATCCGGGCCCAAAAGGTTAGTGTCTCGCGAACTGTCATCGTGGCCTTCAGCCCGTCCGCATGGGCCTGGTAGGCCATGGCGTCCGGTCCGGGCTGCGTTTCGCCGGCCAAGGGCGGCTGAAGCCCCGCCAAAGTCCGCAAAAGCGTCGTTTTGCCCGATCCGTTGGGGCCACGCAGGATCAGCGCGCGCCCGGCGGGAAGCGTGAATGCGACATCCTGCAAGACAGGGACCCCGCCCCGCGCGCATGACAGATCCCGAACAGTCAGTTCCACGGATCGCGCCCTTAGACCGGGATCAGCGCAAGGCCGATCCGGCGGCCTTCGGACAACAGCACGTTGTACGTGCGACAGGCTGCCGGAGATGACATGATCTCAACGCCAACCCCAGCAGCCTCAAGCGAGGTGCGAAAACCAGACGGGATCTGCGCGATCTCGGCACCCGTGCCCACGAACAGCACATCGATGTCGGATGCGGCGGCCGCCAACGGCGCGGGATCGTCAAACCCAGCCCACCCCGCGACGCCCGATGGCAAAACAAGTTGCGGTCCTTCGCAAACCTCGCCACCGATCCGAAAGAACCCGGGCCCGTAGCCATCGATGGGTTTCGCATCATTATAGGCGATTTCATTGAGACGCATCGCTCACTCCCAAATCGGCAGGCCCACAAGGGCCGCAATCCCGATTATCGCATAGGCAACCCGACGGTACAGCCCTGCCCGGTCCGGATCGAACAGACTGCGCCCGATAAAGCCGCCAACCGCATAAGTCGGAACAAGGATGGCGCCGATCCACAACCGCTCGGCTGTCAGGACCCCCTGAAGCGCCATCACCGGCAAAATGGCGAAGCCTGAAAGTGTCAGAACGACGATCGTGTTAGCGCGGGTCCGGGCCACGGCATCCTGGCCGCCCAGTTGAAACAAGATCAGAAGCGGGCCGTTCAGGCCAGTGGACCCGCCAAGGAAGCCGACGCCCGAGCCAACGGCAATCCAGGATTTCAATCCGGGTTTCTGCTCATACCGCCATCCGGTCATTAGTAGAACCAAAGTCGCCGCAACCAGAAGCGAAACTGACACACGAATATAGAACGGGTCGGTGATACGCAGGACCAGGACGCCCAAGGGCAGAAAGGCAATGGCCGCGGCCAGGATTGTCAGTGACGCGCGGCGGTCCGCCTCGCGCCACGCGCCGGGCAAGACAGAGATCATCGAGCCAAGCGAAGACAGGGCAAAGCCCGCAATGGCCGTGACCGGGTCCACGAAGACGATTGCGACCGGCGTGAAGACCAGCGCCGAGCCGAAGCCCGCAAAGCCGTAAACAATTGCTGCCGCCGTCCCAGCGAGGATCAGATAGATAAGCCCTGGGGTTTCAAGCGCGGCCAGTAAGGCCTCAGGCATCGGCCTTGCCGAACTGCGTCCCGGCATCCGCGTCGGGCTTGGACCAATCGCGTTTGACGCCCAGCCAAAGAAGGATCGCCGAGGCCACGAAAATCGACGAATAGGTTCCGACGATGACGCCCCAGATCATTGCGAACACGAATCCACGGATCACGTCGCCGCCGAGGACGAAAAGCGAAATCAACGCCAGAAGCGTCGTGACCGAGGTCATGACCGTCCGGCTGAGCGTTTCGTTGATCGACAAGTTCAAGACCTCGGACAGGTCCTTCTTCTTGTACTTCCGCAGGTTCTCACGCACCCGGTCGAACACGACCACTGTGTCGTTCAGCGAATAGCCCACAATCGTCAGAAGCGCCGCGATGATGGCCAGATCGAACCGGATCTGAAGTTCCGAGAAGATCCCGATGGTCAAAAGCACATCGTGAACCAGGGCGGCAACGGCGCCCAATGCAAACTGCCATTCAAACCGAAGCCAGATATAGACAAGAACCGCCGCAATCGCGAGCAGAACGGCAATTACAGCTGTCTGGATCAACTCGCCCGAGACTTTCGGGCCGACGGATTCAACAGATGGGAAAGTGATATCAGGATCAATGGCTTGTAACGCGCCTTGCACCGAACTCACCACCTCGACCGAGACGCTTTCCTCGCCTTCCTGCGCCTGAATCCGGATCATCGCGACGTTTTGGTCGTCGTCGAAATTCGGGTCGAACACTTCAGTGATCGAGACATCGCCCAGACCCAGCGGCGCAATCGCATCACGATAGGCGCCCACGTCAACGGGCTGAGGGCTTTCGGTCCGGATGGTGGTTCCGCCTCGGAAATCGATCCCGAAGTTCAGGCCCTGGATGGCGAAGGACACAAGGCCAAGCACGATAAGGAATGCCGAAATCCCGAGCCATAGACGCCAGCGCGAGAAGAAATCGATCGAGGTCTGCTTGGGAACGAGTCTGAGCCGCATCGCCTATACCTCAATCGTTTTTGGTCGGCGGCGCTCGAACCAGAACACGATGAAGAGCCGCGTGACGAAAATTGCCGTAAAGACCGAGGTCAGGATCCCAAGGCCCAGCGTAATCGCGAAACCACGCACCGGTCCCGAACCCATGGCGAACAGGATCGCCGCAGTGATGAAGGTCGTGATGTTCGCGTCGATGATGGCCGAAAGCGCCTTTTCGTACCCCGCCTCGATGGCGCGGGCCGGGCCGCGCGCGGTCTTCAGCTCTTCGCGTATTCGTTCGAAAACCAGGACGTTGGCGTCGACGGCCATCCCGATGGTCAGGACGATCCCGGCGATACCCGGCAAAGTCAACGTACCGCCGATTAGGCTGAGCAGCCCGAAGATCAGGGCGATATTCAGGATCAAAGCGATGTTCGCAAACAGCCCGAACAGACCATAGCTGAGGCCCATGAAGACAAGCACCGCGGCAAAGGCCACAAGACAGGCGATCCGGCCCGCATCGATGCTGTCCTGACCGAGTTCCGGTCCGATCGTCCGTTCTTCCAGAAAGGTCAATTCGGCCGGAAGCGCACCAGCCCGTAAAAGCACGGCCAGCTGCGTCGATTCCTCAATCGTGAAATTGCCGGTGATAATACCGGACCCGCCGGGAATATGGTCTTGGATCACGGGGGCCGAGACGACCTCTTCATCCAGGACGATGGCAAATTGGGTGCCGATGTTTTCGGCGGTGTAGTCGCCAAATTTGCGTGCGCCCGCGGTGTTGAAGCGGAAGTTGACTGCGGGAAGGCCGTTCTGATTGAAGGACGGCTGCGCATCGGTCAGTTCTTCGCCAGTCACGACCGGGGTGGCCTGAAGAGTATAAAAAACGCCCGGTTCGTCCAGTGAGGGATAGGTGACTTCGCGGCTTGTCGAAGGTGCCGCTTCTGAAGAACTGCCCAGGACCGGGTGGAACGTCAGCCGGGCCGTCGTTCCAATCAAGGATTTCAATTCCTCTGCCGACCCGATGCCGGGCACCTGGATCAGGATCCGGTCCGCACCCTGGCGCTGAATGGTCGGTTCGCGTGTTCCGACCTCGTCCACGCGGCGGCGGATGATTTCCAGGGATTGCTGAATGGTCCGGTCGTCGGTGGCGGCTTTCTCGTCCTTGGAAAGGCCGACTGTCAGGATGTCGCCTGAACCTGAAACCACAATGTCAGTGGCCCCGATGCCGGTCAGAGACACCACCGGTTGCGCCAGTGACCGCACGACTTCGACCGCGCGCGCCATCCCTTCGGGCTGGCTGATCCGGACGCGCAACTCGTCATCGGGCGAGGGCTGGCGCCGGATCGTGCCAATGGTCTCACGCTCGTCCCGAAGCCGGTCGCGTACTTCGGTCCAGTAGCCGTCCATCCGGTCGGAATAGACATCCTCGACCTGCACCTCGGCCAAAAGATGCGCCCCGCCCCTGAGATCGAGACCAAGATTAACGAGGCCGGATGGCAAGAAGCTTGGCCAGGCATCCCGATCCGCCGCCAGAAGCGGCGTTTCCGCCCCCATCTCAATCGCCTGAACGGCGTCATTGTGGCGTTCGACCGTGCCATAAAACAGGTTCGGCATGGCCAAAAGCAGCCCCGCCAAACAGGTAAGCAGGATCAGACCACGGCGCCAGAGCGGGATTTGAAGCATGGACGGGCAGGCCCCTTAGCTTGCAGGTTCGGTCTTCGACACCACCGAGGAAATCGTGTGCTTCACGACTTTGACTTTGACGTCCTTGGCGATCTCGGCCTCGACCGTGCCATCGTCGTTCACCTTGGTAACCTTGCCGTGGATCCCGCCCGCAGTGACGATCTGGTCGCCCCGGCGCACGGCTTCGACCATGGCTTGGTGTTGCTTCATCTTCTTTTGCTGCGGACGGATCAGCAGGAAATACATGATCGCGAAGATCAGGATCAGGGGAACGAAGCTGGCAAATGCGCTGCCTCCCCCGGCCGCTTGCGCATAAGCAGGCGTTGCAAACATGGGCTCTCCCTGTAGTGGCCACGGGGGGAGTGGTTTTGGCCCCCGCCGGATGGTGTCTTATCTGTGGGTCAGGGTGTTGGCAAGCAAGGGCCGACCATAAGAAATGACTTATCCCGCCCGCAGCGCTTCGACACCCGTTGCGATGTCCTCGGCCAGATCCCGGATCGCGTCCGGCGGCGCGTTTCTTTGAGCATAGGCCCGCAAACCGATAACATCGGCCTGGAACCGGCGGGCGAGCCTTTGCGGATCGGTACCTCGGCCAATCTCGCCCGCATCGCGTGCAGCGGCAAAACGCTCGGTGAACCGCGCCTCGACCGAGCTCAGAAGCCTCTCGGCAGCGGACCGGATTTCGCCCGATCCTTCCGGGAATTCGAGCACTGTTTTCATCAGCATGCAGGCCCGCGATGGAACATCGGTGTCGCAGACCCCGCCCAGCGATCGCGCATAGGCTGCAAGACCGGCAAGGGGCGACGATGCCTTGTCCATGATCTCGTCTGATTGCATCCTTGAGGTTTCGGCATAGGTCAAAAGCGCCTCGGAAAAGAGCCCCTCTTTCGAACCGAATGCCGCATAAATGCTGCCAGGTTTCAGATCCAATGCGCTTTCAAGGTCTTTCAAAGACGTCGCGTGATAGCCCTTTCGCCAAAAGAGATCCCGCGCTTTTTCAAGCGCCTCGGTCCGGTCAAATCCTGCTGTGCGTGCCATGGGTCGCCATTCTCACACTTGAGTGATTGTTCAAGAATATATCTTGAGTGATCGTTCAAGTAAAGCTAGATCGGTGATTGTTGAATGATTACTCAACAATAAACCCAAAGGATCGACCCATGGCTGACTTCCCCATCCACACGCTTGAAACCGCCCCTGAAGCATCGAAACCCTTTTTGGAAAAATCCCAGGCCGCGTTCGGTCGCATTCCTGGACTGCATGCCACGATGGCCGAGGCACCTGCCCTGCTCGAAGGGTACCAAGTGCTCCATAAGCTCTTTGCCGAGAACACAAGCTTCGACAAAGATGAACTTACGGTGGTCTGGCAGACGATCAACGTCGAACATGAATGCCACTACTGTGTTCCGGCCCATACCGGCATAGCCAAGATGATGGGCGTCGATGATGCGATCAGCGAGGCGCTTCGGAACGAAACCCCCTTGCCCACGCCGCGACTTGAAGCGCTGCGGACGTTCACGCTGATCCTCGTGCGGAACCGCGGATTTGCGTCTGAAGCAGATGTCCAAACCTTCCTGGATGCTGGTTTCACCAAGCAACAGATCCTCGAGATCGTGCTGGGTATCTCGCAAAAGGTCATGTCGAATTACACCAATCACCTGGCCCGGACACCCGTCGATCAAGTGATGCAGAAGTTCCTCTGGGAAAAGGCAGACAAAGCCGCCTGACCCCGCCGCGCGGCCCCGTCCGGCGCAAACCGGGCGGGCCATTTCGGCGCTGCGGTGGCCGGAAATCGACACGATTTCCGTAACGATTTCCGTGTCGGAAATCGGGCCCGCCCGAAGACAACCGGACCTCTCTTTCCTCGGGGCAGGTTTTGCGCCATAGAGCGCGGCACCGGAACCCATGTGATCCAAGGAGAGGACCGATGCACGACATTCGCGCCATCCGCGAGAACCCTGCCGCATTCGACGCCCAAATGGCGCGCCGCGGGATCTCGGGCGCGTCGTCAGAGATCCTGTCCATAGACGAAGCCCGCCGTTCCAAGATCACGGCCGCCGAGGCCGCCCTGGCCGATCGCAACGCCGCATCCAAAGAGGTTGGCGCGGCCAAGGCCAAGGGCGACGAAGCCGAGTTCGAGCGTCTTCGGGCGCTGGTGGCGGACAAGAAGGCCGAAATCGCCCAATTGGAAGAGGATGCGAAAGCAGAAGACGCACGCTTGACCGAGGCGCTGATGGCGCTGCCCAACGCGCCCCATGACGATATTCCGGACGGCGAGGATGAAGACGACAATGTCGAAATCCACCGCTGGGGTGAGATGCCGACCTTCTCGTTCGATCCGAAAGAGCATTACGAGCTGGCTGCCGTTCAGGACGGCATGGACTTTGAGACAGCCGCAAAGCTTTCGGGTTCGCGTTTCGTGTTGCTTTCGGGCGCGGTCGCGCGGCTGCACCGCGCGCTCGCCCAGTTCATGCTGGACGTGCACACGACAGATAATGGCCTGGCTGAAGTCATCCCACCCGTGCTCGTGCGGGACGACGCGATGCTGGGCACGGGGCAGCTGCCCAAATTTGCCGAAGACAGCTATCGGACGGAAAACGGATGGTGGCTGGTGCCCACGGCGGAGGTACCGCTGACCAACATCGTCGCGGGGCACATCCTTTCGGAAAGCTATCTGCCGCGCCGCTATACGGCGCACACGAATTGCTTCCGGTCTGAGGCCGGATCGGCCGGCAAGGACACCGCAGGCATGTTGCGGCAACACCAGTTCGAGAAGGTCGAAATGGTGTCGGTCACCCATCCCGAGAAATCGCGCGAGGAACTCGACCGGATGACC
Source organism: Paracoccaceae bacterium (assembly GCA_965267475.1). Lineage (GTDB taxonomy): Bacteria > Pseudomonadota > Alphaproteobacteria > Rhodobacterales > Rhodobacteraceae > JBCBKU01. Next base: position 2,775,001 of record OZ254079.1, read on the forward strand.
CGCTGTGCCGAAGATATCCTGGAACGTCTGGGCCTGCCATATCGCACGGTTGTCCTTTGTACCGGCGACATGGGCTTCGGCGCGCGCCGGACCCATGACATCGAGGTCTGGTTGCCGGGGCAGAACACCTATCGCGAAATCTCGTCCTGTTCGGTCTGTGGCGACTTCCAGGCGCGGCGCATGAATGCGCGCTTCCGGCCCGACGGGGGCGGAAAGCCCGAGTTTGTGCACACATTGAACGGGTCGGGCCTGGCCGTGGGCCGCACCCTGATCGCGGTTCTGGAAAACGGCCAGCAGGAGGACGGATCTGTCCACCTGCCCCAGGCTTTGTCGCAATGGATTGGTGGCAAGACCCGGATTACCGCGGAAGGTTCGCTGGAATGACACCGGATCTGCGCGCAAGGATCGACAGGACCTTGCGCGCGATCCCCCCTGGCGATCCAAAGGAAGAAGCGGCCCGGCAGGCCACTGCGGCCCTATTGGCTGCGGGTGCCGACCTGGTCCGTGGCACCGCGCGGCCGGACCGGCCCGACCCGCATATTGTGGCTTATACCATCGTTGTCGACGGGCCCGACGTCATGCTGGGGCATCACAAGAAATCCGGGCGGTGGTTGCCGCCCGGGGGCCATGTGGATCCGGACGAACATCCGACCGAGACCGCGACGCGGGAAATCATCGAGGAACTTGGCGAGGCCCTGCCTCTGATCACACCGGATCCGATCTTTGTGACGCTTGAACATACCGTGGGTGCGAACCCCCATCAGGATCTGACCTTCTGGTATCTGTTCCAGGGCGACAAAACCCGAACTTATGCCTGGGACAAGGCCGAGTTTCATGATCTCGGCTGGTTTCCCGCCACAGCGCTCCCAGGGAACAGCGAACCGCAATTGCTGCGGTTTCTGAAGAAACTTGCCAAGCTGGGGATCACAGCCAGCCCTGCCTGACTTAAGCGAACCGGGTCGCGTGCTTTTCGCGAAGTTCGGCGACCTTGAAGCCATCCAGTAAGTATTTCTGCAAGCTTGCCGGACGGTACCCGGGTTCCGCAACCAAACGCAGCTCTGACATTTCGTGCAACAGGTCACCCTCGGTCGGGCCCGGACCCCGTCGCCGCCAGCGAAGCGCGCCCGTCACGTCGATCCCGGAACTGTCATTGTGCAGCGGCCCGGCAAAATCGTCGGGCTTGGACTGCAACACGTCAGGGATTGGGACGTCGAGACCTTTGGATGCCGCGCCTGCAACGATCCAGTCCATGACTGAATTGCTGATCCGTCGGTCCGTCCCACTGCCACCGATCTTTCCATGAGAGCCGGGGAACCAAAGCTGCTGAAACGGCGCGTCGCTTGGCGCGAAAGTCCCTGCCTTGTCGTTCAACTCGCCGACGTTGGCCCATTGGGTCGGGCGATAAAGAACGCGCGTTTCATCCAGCCCAATGGCATGCCGCGCCGCCTGAACAGAACTGGACAATTCGTGGTCATGGAAACCATGGCCCCCGGGAACCAACCGGAACTGCCCCAAGATGCCCCCGACCCCATGTGCGCCGACCGTGTCAAAAACACCGACATATGAGATGTTTAGCTGTTCGCCCGGCGCGATCCCCTGTTCGATGCGCCAAGCCTTTTCGGCGTCATTCGTATAGACCGATGGCGAGATGCGGGCCCGGAATTCATGGCTTTCAACGCTTCTCGGGTGGGTAATATCGGCACGGCTGCGGTACCAGGACAAGGCCTCATCCAGATCGGATGCCTGGGACGGTACAGCCGCTGCCCGAAGAAGGCCTGCAAGGGACCTTGCGGTATAGGCCCCACGCGAAAACCCGAAGATGAAGATCTCATCACCCGGCTCGTGGTTTGCGAAAATGAAAGCGTAACAGGACGCAATATCGTGGGTCAGCCCGCGGCCAAGGGCGCCACCGATCAAGGCATCAGCCTTCTTGCGAAACCCTTTCAGCCCTTCGTTCACACCGACGCCGGGCTCGTAATGGGCGATCTGGGCCACGCCGTCAGACGCTGTTTGATGCGCCTTAACGACTTCAAACAGGCGCGCGACGCTTGTGTCGTTGTCGGTGCGATCCTTGTTGTTCCAGGTGCCGTCGCAAAAAATGGCAATACGCTTCATAAGAAATCCTCACGTCATCAAATAAGGATAGCCTGCCGCGCCGGGTCAGCACCCGTCAACTCTGGCGTTTGCCGCTGATGTGTTTGCGCAGTTTCGACGGGCCCGGTGCTTTCTTGTTCTTATAGGGGTTCTTGTCCGCGCGGCTGCGGAAGGTCAGCCGGATTGGCGTGCCCGGCATGTCGAAATCCTCGCGCAGCGCGTTGATCAGATACCGGGCATAGCTTGCGGGTAGTTTGTCGGCAAAGGACGACATGATGACGAATCCCGGGGGCCTTGTCTTGGCTTGGGTCGCGTATCGAAGTTTGATCCGCCGCCCACCCGGGGCTGGCGGCGGATGGGCGGCCACAACCTCGGCCAACCAGCGGTTCAACTCGGACGTGGGCACTCGGCGGTTCCAGACTTCATGCGCGCGGAAGACCGCGTCGCGCAACCGGTCAAGCCCCTTCCCGGTCTTCGCCGAAATCGTCACCAGGGGCGCGCCGCGAAGTTGCGGCAAAAGGCGCGCAAAGGCTTCGCGCAACTCGGCCAGCTTCGCCTGTTTTGCAGGCTCGAGGTCCCATTTGTTCACAGCGACAACCACTGCGCGGCCTTCGCGCTCCGCCAGATCGGCGATCCGCAGATCCTGGCTTTCAAACGGGATATCGGCATCAAGCAACACCACGACGACTTCGGCGAACTGCACCGCCCGCAACCCATCGGCGACCGACAGTTTCTCAAGCTTTTCCTGAACCTTGGCCTTCTTCCGCATGCCAGCGGTGTCCCAGATCCGGACATCGCGCCCGCCCCAATCGAACCCAACCGAGATCGCATCCCGCGTTATGCCCGCCTCGGGCCCGGTCAACATCCGATCTTCGCCTAAAAGCGCGTTGACCAATGTCGATTTGCCCGCGTTCGGACGTCCGATGACGGCGATCTGCAATGGCCGTGCCTCGGGCTCTTCCCCCACGTCCAGCCCGGTTTCCGGGGCGTGGTCCGCCTGTGCAACCTCGGCCGAAAGCGGTTCCAGCGCCATCAGAAGATCGCCCATCCCCTCACCATGCTCGGCCGAGATCGGGATCGGATCGCCAAGACCGAGCGCATAGGCCTCGATCAGCCCGGCCTCGCCCGCGCGGCCTTCGGACTTGTTGGTGGCCAGCACCACGGTCGCCCCGGCCTTGCGCAAGACATCGGCGATCACCTGATCGTCCGGCAAAATCCCTGCGCGGGCATCGACCAAAAACAGACAGATATCAGCCATCGCAACCGCGCGTTCGGTCAGGGCACGCATCCGACCGGGCAGGGTTTCGTCGCCCGCATCCTCAAAACCCGCAGTATCGATCACGGTGAACCGCAGATCGCCCAGCCGTCCTTCGCCTTCGCGCAAATCGCGCGTCACGCCCGGCTGGTCGTCAACCAGTGCAAGCTTCCGCCCGACCAGGCGATTGAACAGGGTCGACTTGCCCACATTGGGCCGTCCGACGATGGCGAGGGTGAAACTCATGCGCTCCGGTCCATTCCAGAAGCCGGGCATCTACCGCATGGCGCGCTCAGCGAAAAGCCACAATATTTCCCGAGCCATTCAGGACATAAAGCGTGCCACCGGCCACCACCGGATTGGACGCGGCCCCGCCCTGCAAAGGCAATGCCGCCAAGGGCGCCCCCGTTTCGGGATCGAAAAAGCGTATCTGATTATCATTGGACGCGATGACCAGTCGCCCCCCGGCCAGTACCGGCCCGTAGTGTGCGAAGATTTCTTGCCGCCGCCGCGGACGGTCGCGCGTGAAAAACGGCAGCTCGACGCCCCAAATCTTGTCGCCGGTTTCAGCGTCAAGACGCAGTAATTCGTTCCGATCCGACACCAGGAACACCGAACCTCCGGCCACCCAAAGCGGGCCCTGCGCCCCTTCCTCGGCGGTCCAGACCCTGTCGCCCGAAGACGCGTCCAGCGCAACGGTCCGCCCAGAGGCATTCGCGGCATAGACGCGGTCGCCGATGATCACCGGATCGCCCGTGACGTCGCGGATCTGGTTGAAGACACGGCCCGGACGGCTGCCCAGGATCGACGCGTCCCAAAGTCTGAGCCCGCCCTGTCTGAAAACCCCAACCAATTCGCCCGAGGCCAGTGGGAAGACCGCGATCCGCCCGTCTACTGCAGGGGCAGCTCCACCAGCGACCCCCGAGATATTGGCCCGGCCGTCAATCTGCCACCGGACGCGCCCGGTATCGGCGTCAAGCGCCCAGCCGCGACTGTCCCGTCCCGTCACATAAACAATGCCGTCCCGCACCGTCGGGGCGATGCCGCCGACGGCATCCAGGCGCTGAACCCAGAGTTCTTCCCCGGTCTCGGCACTCAACGCATGAAGCCGGCCGAACGCGGTTGAGACGAAAAGGACGCCGTTCTCGACAGCCAGACCACCCCCCGATGCGTCATCCTGTCTGTCGCTGGCGGGTGTCAGATCGCGACTCCAAAGCCTTTCACCGCCGGTTGATGTTGAGGTGACCTGGGCGCGGCTGTCGACGGCAAAGACGCGGCCGTCAGCCACCACCGGATCGCCTTGGATCCGATGTTTGCGTCCATTGCCACGGCCGATATTGGCCGACCAAATCTGACTGGGGGCCGCACCGAGGGCGGGATTTGTCAGGTTGTGATCCGCAGTCCCGGCGCGATGCGTCCAATTGGCATTGGCGATCTGAGGTGGTGTCACGAAAGCGCGGCGCTCGGGCAGCGGGTCCGCGTCCAGACGCACCGTTCCGTCCAGCGGTTCGCCTTCTGTGAACGGCGCCCTTAGATCGACGCGGACGCCTTCCAAAATCTCTTCCCGCGGACCGCATGCCGTCAGGACAAGTAAACAAATCGCGCCCAAGCGCAGATGTACTGGCATGATCACATGCGCCCCCTGTGCCGAACGACCAAAACGCCTATCCCGCGTCCTGTTCGCCCCCCAGCGCCACAATCAACTCTGTGGCGCGTCGGCGCAAGCCCTCGCTCGCCTGAACATCGGCGGCAATCTGCGCCAGAAGCTCGCGCGCACGGCCATTGTCGCCGCGCTCGATCTCGGCCATGGCAATCAGCTCTTGCGCCAAAAGCGCATACGGCGCGCCAGGCAAGCTGATCGGTTCCAGTGCGGCAATCCGGTCTTCCGGCGGCACCTCGCCCGAGCCCAGCATGGCCGATTTCAGGATGGCCAAATCGCGAAAGGCGGGCGGCAAGTTTGGGCTGAGCGCCAGTTCGTCGAGTGCGGCGCGCGACGCGGCGCGATCTTCGGGTTCCTCGGTGGCGATCGCCGACAAAAGCCCCAGAATGGCCTGCGCTTCAGGCGTGGCATCGGCCGGCTGAATACCGGCAACGGCGGCGGTCACATCGTCGGACTGCAATCCCGCCAGGATCTGATCCCCAAGCGCTTGCGCCTTGGCTTGCCGCTGCGCCTTTTGCCATTCAAAAAAGGCGGCCCCGCCAACAAGCAAAACCACCAGAGTCGCTGCAATCCAGCCATACCTCCGCAAAAGCCCGTAAAGGCGATCGCGCCTTACCTCGTCTGAGACTTCCTGAATGAAGCTGTCTTCGTTCGACACCGACCGCGCCTCCGTAACTTTGACCGCCCTCTTATCCAAAGCGGGCCAGCCTTGCAAAGGGCCCAAGGCTAAATGACGGCGCAACTCTTGAAACGCTCATTCGGAGACCATAATCTGAACAGAATAGTTTAGCTTGCAAAATGGATCCAATTCAGGTCGGCAAGCGTACTGGATAGAAACAGGGATAGAAGGGATCGCGCCCGGACACATGGCGCCCCTTCAGAGAGCGAGACGCGATGCGCATTATCTCGATTCTGACCGCCGTGGTGGTCATGGCGACGCTTTATGCTATTGTTTTTGAACGGGATCGGCTGTTGGCGCTTGCGTCGAATGGTGCTCCGGCGGAAGACGCCGCAGATACGGCTACGGGGGCCGCGGTCGCGCCTGTCGTGGCACCCGAAGACATTGTGGCGGTCGTGGCCCAGCGCTCGACCGCGACGAACGTGGACAGCGCCGTTCTTGTCAGGGGCCGAACCGAAGCCGCCCGTCAGGTGGATGTGCGCGCCGAAACAACCGGCCAGGTCATCAGCGAGCCCTTGCGTAAGGGATCCAGCGTGGATGCGGGCGCATTGATGTGCCGGATCGATCCGGGCACCCGCAACGTATCACTGGCCGAAGCCAAGGCCCGTCTGGGCGAAGCGAAATCACGACTGCCCGAAGCCGAGGCACGCTTGGCCGAAGCGGTGGCGGCCCTGCCCGCTGCCGAAGCACGCATTGCCGAGGCGGAAGCACGCGTTCCGGAAGCGAAGGCCCGACTGGCCGAGGCGGAAGCCAACGTCCCCGCAGTGCAGGCGCTTCTGGCACAAGCCGAGGCCGGCGTTCCGGCGGCAGAGGCGCAGCTTCTGGAAGCGCGCGCCCGGCTTCCCGAGTCAGAGGCCCGCGTCGTCGAGGCAGAAGCTCGCGTCAGGGAGGCGATGATCAACCTCAATGCGGCCCAGAAGCTGAGCGAGGACGGCTTCGCCTCAAGCACGCGTCTTGCGAGTTCCGAAGCCGCGACCGAAGCGGCCCGCGCGGGCGTTCAATCCGCAATGTCGCAGGCCGAAGGCGCGAAAGCGGGTGTGCAGGCCGCACTTTCCGCGCTTGAAGGGGCCCGGGCGAGCGTCGAATCCGCACGCAGCCAGGTCGAAGGCGCCAAGGCCGCAATCGAATCGGCGAAAAGCCAGGTCCAAGGGGCCTCGGCCGGTGTGATTTCGGCCAAGTCCGGTCTCGAAGGGGCACGCGCAGCGATCACATCTGCCGAATCCGGTGTCGAAAGTGCGAAAGCGGGCATCCAATCTGCGGAAACCGCGGTAGCCTCGGCCGAGAAAGAGATCGAACGGCTTGAGATTCACGCCCCCTTTGCCGGTCTTCTGGAAAGCGACAGCGCCGAACTGGGATCGCTTCTGCAAGCCGGGTCCCTTTGCGCGACTGTTATCCAATTGAACCCCATCAAGCTTGTGGGCTTCATTCCGGAAACCGAAGTGGACCGCGTCAAAGTTGGCGCTTTGGCCGGCGCGCGACTGGCGTCGGGTCGTGAGGTTTCTGGAAACGTCACTTTCCTGAGCCGATCTGCCGACCCCACCACTCGAACGTTCCGTGTTGAAATCGAAGTGGACAATTCGGACCTGTCTATTCGGGATGGCCAGACCGTCGAGATCGGGATTTCGGCGGATGGTGCGAAAGCTCATCTGATACCGCCTTCGGCCCTGACATTGAATGATGAAGGCACGATCGGGGTGCGGACCATCGATGCCGAAAGCCGCGCCGCATTCGCGCCGATCACCGTTCTTCGGGACACAAGCCAGGGGATCTGGGTGGGCGGCCTTGAAGAAGAGGTCGCGGTCATCGTGGTCGGCCAGGAATATGTCACCGACGGTGTGCCGGTCGAGCCCACTTTCCGGGAGGCAAACCAATGACCGGTATCGTCGATTGGGCCGCTGGCCGGGCCCGGATGATCATTGCATTCATTGCCCTCTCGCTTCTGGCGGGAGGATTGTCTTATGCAATCCTGCCGAAAGAGGGTGAGCCGGATATCGAGATCCCGGCCATTGTTGTATCCGTCCCCTTCCCCGGGATTTCGGCAGAAGACAGCGAACAGCTTGTCGTCAAAGCCATGGAGACCGAGCTTTCCGACCTCGATGGTCTCGAAAGCATGACCGCCACCGCCGCCGAGGGTTATGCCGTTGTCGTCATGGAGTTCGATTTCGGCTGGGACAAGACCAAGATCATTGCCGATGTGCGCGACCGGATGAACACCGCCGAGGCCAATTTCCCGGCAGGTGCGGACAAGTACTCGATCAGTGAATTCAACTTCTCGGAATTCCCGATCATCATCGTCAACCTGTCCGGACAAGTCCCCGAACGGACGCTGTTGCAAGTTGCCAAGAACCTACAGGACCGGCTTGAAGGTCTGGAGCCGGTGCTTGAGGCCCAGTTGACCGGGCACCGGGACGAGATGCTTGAGGTGATCATCGATCCCTTGCGGCTTGAGGCCTATAACGTCACCGCGACGGAACTGATTAATGTCGTCGTCAACAACAACCAGTTGATCGCCGCCGGTGAGGTTGAAACCGACGACGGTGCCTTCGCAGTAAAAATCCCATCGTCCTTTGATGATCAGCGCGACGTCTATGATTTGCCCATCAAAGTGGACGGCGACCGCGTCGTCACGTTGGGCGATCTGGCAGAAATCAACCTGACCTTCGAAGACCGATCCGGAACGGCACGGTTCAACGGCGAGAATACGGTGGCCGTGCAGGTCGTGAAGCGCAAAGGTTTCAATGTTATCGACACCGCGGATCTGATCCGGGCTGAAGTGGAAGCAGAGCGCCAGACCTGGCCGGAAGAACTGAAAAACACGATCAATGTGGGCACCTCGAACGATCTGAGCCGTCAAGTCGCCTCCATGGTGTCGCAGCTTGAAGGTTCGGTCCTGACCGCCATTGCGCTGGTCATGATCGTGGTTCTGGCGGCGCTTGGCACGCGGTCGGCGCTTCTTGTCGGGTTCGCAATCCCGACATCCTTCCTTTTGTGTTTCGCGTTCCTTGCCGTCATGGAAGTGGCCGTGTCGAACATTGTGATGTTCGGGCTGATTTTGGCGGTGGGCATGCTGGTCGACGGCGCCATCGTTGTCGTTGAGTATGCCGATCGACGGATCCGTGAGGGCGCTGGCCCGATGCGCGCCTATGTCGAGGCGGCGAAGCGGATGTTCTGGCCGATCGTGTCGTCGACCGCGACGACGCTTTGTGCCTTCCTGCCGATGCTGTTCTGGCCGGGCGTTCCGGGTCAGTTCATGGGCATGCTTCCCGTCACACTGATCTTCGTTCTGTCGGCATCCCTGGTCGTGGCGTTGATCTATCTGCCTGTCATGGGCGGCGTCGCAGGACGGATGAGCCGCACGTTCGAAGGCGGATCGGATTTCCTGAAAGACCGCATGCCCTGGTGGGCGCGAGCGCTTTTGGTGCCGGTCACGATGTACATGATGTTCATCGGCGCGATGCAGGTACTGAACCCGAGCTATTTGCTGCCTGCCGGAACGGGTGGCGGCGGATCGATTTTCGGTGCCGTCATTTTCCTGTCCGGCGCTATCCTGACGTCGATCACACTGGGCTCGGTCCGGCTGGAGCGCAGCCGTAAGCGGATCCAGGCTGGTTACCGCCGTACTCTATTTGGCCATTTCATCAAGTTCATCTCGGGCAATCCCATCATGCCCGTGGTCGCCATTGCCGTCGTGATCGGTTTCGTGATGACAACCTTCACGATCTACGGCCAAAACAACCGCGGTGTTGAGTTCTTCGTCGAATCCGAGCCCGAGCAAGCGATCATCTATGTGGGCGCGCGGGGCAACCTGTCGCTTCGGGAAAAGGACAACCTGGTCCGCCAGGTCGAGGATGTCGTGCTTCAGACGCCTGGTATTCACAGCACCTTTGCCTTCGCGGGCGACGGTGGGCTGAACCAGAATACCGGCGGTGCCTCAGGACCCCGTGACACGATCGGTCAGGTTCAGGTCGAGACAATCCCTTGGGAAGACCGAGCCGCCTTTGCGGCGGCGAACGACGATGTGACGCTGGAGCAGCTGGACGGCGATGTGGTGCTTGCCAATCTGGAAGCGGAACTTGCCAAGATCCCGGGCATCCGAACCGAAATCCTGAACCTTGCGCAGGGCCCGTCTTCGGGCAAGCCCGTTCATCTTCGGGTCTCGGGCGACAACTATACCGAGCTGTTGGCAGCAACAGATGCCGCCCGACGGCAGTTCGAGAAGACCCCTGCTCTGATCGAAGTGGAAGACAGCCGCCCCCTTCCGGGGATCGACTGGCAAATCGATGTCGATGTCGAGAAAGCGGGCCGGTACGGCGCCAACGTGGCAACCGTCGGCGGCATGGTGCAACTTGTGACGCGCGGGATCCTGCTGGATACAATGCGGGTCGACACGTCGGATGAGGAAATTGAAATCCGCGTTCGCCTGCCCGAAGAAGACCGTGTCTTGTCGACGCTCGACACATTGAAAGTGAGAACCCAAGACGGGCTCGTTCCGCTCTCAAACTTCATAACACGGCAGCCTGTCGAAAAACTGGCCCAGATCGATCGGATCGATCAGAACCGGTATTTCGACATCAAGGCAGACGTGGCCCCCGGCCTAAGCGCGCTGGTTGACGAGAACCGCGACCCAATCGGCGTCATCGTACAGCGCCTTGAAGGTCCTGATCTGGAAGAGGCCGATCCAGCCACAGTTTTCACCGACGCGCGGGACGTGTCCTATACCGTTTTCGCGCAATTGCCTGAATCGACAGCGGCCCTGACCGACATTCCGCGCCTTATGGCAGATGGCGCTTTGGGAACCGCGCCGGTCAATCCGAACGAACGGATCGCGGTACTGACCGAATGGTTGCAGAACGAGACGCCTTTTGCCCCGGGAATCGAGTGGGAATGGACCGGCGACCAGGAAGAACAGGAAGAATCCGGTCAGTTCCTGATGACCGCCTTTGCTGGGGCCCTGGGTCTGATGTTCATCATCCTCCTGGCGCAGTTCAATTCGTTCTACAATGCCGCGCTGGTGCTTCTGGCGGTGGTTCTGTCGACCACGGGTGTCTTGATCGGGATGCTTGTGATGCAGCAGCCGTTTTCGATCATCATGACCGGTACGGGGATTGTCGCGCTTGCCGGGATCGTGGTGAACAACAACATCGTCCTGATCGACACCTATCAGGAATATTCCCGCTATATGCCCCGGCTGGAAGCCATCGTTCGGACAGCCGAAGTTCGGATCCGCCCGGTTCTTCTGACGACGATCACGACGATGGCCGGTCTCGCGCCGATGATGTTCGGCCTGTCACTCGATTTCTTCGGCGGTGGTTACACGATCGACAGCCCGACCGCGCTTTGGTGGAAGCAGCTTGCGACTGCCGTTGTCTTCGGCCTTGGCATCGCAACGGTGCTGACGCTGATCTTCACGCCGTCCATGCTGGCCTTGCGGATCTGGGTCACGACCTATGCCAAGCTGCTGGCGCGGGTTCTGGCACGGCTCTCGATGGGTCGGGCAAGCCGCGTCGCCCGCGACTGGGCGCTGCAAAGGGAAGCGCGCCGCATTCAGGCGCCAGAGATCCTGTGGGACGCCGACCCTGTCTTGTCGCCGGTCAAGGAAACACCGAAGCCCGACGCGCCCTTGCGCGCAGCGGAATAGGCAGACCTAGACGGGGGGCGTTTGCCCCCCGCGCACCAGAGTTTTTTTGCCAAGATGAAAATCCGCGCCGTGCGCTTTATGCGGCTTCGTCTTCCTCGGCTGCCTGACGGTGCCACATATGCGCATATCGCCCCTCGCGGGCGAGGAGTTCCTCATGGGTCCCAGTTTCCGCGATTTCGCCCTTTTCGAGCACAACGATCTTGTCGGCATCGACTATGGTCGACAGCCGATGCGCGATGGTGATCACCGTCCGCCCTTCGGACATGGCCCGAAGTTCCGTCTGGATCTCGCGCTCGGTTTCCGTATCAAGCGCGGACGTGGCTTCATCCAACAGAAGGATAGGCGGGTTCTTCAAAAGCGTTCGGGCAATGCCCACGCGCTGCTTTTCGCCGCCGGAAAGTTTCAGACCGCGCTCTCCGACCTGGGTGTCATAGCCTTCGGGCAGGCCCGTGATGAAGTCATGGATCTTGGCCGCCTTGGCGGCGGCTTCGATCTCGTCCCGCGTGGCATCGGCCCGTCCGTAGGCGATGTTGTACAGGATCGTATCGTTGAACAGCACCGTGTCCTGCGGGACCACGCCAATGGCCGCGTGCAGACTGTCCTGGGTCACGTCGCGGACATCCTGCCCATCGATCACCAGCGCGCCGCCATTCACATCGTAGAACCGGAACAACAGACGTCCGATCGTTGACTTGCCCGACCCGGACGGCCCAACCAGCGCAACAGTCCCGCCCGCCGGGACGTCCAACGAGACCCCCTTAAGAATGGGCCGCGTTTCTTCATACCCGAAAACGATATTGTCGAATGTAAGCGCCCCACCCTCGACATGCAGGTCTTTGGCATCGGGCTTGTCTGCAACCTCGCGCGGTTGTTCAAGCAAGTCGAACATTTCACCCATGTCGATTAGAGCCTGCCGGATTTCGCGATAGACCGTCCCGAGGAAGTTCAGGGGCATTGTGATCTGGATCATATAGGCGTTGACCATCACGAAATCGCCGGTGGTCAACTGCCCGTTCTGAACACCGAGCGCGGCCATCACCATGACAATAACAAGGCCCGCCGTGATCAGAAGCGATTGGCCGGCGTTCAGGAAAGCAAGCGAGTATGAGGTCTTCAGCGCGGCGGTCTCATATCCCGCCATGGCGCTGTCATAGCGGTCCGCCTCGCGCCCCTCGGCGCCGAAATACTTCACCGTCTCAAAGTTCAACAGACTGTCGATGGCCTTCTGGTTGGCATCGGTGTCCTGGTCGTTCATCTCTTTCCGAATCTTCACCCGCCATTCGGTGACCCGAAAAGTAAAGATGATGTAGAGGCCAATCGTGACCACAACGACCGCCAAATAGGACACGTCAAACACGACCGCCAGCACGACCGCGATCATCGCCAGTTCCAAAATCAGCGGACCGATTGAGAACAAGAGGAAGCGAAGCAGGAACTCGACCCCCTTCACGCCGCGTTCGATGATCCGGCTGAGACCCCCGGTCTTGCGCGTGATGTGATATCGCAGTGACAACCGGTGGATATGAGTGAAGGTCTCAAGCGCCAATTGCCGCAGCGCGCGCTGTCCGACCCGCGCAAAAAACACGTCCCTAAGCTGTTGAAACCCCACGGTCATCCAGCGGGCCACACCATAGGCCACGGTCAGCCCCACTGCGCCCGCACCCAGCATCCAGGCCGCGCTGGCGCCTTCACCAGTCAGACTGTCGACCGCAGCCTTGTACAGGAAGGGCGTGAAAACGGCGATCAGCTTCGAGACAAAGAGCGCCGCCATGGCCAGAACGACGCGCCGCTTGGCCCAGGGATACGCGTCCGGCCAAAGATACGGCGCCACCTTGCGGATCACGCGCCATCCGCTTTGCCGCGCTTCCCGTTCAAAATCTGGAGATGTGAGATCAGTCATAGGCCGCCTTCCGGACGGCAAAACCTAAGGTGCACGCAAGCGGATTTCCAGAGCCGTTATTCCGGCAGCGAAAAGACCTGGCCCGGATAGATCAGATCGGGGTCCTTGATCCGATCTGCATTGGCCTCAAAGATTTTGACGAAGAAACCGCCTTCGCCATAGGCCTGCTCGGACAATTGCCAAAGCGTATTGCCGGGTTGGATCGTGACAAGCTGCACGGGAACGTTCGTCTCGCGCCGCTCGGCCGCCAGCGCCAGAATGGCGGCGGCCGGTTCGCGTTTGAACGGTGTCTCGATCCGCGACGTCACACGGCCCGTACCGGGGTCGATCTCATCAACGCGCAGCGTATAGACACCCGTATCAACGTCGGGCAGCGGTGTCCGCCAGTTCCCGCCCTCTTCGATCTGCAAGTCACGGATCGGATTGTTGTCGATATAGACGCGAACGAAGCGATCCTCGGACTGGCCGCGCCCGGCCAGCACCACTTCGCCTTCAGTGTTGTAGGTGATGGTGTCGACGGTCACGCTTTCCTGCACCTCGGGTGCCTGATCGGACGACTGCAAGACCCGCACGCCGTCTTCGTCGGCCAGAAGCACGGTGGGTGGCGCAGGTGCCGCTGGCACCAGCGGACGATCGTCTTCAGCCGTTCCAAGCGTCGGCGCCGCAGGCTGTGCCAGCGCCGTCGGGCTGTTGCCGCTGCCTCCGCCAAGCGCGGGGGCCGTATCCCCGGTTGAGGCCGCGGCGCCGAGACCAGCGAGTTCTGTCAGCGGCGAAGCCGGCTGAACATCGCCACCAGGCGCGGTTTCCGTGGCCGCATCCCCGGCCACTTCAGCGATGGTTTCTTCTGCCGGCGCCTCTTCAACCGCCTCGTCTGACGGCGTGTCTACGTTCGCACTTTCCGTGGATTCTTCTGACACAGCTTCTTCGGAAGCGCCCTCTGGCGCGGTCTCTTCGACCGGAGCGTCCGCCACCTGAACAGGCGGGGTCGGCGCCAGAATGACCGACTGCGTGCTGGCGACGACCTGGTCGCCAAGCGTTGAAAGAAGCGACACAGTGCGTGGTTGGTCTGACAAGCCGAAATTCAGGATGGCCACAAAGCCACCGGTGCCGTCGGCTTCGGTGTCGCCCAGAACATTCCCATCCAGCAAAACCTCCACCTTGGCGCCCGGTGCCGCGCTTCCGGCCACCAATCCGCGTCCGTCCTCTTCCACGCGAACAACGTCGAATTCGGGCACAATCGGATCCGGCGCGGTGACGACCTCTGCTTCTGGCTCCTGCTGTGTTTCCGCTTCAGCCTCAGGCGCCTCTGCGACCGCCTCTGTCTGGGCCTCCGCCTCTGGCTCCGGGGCCTCGACAGCGGTTTCCGTCACCGTCTCGCTACCGTCACCACCATCCGTCTGGATCCACCAGATCGCCGTCGCAATGCCCACAGCCGCCACAAAGGCCACGCCCAATCGCGCCGAAGTAAAAACCGTCCCGACAGGTCCAGCCATGCGTCCGATACCCCCTTGCCAGGTCCAAGTCGGACCCGGGTTGAGCGACCATATCAACAGGGCTATCAGGGGTCAAAACACCTCTCAGAGATGGAGCACGTCACATGGCAGCGACCCTCCCGGCGATTTGTGTCTACTGCGGATCGCGCATGGGCAATGATGCGGCCTATGGTGCCGATGCCGAAACTTTGGGCCGCGCGCTGGCCGAAGCTGGCATGCGCCTCGTCTACGGGGCCGGTGACGTCGGCCTGATGGGTACCGTGGCGCGCGCAACACAAAGCGCGGGCGGCGAAACGCTGGGTGTGATCCCTGGCCATCTTTTGGACCGCGAAGTGGGCAAGCGCGATCTGACGCAATTCGTGGTCACTGAGACGATGCATGAACGAAAAAAGGTCATGTTCATGAATGCCGACGCCATCGTGGTCCTGCCGGGCGGCGCGGGGTCGCTGGACGAATTCTTCGAGGTCCTGACCTGGGCGCAACTCGGGCTGCATCGAAAGCCAATCTATCTTTTGAATACAAGCGACTACTGGACACCGTTGGTGGCCTTGATCGATCACGTGATCGATCAGGGATTTGCCGATCCCAGCCTGAAGCACTTCGTGACGGTGACGGCGGACATCGCGACGCTTGTGCAGCAGTTGCGCCATGTCGCGGCGGGCTGAACACACGTGTCGACCCTCAAAGCACCTTTCTGAACCCCCGTTAGCCGAATAAGCTCGCCCGAAAAGGATGCGCAGCCCGCGCATTGTCAAAAGGGAGGGGGACCACCGAATGACTTTGAAAGTCATTGGACCAGGCTTTGGCCGGACCGGGACGAAATCGCTGAAAGAGGCGCTTGAATTGCTGGGGTTTGGCCCCTGCCACCACATGTACGAAGTGCTCGACAACCAGGACCAGATCCCGAACTGGACCGCACTAAGCAAAGGCGAACCGCGCGACTGGACAGACGTTTTCAAAGGCTACCACAGTCAAGTCGACTGGCCGGGCGCGCATTTCTGGCGTGAAACAGCGGCCGCATTCCCGGAGGCGAAACTGGTTTTGTCCGTCCGACCCGTGGAAAGCTGGTGGAAAAGCTTCGACAAGACGATCGGCAAGCTGCTGGAAGTTTATACAACACTCGACCTGCCGCCCTTCATACGCGAAATCCTCGACATGAATGTGCGGATCATCGGCGACGGCACTTTTGACGGCAACTGGCGCGACAAAGATACCTGCATCGCCGCCTTCAATCAGCGTGTGGCCGAGGTGACTGCGGAAGTCCCAGACGAGCGCTTGTTGGTCTTCGACGTCGCCGAAGGGTGGGATCCGCTTTGCAAATTTCTCGGTGTGCCTGCGCCCGATCAACCCTTCCCGCACCACAATCTCAGGGCCGATTTCTGGGAGGTTTTGGGCGGCGAACCGGACTAGCCGTCCCGGCGTCAGAGCGCCAATCGCCGGTGCGTGGGCATAGCCCCGCGCACCGGGACATGTCGTGACCGGGCCCCTTGGCCCGGTCTCATTCTAATTCGGGCCTACATCCGGGACGCGACGTTTTCCCAGTTCACCAGATTGTCGAGGAAGTTCGTCAAGTAAGCTGGGCGCTTGTTCCGATAGTCGATGTAATAGGAATGCTCCCACACATCACAGCCCAGAAGCGCCGTTTGCCCAAAGCAGAGCGGGTTCACACCGTTTTCGGTCTTGGTCACCGCAAGCGAACCATCGGCGTTTTTCACCAGCCAGGCCCAGCCCGAACCGAACTGGCCAGCGCCCGCGGCAGAAAACTGCGCCTTGAACTCATCGACCGACCCGAAGGCGTCCACCAGCGCGCTTTCCAGCTCTCCCGGCATGCCGGTCGGGCCCATCATCTCCCAGAACTGGTTGTGGTTCCACATCTGGGACGCGTTGTTGAAAAGACCCGACTGCGCCACGGCGCCTGCGTCGTATGTGGCCTTTACGATATCCTCAAGCGACTTGCCCTCATGGCCCGAGCCCGCCAGAAGCTTGGCGCCGTTGTCGGCATAGGCCTTGTGATGCAGGTCGTGATGATACTCCAGCGTCTCCTTCGACATGCCATGTGCGGCCAGCGCATCATGGGCATAGGGAAGATCGGGAAGGTCGAAAGCCATGGGAAAGCCCCCCTTTATGGTCTTGGCAGATATGTGTGTGCGTCCTTCCCGCATACCTGCGGCGGAGGGGGGCCGAGGTCAAGAGTGATCAGGTGTACCCGACACCGGTTCCCGGTCTCGCGGCATTGCAAAGCAGGTCGAACACATACCCGGCGACCGAGCGGAAGCAGATCACCTCAAACGTCTCGTCATCCCGCATCCAGAACGCGGCGGGCACCTGGGCCAGCCGCGTGCGGCGCATCTGACCGGGCCCGAACCGGTCGGGATGCAGGTCCGCGGGCGTCAGCTTCCTGATCACCTCGCGCGCCGCAGGGCCTTGCACGATGAAGACCGCGCGGGCGTCCGAGACATTGGCGACCAGATGGTGGGACCGCGAAAGCCCTTTTTGGATCTTTGCAACCGTGCTCTCCGCCTCGGAATAAGGACAAAGCACCAAAAGCTCATCCGGCGCCATCCAGGCCGCGCCCGTGTCAACGTTCAGGATCGCGGCGCCCTGTCCGGGAAGATCCGTGCCAGACGCGGCCTTCACGGCCTTTGCCATTCCTGCGAGAGACAAATCACCTCGGACGGTGATCATGCCGCGTGGGCCCGCCTCTTCCACGGTCGCAAGCCCGTCGAACCGGGCGCCAGGAAGCGCGCTTGCGATCTCAGACATTCTGCTTCTCTCCGTCCTTATCGAAGAAGACCGGGTCGACGATTTTCGCCTCTATTGGGTCGCCCTCAACCGTCGGGAAGTTCAAAACTTCGCCCATCCGGTCGGGCCCGTGTTTCACCAGCCCCATGGCAATCCCTTTTCCCAAGGTCGGCGAGAAATAGGTCGAGGTCACGCGCCCCTGCATGTTCTGCTGGCCGTTCGAATTCTCACCCTCGGCCACCGCATAGGCGCCGTCAGGCAGGACAGATCCATCGAGCGTCTCCAGACCCACCAGCGTCCATCGATCCGGATCGGTCATGTGGCTGCGTTCCTGCGCCCGCTTGCCGAGATAGTCGTCCTTCTTTTTCGAGATCGCCCAATTCAACCCCAGATCCTGCGGGATCACCGTGCCGTCCGTTTCATCGCCAATCATGATAAAGCCCTTCTCGGCCCGCATGATATGCAAGGCCTCGGTCCCGTAGGGTTCGATCCCATACTCCTGCCCTGCCTCCAGAAGCGCATCCCAGAAGGCGCGTCCCTGCCCCGCAGGTACGGCGATTTCGAATGACAGCTCACCCGAGAATGAAATGCGGAAGACCCGCGCATCGAACGCCCCGATCTTGCCGTCAGCCCAATGCATGAAGGGCAGCGCGTTGCCGCCCAGATCCATGCCGCCGAGCTTTTGAAGAACCTCGCGCGCCTTCGGGCCGACAACGCCCACTTGCGCGTATTGTTCGGTCAGGTTGGCCACATAGACTTCCCAGTCCCACCATTCGGTCTGAAGCCATTCCTCCATATGTCCGTGGATCCGGTCGGCGCCGCCTGTTGTCGTGTGGCAGAGCCAGGTGTCGTCGGCGATCCGCGCAACGACCCCGTCATCGATCAGAAATCCATTCTCCGAACACATCAGGCCATAACGGCAACGCCCGACCGGGAGCGTCGACATCATGTTCGTGTACATCATATCGAGGAACTGGCCCGCATCAGGGCCCTTGACCATCAGTTTGCCCAACGTGGATGCATCAAGCAAACCAACGGCTTGGCGCGTGGTCTTCACCTCTCTTTGGACGGCCTGATCGACCGTCTCACCCGGTTTTAGGAAGGCATAGGGCCGCCGCCAATGGCCCACCGGCTCCCAATGGGCGCCGTTCGCTTCGTGCCAGTCGTGGATCGGTGTCTTCCGAATGGGCTGGAACAGTTTGCCCCGCGCCTCGCCCCCAATCGCACCCATGGAAATGGGCGTGTAAGGCGGACGGAACGTTGTGGTCCCGACCTCGGGGATATCCGCGTTCAAGGCCTGAGATAGAATTGCCAAACCATTTATATTACTCAACTTTCCCTGATCGGTGGCCATCCCCAGCGTGGTATAGCGCTTCGTGTGCTCGACGCTTTGGTATCCTTCCCGCGCCGCCAGTTCCACGTCGGACACCTTCACGTCGTTCTGAAAATCGAGCCATGCCTTGGATTTCAGCTTGTCGCCCGCACCGTCCGGCATGATCCAAATCGGCGCCATAGCGGCCTCGGGCTCGGACGCGCCCTTCGGCACGGATTTCCGCCCGGACTTGTGGCCCGTTGCAGCGGCCGCTGCCCGCCCGGCCTCCGCCGCATCGGCAAGGCACCGGTCGAGGGCTATCTCTCCCATTGCAGCGCCCGCAGCGGCTACAAACCCTGAGCCATCGGCGCCCACAGGCGCTTTGTCGCGGTCGGGGACAAACATCGCACCCGGCGCATCCCAGGACAGTTTCCCACCGACATGGGACCATAGATGCACCACCGGCGACCAGCCGCCCGACATGGCAATCGCATCGCATGCGATCAGTTCCACGTCAAATCCCTCTCCGGCCTGGCGCCCGATCTCGACCCCTTCGACCTTGGCGACCCCGTTGACCCGTACCACACCTTTGCCGGGCTCTACGCGGATGCCACGGGCCCGCGCCTCTTCCGGCAATGCACCGGCCACATCAGGTCGCGCATCGGCAATCACACGAACCGAAACACCCCGATCGTGCAGCGCGATGGCAGTGCGATAGGCATCGTCATTGTTCGTGACCAAAGCCACCCGGTCGCCCGGACTGATCGCCCAGTTCACCGCGTAATCCCGCATGGCCGAGGCCAGCATGACGCCAGGTATGTCATTGCCCGCAAAGGATAAAGGCCGCTCAGTCGCACCCGTAGCCGTAATGATCTGCTTGGCGCGGATCTTCCACAACCGGTGACGCGGCAAATCCGGATCAGGGTCGTGATCGCCAAGCCGCTCATACCCCAGGCAGAACCCGTGATCGTAGATCCCCGAAACCTGCATGCGCGACCGCATTCGCACATTGTCGCGCTTCAGAAGATCGGCGATCGCGTCATCGACCCAATCCGCAACTGGTTTGCCGTCAACCTGACCGCCATCAACGGGCGCACGCCCACCCCAATGGGCGGACTGTTCGCAAATCAGAACCTCGGCCCCTGCCCGCGCGGCTTCCCGCGCCGCCGTCAGACCAGCGACGCCGCCGCCCGCGACCAGCACATCCACATGCGCGTGGAAATGTTCATAGGTGTCCGCGTCCCGCGCATTGGGCGCAGGACCAAGCCCCGCCGCCGACCGAATGAAAGGTTCGTAAATGTGCTTCCAGAAGGCCCGGGGCTGCATGAAGGTCTTGTAATAGAACCCGGCGGGTAGAAACCGCGCCGCCAGTTCGTTCACCGCGCCCACGTCGAATTCGAGGCTGGGCCAGTGGTTCTGGCTTTTCGCGGCCAACCCATCGAACAGGTCGGTCGTGGTGGCGCGCTGGTTGGGTTCCAGCGTCCCGCTCGCGCCCAACGTGACCAGGGCATTGGGTTCTTCGGGGCCCGAGGCAACAATGCCGCGTGGCCGATGATACTTGAAGGACCGCCCCACAAGGCGTTGATGATTGGCCATCAGAGCCGAGGCGAGCGTGTCGCCCTCATACCCCGTCATCTGTTTGCCGTTGAAGGTGAACTCAAGCCGGGTCTGCCGGTCGATCATACGGCCGCCTTCTGCGAAGCGACGGCTCATTTGAATGCCCTCCACGACCAGCCGGGCCGTTTCTTTGAGATTAGGGCGCGGATCTCTTTCGGCGGTTCGGTCACCTGGGCCGGGTATGTGCCGAACACCTCGTTCGTGGCGGTACAGCGGGCGGCATGGAACCACTTGCCGCAGCCATAGGCATGACGCCAGCGTTCGAAATGGACGCCCTTGGGATTTTCCCGATTGAACAGATAGCCTTCGAAATCATCATCGGTCGACCCAGGCCCGAAGCGCTTCAAATGCGCCTCGCCGCCCGCCTGTAACTCGGTCTCATCCGCTTCGATACCGCAATAGGGGCAGGTCAGGATCAGCACGGGGCAGCCCCCCGCGCATGAAAACGGGCAGGCGCGAAATGGCGCCCGCCCGCATGGTCGGTTCGGTGCTGCGGCGGGTTATTCGCTGGCGACCGTTCCGGTCGATGTCTCTGCGCCGGTCGCAGGGGCGACAGCCGCGCCCTCTTCCGGGATGTTGCCCGAAGAGCCAATGGCGATAAGCACGATAAGCCCGAGCACAGCGAGGACACCGATGACGGTCCAGATGCCGGATCCTTCCCCGCCCGTGTCGTAATCCATGGCCTTGCTGCCACGCAGGTCACTGGGACGATAATCGTAGTCTGACATGGTGCATTCTCCATCCATGGGTCCAGATGTGGACCCGTGGAAGGATATGACCGCAAGGGATGGTGAGAGTCCCGATCGGCGGAAATCCCCGGACAATTTCGGCCAATTGGTGCGAATTCGGGGACAATCCATGCGCTAACGCTTGCCGATTGTGGATAAGTTGCGGACCCCAAGGGCGCGCCCAAGCCTAGGTCGGCGCATCCCTTCTTTGTTCTTTGCGAAGATTGTGGGTGTCCCCGCGGATTGCTGACGTGGCCTATGCGCCCTCCCTGAGGAAGGGTCGGGCGCGCCCGCCCTTCGGACGGGCAAGGGTCAATTGCTTCTAGTAACAAATCTGCCACCCGTTTCCATTAAACCAGCAATGAAACAGGTCTCCAAAGCCCCATTGTAAAGTTGCCGTGACCAAGACAGCAGCCTGTACGATTTCCGTCCGAGATCTAGAGGTTCGGACATTGTGGTCCGCATCCTCGCTGATCTCGAAAAGATCCTTTGAAGAGTCTTTAAACTTAACCCATTTGTCAGTTTGGGCCGAGAACTCATGTCCGTCCTCTAACGGTTTGGCCAATGCTTCAACGGTTTTAGGTGCTTGCTCTCCCTTGCGCTTACATTCCGCGTTCAACGCGGCCGCAAGCAAAGATGTATTTCTCAATGCGGTTGATACGCCCTGCGATAACTCGACCAAATGTAACCTTGTGAGATGTTGGGCCTTTGCATAGCCCGGTGGAGACGGGAACGACCCAAAGAGAAACACAATAGCAAAGTATATTATGCCGACCGCCACTCCGTAAGAACCGAGCCGTTGAAAGAAGGCTGGTTGGCATTCGCCAAGACAGTCAATCGAAAGCCATCCCCAACTGGCCAGGAGCGCAATTCCAAAAGCATCCCCTATAAAAGGTAAAATGGGCCCTAACTTTAACATCAATGCGCCACCCCCGCTGCCACGCTTTCATCGATGAACCGGCCTTCGCGGAAGCGCTCCAGCCCGAATTCAGCCGTCAGGGGGGACGCCCCCGTCGCCATCAGCTCGGCCATGCCCCAACCTGAACCCGGGATCGCCTTGAAGCCCCCTGTGCCCCAGCCGCAATTGATGAAACACCCGTCCAGCGGCGTCTTTGACAGGATGGGCGAGCGGTCGCCGGTCACATCCACGATCCCGCCCCATTGCCGCAGCATTTTCAGGCGTGAGATGATCGGAAATGTCTCAATCAGCGCCCGGACCGTTTCTTCGATATGGTGGAAGGATCCCCGCTGGGTATAGCCGTTGTACCCGTCCGTTCCGCCACCGATCACCATCTCGCCCTTGTCCGACTGGCTCATATAGCCATGGACCGTGTTCGCCATCACGACCACATCCATGCAGGGCTTGATCGGCTCGCTGACAAGCGCCTGAAGCGGCACGGATTCGATCGGCAACCGGAACCCGGCCATGTCCGCCAGAACGCCGGAATGGCCCGCCACGACGATCCCAAGCTTGCCGCAGCCGATGGGACCCTTGGTCGTCTCGACCCCCGTGACCTCGCCGCCTTCGGACCGGATGCCGGTCACTTCGCATTTCTGGATGATGTCCATGCCCATGTCCGAGCACGCCCGGGCATAGCCCCAGGCGACGGCGTCATGGCGCGCGGTCCCGCCACGAGGCTGCCAAAGCGCGCCCAGCACCGGATAGCGCGGGCCCCGGATTTCAATGATCGGGCAGAGGCGCTTGACCTCTTCGGGGCCAATGAACGACGTCTCGACCCCTTGAAGCGCATTGGCATGGGCGGTGCGCTTATAGCCGCGGATCTCATGCTCGGTCTGGGCCAGCATCATGACGCCCCGCGGCGAGAACATAACGTTATAGTTCAGATCCTGGCTTAGATCTTCGTAAAGGGACCGCGCCTTTTCATAGATCGCGGCAGAGGCGTCCTGCAGGTAATTCGAGCGGATGATCGTCGTGTTCCGCCCCGTATTGCCGCCACCCAGCCAGCCTTTTTCCAGGATCGCCACATTGGTGATGCCGTGGTTCTTGCCTAGGTAATATGCCGTCGCCAGCCCATGGCCGCCCGCGCCGACGATGATCACGTCATAAGACGGCTTCGGCGCAGCATCCGCCCAGGCGCGCTGCCAGCCCTTGTGGCCGCGAAACGCTTCTCGCGCGACGGCAAAGACGGAATAGCGCTGCATGTCTCCCCCGGGGTCGAACCTGACCCTGCTTTTGTGAGCGCTTGGGCAGGCATTGCCAAGGCTGCTGCGGCACAGGGTGCGCGAAAACCGACATCACGGGCGCGTGGCCGCAGGGCGATTTCGGTTTTTCTCGCGCTCGGCCCCATATAGATGCGAAAGAGGAAGACGTTTTTCGGGAACACATGGCGTTCTGGATCATCTCAATCGGCCTGCTGGTCGTCGTCTCACTTGCCGCGATTGCGGTGATTTTCCGTGCCCCGCCCGCTGAGGGTGAAGGCGCCGAAGATCTGGCCGTCTATCGCGATCAATTGGACGGGATCGAGAAGGATCTGGCGCGCGGCGTCCTGACCGAGGACGAGGGCGAGGCGATCAGAACCGAAGTCGCGCGACGCCTGTTGGCCGCCGACAAAACCGCTGCATCCGTGGGGCCCGCCGGACGCGGGGGCGGTGCGCCAGTTCTCGGCGCGCTACTTGTGATCGGCCCCTTATTCGCAGGCACACTGGCCACATATGTCTGGCTTGGCTCGCCCGGGCTTCCCGATTTGCCCTTGGCCGAACGCCTGGAGGCCGCTGAAGAACGCTACGCCGCCCGCATTTCGCAGGCCGAGGCCGAGGCGTTGGCCGCCCGAACGTTGCCAGCGCCACGCGAACCCGACGCGGAATTTGCCGATCTGATGGCCCGGTTAAGAACTGCCGTGGCAGACCGGCCTGATGACTTGCAGGGCCATGTTCTGTTGGCACGAAACGAAGCGTCACTTAGAAATTTCGCAGCAGCAGCAAAAGCTTACGGCGATATTGTGCGGATCCGGGGCGCGGATGCGTCACCCGCCGATCTCGCCGCCCATGCCGATGCGATGATCCTGGCCGCAGGTGGCTTCGTCTCGCCCGAGGCAGAGGCGACCATTTCGCGACTTCTGGACATGGACCCGCAAAGCGGACCCGGCCGGTACTTCCTGGGCCTCATGTTCGCGCAAAACGCCAGGGAAGATCGCGCGTTCGAGGTCTGGCGCGCCTTGCTGGAAGAAAGCCCCGCGGATGCCCCTTGGGTTCCAGCCATCGAGGCGCAGATCACCGACCTCGCATGGATGGCCGGGGTCCGGTACACGCCGCCTGTGCGCTCGGGCCCCACTGCCGAGGATATCGAGGCCGCGGGCGGGATGTCGGCGGAAGACCGGGCCCAGATGATCGAAGGCATGGTTGAGGGTTTGGCGGCGCGCCTTGCCGATGAAGGCGGCCCGCCCGAAGACTGGGCGCAACTGATCCGCGCTTTGGGCGTTCTCGGCCAGACGGATCGCGCGGCGGCTATATGGTCCGAGGCGCAGGTCGCCTTCGAAAACACGGATGGGCTTCCTATCGTGGAAGAAGCCGCGCGCGCCGCCGGGGTCGCCCAATGATCTTTGACGTATTCGAAGATTTCGCGGGCTGTCTTGGCGATCATCGGGCCTTGGCCGGGCTCGATTTCGGCGAAAAAACCATAGGCATCGCTGTTTCAGATACAGGTCGAAGCATTGCCACGCCACTTGAGACGATCCGGCGGAGTAAGTTCAAGGTAGATGCGGCAAGGCTGATCGGGATCGCCGAGGATCGCGCCCTTGGGGGCATTGTGCTTGGGCTGCCTTTGAATATGGACGGAACAGAAGGCCCGCGCGCCCAATCCACGCGGGCTTTCGCACGCAATCTGGCCGGTGTTACCGAATTGCCGATTGCCTTCTGGGACGAACGCCTGTCGACGGTGGCCGCCGAACGCGCGCTGCTTGAGGCCGACACATCCCGCGCCCGGCGCCGCGACGTCATCGATCATGTGGCCGCGGGCGTGATCCTGCAAGGCGCCCTCGACCGGCTTGGGTTTTTGGAGCGAACATCATGAGCGACGAGATTTGGCGCCGTGCCGAAGTGGAAAGCCCTTGCATCAAGATCTGCGTGGTCCATCCGGAAACTAGGTTGTGCACCGGCTGCAACCGGTCCATCGACGAAATCGCGCGCTGGTCTTCCATGCCTGCCCAGGAACGCGCATCGATCCTGGCTGATCTGCCAAGCCGGAAGGCCAGCCCCGGCCGCCGCGGCGGACGCGCCGGGCGGCAGCGCTAGTCTCTTTCGCGCAAGGCCCGCCGGATTACTTTCCCCGTGGCCGTCATGGGCAAGCTTTCGACTGCTTCAATCGCTCGCGGTGCTACATGCGGGCTGACCCGGTCCGCCACACGTTTTCGAAGCAGGTCTGCTAGGTCATCCGGCGCGCCGTCGCGCAGAACCACGAATGCTTTGACGACTTCGCCCCGGACCGCATCCGGCACCCCCACAGCGGCAGCCTGAAGAACGTCCGGGTGACCCGTCAGACAGTTCTCGATCTCGGTGGGTCCAATCCGGTACCCGGCCGAGTTGATCACATCATCGTCGCGCGAAAGATAGGTGAAGTACCCCTCCGCGTCACAGGTTCCAAGATCACCGGTTAGAAGCCAGTCACCTAGGAACTTCTTCTCTGTCGCCTCGGGATTCTTCCAATATTCCAGGAACATAACCGGATCCGGTCGTCTGATCGCAATCTCTCCGGGGGCGTCGGGCGGAACTGGCGTGCCGTCCTCGCCCAGGATCGCGACGTCGTGCCCGGGCACCGCGCGACCCATCGTGCCCGGGCGGATCTCCATTGCGCCGTGGCAGGTCGAGATGACCAGATTACACTCGGTCTGACCGTAAAGCTCGTTCAGGCGCGCGCCCAGCGTCTCGTTTACCCAAGCGTGCAGATCCGCGCCCAGGCTCTCGCCGCCCGACCCGATGGAACGCACGGTCAACCCGCCCGGCGCATTTGCGGTCCGCATGACCCGAAGCGCCGTCGGCGGCAGGAACATGTTGGTGACGTTGAAATCGGCGATCAGGTGGAAGGCATCGTCTGGATCGAACTTGCGCATGCGGTGACTGACCAGCGGTACGCCGAAATAAAGGCAGGGCATCGCCAGATCCATCAGCCCGCCGATCCAGGCCCAATCTGCCGGGGTCCAGCCCACGGCACCGGGCTCGGGGAAGAACTCATGCTGAAGCTCGAACGCGGGAAGGTGGCCAAGAAGAAACCGGTGACCGTGCAGCGCGCCTTTGGGCGGGCCGGTTGTGCCCGACGTATAGATCAGGGTGGCAGGCGCATCAGGACCGACCGGTTCGGATGTCGAGATCGGTTTGGCGGCCCGAACCGTATCCCAAAGGTTCAACACCGGCGATCTGCCACCATTCACGCAAAATGTCGCAAAAGTGCAATCCACTTGGTCTTTCACCGCCTGAACTTTGTCCAGGCTGTTCGAATCCGTAATGACCGCCTTGGCACCTGAATCGCTGATCCGGAAAGCCAACGCGTCTTCTCCGAACAAAGTGAAAAGCGGCAACGAGATTGCGCCGAGCTTCATTGCCGCAAAATGCGTGACCATGACTTCGGGGCATTGCGGCAGCAATATCCCCACCCTGTCGCCGCGCCCGACCCCCTGCGCTCTGAGGGCCGAGGCCAGCCGATCTGACGCGTCCTTTAACGTGCCAAAGGTCCAGGTTTCGGTGCCCTGGTCGGTCAGATGCAGAATGGCGGGCCGATCGGGGTCCAGCGCAGCCCAGGCATCGCAGCACGCCCGGGCGATCGAAAAATCTTCCGGGATCTGCCACTGAAAATCTTTCCTCAGCGTCTGCCAGTCTTCCCGTGCGCGGATCGTCCGGTCCATCCTGTCCCCTCGCCTAAAGGACGTCGAAATTACCATTCGCCGCGAACTTTGGTCAATCGGCAGCGTCGGGGATTGCACCCCCTGCGGCGCGGGCATACTCTCGCGCCCATGTCGGCACCCCTCATCGATCCTTTTCAGCGTGCGATCAGTTATTTGCGCGTATCCGTCACAGATCGGTGCGACTTCCGCTGCGTGTATTGCATGTCCGAGCAGATGACCTTCCTTCCGAAGAAAGAGCTTCTGACGTTGGAAGAACTGGACCGGCTCTGCTCGACCTTCATTCGCCTTGGGGTGCGGAAGCTGCGCATCACCGGGGGAGAACCGTTGGTCCGTCGCGGGATCATGACGTTTTTCAAAAGCATGGGGCGGCATCTGGACAGCGGCGCGCTGGATGAACTGACCGTCACCACCAATGGTTCGCAACTTGAAAAATTTGCGCCTCAGCTGGCCGCCGCCGGTGTGCGTCGGATCAACGTGTCGCTCGACACGCTTGATGCAGACAAGTTCGCCGCAATCACCCGGTGGGGACGCCTGACCCAGGTTTTGAAGGGGATCGACGCGGCGCAAGCCGCCGGATTGCGGGTCAAGATCAACACTGTCGCGCTAAAAGGGTTCAACGAAGATGAGTTGTTCGACCTGACCCAATGGTGCGCGGACCGCGACATGGATCTGACTTTTATTGAGGTCATGCCGATGGGGGATATCGGCAATGAGAACCGACTGGGCCAGTACTGGGCGCTCAGCGATCTGCGCGGCAGTCTGGCCAAACACTATGATCTGATCGACCTTGCCGAACGGACGGGCGGTCCGGCACGCTATGTCCAGCTGCGCGAAACGGGCCAGAAGGTCGGGTTCATCACGCCCCTAAGTCACAATTTCTGTGAAAGCTGCAACCGTGTGCGTGTGACTTGCACGGGCGAAATCTTCATGTGCCTCGGTCAGGAAGATCGGGCGGACCTGCGGGCACCGCTTCGATCCTCGGAACATGACGGGCCCCTGGAAGAGGCGATCCGCGCCGCAATTGCGATGAAGCCGAAGGGCCACGACTTCGACTACTCAAGGCAGCGGCTCGACGGGCAGATGTCGCGTCATATGAGCCATACGGGCGGCTGAGATCTATGAAAAACGAGCCCGATCCACCGGGCCTGGTCTATCTGACCTATGCGGCCCTCACAGCATTGGCAGCGCGCCCGCTGCACGCATGGGTGGCGGCCCGGATGCGCAAGCGCGGCGTCTCGGATGCCCGCATTGGCGAGCGTTTCGGGAAGGCCACCGCGCCCCGTCCGGCGGGCCGCCTTTTGTGGTTTCACGCCGTCAGTGTGGGCGAGGCGCAATCGATCCTGGGTCTGATCACGCTGCTGGGTGAGCGTCTTCCGTCGGCGTCTTTCCTGATCACGACCGTCACGCACACGTCCGCCGAAATCGTCGCCAGCCGATTGCCGCCCAGAACCAGGCACCAGTTTGCGCCGCTCGACACACCACCGGCAATGAAGCGGTTTCTGAACCACTGGCAGCCGAACCTGGCCGTGCTGGTCGAAAGCGAGATCTGGCCTCGCATGATCGTCAAAACCGAACGGCTTGGCACGCCCTTGATCCTGATCAATGCGCGACTGTCCGAGAAGTCTTTCAGGGTCTGGCGTCGCATTCCGGGACTGCCGAAAACGCTGTTGGACCGGTTCTCGGCCATAGTGGCCCAGACCCAAGGCACGGTGGACGGGTTTTTGCGCCTTGGGGCCGATCCGGAAATCTTGTCGGCCAGCGGCGATCTGAAGGCCGCCGCAGCGCCCCTTCCGGTCGATCAAAGCGCTTTGGATACCCTGAAACAGGCCGTTGGCGCCCGTCCGGTGTGGATTGCGGCCTCTACCCATTCGGGCGAGGAAGAGATTCTCGCAGCCGCCCACCGGCTGGTGTTGAAAGATGCACCCGACGCATTGATGATCCTTGTCCCGCGCCACCCCGAACGGGGCGACAAGGTCATGGAAATGCTGAGTTCCTGCGGGTGGCGCGCATCGCGACGAAGTGCAGCGGCGCTGCCAGACGCCGATGATCAGATCTATCTGGCTGATACCCTGGGCGAGATGGGGGTGTTCTTCGCCCTGTCGCAGGTCTTGTTTCTGGGCGGTTCTTTCGTGCCGGTGGGCGGTCACAACCCGTTTGAACCAGCGAAGTTTGGCATTCCCGTCCTGCACGGCCCTCAAGTTGCCAATGCCGCCGATACCTATGCACAAATGGACAAGGCGGGCGCCGCAAAACTGGTCCATGATGCGAATGATCTGGCCAGTGCTGTTGCCGACTGGTTGCCGGGTCCCCCAGCCGACCGTGTCGAAGCGGCGCAGCGTTTCGCTGTCGCGGCGGATGAGATCCAGTCCCAGGTGGCCGACACAATTCTGGCGGTGTTAGAGAGCAATCCATGACCGCGCCCGAGCTGTTCATCACCAACTTCAACAAGAATTTCACGGGCGTCTCGGCGACGATTGCCGCGCTTGTCCCCGAACAGGCGAAAACGCGGAACCTGCGATTGGTTGGCCAGCCGCTTCCGGGCTGGGACAATGTGATCACCGGCAAGGATGCGCGCAATCTCTCCAGGCGTCCGCCCCAGGGTCGGAACTTCGCGATCTGGCATGTGCGACGTGACCCCGAGATGATCGCGGCGCTTTGGGCCCGCGACGTCCTGCGCCTGCCGATCAAGACCGTGTTTACATCAGCCGCCAAGCACCGCCACTCGGCCTTCCCGCGTTGGCTGATTGCGCGCCAGGATGCCGTGATCGCGACGTCGGATGAAGCGGCATCCCTGGTCCCAAAGGTGGCCACAGTGGCGCCGCACGGGGTCGACACAAACCGATACCAACCTGCGGCTGATCGTGCAGCGGCCTGGGCCGAACTCGGGTTTGGTGGCAAACAGGGCGTGGCCATCATCGGCCGGATCCGGCCCGAGAAGGGCACTGACATCTTCGTCGATGCCATGATCCGCGTGATGCAAACCAATGGTGATGTCACGGCACTCGTCATCGGTTTGGCCAAAGACGGGGACGCCGACTTCCTTGCGGGTCTGAAAGCCAAGGTGTCCGAAGCCGGGCTGTCAGAACGGATCCTCTTTCCGGGCTTCGTCGATCACGACCTACAAACGCGGTTGATGCCTGCCCTGTCATTGGTGGCCAACGTCGCGCGCTATGAACCCTTTGGTGTCGTCCCCGCCGAAGGCATGGCCGCGGGCACGCCGTTCGTTTGCTCAGATACTGGCTTTTACCGGGAATTCTCGGCTGGCGAGACGACCGGGCTTATCGTCAATCCTGGCGACGCGAGCGCGGCTGCCGGGGCGATCTCAACCCTGCTGGACGACCCTGATCGCCTTGAAATCATGGGACAAAAAGCGCGTGCGCTTGCTGTTGAGAAATACTCGGTCGCGCGCGAAGCTGCACAAATCGGCGACGTCTATGATCGCCTTTGGGCCGGTGAAACTTTCACCTAGCGTCTTAGCGCCGGAAGACCGATCCCGGTGCTTTCGAACCCGCCATCCGCCCCGATGATCTGGCCCGAGATGAAGCTGGCTTTGTCTGAGCATAGGAACGTGATCAAGCCAGCAATCTCATCCTCGGACCCGTAGCGGTTCAATGGGATCGCATCGTGATAGGCTTGAATGATCTCGGGCGAATGCACGGCCATGGCAAGTTTCGTCCGGACGGGACCTGGTGCGACGCAATTGGCGCGCACCCCGTATTCACCCAACTCGGCCGCCTGCTGGCGGGTGAGTTGCATGACGGCAGCCTTTGAGGTGCCGTAAGCCACACGAAGGGTCGATGCGCGATAACCCGATATGGAAGAAATATTGACGATGGCGCCTTTTGCTTCCTTCAGAGACGGAACCGCTGCCTGGGTCATCAGGAACACGCCATCAAGGTTGGTGGCCATGACCGCGCGCCATCGGTCAAAGGTGGTTTCTTCGATGGGCCCGAAATCGGCGACGCCCGCGTTGTTCACAAGCGCATCGATCTGACCAAAGGCATCCAGCGTTTCAGCCGCCATCAATGGCGGTTGTGCGGGGTCCGAGACGTCGTTCGGCAACGCGAGCACCCCGTCCAGACCGGCGGAGGCAGACGCCAATTCTTCACGGTCCCAATCGACCATCGCGACGCGCCAGCCGTCGTCGAGAAACATCTTGCATGTGGCAAGCCCGATCCCCCGCGCCGCCCCCGTGACGATGGCGACTTTGCCGGTCATGCGGACAGCCGTCGCTCAACGAGTTCCGCGAAGAATGAACAGCCTGCCGGGATCGCCTCATCATTGAAGTCGTACTCCGGATGATGAAGCGAGGCATTCGGACCGATGCCCAAGTGAATATAGGCGCCAGGACGCTTTTCCAGGAAATAGGACATGTCTTCGCCCCAGGCGGTCAATGCAGCTTCGCCACAAGCTCCGGCGACGGCGGTCGCCGCATCTCGCGCATAATCCGTCTCATCGGGGCTGTTAAAGACCATCGGATACCCTCTGAGGAAGTCCACCTCTGCGCTCGCCCCATGGGCGGCGGCTGTCATTTCGGCGATCTGCTTGATCTTGGTCTCGACCAGATCTCTGGTTTCGGCGCTAAACGTCCGTGCTGTGCCGCGCATGCGGACCCGCCCCGCAATCACGTTGTGCGCGCGGGTGTCCGTCTCGACGGATGTTACCGAGACCACTGCACCCTCAACCGCGTTGACCCAACGGCTCGTTATCGTCTGAAGGGCGACGATGATATGGGCCGCCGTGACCGTGCCATCCACGGCCAGATGCGGTTGCGCCGCATGGCCCGGCATGGCGTTGACCACGATCTCGAACTGATCGGCATTGCCGTAAAACGCGCCATCGCGAATGGCGAAGGTTCCAAGCGCCATGTTTGGAATGTTGTGAAGCCCGTAAATTTCGTCGATGTCCACCTTGTCCAAAAGGCCGTCATCCAGCATGACCTTGGCGCCTCCCCCGCCCTCTTCCGCCGGTTGGAACACCAAGACGACGCGGCCCTTGAAGTTGCGGGTCTCGGCCAGGTACTTGGCGGCCCCGAGAAGCATCGCGGTATGACCGTCATGGCCGCAAGCATGCATCTTGCCTGGCACGGTCGAGGCATAGTCGGCCCCAGTCGCTTCCTCGATCGGAAGCGCGTCCATATCGGCCCGAAGACCTATGGTACGCCCCGGCCCCTTGCCGTCGATGATGCCAAGAACGCCGGTTTGCCCGACGCCTTCAATCACCTGATCGCAACCGAACGCGCGCAATTTGTCGGCGACAACCCCAGCGGTCCGGTGCACGTCGAACAACAGCTCCGGATGCGCGTGCAAGTCGCGGCGCCATTCGGTGATTTCCGGAAGAAGCTCAGCAAAGCGGTTTTTGATCGGCATCGGGTCCCATCCTGCCTGGATACTTAACTAGAATGTAGGGCGTCGTGTCAGTCAGCAAGGCGGTCGATCAATTTGTCGATGAACGCGACACCGGCCTCGAACTGCGCGACAGTGATGTATTCGTCCGGTTGATGCGCCATGGCAATGTCGCCTGGCCCACATACAACCGCCGAATATCCCCGCTCCTGGAACTGACCCGCTTCGGTCCCATAGCTGACCACATGGGTTCCGTTGTCTCCGGTCAACGCACGTGCCAGCGCCTCGGCCGCCCCATCGGTTTCAGGGACAAGTGGAGGAATTTCAAAGGCCTTGTCGATGGATATGCCGGTTTCAGGCTGGACGGCTTTCATCGCTGCCTCAACCTCGCGGGCCTTGTCGTAAAGGCCTGTTTCCCACGGGGCCACGCTGTCCCCCGCGACAATGCGGAAATCCATATAAAGCCGGCAGTCCTTCGCGGTGATGTTGTGGGCCGTGCCACCTTCGATCGTTCCGACATGCAAGGACGTCCAGGGCGGATCAAAGATCGCGGCAAGGTCACTTGGTTCGCCCGCCTCGTTGACAGCATTCGCATCGTTCGCCCAATCGATCAGCCGTGCAGCTTCCATGATCGCACTGACGCCCTGATGAGGCAGGGACGAATGAACCTCAAACCCGCGCACATGGATCTCGTAGCCAGAGCTTCCCTTGTGGCCGGTCACGACCTTCATCATGGAAGGTTCCCCCACAAGACAGGCAGACGCCTTGGGCAGGATCCCCACCATATCGTCGATCATCGGCGGGGCGCCGGTACAACCCAATTCCTCGTCGAAGGATAGCGCGATTTGCAACGGACGCTTGATCCCGGCTTTCAAGGCCTTTGGAACCGCGGCCAGGGCAATCGCATCGAACCCTTTCATATCGGTTGTGCCGCGCCCAAACAGCTTGCCGTCCTTCTCGGTCACCACAAAAGGATCGGTTGACCAGTTCTGCCCATCGACCGGCACTACATCCGTGTGGCCGGACAAAACCACGCCGCCTTCGACCTCGGGTCCGACATTGGCAAAAAGCGCCGCCTTGGTGCGATCCTCGTTCCACGTCCGATGGGACGTCACCCCATGCGATCCAAGATACGCCTCGACCCAATCGATAAGATCCAGATTGCTGTCACGGCTGACCGTCGGGAACCCGACAAGCTTATCCAGGATGTCGCGGGCCGAAAGATCCATCAATCGTAAAGCGGCTGCGATTTGCCGCCCACCGTCTCCAACCCTTCGCGCAGTTTGGCCTCTGCGACGACGATATCCTCGTCGCGCTCGAAATCGCCCCAATTGCCTTTCAGCACGCGGTGACCCGGCGCGACTTCGTCATAGACCGAAGGGCCGGCTTCATGCCCCACCGGGAAGATCGGCGACGGGATGGGTTTGAAATTCAAGTCGCGCTCCGATTTGCGCTGGCGCGGGTCGGCGATGGGAACCGCTTTCATCAGCGCACGCGTATAAGGATGCTGCGGGTTCTCGAAGATCTGCTGCCGCGTCCCGAGTTCGACGATCCGGCCCAGATACATGACGCCGACATGGTGGCTGACCCGTTCGACCACCGCCATATCGTGGGAAATGAACAGGATGGATATGCCAAGTTCGGCCTGTAACTCCATGATAAGATTAAGAACCTGCGCCTGTACGGACACATCCAATGCCGACACGGCCTCATCCGCGATGATCAGTTTCGGGTTCAGCGCAAGCGCACGGGCAATCGCGATCCGCTGGCGCTGACCGCCCGACAGTTCATGCGGATAGCGCCGCATGAACGACCGTGGCAGTTCCACCCGATCGAACAATTGCGCGACCCTGTCGGTAAGATCAGTTCCAGATGCGAGCCCATAGTTGATGATCGGCTCGGCCACCTGATCCATGAGTTGCATCTGCGGGTTGAGCGAAGCGAAGGGATCCTGAAAGACCATCTGCATATCGCGCCGCGCCCGTCGAAGATCCTGCTGCGAAAAGGCCAGCACGTCCTGGCCGTCCAGGCGGACCTCGCCCGACAGGGGTTCGACCAGCCGAAGGATGGACCGCCCGCAGGTCGATTTCCCACAGCCTGATTCCCCAACAAGCGACAGGGTCTGCCCGGCCATGATCTGGAACGAGACATCTTCGACGGCATGGACATTCGCGACAGTCCGCCGCAGCAGCCCGCCTTGCACGGGAAACCGTGTGATCAGATTCTGGACGTCCAGAAGGACCTTGTCCGCCTTGGCCTCGATCGGTCCCTCGATCTTGGGTTTGTCGCCCAAAAGGCGCATCGGTTCGGGCGCCGCCTTGCCCCGCATCTCACCCAACTTCGGGACTGCGGCCAGCAGTGCCTGTGTGTAAGGGTGTTGCGGGTTCTCGAAAATCTCTTCGACCGGACCTTCTTCAACCTTTTCGCCGCGATACATCACCACGACTCGGTCCGCCATTTGCGCGACCACGGCCATGTCATGGGTGATAAACATGACGGCGGTGCCGGTTTCTCGTTTCAACCGGTCGATCAACGCGAGAATCTCGGCCTGAATCGTCACGTCCAACGCCGTCGTCGGTTCGTCGGCGATCAGAAGCCGCGGTTCGCAGGCCAAGGCGATGGCAATCACAACGCGTTGCCGCATCCCACCCGAAAGCTCGTGCGGATATTGCTCCATCCGGCGCTCAGGTTCGGGAATGCGGACCTGCCGCAACAATTCAAGCGCCCGCGCGTTGGCGTCTTCCTTGGAAAGACCCTTGTGAACGCGCAGACCCTCGGTCAATTGACGCCCGACGGTGAAAACCGGGTTCAACGATGTCATCGGTTCCTGAAAGATCATCCCGATCTCGTTGCCACGGACTGTCCGCATCAAATCGTCGCCAGCTTCGGCAAGATTCAGATCATCGCCATTTCGGCGATCAAAAATCAGCTGGCCGCCGGCGATCTTGCCACCGCCAAATTCAACAAGCCGCATAAGCGACAGGGATGAAACGGATTTTCCGGATCCCGACTCACCCACAACGCAGACGGTTTCGCCCGGATTGATGGCAAAGCTGACATCGCGCACCCCGACGACAGTGCCGTCCTTGGTTTCAAACTCAACGCGGAGATTCTCGATCGACGCGATCGGTTGTTCGGACATATGTCCCCCATCTCAGAACCGGGGGCGAGGCTAGGGCCATTCCAGCGAAGCTGTCAAACCAGATACTGGGCCGTGAACAAACCAAATGCCCGAAAACTGCCCATCAGACCGAA
Organism: Paracoccaceae bacterium; assembly: GCA_965267475.1. Lineage (GTDB taxonomy): Bacteria > Pseudomonadota > Alphaproteobacteria > Rhodobacterales > Rhodobacteraceae > JBCBKU01. Next base: position 2,810,574 of record OZ254079.1, read on the forward strand.
TTTTCAGCACCTTCCCTAGCGGCAATGCTTGCAATTCAAAAAAATATCGGTCGAAACTGTGGACAGCCCGGACCAGAGGGGGTTCGGAGCCGTAATCAAAAACAATCGGAGCGTGGTCTCATCCACACATCCTTTGACAAAATCAAAGATATGGTCCGGTGCGTGCGCGCCGAGGCCCGAGGCACGAGCCTGTCCAACAAGGAGATCCAAATGAAAATGCGTACCGCCCTATTCGGCGCCGCAGCCGCTTTGGCGTTGGCCCCAATGGCCCATGCGCAGCGCGCGTCTGACGGCGAAGTCAAAATCATATATTGGCAAGCCCCATCGATCCTGAATCCGTTCCTGTCAGGTGGCACCAAAGATATCGAAGCGGCATCGCTGACAATCGAACCGCTCGCCCGATATGACGAGAACGGCAACCTGACGGCCTGGCTCGTTGAAGAAGTGCCGACCGTCGGCAATGGCGGCGTGTCCGAGGACCTGACGTCGATCACATGGAAAATCACGCCCGGCTTGATCTGGTCGGACGGCACTCCGTTCACATCGGCCGATGTAAAATTCACCTATGACTATTGCACGCATCCCGAAGGCGGCTGCGCGCAATTGACCAAATTCGAAGGTGTCGAAAGCGTCGACACGCCTGACGATCTGACGGTCATCGTGAATTTCTCGGCTCCGACGCCGAACCCCTATGGTCCGTTCGTTGGCGGCGAAAGCCCGATCCTTCAGGCGGCCCAGTTTGCCGACTGCCTGGGCGCCAAGGCCCCGGAATGCACCGAGGCGAACTTCAACCCGATTGGCACCGGCCCCTTCGTGGTTGACGAATTCAAGCCCAACGACGTGATCAGCTATTCGGCGAACCCGAACTACCGCGATCCGGACAAACCCGCCTTTGCCAAGGTCACCTTCAAAGGTGGCGGCGACGCAACGGCTGCGGGCCGGGCCGTCATGGAAACGGGCGAGTTCGACTATGCCTGGAACCTGCAATTGGCACCTGACGTCATCGCGAAGATGGAAGAAGGCGGCAAAGGCACGCCGGTCGCAGGCTTCGGCCCGCTGGTCGAGCGGATCATGCTGAACAACACCAATGCGGATCCGTCGCTAGGTCCGGATGAACGCTCGGTGATCAAGCCGCACCCGTTCCTGGGTGATCCGGCTGTCTACAAAGCCATGTCCATGGCCATCGACCGCCCGCTTCTTGTCGAAGTCGGCTATGGGCAGGCCGGTCGTGTGACCTGTAACTGGGTGCCGGCGCCGCAAATCTATGCGTCGTCGAACCTGTCTTGCGACACGCAAGACATTGCAGGCGCCAACGCCATGCTGGACGCAGCCGGAATCGTCGATACCGATGGCGACGGCGTTCGCGAAAAGGACGGCGTGCCGCTCAAGGTGCTGTACCAGACGTCCACCAACGCTGTGCGTCAGGACTTCCAGGCTCTAATCAAACAGTGGTGGTCGGAAATCGGCATCGAAACAGAGCTTCGCAACCTCGACGCATCGGTCTTCTTCGGCGGGGACCCGGGTTCGCCCGACACCTTCCAGAAGTTCTATGCCGACGTGCAGATGTACGCCAACACGTTCAACGGCACCGATCCTCAGGCCTATCTCGGGAACGGTCTTTGCGACAAGGCGCCATCGCCTGCGACGCAGTGGCAGGGTGAGAACATCTCGCGCTTCTGCATGCCAGAGTTCGATACGCTCCATGCCGAGCTGTCTGCCACCGCAGACATCGAAAAGCGTGCCGAACTGGCCCATCAGCTAAACGACATGATCGTGGAAAACGGCGGGATGATCCCGCTGGTTCACCGCGGTCGCCTGTCAGCCCATGCCAATACGCTGGGCGGCGTCAAGCTGAACGTCTGGGACAGCGAAATCTGGAACGCTGCCGACTGGTTCCGGATCGACGGCTAAATCAACGGGTCAAGGGCGGGGTCATTCCCGCCCTTTTCCTATCCTGACAGCTCCCCGCACCCGAGGCGCCGATGCTGCAATATACAATCCGACGTCTGATCTTTTCGATCCCGACGCTCTTGTTCATCTCGCTGGTGATCTTTCTCCTCTTGGAGCTTGCACCTGGCGACCCCATGGCCCAGGTGCCCCTGACCGTCCCACCTGATGTGAAAGAGAAAATGCGCGAGGCCCTGGGCGTCGGGCAGCCCATCTACATTTCATTCCCGAAATGGCTCTATCAGTTTTTCATTGTCGAGCCCTTGCACTTCTTTGACGCGATCCTGGGCACCGCCTGGGGCGAAGGTCAGCAGCGCGTGATTTCCTGGCAGAAGTACAGCTGGTTCGATCAGGCCGGAACGCTTGTCACCATGATCGGCTTTTCGGTCCCGCCCTTCTTCTCTGGCGTCCTGGTGATCGTGATCTTTTCGGTCTGGCTGGGCTGGTTCCCGTCGATCTATGACACGACCCATGTGGTCAACGATTGGGCCAGTTTCAAAGTCCAGCTTCAGCAGATGATCATGCCGGTGATGGTACTGGCCCTGCAAATCACCTCGCAGCTCAGCCGTTTCATGCGCGCTTCGATGCTCGACAACCTGAACCAGGACTATGTGCGCACAGCGCGCGCCAAGGGCCTGTCGGAAAAGGTCGTCGTCATGGTCCATGTGCTGCGCAATTCGATGATCCCGGTGGTCACTGTCATCGCGCTTGGCGTGCCGGCCATCTTCGGCGGCGCGATCATCACCGAGCAGGTCTTCAAAGTGAACGGCATCGGCCAGCTTCTGATCACCGCGATCCAGGCCAACGATCTGCCGATGGTCCAGACGCTGACCTTCATCTTCGCGATCCTGATCGTGCTTTTTAACCTGATTGCCGACGTTCTTTACGGCATCCTGGACCCGAGGATCCGCTATGACTGATCCGACCGTTGAAAGCGTCGGCGTCGCCGAAGCGGCGAATGCCGACAAACCACCACGCAGCCAGTGGTGGGACGTCTGGGACCAGTTCCGAAGCCACCGGGGCGCATTGGTGGGCGGCGGCTTTCTTCTGTTCATCACGCTTGCGGTGATCTTCGGGCCGATGCTCTGGACGGTGGACGCCACCAAGCTCGACATCCGCGCCAAGGACATGCGGCCGATCTATACGGTGCTGTGGGATGGGGATGCGAAGGTAAGCTGGAGCCACCCGTTCGGCACCGACAATCTGGGCCGCGACACGCTGGCCAAAATGCTGTTCGGGGGGCGTGTCTCGCTCGCCGTGGGCTGGGTCGCAATGCTTTTGTCGCTAGTTCTTGGGACAAGTATTGGTGTGCTGGCGGGGTACTTCCGGCGCCTGGACGGCCCGCTGATGCGCCTGACCGACCTGTTCCTCGCCCTGCCCTTGCTGCCTTTGCTGCTGGTGGCTGTGCTCTTGTTCCGCGACAGCCTGTCAGCGGCCTTTGGGCCCGAAGGCGGCGTGTTCATCCTGATCGTGACGCTTGTGGGTTTCACGTCCTGGATGCAGACGGCGCGGATCGTGCGCGGAGACGTGCTGGCCTTGAAGGAACGCGAATTCGTTCTGGCCGCCCGGTCCATCGGGACGTCGCCTTTCAAGATGATCACGCGGCACCTGTTGCCGAATGTTCTGTCGCCGATCATGGTCTCGGCCACCCTTGGGATCGCGACAGCGATTATCACCGAAAGCGCCCTGTCCTTCCTGGGCTTTGGCTTCCCGCCGGACTTCCCGACCTGGGGCAAGCTTTTGTTCGACGCGGTTGACCGGATGGAGCTGTTCCCCGAACGGGTGATCTGGCCAGGTCTTGCGATCTCGCTGACGGTTCTGTCGGTGAACTTCATCGGCGATGGGTTGCGCGATGCGCTCGATCCAAGGATCCGGGGACGGTAGGCAACGGTTCGCCAGCGATCCAGGTTGTCACAGGAACGTCACTGGCTCTTCTGCGCCTCGTCCCCCATCTAAGGGGTCTGACGGCGGAGGGGCCCCATGCTGAAATCACTGAAAGATGCCACCTTCGGGCCCGCGCCCTATGCGCTGCCGGACTGGCGGCGCCGGATCGATGATCTTTACGCCGAGATCCGCGCGATGGATGACCCCAAGGCGGCGTGGGAGCATTGGCGCACGACGCGCAGCGCCATGTTTCGTGACCATCCAATGTCCCCCTTGCCCAAGGCGGCCCGCCAGACCTTCACCGAAATCGATGTCTTTCCCTATGATCCCACGTTCCGCTTCGCGGTCGACCTTGCCCCGGAAACCGGCGACCTGATTCCCTTCGATCTGGGCCGCGACGGGGTGATGATGTGCAAGCCTGTTGCCCGGACGCTGGGGCTGGAACGGCCACTTGGCGCGGAACTGACGCTGTATTGGATCGAGGGCTATGGCGGCGGGCTGTTCCTGCCCTTCCTCGACGGGACAAGCGGCAACGACACCTATGGCGGCGGTCGCTATGCCATCGACGCGATCAAGGGATCCGATCTTGGGCTTGATACCGAGGGCTGCCTGATCCTCGACTTCAATTTCGCCTATAACCCGTCCTGTTCGCTGTCAGACGACTATGTCTGCCCCTTGGCACCGCGCGACAATCGCGTGCCCGCGAAGATCACCGCTGGCGAACGCCGGTACTAGGCTATTCCAGACGTTTGCGGATAGACCGCGCAATCCACCAGACCGAAAAGAAGACGGCAGGTGTGACGATCAGCCCAAGCGTCAGTTTCGACATGCCAAACGCGGCAACGATCGGTGTCAGGACATACAAAAGCAGGTTCACCGCGTAATAGCTGATCGCCACGACCGACAGGCCCTCCACCGTGCGCTGAAGCCGCAGTTGCAGATCCGCGCGCCGGTCCATGCTTTCCAGAACCTTCTGGTTCTGGGCCGACCGTTCTACATCGACCTGGGTCCGCAACAGATCCCCGGCCCTGGCGGACCGCTCAGCCAGATCGTGAAGCCGTTTCTCGGTCGCCTTGACCGTCCGCATCGCCGGGTCGAACCGGCGCATCATGAACTCGCCGAAGGTCTGGCGGCCCTGGAAGCGCTCTTCGCGCAGAACCTTGATCCGCTGGTTCACCAGGGCTTCATAAGCCCCCGTCGCCCCGAACCGGAAGGACGACTGCGCGATCATGTTTTCCAGCTCGGACGATGTATTCAAAAGCGCCTTCAGCGTCTCATCCGCCTGGGCCGCGGTGCCCGACATGTTGGACATCAGCCCAGTCAGGTTCTGATCGAGCCGACCCATATCCGGACCCATCGCCCGGACCCGGGCAAGGCCCAGCATGGACATGGATTTGTAGGTTTCAATCTCACACAACCGCTGAACGATCCGCCCCAGACGCCGCGATCCAATGTTTGGCCGGGCGAAGACGGCAAACCGCATATGACCGCCGGGATCGATCCGGAAGTCACCCGCCATGACGGCTGTGTCGTCCAAAACCTGGCTGACCGCCAGGCTTTCGGGCACGAACCAGTCTTCCAGCTTGGCCGGGATACTGGCCGGGTCGTCCAAGCGTTCCACGCGGATCAGCGCAGAGGTCACGCGGGCGCCCGGCGCATTGGCCAGCCAGTCTTCGGGGAAAACTTCAAATGTGCGGGCATCGAAGGGTTGATCCGACGTCCCGTCGGCGAAAACCGTGTAGGTCACGAACTCTGTGTGGGATTCCCACTTAAGCTCATACTTCCCAATCGATCCGAACCAGTGCGTCGCACCGGGCTGCGGATGGCTGGCGCCGAACCGGTCCAGAAGTGCGATCAGATGGGCGCGGTCGGCCTCGCGATCCCGGGCGGCGGCATCGTTCGGCTGTTTGATCGCCAAATAAGCCGCCCGGCACGGGGCAGACAGCGTTGGAAAGGGCCGCGCGTGAAGCTCATTCGCCAGGGAATAGCGCAAGGGATGGTCTTCGAAAGCTGGCATACGACGCGCCGATCCGGTCATTGAACAAGGTTGCTTGGGGCGCTCTATAACAGAAACATAAACATTTCCAGTGCCTTAGAGGAATGCAATTGTATACCGATCACGCAAAGTCCTCGGACCCATCACGCGTTCCGATGGGCGCGCTGGATTTGCAAGGCCAAGGCCTCCGGCACACCCACAGCTTCCGCAAAAGCAGAGCAATCGACCACCGCTGCACACGCAAGCTCATCCCAGCCAAGTTGGCCGACCGGGCGACGTATGCCGCCAAGATCGAGCGAGACCGCAAGACGCGTGCACATCTTTCTGCGTCAGCCCCAGGGCAACGCGGCGCAGTTTTGCGGAATGCGCAATTTCGGCCTGGCCCTCGTGAGGGGAGGAATAGATCGTACGCTTCGCCAAAAGGTTTCATACACCTCGGGCGAGTTGTGGCTATCAAAGACCCAGATTTGGGTCCTTATTCGATCTTGGGCAGCAGGTTGTCCAGCGACGCTTTCGCATCGCCATAGAACATGCGCGTGTTCTCCTTGAAGAACAGCGGGTTTTCGATCCCCGAATACCCCGTCCCCTGCCCGCGCTTGGACACAAACACCTGCTTGGCTTTCCAAACTTCGAGAACTGGCATCCCGGCAATCGGGCTGTTGGGATCGTCCTGCGCCGCCGGGTTCACGATATCATTCGACCCGATGACGATGGCTACATCCGTTTCCGGAAAATCGTCGTTGATCTCGTCCATCTCGAGCACGATGTCGTAAGGCACCTTCGCCTCGGCCAGAAGCACGTTCATATGGCCCGGCAAGCGCCCGGCAACGGGGTGGATCCCGAAACGTACGGTCTTGCCCTTGGCGCGAAGCTTGCGGACAAGCTCACTGACGGCTTGCTGGGCTTGCGCCACTGCCATGCCGTAACCGGGCACGATGATGACGCTGTCAGCGTCGTTCAGGGCCGTGGCCACGCCGTCGGCGTCGATGGCGACCTGTTCGCCCTCAATCTCTTGCGCGGGGCCCGCCGCGCCGCCGAAGCCGCCCAGGATCACGCTGACAAACGACCGGTTCATGGCCTTGCACATGATGTAGGACAGGATCGCACCGGACGAGCCCACAAGCGCGCCCACGACGATCAGAAGGTCATTGCCCAGCGAGAACCCGATGGCCGCCGCCGCCCAGCCGGAATAGCTGTTCAGCATCGATACTACGACCGGCATGTCCGCCCCACCGATCCCCATGATCAGGTGGTACCCGATGAACAGGGCAGCAATGGCCAACAGGATCAGCGTCCAACTGCCTGACCCGCTCAAGTACATGATCAGCAGGATGACCGACAACGCCGCCGCAACGGCGTTCAACAGATGCCCACCCGGAAGCTGTTTGGCCGAGGTGTCGATCTTGAACGGCAGCATGCTGGAATTGCCCGCCAACTTACCATAGGCGACCACCGAACCGGTGAAGGTCACCGCACCGATCCAGATCCCCAGTGCCAGCTCGATACGCAGAATCCCGATCTCAACGCCGGTTTTCTTGGCCACCAGTTGCCCGAAGGCCGACAGGCCGTCATGCACCTCTTTCGGAAGACCGATGGCTGTGATCCCATCCTCGGCCACCGCGCCCAATGTCCCGCCGTTTTCTGCAAAAAGGCCCGAGGCGATGTTGATCATGATGTCGGCATTGAAGCCCACGAAGACCGCCGCAAGACCCACGAGCGAATGCATGATCGCCACAAGCTCGGGCATCTGCGTCATCTCGACCCGGGTGGCGAGCTGATATCCGATCACAGCGCCAATCGCGATCAGGATCAGCGACAAAAGCCAAAGGCCCGCACCGGGCCCAATCAGGGTGGCGACCACCGCGATGGCCATGCCGACAATGCCGTACCAGACGGCGCGCTTGGCGCTTTCCTGGCCCGAGAGCCCCCCCAAAGCGAGGATGAAAAGAACCGCCGCGACGACGTAAGCCGCTGTTGTAAATCCGAAATCCATTGCCCCGCCCCTTTATGACTTCTGGAACATGGCGAGCATGCGCCGTGTGACGAGGAAGCCCCCGAATATGTTGACCGCAGCCATCAATATCCCCGCCGCGGCAAGGATCGTGATCAGCCAACTGGCGGATCCGACCTGCATCAATGCGCCCAGAATGATGATCGACGAAATGGCGTTCGTAACCGCCATCAAGGGCGTGTGCAGGCTGTGCGAGACGTTCCAGATCACCTGGAACCCGATGAACACCGACAGCACGAAGACAATGAAGTGCTGCATGAAACTGGCGGGTGCGATCAGGCCAACCGCCAAGATCAGCGCACCTCCAAGCGCGAGTAGACCGACTTGCGTGGTCGTCTCTTTCTTGAAGGCCGCGACCTCGACCGCGCGCTTTTCTTCCGCCGTCAGCTCTTTCGGCGCCTCGGCCTTGGGCTGCGCCGCGATGGCGGCCACCTTGGGCGGCGGCGGCGGGAACGTGACCTCTCCGGCATGGGCGATGGTCGCCCCGCGGATCACATCATCTTCCATATCATGGTTCACCGCACCGTCTTTTTCCGGTGTAAGGTCGGCCATCATATGCCTGATATTATTGGCATAGAGCGAAGATGACTGGGCCGCCATCCGGCTTGGGAAGTCCGTATATCCAACGATCGTCACACCGTTGTCGGTGACGATCTTTTCGTCCATCACGGTCAGTTCGCAGTTCCCGCCACGCTCGGCCGCAAGGTCCACGATCACCGATCCGGGCTTCATCGCCTCGACCATATCCTTGGTCCAAAGGACAGGTGCGTCGCGGCCCGGGATCAGCGCGGTGGTGATGACGATGTCGATATCGGGGGCCAATTCGCGGAACTTGGCAAGCTGGGCCTCGCGGAACTCAGGCGACGACGGTGCCGCATAGCCGCCGGTTGCCGCGCCGTCTGTCTGTTCCTCGTCAAATTCAAGAAAGACAAACTCCGCGCCCATCGATTCAATCTGCTCGGCCACCTCGGGCCGCACATCGAAGGCATAGGTGATCGCGCCAAGCGAGGTGGACGTTCCGATGGCCGCCAGACCGGCGACACCCGCACCGACCACCAGCACCTTCGCGGGCGGAACCTTACCGGCCGCCGTGACCTGACCGGTGAAGAAACGACCAAAGTTGTTACCGGCTTCGATCACCGCGCGGTAACCCGCGATGTTGGCCATCGACGACAGCGCATCCATCTTCTGGGCCCGGCTGATCCGTGGCACCATATCCATGGCGATCACGCTAGCGCCCTTCTTGGCTGCGGCCCCCATCAGCTTTTCGTTCTGACCGGGATAGAAGAAGGAAATCAGGGTCTTGCCCTTGGTCAGGCGGTTGACTTCGGCATCGGTCGGTGGACGCACTTTGGCGATCACGTCCGAGTTTTTCCAGACGGACGCCGTGGTCTTCAGCACCTGAACACCGGCCTCCTTATAGGCCTCGTCCGAGAAACCTGCCGCAGCCCCAGCACCCGCTTCGATGATGCATTCATGGCCCAGCTTTTGCAGAAGCTGCGCGCTGTCCGGTGTCATCGCGACACGCGCTTCACCTTCAAACAACTCTTTCGGCGTTCCGATTTTCACGTTCTGGGTCCCCCGGATGGTGCTTTAGATGGCGAATTAGCGCGAATTGCGCGTGTGTCTCATAAGGCGCGCACAAATCTTGCGCAAGGAAGTGGCATCAAATCCAGCGGCGTGTCCGGTATGACCACTCGGCATAGCTGTCGCCAAAAACACTGGAAAGGCGGGCTTCCTCGGCACGGATGAACCGGCGTGCGATAAAGACGCAGAAGACCGGCACAAGGACCAGTCCCAAAGGTGCGTCCCATCTAAGCGCAAGCCCGCCCAGAACCAACGCGTCGCCCAGATAAATCGGGTTGCGCGAGATGCGGAAAATCCCCGAGGTGATCAGCGCGCTTGGATTCTGGTGCGGGATCGGCGTGGTCCGCGCGCGCATGAACTCCCAAATCGCCAGAACCATCAGGACAAGCCCAAGCCCGACCAGTGCGGTGCCGATGCCGCGCCCAATTGGGCCAACGCTCGCCCATGCCGGTTCAAGCGCCCCGATCTGCCAAACAATGGCCAGGCTCAGGACCAGCCAGACCGGGGGGATATCAAGCCACTTCATGGACATACATTACGGCGCGAAGCCCGCCTGGGGCCAACAAAAAACCCCGGCCCTTTCGGACCGGGGCGATCTTGACAATGATGCGTGGGTCAGCCTTCGCCCTTGGCCATCATCGAGGCCTTTTCCAGATGACCCGAGCATTCCTCGGCCATCCCGGCTTCCATTTTTTCCTTGGCCATCGCGAATTCCTGCTCAGCCATTTCCTTTTTGTCTTCAGGCGCTTCCATCACTTCCTTCATCACCATCGAGACGGTTTCGTCATCGCAGGCCTTCGAAGCGTGGCTTGCAGCATTTCCGGCAACGGAAAATGCAAAGGTCGCGGCAACAGCGGCAAAAATCAAACGTGTCATTGGGATTCCCTGTTTGGATTGAACGCCGTCAAATTGCGCGGGGAAACCAATCAAATCCAAATGAAACAGCCGAGAGCGGATGTGAAGGAATTATCACAGACCTGTGATGATCAAGCCTTTGTTTTAAAACAATTTTCAATCCTTAGGGTTTGAGACAAATCCACATAACCGCCCCAGTTCCACCACGTTTCAGCCGCCCAGGCCCCTTAGGCTGTTGCGATCTTTGGCGTGAAACCGTGAAGGGACATGTGCCGGAATGCCTGTTGGTTACCTGGTTCAACTCGGCGATGGAGAGCTTGATGTCAGTGACAACATCACTGGCAGCGCGGTCAATTTTGCGACCGATACCGTCCTGGGCACAGGCGATTGGGTATTCACCGGCGTGCGCAGCGGGGTTTCGTTCACGGATCAGGTCGAATCCGGAAGCTACTTCCTTGCCACGAACGGCCATGTCTATTTCGTCCCCGACAACGGCATCCTGGACAGCCTGACCAGCGCTGCAGTCGATGATGCGCCCAGCTTTGATCAGACGATATTCGGCACCTCGGGCAATGATTCCAACATCTCCGGCACGGCCGGCGATGACGTCATGTATGGCGGCGCGGACACAAGCCCCTCGGGGACCGGGCGCGACACGATGTTCGGCCGCGATGGCGACGATCAGATCTTCGGCGGCAATGGACGCGACACGATCGAGGGCGGCGGCGGCGACGACACGATCGACGGCGGTGGCGGGCGCGACACGATCTATGGCGACAGCCAGACACCGCCGACCGCCACTTCGGAATTCCTCGACTGGTCCGCCGAAGGATCGGATGAGGACAGCATCTCGGGCGGGTTTACGCAGAACACCGGAACGATGGATGTCACGGTCACATTCATCGATGAAGGCAACCAGACCGGCGTGTCGGTCGAAAGCTCGGCCACCCAATACACCGAGACCGGTGAACCCTTTGACGCCAATTCCTCAGTCCAGATTTCAGGGTCTGGGTTAGGGGCGACCACCACAACGGTGATTGCCTTCACGCCCGAAGATGGCTCAGACCTGTCGAACGAAGTCGAAAACATCTCGTTCCGGATCAACGATATCGATTCCGGCGGCTGGGAAGATATCGTCACGATCAACGCCTATGACGCCGATGGAAATCCGGTCACGGTCACCATGACCGCTGCGGGCAACGATACGGTCAGCGGTCAGACTGTGACGGCCGGTGCCGGTGGCGACAGCAGCAACGAGGCCGCGGGATCGGTCCTGGTTGAAATCGACGGTCCCGCCCACTTCATCGAAATCCTCTATTCGAACGGCAATTCGGGCGGGCAAACCTTCTTTGTCACGGACGTGCATTTCGACACGATCGTGCCGGAGGAAGGCGACGACCTGATCCGCGGCGGTGGCGGCGTCGACACGATCTTCGGGCAGGGTGGCGACGATACCATCTTCGGCGATGGCGGCGCGGATGTCATCGACGGCGGAACCGGCGACGACACGATCCACGCAGGCCGGAACGACACAATCCAGGGCGGGGACGGCGACGACACGTTCGTCTTCGACACCAACCAACTGAACGGTACCGGCACCATCACGATCACCGGTGGTGAAGGCGATGAAACCGCGGGCGATACGCTCGATTTCGGCGGTCTTCTGGACAAGGGCTCCATCGTCTATTCCAACGAGGATGACGACGCCGGCGGGCTTTCGGGAACCGCGACTCTGACCGATGGCACGACCGTCAACTTCTCGGAAATCGAGACCATCATATGCTTCCGCGCGGGCACACGGATATTGACGCCTGCGGGTGAACGCCGGGTCGAAACGCTTGGAACTGGCGATATGGTCCTGACCCGCGACAGCGGCATTCAGCCCCTTCGCTGGACTGGAGCCAGCCGGGTGTCCGGCGCAAAGGCTTTGGCGCCTGTCCACATTCCGAAAGGGATATTCGGGGCCGGGTCCGAGCTTTGGGTCTCGCCGCAACATCGGATGCTTTATGCCGGACCGATGGCGCAGTGGCTCTTCGGCACCTCCGAAGTCTTTGTGACCGCGCAGCATCTTGTCGATGCCGGGGCGCTGGCCACCGCGCCCGAGGCGGTGACGCAATACTGCCACCTATTGCTGGACCGGCACGAAATTCTGTTTGCCAACGGTGCGCCGAGCGAAAGCTTCTTTCCGGGCCAAAGCGGTCTTGAGGCGATGGACCTGCGCGCCCGCACAAAGCTGTTCGAGACCTGTCCCGATCTCGCCACGACACCGGAGAGCTTCGGGCGGACGGCCCGGCGCTGCCTGAAAGCGCATGAGGCACGGATGCTGGCCGAAGCGGACCCGAACTTGCTGATCCGCCGTTTGGCGGTGGCCTAGGCCGGTCAGGCCAGCCAGCGATCGTAGTCGCTGACCAGAAGATGGGTCGGCGGCTCGTCTTCATCGATCTCGGCAAAGCGTCCGATCGGATCTCTGAAGATGTTGTCCGTCAAATCGTCATTGACCGTCGACACCTCGCCGATCAGAACATCGCCGCCTTCGCCCCAGAAGGCGTGCCAGTCTCCCGGTTGAAGGGTGACGCTTTCGCCCGGGGCAAGTTTGAGCTTTTCGCCAGGACCGAATGGGCGTTCGAACCCGTCGCAGCGGACCATGCCGCCCTTGTCTTCTGCAAACTTCCCCTGATCGTCCGATCCGAACAATTCAATCACCAGCGTTGCGCCGCCCCGGTTGATAATGTCCTCCGATTTGATGACATGGGTGTGCATCGGACTGACCTGGTCTTGGCGAGAGATCAGAAGCTTTTCGGCATAGACCATTCCGCGGCCCCGTTCGAGATCGGCCAGGGATCCGTTGCGAAGGGTGAAAAGGAACAGGCCCAGCGCGTCGAAATTGTCCTGCCCGTAATCGGTGATATCCCACCCCATGCGTGCGTCGATGATCCGGCGGGCGGGATCTTTCTGCGCTTGGAATGCCTCGGGCGTCCAATAGGCAAAGGGCGGCAGGGTGAAGCCGTGATGACGGATCAGGTCATCCGCGGCGGCCATGATGGCGTTGATCTCAGAACGTTTCATGAGTCCTGGTATACGGAAACCGACGCGGTTTCCGTAGAGATTTCGACACGAAATCTTTCCTCTTTTTCAGGAAATCGTGTCGATTTCCCCACGATCTTCGGGTCGAAGATCGTCACGCCACGCGTTTCAGGGGGTCGCGATTGCAGACAATGATGAACTGGCCTGCATTCTCATAGGCATGAAAGCCGCGACGCCGAACCTCGGCCAGAAAGATCGGGCGCCCGACAATCCGCTCCACATCCTCGACCTTGCGGCGCACCACCGCGCCGGTTCTGGCCGAACGGGTGCGAAACAGGTCAGCGAAGAAGGCGTCCGGGGTCAGGTCATATGGCATGGCCCCGACGCTGCCCGATCAAGGTTAAGGAAGTTTTACGCCAGTTTCAGCCGCGCCGGTCGCGACCCGTCCGCCCAGGCTTTGGCCGCCGCGCCGAACGCTTCGAACAACGGACGGGATACGGCATCTTCGCCAGCGTTGTATTCCGCATGCCACTGCACGCCCAATGCAAAGCCCGGCGCGCCATCTATATAAATCGCTTCCGGCGTGCCGTCCTCGGCCACCCCGTCGATCACGACGCGGGTGCCCGGCACTTTGATCCCCTGCCCGTGCAGCGTGTTCGTCCGCACAACCGGCTTCCCCATCAACCGGTGAAAAACGCCACCATCCTGGAACGTGACATCGTGGCGCAACTCAAACTTTTCTTCTATCGTTCCATCCGGCGGCATCCGGTGGTTCATGCGACCGGGCAGGTCCCGGATTTCGGGATAAAGGCTGCCGCCAAAGGCCACGTTCAATTCCTGGAACCCACGACAAATCGCCAGAAGGGGCTGACCCCGATCCACCGCAGCCCGGGACAGGTTCAGAGCAACCGTGTCGCGGGCCCGGTCAAAGGTGCCATGGGCTTCCGTTTCCGGTTCTCCATATTCTTCCGGATGGACATTGGCCCGCCCACCCGTCAGCAGGAACCCATCGCACCGCGCCATCAGATCCTCAAGATCGACGATTGCCGGATCGGTGGGCACAATCATCGGCAGGGCGCCGGCTACTTGCGCCACAGCCTCGACATTCATCGCACCGGCCCCAAAGATCCGGTACTGATCATTGATCAGATGCGGATTGCCGATGATGCCGATCACGGGTCGGGGCATGAGGGATCCTTTCGTCGCGCCATAGCAGGACATAGCCTGTGCATGGGTGCAGGGCCAAGCGCCTGATGCACAAAGCATTGTGCGATCAAGTTAAGTCAGAATGATGACCAAAGACCGAAGGCCTTGCCCCGTCAGACCTCGCCGGTCAGGCCAGCGGCCTCAATCCCGGCCATTGCGGCCAGCGCATCATTGTCTGACGTGTCGCCGGTCACACCGACCGCTCCGATCACGGCGCCCTTCTTGTCGCGGACCAGGACCCCGCCTGGCACCGGGATCACCTTGCCGCCATAGACACCGTTCACGGCGGCCATGAAATAGGCCTGATCCTCGGCCCGTTTCATCTGGGCCGTGCCCGCCATCCCAAGCATGACGGCGCCGAACGCCTTGCCTTGCGCGATGGCAAAACGCCCCGGCGCGGCGCCATCTTCGCGTTCAAACGCGATGGGGTGACCACCAGCGTCAAGAACGACAACGGACAGGGGCTTCAATTCCATCTCCTTGCCCTTCGCGAGCGCTTGTCGAATGATCGTGCGGGCCTTCCGAACGGAAATCTGCGCCATGTCCTAACCTGCTTTCTTCTCAAGGCGCCGCTGATGCAGCACCGGTTCGGTGTAGCCCGAGGGTTGCTTTCGGCCTTCGAAAACCAGATCGCAAGCCGCCTGGAACGCAACACCGTCAAATCCGGGCGCCATGGGCTGATAGGTCGGATCGCCCGCGTTTTGGGCATCCACCTTTTCGGCCATCCGCTTCATCGCCGTCATCACCTGATCACGGCTGACCACCCCGTGGTGCAGCCAGTTCGCCAGGGCCTGGGACGAGATCCGGCAAGTCGCGCGGTCTTCCATCAGACCCACATCGTGAATATCCGGCACTTTCGAACAGCCGACACCGGCATCGATCCAGCGCACGACATATCCAAGGATCCCCTGGCGTTGTTCTCGATCTCTTCGGTGATCTCGGCGTCCGACCAGTTCCGCCCGCGATGCAACGGGATGGTCAGCAGATCCGCCAACGTCCCGCGCGGACCGCCCTTGGCGATCTCATCCTGCCGCGCCAGCACATCGACGGCGTGGTAATGCGCGGCATGAAGCGTGGCGGCGGTGGGCGATGGCACCCAGGCACAGTTCGCACCCGCCTGAGGGTGGCCAATCTTTTGTTCCAGCATGTCCGCCATCCGATCCGGCATGGCCCACATGCCCTTCCCGATCTGTGCCTTGCCACGCAGCCCGCAAGCGAGCCCGATATCGACATTCCGATCCTCATAGGATCCGATCCAAAGCGCGGTCTTCATCTCGCCCTTCCGGACCATGGGCCCGGCCTCCATCGAGGTATGGATCTCGTCGCCTGTTCGATCAAGGAAGCCCGTGTTGATAAAGGCCACCCGGTTCTTGGCGGCCCGAATGCACTCTTTCAGGTTGGCCGACGTCCGGCGTTCTTCATCCATGATGCCAAGTTTCACGGTGTATTCAGGCAGACCCAGTGCGGCTTCGACAGCCGAAAAGATCTGATCTGCAAAGGCAACCTCATCGGGCCCGTGCATCTTGGGCTTCACCACATAGATCGATCCATGGGTGGAATTCCGGGGGCCCTCGGTCTTTCGAAGATCATACATGCCGATCATCGTCGTGATCATCGCATCCATCAGACCTTCAGGCACCTCACGCTCCTCGCTGTCCAGGATCGCAGGGTTGGTCATCAGGTGACCGACATTCCGGATCAGCATCAGGGCCCTGCCCTTCAGCGTCAGCGGTGACCCGTCGGGCGCCACATAGGTCAGGTCCGGGTTCAAAACGCGGGTGAAGGTCGTTTCGCCTTTGGTCACCTTCTCGGACAGATCGCCCTTCATCAGACCCAGCCAATTGCGATAGGCGACGACCTTGTCCTCAGCATCGACACAAGCGACCGAATCCTCGCAATCCATGATCGCACTGACAGCCGCTTCGAAATGAACGTCGGAAACCCCCGCCTTGTCGGACCCGCCGATCTGACTGGATGGATCGACAACTACGGCGATCCCCAGCCCGTTCCGCTTGAACAGGAACCGTTTTTCTCCGTCCTCTTCCGCGTGGCCTGCAAACTGCGCGGGATCCGCAAGCGCGGGCGCGAAAACCCCATCCACGACAGACAGCGAAGTCACATCCGCCCAACTGCCATCGGCCAGAGGCACTGCGGCATCCAGATGCTTCCGGGCCCAGGCAATCACCTCGGCACCACGCGCCGGATCATACCCTCCGCCGGACGGCAAGGATCCCATGGCGTCCGTGCCGTAGAGCGCATCGTAAAGCGAGCCCCACCGCGCATTGGCCGCATTCAGCGCATAGCGGGCATTGGTGATCGGAACGACCAGTTGCGGGCCGGGAATGGACGCAATTTCCGGATCCACATTCGCGGTTTCGACAGCGAAATCCGGACCCTCTTCGACGAGATAACCGATCCCTTTCAGGAACGCCTGATATTCCTCCGCATCGATTTTTTTGCCCGCCTGTTCGCGGTGCCAGTCATCGATTGCGGCTTGAAAGGTGCGGCGGATCTCCAGAAGCTCGCGGTTGCGCGCCCCGAACTGGTCCAGAAGTCCTGCAAAAGCCTCCCAGAATGCCTGTCCGGGCATCCCCAGACCGGCCAGCGCCTCCCGTTCGACAAATTCGGCCAACTCTCGCGCGACCGAAAGGCCCGAACGCTCGACATAGTCTGTCATGTGGTCATCCCAAAACACCCGCCCGAACCGGCGTCGCGGCAAAATAGAGACCCTATCGCCGAACTCAAGCGGAATTGGTAAGTTTTTTTGGCCGGTTGAAATGGCTGCCCCAACCGGCCCATGGCAAAGGACCTAAAGCTTCACCCAGGCCGCGTTGCGTTTGGAGCTGCGGACGCAAGCGTCCACGAACTGCACGCCCTTCAGCCCGTCGCTAACGGTCGGATACGTCACCGCCGGATCGACCGCGCTGCCATCCCGTGCGGCCATGATCGCCTGCGCGGCCTCGGTATAAATCGTGGCGAACCCTTCCAGATACCCCTCGGGGTGACCCGGCGGGATCCGACTGACCCGGCCCGCCGCCTCACCCGCTCCGGCCCCGCCCCGCGTAATCAGACGCTTGGGCTCGCCAAAGGGTGTGTGCCACAGATAGTTCGGGTCTTCCTGCGCCCATTCCAGCCCGCCCTTGTCGCCATAGATGCGAATCCGAAGGGCGTTCTCGTTGCCCGGCGCGACTTGGCTGGACCAAAGCATCCCCTTCGCACCGCCATCGAACCGCAAAAGGACATGCGCATTGTCATCGACCTGACGCCCCGGCACGAAGGCTTCAAGATCTGCAGCCAATTCCGTGGCTTCAAGCCCGGTGATGAAACAGGCGAGATTATAGGCATGGGTGCCGATATCGCCGGTTGAGCCCCCGGCCCCTGACCGTGCGGGATCGGTCCGCCATTCGGCCTGCTTGAAGTCCTGCGGTACCGTCAGCCAGTCCTGTGGGTATTCGACCTGAACCACGCGCACTGCACCAATCTCACCGCTTGCCACCATCTCGCGCGCCTGACGCACCATCGGATAGCCGGTGTAATTGTGGGTCAGGATAAACAGCGCGTCCGATTTCTCGGCAGCCGCAACCAGTTTCTTCGCATCGGCCAGCGTTGAGGTCAGCGGCTTGTCGCAAATCACATGAATGCCGCGCTTCAGAAACTCGCGCGCCGCGCCATAATGGACGTGGTTGGGCGTCACGATCGACACCGCCTCGATCCCGTTTTTCAGGCGCGCCTCACGGATCGCCATCTGCTTGAAGTCGTCATAGATGCGCGGCAAGCCCAGCGCTTCGCCACTGGCCCGCGCCTTTTCGGGCGTCGAGGACAAGGCCCCCGCGACCAGCTCATAGTGATCATCGATCCGCGAAGCGATCCGGTGAACCCCGCCGATGAAGGCATCGTTGCCACCACCCACCATTCCAAGACGGATGCGCCCTTTTCGATCCTCGTTGCGTCCCTCAATGGCCATTCTCTTCTCCTTCAGGCTGCCTGCCAGCCTGTCTTGATTACGTTGATACCCGCAGCGACAACCTGATCTTCGCTGTCGAACAAGGGGCGCCAGACCCGGGTCGCTGCCGCAAGATCCGGAAGCGCCTGGCCGAAAGCTTCGATGACCATCCAGCCGTCATATCCGACGGCCTTCAACGCCTCGAACGTCTCGGCGAAGTTCACATGCCCCGCGCCGGGCGCGCCACGGTCGTTTTCGGATATATGGACGTGGTTGATGGCCGCGCCCGCTGCACGGATGGCCGCCCCCACATCGCGCTCCTCGATATTGGCGTGGAACGTATCGAAAAGACAGCCATAGCCTTCCGAGCCGACCGCCGCCACAAGCTTGGCCGATTGCGCCATCGTGTTCAGCGCATAGCATTCGAACCGGTTCAACGGTTCTACCGACAAGGCCACGCCCGCATCCTTGGCATAGGCCGCCATGGCGCGGTGACTTTCGATCAGATGGCCAAGCTCCGTCTCGGTCGGGCCCCGGCCCGAGAACACCGCCAAAGGTTGATGAAACGGCCCGCACAGCGTCTCGACCCCCGCAGCCGCGCAGCAGTCGACCATCCATTTCAGGAAATCGACCCCCGCCGCGCGATGGGACGCGTCCGCGCTCATCGGGTTGGCGTCCTCGCTTTGCACCACGCCGACAGCCGTGCGCCTGAGCCCCAGATCGTCAAGCTTCTGCCCAAGATCCCGGTAATGGGCGACATCGCCCTCGAACACCGGGATCTCCACCCCATCATATCCCGCCGCTTTCACCTGTTCGCAGGTGGGAAGCAGATCATCGGTCAGATGAGTGGTCCAGAGAAGCAGGTTGAAACCGGCCAGCATCACTCGATACCCAGCATCTTCCGATTGGCGGCGGTGTCGGTATCTGCCGCGGCAAAATCATCGAAGGCCACTTCGGTCGGACGAATGATGTGATCGCGCACAAAGGCCGCCCCTTCACGCGCGCCGTCCTCGGGATGCTTGATGGCGCATTCCCACTCGACCACGGCCCAGCCATCGAACCCATAGGCCGTCAGTTTCGAAAAGATTGCCCCGAAATCGACCTGACCGTCGCCAAGCGACCGGAACCGCCCGGCCCGATCGACCCAGCGCTGATAGCCCGAATAGACACCCTGGCGCCCCGTGGGATTGAATTCGGCATCCTTCACATGGAACATCCGGATCCGGTCCTTGTAGATGTCGATGTGATCCAGATAGTCGAGGCACTGAAGCACATAGTGCGACGGATCATACAGCATGCAGGCACGTGCGTGGTTGCCCGTGCGCTCCAGGAACATTTCATAGGTCACACCGTCATGCAGATCTTCGCCGGGGTGGATCTCGTAACAGACATCGACGCCGCAATCCTCGGCATGATCCAGGATCGGTTTCCAGCGGCGGGCCAGTTCGTCAAAAGCTTCCTCAACCAGCCCCGCCGGGCGTTGCGGCCAGGGATAGACATAGGGCCAGGCCAAAGCGCCCGAGAAGGTGGCATGGGCCGAAATCCCGAGGTTCTTTGAGGCGCTCAGCGCTTTTTTCACCTGATCGACCGCCCATTCCTGGCGGGCCGCAGGGTTGCCGCGCACGCTTTCCGCGGCAAAGCCGTCAAAGGCTGCGTCGTAAGCCGGATGAACCGCCACAAGCTGTCCTTGAAGATGGGTTGAAAGCTCGGTCACCTCGACGCCGTTCTGGGCGGCCACGCCCTTGAACTCGTCGCAGTAATCCTTGCTCTCGGCGGCCTTTGCCAAGTCGAACAACCGGTCATCCCAGCTTGGCACCTGGACGCCCACATAACCACAATCGGCGGACCACTTGGTGATCGAATCCCAAGAATTGAACGGCGCGTCGTCCCCGGCGAATTGCGCCAGAAACAGGGCGGGGCCTTTGATCGGTGTCATGGTGGTCTCCCTCGATAGTCAGTCCATGGATGGCAGGTTTTCCCGAAGCACGATGTCGATCCGGATGGTTTCCTGCGATTTGATGACGGGTGTTTTGTCGCATTTTGCGCGCAGGACCCGCAACGAGCTTCGGGCCAGATGCCCGGTATTCTGCGTGATGACAGCGTCGATGACGCCGGAGCGAAGAAGCCCGGCCGAGTTTTCGGTCAACTCATGGTCGATCAGGACGGGACGAAGCGACAGGTTCGCCCCTGCAATGGCTTTTGCGACGCCCTGAACGCTCGCCCCGACGGAATAGACGCCGATGGTGTCGGGGTTCTCTTCCAGGGCGCGGCGCGTGACCTCTTCGGTATGGGCGGGATCTTCCTGACCTTCGATGCTGGGCAAAGGTTCAAGATGAGGAAAGGACGATCGCACAACCTGGTCGAACCCGTGGCGCCGCTCGATCATGTCGCGCGACTGCTTGTTGGTGATGACAACGACGACTTTTCCTTTCCGCCCGCCAGTAAAGCGCCCCAGCAGCGTGCCCGCCGTCCGACCCGCCGCGACGTTGTCGATCCCGACAAAGTGGTCACGGTCCGAGTTCGGCTGGTCCGACACCAGTGACACGACCGGAATGCCGCGTTTTCTGAGATCGGCAATCGCATCGCGAACTTGCGGCGTTTCGCGCGCCATGATCGCCAGCCCGTCGACCTCGTCGGGGTCCAGCTCGGCCAAGGTCCGCGCCAGTTGGGTATGATCATAGTTCGGGGTCCGGATGATCCGCACTTCTGTGCGGTCCTGACGTGCCGTCAGCAGGCTTTCGGTGATCCCGTTTTCCAGACTTGCCAGAAACTGGCCTTTCCAATCGGGCAGGACGAAGGCGAAACGATACGTCTTCTGCCGCGCCAGATTGGCGGCGGCGGTGTCGCGCACATAGCCCAGCTCATCAATCGCCGCCTGCACCTTTTCAATCGTTACGGATCGAACGCCAGGGCGTTCGTTCAGCACCCGATCGACCGTCGCAAGGCTGACCCCCGCCACACGCGCAATGTCGTTGACCGTCGGTTTGGCGACAATTTTGAGGTTCGGTGTGCTCAGTTTAGTCCACCATCTCTTCCGCCAGGGCCTCGAACAAAAGCGCGACCGCCTCGGCACCCGGATCGTTATGTCCCCTCAGGTTGTCTTCGGGCACATAAGCTGCGCGCCCCGCCTTCGCCCGGTGGATCGCGGCGGTGCTGTCAGCGCCTTGCCGCGCCGCGGCCGCCGCAGCGCCGATACCGCTTGGCAGGGCGTCGAGTGCCGGGGCCAGCGCATCAACCATCGTCCGGTCGCCAACTTCGGCGCCGCCCACCTGGCTGACCCGCGTCAAGCCATCGACCAGCGCCTGCTGAACAGACGCCCCGTTCGAACAGGCATCGCCCGCAGCGTTGAAATAGATCGCAAGGATCACGCCCGAAGACCCGCCCATGGTCTGGCTAAGCTCGTTGCCCAGCGCCGGAAAAAGTTGCGTCAGATCCGCAAGCGGCATCCGGTCAAGGCTCGATTTCAGCGCTCGGGCCGCCGTGGCCAGCGTGCTGCCGGTATCTCCATCCCCCGATTTGGCATCAAGCGTGTTCAGCCGACCCTCGGCCGAGATCAGAAGGTCGGCCACGCGTTCAATGGTGGCCCGCGTCCGATCGTTTTTCGACGGGATCGGTTCGATCGGCGTCAGACCATCCGGCAACCCAACGACCGGTGGGACCACAACATCCGCCAGCCCCGGCCAGGCCGGCATCGGGACCGGCGCAGCCAGGGCGCTGTGCTCGTCCGGTGTCGCTTCCATGATCGAGACCGAGAACCCGTGCATATCAAGCGAGGTCATCAAAGGTGCGGGTCCAATGACGTGCTGGACAAGCCCAGACGCGGTCAGCGCGTGGGTCAAGACTGACATCTCCAAGGGTGTGGTAGAACCCAGATTGTTGATGATGGCCACGGTATTGCGGCCACCGGCGTGACCTCGAAGCTTGTCGACGACCGTCGTCATAGCCCCCATCGCGGTCGAAAAATCCACCTGCTCCACACCCGGCTCGCCATGGATCCCAAGCCCAAGCTCGGCCTTGCCAGCGCCAATCCGGTTTTCCTTCTGCGATCCGGGGACCGTGCAGGTATCAAGGCTCATCCCGATCGAGGCGACCTTGCCAATCACCGACCGGGCCGCCTTGGCAACCGTGCCAAGGTCCGCACCAGCCTCGGCCATGGCACCCGCGATCTTGTGGACGAACAGGGTCCCCGCGACGCCGCGCGGCTGCGGCAGGTCCGGAAGCGCCACGTCATCATCGACAACGACCATTTCAACCTTGCGCCCAAGGGCGCGCGCGCGTTCCGCCGCAAGACCGAAATTCAACCGGTCACCCGTGTAATTCTTGACGATCAGCAGGCAACCCGCGTCACCCGTGACCGCAAGGATCCCGGCCAGCACGGCCTCGACCGAGGGCGATGCGAAAACCTCGCCACAGACCGCAGCGGTCAGCATCCCTTCACCGACGAAACCGGCATGGGCCGGTTCGTGCCCAGACCCGCCGCCCGACACCAGGGCCACCTTGGACTTGTCCCAATCCGCGCGCAGAACCACCTTGATATGCGGATAGCCGTCCAGCCGCGACAAGGCGCCGCCCGATGCCGCAAGCACTCCATCTATGGCCTCGGTGACCAGATCCTCTTTGGCGTTGATAAACTGTGCCATGGTGGTCCTCCCTTATACGACCCGTGCGCCCGATGCGTCGAAGTAAAGCGGGTTCTGCGGGCTTATCTTAAGTGTCGCATTGGCCGCATAATCCTGATGCGGATCCGTCAGCGTCGTGACGGCATGTCCCTGGACATCCAGATGCAACCGGGTCTGATCGCCCAGATGCTCAGACCGCAAGACCGTCGCGTCGATCCCGTCGCCCTGCCGAATGTTTTCCGGACGCAATCCGATCTGGACACCCTTGTGATCCCCCGGGAAAAGCGACGCGGGCAGGATGTTGATCCGGGGCAGACCCAGGCGGCTTGCAACATAGACGCTGCTTGGGTCTTCATAGATCTCTTTCGGCGTCCCGTATTGCACCAGACGTCCTTCTTCGAGGACACCAACATGGGTCGCCATAGTCATGGCTTCGATCTGGTCATGGGTCACGTAAAGCAGTGTCGATCCCAAATCGGCCTGAATGCGCTTCAACTCGACCCTAAGATCAGCGCGCAGCTTGGCATCAAGCGACGAAAGCGGCTCGTCCATCAGATAGATCGACGGATCGCGGACCAGCGCCCGGCCAATCGACACGCGCTGCATCTCGCCACCCGACAGCTCGGTCGCCTTGTTGTCGAGCTTGTGGGGGATCTGAAGCACCTCGGCGATCTTTTGCACCTTGCGGGCAATCTCATCCTCAGGCGTTTTCAGGATCGGCGACCTGAGCGGGAAGGCCAGGTTGTCGCGAACTGTCAGATGCGGGTACAGCGAGTATTGCTGGAACACCATCGCCACGTCGCGCTGTGCGGGCGTGTCGTTGCCCACATCCCTGCCGCCGATATGGACGCTGCCCGCATCGAGCTTTTCCAACCCCGAGATCAGGCGCAGCGTCGTGGTCTTCCCGGCCCCGGTCGGGCCCAGAAGCACGACAAAGGCCCCATCTTCGATGGTCATCGAGATGTCATCGACCGCCTGGGTCTTACCGAATGCCTTTGAGACGTTTTTCAGGAGCACCTCAGCCATGGAGCACACCCTCATTCAGTTCCGACCGAAGCGCGCGGCCCGTTTGTCGATCGAACAATGTCACCGTCGCAGCGTCGAAATCGAGCCCCACAGTCTCTCCCGCGCGGGCGGCCTGTTGGGATGACACGCGGGCCTTCACCTCACCCCCGGCCGTGTTCAGCGTAACAATCTGCGTGGTTCCCAGATACTCGGTTGCCAAAACCTCGGCCCGGAAGGACGCCGCATCCGACAGTGTGATATGTTCCGGCCGCACCCCGAAGGCCATATCCCCTTCAAAGGGCTCCCGCGCCTGAGGCACCGCAAAACGCGTGTCATGCATCGCCACGTCGTTTGACCCCGGCCCAATTTTCCCATGGAACTTCAAAAAGTTCATCGACGGCGAACCGATGAAATCCGCCACGAACATGGTCGCAGGCTTGTCATAGATTTCCTGCGGCGTTCCGAACTGTTCCACCACGGCATTGTTCATCACGACGATCTTGTCGCCCATTTGCATGGCCTCAAGCTGGTCATGGGTCACGTAAACCGTGGTCGCGCCCATCCGGTCGTGTAGCGCGCGCAGTTCCTCGGCCATATGTTCGCGGAACTCCGCGTCGAGCGCGCCCAGCGGTTCGTCCATCATGAAGGCCTTGGGCTCGCGCACGATGGCGCGGCCAAGCGCGACCCTTTGACGGTCGCCACCAGACAACCCGCCCACCGGCCGGTCCAGGATATCTTCAATCCCTAGGATCTTTGCGACCTCGGCCACTTTGGCCTTTACCTGAGCCCGCTGCATGCCCTGACTGACCAAGGGATAGCTGATGTTCCGCCGGACATTCATATGCGGGTAAAGCGCGAACATCTGGAAGACGAAGGCGATATCGCGCTGGGACGGTGGCCGCTGCGAAATCTCTTCGCCATCCAGCAGAATTTCACCCGAGGTCGGCAACTCCAGTCCAGCGATCATGCGAAGCGTTGTGGTCTTGCCGCAACCCGAAGGGCCCAGCAGCATGAAAAACTCTCCATCCTCGATGGTGAAAGAGCTTTCGCGCACCGCTGTGAAGTCCCCGAATTGCTTCTTCAGATTTTTGATGACGATCTGCGCCATGGTTACTCCGGGAAGTGGCTGACGATGATGAACATCACCGTGCCAACCAGCGTCGTGATGAAGGAATAGGTGAAAGCCCAGATCACGAAGGGCTGCATCAGCATGAAGACCCCGATGGCGATGATGATTGTCGCCAGCATCTCCCAGGGGCCGCGGCGAAAGGACATCAAACCGTTCAGAAACTTGGTCATTTGCGCACCGCTCCGAATGTGATCCCACGAAGCAGATGCTTGCGGAGGATGATGGTGAAGATCATCACGGGCAGAAGGAAGATCGTGACGCCCGCGGCGATGGCCGGCCAATCAAGCCCGCCAATCCCGATGATCGTTGGAATGAAGGGCGGTGCCGTTTGCGCATTGGCAGTCGTCAGAAGGACGGCGAAGGCATATTCGTTCCAGGCAAAGATCAGGCAGAAGATGGCGGTCGAGGCGATGCCCGTCGCCGCCTGCGGCAGCACCACTTTGTAGAACGCCTGAAACCGGGTGTAGCCATCGATCAGCGCGGCCTCTTCATACTCGGTCGGGATCCCGTCGATGAAGCTTTTCAAAAGCCAGACGGCCAGTGAGATATTCACCCCGGTATAAAGAAGGATCATACCAAGATGCGTGTCGCTTAACCCAAGTTGGCGGTACATCAGGAAGATGGGAATCGCGACAGCGATGGGTGGCATCATCCGCGTGCTTAGGATGAAGAACAGAAGGTCATCGGCCAGCGGGATCTTGAAGCGGCTGAACGCATAGGCCGCGAGCGTTCCAAGGAAGACCGACAAGAAGGTCGATCCGAAGCCGATGATGACCGAGTTCAGGAAGCGCTCGCCAAATTTCGACGGGCCCACGATGACCATGTCGTATTGGCGGACGATCTCGTCCCGCCAGTTCTCCGGCGGGTTTGCGTTCAGAAACTCCTCGGTCTGCCGCGTCCGCGTCGTGAACAGGTTCACATAGCCTTCCAGTGTCGGACGGAACCCGGCCTCGCTCTCGCTGCCAATGATGTATTTCGGCGGATAACTGATCGCGTCGGCGGGGCTTTTGAAGCCGGTCAACGCGATCCAGACAAGCGGAACCATGGTGATCAGGGCATAGGTGATGACCAGGGCGCCGGCGATCCATTTGGACCGGTTCGACGGTTCGGTGATGGAAAAACTGCTCATCTCTCTTTCACCTTGTTCAGGGCCTTCACGTAGATCGAGGCGAGCCCAAAGACCGTCACGAACAGGATGATCGCATAGGCCGAGGCATAGCCCGTCCGCCATTTCTCGAATGCTTCCCGCTTGAGGTTGATCGAGGTCAGTTCGGTGGTCGATCCCGGCCCGCCTCCGGTCAACTGCACGACAAGGTCGAACATCTTGAAGTTCTCGATCCCGCGGAACAGGACCGCCAGCATCAGAAACGGCAGGACCATGGGCACGGTGATCGTGAAGAACTGGCGCAGCTTCGACGCCCGGTCGATCTCGGCCGCCTCATAGATATAGTCGGGAATACTTCGCAGCCCCGCCAAGCAGATCAGCATGACGAACGGCGTCCACATCCAGGTGTCCACGATCACGATTGACCAGGGCGCCAGGTTCACCTGCCCCAGCATCTCGAAGCTCGACGGATCGCGGCCCGTGAAGAACCCGATGATATAATTGAAAAGACCGATCTGCGGTTGGTACAAAAACTTCCAGAAGTTCCCGACGACCGCCGGTGACAGCATCATCGGTAACACGATGATCGTCGTCCAAAGGTCGTTGCCCTTGAATTTCTTGTTGATCAGCCAGGCCAGCGTGAACCCGATCAGCACCTGAAAGAAGATCGTCCAGAACAGGAAATGGGCCGTGGCCTGCATGTTCAGCCAGATGTCGCTGTCCGTCAGGATCCGCTCGTAATTTCTAAGCCCGATCCACTCCGGTTCGCGATTGACGCGGTTGGCCTTGTAGTTCGTGAAACTCAGCCGGATCGTCCAGATTAGCGGAAAGATGTTGATCGCCAGAAGCAGGAAGATCGTCGGGGCCACGAAGATCCAGGCAATCGCCCGATCTGACAACCCTTTGATTTTGCGCGCAACTTGGGCGGGCGTCGCCGCAGCGACGCGATCGATTGTCCGGTCAGACATGTGCTTGGCCTGTCACTTGTTTTTTGCGCCGGGACCAGTGATCCCGGCGCGCTGCATATGCCGGTGCGCCGTCGGCCAGCACACCGGCAGGGAGGTTACAGCTTGCCTTCGTCTTCGAAGACTTCCGTCCAATCCTCGATCAGCTTGTCGAGCGCTTCCTGGGCAGTGCCCTGATCAGCGACAACGAAGTCATGGACCCGCTTCTGCATGGCGAGAAGCAATTCGGCATAGGCCGGTTCCTGCCAGAAGTCCTGAACACCATCCATGGCTTCAAGGAAGTCGCCGGCAAAGGGCTGGCTGTCGACGAAGCCCGGATCCTGAAGGACCGCATTATGGGCCGAATAGCCACCGAGCTCCCACCATTTCGCCTGCACGTCAGGCTGGGCGAACCACTTGATATATTCAAGCGCGGCATCCTGCTTGTCCGAATAGGACACAACCGAAATGCCCTGACCGCCCAGCGTCGAAGCAGCGATGTTCTGCGGCGGGTTGACGAAGAAGTCGATCTTGTCGCCACCTGTGGCCGGGTCGGCATAAAGGCCCGGGAAGAAGGCGAACCAGTTCATCGCCATGGCAACCTGCCCCGACTTAAAGGCGTCGAGCGATTCACCCATATATGAGTTGGTGTATCCCGGCGGTGTCGCGGTCTTGTAGAATTCCTTATAGAATTCAAGCGCTTCCACAGCTTCGGCTGAGTTCACTGCGCCTTCCATGTCATACGACCCGGGCTCGTTCTCATACTTGAAGCCCCATGGATAAAGCGCCGAAGTCACGCCCATGGTGATCCCTTCAGAGCCACGCTCGGTGAAGATCGCGGCGCCATAGACGGTCTTTCCGTCGATCTCGCGCTCCTGGAAGAACTGCGCGATTTGCAGAAGTTCCTTCTGGGACTGCGGCTCGCGCAGGTCCTGACCAGTCGCTTCCTTGTACGCCGCCTTGATATCGTCGCGCTCGAACCAGTCCTTGCGATAGAACCAGCCGTTCGCATCACCCATCGCGGGAAGCGCGTAGTAATTCGGCGTGCCCTTCGGCCATGTCGAGTATGCGTACACGGTCGCCGGGGCGAAGTCGTCCATGCTGATGCCTTCGGAATCGAAGAAGTCGTTCAGCTTCACGTAATGGCCATTCTCTGCCCCGCCACCAATCCACTGGCTGTCGCCGATGAGCAGATCGCACAACTTGCCGCCCGAGTTCAGTTCGTTCAGCATCCGATCCGCAAAGTTCGGCCAGGGTACGAATTCAAAATTCATGGTGTGGCCGGATTGCGCTTCGAATTCTTTCGAAAGTTCGACAAGAGCGTTCGCCGGATCCCAAGCGGCCCAGCACAGCGTCAGATCTTCGGCTTGTGCGGTATTGGCGACGCCCGTGGCCGCAATTGCAATCGCGCTGGCAGTCGCCAGTTTCGAGTATGACATACAATCCTCCCATATGTGCGCCGCTGGTTTTTGAAACGAATCGCGGCATGATCCAACGCTACTTGAGGTACGCACCTCACGTCCACATGTTTTTGAGGTGCGTAACTCAAAAATCCCGTTCATGTATTTTTATCAAAAGGTTACGAGCAATTTTTGAAGTTTTCGGGTCAGTGTACAACGTGCCCAAATATCATCGATCAGGGGTGCCGCCCGAAAGTCAGGTGGGATTCCTTCGCCTTTTTTCGCGCCGGCACCGGTCCGAGCAATACCGCACGTCGTCCCAGACCTTCGCCCACTTCTTCCGCCATGCGAACGGGCGCCCGCACGTGGCGCAGGGCTTGGTCGGAAGGTCCGGCTTTTTCCTCATAGATCGAGCTTCAACTGACGGTCCGCCTTATTCACCCTGGGCGCGCGGTCATTGACGAAGCGCGGGTCCTTCCGGCTTGCGTGCTTCTTAACGACCTTGGCCGCTTCCGACCGAAAAGCCCCGCCCCGTCGCACCGCCCAGACCCGTTCTCGGGCCTCGCGGGCAGCACCTTTCACGTCGACGACGGGTTCCGGATAGGTCCGGCCCAAGACCGACCCCGCGCTGTCCCACATCCACGGCGCTTGCAGATGTTCGTCGGGAACATCCGCCAATTCGGGCACCCAGCGCCGCGTGAACGCGCCAGTCGGATCCTGATCGAGACCCTGTTTCACCGGGTTATAGATCCGCACGGTGTTCATACCCGTTGTACCCGATTGCATCTGGACCTGCGGCCAGTGGATGCCCGGCTCATAGTCGGTGAACATCCGCGCCAGATGCGGGCCTGTCGCACGCCAGTCGAGCCACAGGTGATAGGACGCGACGGCCATCAGCATCGACCGCATCCGGAAATTCAGCCATCCGGTCGCCGTCAGATACCGCATGCAGGCATCGACGAAAGGAATACCTGTTTCGCCTGCCTCCCACGCGGCCAAAAGGGTCGCATCAGGGGTTTTGGGCCGTAGATCCTCATAGGCCGAGTGCAAGCACCGGTTTTCCAGCGCGGGTTCGTCTTCAAGCTTCTGCGTGAAATGATCGCGCCAGGCGAGCCGCGCCTGAAACGACTTCAGACTGCCGATCCAACCGTCGCGGGTGCCCCTGACCTCACGCTGGCGTTCCGCCGTCGCCTGTGCGGCCTCGCGCACTGTCAAAGCCCCCATGGCGAGGTAAGGCGACAGGCGGGAACAAGCGCGTTCGCCCGCGACAGGGGTCGACATATCAGCGCGATAGGTCCGGCCCCGCTCGGTCAAAAAACCGCCCAGCAAGGACATGGCCTGATCCCGCCCGCCCGGTTGACGGTCCGGGCAGAGATCCGGACGCATCCCAAGCTCTGCCGCCGTTGAAATGGCACCGGGATCGCACCCCGCCACGGCGTTCAACGCCTTGGGCGTGGCGACCTGCGCACCAAAGACGAAAGCATCCCGCGCCTTGGACCAGCCATTGCGATCTTTCAGGCGCCGGACGACACCGTTCTGCACACATTCGGTCCAGGGGATCCCAGCCTCTCGCGCCCAGTCAGCCACCCGCAAATCGCGCGCGAAGGTCCAGGCGTTGCCGGTCTCCTCGTGGCTGACCAGATGCTGCACACCATGGTCCCGTGACAACGCATCCAGCACCTGAACCGCATCCCCCACCCGAACGGTCAGGGCCGCGCCCAATCCGCCCAACTCCCGGCGCAATCCGGCCAGACATTCGGCCGTGAATGCCCATTGCCGGGCCGACGTGTCCGGCAACCGCCAGTACTCCGGCTCGACCACATAAACCGGCAGGATCGGGGCGCCGATCTCAACCGCCCGCGCCAGCGCCGGGTGATCTGCCACCCGCAGATCGCGCTTGAACCAAAGAAGTGTCGTCATGCGGCTGAACCTAGACCCCTCGTCCAAAAAGTCAGCGCGAGCCGGGGCGCGCTTGGGCGTGCGGGTGGGTGGGTGGGCACGGCCAAGCGCGCACACTGAAAACCCGCTTGCCGCCAGGACGCGCATGGCTACGCTGTGCCAGCCCAAAGCTCCGGAGCGGTTCCATGAAAGACGCATCCCCTGCCCCCGTGTTCCTCTCGGACTACACGCCACCGGCCTTTCTGGTCGACAAGGTACACCTGACCTTCCGGCTGGACCCTCAGGCAACGCGCGTCATCTCGCAAATCTGGTTCCGGCCCAACCCCGACGCGACCGACCGCACATTCCGGCTGGACGGGGAAGGATTGACGCTCATCCGGGCGACAATTGATGGGGCCGACGCAAAGCCCGAGATCGGCAATGGCCTGACCTGCGCCGTTCCCGACGCCCCGTTCCTTTGGGAGGCCGAGGTTGAGATCAACCCTTCAGCCAACACAGCGCTTGAAGGGCTCTACATGTCGAACGGGATGTATTGCACACAGTGTGAGGCGCAGGGGTTCCGCAAGATCACATATTACCCCGACCGCCCGGACGTGATGGCCCCTTTCGAGGTTGAGATCGAAAGCGACCTTCCGGTCCTGTTGTCCAACGGAAATCTTGCGTCGCATAACAAGACCCTGGGCCTTGCGCGCTGGTCCGATCCCTGGCCCAAACCCGCCTATCTCTTCGCGCTTGTCGCGGGCGATCTGGTGGCCCATTCGGACCATTTCACCACAGCCTCAGGCAAGCCCGTCGATCTGAACATCTGGGTCCGGCCCGGCGACGAAGACCGATGCGCCTATGCGATGGACGCGCTCAAGCGGTCCATGCGCTGGGACGAACAGGTCTATGGCCGCGAATACGATCTGGATGTTTTCAACATCGTGGCGGTTGACGATTTCAACATGGGTGCGATGGAGAACAAGGGCCTGAACATCTTCAACTCGAAGTACGTGCTCGCCTCGCCGACCACCGCCACGGACCGCGATTTCGAATTGATCGAAGGGATCGTAGCGCACGAATATTTCCACAACTGGACGGGCAACCGGATCACCTGTCGCGACTGGTTCCAGCTTTGCCTGAAAGAGGGTCTGACGGTCTTCCGCGATCAGCAGTTCTCGGGCGATATGCGAAGCCATCCGGTCAAGCGGATCGAGGATGTGTTGCAGCTTCGCGCCCGCCAGTTCCGGGAAGACAACGGCCCCCTCGCCCATCCGGTCCGCCCGGCGAGCTTTGTTGAGATCAACAACTTCTATACGGCGACCGTCTATGAAAAAGGGGCCGAGCTGATCGGGATGCTGAAAACGCTTGTGGGCGATGACGGTTATGCCAAGGCGCTGGACCTCTACTTCGATCGCCATGACGGGGACGCGGCAACAATCGAAGACTGGCTCAAGGTATTTGCAGATGCGACGGGGCGCGATCTGACCCAGTTCAAACGCTGGTACACCCAGGCCGGGACGCCGCGCGTGTCGGTTGAAGAGGCGTTTGCGGATGGCACATTCAAACTGACCCTGCGCCAGACAACGCCGCCCACACCCGGACAGGACACGAAGGAACCGCAGGTGATCCCGGTGGCCGTTGGGCTGATTGGTCCGAACGGGGACGAGGTTGTGCCCACGCAAGTCCTTGAACTGACCGAGGCGGAACAAACCTTCAGCTTCGACGGCCTTGGCGCCCGACCTGTCCCTTCGATCCTGCGCGGCTTCTCGGCCCCAGTGATCCTTGAGAGGGACAGCAATGCCGAAGAACGCGCCTTCTTGCTCGCGAACGACACCGACCCGTTCAACAAATGGGAAGCCGGGCGCCAACTGGCCAAGGATGTGCTGACCGGCATGATCACCGACGGCGCGTCGCCGGGACCGGCCTATCTGGATGCGCTCCGCCGCGTCGTGCGCGACGACACGCTTGATCCTGCGTTTCGGGCGCTTGTATTGCGGCTGCCGTCCGAAGACGACATGGCCCAGACGCTGTTTGACGCAGGCCAGACACCAGATCCATCCGAAATCCACGCAGCCCGGGAACGTGTGCTCGACACGCTGGCCGGACATCTGGCGGGCGACCTGCCAGAGGTGTTTGAGGCGATGCGCCTGCCCGGACCCTACACGCCGGACCCGAAAGCGGCCGGATGCCGGACATTACGATTGGCAGCCCTAGGCCTGATGTCCCGGACCGATGGCGGAAAGACCGCATCAAGGCTTTTCGCCAACGCCGACAACATGACGGAAGAGGTGGGCGCCCTGTCCGCCCTTCTGGCCGTCGGGCAAGGACAGGCAGAAACAGCCATGTTCTATCGCCGCTGGTCGAAGGACCGTCTGGTCCTGGACAAATGGTTCGCCCTTCAGGTGAGCCTTGCTGCGCCCGATGCGGCGGCCAAAACGGCGCGCGACCTGACCGAACACGCCGATTTCGACTGGAAGAACCCGAACCGGTTCCGGTCGGTTCTGGGCGTTCTTTCAACCAATGCCGCAGGATTTCATGATCCGTCAGGCGCAAGCTACACGCTTCTGGCCGAGTGGTTGATCAAACTCGATCCGCTGAACCCGCAAACCACGGCGCGGATGACCACGGCCTTCGAGACATGGCGTCGCTATGACGCCGACCGACAGGGCCTGATCCGCGCCGAACTGGAGCGGATCGCAGGGACACCCGGCCTTAGCCGCGACACAGGCGAGATGGTGGGCCGCATACTTGGTACGTGAGGAAATCTGATGAGCGATCGAAAAACTGTTCTTATCACCGGGGCCAGCGCAGGGATCGGCGCGGCTTCGGCCCGACGGCTGGCCAAGGACGGGTTCGACATCGCCCTCGGCTATCGCAACGACAGGGCCGGGGCCGAAGCCGTTGCTGCAGATGTTGAGGCAGCGGGCGGACGTGCGGTTCTGGTGCAAGGTGATGTGGGGACACCGGCCGACGTGGAACGGGTCTATGCTCAGGTCTTCGCGGAATTCCCCCGGCTTGACGCGCTGGTCAATAACGCCGGGATCGTCGCTGCGAAGGAACGTGTGGAAGAGATGTCCGCCGAACGCATCGCCGAGATCTTCCGCGTCAATGCGGTGGGCGCCTTCGACGTCGCACGCCATGCCGCCCGGCACATGTCGACCGCAAATGGCGGCGCAGGCGGCATGATCGTGAACATGTCCTCGGCCTCGGCAAGGCTCTCAAGCCCCAACCAATATGTCGATTATGCCGCCTCGAAGGCCGCCGTCGACACATTGACCAAAGGGCTGGCCGAAGAAATGGCGCCGCACGGGGTCCGCGTGAACGCGATCCGACCCGGGCTGATCGAGACCGAGTTGCACGCCAAAGGCGGCGAGCCCGACCGCGTCGCCCGCCTGACCCATCTGGTCCCGATGCAGCGGTCAGGATCGGCCGAAGAGGTCGCCAATGCGGTGGCCTATCTTCTGTCTGATCAGTCCTCCTATGTGACCGGCGCGCTTCTGGATGTCGGCGGTGGCAGGTAACCCCGGCGGACCAGAGGCGTTCACGCATACCCACCGTGCCCGCGCGCCCAAGCAACTGGCCATCGTCGTGATCGGGCTTTTGCTGATGGCCGGACTTCTGGTCGTGTTTCAGGCGGTCTGGTGGCTCGTCGCGCTTTTGGCCCTTGTGGCTGTCCCCGCCGTCATCGACATTCTGCGGGATCGCCGCGCCACTCTGCGCGTGGATGACACTCATCTGACATGGGAAAGCGGCCGCCGCAACGGAGAGGTTCCGCTAGAGCGCATTGCAAAGGTTAAGCTGCGCACGACCTTTGATCTGTCGCAAAGGGCGCAGGTCCTTTTGAAAGACGGGCAGAAGACAAGGTTACCCATGGAATGCTTGCCGCCCGGACGCGTATTGGATGCCGCGTTCGAAGCGCGCGGGGTGCCCACGGAACGTGGCCTGTTCTGACGTTGGGCCAACTCGATTCGTGATGGTGTCGCGGCGACAGCATCCAGCCGAACCATGTTTGCTGGTCAACCTGACGCCACGGCATCGCGATTAACTACGCCGCGCAACCCCAATGTCCTGCGCCATTTTCTGAGGCCGCCCTTGCAACGCACGCTCCGCGAATTGGCAAATTCGCGCCGGTCTTCCCATATGACGTATGTGCCCATGTTAACCTGTCACATCTCTGTCGCGTGCGTCTGAGAAAGCGTGCCTATGCGGGACCGTCTGGATCCATTGATTGGTGAGCGTGCCCCCTGGCTTCTCCGCCAGGATGGCGTGACGCGAATTGCGCGCCGGGCTCTGGACCGCGTCTTGGGCTACGACCGGACGGTCGCAATCGGTGAAGCGATCCGCGATCTGCCGACACCAGCCGTCATGGACGCCATGGGCGCGATGCTCGCAAAGGACGTCAACGCGGCGGGGCTTTCCAATATTCCAAGCCACGGACCGG
The DNA here is from genome assembly GCA_965267475.1 of Paracoccaceae bacterium. GTDB lineage: Bacteria > Pseudomonadota > Alphaproteobacteria > Rhodobacterales > Rhodobacteraceae > JBCBKU01. Next base: position 2,845,551 of record OZ254079.1, read on the forward strand.
CCCTGATCGTCGCGAACCATCCAACCGGGATCGCCGACGGGATCATGCTGCATCACGTTCTGAAGCGATTGCGGCCGGATGCCTTTTACTACGCCAATTCCGACATTCTAAGGGTCCTGCCCCAAATGGCGGACACGATCGTGCCGGTCGAATGGCGCCCAGAGAAGCGAAGCCACTCAAAAACAAGGACCACCATGGCCCTGACGCGGGAATTCATCGCCGAGGGTCGTCTGGGCGTGATCTTCCCCGCTGGGCGTTTGGCCAAGCGGCGGGGCATGAAATTGTACGAACGCGAATGGATGCCCTCCGCAGCCATGATCGCGCGCAAGCTCGATCTGCCGGTGATCCCGTTAAACATCAGGGCGCGAAATTCTGCGCTCTTCTATCTGTTTGACCTGATCCACCCCACGCTCCGGGACATCACGCTGTTCTACGAGACCCTGAACAAGGACAGGCAGGCCTTCCGGATCCGCGCAGGAGAACCCATTTCGCCCGCCGCCCTGCCCCAACGCTCCGACGCGGCAATCGGCGTCATGCGCCAAGCCACGCTGGACCTTGGCGGTCGTCACGCGCCGAATGTGTCGCTGACCGATCGGGCGCTCAGGCCGCGCTGGGTGCGGGCCTTGATCGCCAGTTAGCGTCGCAGCACAAAAGGCTCAGCTCGGCGCGCAATAGCTTTGGGCGCTGGTCCAGCTTGAAATGTCGGTGCGCTTTTCGGGCCGCGCAAAAGGCCCCCAATCAGCGGCGACACCCCGGCCACCGGCGGAAATGACGCCGTCGCGCGTCACCGTGGTCGCCATTATGCGGATCGCGCAGCTCAGGTTCGCCTCGCCGCGCCGAAGGGCCGCTGCCGAGGTCGCCTGACAGCCATATCCCTCTGCCGTCGCGGGCGAGATTTGCAGAAGCCCGTGCCAGCGCCCATTCGGACTTGTCACGTCGGCCCTCCAGGTGCTTTCGTGCTTCGCCAGTGCTGACAGGAAACCGACCCAGAACGCCTTTCGGTCGGCCCGCGAGGCTTCGGCATAGGCCGGACAATAGACCGCCACATCGCTCGGCGTCATGGCAACCAGCGGCGCGCCGTGACCATCCAGCGCGTCAAGCGCCGCCGCCGTCCAGCCAGCGCCCTCGGGTTTGAAATCCCAAAGCGTTTCCGGAAGGCCCGTTGCCTCCGACCGCGTTGCCTCGGGTCCCTTGACCGTCGCACAGGCCGTCAGTCCCACCAAAACCACCGTACCGATAAAATGATGTGTCCAACGCATCGCCGTCCCTCCGACATCCGATGCCCCCATAGGCCATCCATGGCCAAAGTGCCGCCCCTTCACAAGCGAACAGTCGCATCAACTTGAGCCGATTGCGAAACATCGCCGGTTCGCCCGGCGGGATCGGCAAAGTTCATCTCGCCGCAGAGCATTGATATTCCATATCAACGCCGAATAATGATGCGAATCCGATGTCAGATGCCCCGCGCCATACCCGTCCTGTAGGGAACAGTCTGTCGCCCATTTGGGAACGGCAGAGCCGGTTCAGAAGTTCAGAATGGCCGCGGCCCGAATGCCGCGCGTCGTAACCTCACTGGCGCCATTGTCGAATTCGACCGTGTCCTGCAACGCCTCGATCCGGACATCCAGACTTTCCGAAACCGGGACATCCACACCGACACCAAAGGTGAAGCCACCGGCAGTATCGTCACCGCCACCGTCCAGATTGCCCTGAAGCGAGGTCAGACCCGCGGTGCCGAAAATTGAGAAGCCGTTCAGCTCCTGCCCGACGACCACGCGCAACCGCGACAAGCGGTCGATATCGGCGCCAGACCCACCTGGATCTTCGTCGTAATTCGTGCCGAGACTGGTTTCGACCTCACCCCCGATAAAGGTGCGGCCACCGCCGACGCCCGATCGGACGCCAAGCAGGATGGATCCGCTTGTCAGGTCCCCGTCCGAGGTCGCGCCGGACGCATCAAGCTCACTCGAAGACCAGCCAAGCGTCACGCCCGAGTAAAACTCTTGCGCCGATGCGGGTCCCGCACCGATCAACGCCACGAGAACCGCGGCATGGGGAAGATATCTGTGGCCTGTCACGTTTCGTCCGAACGCTCGATTTTTTACAATTAGTACACAGCCTTAGCCGTTCGATCAACGAAATATGTCAGAATATTGCAATTTCGAGAGCGCAAGAGCGGATTTCCAAAAAGACACGCCGCGGCCTGGTGCGAATTCAGGTCGCAATTGCGTCGCCCTCTTGCCGCGATCCGCCTATAGCGTGACCACCAGATCAATGCCGGAGCGATCAAGATGCATATTTTATTGGGGATTTTGGCAGCGGCAGGCGCCGTATATTTCTTCCTGATCCGGGCCAGAACAGCGGTCGATGTGGCCGACGATATCGCTGACATGACCCAGACCGCCCTGGGCGCGGCGCGCCGGTTCGGATTTCGGCGCCGGGCCAACCAACATCCGGTGGAAAGCATCGAAGACCCCAAACTGGCCGCTGCGGGCTTGGCGACAGCCTTTCTGCATCTTGGCGGTCTTCCCACCGCTGACGGTCAATCCAGCCTGTTGCAAGGACTGCAATCGGGGCTGGACGTGTCGATGAAGGATGCCGAGGAACTGGCCGCGCTGGGGCAGTTCTTCGTGCAGGCCTGTCAGGGGCCGGATGCTGCCGTTCCGCGGATCGCGCGCAAGCTGAACAAGCTGGGCGGAACCGAAGCTCTGATGCCTGCCATGGCGGCCATCAAGGTGATCGCGGGCGACGGCGACATGACGGTGCAACAAACCGAGGCGCTGGACGAGATCAAACGCGTGTTCCGGGTCTAGCGACTGTCCAGGGCGCGCGGATTTCGCCGCACGTCCGGATCCTTTCAGGAACCGTGATGCTGATCACTTCAACATCGCCAGAAAGTTCTCTTCAATCGGACTTGGCTTTGTCTGGGCCCGTTTGATCGATCCCAAAGGTCTGTGGAACCGGGGATGGTCAAAGTCTAGAAACACAAGCCGATCCTCCAGATAGGGCTCGGTCGTGGCGCGTGGCATCGTGGTGATCAGATCGGTCTCGGCCACGATCTCCAACACCGAACGTATGGAATCCGTCTCGCAGACAATGTGCATTGAGGTAATCCCCGAGGCTGTCATCGCAGCCTCGGTCTGTTGGCGCAACAAGCTACCTCGCGAATGGGTCAACCAGACCTGGGCTTCCAGATCCGACGCCATAACCCTTTGCCGCGATGCAAGTGCGTGACCGGCACGACAAAGGATACCCACGCGGTCGTCGATCAGCGGCTGAAATCTCAAGCCAGAGGATGCCTCGGCAAGGCTTTCCGGTCCAAGCACCATATCGACCTGGCCGCGTTCCAGCATCGTGCGAAGCTCATGCACAAGCCCGGTCCGCATCTCGACGGTACAATTCGGATTGGCGCGAATGAACGCAGCCACCGCGCCGCTTAGGAACCGCCCCGCAACAATTGGCGGCGCGCCGATGCGAAGTTCGCCCACCGCGCCCTGGGCCGCCTGATCGGCCAGAACACCGGCTTGCTCTTCGGCCAGACGAATGGCCTGTCCGTTCCGTGCCAAGCGCAGACCCAGCCCGTTCGGGCGCGACATACGTCCATCTCGGCTGAACAGCTTTGCGCCTAGCCTCTCTTCGAGAACTTTCATGTTTCGGCTAAGCGCGGGCTGCGTCAGACCCAGTCGATCCGCCGCCGTCTGAAAGGACCCGGCTTCAACGATGACCGACAGTTGGGCCAGATGCTTGGGATCTAGTTTCATAGCAAAAAGTTATCTGTCACTGCGAATGTTTGATTATTTAGATGAAAACGATCTGCTAGTCTTTGAAAAAATCAAGGGAGGAACACGTGTCTTACTTCAAGAAACTCGCCGGAGCGGCTGCGATACTGGCGGCAGCCTCGCTCGCGCCCACAACAAGCTTGGCCCAGATCTTCAAGGGCGAAACAGCCGGTGTCGGTGATCCGGTCCACACCATGTTCGTGACGTTTGCGAACCAGGCGAGCAAGGCCGGTGTCGAAATCCAGGTCAATGCAGGTCAGACGCTGACCAAATCCATGTTGAAAGGCGGTCGGCAAGAAATCGACTTCTTCTCGACGGTGCCATCGCTAGTCAACCTGATGAAGGGCCAGCAACGCATGTACGAAAACGTCGAGGATGCCGCTGCCGCCGCCGGCGAACTTCGGTCGATCCTTGGCTTCAAGGCCGGCGCTTACCACCCTGTCACACTGGCCGGGTCCGGCATCGAAAGCTGGGACGACCTGAAGGGCAAGACAATCTTCACCGGCCCGCCCGCGGGGTCGGCCTCCGCCACCTCGGAAGCCCTGATCAAGATCATTACGGGGTATGAGGCGGGCAAAGACTATAATGCTGTCCGCCTAAGCTGGGGCGAAGGATATGCCGCGCTGGCTGACAACAAGATCGACATGATGGTCCGCCCGGCCGAGATCGGATCGTCCAACATCGAACAGTTCGGACTGTCGGGCGAGTTCCGGATTCTGTCGATCCCGGAAGACAAGGTCGGATCAGAAGCCATGCAAGCGCTGTTCGGGCGCCCGGGACGCGGCATGCTCCAGTTTGAGGGCGAGATCTACAAAGGTCAGTTGACCGGTGGGGAAATCACCGCGCTTGGCTTTACCCAGTTTGTGGGCACCCACGCCGGTGTCGATGAAGAAGTCGTCTATAACGCCACCAAAGCTTTCTGGGAGAACTTGGACGAAGTTCACGCCACGGCGTTCTTTCTGAAAGACGTGACGCCCGAGACGGCTTTCACCTCGGTCAATGTGCCGCTGCACCCCGGTGCCGCGCGCTACTATGACGAGGCCGGGATCGCCATCCCCGAGGCACTACGCCCGTAAGTCGCAACGTGTGGGCGGGCCCTGACAAACGGTCCGCCCTTCCAAAAAGCGCTCAGACAGGATCGATACGATGACCGCAGAGACCAATCCGTCCGGCGGGGTGGGCAAGCTGTACCTTGTGCTGTCCTCACTCGCCTGCTTTCTCCTCGGCGCCATCGCGCTTTACAGCTCAGGTATTGGCCTGGTTGAGCCGAAGTTTCACCGCGCCGCAGGGTTTGCGCTTGCTCTCGTGGCAGGGATTGCGGCGTCGCGCGCGCGCCGGGAAGCTAAGGGCCCGGTCACCGGCCCGATGGCGACGGTCCAACTGGGAATTGACGCCCTGATGCTTGTTGCCGGTCTCTGGTCGATCTGGTCGTTCTTCTTCGTCCAGACCCAGATGGAAACGGCGCTTTACGACGTGACCCAGGCCGATGCCTGGCCCGCTTTGGCTGGTCTCGTCGTGTTCTTGGAGCTTTGCCGCAGGCTTTGGGGGTGGGGTCTCTTCGGGGTCGGCGCCTTCGGCGTGCTTTATCTCCTTTATGGGCAGGACCTGCCCGGCATCATGGCGCATACGGGCTTCTCGCTGAAGGAAGTGGCCGAGGCGCTTTGGTACAACACCAACAAGGGCGTGTTCGGTTCGATCACCAACATCGTCCTGTCGACCGTTTTCATCTTCATCGTTTTCGGCGTCCTGCTTGAAGGCACGGGCGCGGGCGACACGCTTTTGAAATTCGCCTTCCTGGTCACCCGGCGCACCCGGGGCGGCCCGGCGCATGCGGCCATCCTGTCATCGTCGATGTTCGGAACCATGTCGGGGTCAACCGTGGCCAATATCGTGGGCACCGGCACCTTCACCATACCGATGATCAAGAAGCGCGGGTTTTCCCCAACGTTCGCAGCCGGGATCGAAGCGACGGCGTCTTCCGGTGGGCAGATCATGCCGCCCATCATGGGCGCGGCGGCGCTTGTCATGGCCGACCTGACGGGTGTCGGATACCTCAACATCATCGTCGCGGCCTTGTTCCCGGCGCTCTTTTACTACTTCAGCCTGTTCTCAGCCGTGACAGTCGAGGCGCGCCGCCAGGGGATCGAGGTTCAGCCCATGTCGGTAGACGACCAGATCACCCGGGTCGATCTGATCAACTCGGTCCTGTTCCTTGGTCCGATACTGACCATCATCGGATCGCTGATCGCGGGGTTCTCGACCTCTGCGGCCGGGTTCTACGCGGTGGTGGTCCTGCTTGTCCTGTCCGTGATCAATCCCGAAGTGCGCGCAGATCCCCTGCGCATATGGCGGTCCTTTCTGAAGGGCGCTCAGTCCGGCGCGACGCTTCTGATCGCCATCGCCGCGATCGGCATTCTGGTCGGATCGCTCGATTCCACCGGGCTCGGGTTGAAACTGGCCAATGTCATCGCCGAAATCCGGGGCGAAAGCCTGTTCTCGGCGCTTCTCGTGGCCATGATCGGGGCGCTGGTTCTTGGTATGGGGATGCCCACGCTTCCAGCCTATCTGATCATCATTTTGGTCATGGGCCCGGCCATTCAGGCACTTGGCGTGTCGATGCTGACGGCGCATATGTTCGTCTTTTACTATGGCGTGGCCTCATCGCTGACGCCCCCGGTTGCGATAGCGGCTTATGCCGCGGCGCCCATAGCCGGGGCCAACCCGCTGATGACGGCGTTTATGTCCTTCCGCCTGGGCATGGCCAAGTTCATCATCCCCTTCATCTTTGCCTTCTACCCGACGATCCTGATCATTGAAGAGTTCAGCCTGCTGCCCTTCCTCTGGATCGTGGCGCGGACCTGCTTCTGCATCTGGCTGTTTTCCTCGGCCCTGTCCGGCTTCGACCGCCGCAAGTTGAGCATCGGCGAAATCGGCATCCGCTTTGTGGTGGCATTCACCATGCTGGCCATCAATCCGGCCATCCACCTGCCAGCGGTCGCCATTGGACTGGCGCTCATCGTCTGGGACATCCGCGCATCCCGCGCGACACCGGCAGGCGCAGGGGCCAACCCATGACGAAACGCCCGAACTTCCTGTTCATCATCACCGATCAGCATCGGGCCGATCACTTGGGGTGCGGCGGTAACCCGGTCGTCCGGACGCCGAACATTGACGGGATCGCGGCAAAGGGCACGATGTGGGACCGGTTCTATGTGGCCAATCCCATCTGTATGCCCAACCGCGCCTCGATCATGACCGGACGGATGAGTTCCGCCCACGGCGCGCGGCACAACGGCATACCGCTGTCCAAGGATCATACGACCTTTGTCGAGCTTCTAAGGGACGCCGGATATCGCACGGGGCTGATCGGAAAGTCGCATCTCCAAAGCTTCACCGGGTTACCCGCGACGAACACGTTCGAACCCGCCGACGGGCTGCACGCGCCAAGCCCGCACCTGCGCGATGCGGTCAAGAACAACCGCCATTCCGAAGACTATGATCTGGAACTTGCGCCAAAGTGGACCAGTCCCCTGTCCGCGCGCGTGAACGGCGATTTTTATGGGTTTGAGCATGTGGAGGTCGCGGCAGATCATGCCGACCAGGCCTCGGGCGACTATCTTCTTTGGGCGCGGTCACAGCGTTCAGACTTTGACCGTTTGGTCGGCCCGGACAACGCCTTACCGGACAACCGCATCAAGGCGCCCCAGGCCTGGCGCACCGCGGTCCCGGAAGAGCTTTACTCGACATCCTGGATCGCCGATCGCGCCGAAGATTGGCTGGGTGCGCGCGCGGATGATGACGCGCCCTTCTTCCTGCAAATGTCCTTTCCCGACCCCCACCATCCGTTCACGCCGCCCGGGCGCTATTGGGACATGTATGATCCGGGCGATATCAAGCTTCCGGCAAGCTTTGGACAGGGCAAGTTGCCGCCCATCCGCGCGATGCAGGACGCGTTGAAGGCAGGCACCGACCCCCGCGACAACCAGAACCCGTTTGCCGTGACCGAAGATGAGGCGCGGTCGATCATTGCCCTGACCTATGGGATGATCACGATGATCGATGACGCCGTGGGCCGCGTGCTTTCCCGGCTGAAGACGCTGGGTTTGGCCGAAAACACGGTGGTCATTTTCACATCCGACCATGGCGACTACATGGGCGATCACGGCCTGATGCTGAAACTGCTCTTGCACTATCAAGGCGTGATCCGGGTTCCCTTCATCTGGTCCGATCCGCAGGCGACCTCGCCTCCCGCGCGCGATCCGGGTCTTGCCTCGTCCATCGACATTGCGCCCACGATCTTGGCCCGTGCGGGCATTCAACCGTTCAACGGGATCCAGGGGCGCGATCTCATGTCGACCGAGCCGCCCGAAGCCATCATCGTTGAAGAGGATAGCCAGCGCCTGATGATCGGCTTCGACCGCCCGCAACGGGTGCGAACGGTGGTGACCAAGACGCACCGAATGTCGCTTCGGGAAGGCGAGCCTTGGAACGAGCTTTACGATCTCACGGCGGACCCGGGCGAAATCAATAACATCTATGACGACCCCTGCGGTCAGCCCGCGCGCCGGGATCTATCGGAAATTATGCTGCGACGGCTCATTTCGCTCCAGGATCGGGCACCGCTGCCGGCCTATCGCGCCTGACCACTAGGGCGCGAACCGGCCCATAGCGGGTTTCGCGCTGGCGCCTTACCCGGCAATCGCGATCTTGCCTTTCATGTGCGGATGAAACGCACAGAAATAAGACGTCTCCATCCCGGCGGTAACCTCCACCTCGGCGGACTGGTATTGCTCAAGCGTCTCGGTGTCCCAGCCGAGCCCGTCAGCGGTTGCCGTATGCGGCGCCAAGTCCATGTTGGTCCACCGGATGATGTCGCCAATCTGGACCTCAACGACCTCGGGATGGAACTTGAACGATCTGATCTCAACCTCGTGCGGACTTGGCGTTTCGGACGAAACGGACCCGCTGGGCAGAACGGCTGCATATGCAGCCGCCCCACCCATAACGCCGCGGCGCGTTATGAAGCGCGTCATCACTGAAGTGCCTTGACCATCATTTCCGCGTGGGTCTCGTGGGCCTTGAAAATCTCAAGCCCCTGCACGAACAGCGCCCGCACCTCGTTATTGTCGATGTTCGGTATCATCGTGTTCTCGACCAGGTCATTCACCGCCTTGTGGTACGCCAACTCGTTTGCGGCATAGGCTTCGTCGAACTCCGCCCCACGCAGTTTGACGAAACCGTCGATGATCTCTTCCGCATTGGCGTTCAAAGTCTGACTGACCGGGTTGTCCATGGCGGCCACGCCCAACTTGTCGAGCAACGCAAGCGCCGCTTCATTGACGGCGGTGTGGTCGCGGATCATCGTGTTTGCGAATTCATGCACATCGGGGTTGCTCGACAGCGCGAGCGCCAGATGCGCATAGCGGATGTCGATATTGTCGGCGGTATAGGCGATATGCGCAAATTCAACATCGCTCATCTCGGCGACATCCTGTGCGGCGGCTTGGGCGCCAGTGATCGCAAGCACGACAGCGACGGTGGAAAGCAGTTTTTTCATCTTCAGGACTCCATTTGGGTGTTTTGACCCCATTTGAGTAACCCCAAGGATCGCGACGCCTGAATGCCCGAGCGTTCCGAATTTCACGCAGATCGTTCAGAACTCTGTACAGATCCAATCGGTCGCATATGTTTTCCCCATGCTCGACCTTCTAAGCGATATCCTGACAAACCTGTCCATGCGCGGAACGATCTATTTCCGCACATCCTTCACCAAACCTTGGGGCGTGGCTGTCCCGAACTACGAAAACGTCGCGCGGTTTCACTTTGCGCATCGCGGCAGTTGCCTTGTGCGGGTTGCCGGCGTCGCTGACCCAATTGATCTGGCCCAGGGCGACTTGATCATCATTCCCCATGGAGCGTCCCACGCCTTGTATTGCGGACATGATCCTGACCGCACGATCATGCCGCTTGATACCGTGCTTGAAGCCTCCGGCTTCGATGGTTCGGGCGTCCTCGTCTATGGCGGCGACGATCCGCAAAGCGAAACCCAACTGATCTGCGGCCATTTTTCCTTTGACCCGCAAGCCCGGCATATTCTGATGGAGCGCTTACCGCCTTACATCCACCTGAAGAACTATGGCGAACATGCAGGGCGCTGGATGGAAGCGACGCTTCGCATGATCGGCGACGAAACGGGCGGGTCCAAAATGGGTGGCGATCTGATCGCCCTGAAGATGTCCGAGACCATCTTTGCGCAGGCGATCCGATCGTTCATTGAAGGACGCGACGCGCCGGAATGGGGCTTGGGCGCCTTTTCGGACAAGAACGTGAGCCGTGCACTGGACGCGTTTCACAAGGCGCCGACCGAAAGCTGGACGGTCGAGGCGCTTGCACAGAAGGCGGGCATGTCCCGAACCGGCTTTGCGGTTCAGTTCCAGAAGCTGATGAAGATGACGCCGATCGACTATGTCACAAAGTGGCGGATGGAGATTGCGAAGAAAGTGCTGTCCTCGCCAAAGGCGTCCCTGGCAGACGCAGCCGAAAGCGCGGGCTATGCCTCGGACTCGGCCTTTGCCCGCACCTTCAAAAAAGAAACCGGGCAAACGCCGGCTGAATTTAGAAGGCCAAAAACGCCTTAGGGTTCGAATATCTGAACGATCTGCACAATATCGCGAACGGATGCGCATGTATCCGCGCGCGATCACTGCATAAATCTGTCTCATCAGCGCCATCCGGCCGCACCAACTCAAAAGGACAGATTCCCATGCTCCCTCGCTTCATCACAAAGTCGATCCACGCCTATCTTGACTATCCCGTCGCCCTTGGGCTCATCGCTATGCCCTTCCTGTTCGGACTGGGCGCCGTCAACCCAATCGCCTTCTGGCTTTCCGTCGCCACCGGTGTGGCCGCCTTCATCCTGACCGTCTTTACCGACCATCACCTCGGCGTCTTCGGTGTCTTGCCCTATGCGGTTCACCTGGCCGTCGACGGCCTGGTCGGGGTTGCCTTCGTGGGCGCGGCCTTTGGCCTCGGGTTCACCGGCGTCGATTTCTGGTACTACCTCGCCCTCGGGCTGACGGTTCTGGCTGTTGTTGGCCTGCACCAACCCGACGACCAGTCCGCGACCGCCTGAGCCAGGAAACCGCAATGCGGGCTGCGCGCAGGCGCAGCCCTTGTTTGTCGCGACACATTGCCAAAACCGGCGCTGGCCCAAAGCGAGCGCGCGCCCCGACGGTTCAATAGGGTCCCATACCGTCATAGGTGACCGGCAAGGCCTGATCTGACGCCCATGTGTCGCGCGCCACCCGCCAGACGCCATCATCCTCGCGGCGATAGATATTGATGCCATTGCCCGTATCGATGAAAGCAGGCCCGCCAGCACGGGGCGTATTGACGACCCGATAGGCGTAACGCTCGAACGCCCAATCATCCGCGACCACGAATTCTAACGAGGTCTTCTGCCAGCGGGTCTCGAACGCTTCGAAATATCCGGCCACCCAGGGCGATGCCGCGTCCTTGCCCTGGATTGCCGGGGCATTCGGGACAAGGAAAACGATGTCATCGGTCACCGTTTCCAGAACCTGGTCATGATCGTTCGAATTGATCGCTTCAAGATACGCGTCATGGGCGTCCTGCGCGGCGTCCCTGGGCGACCCGGCAAGCCCGGAACCGGCTATGCAAAGTGACATCAGGACGGCGGCTGTGATCTTCGATTGAGACATTGTTCGCTCCTTTCTGTTCGGGACATAAATGCAAGCTGCGCTTTCATATCCCTTGACCAATCAAATTGCGCAGGCCCATCATGACAAACTATGTGTGCATATGTGAGTTCGAAATATTTCGTCTCTTTTAAGCTGAGGTAAAAGAAATTGGCCATCGACTGGCGCGACCTTCCTTCGCTCAGCATGTTGCGCGCGTTTGAGGCGACGGCACGCCTGAACGGGTATTCCGCCGCTGCACGCGCGCTGAACGTCACCCCGGCAGCAATCGCACAGCATGTCCGAAACCTAGAGACGGATGTGGGCGCGACCCTGGTCCGGCGGAAAGGCAGAGGGCTGGAACTGACCGAGGATGGGCGGCAGTTGGCCGCACCCCTGGCCGAAGGATTTGCGCTGATCGCCCGCGGGATCGACGATCTGAAATTGCAGCGGGCGGCACGCGGCGTGCGGGTCTCCACGACGGATTTTTTCGTCGACGCGATGATTTTGCCCAGGCTTGGCGATCTTTGGCAGAAACACCCCGGCCTCCAGGTCTCGTTCACGCCGGAAGGCAACAAATCGCCTGTCGATCTCGACCGGTTCGATGTCGTCATCCGGGGAGCTGGCCGAAACCATGTTTGGGACGGGCTGGGTCAGACCAAGCTGCTTGAAACGCAGATGATCGTCTCCGCCGCGCCAGACCTTGTCGGGGATCGCAAGGCGGACCTGTCCCGATTGCCCTGGATCTTGGACCGCACCCTGGGCGGAACGGTGTTTGAAGACATGGTCCGGCTGGTCGGCTGCGATCCGGATACAATCCGGCTTGTAGATCCGGCAAGCGGCAAGTTCGAATTCGAAGCCGCCCTGATGGGTCTGGGCGTGCTTGTCGGGCCAGAGGTGACGGTGCGGAAAAACCTGGCCGATGGCAGCCTTGTGTGTCTGGCAAAACCGCCCGAAATGGACAGTGCCTATTTTGCTGTTCACCGCGAAGGGGCCTTGGCCGAACCTGTCCAACACTTTCTGGATTGGCTCGGGTGCATATTGGACAGGGGTCAATGACAGCCAGGCGTCAAAAATTGCCTCGGGCGAGACGCCGCAGCCGCCCATTAACGGCGCGTCACATGCGACAATTGCCCATACCCGGATCGGCCGGTTCCACCCGTGTCCCACTGCAAGAGGCGTCGCCCAAAGCCAGTATTCGGATTGGGTTCAATGTCCGCAATGAGCCCAAACTAGCCTTCTTCTGAAATTCTGCCTACGTACTCCAAAGAAGCAATTTTTCGCGAGAAACTTGTCATGCCTATCACCCTGTTTTGCTGGCGATGCGAGATGGACATACCGATGTTGACTGATGCGGAGCGGGATATTGTTTGGAAGCCTCTTTCAGACAAAACTCTTGGCATCCGCGAAAGGCATGCCGAGTTTCTGGCAGGGTATGAGCGCCTTACGGGTTTCAAAGAGACAAATGTAAATGCCGTGATGCATCACGTGGCCAGTCTGTACGGACCACCCTGCGAAGAATGTGGAAAGCCATTGAGAACGCCAGAAGCGTCATATTGCGCTGCTTGCGGTGCGCCAAGAGAACCCGCGTATTAAATGTCAGTCGCAATGTCCGCTAAGTCCGCAAAGCGCACGTCTGGACTAGCGCCGAAGTCAAGGTTGAACCCGGAAAGAAGCCGTACAGGGGACGGGTCCGCCTGAACACCGGACCAAGGGGCGGCGATCAGAACACCACCGCCGGCTTGGTTCCGGTTCGGTCAATCCCGCAACCTGCGGTGGCTTGCCCGCCCCTTTAGTCTGACCTAGAAGGCCAAGGTCCGAAGCGCAGGGATCAGACCATGCTTGATATCTCTTACGACGCCCCGAAACCGAAAGTCATTGCTGGCGCCAAGCGGGATTGGGAGCTTGTGATCGGGCTTGAGGTGCATGCACAGGTCTCGACCAATGCCAAGCTCTTTTCCGGCGCCTCGACCCAGTTCGGTGCGGAACCCAATGCCAACGTGGCTTTCGTGGATGCAGGCATGCCGGGGATGTTGCCGGTCATCAATGAAGAATGCGTGGCCCAGGCCGTGCGCACCGGGCTTGGCCTGAAGGCGGACATCAATCTTCGCTCGGCCTTCGACCGGAAGAACTATTTCTATCCCGACCTGCCCCAGGGCTATCAGATCAGCCAGCTCTACCACCCGATCGTCGGCGAAGGTCAGGTGCTGGTCGAGATGGGCGAAGGGATCGCGCGCGTGGTGCGGATCGAACGCATTCACCTGGAACAGGATGCTGGCAAATCGATCCACGATATGGACCCGCATATGTCCTTCGTGGACCTGAACCGCACGGGCGTCGCGTTGATGGAAATTGTCAGCCGCCCGGATATCCGCGGGCCCGAAGAGGCGGCAGCCTATGTCGGCAAGCTCCGTCAGATCATGCAGTATCTGGGCACCTGCGACGGCAACATGCAGAACGGCAATCTGCGCGCGGATGTGAACGTCTCGATCTGCGAACCGGGCGCCTATGAACGGTATCAGGAAACGCAGGACTTCTCCCATCTCGGCACGCGCTGCGAGATCAAGAACATGAACTCCATGCGATTCATCCAGCAAGCGATCGATTATGAGGCGCGTCGTCAGATCCAGATCGTCGAAGGCGGCGGGACGGTCGATCAGGAAACCCGGCTTTACGATCCGGACAAAGGCGAAACGCGGTCGATGCGGTCCAAGGAGGAGGCGCACGATTATCGCTATTTCCCGGACCCAGACCTTTTGCCGCTCGAGATCGAGCAGGCCTGGGTCGATGACATCGCGGCGAACCTGCCGGAACTGCCGGACGACAAAAAGGCCCGGCTGATGGGCATGGGGCTGACCGACTATGACGCATCGGTTCTGACGGCAGAGAAAGAGAACGCCGATTATTTTGAGGCCGTGGCCGAAGGCCGCGATGCAAAACTTTCGGCCAATTGGGTGATCAACGAGCTTTTCGGGCGGCTGAAGGCCGATGATGCCGAGATCACGGCTTCGCCGGTTTCGCCCTCCCAACTCGGACAGATCATCGATCTGATCGCCGCCGATACGATCAACGGGAAGATGGCAAAAGAAGTGTTCGAAATCGCCTATACCTCGGGCCGCGACCCCGAAGAGATTGTTGAAACCGAAGGGATGAAACAGGTCACCGATACGGGCGCGATCGAAGCGGCGGTGGATGAGGTGATCGCGGCCAACCCGGCGCAGGTCGAGAAGGCGAAGGAAAACCCGAAACTTGCGGGCTGGTTCGTCGGTCAGGTGATGAAGGCCACCGGCGGCAAGGCGAACCCCAAAGCGGTGAACCAGATTGTCGCGAGGAAGCTGAACGGCTGATCCTTGGCGGGGACGATTTTCGACACGAAAATCGTTACGGAAATCGTGTCGATTTCCGCCACCGCCTGATGTCAGCGCCCTGCCCTGGTCAAAGCCAGTGCCGCAAGACCCGAAACCAGGATCAGGCCCAGCCCCACCAGGGCCAGCGCATCCGGCCAATCGCCGAAGATCGCGACACCCACAACAGTTGCCGAGATCAGTTGCGTGTAAACCAATGGGGCAATCAGGCTTGCCTCGCCCCGTCGGCTCGCCAGGACGAGAAGATAGTTCCCGACGGCGGATCCCGCCGCGCTGGCCAGAACCAGAAGCCAGAGGTCTATCCGCAGGGCGGGCCATTCGACGGTGACCAGCGCGGGTGACAACAACACGCTTCCGATCAGAAGCTGCGACATCAGCAGGAAGCGCGGGCGATACGACCCGGCCACCAAGCGCGTCATCGCCAGATAGATCCCGTAGAACACGCCGGCCAGCAGCGCGAAGGCGATCCCGGTCGTGGCGCCAAAACCCGGCTTCACCACCAGCAAAACCCCGACAAACCCAATTCCCAGCAGGATCGTGCGGCCCAGGGAGCCACGCTCGCCCAGAAAGAGCACGGCCAGGACGTAAGATACCAGCGGTCCGATGAAGAAGGCTCCGAACACGTTGGCGATCGGCTCGGTTCGCAAGGCGGTCAGGATGCAGGCGATGCCCGCCGCGATCACCCCGCCGCGCAGAACAAGCCGCCAATCGCGCAATTGGCCGAATTCGGCCCAGCGAAGCCCGCTGATCGGCAAAAGGAGGATCACACCGACCAGAAACCGGGACGCGGCCACGAAGATCGGTGAGACGCCGGACGCGGTCAGGACCTTTCCCGCGGTGTCTCCGAGAACCACGAAGGTCACGGCGACAAACACAATGCCGCCGAGGCGGAGAAGATCGGGAACACTCACGGGGCGGCCTTTCGCGAATGCGCGCGACCCTAACAGTCGGGCTTCGCTCTGCAAGCGGCATTCGCGTTGGTTGGTTTCAGGCGCGGTCCGCAGAATCGACAACGCTCAGGAATTGCGGGTCGAGATGCGCAAAATTATTGGTGTCAAAATCGAACCAATCTACCCCCAAACCGCTGCCTGGTTTCCAGATTACAACTCGTTTTTCACAACCATTTCGGCGACTTCTGGGCAAGATTGCCATATTTTCGCCGTCTTCCGGAGGATGGCCATGACCGGCCGGACATACGCAAAAATCGCCGTCATTCCGGGCCCGGAATTCCCCGCCCCTTGGGTTTTTCGCTCGGGTATCGTAGACCGAAATAGGAGCAGATCTAAGGGACACATCTGATGACCCAATACGAATACCAAGTCGTCCCCGCCCCGATGCGCGGACAGCGCGTGAAGGGCGTTAAGGGAACAGACGCGCGGTTCGCGCATACGCTTTCATCGCTGATGAACAATTTGGGCGAAGATGGCTGGGAATACCTGCGCGCCGACACCCTTCCATGTGAGGAAAGACAAGGACTTACAGGGCGTTCCATCGTTTACAAGACCCTTTTGGTGTTTCGTCGCGTGATCGCGGAAATTGCGGTGAAGACCCCCGAACCCCGCGCCGATGCGCCTGAACCCGCACCCGCTCCGGACCCAGCGCCGCCCGCCGCCGAACCAGAGGCCGCCGCACCGCCGCCGAAACTGCCGGGCTTTTCCCGGGCAATGCCCGTCAACGCCGCACCTGAAAACACCGAGCCTGCACCGGAACCACCGGTCACTGCGGGCGAGGACGCGCTGGATCATTTGATCGATGAAGAAGCGCCGCGGGACGAAGCGGAGTCCAAATTGTTGACGAAACGTGGCCACAGTTTTGCCACTTACTCTCCCAATTCTCGCTTGCCCGGTGTCCGCACCCGCGACTAAGCCCAATGGTGGTGGGGCTGAAGTGTGTGTGTGAGTGAGTAATGACGAAGTACGAGTACAAGGTGGTTCCCGCCCCGCGTCAAAGCGATCGGATCAAAGGCCTGACCAAGGCCGATGATGCCTATTCGCTGACGCTGGCATCCGTAATGAACGACTACGCCCGAGGGGGGTGGGAGTATGTTCGCAAAGAACGCTTGCCTTGCCAGAAACGGTCTTGGTTCCTGAAACGCACGACGGAAGATCGCGACCTGTTGGTCTTCCGCCGTCCTATTCCGGGTCAGGCCGCGTCTTTGGCGACAGCCGGAGACGACATGGCAAGGGTCCGGGCGCGGCGCGTCCGGAAGAAGGAGTTGGTTGACATGGTCCAGGCCGGGGGGCGCCGGATCGATGTTGGTGAAGAGGTCGTTGAAGGCCAAAGCACCGCTTCCCCCAGCTCCGTCGCGGCTTTGGCCGCAGGCTAGGCGCTAGGCCTTAACTTCAAGCGCAAGGGCATGGATCTGACCCATCAGGTCCATGCCAATCGCGCCATGGATCGCCCGGTGGCGTTCCAACCGGCTCATGGGCGCAAAGGCCGCGGCCTCAATCCTGACCCGGAAATGACTTTGCCCGCCTGGCTGATACCCGGCATGGCCGATGTGTTTCTCGCTTTCGTCGACCACATCCAAAGAAGACGGCGAAAACGCCTTTTCGAGTTTTTGGCGGATCTCTTCTGCCCGGTTCATTTTTTCCCGTCTGCCCCCTTCAATCTCGGCGAGATGACATTAGACTTGGCGGTCCGAGTCGAAAAGGTGCCCCGCCATGTCGAAAGACGACCCGTTTGGATTCGATATCCGTGTGTCTTCGGACAAGAAGAAGCGCTCGCGCGGAAAGCGCGGCATGTCCGGTGCGTTCGAGACATCGAAGCGCGCCTGCGATCACCCGGGCTGTGAAGAGGCCGGCCAATACCGGGCACCGAAATCACCGGATACGTTGGACGAATTCTATTGGTTCTGCCGGGACCATGTGCGCGAGTACAATCTCAAATGGAACTTCTTCAACGGCTCGACCGAGGAAGAACTGGAAGCCCAGATCGACAAGGATCGCGTGTGGGAGCGCGAAACGAAACCCTTTGGACAACAGGGCGAAGAGGCGCGGGCCTGGTCACGGCTGGGTGTCGACGATCCGCACCAGATCCTTGGAGCGAACGCCACGCAAAACCCGGGCAAGAGCATCACCGGCACGCGCAAGCTTCCTCCGAAAGAGCGTAAGGCGCTTGAAATCCTGGAAGCGCGGGACCATTGGACGAAAGTGGAAATCCGCAAGCAATACAAAAGCTTGGTGAAGGATTTGCATCCAGACATGAACGGGGGCGACCGGACCGATGAGGACCGCCTGCAAGAGGTCGTCTGGGCCTGGGACCAAATCAAGGAAAGCCGCAGTTTTAGAGACTAGGCTGGCTTAATCGCTCCGACATTTACGCAAGCTACACCTCTAGGCGGCACAAGCGGCACGTCACCACGTTGGGAGTCTTGCCGTGGAAAACTGGAGCATTGCCAAAAGGATTCGCGCGCTCGTCGTCGCCTTGGTCACGGGGATCGTCGTTGTGGGCGCCCTGGCGGCTGGGACGACGCTGTTTCTGAACGTGCAGGAAGACCGCACGCAAAAGATGGCGGAAAACGTGGTGCACTCGAAAGATATCCAGGAAGATATTCTTGAGGCTCGATTGGCGGCGGTCCGGTACCGGCGCGCGCCAACGGATGCGGTGGCTGAGGAGTTCATCTCGAACATTGATGAAATCGATGCATTGCTGTCAGAGCTTCGGGCTGGCGGAAGTGAAATCCCGGCGCTTCTGGAAGAGAACGGATTTCTGGGCGATCTCCCGACATATCGTGACGCCTTCTCGAAGTCGGTCGGACATCAGGCAGATCGCGATGCGGCCTTCGGGCGCGTCAATGACGCTCTGGACGCTGCGCAATCGGCCGTGCACATCACGCTAAACAAGTCCCGGAACAGCGGCTTCGCTGATCTTTGGGGCCACTCGGAAGAGGCGCTGATCGCCTTGCTTGAAGGCGTGACTGCGTTCGAGCGGTTTCTTTTGACCAACAGCCCCGCCGATTTTGAGGCGGCAAGCAGCGGCGTCAGCGCAGCAAACGAACATCTGGTCGAATTCCAGCAGGCCGACACGCTTAGTGTCGCCGCGGAGGAGGTTACGGCGGCATTGTCCGCGATTGGCACGTTCTGGGACAATGCCCAAAACATCAGCACCGCGATCGCGGCCCGGAAAACTCAATGGGACATCATGGATGAGGTCGGCCCTAGGCTGGCGGACAACCTTGATGACGTCGTTTTGGTGATCTTGTCACAAGTCGATGCGGTCCAGGCCCGGTCCGAAACCGTTTCCATGGTGGCCTTGCTGCTTCTCGTCCTGGTGTCGCTGGGCATCAGTGCCGCAGGCGGGGTGGTGGCCTGGCGCATGTCCAGGAAGATCAGCCAGGAAATGGACAGCGCGGTTGCAACCATGTCCGCGCTTGCCGACGGCAACAACGATGTCGACATCGTCGGCACCGACAAAGAGACCGAGCTTGGGGCCGTGGCCCGTGCGTTGGTCGTTTTCCGGGATGCAGCGCTAGAGAACGCGCGTCTGGCCGAGGAACAGGCGCAGCAAGAGGAAGCGAACCGCAGGGCAGAGGAAGCGCGCAAACAGAAGACCATCGAAGAAGAAGAGGCCCAGCGCATAAGACTGGCAGAGGCGCGCCAAGCCATGATCCGCGAGTTGCGCGACCGCGTGGGCGATGTGGTCGAAGCCGCGGCAAACGGAGACTTTGGTCAGCGCATCGATGCCGATTTCGACGAACAGGAACTCGTCGACATGGTTCGTGCCATCAACCGCCTGGTCGAAAATGTCGAAGCGGGTGTGGGTGAGACGGCCCGCGTGTTGTCGCGCCTGGCCGAAGGCGATCTGACCGATCGAATGGAAGGAAACTTCTCGGGCAAATTCAGCGATTTGCAGAAGAACGTGAACAGCACGCTTGAACGGTTGGATGAACTGGTTTCAGAAATCGCACAGCAAAGCCGGGCCGTTGGGGACGAGTCGTCCTCAATGACCGAACAGGCCCAGGAACTCGCCCGCCGGGCCGAGCAACAGGCAGCTTCTCTTGAAGAAACATCTGCGGCCATGGAAGAAATCGCGGCATCGGCGGCGTCCAGCGCCGAGGGGGCAAAATCCGCTGGCGACGTGGCTGATGTCGCCTCGCGGCAGGTCGATGACGCCGGCAAGGTCGTCAAATCGGCGGTCCAGGCGATGGCCGACATCAAGGATGCGGCGGCCCGCATCGGTGACATCGTCTCGGTGATCGACGGAATTGCCTTCCAGACCAATCTTCTTGCGCTGAACGCATCGGTCGAGGCGGCGCGCGCCGGCAGCGCTGGCAAGGGGTTTGCCGTCGTCGCCACCGAGGTGCGTGCGCTGGCCCAGCGCTCAAGCGAAGCGAGCCAGGACATCAAATCTCTGATCGAAGAAAGCACCGCGCAGGTGGGCCGCGGGGTGACGCTGGTGGAAGAGACCGGGACGACGCTTGAATCCATCATGAAGGGCGTGAGCGACATGGCGCAATCGATCCAGAGCGTGATCGCCACTGCGCAGGAACAGGCCGCCGGTGTGCAGGAGGTCACGAACACGATCGGACAGCTTGATACGATCACCCAAAAGAATGCCGAGCTTTCCGATCAAAGCCGCGACAATTCCCGGCGGGTCAGCGCAAAGGCCCAGGGGATGCGCGATCTGGTCGGCGCCTTCTCGACGCGCGCGTCCGGCAAGGCCGAAAGGCCACTGGACGGGCTGGAATTGGGCGCGGCCTGAGGCGATACGCCGTCAATCGCCTGGGCCCGATGACGATTGCCCGACCGGGCGCAGACCGATCCTTCATGGCGCTGCATGCCCTGGCGCAAAATTCCCCCTGCCCGCGCCCTTGCCACTGCCTCTGATTTGATGCACGAAGCGGTCGTTTTGAACAGGGACCCGCAAGCGAGGCTCGACCCATGGCAGATGGCAGTTTGGACCCGGCAATGAAGCCTTCGGAAGAGGTTTCGGTCCGCGATACATTCGGCATCGAATCCGACATGGTGGTGCGCCGCTTTGAAACCCGTTCGGACCGGGTCCCGGATCTGGATTCGACCTACAAGTTCGACCCCGATACGACGCTCGCGATCATTGCCGGCTTTGCCCACAACCGCCGCGTGATCGTCCAGGGCTATCACGGCACCGGCAAATCCACCCATATCGAACAGGTTGCGGCACGGCTGAACTGGCCTTGCGTCCGCGTCAACTTGGACAGCCATATCAGCCGGATCGACCTGATCGGCAAGGACGCGATCAAGCTGAAGGACGGGATGCAGGTGACCGAATTCCAGGAAGGCATCCTGCCCTGGGCGCTGCGGAATCCGACCGCAATCGTGTTCGACGAATATGACGCGGGCCGCGCCGACGTGATGTTCGTGATCCAGCGCGTTCTGGAAACCGACGGCAAGCTGACGCTGCTGGACCAGAACGAGGTCATCACACCGCACGACTACTTCCGGATCTTCGCCACATCGAACACCGTCGGCCTTGGCGACACGACGGGCCTGTATCACGGCACCCAGCAAATCAACCAGGGCCAGATGGACCGGTGGTCACTGGTCGCCACGCTGAACTATCTGAGCCACGATGCCGAAACCGCAATCATCCTGGCCAAAACGCCGCAACTGAACTCGGAAAAAGGCCGCAAAACCGTTGGACAGATGGTCACGGTCGCCGATCTGACGCGCACCGCTTTCATGAACGGCGAATTGTCGACCGTCATGTCGCCCCGGACCGTTTTGAATTGGGCCGAAAACGCGCAGATCTTCCGCGACGTGGGTTACGCCTTCCGGCTGACATTCCTGAACAAATGTGATGAGCTTGAGCGGGAAACCGTGGCC
The DNA here is from genome assembly GCA_965267475.1 of Paracoccaceae bacterium. Taxonomy (GTDB): domain Bacteria; phylum Pseudomonadota; class Alphaproteobacteria; order Rhodobacterales; family Rhodobacteraceae; genus JBCBKU01. The sequence goes on from OZ254079.1 coordinate 2,867,195, forward strand.
GAGTTCTATCAGCGCTGTTTTGATGAGGAACTGCCCGAAAGCGCGGCTTCGATGAGTCTGGGATAGCGCCCGGCGCCCAATTCGAATGACATGCTGTGCCCGGGGCGACGCGGGGCCGCGGGTGTCTTGCCGCGAATTCTTCACATTTTGATCCCTAATCCGGCAAGAATAACGTTACTCTGCTCGTATTATGAGCAGTTTGAGAACAATCCTTGGGTCTGTCACGCTGTTCGTCGCGACCGTCGCAGACCCGATCGTCGCAACCGCCTTGCCCGTTTCGCCAAGCGAGCGCGCCATGGCTTTCGCCCAGTGCACCGGGCGGTACTCGGCCGAAGCGGCCCATGCCCGACTTTTCGATGGGGCCATCTCGGAGCAGGCCGAGCTTCGCCGCGCCACATTTGAAGCGCTGCTGTCCGCCGTTCTTCCCGATGCGGTGGATTACGGGATGCCGGAAGAGCTTCCGATGTCCTGGCGCGTCACGGCCAAGGCCAATCACGCCAGGCTCTTGTCGACATCGGTCTTCAATATGGCGCCCGAACGCGCCGACCGCGCGCGCGACGCCGCAACGCAGTATATCGCGGCCTGCGACGCTCTTCTTCTCGGCGCCTGACCCCTTGCCTTTCGGCCCCGGCGCGTGATCTATCAGCGCCATGGCCAACCCGAATGACAATCCGGCCGATCCGTTCAAAAAGGCGCTGGCAGAAGCCACCAAAACGCTTGCCGATGATCCGGATCTGACCGTTTCCTTTTCTGTCGACCCGCCCGGTATGACAGAGGACGGCGTGCGCCTGCCACAGGTCAGCCGCCGCATGAACCGACAAGAAGTCCTGCTGGCGCGCGGCACTGCGGATGCCTTCGCCATGCGGAAACGCCACCACGACACGGGAACGCACACGCGATACGCGCCTCAGGGTCAGATGGCCCGGGATCTCTACGAAGCGATGGAAAGCGCGCGGGTGGAAGCGGTCGGCGCCCGCGAAATGCCAGGCGCCCTGTCGAATATTGACGTCAAGCTTGAGGCTGAGGCCGAGCGCAAGGGCTATGGCGCCATCACCGACGCGGCCGAAGCCCCGCTGGCCACGGCAGCCGGATACCTGATCCGGCATCTGGCGACCGGTCGCACGCTGCCGGAGAACGCGGCCAACGTGATGGAGCTTTGGCGCGGCTATATCGAGGATAAAGCGGGCGGCACGCTGGAAGATCTGGAAGCCACCTTGGCTGACCAGGCGGCTTTCGCCCGGTTCGCACGGCAGATCATCGACGATCTGGGGTATGGCGATCAGTTGGGCGACGATCCCGACGCTGAGGACCCCGACCAGGAAGACGGCGCCGAAGGCGACGAGGACGACACCGAAAATCCGGACGCGCAAGGCGACGACAACAGCGAAAGCGACGAATTGGATGCGGCCCCGGACAGCAGTCAGGACGCCGAACAGGATCCGAGCCAGGCGCAAGTGTCGCTTGACGAAATGGCCGAGGCCGAGATGGGGGATGAGGCGGAACTGCCCGAGGGCGAAAGCCCGCTGGAACCGCCGCCCCCTGCCCCGCCATCCGAGGCCGACCCGAATTACTGCATCTTCTGCGATGACCATGACGAGGAAATCGCGGCGGAAGAGCTTGCCGAACCGGCCGAACTGGAACGGCTCCGAGCCTATCTCGACCAGCAGCTTGAACCCCTAAAGGGGGCGGTCAGCAGGCTCGCCAACAAACTGCAACGCCGCTTGCAGGCCCAGCAGAACCGCAGTTGGGAATTCGACCGCGAAGAAGGCATTCTGGATGCCGGACGGCTGGCGCGCGTGGTGGCCAACCCGACGACGCCGCTGTCGTTCAAGGTCGAAAAGGACACCGATTTCCGAGACACGGTTGTATCGCTTTTGCTTGATAACTCGGGCTCGATGCGGGGCCGTCCGATCTCGATCGCCGCGATCTGTGCCGATGTTCTGGCGCGGACGCTTGAGCGGTGTCAGGTCAAGGTCGAAATCCTGGGCTTCACCACCCGCGCCTGGAAAGGCGGGCAGGCCCGCGAAAAGTGGCTGGCCGAGGGTCGGGCGCAGCATCCCGGGCGGCTGAACGATCTCCGCCATATCGTGTACAAATCTGCCGATGCACCCTGGCGGCGGACCCGCGACAATCTGGGTCTGATGATGAAAGAGGGCCTGCTGAAGGAAAACATCGACGGCGAAGCGCTGGAATGGGCACATCGCCGGATCGCGCACCGGCCCGAGGCGCGGAAGGTCCTGATGGTGATCTCGGACGGCGCACCTGTCGACGACTCCACCCTGTCGGTGAATGCCGCGAACTATCTTGAAAAGCACCTGCGCGATGTGATCGCCATGGTCGAGCGGCGAAAGGCCGTCGAACTCATCGCTATCGGCATCGGCCATGACGTGACGCGGTACTATGACCGCGCGGTGACCATCACCGATGTCGAACAATTGGCCGGTGCGATGACAGAGCAGCTTGCCAGCCTGTTCGACAGCGACCCCCGGTCCCAGGCACGCATGGTCGGCCTGAAAAAGGCCAGCTGATGTTTCAGACATTCGAGGCGACGACGTCCCCCGATCAAGGCCCGCCGCGACTGTCGGCGCTTCGGGCCGAGATGGCGCGCGACGGCGTGGCGGGTTTTCTTGTGCCGCGTGCGGATGCCCATCAGGGCGAATATGTCGCCCCGGCAGACGAACGGCTGTCCTGGTTGACCGGGTTCACCGGCTCTGCCGGGTTCTGCGCCGTCCTGGCCGATATGGCCGGGATATTCGTCGACGGCCGGTACCGCGTGCAGGTGCGCGCCCAGACCGCGGATGTTTTCACACCGGTCAACTGGCCCGAGACCAAGCTCGGCCCCTGGTTGGCCGAACGGCTGACCAAAGGGGACCGCGTGGCGTTTGACCCCTGGTTGCACACGAAGCGAGAGATCGACGGGTTGGACAAGGTGCTGACGCCCATCGGCGTGTCCCTGAAGCCCAGCGAGAATCTGGTCGACCGGATTTGGGAAGATCGGCCCGCCGCACCAAGTGCACCCGCATTTGCCCATCCGATCGAACTGTCTGGCCAGCGCTCGCCCGAGAAAAGGGAAGCAATCGCGGAACTCCTGCGAGAGGCCGGTCAAAAAGCCGCGGTGCTGACGCTGCCCGACTCCATCGCCTGGCTTTTGAACATTCGGGGCGGGGACATCCCACGCACGCCGGTCATGCACGGCTTTGCGATCCTTCATGAGACCGGGCGCGTCAGCCTGTTCGTGGACCCGAAGAAGGTGGAAGCCCTGGGACCTGACCCAGATATCGACATCCTGCCGCCAGCCGCTTTCCTTGGGGCATTGGCCGATCTCGAAGGACCGGTTCGGGTCGACAAGGCCAGCGCACCCTATGCGGTTTCGGCAGCGCTTGAAGATGCAGGTGTGGCGATTGCCTGGGGCGACGATCCCTGTGCCCTGCCCAAAGCGAAGAAGAACTCGGTCGAACTGGCGGGGGTTCGGGCGGCCCATGACCGCGATGCAGTCGCCATGGTCCAGTTTCTGGCCTGGCTTGACGCAGAAGCACCGAAAGGCGGCCTGACCGAGATCGATGTGGTCAAGACGCTGGAGGCCTTCCGGCGGGAGACAAACGCGCTTCACGACATCAGCTTTGAAACCATCGCAGGCGCAGGCCCCAACGGCGCAATCGTCCACTATCGCGTGACGGATGAAACCAACCGGAAGGTTGCGCCCGGCGAACTGCTTCTGGTCGATTCCGGCGGCCAATATGTTGACGGCACAACGGATATCACCCGGACGGTTGCCATCGGCCCACCGGGCGGGGACGAGATCGCCGCCTTCACCCGCGTTCTGCAAGGCATGATCGCGGTGTCCCGGCTGCGGTGGCCACGCGGGCTGGCCGGGCGCGATCTGGATGCAGTGGCGCGCGCGCCCCTTTGGATGGCGGGCCAGGACTATGATCACGGAACCGGGCATGGGGTCGGGGCGTTTCTGTCAGTGCATGAAGGGCCGCAGCGCCTGTCGCGGATCTCAGAGGTTCCGCTGGAAGAAGGTATGATCCTGTCGAATGAACCGGGGTACTACCGGGAAGGCGTCTTCGGAATCCGGATCGAAAACCTGGTTGTGGTTACCAAGGCCCCCGAAGTCGAAGGGGGCGATGGGCGCGACCAATTGGCGTTTGAGACATTGACGTGGGTTCCGATAGACACCCGTCTGATCGACGTGGGGCTGTTATCGCCTGGAGAGCGGGATTGGCTGAACGCCTATCACGCCGAGGTCCGTGCAAAACTCAACAGTCAGGTCTCGGGGCATGCCGCCGACTGGCTAGAGGCATCGACCCAGCCTATATGAGATGAAACAGCGATACCGGTCGGAGATGCTCCGCCCCGGGTAAGGGAGTTATGTGCGATGGCCGACCATATCACGATCACGAAAGCCGATGGCATCTGGACCGTCCGCGCGGGCGGCGCGGTTCTGGGCGAGACCTCGAACGCGCTGGAATTGTCGGAAGGTAGCTATGCCCCGGTGATTTATTTTCCGCGCGATGACATTGCAATGGCATTTCTGGACCGCACCGAGAAGACCACACATTGCCCGCACAAGGGGGATGCGAACTATTTCTCGATCGTGACGAAAAGCACGGTCCTGAAGGATGCGGTCTGGACCTATGAGAACCCGAAAGACGCCGTTGCCCGCATCAAGGACCATCTGGCCTTTTATCAAAGCGACACAGTGACGGTCGAAAAGATCTGAAACCTGGCGCTTGTTCGCCGCCCTGGCGCGCGCGTAGCGAAGCGTCGGACCGGAGGGACGGCATGCCAAAGGGCCCCGATCCCGCCCGTGAATGGGCGGCGGGGTTTGGACGTGTCACGCCGACCCGTTGGGGAGACGCAGATCCTTGGGTGGCTTGAGTGACCCGGCCGACCGGACCAGACCCAAAACGCCCAATCAGAGCGATTCAGGCTGATTTGGAACCGCCCCCCTTTGGGATCAGCGGGCAATTCCGTGCATCGATGCGGGCGCGGTTATCGTCGACAGCGGTTAACGCGGGGTGGCGCGACCGCACGCAGCCGGACCCGAAGCGCCGCGGGCTGGGCTAGCTGTGCTCTTCCGCCGCAGTCGCGGCCAAGGCCCGGTTATAGGCCTTCAACGCATCAACCTGGAACAGCGCGCCAAGGATTTCCGGCGCCTCGCCTTTCGCACCGAGTGCAACGACCGCAAGGAAACGCCGCTCGGTCCGGTCGAACATCGGCATCGCGTCTTCCAGCGTCGCGTTGCCTTCGATCATGTGCCCCTGTTCGATGGCGGCCCAGATTTCATCCATAGAGACATTCTTTGGATCGTCGGGTTTCCGCATGACGTTCGAGACCCGGAACATTGCCAGCAAATAGGCCTGGGGTCCGGCGGCCAGATGAATGTTGCGTCGTTCCAGTTGAGTCAGGAAAAAAGAGCGATCCACCAGACGCGAGGCCAGTGCGGTCGAAGTCGAGACCGCCACCATCACCGCAAGCCCGGTCTGCCAATCGCCCGTCAGCTCGAACACGATCAAGGTGGTTGATATGGGCGCGCCCAAAACAGCCGCTGCCACGGCCCCCATCCCGGCCAGGGCATAAAGCGATTCAGATCCTGACACCTCCGGGAAGAACCCCGTGGCGATCAGCCCAAAGGCCAGCCCGGTCAAAGCCCCGATCATCAACGACGGCGAAAACACCCCGCCCCCCATGCGGCCCGCGATGGTGATCGCCGCCGCCGCGACTTTGAGAATCGTGAAGATGATCGCTTCCCGCAACACAAGCGAACCGGTCAGCGCGGCCGATGTCGTCTCGTATCCAACGCCGATGATATGCGGATACCCCAAGGCGAGAACGCCCAACAGCGCGCCCGCGCAGGCCGGGCGCAAGAACCGGGGCACGCCCGATGCGGCCTGGGCGCGGTTCGCCACGGTCTCAGTCCAGAAGATCGCTCGCATGAAGATCCCGGCCACGGCTCCGGCGACAAGCCCAAGGATCAGAAAGGCAGGCAGTTCGACATAGAATTCCAGAACGTTCATGTCGCTTAGCCGGAACTCGGTCACATCGCCAAAGGTCAGGCGGCTGATGACCGTGCCTGCGGCCGAGGCCACGACGATGGGCGCGAAGGCATGCACGGCGAAATGCCGCAGCACGACCTCAAGCGCGAAGATCGCCCCCGCAATCGGCGCATTGAACGAAGCCGAAACCGCCGCTGCAACGGCGCAGCCCAAAAGATCTCGGCCGGTGATCCCGTCTGCCCGGATCCGATTGGACACCCAAGTGGCGACCACGCCGGCCAAGTGCACGACCGGTCCTTCCCGTCCCGACGACCCGCCGGATCCAAGGGTGATCATCGACGCGGCGGCCGAGGCCAATCCGGCGCGCGTTTCCACCCGTCCATTGTGAAGCGCCGCACCTTCGATGACATCGGCCACCGACCGGACGCGCGCATCGTTGGTGAACCGGTGCAGGATCAGCCCGACCACCAGCCCGCCAATGGTCGGGATCAGGACGATCCAATACCATTCCAGCTTTTCGGCTGCCGTGATGATCATTCTTGGATCATCGGTTCCGTAAAGCGTGGTTTGCAGGGTCTCGATGCCCCAGCGAAACAGCACCGCCGCAAAGCCCGCGACAATCCCGATCGCCAGGGCGATGAACCAGAACTGGATCTGCCCCGGGCCCTGTTCGCGCAACGTCGCCCATGCCGATTTGATCAGCGAGGTATATTCCTCGACAAAGCGCATGACCCGCGATTGCTCGGGCGTTGCCATCCCAAACGTCCTCTATCGGCCAGCGATCCCGGGCTTTCGAACGTTGCCCGTATCGCCTACGCTCGTCCGGACGCATCAAAGGACCCACAGGATGGATCTTTCCGCAGCCACGACCAAGCTTCAGTCTTTGTTAGGCGAACGCTTCAGCCGCTCCAAGCCCGATCTTGAAGCCCATGGCCGGTCTGAGACCCATTTTCCACTGGTGACGCCCGATGCGGTGGTCTTCCCGGTCTCGACGGACGAGGTCAGCCAGATCGTCCGCATTTGCGCGGCCCATAAAGTCCCGGTGATCGGCTTCGGCACAGGCACGGCGCTGGAAGGGCACACATTGGCGATCCGGGGCGGGATCAGCGTCGACTTTCGCGAGATGAACAAGGTTCTGGCGGTCAACCCCGAGGATATGGATTGCGTTGTGCAGCCCGGTGTCACCCGGGAAGCGCTGAACGAAGATCTGCGCGCGACCGGTCTGTTCTTCCCTGTGGATCCGGGGGCCAACGCGTCGATTGGCGGTATGACCTCGACACGTGCCTCGGGCACCACAGCAGTCCGCTATGGCACGATGCGCGATCGCGTGACCGGGCTTGAGGTCGTGCGCGCCGATGGTTCGGTCATCCGGACCGGCACGCGGGCGCGGAAATCCTCGGCGGGTTACGATCTGACATCGCTGTTTGTCGGCTCGGAAGGGACCCTGGGCCTGATTACCGAAATCACCTTGAAGCTCGCGGGGGTCCCCGAAGCGATCTCGGCGGCGACGGCCGCGTTTCCGTCGGTCGAGGAAGCGGTCGATGCGGTCATCCTGACGATCCAGTCGGGCATCCCGATGGCCCGAATTGAGTTGGTCGATACCGGAAGCGTGCGCGCGGTCAACGCCGTGGCTGGCTTCGATTTCGTCGAAAAACCCCACCTTCTTCTGGAGTTTCATGGCAGTGACCGCGCTGTGGCGGAAGATGCCGAGCGGTTCGGCGAGATCGCGAAAGAGTTCGGCGCATCGGATTTCGAATGGTCCACAAAGACCGAAGATCGGAACCGGCTTTGGAAGATGCGGCACGAAGCTTATTGGTCGATCCTGTCCTACCGACCGGGGTCGAAAGCATTGGTGACCGATGTCTGCGTGCCGATTTCACGCCTGGCCGAGGCGATCAGCGCGGCCCAGCAGACAATCGACAAGGCCGGGCTGGAAGGCCCGATCCTTGGCCATGTGGGCGATGGTAATTTTCACGCGATCATCCTGATCGACGACGGCGATGCGGCGGCGCTGGACCGGGCAAAGGCAGTTTCGCACAATCTGACCGAACTCGCCCTGGATCTTGGCGGCACGGTCACCGGCGAACATGGCGTGGGTATGGGAAAGCTGGACTACATGGCTCAGGAACACGGGCCCGCCTGGACCATGATGAGCGAGATCAAGCAAAGCCTCGATCCCGACGGCATCATGAACCCGGGCAAGCTCGTGCGGCAGAACCGCTAACCCCCATTTCGTCTTGGTAAATATGCTCCCGCCAGAGGCGGTCCGCCCTTTCCTGCGGGACGGGGCGGCCGGGTGGGCGTCCCGCAGGAAAGGGCGTCACCCGCCATCCAGAAGCGCGCGTGCCGCGTCCCGGGCCGCATCGGTGATCGTGTCACCTGCAAGCATCCTTGCAATTTCATCGACCCGCGCCTCATCATCGACCGCGACCACCCGGCTTAACGTCTCGCCCTTCGATTGCGCTTTTTCGACGCGCCAGTGATGGGCGGCACGGGCCGCGACCTGCGGCGAATGGGTCACGACCAGGACCTGGCCGTCCGAAGCCAGCCCCGCCAGCCGCCGGCCCACGGCATCGGCCGTCGCACCACCGACGCCGCGGTCAATCTCATCGAATATCAATGTCAGATCTTCGGCTTCGCGGGTCAGACAGACCTTCAGCGCCAGAAGAAACCGCGACAATTCACCGCCCGACGCGATCTTGTTCAGGGCACCGGGCGGCGCACCGGGGTTCGTCGCGACGGTGAATGTCACGCCGTCCCGCCCATCGGGGCCCGGATCGGCGGGTGCGATATCGGTTTGAAACACCGCGCGCTCCATTTTCAGGGGCGCCAGTTCCTTGGCCATGGCCTTGTCCAGCGCCATTGCGGCTTTCACCCGCGCCGCCGTCAAGGCCTTCGCGGCACTGTCATACTCCGTTTCGGCCGCCCGAAGCGCCGAACGCAGCCCATCGAGCGTCGCGCCCCCCTGATCGAACGCCGCCAATCTGCTGGCCAATCCGTCCCCGAACGCCGCCAGGTCATCGGGCGCCACATCATGCTTTCGGGCCAGGGCCCGGATCGCGAAAAGCCGTTCCTCTGTGATTTCAAGATCGGAGGGATCAAAGGCCATGGCCTCAAGAGCGCGGTCGATCCCCGACTGAGCGTCGGCCAATTCGTTCCGAGCCCGCTCCAGTGCCTCGATCGGCGCATCCAAGGTGCCTTCCGCCTTCTCGGCAGCGCCTTCAAGCCAGCGGGTTGCATCGCCTAGCATCCCCTCGGCCCCGTCAAGCGACACGGCATTCTGCGCTTTCGCGATATCCTCGCGGATCCGCGACGCCGCCTGCATCAGACGCCGGCGGCTGTCCAATGCGGCATCTTCACCCGGCTTGGGGGCGAGCTTGGTCAACTCATCCACCGCGAAACGCAGAAACTCTTCTTCCTCGGCAAGCTTTGCCTGGGCGGTTTCGGCGTCCGACAGCTCTTTTCGCGCTTGCGAGACGGTCCGCCAGGCCTGTCGCACCTTGTCGCGCGCCGGTGCGAAACCGCCGAACGCATCCAAAAGGGCCCGATGTCCGCGCGGGTTCAGAAGCCCACGGTCATCTTGCTGACCGTGGAGTTCGACCAGACAGTCTGACAGGGCTCGAAGCGTTTCGCCGCTGGCCCGCCGGTCATTGATGAAAGCGGTCTTACGTCCGTCCCGGGCGTTCGTGCGCCTCAGGATCAGCTCATCCGCGTCCGAGAACCCGGCATCGGTCAGAACCGCCCGGGCCGGATGATCCGGGACCAGATGAAAGACCGCCGTTACTTCGCCCTGATCGGCCCCCTGACGGACAAGATCCGCCCGCCCCCGCCAACCCAGAACGAACCCAAGGCTGTCCAGAAGGATGGACTTGCCCGCACCGGTTTCACCGGTCAGCACGTTCAGCCCGGGCTGAAAGGCAAGCTCAAGCCGGTCGATGATCAGGATGTCGCGAATGTCCAGCGCGGTCAGCATGAGGCGATTGCGCTTTGGGTCAGATCCACTCGCCCAGGACCGTCTGACGATAGATCTGGCGCAACCAGCCGTCGCCTGCCGGTTCCACCCGCAGACCCTGTCCGGTCAGCAAGGCAAAACTGTCCTGGTACCAGTCGGTGGATCGGAAGTTGTGGCCAAGAATGGCGCCCGCCGTCTGCGCTTCGGCCGTCAGGCCAAGCGACAGATAGCTTTCGACCAACCGGTGCAACGCCTCGGGCGTCTGCGAGGTCGTCTCAAAGTCTTCGACCACGACGCGGAACCGGTTGATCGCCGCGGAATAGTGCTTTCGCTTCAGATAAAAGCGCCCGATTTCCATTTCCTTGGCAGCCAGATGGTCGAAGGCCAGGTCAAATTTCAGAATGGATGAGCGGGCAAACTCTGTCTCGGGATAGCGCTCGATCACCGTTCGCAAGGCCTGCAAGGCCTGAAAGGTCAGGCCCTGATCGCGACCCACATCGTCGATCTGGTCGTAATAGGACAAGGCCAGAAGATACTGGGCATAGGCCGCATCTTCATCCGCGGGGTAGAAATCGAGATACCGCTGCGCGGAAATCCGGCTGTTCTCATAGTCGCGATCCCGGTGATAGGAAAACGCCTGCATGATCAAGGCGCGCTTGGCCAATTCCGAATAGGGATAAAGCCGCTCCACCTCGCCGAAAAAACGCGCCGCTTCATCGGGATTGCTGTCGGCCAGCTCGAACTCGCCACGCTGAAAGATTTCTTCCGCCGTGAAGGTTTCAAGCGGACGTTCTCGCGACGAAAACCGATCGCCACATCCCGCAAGAAGTCCGGCGATCCCTGCCACCGCAACCATTCGTGTCAGGTTTCGGCCGAATTCAGCCATGCACAACCACCTCACCCCTGGGCACCGCCTGACGTCTAGCACAGAAAAAATCGGGGGAAAACGGCCCTTAGGCCGCGATCGGCGCATCCGAGCGACGAAGTCCGACGCCGGGCAAACGCGCCGCGACGCCGGGCGTGCAAGGCACCATTTGATACGCGGTCGGATCGGCATAAAGCGCGTGCAACAAGGCGTTCGTCAGCGAGTGCCCGGCCCGGTTTCCCGTGTACCGTCCGAGGATCGGCGCGCCGGCCAAGGCCAGATCGCCCAGGGCGTCAAGCATCTTGTGGCGGACGGGTTCATCCGCGTGGCGCAGTCCGCCCGGGCTGGCCACCGTTTCTCCGTCGAAGACCACGGCATTCTCGCCCGGCATACCCCCCAGCGCGAGCCCTTTGGCCTGCATCGCATCCACATCCGAGACGCGGCAGAACGTCCGGCTGTCGCAGAGTTCCCGCACAAAAGCGCCGTTCGCAAGGTTCAGGGACTTTCTTTGATGGCCAATGGCGGCCTCGTCAAAATCGATCTCGAAATCCATCTCCAGCGTGATCGCCGGATCCAGCCGAGCCACGGCGCCGTCACGTTCCACCTTGACCGTCTTCAGGATCTGAATGGCGATCTGCGGCACATCCTGCGCGATCAAGCCGGTTTCAAGGATGGCCTTCACGAAGGGCGCCGCGCTGCCATCGGCGGCAGGCACCTCAGGACCATCGATATCTACGAGAACATTGGTCAGGCCGGTGCCCGAGATGGCGGCCATCACATGCTCGATCGTCATGACCGATGCACCGGTCTCATTCGCGATCTTGGTGCAAAGCTCGCTTGGGACAACGGTATCCCAACGGGCGGCGATCAGACCTGTCGACGTGCCAAGGTCCGAGCGCCGGAACCAGATGCCATGCTGTGCCGATGCGGGGCGCAGGACCATACGCACAGGGGCACCGGTATGCAGACCGATGCCGTCAAAGACCAAAGCCGATTTCAGCGTTCTTTGCACGCGACGTCCCTATCGAGTGTTCGAGACCTTAAAAAAGGAAACTTGTCCACAACCCGAGTTCGGAAGTAGGCGTCAGGCGGATAAAGCTCAACTCAATCTTTGCAACGTGCTGAAACAAGTCCCGCAAGGGTCGGCAGCATTCTGCCGAAATCCTGAGTTTCCGGCCATAAAGCGCTGCTTTTTAACGAAAATGACCGGCGCGGGCCGGTCATCTCATCCGCAAACGTGAGCGGGATCAGTTGGCTTGGCGTCTCAGGAACGCCGGTATTTCGATCCGTTCCTGCTCGGGTGACAGCTCATCCTCGGGCTCTGCCGCATGAACAGGCGGTTGCTGACGGATCGGCTGCGGCGCTTTCGCCGCGGCTTCGGCCGGTTGGCCGGTCATCCTGTTGATCAGCGAATTGATCCCAAAGCGCGGGCGATCGGCGGCGCCGTCGGGCACGCCTGCTTCGGCTGCCTTGGACTGACCGACAGGTGATTTCCGGACCGCGGCGTGAAGCCGGGCCATCGCCTCGTCCGAGGGCACACCGGCCTGACGGGCCTGCGGCGCAACGAATTCTTCGCGGTCATCCTGCGGCGCTTCGGCCTGCGGGACGAAGGCCGGGCGTTCGGGCTGATAGGCCGGAGGCGGCAACCCGTCATCGGTCTGCTCGGGCGCGTCTTCAAACAGCGTCGGTTCCGGGTCTGTTTCAGTGACCGCGGCAACTTCCGGCTGCGGTGCCGGTGCCGGGGCCGGTGACTTTTGCGCCTCGGTCAACTCGAGCGGTGCCGCGCTTGAGACACCACGCCGCGGCTGTGGGATCTCGGTCTCGCCCCGGACAACATCGATGCCCGTCGCGACCACGCTGACACGCATTCCGCCGTCCATGGCCGTGTCGAGCGTCGAGCCCACGATGATATTCGCTTCGGCGTCCACTTCTTCGCGGATCCGGTTGGCGGCCTCGTCGAGTTCGAACAGCGTCAGATCCATGCCGCCCGTGATATTGATCAAGACGCCCTTCGCACCGCGCAGGCTGATTTCGTCCAGAAGCGGGTTGGCGATGGCTTTTTCGGCGGCCTGGATCGCGCGATCTTCGCCCGAGCCTTCGCCGGTGCCCATCATGGCTTTGCCCATCTCGTCCATCACGGCGCGCACGTCGGCGAAGTCGAGGTTGATGAGACCCGGGCGGACCATAAGATCCGTGACCCCCTTGACGCCCTGATAAAGGACATCATCGGCCATCGAAAACGCCTCGGTGAAGGTCGTTTTCTCATTGGCCAGACGGAACAGGTTCTGGTTCGGGATGATGATCAGGGTGTCGACCATCTTTTGCAGAACCTCGATCCCTTCTTCGGCCTGGCGCATCCGCTTGGCGCCTTCGAACTGGAAGGGCTTGGTGACGACACCGACAGTCAGGACGCCGAGTTCACGCGCGGCCTGAGCGATGATTGGCGCGGCGCCCGTTCCGGTGCCGCCGCCCATGCCCGCCGTGATGAACGCCATGTGCGCCCCGGCGAGGTGATCGACGATTTCTTCGATGGTCTCTTCGGCAGCAGCGGCCCCGACCGAAGGACGTGCGCCAGCGCCGAGGCCTTCCGTGACCTTCACACCCATCTGGACCCGGCTGGACGACGACGACTGCGCCAGGGCCTGGGCATCGGTGTTCGCGACGACGAACTCGACCCCTTCCAGGTTCTTCTCGATCATGTTGTCGACGGCATTTCCGCCTGCGCCGCCGACACCAAAGACCGTAATCCGCGGCTTCAGGTCATTCTTGTCTGGAATTGTCAGGTTCAGTGTCATCGATCGATCCGCCTGTTGTTCTTTTTGCGTGCCCCGGGCGAGGCATGGGTTGCATTCAAAATGGAACGCTCAGTTCTTTTCTGGCCGGTACATTACTCGTTGGTGCTGGAAACGTCACGCGGAAATCGGATTTTTGCCACAAAATCTAGCATGTGGATAACTTTCTTCCTCATGATCTGGGCTCTGCTTGAACATGTTGTCGTTACCAGTTGTCTTTGAACCATTTTACCGCTTTTCTGAGCGCGCGGCCGGGATAGCCGTCGGCCGGAATCTCGAAATCCCACCACTCATCCTGTGGATGAGCGGCGAACAAACAGAGCCCGACGACACCGGCAAAAGCCGAACCTGTGACAGCTTGTGGCAGGCCCTGGACGCGCAGCGGGCGACCGATTCTCACTTGCTGACCGAGGATCTTCGGCGCCAGGCTGTCGAGCCCGGGGATCTGGCTACCGCCGCCTGTCAGAACGATCTGCTGACTGGGCAAATGGTCGAACCCCGCCGCGTCGAGCCGAGACCGGGCGTCTTCGAGCATCTCTTCGACGCGCGGACGCATGATACCGATCAACTCGGCCCGGCTGACCTTCCGCCGGTCACGTTCCCAGTCACCGCTTTCGCCCGGAAGTTCGATCATCTCGCGGTCATCGACCCCGGTGGCTACGACGCCACCATGGAAGGTCTTGATCCGTTCCGCCTGGTTCAGCGGGATCTGAAGCCCCTTGGAAATGTCCGACGTCACATGCTCGCCGCCCAGACGCACGGTGTCGGCATAGATCATGTGTTTCTTCATGAAGATCGACAGGCCCGTGGTGCCGCCGCCCATGTCGATGCAGGCCGCCCCGAGTTCCTGTTCGTCTTCCACCAGCGAGGCAATCCCCGCCACATAGGCCGACGAGGCGATCCCGGCGAGTTCGAGATCGCAGCGCTTGATGCAATAGACAAGGTTCTGGATCAGCGGGCTGTCGACCGTCAGCATATGCATGTCGCAGGCAAGCCGGTGTCCGATCTGCCCCCGCGGATCGGTCATCCCGCTGCGATGGTCCAGCGCGAAATTGACCGGTTGCGCGTGAAGCACTTCGCGGCCCTCGCCTATGTCGGGAACATCGCAGGCCGTCAGCACGCGGGCCACGTCATTCTCGTCGACATGGCTGTCCTCGATCGGCACCTCTCCGGCCAATCCATAGGATCTGGCCCGGCCACCGGAGACACAGACGATGGCGTGATCCACCCGAATGGTGGCCATCTTCTGAGCCGCCTGAAGCGCTGTGCGAATGGCGCGCTCGGTTTCCCGCATGGCATCAATTTCGCCCAGGGCTAATCCCCGCGACCGGGTCGTTGCCGCGCCGATCACGCGGAAGGATGACTGACCGGCAAGCGAGCCGACGCCTTCCGCGTCGACCCCGTCCCTTGGCCCGTCAAAACGCAGGATCAGGCAAGCGATCTTCGACGTGCCGATGTCCAAAACCGCGATCACGCCACGTTGCATGGCGGTGCGCCGCATGGCCCGCATGGCCCGTTGGCTCTGATAGAGGTCCAACATCACTCAATTCCCCTCGTCATCAGAAACTGGATTGCGCGCGGCATTGGCCGTGGCGGTCAGCCGAACTGTCATGCGCGCGGGATTGCGCAGGTCGAGAAGCGCGAGATCGCGGTCGAGCGCCTCTTGCGCCTGATCAAGCGCAATCGCCCGGGCGAGCGCTTCGGCCGCGTCTTTCTCGGGCAACATGATCCGCTGATCGCGGTCGAGCACCACGTCCCAGCGCCGGGCGCCGACGCGGACCAACCCACGGATCCGGTCGGTCAAGGGACCGGCGGCCTGATACAGCGCCAGAGCTTCGGGCACGGCGTCTTCCCCGCCCTCGCCCGCCAAAAGCGGCAGATCGGGCCGGTCCGACCGCGCCGCCAAAGCAGCGACCCGGTGGCCTTCCCCGTCTAGCAACTCCAACCCTTGCGTGGACCGCCAGATGATGGCGGGCGTTCGTTCCGACACCGTGATCTGCAAAACGCCACCTGCACGGATGCGCACTTCGGCCTGGGCCACGGCGTCCAGCTCCTGGGCCCGCGCCTTGACCTGCGCCAAATCCAGATCGAAGGACGACACCGGAAAATCAAGCGGGATGATTTCGCGAATGTCCTCGGCCACGCTGGGAGATGCGCCGTCGATCGCCATTAGCTTCACTTCGAATTCCGGCCGTTCCGCGATTTCGCGCCGGACTTCGTAAGCGGCCAGCGCAATCCCGTCGCGGCGCTCCGGATCAGGCAGATAGATCGCAACGCCCCCAAGGACGATGGCAACGGGCAGAATGTATTTCAGTGTGAACCAGAAGCGCGGCGTCAGCATGAGGCGCTGCAAGCGATAGGCCGAGCGCGACGGCGCCGGATCGCGGCGGAACCCTAGCGACCGCATGATGCGTCCTCCACCATCCAGGCACAAAGCTCCGGGAAAGAGATCCCGAGATGTTGCGCCTGTTCCGGCACCAGCGACGTGGGCGTCATGCCGGGCTGGGTATTGGTTTCAAGCAATGTGAGGCCCGCAAGGCCCTTCGCGTCGTCCCAGCGGAAATCGGTCCGGGTCACGCCACGGCACCCAAGCGACCTGTGCGCGCGTAAGGCGAAGTCCAGACAGGCCGCGGTGATGTCGTCGGGCACATCCGCCGGGATGACGTGGCGGGATCCGCCCGGCGCATATTTCGCGTGATAATCGTACCAGCCGTCCGACACGATGTCGGTGACCGCCAGGGCACGGTCGCCCATCACCGTGGTCGTCAATTCGCGCCCCGCCACGTAAGCCTCCACCATCAGACTGTCCGGCAGGGTTTCGTCCAGGCTTGGCGGGCCGTTGGCGTTCTCGTGCACGATGTAGACGCCGACCGACGACCCTTCATTGTTGGGTTTGACCACATAGGGCGGTGCCATCACGTGGCTGGCTTCGATTTCGTCCCGGCAGGCAATACGACTTTCGGCCACGGGCAAACCTTCGACCGCGAAGGCCGCTTTTGACCGGTTCTTGTCCATGGCCAAGGCCGACGCCAGAACGCCCGAATGCGTATAGGGGATTTTCAGCCATTCCAGGATGCCCTGAACGCAGCCGTCTTCGCCCCAGCGGCCATGCAGTGCATTGAAGACGACGTCGGGCGACAGGTCCACAAGACGCGCGGCCACATCCGGCCCGGCGTCCAGTTCTACCGTGTCAAATCCATGTTCCCGCAAGGCCGCGGCGCATTCCTGCCCTGACGACAAGGACACCTCGCGCTCAGCCGAGGGCCCGCCTTTCAGTACCACCACCTTGGGGGATGCCCTGCTCGACATTCCCGCCACTCATTGCCTGTCGGATCGTCTTTGGCGATCCTTTATTGATCCTCGTCGGCCGCCTCTGGCCTAGGGGCTGGTTCGCCAACCCGCATGATCTCCCATTCTAACGTGATTCCCTTGGTTTGTAACACCTTTTTCCGGACGTACTCGCCCAGGGCCTCAAGTTCGGCGGCGGTGGCCTGACCGGCATTGGTCAGGAAGTTGGGGTGTTTCTCGGACATCAGCGCGTCGCCCTGGCGATATCCGCGCAACCCGGCCTCTTCAATCAGCTTCCAGGCCTTCAAATCATGGCGATCGTCGGCTTTTCCGGTCGACGAGAAGCCCGCCGGGTTGCGAAAGGTCGATCCGGCGGTGCGATCTTTGGTGGGCTGCGTTTCGTCCCGGCGGGCCAATTGGTCGGCCATTTTCTGCCGGAGCGCATCGGGATCACCGGTCGGAGGCCGGAATGTCGCGGATGTGATGACCGTTCCGGCAGGCAGATCGGTCTGGCGATACCGGAAGTTCAGGTCATCGGCGGTCAGCGTGATGACCTTACCCGCGCGCGTCACGGCCTGGGCGCTGACGAAAAGATCGGCGGTATAGGTGCCATAGCAGCCCGCATTCATCCGGACGGCGCCGCCGATGGTGCCGGGGATGGTCCGCAGGAAGGTCAGGTCGAGCCCTGCATCTGCCGCTGCATTGGCCACCTTGGCGTCCAGGGCCGCCGCGCCAGCCGTGACCAGCCCGTCCGCAATCTCAATACCGTTGAAGCCCCGCCCAAGGCGGATCACCACCGCGCGGATGCCACCGTCGCGCACAATCAGGTTCGACCCGACCCCCATGGGAAAGACGGGCACGCCCGGATCGAGCGCGGCCAGAAAATCAGACAGGTCAGCCACGTCTGCCGGTTGAAACAGCCAATCCGCCGGGCCGCCGACGCGCAGCCATGTCAGATCAGCGAGGGTCCGGTTTTCGGTCAGCCTTCCGCGGACCTCTGGCAGTGTCACTTTTCTTCGCTTTCAGATGCGAAGAACCCCAAGGCCTGCCCGCATATCGCCGGGACCGCCACCAGGGCCACGCAGGCCGTCAAAAGAAGCGTCAAGGTATCGATCAGCCGGTCGGGCCCGGCGGTCGGGTGCGCCATCGCCCAAAGCCCCGCAAAGACCACCGCCAAAGTCAGAAACGCCAGGGTATAGGATCTGATCTCGGCCAACCGCCCCTCAAGATGACGATATCCGCACCAGAACAGGCGCCCGCCCGTGACAAGGCTGAGTGCCAGTAAGATGTACCCGATGGCTCCGACAAGTGTGCTCATCCGTTCCTCCCCGGCACGACGCGCCGCACCCAGCGGAACAGGAACCGCAGGGGCCAACGCAGGATCGAGGCGCCCGCCGCAAAGGCGATCAGCCCGACCCAGGGGCCGTTTTCATAAGTCACGTATCCCAAAAGCGGTATGCCCAGGGCGATCAGCACATAGGCGGTCGGCCAATGGCTGCGCTTTGACGGAAACATCGCCGCGATGTTGGCAACGATGATCCAGACGAACAAAAGGATCAGGGATGGCGTCATTCACGCGCCTCCGTGATTTCCTTAGGCAATTCAACCCTTTGCCATATCGCCGTCTTCCAGAAATACCGAAGCGGTTGTCGGAACATGGAGATGAGGGCGAAAAGACCGATCAGGGCCAGGACCCAGCCATGCTGATTGCCGATATAGGTCAAGAGAAACGGGGCGGCGACCAGCAGCGTCAACCCGGGTGCGTATTGGTGCCGCATCGGCATCATCGCAACGATGGCCGCGGCAAGAACCCAAAGGCAGCCAAGGGTGATCGCAAGGCTCATGCCACCCCCTGTTCCAGTTGCGCGGGAAGCCCATGGGCCCAGGCCGAGATCGTCCCGGCACCCAGGCAAACGACGATATCACCGGGCCGCGCTTCGGCTTTGACCAGCGCCGCAAGCTCTGCCTCGGACGAAATGGCGATGGCGTGGCGGTGCCCGTGCTGGGCAAGACCTGCCACAAGGTCATCACGGCTGGCGCCCTTGATCGGATCTTCCCCGGCGGCAAAAACCTCGGCAATGCCGACCACATCGGCATCGTTGAAACAGGTGCAGAAATCGTCGAACAGCGACGACAGGCGCGAAAAGCGGTGCGGCTGGTGGACCGCGATCACGCGGCCATCGACCGCCTGTCGGGCAGCCTTCAGAACGGCGGCAATCTCAACCGGGTGGTGGCCGTAGTCATCGATGATGGTCACGCCGTTTACTTCCCCGACCTTGGTGAAGCGGCGGTTAACACCTTTGAAATTGGCCAATGCATCGCGGATTTCTGCCGCCTTCAGGCCCAGATGCCGGGACACCGCCACCGCCGCCAGCGCGTTTGACACGTTGTGATCCCCGGGCATCGGCAATTGGCAGTCTTCGATCAGAATGCCCTCGGCGGCGAGCGCGATATCGAAATGGGCGACGCCCTTCTTGTAGGTCAGGTTGACCGCCCGCACATCGGCCTGCGCGTTGAAGCCATAGGTCACGACGCGGCGATCCGTCACCCGGCCAACAAGGGCCTGCACTTCGGGATGGTCGGTACAAAGCACCGCCAGCCCGTAAAACGGGATGTTCGAGACGAAATCGGTGAAGCCCTGGCGCAAGTTGTCGATGGTGCCCCAATGCTCCATATGCTCGGGGTCGATATTGGTGACGATCGCGATGGTCGCGGGAAGCCGGTTGAAGGTTCCGTCGCTTTCGTCTGCTTCAACCACCATCCATTCGCCCTGCCCCACCCGGGCATTCGAGCCATAGGCGTGGATGATCCCGCCATTGATCACGGTCGGGTCGATCCCGCCCGCGTCCAGAAGCGTCGCGACCATGGTCGTCGTCGTTGTCTTGCCGTGGGTTCCGGCCACGGCGACATTTGAGCGAAGCCGCATGAGTTCGGCCAGCATTTCAGCGCGGCGTACCACAGGCAGACCCATGGCACGGGCGGCGTCCAATTCCGGGTTGCCCTTCTTGATGGCCGACGAGATCACGACAACCTCGGCCTCTTTCAGGTTTTCGGCCCGCTGACCTTCAAAGATGGTCGCGCCCTGTGCTTCAAGCCGCTCGGTGATCTTGGACCGCTTCAGATCGGACCCTTGAACACGGTAGCCATGGTTGATCAGCACTTCGGCAATCCCGGACATCCCGATGCCGCCGATCCCCACAAAGTGGATCGGGCCAATTTCGGTGGGCAGTTTGGTTGCGGCGGCTGCGTTCATGGTGTCGGGTGTCCTGCCAAGTTCTCTACAAGGTCCACCAGCCGTTCCGTTGCGTCGGGCCGGGAAAGGGTAAGTGCATTTTCTGCCATTTTTTGGGCAGCGGGCGGATTGCCCAGAATGGCGCGCATGTGTTCGCTGAGCGTGTCGGGCGTCAATTGGCTTTCCGGGATCATTATCGCGGCCTCAGCCTCGACCAATCCGCGGGCGTTGGCGGTTTGATGATCCGCCGTTGCTGCCGCAAAGGGCACCAAAATGGCCGGGCGTCCGATGATGGTGATGTCGGCGACCGACGACGCGCCGGAGCGTGAAATCACCAGCTGCGCATCGGTCAACCGTGCGGGAATGTCCGCGAAGAACGGCGCAATCTCGGCGGTGATGCCAGCTTCCGAATAGGTGGCTTCGACCCTGTCGTGATCTTCCTCCCGGGCCTGCTGCACCACGCGGACGTGGTGTCTGATCGAGGCGGGAAGCTTGGTCATCGCCTCGGGCACGACGTCGGACAGGATTTTCGCGCCCTGACTTCCGCCGAAGACAAGGATGGTCATCGGATGATCGCCCGGCGGGATATAGGGCGCGCCGGCCCGGTCCAGGACCTGAGCGCGGACAGGATTGCCGGTGTTCACCCCCTCGATCCCCTGGGGCAGCGCCGTCGGCCAGATCCCGCAGGCCACCGCATTGACGCGGCGGGCAAAGACCTGGTTCACACGGCCGAGCACCCCGTTCGCTTCGTGGATCATGCGCGGAAGACGCAAGGTCCAGGCTGCCGCCATAGCAGGTATGGCCGGGTAGCCGCCAAACCCCACAACGATCTTCGGCCTGTCGCGAACCATGGCGAAGATCGCGCCAATCGCCCCGCCCAGGATCCGAAACGGCACGGCCAACCGTGCAAGCGCGCCACCCCGCGCAAAGGTGGCCGAGGACGAGACATCGATCTCGACCGTTTCGGGAAACCCGCCCGCGTAGCGCGCCCCGCGCGCATCGGTCGACAATTTCACGCGCCAGCCCTTGGCCAGCATCGCCTCGGCCAGGGACTGGGCCGGGAACATATGCCCGCCCGTGCCGCCCGCGGCGATGGTGATCAACGGGCCGCTCATCCGCGCGCGGGTCCGTTCAGATGATCGGCGATCTCACCCTGTGGGCGCGTCCGGGTAAAGGACAGAAGGATCCCCACGAGGATCCCCGCCGCAATAATTGAGGACCCGCCATAGCTGACGAAGGGCAGCGTCATCCCTTTGGCGGGCATCAGGCGAACGGCCACCGAGATATTGATCATCGCCTGAATGCCGAAGGTGCAGGCAAGCCCTGTCCCGGCAAAGCGGATGAACGGATCACGTTCCCGCATCAGGCGCACCAACGACCGGGTGACGATGGTGGCGAAGAGAACGATGATCAGAAGAACAAGGATCAGTCCGAATTCCTCGGCCGCGACGGCGACGATGAAATCGGTATGGGCATCGGGCAAGGACCATTTCACTTCGCCCTCCCCCACGCCGACGCCCAAAAGCCCGCCTTCGCGGATGGCGTTGGCGGCATAACCAAGCTGCGTCGTGGGAGCGACATCCGGCGCCAGGAACCCGTCGATCCGGCGCGCGAAGTGTTCCGAGTTGTTATAGGCCAGCGCCCCTGCCATCAGCGTCAGCCCCGCAATCCCGGTCAGCAGAAGGAACGACGCCCCGGCCACGAAATACATCACGCCCCAGGCGAACAGGATCAACGTGGCCTGCCCGTAATCGGGCTGCATCGCCAGAAGTGCCGCAATGAAGATGGCAAGCATGAAGGAATAGCGCACGCCCGGCGGGCCCCCGAGATCGCGGCTGGCCGCCATCATCCACCCCGCCACGACCACGAAGCCGGGCTTCAGGAATTCCGAAGGTTGCAGGCTGCCGAAACCCAGCGAGTACCACCGGACCGACCCTTTTCCGAAATCGGTGCCCAGCACGGGCAAAAGCGCGACGCCGATCAAAGCCACGACGAAACCGATCACGGCGAACCGCCGGACCAGCCCGGGCTCCATCATCGAGGTGATGGCCATGACCACCAGGGCCACACCACCGAAAATTACCTGCCGTTCGACATAGTAAAACGGCGGCAGGCCGTTCCGCTCTGCCAGGGGCGGTGACGCGGCAAGGCCCAGCAAAAGCCCGATCCCGAACAGCAGAAGCACCGCGCCAAGGGACCAGCGATCCACCGTTCGCCACCAACGCGAAAGGATCGGCTCGCCATCCCCAGCGGGAATCGTACCGTGGACCATCTCCGTCATGAAGTACCGCCTGCTCGTCGCCTCTGATCGCCCGTTTTCCGGGTCTGCCGCCAAATTAGCGAATCGACTGGCAAAGTGCCAGCAAAAGCTTCACAAAATCGGCATAATCTGGCGCGAAAAACGCGGGGATATCCATGAAAATCGGAATTGTCGGAGCCGGAATGGTAGGCAGTGCCGCCGCCTATGCGTTGGCGCTGAAGGGAACAGTCACCGAGATCGTTCTGATCGATCTTGATCGGGCGCGGGCCCTGGCCGAGGCGGAAGACATCGCCCATGCCGTGCCCTTCGCATCAGCGACCATCGTACGCGACGGGACATATGAGGATCTGGCCGGGGCCGGTGTGATCATTCTCGCGGCGGGGGTCAGTCAGAAACCGGGGGAAAGCCGGCTTGAACTGCTGGGCCGAAATGCAGAGGTGTTTCGCGCCGTCATCGGCTCGGTACAAGCCGTTGCGCCGGATGCCATCTTGCTGGTCGCGACCAACCCGGTCGACATCATGACCGACATCGCCACGCGGCTGTCCGGCCTGCCCCCCGAGCGGGTGATCGGATCCGGCACGATCCTGGACACCGCGCGGTTTCGCAGCCTTCTGGGCCGACATCTGAACATCGCACCACGATCTGTCCACGCCTATGTTCTGGGTGAGCATGGCGACAGCGAGGTTCTGGCCTGGTCCAATGTGCGCGCGGGGTCTGTCCCGATCCGGGACTTCGCAGCCCAAATTGGCGCGCCATTGACCGAGGCCGTTCGGGCCGAAATCGACGACGGCGTGCGTCGCGCGGCCTATCGCATCATCGAAGGCAAGGGCGCCACCTGGTACGGGATCGGCGCGGGACTTGCCCGGATTGTCGCGGCGATCGCCGATGACGAAAATGCGGTTTTGTCAGTGTCGATACTGGCACGCGACGTCGAGGGGGTGCAGGACGTCGCCTTGTCGCTGCCCAGGATCGTCGGGCGCGCTGGTGTCACGGCGACACTGATGCCGCAGCTTGACGATGCCGAACATGCCGCGCTTGCCGAAAGCGCGTCGCTTTTGAAGAAGACGGCGTCCGAATTGACGCTTTAGCCTTCCCGAAAACGGGAGGTTCTGATGCCGGATACGACCCAACCGCGCTTGCCTTTGGCGCCGGATTTCACCCCTTATTCCAAGGGTCCGGCGATCACCGAACTGGCCGTTTCGCCCGACACTGTGACGGTTTCCTGGGCCGATGGGCTGAGCCACCGTTTCAATCGGTTTTATCTGCGGGAAAACGATGTCGAACCGGGCACCGTGAACCCCGTGACGCGGGAACGCGACGTGGAAATCGACGAACTGCCCGAGGATCTTTGCCCGAAACGGGCCTGGATTGACGACCTTGGGGCGGTTTGCATCGAATGGGCGCCAGAAGCCGATCAAAGCCGACACCACCCCGGCTGGTTGCGCGCCATGGCCGAAGGGACATGGCGGCCAGAGGCTGGCATCCCAGATCCGGTCAGTTGGGACAGCGCGTCCATGCCAGCGCCGCCCACCTTCGACGGGCCTGCGGTCCTGTCAGACGACGGGGCCTTGTATGACTGGATTTACGCGCTCGCGACATACGGGCTGGCCCGGCTTGAGGACCTGCCCACCGAAACCGGCACGGTCGAACAGGTCGCCCGCCGGATCGGAACGGTACGTGCGTCAAACTTCGGGTTTCTGTTCACCGTGGAGTCGAAACCAGATCCCGACAGCAACGCCTATACATCGGCCGCATTGACCGGGCATACCGATCTCGCATCGCGCGAGGTTCAGCCCGGACTTCAACTTCTGCATTGTCAGGAAAACGGGTGTACAACCGGCCAGAGCACCATGGTCGACGGGTTCAAGATTGCCGAGGTGATCCGCGATGAAGACCGCGATCTGTTTGCCGCGCTGACAGACCTGAACTGGCTTTTCTCGAACCGGCACCCAGACAGCGATTTCCGCTGGAGCGGGCCAATCGTCGAAACGGACCCCCAGGGCCGCATCACCGAGATCCGAAACACATCATTCTTGCGCGCCAACCCCGACATGCCCGACAGCGAGGTTCCCCGCGCCTACCGGGCCGTGCGCCGCTTTGCGGCTCTGGCCCGGGACCCCCGCTTCGTCTGCGCGACCCTGTTCCGACCGGGCGATTGCGTGATCTTCAACAACCGCCGCATGCTGCATGGACGGTCCGCTTTTGATCCGTCCGAGGGCAACCGGCGCCTTGAAGGCTGCTATCTGGAAACCGATGAATTGCTGTCGCGTCTGCGGGTTCTCACCCGGTCAGGGCACGGACCTCGGCCATAAAGTCCTCGCCGCGCTTTTCGAAGTTGTCATATTGATCGAAGCTTGCTGCGGCGGGTGCCAGAAGCACCGTTTCGCCGGCTTGCGCCTCGTCTGCGGCGGTGGCCACAGCAATCCCCATGGTCCGGCAGATCTCATGCGGGATGTCACCGAGCATGAGCGCGACTTCATCGGCCTGCCGCCCGATCACATAGGCCTTTACGACCGAACCCAGATGCGGCGCCAGGGCGGCCAAACCACCTTCCTTTACCTGCCCGCCCACGATCCAGCGGATCTTTGGGAAGGCCTGAAGCGCCTGAGCAGCGCTTTCCACGTTGGTTGCCTTGCTGTCATTGACAAAGGAGACGCCCGCAATCTCGGCCACCAACTGGCTGCGATGGGGCAGACCTTCAAACGTGTGGAACGCCTGTTCGATCAGCTTGGGCGCAAGCCCCAGGGCCCGGACCGCCCCATAGGCCGAGGCCGCGTTTTCGTGGTTATGCGCGCCCGGAAGCCCGGAGATCTTCCGCAAATCGATCGAGGCCACTTGCCGGCCTTTGCGGGTTTCTGACAAAAACCCCTTCCGCGCCGACAAGGACCAGCCGGGTCCCGCAAGTTTTTGGCCACGCGACACCCGGATTACCCGGTCATCCGCCGCCCCTTCGGACAATTGATCCGCCAGAAAAGCGCCTTCCTTTGCATCGACGCCAATCACGGCCCGGTCCGGGCCGCCCAGAGTAAAAAGCCGCGCCTTGGCTGCGAAATACCCACCCATCCCGCCGTGCCGGTCCAGATGGTCCGGCGACAGGTTGGTGAAGACCGCCACATCCGGCGTCAGGGACCGGGCAAGCTCGGTCTGGTAAGATGACAACTCCAGCACCACGACACCGCCATCGCCCGGCGGGTCGAGATCGAGAACCCCGCGCCCGATGTTTCCGGCCAATTGGCTTTCGTGCCCCGCAACCGTCAGAATGTGATGGATCAGCGCCGCAGTGGTGGATTTCCCGTTCGATCCGGTCACGGCGATCACCCGCGGAACAGTGGCGTACCGGTTCCATTCTGGCCGTGCGAGAGACCGAAAGAAAAGCCCGATATCGTTGTCAATCGGCACGCCTGCCTTCAGCGCGGCGGCAACTGCCGGATTAGGTTCGGGATAGAGATGCGGGATCCCCGGCGATACGATCAGGCGCGCCACACCGTCCCAGGCGTTGTCCTTGCGCAGATCGGCCAGGGCGATCCCCTCCGCCTCCGCCGCCTTGCGCGCAGCGTCCCCATCGTCCCATGCGACGACCTCGGCACCACCTGCCGCCAACGCGCGGGCCGCCGACAAACCCGACCGGCCAAGACCAAGAACCGCGATCCGCAGCCCGGACACAGCTTGAACTGGAATCATACCGCCCCCTCGCCCGCCATGCACGGCTGCGCGATGTCCGCGCAATCCGGGACAAAGTGGCGCATCGGTTTACCGCCCCCGAAACAGCCGGTCCGCACTCCAGGTCTCATCCGGCCTCCCTTCATCTTGGCAAAAATACTCTCGGGGGTTTGGGGGTGAAACCCCCAATCACCGCGACGCCCGGAACGGGCGGCGCAACCCAATGGCGTCGCGGCGAAGCCGCGCCATTTTGACAGCGGCTCCCTTACCGGACCTTCAGCGTCGCAAGCCCGATCAGCGCCAGGATCAACGAAATGATCCAGAACCGGATGACGATCTGCGGCTCCGCCCAGCCTTGCTTCTCGAAGTGATGATGGATCGGCGCCATCAGGAAGACCCGCTTGCCCGTCCGTTTGAAATAGGCGACCTGGATGATGACGCTTAACGCCTCAACCACGAACAATCCGCCAACGATGGCCAGAACGATCTCGTGTTTCGTGGCAACCGCGATCGCACCCAGGGCACCGCCCAGGGCCAAGGATCCCGTATCGCCCATGAACACCGCTGCAGGCGGCGCGTTGTACCAGAGAAACCCAAGCCCGCCACCGATCAGCCCGGCCGAAAAGATCAGGATTTCACCCGTCCCCGGCACGTAATGGACGTCGAGATATTGCGTGAAGTCGACCCGACCCACCGCATAGGCGATGACCCCAAGCGTGGCGGCCGCAATCATCACGGGCATGATCGCAAGCCCATCGAGCCCATCGGTTAGGTTGACCGAATTGGCCGCGCCCACAATCACGATCATCGCGAAGGGCACGAAGATCAGCCCAAGGTTCAAGAGAACATCCTTGAACACCGGCAGGGCCAGTCGCATCGCCAGGTCGTCGGGATGAAGCATCGAGGCCCAGTACCCCGCCAAAGCCGCAATGACCAAACCGATCCCGAAACGGACTTTGCTGGAGACCCCCTTGGCATTGTTCTTGGTCACCTTGGAATAGTCATCGGCAAACCCGATCAGCCCGAAGGCCGCTGTCACGAACAGAACCAGCCAGACAAACCCATTATCCCAACGCGCCCAGAGAAGGGTCGAGACCAGCAAAGCGCCCAGGATCAGAACACCGCCCATCGTCGGCGTGCCGGCTTTCGCTTCGATATGGCTTTCGGGCCCGTCTTCGCGGATGGGCTGGCCATGTTTCTGCCGCCGCCGAAGCAAGTTGATCAGAGGTCGCCCAAAGATGAAGCCAAAGATCAGGGCCGTGAAGAACGCGCCGCCGGCCCGGAAGGTGATATAGGTAAAGAGATTGAAGAAACCGCCGCCATCGGACAGGTTGGTCAACCAGTAAAGCATCAGGGCACCTCGTGCGCGGGTTCGGGCAGCGGATGACCCAAGTTTCGGATGGCGTCAACGACAAGGCTGACGCGGCTTGCTTTCGATCCCTTGGCCAGAACCACGTCGCCTGCATCGACGAGGGTATGGGCGCGGGACGCCAAGTCTTCCGCCGTTTCCACCCATTGCCCTTGCTTGTCGGAGGGCAGCGCCTGCCAGAGCGACTGCATCAAGGGCCCGACACAATGGACCTTTGCAACACGGTCCATGGCTGGGTGATCGGCAATTTCGGCATGCATCAAGGCCGCGTTCGGGCCCAGCTCCAGCATGTCGCCCAGGATCGCGATCCGCCGACCGCGGGCGACGCGCCCGATATCATCGACGGGCCGCGTATCGGCCAGCGTGTCAAGCGCCGCGGCTACGGAAACCGGGTTCGCGTTATAGGCATCATCGATCAGCACGATCGAATACCGGTCTTCAACGGCATCGAGCGAAATCACCTGCCGCTTTCCGCGGCCACCCGGCGGCGACCAGCGGCCAAGATCATTGGCCGCAATTGCGACATCGGCCCCCACCGCGCCCACGGCCCCAAGCGCGGCCAGCGCGTTCATTGCGAAATGCCGCCCTGGCGCACCGATCTTGAACAGAACCGCTTCGCCCAAAATCTCGGCCTGAACCACCGTGGTGTGGTCGGCCACCGTGACCGAGCGCAAACAAAGGGCGCCGTCCGCAGACCCGAACCGCAGGATTTTGGCCCCGCCAGCACCTGCTTCCAAAATCGGTGTGGTCGGCAGATCTGCGTTCAGGATCGCGGTCCCGCCCGGTTCAAGCCCTGAAAAGATCGACGCCTTTTCCCGCGCAATTCCTTCGATATTTTCGAAAGCCGCCAGATGGGCGGTCCCGACCGTCGTGACGATGGCCACATGGGGCCGGGCCAATTTCGCCAAGGGCGCAATCTCGCCCGGCGCGTTCATCCCGATCTCGATGACCGCAAATTCCGTGTCCTGGGGCATGCGCGCCAGCGTCAGGGGAACGCCCCAATGGTTGTTGAAGCTTGCCTCGGCGGCGTGGGTCCTGCCCTGCCGGGTCAGCATGTGGGCGAGCATATCCTTGGTCGAAGTCTTGCCGACCGACCCGGTGACCCCGATGATCTTGGCCGTGCTGCGGGACCGGGCCGCGATGCCGAGACCTGTCAAAGCCTTCTCGACATCTGCCACCACCAAGAGCGGCGCATCGGCCGCGACACCCTCTGGCACGTGTGAGACGAGCGCCGCCGCCGCACCCTTCGACAATGCATCGGCCACGAAACCGTGGCCATCCCGCGCGGCCCTAAGGGCCACGAAAAGATCGCCCGGGCGCAACGTGCGCGTGTCGATGGACACGCCGGTCGCTTCCCAGGCTGTGGTGGACCGGCCGCGCGTGGCAGCGACTGCCGCTTCTGATGTCCAAAGGACGGTCACACCGGACGCCCCTCAAGCGCGGCGACCGCAACGCTTGCGGCTTCCACATCGTCAAACGGGAAGACATCGTCACCCACGATCTGGCCGGTTTCGTGCCCCTTTCCGGCGATCAACAACGTGTCGCCCGCATCCAGCGCATCGACACCTCTTAGGATCGCTTCGGCCCGATCGCCAATCTCGGTGGCCTCGGGACACCCAGCCATGACCATCTTCCGGATCACCGCAGGGTCTTCGTTCCGGGGGTTGTCATCAGTCACAATGGCCAGATCCGCATGCGCGCCCGCCGCCGCGCCCATTTTCGAACGTTTGTCGGTGTCGCGATCCCCGCCGGCACCGAACACCACGATCAACCGCCCGAGCACGTGGGGGCGCAGGGCCTTCAACGCCGTCGCCAATGCATCCGGCGTATGGGCATAATCGACAAAGACCGCCGCCCCGTTGTCCCGCCGGGTGGCAAGCTGCATGCGACCCCGCACGGTTTTGAGCTGCCCGAGCGCCATGAACACGTCCGACGGTTCGGACCCCGTACCAATGGCAAGCCCCGCCGCGACCAAGGCGTTCTCGGCCTGAAACCCGCCGATCAGTTCCAGTCGCATTTGATGGGTTCCGCCGTTCCAGTCGAACCGAAGATCCTGGCCCGTTGCATCAAACCGCTGCGCCGCGATCCGAAGCGCCGCATGGGGCGTGCGGCCAACAGTCAGGATGTCGCACCCTTTGCCATCGGCAATCGCCGCCATTTCGGGACCGCGCAGATCGTCTGTATTGATCACGGCCGTCCCATCTTCGGGCAAAAGCCGCCGGAACAACCCCGACTTCGCGTGAAAATATGCTTCGAAATCAGGATGATAGTCCAGGTGATCCTGGCTGATATTGGTGAAGGCCGCAGCCTGAAGCGCGACGCCGTCCAAGCGGCGCTGTTCCAGACCATGGGACGACGCCTCCATCGCAGCATGGGTCACGCCCGTTTGCGCGGCCTCGGACAACACGCGGTGAAGCGTGATCGGTTCCGGCGTCGTATGCGCAAGCGGACCGGTATAGGCCCCTTCGATCCCGGTCGTCCCGAGGTTCACCGCTTCATGTCCAAGCTCGGCCCAGATCTGGCGCGTGAAACTCGCGACCGAGGTCTTACCGTTCGTCCCGGTCACGGCGACCATCGTTTCTGGCTGACGTTCGAACCAAAGCGCGGCGGTATAGGCCAATGTCTGGCGGGGGTCTTCGACAGCGATGATCGGACGATCGCCATGCTTGCCGGTCTCGCGCAGGCGCTCGGCGCCTTCGCGGTCCGTCAGGATCGCCGCGGCACCTTCGCGCATCGCAAACTCGACAAACTCGACCCCGTGGGCACGCACACCAGGCAGCGCCGCGAAGAGATGTCCTTCGCGCACAAACCTGCTGTCACAGGATAGTCCGGTGATGGCAACGGGACCGACGCCGGGCGTCGTCAACCCGAGCTCGGCCAGTGTCTTTTCTTTCGCCCGGGTACCCATGCTCGCCTCGGTGCGTTCTAGTTTGAGGTGAGTCTTACCTCAACGGGGCGAAGCTGATCAACGTCCGGTGCAAGACCGAGAAGCGGAGCGGTCCGGCGAATGATCTCGGCGGCCACCGGAACAGCGGTCCACCCGGCGGTGCGCCGGGGTTCCTTGCCCGAGGTCTCAACCGGTTCGTCCAGGCTGACAACCAGCACATATTGCGGATCGTCCGCAGGGAACACCGCCGCGAAGGTCGCGATGACCTTGTCTTCGTGATACCCGCCCGCGACCTCGCGCGGTTTGTCGGCTGTGCCGGTCTTGCCCGCGACCGAATAGCCTTCGACATCACCAAGCGTGGCGGTACCGCGCGTCACCACGGCCCGCAGGAAATCGCGCGCGGTTGCCGATGTTTCTTCCGAGATCAGCCGCGGGCCTTCGACCGGCGCATCCTGTTTCAGGATCGTCGGGTAAACCCTTGTTCCACCGTTCAAAAGCGACGCATAGGCGGTCGCCAAATGAAGCGGGCTGGCCGACAGGCCATGGCCATATGAAATCGTCATGGTCGAGATTTCCGACCAGTTGTCTGGCAGGATCGGACGCCCCACGCGGGCTTCGGCCAGTTCAACCGGACTGGGTTCGAAAAACCCCAACTCGCTCAGAAAGGCTTGATGCTTCTCAACGCCAAGCTCCATGGCGATCCGTGCCGTCCCGATATTGGATGACTTGATGATCACGTCTTTCACTGTCAGCGCCTTGCCGTTATCGCGGTGATCGCGGATCCGGTGCGGCCCCCAACGCAGCGGACCTTTGATATCGATCCATGTCCCCGGCGTGACGATGTCTTCTTCAAGTGCCTGAGCGGCCGTGAGAATCTTGAAGGTTGACCCGAGTTCATAGACACCCTGCACCGCGCGGTTGAACACCGGATTGTCGCCGTCCTTGTCGCCGGGTTTCACCACGGGCCGGTTGTTCGGGTCGAAATCCGGAAGGCTTGAAAGAGAGATCAGTTCGCCGGTTTTGGCGTCCATCAGCACCGCCGCGGCACCCTTGGCATTCATCATCTTCATGCCGCCAAGCAGCACCCGTTCGGTCGCAGCCTGAACCGTGAGGTCGAGAGACAGGCGCAGCGGTTGGTCCCCGGCGCCCGGATCGCGCAGCCGGTCGTCAAAGGCCTTCTCAACCCCCGCGACACCCACGACTTCCGCCGAATGCACCCCTTCCCGGCCAAAGCTTGCGCCACCCAGAACATGGGCCGCGAGCTGGCCGTTTGGATAAAGCCGCATCTCGCGCGGACCGAACAGAAGCCCCGGGTCACCAATGTCGTGCACCGCCTGCTTCTGCTCGGGCGAGATCGTCTTTTTCACCCAAAGGAACTTCCTTGCGCCCGAGAAGTCTTCGTAAAGCTCAGCTTCGTTGAGATCTGGAAAGATGGCAGCCAGTTCCCGCGCGGCGCGGCGCTTGTCCACCATCAGCGGGGGCTGCGCGTACAGCGAATGTGTTGTCAGGTTGGTCGCCAGAACACGCCCGTTTCTGTCCACGATATCAGAACGTTGAGCGATGATGTTCGCGCCCGAGGCCGATGCGCGCGGTTCGACCGGATCGGACACGGCCAGAAGGCTCATCCGGCCGGCGACCAGCACAAAGGCGCATAAGAAGAAGATGCCCAGCACCAGAAGCCGCCCCTCGGCCTGCATCCGGTCGCGGTTGCGCATTTCTTCGTGGCGGACTTTCAGGTTTTCGCGTTCAATCGCATCCGGGTTTTCGCCGAGCGCGCGCGCTTCAAGGATCCTTGCCAGGGGGCGCAGGGGGGTACGTGTCATTGGCTGACCTCTTGGTTTTGTGTCCCGCGCACGACGACGACATTCTCAATCGCCTCTGCGCCCGGGGTTGGAAAGGGAATTTCATCAATACGTCCGAACTGGCGGGCATCCATCGCGACCAATTGCAGCCGCGCGAAGTTCAGATCCGCCAGATCGCGCAGACGGTCAGGCCGGTTGAGATAGGCCCATTCGGCGCGCAGGATGCCCAGCCGTTCGCGCAGCGCGGCGATTTCGGACTGGAGCGCCTCGGTCCGGCGAAGCTCGGTCTGGGTCTGGTAATTCTGCTGATAGGCCCAGAAGGCGAGCCCCATCACGGCCAGCGTCGTCATAATGTAGAAAAGGGGACGCATCAGAATGCTCCTGTCTTGAATACGGGCTTGGGCAGCCCCAGGCCCGACCGGTCCACAGGGCCTGCGGGCGCATCGGTCCGGCGCGCCATACGCAGTTTCGCCGACCGGGCACGTGGATTTGCCGCCAGTTCTGTGGCATCCGGACCTGTCGCCTTGTTTAACAATTCGAACCTTGGCGCATCCGCGACCCGTTCCGGCGCATGGCGGCTGACACCCTGCCCCTGCCCCGAGCGCGCCTGAAAAAATCGTTTCACAACGCGATCTTCCAGAGAATGAAAGCTGACGATCGCCAGAATGCCGCCGGGTTTCAAGGCGCGTTCGGCCGCTTCCAGCCCGTCGACGAGTTGTCCGAATTCATCATTCACCGCGATCCGGATCGCCTGAAAGCTGCGGGTGGCCGGATGGCTTTGACCGGGCTTCGGGCGTGGCAGGCAGCGCGCGATGATCTCGGCCAGTTGCCCTGTCGTCGCGATCGGTTCACGCGACCGGGCCGCAACGATGGCCTTTGCGATCCGCCGCGATGCGCGTTCCTCACCATAGTGGAACAGGATGTCCGCCAGATCGCTTTCCGCCATGTCGGCAACCAGATCAGCGGCGGTCGGGCCGGATTGGCTCATCCTCATATCAAGCGGGCCGTCGGACATGAACGAAAAACCGCGATCCGCCTGATCAAGCTGCATGGACGACACGCCGAGATCCAGGACGACCCCGTCCAGATCACTGCCATGTTGATCCAACTGACCGAAGGTCCCTTCGACAAGGTCCAGCCTGTCGCCGAACCCACCCGCCCATTCCGCAGCCATCTGAAAAACCAGCGGGTCCCGGTCGACGGCGATGACTTTATCGGCCCCGGCTTCCAGCAAGGCACGCGTGTAGCCACCCGCACCGAATGTCCCGTCGAGCCAGGTGCCCGAGACAGGCGCCACCGCCGCCAGAATCGGCGCGAGCAAAACGGGGATATGGGGTTCTGAAGCGATGACCTTGGCAGCGGCCGCCATCGCTTACTCTCCTGCCTCGTCCAGAAGCTGGAGCGGATCGAAATCATCCGGGAATTCGTCCAGCCAGGCTTCGGTCTTCTGTTCCTCGACCTCTTCATAGGTCTCGGGCTTCCAGATCTGGAAGGTGTCACCTGTTGCGATGAAATAGGCATCTTCGGACGCCTCAAGGCCGATCTTCTGGCGCAACTTGGCCGGCAACACAATCCGTCCGGTGTCATCGATATTCGTTTGCAGCGATTGTCCGTTGAACAGCTTCTCAAGCATCCGGCGCTCCATCGAGCCCCGCTTCATCCGGTCGATCTTGGTGTCCACCTCACCGGCAGCCTCGATCGTATAGCATTCAAGGTATTGGCGGCGGTGGTCGCCATAGACAATGACCAGTTCGGGTGGCTTGTCGCCGTTCCAGGTCGGGTCTCCGGCTTCAAGCACACGGCGAAAATGGGCGGGGATGGACACCCTGCCCTTCGTATCCACCTTCTGGTGGAATTCGCCTCTGAACCTGCGACCCACTGTCCCGCGGCTCCTTCGTTCGTCCGTTTACCGGGGCCCGGAACGGAAACGGCGGATTGAGCTGCTGCCAATGCTCAATCCGCCGCCCTCGTCCCGTTGCCGGGTGTCCGACTGCGCGCGCCACCTGGGGGGATGTCTGCTCGCCCGCGCGCCGGATCTCTAAAGATGAACGAGGTGCCTGTATGAAACCTGCTCTGGGTTTGTTGGGTCTTAGCGCCCGTCTGCCCGCTCATCTCGAGAAAAGGGATGCCATGGGAGATTATGGGAATCAATAGAAATCTACGGGTCGTGACGCAGGATATTGTTTTTGGAGGGCCTCAAAATCAACATCTTGGGGGTAAATCGAGCGGATTAACCACCACAAATTGTCCAATTTGAACAACAGAACACTATATGTTGTAAGATTTTGCTCACAGCTTGTGGATAAGCGATTTCCCACCTATTCCCAGATTTTTTCGATCTTTGGTCGGATTAGGCGACGGAATCCCGCGAATCCAGCCGAATTTCGCGAGTCGAATCGCGAAATTCAGGGGCGTTTCAAATATGTCCCACGATTTCCCAAGCCGTTGAGTCGGCGCGTCCCACGAATTCCCAATAGGGTCTTCAGGCCATCCCGCCTTGGATTAGGCGGTCGGCCAAGCGACCATAGGCGTCGGCCAAAGGCCCATCGGTCAATGCGATCGGCTGCCCGGCATCTCCGGATGTGCGGATATCCAGCGCCAACGGAATTTCACCCAGAAACGGAACGCCAAGGCGATCGGCCTCGTCCCGCACACCGCCATGTCCGAAAAGATGCGCCTCATGCCCACACTGGGGGCATATATACATCGACATGTTCTCAACGAGCCCGAGAACGGGTGTTTTCAGCGTCGCGAACATGTCGATGGCTTTCCGGGCATCCAGAAGTGCCACATCCTGCGGGGTCGAGACGACAATCGCCCCGGTCAGCGCGGTTTTCTGACAGAGCGTCAGTTGGACATCCCCCGTACCGGGCGGAAGATCGACAACCAGAACATCAAGGTCGCCCCAGGCCACCTGCCCCAGCATCTGCTGAAGCGCCCCCATCAACATGGGACCGCGCCAAACCACAGCCTTTTCAGCGTCGACCATAAAGCCAATCGACATCACGGTGACGCCATGCGCGTGAAGCGGGTTGATGATCTTTCCATCGGGCGAAGACGGACGCCCCGAGACACCCATCATGCGCGGTTGCGACGGACCATAGATGTCAGCGTCCAGCAACCCGACCTTGCGCCCCTGACGGGCCAGAGCCACGGCCAGGTTCGCCGAAAGCGTCGACTTGCCGACACCGCCCTTGCCCGACGCGACCGCCAGAATGCGGTCGACGCCCGCGACCGGCGCGGGACCTTGCTGTGGCTTGGGATGGCGCCCGATCTTGAGATCGGGTGGAGCCGGCTTCTTTGCCGCTGCCCCATGAGCGGTCAAAACGACGCTGACGTCGTCAACGCCCGCCAGGGACCGCGCAGCAGCTTCAGCGGCATCGCGAGCCGGACCCATCTTCTGGGCCGTTTCCGGATCTGGCGCCTCGATCACGAATTTGACCGACCCGCCATCGATGGATACCGCCCGGATCATGTCGCGCGACACGAGCGTCCCGCCATCCGGCAGAGCGATTTTGTCCAAAACCGCGAGCAATGTATCCCGACTGGCGCCCAACGTTTTTTCCTTTGGCAAAGTTCCGCCGCACTAGGTGTTTGAAACGCAGCGAGTTGCAAGGCCAGTGGATGATATTTCGGTCAATTTCTGTCGGTTTGCCCTGAATATCAGCAAGAAAAATAGACATATGCATATGCTGCATGGCAGCATTGCCGCGGTGGATATTGTGCAATCGCAGCAAAGGCCTATTCTCCAATCAACGCCACTGATGGCGCTAACTGGAAGTTAAGAAAATGGCACATACGAGCACACATATCGGCTGGTCTTTTGCCTCGATCTTCGGTCAATCCGGCCGGATCGCCCAATGGGTAAAGTCGTACAAAGAAGCAGCCGCCCTGCGTCGGGACTATGTTAACACGCTGACGCAACTTGAGAATCTTTCGGACCGCGAGTTGGAAGACATCAACATTTCGCGTCTGAACCTTGCTGAGGTTGCTCGCGAAGCGGTCTACGGCAAGTAAGAATACCTTATCAGAAGACCCCTCCTCCTCCCTGGGTCATTCTGTGTCTAGCGGTGGCACCTTCCTCCTCCCTGGTGTCACCGCTTTTTTCTGCGCACGCGAAGGCGGATCAGGCCTGTCCATGCTCGGAAACAGCTAACAATTCATCGACATGGACCGGCTTGCGCAAGACCGTGGAAACCGACGGCGCGATGTCGAACAATTCGCCATGTGTGAACAGCGACGACCCTGTGATCATGACAATCCGGCAATCCGGATGCATGAACCCGGCGAAGGCCGCGATGGTCAGCCCGCTGTCGGTTCCCAGAAAAAGATCGACCACAAGCACGTCAAACCTGTGCCGATCAAGCAGCGCCCGCGCGCCCGATGCATTGACGGCGCTATGGACAACATGACCTGCCTGATCGAACACCTCGACAAGGTACCGTTTAAGCGCCGCGTCATCTTCAACGACCAAAACCTTCACGTCCGAAACTCCCGCATTAGTAGTGGGCGGAACCTAGAAAAGTGTCGGTAAACAAAAAGATAACTGACCCGCCGGACCGATTACCGTCCGGTTTCATCCGTTAAAAGGGAACGTCGTCCACCCGCTCGGCCGCAACGATGAATTTGGCGACGACCTTTTTGGAGCCGGCCTTTTCGAACTCGATATCCAGCTTGTCGCCTTCGATCCCCATCACATAGCCATAACCGAACTTCTGGTGGAACACGCGGTCCCCTTGGGTGAAGGCGGACACCGCTTCCAGATCGATAACCATGTTTGAGGATTCACGCGGCTGGCTCATCGGTCTTTGGGACTGTCGCTCTTGCAGGCGTTTCCAACCCGGTGAGTTATAGACATTCGCCTTCATGGCGTCTTCTTCAAGTGTCGAGGATGAAGACATCCCCGCTGCGCCGTATCCGCCGCCGTAAAGGCCCGGCGGGGTCAGCACATCCACATGCTCTTCCGGCAGTTCGTCGATGAACCGCGAAGGAAGCGCCGATTGCCATTGACCGTAAACGCGCCGGTTGGCCGCGAAAGAGATGGTGCAGATCTCTTCCGCGCGGGTAATACCGACATAGGCCAGGCGCCGTTCCTCTTCGAGGCCCGAAACCCCGCTTTCATCCATCGACCGTTGCGACGGGAACAGCCCATCTTCCCAGCCGGGCAGAAAAACGGCAGGAAATTCAAGACCTTTTGCCGCGTGGAGCGTCATGATCGACACTTTCTCGGTCGTATCCTCGGTCTCGTTGTCCATGATCAGCGAGACATGTTCGAGGAACCCTTGCAGGTTCTCGAACCCTTCCAGCGCCTTCACCAGTTCCTTGAGGTTTTCCAACCGGCCGGGCGCTTCGGGCGTTTTGTCATTCTGCCAATGGGCGGTGTATCCGCTTTCGTCCAGGATCCGCTCGGCGATCTCGACATGGCTGTCTTTGGCCGCCCGGACGGCCTGGTGCCAGCGATCGAGGCCATCGACCAATTGGGCAAGCTCGGCCCCGCCCTTGCCACCGATGCCTTTCGACATCACAAGAAGGCGCGCGCCCTCGACCAGAGACACCCCGTTCGACCGGGCCGAGATCTGGATCTTCTGCTGCGCTTTATCGCCAAGTCCGCGTTTCGGCGTGTTCACAATCCGCTCGAACGCCAGATCATCATCGGGCGACACGGCCAGCCGGAAATAGGCCATGGCATCGCGGATCTCCATCCGTTCGTAAAAGCGGGGCCCCCCAATCACCCGGTACGGCAGGCCAATGGTCAGGAACCGGTCCTCGAACGCCCGCATCTGGTGCGATGCGCGGACAAGGATCGCACAGTCATTTAGCGACATGGGCCGCAGCCCCCGGGTTCCGCCCGGCATCGCCTCAAGCTCTTCCCCGATCCAGCGCGCCTCTTCCTCGCCATCCCAATGGCCGATCAGACGAACCTTTTCGCCGTCGTTCTTGTCTGTCCAAAGGGTCTTGCCCAGCCGGCCCTTGTTCGCATCGATCACGCCCGAGGCCGCGCCAAGGATGTGGGGGGTCGACCTGTAATTCTGTTCCAGCCGGATCACCTTGGCGCCCGGAAAGTCCTTTTCAAACCGCAGGATGTTGCCAACCTCGGCCCCGCGCCAGCCATAGATCGACTGGTCGTCATCGCCCACGCAACAGATGTTCTTATGGTCCGCTGCTAGAAGGCGGAGCCAGAGATACTGGGCGACGTTCGTATCCTGATACTCATCGACCAGAATGTAGCGGAACCAGCGCTGATACTGGGCCAGCACATCGTCATGGGTCTGAAAGATCGTGAGGACATGCAACAAGAGATCGCCGAAATCGACCGCGTTCAGGGTTTTCAGGCGTTCCTGATACTGCGCGTAAAGCTCCACCCCCCGATGATCGAAGGCTGACCCATCGGTGGCAGGCACTTTCTCGGGCGTCCAGGCCCGGTTCTTCCACCCATCGATCACATGGGCCAGTTGACGGGCAGGCCAGCGCTTTTCATCGATATTGGCCGCAAGGATCAGTTGTTTCAGAAGCCGCACCTGGTCGTCGGTATCCAGGATCGTGAAATTCGTTTTCAGATCCACGAGTTCCGCATGACGGCGCAAGAGCTTCACACAGATCGCATGAAAGGTCCCGAGCCAGGGCATCCCTTCGACCGCCTGCCCCAACAGCCCGGCAACCCGGGTCTTCATTTCCCGCGCGGCCTTGTTGGTAAAGGTCACGGCCAGAATTTCGTTCGGGCGCGCCGTTCCGGTATGCAAGAGATGGGCAATTCGCGTGGTCAGCGCCTTGGTCTTGCCGGTCCCTGCGCCTGCCAGCATGAGGACCGGGCCTGCCATCGCCTCGACCGCATCGCGTTGCGCGGGATTCAAATCGTCAAGATAGGGCGCAGCGCGGGCGGACATCGCCCGCTGCGACAAGGGCACCGCCGCCCCCTCGAACGCCTCACTGTCATCAAATCTGCTCATTGGCCGAAAACCTAGCCTGAAATGCGGCAAAGGAAAAGCCCATGTTCAGCTTATGTTCTCCACAGCCAATCCTTCATCTTGGACCCAATACACAATCAGCACCCGGCCCCGCGACAGACCCCGCCAGATGCCCGGGCGCCGACCCGATTGGACCCGCGCCACCAGGCGCGGGCCGGGCCCAACGGGAGGCGCCGCCGGAAGGCGGCAACGACGGGCGGGAGAGCCCCCTTTCCGCTCAGGTCACTTCCGCCTAAGAAAGCCGCATGGATCTCGACCTCACCTATCCGGCCGTCTCGGACCTTCGCAAACGCGCGCGCCGCCGCGTGCCGCATTTCGCCTTCGAATATCTCGACAGCGGCACCGGGCGCGAACTTCAGGTGCAACGAAACCGCGACGCGCTCGATGCGGTCTGGTTCCTGCCGGAACCGCTGAAGGGCAAGATCAATCCTGACTTTTCCACGAGGTTCATGGGACAGGATTTCGCCTATCCGTTTGGGGTAGCACCCCTCGGTATGGCCGGCGTGATGTGGCCCGGTTGCGAAAAGATCCTCGCAACCTATGCGCAGACGGCGCAGATCCCCTACAGCCTGTCCATGATGGCGACCCGGCTTCCCGAGGAAATTGGCCCCGCCGCGGGTGACATGGGCTGGTTCCAGATCTATGTCCCCTCCGATCCGGAGATCCGCCGCGACATGCTGCGGCGCGCAAAGGATGCCGGGTTTCAGAAGCTCCTCTTCACCGTCGACGTGCCTGATGACAGCCGCCGTGAACGTCAGCGACGGGCAAAACTGTCGATGCCGCCCAAGATCACGCCTTACATGATGTGGGAAACGCTGACCCATCCGCGTTGGGCGATCGGGACCGCTCGGCTTGGCCCGCCGCGCTTGCGGCTCGCAGAAAGCTATGTGGACACCAAGAAAAGCCGGGATTCGACCGCCCATGCGGGCCATATCATCCGTGGTGCACCGGACTGGGACACACTGAAGGCGCTTCGCGACGAGTGGGACGGCGATCTCATCATGAAGGGCGTCATGGATCCCGAGATCGCCGTGAAAGCGCAGAAGGCAGGCGCCGATGCGATCTGGATTTCCAACCATGGCGGGCGCCAGTTCGAACCCGGACCGGCCACGATCTCGCAACTGCCTGCGGTGCGCGATGCGCTTGGGCCGAATGTGCCGATCCTGATCGATAGCGGGTTTGACAGCGGCATGGACATCTTGCGCGCTCTGGCGCTTGGGGCGGATTTCGTCATGCTGGGCCGGGCCTGGCACTATGCCGTCGCG
The DNA here is from genome assembly GCA_965267475.1 of Paracoccaceae bacterium. GTDB lineage: Bacteria > Pseudomonadota > Alphaproteobacteria > Rhodobacterales > Rhodobacteraceae > JBCBKU01. The sequence continues at coordinate 2,907,531 of OZ254079.1, forward strand.
GCGCTGGGGGCAAAGGGCCCGCCCCATCTGACCCACATTCTGGCCGATGACATGCGGCTGAACATGGCGCAGATCGGCGCACAGACATTTGCAGATCTGCCGCGACGGTTGATCCCGAAAAAGGATTAAGGGCGCCTCGGGTATATACTGCACCGCAGCATTCTTCTAAAAGACCCGCAAGATCAAAGACCAAGGGACGGTATCGATGGCTGAGTTTCAGAAAATCCTTGTGGCCAACCGGGGCGAGATTGCCATCCGGGTCATGCGGGCTGCCAACGAACTCGGGAAACGTACCGTTGCGGTCTATGCCGCGGAGGACAAGCTTAGCCTGCACCGGTTCAAGGCCGACGAGGCCTATTTGATCGGCGAAGGTCTGGGTCCGGTCGCCGCCTATCTTTCTATCGAAGACATCATCAGGGTCGCCCGCCAATGCGGCGCCGATGCGATCCACCCCGGCTATGGTCTTCTGTCCGAGAACCCTGAATTCGTGGAAGCCTGCGAAGCGGCGGGCATCACCTTCATCGGACCCAAGGCCGAAACCATGCGCGCGCTTGGCGATAAGGCCTCGGCCCGGAAGGTCGCGATCAAGGCGGGCGTGCCCGTCGTGCCGGCAACGGACGTCTTGGGCGATGACATGAAAGCCATCGCCAAAGAGGCCGAAAAGATCGGCTATCCCCTGATGCTCAAGGCCTCATGGGGTGGCGGCGGGCGCGGGATGCGCCCCATCGAAGGTCCGGGCGAAATGGAGGAGAAGATCCTCGAAGGCCGGCGCGAGGCCGAAGCCGCCTTCGGCAATGGCGAGGGGTATCTGGAAAAGATGATCCTGCGCGCCCGGCATGTCGAAGTTCAGATCCTTGGCGACAAGCACGGCAACATCTATCACCTGTGGGAACGCGACTGTTCCGTGCAGCGCCGGAACCAGAAGGTCGTCGAACGCGCCCCTGCCCCGTATCTGTCGCCCGCCCAGCGCGAGGAAATCTGCAATCTTGGCAAGAAGATCGCCGAGGAAGTGAACTACGAATGCGCGGGCACCATTGAGTTCCTGATGGATATGGAAACGGGCGCCTTCTATTTCATCGAGGTGAACCCCCGGGTTCAGGTCGAGCATACGGTGACCGAGGAAGTGACCGGCATCGACATCGTCCGGGCCCAGATTCTGATCGCGGAGGGCAAGGCCCTGGTCGAAGCCACGGGCACCGCCAGCCAATACGACGTGAAACTTGACGGACATGCGATCCAGTGCCGGGTGACTTCCGAGGATCCGCAGAACAACTTCATCCCCGATTACGGTCGCATCACAGCCTATCGGGGTGCGACCGGTATGGGGATCCGACTGGATGGCGGCACGGCGTATTCCGGCGCGGTGATCACCCGGTACTATGACAGCCTTCTTGAGAAGGTGACCGCCTGGGCGCCCACGCCCGAAGCCGCGATCAAGCGGATGGACCGCGCCTTGCGCGAGTTTCGGATCCGGGGCGTCGCCACAAACATCGCTTTTGTCGAGAACCTGCTGAAGCATCCCAAGTTCTTGTCAAACGAGTACCACACCAAGTTCATCGATGAGACGCCCGAGCTGTTCCAGTTCCGTAAGCGGCGCGACCGGGCCACGAAGATCCTGAACTATATCGCGGATGTATCGGTGAACGGTCATCCCGAAACGGTCGACCGTCCGCGCCCGCCTGCCGATTTGAAACCGCCGAAGCCACCGGCCCTGACGGGCGACACGCCCCCGCCCGGGACAAAGCAGATTCTGGATGCCGAAGGCCCAGAGGGCGTTGCGAAATGGATGGCAGCCCAGAAGAAACTGCTGATCACCGACACTACCATGCGCGACGGCCACCAGTCGCTTTTGGCGACCCGCATGCGGTCCTTCGACATGATCAACGTGGCGCCCACCTATGCCCATAACATGTCCGATCTGTTCTCGGTCGAATGCTGGGGCGGCGCGACCTTCGATGTGGCCTACCGCTTCTTGCAGGAATGCCCATGGCAGCGTTTGCGCGACCTTCGGAAGGCCATGCCGAACCTGATGACGCAGATGCTTCTGCGCGCATCGAATGGCGTCGGATACACCAACTATCCCGACAATGTTGTTCGATTTTTCGTAAAAACCGCGGCTGAGACCGGCATTGACATGTTCCGAGTGTTCGATTCCCTCAACTGGGTTGAGAATATGCGGGTCGCGATGGACGCTGTGGTCGAGGCAGGAAAGGTCTGCGAAGGCACGATCTGTTACACCGGCGACATCCTGAACCCCGACCGCGCGAAGTATGACCTGAAATACTATGTCGAAATGGGGAAAGAGCTGAAAAAAGCCGGCGCCCATGTGCTTGGCGTCAAGGATATGGCCGGGCTTATGAAGCCGGACGCGGCCTATGTCCTGTTCGCGGCACTTAAGGATGATGTGGGCCTGCCGATCCACTTCCACACCCATGACACGGCCGGTCTTGCCTGTGCGACAATCCTCGCAGCGGCTGAAGCCGGCGTCGACGCCGTCGATTGCGCAATGGACGCGTTTTCCGGCAACACAAGCCAGGCGACGCTTGGCACCGTGGTCGAGATGCTGGCCCATTCGGACCGCGACACCGGGCTCGACGTGGGCGCGATCCGCGACATCTCGAACTATTGGGAGGCCGTGCGCGGCCAATACGCCGCCTTTGAATCCGGCCTTCAGGCGCCTGCATCTGAGGTCTATTTGCACGAAATGCCCGGCGGGCAGTTCACCAACCTCAAGGCGCAGGCCCGGTCCCTTGGCCTGGAAGAACGCTGGCACGAAGTGGCGCAGATGTATGCCGATGTGAACCAGATGTTCGGCGACATCGTGAAGGTGACCCCTTCATCAAAGGTCGTGGGCGATATGGCCCTGATGATGGTCAGTCAGAACCTGACGCGGGAGGATGTCGAGAACCCCGACAAGGACGTCGCCTTCCCTGACAGTGTCGTCGACATGATGAAGGGCAATCTGGGTCAACCGCCCGGCGGCTGGCCGAAAAAGCTGCAAAAGAAGATCCTGAAAGGCGAAGACGCGGGCACCGATCGCCCCGGGAAACACCTGGACCCGGTGGATCTGGACGCGACCCGGGCCGACGTGTCGAAGGAACTGGAAGGCTACAAGCTGAACGACGCCGATCTGGGCGGCTATCTGATGTATCCCAAGGTCTATCTCGACTATATGGGGCGGCACCGGAATTACGGGCCCGTCCGGACGCTGAACACCAAGACGTTCTTCTACGGGATGGAACCGGGCGAGGAAATCTCGGCCGAGATCGACCCCGGCGTAACGCTTGAAATCCGCCTGCAAGCTATTGGCGAAACACAGGAAGACGGTCAGGCGCGTGTGTTTTTCGAATTGAACGGCCACCCCCGTGTGATCCGGGTGCCGGACCGCAACAGCCAGGCCGCCCACGCGGCACGCCCGAAAGCCGAAGCCGGCAATGCCGACCATATCGGCGCGCCGATGCCCGGGGTTCTGGCCTCAATCGCTGTCCAGCCCGGCGCCGAGGTGAAGGAAGGAGACCTTCTTCTCACCATCGAGGCGATGAAGATGGAAACCGGCCTTTATGCCGAGCGGGACGCCAAGGTGAAGGCCGTCCACGTCCAGCCGGGCGGCCAGATCGATGCCAAGGATTTGCTGGTGGAGTTCGAGCCGGACTAGACCCGCCGACGTCTCCACCCCCGGACGGCCAACAAGGCTAGGATCGCAGCCAGAAGCATCCACGCGCTGGCGGGCAACGGTGTGACCGCAACCCTTGTCTGAGCGTCCTTGATCGCCAAGGTGTCGAGCGCCGCAAACCGCGACCCGACTTCGGCGGTCAACCGGATCTCGTCAAAGAGCGAGCCTGAAAAGCCGAAGAAATTTGTGCTGTTCAGGAAAGTCGTGGCCGTGAAGCTTTCAACCAGCGATCCGTTCAGGAATGCCTCGAATTTGGTCGAGCCCTGGCGGGTGAACGCAAAGCTCGCCGCTTCCACCGCGCTGGTGAAGATGATCGAGAACGGATCGAATATATCGAAGCCGCCGGTTTGTCCGCGTTGAAAGTTGACAAGGGCCGGGCCCGCAAAGCCTGCCCGCGGCGAGACCGAGTTGAGATAGACAAGCTGCGGCGTGAAACTCACCCCGAGACCGGCATATTGATTGGTCACGGCACCGCCATTGGCCACGGCAACCTCATCGAACCCGATCACACGGTCGGCGTCGGCGATTCCCGTTGCGGCTGAGATGATCGTTGCAGCAGAGGCCGTACTGGCCATACCAAGAAAACCAAGCGCAACAAGGGCGCCCTTCGCAAAAGTCAGCATTGGTTTTCCCCTTCCCAGGTTGGGGACAGTTTACCAGATCGAAACAATGAATCCAGACGTTACAGATTGTGCCCAAGGATCTGTGGCATCGGGGCCCGCCGGCGAGCCGAGCGCGACCACATTCCCCTAGGCCGCTGACGCCTGCTTTTTTCCTTGCACGCCGGACTGAGACACTTTATCCCGCGCGGACGGATGCGGGCGTAGCTCAGGGGTAGAGCATTACCTTGCCAAGGTAAGGGTCGTGAGTTCGAATCTCATCGCCCGCTCCAATTTTCTGGCACACAAGCTTGAATTTGATCGACCAGGCGGATGCTTGGCTTTTTTTGTTCAGTTCGTTTCGCCCTTTGGCCCCAGCAAATGGTGGCGCGACTTCTTTTCCGATATTTGTCAATGACTTGGCCGAGAAAATGGGGCGCCAATCCAGCACAGGTTGACTGAGATCCCTCCCAGACCTCACGCACCAACCGTGACCACCAGCCTTCGATATGACGTGAGCGGGACCTGCCGACCGGCACTTGTGGCCTGGCAGATCAGGTGCAACTCGCTTCCGCTGGCGTCGGTCGGCACGTCGGATTTCGCCTTCGCAACACTGCCAAGCTTAATCGGCAGAGACCCAACAAAGGTTCCAGGCTCGGGATAGGTGTACCACTTGCACTGGATCGGACCTTCTTCGCTTTCCGAGGCGCTGGCATCCAGTTCGATCACCTCCCCAGGGCGTGCATTCGCCCGCAGGATCGTCCGGTTATTATCCCCAAACATCGAGATCACCGGCGGGTGGGCGCACTCTTCCGGCGACTACGACCGGGCGGGCGGGCGCGGCGGTTTTGGCAGCGAGTTTTCACAGCGCTTCGCCCTTCGTTGCCTGCAACATGGGGTCGGCGCTGAGGGCGTGACGGCACCGGGATATCCAAAGCGCTCGTTGACCAATCAACCAATTGCGACTCTTCCGTTTTTTTGCAGCGAGCGCCGCCCAGATTTCGGCCCGCTTGCCGTTGCCATGACTGTCCTCAGACCCTGGCGCCCGTTCGGAACATCGCCAGCGCTGAAAGCTAAATAATTGTAAAATATGGAAAAACTTTCGTCCAACAATGCACGGGAGCTTCTTGATCTTCGTCTCTTGACCATTGTGAGAGATAAGCGTCATCCTCCCTAGATCGACAGCCCAAGCGGCTGATCAAAATACAAAAGCAAAAAACTTGGGAGAGAACATGAAACATACAATTATCGGCACGGCTTTTGCTGCACTGGTCATGGCGGGCGGCACCGCCTCGGCACAGGACCAGACATTCATCTCGATCGGAACAGGCGGCGTCACCGGCGTTTACTATCCGACCGGCGGTGCAATCTGCCGCATGCTTGGACCAACCCGGAAAGAACACGGGATCCGCTGCGGCGTGGAATCGACCGGCGGGTCGGTGTTCAACATCAACGCCATCCGCTCGGGCGAATTGGAGTTTGGCGTTGCGCAGTCTGACTGGCAGTTCCACGCCTACAACGGCACTTCGCGTTTCGAGGAACAGGGCCCGTTCGAAGAACTACGCGCCGTCTTCTCGGTTCACCCAGAGCCTTTCACCGTCGTCGCCCGCGCAGATGCGGGGATCCAATCCTTTGAGGATCTCAAGGGCAAGCGGGTCAATGTCGGCAACCCGGGTTCGGGCCAGCGCGGCACAATGGAAGTTCTGATGGCCGCCATGGGCTGGACGATGGACGACTTCGCCCTTGCGTCCGAACTTCAGGCCGCTGAGCAGTCGCAGGCCCTGTGCGACAACAATATCGATGCCATGATCTATACCGTCGGCCACCCGTCCGGTTCGATCCAAGAGGCAACCACAGCCTGCGATTCCGTGCTGGTGAATGTCGAGAACGACGCAACAGCGATGCTGGTCGAAGAAAACCCATTCTACCGCGTCGCCACCATTCCGGGCGGCATGTATCGCGGGACCGATTCCGACACGACCACATTTGGTGTGGGCGCAACATTCGTGTCGTCGACGGCTGTGTCGGATGATGTGGTTTACGAGGTGACGAAGGCCGTGTTCGAAAATATCGACGCGTTCCGCGGGCTGCATCCGGCTTTTGCCAATCTCGACCCTGCGCAAATGGCCAATGACGGTCTGTCTGCCCCGCTGCATCCGGGTGCCGAGCGTTACTATCGCGAAGTTGGTCTGATCGAGTAGTCGCTGCCTTTTCCGCAGAGAAACAGCCAGGGGCGGACCCAATCCGCCCCGGCACAACACGTCTGAGGGGACAGGGACATGGCGGACCAAACTGACGGCTCGAAGCAGCTTTCCGACGAGGATCTTCAGGACCTTGTCGCCAGCACAGACACCGGAGGGCGCGCGCCGGATGCCCGCTGGGTGATGCTTCTGATCTCGGGGATCGCCCTGACATGGTCGCTTTTTCAGCTTTGGATTGCGCAGCCGATGCTTTGGTTCGGGCAGTACTTTCCGGTCTTCAATTCTTCGCAGACCCGACCGATCCACCTGATGTTCGCGATCGTGCTTGCGTTTCTGGCCTATCCCGCTCTGAAATCCTCGCCACGCCACAAAGTCCCGATCCTTGACTGGGTTCTTGCGGGCGTAGGGTTCGTCTGTACCTTCTATATTTTCTGGTTTTCCGACACGCTGGCGAACACGGCGCGGTCGGGGTTGCCAACCAACTTTCAGATCATCCTGGGCGCCGTGGGCATCCTTGTCCTTCTCGAAGCTTCGCGCCGGGCGCTTGGTCCTGCGCTGACGATCGTCGGGTCGCTCTTCCTGTTGTATGCCTATATGGGCCAGGGCTGGTTGATCCCCGAATTGATCGAGCACGAAGGCTTATCGTTCAACGCGCTGATCAATGCCCAGTGGCTGGACACGGCCGGTGTGTTCGGCATCCCACTGGGCGTTTCAACCGCCTTCGTGTTCCTTTTCGTCCTGTTCGGATCGCTTCTCGATAAGGCCGGGGCCGGAAACTACTTTATCCAGCTTGCCTTTGCGGGGCTGGGGCATCTTCGGGGCGGACCCGCCAAAGCCGCCGTTCTGGGGTCGGCCATGACCGGCCTGATCTCGGGCTCGTCCATTGCCAATGTGGTCACGACCGGCACGTTCACGATCCCGCTGATGAAACGCGTTGGCTTCACGAACGAGCAAGCCGGCTCGGTCGAGGTTGCGTCTTCTGTCAATGGCCAGATCATGCCGCCGGTCATGGGGGCCGCGGCTTTCCTGATGGTCGAGTTCATTGGCATTTCCTATGTCGAGGTCATCAAGCACGCCTTCATCCCGGCGGTGATTTCCTACATCGCGCTGGTCTATATCGTGCACCTGGAAGCGCTAAAAAAGGACATGCCCGCCCTTGGTGAGGCAAAGTCCTTCTTGGGCATGATCGTCAAGGCGTTCATTGGCTTCGCCGTTGCGGGCGTTGGTTTCACCATCCTGATCTATCTGGTGAATTTCCTAGAACAGGCGATCCCTTCTCTGATGTCGCCGGTTATGATCGTGGCGTTGGGTCTGGTCTACATCTACCTTGTGCGCGTTGCGTCCAAGCACCCGGATCTGGCCATCGACGACCCGAATGATCCAAACATCACCTTGCCCGAGGCAAAGGACGTCTATCCGACCGGCCTGCATTATGTGCTGCCGATCTTCGTTCTGGTCTGGTTCCTGATGGTGGAACAGCAGAGCCCGGCAAAGTCCGCCTTCTACGCCACGGCTTTGATGCTGTTCATCATCGTGACGCAGAAACCGCTCAAGGCCCTGTTCCGCTCGGAATCCATGTCCAAGGCAATGTCGGACGGCTGGAACGACCTGATTGAGGGTCTGATTGCGGGCGCCCGGAACATGATCGGCATCGGCGTCGCGACGGCTGCTGCCGGTATCATCGTGGCCACCGTGACGAAGACCCCGATCGGCACGGAGCTTGCCGGGCTGGTGGAGTTCCTGTCGGGCGGCAGCCTGATCATCATGCTTCTGCTGGTCGGTCTGTTCTCGCTGATCCTCGGGATGGGACTGCCGACCACGGCGAACTATATCGTCGTTTCGTCGCTAATGGCCGGGGTGGTCGTCAGTCTCGGCGCGCAGGAAGGGTTGATTGTTCCGCTGATCGCGGCGCATCTCTTCGTGTTCTACTTCGGGATCATGGCGGATGTGACACCGCCCGTGGGGCTCGCGAGTTTCGCGGCGGCCGCCGTATCAGGCGGGGATCCGATCAAGACCGGTTTCACGGCCTTCTTCTATAGCCTTCGGACCGTGGCGCTGCCTTTCCTCTTTATCTACAACCCGACGCTGATCCTGTACGGCGTCGACCTGGGCACCTTCCCCGGCGTGCTTCAGGCGATCTTCGTCTTTATCGTGGCGACCTTTGCGATGCTTCTCTTCGCGGCGGCAACGCAGGGGTATTTCCTGGCCAAGTCGCGGATCTATGAAAGCGCCGCCTTGCTGCTGGTGGCCTTCACCCTGTTCGTGCCGAATTTCTGGCTGAATATGGTCCAGCCGCCATTCCGCGAGGTGCCGCCCATCCAGTTCGAACAGGCTGTCGCCGAAGCCGCGGTGGGCGACAGGCTTCAGGTCGTGATCGAAGGTCCGGATTTTGCCACGGGCGAAACGGCGCAGGTGACCTTGCCGCTCAATATCGGCGAAGGGACGGCCCAGGAAAGGATCGAGGCTTCGGGACTTCTTCTGATCCCGGAAGGGGATGTGCTGCGGATGGATGAACCGTTGTTCGGCACCGAAGTCGCTGAGACGCTGTCCGATTTCGACTTCTATTCCGATGATCCGGTGACGGTTGCTTCGGTGCAAGCCCCGGTCAGCCGGATGCCCGAACAGGTCTTCTTCCTGCCCGCGCTGGTGCTTCTGGGGATCGTCATCCTGTTGCAGCGGCGTCGTCAGACCAAGCCGGCTTTCTGAGGAGAAGAATGGTGTTCAACTCGATCCTTTTGCCCATCGATCTTTCCTCGGACGACAGTTGGCGCAAGGCCTGGCCCGCCGCGCTTCAAATCGCAGCCGAGGGTTCCGTCATTCACGTCGTCGCTGTCGTCCCTGCCTTCAGCTATCCGGTCGTGGGCGGCTTCTTTGACGAGGATTTTGAAAAGAAGGCCCTGCACGAAGCCGGTGAGCAGTTGAAGAAATGGGTCGCAGGACAATCCGCCGGATCGGTGCAACTGACGCCCCATATCCTGCATGGACGGGTCTATGACGAGATCATACGGGCCGCCGACAAACTGGACGTGGATGCGATCGTCATGGCGTCGCACCGGCCCGAAGCGTCCGATTATCTTATCGGCCCGAACGCCGCGCGCGTCGTCAGGCACGCCCGGCAATCGGTATTCGTCATCAGAGACTGATCGGAGTGACATCATGGCGGGCCACGTATTTGGCCGGAGTTCCCGCGACAGCCTGCCAACTGCCGTTCAAGGCGACGGCTGTTACATCATCGATGCCGACGGCAAAAGGTATCTGGATGGTTCCGGTGGGGCGGCAGTCTCGTGTCTCGGGCATTCGAATGAAGCGGTCCGAACCGCCATCCGAACCCAACTCGACAGCCTTGAATTCGCGCATACCGGCTTCTTCACGACCGACGCCGCCGAAGCACTTGCAGATCGCCTGATCGCCCGTGCGCCGGAGGGGATCGACCGCGTCTATCTGGTATCAGGCGGCTCAGAGGCCATGGAATCGGCGCTTAAACTGGCGCGCCAGTACTTCGTCGAGATCGGCCAACCGCAGCGCCATCGGGTGATCGCGCGCCAGCAAAGTTACCATGGCAACACACTTGGGGCCCTGGCCGCAGGCGGCAACGCCTGGCGGCGCGAAAAATATGCACCACTCCTGGTCGAGACGAGCCATATCTCGGCCTGTTTCGAATATCGCGGCCGCGCTCAGGATGAGAGCGCGTTCGACTATGGTCAGCGCGTCGCAAACGAATTGAAGGACGAGATCGAACGGCTCGGCCCGGATACGGTGATGGCCTTTCTGGCCGAACCTGTGGTTGGCGCAACCATCGGAGCCGTTCCGGCGGTCGAAGGCTATTTCGCCCGCATCCGCGAGATCTGCGATGAATACGGGGTCCTTCTGATCCTGGATGAGGTGATGTGCGGCATGGGCCGGACCGGCACGCTGTACTCCTGCGAATACGATGCCGTCCGCCCCGACATCCTTGCCATCGCCAAGGGCCTTGGCGCGGGCTATGCATCGATTGGCGCAATGTTGTGCTCGACCGAGATCTACAACGCCATTGCCCAAGGTTCGGGCAGCTTCATGCACGGGCATACCTATCACGGCCACCCGCTGGCTGCCGCCGCCGGGCTTGCCGTTTTGTCCGAAATCATCGACCGCGATTTGCTTTCCAAGGTACAGGACACCGGCGACGCCCTTGCCGCGCGCCTGTCAGAACGGTTCGGGCAACATCCCCATGTCGGCGACACCCGTGGACGCGGCCTGTTTCGCGGAATTGAAATTGTCGAGGACCGGAATCGCAAGACGCCCTTCGATCCGGCCCGCGGGATCAATGGCAAGATCAAGCGGGCGGCCATGGACGAAGGGTTAATCTGCTATCCGGCGGGCGGAACCGCCGATGGGCAGAAGGGCGACCATATCCTGTTGGCTCCGCCATTTATCATTGAAGATCATCAGCTTGACGAACTTGTCGACAAACTGGACGCCGCCATAAACAACGCGATCGCGCAATGACATTCGGTCGCCGGCGGGGGACTGGCGAGACGGGACTATGCGTCCCCTTCACCGATAATCTGGCAATGGCCCAGCTGCCCATGAGACTCGGGCGGGTATGATGAGGAAAATTGGCATCTTCGGCTTGGGGAAAGTTGGTTCGCTGGCGGCTGAACTTTTGCATGCCGCCGGGTTTCAGGTGGTGGGCCACGATGAACGCGGCGTCGCGCCGTCTGCGACCATCGAGACGCGCGCGACGGATGTTTCTGACCAAAGCGCTGTGGCAGGGGCCCTTGTAGAACTGGACGCCGTATTGTCCTGCCTGCCCTATCATTTGAACCAGGACCTCGCTACAGCGGCCCTTGCCGCTGACATCCATTATTTCGATCTGACGGAAGACGTGCCGACCACCCAGGCCATCATGGCGATGGCCGAGCGGTCAAATCGTGTCATGGCCCCGCAATGCGGCCTTGCCCCGGGATTTGTCGGAATCGTGGGGGCCGATCTGATCCAGCGTCTGGACGAATGCCGATCCTGCAAGATGCGCGTCGGCGCCCTGCCCCAGAACCCGACTGGTCTTATGGGCTATTCCTTCAACTGGTCGCCTGAAGGGGTCGTGAACGAATACCTGAATGATTGCGAAGTTCTGGAAGACGGCGAAATCAAATACGTCTCGCCAATGGAATGGATGGAGAAGATTTACATTGGCGGTGTCGAGCTGGAGGCGTTCACGACCTCTGGCGGGCTAGGCACCATGTGCCAGACATATCATGGCCGGGTTCCCAACATCGACTATAAGACCATGCGCTACCCCGGCCATGCCGAATTGATGAACTTCTTCTTTCACGAGCTTCTGATGCGCGACCGTCGCGAAGAAGCGGGCCAAATATTGGTCAATGCCAAACCACCGGTGTCGGACGATGTGGTCTATGTTCATGTCTCGGCGGAAGGAACGGGTCGCGGTTCTCTTGTCCGGGAAGAGTTCGTGCGCGCCTATAAGCCACGGCATCTCGCAGGACGAATGCGCACAGCTATCGCATGGACGACCGCCTCATCGGTCGTGGCAATCATCGAAATGGTCCGGGACGGCACCCTGCCTCAATCGGGGTTCCTGAAACAGGAAGACGTGCCGCTTCACGCCTTCCTTGCCACCCAGACCGGACAGCACTTCGCGGTCGAGGGATGAGCCGCCACGCTTGTCCTCAGGCGAAGACGAAGGCCGCCACAACGACCAGCAGGAACAGCCCAAAACAGGTTTCAAGCACACGGGCATCCAGGCTGTGCGCCACGCGCGCGCCCAATGGCGCCACGAGAAGCGAGAACGGCGCGACACAGGCGACACCCAGCAGATTGACATAGCCCAAGGCATAGACAGGCAACGCGTCCTGGCCCCAGCCCGCATAGACATAGCCAAGCGCCCCCGGGATCGCGATCAGCACCCCAAGGCCCGCCGACGTGGCCACGGCCTGATGCATCGACTGACCGAACACGGTCATGAACAGGTTGTTCAGGTTGCCGCCCCCGATCCCCATGAAGGTCGACAGAAAACCGATACCGAACCCGACCCCGCGGTTCACTTTTGGCGGTGGCAACGTCTCGGCGATCTGCCAATTGATCCGGCTGAACAGCATCTTGATCGCGATCACCGTGGCGATCGCAGCAAAGACGTAACGCAGGACCGCGCCCGGCACATGGGGCACGATCAGCGACGCGACGATCACACCTGCTGGCACCCAAAGGACCCAAAGCCGGATCAGATCCTCGTTGCCGGCGCCTAGCTTCCGATGCGCCAGAAACGACCGGATCGCCGTGGGAATGATGATCCCCAACGACGTCCCGACGGCCATATGGCTGATGACGTCCGGCGCAATCCCCTGCACCGCGAAGGCTGCCGCGAGGATCGGCACCAGAATGACCCCGCCGCCGATCCCGAACATGCCCGACAGGAAACCGGCCAGACACCCGACACCGGCAAGGCTTACGGCCACGACAAGGAACTCTGATGTCACGTCCGGTGGTCCCGAGATTGGAGTGATGTGCGCCCGAACTGCATGGCGCTGTCCTATTCAGCGGCGGCGGGGAAACAGGTCATTCAGCGTTCAATCCGGAAGCCGGGTGTCCTCAGACCGAGATCTAGTCAAAAATCCGCTCGCCCTGCTGATCGATGACCTGTTTGGCCTTCATGATCGAAGCTTCGATGGCCGCATCCCGCGTCTCCAACGTGTCGGCGCGGATCAGGATATGGGTTTTGATCTCGCCGCCCACTTCCTTTTCGATCCGGGCACCGACGCGGTGGCGTGAACCCTCATTCGCGGGATCGGGGAAGATCGTGAAACCTTCATAGACTTCCGGATCGGGGCCCTGGGCAGCGCCCCCGCCCCCACCGAACAGCTTGGACAGAAGTGACATGGGCGATCCTCCGTGGTTCGAGGGTAAACCTAGCCCTCAGCCGAGGGGTCGGCAAGCAAAGGCGTTTCGACCATCATCAAGAACAAAAACACTACTAGCTGTTAAAGTGCGACATCCGCCCAGCGAAAGCCAAAAACCTCTGCCTGCTGGAGCCGCAACTGAGGCCAACCACCGTACTTTTCCAACGCCGTTCGCGAAGGTTCCACTGTCCCTGCCAGCAACGACTCTTTGCTCACAACGACCGTGGCTATGTCCGGCCAGCCTCGACTCTTGCAAATGGTCCGGACGTGATCAAGAGGATCCCCAAGCAACCGGTGTTGACCCGCGCGACCAATTGCAATCGCCATGTCACCATACGTCCAAACAACCCGGCCCGATGCAGCGTTTCCCTCCAGAAACGCCTGCACCACAGCATGAGCAATATCTTCGCGAGTCGCCACTTACTGATCCAGGAACGACCTCAGCTTCCGGCTCCGGCTCGGGTGTTTCAGCTTCCGCAAAGCCTTCGCCTCGATCTGGCGGATCCGTTCGCGGGTCACGCTGAACTGCTGGCCAACCTCCTCAAGCGTATGGTCAGTGTTCATACCGATGCCGAACCGCATCCGCAGCACGCGTTCTTCGCGTGGCGTGAGAGAGGCCAAAACCCGTGTCGTCGTCTCTTTCAGGTTCTCCTGAATGGCGCTGTCCAAAGGCAGAACCGCATTCTTGTCCTCGATGAAGTCGCCCAGCTGGCTGTCTTCTTCATCGCCAATCGGCGTCTCGAGCGAAATCGGTTCCTTGGCGATCTTCATCACCTTCCGGACCTTCTCGAGCGGCATTTGCAGCTTTTCGGCCAGCTCTTCCGGCGTCGGTTCGCGCCCGATCTCGTGCAGCATCTGGCGACCGGTGCGCACGAGCTTGTTGATCGTCTCGATCATATGCACGGGGATCCGGATCGTCCGCGCCTGGTCGGCAATCGAACGGGTGATCGCCTGGCGGATCCACCAGGTCGCATAGGTCGAAAACTTATAACCTCGGCGGTACTCGAACTTGTCGACCGCCTTCATCAAGCCGATATTGCCTTCCTGAATAAGATCAAGGAATTGCAGGCCGCGGTTCGTGTACTTTTTCGCGATGGAGATCACGAGACGCAGGTTCGCTTCGACCATTTCCTTCTTGGCCTGGCGGGCTTCTTTTTCGCCCTTCTGGACCTGCTGAACGATGCGGCGGAATTCGCTGATATCGACGCCCACATACTGGCCGACCTGGGCCATCTCGGCCCGCAGTTCTTCCACCTTCGGGGTCGAGCGTTCAATAAAAGCCTGCCAGCCCCGGCCTGATTTCTCGCCCATCCGGTCAAGCCAGGTCGGGTCAAGCTCATACCCGCGATACTCGGCGATGAAATCGCGCCGGTTGATCCGCGCCTGGTCGGCCAATTTCACCATGTTCGAGTCGATCGACATGATCCGGCGGTTGATGCCGTAAAGCTGGTCGATCAGCGCTTCGATCCGGTTGTTGTGCAGGTGCAACTCGTTCACAAGCTCTACGATCTCGGAGCGGAGCTTCTGATACTTGCCCTCTTCCTTGTCCGAGAACGACCCGTCCTCGTTCAGGGTGGCCGACATCCGAAGATCCTGCATCTCGGACAGCATCGTGTAATCGTGTGCAATCTGATCCAGCGTCTCAAGGACACGCGGCTTCAGCGCAGCCTCCATCGCCGCAAGCGACATGTTGGCCTGATCATCCTCGTCGTCATCGTCATCCTTGGCGATCGGATTGCCGTCGGCGTCAAGTTCCGGCTCGTCCGATTTCGCTTCCGCCGGTTGGGCAGTCTCGACATTCTGGACGACAGGTTCTTGCTCGTCGTCATCCTCGCCGTCTTCGCCCATCGATCGACCGAAGGTGGTTTCAAGATCAATGACGTCCCGTAAAAGGATGTCTTCATTCAACAATTCGTCGCGCCAGATCGTGATGGCCTGGAAGGTCAGCGGGCTTTCGCACAGCCCGGAAATCATCGTGTTCCGGCCTGCCTCGATCCGCTTGGCGATGGCAATCTCGCCTTCGCGGCTTAGAAGTTCGACCGAGCCCATTTCGCGCAGATACATCCGCACCGGATCATCCGTCCGGTCGAGTTTCTCTTGCTCGGTGGCGGCAACGGTCACTTCGCGCGATGTCGAAGTCTCAACCACTTCGGTGGTTGGCTTGGCCTCTTCGTCTTCGCTTTCTTCGTCCTCGATGACGTTGATGCCCATCTCGGACAGCATCGACATCACATCTTCGATCTGTTCCGAAGACACCTGATCCGGGGGCAGGACCTGGTTCAGCTGGTCATAGGTGATGTACCCCTTCTCGCGGGCTTCGGCGATCATCTTCTTCACCGCTGCTTGCGAGAAGTCGAGCATCACCTCGCCATCGGGGTCGTCCTGTTTGCGGTCGTCCGTGGTGTCCTTCGCGGCCATCCGGCCCTCCTGCATCAATCAAGGGGTGATTCGTTTTCCGAATCATCTCGTGCGAATCAGTGATTCGCAACCCGCGTTCCCAGTTAAAATTGGCGCTGTGTCAGTGGTCCTTCGCCGTCTTGGCGTATGTAATCTGGTCCAGCAATTCGTCAAAGGCACCCTTTTCATCCCGGCTGATCAGCGCCCCGTTGTCCCCAACGTCGTATTCGGTCTTGTCTTCCCTGTCGCCCGCTTCGGCCTTCGCGCGGGCCGCGGCAGCCTGACTTAGCCGCCAGGTCAATCCCTCGTCCGCCACGCGGCCCATGTCCTCGGCGGCCTCTTCGATTTCCTGCTTCAGGCCGCGCCGGGCCATGTGTTTGGCCAGTTCTTCCTCAAGCGTCTGCGCCACCATGTCCGGATCCGCATCGGGTTGGATGGCGGGCGTGATTGCCACATGGCGGAGCGCCAGAAGCTTTTCAAGGGCACCGGGCGGTAGATTTAATTCGATTTGTTCGGGTTCCGACCCTCTAAGAAGCACGGCCTGGATCTCGGCGTGACCGGGGCCTGCGCATTCCATACTTTCGATCGCGGCGTCGAAACGCTCGACCATTCCGGGATGACGGATCAAAACCGCAAGGATCAGCGCTTCGCGGAGGGTATCTTCCACGTTGCCTTTCGCCGCCGCCAACATCGACGCGCGTGTCCCGGGCAAGGCCGTCTGCGGTGCCTGTGGCCCCCAACCGGGCCGGCGGGGTCCCGACGCCCGGGCGCTTTGGGCTGGCGCAAAAAGTGCCTTGCGCTTCGCATTCAGCGCATCGCCATAATGCCGCCGGATCGACGGGTCTTCGATGGCCCGCAATGCCGTCCGCAAGGACTGGTCCAGCGCCGCCTTCCGCTCTGGGCTGTCAAAGACCTTGCCTTCGGTTTCGCGTCGCCACAGCAAATCGACCATGGGCTGGGCAGCCTCCAGCAGATCACGCATCGCGCCCGCCCCGTCCGCGCGAAGCACATCGTCCGGGTCCTGTCCTTCGGGCATCAAGCAGAAGCGAAGCGACTTGCCGGGTTCCAGCATGGGCAGCGCCAGGTCGATCACGCGCATGGCGGCTTTCACGCCTGCCGTGTCTCCATCAAGCGCGATGACGGGCTCGGGGTGGATCCGCCAGATCATGCGCAACTGATCCTCAGTCACCGCCGTACCAAGGGGGGCAACGGCCGCGCGAAACCCGTGCTCGGCCAGCGCGATGACATCCATATACCCTTCACCGACCACCAGCGTGGCTCCCTTGCCCGCCGCGTCGCGGGCAGGTCCGTGATTGAAAAGCGACCGTCCCTTGTCGAACAGATCCGTTTCGGGCGAATTCAGATATTTCGCCATATCCTCGGGGTCCATGGCACGGCCCCCGAACGCGATCGCCCGCCCCCGCGCATCGCGGATCGGGAACATGATCCGGTTGCGAAAGGTGTCATAAGGCTTCTTGCCCGAATTCGACGGTTTGGCGAGCCCAGCGCCCAGGATCAGATCTTCAGGAACGCTCTTGCCCACCAGATGGTCCCACAAATTCTGCCACCCATCGGGGGCGAACCCGATCTCCCACCGGTCCCATGCGTCGTTATCGAGGCCTCTTTGGTTGGTCAGATAGTCCCGCGCCGCGGCCCCTGCCCCCGTTTTCAGTTGCAGCCGGAAGAACTGAACGGCCTGTTCCATCACCTCAGCCAACTGGCTTAGGCGATCGGCCTTCTCGGCGGCCTTGGGATCGCGCGCCGGCATCTGCATGCCCGCTTCTTGGGCCAGGATTTCGACGGCCTCCATGAAGCTGACATTCTCGGTTCCGCGCACGAATGAGATGGCATCACCTTTCTCGTGGCAGCCAAAGCAATAGTAATAGCCCTTCCTGTCATCGACGTGGAACGAGGCCGTCTTTTCGTGGTGGAACGGGCATGGCGCCCAAAGGTCACCCTTGGCGGTGTTCGACCGCTTCTGATCCCACATGACCTTGCGGCCCACGACCTGCGACAAGGACAGGCGGCTGCGAAGCTCATCAAGGAAACCGGGGGGCAGACTCATGCTGAGAGTATCCGGGGGTTGCGGCGGACTGTCCAGCAGCGGCAGTCTGGCCGTGGATAAAGCTTGAGGACGCCATGGCAGAGACATTTGACGGGGGCTGCGCCTGCCAAGAGACGCGGTATCGATTGACCGATCGCCCGTTATTCACCCATTGCTGCCACTGTACCTGGTGCCAGCGTGAAACGGGTTCGGCCTTTGTCCTGAACGGCATCATCGAGGCGACCTGCGTCGAACTGCTGGCAGGCACGCCTGAAGATATCATGACGCCGTCCGAAAGCGGTCAGGGCCAGATCATTGCGCGATGCCCGACCTGCCACGTGGCATTGTGGAGCACCTATTCCGGCGCAGGCACCAAGTTTCGGTTCGTCCGCGTGGGTACCCTGGATGAGACTTGGCGCGTCCCGCCGGACATTCATATCTTCACCAGCACCAAGCTGCCGTGGATCACGATAGACGACGGCAAACCGGTGATGGCCGAATACTACCGGCGCTCTGCCCATTGGCCTGATTGGGCACTAGAGCGCCGGAAAGCCGCGTTGCAGGCCTAAAGCCCCTTCGCCTGATAGGATGTTGCGACCCTATCGATTGAGACCAGATAGGCCGCTGTCCGAAGGTCGCGGACGTCCCCGCGATTGTGCCAGACCTCTTGCATGGCCTGATACGACCCGCGCATCGTATCGTCGAGGCCCGAGCGCACCAGTTCCAACTCACCAGCGCCCCGCAGGTATTTCTGCTTGAAGTCTGGCGACAGCGTCCAGCCGACGCCAGAGTCCTTCGACAAACGCTCCAACTCGGTCACGATCAGGCTGTGGCGTGCCTCTTCCTGCCGGCGTTGCATCCGTCCGAAGCGGATGTGGCTCAGGTTCTTGACCCATTCGAAATAGGACACCGTCACGCCGCCCGCGTTGGCATACATGTCCGGAATGATCACCGCGCCCTTCTGGTACAGGATCTCATCCGCGCCGGCCGTCACCGGGCCATTCGCGGCCTCGATGATCAGGGGCGCCTTGATCCGTTCGGCATTGCCAAGGTTGATGACCCCTTCCAGGGCGGCCGGGATCAGGATTTCGCATTCCTCTTCAAGGACTTTGCTGCCGTCCTCAACGTATGTGCCATCGGGATAGCCTTTGACCCCGCCGTGCTTTCCGATCCAGTTTCGGACCGCATCCACATCAAGCCCATCAGGTGAGACCAGCGCCCCGTCACGTTCGATGATGCCTGTGATCTTGCAGCCGTCTTCCTCGGCCAGGAACTTGGCGGCGTGATAGCCCACATTGCCAAGACCCTGAACGATCACCCGCTTGCCGTCCAACGTGCCGGACAGCTTCGCGGCCTTCACGTCTTCCGGATAACGGAAGAATTCCTGCAATGCATATTGAACACCGCGGCCCGTGGCCTCGGTCCGGCCCTGGATCCCGCCCGCATGGGGTGGCTTGCCGGTCACGCAGGCATTGGCGTTGATATCGGTCGTATTCATGCGCCGATACTGGTCTGCGATCCACGCCATCTCGCGCTCGCCCGTGCCCATGTCGGGCGCAGGCACGTTCTGCGACGGATGGATCAGGTCGCGCTTTGACAGCTCATAGGCAAAGCGCCGGGTAATCTGCTCCATCTCGTGATCGTCGTATTCGCGCGGATCGATACAAAGCCCGCCCTTCGACCCCCCGAACGGCGTTTCGACAAGCGCACATTTATAGGTCATCAGCGCTGCAAGCGCCTCAACCTCGTCCTGGTTCACTGACAAGGCAAAGCGGATGCCGCCCTTGACAGGTTCCATATGTTCGGAGTGGACCGACCGATATCCGGTGAAGGTCTGGATCCCGCCACGAAGCCGCACGCCGAACCGGACTGTATAGGTCGCGTTGCAAACCCGGATCTTTTCCTCAAGCCCCGGCGGCAAGTCCATCAACGCCGCAGCGCGGTTGAACATCAGATCCACGGATTCCCGAAAACTCGGTTCGTTCAGCGCGGTCATGTCGGTCATTCGGCTTCTCCCAATTCTCTGGCGCCGAATCACTTTGTGACCCAGAGCCTTGAAAATAAGCCTAATCATTGCTTTCTGGTTGTGCGCCCCCCAATTGCCCAGGAATTGGGCATGTTGCAGACCGGCAAATTACCGCCGATTGTTTGGAACGGGTCAACAAAGCGCGGTCTCTTGCCGGAACGTCGCCCGAGAGCACCATCAAACCTTAAGAAATGACGGGCTGCGCCCAACTTTCGCCATAACCGGACGGCCTGATAGCCGAGACGAATTGTCTGCCACGTCTGCCACCCCCGTGTGCCGGGGTGATCTGGGAAGGTGAGAGTAATGTTTGTACGAAATAGCGGCCAAAACGGCCTCTGGGGAAAAACCGAAGCGAAGGACAGCCTGACGGCCCGCGCCATGGCGCGTGCACGCCGGTTCTCGGGGGATGAAGAAGGATCGCTTCTCATCTTCTCGATGTTCATCCTGATCCTCATGATCCTTGTCGGCGGCATGGCCGTGGACCTCATGCGGTTTGAAACCCGGCGTACGGCGCTTCAGAACACCATCGACTCGGCCGTTCTGGCCGCGGCCGACCTGGACCAGACGCTGGACCCGGAACTGGTTGTCCGCGATTTCGTGGAAAAGTCCGGCTTCGATCCGGATGACCTGAACATCGTCGTGACGGAAGACAAGGTTGGCGGTGTCGATCTTGTGGGACGTTCGGTCAACGCCACGACCGAGCTTGCCGTGAACACGCTCTTCATGGACATGCTGGGCATCTACAAGCTGAAGACGCCCGCGTCTTCGAACGCCGTTGAGAACGTGCAGAACGTTGAGATCTCACTTGTGGTGGACATCTCCGGTTCGATGGGCGGCGCAAAGCTGACGAACCTGAAAACCGCGGCCGAGGAATTCTTCAACACAGTGGTCGATCCGGAACGCACCTCGGGCATCACGTCGATTTCGATCGTGCCCTACAACGCCAACGTGGTCGTGCCGGACATGCTTCTGGACCAGTTGAACACGGACGGCACCATCTTGATCGATCCGTCGGACCAGCATTGGCACCCGGGTGGATTGACCGCTTACCCGCGCGTATCGAGCGAATCCAAGTGCGTTCGCTTCTATGACGACGACGACGAAAGTTCGGACAATATCAGCGCGTTCCACGAGAACACGATGACGACCGACGATCTCGGCGCCGATTATCAGACCCTGCGTGCGATCACGCCGACCCAGGAACTGGACCGGCTGACCTATTTCGACGAAAGCAGCAAGTCCGACACCGAGACCTGGAACCCGGCTTGGGAGTGGATCCAGCCTTCGAGCGGCTCTTATGCCCGCCCGGACAACGATTCAAACCGCTTCTGTGACCCGAGCCGTCAGGAAATTCTGGTCCACGAAACCGACCCGCAGGTCATGATCGACCACGTCAACGCGATGTCGGCCGGTGGCTGGACGTCGATCGACGTGGGCATGAAGTGGGGCGTTGCCCTGCTGGATCCGGCCATGCGCCCGGTCATCAACAATCTAGTGGCGTCGGACGACCTGCCGGACGCCGTTGAGAACCGCCCGGACGACTATATCGGCACGCAGACCATGAAGGTCATCGTGCTGATGACGGACGGAGCCAATACGCTTCAGAAGGATATGCGTCAGGCCTATAAGAACGGCCCAAGCCGGATCTGGTATTCGGAAGACGCAGCCCAGGCGAGCGGCAACTGGTATGACGGCTACTTCATCGAAGTGTCCGAGAACAGCGACTCGACCTATTGGTTCCAGCCGCGCATCTTCAGCGACCGCTACGACGGGGTCTATTATCACAAGACAAGCTCGTCGCTGCCGGCCGACTTGCAGCAGCTCGACTATGTGACGCTGTACAACCGGTTCTCGGAATACGCCGTTCGCGACATCTTCCGCGACAACTATAACAGCTCGGGCGTCCACCAGTTCGACGACGACGACATCGACGACATGTATCAGGCGCACCGCTATGCCGTGTATCAGGTCGAGGAATACGGCACGCTGGATGAACGCCTGAACGGCGACGCCGATGGCGACGGCACGGATACGGTGTTCGGCATCTGCGACGCGGCCAAGGTGAACAACGACATTCTTGTCTTCACGATCGCCTTCGAAGCGCCTTCGGCCGGTGAAGCCGCCATGCAAAGCTGCGCGACGGTGCCTGGTTTCTACTATGACGTGGCCGGGACCGACATTACCGAAGCGTTCCAGTCGATTGCTGGCCAGATTACAACTCTGAGGCTGACCCAATGATCCGCAAGTTACGCCGCCTGTTTTCGCGGAAGGCCCGCGACGAGGATGGTTCAGCCACGGTTGAATTCGTGATCCTGTTCCCGGCCTTCATGATGGTCTTCATGGGCGCCTTCGAAAGCGGGATCTTTATGGTCCGGAATGTGATGCTGGAACGCGGCGTCGACATCGCCGTGCGTGACCTGCGTCTCGGACTTCCGGTGCCGCCAAGCTTCGACGAGTTCAAGGACACCGTCTGCGACAACGCGTTGATCATCGACGATTGCCTGAACGTGGTTCAGATCGAGCTTCAGCCGGTCAGCACCACGACATGGGCCCCGCTTCAGGGCGATGCCAAGTGCATTGACCAGGCTTCGGTCATCGATCCGATTGACGAAACCGTTTACCTGGGCGGCGGCAACAACGACATGATGCTGGTTCGCGTCTGTGCGCTGTTCCAGCCTTTCTTCCCGTCGACCACGCTGGGGATGCGGATGCCCAAGGATGACTTCGGCAACTACGCCCTTGTCGTGACGACGGCCTTCGTGAACGAGCCGAGCCGGTGATGATGATGAAACAGCACGTTTTTTCCCGCATCAAAGCATTCGCGACACGCGAAGAAGGCTCGCTTTCGGTCGAAGCGGTTCTGGTTTTCCCCATCTTGCTATGGGCTTACGCGGCCATGTTCATCTATTGGGACGCCTTCAAAAGCCAGAATATCAATCTGAAGGCCACCTATACGATTGCGGATATGATCAGCCGCGAAGATCAGCCGATCGACAACGCCTATATCGACGGTATGAACACGGTCTATCAGTACCTGATCCGGTCAACCGCCGGGAACGACATCCGCGTGACGGTCGTGTCGATGGGGGTCGAGGAAGACGGCGTCACGCCCGAGCATGAATGCAAGTGGTCCTACGCCACGGGCGACATGCAGCCCTATACCGACCTGAACGGCATCGTTGAGCATCTGCCCTTCATGGCTGTCGGCGACGAGCTGATCGTCGTGCAAAGCACCATGACTTGGGCACCGCCGATCAACTTCACTTTGGAAGAAGTCGGGTTGGGCGAGACAGACTTCACGAACATGGTCTTCACGAGCCCACGGTTTGTTCCGCAGGTCGTGCACGCGACGCAGACCTCCTGCTAAAGGGTCTCGGGCGGAGTGATCCGCGACTGAATGATTTCGGCGGCGAGTTTTGCCTCGGCCGCCGTTGTCACACCACCAATTCCCACGCGGCGCCCAACGCGCCACCAAAGGCCGGGCATCCAGACCCGGCCCTTTCGCGTCCGCAGGATAAGCGTCATGCCGTTTGACGGCTTCATCGCGAAAGCCCCACGCGACACAGCTTCGATCTCATCCATACGCGCAATTTCAATCCCTCGACTGTCCCAAAGACCCTGATCCGTCAGGATGATGTGGTACTCGGTCGCGCGACGCATCACCTCACCGCCAGCCACGGCGGCAACGCCAAGTGCAAGAAGAAAGGACGTGGCAAGGCTGGGGCCCTCTGGCGCAGTGGCGCCGGTCCAGATCATGCCTAGACCCAGCGCGACCAGCGCGCCAATCCCGAACCACCGCCTGACAGGCGTGGGCGTGATGGTCAGAATTGGGTCTTCCATGGGGGTCCGATCCTCGCTCGTGCCGTCGCGCATAAAGGACCCGTCACGCTTTCACCAGACGGCGCACCATTGAGGTATAGATCCGTTCAATCCGATCGCGCGACAACCGCCCCCCTTCCCGGTACCACGTATTGACCCCGGTCAGCATGGCGATGATGGCCATTGTCGTGATCTTAACATCGGGCACGCGCAGAACTTCAGCCTTCTGGCCAGCCTTCAATATGGCGGCGAGCCGGTTCTCGTACTGACCTCTAAGCTCTTCTATCAAAACGAAATTATCCGGTTCGAGATTTCGAAGCTCCATATAGGAGATAAACACCTCATCGGCGCGGTCCATGTGATAACGGATGTGGAAGGCAACGAAAGCGTCCAGCCGATCCAGTGGCGTCGCCCCACCGACCGCCTCATCGGATGCGGCCAGAAGCTCTTCCATATGCTTGCGCATCAGGTCGAACAGAAGCGTTTGCTTGTCCTTCGTGTACAAGTAAAGCGCGCCAGCCTGAACGCCGACTTCGGCCGCGATCTGCCGCATGGACACGGCCGCATAGCCGTGACGAGCAAACAATCTGATCGCCGCTGCTTCAACCTTCGGACCGGTGATGTCCGCATGCGATCCCATCTTTCGCGCCATGGCGGGCATCGTATCTGAACGTTCGTTCATTTCAATAGGGCGCTTGCGGGACGCGTCGCGGACCGACTAGAACCACCCTATGATGGGCCACCCTTCGATACTTGCCTTGGCTGTCGCTCTGCTGCTTGGCGGATGCGCAACCTTCCCGGAACTCGATACGGTTGTCAGCGCCGAGGCCGAGCGCGCACCGTTCCCCCGGATCTTGCCGCTTGAAGATGTCATGGCAGCCGCACAGGACAGATCGGTCAATGCCGAGGATGCCGGCACCACCACCGCGGCCCGCGCCCGCGCGCTTCAGGTCCGCGCCGCCATCCTGAGACGCCCGGTCAACAACCCCGAAGATGCAGACGCCATCCGATCTTCTTTAGGACGTCTTCCCGGACCGTTCTGAGGTCCGACGCGCATTGCCGTGGCCCGGGCGATCGGATAGAGACGCGCGCGACGTTTGAAACCCTGCCGGAGTGCCTGACATGACCACCCCTCTTCGTCTCGGGATCGCCGGGCTTGGCACCGTGGGCGCCGGCGTGTTGAAGATCACGCGACGCCTGTCGGCAGATTTGGCCACGCGGGCGGGTCGTCCGATTGAGGTGACAGCCGTCTCCGCACGCGACAAGTTGAAGGACAGGGGTGTTCCGTTGGGCGAATACGCCTGGGAAGATGACCCTGTCGCCCTTGCAAAACGCGACGATGTCGACGTTTTCGTCGAACTGATGGGCGGATCGGACGGACCGGCAAAGGCCGCCGTGGAAGCGGCGCTTTCGCTTGGCAAAGACGTGGTGACGGCGAACAAAGCGCTTCTGGCCATACACGGCCAAACCCTTGCGGAACTTGCAGAAAATCACGGGGCGACGATCCGCTTCGAGGCAGGTGTTGCTGGTGGAATACCGGTCATGAAGTCCTTGACCGAAGGCCTGGCCGGGAACGAGGTCACCCGCGTCATGGGCGTCATGAACGGCACCTGCAATTACATCCTGACGCGGATGCAGTCGGCTGGCTTGCCCTATGACACCGTTTTTGAAGAGGCCAATGGCCTAGGCTATCTTGAGGCTGACCCGACCCTCGACGTGGGCGGCATCGATGCGGCCCACAAACTGGCCCTTCTGGCCGCTGTCGCGTTCGGAACGCGCGTGAACTTCGAAGCGCAGACCATCGAAGGGATCGAACGGGTCACGATCGAGGACATCACCCATGCCGCCGATATGGGGTACCGCGTGAAGCTTCTGGGTGTGGCGCAAAAGACCGGGCGCGGCCTTGAGATGCGGACATCGCCCTGCCTGGTGCCCGCCGACAGCCCGCTGGGCCAGTTGGAGAATGCCACGAATATGGTGGTGATCGAAGGCGATGCTTCGGGGCAGATCGTCCTTCGCGGCGCAGGCGCGGGCGAAGGTCCGACAGCCAGCGCTGTCATGGCCGATGTCATGGATCTTGCGCGCGGAACCCGCGTTGCGACCTTCGGACAACCCACCGCCAGCCTGAGCGAGCCGCAAGCCGCCGCAGCGCCACCCCCTGCGCCCTATTACGTCCGGATGACCCTGGTCGACAAACCCGGCGCCCTGGCCAAGATCGCAGCGGCCCTTGGCGAGGCCGGGATCTCGATCGACCGGATGCGGCAATACGGCCATGAAGGCGCCGATGCCCCGGTTTTGTTCGTCACGCACAAGGCAAGCCGCAGCGCGCTCGATCAGGCCATTGCCGCCATGGGGGATACCGGCGTTCTGGTCAGCGATCCGGTCGCCTTACGGATCGAGCCTGTCTAACAAAATCTCAGAAACGTTTTTGTTTCAGCTTGTTACTGGTACTTTGCGGATGTGATGAATTCCGAGAAGCTTTCGCACCAGACCACGACTGTATTGTAATCCGCCACGTTGACACCTTCCGGAATGCTCAGAAGAAACCCGTCGAAGGTCTTGACGTCTCCGACCAGGGCGGCGCTGGCCTTGAGCGGTTCAAACTCGTCCTCATGTTCGACGAACTCCGTCATCAGATACACCTTGTAATCGGGCCCGGGCGCCAGTTTTCCCATATGCACGATTTCGGTATCTGACACTGCGATCGTTCCTTCGCCCCAATGCAGGAAGTCGCTACCGCGAAGGTCCCGCGTCAGGTCTGCCGTGAACAGCGCGCTTTGCGCCTTTTCTTCCAGCATGGCCGCGTCCGGACTGTCCGGCGCGGTCAGGATGGGCAACAAGTAGATCCCAAGCGCAAATCCCACCGCCAGGGCGGCACCATGTGTGATCAGAAGTATGAGACGACGCATGACAAATTCTCCTATGATCTGAACCAATCCTGCCCGAGGTGTCCGATAACGTCTATGCCCCGAACGCGGCGACGTTCATTGCAGGGCCGCCTTGCCCGCTGGACCCCCGCGCTATAGGGGAAGGGCACGAATTGCGTACAAAGGAAGTCCAATGACCGATCCCGTCGAATTTCACGACCGAATGCTATCTCTGGGCCTTGCCCGTGTGTCCGAGGCAGCGGCCCTTGCCTCGGCGGATCTGATCGGGCGCGGTGACGAGAAAGCGGCAGACCAGGCCGCAGTCGATGCCATGCGGACGCAGTTGAACAAGCTTGATATCAAGGGCTTGGTGGTGATCGGCGAAGGCGAACGGGACGAAGCGCCGATGCTGTACATCGGCGAGGAAGTCGGCAACGGCGAAGGGCCAGAGGTCGACATCGCGCTCGATCCGCTTGAGGGCACAACGCTGACGGCCAAGGACATGCCGAACGCGCTCGCGGTGATCGCCATGGGCCCGCGCGGTTCGATGCTGTATGCCCCTGACGTCTATATGGAAAAACTGGCGATTGGCCCGGGCTTCCGCACCGGAGTGGTGACGCTTGACATGCCACCGGCCGAGCGGGTTTCGGCCCTCGCCGCGGCCAAGGGCTGTTCGGTCCGCGACATCACGGTCTGCGCGCTGGAACGCCCCCGCCACGAAGACATGATCGCCGAACTTCGGACAACGGGTTGCGCGATCCGGCTGATCACCGATGGCGACGTCGCCGGTGTGATCCATTGTGCGGAAGCCGAAAAGACGGGGATCGACATGTATATGGGATCCGGCGGTGCGCCCGAGGGCGTTCTGGCCGCTGCGGCTCTGAAATGCATGGGCGGACAAATCTATGGCAAGCTGATCTTCCGCAATGATGACGAAAAGGGCCGCGCCGAGAAGGCCGGCATCACCAATTTCAGCCGGGTCTACACCCGGGACGACATGGTGACCCAGGACGTGATCTTTGCGGCGACAGGCGTTACCGACGGATCGATCCTGCCCGGCATCAAGCGCGAACCGGGATATCTGACGGCGGAAACCGTGCTGATGCGGTCCAAAACCGGATCGGTTCGGCGCATGACCTATACCAATCCCGTCTAGTTTGGCCTTTCTCGGCGTTGAAACCTCTCTGACCGGCCGGCACTGGGTCGGGCTGGACGACGCCGTTGAACGCCAGGCCGAACGCATAGCGCAGATCACGAATGAGCCCGGGCCGGTAGCGCGGGTTCTGGCGCGACTTGGAGTGGCCGCCGAAGCTGCGGAAAGCTATCTGGCGCCGTCGCTTCGCGATCTACTGCCGGATCCGCGTGGTTTGCAGGATATGGAGCAGGCTGCGGCGCGCTTTCTGGAGGCCGTTGAAAAGTCACAGAAAATAGCGGTGTTTGCCGATTACGACGTCGACGGCGGATCCTCTGCCGCGCTGCTCGTCACATGGCTCCGCGACATGGGTCTCGGGGCGACCCTTTACGTTCCGGACAGGATTGACGAAGGCTATGGGCCCAACGCGCCCGCAATGGCCGAGCTCGCCCATGCGCATGACCTGATCATCTGCGTAGATTGCGGAACGCTCAGCCATGATGCCATTGCAGCGGCAAGCAGCGCGGACGTCCTCGTGCTGGACCATCATCTGGCCGACGCGACCCTTCCCCCGGCCATGGCCGTGGTGAACCCGAACCGGCAGGACGAAGACGGATCGCTCAGCCATCTCTGCGCGGCGGCGGTCGTCTTCCTGATGCTGGTCGAGGCAAACCGGAAATTGCGCGAAAACGGTCGGAAAGGTCCCGACCTGATGGCCCTGCTGGACCTTGTGGCTTTGGCCACCGTGGCCGATGTCGCGCCCCTGACCGGAGTGAACCGGGCCTTTGTCCGCCAGGGACTGACCGTGATGGCCCGACGGGCCCGCGTGGGGCTTCTGGCGCTGTCGGACCAGGCGCGGCTGGATGTCGCACCCGCGGCCTATCATCTGGGATTCGTGCTTGGACCCCGGATCAACGCCGGGGGCCGTATCGGGGCCGCCGATCTGGGCGCGCGGCTTCTTTCCACTGCCGATCCGCATGAGGCCGCTGCCCTGGCCGAACGGTTGGACAAGCTGAACACGGAACGGCGCGAGATCGAGAACAGGGTGCGCGATGCCGCCCTGTCCCAGGCCGAAGACCGGGGGCTCGATGCCCCGCTTGTCTGGGCTGCAGGAGAAGGCTGGCACCCTGGCGTGGTGGGCATCGTCGCGGCGCGCTTGAAAGAGGCGTCAAACAGGCCCGCGGTGGTGATCGGCATCGATGGGGCCGACGGCAAAGGCTCGGGCCGGTCCGTCAAGGGCATCGACCTCGGCGCGGCGGTGCACCGGTTGCAGGCCGAAGGATTGATCGAAAAGGGCGGCGGCCACCCGATGGCCGCAGGTCTAAGCGTTTCGGCTGACGGTATCGAACCCGCAATGGCCCGCCTGTCCGAACTCCTCGCCCAGCAAGGCGCCGGTGAGATCGGGCCCCGCGGCCTACGCATCGACGGCGCCTTGATGCCGGGCGCTGCGACACCGGATCTGGTCGAGGCACTCGACCGGGCGGGACCCTTCGGCCAAGGCGCGCCCTCACCCCTTTTCGCGTTTCCAAGCCAACAGATCACCTTCACCAAACCGGTTGGCGAAGGGCACTTGAAGTTTGGTTTCGGCGATCCGGGCGGACCGAAACTGGAAGGGATCGCGTTTGGCGCGCTACCGGGGCCGTTGGGGGACGCGATTCAGGCCCATGACGGGGCGCCGTTTCACCTGGCGGGCTATCTTGAGATCAACACATGGGGCGGGCGCCGGAAGGCCGAGTTGCGCCTGATCGACGCGGCGCCAGCGGGGTGACGGGCCGGGTGCAAAAATCCCTTGCCTCCCTGTAAGCCATTGCCTAGATAAGCGCGGATCGCCGTGGCCCGTTCGTCTATCGGTTAGGACGCCAGGTTTTCAACCTGGAAAGAGGGGTTCGATTCCCCTACGGGCTGCCACGCTTCCCACCCAACCGCAGCGCCAGAATGTCGACGGCCTGGTCGAAGGCGGTCATGTCGGCTTCAGCCCGCGCGGCGATATGCGCGCCTTCCAGAAGCGCGAGCGTGGCCCGCGCCTCTTTCGAAGGATCGGACACATCCCGGATCGAGCCATCTTTGCTGCCAAGCAGAAACACCGTCTCGATCCACGCGGCGACCATTTGCCTGAACCGGCTGATCCTGCCGATCAGATCGGAAGACAGACTTTCCCGGCCTGAGACGAAAGACACGCACAGGCAAAGCGTTTCGGCTTCGTTCAGCGCATCGCGGTAATGCGCGATCAGCCGAAGCAGACGGTCAGACGCCGTCGGGCCCTCGGCATCGATCCTTGCGCAGATCTGTTCGAATTCAGCGTGATATCGATCCATCAAAGCGACCGAAAGATCGGCCTTTGTCGGAAAGTGATAGTGGATCGAGGCCTTTCGGATCCCCACCTCTTTCGCAAGATCGGCATAGCTGAAGCCGTCGAACCCTCGGGCCCGCACAGCGCGCTCTGCGCAATCCAAAAGGGCGGTTTTCGTATCCTGTGTCATGTCGATGCCGCGACTTTGGGTGCGATCCGGGCAAACGCGTCTTCGGCGGCCTCCAGCGCCCCTTCCAGATAGCCGCCAAATTGCGGCGCGACCTCGGTTCCCGCGAAGATCAGGCGATCGCCCCAGATGTCGGAAAGCAAAGGCGGCAAGCCGTAATGCGGGTGATCCCGCAGGGGCTGGCGATCCCGGTCCGTCGCCAGAAAACGGTCAGCCGCCCAGTCCTGAAGAAGGACCGAACGCGGCCGTCCCGCATCATCCCCGAATAGGCGAAATAGTTGGGACAAAATCGCATCGGACAATGCCTGCTCGTCGGATCTGACGTCCGGCGGTACGCCGACGAACCCAAACAGAGCAAACGGCCCGCCCTCCATGGGGGACGCGTCGTGGATCTCAACCAACGGACCCCGGTGGCTCATGGCGTCACCGGACAGGCCGGACTGCCGCCAAAACGGTTGATCATACACCGCCAGGGCCTTTGCCTGCCCCGCCATCCATGTCGGGATGGCTGAAAGCGCGCCCGTGACCGCAGCACCAAGACCGGGACGGAACTCGATCCCGGCGGCAAGGCGCGGCGGAAGGGTCAGAACCACGCGCGCAGCCTGGACGGTCCAGCCCGAGGCCGTTCTGACCGAAAGACCTGTCCCCGTTTGCTCAATCCCGACAACCGGATCGTTCAGGCGGATCGCAGCGGAGGACAGTTGCGACGCCAAGCCCTCTATCAACGTACCAAGACCGCCGCCAACCCGAAAAGACCGTTGCATTGGCGCCGCGCCCCGGCCCCGATGGACCGTTCCTTGCCCGTCCTCGTACAACATGTCGCCCTGATCGAATTGATCGAACACGGGCAAGCCGAGATCCCGGATCAGGGCCGCAATTCTCGGCTGACCCGGCCAGAACCAGGCGGGACCGAGATCGAAGGCCGCACCATCCACGGTTTTGGTCAGAATGCGCCCGCCCAGCCGGTCGCGCGCCTCGATCAGATGAAAGCTTTGCCCCGCAGCCTGGACCTGCGATGCAAGTGACAATCCGGACAGCCCGCCGCCAATGATGACCGTACCCGTCTCCACCCCTCAGAACCCCTCGGTCGCGGGCCGCAAATCCAGCTCATGGGTCCAGGCCGACCGCGGTTGCTGCGCCAGCGCCCAATAGGCATCGGCGATGTCCGCCGGATCCATCATCTTGGCGGGGTCGAGGCCGTGAAGCGCACGCGACTTCGGCGTATCGATAATCCCGTCAAGGATGACGTGAACAACATGGACGCCCTGGGGCTGATATTCGCGCGCCAGCGATTGGGTCAGACCCCGAAGTGCGAACTTGGCCGATGCGAAGGCCGAGAAGCGGGCCCCACCCCGAAGCGACGCCGTGGCGCCCGACACAATCAGCGTGCCGCCACCCGCGCGCGCCATCGCTGGCAGCACGGATTTTCCAAGAACGACAAGACTTTGCACCATGGACACCCAGCATTTTTGGAACGCGTCAGTCTCCGTATCCTCGAAGGGCGCGATCACAAGTTCGGCCATGTTGTGGACAGCGATCTTCGGGGGACCGTGGGTTTCGATCAGCGTGTTCACCAGGTCGGCGGCAAGCTTGACGTCGCCGAAATCAACCTGATGGAAACTGCCGATCCTATGGTCGGGCTCAGTTCGCCCAAGACCCACTGGCGTCATGCCCTCATTCGCGAAACGCTGAAGAAGCGACTGTCCAAGCCCAGCGCCCGCCCCGGCAACCAGGGCCAGATTGCTATTCTGTCCCAAACCTCAGACCGCTGGCGGTTTAGCGAAGGGCAGATGTCCGGATTTCATCCAGACGCTTGCTCCCTCGGCGCCAGCCTTTAACGAAAGGGGTTCACCTTCCGGCAGCCGAAGCCAATCATGTTGGCCCAAGTCTTCGCTGTCCGTGCTGACCGAGCCCTTGATGATAAGAACTTCGATCCCGCCCGTGGCATCCGAAGTGACTGAGGCGCCCGGATCAAGGCGGGAATAGCTGACGGTTTCGCGCGGATCCTCATGAAGGATGGTAGCCGCGACACCGTCCACGCTCTCGGGCAATGCGTCTTCCATGGATTTGCGAAACTGCAACCGGTCATCAGGATCAAACTGCCAGAGCTTCACGAAGATCGTGCAGCCCGGCTCGGACCCGGGCGTATGCGCGGAAGTTGGCGGGTTCCGCACATAGGTCCCGGCCGGAAAGTCGCCGTGTTCGTCCTGAAAAACGCCCTCGAGCACTATGAACTCCTCACCGCCGGTATGGGTGTGGGCGGAAAACTGGCTGCCGGGCGCATAGCGCACAATGGACGTGGCCCGGGCAACTTCGCCGCCGATACGGTCAAGCATCCGTCGGTCAACGCCCTTCATGGGCGATGGCTGCCATTCGAGGTCCTCGGCGTGAAGGACAACGCGTTTTGAAAAATCGGCATGAAGTTCCATGGGTGTGCGTCTCGTCTAATGCTCAGCGTTCTATCTACCTACCACTTGGTAGGCAAATGTCCACCAGCTACGCAATGCTGTCACGCGAGAGTGATCGCGCGGAAGAAAAGCGCGCAACCGGTGGGGGCCGGCTGCGCGCAGGTGACGACGGGCAGAGAACACAACAACAGGCGCCCGCCTGGGACGAGGGATCAGTACAAATCGACGCGGAACGGATTGGTCTGCCAGACCAACGACGCCAGTTGCTTGATCCGATTTATCGGATCGCTCTCGGCCGCCCCGGCGCCAAATTCGTCAAGAAGGGCTTGCAGTGCGGTTTCACTGGCTGGCCCGAAGGCGCCATCGACCGTGATGTCTGCGCCAAGCTCTGCCATCAGCATTTGCGCGCCGCCGTTCAGATCTCGGGGCGACAATGCCGCCAGAACCTCATCGGATTGCACTGTGTATCGATTGGCGCCCAGCGTCGCCCCTTTGGCGGCAAAGGCGGCCGCATCGAAGGTTGAAAACCCCTTGGGCTGCTCGGTCAGGATCAGGATCGCCGCTGTCGCACCGGACCGGGCGTGACCACGCGTCAGACCTTCTTCAAACCAGCTGATCGCCTGACCCAGATCCGGACCATCCGGGGCCCGCCCGTCGCGATACATCCGGGCGATGTTGAACGGGGCCGTCGGGTGTCCGTTGTCGCTGGCCTGACGGAAAAGCTCATAAGCTTGCGCGTCATCGACCTCGAGCCCGGCGCGCCCCCGATAGTGGGCAATGCCAAGGCTGTTGAACCCATAGATGTCGCCCCGACTTGCGCTTTCCCGAAGGTATCTCAGGCCGCGTTCGCCATCGAAATAGGCGTTGTCGGGGTTCAGGTAGAAGCTGGCCAGATCGTTCATCGCAAAGGTGTGGCCCACCTCCAACGAACGTTGGACAAGATCATAGCCTTCCACTTCCAACGCATCCGTCCCACCGAACCGCATGAGTTGCCTGCCCAGCGAATAAAAGGCGTATGGGTCGCCTTCATCCGTCCCGCGCGCATAGAAGGCCAGCACATCCTCGGGCGCTTTGCCGTCGATCACGCGACCCTCTGCCCTGGCCTCTTCGAAGGCCACAAGGCCCAGCGCGTACCAGCCACGGGCGTGGCCGAGATCACGTGCAGTAGTGAACGCTTCCTTGGCCCCGGCAAGATCTTTCAGTGCCAGAAGCGCCCGACCTTTCTGATAATGAAACCGCCCTTCGTTCGGCGATTGCGCGATCGCCGCGTCGCAGACGGCCAAGGCCGTCTCTGGCTCGATCTCGTTGGGATAGCGGGTCACGCCCATCCCATCGGGGTCCAGATGATCGCCCGCGTGAAAATCGCATGGCGTCACGCCCAGTCGCAGCGCGATGGATTGCTCGCCAGCCGTGGTCGTGACCGCAAGACCATCCAGAAGCACCGCGTCATCAAGGGACAGCGCCGGGACCTGAACGGACGTGTTCACAAGGATCAGCCGTTCGACGTCTTCCGCGCTCAGAACACGATCCATCGCATCGATCTGGCGACCGTCATCATCCGGCAGCACCAGCCGCCCTGTGTCAGGCCCTCGGGACAGCGTCACATCGCCACCTGGCGGAATCTGCAAAACCGCGCGCAAGGCCGGACCGATTTCAACTTCCGGTACAAAATCAGCATCGATCACAGCAGTGACGGCGGTGTCGTCGGCCACCGTTACGACGGTTTCGGGGGCATCCGGCGCCACGCGGGCCAGGCCACGGGTGACACCCGTTCCTGTGCTCCGAACAGCAAGCGGGCGGGACAATGCCGCCCCGATGCCAAAACTTGCAGGTTCGATCAGGGTCGAACTGTCCCAGGGGATCTGTCGTCCACCCGTCGCCTCATAGACCGACCGGCGGACCCCTTCATAGATGTCCTTGATTTCCTCATCAGGCGCTGCTGTCGCTTCCTCGATCAACGCGGCCGTGAAAGGGCTGTTTTCACCCTCGCCGTCGAAGGCCAACGCACCCGGCGCGGTCGAATACATCAGCATGGAATTCAACGGCGCCGAAAGCGACGCAAACCCAGTCTTCGTTTCGCGCAGGTCGCTGCCCAGCGCCGTCAGGGCGGACCGACCGATGAAGGGATTGTCGCGGCAACTGTCCAGGATCACGACCTGAAGCCGCGCACGCGCGCCGACGATACTGACCAGTGAGGACAGCGAAACCGTCTCAAACGGAATATCGTAGATGCTGTCGAGATCGGCATCGACCGGAACCAGATAATTCTCGGACCCGATCTGAAAGCCGTGTCCGGCATAGAAGACGACAACCTCGGTATCCTTGTCGACATCGAAAAGGATCCGGCGCAACGCGTCTTCAAAGGCCCGCTTCGTGATGTCGGAATGGTGGTGAACGACATAGTCCTGGCTGCGCAGGAACTCGGCCATGACATCGGCATCGGCGCGCGCATTCGGAAGCGCCGGGATCACCGAGTAGGACGAGTTGCCGATCACCAGGGCATAGCGCTTCTCGGCCCTGACCGTCGTGTCGATGCTCCGCAACGGAGCGATCGTAGTCGAGCCCGACAAAAGCTGGTCAAGGTAAGACCCGGTTTGGGCCGAAGCCCCCCCGGCAAGGCACGCCGCCGTGCCGAGGAGCGCTGCAAATCGGGATACCGAGAACCGCATCGGGTCTAACCTCCCCAGCCGCCGTCTTCGTCGTCATCGTCCGACACGCCCAAAAGCCTTTGGAAATTTGCCTGCTGCTGGATCTGCGCTGGCGTCAGGTTGGCATTGGCGGGTGGTGTCGTCACCGCCGCCGCCGGGGCGGGTGCCACGGGCGCCGGTGCGGCGGGCACCGCGCGAACGACCGGCGTCTTCGCAACCGGGGTCGGCGCCGGCTCAGGTTCCGGATAGATCACGGCGCAAGCACTGGTCAGGGCCAGCACCCCGCCCAGCATCGCAAACTGTTTGAATGTCGAAGTCATGTCCTTGTCTCCTTCCAAGGGGGCTCAGCCAGCTTTGGCGACTGATGCGGGGGGGTGCGCGGCTGCCAGAACAGGCGCTGCGCCACTTGCGGATTGGATCCGCTGAATGAGGTTCAAAAGTTTCGCCGGATCGACACGGTCGCGGCGTCCGATCTCGGACAAGCCGTTCGGCACTGTGCGTGTTGTGGTCATCTTGTCCCTCCTCTTCCGTGAGAAGAGGTTTTCCACGACACCCCCGGGCTGCGCTGTGACGCCCGTCACAGGCTGCGAAAAAGGCACGGGGGTCGAAATTTCGGCGGGCTGGCTCATTTGATCGGCCTTCCGCCCGCATCGCGTATCCGCGCGATAAGTTTCAACGTCTTGGCGGGGTCAGACCGCCAGGCTTCGCGAATTTCCGGAAAGGCCATCCAATCATCCGATGGCGGGGCCAGGGCGCCAAGATCCGCCGAATCCGGGGACCAGTCTCCGATGTCACGGGTACGAGGTTCCGTGATCTCGTTGATTTGCTGACAGAACAGCTCTGACAGGTAGGGCGACGCAAACCCGAAGCTGGGACAAGCCTCGGCTGCGTTTGCGCTGGCGAAGCCGCCAAACGCAAGAACAAGCGATGCAATACGACAAAACATGGTTCGTCCCTTCCTATTCAAGGCGTGGTCTGTTGCCCCTTGGCGACAGATCAGACGCCCTGACCCTGATCGAAGATTAGGCGGCGAAACCGCGAACCAGTCCCACATCGTTTCGCAAACGACAGGCCGATTGCCTTGTCGAGAGTCCTTATGAATCCGAGACAACACGCCCAGGAAGGACCCACCCCAATGAGCCTTGAATACTTCTTGACCACAGGCGCGCTCGTCATCGGGTTTCTCACGATCATGAAGCTGTTGATCGACGCGCTGATTGCTTCGATGGCAATCAAGACATTCCTCTTCTCGTTACCGGTGGGCTGAACCGATGGTCGCCGATGCCGTTTATGACAGCCTGCTTCGGAACCTGATGGGTCCGCTGGTGCAGTATTATGATGATCCGTCGGTCAGCGAGATCATGATCAACGGCCCGGACGAGGTGTTCGTCGACGGCAAAGGGGGCGTCCAAAAGGCACCCGAGACGATGCAGGACGCCGCCGCCCTGAAGGCACTGGCCCGCGTGATCCTGCAATTCTCAGGCAAACGTCTAGATCCACAGGACCTGTCGCTTGAGGCACGCACGCCGTCCAAGGCACGCGTCCATATCGTCCAGGATCCGGCCGCCCGGGCGGGAATAACCATCGCGATCCGTCAATTCGCGACCGATCCCCCGAAGATCGAGGATCTGATTGCATCGGGATCTCTGTCGCCCGAAGCCGTCGAATGGCTGCGCGAACAAGTCCTCGGTCACAAGAACATCATCATCTCGGGCGGGACCGGCACCGGCAAGACCACGCTTCTGGGGATCCTGTCCCGCATGATGGACCCGTCTGAACGGATCCTGACCATCGAAGACGTGGCCGAACTTGATTTGCGCATGCCGCACGTTGTGCCCCTGGAAGCGCAGATGCCCGACGCCAAGGGTCGCGGGGGCATCACCATACGTGAGCTGTTCCGCGCCGCGCTCAGGATGCGGCCCGACCGGATTTTGGTGGGGGAATGCCGGGGTGGTGAGGCGCTGGATATGATCCAGGCGATGAACTCGGGGCACGCGGGATCGCTTTCGACGGTCCATGCCGATGACCCGGGTCGGGCGCTCTCGCGACTTGAAACGCTTTGCCTGATGTCGGATGCCGATGTGCCCTTGGTCGCCGTGAGGCGACAGATCATCGAGGCCATTGATGTCGTCGTTCAAGTCCGCCGAACGGCAGGCAAGCGGCAGGTGGTCGAGATTGCCGAAGTGTCAAAGGAACCCACCCAGTCCGGCCCCTACCCGATGGTCCCGAAATTCCTGCGCGCGGGCTCTGATGACGTGTTGACGGCCCATTAAATTGGCCCCGTCGCACTCAATACGACATCCCCGCAGCCGGCATCAGACACCTTAAGGTTTATGCATCGAAACGCTGATCTGGAGTTGGCCTTATGTCCCTGGAATACCTGCTTGTTTTCGGTCTCGGGATCGCCGTCGCCACGGTGCTTGCCACTATGGGCGGCGACATCGCCGACTTCGTGATCAAAACCATCGACGACCTCATCAACTGACGCCGAAAGCCGTCCCCATGAAACCCTCTGCTTTTACGAAAAGGAAAAACAGCATGACACTCGAAAAACTTCTGATCTTCGGATTTGCCCTCGCCGCCCTTGCTGCCATCACCACGATGGGCACGGGCATTTTCGACGCGCGTGACACCGCCGAAGGCCAGCTTCAGGGCGATCTCGACACGCTGGCTGGCAAGGGCGGCTAAGCCCCCCGGTCTGCAACGCCATGCAGGGGCCCTGGCGCCCCCGCCCAACCCGAAACACCTGCGACAAAGCCCGTCCCATGACGCTTGAAAAGATCCTCCTTTTTGGTCTTGGCCTTGCCGTCATCGCAGCCGTCACTGCGGTGTCGAGCACGACAACCGACAACCGCGAAACCGGGCGGGACGGATACAAGACCAAGGTCGAAATCCTGTCGGACAAGGCGAAATGAGTATCTTTTCCAATATCTTACGCAAAAGGCGCCGCGGGGCGGTTGGCATTGAAGGGGCCATGGCCCTGCCCGTCTTCCTTGTCCTGTTTGGTGCCGTGTCCCAAGTGATGATCACAGGCCAGTCCCGCGTGCATCTGGAACAGGCGGCCTATGCCGCCGCGCGGTCGGCACTGGTTCACAAATGCCCGCCTTTCAACATCGTCGCGCGGCTTCGGACCGGGATCGGGGGCCTGCTTCCGACCGAATGCGACAAGCACAAATCGCGCCTCGACCGGATCGCCCAGCAAAAGGCGGAAGATGCTGCGCGCTGGGCCCTGATCGCCGCCGCCCCGACGACGGGCATGGCCCGGGGACGCGGCTGTCCCGACGCACCGCTGGCCGGAGAACAGATCCTGACCGGATCGAACCGGATCCAGGGCCGCGACCAAGCCGCCAGGAACGCGCTTTGCTATGTGTATGAGCCCGGCAATGTGACCGTGACGCTGCAATGGGAACAAAGCCTTATGTCCCAAATCCGCGGTGACACAGATGTCCCGATCACGGCAGAGGTCGAGTTTCTTTATCCGCTTTCCACACCGTTCCGGCGCTTCATCTACGACCAGAAGCGCGGCGACGGCACCTATTGGAAGCGCGGCTCGGCCACGGTGACACTGTTATGATCGTGAAACGCATGTCCAAGCGGCGTCGCGGCGCGCTGGCCATGGTGGCCTTGGCTGGGATGGTTCCTGTCTCGG
This sequence comes from Paracoccaceae bacterium, assembly GCA_965267475.1. Classification (GTDB taxonomy): domain Bacteria; phylum Pseudomonadota; class Alphaproteobacteria; order Rhodobacterales; family Rhodobacteraceae; genus JBCBKU01. The sequence goes on from OZ254079.1 coordinate 2,946,364, forward strand.
CCATGATGTCGGCAAACCTGAACACCTCGCAGATGATCGACGACCGGCGTCAGACCCAGGATGCCGCCGATGCCTTGGCCACGACCCATGGGGCCTGGACGGCCCGGGCGCTGAACATCATCTCGATGAACAACGTCACAGCGGCCCAGCTTTTAACAGTGGCCGTCGGGTCCGAGGCCCTGATCCTGACCACGACCGAATTGACCGGGGGCGCCATCGCGGCGACCGGGGCGATCAAGGCCCATGAGTTCATTCACTGCCCGCCCAGATCGCCCTTCCCCGCCAACCTGCTTGAAGCGGTCGTCTGGTCTGGACCCTGCGTCGTGTGGCACGAAGCCGTGAACCTTCCAGCCACCATGGCCGCCGCGCGGGCGGCAGATATCAAAAGCGACTTCGATCCGATCCACGGGGTCCTGACCGCCCGGAAGGCGCTTCAGGCCATCGACGGGATGAACAAGGCGCTCGCCCAGCGTCATCCCAACGCGATGGACGAGATCGCCAAGGGCTATCACCAGATCCTAGACATCAACGACCATCATTTCGCCGATCCCTGCAACGGACCATACGTGGCGCGGTGCCGCCAAACGAACAGCACCGCTGGCATGGCCTTGCCGCTTGAGGACGCCGAACCGGGACCCCTTGGCGGGGTCGCCAAGATGATGCAGGTGATGCGGCTTGGCCAGGTCTCGGTCGAGACGACGTTCAACACACGCGGCTTCACCACCCCGCTGAAAGGGCCGATGCTTGCCGGGGGAAGCCGGACCTTCCCCGAGCTCAAATATCATATCAACCATGTGACCGAGATCGGCACGGCGCTGTATGATTTCCGCCGCTTCTATCAGTCGCGCATCTCACATATGCCGCGCCATCCGACGACCGGCCCGGGCTCGGGCACCTTTCCGACATTTCTGCCGCCGCCCGACCCGCGCCTGCCGCCCCGCCAGTTCCGCGACCGCAAGACGAATCTGGCCGATATTGTCCGCGAAGCGCTTGAATTTGCTGATCCTTTCAATCGGATCTTCCTGACAGCCGGGCGCAACTTCCCCCAGGTCCTCTTCGGCTTCGACCGGCACACGCCGCGTGGTTACCTGATAAGCCGAACTCAAAGACGCGCGGGACCGAACGCTTTCACCAACAACTACGAACTTGCCTATGGCACGATCATGTTGGGGGCCGCGCGCGGCGACGTGCCCATCGACTTCGATCTCTTCGGCGGCCGCGGCGTGATCTATGCCGCCCCCGTGCCCGAAACCTTCCAACTGCCCGGGATCGAACCCTTGAACCCGGTCCCGCCAACCGAAATTGCGGGGATGGACGATGAATTCTATATCCTCGCGCTGACCCAAAAAGAGCTCGCGCGGCGTTTGGGCACGGCTGTGATGACCAGCCCGGTCGATGGCCATACCGGGTACGGCCAGGCCGGTGTGTTCAATCCCGACGGCGCCACGCTTTACACACAGAACTGGCAGACCCGCCTGATGCCGGCGACGCGGATGGACGACCCCGTGCAAGCGTCGCGCGATCTGGGACGACAGGCCACCGAAAGCTTTGATCGGCTCGCTGAAGATCTGGGCCATGTCAGCCACCGCCAAAGCTGGGAGAGGGTTCATGCGCACTGATCGCCGCGGATCCGTCACAATCGAAGGGCTGATGGTCCTTCCCGTCGCGGTGACCACCATATTCCTCAGCAAATTCGTGCTTGAGGCATCGCTGAACCGTCAGGAAGCCGCCGTCTTTGCCCGGGGCAGCGCGATCACGGCAGCCTCGGCCGGTCGCACGTCATTCGGGGCCTGCGATTTCGACCGAAGCGCCTTCACCGGCCGAAACGGGATCGCTCAATCCGCCATCGTCAATTGTCACCGCGAAGACGCGGAACGGGGCCTCAGCCAGGAAGAGCCTGTTTGGGACGCGCTCGAAACCGCTGCCGCCCCCTGGGACGACATTTTGCGCGACGTGACGCCCCGGACCGGCCCGCGCGACTTCGTGGCAACCGCCGAAGTGACCATGACGTTTCAGGGCACCGATTTCCTGGCCCAACAAGATCCAACGCTTGGCAAGCAAAGCTATCTGGCGTCCGAGCGCACGCTCTGGACCCATGACGACAGCACCCTGGCCAAGGGCCACGACCAGGTCATCTGGGACGAGCTTTGCAAAAGCGCGACCTTCTGGATGTTTCCGAATGTCTTCCCAAATGCCGGACGCCCGCAATGCTGAGATGTTTCCTTGTCGCTCTGGTCCTGTGCCTGTCTGGCTTTGCCGCTTCGGCGAACAACCAGACCAGCCTTCGCCAGTTCCATGCGTCGATCAGCACACCCACGGCTGAACTGATTGGCGAGCTTCGCACCCGCATGCCAGGGGACGTAACGGTTCTGCCAACGTCGGAAGGGGCAGTCCTGTCTTATGCAGCTCGCGGTATTCACCCGGCCCTGTCCGAATTCCTAAACGCCGCGTTTGATGAATTCGATCAGGAAGATCTGGCCGTGGGTCGCGCGGTCACGCTGACGATGACTTTGACGGCGTCGGACAGCGGCAGTGATCTGGCGCTGATGGTCATGGGGCATTTCAAACCGAATGCTCTGGCCATGCCGGATGGCGCGCGGGTGCTCCTTGACGGTCTAAGCCCTGAGACCTGCACAGGGCAGCTCATCCTCAGCCACCCTGCCCGACGAAAAGACGCGGCAAGTCTTTATCGCGAAACACTGGAACAGGCGGGATTCGCCTTTCCCGACGCATCCCCGCGGGAGACGTCGTTTTTTATCGGATACGGCCCCGACTGCGATGTGGCGCTGTATCTTCAAAATGATCCGGCAGGCAGCCTGATTGTCATTCGGTATCTGGAGGAATGATGCGTAACATCTTCTATTTATTGGCCGCTCTCCTCTCGCTCGGCGTGGGTTGGTACTATTATCAGCAGGTCGACGCGCAGACCGCGACGATCGAAAAACTGCGGCTTGTGGCCGAAGACGGGCTTGTGATCGAAGCAGGCACTGTCGTCGACGAAGCCTTCATCGAGAAATATGTGGTGTCTCAGACCATGCCGCGCGCCCTGTCAGAAGATTTCGCATGGGCGCTTGGCGATGACCCGGTGACGCGGATCAACCTGAAGGGCCGCGTTTTCGGTCAGGATGTGCCCGCGGGCAGCTTCCTGCAACGCGCCCACTTCTTCACCGAGCATCGGGTGGACTTCGACCTTCGGATCCAGCCCGGGTACCGCGCTTTTTCCATTCCCGTCGAACAGGATCGCGGCGTCGGCGTTTTTCTTGTGCCGGGTAGCCATGTCGACGTGATCGGCCCCTTCGCAGGCGATGACGGGATCATTCTGACCCAGGCCCTTCTGGAGAACGCGGTCGTCATGGCCGTGGGCGAGTTCGATACCGCCGCCGCCCTTCAGGACCAGGTGGAAGTTCAGGAATACAACAACGTCACCCTCCAGGCCCCTGCTGAGGACGTTGCCGCCTTCCTCGCCATGGAGGTTCTGTCGGTAAACGATCTGACGCTGGTCCTCAGAAACCCCTGCGACGGGCAGGCCGACTGCCTGGCGGCATCGAATTGAGCATCGCGCGCGCCCATATACGTGTCTGCGACGCCTACGGCAATCGGAAGGCCGCGATCAGCCTCGATGGAACGTTCTATGAGTTCGGATCAGACCAGGCCCGGGCCGGAGCATCTGACTACATCTTGCTGAACGGGTCCGGCGTCGTTCCGCGCCACGCGCGTCTGATGTGCATCGACGGAGCGTGGCATGTCACGCCGCTGACCGCCATGGGCGCCCGGATCGGGCGGCGCGACATTGCCAAGGACGACACGGCGATTCTGGAAAACGGGGCCGAGCTTTGGCTGGGCAATAATATGGCGCAGCTCATGCTGCCCAACACGTCGGTCAGCGATGTCGTCACCAATTCCGAGCTTTCAGACCTCGAACTGATGATGAACGAGGCGCTGCTGGATTACGAAGACCGCCGCCGCGACTTGTTCGACGGCGATGACGCCCAGCGCGAGATGCTTCTGTCGAAGGAACTCGACCGGCTGATCGAGTTGGAACTGGATCTCGCCGGCAAGCCCGGCATGATCGCAACGGTCAACCGCTATTGCGCCGAAGCCTTGCGCCGCCCCCTGATCTCGGCCTGTCTGATGAGCGGCACGCGCGGCGATGTCGAACTGACCTATTCCCAGTTGAACGAGGACCAGCGCGCCCGATCGGTCGAACTGCGTGAGGAACTGGCCTCGGAACTGCGGCTTGCCATGACAGCCGACAGCACAAAGGACGATCTGGCGCGCCTTCATGACGGGTTTGTCGAAGCCTATAAGGCGATCTCGGGCCTGATCGGCGAGACGTTCAAACTCGCCCTGATCCGCGACGCGATCCGCGAAAAGGTCCTCGGCCTGTTCTTCCGGCTGGGCCCGATCCAGTTTCTGCTGGATATCGATGCCATCTCGGAAATCATGGTCTGCGGCCCGGACCGGATCTTCGTGGAAAAGGGCAACGCGATGTTCGAAACGGGGCTGAGCTTTGCCTCGGACAATGAACTTTTCACCGTTGCGGCCCGGATCGCCGCGCGCGACGGCAAACAGTTGACCGAAGGGGCGCCGCTCGCCGACGCGCGATTGGCCGATGGCAGCCGGTCCAACATCGTCGCGTCGCCCACGGCGTTGAACGGGCTGTCCCTGACAATCCGAAAGTTCGGCAAGACCCATTGGACTGTCAGCGACCTGCGGCGCAACCGCTCGATGTCTCTGCCCATGGAACGTTTCCTGGAAGCCGCCGTTCTGTCGCGGAAAAATGTGATCATCTCCGGCGGGACCGGGTCCGGCAAGACAACGCTTCTGAATGCGCTGGCCATGTTTGTTCCCGAGGATGAGCGGATCGTGACCATCGAAGACACGTCGGAGCTGCGTCTGAAGAACCGCAACCTTGTGACACTTGAAGCGCGCCGCGCAAATGTCGATGGACGTGGGGAAATCTCAATCCGCGACCTTGTTAAAAACGCCCTTCGCATGCGGCCTGACCGGATCGTTGTGGGCGAATGCCGGGGCGGCGAGACGCTGGACATGCTTCAGGCGATGAACACCGGGCATTCGGGGTCCATGACCACGGCGCATGCGAACTCTCCCGAAGATCTGATCCTCAGGCTTGAGACGATGGTTTTGCAATCGGGTCAGGAACTACCGATCCACGCGATCCGACAGCAGATCAGCGCAGCGATCGATTTGGTTGTGCAGGTCCGGAAGACGCCGTCATTGGACCCAAACGCCCCGCCCCTGGCCCGGCAACGGACCATCGTTGAGATATCTGAGTTCGGCGATTTCGACCCCGAAACCGGAACCATCCCGGTCAATCCGATCTTTGAACTGGCCAGCGACGGCACGCGCCTTCGCCATACCGTGGCGGGTTATATCCCAAGTTTCTTTGAGGAAATGGCCGAACGGGACCTGATCCAGATCGAAACCTTCTTTGATGAGGATGAGGAGACACAACGCCATGCCGCATGACGCGATCAATATCGGGGCGGCCGCGTTTTGTGCCCTTGGCCTGTTTGGCTTGCAATTGATGGTCTTTCCGCTTTTGGGGCTTCTCTGGGCGCGTCTGCCCGAACCTCGGCGCGAGAAACTGTCGGATGTCCTGAACTTCCTTGTCGGCAAACCCGTCGACCCGGTGGACACGATTGCGCTGATGATCTTTCTGGCCCTTGCGCTTGGGTTTGGCCTTTCTGCGGTCGGCGCCACGATCCCGACAATCCTGATGGTGATCGTTCTTCTGTCGGGCATCCCGGCCTTCATGTATTCGCAAGCGGCGTCCAAGCGGTCGCGAGAGCTGGAATTGGCCCTGCCCCTCGCCCTGCAACAGGTCGCCAATGAAATGGGTGCTGGCGCCACACTTGAGACGGCGCTGAAACGCGTGGCCCAATCCGCACCCGCCCCGGCAGATGTCGAAATCGCCCGCCTTCAGCGCCGGGTCGAGATCATGGGCGTGGACGAAGCTTTCGCCGAAATGGCGCGGCAATTGAACCTGCAATCCTTCACGCTGACCGCGTCGGTGGTGCGCGTGGGCACCTCGTCGGGTGGCCGCCTGATCGAAGCGCTGAAGAACCTGTCGCGGACGCTGATCGAGATCGAGCGGCTGAACAAGAAGCTCCGCACGGCGTCAGAGAATGGACGTCGGAACCTTTACCTGATGTCGATTGTCGGACCGCTGGTTGCGATCGCCGCCGGGCTGGTGGTCGATCATGAAACCTCGGTCCTGTCCGACCCGTTCGGCCAGCTGCTGATCGGGTCCGCCGTGCTGATGTTCTTTGCGGCCCATCTGATCGGACATCGACTGACCAAGGTGCAAGTCTGATGGAAGTCTACATCGCCCCCGTCGCCTTTGCCCTGGGCACGCTGTTTCTGGGCCTGATCGTCGCGAACATTCTGAACGCCAGCCATGACCGCTTCCAGACTGAGCTGGGGGAAACAGAAGGCCGCGAAACTGCGGCCCGGGTGATCCGCGCGCTTGGAACGACGTTTCAGGCGGTGGCACAACCCTTCCCGTCGCTCGGCGAAAAGCTGGATCTGCAACTGACCCATGCCGGACGCCCCTATGGCGGTGTCAGCGGGCAGCAATACTTGGCGGCAGCCATCATCCTCGCGATCCTGATCGGGGCCGCAGTGGGCGCTTTCTTCGGTCTGAACGCCGCCATGCGGGACGCACCGATGCTGTCCACGGGTCTGCGCTTCTGGATGTTCGGGGCGATCTTCATCCTGGGCTTCCTGATCATGGATGTGGGCAGCGCCGCCAAGAAGAACTCGGATGAGATCGAACGCGAATTTCCGTTCTTCCTCGATCTCGCCGTTCTGGTCGTCCAGGCAGGCGGCACGCCCCGGAAGGCGCTCGGCAAATATGTCGAAGCTGCGCCCGGCACGCCGCTAAGCCGCGAGATTGCAATCACCGCGAAAGATGCGGATGCCACAAGCTTCGACGATGCGCTGCATCGGATGATCGACCGCGTCCAAGCCCCGTCGGTCAAGGCGATCCTGAAGAACCTGGCCCAGGGCGAGCGGTCCTCGGGCGAGGCGGAAGCCTTCTACACCGATCAGGCGGAAGAGCTTCGGTACCTGCGCGAAGAGATGGCAAGCCGCGCCGCCGAACGGCTCAAGACCAACATCGTGATGCCAGTATTTTTGATGCTGATCGGGATCATCGTCGCAGCGCTTGCCCCCACGATCGTGTCCATCCAAAGCCAGGGGTTCTTCTGATGATGAGTTTTCTTGGCCCGAAAGGGCTTCGTGCCGAAGTGACCGAGGGGATCGATCTGGAACAGGGTGTGACCCTGGCAGGCCCGCGCATCACGATCGGGTCGGGCCCCAACGACACATTGCGGCTGGGTGCGGCGGATATCGTTCCCGGTCACCTGACGTTCGAACGTCGCTCAGACGGGTCGGGTTGGGATTACTTCTCGTCCGACCGGGGCATCACCCAGACCGACAAGGGAAACCCGCGCACCGGCCCTGTCCGGCCGGGCATGTGGATCCGGCTTGGCCGCGAAACGCGCATCGATCTGGTTCGGGCGGCGCTGCCTGCCACCCCGGCCGGTGAAACCTCAGACGAGGTTCCGACGACTGTTCCGATGCCCGTGGCGCTCGGCCTTTTGGGGGCGCTTGGCGTTGCTGCGCTGGTCTTTATTGCCAATTCGTCTGACACAGGTGGCTCTGGCATCCGGTTGCAGACGACCGACTGGGTAACTGGCACGGAAAGCCTGACACCCGCGATCGAAACCTGCCTTCAGACCACAGACACGCCGGGCCGGGCCGTGGCCGCAACCGACCCTGCGAACACATTCTGGCAGGCCGTGTCTTTCCGGCAGACGGATCCGGCCCGCGCCGCGCGGGCCCAGACGGATTTAACCGATGAGATCAGCAAGATCCTGGCCTCGGCACATCTTTTATCCCGTGAAAACAGGGACCTGGAAGCTTCGGCCACCTTACGTCGTTTAGAATACGTTTTGCCTGTCGACGCCGCTGACTGCCCTATTCTGACCGCATCCCAATTTGATCTGGCGGTGCTGGAGCTTCTGGGATCGCGCTAAGTCAGAAAGGGCCCAGGGCCATGCAGGATACTGCAAACAATATCATCGATACCCGCCTGTCCGAGGCGCTTGAGACCTATTTCAACGGCGTCACGCTGAAACAGACGGTGGGCGACTGTGCCATCCTGACAGGTGTTCGGAAGCAAAACGGCGCGCCGGTTGCGATCTACACTCCCAACTTCAATGTCTCGAAAGACGATGCGGCGGTGTCCGAGATCAGCAAGGCCTTTGCCCGATACGAAAAGATCGGCAGCCCGCGCCTTCAGGCGGTCGAACGTCTTCTGACCGCGCGCGCCTTCAAGAAAATGCCCGCCTTGGCCGTCCTGGCCTGCCCCGTTCCGGTCTTTGACGAAGCGTTTGACACATTGCCGGTCGAGGCGCGGCTTGCCGTCTTTGATCAGGTGCTTGAAGGGATTGCGGTTCTTCATTCTGCGGGCCTGGTCCATGGCAACATCTCGCCCGACGTGGTTCGCCGCGAAAGCGATGGCGGGCTTTTGCGCCTGACCGAGCTGACATTTTCCGGCGACCGCCCAACCACAGTGGCAAGCCAGCCGCCCGCCTATCAATCCCGCCACGTGATCAACAACGCGCAACCCCGCGCCGAGGACGACGTTCATGCCGCCGGGATGCTGGGCTATCGCATCCTTCTGGGGCCGGATGGCCCGGCGCGCGTTCTGGCGGGCGGCCCGTCGGATGATGAAGCGCTGATTGCTGCGGTTTTGGGGGAACCGCGCGATGCCTTGACGGCCGAAGACCTGTTCCCCGAAGGCCACCCAAAAGCCGAACAGATTGCCCGGCTGCTGGCCCGGATGATCGGACGGCTGGAAAACGCCGCACCCTACAGCAGCGCCGAAGCGGCCCGCCGCGCGTTTCAGACGGTATTAAGTGGCCAACCCGAACCCGAAATCCCCGTGGCCGCCGCATCGCCTGCCCCGATGGCTCAAACCATTCCGACCGCTGCACCCTCCGCCAAGGCAGGCGTGTCCGCCGTCACCGCTGTTATGTTGTTCGGTGGCTTTCTGGTGGGCACCGGCGCCGCCACCTATCTTTACGTTCAGAACGGCAACCTGACCGCCGAACGCGATGCCTATGCGGCCCGCCTCAGCGCGGAAATCACGCGTTTCGGGTTGGTTCAACAGGCGCAAACGTCACTGCGGGACGCCGACCGCGTCCTGGCTTCGGGCCTTGCAAGTGGGGCCGCCGTGGCCTCGGTCGGGTCCTCGAACGCCATCGAAGCCGCCCGCGCCGGTCTGGCCGAGGCTGATGCGGTTTTGCCGGATGCCCCCGAGACCGCCAATGAATTGGCTGTTGCATCGCTCGGACAGGCGCAATCAGCACTGACACTGCTTTATGAAGCGCGGTCTGAAGCTGAAACCAATCGGGACACGACGGCAAAAGCGGCCCAGATGGCGCATCTCGCAACAGGCGGATCTGCCGATTTGGATCAGGTCGCGGCACTGTCCGATGAAGCAAACACCCTGTTCTCCGCACTGAAATACGGCGATGCATCGGCGCGCTGGTCGGACGCCATCGCGCAATACGAAGCGCTTGTCCAAACCGCGCAGGGCGCGGCGGACACCGCCAAATCCATGTTGGCCGACCGCCCCGAAGGCCCTGCCCCAGCCGCTGCGATCCTTGGCAAATCCTATGAAGATCGCGCCACCAGCGCCTATGCCGATGGTCGGTACAGCGAGGCTGAGCGCCTGTTCCATGCCGCTTTTGCAGCCTATGGCACAGCGCCGGGCGACCAACCCGCCACGACTGCCGAGACACGCAGCGTCACGGTTGGCGACAGCCCAGAAGCGCTTCAGGCCGCCATCCAGCTTTGTCAGGAGGCCGCCCCTGTGACCTCGACCTGCCCTGCCGAACGCGACCCGGGCGAGGCCCAGCGCATGGCCGACCTGTCACCCTTTGAACTCGACGAAACAGAAGTCTCTGCCGCGCAGTTCAAAGCCTTCGTGGACGCCACAGGCTATGTCACCGAAGCCGAAAGCAACGGTAAGGTGGTCGCGCCGACCTCAAGCGGTGAAGCGCGCTTGATCCAGGGCGACTACACCTGGGCCACGCCGAATGGTGCCGAAAGCAGCATCGAGACCGCTCCGAACCTGCCGGTGACGAATATCGCCCTGAAGGACGCCCACGCCTATTGCGATTGGGCGGGTGGGCGTCTTCCGACCGAGGCGGAATGGGAAGCCACCGCGCGCGGAACGACGACCGCCGCCTTCCCCTGGGGCGCCTGGTCCGCGGACGGTCCGATCTGGCGCGGTGCTGAGACACCTGCCCGCCGCTTGCCGACCCCGGTCACCCAAACCGGTGGCGCCGCGGAGAACGGGCACCAGGGTTTGTCGGGAAATGCGCGCGAATGGGTGTTGGCGCCCGAAGGTGGCGTTCTGAAAGGCGGGTCCTGGAATACCGCCAACCCGGCCGATCTTAGGATTTCCGCGCGTCTTATCGTGCCTGGAAACGCGCCGGGGGTCGATTTCGGCTTCCGCTGCGCCCGCGACCTGGAGGCATGGCCATGAAAACCACGCTTCTGACCGCCGCCCTGATCACGGCTGCCTCACTTGCCAATGCCGCTGACCGCGCGCTTCTGATCGGGATCAATGACTACAGTGCCGTTGCGGGCGCGCCTATCTTGAATGGGGCCGTCGGCGATGTGGACCGGATGGAAGCCGCCCTGACCGGCGCCATGGGCTTCCCGGCAGATGGCATCATTCGCCTGACCGACGGCGCTGCGACCTATGACGCGATCTTCGCCAATGTGATCGACAGATTGGTGTCCGAAACGCGGCCCGGTGATCGCGTGGTCCTGTACTTCGCGGGCCTCGGCACGGTGACGCGTGATGGTCAGCCCGCGCTTCTTGCCCATGACGGCGATGCGCTTCTGGGTCAGATCCCGTTGCCGACCTTGGCCGAGATCCTCGACCTGATCGCCGATCGCGAAGTGACCGTCATTTTGGATACCAGCTTCGGCGAAGGCCCGATCGGCACGCGCGGCGTTGGACGTGCCGCGCCGGACGTCGAGCCGACCCTTGGATCGAACACGCCACTTTGGAACGCGACAACCGCCGGCCAACACGCCTGGGAAGCCATCGATCGCGGCGTGTTCACCGAGTTCTGGACCCAAGCGGTCACCACCGGCGTCGCAGACAGGGACAGCGACGGAAAACTGACCAATGGCGAAGTTCTGGCGCATGTGGCCAATGGCCTGTCCAACTGGTGCGATGAATTGCCCGCCTGTCTGGCCTCGGGTCGGGGCGTCACACCGGTCTTTTCGGGCGACCTTGCGGCGCCCTTGATCACGCTCGCGACACCCGAGCCTGAACCCGTGAAACTTGATCCACTGATCGCCGATGACGGCGCGCCGCTCGGATATCGCGAAACGCTTGGATTTGTAACGGACCTGTTCGCCCCATCGAACACGGCGGACCTGTCGCTTGCGATCAACGACGGCGACACCGTTCGGATCGGGCAGTTCGTGACCATGCGGGCCGAGGCCGCGAAACCCGGTGCCCTGATCCTGCTGGACATCGACCCAAACGGGGCCATCGCCCAGGTCTATCCGTCACGGCTCAGCCCTGATGGCGCGACCGAGATGACGGCGGGCCAGTCGCTTGTCATTCCAAGCGGGGTCAGCGCCAATGGGCGCCCCCTTCGGATGCGGGTCAGCGAACCTGCAGGGCAGGGTCTGCTGCTGGCTTTGTTCATCGAAGGAGACCTTGCCGATCTGACGCAGATCCTGCCCGCCGGGCTGGATGGCGGCGCGCTGCCCGAGGCGGGGCAGTCGCTTTATCAGATCAGCCAAAGCCTTCTGCAACTTGAAGCCGACCCGAGCCGCGCTGTCCGTTGGTCGGCCACCTATCTGCCCTACCGCATTGAGCCATAAGAGGAGATCTCCGATGCTACGCATCCTCCCTGTTTTTGCCCTTCTCACCAGCCCCGTACTGGCCTGCCCGCAATACGATACGGTCGTCGCCGCCGTGCAGGGGGGCGACCAGGCCGGGGCCGAATTGCTTTATGAAGAGATCGTGTTCAGCGCCGCCTGCGACGATGCAATCCGGGAATGGGTGGCTGACTATCTGGCACGCGAAAGCTTCCTTGGCGCCATGGCGGCGCAAGGCAGCGACGAGAAACGTGTCCTTCTGGAAAAAGCCCTCGGGTTCGAAAAGCACTGGCGCAGCTATGCCGAACTTGGCCGTGTTCACTGGTCGATGGGGCGTTATGCCGATGCCGCGGGTGCGTTCCAGTTGGCGCTGAATGAATTGTCGGAAGGGGATCAGAGCCACAAGGCCGACACCGATGAGATCGCCGAGGTCTATGAACTGGCAACCGCCGCACTGGCGCTTGCGGATGAACCGGTCGATTTGCCACGCACACGGTCGGGCACAACAGGTGGCATCTTCACGACATCCATTCGCGGGTTCGAGATCGAAGAAGTCAGCCTGCCGATCACGTTCGAGTTCGATTCAACCGAATTTGATGCGATCGGCCAGGAATACGCGGCGGCCCTCGTTGATCATGTCTCGCTGTCCGGCCCGGCTGTGGTCACGCTTGGCGGCCACACCGATCCCAACGGCACGGAAGAGTACAACCTCGCCCTGTCCGAAGCGCGGGCCAACAAGGTGCGCACGCTGCTGGTCGAGGCTGGTTTCGCTGGCGAGGTACGCGTTTCCGGGTTTGGCGAAAGTCAGATCCCGCCTGCACCCCCGGGGATTGAACCCGGATCGGACGAACATCACCGTCTGGCGCGTCGGGTCGCCTTCTCCCTGAAATGAAACTTGGTCTTGCCCTAGCAACCCTGGCTTTTGGCCTCGCGGGTCCTGCCTCGGCCGAGCGTATCTTCGGCCTGGTCATCGGGATCGATGACTACGCCTATGTGCCGAAGCTCCATGGCGCGGTGAACGATGCCGAAGACATTGCTGACGCGCTCTCGGGGCTTGGGGCCGAGGTCACCTTGCTTCTGGACCGGGATGCAACCCGCGCTGCCATCCTCGGCGCCTGGGACGACGTCTTGGCCAAGGCCGACCCCGGCGACCGGTTGATCGTCAGTTATGCAGGGCATGGATCGAACGAGCCCGAGCACACCGCCGGTAGCGAAAAGGACGGTCGCGACGAAAACTTTCTGTTGGCGGGGTTTGCGCCACGCGGCGCGGCGGCCGGCGAACGCATTCGCGATGACGAAATTGCAGATCTTTTGGAAAGAAGCCGCCATCTGGACGTGATCCTTGTGGCCGATGCCTGCCACGCGGGCACAGTCACCCGTAACCTGAACCCGTCCCTTGGGTACCGCTATGTCACGCCTTCCGGGCTTGAAGCCGACCCACTGCCGCCGCCTCCACCCCCGCCCGGGCCCGCCGAAGGACAAGACCAGGTCTCTCTGTTTCTTGCAGCCGTCAATGAAACCGAAAAGGTCCCGGAAGTCATGGTGGACGGCGAAGCACGCGGCGCCTTGTCTTACGCCTTCGCGAGCGGTCTGCGCGGTGCTGCCGATCTGGATCGCGATGGTACGCTCACCAAGGGTGAGCTTGAAACCCATGTCCGGCGCACCGTTCGGGTCTTGAGCGATGGCGTGCAACTGCCGCAATCAGAACCGGCAGGCCAGGAAAACCGGTCGCTGCTGGAACTGCCAGACCTCGGCGCCCCGGTGGCAACACCAATACCCTTGCGCGAACGCCCCTTTGCCGATCTGCCACCGCTTGCCGCGGGCGCGTTGCGCCAGGACGGCGGGGCGGTGATTTCCGCGGTCGGTCAACTCGTCGCTGAGGTGCGAAACCCCGCAGACATTCGGGCTGTCGAAGCCAAGCACCGCCTGGTCCAAACCTTGAACGAGATTGCCGAACCGCCGCTGGACGTGCGGTTTGATCGGGGCGATCGCACCTATGTCGAAGGCGATAGGTTCTCAATTCAGGTCACAGGGCGGCAAAGCCGACACTTGACGCTGCTCAACATCGGATCTGACGGCACAATCGCCTATCTTTACCCGATCCGCGACTACAATGACCCGGAAGAAGCGCCAGCAAACGACCGGATCGATCTGCCCGTCGCCGTGGCACAGCCGTTTGGGGCGGATCACGTTATCGCGGTTGAAACCGATATGTATGACAATGCTTTACGGCGCGACATTCAAGCGCTGGACGGCAAGCGCGACATCGCCACGCTTTGGGATCTGCTTCGCGCGTCAGACGTCCGCATCGGGCTTTTTCCCTTCTTCACCGCCAAGGCCGAGCTGTGACCCGCCCGCACCCCATCGTTTTTGCGTTTGGCGGAGCAACCTTGGCTTTATCGGTTGGCTTCCTGTCACATCCCGCGCTGGGATGGACGATAATCCTGTTCGGCATCCTCGGCGCGCTGGCCTGGACAGACGCCAGAACTGAAACCGTGCCGGACGGCCTTACCCTTGGTCTGGCGGCCACCGGGCTTGTTCATACCGCGCTGACCGGCGGAGCCTTGATACCTTTCCTTGTGCTTGCGGGGATCCTCATTGCGCTCGGCCTGATCCAGGACCGGTTTTTCGACGATGGGGGCTGGTTCGGCAGCGGTGACTACTTCCTGTTCGCCGGGGCTGCGGCCTGGCTCGGCCCGTTCCTTTTGATCGATCTGATCCTGCTGACGACCGTCGCTCTGATCCTGCACGCGATCATCGTGCGGCGCACAACGCTGGCCCTTGCCCCGTCTCTGGCGGTGGCAATCGCCCTACTCTGGCTCGGAGGCCCCATCCTATGACCGACAAACGCGCACCCGACCTTCAGGTCATCACCAATGACCACCGCCCCTATCAAGCGGACTTGACCGGGAAAGAGCCGTCCCTGACAGTCAAGACGGGGGGCAAGGGCATGACGGACGCGATCAGCGACATTTCAGAGACCGCGCAAAGCGAAGATACCGTCCGCCTTGCGTTCGAAACGGTTGAGGCGACCCTTCGCGCCGAGAACTGGTTTTTTGAAACCGTCCGCGCGGAATTGGCCAAGACCGCGCCGCTTAGCGATTTTCCGACGGTCATGGGCTCGAACGGGCATGACTATCTGCTGCACTTCACGCAGTTCCTGTTCTTCTTGAAAGCGCTCGATTGCACCGATGCCGATCAGATCGCGAACTACATCGAAGCGCATAACGCCCGGATCGAAGGGCTGATCCAGGACCCGAATTTCACCAAAAGCAAGAACGAGTACAAAAAGGCGATCTTCCGGCCCGAGCGTAAGGCGAAGATCCTCGACACGATCCGAACGCTGCGCGCACCGGTTTTCGCGATCTATGAATACGGCCACCTGCTGATCGATGAGATGTCGCCCAAGACGACCGAGAAACTGATCGAAGATCTGCGCTATGGTGGCGTCCTTGCCCGGCGCACCGATGACCGGATGTCCGCAGATCAAAAGCGCATTCTGATCGCTTCCACCGGCTTTCTCGAAGACACGT
Source organism: Paracoccaceae bacterium (assembly GCA_965267475.1). Lineage (GTDB taxonomy): Bacteria > Pseudomonadota > Alphaproteobacteria > Rhodobacterales > Rhodobacteraceae > JBCBKU01. The sequence goes on from OZ254079.1 coordinate 2,961,843, forward strand.
ACCGCCTGTCCTTGCTGATGCAGCGGCGGATGATCGCCATGGGATTGTCAGACGACGAATTTCACCGCGCTAAGGCGTCGCAGGGCTAGGCCTCGGCGAGCGTTTCAAGCGTATCCCGATCGCGGAGGATCAAATGCCGCCCGTCCTGCCCCAACACCTCAGCCTCGACCCAGGTCTTGATCTGGCGGTTGACGTTTTCCCGCGCGAGCCCGCTCAGTTCGCCGATTTCCTGTTGCGAAAACCGTTCGGCCAGGCGCAACGCGCCATCCGAGCCGATCTCACCCCATTGGTCGAACAGCTTCATCAGCGCCCGCGCCAGACGCGGGCCCCCTTCGGTCAGGGATTGGGTCAGAAACATCTCGGACGCGTTCCGGACCTTGTGGCACAGTTCGATGATCACGGCGCGGGCAATGGCCGGATCGGCGGTGACATGGGCCAGCACATTGTCGCGGGTCAGAATCAGCCCCTGAACCTTGGTCGCAGCCACCGCATCCGCCGATCGCGCGCCCCCGTCCAAAGCCGCAATTTCGCCCAGAACCTCACCGGGGCCCATCTGCGCCAGAACAGATTTGCGGCCCCCGAAAGATGTGTTCGAAATCTCAACGCGCCCCATCTCGATCAGGATCAGGTGCGACCCGGGATCGCCCGCGGAAAAGATCGTCTGTCCGGCGTCAAAAGACACCACGCGCGCGTCTTCGAACAGCGCGCGGCACCCCTTGGCGCCCATCGCCGCGACAAGGACGCCCTGCATCTGCTGGTTTGGAATTGCGCTTACGCCCATGGCCCGAGAACTCACAGCGCCGACCGCAATCCGTCAAGAAAAATCGGGGGCAATCCCGGCCCCGTGACCCAACAGGCACAGCGGAATTCGTTGACAGGTCATCGGTTCCACGGCCCAATGTTGACGTAGGGGAAGCCATGCTAAGACATTTTTGTATCTCGGATCTGCACGCAGGCGCACTGACAAGCCTTCTGACGGACCGCACCGGCAAGGGTCAGAAGATCAGCCCTGTCACGGAAGCCTTTGGAAAGGCGGCGAAATCCTTTCTCACGGCAGCCGGGTGCGATGGGCCGGACAAGGCGCAGCTTATCCTTCTGGGTGACGTCTTGGACCTGCAATTCTCCAAACGCGCGACGGCCACGACGTCCGCGCTGGGCTATCTGACCGCCCTTTCGGAAACGGGATGCTTTCAGGATGAGGTCCTGGCCACCGCCGGCAATCATGACCATGCGCTTTGGACCGATGCGCGCTTGGCCCTGCACGCGACCAACTTTGCCGCCGCCCCGGACGACACCGAGTACCGAGAGGCGACGCCAGCCTTCAAACCCGATCGCGGTGCGGAAAGCCGGCTTCTGAACGCGCTTCTGGAAAAGGCCGGGTTCGGGAAAGCCGATTTGCGCTATCCCAATATCGGCTTCGGCACGAAAGAACGCGCGGTCTTCCTGCATCACGGCCATTTTGTCGAAAGCGTGTATCGGCTCATGAGCGCGGTCAAAGACGCCTTCGAGGGTCAGCGCTCGGACTTAACAGCCGAAGATCTGGCGGCCGAAAACGCGGGCTGGATCGATTTTGCCTGGTCGACCTTCGGCGATGCGGCCGGACTTGGGCGGGACACCGAACTTCTTTACCAAAACCTCCTCACGTCGGTCGGGTATCGCCGCCTGGCAAAAGCCTGGTCCGAGACCATGGGGGAAGCGCTCTCCGATGCCTTGCCGATGAGCGGGAACATCAAGCTGCGGTCTTTGCTGAAGACCGCGTCCCGCGTCGGGCTCGACATGACGGTGGGCAAGTACCGCGACACCGAGCGATTTTCCGAAGGCGACGCGCTGACCTTCGACGGGATCGAGGGGCTGCGCTGGTATCTGGATGGTCCGTCGAAATCGCAGTTTGAAGAAGAGCTTGGCGGCCTCCCCAAAGATCTCACGTTCATCTTCGGGCACACTCACAAACCCTTCACAAGCCGGATCACGGCGCGCGGATACCCCAGCGCGATCAAGGTGATGAACACGGGCGGGTGGACGTTGAACGGGCCGCGACTGGACAATGCTGAAGGCGCCTCGATCGTCCTGATCGACGACGCTCTGAACGTGGCCAATCTGCGCATCTTTCAGACTCCAAAAAACGGCGTTGTTCCAGATATTTACGTCGAGATGCTGTCGGATGGCGACGAAAGTGCCGAAAGCTTCCGAAAAGACATCCACGACTGGATCGCACAGTCACAGGAAGACTGGGATGCGCTTCGGGACGTGGCCTGCAAGGCATATCAGGATCGGCAACGCTATCTCCTCACGCTCACGGGCGACGCACAACACAAACTCATCATCAAGGCGGCGGAATAATCATGCAGTGGACCCCGATCTCTGAACCGCTGTCGCATGCCGAAAGCCACTATGAGGTGGTCGTCGTCGGATCAGGCTATGGCGCGGGCGTCGCCGCGTCGCGCCTGGCCCGGGCCGGTCGAAACGTCGCTGTCCTTGAACGTGGGCGCGAAATCGCGCCCGGCGACTATCCGAAGGCGCCCGGCACAGCCATGGCGGAAATGCAGGTGACCCTGTCCAAAACAGGGGACCGGATCGGCAACGCCGACAGTCTTTACGATTTCCGCGTTGGCGACGATGTGAACGTGCTTCTGGGCTGTGGCCTGGGCGGGACATCCCTGATCAACGCCAATGTCGCAATCGAACCTGACACGCGCATCTTCCGGCATTGGCCGAAGCCCTTCCGCGACAACCCTGACCTGTTGAAGCCGTTCTACAAACGCGCGCGGATCATGCTGGGGTCGAAGCCCTACCCCGAAGGCAAAACGGTTCCCAAATTGGAGGCGCTGAAAAAATCGGCCGAGGGGATGGGCGCGCCCTTCTGGCGACCCGACATCAACGTGACCTTCGATGCCGGGTACAATGCCGCGGGTGTCTGGCAAGAAGCCTGCACCGATTGCGGTGATTGCGTGTCGGGCTGCAATTACGGCGCCAAGAACACGGTTCTGATGAACTATCTGCCCGATGCGGCGAAAAAAGGCGCGAAGATCTTCACGGGCGCCCATGTTTTGTCGCTTGGCCGGGACGTGAAAACTTGGGTTGTCCGGGTGAAACCGACCGACAGCAAGTCGAGCTCTGACATCGATGAAATTGAAATCAAAGCGGATTTCGTTGTCCTTGGTGCTGGCACCCTGGGCTCGACTGAAATCCTTCTGAAAAGCGCGAAAGAGATCGGCTTCAGCGACCGACTGGGCAAGGGGTTTTCAACGAATGGCGACGTTTGGGCCTTTGGATACAACGCCAATATGCCGGTGGCGCCGGACGATGACGAACGTCTGCCGACCTATTGCGTAGGCGCCGGCCCCCATACTGTCACCGCAGGACCGACGCCGCCGGGAGAGGCGAAATACCGCCCCGGCCCCTGCATCACCGGGCTGTTGGATCTGCGCGATCCGGACAAGCCGGTCGAAGCCGGCCTGATTATCGAGGAAGGCGCGATGCCGGGCGCACTCGCTATGGCCTATGCGGCGGCCTTCCCGATGATGGACGCGCTTCTGGGCGACCCGTTCCGCTTCGGCGATACCGGGCAGCGCCTAATGGACATGCAGAAACTGGCGGGGGACATTCAGGCGGATCCGCTTGGCTTGGCCCATCGCGCCTATGATGGTCCGGTGTCGCGCACGCTGCCGTTTCTGGTGATGAGCCACGACGCCTCAGACGGGGTTCTGACCCTTGAAAACGACACGGTGACAGTGGACTGGAAGCGCGCAGGTTATGAACAGGCCTTTTTCAATGATGCCAAGGCCTTGCGCGACGCAAGCGATGCAATCCAGGCTGAATACATGCCCAATCCTCTTTGGCAGGACGCCTTCGGGAACCGGCTGGTCGCGGTGCATCCGCTGGGCGGCTGCTCCATGGGTGACAGTCACGAAAGCGGGGTGATCAACGACGCGTGTCAGGTCTTCGATGGCAAAGGCGGGCTGCATGACGGGCTGTTCGTGGTGGACGGCGCGGCAATCCCGCGATCCATCGGTGTGAACCCGCATCTGACGATTACAGCCGTGGCCGAGCGTGCCATGTCCTGCCTGATAGACGCTAAGAAATGGCCCTATGACGACACCCCGGCCAAGGACGATCTGGCCGATCTCGGGCCGCCACCGGGCATACCCGTCGACATTCTGGACATGCTGGACAGCGCCATCGCCGGGATCGAGCAAATCAAGCAGGCCATCGACAATCAGATGTGGGAACTCGCCCGGATGATGCTGATGGGCGTCTGGCGAAACGTTCTTTCGACGTACGAGACGTATAAGGACAAGCTTCACGGGCTGTTCCAACCGCCCGACCTTGCGACCTTCATCGGCAAGCTGGGCGATCCCGACCCGCAACGGGATATCGTCGGTCCGATCCTCGGCGAAATGCTCGATGTCTTGCGCCCGATCCGGGACGCGCTGGAACGCGGCGACTTCGCCAAGATCCAGGACATTGCCGAAACGAAGCTGGGCGATTTCTCTCCGCCCGTCTGTTTCAAGGAAACGATGACCGGCCGCGTGGTGAAATCAGGCCTCGACGATCCGCCATCGCCGTTCGACCCCTATGAGGCGGCGGGTGACGGCCCCGCGAACGCTGTGTTCACGGGCACGGTCAAGGCCCCTGCCTTGAAGACGGCGATCACGCCCGGGAAATCGGGCGCCGAGATCAAGGACGCAACCTTCGAATGCGACGCGCTCGGCGGGTCGTTCGATGTTCAAAAGGGCCATTTCGACTTTCTGATCCCCGACCCCGCCCGGATCGAAAGCTGGAACATGATCTATACCGGCGAACTAACCAAAGACGACGCACCGGATCCTCTGTTCTTCCGTGGAAAGAAAACGCTGGAGCGGCGCGAAGGGTCTCACTGGTGGAAGGATCTGACCGATCTGAGCGTCGATATCGCCGAAGATCCCAAGTTCGAAAAGATCGTCGCACGCGGCATGCTGCATGTGGAATTTGAAGAGGTGATCAAGCAGGCCAAAAACCTGAAGATTGAATACACCGCACTCGAACTGTTCACTGCGCTTTCGGAATCCCACACCGCATTGAAGACCGCCTTCGATGACAACCCCCATGACCTTCTGAATGTCGTAAAGGATCTGGGTTTCCGGACCGGATGCGTCAAAGGCGTCTTGTTGGCGCTCAGCTATACCCAAGACTACAAGGACGCGCCTCAGGCGCTGGCCGCGGCCTATAAGGCCCAGGTCTTCGCGCGCATGGGCGGCCTGGTATTGCGCACCTATGGCGGGCTGTTTTCCTACATGTCGGACTTCCCCGCGATCGAGGCCGGGCCAGACATCGCACCGGATCCAACCTTGCCGGACCCTGAAGTTCACTACCCGGAAACCGAACCCAACCTGTACCTGAAATTGACGCGGTATCGCCGCCCGATTGAAGGCAAGCACAAGGGCCCGGTGATGCTGGCGGGCGGATTTGGCACCAAGGCGTCAGCTTTCGCGCTCTCGACGGTCAACACGAACCTTGTCAAGGTTCTGACCGATGCCGATTACGATGTCTGGTTGTTCGACTATCGGGGCAGCGGGGCCATCAAAGCCAGCCAGAAGCCCTTCAACCTGGATGACGTGGCAACCAAGGACTGGCCGGCCGCCATCGACATGGTGACGGCCCGCACGGGTGCCAAAGATGTCCAGCTTCTGGTCCATTGCGTCGGCTCGATGACGGCTTTCATGTCGGTCATGGCCGGCGAGGACCGGGTGCGGTCGATCCTCTGTTCTCAGCTTGGGCCCCATGCGATCACCAACTGGTTCAACTTCGCCAAGGGCGACAGCCACATGGCCAGCTATCTGGCGCACGGGTTGCCGGAAGCGTTCTGGCCGGTTCTCGACGCGATGCAGGTTCCGAAGGACGTGGCCGAGATCGCGAAACATGGCTGCCCGGTGATCGACCCACGTTCGTCACCCAAAGCGGATCCCTCGCCCACGGACACATCAATCGGCCCGATTTCCGAGGTGGAAACGGCCGCAGCCATCGATGCGCTGGTCTATAACGTGCCAAGCTTTGCGCCGGTGCCTTGCCTCAGCCCGACATGTCACAGGATCAACGCGATTTTTGGGCCGAGCTATCTGCACGACAACTTGAACGAAGCCACCCATAACGCGATCCGGCACATGTTCGGGCCTGTGTCCTCGACCTCCGGTATCCAGATCGGAAAAATATTCGAGACCGGCCATGTCATCAGCGACGACTGCAGCATCGATTACTTCGCAAAGCCCGAGCGCTTGCAAATCCCGATCCATTTCATTGCCGGCGGACGAAACGCCGAAATGTTGCCGGAAGCGACACTGCGCACGCTTCACTGGCTGCAAAACGTCAATCCGAAGGCGGCCGAAAAAGGCCTGTACACGCGCAAGGTCTATCCCGACTATGGCCACATGGATTGCTTTATCGGGCAGAACGCAGCGGACGACATCTTTGACGATCTGGTCAGCGTGCTCGATCAGGTGAAATGACCACGCCCGAGGGCGACCGGCGCTGGACCGCGCTTTTGTCGGCAGACATGGTGGGATCGACCCAAGCCGCACACGACCTTGGGCCCGAAAAGGCCTTCGGACTGATCGCCCGCGCACTTGATCTTGCCAGATTGGCGATCGAGGCCGAAGGCGGTCAGGTCGTGGATACCGCAGGTGACGGGATCCTGGCGGCATTTGGCGCACCGCGCGCGCTTGAGAATGCCTCGCTTCAGGCCTGCCGGGCTGCCTTGCGGTTTCGCGATGCCTTGCAGGATCAGGCGGCACCCTTGATGGCGGATTATGGCGTGGCACCCCAGTTCCGGATGGGGATCGCGGGCGGTAACGCCATGGTCGCCCATTTGCCCGAAGGGGGCGTGAAGATCATCGGCGACCCGGTCCATGCAGCCACACGGCTGCAAGAGGCCGCGGCGCCCGGCAGCATTCTGATCTCGGACGAAATCGACCGTGAGGCATCGGGATTTCTCAGGGTGCAGGATCTGGCTCCAATCGACGCCAAAGGGTTCAGCGAACCCCTCGCCTGCCACCAAATCCTTGGGCTGGCCGAGACGACCACAACCTTTGAAGGCGTGCGGCGTCGCGGCGTTGTCGATCTGGTAAGCCGCAGGGCCGAACTGGACCAAGCGCTTGCCGCATTGGCGGAACCAACGGGTGTTGTTCTGATACACGGGCCAGCGGGAATTGGGAAATCTCGTCTGGTTCACGAAATCACAACCAGCCTATCGGCGACCCGCGCAGCCTTCGTCGGCCAGTGTCACCCCATCGCATCGGGCCAGGCCTATGGGCCTGTGCTGGACATCCTTCGCCAGATCGGCGGCGCCCCCTGGGGCGCAGGTCGGGCTGAGACCTTAAAGGCCGTGTTCGACGTGCATCCCGATCTGCATGACCCAGCGGCAGCCGCCCGGTTTGTCGAAGCTCGAACCCAGCCAGAACACGGGGCCGACCGAGCATTGGATGACCGCGATTTCCTGGCTGGTCTTCTGCAGGGCGTCTGCACTGCGCTTGGCTGTCTTCTGGTCATCGAGGATGTCCACTGGATCGATGCCGCCACAAATGCGCTGATCGCCAAGCTTGTTCAGTCCGGCGCACCCCTTCTTGCCACCAGCAGACCTGGGTTCAACGCCGACTGGTTCCAGGCGGCAAAAACGACCCGAATTGCCCTTCCCCCCTTGGACCAGACCGAGATCCGCCAGATCGCCGAGGCGCAGCTTGGCGGGCGCTTGTCGGACGCTCTGGCACAGTTGATCGGGGACCGCGCCGAGGGCGTACCCCTGATCGCCGAGGAAATCACCCGCGCCCTAAGGCAGGAAAGCAGGCTTCATGACCCGGGCACCGGGTTTGTCTTGACGGAAGACGCCGGACAGCTTTTGACCGGCAATCTGGAACAACTCGTTCTCAGCCGGGTCGATCGCTTAAGCCCATCGCAGCGCGAAACGCTTCAGATCGCCGCCGCAATCGGTCGGGACTTCGATGCAACTCTGCTAACCGCGGCCTTGGGAAAGACGCCGGATCTGGCCGGGATCGCTGCCGAGCCCGGATTGATCGAGGATCGCGGCGCGGGCCAATGGCGATTTGATCACGCCTTGATCCGGGACGCTGTCTATGACGGGCTGCTCACGCCCCAACGGCAGGCCTCGCATGCCCGAATTGCCGCCGCCCTGGAAAAGGCGCCCGAAGCGCAGCCTTATGGCTGGGGCGTTCTGGCCGATCATTGCCTCAGGACAGACACGCCCGAACGGTCAGTGCCCTTTTTGGTCAAGGCGGCGGGCGACAGCCTGCGCGCCTATAACATGTACGAGGTCGACGCGCTGTTGGACCGCGCGATGGGCTTTCTGGAAACCGATCCCGATCTGATCGATGACGACGGTTTCCGCGACCTCGCGCATTTCTGGCTCCGGGCGCTGGACCAAATCGGGGACTTCGGACGCGTCGAGAAGATCGGCGCGCGCGTAATCCCTAGGCTGGAACGGGCCGGCTATGCGCCCGCGCTCAGCATCGTTCGGACCCTGACCGCAGTCGGGATGGCGCATACTCGGGACTACGAAGATGCCGAAGCTCTGGCGCTGCGCACCCTTGAAAGGGCCGAGGCCGAAGCCGATCAATGGGGCGCGGCCTGGTCCAAGATCGCGCTGATGCGGATCTACGATGAAACCGGCTGGCGCGGCTTGTCCGAAATTGAGCGCCTCGCCCATGAAATCATGCCTGTCGCAGATGCGACCGGCGACAGGCATTTGGCGATGATGGCGCGATACATGCTTTGCGCCGGGTACAGGTCCGCCGGATACAAACGAAAGGCCTTCGACATCGCCGACCAGATCGGCGCCTTTGCGGAAACCGAAAACGACCGACGGGCGCGGTCCTTCGCCACATGGGCGCGGGCCATTCTCTATTCGCTTGAGGCCAACCCCGAAAAGGCGATGGAGACGATCGCACCTGCGCGCGCCGATGCGGTGCCGGGTGCCGCCGACGATCGGGTCAGCGCCGGGATCGAGCTGTTCGCGGCGACCTTCCTGCGTCCACCGGACGAGGTCCGCCCGAAGGTGCAACACATGATCGACGAAGCGCGGGCCCTTGCAGACCACAACATTCTTCACTCGATGGAATGGATCATGGCGCTTCTTGAGCTGAAGTCGGGCCACCTGGCCAAGGGGTGGCGGTCCCTGGCGAACTATATCGATGAAACGAAGAAAGCGGGAAATGTCCAATTCGTCCGGCAAGGCGCCATTACCCGCGCCGAGTTTCTGCTGACCATTGCTGGTTTGGTCGACCCGGCGGCAGAAGCCCCGCCTGAGCGGCCCGTATTTCCGCGAAAGCGCCCCGGCATCCGGGATCTGGCGCTGTTTCTCACGCTGAAACCACGGGCCCTGAAACTGGCAGAGCGGGATCTGCATCGCTGTATCGCGCTTGATCCCGAAAAACACGGTGCCCATTTCACGCGGGCCACGATAGGGCTGGGTCTCATTGCCGCCGCGCGCGGAGATCGTGAAACGGCCATACAACATCTGGAAACCGGGCATGCCGAAGCCTTGTCCGAGGATTTGGACGTTCTGGCGATGCGGGCCATGCGGGCTTTGTCCGCATTGGGCGTGACGCCGGTTCCCGCCGCCAATCCGGCCTGAAACAGCCGCGCTACCCTTGCGCGAGATACGACCTGAGCGTGGCCCGGGCCCCATCAGTCCATAGGGCGTGAAGCCATTTCGAAAACGACTCCGCGAAGGGCGCGTTCTGCCCCAGATCGCCGTAAAACTGCGTCAGGGCCAACCAGGCCGCGGGATCGGACTTCGCCGCGCGGGCCGCAGGCGCCAGGATGTCCCAATGCGGGTCGTTTGGCGCAATCTCGCTTCCGTCGTCCCGGGTTCCGGCGCACATGCGCGCCCAAAGTGCCTCGGTCAGGGCAAGCCCGTCGATGGATCCGCCCGCGGCCAGGGCATCGCGCAAAATTGGCAGAAGGAAACCGGTATGCCGGGATGAACCGTCAAAGGCCACGCGCCGGGTTGTGTCCAGGATTTCGGGATTGGCAAAACGGCGTTCGATCAGGCCAAGATATTCGGCCGGGGTGGTCTCGGGCACGGCATCCACATAGGGGACGATTTCGTCCATCTCGACCTTGCGGAAGAACGCCGCCAGATCCGCATCTTGCATGCAGGCCGCAATCGTCGGCAGTCCAAGGATTTCCCCTGGATTCGCAAGCACTTGGTGGCCGGCGTTCAGGATGCGGATCTTCATGCTTTCATAGGCATGGACGCTGTCGGTCAGGGTTGCCCCGACTTCTTCCCATGGTGGGCGGCCCGCGCAGAACCGGTCTTCGATCACCCATTGACGATAGTTCTCGTGGGTCACGGGCGATGCATCGTTGATTCCGAGACTTCGAACCAGCTTTCGCTCGCTGTCGCCGGTCGCGGGCACGATGCAATCGACCATGGAATTGGGGAAAGCACATTCGGCATCGATCCAATCGGCCAGGGCCGGGTCGCTCATCCGCGCGAGCCCGACGACTGTCTGATGCAGAACCGCACCGTTGTCTTGCAGATTGTCGCAACAGAGCCCGGTGAAAGGCAGATGCCCGGCCGCACGACGCGCCTTCAGCGCCGCAATCATCGCCCCGAAGGCGGTACGGGGCGCATCGGGGTTGGCAGCGTCATGGGCAATGTCGTCATGTGCGGTATCAAGCGCGCCTGACGCATCCAGATAGTATCCGCCCTCGGTGACCGTAAGCGACACGATCCGGATCGCCGGGTCAGACATCGCGGCGATCAACGCGCCATTGTCGGGCTCGACGGGAAGAAAATCGATCATCGCGCCTGTGACCTCGGCGCTTGTTCCCGCCGGGTCGAGCTCGATCAGGGTCGTAAGACAGTCCTGCGGGATAAGCCGGTCGCGCATGCCACCGTCCCCGGCCCGAACCCCGGCCCCAAGTATGGCCCAATCCTGGGCGAGCCCCATTTGCATCAACCGGTGCAGATACCAGGCCTGATGCGCGCGGTGAAAGTTGCCCAGCCCGATATGGACGATACCGGGCGTCAAGGCGCCCCGGTCGTAATTCGGGCGCTGAACAGCCTTGGGCAACGCATCCAAGGTCGCGTTGCTTAAGGGTTTGACCGAAGAAGACGTTGTCAGATCGTCCATCAGCTCATCCAATTACCACCGTCTACGTTATAGGTCTGGGCAACGATATACCTGGCCTCGTCTGTGGCCAGAAAAACGGCCATGCCCGTCAGGTCTTCGGCCGTGCCCATGCGACCGAAAGGCACGGCTTCGCCGACCTCTTGCTTCTTTTGCCCGGGCGCTTTGCCCTCGTGCTTTGCGAAGAACGCGTCCACGCCGTCCCAGTGCTCTCCGTCCACCACACCGGGCGCGATCGCATTCACGTTGATCCCGTGCCTGATCAGATCCAGACCCGCAGATTGCGTCAGACTGATCACCGCCGCTTTCGTCGCGCAGTAGACACCGACCAAGGCTTCGCCTCGACGCCCCGCCTGACTTGCCATGTTGATGATCGTTCCACCCTGCCCGCGTTCGATCATGAGCTTGGCCACGGCCTGAAGCGTGAACAGCGTTCCGCCCACGTTGATGTCGAAAACGCGGGCATAATCCTCACGCGTGATCTCGACAATCGGCGCGGCGGTGAAAATCGCTGCATTGTTGATCAGAATGTCGATCTGGTCCAGGTGCCGGACAGTCTCGGCCACGGCCGCATCGATGCTGCTTTGGCGCGTGATGTCCATCTCGACCGCCACCGCGCCGATATCACTGGCTGCAGCACGCGCGCGGTCCATGTCGATATCGCCGATCGCCACCCGGGCTCCCTCGGCTACATAGGCCTTGGCAAACGCCAAACCGATGCCGCGCGCGGCACCGGTGATCAGCGCAGTTTTGCCCGCCAGTCGCGTCATTCGATGCGAAGCCCATCCTTGTCGAATTTGTGGATGACATCATCACGTGGGGTCAGATGGATGGTGTCGCCATGCTTGAACCCGACCTCACCATCTGCCCGAACCGTGATCGTCTCGGCCAGACCCGTCTGATGGACGTGAAAGAATGTATCGGACCCGAGGTGTTCGGACACACCCACCACACCGGACCAGGTGCCGGCACTGTCCGACACAGCAATGTGTTCAGGGCGCACGCCAATGGTATGGGCGTTGTGCTTGGCAGCCTCGGCACCCTCGATGAAGTTCATCTTGGGCGACCCGATGAAACCGGCGACGAACAGATTGCGGGGCGTGCGATACAGTTCCAGCGGGCTGCCCACCTGTTCGATGTTACCAGCCCTCAGAACCACGATCTTGTCGGCCATGGTCATGGCCTCGACCTGGTCGTGCGTCACATAGATCATTGTCGTCTTCAGACGCTCGTGCAGTTCCGAGATCTCAAGACGCATGCCCACCCGCAGTGCCGCATCCAGGTTGGACAACGGTTCATCGAACAGGAACGCAGCAGGTTCGCGCACAATGGCACGGCCAATGGCCACGCGCTGGCGCTGACCGCCCGACAACTGGCCCGGGCGGCGATCGATGTAATCCGCCAGGTTCAAAACCTCGGCCGCACCGTTGACGCGACGATCGATCTCGGCCTGATCCATCTTCGACATCCGCAGCGGGAACGCGATATTCTTCCGGACCGTCATGTGCGGATAAAGCGCGTAGGACTGGAACACCATCGCCAGACCGCGCTTGGCAGGCGGAATGTCGGTGGCGTCGTTACCGTCGATCTGGATCGTGCCGGTGGTGATGTCCTCAAGCCCCGCGATCAGGCGCAGAAGCGTGGATTTGCCGCATCCGGACGGACCCACGAAGACCGTGAACTCTCCGTCATGAATGGTCAGGTCCAAGGGTGGAATGACCTGGGTTTCACCGAAACTCTTGGTGACTTGCTGAAGCGTGATCTGTCCCATGAGTGTCTTTCCTTATTTAACCGCGCCGAAGGTCAGGCCGCGGACAAGTTGTTTCTGGCTGAACCAGCCGAGGATCAGCACCGGAGCGATGGCCATCGTAGAGGCCGCCGAGAGCTTGGCGAAGAACAGGCCTTCCGGACTGGAATAGCTGGCAATAAAGGCTGTCAGCGGTCCGGCTTTGGCGGCCGTCAGGTTGAGCGTCCAGAACGCTTCGTTCCAGGCCAGAATGATGTTCAACAGGACGGTCGAGGCGATGCCGGGCACGGCCATCGGTGTCAGAACATACAGGATTTCCTCGCGCAGCCCCGCGCCATCCATGCGCGCGGCCTCAAGGATCTCGCCCGGGATCTCCTTGAAATAGGTGTACAGCATCCAAACGATGATCGGCAGGTTCAGCAGCATCAGGATCAGCGTCAGACCGATGCGTGTGTCAAGCAGACCAAGCTGGATGAAGATCAGCGAGATCGGATAAAGCACACCAACCGCAGGCAGCATCTTCGTCGACAGCATCCAGAGAAGAATGTCCTTGGTCCGGCGTGACGGCACAAAGGCCATGGACCAGGCCGCGGGCACCGCAACGAGGATCCCGAGGAATGTCGATCCCCCCGCGATGATCACCGAATTCCACAGGAACTTCATGTAATCCGACCGGTCCTGCACGACGGCATAGTTTTCAAGCGTCCAATCGAAGAACAGGAAGATCGGTGGATCTGCGATCGCCTGGGCTTCGGTTTTGAAGCTGGTCAGGATCGTCCAGAGGATCGGGAAGAAGATCAGCAATCCGATGATCCAGGCAAGGGCCGTGTTGATCGCCTTGCGTTGGGTAGTGACTGAGCGTGCCATGTTGCGTCCTTCCCTTAAGCGTCCAGGTTCTTGCCGACGATGCGCATCAGGAAGAGCGCAACGATATTGGCAAGGATGATGGCATAGACCCCGCCAGCCGAGCCAAGGCCCACATTCTGGCTTTCGATGACCCGCTGATAGATCAGATAGGTCAGGGTCCGGGTTCCGAAGGCCCCGCCGGTGGTCACGAAGATCTCGGCGAAGATCGACAGAAGAAAGATCGTCTGGATCAGGATCACGATTGTGATCGCCCGGCTGAGGTGCGGCAGGATGATGTGGAAGAACCGCGCGATGGGGTTCGCTCCGTCCATTTCGGCCGCCTCCAGTTGTTCGCTATCCAGCGACTGAATGGCTGTCAGAATGATCAGCGTCGCAAAGGGCAACCACTGCCAGGATACAATCAGGATCAGGGAAAATAGCGGCTGGTCACTAAGCCAGACCACCGGATCGGCTCCGAGGAAGCGCCAAAGGTGTGACAGGATCCCATTCACCGGATCCATGAACATGTTCTTCCAGACCAGGGCAGACACCGTGGGCATCACGAAGAAGGGCGAGATCACCAGGATACGCACGATCCCCTGCCCCCACATCGGCTGGTCAAGAAGAATGGCAAGCAGGATCCCAAGGATGACCGTGATCAGAAGAATGCCGCCGACGATCAGGATTGTCGTCTGAACCGACGGCCAGAATGAGCTTGAGCTGATGAACCGGACGTAGTTGTCGAAACCGACCCAGTCGAGGCCCTGTTCAATCGAATCTCCCCGAAGCGGCAGGTACTTCTTGAACGAGAAGAACAGCGTCATCGTGAGAGGGACGAGCATCCAGACAAGGAGCAGGAAGACCGCCGGGGCCATCATGAGCCGTGCTGCTGATCGAGAGTGCTGAGTAGCCATTAGACACATCCTCTCCGTTAACGGACTTCGCCCGTGTCAGATGAAGTTTGCGGATTTCAGGGTTTCTTGACCAGAGGGCGGGCTAAGCCGCCCCCTGGCATGGGAGGAAACTTAGCGGTAGCCCGCAGCTTCCATAGCGTCGTTCGTGATCGCCTGCGCTTTTGCCAGCGCTTCTTCAACGGTTTGCTGGCCCGCATAGACAGCCGAGAACTCTTGGCTGACTTCGGTTGCGATGCCTGCAAATTCCGGGATCGCCGCGAACTGGACGCCCACATATGGCGACGGATCTACGGTGGAGTCGTTCGGGTCAGCGGCCAGAATGGTTTCCAGCGTGATCTGAGCGAACGGAACCTGTTGATAGATCTCGTTGTCATAAAGCGACTGGCGCGTGCCCGGCGGAACCGCAGCGTGGCCGAACTCGAATGCGACAAGGCGCATGTAATCCGGACCCGTTGCCCATTCCATGAACTGCTTGGCTTCGGCTTCCTTCTGAGTCCCGGCAGGAATTGCCAGTGCCCAGGACCAGAGCCAGCCGGCGTTCTTGCCAAGACCGTTGTTCGGCGCGATGGCCCAACCAACCTTGCCGTCGACTTCACTTGGCGTGCCTTCACGCTCGCCTGTCAGCCAGCCTGCAGCCACGGTCGCGTCGATCCACATGCCGCACTTGCCCTGACGGAACAGCGACAGGTTCTCGTTAAACCCGTTCGTTGCATATCCCGGAGGACCCGATTCCGTCATCATCTCGACGAAGAAGTTCAGCGTATTCGCCCAAGGCTCTTGGTCAAACGTCGCATTCCAGTCCTCATCGAACCAACGGGCACCGAACGAGTTCGACATGGCCGTGATGAACGCACCGCCTTCACCCCAACCGGCCTTACCGCGCAGGCAGATGCCGTTGATCTCGTTCTCGCGATCTGTCATCGCGGCGGCAGCTTCCTTGATGAACTCCCATGTGGGTTCGCGGGGCATTTCCAGCCCGGCGGCCTCCATCAGGTCGGTGCGATAGTGCACCATCGAGCTTTCCGCATAGAACGGCGCAGCATACAGCGTGCCTTCGTGCGACAGGCCGCCACGGATCGCCGGAAGGATGTCTTCAACCTCATAGCTCGCAGGCATGTCGTCCAGCGGCACGAGCCAGCCATTGCTGCCCCAGATCGGCGCTTCGTACATGCCGATGATCATTATGTCGAAAGCACCGCCTTTGGTGGCGATGTCCTGGGTCAGACGCTGACGCAGGGTGTTCTCTTCCAGAACGACCCAGTCGACGTTGATCCCGGTTCTCTTTGTGAAGTCGTCGCTCAGGCCCTGCATGGTGATCATGTCACCGTTGTTCACGGTGCCCACCGTGATCGTGGTTGCGTGACCATCCGCGATAGCCGCGCCGGCAGTAAGTGCCAAAGCGCTGGCCGCACAAAGTGCGTTCCTCAAATACATCCGCTCCTCCCTGTGTTGGATGTTTATGTGACCCTACGCTAGGCGCGGGCCCCTCAACCTGTCAACAGAAATTTTACGCGCGGAAAGTTTTAAATTGCCTCACGCAGACTCGCGCATCACGAGTCGACCCTCAAACAACGTTGTTTTTCTGGGCGTTTCCGCGCCATCGATGGCCTCGAACAAAGTTTGCACGGCCTGCCCGGAAATCGCCTCGTAGTCTTGCGCAACGGTCGTAAGCGGCGGGCATGTGAACCGCGAAAACGGGTGATCGTCCTGTCCCGCGACGCGAATCGCGCAGTCCGATTCACGTCCAACCCGAAGACGACGTTCGAAACAGGCCGCCAGAAATCCGATGGCCAAGCGGTCATTGCTGCACAGCACCGTGTTCGTCGCAAATTTGCTTTGGTCAAGCGCGCGGCCACCTTCGCGCTGGCCGATTTCTTCAAAGGCCCACCCCTCGCCCTCGGCCTGAACGATCATAGGTTCATGCCCAATGCGCTGCATCGCGTCGATATAGCCCTGGCGCCGTCTGTTGGCGTTCGGGTTGGCGGGCGTCTTCATTTCGAAAAAGCAGGGCGGCTCACCACTTCGGCACAGATAGTCAACGATCAACATTGAGAACTGGGGGCTGTCCGAACCCACAAACGCAAGGCCCATATCTTTGATGTTACTGTCAAAAAGTACCGTGGGCACGTCATCGCAAAAGCGTTCGATCACCGCCTTGTCCGAAGCGCGACCAAGCGGCGCAAGAAGCACGCCCGCCGGTTTAAGCGACCTGAGGCTGTCAAGGATTTCGGTTTCAAGTGCCTGATCGCCATGGGCGCTGTAAAGCGTCGGACGATACCCAGCATCAATACAGCGCTGTTCCAGCTTCCGCGCAATCTCGGCAAAGAATGGGTCCGCCAGAAAGGGCACGACAATGCCGATGTTCTTCGTCAGCTTCCGATTTTGGTTCACCGCGAAAATGTTGGGCCGGTAGTCATAGCGCTCAAGCGCCGCCTCGATCCGGGACCGCGTCGACTTCCGCACACTGGACGGGTCATGAAAATACTTCGACACCGTCGGGCGGGAAATACCGCTCAACGCTGCAAACTCTTCCATGTTCCGGATTTTCTGCTGCGCCATTCCGTTCTTCACCTGCACCGCAGATCACCGCGGCATTTTTTACGCGGTGGAGGTTTTCTTATCGCGCGACAAAAATCAATAGGTTACGCAAAATCTTATCGGGATCGGTGGAATCCACCGCATCACCCGCGGGCCAGAATGCCTGTCAGAACGCGTTTCAGTTCGCTGCCTGGATCAGTCGCCAGGCGTTCAGCGCGCCAGGCCACATGGTGATCGGGCCGGACAAGGATACAGCCGGTGTCCGAAACCTCGCGCGCGCGGGCCCAGTCGCCGGTGTGATCGACGAAAGGTTGACGCGGGCCAATGATGTGGGCTTCAACGGTCAATCCAAGTTCGGCGCCGACAGCTCTCACGGCCTCGACCCAGGCCTCGCCACCAATCCCGGTAAGGATCGTGAAGCGGCCACGACCGCAAAGATCAAGCGTCGAGACCTGGGCACCCGTATCGTGATCGAACACCCAGACATGCGGAAGCCGCGCGCCCGGCCAGGTTGTCGGCTGATAGTGCAATTCGGCATCGACCTCGAAGGCCGGCTCAGAGGCTCCATCGGTGATGACGGCGGACGAAGCATAGCGCTGGTTCATCTCGACACCATGGGCATCGAATTCGTACTTCTTGAACGCGATGGCCGCGCGGATCGCCTCCCTTTGCTTTTCCGCCTCTGGTCCGGGATCGCAGCGCGCATCCATGCTCGCTTTGATTTTCTCGTAATCCGTGCCGCCGGTCATGCCGAGCGCCTCGAAGATCGGACCAAACTCACCAATCGACTGGTTTGCGCGCGTCACGATCTGCTTGGCGATTGGCGCGCGTTCTTCGGAATAGCTGTCCAGAAGGCCGGGGGCCGCCTGCCCTTTCAAGACAGCGGCAAGCTTCCAGGCCAGATTGAACGCATCCTGAATGGATGTGTTCGATCCCAACCCGTTCGACGGCGGGTGCCGATGGGCGGCATCGCCCATGATGAACACCCGTTCCTTTTGCATATGCGTTGCGTAGGCGTCGTTCACCGTCCAGGTGTTTGCGCTGATCAGATCGATCTCAAGCTCCGGATCGCCCACCAATTGCCGGGCAACTTCGGTGGCAAAACCCTCATCAACTTCGGGGGCAGGCTGGTTGATGTCATACCCCCAGACGATCAGCCATTCGTCCCAAGGGCGGATCATCCGAACAAGGCCCATGCCGATCCCGCCGACATCGGCGCCGGGTTGCATGATCCAGTACAGGACGCTGGGCCGGTGCGCGACGTATTGCGACAGGTCCGCCTTGAACAGAATGTTCATGGACCCGCCAACCGCCATCTGTCCTTCGATCGGAAGGCCCGCTTGTTCGGCGACCAGAGAATTTCCGCCATCCGCCCCGATCAGGTATTTTGATCGCACCTGAAATTCGCGCCCCGACAAGCGGTCCCGTAGGGTCGAGGTTACACCATCCGCGTCTTGTTCATGCGACAGGTATTCCGTCGACATCCGCCCTTGCGCCCCCCGCTTGCAGGCCGTCGAAAACAGGATCGGCTCCATGAAGGTTTGCGGCAGGTCATTCATGAAGGATGGCGAGGACAACTGATGCTCAGCACGCGACAGGGGGTGCTTGCCCCAGGACTTCATGCGCCCGATTTCTTCCCCCGCCAGGCTCTCGCAGAAGACATTCTCGCCCATCAGATCCTGCTCGGTCGCGTGCATATAGGCCTCGGCTTCGACCTCGGGCCCGAGGTCCCGCAGAACCTCCATGGTTCGCTGATTGGTGATATGCGCGCGGGGCGTGTTGGCCAGCCAACGGTACCGGTTCACAACCATGGTCTCGACGCCATATGTCGCCAAAAGCGCGGCCGCCGAAGATCCGGCGGGCCCTGTTCCAATGATCAGAACATCTGTTTCAATCTCGGCCACCTGGCGTCCCCCCTCTCGATTTCCGGCACTATGGCCGGATCGCGCGGTTTGGATAAAGCGTTTATTTTGCATGCCTTGGCCAAAACCGGGAAAGGAGGGCACCGTCGCCCGCACCAAACCCATATGAAACCCATAGGAAACCCCGCAGTGCCTTTGGGTCCCGTTCGGTGGCCTTCTGGATGGCGCAGTAGTTGGGATGCACCCGGGGTCGCGGCTCTGGGTCAGACCGCCCCTATCCCTAAAGATGACCCCACACCTTCATCCGGCAAAAGTCGGTCTCGGTGGGTCGAGCGTCGCAGCAATGCTTGACCTATCCCCTGTCTCGTTCCAGACGGAAACGACTTAGGAGACAGCTTGAATGACGCACCCACATCTTGGTCAATTTTACATCGGCGGGGCCTGGGTCACACCGGACAGCACACAGCGGTTTCCGTTTTTGAACCCGGCCACCGAAGGGCAGTTGGGTGAGATCGTGCTGGGCAATGATTGGGACGCAGATCGCGCCGTCGCAGCAGCGTCAAAGGCCTTTGAAACATGGGGGTTTACCTCGAAAGAACAAAGGCTTGTCCCCTTACGGCGCCTTCTGGATATCTCGCGCGAGCGACTGGAAGATATGGCCGAAGCGATGACGGCCGAGATGGGCTGCCCCATCACTTTCAGCCGCGAAGTTCAGGCCGACAGTGCCGTCGGCCATCTGGAAAGCTTCATCGAGGTACTTGAAGCGCAGGACACTCGTGAAGCGCTGCCAAACGGCGACATCGTCCTGCGCGAACCCATTGGAGTTTGTGGGCTGATCACCCCCTGGAACTGGCCGATAAACCAGATCGTTCTGAAGGTCGTGCCCGCGCTGGCCGCTGGCTGTACCTGCGTTTTGAAACCCTCGGAACACACGCCGCTTTCCGCTGTGATCTACGCCGAGATGATACATGAGGCCGGGTTCCCGCCCGGTGTCTTCAATCTTGTTCAGGGCGACGGCCCCACAGTCGGTGCGGCACTGTCGCGGCATCCGGACGTGCACATGATGTCATTCACCGGGTCAACGCGCGCGGGCGTCGCGGTGACGAAGGACGCCGCAGACACCGTAAAGCGGGTCACGCTTGAGCTTGGCGGCAAGTCCCCGAACCTGGTGTTCGCGGACGCCGATCTTGAAACGGCAATTCCAGCATCGGTGGCCGAATGCTTTGTAAATGCAGGACAATCCTGCGACGCACCCACCCGCCTTCTGGTCGAGGCGCCGATCTATGAGAAGGCGAAGACACTCGCCAAGGCCGCTGTCGAAGCAACCGAGGTCGCTGATCCGACGAAAGAAGGGGATCACCTGGGCCCGCTCTTCGACAAGATCCAGTTCGACCGGGTTCAGGCGATGATCCAAACCGGGATCGATGAAGGCGCCACGCTTCTGGCCGGAGGGACCGGGCGCCCGAACGATCTGAACCAAGGTTGGTACGTTCGCCCGACGCTTTTTGCCGATGTGGGTGAGGATATGGCCGTGACCCGACAAGAGATCTTTGGGCCGGTCCTGGTCATGATGCCGTTTGAGACCGAAGAAGACGCCATCCGGATCGCCAACGACACGCCATACGGGTTGGCAGCCTTCGCCTGGACCGGCGACATGGATCGGGCCGAAAGACTGGCGGCGAAATTGCGCGCGGGCGCCGTCCACATCAATGGCGGCGGCTATCAGTACGGATCACCCTTTGGCGGCTACAAGCAGTCGGGCAACGGGCGCGAGGGCGGGTTGCACGGTTTGGAAGACTATCAGGAAATCAAGACGTTACACTTCGGCTAGCAAATGCCCGAAGCCGGGGCCCGCGGCGCCCCGACCCCGATCTGCTCGCCTCAACTCGCCTCGGCCCTTTGTGCCCCCAGATAGGTCGCAAGCGCTTTGGCCGCATCGCTTCCCAGCGGTCCGGCAGCGCAGGTTCGTCCAAAGCCGCCGCTTTGGCACAATGCGCCAATGGCGCGCATCGTCGACCCGCGCGCAACACCGTCAATGTCCCCGGAGTAAAGCCCGCGTTCGACCATCTCGGTCTGCAGGATATAGACATACAGGTTCTTGTTCGTCTGGAAGGCCGCTGTCAGACCCGACTGATAGGCATCCGCATCAGCGCTGGCCAAAAGCTTGACGGCTTCCGGCCCACCCGAGGCGTTCGACGTCGTCTCGCCCAGAATACGCATCGTCTCTTCCACGAAGGCCTTGGACCGAAGCGTATTGCCGTGGGTTTCCAGAACGCTGAGGCGCCGGTCGAGCGCATTTGCGATGAACTCGGGCCGTTGACGCAACAGGCGCAGCAATGCCTCGGCCGAGCGGCCATCACCGGACGCCGCCGAAGCTTCAAGGATCCCAGCAATTTCAGTGACATCCACGCCTTCGGGCAAGGTTTGCAGACGCACGAATTGCGCAACACGATAGGCCGTGTCGCCATCCGGGTTCGCTGCAAATTCAGCCAAGGCCGCCTTACCCGCGACAGGGTCCGAAGCAGTGCCGAACTTGCCGCCGATATCGCCCAATGCCAGTTCAAGCCGGGCCGCCTTTTCGCCATTTGCGGCACTGTCCGCCAACACATCGCGCGCCTCGCTTGGGCGCCCCATGGTCAGCAATATATTGGTCAGCTTTCCGGTGGCGTTCGACCGGCCATTTTCCCGTGCCCAGGCGAAAAGTCGCGCCGCATGTTCCGGGTCCGCCGTACCGCCGACGCCGTCGCGATACATCTCGCCCAGTTCTTCGCCGGCCTTTGCGTTTCCGGCATCGACAAGGCCTTGAAAGATCACCCTAGCCTTGGCTGGGTCACCGACCGTGCCACCAGCTTGCCGATACGCGGTTGCCAATTCGAAGGTCGCTGCGGGGTTCCCGGCGTCCGAGAGACGCGACAAAATCTCGATGCCTAACGCGGGATCGGACTTTTCACCGTATCCGCGCCGCGCATGGCCCACGGCAAGATGAAAATCGGCGCCGATCAACTTGTCTGCTGTTGCACGTGTCAGAACCTCATAAGCTTCTTCGGGATATCCCCCGACGGCCAGAAGAACGCGTCCCAGCCAGACCCGTGAATCCTGATCGTCGCGACGGATCGCCTGCCGCAAAAGCGCAATGGATCGCCCGCGATCCAACTCGGCTTCGGTTCCATAGAAATGCGCAATCGCCATCCGCCGCATCGAAGGCGCATAACCTGCATTCATCAGTTCATTGTGCAGGGCCATGCCCCGTGTGACGTCGCCTGGAACGGTGTTGTTCAGACGCAGCGCTTCGGCCAACCGGTAGTGATCTCGAAGAACCTCCGGATTTGTGGCGTCGGCGATATTTGCTTGCGCGTAGGTCTCATTCGTTGAGGTGAGACCCAGGGCCGCAACGATGGCAAGCCCCCCCATGATTGCCCGCATATCACTCACCAATTTTTATGCTCTCACTAATGGTCCAAAGGGTACCACGGATGCCATTTCGATCAAGAAAAGCATGGGGGATGTGCATAAGTTTTTTGGGGAAAACCGCCTAGTGAAACGGATCCGAGGCGACGTCGAAAAAGCGTTGGCCGAATGAGATGTTTGAGGACCCGAAAGTGTCCCGGATGTAGCCGTCTTCCGTTCCAGGAACGTCGCCGCCCAGATCAAAGGGGCGGCGTGTGGCGATGAACCGCGCGGCCTTGAAGGCCGGGCCAAGAATCGGAAGCGAGGCCGAGGCACGGTTGACGGCTCGGACCACTTCGATCGTGCGAAATCCGGGTGTCTTGTTTGATGGTTTGCCCCGACGCACAAGTCGGTGTGCCACGTCGCCTTGCAGATCTATCAGATCGCAAAACGTCTCGATCAATCGGGGGCCGCCTTGGGCCCGCGGATCGAAAATGCCCGGGCGGACGGCATCCTCGCCGAAGATATCTGCCCAGCGCCCAAGACCCACCTCGTAGTTGAAAAGGTGATGGTCCACGGGAAAGGAGCGCACGAATTCCGAATACGGGCGGCCTTCCCGAAATGTGCCGCGCACGTTCTGCGCGAAATAGCTTTTGAGTGCTGGAACCTGATCGCGAACAAAGGCAATCACTGTGATCTTGTCGAAGAGTTCAGCCAGCCGGGATTGCATGACCCGAAGACTTGGCGCGTCATCGCATAGCCCGTAAATGAACTCGCTTGACGCAATGACCTTCGTTTCCGGTGGCAGTTCCGAAACCTCTTCTCTGACCTCATTCCAAAATGCATCCCGTTCGCGCGGACCCATCGACGACGAAATGCGCTTGTTCTGCTGGGAGAAGTAGCGAAAGGCGTTTGGCGCTTCGGAAAAGGCCGCGATTTTCCAGGCATTCCCAAGGCCGAAGGCACTCAGTTCGACCCAGCCGGCACCCGCCAATGCCCGTCGGTTGTCATGCAGGAAATGCTGCACGGCGGTCGAGCCGGTCTTTGGCAGCCCGATATGCATGTAAAGCCTGCGCATGCCGACGATACAGTCCGAACCTTAGCCGCGCTGGCGCTGGTCGCGCCTGTTCTGGATCGAGGTCACAACCGATCCTGGAAGCAACCGCTTCGCCAGACGCTTCGCCAGGCGGCGCCCGGGCACCAGGGACAGATCGGCGTCGGCAAAGACCAGTTCGCGATAGGCTTCCATGATCTCCTCCGGATCTACATCCGCCAATGTGTCGGCGACCTTCGGACCGGTCCAGGTGTCCGGACCAACGAACTCGCCATCACCGACCAGCCCGTGGCGCTTGAATATCTCTAACAGCAAATGAGAAATCTTGTGTTTCTGATCGACCTTCAGCCGTGCTTTCGCTGCTCCCATGCCGGACAAACCGATGCGCGCTTCATTGCGGACGTCGTCAATGAACACCTGACCGCCAAGCGACACGCGTTCGAAGAATAGGTTGAAGTCGCGATCAATGCGGCCATCCGCGTCCAGGAACAAAACACCAATTGGCTGATCGTCCGGCACGCGATGCGCTTCGTCCCGAACATCGCCGATGATCAGCTCGACCACATCTTCGACATCGAAACGCGCAAGATTTTCGCGAATGATCCGCTCGTTCTCGGTCACCCCGCCAAAAGCTTCGCGGGTGCCGCCAAAGATCTTCTCGAACGTGTAGACCCGACCTTGTCGTCCGCTGTCCTTCAATGCCCGCGCAAGACAGACAGTTGCCGCCGCGTGTGCAGTCCCGACTTCGACGACGATCCCGTCGCCGGCTTCGAGGGCGCGCTGATAGATCCGCTCATATGTCCGGACCGGCAACATCCCGTTGCAGGTTTCTTTGACAGCCGCTGCGTCAAGCATTTGCACCCCCTAACCGTCTGTACGCACCCTGCAACCCTAGTCTCCCGGCGCACGAAACGCCACGGCCCAGGCGGTGCGCAGAATGATTTTGATATCGCCCCAAAGCGACCGGGTCTCGATATAACTGATGTCCATCTTGCAGCGGTCCGCGAAGTGTTGCGGCTTCTCGCGCGAGATCTGCCAACTGCCGGTCATGCCAGGCTTCACCGACAACCGCTTAAGCTGCCACGGTTCGTATTCCCGTGGATGGTAGGAATTGGCCCGTGGCCCGACGATCGACATTTCCCCACGCATGACGTTGATAAACTGCGGCAATTCATCAAGGTGAGTCTTCCGAAGGATCTTGCCCAGCCTCGTAATCCTCGGGTCGTGCTTCACCTTGAACCCCGGACCCTTGTCGGCGCTTAGCGCCAATAGCTCATGCTTTTTTGCCTCAGCGTCCGGAATCATCGTACGCAACTTGATCATCTTGAAGGGTCTGCCCGCCAATCCGTATCGCGTCTGAACGAAGAATGCGTCGGCCTTCAGATCCGTGATTTTGATGGCAATCCAGCACAAACCCATGACCGGAAGAACAAATGGAAGCGCCAATGTCGCAAAAGTCGCGTCCAATACGGTGACCGCCGGAATCGGCTCTAACACCGGAATACTTAATGGTCTTAAACTGCTCGTATCCCCGTCCGAAGGCACCCATTCGCCCTCGGTTACAACGTCCAACTCGTTCACAATTACCCCCGCACTAACAGCCGTGCGAAACCTTGCACGGCATCACCAAAAACTTTGGGCCAGAGCACAAGATACCGTTCGGCGCCCGGACGACGCCGCCTTCGAAAATCTCGTGGACTTTTTTTCCTGCCTCTGACAAACGCCCGAAAATACGGACCAATGCCCCTTGCCCACCGACATCATGTCAGGGCGTCATTCGTTTTCAAGTGCTAAACAATGCGTTTCCGGCAGGCGACGGAAATTGAACCGAGAATTCCTGCCGAAGCGTAGAATCTAGGCACCGAATCGGGTGTGGATAAGTGATTTGAGGCGAAATCATAGGCTAATTCGAGAGAATCCCATTCGTAGCCTTTGTTCGCAGATCGGCAACGCGCCGTTTCCAGATCAGAAAAAATTTCTCCTAATTGGCGAATGACACTTCGGATTGAACCGTCGAATTCTGTGGATAAAACGGGCTTATCGCCCGCTGGCCCCAATTGCGCACATTGTCCATCTTGCACCGCCCGTCTGGGCGTGTAGGTGTATTCTTGCTTTGTATGTGCCCCGGAGGGGGAAAATGGGTTTGGGTGGACCGCGGGACGGTCGAATTTCAATTTTTCTACCATCGCTCGACGGGGGCGGCGCCGAGAAGGTCATGGTCTTTCTCGCGAATGCTCTGGCGGCGCGCGGACACAGTGTCGATCTTGTGCTCGCCCAGGCAATTGGCCCGCGACTGAGCGAAGTTGACAGCTCTGTTTCCATCGTCGACCTAAGCGCGCCCCGTATGATGCGAAGCGTCCCGGGTCTGGTCCGATACCTGCGTAAGACCCGTCCCGCCGCCGCACTTTCCGCGTTGACCCACGCCAATGTTGCGTTGGTGGCTGCGGCGAAATTATCCGGCTATTCCGGACGATTGCTAGTGAGCGAGCGGAATAGCCTGGCACATGTTCAGGCCGCAGGCGGGGCGAAATCCTGGGCCCGGACGACATCGGCGCGGATCGCTTATCGTTCGGCAGATGGCGTCCTTGCCGTGTCGAAAGCCCTGGAAGACGAACTCAGGATTTTCCTTGGCCCAAATCCTCCCGACATCCGGACGATCCATAACCCCATCGATTGCATCGCCATCCAAAGCCTTGCTGCCGAAGCGCCGGATATCGACCTGCCGGGCAAGCCCGAAAATCGCTTCGTGGCTGTGGGCCGACTGGCGCCGCAAAAGGGGCTCGACACGTTGATCCGAGCCTTCGCGACGCTTCCAGACCGAAACAAGCGCACGCTCGTGATCCTGGGCGAAGGGCCCCTTCGACCCGAACTCGAGTGTCTGATTGCCTCATTGGATCTCACTGGGCGGGTGACCCTGCCCGGCTTCGTCGGGAACGTTTATTCGGTGCTTGCCAGATCGAAAGTCTTTGTTCTGTCGTCCCGGTACGAAGGCTTGCCGAACGCGCTGCTGGAGGCGCTAGCCTCTGGCTGCCATGTGGTCAGCACCGATTGCCCGACGGGGCCCGCAGAAATCCTGCGCAGCCCCGCTGATGGCCGATTGGTTCCGGTCGATGACACCACCGCGCTGGCTCAGGCCATGGCCGAAGCCATGAAGGAACCGAACCGCAAGGACGGACGTCAGATCCTGGCCCGGTTTGCGCCAGATCGGATCGTGGACGCTTATATCGACGCGCTTGCAGCGTCGATTCCGGACGCTTCCGAAATGGCCGAGGCGACCTGACATGCGCATCCTCGTCATCGTCAGCGATTTCCCGAAGGTGACCGAGACTTTCGCGGTGGCCAACATGCTGCACTATCTGGCGCAGGGCCATCAGGTCGATCTGTTCCATATAAAGCCCTTCCGCACGCAGGAAGTCATTCATGATGAGGCGCAGCCGGTCGTTGATCGGGCCTTCACATTTCCCTGGTTTGGCGGACCGTCACTGCGCGCATGTCTTCTCACGCTGTTGCGGCAACCCAGGGCACTTTTGTCGATCATCGGGGCGATGCTTTGGGCTTTCCGGACCGAGCCGCGCCGTCTTGTGGCCGCCTTCACGATGCTGCCCAAGGTTCTGGCCGCCGCGCGTCAGGCCAAAACCGACGGCGTCACCCATGTCCATGCTGAATTCGCGAGCCACCCCGGAACCGCCGCCTGGATCATCCATCGCGTGACAGATATTCCGTTCAGTTTTTCGGCCCACATGCACGACATCTTCGTCAGCCAAAGCCTTTTGGCCCGCAAATCGCAGGACGCTGCCTTCGTCCGCACCATTTCCCAGTACAATGTGGACATGCTGGGGGCCCTGCCCGGATTTGACGCAGACAAGCTGACCATCGTGCGCTGTGGTGTGGATCCGGATCGCTTTTCGGCGCCGCCGCCTTTGCCGCCGCGTGACGGCGCCCGGTTTGAAATTGCGATCGTTGGCTCGCTTCAACCGCGCAAGGGACACCACCTGTTGCTTGCCGCGCTTGACGGGATTGACGCGCCGATGCCCTGGCACCTGACGATCCTGGGTGGCGGCCCAGAAGAAGCTGCGTTGAAGGACCTTGCCGCCAAACTGCCTGCGGGCCACGTGACCTTCATGGGGCCGCGGCCATCAGCGGAAGTCCTGAACGTAATGTCGCGCGCCCATCTGGTGGTCGCCCCGTCGATTGTCGGCAAGGGCGGGCGGTCAGAAGGGATCCCGGTTGTTACGATGGAAGCCCTGGCGCTGGGACGTCCGGTCATATCCTCTCGCCTCTCTGGCATTCCCGAGCTCGTGGAAGATGGTGTGACCGGCAAGCTGGTTGAGCCCGGCGATGTCCCCGGGCTTCGCGACGCTATCCGGGCTGTGATGGTCGAATACGACGAAGCCGCGGCCCTTGGGCAGGCGGGACGCAAGCGTGTCGAGGACGCCTATGACATTCGGCGGAACGCGAGCGAATTGCTCGCGTTGATTGAGGGAAGCACATTGAAATGACGGTTCTGTTTTGGGTTCTATTCGGGCTGATCGTTTATGCGATCATCGGCTATCCGGTCCTGATTCTTGCCATGGCACGTTTGGTGCGGCCGCGGCCCGTTGTTGAACCGAACGAGCCGTTGACCGTGGACTTTGTGATCCCGGCCCATAACGAGATCGACGACATCGCCGACAAGGTCGCGAACACGCTGCGCGAGGCCGAAACGGTTCCCCATGACATCCGAATTCTTGTCGTATCCGATGGGTCCGAGGACGGAACTGTCGAGGCCGCGATGACCGCCGGGGGCGATGCGGTCAAGGTGCTCGATATCCAGCCGCGGCAAGGCAAGGTCAACGGGTTGAACCATGCAATCAAGCGGCTGACCGGCGATGTTGCGATTTTCTCGGATGCCAACTCTATGCTGCGCCCCGGGTCGCTGGCGGCCCTTCTTCGCCATTATGGCGATCAGGCGGTGGGCGGTGTCTGCGGGGCGATCAAGGTCGAGAAAGGCAAAAGCGGCGCCATCGCAGCCAGCGAAGGGCTTTACTGGCGGTATGATCAGGCCGTCAAAGAAGCGGAGTCGCGTCTTGGTGGCGCGGTGTCGGCACAAGGGTCTTTCCATTCGGTTCGGCGCGCCCATATCCGCCCGCTGCCGCTGGATGCCGCTGACGACTTCACCCTTTCCGTTCGGGCCGTTGATGGCGGCGGGCGTCTGGTCTTTGAGCCCGACGCCGTGGCGACCGAGACAGTGACCGAGAAACCCAAGAAGGAAATGGGGCGCCGGATCCGGTCGACCGAACGCGGCTGGCGCGCGCTTATGAACCACGCCCACCTGCTCAACCCGGGCCGGACGGGGATCTATGCGCTACAACTGTTTTCGCACAAAGTCCTGCGCCGTTTGGTGCCATTCCTGCTGGCGGTCCTGTTCTTGGTTTCGCTCTTGCTGGTGGCCGAGGGCCCCTTCTATCAACTCGCGGTCGCGGGTCAGGCCGTCATCTATGGCCTTGGGCTATTGGGGCTTTTGCTGCCAAAGGCACGGAAACTGCCAGGGGTGCGGCACGTTTTCTTCGCGCTTATGGCGATGGTCGCCATGGCCTCGGGCCTTGTGAATTATTATCGCGGCAAAAGGTCGACGATCTGGACCCCGGCCCGGGGCGCCTGATCCTTTAGCGAAAGATCTTTCGTTTCACCTTGCCGACACCGTCGGCCAGCCGTTCGAAATCCGCGCGTTTGAACAGAACGATCTCACCCACCGAGATACCGGTTGTCCGGGCATAAATCCCGATCAGCGCCAACGTCCCGATGATGTAGACCGCGCTGGTGGTATAGGCCGCGCCCATCCCGCCATAGATGGGAATGATGAAGCGGCCTGCCACGAAGGTCGCGATTAGCATCGGGATTACCGCCCAAAGTGCGACCCATGGGCGCCCGCGCCCGGTGAGATCCTGGCGCAGGATCTTGAAAATCATGATCGAAACCGTGCCGGGCAAAAGGGCCCGCACGATATCGGCGCTGGCGGCAAAGTCCCGACCATAGGTGAACACGACGAAGTAAGGGATGATCCATGCGATGAAGATCGAGACCGGAACGCCCAGAAGGAAGGTCAGCCGCGCCAACGTCGTGACCTTTCCTGCAAACACTTTGCTGTCCTTCGCCGCGGCGCTTTTAGCAAAGATTAGCGCCGACAAAACCGCGGGGACCTGCCACAGCAACTCGGCCAGCATCGAACCCACCGAGTAGATCCCAAGCTGTTCGATTGTTCCATATTTCTGGATCAGGATCACATTGGCCCGATAGATCAGGATCATAAGGAAAAAGACCAAC
Source organism: Paracoccaceae bacterium (assembly GCA_965267475.1). GTDB lineage: Bacteria > Pseudomonadota > Alphaproteobacteria > Rhodobacterales > Rhodobacteraceae > JBCBKU01. The sequence continues at coordinate 2,991,617 of OZ254079.1, forward strand.
GTGAAGCTGAAGCCAGATGTGAAAAGGTCTTTGGTCACCGCGGTGTTCCAGCGCGGCCGAAGGCTATGCATCTTGGCCAGTCGCGACAACAGAACCCCCGCCACAAAAAGGCCGGCAAGGGCGATCGCGCCCACCGCGCCAGCGGGTCCGAAGCCGAGCAGCAGAACCAGCAGCACCGTCAGGAAGAACTTCCCGATGCCGGGGCCCCAAGACATGATCGCATATGTGGGAATGCGTTGATATCCCAGAAATATTCCGGCCACATAGTGATAGAACACAGACCCCGGCACGATAAGCACGGCAGCAGCGACCAGAACTGTCGTATAGCGGTCTTCCCACGCGAACAGGATCCACCCAAGACTGGCCGAAACGCCAATCAGGCTTGAGATCAGGGCGAGCATCAGGACGGCCTCGACAATCCGATCCGTATCCCAGGTTTTCTTGCCCATATGGAAGGCGGCCGCGTTCCCGACCCCCGCACCGCAGAGCGTCAGAACCAGTTGCGGCGCAAAGATGATCGCCGCGATCAACCCGCGCGCTTCGACACCCAACACGCGCGCCACGATGACCCCGGTGATGAAACCTGCAATCTGGACCGCCACGCGGCTGGCCAGCATCGTCAGCACATCATCGGCGAAACTTCTGCGCGGTGTAGTAGATTTTGCGCCATCGGTGGCGGTCAAAACGCGTCTCCTGGACCCTACTCAAACCAATACGCGCCAACAGGATCGCCCCGAAGCGCGCCATCAGCCAGTGCAGTTTCGGCGTGTTCCAAGACCGAACGCAACCAAGAACTGAGAGGTATCAACAGGAAATTGGCGCCCCTCGTGCCCGTCTTCCGGGCAGTCCGGCGGCAACGCCCATATTAGTTGGGGATACATTGCCAAAACGCCCGATATTCGCTGGACCGATTATACCCAACATGCGAAACAAATCCACAGAGTCACGCCAGCATTGTTCCAAGGTTGCGTAAAAAAAGATGACTGCGAAGACGAGACGAGCACGGGCTATTTCCACAGCGGCATTGTGCCTTGCGATCATGACGCAAGGCGCGCATGCGCAGTCGGCGATGCAGCGCTTTTCCAACATGATTTGCAGCACGCAGATCCAAGCTGATCCGGGTTCTTATGTGCGGGTTGTTCGCGACCTGAAAGCATCCAGCACGGTCACGATTGAAGGGTCAAAGTGGAACGACACACTGATCCTTGGCTGCGAGGTCAACGGCGCCAACGGCGACGGAATCGAGATCCGGAATGTTCGTAATCTCGCGATAGTCGGATGCACCATCAATGACGCCCGGGGCACCGGGATCCGCATTCGATCAACCGGAAGTTCCGAGGATGTGAAGCTGATCGGAAACCGGATCCGGAACGCGGGCGAAAATGGGATTTCGGCGGCCAAACGCATCGAGGACGGTGTCGATCACACGAACCTTGTCGTGGCTGGGAACATCATTGAGGATTCGGGACGGCGCGGCCGGCGTGGGCTGACCCATGGGATTTATTCCCAGGTGTCTGACGTGACCATTTTCGGCAACCAGGTTGTCGGGCGCAGGGACGGGAACGGGATTTCGATCCGCAGCTCGGGCGTCATCGCCTGCAACAAGATCAGCGGCCAATCCCGCGATGGCAAACCGGGTATCCGGTACTTTGCCGACAATTACAGCGGGCCGACGCACACGTTGATCATACGAGACAACGAGATCCGTGGCAGCTCGCCCGCGATCGATATTCGCAAACCGGATTCCTGGGCCAAGCGAAAGACCGAGGCGCTGGTGACCGATTTTCGGATCTCGAACAACAGAACAAGCACTGGGAAACCGGTGTCTGTGGACCGGTATTGGCGGCAACAAGAGTCCGTTGAACTGGTGATTGAAGGAAATGCCCGGATCGGGGGCTGATTGGCCAACGGTTGGGGCGCGCTGACGCATCTGAGAACGTCGATGATGCGTTGGGTGGCGTGGTATTTGTTAGTGGGGGGCGTATTTTGGCAGACGCAAACAACGACCGGCTTTTGGTCGATCCGACAAGAATAATCGAAAAACTGTCAGCCTATCGTTGGCTGACCATAGTGGTCGCTCTTCTAGGCGGCATCGCGGGTTATACTGCGGTCAAATATGAGGTGGGCGCGCGCCCGACATTCACCAGCTCGACCGACATCCGGATTCTTCCAAGCCGGGCTGAACTGGTCTTTGCCCGGGAATCGCTGGGCGGGAACTCGACCGCGCAGACAACCGCGCTGGTCCGCACGTTCAAAGAGCTGATCCGAAGCGACAATGTCATCAGAAGTGCATTGGACGAACTGCCCGGGGCACCGATTAATCTGCATCACAACACGCGGACAGGATGTTCAACCTCGGACCTGATCAACGGTATCTGCGCAGCGATTGGACAAACCACGACCGCTGACCTGTCAGTGGCACCAACCGACAGCTTGGGTTTTTACCGCGACGCCATCGCCATCGATGATATCGAAGGCTCGTTCATCATGCGGCTCACCGTCAGCCTGCCGGACAGCCAGACCTCGGCCGAATTCGCGAACGCGCTGATCGAGGCCTATAATCGCGAAGTCGTTGCTTTTGACGACACGGCATCGGCCCGGATCGGGGACGCCTATCACGAACGGCTGACTGAGCTTGAAGCGGACTACGCCGCGTTGCTCGACAAGGAAATTGCATTCCGCGAATCCATTGGCGCGCTTTCCCTTGAAGGCGACATTGCGCGCCTGCAAAACACCCTGCAAACGCAGACGGCTGCGCTGAACGCGGACCAGATCGATCTGGTGGCGTTGGAACGTCGGCTTGAAGGGCTCAAAGTTGCACGGGCCAAGCAACAAGTGGCCGAGGCACCTTCAGCTGGCCCATCGGCACCGGGAACGGCTGCATCCTTGGCGCAGCCCATCGCGCCGGTGGTTGCACCGCTTACCCTAGGCTCTGTCCGGTTGCCCACACAGCCCGAATTGATCCAGGCGGATATCGATGCATTGGACGTTCAGATTGCCGAGCGTCAGCGGATCATCGAGACCCTGCGCGGCGAGATCGAGGAAGCGACCCGGAAGCAGATCATGCTGCGCCCGATCGTGACCGAACAGGCGACCATTCTGAACAGCATCGGATCGATCAAGGCCACGCTGTTTGCGCCATCGACCACCAACGTCGCAAGCGCCGCAACGGCTGTAGTACTGCGCGAAGCCGGTGCACCGGATGCGGCTGACCCGCCTTCGGCCATCCAGGCAGGGCTTGTCGGTGGCGCGGGCGGACTGATCCTGATGTCGCTGATCCTGGCCCTGATTGCTTTGGTCACTGCCCCAAGGCAAGCTCTTGCGGTGGTTTCTGCCACGCCAGCGCCTGATCCGCAGCCCGAGCCAGCACCGGCCCCGGCAGTGGAACCCGCGCCGGAACCTGTGGCATCAGTTGCGCCCGAGGCCGAGCCGGACGCCAAGAACAAGAGCGCATCAGCCGTACAATCGGCGGCGAAGGCGGCCCGCAAACGCTCGACCAAGTCGCGCGGCGGTTCGTCCAGCCGAAAGGGGTCTTCATCGCGTCGTAAATCATGACCGATGCGACTTTTTCAGTGAACGTGGAGCCCCGGGACGGGGCTCTGCGAATGCGGTGGATCCTGCTGATCGGCGTCGCGATGGCTGTCGGTCTGGGCGTGGCGCTGACGTCAGATCTCGGACCTTGGGCCGGGCTTATGGTGTTGCCCGCAGTCTTGGCCATCGGGCTTGCGCTGATGGGCAATGTCGCGGCCTGTTTGGCGCTTTTGCTTTTCTTTCAGCACAATGACATCCTGCTCGCCCTGGTCGGTCTGCCGATCCTGAACAAGATTCTGGCCGGTGTCGCGCTTTTTGCGGTCGCGCTGAACCTGACGCGGGGAGAGTTCCGAGAAACGCTTCGCGCGGGCCGCGTTCCGCTGATCTGTTGGTTGGGCCTGTTCCTCACATTCGGGATTTCGGGCTTCTTTGCCCTTGATGGCGTGCGTGCCTTTGCCACGACCGAGCGCCTTCTGAGCATGGGGATCCTGACCTTGCTATTCGCTTTCGGGGTCAAAAACCTGAAAGACGTATCGCTTGTGATTTATACGTTCCTGGCGTCGATGGTGCTTTCGGCTGGGGTCACAATCTTTGACTATTTCCGGGGCGAGCCGCTGTTTAGTCCGGAGTTGCGAGGCGATGATTCCATAGCGCGTTGGGACGGCACCGTTCGGTCCACAGGCACGACACTTGAATCCGTGCCCATGTCGGCAACCTTGCTTCTGGGCGGTGTCATGCTGGCTGCGATCCTTGCTCTTCGGGCACCAAAGTGGCGGGCACTTTTCACGGCGCTGGCGCTGTTGGGTGTTGCCGCGATCCTTCTTAGCTTCACTAGAAGCGCCACGCTCACGATCGGGCTGGGCGGTCTTTTCCTGCTTTGGCGGTATCGGCGGTCGGCCATTTTCGGTCGCTTGTTGACCGGCGCCGCGATCTGCGGGGTCGTGGCGATGATCGCCGCACCGCCATCGGTTTGGACCAAGTTCACCGCGCTAGGCGACACAAGCAACGATACGACCGTCCAGCGGCGGGTCAGCTATCAGGTGATCGGGTCCGAGCTTTTGGCCGAAAACCCGATCCTTGGTGTGGGCGCAGGCAACTACATCGTCCACTACGCCTCGGACCGGTTCCGGTTTGTTCCCGGACGGTCAGAGGAACCGCGTCCATTGCACAACGTGTATCTGCAAATCGCGGCGGAAACGGGCGTCATCGGCTTCGTATTCTTCGTGACGCTTCTGGCGGGCACGGCACGGATCCTCTTTGATCTTGCGGCCTCTGCGCGTCGCGGGGTCAGCCTTTACGGCGAGGCGCTGTTGTTTTCATTCCTCGCCATGGCGGTGCAATTCATATTCTTGTCCAGCACGTCGGTTCTGTACTTCTGGGTCGTCATCGGCCTGGCGATCGCGCTGAAAAGGATCGCAAGCGCGGACCCGAACGCCCAATAAAGAAAGGGCGGCCCGAAGGCCGCCCGCTTCCTCGCCCCACCCCTCGTGGTTCTATTCAGCAGCCATCGGCAACCGTGTCTCGCGCAGAAGTTCCGCACCCGGGATACCCGCGCGTTCAAGCGCGTCAGCAGGCGGTTGCGGCGCCTCGCGCAAATTCAGCGCGTCCATGTTCACCGGCTTGATCCGCTTCTCAAGATGTTTGAGCGACCATCCGTTTAGGATGTTGCGGATCCGCTTGGGCCGAAGACGCTGCGTCCAGTCCGGCAGAAGTGTGCCCGCAGCACGCCGATAGTGGTTCTTCAGGAACTTGCCCTCGACTTCGGGATAGTTCTTCCGCGCACCCCAGGCTTCGCCGATATGGGCTTCCGACATGCCGGTGAATTCGCGTGACCAGCGATAAAAAAAGAAATCCCAATCGTATTCCGCGAAAGGCGCAATCACACGGTAAAGAACAACCGAATTCCGCTCGAACGTGATCTTGTGACCGAGCATCTTGACCCGCAAGGAATCGTCCAGGTGATCGTGCTTGGTCTGGCGTTCGTCATGCCCCCCCATTTCGCGCAGAATGTCTGTTCGGATAAAGGCGCAGTGATACTCGAACTCGTCACAAGTCTCGGGCGTATTATCCAGAAGACCAGTGTCTCGCGCGACGTCCAGATAGACCTTGTCCAGCCGGTGGTGGGAATGCAGGACCGGGCGGCCCTGATCGTCCTTCGTGATCTTGATCTCGGACCCGGCATGATGGATTTTCGGGCGTGGACTTGGACCAATCAGCGTCAGAGGCGCGACCGCGCCCGACCCGTTTCGCTCGGCGTTTTGTTCCAGCGCTTCCAGCCAACCTTCGGTGTATTCCAGATCGTTGTCGCAGTAGCAGGTGTATTTCGTGTCCACCATTGCGAGCGCACGGTTCCGAACCTGCGGAGCAAGCAATATCTCGTCCGTCTCAATGCGTTCGTAAGGGCGCTCTTTCTCGATTTCCCGCATTTCGCGGCGCACCTCTTCCGGCGCATTCGCGTCGATCACGATCACCCGTGTCTCGCGCGGAATTGTCTTGAACAAACTTCGAAGCGACCCGGCATATTGCGAGTAGCGTTCTCGCGGCGTGACGACAATCGTGGTAAGCATCGATACCTTTCCCCTACTTAAATCAACTGTTTACGCGCTAGCCGAACTGGATGCGCTTATAGGCTCCTCGATTGAGGAAACTTCGACCCATCCGGGCGAGGTGCAAGAATGTCTTCAGGCGGGTGAGCTTCTTCAACGTCATCCCACCGTTCCCGCCGACCTGGCGGTGCTGTTCGATATCCATCGTGATGCCGCGTTGGTCGCGGTCGGCCTGGATTGAACTTTTGGCCCATTCGCGGGCCGCGAAATCAGCGTGATACATGCCCTGGACCACCGGTGCGGGATCGACCTGCGCCACGGTCAGTTTGATGTCTTTCCAGACGGATTTCGTGAAAAGGATATGGTCGATCTGATCGAAGGGGACCTTTGTGGCTTTCCACAAACGGGTGGCGGCGGCATTTTTGATCAGGTACCCGGCCGCGCCCAGGTGCAGGCTTTCCAGCCGTCCCATGCTGCGCTGGACCTTGTCGTTCCAGTCGCGACCGTGGACTTCGACATATCGCAGGATCGTCTCAAGCTTGACGATATCGACATCATCCGGGACCCAACCGGACTGCGTGAACAGGCGGAAGTCATCGGCGACGACCACGTCATCTTCCAGAATGATCGCCTGTTCGATGCCTTCATCGACAATGTGCTTCCAGACCAGCCGATGCGATGACACGCAGGCATAATCGATCCGCGACCTTGGTCGCCCGGACAACGTGCCCTTGGGCGTGCCAAGATCGACCTTGGCATCCGGATCGCGGCCATCAACAGCCGGCATGAATGTGAATTTGACGCCCAGACGCTCTTCCGCGTCTTCCATGAGCTTGCGCCGCTCAGGACGCTTAACGAGATTTACGACGAAAATAGGAATATCTTGCAAAACGCACGACCCACGCAACCAGAACTAGACACCGGGGCCGCTCGATTCGTTAGAAATTTACTTTTGCCCCACGCAACAATGGTCCCTTTCGGGTTGGATTGTGTCAAGCAGACATTGGCCGGGACGCTGAGAAATCTGTGGGTAAATGGCCTTCGCCCGAGGCGGCATGCCGTCGTTCGCCCATTCCTTCACCGGTCTTGAAACTCTTCCAGCCAGATTTCCATTGGACCCCTGACCAAGAACGCGCTAAGCGCCGCGCTGAGGCACCCCAGAAAGCAGATCATGGACCTTCGAAACATCGCGATCATCGCGCATGTCGACCACGGCAAAACGACCCTGGTGGACGAAATGCTAAAGCAGTCAGGCACGTTCCGTGAAGGACAGGCCGTCGCCGAACGCGCACTCGATTCCAACGATCAGGAGCGCGAGAGAGGGATCACGATCCTGGCCAAGGCGACATCAGTCGATTGGCAGGGCACGCGTATCAATATCGTCGACACGCCGGGCCACGCCGATTTCGGTGGCGAGGTTGAGCGCATCCTATCGATGGTCGATGGCGTCGTGCTTTTGGTCGATGCCGCTGAAGGGCCGATGCCCCAGACGAAATTCGTGACCTCGAAAGCGCTTGCCCTGGGCCTTCGCCCGATTGTCGTGCTGAACAAGGTCGACAAGCCCGAGGCCGAACCCGACCGCGCCCTGGACGAAGTCTTCGACCTGTTTGTCGCATTGGATGCAGAAGAAGACCAGTTGGACTTTCCTGTTCTCTACGCCTCTGGTCGGTCAGGATGGGCGGATGCCGAACTTGACGGGCCACGTGCGGATCTGTCGGCCCTGTTTGAACTGGTGTTGTCGCACGTTCCGGCCCCCAAGCAACTGGACCAGCAGGACGAGCCCTTCCGAATGCTGGCCACGACGCTGGGCGCCGATCCCTTTATCGGTCGGATCCTCACCGGTCGTGTCGAAAGCGGTCGCCTGAAGACCGGCGAAACGTTAAAGGCGCTGTCGCGCGATGGAACGCAAATCGAACGGTTTCGGGTGACAAAGATCCAAGCCTCGCGCGGCTTAACGCCCACGGCTATCGACGAGGCGAAGGCCGGTGACATTGTCACCGTTGCCGGCATGTCCAAGGCCACCGTGGCCGACACGCTTTGCGCACCCGATGTGGACGACGCCCTGCCCGCCCAGCCGATTGATCCGCCGACGATCTCGGTGACGTTCGGGATCAACGACAGCCCGCTTGCGGGACGGGACGGATCGAAGGTCCAATCTCGGGTCATTCGCGAACGGCTGATGCGGGAAGCCGAACAGAATGTCGCGATCCGCGTGACCGACACGCCGGGCGGCGATGCTTTTGACGTGGCCGGGCGCGGCGAATTGCAGATGGGCGTCCTGATCGAGACGATGCGTCGCGAAGGGTTTGAGTTGTCGATCTCGCGCCCCCGCGTGCTGACCCGCGATGTGGACGGACAACAGATGGAGCCCGTCGAAGAGGTCACGATTGATGTGGATGATGAGTTTTCGGGCGCCGTCATCGAAAAACTGACCGGCCCCCGGAAAGGCGAAATGGTCGAGATGCGGCCCGCCGGGGCGGGCAAGACGCGGATCGTGGCGCATGTACCGTCACGCGGGCTGATCGGTTACCACGGCGAGTTTCTGACGGACACCCGAGGGACGGGCGTTCTGAACCGGGTGTTCCACGACTGGGCGCCCTGGCGCGGCGCCATTCCGGGGCGTCGCGCGGGCGTACTGATCTCGATGGAAGCCGGCCAGTCGGTGGCCTTCGCGCTGTTCAACCTGGAAGACCGCGGTCGGATGTTCATCGGCGCCCAAGAACAGGTCTATGGCGGCATGATCATTGGCGAACACTCGCGCGACAATGATCTTGAGGTGAACCCGCTCAAAGGCAAGAAACTGACCAACATCAGGGCATCGGGATCAGATGAGGCCGTGCGGTTGACGACGCCGATCACGCTGACGCTGGAACAGGCGATCGCCTATATCGACGACGACGAACTTGTTGAGGTCACGCCAAGCGCGATCCGGCTTCGAAAGCGCTATCTCGACCCGCATGAGCGCAAGCGCCAGTCCCGCGCGGCAAGCTGATCAACCCCTGTTTAGCTGTTGTCCTGATCGGGATCGCTGAGCGTCGACCAAGTGTCATCTCTGGGCGGTGACGGAGGCGTTTCACACGCGCGCCTATGAATGCTGACTTTTGCGATGAAATGCGCGGAAACCGGTGCGGTCACGAACAGAAATCCCATGATCAGCAGTTCATGAATCGACGGATCACCTGTGACCGCAGCATTCAGAATCGACGCCAGCAAAAGCATACCGATGCCGACTGTCCCGACCTTGGTCGGGGCATGGAGCCGCGTCATCGGATCGTCGAATTTCAACAATCCGATCACGCCCACCAAAACGAAGAACGAGCCGATCAGAAGCGACAGGGCCGCGGCATAGGTTCCGATCACTTGCAAGGTCATTCGATGATATCCCCCCGCAGAATGAACCTGGCCAATGCAACCGTCGAGACGAAACCAAGCATGGCGATCAGAAGCGACACTTCGAAATAGACCTTTATGCCTTGGTGGATCCCCAACACGACGACAAGGCCGAGCGCGTTGATCACCATGGTGTCCAGCGCAAGGATACGGTCGCCCGAAGTGGGGCCAAGGACCAGCCGGACCATGCTGAGGATTTGTCCCAAGGCCAGGGTCACAAACGCAACGAACAAGGCGACGTCCATGATGTTGGATGCTGCGGTCATGCGAAAATCTCCAGCAAACGAGCCTCGTAGCGTGTCTTGATCTCATCGCGAACGCCGTCCGGATCGTCGGTGTGCAGAACGTGGACCAAAAGGCTGTGGCCCTCATCGGACAGATCGGCCGAGACAGTCCCGGGCGTCAGCGTGATCGTGCCCGCAAGGACCGTGATCGCCTCGGGATGTTTCAGTTTCAGCGGGATGACGATCCAGGCCGGTTTCAGTTTCGAATTCGGAACCGTCAGCACGATCCAGGCCACTTGAATATTGGCCACGACGATGTCCCAAATCACGATGCCGCTATATGTAATCATCTTGCCCAGGCGGAACCCCTGGGGTTGATCAGGCCACCAGACCGAGGTGATGCGCGGTATGATGATCCCAAGGATCAAGCCGAAGACCACCATTCCTGCCGTGATTTCGTTCTGCAAAAGGATCCAGACAACCGCCAGGATCAGCGTAAGCAGCGGATGCGGAACAAGCCAGCGATAAGCGCGTGCCATGTCAGTTCTCCTCCGCCGGTTTGCTCAACTTGCCGGGTGTCTCAAGCACGGTCCCGATATAGGTATCCGGCGCAAACAACTCATCCGCCATTGTCGTGGTGAACCCGTGCATCTGACCGGCGAAAACCGTGTGCGCCGTCAGAAGGGCGATCAGGCCGCCCACGGCGGCATATGACAAGATGGTCGGCGGCGCGACGGGTTCTGCCTCCTCCTCGGGCGGGACAGCGTGCGCCTTCCAGAACAAGATGCTCCCCGCGCGGGCAAAACCCAGAATGCTGATCAGGCTCGATGACAGGACCACAACCCAGATCCAGATCATTAGGTCTGTGCCAAAACCGGCATCCAGCACCAGAAGCTTGCCCAAGAACCCCGAAAGCGGAGGAAGACCGGCCATGGCGATGGCGCCTGCAAAGTATAGGCCTGCGGTTAGTGCGGTCCCGGCCATCGGGACTTGCGGTGCCAGCGCCAGATTTCCACGTCCTGTTCGAACAAGATCAGAAATCAGGAACAATACCGCTCCGGCAAGCGTGGAATGTACGATATAGTAAAGTGCCGCTGCGATCCCGGCCGGTGTAAACAGCGCGATTGACACCATGACCATGCCCATCGAACCGACGATGGAAAAGGCCACTAGGCGGTCCAGCGTCCTGGCGGCCAATACGCCCACCATCCCGATGGCGAGCGAGATGAGCGCAGCGGGCAAGAGCCAGAGGTCATGCAGCCCGGCTGTCACGGTCTGATCCGGCGAAAACACCATCGTATAGACCCGGATGATCGCATAGGCGCCGACCTTGGTCATGATCGCGAACAGCGCGGCCACCGGCGCAGGCGCTTCGGCATAGCTCGACGGCAACCAGAAATGCAGCGGCACAAGCGCCGCCTTGATCGCAAAGACCAAAAGAAGAAGCACCGCCGCCACGCGGATGCCGACCGTTTCCTCGGCCGGGATAAGCTGGATGCGCTCGGCGAGATCGGCCATGTTCAGCGTGCCGGTTTCCGCATAGATCGAGCCCAGCGCGAACAGGAACAACGTTGATCCGATCAGATTGAACAGGACATATTGCACGCCTGCCCGAAGCCGGGTGTTGCCGCCTGCATGGATCATCAACCCGTAAGACGCGATCAAGAGGACCTCGAAGAAAACAAACAGGTTAAACAGGTCGCCGGTCAGGAACGCGCCCAATATCCCCATAAGTTGGAACTGGAACAGCGCATGGAAATGGCGTCCGCGGTCGTCCCATTCCGATCCGATCGCATAAAGCAGCACGAAAAGCGCCAGGATCGACGTCAGCACGACCATCAACAGCGACAGCCGGTCCCCGACCACGACGATACCGAACGGGGCGGCCCAGTCGCCCAGGCGATAGACGATGACGGATCCATCCGAGACCTGCCAGGCCAGACCGGCCGCAATCCCGATCAGGGCCAGCACTCCGACGACCGAGAAAACACGTTGAATGCCAATGTGATACCGGGCGGCCAATACGATGAAGGGCGCCAGCAATGCAGGCAGGATGATGGGTGCGACAATCCAATGGGTCATGGTTGACCCTCCGGACGGGTCGGCTCTGCCGCGTCGTCGGGCTGGTCGTCCACGTGGTCATCGTTCGACCCAAGGAAGGCGCCGAGCCCGATCATGACAACGACTGCCGTCATACCGAATGAGATCACGATGGCCGTCAGAACGAGTGCCTGAGGCAGTGGATCGGTATAGGTCGACACGTCGTCGCGCAGTACCGGCGGGGCGCCAATGGTCAATCGGCCCGACGCGAAAAGGAAGACATTGACCGCATAGGTCAGAAGCGAAATCCCCAGGATAACCGGAAAGGTTCTGAGGCGCAGGACCAGATAGATCCCACCCGCGGTCAGGGCGCCGATGGCAGATGCGACAAGAAGTTCCATCCTAATGCCCCCCCGTGCCTGCTTCGGCGCCAAGCGGCTTGGGATCATCCCGCGAAGGATCGATGTCCATCGCATGTTCGCTTTCGACCATGTCCGACCGCCGTGCGAGCCGCGAAAAGCTTTCAAGCGACAGCATCACGGCACCCACAACGGCCAGAAAAACACCCAGATCGAACAGAGCCGCCGTGGCCAGTTCGAACTCGTTGAAGGGTGGAATGCGGACATAGGTGAAGTCAGAGGTCAGGAATGGCTTGGTCACGAACCATGATCCGATCCCCGTCAAGCCGGCGACCAAGACCCCTGCCCCGATCACACCGTGATACGGGTATCTGAGACGTGCCGAGGCCCATGAAAACCCGCTGGCCATGTATTGGACGACCACGGCGATCGAGACGACCAGGCCCGCGATGAACCCGCCGCCCGGTTCGTTGTGGCCGCGCAGGAAGATGTAAAACCCGACCATCAGTACGACGGGCATCATCACCCGTGTCAGTACCACCATCATCATGGGATGACGGTCCCCGGCCTGCGGTTGATCCGGAACGCGGTTCAGCAAACGTGCCCGCACTGGTCCATCCAGCAGCGTTTCGGTCAACGCATAGATTAGCAGCGCTGCGATCCCGAGCACGATGATCTCGCCATAGGTGTCGAACCCCCGGAAGTCGACGAGGATCACGTTGACGACGTTGGTGCCACCGCCGCCCTTGTAGGAATTGGCAAGGTGAAAGTCGGATATCGGAACCGAGACCGCATCGCGCAGAAGATAGTGGAAGGCCAGTGCAAAGGCCGCGACCCCACCGGCCAAAGCCACGCCCGCATCACGTGTCCGGCGCAGAACCGTGCTTTCAATGGGTGTGCGGTTCGGTAGAAAATTCAGCGCCAACAGAAGCAGGATGATCGTCACTGCCTCGACGGTGAACTGGGTCATCGCAAGATCCGGCGCGCTGAGGAACGCAAAGCCGATTGAGACGATAAGGCCGACAATTCCGATCAATATCAGCGAAAGGAAGCGGTTGCGATGCAGCAACACAAGCCCAATCGTGGCGGCGACCAACATGCCCCAGCCGGCAACCGCCACCGGACCGGCCGGTTGAATGTCACGCGTCGGCGAACCGACCGTGCCTGTGGTCCACGCATGGAATCCGGCCGCCACGATGGCCACGGTCCCGATCATCGCATAGCGGGTGAATGCGCCGTTATGGAGCGCAAACGTGACCTTTTGAGCCAGCCAGACCGCAGCCTCAACTAGGGCTTCGAAGATCACCTTTGCTTCCGGGCGAGGCGTCGTCTCCCAGATGCGCGACAGCGGTTTGAATACGCTCATGACCAGAAGGCCGCCAACAATGGCGACAATCGACATGTAAAGCGCGGGCACAAGACCGTGCCAGATCTTCAAGTGCTTGTCTGGCACCTCGGCGGCCATACCAAGAAGCGATGATGTGACGAGTTTGACCGCAGGCTCGGCCAGGAATGGGGCGATGCCGATGACGACAACCAGAACCACCAGGAAGGCCGGGGGCAGCCACATGCCCGGGTTCGGATCATGGGGTTTCGCGGGATAGTCATCGCGCACAGGGCCCAGAAACACATGCCCGATTAGACGGAAACAGTAGGCCGCCGAGAACAACGAGCCGACCGTCGCAAAGACGGGCACCAGCCACGGCGTGCCGAAAAGGACCGTATGCGTCGTTTCCTCCAACATCATTTCTTTCGATAGGAACCCGTTCAGTAAAGGGATCCCGGCCATGGATAAGGCCGCCAGTGTCGCGATCCCGAAGGTTACCGGCATAAGCGTTCGCAGCCCGCCCAAGCGGCGAATGTCGCGGGTGTGGGCTTCGTGGTCGATAATGCCCGCCGACATGAACAAGGCGGCCTTGAACGTCGCATGGTTCAGAATGTGGAAGACGGCTGTCATGGCTCCGAACGCAGTACCGGTGCCAAGCAGCATCGTGATGAAACCAAGATGGCTTACGGTCGAGAACGCCAGCAAAGCTTTCAGGTCGTGTTTGAAAAGCGCGATGACGGCGCCCAGGACCATCGTGACCAGACCAGCGGTTGTGACAATCGCGAACCATTCCGGCGTGCCCGAAAGAACAGGCCACATCCGTGCCATCAGGAAAATTCCCGCCTTCACCATGGTGGCCGAGTGCAGATAGGCCGAAACGGGCGTGGGGGCGGCCATGGCGTGCGGCAGCCAGAAATGGAACGGGAATTGCGCAGACTTGGTGAAACAGCCCAAAAGGATCAGGATCAGGGCCGGAAGATATAGCGGATCGGCCTGGATCAACTCGCGATTTTGCAGGATCACGCTCAGATCGTAACTGCCTGCAATCTGGCCCAGGATCAGCATGCCGCCGATCATCGCCAGGCCGCCCATACCGGTCACGGTTAACGCCATCCGCGCACCTTGGCGCCCTTCGGGCAAGTGCTTCCAATAGCCGATTAGAAGGAATGACGAAAGCGATGTCAGTTCCCAAAATACAAGCAAAAGCAGGATGTTATCGCTTAATACAATCCCGACCATCGCGCCTTGGAACAACAAGAGATAGGTGAAGAATTCACCCATATGGTCGTCGCGGCTTAGATAATGCCGGGCATAGGCGATGATCAGCAGACCGATCCCAAGGATCAGGAAGGCAAAGAAGAAGCCAAGCCCATCCAGCATCAGGGTGAAATTCAGCCCAAGCTCGGGCATCCAGTCGACCCGAGCCTGCACCACCTCGCCCGCAATCACCGCAGGCAGATTGGTCAAGAGGCCGACGAAAGCGACCAGGGTCACCGTGAAGGTAACACCCGCGCAGGCCGCCCGACCCGCCGCGTTCATAAGGCCCGGCAGCAGTGCACCAAAAAACGGCAAGGCCACAATTATGAAGAGAGACACGTTAAGATCCCATCCCAGCAGCTTGAAGACATGCACCAAATCGGCGGTTTACGCAAACGACAGGCACGCTGACGGCGTGCCTGGTTTCGCTTCGATACTTGGGGCTGAGATGTCGCAGGGGCTTAAAGCCTGAAGTCATGAAGTGATTGTCTCTCGGTCTGTCTTGCCTTTGCTGCCGAGCCTTGGGCCCAAGCCGCACAATTCTCCTGCTAAATCTAGGGGCAGACGGTCGATTGTCCAAGCATTCCGTCGTCCGATTGTTCCGCGACGCTTTTGGTCCAAGATCAGCAGCCTTTCGGCGATGGGTCGCGCGCGAATTGTAGGATGGTCTATTGCCGATCTGCCCTTAATTCCGTAATTCATGAATTATGGAACAAACGATTCCCGAACGCCTTTCGACGCTTGGTCACCCGCAACGACTTGCCGTTTTTCGCTTGCTTATGCGCCGTTACCCCGACCGGGTGCCCGCGACCGAGCTTGCCGAGGCCCTTGCCTTGAAGCCAAACACCTTGTCGAGCTATGTGGCCGCTCTTATGCGGGCCAATCTCGTTACACAGGAACGGGTCGGCACGTCGCGCAGATATGCCGCCAACATGCAGGTGGCGCGCGACACGCTCGACTATCTTTTTCTTGATTGTTGTCGGGGCCGACCCGACATCTGCGCCCCGGATCCCGACACTCCGCGTGCAGTCCCATCCGGCCGGTCGACACAAAAGGTCTTGTTCGTTTGCACCGGTAACTCGGCCAGATCTCTGTTCGCCGAAGCCATCCTGAAGCGTGAGGCGCCGAAACGGTTCGACGTCTTCTCGGCGGGAACTCAGCCGCGAACCCGTCCGCATCCCTTAGCCATCAAGGTGCTGAAGGAAAACGGCCATGAGATATCCGGCCTGAGGCCCAAAGACCTTGCAACGTTCCGAACTTCAGACGCGCCAAAGTTCGATTTGGTTTTAACCGTTTGCGACAGGGCCGCGAACGAAGACAGCCCGGCTTGGCCGGGGCAGCCCGTGACCGGGCATTGGGGTCTTCCAGATCCGGCCCGGGAAATCCAAGGCACAGGTTCGAAAGTGGGCGCGTTTCGTGCGGCATACCTTGCACTGCAAAACCGCTTGTCGACCTTCGCGGCGCTGGATGTCGCGGGCATGGACCGCCGTGGCTTGCAACAGGCTTTGGACGACATCGGACAAATCAAACCTGGTGACCCGGCATGACCGTCTATGCATTGAACGGATTAGGCCGGATCGGG
Source organism: Paracoccaceae bacterium (assembly GCA_965267475.1). Lineage (GTDB taxonomy): Bacteria > Pseudomonadota > Alphaproteobacteria > Rhodobacterales > Rhodobacteraceae > JBCBKU01. Next base: position 3,007,873 of record OZ254079.1, read on the forward strand.
AAACTGGTGCTGCGGCCATTGTTGGAACGCGGTGCCCGGATCGCCTGGATCAACGATGCGGTGGGCGATCCTGCCATGCACGCGCATCTTCTTGAATTCGACACCGTCCATGGCCGCTGGCCTGCAGCCATTTCCCATACTGCCGACAGTGTGGCCATTGACGGTGTCACCCTTCCCTTCCCCGGACAACGGGACATCCTGGACCTGCCGCTGGACGGCGTCGACGTCGTCATAGACTGCACCGGAGTTTTCAAAACCGCTGCCAAAATCGCCCCCTATTTCGAAGCTGGGGTGAAGAAGGTCGTGGTCTCGGCGCCGATCAAGGATGGCGACGCAGCCAACATCGTCTATGGGATCAATCACGAGATCTATGACCCTGCGCGGCACAGGATCGTGACCGCGGCAAGCTGCACAACCAACTGTCTGGCACCCGTCGTGAAAGTGATTCACGAAAATCTGGGGATCAAACACGGATCGATCACCACGATCCACGACGTCACCAATACGCAGACCATTGTCGATCGGCCCGCAAAGGATCTTCGGCGCGCGCGTTCGGCCCTGAACGCGCTGATCCCGACCACGACCGGATGCGCCACGGCAATCACACTAATCTATCCCGAGCTTGAAGGGCGATTGAATGGCCACGCCGTGCGTGTACCGTTGCTGAATGCCTCTTTGACCGATTGCGTTTTTGAAGTCGAAACGGCGACAACGGCTGAGACGGTCAATGCGCTTTTCAAGGCTGCGGCGGCTGGGCCTTTGTCCGGGATCCTGGGGTATGAAGAGCGCCCGCTGGTCTCATCCGATTACACGAATGACGAACGCTCTGGCATCGTCGATGCCTTGTCGACCATGGTAGTGAACGGAACCCAGGTGAAGGTTTATGCTTGGTATGACAATGAGATGGGCTATGCCCATCGCCTTGCTGACGTTGCGCTGATGGTTGGGGATTCTGTGTGACCGACGCCTCTGCTCGTCCGGACGGCCTGTCGGCCTATATCGCCGTCACAGCGGCGTATTGGGCGTTCATGCTGACCGACGGCGCGCTTCGGATGCTGGTTCTTCTGCATTTCCACATCCTTGGCTTTTCGCCGGTGCAACTGGCGTACCTGTTCGTCCTTTATGAAGTCGCGGGCATGGTCACGAACCTGAGCGCAGGATGGATCGCCGCACGGTTCGGGCTGACATCGACGCTTTTTGCGGGGTTGGGCCTTCAGGTGATTGCGCTATTGGCGCTGGCACAGCTTGATCCGAGTTGGGCGATCGGCTTGTCAGTCGCCTATGTGATGGTCGTCCAAGGGGCAAGCGGGGTTGCCAAGGACCTTGCTAAGATGTCCTCAAAATCCGCCGTGAAACTGTTGGCTCCGTCCGAGGATGCCGGCTTGTTTCGCTGGGTCGCGCTTCTGACCGGATCGAAGAATGCCGTGAAGGGCGTGGGCTTTCTTCTGGGGGCCCTGCTTTTGGGACTTTTCGGCTTTGCCGGGGCAGTGCTGGGCATGGCCGCGATCCTGGCGGTCATCCTTGTCGCGACTGCAATTGCCATGCCGCCCGGCCTGCCCAAGGGCAGAAAAAGCGCCAAGTTTTCCGAGGTGTTTTCGAATTCCCGCAATGTGAACTGGTTGTCTGCGGCACGGGTGTTCCTGTTCGGCGCCCGTGACGTCTGGTTCGTTGTCGGGATCCCCATCTACTTCTACGCGGTTTTATCCGACGGAAGCGTAGCGGGGAACCGCGCGACCTTCTTCATGATCGGCGTCTTTATGGCCGTTTGGGTGATCCTTTACGGAATTGTCCAGGCGGCGACCCCGCGTCTTTTGCGGGCCACGTCCCGCAAGGAAGCGGATCTGATCGGCATGGCGCGAGGCTGGGCCTGGGCGTTGGCCGCAATTCCGGCTGGCCTGACCTTCGCCGCCTCGCTTTCCGCGTCGCCCGAGCCCTGGCTGACTGCCACATTGGTCTTGGGGCTTTTGGCATTCGGCGCGGTCTTCGCGATCAATTCGTCGCTGCATTCCTATCTCATCCTGGCTTTCACCAAGGCCGAACGGGTGACGATGGACGTGGGCTTTTATTACATGGCCAATGCCGGCGGTCGTCTTTTGGGCACGGTCTTGTCTGGGCTGACCTATCAGCTGGGCGGCCTTCAACTCATGCTTGGAACGGCAACCGCGATGGTCGTGCTTGCCGCGGCCTTGGCTGGCAAGCTTCGACCCGGCGCCCCAAACCCCGCCGCATGAGGAGGGACAGATCTAGGGCCTTGTCGCCTTTCCTTTGACGCACGAAGGGGACAGCCTAAACTGACCTGAGCTGTGTCGACCGGAATATGAAACTGCCGCGGTGCCCGGTCAAGGAAACACCGAATGGGAGCGAAGGCCAATGACCCTGGATTGGATTAGCGTTGGACAAGCCAGCGAACTTCCGGAGGGACGCGTCAAAACGGTGTCGGCCCGAAACGTGTTTCTCTGCCTATCGCATTTCGACGGGCAATGGGCCGCGATGGACAATCACTGCCCGCATCAGGGTGGCCCCTTGGGGGAAGGCACGATCGAGCGCGGCACAGACGGGGCCTGCTGGATACGCTGCCCCTGGCACGGCTGGGACTTTGACCCGCTGACCGGCGCTCCGCCCGGCGGGCACGAGGATACGGGCCAGAAGACCTATCCAGTTGAGGTCCGGGACGGTGAGGTGTTTGTGGGGTTGGAACCTGAGCCACCCCATACCCGGACCGTGACCGATGCCATGGCCGAGACCATGGTCAATTGGGGGATCAAGCGTGTCTTCGGAATGGTCGGGCACTCCAACTTGGGCCTTGCCGATGCGATCCGGCGCCGCACCGTGGACGGCGAGATGTCCTATATCGGGATCCGGCACGAAGGGGCGGCGGCCTTTGCCGCCTCGGCTTACGGCAAATTGACCGGTAGGCCTGCTGCTTGCCTGACCATCGCTGGACCAGGTGCCACAAACCTTCTGACCGGTATGTGGGATGCCAAGGTTGATCGCGCCCCGGTTTTGGCCCTTACCGGGCAAGTTCAGACGCAAGTGTTTGGCCCGGGCGCTTTTCAGGACATCGACCTGAAATCCGCGTTCCAGGCGGTCAGCCGGTTTTCGCAACCCGTGTTGTCGACCTCGAACCATCCGGAATTGGCTGCTCTCGCGATCAAGACCGCGCTGATCGAACGCGATGTCGCCCATCTGATCTTCCCCGATGATGTCCAGACGCAACCCAGCGACGCCCCTGCCCGTGGTCCAGAGGGCCGGATCAGCGGACCGATCGTCAAACCTTCGGATGGGGATGTCGAGGCGGCGCTGGCCATGATCGCTACGTCAAAACGGCCGATGATCGTCATGGGTCATGGCGCGTGGGAGGCCCGGGAAAGCATCATCGCCCTGGCTGAAGCCTTGGGCGCACCGGTCGTGACAACCTTCAAGGGGAAAGGGCTGATCCCCGACAGCCATCCCAATGCCGCGGGCGTGCTTGGTCGCTCGGGCACGCCAATTGCAAGCTGGTTCATGAACGAATGCGATCTTCAGATCGTGCTGGGCGCATCCTTTTCGAACCACACCGGGATCAACCCCGGCAAACCGACGATCCAGGTGGATTTCGAACGGATGCAACTGGGCAAGTTCCATCCCGTGACGCTTCCCGTATGGGGGGAAATCGGTGCGTTCTGTTCGGCGCTGTCGCCTGTTTTGAAAAGACATTCAGATGCAGCCGATCAGATCTCCGAACTGGCCGAGCGATGGCAGATGTGGCGCGCCGAAAAGGCAGGTCGCTTGCAGGAAGAAGGCGCTCACGGTGTTCATTCGGTCGCGGTTTTTGAGGCGCTTTCAAGGGTCGCTCCGGATGATGCGCTGATTGCCGTCGATGTCGGCAACAACACCTATTCCTTCGGGCGGTACTTCGAGACGAAGGGCCAGCGGGTCATGATGTCGGGATACCTGGGCTCGATCGGCTTTGCCCTTCCCGCCGCCATGGGCGCCTGGGCTGCGACGCAGGACAATGACGCCTTCCAAGGCCGAAAGGTCATTTCGATCTCGGGCGATGGCGGTTTTGGCCAATACGCGATGGAGCTGACCACGGCCGTCAAGTACGGCATGAATATCACCCATATCCTGCTTCACAACGACGAGCTTGGCAAAATCTCGAAAGAACAGCGGTCTGGCGAATGGCCCGTGTGGGAAACTTCGCTCGTGAACCCGTCTTTCGCGGCCTTTGCGCGGCTTTGCGGCGCCCATGGCGCAAAGGTCACGAAGGGGACCGAGGTCGAGGCCGCCATTGCCGAAGCGCTTGCTGTCGACGGCCCCGCCCTTGTGGAAATCATGACGGATGCCGAACTGATCTAGCGTCCGGCACACAAAAACGGTGTGATCTCGAACATCGGCCCTGGGGGATAACCTATTTCAGGCAGTTGACCAGCGAAGTGGCAAGCCCGGTCAGTAGCTGTGGGTAAAGATCCGGGCCCGGTTCGTATGCCGATCCCAGCGGGTCCAACACACCTGTGGTCGCATCGGTGCCGTCCATCACTACAGCGACCACGTTCGGATTGTATTGCGGTTCCGACAGAACGCAGGTGATCCCTTCTTCCCGAACCCGTTCCTGAATTTCCGCCACCCGCGCAGGCCCAGGTTCTGACGCGTCGGATATGGAAATTGCTCCTGACGCGGGAAAGTCGAACGCCGTTTCAAAGTACTGATAGGCGTCATGGAAGACGACGAACCGACCACCCCTTACGGGGTCGACAAGCGCCGTGATATCGGCCTTTAGAGCTGTCAGTTCTTCGCGTGCCGTGGCGGCGTTCGCGAAATACACACCTGCATTGTCGGGATCGACAGAGGACAGTTCGGCGGCGATCACGTTAAGCCATGTCGCCGCATTGTCCGGGGACAGCCAGGCATGGGGATCGTGGGCGCCGTGGGCATGGTCGTCATGACCATGATCGTCGTGCTCGGCGTGATCGTCATCGTGGTCGGCGTGATCGTCGTGCTCGGCGTGATCCTCATGATCGTGGTCGTCGTCTTTCGCTTCGCCGTGCGCTTCGTGGTCATGATCATCGTCGTGATCGTGATCATCGTCCTTCGCCTCAGCATGATCATCGTGATCATGTGCCTCAAACAAGGCGCTCTCACGCATATCCAGAAGGGTTGTGCCGTCGACATCAAGCAGCGATGTCACGCTCGCGTTTTTGGCCAGCGTATCAATAGCGCCGTCCATCCAAGGCGTCATATCTGCGCCCATCCAGAAGACCAGATTGGCGGTTTCAAGCGCTCGCGCCTCGGACGGGCGAAGGCTGTATTCGTGTGGCGACGCGCCGGGCTGGACAATCAAAGACGGGGTCCCGACTCCGGCCATCACGCGGGCGACAAGCGAATGCACCGGCGCGATGTCTGTCGCAACCGACGGAACATCGGCCAAAAGGGTGCCGCCCATCAATGAGGCGAACAGGCTTGTTGGCAGGAGCATTCTGGACATCGGACCACCCATGTGATTGTATAACATTACAGCCACTACATGATATAACATAACATCGCAAGCAAGATCAAAACGATGCCAGAGCACCGCAAAACCCCGGTGGCAGAGACCGACCAAGCCCTTGCGCAAGACGTCAAGGAAGCCCTGGCCGATGCCGACGCTCATTGTGCCTCGGAGGGGCTGAACCTGACGCCTGTTCGCCGCAAAGTGCTTGAGTTTCTCTTGGTCGAGGGCAAGGCGCTGGGCGCTTATGCCATCCTTGATCTGTTGCGTGGCGCCGGGTTCAAGTCGCAACCGCCCGTCGCCTATCGCGCGCTCGATTTTCTGGCCGAGCATGGATTTGTCCACAAGGTCGAGAAGCTGAATGCCTTTGTCGCTTGCGCGCATCCAAGCGAAGATCATTCGCCCGCCTTCATGATCTGCCGCGTCTGCGACTCGGTTGCCGAGACACAGTCGTCCTCAACCAGAAGCGGGCTCGGCTCAGCCGCAAAGGAAAGCGGGTTCCGGATCGAGAAGACCGTTCTGGAGGCCGAAGGGATCTGTCCAGGCTGCGCCGCCGAGGCGCGTACATGAGCCTTATCAGCCTTTCTAATCTAAGCGTCGCCTATAGCGGCAAAACCGTGCTTTCGCATGTCGATCTGGAAATCGATCCGGGCGAGATTGTTACGATTGTGGGTCCGAACGGGTCCGGCAAGACCAGCCTTTTCAAGGCGATCATCGGTTCGGTGGAACCGGCGTCGGGTCGTATTGAAAAGCAGGCTGGGCTGCGCATCGGCTATGTGCCGCAACGTCTGCACATCGACCAAACTTTGCCGATCACGGTTGAGCGGTTCCTGCGCCTGACGGGCCGCGTCAGCCGCCAGACCAGCACAGCAGCGCTTGAGACCGCAGGCGTTCCAGATCTGTTAAAGCAACAGATGTCCCGGCTTTCCGGTGGGCAATTCCAACGGATCCTTCTGGCGCGGGCGCTGATAGACCGCCCTGACGTACTATTGCTGGACGAAGCGACCCAGGGGCTGGACCAGTCCGGATCGGCGGCATTTTATCGACAGATCGAGGCCGTTCGGAATGAGACCGGAACCGCGATACTGATGATCAGCCACGAATTGCATGTGGTGATGAGCGCGTCCGACCGCGTCATATGCCTGAACGGGCATGTCTGCTGCGCAGGCACCCCTGCTGTCGTCGCATCTGCGCCAGAGTATCGGGCGCTGTTCGGATCCGGCACCGGAGGCGCCCTGGCCCTTTACCGGCACGATCATGACCATGATCACCATCACGCCCAGACGCCGTCCGAGGCCGCAGAGTAGTGCTTGACGATTTCATGACCCGCGCGACATTGGCCGGCATCGGCGTCGCCATTGCTGCAGCGCCCCTGGGCTGTTTTGTCGTGTGGCGCCGCATGGCCTATTTCGGCGACGCAACGGCCCATGCTGCCATCTTGGGTGTGGCCCTGTCTCTGACGTTTCAGACATCGATCTTTTTCGGCGCCGTCTTCGTTGCGTTGGTGATGGCCACCGTTGTGACCATGCTGTCGGGTCGCGGTTATGCAATGGATACACTCTTGGGTGTGCTGGCTCATTCGTCACTGGCCTTCGGTCTTGTCGCAGTGTCCTTTTTGTCTGGCATCCGTATTGACCTGATGGCTTATCTTTTCGGAGATATCCTTGCCGTATCGCGAACTGATCTGGTTGTGATTTGGGGTGGAGCCCTCGCCGTGGTTGGCTTGGTCGCATGGCGCTGGTCGCCCCTTCTGACGGCCACGCTGAATGAAGAATTGGCTTATTCCGCAGGGCTGAACCCGCGCCGGGAGCAAATGGTCTTGACGCTGTCGCTTGCGATCACGGTTGCCGTCGCCATAAAGGTCGTTGGTGTCCTTCTGATTGCTGCCATGCTTATCATCCCGGCCGCGGCAGCGCGGGGACTGTCCCGAACACCGGAAGCCATGGCTGCGATTGCAGCCGCAATCGGCGCTTTTTCAGCCGTCGCTGGTCTGCGGTCAGCCTATGTCTTCGACACCCCGGCGGGTCCATCGATCGTTTGCGTCGCCGCCTTGTGCTTTGCGGTGTTCGGATTGGCGGGATGGCGCGGCAAATCCCCGGGCTAGGCCAACCTCGTCCGCTGGTGGGCCGACCGCGATGTCAGATCGGGTCATTGGGGCCGTGCGAGACCACAAAGGCTCAAACTGCCGCCACCTGCTCAGCAAGGCGGGCCGCGTCGGCATAGGGCGTGAAAGGTGGCAACACGGCAGACCAGCGGTCGTCCCCTGTTCGCAGCGCCAAGAGCGCCTTGATGCTCGGGACAAGGTCGGGGCCCGCCATAAGCGCCCTTTGCGCCGCAACACGGCTCACCAGGTGCGGCGGCGGCGCGTGCCTTTCTGCCCAGATGGCTGCGGAGGCTTCGCAGGTCAGGTTCACCGTGGCCGAGATACAGCCCGCAAACCCGGCGGCCTGAGCATGGGCCAGGCTGGTTTCGGAACTGGGAAAAACCGCCAGCCCCGGCACGGCGGCCCGGACTTCCCTTGCAAAACCCAGATCGCCTGAAGAATCTTTGACCCCTTTGAAGCGCTCCGGCGCGGCGCCGGCCAGATGCGCCATCACCGACGGTGGAATGGCCAGGCCCGTCATTTGCGGAAAATTATAGAAGTAGATTGCGATCCGGCGGTCACCCAAAGCGTCATGCAAAGCTAGATACCAGGCAACCAACCCCGCCTCGCTGACAGGTTTGTAGTAATAGGGCGGCAGAACCAACGCGACCGGATAGCCCAGGTCATCCGCATATTCAGTCAGCGCAATGGTTTCGGCCAAGGCCGGGGCTCCGGTCCCGACCATCAGGCGTTCAATCGGACAGGCGGCAGCCGCCGCCTTCATGACCAGGCGACGCGCGCCAGCGTCGAATGAGTTGGCCTCGCCCGTCGACCCGAGAATGTTCAGCCCATCGCAACCATGGGACAAAGCCCATTGGCAATGGTCATCGAACAAGGCGACGATGGGCGCGCCGTTGGCGTCGACGGGCGTCGGGATTGCGGCGATAACACCTTGCATTGTGTCGCATCCTTTTCGGTTTTGTCGCGCGTGTCGCACGACGGGTCCATTCCGGCACATCGCCCGGCAATTGCCTTCGTCCGCAGACGTGTCTTGTCGATTTTTGAATGGCGGAGACGAAGGGATTCGAACCCTCGAGACGGTTTCCCGCCTACTCCCTTAGCAGGGGAGCGCCTTCGACCACTCGGCCACGTCTCCGCCGACCCGTTTAGTTGGGCAAGCCCGGGGAAACAAGCGCTTTCGCCCACGGTCACCCGCATGAGGAAACGGTTCTCAGCGAACTGAGATTTGTGGACATCCACAGTTCATCGCGCGCCCGTGACGTGTTTTGTAACAATTTTACAACGAAATTGTTCCATCTTCGTTCGCGAAGCCCTAGTCTTTATCCACAGGAGGCACGTCTTATGAGGGTTCTACGGCCCGGACGGCATGCCGTCGTCTGGTTTGCTTTTCTGATTGCCACAGGGGCCGCAATGGCCAGCCCCCGAACAAGCTCGTTTCAGTTCGATCCGGTCTTTTTCAAGACCTGCCATCACTATGAAAACCGCGCCAAATTCAAACCGAGGCATGCGGGTTCCGCGCTTGAGGTCTTTCTGGCCGAAGCCTGCAGGGACGCTTTGGATAGTCTGACCAAAAGGGTCGATACGTCGCCCTACGAACGCAAGCGGGCAACGATCTTCCTGGCGCACCTGACCGAGTTGAAGTCCACTGTTCTGACCATCAACCGGGAACGCCTTTTCGGTAAGAACGCCGGACCGCGCACCCAGCTTCAGACCGACGCGCGCATTCCGAAAAAATATGCACCGATTGGTCCGATCACGCGGACCGGGGAATACCTGATCGCGCGGGAAATCGGGCTTCTGGCCGCCTATGACGATTGGGCGGACGTGACCGATTTCGAAATCGCTGGACGCTAGACCGACAGGCTAAGTGTTGAAAAGGAAGTGCAGGACATCACCGTCCTTGACCTCGTAGCCTTTGCCTTCTGCACGCATCTTGCCCGCATCCTTGGCGCCCGCTTCGCCCCCGAGCGCGACATAATCGTCATAGGCGATGGTTTCGGCCCGGATGAAGCCCTTCTCGAAATCGCCATGGATCACGCCAGCGGCCTGCGGTGCCAGGGTCCCTTCCCGGATCGTCCAGGCGCGCGCTTCCTTCGGGCCTGCTGTGAAATAGGTCTGCAACCCAAGAAGATCATACCCGGCCCGGATCAGACGGCTTAGCCCTGCTTCGTCCAAACCCAATTCCGACAGGAACTCCACCGCCTCCTCATCTTCAAGCTGGGCGATTTCTTCTTCGATCTTCGCCGATATCACGACCGATGCCGCACCTTCCGCTGCCGCCATCTCGGCTGCCTTGGCGGATAATTCGTTGCCCGCGGCGGCGTCTTCCTCGCCCACATTGCACACGTAAAGCACAGGCTTGGCGGTCAGCAATTGCAACATGGCCCAGGCTTTTGCGTCTTCGTCCGACACATCGACGGTCCGCGCCGGTTTGCCGTCCGACAAGACCGCCTCGGCCGCTTTCAGAAGACGTTCCTGCTGAACCGCTTCCTTGTCGCCACCACGGACTTTCCGAACGATGCCCTGCAACCGTTTCTCGATCGATTCAAGATCGGCCAGCATCAACTCGGTCTCGATGATTTGCGCATCGGCCACCGGGTCAACACGGCCTTCCACATGGGTCACATCATCGTCGTCGAAACACCGCAGCACATGGGCAATGGCATCAACTTCGCGGATATTGGCCAGAAACTGGTTTCCCAGCCCCTCTCCCTTTGAGGCGCCTTTAACCAGACCCGCGATGTCGACAAAGGTCATGCGCGCCGGGATCACCTCTTTCGACTGCGCGATCTGGGCAAGTTTGGTCAGACGCGGATCTGGCACGGCCACTTCGCCGACATTGGGCTCGATCGTGCAAAACGGGAAATTGGCCGCTTGCGCAGCCGCCGTCTTGGTCAACGCATTGAACAGCGTCGATTTTCCCACATTGGGAAGGCCCACAACGCCCGTCTTGAAACCCATGTTCGCCTCCGAATTTGCCCGTGCGACATATGTCGGAGCGTCAAGCGCCGCAAGCCGTGTTAGGCTGCCGCCATGACACGGAGGTCACCCATGCAACTTTTTCCCTATCTTACCTTTGACGGCAATGCGGCCCAGGCCGCAGCGTTCTATGCGGATGTCGCAGGCAGCCCGGCGCCCGAAATCATGCGGTTTGGCGATATGCCGGATCAGCCCTGGGTGACCGATGAGATCAAGGATCGGGTCGCCCATACGCGCGTGGCCTTCGCGGGCACACATATCATGATATCGGACACGATGGGCAATGAGCCCTTCCCAGGCCATTCAGGCTTCTCGATCAACATATCGATGGACACGGTCGAAGACGGCGAAGCGTTGTTCAACATGCTGGCTGATGGGGGCGAGGTCACCATGGAATGGGCGCCCACGTTCTGGGCCAAGGGCTTTGGCACGTGCAGGGACCGGTTTGGCGTCGCCTGGATGGTCAATGTCGAGTAGGCGTTGACGCCGCGCGTGACCTGTCGCACACCCGTGTCCGATCAGAAGGGACGGGACCATGAGCCGGATCGACGCAAAATTCGCGGAATTGAAAGCCGAGGGCCGGAAAGCCTTTGTCGCCTATGTAATGGCGGGCGATCCCGACTACGACTCCGCACTTGAGGTGGTCAAAGGCCTTCCCGGCGCTGGGGTCGATGTTATCGAACTGGGCCTGCCGTTCACGGACCCGATGGCGGATGGACCGACAATCCAATTGGCAGGCCAACGAGCGCTTGATGGCGGCATGACGTTGGAAAAGACCCTGCAAACCGCACGTGAGTTCCGCAAAAACGATGATACGACGCCGATTGTGCTGATGGGATATTACAACCCGATCTACTCACGCGGCGTGGACCGGTTCTTGGAAGAAGCGAAAGCGGCAGGTATCGACGGGTTGATTATTGTGGATCTGCCGCCGGAAGAAGACAGTGAGCTTTGCATCCCCGCACAGACTGCGGGTCTGAACTTCATCCGACTTGCCACCCCGACAACCGACAGCAAACGCCTGCCCACGGTGCTGCAAAACACCTCGGGCTTTGTCTACTACGTGTCAATCACCGGGATCACAGGCGCCGCTGCGGCTCAGTCCGCCGATGTCGGCCCGGAAGTAGCGCGGATCAAAGCGGAAACCGACCTTCCTGTCATCGTCGGGTTCGGCATCAAGACCCCCGAAAGCTCAAAGGCGATCGCCGCGGTCGCCGATGGGGCCGTCGTCGGGTCGGCCATCGTCGAACGGATTGGGCGCGGCGACGCGCCGGAAGACGTTCTGAGCTTTGTGGCCAGCCTTGCCGAGGGCGCACATCAGGCTTGACGCGAGTGGGATTGCGTCCCCGATTTGCAAATGGTAAACATTTTTTACCAATTGTGAAATGGAGCGTCAGATGCCGGTGATCACCGAAATTGCTGATCTGAAACAGATCTATCGCCGGCGCGTGCCCAAGATGTTCTATGACTATGCCGAAACCGGCAGTTGGACCGAACAGACCTTCCGCGAAAATACCTCGGACTTTGACGACATCTATTTCCGTCAGCGCGTCGCGGTCGACATGACGAACCGGACGACAAAATCCACCATTGCGGGCCAAGACGTGTCTATGCCTGTCGGCCTAGCACCTGTCGGACTGTTGGGCATGCAGTGCGCAGATGGTGAGATCAAAGCCGCGCGCGCAGCCGAAAATTTCGGAGTGCCCTTCACCCTATCGACCCTGTCCATCTGCTCAATTGAAGACGTGGCCGAAAAGACAACGAAACCATTCTGGTTTCAGGTCTACACGCTGAAAGACACGGACTTCATGAACCGCTTGTTCGCCCGAGCGAAGGATGCAGGCGTTGAGCGGATTATGATCACCCTTGATCTGCAATTGCAGGGACAGCGCCACAAGGATTGGAAGAACGGTCTATCGGCGCCACCCAAACTGACACTGCCAGTGCTTGCAAATCTGGCGACCAAGGTGCCTTGGGGCCTTGAAATGCTCGGAACGAAGCGGCGAACATTTCGGAATGTGATCGGCCATGCCGAGGGTGTCGAGAATCCAAGGTCCCTTATGGAATGGACATCGAAAGCCTTTGACCATTCGCTCGATTGGGACCGTGTCGCCGAACTTCGGAAGATGTGGGACGGGCCGGTGACACTGAAAGGCATTCAGGACGTCGAGGACGCGAAAAAGGCGGTCGAGGTCGGCGCGGATGCCATCATCGTCTCAAACCATGGCGGGCGGCAACTCGACGGCGCGCTGTCGGCGATCCGTTCACTTCCGGCCATTGTCGATGCGGTCGGCGACAAGGTGGAAATCCACCTCGATAGCGGGATCCGCACGGGCCAGGACATTCTGAAAGCCCTTGCGATGGGGGCCCATGCCTGCTGGATCGGGCGCGCCTTCGTTTATGGCCTGGGCGCCATGGGCGAGAAAGGTGTGACCAGCGCGCTGGAGGTTCTTCACAAGGAACTCGACCACACGATGGCGCTTTGTGGACGGCGGGACGTGACCACCGTGGATCGCGAAATACTTCTGGTGCCCGAGGGCTTCGAAGGACGCTGGCAGGTCTAGGCCGGCGCGGCCTGCAAACGTCGGATGGCTGGCAAGAACACGAAGATGAACCCGACGAGAACGCCCATCGTCGCGAAAGCGATCCGCAGGCCAAATGCCTCTGACACTAGACCCATGACGGTCGGAGCGACGAAGAACGCCATAAAGCCCAGAACAGCGGTTCGGGCCACCGTCTCGGTGCGTACCCACGACGGGACCAACCGCCCCGAAATGCCGATCGCGATTGGTCCGATGACCGATGCACCAAGTCCCATGATCCCGAACCCGAGATAGGCGGCGGCAATATTCGGCGCCGCAGCCGCGATGAACAGCCCGGCCATCGCCAGCACGGTTCCCGAGATGATGATCTGAAATTCGGAAAGGCGTTCGGACAACGCCTGGCCCGAGAACCGTCCGAACGCCATCGTCAGACCCAGCATGGCGGGCCCGAGCGCGCCTTCGGCAGCACCGCCACCCAATGTTCGCTCGATATGAAGCGCGGACCAAGCCTCAACCGACGCCTCGCTGGCAAAGGCCAGAAGCGTGACCCCGCCGCACAAGAGAACCGGCCAAAGCGGAACGCCGGTGCCGCTGCCCTCCGGGGCCACATCGGCTTCCGTCTCCATGCGCAAAAAGACCGCAAGTATCAGGATCGCGACCGATACGGTTCCAAACACGGCCAGCGGCGGCCATCCGGCTTCGCGTGCAAAGCCGGTCGCAACAGCCGACACCGCGTAGGCCAGCGAGAACATTCCGTGATTGGCGTTCATCAGCGCCCGCGACGTGCGGTTTTCAAGATCGCTGACCCGCGCGTTCATGATCACGTCAAGCATGCCTGATCCCAGGCCCAGCGCGATCATCGTCGCGGCGAATGCCACTGGCGTCGATGCAACACCGGGAAGCAGCATCACGAACCCGAACAGCACAGCCAGAATTTGCATGGACCGGGCACCCACCGCGCGATCAATCCTCGGCCCAAGCCACATGGCTGTCAACAACCCTGCCGCTGAAAACAAAAGGATCGTGCCGAACGCCCCGTCGCCCACCCCGATCCGAGCCTTCAAGACCGGGACCATGGCGGCAAAGCTGCCCCAAAACAGTCCGATCACCACAAATGCGGCGGCGGGCGCACGAGACAGGGAAAGGGCGGACAAAACGCTCATCCGCGATGACTGACAGACCCGCATTTGGGCAGCAAGATCCAAAGTGGAAGCGTTGACTTTGGTGGCAATCGGAAACCTGATGTGATCCGGCGCGGCAGTGCAGAAAACCCCTTTCCAACTTCGCCGAACTCTCCTATAGACGCGGCTTCCCGGGCGGACACCCTTGGAGGCCGCCCTTCAACAGGAGAAATACCATGGCTGGCGAGGTCCCTGATCTCAACGCCAAGGTACGGACGGGGACAGGCAAGGGGGCCGCCCGTCAAGCTCGCCGTGATGGCGACGTACCTGGCATCGTATATGGCGGCGGCGCCGATCCGCTTCCGATTTCGATCCCCTATAACGTGCTGTTCACCAAGCTGAAGCAGGGCCGCTTCATGTCGACGCTGTTCAACATGAAGGTCGATGGACAGGACGACGTGCGGGTGATCTGCCGCGGCGTCCAACGCGACGTGGTAAAAGATCTGCCGACGCACATCGATTTCATGCGCCTGAAGCGCACGTCGAAGGTGAACATCTTCATTCCGGTGGAATTCCTGAACGAAGACGAAGCACCGGGTATCAAACGCGGCGGCGTTCTGACCGTCGTGCGGCCCGAAGTCGAACTGGTCGTCACCGCTGGCGAAATCCCGGAACAGATCGAAGCCGATCTGGCTGGTCTGGACATCGGCGACACGATCACGATTTCCTCGATCAACCTGCCATCGGGCGCGCGCCCGACGATCGACCGAGACTTTGTCATCGCGAACATCTCGGCCCCATCCGGCCTGAAATCGGCCGAGGATGAAGAGGCTGAAGACGGCGAAGCCACCGAAGCAGAAGCCACCGAAGGCGAAGCCGAAGAAACGGAAGGCGGCGAAGAGTAAGCGCCGCTGCGAAATCAGAGACAAGGCGCAACCGCAACTGCGCCTTGTTTCAGATCCTGGAAAACAGGATCACCTTGCCCCGCGAAACTGTCGGGTCGTAAACAAAGCCCCGTTTGGCCATCCCCTGGAAAATCTGCGCGACTGTGTCCCGCCCGTACTGGCGCGGATGGATTTCAAGGATCACAAGCCGGACGTTGCCGGGCACCCAGTCATCGAATAACGACGCCTCTGCCCCCTCCACATCGACCAAAAGCGCGGTCGGGTCATGGCGTTCAATCAAGTCATTCAGGGCTAAGGCTGGCGCAGTCACTTTTTGTTCTGCCGCGCCTCCCCGCGCGTCAAGCGATCCGGCCCAGAACCCACCGCGCAGGAAAAACTGCACTTCCGGTTCCGTGACGGTCGCGACGGCGGCGCCATGGATCAGGGTGACGTCTTCTACCCCGTTGATCGCAAAGTTGCGTTTGATCACATCGATCATCTCGGGGTTGGCTTCGACCGACACGACCGAGGCGCCCAATTGCCGGGCGTGGATGGCCAAAAACCCGCAGCCTGCGCCCAGTTCAAGCACCCGGTCGTCCGCGCGAAGGACCTTGTTCAGGGCGCGCGCCTCTAGATGTTCATAGGCCCCTGAGTCCAGCGCCTTGCGGAGTTTCGGGACCAGTTGATGCCCCGGAATGCGCAGCACCACATCATCGATTTGAAACCGTGCCATCCGCCGATCGCCTCATTGGCTAGTCTGATCGCACCATTGCATGTATGGATCCTGCCGAACAACATGAGGGCGACGCCATGCGGCTTTTCGTCGGGCTCGGCAATCCAGGCGCAAAATATGCATCTCACCGTCACAACGTCGGGTTTATGGCGCTGGATCGGATTGCGTCGGATCACGGGTTTTCGCCATGGCGGTCCAAGTTTCAGGGCCAGATGGCCGAGGGGCGTCTTGGATCCGAGAAAATCATTCTTCTGAAGCCCGAGACCTATATGAACAAGTCCGGTCAATCGGTGGGTGAAGCGATGCGGTTTTTCAAACTGGCGCCCGAGGATGTTACCGTCTTCCACGATGAGATCGACCTGGCGCCTGGCAAACTTCGCGTGAAGACCGGCGGGGGTTTGGCCGGCCATAACGGGCTCCGCTCGCTCGATGCACATATCGGAGCCGCCTTCCAGCGGATCCGGATCGGCGTCGGGCACCCGGGCCACAAGGACGCCGTACCGACCTGGGTGTTGCGCGACTTTTCCAAGGCGGATCAGGCGTGGCTGGGCCCGATGCTGGACGGCATTTCGGACGGGGCGGCGGAACTCGCGGCGGGGGATCCCGGCCGCTTCCAGAATGCGGTTGCCTTGAAGGTTGCCCCACCGCGGTCGTCGAATACTGCGAGTGCCCCTAGCCCGGCGCCCGCCCCGGGCCCGAATCCCAACGCCACGTCGGAACCCGACACCCGGTCACCTCTGCAAAAGCTCGTGGACCGCTTCAAGTGACTGATATTCGCGCGGCATTCCGGCACCAGGCCCGGGCCTGCCGGGGCCTTGGATCGCCCTTCATGGACCAATTGATGACGGTCATCGGCGACCACCTTGCGCCCGGATCGCCGATTGCCGACAAGGTCCTGAATTGGCCGGGCGACCCCATGCCGACGGCGGACTCGGTGCCACTGCGACTGGCCGGCGCCCTGCATGCCGTCGCACGCCAAGATGTGGAACTGGCTGCCGCCTATCCCCCGAATACCGTATCTGACGATGCGCTGTGGGCTGCCATCACAACCGCATTCGATAGGCATGAACCGCATGTCCTGGCGATGCTCGACAGCGCGCCCCAGACAAACGAAGTACGCCGAAGCGCGGCAATCATCCCGGCCTTGCATCTCTTGACGGCTCACTTCAGCCTTCCGATCGCCCTGACGGAAGTGGGCGCGTCGGGCGGCCTGAACCTCTGCGCCGACCAATTTCGCATGACGGCCGGCAACCGTGCCTATGGACCCGCGCAAAGCCCGGTCCATTTGGCGCCTGAATGGACCGGCCGGGCGCCAGAACCAACCGACCTGGCAATAGCATCGCGAAAGGGAGTGGACCTGAACCCCCTGGACCCCGCCACCGAGGGTAACCGGCTGATCGCCTATCTCTGGCCTGATCAGACGGATCGGATCGCACGCACTGAGGCGGCAATCGAGATCGCGCGACACCACCCGGCAACACTGATCAAGGCCGACGCGGTGAATTGGTTAACAGATCACTTCGCGCCGATCCCCGGGCAACTCCATCTGCTGTTTCACACGATTGCCTGGCAGTATCTGCCTGAGATGTCTCGGGAAAAGGGTGAGGCTGCTATCGCCGCGACCGCTGCCCACGCCACGCCGGAAGCACCTGTCGCCCGGCTCGCTATGGAGGCCGACGGCAAATCCGCGGCGTTGACCCTGCACATCTGGCCGCCGGGCGCTATGATCGACCTTGGTCGTGCGGATTACCACGGCCGCTGGATCGACTGGTCAATGGCTGCACTGGAAGGATTGTCGGATGACGCCTGATGCTTCAATCAATGTTCTGGGTCAGGCGTTGCAACCCTGCTCTGTCGATCCCTTGACGGGCTTCTTCCGCGACGGAACCTGCAATACCTGCGCCGAGGATCAGGGCAGTCACACGGTATGCGCCATCATGACGGCCGAGTTTCTGGCCTATTCGAAATATGTCGGCAACGATCTGTCGACACCGCGACCCGAGTACCGTTTTGCCGGGCTCAATCCGGGTGATCTTTGGTGCCTTTGCGCGGGGCGCTTCCTGCAAGCCGCCGACGAAGGCGCGGCACCGCTTGTCAATCTGGCTGCAACCCACCGTCGGGCGTTAGAGATTGTGCCGCTTGAGACGTTGAGGCGGCACGCGCATGAGCCGACGGGCTAGGCCCAGGAGAGCCAGGCTCGACCGACATCAATTCGTCAATGAACAGGCTAAGAAGTTGCGGACGTCCCGTCACGCCAGCCTTGCGATAGATCGCGTTGGTCTGGGCTTTGACGGTTCCTTCACTGGTCTCGCGCAGTGCCGCGATGTCTTGTGTCGACATCCCCTTGACCGCGAATAAGGCCACGTCCCGTTCCGCCGGCGTCAGCCCCCATTCGGCGAAACGCTCCTCTAAGACATCCATGAAGGCCCCGGATGCGGCGCGCAGGGCGTTTTCGGCTTTTGCCGCACGGCGCCAGCTTTGCCGGATCGCGATGGCGCCTAGAAGGATGCCAAGGACCAGCCCAACAGCCGCACCGATTTCGATCAATTCGTGAAGGTGCCAGCTGATTGGCTGGTTCGTAAAACCGAAGAGGCCGTTGGCGATTTCGCCGATAAAGAAGACGGCGCAGGCGACTTGGATGATCAGCGCCGCGCCGATAAGCCAACGAACGTTCATGCCGCACGTCCCCGGTGTCGAGCAAGAAACTTCAGTGCTCACTCCTCATCGTCGTCGTCGTCATCCTCATCTTCATCGTCTTCGTCATCATCATCGTCATCTTCATCGTCGTCATCATCGTCCTCGGGATCGTCGTCATCATCATCGCCGTCGTCGGAGCCATTTGGCGCGCCTTCCTCTTCGCCACCCTCTGATGCCAGACCGGATGTCTGACCGGGCAGCGCCAAAACCGGATCGTCATCGTCCGATGTGACAAGAAAAATAACATAGTCGCGCAAGATGACGCCCGTTCTCGGATTGAATACGATTTCCCGTTCGCGTCCCGGGCGTTCGGCGACGATACGGACCCGACCGAGCAAGGTGCGAGAGGTCGTGACACTCGTATACCCGTCAGCGCGCAGCTCTTCGATGATTGCATCTTGGGCCGACTGCGCAAAGGCGGCGCCCGCCAGCCCAATCGCTAAGAGGAGTGTGAACAACCGCATTGAACTGTCCTCCTGTATGCGCCCCGGCCTAAGCCGGGGCGACCCTTTCACGCCAGCGTCGACTTAGTCGTCGTCATCGTCATCGTCATCGTCATCGTCGTCATCATCATCATCGTCGTCGTCATCATCATCATCGTCGTCGTCATCATCATCATCGTCGTCGTCATCATCATCATCGTCGTCGTCATCATCATCGTCGTCGTCGTCGTCGTCGTCGTCGTCGTCGTCGTCGTCGTCGTCGTCGTCGTCGTCGTCGTCGTCCAGAAAGTCCTCGTCTTCGGTGTCTATTTCAACACCGGTCAGCCCGACCTCGTCGCGTTCAGCATCTTCGAATTCCTGTTTAAGAATGCGACCGGTCTCGAGATCATAAATGATCTCAACCTTGTCGGTTCCACGAATTCCTTCGGCCTTCAATTGGGTCAAACCACGCTTCACTTCGATGTACTGATAGCCTTGGTTCTGAAGGATCGAGATCACCTGTTCTTCCAGGCTTTGCGCAATGGCCGTGCTGCTGGCCAAAAGAGAGGCGGTTGTCAGCCCCGACAAAAGGATCTTGCGATAGGTCATGTTTTGCTCCTGTGCAAAGGTCTGCCGCGCGGCACTTTCCGCCGCGGCGCGACCCTGTAGACAGCAGAATGCCTGTCGCGAATCCATCTAACCGCGGATTATTCGACCTGCACTAAACCTTTGGGACAAAGCAATAAACTTCGGTTTATGCGCCTTCCATGTCCCAGCCAAGCGCCTTGGCCACCGTGAAGATGTCCTTATCGCCGCGACCGCACATGTTCATGCAGATGATGTGATCGGTCGGCAAGTCCGGCGCGATTTTCATCACATGGGCCAACGCGTGCGAAGGTTCCAGCGCCGGGATGATCCCTTCTTGCGCGCAGCACATTTGGAAGGCTTCAAGCGCCTCGACATCCGTGATGGCAACGTATTGCGCGCGCCCGATCTCATGCAGCCAGGCATGTTCCGGACCAATCCCCGGATAGTCGAGCCCCGCCGAGATCGAGAATCCTTCCAGGATCTGGCCGTCTCCATCCTGCAAAAGATAGGTGCGGTTGCCGTGCAGAACGCCCGGGCGTCCGCCGGTCAGGGACGCACAATGTTCCATGTCGTCGTTGACCCCCTTGCCACCTGCTTCGACACCGATGATGGCCACATCCTTGTCATCAAGGAAGGGGAAGAACAGGCCCATCGCATTGGACCCGCCACCGATGGCCGCAATGATCGTATCGGGCAAGCGGCCCTCGGCCGCCATCATCTGTTCCTTGGCTTCCTTGCCGATGATCGCTTGGAAATCGCGAACCATCGCCGGATAAGGGTGCGGGCCCGCCACCGTTCCGATGCAGTAGAACGTGTCGCGCACATTGGTCACCCAATCGCGCAATGCGTCGTTCATCGCATCCTTCAATGTTCCTCGCCCAGAAGTCACCGGCACGACCTCGGCCCCCAGCAACTTCATCCGGAACACGTTCGGCGCCTGACGTTCGACGTCGTGGGCGCCCATGTAAACGATGCACTTCAAACCAAACTTGGCGCAGACGGTCGCCGTGGCCACACCGTGCTGCCCTGCTCCGGTTTCCGCGATGATCCGGGTCTTGCCCATGCGACGCGCCAGGATGATCTGACCCAAGACGTTGTTGATCTTGTGCGCGCCGGTATGGTTCAGCTCGTCCCGCTTCATATAGATCTTGGCGCCGCCCAGATGATCCGTCAGACGCTCAGCGAAGTACAAAGGCGACGGACGGCCAACATAGTGCGTCCAGAGATGGTGCATCTCGCCCCAGAACGTCTGATCCGTCTTGGCCTTCTCGTATTCCGCCTCGAGATCAAGGATCAGCGGCATCAAAGTCTCGGATACGAACCGGCCACCGAAATCGCCAAAACGTCCGTTTTCATCCGGACCGGTCATGAAGGAATTGATCAGATCTTCGGGCATGGTGCGCACTCCCATCGGCAACGTGGGTGATCTAGCGCTTGTGACGGGTTCGGTAAAGGCGCGAGGCAAACGGCATCAAAGCCATTTCTTGTAGCCAACATGGGAAGGCTGATAGCCCAGCGCATCGTAGAAATCTCTTGCGCGGTCGCGTTCCGCAGTGGTGGTCAATTGCAGCAAACCGCAGCGGTGGGCACGTGCCCGTCGCTCGAATTCGTTCATCAGTGACCGACCTATGCCCTGTCGGCGCATGTCGCTTGCGACGCGAACCGACTCAATTTGGCCGCGCCGCATGCCTCGGTGCGACAGCCCCGTCAGAACGCTGAACTGAAAGGTCGCAACGATCCGTCCGGCAAGTTCGCCGACAACGATCTGATTTTTCGCTTCGCTCTGCATTTGGGAAAATGCATCGTCATAGACTTGATCTTCAGCCGTTTCACGCGACGCGCCGAATGCATCGTCTCTGAGAAGCGCCAGGATGGCCGGAACGTCGGCAGCTTGGGCCTCACGCCATTCAAGCTGCATCGACGGCCGCCATGAAAGCACGGATCAAATCTGCGTCCTTTTTCCCCGGCGCGGTCTCGACGCCGGATGCCAGATCGATCTGATTGGCCCCGGTCAGCCGAATAGCCTCGGCCACATTCTCTGCGACCAGACCGCCCGCTAGCATCCAGGGTGTTTTCCACACCCTTCCCGCGATCAGCCGCCAGTCGAACGTCACACCGTTTCCACCGGGCAATGTGCCATCCTGAACGGGTTTTGCATCGACCAGGATCTGATCTGCGACACCCTCATAGGCTGCCAAAACCTCAAGATCTTCCGCCGTACCGACACCGACGGCCTTCATCACCGGAAGACCGAACCGGTCCTTGATTTCAGCAATACGTTCGGGCGTCTCGGCTCCGTGAAGTTGGATGATGTCGATGGGAACCTTGTCCAGGATCGCGCCAAGCTCATGGTCGTGGGCATCGACCGTCAAAGACACCTTGGCCACACCCACCGGCACATCCACCGCAAGCTCGCGCGCACGCTCGATATCGATATAGCGGGGCGATTTGGTGACGAAGTTGAAGCCGACATAGGCGGCACCCGCACCAACGGACGCGGCCACATGTTCAGGCTCGCGGAGCCCGCAAATCTTCACACGTGTTTTGGGCATGTGACGGACCTAGCGCGCCGGCTTCGGTTCATCAAGCAAGGCCAGCACGGCATCGGCACTGTCCTGACCGGGACCTTTGAGGCGCGACACTTCCCGCTCCAACTTCTCCTTCGCGGCGCGTTCCGAAGACGCCGCCGCCCGGTGCTTGTATTCCCGCATCCATTCCCAGACGAAGCCGATCAAGATACCCGCCACGATGCTGAGGAAGATCACGAGAAACAGCGGAAGACTGACCGTAGGGGCGGTCCCGGCAAAGATCGAGAGTTCTTCCGGCAAAAGCGTAAGCGTAACGTCGCCACGGTTGGCCACTGCAATGATCATGAGAACGACGGCCAAGGCCGCCAGAAAGAGATACCGGATCAAACGCATCAGCGTGACCTCTATTTACCGTTCAGACGCTCGCGCAGAAGTTTACCCGTCTTGAAGAAGGGTACGTATTTCTCTTCGACCTGAACCGATTCACCCGTACGAGGGTTCCGTCCAATGCGGGCATCGCGCCGTTTGACGGAAAAGGCCCCAAATCCGCGAAGCTCGACCCGGTCACCCTGGGCCATGGCATTGATGATTTCTTCGAAGATCGTATTCACGATCCGTTCGACATCCCGCTGATAAAGGTGGGGGTTTTCATCCGCGATCTTCTGGATCAATTCGGATCGGATCATGCGTACCTCCCCAGGTCGTCTTGAGTGTCGGCCGCTGGGCAAAGGCAGCCGCAATCCGATGACTATAGGACTAAATCGCCGGACGTGGAACATCGACATCGCGGCGTTCCACAGGAAATTTGTCCCTAAAGCGCTGATCTCGTGAAGAATTCGGGCCGCTTGCCTGTCTTTTCGGTCAGGTTGAGCCAACCGCAGTCAGCGCTAACGGCTTTTCCCGCCGAATGATTCGCACGGTCGAACGGCGGGACCGAAAAAAGAAGAGGGCCCGACCGGCTTCCACCGGACGGGCCCGTATACCGACAAAGGCGGACGCTTTATTCGTCGTCTTTGTTCAGCGCGGCACCAAGGATATCGCCCAGCGATGCACCCGAGTCTGACGAACCGTACTGTTCCACGGCTTCTTTCTCTTCCGCGATCTCGCGGGCCTTGATCGACAGGCCAAGGCGGCGGGTCTTCTGGTCCACATTGGTCACGCGGACATCGACCTTGTCGCCGACGCCGAAGCGCTCGGGGCGCTGTTCGGCCCGGTCGCGCGACAGATCCGAGCGACGGATGAAGGATTTGGCGCCTTCATAGGTCACTTCGATCCCGCCATCCTCGATCGCCGTCACTTCAACAGTGATGATCGAGCCGCGTTTCACGCCATCGGTTGCACCCGAGAAGCTGTCATCCATGGCTTTGATCGACAGCGAAATCCGCTCTTTCTCGACATCAACCTCGGTGACTACGGCATTGACCATGTCGCCCTTGCGGAAGTTCTGAATGGCGTCCTCGCCCCGCTGGTCCCAACTGATATCGCTGAGATGCACCATGCCGTCGATGTCGTTGTCGAGCCCGACAAACAACCCGAACTCGGTGATGTTCTTGACCTCGCCCTCGACCTGCGTGCCTTCGGGATTGGCTTCGGCGAAAACTTCCCACGGGTTGCGCATGGTTTGCTTCAGACCAAGCGAAACACGGCGCTTGGCGGTATCGACCTCAAGCACCATGACTTCGACTTCCTGGCTGGTCGACACGATCTTGCCAGGGTGGACGTTCTTCTTCGTCCAGGACATCTCGGACACGTGTACCAGCCCTTCGACGCCAGCTTCCAGTTCAACGAACGCACCGTAATCGGTGATGTTCGTGACGCGGCCGGTATGCACCGATTCCAGCGGGAACTTGGCTTCGACCGAATCCCACGGATCGTCCTGAAGCTGTTTCATACCCAGGCTGATACGGTGAGTTTCCTTGTTAATCTTGACGACCTGAACCTTGATCGTCTCGCCGATCGACAAGATCTCGGACGGGTGGTTGACGCGGCGCCAGGCCATGTCGGTCACGTGCAGAAGGCCATCGACACCGCCAAGATCCACAAAGGCCCCATATTCGGTGATGTTCTTGACCACACCGTCGACGGCCTGACCCTCGGTCAGATTGCCGATCACTTCGGCGCGCTGTTCGGCGCGGCTTTCTTCCAGGATGGCGCGGCGCGAGACAACGATGTTGCCGCGGCGGCGGTCCATTTTCAGAATCTGGAAGGGCTGCTTCATGCCCATCAGCGGGCCAGCGTCACGAACGGGGCGTACATCGACCTGCGACCCCGGAAGGAA
Source organism: Paracoccaceae bacterium (assembly GCA_965267475.1). Taxonomy (GTDB): domain Bacteria; phylum Pseudomonadota; class Alphaproteobacteria; order Rhodobacterales; family Rhodobacteraceae; genus JBCBKU01. Next base: position 3,032,217 of record OZ254079.1, read on the forward strand.
CGCGACAGCACCGCCCAGATCGACGGTGAAGCCGCCTTTGACCCGACCGAAGATCGCGCCTTCGACGCGGTTTTCGTCGGCATAGGCTTTTTCGAGTCGATCCCAAGCTTCTTCCCGACGGGCCTTGTCGCGGCTGATGACAGCCTCGCCACGCGCGTTTTCGACGCGATCAAGGAAGACCTCGACCTCATCGCCCACCGCGATTTCAGGCGCTTCGCCAGGATTTGCGAATTCTTTAAGTTCGACGCGGCCTTCCATCTTGTAACCGACATCGATGATGGCTTGTCCCGCTTCGATCGCGATGACTTTGCCTTTGACGACCGAGCCCTCGTCGGGTGTATCGATCTCGAAGCTTTCTTGCAGGAGCGCTTCAAACTCATCCATGGTTGCGTTTGCCATGTGGCGTTTCAGTCCTTTTCAATCGTTTGTCTGGCCGGGCGGTTGGGTCCGCCGGTCTTTCATGCGGTTGGACGGGTCAGGTGATCGAAAAACAATCAGGGCCGGTAAAGACCGACCCTGCCCAAATTCCGATCACGGCTGTCACCGCCGTTTGGTGTGCGGGTCTATAGGCAAAGCAGGCGCGACGCGCAAGCCCCTCAGATCTCTTCACCCTTTTCAAGCAGGCTTTCGAGAAGCCGCCGCTGTTCTTGAATGCTGTCGCCCAATCCGAAAAAACCGGCGCCCCCCGAGTAGAGCGTTCCATAGGTCTTGGCGATGTTGACGGTTTGCCCGATGCCGGAAATCAAATCGTTCTGTTCAAGCGACGACAGTGGATGAACAAAGACCGCCCAAAGCTGCCCCTGCCCGACCGCGTATCGCGCATCGAGCGCCGTGTCGAAATTTGCCTGAAGAACTCGCAAAAGTTCGCCAGGCTCGATCCCGTCCAGCGTTCGGATGGGCACCATGGCGCGCATTCTGTCCTGCGGCTCACTGAACACGATCAGCACGTCGGTGCCCTCGATCGAAAACTGCATCGCGCTGCGGCCAAACTGAACCTCCGGATCGAGCACTTGGATAATCGCTGCCATCCGCTCCAGCGTCATGGGCGGCTCGACCTCGGGCGAAAGCTGTGCGTCCTGAGAATGGGCCGACGCCGCAAAAATGAAGATTAGGGCCGCCGCCCAGAACGCTCGGATCATGAAAGCCTCCTTCGTGATCCTGAAAGCCTAGTGGGTGGCCGGCGCTCCGGCCAGAAACGCTTTGGTGAACTGGGGTCTCAGTGAAACTCAAACCGGTCGCTGTACTTTTCGAGATACTCTGGCGGCAGCTTGGAAATCGCCGTCCCGAAGATCGCGTTCAGATGGATGCCCAGAGAAGTCCCCGTCATCATGCCCGGGACACCAGATCCTTCCCATGAGAAGAGCGCGGCGCATGAATTGCCAGACCTGCATACGCTGCCGCTCGTGCTCGCCCCACAAATGGCCGCGTCGACGTGTACCCTCGAACGGTTGCTTCATGCATGATCGTTATTTTGGCAGGTCACTCTGCCGATTTCGAGGCCGTCGCGTCAGCCGCGTACAGACGCCACATGGGCGATGGCTTTGGCCACGGCCTCTTCAATCGACAATTCAGACGTATCAAGCCGGATCGCGTCATCCGCTTGGACAAGCGGGGATGCCGCCCGATCTCGGTCTCGGGCATCGCGTGCGACCAAATCGTTCAACACATCGTTCAGGTCGGCCGAAATGCCGCGCTCGATCAACTCGCGATACCGCCGGTCCGCCCTGATCTCGTCCGAAGCGGTGACATACATTTTGACCTGCGCATCCGGACAGATCACCGTGCCGATATCGCGACCGTCGATCACTGCCCCGCCTGCGCGACGCGCAAAGGCACGTTGAAAATCGATCAGGGCCGCCCGAACATCCGGGACTGCCGCCACTTTCGAAGCTGCCGCAGCCACGTCCGGGGTGCGTAGGCCCTCGGCGTCCAGATCCTCGGGAACCAGCGCATGCGCCGCGGTGACCGGATCCGTCCCGTCCAGCATGCGCCGGCCCACGGCACGGTACAAAAGGCCGCTGTCGAGATGCCCGAACCCAAAATGCGACGCCACGGCCCGGGCGATTGTGCCCTTCCCGGCCGCCGCGGGCCCGTCTATGGCGACAGTGAAGCTCACCTTGTCACCGGTTCACCCGTTGAAGCGACGCGCCAAGTTCAGTCATCAAATCCGTGAAGATCGGGAAAGACGTTGTGATCGGTCCCGCATCATCGATGGTGATACCTTTCCTGGACCCCATACCGAGACACAGGAATGACATAGCGATCCTGTGGTCCAGCCTAGCCTCGGCCCGCGATCCACCGATCACCCCATTGGCGCCCAGCCCGTGGACGATCATTTCGTCCGCGGCCTCATCCACCGAAACCCCGGCCGCCCGCAAACCAACGGCCATCGCGTCGATCCGGTCGCTTTCTTTTACCCGAAGTTCCTTGACACCCAGCATCCGCGTCTTGCCCTCGGCAAAGGACGCAACGACCGACAGGATCGGGAACTCATCAATCATCGAAGCAGCCCTTTCGGGCGGCACATCGATCCCCTTCATGATGGGGGAAAATCTGGCACGCAAATCGGCGACCGGCTCGCCACCGGTTTCCCGCTCGTTCTCAAAGGTCAAATCCGCGCCCATGTCCTTAAGCGTGGAAAAAAGACCGGCACGCGTGGGGTTCAGGCCGATATTTGGAACCAAAACGTCCGAGCCCTCGGTGATCAAAGCCGCACAGACCGGAAAGGCCGCCGAAGACGGATCGCGCGGCACCACGATCTCTTGCGGTTTCAATTCCGGCTGACCGACAAGCGTGATCACGCGCCCGTCGGGCCCGGGCTCAACCCGGATGTCTGCGCCAAACCCCGCCAACATGCGCTCGGTATGGTCGCGCGTGGCTTCAGGCTCAACAACAACCGTCTCGCCCGGTGCATTCAACGCCGCCAGCAAGACGGCCGATTTGACCTGCGCCGACGGCACCGGCACGCGGTATTGCACGGCGACCGGTGCCCTTGCACCGACGATTGTCATCGGAAGGCGCCCACCTTCGCGGCCGTGTGCCGCCGCCCCGAACAGCGCCAGCGGATCTGTTACCCGGCCCATCGGGCGCCCATTCAGGGACGCATCCCCGGTAAAAGTCGCGGTAATTGGCGACGTCGCCATGGCCCCCATGATCAGTCGAACACCGGTTCCGGAATTCCCGCAATCGATCACGTGGTCCGGCTCGGCAAACCCGCCCGTTCCTACCCCATGGACCGACCATTCGCCATCGCCATGGTCCGTGACCTCGGCCCCAAACGCCTCCATGGCCTTACCGGTGTCGAGCACGTCCTGACCTTCCAGCAGACCCGTGATCCGCGTCTCACCCACCGACAGCGCGCCAAGGATCAGCGACCGATGGCTGATCGATTTGTCCCCCGGCACATCGGCCGTCCCCTTCAGCGCGCCTGAAGGCTTCGCGGTCATCGGCTGCGCGGGCCCGTGGCCTGACATGATTGCGTTCCCTTCCCTGCCCGGGGCGGGTTTAGACCAAGGCAGAAGGGGCGTCCACGCCCCAATTTGCAGGTCTCAGTCAGGCCCGCCGGAAGGTGAGGTAATGGGGCACGCGACCTTCGCGCAGCGCTTTCATTTCGTATCGGGTCGAGGTCCAGTCTTCCCAGGGCTCGCGCCAATCCGCCGCACGCCCGGCCAGCCAGGTGAAACCGGCTTTTGGCACCTCTTCGAGTGACTGGCGCACATAGTCTGGAATATCGGTCGCAACCCGCAACTCTGAACCAGGTGACATGGCCCGGTGCAGCGGTCCCAGGTGATCGGGGGTCACGAAACGACGCCGGTGATGGCGCGCCTTGGGCCAGGGATCGGGGTAGAGAAGAAAGGCCTTCTGGATACAACCAGCCGGCAGAACATCCATCAGATCCCGCGCATCGCCCATATGCACGGCGATATTGTCCAGACCGGCCCTCCGGACCTTGCCCAGGCAGGACGCAACGCCATTGACGTAAATCTCGACACCGATGATCGCGACATCCGGATGTTGGCTGGCCTGATGCACCAGATGCTCACCAGATCCGAAGCCTATCTCCAACCAAACCGGACGTCCCCCGAACCGCGCCCCGAGATCCAGCGGAGCCTTCTCCGGATTGACCTCTGACCCGATCGGGCCGGGCGACAAGCGACCAAGATCCTCGTCCAGATAGCGCCTTTGCGACGCCTTCAGCGCCTTGCCCTTCAATCGGCCATAAAAATTGCGCCGCTCACTACGATCTGCGCTCATGATCCTTCATCTTGGCCCAAATACTCCCGCCGGCGGCACCGCGCCGGGCAATGCCCGGCGCCGAAAGAAATGGCGTCGCGCCGAAGGCGCGTCATTGTGGCAGCGTCTCCGACTAGATTACCGACTTCAAGGCGTCGACCAAGTCGGTCTGTTCCCAGGAAAACCCGCCATCCGCGTCGGGCTCGCGCCCGAAATGGCCATAGGCCGAGGTCCGCGCATAGATCGGCTTGTTCAACTGAAGATGCTCGCGAATACCACGAGGGCTCAGATCCATGACCTGGGGGATGGCTGCCTCGATTGCGGCGGCCTCGACCTCGCCAGTACCAAAGGTGTCGACATAGACCGACAGGGGTTTGGACACGCCGATGGCATAGCTCACCTGGATCAGGCAACGGCTGGCCATGCCGGCCGCAACGACGTTTTTGGCCAGATACCGCGCCGCATAAGCGGCCGAACGGTCCACCTTGGTCGGGTCTTTGCCCGAAAACGCACCGCCGCCATGGGGTGCCGCGCCGCCGTAAGTGTCGACGATGATTTTACGCCCGGTCAGCCCGGCATCTCCGTCAGGACCACCGATCACGAATGTTCCCGTGGGGTTCACCCACCATTCCGTGTTCGGACTGATCCATTCGGCGGGCAACACGTCACGAATATAGGGCTCGACGATGGCCCGAATGTCGTCCGAGGTCTGGTCTTCGCTTTCATGTTGCGTCGACAGAACAATCGACGTGACTTCCACCGGCTTGCCATCTTCGTAGCGAAGCGAAATCTGCGACTTGGCATCCGGTCTCAGCGCAGGTTCCTTGCCGGATTTCCGCGCCTCGGCAAGACGCCTCAGGATGGCATGCGAATACTGGATCGGGGCGGGCATCAGTTCGGGCGTTTCATCGACGGCATAGCCGAACATGATCCCCTGGTCGCCGGCGCCTTCATCTTTGTTGTCGGATGCGTTCACCCCTTGGGCAATATGCGCCGACTGCTCGTGCAGGAAGTTCAGAACGTGACAGGTGTTCCAGTGAAAATGTTCCTGCTCGTATCCGATGTCCTTGATGCAATCGCGGGCAATCTCGCCTATTCGGCCCATGAAGTTCTTCAGCCGCTCCTGGTCCGACAAGCCAACCTCGCCGCCAACTACAACCAATCCCGATGTCGCAAAGGTCTCGCACGCCACACGGGCCTGCGGCTCCTCTGACAGAAACGCATCAAGAACCGCATCCGAGATCCGGTCACACACTTTGTCAGGATGCCCCTCGGATACGGATTCCGAGGTGAAGATATAGTCTTGTCGGGACATTGAGGTGCTCCAGTAAAATTCCACTCCGCCACGTCAGGAAGCCGTTGTGGCGGTCGATGGCCGGGCCTACGCCCCGCGCCCTTGGGCGTCAATCGGAATTTTCGCTGCGCACGCTGCCCGTCGGAACGCGAATGGCCGCCAGAAGCGCCAGAACCAAAACGAGGATCGGCCAATCGCCAGTCCGGCTGTAAAGCGTTGTGCGCAAAGGCGCGGGTAAAGGACGGTCAAGATACCCGGTCTCGCCCAACGGGATCTCGCCCAAAAGCCGCCCACCCGGGTCGATCACAGTCGAAATCCCGGTATTGGCGGATCGGATCATCGGCAAAGCCTGTTCTATGGCCCGAACCCGCGCCTGTGCGAGATGCTGCTTTGGTCCCGCACCTTCGCCGAACCAGGCGTCATTGGTGATCAGCATAATGAAATCGGGGCGTTCAGGGGCTGCATTGACGTCATGGGGAAAGATCCCCTCATAGCAGATCAGTGGCAGCACCATCCCGAGCCCTTCTATTTCCAGGACACGGGCACCGGGGCCCGGTGCATAGCCGAAACCACCGCGTTGGGACAAGCCGCGCAGACCAATCCTTGCTGCCAAGTGCCGGAAGGGAATGTATTCCCCAAGAGGGACCAGGTGGTGTTTGTCATATAGATCGGCAACCTCACCATCTGACCCAAGAACCACCATTGAATTGTAAATTCCGGTTTCATCGCGGCGTTGAAGACCCGTCACCACCGGCATGCCGTCCGCAGCTCTGGCAATCACAGAAAAGGCCGGTCCGGCATTTTCCATCAACGTAGGCAAGGCGCTTTCCGGCCAGACGGCCAATGACGGTTTGACTTCGGCCTCGGCGCCGGTTGCCGTTACTGCGCGGTTGAAGAAGATCCTGGCCTTGTCGGGATCCCACTTTTCATCCTGCGGCGCATTCGGTTGCACCACACGCACCACCGGGCGGTCCGAATAGTCCCGCTCGGGCGCGGTCAGAAGACCGCCCCCGGCAAACAGCAGCGTCCAGCCAATCACAGGCGCAGCCAGATCGCGCAGCCCGCCGCCAAGGACCAAGCGGGCCGTTAGCCCGACAAGGACCAGCGTCATCAGGCTAAGACCGTAAGACCCAGTCATTTTCACCCAGTGCATCGGCGGCAGGTCTAACCAGCCATACGCGACCAGCGACCAGGGAAACCCCGTGAGAACATAGCCACGAGCCAATTCGCCCAGCGTCATCGCCGCGCCCCAGGCGATCACCATGTCGCGCGGGCTGTGGCCCAGCCAGCGCGCAAGCGCCGAGGCCGCCCCCCAGAAGAGCGCCAGGCCGCCAGCGAGGAACACCACGGCAAAAGGGGCCATCCATCCGTGCCGGGCCACATCGACCAGGAACGGCTCGACGATCCAGTGCATGCCGACACCGAAAAACCCGGCGCCGGCCGCCCAACCTGTCCAGAATGCGCCGCGGGGTGACCGTGTCGTCGCGACCAGAAGAAAGATAGCCCCAAGACCCAGAAGCGCCGCAGGCCATAGACCCCAGGGTGCCTGCCCCAATGCCGCTGTACCGCCGGCCAGAAAGGCAAGCAGCCTACGCAAAACCCAATGCATCGTCAAAAGGCCGACGGTCACACGCGGCAAGGGCGGTGCTGTTTCAACCATCCGTGGGTGGTGCGTTCAGGCGCACGCGCAGGCGCTTGATCTTTCTGGGATCGGCGTCGACAACCTCGAAATCCGGCCCGTCAGGGTGGTGAATGACCTCGCCCCGCGCTGGCACCCGCCCCGCCAGCATGAAGACAAGCCCGCCGAGCGTATCGATTTCTTCTTCGTCCTCCGCCGAAACAAGGCGCCGCTCCACAGCCGCCTCGAACTCGGCCAGAGGTGTCTTCGCCTGTGCCAGATAGCAGCCGGGTTTCTCAACCACCCAGAAGTTACCTTCGGCAATGTCGTGTTCGTCCTGGATTTCGCCGATCACCTGCTCGATGAGGTCCTCGATCGTCACCAACCCGTCCACGCCGCCATATTCGTCGATGACCAGGGCCATATGGGTCCGCTCGGACTGCATTTTCTGCAGAAGAACCCCGATCGGCATCGAAGGTGGCGCAAACAGCAACGGGCGCAGGATCCGGCGGAGCGAGAACCGCCCCCCATTGCCGTTGAACCCGTGGCTTAGGGCAAAGTCCTTCAGATGCGCCATGCCCACAGGCGTATCAAGCGTGCCGTTGTAAACTGGAAGTCGGGTGAGTCCGCTTTCGCGAAACACCTCGACCAGATCATCTTTGCGGATGTCCACCGGAACCGAGGTAATCTCGACCCGCGGCAACATAACATCCTCAACCCGCATCCGGTGCAGGTTCAGCATGCCTGGAACCTGCGTCGCACCATTGATCCGCGGTGGTTCGTCACGCTTGTCTTCCACAGCGTCGGCTCCGCCGCCAAGGGCGCGGATCAAGCGCGAAAGAACGCCATCCGGCGGTGTATCCCCGCCAGGGTTTTGTGTCTGAGTTTCCGGTTGCGCGCTTTGCGCTGCGCTAGAGGACCCGTCTTGGTCGCCCATCGAACCTTTCCAAATGTTTAAGCCCTAATCGGGGCCCGAGCCGTAATATGGGTCGGGATACCCCATGGTGGCAAGTATTTCGGTTTCAATCCGTTCCATAATCGTGGCGTCTGCGTCAGTTTCGTGGTCATAACCCAGCAAATGCAGGACCGCATGAACAAGCAAATGCGCTGCGTGCTGTTCAAGTGGAATTTCAGCCGCCTCGGCCTCGCGTTCGCACGTCCCAAAGGCGATGGCGATGTCACCAAGCTCGGGTCCATCGGTTGGATCGGGCGCATTCGGAGCCTGCCCGGGTTTCGGCGGTGCGCGGTCTACCGATGGCCAGGACAAGACGTTGGTCGCAACTGATTTGCCGCGAAAGGCGGCGTTCAACTCGGCAATCCGCGAATCGTCGCAGGCAAGAACCGCAATCTCCCATGCCTGAGCATCCATCCCGAAATTTGACAAAACGGCAGCCGCACACCGGTCGGCCAACTCGGCCAGCCCGACGTCGGTCCAGGCCGCATCCTCGATCAGAAGGTCAACCAAGCCGGACCTCGTCCGTCTTAGGGTGCATCTTTATCATAGGCCTCGATAATCGCGGCCACGAGCGGATGGCGCACGACGTCCTTCGCCGAGAAGTACCGGAACGCGATCTTCTGCACATCCTTCAGCAGGCGTTCTGCATCGGAAAGCCCGCTTGACACGCCGCGAGGCAAATCGATCTGGGTCCGGTCACCGGTAATGACCATCCGGCTGCCTTCGCCCAAGCGGGTGAGAAACATCTTCATCTGCATCGATGTGGCGTTTTGCGCCTCATCCAGCACGATGAACGCGTTGGAAAGGGTACGCCCGCGCATGAAAGCCAAAGGCGCGATTTCGATCCGTTTGTCCTCGATCAGTTTTGCAACCTGTTTTCCCGGCAAGAAATCATTCAGCGCATCGTAAAGGGGCTGCATGTAGGGGTCCACTTTGTCCTTCATGTCGCCCGGCAGAAACCCCAACCTCTCACCAGCCTCGACCGCAGGCCGCGACAAGATAATCTTATCCACGTGGCCGCCCAAAAACATCGAAACCCCCGCCGCAACGGCAAGATATGTCTTGCCGGTTCCCGCTGGTCCGATCCCGAAGACCAGTTCGTTCGAATACAAAGCGCGGACATAGTCCTTTTGCGCATCCGTTCTGGGTTCGACCAGCTTCTTGCGGGTCTTGATCTCGACCGTGCCACCGCGAAACATCTCAAGCTGATCGCCAGACCGCGCGCCGGTACCCTGATCGGATCCGCCCATTCGAATGGCCGCGTCAATTTCCCCCTGATCCAGGGTACGGCCGGCCTCGAGCTTCTGGTACAGGTCCTGCAAGACCTCGGCCGTGCGCCTTTGCAAATCGGGCTCGCCTATGATGTCCAACTGGTTTCCACGCCGCACGATCTGCACACCAAGCTTCGTCTCGATATGCGCCAGATTGCGGTCGAACTCGCCACAGAGATCGATCAGTAACCGGTTGTCGGAGAATTCGAGGTGGGTTTCCTGGGTCTGGTCGTCAGAAATCGGATCACTCACTGCGCTGATGGCCAAGAATGTCTCTCCTGCTCGGGCGATTTCGGCCTTTGACGCAAGGGTGCCAAGGCGGGCCAGATTCCGCAAGCGCTAGCGTGGCAAGGTCGCGGATTTATGACGACCGGTCCAAAAGCTCGCCGCCAAGCGAATTGGTTGAGCTTTCCGTAATCTTCACGCGGAGGATGTCGCCTACGGCGATGTCACCGGCGACGTGAACCGCATGAAGATGCTCTGACTTGCCCCCCATCTGGCCCGGCAGGCGGCCCGGTTTCTCAAAAAGGACGGTGGTTTCGCGCCCGACCATGGCATCCTGGGCCGCGCGCTGCTGCGCGGTCAGAAGCGCCTGAAGCCGCTGAAGCCGTTCCGATGCCGCATCCGGATCGACCGGATCACGCTCGGCCGCCGGTGTTCCCGGGCGCGCCGAGTATTTGAACGAATAGGACTGTCCGTACCCAACCGTGCGAACCAGATCCATCGTGTCTTCGAAATCCTGGTCGGTTTCCCCCGGGAAGCCCACGATGAAATCGCCCGATAATAGCAGATCAGGCCGCGCGTCCCGCAGCCGTTCGATAATACGCAGATAGCTTTCGGCCGTGTGCTTCCGGTTCATCGCCTTCAGGATCCGATCCGACCCCGATTGCACCGGCAAGTGCAGGTAAGGCATCAGTTTTTCGCATTCGCCATGGGCCGCGATCAAGGCATCGTCCATGTCATTTGGATGGCTCGTCGTGAACCGGATCCGGGCCAATCCGTCAATCTCGGCCAGGTCACGGATTAGCCCGGCCAACCCGCTTGCATGGCCGTGATAGGCGTTCACGTTCTGCCCCAGAAGCGTGATTTCCCGCACGCCGCGATCGACCAGATCCCTCGCTTCGCCCATCACCTTGTCGGCCGGGCGCGATACTTCGGCACCGCGGGTATAAGGCACAACGCAGAAGGCGCAGAACTTGTCGCAACCTTCCTGAACCGTCAGAAAAGCCGTCGGTCCGCGTGCGGCTTTGGGGCGGTGGGCCAGATGGTCGAACTTGTCCTCTTCCGGGAATTCTGTGTCGAGCGCCTTGGCACCTTGCCTCGCCTTCGCCTCAAGGTCCGGCAACCGGTGATAGCTTTGCGGTCCGACAACTAGGTCGACCATCGGTTGGCGGCGCATGATCTCGGCCCCTTCCGCCTGGGCCACGCAGCCCGCGACACCGATTTTCAAATCCGGCTTCTCGGCCTTCAGGTCCTTATAACGCCCGAGCTCAGAATACACCTTCTCGGCCGCTTTTTCCCTTATATGGCAAGTGTTTAGCAGGATCAAATCCGCATCGTCGGGCGATGCGGTCTGGGCATAACCCGACCCGCCCAGCGCCTCGGCCATGCGTTCGCTGTCATAGACGTTCATCTGGCAGCCATAGGTCTTGATGAAGACCTTCTTTGCCGGTTTTGCAGGCGCGTCGCCGTCCATGGATCCCTCTCGGATTGCAGTGAATGGATCTACACTGCCGCGCATCGGCTCGCAACGGTGGACAACGTTACGCGCATAAGGGAAAACTTGGGCAAAACCCGCTAAGGGATCGGGCATGCGCTATAACGACATAGACCATTTTCTAAGCCGAGGCCGCGATGCGCTGGCGAAAGGACCCGTGGCGGTGATCCTGGCCGAGGATCCGGTCGAGCTTGACACGACTATCCGGCATCATCTTTTCCTTGGTTTTCGCGAGGTTCTGGTTGCGATCCCAGACGAGATCGATCTGCCCGACGAGGTCGAAAAAACGATCCGCCGGATCCCGTTCGATACCAGCATCGACAACGCCGCGATGGCGGTCGTCAATCGTCTGATCCGGGCCGCGCCAGGGATCTGGATGTACTATTGCTACAATTCCGAGTACCTGTTCTTTCCCTTCTCGGAAACGCGCAGCGTCGGCGAAATGCTGACGTTTCACACGGAAGAGCGCCGGGATGCGATGCTGGCCTATGTGGTTGATCTCTATGCGCCGGACCTGGGGCGCTTTCCAAACGCCGTTTCATTGGATGAAGCGCATTTGGACAAATCGGGATATTATGCGCTTGCTCGCAAGGATCCGACGGCGGATTGGGCACCAAAGGACCGCCAGCTAGACTTTTACGGCGGCCTGAGGTGGCGATTTGAAGAACATGTGCCCCATGAACGGCGCCGGATTGACCGGATTGCATTGTTCAAGACGAAGCCGGGCTTGGCACTCAATCCGGATCACACGTTCAACGATGAAGAGTACAACACCTATTCTTGCCCGTGGCACCACAACCTGACAGCGGCCGTCTGTTCCTTCCGGGCTGCAAAGGCCTTGAAGACCAATCCGGGCTCAGCTTTCGATATCGGTTCGTTTCATTGGCACAATTCCGTCCCGTTCGAGTGGCACTCTCAGCAGCTTCTGGACCTTGGCCTCATGGAGCCTGGTCAGTGGTTCTGAATCGCCTCAGGCGGCGGCCGCTCCATCGGCTGGCAAGAGATCCTCATCCTCGATTGTTTTGACAGCATCCGCGACCGAAAACTCGGCCATGGCTTCGTCCAACCGCGCCTCGCTTTCAGACAACGCAACCATGATCTGACGGTTCTGATCGGCGAGCCTGCGATTTTCCACGCTCGAGTTTTCAAGCTCGTCCATCGCCGCCATGAGGTCGCGGGTGCTATTTGCCTGGGTGGCGCTGGCTTGCGCAACCGTCTCGATAATGGCGCGCACCTCGTCCATGGTGGTACGCACATTATTGATCTGTTCGCCCGTCTCACGCACCTTGGACGAACCTTTCTGGACGCTCTCCACATTTGCCTTGATCAACTGACCAATCTGCGACGAAGCGTCGGCGCAGCGCCCGGCCAGCGATCGTACCTCGTTGGCCACGACGGCAAAGCCCTTACCTGCTTCGCCGGCCCGCGCCGCCTCTACCGATGCGTTCAGCGCAAGCAGGTTCGTCTGAAAAGCAATTTCGTCGATTGTGGCGACGATCTTGGTGATTTCGCTCGATGCGCCCTCGATCTCGCCAATTGCCTCAACGGCCAGTTCGGCGGATTGAGCGGTCTCACCCGTTGTGCGCCCAAGCTCATCGACCAGCTTGAAACCGGTCTGCATGTTTTCTGTATTGGCGTTGGCGGTCTGAGATACCGTTTCACCGACCTCGGATGACCGGGAGACGATTGTGGACTGTTGCTCTGATCGGCGTGTGAGCGATTCAAACCCGGTCCTCATCTCGTTGGACGCGGTCTGAAGGGCAACCGTTTCCGCGCGAATGTCCTGAACGACCGTGCTGAGCCGATCCATCGCGGCGTTTACGCCCCGCTCGATCTCTGCAAATTGTCCACGGAAGTCGCCGGACATGCGCTGGCCCAGATTGCCCTTCGCCATCGCCTGAATGACTTTTTCGACCTCGTTCAAGCCCGATTCAGACATGGCTGAGATCTCGTTGATACCTTCAGCCAGGACTTTCCAGACGCCTTGTTTGCCGGTCGTCGGCAAACGCTTCGAGAAATCGCCGTCAGAGCAGGCCGAAACGACGCCGGACAACTCCTCGACCGCCTGTTCCTGGGCGCGACTTGTAGCCTTAGCTTCCTGAAGAGCCGCCTTGTCACGCGCACGCTGTTCGTTCACCACCTGCTCGGCCAATTCCATGATCTCGTTCAGGCCGTTGCCCAAGATCAGCGCTGCGCCCGACAGATCGCGGCACCGGATACGCGAAGAAAAGTCACCCTTTGCAACATCTTGCAGGGTTCGATTGATACCGATTTCCGATCTGGATTGCAGTTCCTCTGAATGGGCGGCCTGCTCCCTTGAGGCACGTTCGATATCGCGAAATGTCGTAATCGCGGTCGAGACCCTGGCCAAATCTGCCTGAGGATTGGGTTCGAATTCAAATTCAAACTCTCCGGCGATCATATGGTCAAGCGCCGCTACTGTCGACCGGATGGCGCGCCGCACGTTTCGGATGATGAAGATTGCAGCCCCCGTCGCAAGAAACAAAACGACGAACAGGTCTATATCCGAAAACAACAGCGCCCTTCGCAACGCGTGCAAATGGTCTTCGATAAGCTCATTGATCTCGGCCGCGCCAGCGTCTTCTGCGGATTTGATCAAGTTGATGCGCCGCGTCGATGCTTCGAACCAGTCAGATCCGGAAATCGCCCGAACACGATCTGGATCGCCCGAAAAGGCCGCATCGCGCATTGCGACGACCTGATCATGGACCGGTCCGTTCCCGAAGGCGCGGACATAGGACTTCAAACCCGCGCTCGCGATATCCTCGTAGGTCGCGAACAAAAGCGTCTGGTCACGGATCAAACCTTGAAAACGGTCGAGAACTTCATCCGGAATCACACCATCGCTTGCCGCCGCTAAATTGAACCCAGTGGCGCCCGTCGCCCGTTCTAACCCGGCAAGGTCCTTTGCGGACATGAAAATGGCGTGGCGCTGAATGGCACGCGCGGCATCTGCAAATGAGATGTCTTTGCTGAGTGATGGTAGAACCGAAATCGCCGCCGAGTTGATCGCGGTATAGGCGTCCACAGCCGTCGAAAGCTGGATCTGTAACGCATCCACTTCCGTGCGAAGGTTCGCCAGCCCGAGCAATTTCTTCTCGGTCAGTGCCATGCGTTCCTTCACTTCAGGCGCTAGATCAATGCTGCGCACATCGCTTAACGCGGTCTGAAACGCCGCAATCGCCTGATCTGAAGTGGCCCGCTGCGACTTTAGGTTCTCTCCAAAGCTTTCACCCCGACTGGACAGAAACCCTGCACTTGCGCCCCGTTCCTTCTGAAGCTCATGCGTCAGGTTACCGATGGCAAAACTCACCTTGGCCAGGCGCGCGTCCTGCCGGGTGCCGCGCAGATCCGCATAATCTGCCATCAGCGTTGGCACAGCAAAACTGAGGACCGCGACATAGGTGATCGCAACGAGAAGAATCATCGAGCCCGTAATGGACATTTTTCGGAAGAAGTTCACAGCCGTCGCCCCCGGGCAAAATACGGTACCTGGGCCGTCACTACATTTGGACAGTTATGAAAAAGTTAGTCGGCTGCCTGTCAGCAGGTCGCCTATTGTGCCTTCCGCAAGCGGATGACGATATCAACTTTCGCGATTTCGGTGCCCTCGGGAGGGGTCGGCAAGTGAGCGATCTTCATTTCTTCGGCCGAGGCGTCTGTCAGCGCCCCGCTGTCTTCCCAATAGAAATGCGGATGATCATCGACGCGGGTGTCGAAATAGCTTTTGGATCCGTCAACGGTGACCTCTTGCATCAGCCCGGCATCGCAAAACGCCCGCAGCGTGTTGTATACGGTCGCAAGCGATACGCTTTCCCCAGCCTTGCGCGATGCATCAAACAGGCTTTCAGCAGTCACGTGCCGATCCCGTCCGTCACCCACAAGCAGGGCCGCCAACGCCACGCGCTGCCGCGTCGGCCGTAACCCGGCCCGCGTTAACCATGTGCTTCCGTTTTCGGTTGCTTGGCGTTCCATAACAGCTCCACTGGCTACCACAGCCAAGGATACAGCGCAAACTGCACCCTAATCAATTGGCATCGGCATCTCTATATGCGACGTCTGACGCGACGTGCTGCCCTTGCGCCTGCCAGAAAGGCGATGCTAGACGTGCTCCGCGTTATCAAGACTGACGAACAAGGCAAGACAAATTGGGCGGATTTCCGACAAGTTTCGATAAAGAAGGGCTGTTGAAATGCGCGCGGGGCGAACTTTTTGGCCCGGGAAACGCACAATTGCCCGAGCCGCCCATGCTGATGATGGACCGGATCACCGAGATCAGCGCAGACGGTGGCGCCCACGGCAAAGGCCATGTGGTGGCCGAGTTCGACATCCATCCGGACCTTTGGTTCTTCGAATGTCATTTTCCCGGGAACCCGCTTATGCCGGGCTGCCTGGGCCTGGACGGGCTGTGGCAATTGACCGGGTTCAACCTGGGCTGGCGCGGTTGGCAAGGTCTTGGCATGGCGCTTGGTGTCGGCGAGGTGAAGCTGCGCGGCATGGTAACACCGGCCCGTAAACTTCTGACATACTTCGTGGATTTCACACGGGTCATCGACCGAAAGCTGAAAATGGGCGTCGCCGATGGCCGCGTGCTGGCCGATGGCGAAGAAATCTATATCGTGAAAGACATGCGGGTCGGTCTGTCGGCCCCGGAATAGGCGAGGACAAGACATGCGCCGTGTCGTCATCACCGGAATCGGTATCATTTCCCCAATCGGCAATTCGGTTGCCGAGGTCGAGGCAAGCCTGCGCGCAGGCCGCTCGGGCATTTCCTTCGCCGAGGAATATGCCGAGAACGGCTTTCGGTGCCAGGTCCATGGCCAGCCGCAGATCAACCTGGAAGAGGCGATCGACAAGCGCCAGCTTCGCTTCATGGGACCCACGTCGGCCTATGCCTATCTCGCCATGGAACAGGCCATTGCGGATAGCGGCCTGACCGAAGCCGAAATCTCGAACGAGAAAACCGGGCTGGTTGCCGGGTCCGGTGGTCCGTCGACGTCCAACTTCTTTACGGCATTTGAAACAGTGAAGACCAAAAAGGCGCCCAAGCGGATGGGGCCATTCATGGTCACGCGCTGCATGTCCTCGACGGTATCGGCCTGTCTGGCGACACCGTTCAAGATCAAGGGGATCAACTATTCGATCACCTCGGCCTGCTCGACCACGCTTCACTGCATCGGCAACGGTGTCGAACAGATCCAATGGGGCAAGCAGGATATTGTCTTTGCCGGTGGCGGCGAAGAGGTCGACTGGACGCTCTCTTGTCTGTTTGACGCGATGGGCGCCATGAGCTCGAAATACAACGACACGCCACAACAGGCCGCCCGCGCCTATGACGCCACGCGGGATGGCTTCGTGATCGGTGGGGGCGGGGGCATGGTCGTCCTGGAGGATTACGACCGTGCCAAGGCCAGAGGCGCCAAGATCTATGCCGAGGTCACGGGCTACGGCGCCACGTCCGACGGTTATGACATGGTGGCCCCATCGGGCGAAGGCGGCGAACGCTCTATGCGGCTTGCGGTTGAGACCTTGGGCGACCGCAAGGTCGACTATATCAATGCGCACGGCACCTCGACCCCGGTTGGCGACGTCACCGAAGTGGAAGCCGTCCGCCGGGTCTTCGGCGATGATCATCCTCCGATCTCGGCCACAAAATCGATGACGGGCCATGCGCTTGGCGCAGCTGGCGTGCACGAAACGATTTATTCGATCCTAATGATGGAAGGCGGCTTCATCGCGCCATCGATCAATGTGACCGAGTTGGACCCGGCTCTGCGCCCGGAAGAAATCGTGACAGAAACCCGCGATGCCGATCTCGACACAGTCCTGTCGAACAGCTTCGGTTTCGGCGGCACCAATGCCACGCTGGCCCTCTCGAAGGTCCACGACTGATGCCGGGTCTACTTGAGGGAAAGCGCGGTCTGATCATGGGCGTCGCCAATGACCGCTCGATCGCATGGGGCATCGCGAAGGCGGCGGCCGCCGAGGGCGCCGAACTGGCATTCACCTATCAGGGCGAGGCTTTCGGGAAACGCGTGGAACCCCTGGCGGCATCCCTGGGCAGCACCTGCCTTGTCGATCTGGACGTGACCGACGCGGCATCGATGGATGCAGGTTTCGACCGGATCCGCAACGATTGGGGCGGGTTGGATTTCGTGGTCCACGCCATTGCCTTTGCCGACAAGACCGAGCTTGCCGCTGATTTTCGGTTCCGTGACACAAGCCTGGCGAACTTTCGGCAAGCCATGGAAATTTCGTGTTTTTCCTTCATCGATACGGCCAGGCGGGCGGCAGAATTGATGCCCGATGGCGGCGCCATGGTGACGCTGACATTCGAAGGGTCCTCGCGCGTGTTCCCATGCTACAACGTTATGGGGGTCGCCAAGGCCGGGCTTGAATCCGCGGTGAAGTATCTGGCAGCGGATCTTGGGCGGGACGGTATCCGTGTGAATGCGATCAGCCCCGGGCCCATGAAGACACTGGCCGGCTCAGCGATCGGAGCCGCGCGCCGCACCTACAAACATTCCGAAGCCAATGCCCCATTAGGGGCCAATGCCACGCTGGAAGCCATCGGGGGCACGGCGGTCTACCTCGCCTCCGACCAATCGGCCTGCACGACTGGGCAGATCCTGATGGTGGATGGCGGCTTCCACGTGATGGGCATGCCGCGTCCCGAACATATGTAGATGCGCGGCACGTCTGCGATCCACTGGAATTCTCAGTATTTTGCCAAGATGAAGCAAAGGGGCGGGCCCTTATTCTTCGCCATGGGTCAAGTACGTATGCAGGTCGGTGGCAAGGCCCCCGGACCCATCGAAAGGGCGCAGGCGGACGCCACTGGCCGCACGGCCGGAAGACGAGGGCAGCGCCCGAGGCGGACGGCCAGAAAGAACCGCGCCGAAGGCGCGACCGCTGGACAGCGCCCGCCTGCCCTTCCCCCTGACCGATGCCTGTGACAGTGTCTGCCCATGGCCATAACCACTTGCATTTTCGACGCCTATGGCACGCTTTTCGACGTGGCCGCGGCGGCGCGCATTGCTTCGGCTGAGCATGGACAGGACGCCCTTCGCTCCGCCTGGCCTCGGCTTGCGGCTGATTGGCGCGCAAAACAGCTTCAATACACCTGGCTTCGGGCTGTCACGGGCGACCATACCGATTTCTGGCAAGTCACCCAGGATGGGCTTGATTGGGCGCTCGAGGCCCAAGGTCTGACCGATCCCGAATTGCGTGAGCGCCTTCTGGCGCTTTACTGGGAACTCGCCGCCTATCCCGAAGTTCCGGACATGCTGGCGGCGCTCAAAGCGGGCGGTCTGCGCACGGGGATTTTGTCGAACGGCTCGCCCGATATGCTCGACGGTGCTGTGACCTCCGCAAACCTCCAGGACCTGTTGGACGCGGTTCTGTCCGTTGAAGCCGTCGGCGTCTTCAAACCTTCGTCCAAGGTATACGACCTGGTAGGCAACCACTTCGGCGCGACCAGAACGAACGTCCTGTTCGTGTCTTCGAACGGATGGGACGCCGCCTCGGCTGCCGCCTATGGCTTTAGAACCGTATGGGTGAACCGCGCCGGGGAACCCATGGACCGGCTTCCCGCCCAGCCCCATCACCAGATGCCCGATCTGACCGGCATCCCCGACCTTGTGGCCCGCCTCTGATGCCTGAATTCTACGCCACCGACGGCACGCGCCTGCACTATGCCGATGACGGCGACGGCACGCCGATCCTCGCGCTTGCCGGGCTTTCGCGAAACGGCACCGATTTCGATTATGTGGCGCCCTACCTGTCCGAATTGCGGCTGATCCGGCTCGATTACCGAGGGAGGGGCCGATCCGCCTGGGCCGCGCCCGACACCTATTCGATCCCGCAAGAAGGCCAGGACGCATTGGCGCTTCTCGACCACCTGAACCTGGATCAGGCGGCTATTCTCGGCACGTCGCGCGGCGGATTGATCGCGATGGGTTTGGCCGTCGCCGCCAAATCCCGTCTTTTGGGCATCTGCTTCAACGATATTGGTCCTGTGATCGAACGTGCCGGGCTTGAAAGCATCGAAGCGTATCTGGGCCAGAAACCGACGGCACGTACCCGGGACGAGGCGATTGCCATGCGCCCGTCTCTTTTGCCGGGGTTCGAAAACGTGCCGGAACACCGTTGGGCCGAAGAGGTGGACAAGCACTACGTCGAAACCGCCGACGGCCTTGATGTCAATTACGACCCGAAACTTCGCGACAACAACACGCCCGATCTGGACGGCCCGATCCCTGACCTCTGGCCACTGTTCGACCTTTGTGCGGATCTGCCCCTTGCCTTGATCAGGGGGGCGAATTCGAACCTTTTGTCAGCCGAGACTGCGGCCGAGATGCAACGCCGTCGTCCGGATATGATCTTTGAAGAAGTGCCCGACCGCGGCCATGTCCCATTTCTGGATGAGCCCGAGGCGCTTTCCGCGATCAACGGATGGCTGGAGCTTTTGCCATGACATCAATTGCTATGATCGAAGCGGCGGCGGAGCGGTTGAGGGGGCATAACCGCGTTACGCCCCTGCTTGGTTCGCCTTTTCTGGACGAGACTGCGGGCAAGCGCATCTTCGTGAAGGCCGAAGCGCTGCAACACACCGGATCATTCAAGTATCGCGGCGCCTACTCCGCCATCTCAGCGTTGGACGACAGCGCCCGGAAAAAGGGCATACTGGCCTATTCCTCGGGAAACCACGCACAGGGCATAGCGCTTGCAGCGCAGCAACTTGGCGCGCCGGCCGTGGTCGTGATGCCAGCCGATGCGCCAGAGATGAAACTGAACAATACCAGCGCCTTGGGCGCCGAAGTTGTCACCTATGATCGTATTGCCGGCGAAAACCGGGAAGCCATCGGCGAAGCGCTGGCTGAAGAACGTGGACTGACCCTTGTCCGCCCATATGACGAACCGCAGGTGATTGCCGGACAGGGAACGACGGGGCTTGAGATTGCCGCCCAGGCCGAAGCACTGGGGATTGAAGACGCGAGCGTCCTGGTCTGCTGCGGCGGGGGCGGGCTGACATCGGGCATTGCCCTAGCCATGGAAGATCGATGCCCGGCATTCAGAACCCATCCGGTCGAACCGGAAGGGTTTGACGACGTGGCCCGGTCGCTCCGCTCAGGGGGCATCGAGCGAAACAACGCATTGTCGGGATCCATCTGCGATGCCATCCTGACGCCAGCTCCCGGTCAGATCACGTTTCCGATCCTGAAGCGGCTGGCCGCTCCGGGCCTTGTTGTCCCGGACGAAGACTGTCTTCGCGCAATGGCGCTGGCTTTTTCGCGGTTGAAGCTTGTCCTGGAACCCGGGGGCGCCATCGCCCTTGCCGCCGCGCTTTTCCACAACGACGATATTGAAACCGATACGATCATCGCGGTCGCCTCGGGCGGCAATGTCGACGCCCAGGTTTTCCAATCCGCCCTGACACGATTTGGAACCGAGCCATGACCCGTTTCACGATCGCCAGTTTCAACGTCAAGAACCTGATCGGGCCTGAACAGGAATATTACCGGTTCGAAGAATACACGCCCGAGGAATTTGCCTGGAAGGCCGATTGGCTGGCCGACCAGGTTTTGACGATGGACGCTGATATCATCTGTTTCCAAGAGATTTTCGAGGAAGCCGCCCTGGCTCGTGTCATCGCCGAGGCCGATGCCGAGGGAGAGAAGGCCAATGAAGCGAATATTCCCGACCCATCTAAAGGTTACGCCAAGAAGTCAATCTTCCGGAAGCTGAAGTACACGCCATACACCGATGCCGGCCTTGCCTTTGCCAGGAATCAGAATGACAGCGGTCCGGGGCGGCGGCGGCCAGGCGTCGCAACGCTGTCGCGGTTTGGCTTTGCGGGCGCGCCCGAAGTCATTCAGGATCTGTCGCCAGCGCTTGAGATCCCGTTCCGCGACCTGATCGGGGACGGCGCGGGCAGCTTCCGCCTGTCGCGCATTTCTCGCCCAATCCTGAAGGTTAAGATCCCGGTGGGCGATGCCGTGGTCACCGTTTTCAATTGCCATCTGAAGTCCAAACTGGGTGAGTTCTTGGCTGCTCCCAATGCTCCCTTTCCGCCCGAGGCCGACCTGACCGAATACGACCCTGCGGGCCGGGCCATGGGATCATTGCGATCCGCTCTGCGTCGGATGGCCGAAGCCTGGGTGCTGCGACGGGAAATCCTGAAAGAACTTACCCAAAACAACCCGGTCATGGTGCTCGGTGACTTCAACGACAGCGAACATGCGGTGTCATCCGAGATCATTGCAGGCGAGGTGCCCTTCAAGAACTACTCATGGATGCGGCGCCACGACGCCAAGACATCCAATGACCGGTACTCCAGAGACGAAAACGAACAGATCCAGGAAGATATCGACCGGGTTCGCCTGCATTCCGCCGAAAAACTGTTTGTTCGGAAAAGCCTGCGCGACATGGTCTATACGGCGGCGTTTGGCGGGGTTTTTGAATCCATCGACCAGATCTTCCTGTCACGGCATTTCCACCCGGATTTCGCGGACAGGATCGGCGAGATGGAATATTTCAGCGTTTTCAACGATCATCTTACCGACGGCTCGCACCCCGAAGCGCCCTATAACAAACTCGCCTCGGATCATGGGCAGATCATGGCCCATATCCGATTGGGTGGTACGGATCGTCGAAATTGATTGACGCTGACAATCAAAGTCGCGACGATACAGCAAGAGAGGAGACAGGATGCAGATCGCAAAGATCGGCGACCTTGATGTGCATTACCGCGAAGACGGCGATCCATCGGGCACGCCGCTTGTCTTCTCCAATTCGCTTGGAACGGATCTCAGGCTTTGGGACAAGCTGATGCCCCACCTGCCCGCGGGGTATCGGATCCTGCGCTATGACAAGCGCGGGCACGGCCTGACCACCTGCCCAGAAGCGCCCTATAAGATGGGTCAACTTGTGAAGGATGCGGCCGGGTTGATGGATCACCTCGGCTACGCGAACGCGATATTCGTTGGGCTGTCGATTGGCGGGCTGATCGCGCAGGGGCTCGCCACAGCCCGCCCGGACCTGACACGGGCAATTGTTCTATCCAACACGGCCACCAAGATCGGCACCCGCGCAATGTGGGACGAACGGATCGAAGCCGCCCAATCCGGCGGGATCGAAGTGATGGCCGATGCGATCATGGAACGCTGGTTTTCCGCCGAATTCCGCGCCACGCCTGAAGTTCAAGGCTGGCGGAACCTGCTGACCCGGCAACCCAATGCAGGCTATGCGGGGTGCTCGGCGGCCATATCGGGCACGGACTTCATGGAGACGACCAGCGTGCTGTCCCTGCCAGCGCTGGCCATCGCGGGCAGCGAAGACGGGTCCACACCGCCCGATCTTGTACGGGAAACGGCAAACCTGATCCAAGGCAGCCGGTTCGAACTGATCCGGGGTGCCGGTCACCTGCCCTGCATCGAAAAGCCCGAGGAGTTCGCGCGCATCCTGAACGCCTTCCTGGCTGAGGTGTGCGATGACTGATCGGTTTGTTAGCGGTATGAAAGTGCGGCGCCGAACCCTGGGTGATGCCCATGTCGATCGCGCCGAGGCCGCAAAGACGGTATTGGACGAACCGTTTCAGACGCTGATCACGGAAGGTGCGTGGGGTACCGTCTGGGCTTCGGATGCGATCACCCCGCGCGAACGGTCCATGCTGACGCTGGCGCTTCTGGCGGCGATGGGGAATTTCGAGGAGATCCCCATGCATATCCGCGCCTGCAAGAACACTGGTGCCAGCCGCGAAGACGTCATCGAGGCGTTCCAACACGTGGCGATCTATGCGGGCGTGCCGCGGGCAAATCACGCGATCAAACTCGCCAAGAAGGTGTGGGAGGAAGACGAATGAGCGGTTATGTCGCCCGCGACAGGGCCTGGCACCCGCCCGCACTGACACCGGCATACAAGACAACAGTGGCGCGATCCCCGCGCAGCGCGCCACTGGCCTTCCCCACAACGCTCGGCGAAGAAACCGGCCCGGTGTTCACGCGTGACATTCTGGGCGAGAATGACAACGACCTGATCCTGAATTTCACGGGCGAGCCCGCGATCGGTCCAAGGATCATTGTGCATGGGCGCGTGTTGGATGAGTTCGGCCGCCCGGTCCCAAACGCGTTGATCGAGGTCTGGCAAGCCAATGCCGGCGGCCGATACCGTCACAAGAAAGAGGGGTATATCGCCCCTCTCGATCCGAATTTCGGGGGGTGCGGTCGCTGCATGACAGATGACACCGGGGCCTATGAATTCCGGACCGTGCAACCGGGCCCTTATCCTTGGCCCAACGGGCCGAACGACTGGCGCCCGGCGCACATCCACTTTTCGGTTTTCGGAGCAGCTTTCGCCCAGCGTCTGATCACCCAGATGTATTTCGACGGCGACCCAATGGTCTGGAATTGCCCCATCGTCGATGTCATCCCCGAACGCGAAGGCATCGAAAGTCTGATTGCCGCGCTCGACATGAACCGCACGATCCCAATGGATGCGCGCGCCTACAAATTCGACATCATTCTTCGTGGCCGACGCCAAACCTTGTTCGAAAATCGGATGGAAGGGCTGTGATGTCGAGACATCTCGACCAATGGAAAGAAAGCCCGTCCCAGACGGCGGGGCCTTATGTCCACATCGGATGCACGCCGAATTTCTCCGGAATATCGGGAATTTACCCCCAAGATCTGGGAACTTCGATGAAAACAGGGCCGGTTCAAGGGAATGAGATCACGCTGACCGGCACTGTGTTCGACGGAACGGGCACGCCTTTGAAGGACGCGTTGATCGAGATTTGGCAGGCAGATGCCGCAGGCCTGTTCGCCGGGCAGCAAGGCGCGGATCCGAACTTCACCGGATGGGGCCGGTCGCCGGGCGATATGGAAACGGGTGCTTTCACATTCAAAACGGTCAAGCCGGGCCCCGTGCCCTTTCGGGACGGTACGCTCCAGGCGCCGCATATCTCGCTTTGGATCGTCGCGCGCGGAATTAATCTTGGGCTAAACACGCGGGCCTACTTTGCCGATGAAGAGAGCGCGAATGCAGAGGACCCGATCCTGAGCCGGATCGAACATCAGACCCGTATCCCGACGCTGTTGGCCCAGCCGGGAGGCGACGGCAGATACCGGTTCGACATCCATCTGCAAGGCCCCAACGAGACTATCTTTTTCGATGTCTGACGGCGGTCTATATGCGGGGCTTTTTGGCGATCCAGAAGTCGCGCTGCACTTTGATGACAAAGCCGAAATTCGGGCCATGCTGCGGGTCGAAGCCGCACTCGCCCTGGCCCAGGCTGATCACGGCCAGATCCCGTCCGATGCCGCAAAGACGATTTCCGATGCCGCAGCTACCATCGACTTGGACCCCGCGGACTTAGCAGCAGCGACAGGCCAGAACGCGGTTCCCGTTCCAGCATTGGTCCCGGCGTTCCGGGAACATCTGGGAGAGGCCGCGCCATACCTCCATTGGGGGGCCACCAGCCAAGACATCATGGATACCGCGCTCGCCCTTCGGCTTAGTGACTATCTGGCGCTGGTCGAGACCCGGCTGAACACGGTGCTGACCGGGCTCGCGCACCTTGCCGAAGCCCATGCGGAGCTGCCGATGGCCGGGCGTACATACGGCCAGAATGCGACGCCCACGTCATTTGGCGCAGTTGCAGCGTCCTGGGGGTGGCCCGTGATCGCGCTTCGGGATGAACTGGGCGGGATCCGAAACGCCACGCTGAAAGTCAGCCTGTCGGGTGCGGCGGGCACAAGCGCCGCGCTTGGACCGAACGCCGCGTCGCTTCGCACGCATATGGCAGCGTCCCTCGACCTGGGCGACCCCGGGCATTCCTGGCACACCGACCGGACAGGGATCGCCAGTCTTGCTGCCTGGCTTACCCGCCTGACCACGGCCCTTGGCAAAATGGGTGAGGATCTGGTGATGCTGACCCATTCCGGCATCGCTGAAGTGTCCCTGCCGGGGACGGGGTCTTCCTCGACCATGCCACAGAAGACCAACCCTGTTCAGCCGTCTCTTCTGGCCACGCTGGCTCGCGAAGCCTTAGGCCTGAACACCACGCTTCAGCTTGCCCCGCTCCACCGAGAACAAAGGGACGGCGCGGCCTGGCTGACCGAATGGAAAACGCTTCCACGCCTCGCAATGGCGGCCGGGCGATCGCTGACCGTCGCCGGCGATCTGACCGCGCTTACCCCCAATGCCAGCGCGATGGCCAACAACCTGGATCCAGACGGATTGGGCCTGATCTATGCCGAAGCGCTGAGTTTCGCGCTGGCCGAGACTCGTTCGCGCCCTGATGCACAGGCCTTGGTCAAATCGCTTTGCCTTTCGTCCATGAAGACGCAAACACCCTTGTCTAACCTTGTGAAAAACGAGACAAAGCAAGATCTTAGCGCATTGATGACCCCTGCCGCACAACTTGGCCAGGCCCCGTCCGAGGCCCGCGCTTTCGCGCGCGAAGCCCGGTCCTGAGGCCGAGCAGCCGGTACCCGCTGTTCAATTCCCGGCAAAACGCGTTACCTGTCCGGAACGCTTGACCGAGGACGCGCATGCATTCCCGCCTGCCCCTGATCTTCATATTCATCACCATCGTCATCGATGCGATGGGGATTGGCCTGATCCTTCCCGTCATGCCGGCCCTGATCCAGGAAGTGACAGGCGGACAACTTGCCAACGCAGCGCTGTGGGGCGGCGTTCTGACGACCTCCTTCGCGGTCATGCAGTTCCTGTTCTCGCCCACGCTTGGCAACCTGTCCGACCGGTTCGGGCGGCGACCCGTTTTGCTGGTCTCGATGGGTGTCATGGCGTTGGATTATTTGGTCATGGCACTGGCGGGCACCATCTGGCTTTTGCTGATTGGCCGGATCGTGGGTGGCGTCGCCTCTGCCACACAGGCGACCGCAACGGCCTATATCGCTGATATCTCGCGACCCGAGGAAAAGGCCGCTCGTTTCGGACTAGTGGGAGCAGCTTTCGGGATCGGCTTCGTCTTCGGTCCAATCATCGGCGGGCTTCTGGGCGAGTTTGGAACCCGCGCCCCATTCTATGCCGCCGCTGGCCTTGCCGCGTTGAACCTGGTTTTCGGCTACTTCATTCTACCCGAGACGGTCACCGACCGGATCCGGCGCCCCTTTGAATGGCGCAGGGCCAACCCGATTGGCGCATTTGCCGCGGTCAACAAGCTTCCCGGCATCGGACGACTGGTCCTGATGTTCTTCCTGTATCAGGTGGCCTTCACGGTTTATCCGGCGATCTGGGCATTCTTCACGACCGCGCGTTTCGGATGGTCCGAAGGGATGATCGGGTTTTCTCTGGGTGCATTCGGCATCGCCATGGCAATCGTGCAAGGGGTGCTTATCAGACACATCCTTAGCGCAGTGGGCGAGCGTATGACCGTGATCTACGGGGTCGCCTTCAATTTCTGCGCCTTCATTGCGCTGGCCATTGTGACAAACGGGACCATTGCGTTGATCCTCACACCTCTTACGGCGCTGGGAGCGGTTGTAACACCGGCGATACAGGGGATCATGTCGCGGGCCGTGGATGACAGCGCGCAAGGCGAACTCCAGGGCGTCCTCACTTCAGCAGCGTCCATGGCCATGGTCGTCTCACCACTGATCATGACCTCGGTCTTCTTCTGGGCCACGCGCGACGGAGGGCTGGTTTTCATGCCCGGCGCGCCGTTTCTTGTCTCGATGGGGCTGATGGTGGCCTGCATGGTTGTCTTTTTGGGCTATGGACGCAGAGCCATGGCCTAACGCGTCACGAAATGTCGCTTTCGGGCGCGCTGGTCCGGATCCAACGCAGAACATCGCCACAGCCGCCAGGGAGCACAGCGCATGCCAAAGGTCCGTGCCGCAATCTGCCATGCCTTCGGAGAACCGCTTCAGATCGAAGAGGTCGAGCTTCGGTTGCCTCGCGGTCGCGAGGTCGAGGTCACACTTGGCGCCGTCGCGATCTGCCATTCCGACATTGCCTTTGCTTCAGGTGCTTGGGGCGGCGCGCTACCGGCGGTTTTCGGTCATGAGGCGGCCGGTGACATCACGGCGCTTGGACCGGATGTCCAAGGCTTGAAGGTCGGCGACCGGGTCGTCGTCACGCTGATCCGTGCCTGCGGGTCCTGCCCGACATGTTCGGGCGGCCGCCCGGTCATCTGCGAGACGCCCGGCACCTCCGAAAGCCCCATACGCACTGAAGACGGCTACCCAATCGTACAAGCGATGAACACCGGCGCCTTTGCCGAACGGGTCGTCGTGGATCAAAGCCAGATCGTCAGGGTTCCAGAAGATCTTGCAATCGATGCAGCTTCGCTTTTGGCCTGCGGCGTGATCACCGGCGTCGGGGCCGTCGTGAACGCGGCAAAGCTGCAACCCGGCGAGGATGTGGTTGTGATCGGCGCGGGCGGCGTCGGCCTGAATGCAATCCAAGGGGCCCACATTGCCGGCGCGCGCAGCATCGTCGCGGTGGATCTGACCGAGGACAAGCTAAACGATGCACGCGACTTTGGTGCCACGCACGGCTTGATCGCGGGGGCCGAACCGCCCGACCAGGCCATCAGAAGCGCCATCGGGCGCGGTGCAGGCGCCGTGATCGTGACCGTCGGCGCGATACCCGCCTTCAACGACGCGCCGCATTTTCTGGCCCCGGGCGGACGCGTCGTGTTGGTTGGCATGCCAAGCGCCGGTGCCATGGCCGGATATGAACCTGTGGCGCTTGCCGCCGCCAGCCAATCCCTGATCGGGTCGAAGATGGGCGATGCGGTCATCGACCGGGACATTCCGTGGCTGGTCGGGTTGCACCAAAGGGGCCAGCTACAGCTCGAGACCTTGATTTCTGGCCGTTGGGCCTTCGACCAGATCAACGAGGCTATCGACGACACGACCCTGGGGAAGGCACGTCGAAACGTGATCGTTTTCTAGGGCGATACAGGCAATTTCCTCGACGTCGCTGTCAGGGTCCAGAAGACCTTAAGGCGTTGGCGTGCCTCTGACGTCCAGATCATCCCAAGTGTATAGAACCAGATCCGGGCTCTCGTCAGCCTTCAGTGACCGATACAGCGCACGCGCAGGGACATTGTCCAACTCGGTGCCGAGCCATGCGCAATCGCAGCCCCGGTCAATGGCAATGTCAATCATCGCCTCCATCAACCGCCGACCCACCCCGCGCTGGCGAAAGCGTGCGATCACGTCGACCTCGTTGATGAACATCTGCGGGGCCTTATCCGGGTGGTACATCACGACGGCGGTGATTTTCCCGACAACCTCATCCCCGACCGATGCCAGCACGATTTCATGGGTGTCCTCGGCAAGAAACCGTTCCGTCTGATCCCGACGGATGGGGTGGTCGAAGACATCCGGCCCGACCGACAAAACTGTGTCTAAGTCCTCTGGACCCAGTCGTTGAATGGTGATTGGCTCGGACATGGCAAACCTCAGGGTGGCGCGGCCTATGAAACTGACCGATCTCAACATTGTTGTCACGGCCCCGCCTGCGCCCGGTTGGGGCGGTCGCTATTGGATCTTGGTCAAGCTGACCACAAACGACGGGATCACAGGTTGGGGCGAATGCTATGCGACCTCGGTCGGGCCTGAGGCCATGCAAGCCGTCATCAAGGACGTCTTCGCACGTCATATGGAGGGCGAAAATCCCGAAAACATCGAATTGATGTTTCGCCGCGCCTATTCGTCGGGCTTCACGCAACGGCCTGACCTGACGGTGATGGGGGCGTTCTCGGGGCTTGAGATCGCCTGCTGGGACATCCTTGGCAAAGCGCGAGACCGCCCGGTCTGGGCATTGTTGGGCGGCAAGATGAACGACCAGATAAGGGCCTATACCTATCTGTACCCAGGACCGAACCACGATATGGCGTCTTTCTGGACCTCACCCGAGATGGCGGCTGAGGTGGCGGCAGCCGAGGTTGCGCGGGGCTATACCGCTGTAAAATTCGACCCGGCTGGGCCTTATACGATCCGCGGAGGGCACCAGCCCGCACTGTCCGACATCGCGCTGTCGGTGCGTTTCTGCAAGACGATCCGGGAAGCGGTCGGCGACAGGGCGGATCTTCTATTTGGCACTCATGGGCAGTTCACTCCGGCGGGCGCGATCCGGCTGGGTCAGGCGCTGGAACCCTATGCGCCCCTTTGGTTCGAAGAACCGGTTCCGCCCGATGACATGGCGGGCCTGGCCAAGGTTGCAAGGGACGTCCGCATCCCGGTCGCAACCGGCGAACGTCTGACGACGAAACCGGAATTCGCTGCCGCTTTGCAGTCGGGCGCGGCCATCCTGCAACCTGCCCTGGGCCGAGCGGGCGGACTGTGGGAGGCCAAGAAAATCGCCGCGCTGGCCGAAACCGCCGGAGCCCAGATGGCCCCACATCTTTACGCGGGCCCCATCGAGCGGGCGGCCAACATCCACCTTGCCGCATCGATCCCGAACTTGTTGATGGCCGAGACGATCGAGACACCGTTCCATCGCGCGTTGATCAAAGGCGCAATTTCTGTCGAGGCTGGTTTCATCCGTCCACCCAACGCACCGGGTCTGGGGATCGAAGTGGACGAGACCCTGGCGCAGGCGCATCCCTATTCGGGCACTGGCCTTCACCTTGAGATGCAGGAAGCCCCTTGCAACTATGCCGACGGGAATGCGTTCCAGGGCGGCGCCCCCGGCAAATCGTCATAACCCCGTCATCTATTTCACCCAGGCTCATAACATGTTGAAATTTATTGTCGTTTCCGATCTTCATCTGGTGCCCGAAGGCAAGCTGAGTCATTCGATCGATACCTATGCCAGGCTGGTGGAATGCATAGACCTGATCAATGCAAGGCACAGTGACGCCGCCTTTGTCATTTTCGCGGGCGATCTTGCAGATCACGGCGATCCCGACGCCTATCGGCGGCTTCACGCACAGGTAAATCGGCTTCAGATCCCCTGGCACCTGACGCTGGGAAATCACGATAGGCAGGACACGTTCCTCGCCGAATTCGGCCAGACCCTGCGCGCCGAAACCGGTCATGTCGATCTGGTGATTGACGCAGGCGGTCATCGTATTGTCGTCCTGGACAGCGCAGTCGCTGGCAAGACAGAAGGCAAGCTGGACCCCGCTCAGATCGACTGGCTCAGCGCTCAATTGGCCGGGGCCAAGGACCGACCGGCCATTGTCGTTATCCACCACAATATCTGCGACTTCGGTGTGCCGACGGACTTCATCAACTTGCAAGATCCGGCGCCATTCTATGACGCATTGAACGCGCATACGGATCTTCGGATGGTGATCTCAGGACACGTCCACATGTCGACCGCCGGCAGCATTCGGGGCATCCCCTTCACGACCATTGCAGGGCTCCATTATAACATCACACCCAAACTTGAAGGGCCGCTTGACGACGTCCCCCGCGCCGAAGGGCCAGGGCAAATTGCCGTCGTGCTGGCAGGTGAGACACATACGGTCGTGCACCATGAGAATGTGATCGACCGGAACCAAGTGATGCCAGCGCCTCTTTTCGCATGGCATCGCGATACGGATTGATCCCAAGCCGATTATTGCCGGACTTGCCAATCAATGCCGGTTTTCCGGGGTGGTTTTGTCAAATTCAAACGTATTATCCGAGAATTCCGTGCAGCTTATAGACAAATTCCGTCCAACGCGTAACTCATGATCAAAACCGGTGAAATGGAACGCGATGGTCGCCACGGCTCGGACATTGGAAGCCTATCTGGACAAGGGAGATCCGATCGCCGTCGGCGATGGCACCTGCATTTTCCAACCTGGCAATGACAGCAGCGCGTTTCTGATCGTGACGAAGGGTTCGGTCCGGGTCGAACAGACCAATGCCCAGGGTCGCACCGTTGTTTTGTACCGCGTGCAGCCTGGTGCAAGCTGCGTGCTGACAACTTCGTGCCTTCTGTCGGATCGGCCCTATTCCGGCTACGGCTATGCCGAAGGCGCGGTTGAAGCAGTGGGGATTCCGGCAAACCGGTTCCATGCTTTGCTGTCTTCGGACAAGGCCTTTCAGGATATTGTCTTCCGCGCCTTTGCAGAACGCGTGGGTGAACTGACCGACGTCATTGACGATCTCTTGATGCACCGCACCGACCTTCGTCTGGCCAGATGGCTGGCCCACAAGGGTGTCGGCGACATCCGCGCCACGCAGCAGGATATCGCGCAAGAGCTTGGAACGGCGCGCGAGGTGATTTCGCGCACACTGAAGTCGTTCGAACGGAATGGCTGGATCTCGTTGGGTCGCGGCGTCCTGACCGTGAAAAACGACGCAGCACTTATGCGCCATGCCGAGGCCAACACAGTGTGACACCGTCACTGAAGAGAGCGCTGACATGCGCAATAGTCCGTCTATCGCAATTATGACGGGGATTTTCGATGACACAGAATCTTGGGAAACTTGACCGCTTGGCGCGCCTTGTTTTAGGGGGTGTGTTGGTCATCCTGGCCGCTTTTGGAAACATTGGCATCTGGGGCTATCTCGGTGCAATCTTGGTCGCGACCGCATTCATGAACTTCTGCCCGATCTACCGGGTCTTTGGGATCAAGACATGTCAGGATTGTTGATCAACCGCCTTCTGCACCTCCTCTGGGTCTTTGCAGTCGCTAGTTTCTGCTTCGCGATGGGCGTCGTCGTGGCCTTTGCCGAACCTCGGATCCTATCCGCGGTCGAGGCCGCCGATGCACTGGATGGCGAGGCAATCGTCGTCCTGGACATTCGAACGCGGCAGGAATGGGCCGAAACGGGCGTTGCAGCGGGCGCCTGGCCGGTGTCCATGCACGAACCGGACTTCGGGGACCGGATGCAAGCCATTCTGCGTGCCTATCCGGCGGAAAAGATCGCTTTGATTTGCGCCACGGGCGGCCGCTCTGGCTATATGGCAGATCTATTGGCTCAGAACGGGATCACCGACATTTCGGATGTCTCTGAAGGGATGCTCGGCAATGATCGGGGCCCAGGCTGGGTCGCACGCGGATTTGAGACCGTGTCGCTGGACGAAGCCCTTCGATCCTACGAACAGGCGCAAAAGGCCTGGCCACAGCGTTAGGTTACGTTTTGGCGATCCCGGAAGGACTCGAACCCTCAACCTGCTGATTAGAAGTCAGCTGCTCTATCCAGTTGAGCTACGGGACCGCTCGGGCTTCTAATGCGCCGAAACGGGCACCCGGATCAAGCAACGCTCACACGGCGCGCGTCATGAATGTCGAGTTCGGGTCCTCCGAATAGCCTTCGAAGGGCGGGCAGACCGCAAACCCTTCCCTGTGATAGAACGCCCGCGCAGGCGCAAAGGCATCTTGCGATCCCGTTTCAAGGCTGACCCGGGTCAGGTCCATGTCCCGCGCCGTAGCCAGCAAATGCGACAGGATGGTGCCGGCCAGACCGCGCCCACGCGCCCCTTCGGTCACGTGCATCGACTTAATTTCGCCATGGGACGCATCGATCCGCTTCAATGCGCCCATCGCCACGGCCTGTTCGCCTTCGAACAGCGCGAAAAACCGCACACCGGCCTCGGCCAGCCGGTTTGCATCCATGGCGTGGACGGAACAGGCCGGGCTCGATGCCAGCATCAGCGTCAGATGTCGGTTGATCAGATCGGCAAGCTCTGGCGCGCGAGGATCCAACTCGCGCAGGTCGAGGCAGGGTTCGGTCACTTGAACAGACCTTTCAGTCGGTACCATCGCGCCATCCGGCGAATGGTTCTGGGACAGCTTGCATCCTTTAGGATGGCTCGCAATACCGCAATCGGAGGGATCCGCGTTTCCATGGCTTTGTCCCAGTCTGCCTCTGTCACGTTTGCACCACCAGGCAAGTGCGCGGCCCAGATCATCTTGTATTCCCGGTCGCGTTGCCCTGTGTCCGAAGACAGACCGCCAGGCGCGAATGCTGCGACCGTTTTGTCGATTGCCACCCCGGTCGCACCCTTGAGAAACATCCGCAGCACCAGATCATAATCGGCCGAGATCCTGTAGGCCGTGTTGAACCCGCCGAGCCGTTCAAACAACTCGCGACGCATTGCCAGCCCCTGGTGATTGAAGGGCATCGTGCGAAGAACGCGAGAGAACCCTTTGGAAACCCTCAGGATCTCGCCCGATCCGTCATCTACCTGAACCGGCGCGGCGATGAAATCGGGACCAGCCGCAGACAGGAACGCCTGTGCCCCGCCGGGAAGCAAACGGTCATCTGAATTCAGAAAAAGAAGATAGTCACCCAACGCCTCTGCCGCCGCCTGGTTCATCGCATCATAGGGGCCGTGATCGGACCGCGTGATGATCCGCGCCTTGGGCGCGGTCTCGGCAATCAAGGCTGCCGTCCCATCTGTTGACGCGCCATCGAAGACGATATGCTCAACCTCGTCGCCAAGATCCGTGGCAACCGAGCCGGCGCACGCGCGAAAGGCGGTTTCGCGACCGGCTTCCACCAGGTTTCGAACAACGGTGATGACCGACAAGGTCGGCCGCATGAGATCAGTGGGTCCAGGCGCCGCGACGGTCGCTGGCAAAGTTCTCGGCATAGCCGCGCGGCCGGATGTTGGCTTTGCGTTTCTTCGGTTCGATCACGACCGCGTCGATGCCGCGTTCCTTGGCATAGTCAAGCGCGGCCTCTTTGGTCGGGAAGGTCATCCGGACCTGCGACTGCATGTCGTCCGACGACGTCCAACCCATCAACGGATCAACTTCGCGCGCGCTGGCGGGCGCATATTCAAGCACCCAATCCTTGGTCTTGGCTGTGCCAGATGACATGGCCGTTCGGGCGGGTTTGTAGATGCGCGCTTGCATGGTCCGTCTCTCCCATCGTTGGAGATCGGATACTGCAATATGGGCTTTGCAGGCAAGCTGATAGAGTCGCGCAGTTTACGGATTGACGCCCTATTCATCGTGGATAATTATTATCTACGATTCGCCAGGAAGGACGGCTCCCGTGAAACTCAGTGACGGAATTGAGCAAGCGATACACTCGGTCACAATGCTGGCCGCGCTTCCCCAGAACGGCCTCTTGTCGGCAGCGGCGCTGGCAGAATGTCACGGTGTATCCGCAAGCTATCTGCTCAAACACCTGCAAGCCCTGTCCCGCGCCGAAGTCGTCCGAACAGAGCCCGGTCCCCGTGGGGGCTACGCCTTGGCGAAGTCGCCGTCGGATATCACGCTTTTGGACATCGTTGTCGCCATTGAAGGGCCCGAGCCCGCCTTTCGCTGCCGTGAAATCCGGCAGAACGGGCCAAACCCGCTTCCAAAGAGCTATTTCAAGGCGCCATGCCAGATCAACGCGGCGATGTTGCGGGCCGAACGTGCCTATCGGGCAGAGCTTCGGTCAGTGACCATCGCCGACCTCATCGCAGAATTGCTGGCAGCCGATGACGGTGCGATTGCCGCCCGAAGCTGCGCATTTCTAGACATTCATATTCGGACATCAACTCGGACCCCCGAAACCCGAAAGGACACTCAATGATCCCTCGCCTGAACTATTTGGAAGCCGCACCCGATGCCAGCCAAGCGCTGTTTGCATTGGAGAAATACATCGCGGACAAATCCGGACTCGACAAAGTGTTGATCCACCTGATCAAGCTCCGCGCCTCGCAGATCAACGGATGCGCATATTGCGTCGACATGCATGTCAAGGAAGCCCGGGCCAGCGGTCTGCCCGAACAGTGGATCGCGCTGGTCGGCGTCTGGAAAGAAGCGCTTATCTTCTCCCCAAAGGAACGCGCCCTTCTGGCTTGGGTCGACAGTGTAACCCAGATTGCCGACACCGGCATTCCCGACACGGATTTCGACGGCCTAAAGCCTCATTTCTCAGACGGAGAGATCATGAAACTCACCGTTGCAATCGGCATGATCAACATCTGGAACCGGATTGCCGTCGGATTCCGGGCGCAGCATCCGATCGATATCGCGGCCTGACACGACTGCGGGCTGTGTCAGGAGACAGCCCGTTTCCCTTCCCCCACCCCAAAACCGATCTTGAAGGAGAACAAAAACAGATCATTTTAGGGGGAAGAGGATTCGCCCACATGCACAACAATTCACCTGAACAGATGCCCGTTCTGCACGCCGCCGCGCCGGATGTGAAATCCCGCGACAAGCTGGAAGGCGGCCGGTCTATTGTGATGCATACCGAGTTTCAGCCCGCCGGCGACCAGCCCACCGCCATTGCTGAACTTGCGGGCGGCGTGCGCGATGGTGAACAGGATCAGGTCCTTCTGGGTGCGACCGGAACCGGCAAGACCTATACGATGGCCAAGGTCATCGAAGAAACTCAGCGCCCGGCCATCATCCTCGCGCCGAACAAGACGCTCGCCGCCCAATTATACGGTGAATTCAAAGGCTTCTTCCCCGAAAACGCGGTCGAATATTTCGTGTCCTATTACGATTACTACCAGCCCGAAGCCTATGTGCCGCGCTCTGACACTTATATCGAGAAAGAAGCCCAAATTAACGATCAGATCGACCGGATGCGCCACTCGGCCACCCGCGCCCTTCTGGAACGCGATGATGTGATCATTGTCGCCTCGGTGTCCTGCATTTACGGCATCGGTTCGGTTGAGACCTACGGCGCGATGACCCAGGACCTGAAGTCGGGCCAGGAATACGATCAGCGCAAGGTGATGGCCGATCTTGTAGCCCAGCAATACCGCCGCAACGATCAGGCGTTCCAGCGGGGGTCTTTCCGCGTACGGGGCGACAGTCTGGAAATCTGGCCCGCCCACCTGGAAGACCGGGCTTGGAAGCTGTCCTTCTTCGGCGAGGAACTGGAAGGCATCACCGAGTTCGACCCGCTGACGGGCGAAAAGACCGACAATTTTGACCGGATCCGCGTCTATGCGAACTCGCACTACGTGACGCCGCGCCCGACGCTCCAGCAGGCGATGATCGGGATCAAGAAAGAACTCCGTATCCGCCTTGACCAACTGGTCTCCGAGGGCAAGTTGCTGGAAGCCCAGCGCCTTGAACAACGCACGAATTTCGATCTTGAGATGATGGAGGCGACAGGCTCTTGCAACGGGATCGAGAATTACTCGCGCTATCTGACGGGCCGGGCGCCGGGCGAACCGCCGCCCACGCTGTTCGAGTTTATCCCTGACAACGCCATCGTCTTCGCCGATGAAAGCCACGTCTCGGTGCCCCAGATCGGCGGCATGTATCGGGGCGACTATCGCCGCAAGTTCACGCTGGCCGAACACGGCTTCCGCCTGCCCTCTTGCATGGATAACCGCCCGCTGAAGTTTGAGGAATGGGACGCCATGCGCCCGCAATCGGTCTTCGTCTCGGCCACCCCCGCGGCCTGGGAAATCGAACAGACCGGCGGCGTCTTCACCGAACAGGTTATCCGCCCCACCGGCCTTCTGGACCCGGAAGTGGAAATTCGCCCGGTCGAAATGCAGGTCGATGATCTGCTAGATGAGGTTCGGAAGGTCGCGGCGAACGGATACCGGACACTGGTCACGACGCTGACCAAGCGCATGGCCGAGGATCTGACCGAATACATGCACGAACAGGGCATCAAGGTCCGGTACATGCATTCGGATATCGACACGCTGGAACGGATCGAGGTTCTACGCGATCTGCGTCTTGGGGCGTTCGATGTGTTGATCGGGATCAACTTGTTGCGCGAGGGGCTGGATATTCCCGAATGCGGGCTGGTGGCGATTTTGGATGCCGATAAGGAAGGGTTCCTGCGCTCGGAAACCTCGCTGATCCAGACCATCGGACGGGCGGCCCGGAACGCCGATGGCCGCGTCATCATGTATGCCGACAAGATCACCGGCTCGATGGAACGCGCGCTGCGCGAAACCGAACGGCGCCGGGCCAAACAGGTGGCCTATAACGAAGAACACGGGATCACGCCCGAGACGGTGAAGAAGAATGTCGAGGACGTGCTGGCCGGTCTTTATCAGGGCGACACGGATATGTCCCGCGTGACAGCCAAGGTCGACAAGCCCATGGTCGGGGCGAATTTAGCCGCGCATCTGGATGCGCTTCGGGCCGATATGCGGAAAGCGGCGGAGAACCTGGAATTTGAAGAGGCCGCGCGGTTGCGCGATGAGGTCAAACGGCTGGAGGCCGTGGATCTGGCCGTGGCCGACGACCCCCTTGCGCGTCAATCGGCGGTCGAGGCCGCGTCCGAGGCCGCCGTCAAATCCAAGGGCCGGTCAACGGCGGGCCGAGCTGGGCAGAGGGGTGGGAATGTGCGGAGAAGGAAGCGGTGATACCTGGAAACTACCACTGCATTTCCAGTGAGGTTCTAATTTCGTTGCAAGTTTCGTTGAGTATCGAAGTGCAGCCATATTGGACACTAGAGAAAAGAAACCCGGAAAACACAGAAATTAACACCCACCCGGAACCAACAGCAATTGGCATAGACAATGACAGGTAGCTTCCTTTATGAGTATGGTCGCTTTCTTTTGCCAATATTTCATTTGATCCGTTCTTGGATGGATAATTTTGTCCGTCAATCAATTTACCGCTAACAATGGAAATTGGAGGAAATCCAGAACTCCCCAAGT
Source organism: Paracoccaceae bacterium (assembly GCA_965267475.1). Lineage (GTDB taxonomy): Bacteria > Pseudomonadota > Alphaproteobacteria > Rhodobacterales > Rhodobacteraceae > JBCBKU01. Next base: position 3,069,828 of record OZ254079.1, read on the forward strand.
GGGTTTCATAATATGTTCGCCAAAAGTACCTAATATTGTCGATGGCCCTGTGAGCGGCGCGCACCGAACGTCTGGTTGCAAAACAACTCCACAATCCGACCAAAGAAACAAAAAACACTGCTACAGAGAAAACTATAGTCACTGCAATTGGCGAAAATATCTTCTCAGGGTCGCTAGAAGCAATGACGCTTGCCGAAATCGCAAGCGCTCCAAACAGCAATGAATTGAACTGAATGAACCACCCAGTCCTATCAGCAATCAAATTATCTTCGTGTGCTGCGTATGCCTTAAGAATCATAAACACAGATTCACCGGGTTCGTCACGAAGGCGAAAGAAAGCTGGATCGGTGAAATCTCTATCTGGCAAAGTCTCTTCTCCCTGATCGAGGAGGTATTAACTGTGGATTCTACTTTCAAGTCTTGGCCAGTTAATTGGTTGCCAACGGCTAGGCCCCAAAACTCTAGTTACGAAGTGTAGCGTTTAAGAAGGGGTTTAAAAAATCCACGTGGATTGCCACGTCTTCGGCCAACCAATGACAGTACGTGTTCCATTTTCTAATGAGTATTGGAAAGCTCCAATTCCGCGCAATGCATTGCAGTGTATATAGACCGGTTTTGCCCTTAGGTTTGAGAACTCTGAATTCGGACTGCCCGCCGTACCGTCGTTGCCGTTGTCACTTTGACCAATGGCAACCGCTGGCCCAACAGCCTTCGGCCTCGGTCCAAGCTGACCGATACTTGACGACAGGCCGTACTGCCCGTCTAGTCGGAAGACAACCGAAAGGACCCGCGCCCCATGTCCCTCCTCGTCCATTACACCCTCAAATCCGCCGACGACCACGCCCACCAAAGGCAAGCCATGGAAACCCTTGTCGCCAATCTCAAATCCGAAGGCGTTGCGGGCACCGATGGACTGATCTATTCCTGCTTCACCACGCCGGACCCCACCAGGTTCGTGGGCATCATGGAGTTTGAATCCGATATCGGGAAACAGGCCTTCCTGAACTCCAAAGCCTTCGCCGCCTACAAGGCCGCCGTCGGACCCACATTCGCCAACCCGCCCGAGGCCACGGAAATCACCGGCATCGCGTCCACTTTCGGCTGACATCTCCTGCCGTCCGGCCCATAGTCCGACCATGATCACCGGATCCTGCCATTGCGGTGCCGTCACCTGGACCCATAACGATACCCCGTCACAAGCCACGGCCTGCAACTGCTCGGTCTGTCGCCGCTACGGCGTCCTTTGGATTTATGGCTGGAAGGGTGAAAGTGTCACGATCACCGGTGTCACAACGGCCTATGTCCGGAAGGACAGCGGCGATCTGGAGTTCAAGTTCTGCCCCACATGCGGCAACGCCGTCGCCTGGCGCCAATCCATCCCCGACCCGGATGGACGGGAACGCATTGCCGTCAACCTTCGGCTTGCGGATGAACCAGCCTCTGTCCAAGACATCCCGATCCGGCATTTCGACGGGCATGAAAGCTTCAAGCAATTGCCAGCCGATGGCCGAACGGTCAAAGACATGTGGTTCTAGATGCGCTTCAAGGGCTGACGCCCCGCGATCGTCTTGCTAGCCTTGCGCCATGATCCAATCATTCGACCACGTAAACATCCGGACCGGCCAGCTTGAGGCGATGATCGCCTGGTATGGCGAATTCCTTGGCCTTCACCCCGGCGACCGGCCCGATTTCCCTTTCCCCGGCGCCTGGCTTTATCTGGACGATGCCGCACTTGTGCATCTGATCGAGGTCAGCGGCGCCCCGCGCGCAGGCGACAACCTGACGCTTGAGCATATGGCGTTTCGGGCGACGGGGTTTCAGGCCTTTAAGGACAAACTGACGGCCAAGGGGATCGCGTTCGAGATCATCGATACGCCTGTTCTTCCGGTGATCCAGATCAATATCTGGGATCCGGACGGCAATCACATCCATGTCGATTTCGACCGCGCCGAAACGCATTAACGCCCGGCCACCGAGCCGGACTGGTTCCAGGCCGTTATGGCGCTATTTGACCTGCATGCGACTTGTGATTTTCTTCAGCCTTCTGGCCAGTCCCCTCGCCGCGTGGGAATTTTCGCCCAGCCCCGTTTGCACATTGACCCATAACGAAGGGGCCGCCGAACTTCGCGTGACGTTCGACCCGCGCCAGCCCGAGCCCTACGCGATTACAGTCACGCACCCGACATCATGGGCCGCTTCAGATCTCTTTGCGATGCGCTTTGACGGACCATCGGGGCTGACGATTTCCACCGGACGCCACCGGACAAGCGCGGATGGCCGGGCCCTGACCGTGCGGGATCGGGGGTTCGGAAACGTGTTGGACGGGCTTGAATTCAACATGACGGCGAAGGCCATATCGGGCGCCTCGGACATCTCGTTCTCGTTAGAGGGCGCAGCGCCAGAAGTGCAGAAATTCCGCGCCTGCGTTGAAGCACCGCTGACATAGACCTCAACACAGCCCGCCTGGCGCGCCGTCGCGCGCCAGTTGGCCGGTCGCCACTCTTTGTGGTAACGCAAGCCTTCAAGACTTGAAGGGGGACCGGCGCATGACCTACGCCATACGGCACGTTGAACAGCGCGATGTTGACGCAGTTCACACCATGTTCCTGTCGGAACACGTGATCCTTGGCTCCATGCGGTTGCCGGTTCAATCGCCCGATTACACCGCAGGGCGGCTTGCGGACAAAGCCGGCGAATACAAGATGGTGGCCGAGGCCGAAAATACCGTTGTCGGATTTGCTGAGCTCCTGACCTTTCCGACACTCCCCCGCCACGCCCATGCCGGTGAGATCAATATGATCGTCACCCATGCGGAGTGGCAGGGCAAGGGCGTGGCGCGCGCGTTGATGCAAAAGATGATCGACATGGGTGACAAGTGGCTGAACCTGCACCGGCTGGAATTGACAGCCTGGGCGACCAATGAACGCGCGCTCAAGATCTATGAAGATTTCGGGTTCGTGGCCGAGGGGCGCCTGCGCGACTACGTCTTTCGCGACGGGGTCTATGTGGACGCGATCGTGATGGGACGGCTCCGACCCGAGGGGTGATCGGTCCTCAGAACACCTCTGCCACATCATACATCACGGGTTCGAAGCTGCGGCAAAGCGCACCGATCTGGCGGTTGCGGTCGCGCATTTCGGGCGTCCGCAACATGGCCTGGAAGTCTTCGCGTTTTTCCCATTGAGAATAGTTGGCAATTCGCGTCTGGGCGTCGTTGACGTGAAGTGCGGCCGAGATGAACCCCGGTTGCTTTGAGATGAAAGCGGCATACGCGTCCCGTAGCGCATCGAGCAGGTCCTGGCACGTACCCGGCGACATCTCAAAAGTCGTGACAACGGTTTGATATCCGACATCTGACTTGATCACTGGCATGGGCGTTCTCCTTTCAGACCACACCCAAGCCTAGCACATATCGCCCTCACCGGTCAGCGCACCACATGGACCGCGCAATGGGCATGTCGAACCACCCGAGCCGCCGTCCCACCCAGGAAATAGTCTTGCAACCCCGGATCGTGCGACGCAATCACGATGCAGTCGACGCCATTAGCCTCGGCGTAATCCAAGATCGACCGCCCGGCATGGCCGATTTCGACCACGGCTTCGGCCTCAATCCCGCCAAGCGAGGCCTGCAAGCCCTCAAGCACGCCATCCCGGGTCAACCGAAGCGCCGATTCCGGGATCTGCACCTCGGCATAGGTCGGGATGGGTTCAACCACGGACAAGGCAATGATCTGGCCGCCTTCATCTTTCAGCTTTTCCGCAATTTTCAAAGCATCAAGCGTGTTTGGACGCTGGTTCGGCGCGACAGGCACGAGAATTTTGGAATACATGGGACACCTCCTTGACGTTTCCCAATGCTACCGCCTCCAAGTACGCGCCGCTTTGATCTGGGTCAGGTTTTGCGCTTTGGCCGGATCGCTGTCCGCGTTATCCTTCGGGCATGGCTGAAAAATCCCCGATCCGCCCCACAGATGACGCGGCACGCCAACTGGCCCGCGACCTGATTGGCGGCGCGCGGTTCGGCGCCATCGGCGTCATGGATCCTGCGACGCAGGCGCCGATGGTCAGCCGAATTGCAATTGGCACCGCCAAGGATGGCACACCCCTGACGCTAATCTCGGATCTGTCCCATCACACCATTGCGTTGCAGGCCGATCCGGTCTGTTCGCTGTTGTTGGGAGAGCCCGGGTCAAAGGGCGATCCCCTGACCCATCCGCGGATCACCTTGCAGGCCCGCGCCCGGTTTTTGCGACATGGCGAGCCCGGACATGCCGAAACCCGCGCGCGCTTTCTGGAAACGCACCCGAAATCAAAGCTTTACATCGATTTTGCGGATTTCGCTTTCGCTCTGTTCCAAGTCGACAAGGCCCACCTTAACGGTGGCTTTGGCAAGGCCTTTATTCTGTCACCCGAAGATCTCGGGCTTTAGGCGCCCAGATTTGGCGGCCCGAGATAACGCACGCCATTGATCTGCCAACTGTCGCCTGCCGGGATCATTTCGTATTCCAGAACATGTGGCACCCCGCCGCCGTCAAATATCATGACCTTTTGGTACCGGATGGCACCATTTGCCTCGACGTCCAGAAATCGAACTTCACCCGGGCGCCAGACCATCGGATAGCCCTGACGCACCATTTGTCCGAACCGATCCGATGTCCCGAACATGCCTTTGATCGCGGGTGAAGCGAATGTGAAGGCGGTCGCGAAATCATCGGCCATGAAAGCGTTCAGCTGGTTCTGAATGACCGTTTCGACCCCAAGCTCGCGTGTGTCCTGCGCCCAGGCGCTCGTCGTCAGACATGCCGCCAGCACCGCCCCTGCAATGAATTTTCGCATCTTCGCCCTCCTCGATACGCGTCTGACCCTAGGACGAGGATGAACGCCGTCAAATCACTTGGGCTTCTTCGTGGGCTTTGGTTTCAGTGTCTTCGCGTTTGCGACGGACCGCGCAAACCAGGCGGCCAATGCGGCCGGGTCGGCGAAAAGCGCTTCCGGAACAGGGGCATAGCCGCGCATGACCGCGCCGTATTGCCGGACCTCGCCCACATCGAAAGCGGCCCGGAAGGCATCCAGATCCGCATCGGAAAACCGCAGCGCCATGACGCCGTCGGGATCCACAAAGGTGAACATGTTTCCGTTCATCGCCGTGTAAGGCATCTTCGCGCCTTTTCGCGACAGGCCGGCATGTGCCGCGATCAAGCGGTCATAGATTTCAAGAACGGCTTCCCGGTCGATGGGCATCGAGTGCGCCTTTCGGGGCGTGGGTTGGGCGGGTGGGCGCGCCCCGAAAGGCGCACGCAATCACGCTGCCAGCTTGCCCGCGAGACCCGCATCGATCAAGGCCACCGTCTCCTCGACGCCGTAAAGCGCGATAAACCCACCGAACCGCGGGCCTTGAGACGCGCCCAGAAGCACTTCGTACAGCGCCTTGAACCAGTCCCGCAGCGGCTCGAACCCATGTTCCTTCCCAACGGCGAAGACCATCGACTGCAACGCTTCCGCGTCGAGCCCTCCGTCCCAGACCTTAAGACGCCCGGCCAGATCTTCCATCGCGGCCCGCTCGCGATCGTCAGGGGCCCGGAACGCCCGGGTCGGGGCCACGTGGTCGCGGAAATAGGCCACAGCAAAGCCCGCCGCCTGATCCAGATCGGGATGTGTTTCGGGCGAGGCACCCGGCGCATAGCGTTTGATGAAGCCCCAAAGCGCATCCTTGACTTCGGCTGCCGAGACACTGGCCAGGTTCAAGAGCATTGCAAATGGCACAACCATGTTCGAAGCTGGCACATCTGGCCCATGGATATGGAAAACAGGGTTTGCCAACTGCGCCTTCGCATCCTGATCGGGATAGGCCCGCAGCTGCTGATGGTATTCATCCACCGCCTTCGGGATCACATCGAAGAACAGCCGCTTCGCCGTCTTCGGCTTTTGATACATGAAATACTGAAGGCTTTCCGGCGCCGCATAGGTCAGCCATTCCTCCATCGAAAGGCCGTTCCCTTTCGACTTTGAAATCTTCTGACCGTGTTCGTCGTTGTAAAGCTCATAGGTGAAGGTCTCGGGCGGCTGCACGCCCAGCGCCCGGCAGATCTTGGTGGCCTGGGTGACACTGTCGATCAGGTCTTTCCCGGACATCTCATAGTCCACCTGAAGTGCAGCCCAGCGCAGTGCCCAATCGGGCTTCCATTGCATCTTTACATGGCCGCCGGTTACCGGAACCTCGACGCGTTCCCCATCGGGTTCTTCATAAACGATCGTGCCCTTCGCGACGTTCCGCTCCAACGTCGGCACCTGTAAAACATGACCCGTCTTGGGCGAAATTGGCAGAAACGGCGAATATGTCGCCTGCCGCTCGGCCCCGAGGGTCGGCAGCATGATCTCCATGATCTTTTCGAACCGTTCAAGCGCGCGCAAAAGCATCTCGTCGAACTGGCCCGAGGCATAATAGTCAGTCGACGACGCGAATTCGTACTCGAAGCCGTAGCTGTCCAGAAAAGACCGTAGTCGCGCGTTGTTATGGGCGCCAAAACTGTCGTGGGTGCCGAAGGGATCACGCACCTTGGTCAGCGGCAGATGCAAGTCTTGCGCCAAAGCATCCTGCATCGGCAGATTTGTCGGAACCTTCCGGAACCCGTCCATATCATCTGAAAAGCTCAGAAGTCTGGCGGGTATATCCGACATCATCTCGAATGCACGCTTGACCATCGTGGTCCGAGCCACTTCCTGAAACGTGCCAATATGCGGCAGGCCAGACGGGCCATACCCGGTCTGGAACAGGACATACCCTTTTTCCGGCGCGCCCTTCGCATAGCGTTTCAAGACCCGGCGCGCTTCTTCGAACGGCCAGGCTTTTGATTGCAGTGCGGCGTCGCGCATCTCGGACATCGGGGTCTTGCTCCCATTGCGTAAACAAGGCCCGCTTCCTATTGCCGCCCCCGGCTCAGGTCAATATTCTGCACCGCAACAAAACACGAAGGATCAATCCCTTGAACGATGTGCCCCATTCCTGGACCCCGCAGGACGCGCTGGTCGCGGTCATGATCGCCATTTCGGCCTCGGACGAGAATATCCGCACCTCCGAACTCGTGACGATCGAGCGGATCGTGAACCACCTGCCGGTCTTCGGCGGATATGACATCGACCGGATCTCGACGGTCGCCCAGACGGTGTTCGACCTGTTTGCCGTCGAAGAAGGCCTGGATGCGCTGTTTGGGCTCGTCCGCGCGGATCTGCCCGAAACGCTCAATGAAACGGCATATGCGCTGGCCTGCGATGTGGCGGCGGCGGACGGCACGCTTCTGGAGGCAGAGCTTCGGCTTCTCGAAGAGATCCGGTACGAGCTGAACATCGACCGCCTGCACGCCGCCGCCATCGAACGGGGCGCACGGGCCCGGCACATCACCCAGTAGATCCGGCCGGGCTGGCCCTGTGGCTGGCACGTGGCCGGGTGCCCGCCGCCATGCTAGGCTCTTCTTTGTGCAGGACGGGAGGCAACCATGGCGCGGAAAATCCACCGTTGCGACAGTCAGACGCTTTCGAAGGACATTTCGGGCAAGATCTATCTCGTCACCGGCGCGAATTCGGGCATCGGCCTGGAAACGGCGCGACAACTGGTTCTGCAGGGCGGCCACGTCGTGATGGCCTGCCGCCGTGTATCGGCGGGGACCGAAGCGGCAAAGAGCTTTGCCGGCCTTAAGGGCAGTTACGATGTGATCGAATGCGACCTCTCCGATCTGGCGTCGGTCAATCGGTGCGTCGATGCTGTCCTTAAGACCCATGACCGTCTGGACGGGCTGATGTGCAACGCCGGAATGGTCAACATGGACAACACTGTCCACCTGACCGACGATGGGTTTGAGGTCACCATGGCCGCGAGCTTTTACGGTCATGTCCTGATGACCGAGCGGTTGCTGGATCGGCTCAAGGCCTCTGCACCTTCGCGGATTGGGCTCCTGTCATCGGTGATGCATGCCGGCACACCGAAAAACCGTCCGCAAATCCATCTGGACGATATGGCTTTCCAGAACCGGCCCTACAACAACTTTGCGGCCTATGCCGAAGCCAAACTGGCCTTGGTTCTCTATGCCAGCGAACTTGCTGAACGACTTGAAGGGACGGGCGTCACGACAGCCTCTATCCATCCGGGTTGGGCGCGGTCGAATTTTGCCAGCGGCGGAAGCGTCCTGATCCGAGCCGTCATGACCGTCGCGCGCCCGCTATTTGCGATGTTCAACACTAGCGACACTAACGAGGATTCCGCGCAAACCTCGCTACATGTGCTCTTGTCGGACAATGCGCCGAACCACAGCGGTGCCTATTTCAGCCAGTCCAGCATACTTTATCGCGATAAAGGGACCCGGGATGGCGGTTGGCCGATGGCAAGCCCCAATCCCAACGCCCATGATCTCGAAACTGCGCGAAAGCTGGTGGCTCATGCGCGGGCCGCTGTGGGACTAGATTAGGCAACAGAAACCGCAACTTCTTCAAGAAAAGCAACAGGTTCAACATGGCGAAACTTGGATTTCTGGGCCTCGGAAAGATGGGGAACGGCATGGCCCAACGCCTGTTGGGAGCCGGTCACGATGTCGCGGTATGGAATCGATCACCTGGAAAGGCCGGCGCGCTTGAAGCCGCTGGGGCCAGGGTCGCCGCGTCGCCAAGTGATGCCGCAGAAAACGCGGACGCGGTGTTCTCGATGGTGGCTGATGACCAAGCTTCTGACCGATGCTGGCAAGGTGACGACGGAGCCATGGGCGTATTGCAACCCGGTGCTTTCGTCATCGAGTGCTCAACCATTTCGCACGGCCAATGCGCAAAGCTGTCGGAAGAGGCCGGGGCTCGGGGCCTTCGCTATGTCGATTGTCCGGTGAACGGACCGCCTGCCAGCGCGGCAAAGGGGGAATTGGTCCTTCTCGTCGGCGCAGATGCTGATGATCTGACCGCAGCCAAGCCGCTTCTCGAAGTAATTTCGAATTCGATTCTGCATTTTGGGCCGGTCGGTGCAGGCACGGCCTATAAGCTTCTGAACAATCTGCTGGGTGCGGTCCATATCGCAGCCGTGGCCGAGGCCGCTCATGTGGCACGCACCCTTGGACTGGATATCGACACGACGGTGGCTGCCATCGAAAGTGGGCCCATCGGCAGCCCCCACACCAAACGCATGATCCGCCCGATGATGGAGGGCCGACCGGCAGACAGTTTCGGTCTCGCAATTGGTCTTCGCGAGAAAGACGCGCGATATTGCCTGGCCATGGCCAAAAGCCTGGGATTGCACATGTCCGTGGGTGAAGACGCCCATGCCTGGTATGACCAAGCTACGGCAGCGCACGGGGCCGATGACGACTCGCTCATGCTCGACACCATATCGGCACTCAACGGCAAATTGCCCGGAAACACCACGGATTGAGCGCGCCTGAAGGTTGGGTTACCTGAGCATCGCGAACCCATGCCGACCCAGGACCCCGAAAGGATCGCGGGCATGATCACTTATGTCACCCTTGGCGCCAATGATATTGCGCGGGCGAAGCGCTTTTACTCGTCGTTTTTGCCTGCGCTCGGCTACACGTTGGAAATCTATCATGGCGATCTGAGCTATGCGCTGCCCGCCCGTCCGGGACAAACGGCACCGTCGCCGGAACTCTATGTGAAGTCGCCATACAACGGTGGCAAGGCCTCGGCTGGAAACGGCACAATGGTTGCCTTCGAGGCGCGTGATCAGAACCAGGTGCGCGCCCTTCACGCGGCGGCCCTTGCCGCGGGCGGTGCTGACGAGGGTCAGCCTGGATTTCGTGCGGATTACGGACCCAGGTTTTATGTGGGTTACCTACGGGATCCTGATGGGAACAAGATCGCGCTTTACTCCAGCAACCCCACCGATCCGGGACGCGACGACTAGACCGGTCCGACCTGGTCGCAGCCGGTCAGGGCTTACGCGTGATCGCGGATCCAGCGTCCGATCAACCGTTTCTGCAATGTGCGGGACCGGTTTCCCCAACTCCGCGCGCCCGGGGGTTTTTCGCGCTGTTCTGGGGCAATCGCATCGCGCCGGGCTGTATCTGCCGTTAGAATGGCAAAGACCATCTCGCGGCCTCCCCTTGGCGGGTTGATGTATCCCGCCAGCGCGCTGACGAAGTTCAACGTCCCGGTTTTGGCAACTACAGCGGAACCGCCTGGCGCGTGGTCGCCCATGCGCACCGGTTTCAGGATTGGTTTGACGGCAGTATAGGCCTTGAGAGCCCGCACCAAATCAATCGGAGAGACCCGGCTGTCGTATCCCAGGCCGGAATGATCGACGAACCCGGCCGAGGTTGCCGCAAAGTTTCGACGAAGCCACCGGTTCATGATGGTCGCCGAGGCCTCCAATGACGTAGGCCGCCCCATCATCCGCGCCGTCGCGGCCAGTCCGATCCCCTCGGCGGTCAGATTGGTGGAAAACTTCAGCATCGACCGCGCCATGTCGGTCAAATGTGGGCTTTCATGCACCCCGATGATCTGCCCATGGACCGGTCCAAGCATCGCCGGGCCTTTGCGAAGGACGATACCATGGGCGCGGGCGAGCGTTTGAAACACCTCGCCGCAATAAGCCGCCGGGCGTCTGACGGGCAGCCACCGCGCGCCTTCCCGGCCCAATGCGGCCTTGGCGACCGTCCAGCGGTCGACGCCTTCTGCCTGATGGTAGGTATAGACCGGAAAACGCCGTTCATCGGTGATTTCCATACGGGCTATGGCCACATCGGGGCGATGATTGCGGGACCGGGCCTGCATCGTGACGTCATAGCCCTTCGACCCGCGTTTCCATTCGAAGTGAACGCGGTTGTAATTCAGGTTCAGCCCGCTGATCGCCGGGTTATAGCCCACATGCGCCGGCTGATCGCCATCGATGTGGGGCAGGTTCGGGAAATGCCCGGCATAGACCCGAAGTTGCCCTTCGACCTCGACCACGCCAGCGTCCTTCAACTGCGATGCAAGACTGGCCAATGCGTCCGTGTCGAGGGACGGGTCGCCACCGCCCTGCAAGACCAGATCACCCTTCAACTTGCCATCCACAATGGGGCCCATCGCGATAAGCCGTGTTCGGAACCGGAAGTCCTGCCCCAGATGCTCTAGCCCATAGGCTGCCGTCAGGGCCTTGGTGACCGAGGCAGGCGGCATGGCCGCGGCTGCGTTGTACATCTCAAGAAACGCACCTGTGCGGGCATCGGCCACGGCAAAGGCAACATCGCCCCCAAGATTTGCCCCATCAACAAGCCGATCCGCCGGCAAGGGCGGAGGAAGGCGCACTTCGCCTGGGCGCGGCACAGGTCGCAGCGACGTCAACGGCGCCCCTGCAAGGGCACCGGTCGCGGCGCTGGCCATCAGGCCCGTCAGAAAAAGTCGTCGTTTCATCCCGGCAGACATCGCGGCGATTAAACTTAGCTCACTGTTTCACACAAGCATCCAATTGCGGCCAATCACTGTTAATTGTGTGACCGTTGAAGGCAAGTCGCAGTCAGCGCACCCACTCGCCCCGCGCACGGATCTCGCTGGACGAGACATTCACCATCGGGACGTTAACAAAACACCAAGCCGGGGCTTCCAACGTACTGAGCCTGGCGGCCTCGCGCCCGCGCAGCCTGTACGGGGCAAAAACCCCTGCTGCCACGGATTTGCGGGCCGAAACGCGTTGCCCGGGACGCGCCAGAACGCCAATTGGCACATGCTCCATGATCCAGCGCCACCGGTCCCACTGGTGGAAACCGGCCAGATTGTCAGCCCCCATGAGCCAGACGAAATGCACCCCCGGGTAGCGTTTCAGCATCACCTTCAACGTCTGCGCGGTATAACGCGTTCCGATTCGCGCCTCGATATCGCTGACCTTGATTTTCGGGCTTTGGATCAGCTTTTCGGCTGCGCTCACACGCCGGTCCATCGGCGCCGGTCCCTCGGATTTCAACGGGTTGCCGGGCGACACCAGCCACCACACCTGATCCAGACGAAACCGCTTTAATGCTTCGCGGGAAATATGGACATGGCCACGATGGGGTGGGTCAAAGGACCCGCCCAACAAGCCGATACGCTGACCGGCCCGCGCCACGGGCAGACCAGTTCGGCCTGCCGTCATACTTCTTCCGATGACCGCGCCCAAAGGTTCAACGCTTCATCAGTGGCGTATTTGTCGATTTCGGCCAGTTCATCCTCGGTAAAGGTCAGGTTCGCCGCCGCGCCCGCGCAATCCGCGATCTGTTCGACTTTTGAGGCACCGATCAGCGCCGTGGTGATTGCGTCGTCCCGCAGGACCCAGGCCAAGGCCATCTGGGCCAATGTCTGACCGCGCGATGCCGCAATCTCGTTCAGCACACGAACCTTTGCGATCACGCCGTCAGTCATCGTATCAGGGTTCAGCGACTTGCCCTGGCTGGCGCGGCTGCCCTCGGGCGTGCCCTTCAGATACTTGTTGGTCAAAATGCCCTGCGCCAGCGGCGTGAAGGCAATCGCGCCCACACCCAGATCGACCAGCGTGTCCTTCAGCCCGTCACGTTCCACCCAGCGGTTCAGCATGTTGTAAGACGGCTGATGGATCAGGCAGGGCGTGCCAAGGTCATTCAGGATCGCCACAGCCTCGCGCGTGCGCTGCGAATTATAGGACGAGATCCCCGCATAAATCGCTTTGCCCGAACGCACAATCTGATCCAAGGCGCCCATCGTCTCTTCCAGCGGTGTTTCGGGGTCAAACCGGTGGGAATAGAAGATATCGACATAGTCGAGCCCCATGCGCTTCAACGACGCATCGCAGGACGCGATCAGGTACTTCCGGCTGCCGAACTCGCCATAAGGACCGTCATACATCTTGTATCCAGCCTTGGAGGATATGATCAGTTCGTCCCGATACCCCCGGAAGTCGGTCTTCAGGATCTCGCCAAACGCCTCTTCCGCGGATCCCGGCGGCGGTCCGTAATTGTTGGCCAGATCGAAATGGGTAATCCCAAGGTCAAAGGCTTGTCGGCAAAGCTGACGCTTCAACTCATGTGGCGTGTCGCCCCCGAAATTGTGCCAAAGACCCAGAGATATGACAGGCAGCTTCAATCCGGATCGACCGCAGCGTCGATAAACCATCGTGTCGTACCGCGTTTCGGCGGGGGTGTATGTCATGGGGCGCGTCCTCCTGTCTGGCGGGATAGACCAAGCCATCGGAAGGGTCAAAGCGCCATGCCCGTTGTTCGAATATTGGGTCTGGGGGAAGACCGGTCCCCCGTGACCGATAGGACAGTCTTGGTCACGGGGGTCTGGTCGTTATGCAGGTTCGTGCGGCGTCAGAGATTGGGACAGAAAACGCCACCCTGCGGAACCGGTTGCTGGACAGTGCCGCGTGCGAGACGGCGCATAACCGGGTGAGTGCGGGTCACCTGGACAGGGCGACCCTTGGACATTGCTCGTGTGAGGCGAGCGCTGCGGAGAAACTGAATATGTGTGCGGGCTGCCGACCGTCCGGTGTGTGAGGCGCCATTGGACAGATGGCGCGAAATGCGGAGTACTGGAACGGACGGCCAGGCAGCCATTTGTCCAGGACCGGTCGGCAGACATGGGCCGGTCGCGGACGGAGTGATATGAGTGCGGGCGAGGATCACCGGGGCATCTCGTTTGAGGATGCGTTCGAGGCCACGGTGACCGGAACATGTGCATCGGCGTGGCGCAGCGTGGCGCGGCGCAACTCTCCACCGAAGGCACGTTCGAAATCCGAGCGCAAAGCGCGGGCCGAGTTCTTGGCGGCAGAGGACAGGGCCGCCTTGGACAAGGACATGTCCGCATCCCGATGAGCACGGACAAGGCGCGCACTAAACAACTGTATAACTCTTACCATTGTGAGCCCTCCGTAGCGCTCAGGTTGCGTATCCGTCAGCGCTGCGGGGAGACGTAGACCCGATGGCGTGCTGACAAACCCAATGAAGCCCAAGTTGCGGCACGTCTCTATGCGCTGGTGGGTGGAATGCGCGCCTTTCCACCCTGGGTAGGACGCGAAAAACCAAGGTTTTAAGGCTTTTGGCCGATTGTTGCGGTTTGGTACCCTGGGTGGAAATAGACCCCTCCGACATAGAACCCAGGGTGCAAAACGCCCTGATACGGGCCTTGCGACGCCATGCTGCTGCCTTGTTTGACGCCGAGAAATCCTAGGTACGGCGCAGAGTGCGACGCGTGAGTAAATGGGCCAAAGGGGCCGTCGAATCGGGGCAAAGCACCCGTGATAGCGAACCAAGAAGGTGGGGAAACATGGCGGAAGCAGCGACAATTCATCTCTCCCGGAGCAGGCAGCCCGCAAAGAGCGAGCGCGATTCGGACGTACGGCCCAGCCGATTGGGGCTTTGGCCCTTGTATCTTGCGCTGGCGCTTCAGTTTTCCGGCGCCTTGTTCTTCGGCATTCAGATCTGGACGGAAACGCAGGGGTTCGCGCCGGGCACGATTCCACCGGCATTCCGCGACGCGATCCAGATGCTTGCGGGGATCAGTCTTGCGGTGGGTGTGTTCACATCAATCTTTTTCCTGCGGCACTCGCTTGAGCGGATGGCCGAAATGGGACGCCAGATCGATGTGGCGTCCGGCAACTTTCAGGATCACCTGACCGAAACCTTTCGCGAATGGGATTTGTCGCCTTCGGAACAGGCCGTGGCGATCTATGCGATGAAGGGCTTTTCCAACGCTGAAGTGGCCAAGCTTCGTGGCACATCTGCCTCGACCGTGAAAAGCCAGATGAACGCAATCTTTCGGAAATCCGGCTTCCAGAACCGGCCGCAATTGATCTCGTTCCTTGTGGAAGAACTTCTGTCCGGTGTCGCCCTTCCCGATGTGACCAAGGCGGAAGCGCCGCCAAAATGAGCCGTCCCTGAAGGGACAGCGTTCCTTCATTTCGATGGGGCCTTCGCAGGCCCCATCATTTTTTGGGCTCAGCCTTTCTGTTGGTTTTCCGGGGGCCGGGGTTCTGGGTATCCGCGATGGATGGTCCAGAAGTTCCCGGACACACGGTCAAGCGGGCGATCAACGTCGCCGGGGGCGGCGCCGGTCCGCAGCGTCAGCACGATATCCGAGACGACCGCAGGGTTTCGCCGGAAATAGGCGTGGCCCGGGCTTGGTCCGCTGTCTTCCACGCTGACGAAGAAGACGTTTCCCGCCCGATCCAGGCTTGCGCGAACCTCGGGGCTAAGATCGGAAGGCCGCAATCGCCCGAACCGCGTCCCGGTGGCAATGGATTGCGCCAGACCCAAAGCCCCGTCGCTTGGGTTCACATAGACCGTGATCTGGTCGAAGGCGCCCGCCAAACGCTCGGCAATCAGCCTTTGGCGAACAATCCCGATATCCAGATCGGGGGCCGCCATGATCAGGGCCCCAAGTTTGAGACTGCGACGCGGGTTGCGGCCCGCCCCGCGCTCAACCAGGATCATTTCGCGCACAGCCGATGTCGCCACGTCCGTCCCCCGTGAATGGGCGATGATGTGGATCTTTTCGAGCCCAGGGACCCCGGCCAGCGCACGCAGAAACTCTTTCAGATGAAAGATCGCAAATTCGCCGGATTCCCGGTCCTTGAGATAGCTGAAGAGCCCCGGATTTCCGGACGGCCAGGAATAGGTGATCGGAACGCCGCGCCGCCCAGTGAAGTGCCAGACATTGGCCACGACAGCCAAGCTATCCTGAAACTCGGTGTTGAAACCATGGATATAGACCAGGACTTCCTTGACCGGCTTTTCTGCCAAGGCGGTCGCCATGGCCGCCTGGAACGCCCGTATGTCGGCGCGATAGGCGGCTTCTGCCGTCTCGAGGGTCCGAAGGGCACCATCCCGACGTTCGAACGGCAAGGGTGTTGCAGGAAAGCGGACTTCCTCGGAAATGCCTTTCAGTGTCAGCGCCGGAAGGCGACCCCGCCTGTCACCATGGCTTGCGGCAACAAGGTCGGACCAGTCGAGCCCTTGACCGAACTGCACCCAGGTCTCGCCGAAGGCCATGCTGTCGGAGCGCTGATAAGAATAGCCCGTCACCGACCCATCGCGGGACATCACCGGCGCCCTGTCGGTCACATAGAAGATCGTCGGGTCGATGCTTTGCAAACGCTCCGGGATTTCTTCTTCCGGAAACGTCATGGCATTGGCAAAGACGGTCGGCGCCTCGGTCAGACGGATCGCGCTGTCGCACGCGACAAGGCCCAGAAGAAGGCCGAGGCCAGCCAGTAAGCGTAGCATTGTTACATCGTCTCCTCCGCCCGTCAGCCTAACCCTCTGCGAAAACGGTGCAATTCACATTTCGGGGGGCGGGCCGGGGCAGTTGCTTGACCGCAAGAAATCGCTTTGCCACGGTGGCGCGGCAGGGGGATCTGATGTCCAGTTTCGACAGCAAGAAAATCGGTGATATCCATGCGCATCTTCATGCGCATTTGCCGTCCGATCCGGCGCTTCGAGTGAAAGCCTTCGAGAGCCTGGCGGTCGAAAAGGGCCTTGTGGCGCAAGAGACGATCGATACCTGGGTCGAGATGTATTCCGAGCGGATCGGCCCGAAGCGGGGTGCCGAGGTCATCGCCCGCGCCTGGACCGAGCCCGAATACTATGACCGTTTGATCGAAGATGCGGGGCAGGCGATCAAAGATTTCGGGTATCAGGGCCACGCGACCGAGCATCTGAAGGCCGTTCAGAACACGGACACGGTGCATAACCTTGTCGTTTGCACGCTTTGTTCCTGCTATCCCTTTGCGGTTCTTGGCATGTCGCCTATTTGGTACCGGTCTTCGGCCTATCGCGCACGTGCCGTCCGTGAGCCGCGTGATGTGCTGCAAGAGTTCGGCGTGACCCTGCCCGACGATGTCGGGGTGAAGGTCTGGGATTCAACGGCTGAACTTCGGTATCTGGTCATTCCCCAGCGCCCGGCGGGAACAGAGGGTTGGACGGCGGACCAACTGGCCGAGATCATCACACGCAACTCGATGATCGGGACCGAGCGTGACCTGAAGGTGCCGGCCTGATGGATGGCCCTCAGGACCTTGGCGGGAAGGATGGGTTCGGGCCAATCGATGTCGACGCACCCCCATTCCGGGAAGACTGGGAAGCCCGCCAGTGGGCGCTTTCCAAGACGGTGCCGATGCCAGGTGGCACCATCGACTTCTGGCGCCACGGCATCGAGACGATGGCGCCCGCCGTCTATCTTTCGGTCCCTTATTTCGAGAAGTGGTGCCTGAATGAACTGGCCCACCGCGTCGATCAGGGGATGTTCACGCTGGGCGAGGCGTCGACAGGAAAGGCCGAGGTCCCGGGTGAACCCGCCAACCCATTGGACCTGAACGCACTTTTGGAACGCCTTCGCGAAAACGCCGTCGACTTCGCCCGCGCCACGGATACAACGCCGAAGTTTGCCGTGGGCGACGAGGTGACGACAAAGCGCCACCCGATCAAGGGCCACACGCGCCTGCCCGCCTATGCCCGCGGCGCGACTGGCCGGGTTATTGCCCATCATGGCGCACATCTGTTTGCGGATGCGGGTGCGGAAGGTCGGCATGTGCCCGAACATCTCTACACCGTCGAATTTTCGGCGCGCGCGCTTTGGGGGCCTGACGCGCATCCGGCGGATTCCGTGACCCTGGACCTGTGGGAGCCTTATTTTGTTCCCCCCTGAAGACCCACTGGCCCCGCGCGGGGATGTCTTCGCCGAGCCCTGGCATGCCCAGGTCCTGGCCAATGCCCATGCCCTGATCCGGGCTGGCCAGATCTCGGCTTCCGAGTGGGCTGAAGCGTTGGGGGCCGCCTTGGCGCGCGCCGAGGAAGAGGGCGCAGCGGATACCGACGAAACCTATTATCTGGCAGCTCTTGAGGCCCTGGAAACGGTCGGACCCTTGGATCAAGCCACGCTGTCGGATCGCAAATCGGAGTGGGAAGCGGCTTATCGCCGCACAGCCCATGGCAAACCGGTGGTTTTGGACGGCTAGGCGCTTTGCTTCTGACGAACCGGGTCTTTGACGGCGGTGCCTTCCGATCCGTTTCGTTCCTCTGCGGTCAGACCAGAAATCAGCCGGGCGCCCTTGGTATGGAACAGGTAAGAATAGAACCAGTTGATCGCCACGAGCAGCGGTCGCCGGACCCCGATCAGGAAATAGATATGGGCGATGCCCCATAGCCACCAAGCAACGAACCCCGACAGCCTAATCCGTCCGAAATCGATCACCGCAGCATGTCGGCCAATCGTGGCCAGGTTTCCTGCATGTCTGTAGGCAAAGGGTGTGGGCGGGGGTCCGCCATCGATCCGCCCCTTCAGAAGATCGGCTACATAGCGGCCTTGCTGTTTGGCCGCAGGCGCAATTCCGGGCACATCCAGTTCGTCTTTCCATGGAACCTTGGCGGCGTCGCCAATGACGAAGACGTGGTCTTGCCCCGGTACACTCAGATCCGGGCCGACGACAACGCGGCCAGCCCTGTCTGTTTCGGTGCCCAGCCATTCGCCAATGTCCGGAACCTGGACCCCTGCCCCCCAAACCTTTGCCTCGGACGGGATGAAGCCACCATCAAAATGCACCCCGGCTGAATCGATGTCGGTCACCAGAGTGTCGGTCATAACTTCAACCCCGAGCTTCCTTAGTGAAGCATGTGCCTTGGCCGACAGCTCCGGCGGGAACGCCGCCAGAACGCGGGGCCCGGCCTCGATCAGAATGATCCGCGCATCGCTGGGCTTGATCCGGCGGAAGTCGCGTCGCATGGCGACATGGGCCAATTCGGCGATGGACCCCGCCATTTCGACACCCGTCGGACCGCCACCGATAACCACGAAAGTCAGGCACCGCGCCTGAGCCTCGGGCGAGTCCTGCATTTCGGCACGTTCGAACGCGTAAAGCACACGGCGGCGTACCTCGGTCGCGTCGGTCAGCCGTTTGAGGCCGGGCGCGTGTTCAGCCCAATGGTCATTGCCGAAATACGAATGCCGCGCGCCTGTGGCGATGATCAGATCGTCATAGGGTGTGTCGGTTTCAGCGCATCGGACAACCTTCTTATCCAGATCGATGCCCCGGACCTCGGACATGATCACCCGGGCGTTGGCTTGCCGCGAAAAGATGCCCCGGATCGGCCAAGCAATGTTGGCCGGGGACAAATCCGCCGTCGCCACCTGATAGAGAAGCGGTTGAAACAGATGGTAATTCCGCCGGTCGATGATCGTCACCTCGACAGGCGCGTCCGCCAAAGCCTTGGCGGCTGCAATCCCACCGAACCCGGCACCCAGGACAACGACTTTGCGCTTGGACTGCATCCGATTTCCTTGCGTTTGTCCATAAGTGGCTGCCCTGCTTGCTGACATCAAGACGCGACGGCGGGAAGCGGCCTCGCCAAGTCGTGTTGCGATGGTAAGGGGCGCGTGGCCGCTATGGATTTTCAGGCTTATGGCAAGCGGTCGTGGGTCGGGACCACGGGATCGCCGACCGCGATCCTTCCCGGTGAGATCACCCGCGCCGTCATGCCGCCATGGCCGCGCATCGCGGCATAGCCGCCTTGACCCAGCGCCTCCTCCATACGGGAACAGGGCGCACAGGGGCCGGTGATCTGAAGAACGGCCGACCCGATGGTCACCTGACGGTCCCGAAGCGCCAGAAGATTGATACCGTCGACAATCAGGTTCCGCCTGAGAAGTGCCGGATCCACCGGCCCCTGCCCCAGATAGGAACCAATCGCCGCCAGATGCTCGGCTTGGATCAACGTCACCGCCCGCTTGCCCGGGCGCCCGTGATCGCCCGCCAAACCCGCCTCGGTCACCGCTGCGGTCGGAACCGCCTGGGGTGCCTGCAATCGCGCGGGCCGAATCCAGATCCCTGCGACCCGTCCGGGCTGCGCAACCCGGGTCATCATGTCCTTCAAGTTGTTCATGCCCACCACCAGATTGCCCTCGGCCTGCCCCTCGGCTATCCCACCTGACAACACAGCTTCAGGGGACCGATCATGGCCAGCTATCAGTTTGTCTACCACATGGATGGCGTCTCCAAGACCTATCCCGGCGGCAAGAAATGCTTTGAAAACATCCGCCTGAACTTCCTGCCCGGCGTCAAGATCGGCGTTGTCGGCGTGAACGGCGCCGGTAAGTCGACCCTGATGCGGATCATGGCCGGGCTGGACAAGGATTTCACGGGCGAAGCCTGGGCCGCCGAGGGCGCCAAGGTCGGTTATCTGCCGCAGGAACCGGAACTGGATGAGACCCTGAACGTCCGCGACAACGTCATGCTGGGCGTGGCCGAGAAAAAAGCCAAGCTCGACCGGTTCAACGAACTGGCCATGAACTATTCCGACGAAACCGCGGACGAGATGGCGGCCCTTCAGGATGAGATCGATTCAAACAACCTCTGGGATCTCGACAGCCAGATCGATGTGGCGATGGAGGCGCTGCGCTGCCCGCCCGATGAAGCCGATGTCGCGACCCTGTCAGGCGGGGAACGGCGCCGAGTGGCGCTTTGCAAGCTTCTTCTCGAAGCGCCCGACATGCTGCTTCTCGACGAACCGACCAACCACCTCGATGCAGAAACCATCGCTTGGCTGCAACAGCATCTGATTGATTACAAAGGGACAATCCTGATCGTCACCCATGACCGGTACTTCCTGGATGACATCACCGGCTGGATCCTGGAACTCGACCGGGGTCGCGGCATCCCGTACGAGGGCAACTATTCCGCCTGGCTCGAACAGAAAGCCAAGCGCCTGGAACAGGAAGCGCGCGAGGACAAGTCCAAGCAGAAGACGCTGGAGCGCGAGCTTGAATGGATCCGGCAGGGCGCCAAGGCACGCCAGGCCAAGCAGAAGGCCCGGATCAACGCCTATAACGAGATGGCCCAGCAATCCGAACGCGAAAAGATCACCCGCGCGCAGATCGTTATCCCGTCGGGTCCGCGCCTTGGGTCCAAGGTCATCGATGTCACCGATCTGAAAAAAGCCATGGGCGACAAGCTGTTGGTGGAAGACCTCGACTTTTCGCTGCCACCTGGCGGGATCGTCGGCGTGATCGGTCCGAACGGCGCCGGTAAAACGACGTTGTTCCGGATGCTGACGGGGCAGGAAGACCCCGATGCGGGTACGGTCGATTACGGCGACACGGTACAGCTTGCCTATGTGGACCAGTCCCGCGACGCGCTCGACCCCAAGGCGACCGTGTGGGAGGAAATCTCAGGCGGGGCCGAGATCATCGAACTGGGCGACGCCCAGGTCAATTCCCGCGCCTATTGCTCGTCTTTCAACTTCAAGGGCGGCGATCAGCAGAAACCCGTGGGTCTGTTGTCGGGCGGGGAACGCAACCGCGTCCACATGGCGAAGCTTCTGAAATCGGGGGGCAATGTGCTGCTGCTCGACGAACCGACAAATGACCTGGATGTTGAGACATTGCGCGCGCTTGAAGACGCCATCGAGAACTTCGCGGGCTGCGCGGTGATCATCTCGCACGACCGGTTCTTCCTAGACCGGCTTTGCACGCATATCCTGGCGTTTGAAGGCGAGGCCCATGTGGAATGGTTCGAGGGCAACTTCGAGGATTATGAGGAAGACAAGAAGCGACGCTTGGGCCCGGACGCGCTTGAGCCGAAGCGGATCAAGCATAAGAAGTTCACGCGTTAGTCGCGATTTGGAGAACGAATAAAATCTATGAAGTCATTTATTGTTTCTGGGCTTACATTTTTAATGTGCCTTTCGCCTAGCTTGGCCGAAGCAGAGTGCCAGAACTGGCCGCCCGAAAAACGGGGTGTGGAACTAGTTAACAACAAGCACTTCGAGAATCTGGGCGCAACACTATCGCGCAAGATACCTGCTAGTGCCATGAACACGTTAGGACCAAATTGCTGGCGGTGGTTCTTATCGACCAAAAGATCAGATCACGCTGCTAGCTTGGCGAAATGGGGAAGTGTCACTCTTGGCACGCTTTTTCACAGCCGTGGCAGCTACCGTGGAGGGCGTGCCAGCGTTATTCGCTTCATTGGCTATCCGACGCCATATTCAGCCGAACAAAGCCACGCTCAAGCCCGCACAAACATTCGTGATATCGCAAAGATCTTTGCCGACAATGGCACGCTTACTTCTGGATTTGTGCCAGAGTTCAAGGACACTGTTCGCACATTCAAATTGCCAGATTACGGAACGGTGACTGTGAGTATTGCTTACTTCAATGTAGATGCTGCTAACTTCCGTCCGGGGCAGCTTTGGCCCAGCGAAACGCGTACGATGGCTTCCATGTCTGCTCACACGCGTGTGCCAGCCTCCGGCCTTCCAGAAATCAAGTCCTGGCAGATCATATCTGAGTATCAGCCGTTTCTCAGCGAAATCGACGCGATCGAACAACTTGGGAAACAAGCCATTTCTCTTCTTGAAGTATGGAGCTTCAGCAACTCTGTAAAACCTGAAGCGACGGCAGCTGCAGCCTCAAGATTGTCCGATGGCGGCATCGCGTTGCAGGGACAATGCGCACGTGCGTACCGCAAATTCAAAGTGAACCAATCAACATTCAGGGCATTCGCCTTGTCGCAGGACAATGAATGGTGCGGGTGGGCTCACGGCGAACTATCCCAAATTGATGTGGACGAAAGAGCCTTAGGGTTCTGCAGACAGGCCGACTGCCGGATTGTTTTCCAAAATTGATGGCCCGGCACCTTGACCCACATCAAGGACCCGGCTCCTCCCCGCTGCCAAACTAGGCATGCACAACATAAGGGGAGGACAGGCATGTCCCACACACCGCATGAACTGGCCGAGGATTTTCCGGACAAGGTTGAACTGATCCACGATCTGAAGCTGACCGACGGGGAATTCCGCTTCCTCTTTGACAAGTACCATGCCGTCAACCGGGCGGTTCACCGGGCCGAGACGCTGGTCGAGCCTTGCGATCAGTTCCAGGAAGAGGCGCTTCGAAAGGAACGCATGCGGCTGAAGGACCGGATCGCCGCCAAGCTGACCGCTGCCGCCCACTAGGGCGCGTCGGCTAACCGAAAGGTGATCGGACGTGCGCGGTCGGGGCCCACCCCTGCCCTTGTACATCCGATGGCGCGGGGCCCATCTGGCCCCCATGATCACGCGACCACTTTTTGCCGCCGCCTTTGCGCTGGCCGCTACATTCGCGCTTGGATATCTGGGCGGAACCCAGTTGCTTGGCGCCCACCCGTTCTGGGCCACGCAGATCACCTTGATCGGCGCGCCCATCGGCCTGTTTCTGGCTTGGCTGGCCGCCCTGCGCCTGCCCGGGATCCCTGCCGTGATCGGTTTCGCCATTCTCACCGGTGCGGCCCTTGCAACCGCCCGCTATGGGCAGGCGGGTTTTGCCGCGTCTTTTGCAGAAGACCAATTCGCCGGGCAGCTTTGGTATTTCGGATGGATCGCCTCGGCTGCTGGTTTCGCAGCGCTGGTGGCGTCGTTATCGCGCCTTTTGCCCAGAAAAAGTTGACCGCACAACGCCTGCAACGCCTATCCGTTCCTCGGCGGGACTCGGCCACCTTGGGCCGCAAAACCCTTGTCAGATGCCAAGCACGGCACTATTTGGGCGGTGCTACCTCACTATCGACCACTGTCTCCGTCACCGGCCTCAGTCTCGATCGAGAAAGCCGGGCCGTTGCATGTTGCGAGCGGCACCACACAGGAGACTACGGATATGCCCAATGGCACCGTGAAATGGTTCAACCCGACCAAAGGGTTTGGCTTTATTCAGCCTGATGAAGGCGGCAAGGACGTGTTTGTGCACATTTCGGCCGTGGAACGGTCGGGTCTGACCGGGCTCGCTGACAATCAGAAAGTCAGCTACGAGCTTGAAACAGGCCGCGATGGTCGCGAAAGCGCTGGCAGCCTGACACTGCTGTAAGCCTGATCTTCCGCCCCCCGGGGACGGATTGACCGACAAGAAAAAACGGGGCGGTGATGCGCCCCGTTTTGTGTTTTCGGACCTTACTCGAGAACGAAAGTGACCTTCAGGTTCACCCGGTACTCGGCAATCTTGCCATCCTTGACGATGACTTTCTGGTCCTGAACCCAGGCCCCCTCGACGTTCTTCAACGTCTCCGTGGCTCTTTCGACGCCATTTGCCACGGCATCATCGAAGCTCTTCTTCGAGCTGGCGATAATCTCGGTTACACGTGCGACTGACATGGGGCTTCTCCCTTTGTGGTTTTCATCCCCTGAAGCTTAGTCCGGAAATCAACAGATGGGGCCGGGAAAATCGTGATACCCCTCCCCCCTTGCGGGCCTTTGCCGGTTCGGACAAGCTCGGCCCATCGGCGACCCCAGGGAAGACACATGACACCGAACAGACGTATTGTATTGACCGCCCTTGCCGCGGCACCGTTGGCGGCATGCGCGGGTCTGATGCTTGGGCCGCAACCGCTTGAACCCGGCACGCAGATCATCCTTGTGCGCCATGCGGACCGGGAAGGTGACGATCTGTCCGCCGAAGGCGTTGCCCGCGCAGCGGCGCTGCCCGCAGCCATAGAAGACTTGCCGCTGGATGCGATCTATTCCTCTGAACCGCAAAGGAACCTCGACAGCGCAGCACCCTTGGCCGAAGCGCGAGGGCTTGAAACACAAGTCATCGAGCGCGCGGCAATCACTGGCCAGATTCTTGAGATCGGTCAGGGCAATGCGATCATCTGGATCGGAAACTCGGACAACCTGCGCGAAATCTGGGATGAGGTTCTGCGCCTGCCGCGCGGGGAAGCGCCCGTGGCTTACGGCGATATCGCGGTGGTCGAAGCCGGGTTCGGGGGCGTGCCCGAGATCTCTCGCCGGCGCTTCGAACCCTAAAACCTAGCCCAATATCTGGCGGATCTCTTTCGAAAGCGCCACGATTTCCTCGGACCAGGCACCCTTGCCTCGTTCCTGCACGCCTTTACCCTGTCCCAGCGTTTCGGCATAAGCCACGCGGTTGCCGAGGACGGTCTTGGCCCGGTCCACTTTCAACTCGGACAAGGCACCAAGCACCTCGTCCACGACGCGGGTGCCGGATTTCGCACGGTTCAGAACGGCCAGAACCGGGCTTCCTTCCCGATCGGCCAGATCCAGGACGGCATCCGTGGCCCAGACATCAACCTGGCTGACCGCAACTGGGACGATGATCAGATCGCTTTCGCGCAAAGCCGGGCGCAGATCAGCATCCACTTTGGGTGGCGTGTCAACGATAACAAAATCGTTGCTTTTCCTAAGCTTGTCGACCTCGTACGACACGCCCCAGGCCGAGGCAGTCGCGAATGACATATCCTCGGCCCCGCGGTCCCGCCGCGCCATGAACCACCGACCAAGCGATCCTTGCGGATCGGTGTCCAGAACCGCAACCGATGCGCCTTCGCGGGCAAAGGCGACCGCAAGGTTGGCGGCAATCGTCGTTTTGCCCGACCCGCCCTTTTGCTGTGCCAGCGTAATCACATGTCCCATCATGCAGCCCCCAAAATGCTGCGGCGCAGCAAATCACGGCGAAGCCACGGAGTCGAGTCAGGGGGCCGACCAATCCACATCTGTTGCCTCTTCGACATGCAGTGTCCCCTTTGCCGTCGGCGCGCAAAGGGCCGAAGCCACGCGCTTGTCGCCTGTCAGCCAGTCTTCGACCGTATCGGGTGTCAGAATGACGCCCATACGGTGGTGGATGTCCTTCACGTCGTCTGACGGGTCGCACGTGACCGTGGCCGCTTGCGGAACCTTGATCCCGCTCGGACCCGCCCAAACATCTGTAATTGCGGCAAAAAGCAAATGCTCACCATCGGCACGCCGGATCCGCCAGGCGGTCTTGCGCCGCGCCTTGCCAGTCCATTCGTACCAGCCATCGGCTGGCACGACAGCACGACCGACCCCTTCGAAGGCAGACTTGGCAAAGACCGTCTCGGATCGGGCATTGATGATCGTTTCCATCACCGGGCGTCCGCGCGCATTCACGCGCCCCACAGGGATCATGCCCCAACGCATGGTTTGAAACGTGCGATCCGATCCCATGACAACGATTTCCTCGCCGGGCGAGACGTTATTGCGGGGTGCCTGATCCGGAAGATCTGCCACATCGGCCGACAAGGCTGCGGCCACGTCTTGGATCGGGGTTGTCAGAAAGAAACGGCCGGGCATGTCCGAAGGCTAAGCCTCGCCATCCGATCCGCCAAGACCCTTATGGCAGGGCGGCCATGGCTTCCACCTCGACCAGAAACTCCGGACGCGTGAATCCCGAGACGATCACAAGCGTCGAAGCCGGCAGATGATCCACGCCTTTCAGCCAGCGATCCCGCGCCGCCATATAGGCCGAAAAATGGACCCGATCCGTCACGAAAGCGTTCAGACGAACGATATCGTCGCGCGTGCCGCCAGCCTCGGACAGGATCGCGTCGATGTTGGCAAAACAAATCTCGGCCTGCGCCTCGGCCCCGGAGGGAACGTCATCCTTCGCGTCCAGACCCAATTGCCCGGATGTCACGACCAACCGGCGGCCGTCTGGCACCAGAACACCATGCGCATATCGACCGAAGGGGGCTGCGATGCCTTCGGGAATCAAGGATTTCATGCGGCGCCTCCGATCCGGGCAAGTGCCGCGTGATTAGGCGTCGCCCGTCGGTCTGGCAAGGTCGCCGGCCCTTCCGCTCGGAAAAACGATCAAATGATGTGCGAATCGAACGCGACTGTCTAAGACTTGGGCGGAGGGCTGCATTCAGAACGGGGGAAGCCCGTCCGATTCTTTCCTTGGCGGCAGAAGGAAACATGCTGTCCGGGATCAGACAGGAGGTGAGGATGTCACACATGAAAACCGTCGCTTTGGCGACGACGATGACCTTTGGCGCCAGCATGGCGATGGCCGACGGCCATCTGACCGAGGTTACATTCGGGACAAACTGGGTCGCTCAGGCGGAACATGGCGGATACTATCAGGCCGTCGCCGATGGCACCTATGAAGCTTGCGGGCTGAAAGTCACTATCGTGCCCGGCGGGCCGCAGGTGAACAACCGCGCGTTATTGGTCGCCGGTAAGATCGATTTCCTGATGGGCGGCAATATGCTTCTGCCCTATTTCGCGCGGTCCGAAGGGATCCCGCTTAAGGTCATCGCGGCGCATTTCCAGAAAGAGCCGCAGGTTCTGATGACCCACCCGGGAAAAGTCGATGGCTTCGAGGCGCTCAAGGATCTTGACGAACTGATCATCGGCGACAATGGCTTTGCGAGCTATTACCAGTGGATGATCACCGAGTTCGGCTTCGACGCCGCCAAGCGGGTGCCGTACACGTTCAACCCGGCGCCGTTCATCGCGAACGAGAATTCGGCGCAGCAAGGCTATATCACATCTGAACCCTTCGCCGTCGAGAAAGAGGGTGGCTTCGTCCCGGACCTTTACCTTCTGGCGGATTTCGGTTTCTCAACCTACTCGACCACTGTCGAGGCCATGGAAGACACGATCACAGAAAGCCCTGACGTCGTAAAATGCTTTGTCGAAGGGTCGTCCATCGGCTGGGCCAACTTCCTTTATGGCGACAACTCTGCTGCTATCGAGCTGATCCAGGCCGACAACGCCGACATGTCCGACGAACAGATCGCTTTCTCGATCGAGAAGTTGAAGGAATTTGGCATTGTCGATTCAGGGGACGCGCTTGAACTGGGGATCGGTGCAATGTCCGACGCCCAGAACGAGGATTTCTTCACGAAGATGATCGCCGCCGGTGTGATTGATGGATCGACCGATTGGAAAGACACCTACACGCTGGAGTTTTCCAACACTGGTGCAGCGCTTGAGACCAAAAAAGCGCTGATCGGCGGGTGATGGCTGACGGCGCAACCACCTCGCCCGCTCTGGCGGGCGAGGACACTTTGGCGCGGCCGCGCATTCTTTCGATGACCCATGTCGATAAGGTGTTCGGCAGCGACGTCGTCGCTCTGCGCGACATGAACCTTGAGGTGCGGGAAGGCGATTTCATTTCGCTTCTCGGACCTTCGGGCTGCGGAAAATCCACCGCGATACGGCTGATCGCCGACCTGATCCATCCCACCAAGGGCTCGATCCGCTGGGAAACGCCACGCACACCGGGCGACTTGTCCGTCGTGCTGCAAGAACCCACGCTGATGCCTTGGGCGACGGTCGAAGATAATGTTTGGCTGCCCTTCCGGCTTCAAGGAAAGTCGAAGGGGTCGGTGCGCGATGACATCCGAGAGGCTTTGGCCTTGGTCGGGCTTGACCAATTCGCAGGCGCCTATCCCCGCGAACTGTCCGGCGGCATGAAAATGCGCGTTTCCATTGCGCGGGCCATGGTCACGAAACCGCGCCTGATCCTTATGGATGAACCATTTGCCGCGCTGGACGAGATCACGCGCTTCAAACTGAACAATGACCTTCTGGCGCTGAAGGAAAAGATCGGATCGACGGTGATCTTCGTCACGCACTCGGTCTTCGAAAGCGTCTTTCTGTCCGACCGGATTGTCGTGATGGCCGCCCGCCCGGGCCGCGTCATCCGCGAATTGGGCGTCGACGAACCTTATCCGAGGACGGAAACATTCCGCACCTCGGCCGATTACGCCGCCCATTGCCGCGGTGCTTCCGAAGCCCTGAAAGAAGCGATCGAGGCGGGCCAATGACCGACGCCACGCTGATAGACGCCCCCGAGATCATCGACGAGGAAGAACGCGCCCGCGCCCGGTCCCGCCGCAATCAGAGCATTGCGAAATGGGCACTGCCCTTCGTCGTTCTGGTGATGGCCATTGGCGGCTGGTCTTGGATCGTGACGGCCAATGAAATCCCGCATTACATCCTGCCTGGGCCCGAGCTTGTCTTCGAAGCTCTGGTCGAAAACTGGGCCTCGCTGATCGAAAGCTGGTGGGTGACCATGACCATCACCTTCCTGGCGCTTGCACTAGCGATCTCGGTGGGCGTGGGTCTGGCCGTGCTGTTCAACCTGTCGAAATGGGTGGAACTCTCATTCTTCCCTTACGCGGTCGTCCTTCAGGTGACGCCAATTGTCGCCATCGCACCCCTGATCTTCATATATGCGGACCGAACCGTTGGACTGCTGATCTGTGCCTGGATCGTGGCCTTTTTCCCGATCCTGTCGAACACTGTCATGGGGCTTAACTCGTCCGACCACAATCTGCGCGATCTGTTCCAGGTGTATGGCGCAAGCAGGTGGCAGCGCCTTCGGCACCTACAAATGCCGTCGGCCCTGCCCTATTTCCTGTCCGGCCTCCGGATCGCAGGCGGGCTCTCCCTGATTGGCGCCGTAGTGGCCGAGTTTGTGGCAGGCACGGGTGGGATCGGCTCGGGTCTGGCCTTCCGGATTCTTGAGGCATCGTACCGCCTGCAAGTGCCCAAGATGTTCGCAGCCCTGTTCCTGATCATAATCACGGGGATCGCGATCTATCTGCTGACCAGTTTCGTCAGCCACATGCTTTTGCGCAAATGGCACGACAGTGCTGTCAAACGGGAGGGTTGATGGATTTCCGCGCCCTGCCCAGCGGCCCAAGGATCACCCTCGACAACCTCACCACTCCCGCCTGCTTTCTTGGCGAACCCGGCGACTTGATGTCCATCAGTCTGACGCTTGCTGATGGCATGATCGTCGATGGCGACCCGGGTGAACGGGTGGATATGGGCCGGGCGATGGTTTTCCCGGCCTTCACCGATATGCATACGCATCTCGATAAGGGTCATATCTGGAGCCGGTCACCGAACCCTGACGGCACATTCATGGGCGCGCTTGAGACCGTCGGCGCGGACCGGGTGGACCGTTGGACAGCGGAAGATGTGCGGCGACGGATGGCGTTTTCGCTCCGCTCCGCCTTTGCCCATGGAACGCGCGCCATTCGCACGCATCTCGACAGTATTCCTCCGCAGGATGACATTTCCTGGCCGCTCTTCGGGGCGATCCGGGATGAATGGGCGGGTCGGATCGACCTGCAAGCTGTCAGCTTGCTGTCTTGCGAACACTTTCTTGAGGAGGGTGTCTATGCGCACACGGCCGACCTGGTTCGTGGGATCGGCGGTATCCTGGGCATGGTGACCTATCCGGTTGACGGCCTTCCCGACATCCTGACCGGGTTTTTCGACTTGGCAGGCGCGCGCGGGCTTGATGTCGATTTCCACACGGATGAAACAGACGACCCACATTCGGCCACCTTGCGCCAGATTGCCGAAGCCGTGATCGCCACGGGCTTCGACCGTCCGGTGACCGTGGGCCATTGCTGCTCTCTGGCGGTCCAGCCCGAGGCGCAAGCCCTGGACACACTCGATCTGGTCGCCAAGGCCGGTCTGAATGTCGTCTCGCTGCCCATGTGCAATATGTACTTGCAAGACCGCTATGCCGACCGAACTCCGCGTTGGCGTGGCATTACGCTGGTCCATGAAATGAAGGCGCGGGGGATCCCTGTGGCCTTTGCCTCCGACAACACGCGGGATCCGTTCTATGCCTACGGCGACATGGACATGATCGAGGTGATGCGCGAAGCGACGCGGATCGGCCATCTGGACCATTCCCGCGACGACTGGCCAAGCGCCTTCGTCTGCACACCGACCGATATCTGCGGCTTTGGCATTCAGGATCTGAAACCTGGCCACCCGGCGGATATGGTCATTTGCAACGCACGGTCCTGGACGGAGCTTTTCGCGCGCCCGCAATCCGACCGGATCGTGCTTCGTGCAGGGCAAGCCATTGATCGCACACTGCCTGCCTATTCCGAACTCGACGATGTGATGGAGGACGCCCCATGAACATAGACGCTGCCAAAGCCGCCCTGTCCCATCTGGATATCGAGACGTCAGAAACCGCGATCAAAGCCGCGTCGCGGGATTTCTTCTGGTATTCACCCGTGCTGAAGGACCGGCTGGATCACGTGGTCGCCGATTTCGTCGTGCGGCCCCGGTCCGAGGCCGAGGTGATCGAGATCCTGCGCGTCTGCTATGCCCATGACGTGCCGGTGACGACCCGTGGCGCCGGAACGGGCAACTATGGCCAGGCCATGCCGCTGGCGGGTGGCTGCGTCATGCACCTGCGTTTTCTCGACAAGGTGAAAGAGATCCAACCGGGTCGGGTCATCTGTGAACCAGGCGTTCTTCTGAAAGACCTCGACAAGGCCTGCAAGGAAGGCTCGGGCCAGGAAATCCGCATGTTTTCCTCGACCTGGGCGACGGCGACGATCGGCGGGTTCATCGCGGGCGGATCAGGCGGTGTCGGGTCCTGCACCTGGGGCGCGCTCCGCGATCTTGGCAATATCATCCGCCTTCGGGTCGTGACGATGGAGGAAGACCCACAGATCATCCAGTTCCGGGGCGAAGAACTGGCCCGCGTCAGCCACGCCTACGGGACCAACGGGATCATCACAGAAATCGAGATGCCCTTGGCTCCGGCCTATGACTGGGTTGAGATCTTCGTGGGCACCGATGATTTCATGGCGGCCGCACGATTTGCCGAGGAACTGGCGAACGAAGACGGGATCCTGATCAAGCTGGCGTCGGTCTATGAGGCACCGGTCGCGAAATCCTATTTTCAGCGTGTCGCACCCTATGTCGAGGACATCACTAACCTGATCGGGCTGATGGTGGCACCCCATGCGATGGATGCGTTCCAGGTGTTTCTGGATCGCCGGCCCGAAGCGCGGTTGATCTATCGCTCGGACGACAACGATTGGGACCGGGGCCCTGGCCCTGTCTTCGAATACGGGTGGAACCACACGACCTTGCGCGCGCTCAAAGTCGACCCGTCGATCACCTATCTTCAGGTTCGGTTCGGGCATCCCGACCATCTTGAAAAGGTTGAAAAGATGCGCGACGCGCTGTCGCCCGAAGTCCTTCATCACCTTGAAGTCATGCGCGAAGGCGGCAGGGTCATGTTTGCGGGGCTGAGCCTTGTGAAATTCACAACCGAAGATCGGCTGGATGAAATCATCCAGATCCACGAAGACGCGGGCTGCATGATCTTCAACCCGCATCGCTACACGCTGGAAGAAGGCGGGCGCCAGACGGTCGATGACCGTCAGTTGAAGTTCAAACAGCAGGCCGATCCGAAGGGCCTTTTGAACCCCGGAAAGATGATCGCCTGGGACGATCCTGATTGGTCCTATGACCGGATGTACGCCTATCCGAAGCTACAGGCCGCCGAATGAAACGATGCTCGCCCCCAACGCGACCCGGAATTTTGAAAAATTCCGTTCCGTTTTTCGCGTCGAAAAACGGGCGCGCCTGATGAAAGCGCTCGTCCTGTTTGCCCACCCCTGCCCGGAAAGCTTTTCAGCCGCCTTGCACACAACTGTCGTCAACACGCTCGTCGACAAGGGCTGGGATGTGGATGACTGCGACCTGAACGCGGAAGCGTTCCAACCGGTTCTGACGGAAGAGGAACGGCGAAACTATCACGAAGAACCAGACAACATCGGACCGGTGCAATCTTACGTGGACCGGCTGATGGCGGCTGATGCGCTGGTGATGGTGTTCCCTGTCTGGAACTTCGGCTATCCCGCTATTCTGAAGGGGTTTCTTGACCGCGTCTTCCTGCCGGGCGTGTCCTTCAAGCTGGTGGACGGCAAGGTCAAACCGAACTTGACGCATATCCGGAAACTCGCTGCCGTGACGACCTATGGCGGCACACGGCTGCGCGCGGCGCTTGTGGGCGACCCGCCCCGGAAGTCGGTGACCCGCGCCGTCTGGCATGTCTGCCGACCCGAGAAAATGCGCTATCTCGCGCTTTACGACATGAACCGTGCGACCGATGCCCAGCGCACAGGCTTCCTTGACCGCGTGGGCCGAGAAATGCAGGTTTTCTGACATGCGCGCATTGATCCTTTATTGTCATCCGAAGCCGAACAGCTTCACCGCCGCTGTGCGCGATGTCGTGACCGAGAAACTGGCCGTGACCGGGGCCGAAATCCGCGTCATCGATCTTTATGCGGCCGGGTTCGATCCAAATCTCACGGCATCGGATCTTGAAGAATATGAAGACACGACGCTCAACACCCGAAAAGTGCAAAGCGATGTCGATGACCTGCGCTGGTGCGACACATTGATCTTCGTCTATCCGACCTGGTGGTACGGCCTTCCGGCGCGGTTGAAAGGATGGCTCGACCGCGTGCTCGTTCCCGGTGTCGCCTTCGCGATGCCGGCTGAGGGCGAGAACATTCGCCCCGAACTGACCCACATCACCTGCCTTGGCGTGTTCACGACTTGCGGGGCAAGCTGGTGGTTGACCCGGTGGATCGGGGCGCCCGGACGCCGCACGCTGATGCGGGGGCTCCGGCTTCTTTGTGCGCCACGTTGCAAGACGGCTTTTGCCGCGCATTACCTGATGGACAGCTCAACGGACGCCTCTCGTAAGGCGCATCTGACCCGCGTCGGGCGCGCCATGGATAGGTTGATCGGGCGCGCCCCGTCGAATAACGCGCGACCGGCGGTGGCCGAATGACCCGCCGGCTGGACTGGGCAGACTATCGGTCGGCCGAATACGGGGCGGTCGACACCGGGACCATTGCTATCCTGCCCACCGCGGCGATCGAGCAGCACGGGCCGCATCTGCCGGTCGGCACTGATACGATGATCGCCGAGGGGATGCTGGCCGAGTTACGACGCGCCTGTCCGGACGATCTGGATATCCGCATCCTGCCGGTGCAGGCAGTCGGTAAATCCAATGAGCATATCGAGGCGCCGGGCACCCTGTCCTTGTCGGCGGAAACCGCCTTGGCCGCCTGGCGCGAAATCGGGCTGGCCGTCGCGCGCGCAGGCGTGCGCAAGATCGCCATCGTGAATTCCCATGGCGGCAACCTGGATCTGATCTCGATCCTGTCGCGCGAATTGCGCGTGCGGGCGGGTATGTTGGCCGTGAAGTGCCAATGGGGCAGTTTCGGCCATCCGGAAGGGATGTATTCCGACCGGGAACTGGCGTTCGGGATCCATGGCGGGGATCGCGAGACCTCACTGATGCTGCATTTCCGGCCGGACACGGTCGACATGGGCGCAGCGCAGGATTTCGTTTCGGCCGCCGAAACCGCAGCGATCCAGCCAATTGGGCCGATATCCTTCGGTTGGGTCGCGCGAGACCTCAATCCGGCCGGGGTTGTCGGCGAAGCGCATCTGGCCAGCGCCGAGAAAGGGGAGGCCACCTGCCGGCATCAAGTCGCCGGGTTGATCGAACTTCTCCGACAAATGCGTGACACGGATATCGCGGGGCTTGCACCGACCCAGCCGGAAACGTGAGTGTTCACCAAGGGGCGCTCGCGGACCGTAGGGACAGACGCGCGTGACGTCAGACCGCCTCATCCAATTGCGGCGCATCTCCTTCACCGCCATTGTCCGCAGCGGCAGAACCCAACTGAAACCTCATCATGCCAGAGTGCAGGTCTCTGGCTTCACCGCTCAACGTGGTCAGTGCGGCATTCGTTTCTTCGAACATGGCCGCGTTCTGCTGGGTCGACTGATCAAGGCCGTTCACCGCCGAATTGATCTCGCCGATCCCCGCGGACTGGCCCGCGGACATGCCGGCGATGTCGTCCACCCGATCCGCGATGTCCGAGATCGAGCCAAGGATCTGCTTCAGCGCCTCGCCTGAACGCGACACCAATGCGACGCCCCTTCCGACAGTTTCGCCGCTTGTCTCGATGATACGCCCGATTTCTTGCGCCGCTTCCGAAGATCGGCTGGCCAGTGCCCGAACTTCTGCGGCAACAACGGCAAATCCGTGGCCCGCATCGCCGGCACGCGCCGCTTCCACCCCGGCATTCAACGCCAGAAGATTGGTCTGAAACGCGATATCCTCGATCACAGTGATGATCCTGGCGATCTGGCCTGAATTGTCTTCGATTTCGTTCATGGCGCCGACGGTATCCTCGACGACCTTTTCGCCCTCTTCCGCGCTGGCCCGCGCCGTGACCACAAGGGTCAGGGCATCGCTTGTCGCCGAAGCCGCCTGATTGACCCCTTTGGTAAGTTCATCGAGTGCGGCAGCCGTTTCCTCAAGTGACGCGGCCTGGCTTTCGGTCCGCTTGGCCAGACCATCCGCCGCGGCGCTCAACGCATCGCTGTCGCCGAGGATCGCTTCAGTCTTGCTCAACGTGTCGGTGATGGCTCCGCGCAGCTCTTGCAGGGCCAGATTGAAATCCAGCCGAAGTTGTTCGTAAGCCTCCGGAAAGGGGTCGTCGATGGTGAAGGACAGATCCCCCGACGACAGCGCCGCAAGCCCCTTGCCAAGACGTTCGACCACACCTTTTTGGGCCGCCGCAGCAGCCGCGCGTTCGGCGTTTCGTTCGTCTTGCGCCTGTTTTTCCTTGGCAAGCCTGTCCCGTTCTTCTTCGGCGCGGGCTTCTGCAGCGCGCTGTTCAGCTTGCGCGCGTTCACGCTGCTCTCGTTGATGGGCCTCTTCCTCTTCCCGCCTCGCTTCCTCGGACCGTTGCTTTTCCTCAGCCAACCGATCCGCATCGACCAGACTGTCGCGAAAGGCCTCGATCGCGCGGCCAAGCTGACCGATTTCATCGCGGCGGTCGGCTTCCGGCACATCGATATCACGCTTGCCGCCCTGCAACTTGTCGATCAGGGCAACCACGCTGCTGATCGGCCGCGAAACGGACAAAGCGACAAAAAACAACATGGCCGCGAATGCAATGAACGAGGCCACGCCGATCAGTCCGGCCATGAGATAAGCGTCTTCGATCTTGGTCGTGATGTCAGTGCGAGAGAACGCAAGATACAGAACGCCCACATCCGTTTCCTCTCGCAAAAGCGGCGTGCGAAGCACCACAAGATCGCCTTGCTCCAAGCGCGCTGCGCCTTCTTCGTCGGCAAGCGTTTCGACCAACGGATCCCATTCCAGGTTCCAGACCTCGCCCGCCTGATCCCGCGCGAATTCTTCACCACCCGAGAAGACCTGCGCGAACACGAACGCATCCAGATCTTCAAGTCCACGCAAAGACTGCGCCACCAGCCCATCGTTGAAGTCCCAAAGCGCCTCGGTCAGCGGGGGTGTGATAAACGTCTCGGTCAAAACGATTTTCTCTTCGAACGTCGCCAAAAGACCCGAAGACAAACGGTTCGCCCAAAACGCCGTCAAAGCCAGGACCAGAGCAAGCAGACCAATCAGCCCGGGCACCAGGAGCTTGCCCTTGATCGACAGGTTTTTCAGCACCGACTTGGCCCCCGAAATTCGTATTCCGCCCGGACCCTATGCCCCCAAGGTTGCACAAGGTTTAATGGGCGGCGGCCCAAAAAACCTCAGCCGTTTACCCCGTCCTTACACCTCGCCTTTACGAGCACGTCACCGCCCGCCCGGGATCGCTGGGCCGGGACCACCGGAAACAGATCAAGGATCCTGCCCATGACGAACCCGACCCGCCGCCAGGCCTTAAAGCTCACCGGCGCCGCAGCCGTTACTGCCGCCGTCGGCCCAAGCCTGCCTGCCTTCGCCGCCCCGGCCTTCAAGTTCGTGCGCATCGCCGGACTTGCCGAACAGGCCGTCGGGGAAGAGCTTTTGATGGAAGTGTATCGGCGCGCCAATATCGAGATCTCGATCACACCGATGCCGGGAAAACGCGCGCTTCAGGAAGCCTCCAGCGGTAAGATGGACGGCGAAACGCTGCGCGTCTTTGCCCTTGGCGAGAACGTCAAATCGCTGATCCGGGTGCCCACAGCCCTGTCGAGCCTGCAAACCGTCGCCTTCGCCAAACGCGGCGCGAACGTCAACGTCGAGAAGAAAGACGATCTGAACAACTATTCCAGCGTCATCGTGACCGGTGTCCTGCACACCCACGCTATTACCGAGGGCGTGTCGAACGTGAACGAGGTGTCGGATCCTGGGGCGATGTTCAAGCTTGTGAATGCGGGCCGGGCGGATCTGGCGCTGACCAGCTATCTTGATGGACTGGCCTCGATCAAGAAGCTTGGGTTCGACGACATCGTGAACATCGAACCGGCGCTGAATGACCAGCCACTGTTCCACTATGTCCATGAATCCAAGAAAGATATCGTGGCGACGGTCGATCCGATCATCAAGGAAATGGACATGTCTGGCGAACTGGCCGAACTGCGCAAGAAGCTGGAAGACGACTATATCGCCAGCCTTTGAAGCTTTTCCGCCGGGGCGCAAACTGCGCCCTGGTGTCACTCTGCCGCGTCGAGGTATTCCTCAAGCGGCGGACAGGTACAGACAAGGTGCCGGTCGCCATAGGCATTGTCGACCCGGTTGACCGGCGGCCAGTACTTGTCGACCCGGAAGGCCCCTGCCGGATAGCATCCTTCCTCGCGGCTATAAGGCCGGTCCCAGTCGCCGATCAGATCCTCGACTGTGTGCGGTGCCCGCTTCAGTGGATTGTTTTCGGCATCGATCCGGCCTTCCTCAATCGCGCGGATCTCTTCGCGGATGGCCAGCATCGCATCGCAAAACCGGTCCAACTCGGCCTTCGTCTCACTTTCCGTGGGCTCGACCATAAGCGTGCCCGCAACGGGCCAGGACATGGTGGGGGCGTGAAATCCGTTGTCGATCAAACGCTTGGCGATGTCATCGACCGTCACGCCGACTTCCGCAAAGGGGCGTGTGTCCAGGATGCATTCATGCGCCACCCGCCCCGAAGTTCCCCGGAACAAAACGTCATAAGCCCCGTCCAGCCGCGCCGCGACATAGTTGGCCGCCAGGATCGCAACTTTGGTGGCCTGCGTCAGCCCATCGCCGCCCATCAGCAGGCAATAAGCCCAGGAAATCGGCAGGATCGAGGCTGACCCATATGGCGCCGCCGAGACTGGCCCCTCGCTACCGCCCGTCTCGGGATGGCCGGGCAAATGCGGCGCCAAATGCGCCTTCACCCCGATCGGCCCCATGCCCGGACCGCCGCCGCCATGGGGAATGCAAAACGTCTTGTGTAGGTTCAAATGGCTGACATCCGCGCCAATTTCACCCGGCTTGGCCAGCCCGACCAGCGCGTTCAGGTTGGCCCCGTCCAGATAGACCTGGCCCCCGAATTCGTGGGTGACGTCGCAAACTTCACGAACGGTTTCCTCGAAGACGCCGTGGGTCGAGGGATAGGTGATCATGCAGGCCGCCAGCCGGTCCCCCGCTGCTTCGGCCTTGGCCCGGAAGTCGGCCAGATCGATGTCGCCATTTTCGGCTGAAGCGACGACGACCACCTCCATCCCCGCCATCTGGGCCGAAGCAGGGTTCGTGCCATGGGCAGACACCGGGATCAGACAGATGTTTCGATCCAGATCCCCCCGGCTGCGATGATAGGCGGCAATGGTCAAGAGCCCGGCATATTCGCCTTGCGCGCCCGAATTGGGTTGCATCGACATCGCGTCGTAACCCGTGATCACGCAAAGCTTTTCCGACAGATCCTCCAGCAATTCCTGGTATCCGCGCGTCTGGTCTTCCGGCGCAAACGGATGGATGTTCGAAAACTCGGGCCAGGTGATCGGCATCATCTCGACCGCGGCGTTCAGTTTCATGGTGCAGGACCCAAGCGGGATCATGGCCCGGTCCAGCGCCAGATCCCGGTCGGCCAGACGGCGCATATAGCGCATCATCTCGGTCTCGGCGCGGTTGTGGTGAAAGGTCGGATGGGTCAGGTAATCGGTCACGCGGACAAGTTCGGCGGGCACCCGATGATAATCCGCCTCGAAATCCGTCCGCTTGAAACTCAGCCCAAAAGCGCGCCACACGGCTTCAAGTGTTGCGGGGCGCACCGTTTCGTCAACCGTCAGACCGATCTTCGTCTCGCCCACCTTCCGGAAATTAATCCGTTCGGCCAAACCGGCCTGCATAATCACACCTTGCAGCGCTCCGACCTCAACCGTGATCGTGTCAAAGAAAGTGTCAGGTTCCACGGTGAAGCCGCCGGCTTCCAGCCCCCGCGCCAACCGGTCGGTTTTCCGGTGGATCCGCTGGGCGATGGCCTTCAACCCTTTGGGTCCGTGGAAGACTGCATAGAAGGACGCCATGACTGCCAAAAGCGCCTGCGCAGTGCAGACATTCGACGTCGCCTTTTCGCGCCGAATATGCTGTTCCCGCGTCTGGAGCGACAAGCGATAGGCCTTGTTGCCCCGCGCATCGACAGAAACGCCGACCAACCGCCCGGGCATCGACCGCTTATAGGCGTCGCGGCAGGCCATATAGGCCGCATGAGGACCACCAAAGCCCAGGGGCACACCGAACCGCTGGGTCGAACCGACAGCTATATCGGCCCCCATGGCACCCGGTTCCTTCAGAAGCGTCAGCATCAGGGGATCGGCGATCACAATCCCAAGCGCTTTTTCCGCGTGAAGCGCCGAGATCGGTTCGGAAAAATCGCGTATGTGCCCATAGGTGCCCGGATATTGGAAAATCGCCGCAAAGACCGAGGCCGGATCCAGATCCTCAGGCGCGCCTACGATCACCTCGATCCCTAAAGGCGCCGCCCGCGTCTTCATCACTTCGATATTCTGCGGGTGGCAGTTTTCATCGATAAAGAACGCACGTGCCTTCGATTTCGACACGCGCTCTGCCATGGCCATGGCTTCCGCCGCCGCCGTTGCCTCATCCAGTAGCGATGCATTGGCAACCTCCAGCCCCGTAAGATCCGAGATCATGGTCTGATAGTTCAAAAGCGCCTCAAGCCGCCCCTGGCTGATCTCGGGTTGATAGGGCGTGTAAGCCGTGTACCAGGCCGGGTTTTCCAGGATATTTCGCTGGATCGCAGGCGGTGTGACCGTCCCGTGATAGCCCTGCCCGATCATCGTGGTGAAGACCTTGTTCTTCTTCGCCACTTTCCGCATGTGCCAGATCAACTCACGCTCAGATTTCGGTTTTTCGAACACCAATGGCTCAGCCTGCCGGATCGATGCAGGCACCGTCTGATCAATCAACCGGTCAAGCCCCTCAACACCCAGCACCTCGAACATCTCGTCCATTTCCTCGGGCGACGGTCCGATATGGCGCCTGTTGGCGAAATCGTAAGGCAGGTAGTCCGTGGGCTCGAAAGGCATCATATGTCTCCGCTAAGACGTCGTCTTCATCTTGGCCAAAATACTCCCGCCGGAGGCGTCCGCCGCCGGCAAAGGTTCACTCGATCAGGTCTTTATAGGCGTCCTCGTCCAGATAATCGTCGACCACGCTCAGATCATCGACCTTGATCTTGAAGAACCAGGCATCGCCCGTCGGGTCCTCGTTCACCGTGCCCGGTGCGTCGACCAGGGCCTCGTTGACTTCGACGATCTCGCCATCCACCGGCGCCACGATGTCGGACGCGGCCTTGACCGATTCAATCACGACGATCTCATCGCCCTTGGCGACCTGCGTCTCGACCTCGGGCAGTTCAATGAACACCACATCGCCCAATTGCTCGGCGGCATAGTCCGTGATCCCAACCACGATCAGATCGCCATCGACCCTTAGCCATTCATGATCTTCGGTGTATTTCATAACGCGTCTTCCCTGCTTAGCGTTTGTAGTTTCCTGAATGCACAGGGCCATCGGCCACCTGTACCGGCAGCCGCTTTCCCCGCACCTCTCCGAAAAGTCTCGCCCCTGGGCCTGCGAAGTCAACGGCGACATAGCCCATGGCCACCGGCCCGCCATGTGACGGACCAAAGGCGCCCGATGTGACAGCACCGACGGGCGCACCGCCAGCCTCTTCGGCGAAAATCTCGGTCCCGGCCCGCATCGGCGCCCGGCCCTCGGGCACCAGGATCACGCGACGCCGTTCCGCGCCTTCGGCAATCTCGCGCATGATCCGTTCCGCACCGGGAAAGCCCCCCTCGCGTGTACCGCCGGGTTTTCGGGCCTTCTGGATCCCCCAAAGCAGATCCGCCTCAACCGGAGACGTCGCGGCATCAATGTCAGACCCGTAGAGGCAAAGCCCCGCTTCCAGCCGCAGACTGTCGCGCGCGCCCAATCCGATGGGCGCGACCGAACCATCTGCCAACAAGGCTTCAGCCAACCCCTCCGCCTGATCCGTGGCCACCGAGATCTCATACCCGTCCTCCCCGGTATAGCCCGAGCGCGACACCCAGAGATCACCAAAATCAGACGGCAGAACGGCAACATCCATGAACCGCATCGATGCGGCATTTTGGGTCATGCCCGCCAGGACCTGCTCTGCCGCGGGCCCTTGCAGCGCCAAAAGCGCCCGGTCCGCCCAGGTCACGTCGCAGGCAGGCAATCCAGCTTGAAGCCTGTGAAAGTCA
Organism: Paracoccaceae bacterium; assembly: GCA_965267475.1. Lineage (GTDB taxonomy): Bacteria > Pseudomonadota > Alphaproteobacteria > Rhodobacterales > Rhodobacteraceae > JBCBKU01. Next base: position 3,110,891 of record OZ254079.1, read on the forward strand.
GCCTCCTTGCAGGCCGCGTTCACGACCAGGAAAAGATGATCGCCGCGGTTGGCGACCATCAGATCATCTTCGATACCGCCCGCCGCATTGGTGAAAAACCCATAGCGCTGGCGACCTTCCTTCAGACCAAGAATGTCCTGCGGCAAAAGGGCTTCCAGCGCCAGCGCCGCCTCGGCCACATCGCCGGATTTTGGCGTGACAAGGATCTGCCCCATATGGCTGACGTCGAACAACCCGGCCTCGGCCCGGCAATGCAGATGTTCTTTCATCACGCCAAGCGGATACTGAACCGGCATCTCATAGCCCGCGAAAGGCACCATCTTCGCGCCCAGCCGTTCATGCAGCCCGTGCAACACCGTTTTCCGAAGCGTTTCGCCCGCCATCGCTTTTCCCCTTCAGCCGGGGCGCTTGGCCGACCGGCACCGTTCCGGGCGTGATCCGCCCGACGATGCCCCCTCTGTCCTTTCGCCTGAGATCGTTATCCCTTCGGCGCCCCATCCGGGGTCTCTCCAGAGTTCTCCAAATCAGCGGTCCGGTGGCCTGAGAGTTTACCGGGGCGGTTGCTCCTTCGGCATCGGTTTCCCGATTCTCCCGCTGACTTGGACCATTCCGATAGGCCAAGCCGCGCATCCGATCAAGCCCTTGCGTTTTGCGGCCCGGTGGGCGACCCGTGATCGCATGTGGACGGACTATGTCTTTGGCTATGGCTCGCTCGTGAACCGGGCGACGCATGAGTATCCGGATGTGCAGCCCGCGACGCTGCATGGGTGGCGACGGGTGTGGCGGCACACACCGCTGCGCCGGGTCGCCTATCTGACCGTCGAACCGGACGACAGCACCGATATCGAAGGCGTGACCTTCGGGGTGCGTGACACGGACTGGCCAGATCTGACGGAACGGGAAGCCGCTTATGTCACGACCACACCAGACCATGTCTCGCCGCGACCGGACGCGCGGCTTCACCTGTATCACATTCCGGATGGCCATCACGGACCCCCGACCGGACAGGGTCCCGTGGTCCTGAGCTACCTCGATACCGTCGTGAAAGGGTTCCTGGACCTTTACGGGGAAGAGGGCGTGGCCCGCTTCTTCATGACGACAACTGGATGGGAAGGCGGCATTTTGGACGACCGCACAGCCCCGCGATACAGCCGACACACGGAACTCACGGCCGATGAGACAAGGCTGGTCGACCACCACCTCGCCCGACTATCTGCGGTGATGCACCAGTTGGACTAGACGGCCATCGCGGGCGAAAACCTTCTTCTCATGTTCGTGGTTCGGATCAGCCATTACGCGCGCGGCCAGCCACCAGCTGATCAGCCCGAACACGATCCCGCCCACCGCCTGCCCGATCAGGACCCCCGGCGCCCCATACCAGGACGCGAACAGAATGACCGGCGGAATTGTTCCCAATGTGTGGCGACCCCAGTTCACCCAGGTGGAATAATACGGATGGCCCAGGTTATTATACGCCGCATTCGCCACGAAAATCAGTCCGTTAAAGAAAAATGCTAAAGCAAGCGGCCCACAGAACAGGAAGACCAGATCGCGGGCCAAGCTGGGCTCGGTGATCCCGAAAAGACCGGCTATCGGCCATCGGAGGGCGAACAAGGCAGCCGAGATCAGAACGACGACAACGCCCGTGAAGATCAACCCGTCGCGAAACGCCCCTTGCACCCGATCCTGTTTTCCGGCGCCGAAGTTCTGTCCGATGATCGGCCCGATGGCGCCCGACAGGGCAAAAAGTACTCCGAAGGCCACCGGTGTGATCCGGGCCACGATGGCCATGCCGGCCACCGCATCTTCGCCGTACTCGGCCATGGATCGCGTGACATAGGCCTGCCCGATAGGCGTGGCGAGCTGTGTCAAGATCGCCGGGAAGGCGATGGTCAGGATTGCCGGGAAGTCTTCACGGAACTGCGGCGGGGTCGGCCTGGGCAAACCGCCATAGAATTTGAAGATCGGATAGATCGCGGCATAGGCGATCCCGATCCGGGCGCAGACGCTGGCGATGGCGGCGCCCTGCAATTCCAGCCCCAGACCGAAGATGAAAATCGGGTCCAGGACGGCATTGATCACACCGGCCCAGACGGTCGCCATCATTGCGCGGCGCGCATCGCCATGGGCCCGCAGGATGGCGCTGCCGACCATACCGATGATCAAAAGCGGCAAGGACGGCACGATGATCGACAGATAGCTCGAAGCAAGATCCAGCGTGACGCCGGAAGCCCCCATAAGCGCCGCCAGAGGCCGGATGTTCACCCATACGACGGCGGCAAAGATGGCCCCGAAGACCACGCCATACAAAAGCGATGTGGCCGCCCGGCGCCCAGCCTTCTGTTCGTCACCCTCGCCCAGCGCGCGGGCCACCAGCGCACCCGCAGCGATGGCCATGCCGATCCCAAAGGAAGACGTGAAAAACAGGATCGCACCGGCATATCCCACCGCCGCCGCCAGCTCTTCTCGCCCCAACATCGAGATGAAGACCATATCGACCAGATCGACGAGGAAAATCGCCATCAGCCCGATCGAGGCCGTCAGCGACATCACCGTTATGTGCCGAAACAGACTGCCTTCCAGGAATTTCGCTTGCTCTGCCATACCGTCCCCTCTGGCGAGATTGCGCCAAAGTCAGGCGCGGCTCAACCCGGTGCGCGACGAAGGGCCGTGCGCGTGTCCTTCAACGTCTTCAGGAACATGCGCGACCGGCGGATCCGTGTTTCGACCTCTGCAATTTTCTCGGCGAGAAAGTCATCACCATCAAAGTCGTCATCAGCGGCCAGGATCTGATGAAAGAACACCGTCAGGTCCGACAGGCTCATTCCGGCGGCTTGAGCGTCGCGGATCAGATCCAGCGTGAAGACCGTTTCTTCGGAATAGTCGCGGTATGTGTTGCTGGCACCGGCTTCGGCGTCGGACTGGATCAATCCCGCCTTCTCGTAAAACCGGATCGTGTCGCGGCTCGTCCCGGTTCGCTTCGCCAGTTCGCCAATGCGCATGCACGCCACCAAAACCATTGACTCCACTCCATGGTTTTACCTAGGTTCGTGCCAATTGCAACAGGAAGGACTGGCTGTGGCGAAACGGTGTGAAAGCTGCGGGATGCCGTTGAAGAAGGATCCAGCGGGCGGCGGAACCGAAGCGGATGGAACCCGCTCGGATCAGTATTGCTCGCTCTGTTACGAAGCGGGCGCATTCCGGCATCCGGATGTATCCGTGAATGAGTTTCAGGCCCATTGCGTCAAGGCGCTCGTGGACAAGGGCATGCCCCGCATCATGGCGTGGTTGTTCACACGCGAAATTCCGAACCTTCCGCGTTGGAAAAACGCCTAAACCTTTGGTTTCGATTGCAGAAGCGGTAGAACTTCGGCCATCTCGGGCCCGCGCGTACGACCGGTGATGGCGTGGCGCAAAGGCATGAACAGCCCCTTGCCCTTCCGTCCCGTCGCCTCTTTCACCGCGCTGGTCCAGGTGGACCATGTATCAGGCCCGTAAGGCGGATCGGCGAGCATTCCGAAGGCTTCCGCGACAAACGCGCGATCTTCGTCGGCGATCGCGGGCGTAGCGTTGCCCTGGAATACCGACCACCAGTCAGCGATCTTGGCGCGGGTATCGACGTTTTCATGGACGACGCCCCAAAAGGCTTCGGCCAATTCGGTGGGGATACCAGCCTTAGCGATATCCTCCGCTACCGCGGAAAACGGTAATCCCGCGATCACCCGGGCCGACAAAGGGCCCAGATCCTCGGCATCGAATTTCGTTGGCGCTGCCCCGAATTTCGACAAATCGAACCCGGCGACAAGATCGTCCATCGAGGCCGCAACTTCGACGCCATCTGATGACCCGAGCCGCGCCATGAGGCTTAGGATCGCCATGGGTTCGACCCCATTTGCGCGCATGTCGCGCAGGGACAGCGTACCAAGCCGCTTCGACAGTGCTTCGCCTTGCGGTCCGGTCAAAAGCGAATGATGCGCAAAACGCGGGGCGGTTCCGCCCAAGGCTGCGATGATCTGGATTTGGGTTGCCGTATTGGTCACGTGATCTGACCCGCGCACCACATCGGTGATCCCCATCTCGGTGTCATCGACGACCGAGGCAATCGTATAAAGAACCTGACCATCGCCCCGGATCAGCACGGGATCCGAGACGCTGGCCGCATCGATTGAGAGATCGCCCAAGATGCCGTCGGTCCATTCGATCCGCTCATGATCCAGCTTGAACCGCCAATGGCCGCCTCTTTCAGCGCGAAGTGCGTCCTTTTCCGCGTCCGACAGCGACAAAGCCGCACGGTCATAAACCGGCGGACGGCCCATGTTCAGTTGCTTCTTCCGCTTCAGGTCCAGTTCCGTGGGCGTCTCAAACGCCTCGTAAAGCCGTCCCGATGCCCGCATCTCATCAGCCGCCGCCGCATAGCGATCAAGGCGGGTCGACTGGGTTTCTTCCCGATCCCATTCAAGGCCAAGCCATTCCAGGTCTTCCCGGATCGCATCCGCAAACTCTTGCGTCGACCGTTCCGGATCCGTGTCGTCCATCCGCAGAATAAAGGTGCCGCCCGCTTTCCGCGCGATCAGATAGTTGAACAGCGCCGCGCGCAGGTTGCCGATATGCAGGTAACCGGTGGGCGACGGGGCGAAACGGGTGGTGGTCATGGGCGGCGCTCCTTGGGCGGGTTCCTGTTCCACAACCGCCAGGTTTTGTCCATAAGGGCCCTATGGATTGGAGCGAGAAACACGCCCCGTCAGCGACGGATATCGAGGCTTTGGCTGACGCCGCTATCGCGGACCTGCCGGAAGTTTATCGGGCCGAAGCGGCGAAAGTCGTCTTGCGCGTCGAAGAGGTCGCCACCGAGGACATGATGGAAGAGCTTGGTCTTGCCGATGCGTTCGAGCTGACCGGGCTTTACGACGGCATACCCCTGACCCAGAAATCCATCGCCGACCAACCCGTGCAACCTGACACGATATGGCTGTTCCGACGGGCGATCCTGGATGAATGGATTGATCGCGGCAATGTCGGGCTCGGCACCCTGGTTGCGCATGTCTATGTGCACGAACTTGCCCATCACTTTGGCTGGTCGGATGCCGACATCGCCAAGATCGATCCCTGGTGGGAATAGACGCCCTGCGCAAACCACACGCAATTGTGCGGAATCAGCATATGTCCGGTTGGTAAGATCGCCCTACCTTACTCTGACACCAATCTCGGCAGGGAGATGCACGATGAAACTTTCCAGACGACAGGCACTGATCGCAGGGGGCGCCATTCCCTTTGCCGGCGCGCTCTTGCCCGCCACGGCCCAGGCCGCGGGCCATGCCGCACCACCGAATAGTGCGAAACACTCAATTGCCATTGGCGCCTTTCAGGTCTCGACCCTTTTGGCAGGGACGCGCACAGTCGCTGACGATCCGCAGGGAACCTTTGGCATGAACGTGTCGAAGGAAGAATTTGCGGCAGTCAGCGATCAGAATTTCATCCCGAGCGACAAGGCCCAGTTCTTCTTCACCCCGACTGTGGTGAACACAGGGTCCGAGGTTGTGCTGTTCGACACCGGTCTTTCGGCGGACGGGCTTGTTCCGGCGCTCGAATCCGCAGGGATCACACCCGACCAGGTCGATATCGTCGTTCTGACCCATATGCATGGCGACCATATCGGTGGCCTGATGAAGGACGGGGCACCAACGTATCCGAACGCGCGCTACGTGACCGGACAGGCTGAGTTCGACAGTTGGGCCGCCGCCGATAATGAACGATTTGAAGCGAATGTCCGCCCGTTGGCCGAAAAGATCACGTTTATCGGTGACGAAGGCAGCGTGACCTCCGGTATCACCGGGTTTGCCGCCTTCGGCCATACACCCGGGCACATGGTCTACATGCTCGAATCGAATGGGGCCCAACTGATGCTTCTGGCCGACTTGGCCAACCACTATGTCTGGTCTCTGGCTTATCCCGACTGGGAAGTGCGCTTCGACCGCGACAAGGCCGCCGCTGCGGCAAGCCGCCGCAAGATCCTGGGAATGGCCGCCGCAGATCGGATCCCGGTGGTGGGGTATCACCTTCCCTTCCCGGCGATCGGGTTTGTCGATACGCGCGACGACGGTTTCCAGTATGTGCCAGCGAGTTATCAATTCATGCTGACCTGACGTTCGGCGTGACGAGGCCAGAGAGTAGTTAGCGCTAACTTCCCCTCTGGCGCCCGCGCACAGATACGCTATGACTGCTCCGGTCCAATCTTGGTCGGAGCAGAGCCATGCCTGACATCGTCACAGTGACACTGAACCCGTGCGTCGACTTCGCGACATCGGTGCCCGAGGTCATTCCCGAATTGAAGCTGCGCTGCACCGAACCGCATATCGACCCGGGCGGCGGCGGCATCAATGTCAGCCGCGCCATCAAGCTGTTGGGCGGACGCTCAACAGCGCTGATCGCAATCGGCGGGCAATCGGGCGCGCGGTTGTTGGAGCTTTTGACCAGCGAAGGGATCGCGGCGGTGGCCTTTCAGGGCCCGGGCGAAACCCGCCAAAGCCTGTCGATCACCGATGGCCAGTCAGGGGAGCAGTTGCGTTTTGTCCTGCCTGGCCCGGAATGGGGCGAAGACGACCTTCCCCGCGCGCTGGAAAGCCTGGATCAGGCGTCGGGATCGAACACACTCGTCGTGCTGTCCGGATCTCAGCCCCCAGGTGTCGCGAAGAACTTTCCGGCGATTGTCGCGGACCACCTCGCGCCGCTGAAGGCCCGGATCATCGTGGACACGTCCGGCCCTGCGCTGTTCAACCTGGTCGAGTCTCAGCACGACCCGTTGGAAGTCCTCCGGATGGATGACGCCGAAGGGGAAGAGCTTGCGGGACAAGAGCACCCGAACCCCGAGGACACAGCACGCTTCGCCGAGAATCTTGTCGCCAAGGGCGTTGCCCGAGTTGTCATCGTCGCACGCGGCGCTGACGGATCCGTTCTGTCGACCAAGGACGGAAGTTGGCACGCCGTCGGTCCCGAGGTCGAAGTCATCAGCAAGGTAGGCGCGGGCGACACGTTCGTTGGCGCTTTTACGCTGGCCTATTCCCGGGGAGAGCCTGTTCAGGACTGCCTCCGCTTCGGCGTGGCAGGCGCAAGCGCAGCGGTAATGACGGAAGCGACCCGCCTGTGCGATCCCGACACGGTTGCGCGGCTTTTGCCAGAAACAACCATACGGTCGCTCTGACGAAATTTATCTCAATTCCTTCGGAAATGTATCCGAAAACGCGCCCGGATTTGCCTATTCCCTGCACAGGATTTAGCGCGCGTTAATATTTGCCTGAGTACCTGAGGACGGCGGGGGCGCCAGGGATCAGACAGATGTTGCAGATGTTAAAAAATGCACCAGCACAGGATTTGCTGGAGTGGATTTCTCATACCGACAATGCAGCCTTCATTCTGAAGGTCGAGTCGGATGAAACGATGCGGTTTTTGGGTCTGAATGCAGCCCATGAACGGATAACCGGCCTGACGACATCTGCGATTGCGGGGAAAACACCGCATGAGGCATTGCCACCGCGGATCGCGGACACGGTCTCAGCGAATTACCGAACATGTCTGAACTCGAAGCGGCCTTACACGTATGAAGAGGTCTTGGAACTGCCGCATGGCCGCAACTGGTGGCGCACGACGCTTACGCCGCTGATCCGCAACCGTCGGGTCTTCGCGATTGTGGGCGAGGCGATCGACATCACGGCCTACAAGACCGAGGCGGCGACCCTGGCTGATGAAACATCCCGCGTGCGCCAGCGACTGATGGAAAGCGAAATTTTCGCAAAATCCTCGGTCAACGCCACGCGCGGCGCTTTCAACAACATCGTCTCTCTCTTGCGGATGCTGAAGTCCGAGTTGCCGACCGGCGACCGGGAAGAGGCGCTCTTGGATCTTGTGATGGAAACGGCCTGCACGGCGATCGCGACCATCGATGTGGTCGAAGCTCGGGAAAACGGGCGCAGAACTGCCGTGAATAAAGGGCCGATTGATCTTGGCCATCTCTGCCGAGATTTTGCCGCGCTCGTCGATCCGGGCCACAACCTGCATCTCATTTTCCCGACCTCAACGGTCGAGGCGGACCGCGAAGCGCTGTCTGTTATGCTAAGGCACGGGATGGAAGAAGCGGCAAGCTGCGCGGCCACGCGGATCAGTGTCACGGTGACGCCTGATGCGCTGTTGCCGGGCAATTTGGCGATCCTTCTGGATTTTGACTGCCTGGACCAGGCCGATCCCGCAATCGGTGACCTGAGCAGCCGGGGCGACGCCTTGGGTGTGTCGGTGCGATTGGACCGCGATATGGAATCCGGCCTCCATCGCCTGAAACTTTCTTTGCCTGGGAAATGCCTGGACGACCTTCACTAATCTCCTCGCCCATCGTTCCTCATTCTCACGCACTTGCACCCACTTACGGCGAACCGGCCCTCACCGGTTCGCCGTTTGTGTTTCTAAGGCGCGATAAATCAGCCCCGGTCACGCCAGCGGTTGACGATCGGATACCTGCGATCGAGCCAGAAAGACCGCTTGGTCAAACGCGCACCCGGCGCTGACTGAAACCGTTTGTACTCAGAGATATAGATCAGGTTCTGCACCTTCAGGACGGTGCCTTCGTCGAACCCGTCGCCCACCACTTCGGCGACCGATGCCTCATCGTCAATCAGACGTTCCAGGATCCGGTCCAGGACCTCATAGGGCGGCAGGCTGTCTTCGTCTTTCTGGTCTTCGCGCAACTCGGCCGAAGGCGGCTTGTCGATTACCCGTAGCGGGATCACCTCACCCGGCGGGGCGCGCATCCAGTCGCGATGGTTCGCGTTCCTCCAGCGGCAGGTCTCGAACACCCGCATCTTATAAAGATCCTTGATCGGGTTATAGCCGCCCGCCATGTCGCCGTAGATCGTGGCATAACCAACCGCGACCTCGGATTTGTTGCCCGTTGTCAAAAGCATCTCGCCGAATTTGTTCGACAGCGCCATCAGGAACACACATCTGAGCCGCGATTGAATGTTTTCTTCGGTCAGCCCGGGCTCGGTCCCGTCAAACAAGGGTCCAAGCGTTTCGGTCACAGCCCCCCTTGCGGCCGAGATCGGCACGGTGTCCAGGCGGCACCCAAGCGCATTGGCCACCCCGGCGGCGTCTTCCAACGAGACATCCGAAGTGTATTCGGACGGCAGCATTACGCAGCGCACGTTTTCCGGGCCAAGCGCGTCGGCGGCAATCGTCGCGACAAGCGCACTGTCCACCCCGCCCGATAGACCAAGGATCGCCTTCGAGAAGCCGGTCTTCCCGAAGTAATCGCGCACCGATTGCACCATGGCGCGGTAATCCTGCTCCCACTCGTCAGGGTGATGGGCCACCGCGCCGGGTTCCGCACGCCAGCCCGCATTGGTTTCGGTGAAATCCACATGGGCAATCGCTTCGTCGAAAACTGGCAACTTGACCGGCATCTCGCCGCCCGGGTTCAGAATGAAACTGCCACCATCGAACACTTGATCGTCCTGGGCGCCCACCATGTTCAAATACACAAGCGGCAGTTCGGTCTCGATCACTCGCGCCATCGTCACATTCAGCCGCGTATCGAACTTGCCACGGTAATAAGGCGACCCGTTCGGCACCAGCAGGATCTGGGCTCCGCTTTCTTCCAGCGCCTCTGACACGTCTTCATGCCAGGCATCTTCGCAAATGGGTGTGCCGACGCGCAAAACACCCAGATCATACGGACCTGACAAGGGCCCTGGCGTATAAAGTCGCACCTCGTCAAACACTGTTTCGTTCGGTAATTCGTGCTTCAGCACCTGCCGGACAAGCCGCCCGTCCTTCGACACGTGATAGGCGTTATAGAGTTTGCCGCCTTGTAGAAGCGGCCCGCCAATCCCCAAGGCGGGACCATCGGCGCAATCGGCCATCAACGCCTCGACCGTGGCCATGGCGTCACGCGTGAACGCCTCTTTCATCACAAGATCCTGGGTCTGGTAGCCGGTGATGAACATCTCGGGCAGCGCCACCATATCGGCGCCCGCGTCTCGACCGGCCGCCCACGCGTTGCGCGCCTTGGCGGCATTGCCAACTAGGTCACCGACCGTCGGGTTCAGTTGGGCCAATGTCAGTCGAAACCGTGCGCTCATGACCGCTCCTTTGCTCCAGAGGAGGTCTTAGCAGAGCATTGCCCGAGGGAAAGGACCAATCCCCAAAAAGCGTTGCGGGGCGCTGCTGGCGGGGCTACCCTCGTGTCGCCGGAACTCAGAGCCGCGCGAAAGCGGCCCGATCAGACCAGCGGGGAGAATTTGATGTCGTGTTTTCTGCGTGCATGCAGTGTCTTGGCCTTGGTCAGCGGGCTTGCTGCGGCGCCCGCGCTAGCCCAGCAGACGGTTACGTCGCAGCCAAGCGAAGTGGTGACCAAGCAATATGACGATGGCGGCGTCTATCAGGGCACCTTTCTAGGCGGCAAACAGCACGGGACCGGAACCTACCGCCTGCCGAACGGGTATGAATACACCGGCGAATGGGCCGAAGGCGAAATCCGCGGCCAGGGCATTGCCACCTTCCCCGACGGATCGGTCTATGAAGGCACATTCGCGCGCGGCAAACCCGAGGGCACCGGCAAGATCGTCTTTGCCAATGGCGGAACCTATGAAGGCGACTGGTTCGACGGCGAAATGACCGGACAAGGCGTGGCAACCTATCCCGACGGTGTGCGGTATGAGGGCGCCTTTTCCAATGGACAGCATAACGGTCAGGGCCGGATGGAAGGACCCGACGGCTATGCCTATGAAGGCCAGTGGACCATGGGCGTCAAGGAGGGCACCGGGACGGTGACCTATCCCGAAGGCGGCGTTTATGAAGGCGAATTGGTGGCTGGGCTCCGCGAAGGCCAGGGCACGCTGAAGATGCCGGATGGGCTGATCTATACCGGCCAATGGGCCGCTGGCCAGATCCAGGGGCAGGGCAAACTCAGCCAGCCCAATGGCGATGTGTATGAAGGCGCTTTCGTCGAAGGCCGGCGCGAAGGCGAAGGCCGTGTCGTCTATGCGAATTCGGATGTCTATGAAGGCGGGTTCCTGAATGACCGCAGGCACGGCACCGGAACTTTCACCGGCACCGACGGATACACCTATACCGGCGACTGGGTCGACGGGAATATCGAGGGCCAGGGCAAGGTCATTTATCCCGATGGCTCGGAATATGAAGGGAGTTTCGTCCAGGGCCTTGCCGATGGTCGCGGCAAGATCACCTATCCGGACGGATCAACCTATGAAGGCCAATGGGTGGCGGGCGTGATCGACGGCGAAGGCAAGGCGATCTATGCCAACGGGCTTGTCTATGAAGGCATGTTCAAGAACGCCCGCAACAACGGGACCGGCAAAATGACCTATCCCGATGGCTATACCTATGTGGGCGATTGGGTCGATGGCCAGCGCCAGGGAAAGGGCGTCGCGACATTCGCCGATGGTTCAGTCTATGAGGGCGATTTTCTGGCCGGCAAGCGGGACGGCATCGGCACGATCACCCTGCCCGAAGGATTTACCTATACCGGCGAATGGAAAGCGGGCGAAATCAACGGCAAGGGCGTGGCGACCTATTCCAACGGCGATGTTTATGAAGGCATGTTCGAAAACGGCCGCCGCCAGGGCGAAGGTCTGATCCGTTATGCCAGCGGCGTCGAGCTACAGGGCAACTGGGTCAACGGCGCGCTCCAGCAAGACACGGCGTCCAGCGAATAAAGTCATGACCGGCGCCATCAGGCCTCTTTCCAGACCTCATCCGCCGGTCCGAGCCGTTCGAGGTACGCCTCCGCCTCGCGCAGAATGGTTACTTTGCGCACATCGTCCATCTTGTCCCAGGTCCGGTACATCTGCGCCATTCTGGGGTTCTTCTCGAACCGGTCGCGATGGCGATCCAAGAAATGCCAGTACAGTAAGTTGAACGGGCACGCCGTTTGTCCCAGCTTGGCCTTCACGTCATAGCGGCAGGATTTGCAGTAATCCGACATTCGGTCGATGTAGTTGCCGGATGAGACATAGGGTTTTGACCCGACGACACCCCCATCGGCGTACTGGCTCATCCCGATGACGTTCGGTGCCTCGACCCACTCGTAGGCGTCGAAATAGACCGCCAGATACCATTCATGCACCTGATAGGGATCTATGCCAGCAAGCAAGGCCCAATTGCCGGTCACCATCAGACGTTGGATGTGATGGGCATAGGCCATTTCTTTTGTCTGTCCAATGACATGCGCCATGCAGTTCATCTCGGTCTCGCCCGTCCAGAAGAACTCGGGCAAGGCCCGTCGGTGTCCCAAAGCGTTTGACGCCACATAGTCCGGACCGCCCCGGAAATAGATCCCGCGCATGTATTCGCGCCAGCCGATGATCTGCCGGATGAAGCCTTCTGCCGAGTTGATCGGTACGCTGCCAGCCTTCCAGGCGGCCTCGGCCCTACGGCAGACTTCAAGTGGATCCAGAAGACCGCAATTGATGTAAAGCGACAAAAGCGAATGGTTCAGAACCGGGTCGTTCTGAAGCATGGCGTCCTGATAGGTTCCGAAATCCGCCAGGCGATGTTCTATGAAATGATCCAGACACTTAAGGGCCCCATCTTCATCCACCGCCAGATCAAACGGCAAGAGATCTCCGAAGTTGTCGTCAAATCGCTCGGCGACCAGATCCAGAACGGCCTGCGTGTCCGGGTCGGGCGCAAATCTTGGTGGTTCCTGCCGGAACAAACCGTCCTTGGCGGGCTTCCGGTTGGCATGGTCGAAGTTCCACTTGCCGCCCGCAGGCTTGTCCCCATCCATCAAAATCTCGGTTTTCCGGCGCATCTCGCGATAGAAATACTCCATCCGAAGTTCCTTGCGCCCGTCCGCCCAGGTCTCGAACTCGGCATGGGACGCAATGAACCGATCGTCTTCCAACTGGGTCACCGGCAAGGGACAGTCGCGCAATTCCTCGATCAAACGCCATTCGCCGGGTTCGGTGGCAAGCACGTCCGTTGCGCCGGTCGCCTGTGCTGCCCGCAAAAGCTCTCCGACGATGGAACCGGCGTTGTCAGGATCATCCAGCCGCGTGTAGCGCACGCGCCATCCTTCGGCCTCAAGTCGCGCAGCAAACTTGCGCATCGCTGCAAACAAGAACGCGATCTTCTTTGGATGATGCGGCACGTAAGATGCCTCATCCGCAACCTCAGCCATAACAACCGTGTCGGTCGCTTTGTCCGCCGCTTTGAGCGCGGCCATACTGGGCGACAACTGGTCGCCCAAAATCAAAACCAGTCGGCTCACCAAGGGACCTCTTTGCCTGCCCAATCGAAAAATTTTCCGCTATCGGATGGGTCCAAACCATCCAAGACGGCCAGAAGGGTGTCGGCGGCCTGCCGGGCCGGGACCTTCTTATGCGCGGGGTAATTCGCCGTGAAATTGGTATCGACCGTCCCGGGATGCAGCGCGACGACCACGGCGTCTTTGCGCTTTCGCCCGATTTCAATGGCCGCGGTCCGAACGATCTGGTTCGCTGCCGCCTTAGACGCGCGGTAAGAGTACCACCCACCCATCTGATTGTCGCCGATGGACCCGACGCGGGCCGTCAACACAGCAACGACCGACCTGCCCTTTTTAGGGATCAGGCGCGGCACCTCACTCAGGATCAAAGCGGGCCCAATGGCATTGACGGCCAAGACCTGCGCCATGTCACTGACGTCGATGGCCTCAAGCGATTTTTCGGGGGCGCCGCCCGAGGGCGCCAAGACACCGGTTGCCACGAAGATCAAATCGAACGGGCCGTCAAGCGCGCCTAAGGTCGCGGTCACCGAGTACGGATCGGTCACATCCAATCCGTCGCCTGTTCGCGACAATGCGACCACGTCGGCGCCCTTGCCCTTCAAGGAGGCCACAATTGCAGCGCCGATCCCACCGGACCCGCCAACCACAAGTGCTTTCATGATGTTCCCGTACGTTCGCTCGTTGACAGGACGCGACCTAGAGCCACTTTTTACAAAGACGAGACCTGAGGGAGAGTGACGGTGCGTTCTTTTCTTGCGGCCCTATTGATGGCCCCCTTGCCGGTCACGGCGCTGGAGCTGGAACTGACTGGTTTTTACGAACTGAACAATCCCGCCAGCCTGGACTACGACCCGACATTCTGCGGACTTTGGATCGCCAACGAAGGGCCCGAGGTGATCCTGGTGACGCTGGACGGGCTGGAACTGCAGCGTTTCGGCAGCGACCTGTTCCGGATCAAGGCTGTGACAGTCGAAGGCAATCACTTGTTGGTCGGCGACGGGTTTTCACGCCTTCAGCGGCTATCCAAGACCGGCGAACCCTTGGGCGCACCGTTTGAAACTGATGCGCTGACGCCCGACATCGAAGGGATCGCCATCGCCGAAGACGGGAACCTGATCACGGTCGAGGATGATCCGGCGCGGATTTCCTGGATGACACCGGACGGTCAGGTGATCCGCCAGATCGACGCGATGCTGTTCGATCCGCCAATTACGGAACCCCAGGGGATCGCCCGCGATCCGCGAAACGGCCACCTTCTGATCGTGGATGATTGGGAGGGCACCAACGCCCTGCACGAGTTTGACAAGGACGGCGTGCATCTGGGCTCGACCCCCTTGATCCAGTACGGGCGGGACCCCGAGGGCATCGCGCTGCGCCCCGGATCTGGGCAACTTTTCATTGCTTTCGATCAGGGCCGCCGGATCGCCGGGTTCGACTATACACCCACCCTGACCGGCGACGAAACGCCCCTGCCCCCAAGCGCGGAATGCATCATTTCCTGATTGCGCGAACAGAATTCGGGCCTATAGTCGCGTCCCATGACGATTGCGCATAATATCCAGATTGCCGCCCCTCGGGGGCTGGCCGCGCTCGGCATTCTACTTCTTAGCCGCCCTTGAGCGTGCCTTTCGGCGCGACCGCTCAGGGGTGACCAGCGCCGATCACACGCAACGCTAAGAAAGACAAGACCATGACAACGAATGCGAAACAGGATCACGTCCTGATTTTTGACACCACCCTGCGCGACGGCGAACAGTCGCCCGGCGCCACGATGACCCATGAGGAAAAACTCGAAATCGCCGAGATGCTGGACGAGATGGGCGTCGACATCATCGAGGCCGGGTTCCCGATCGCCTCGGAAGGCGATTTTCAGGCGGTCAGCGAAATTGCGAAACGGTCCAAGAATGCCGTGATCTGCGGGCTGAGCCGGGCCAATTTCAAGGATATCGACCGCTGTTGGGAAGCCGTGAAGCACAGCCAGCGCCCACGCATCCATACCTTCATCGGCACCTCGCCCCTGCACCGGGCGATCCCGAACCTGACGATGGATGAAATGGCCGAGCGGATCCATGACACGGTCACCCATGCCCGCAACCTCTGTGACAATGTGCAATGGTCGCCGATGGACGCCACGCGGACCGAGTGGGATTATCTCGCCCGTGTGTGCGAAATCGCGATCAAGGCCGGGGCAACGACGATCAATATCCCCGATACGGTGGGCTATACCGCACCGCGTGAGTCGGCAGATCTGATCAAGCGGCTGATCGACGAAGTGCCGGGGGGCCGCGACGTGACCTGGGCCACCCATTGCCACAACGATCTGGGCATGGCGACGGCGAACAGCCTTGCGGCGGTCGAGGCCGGGGCGCGCCAGATCGAATGCACAATCAACGGGCTCGGTGAACGGGCCGGCAATACCGCGCTGGAAGAGGTCGTGATGGCCATGCGGGTCCGAAACGACATCATGCCCTATGCGACCGGGGTCGATGCGACGAAGCTGACGGCCATCTCCCGCCGCGTGGCCACGGTGTCGGGCTTTCAGGTGCAATACAACAAGGCCATCGTCGGCAAGAACGCCTTTGCCCATGAGTCGGGCATTCATCAGGACGGCATGCTGAAGAACGCAGAAACCTTCGAAATCATGCGCCCCGAAGACGTGGGCTTGAAGGAAACCGCGATTGTCATGGGCAAGCATTCGGGGCGCGCAGCACTTCGGTCCAAACTGAAGGAACTGGGCTTCGATCTGGCTGACAATCAGCTGAACGACGTGTTCGTTCGCTTCAAGGCCCTCGCCGACCGCAAAAAGGAAGTCTATGACGACGACCTTGTCGCGCTGATGCGCGATCAGGAATCGGGCGAGGTGCATGACCATATCCAGGTGAAATTCCTGCGTGTGATCTGCGGGACGGAAGCGCCCCAATCGGCCGACCTGACCCTGACCATCGACGGCGCCGATCATCAGACAACCGCAACCGGGGACGGTCCGGTCGATGCTGCCTTCAACGCGGTGAAAGAGCTTTTTCCCCATGAGGCGCGCTTGCAGCTTTATCAGGTCCACGCGGTGACCGAAGGGACCGATGCCCAGGCCACCGTCAGCGTCCGGATGGAAGAGGCGGGCCGGATCGTCCATGGCCAATCGGCGGATACAGACACCGTCGTCGCTTCGGCCAAGGCATACGTGAACGCGCTGAACCGGCTTCTGGTCCGACGCGAAAAGGCCGATCCGGACGCAGATGTGAAGACCGTCAGTTATAAATCAGCGGGGTAGTTGCGCCGCCTTCGGCGTCGCGGTGAGCGAGGGGGCTTTCCCCCCTCGCGCTCCCCCAGTGTATTTGGGCCAAGACGAAGTCAGTAGCCTGATGATCGGTCGACGAGATGGAGGAAGGGTTCACCCGCCTCGCCCCGCCGGATGTTTTCGGCGATGACCTTCGCGGCGGTTTTGGCGCGGGTCTCCGATGCGACATGGGGGGTGACTGTCACGCGGGGATGGGCCCAGAACGGGTGATCTTGCGGCAACGGTTCTTCCCGGAACACATCCAACGTCGCATGTCCGATCTGGCCGGTATCCAGCGCCGTGATCAAGGCGTCGTCGTCGATCAGGGGACCGCGCCCCGGGTTGATCAGGACCGCCCCTTTGGGAAGTTTTGCCAG
Source organism: Paracoccaceae bacterium (assembly GCA_965267475.1). Classification (GTDB taxonomy): domain Bacteria; phylum Pseudomonadota; class Alphaproteobacteria; order Rhodobacterales; family Rhodobacteraceae; genus JBCBKU01. The sequence goes on from OZ254079.1 coordinate 3,127,815, forward strand.
GCGTGCAGTGTCCATCAGATTTTCCGTGGCGGATGTCAGCGGCAAAAGAAGAACCAAGATCTCGGAACGGGTAAGAACCTGGTCGAGCCCGTCATCGCCCGCCAGGCACGTTATGCCCCCGATATCCTTTTGCGATCGGCTCCAGCCGAGGACAGGAAATCCAAGCATGGCAAGCGCCTGGCCGCAGGCGGCGCCAAGTTCACCAAGACCAAGGATCCCAACCGTTCGGTCCTGCGCAAGCGGCGGGTAAACAGGGGTCCAGGCGTGATCCGGGTTCACGATGGTCGCGTCCAGCCCCAGATGATGGCGTAGGACCTGGCCTGCCACCCATTCGACCATGCCCTGTTTCAAACCGGGCTCAACCATGCGGGTCAAAGGCTGCGTCAGCGTCTTATTCGTGACGATGCTTTCGACCCCCGCCCAAAGGCTAAGAACGGCTTTCGTTCGGCTGAAGGGCGCGAAGTCGCGCAAGCCGCTGTTCGGCGCATAGACAATGTAATCCACCTGATCCGGCGGGTGGTCCTGCGCCAGATCGATCTCGATCCCAACCTCGGAACACGCAGCCCGAAGTAATGCCCGGTATTCGTCCCAGCGGTCATTCGTGGCCGCAAACAGGACGCGGATCATCGACCGCGGGGCCGATGGACATGGGCGGACTGCACCAGGCCAAATCCGATCAGTAGAACCAGCATGGCCGAACCGCCATAGCTGACCAGCGGCAACGGCACCCCAACCACCGGGGCCAGCCCCATCACCATCGACATGTTCACCGCGAAATACAGGAAGAACGTCGCCGCAACGCCCATGATCAGAAGGGACGAATAGCGATCCTTGTTCATAAGCGCAGATGTGATGCAGAAGAAGATGATCAGCCCGTAAAGCACCAGAAGCGAAATCGCACCGACGAAGCCGAACTCTTCGGCCAGGGTGGTGAAAATGAAATCCGTGTGCTTTTCGGGCAGGAAGTTCAGCCGCGACTGGGTGCCTTGCATGAAGCCGCGTCCGGATATCCCGCCCGACCCCAGCGCAATCTTCGACTGGGTGATGTGATAGCCCGCGCCCAACGGGTCGCTGCTTGGATCGAGAAATGTATCGATCCGGCGGAACTGATATTCTTTCAGCAACTGCCAATCGGTGCCGCGCGATGACAGGACGGCCGAGACGGCCCCCACGCCAGCGCCAACGACCGCAATGAAATACCACCAGCTGACCCCGGCCACGAACATGACGATCCCGCCGCCCGCGACCAACAGGATCGACGTGCCGAGATCGGGCTGTTTCAGAACCAGCGCGGTGGGGATCACGATGATCACAAGGGGCACAAGCACCCAGAACGGGTGCGACACTTTCTTCGGATCCAGCCAGTCGTAATAGGCCGCCAAAAGCATGACGAGCGCGATTTTCATGACCTCGGACGGTTGCAGCCGCATGAAGCCAAGATCGATCCAGCGTTGCGCCCCCATGCCGGTCACGCCGACAAGTTCGACCGCGACCAAAAGCGCCAGACCGAACAGATAGGCAAGTGGCGAGACATTGCGCCAGAACCAGATCGGGATCATCGCGACCGTGAACATCGCAAAAAGGCCAAGGGCAAAGCGCTTCATCTGCGGCTCGGCCCAGATCGACAGGCTACCGCCTGCGACGGAAAACAGCATCAGAAAACCGATACAGGCCACCGCCGTGATCAATAGAACCAGGGCCCAGTTCAGGTACAGGATCTTGCGGATGCCCGTGGGGACCGTCTTGACGGTGTATTCAAGGTAACTCACGCGCGGCTCCGCACAGGGTCCTGAACGACGGGGGCCCGAAGCTCCATTTCATCATACATGGTCTGGATCCGTTCACGCTGATGCGACGGATAGGCCTCGATCGGCGGGATGCCCCCTTGCAACGCATAAAGCAGGATATCGCGGGCGACAGGCGCCGCAGCGCGCGATCCGCCACCACCATGTTCCACCACGACCGAGACCGCGTATTTTGGGGCAACGGCAGGGGCATAGGACACGAACAGCGCGTGGTCCCGCCGCTCCCAGGGCAGATCCTCGTTCCGGAAAACGCCCGCGGCACGCTCGGCAGCGGTGATGTTCCTGACCTGGCTGGTTCCCGTTTTGCCCGCAAGCTCCCACTCTTCGGTCACGATGCGTGACCCGCGCGCCGTCCCGCGTTCGCCGTTCGACACGTCGTACATGGCGTTCCGGATCATGCGCAGATGGTTCGCGCTGACCCCCAGATCGGCATCGGCGCGGGTCGGAAGCTCAACCCCGTTCGAGGATTTCACAAGCCGCGGCACCACCTCTTTCCCGGTGGCAATCCGGGCGGCCATGACCGCAAGCTGCATGGGCGAGGCCAGCGTGAACCCCTGCCCGATCGAGGCGTTCAACGTATCGCCCAACCGCCAGCCTTCGCCGCGACGAACTTCTTTCCATTTTTGCGTCGGCATCAGCCCCTCGGCCACCGCCGACATCGGCAAATCATGGCGAACCCCAAGCCCAAACCGGTTGGCCATCTCGGAAATCTTGTCGATGCCAACCCGTTGAGAAATATCGTAATAATAGGTGTCGCAGCTTTGGACGAGCGACTTTTTCAGGTTCACATGGCCATGGCCACCCCGCTTCCAGCAATGGAAACGCCGATTGCCAAGTTGGTAATGGCCGGGGCACCAGACGGTTTCCTCGGGACCGACAACACCAGCCTCAAGCGCCGCCAGGGCCGTGATCATCTTGAAGGTGGATCCCGGCGGATATGTCCCCTGCACCGACTTGTTGGCCAGCGGGCGATAGGTGTTCTCGGTCAGGGTCCGGTAATCGGGGCCCGAAATCCCGCGCACGAAGAGGTTCGGGTCGAACGCTGGCGCCGAGGCGATGGCAAGGATATCGCCATTCGTAACGTCCATCACGACGGCCGCGGCGCTTTCATTGGCCAACCTGACCTGAGCGAAGTTCTGCAACCGGTAATCCACGGTCAGTTGAACATCGGTGCCGGGCGTGCCGGGGTCGCGGCCCAATTCGCGCATGATCCGGCCCGCAGCATTCACCTCGATCTGGCGGTTGCCGGCTTTGCCGCGCAAATCCTCTTCCAGCTTGTTCTCAACGCCGACCTTGCCAATCTGGAATTTCGGGATCTGCAACAACGGATCGGGATCTTCAATCTTGGACAGGTCGAAGTCTGACACCGGCCCCACATAGCCGATCACATGGGCGAAATCGGACTCCATTGGATAAAGCCGCGACAGGCCCACATCGGGCGTAATGCCCGGCAGCGCCGGCGCATTCACCGCCACGCGTGAGAAATCTTCCCAACTCAACCGGTCGGCCAGCGTCACCGGAACAAAGGCGCTTCGGCGATCGATTTCGCGACGGGCGCGTGCAAGCTCATCCTCGTCCAGCGTGACAAGCGCGCGCAGTTTCTCGATCACCTCATCGACGTCGCCCGCGTCTTCCTTGACGATGATGATCCGGTAATTCTGCGCGTTATCGGCCAGGATGACGCCATTGCGGTCATAAATGATGCCCCGAGGTGGCGCCAACAAGCGGATGTTGACACGATTTTCCTCGGCCAGAAGGCGATAATCCTCGGCCTCTTCGATCTGCATCTGGCGCATGCGGAATGCCAGCCCGCCCATGAAGGCCAGTTGCAATCCGCCCAGGACCAGACCCCGGCGGCTGATCGTCCGGGCGCTTTCTTCCAGATCGCGCGGGTTATGCCTCATATCCGGCGCCTCATTTTCTCAGCTTCCGCTGGCGTCAGCTTGCGCACCCCCATTGCGAAGGCAGAAAACCCTGCCGCGAGCGGATAGACAAGTAACGTCACGATGAGTTGGATCAAAACCAGCCCAAATCCAGGTTGCGACACGCCAAAAAGACCCAGGATCAATGCATTGGCCACGGTCATCGCCGAAAGCACGACCGAAACCAGCAGCCATTCGGAAAAGAACGGCAATTCGCGATAAACCGGTTCACGGCGGCGCAGGAATTCGGTCCCGACCACCATGATTGCGGCCCAAAGACCCAAGGGCTTCAGAAACAGCAGATCGGCCAGGAATGCCAAAGCCGCAATGGCCAGCACCGGCGCGAAATCCGGGCGCCGCATCACCCAGGCCATAATCAGGGCCGTCAGAATGTCCGGTCCGGGCCAGCCGGACCGGCCAAGCCCGAATGGCAGAAGATGATAGAACAGGACGACAAGACCGAGGCCAAGGAACAGCCCGCGATAGAGAATGAGGGTCACTGCCGAGCCGCTACCCATCGCCCCGCTCCTCACCCGCATCGTCGTTCAGCGGTGCCGGATCGGCAATGATACCGGGCGGCGCGCCGACGATCTCGCCCGATTCCTCAATTTCTTCAAGGGGTTGGCTTCGAAGGACGCGCAAGAACTCCAACCGCTCATAGTCGGCTGAAAGCCGGACGCGCAGCTTGCCGTCGGTCCCGGCGACCAATTGGCCGATCAGCAGACCGGCCGGGAAAACGCCGCCATCGCCCGAAGATACGACACGGTCGCCCGGGCGTACGCGCTCTTCGTCATCGATGAATTCCAGGGGCGGAAGGATGGTGTTGTCGCCTTGCAAAAGGCCGCGCTGGCCGGACGGCTGGATGACCACGGGCAAACGGCTGGCAGGGTCGGTCAGAAGCATCACGCGGGACGTGTTTTGCCCGACACCGGCGATCCGCCCGACCAGACCCAGGCCGTCCGTCGTTGCCCAGCCGTCGCGGATGCCGTCACGGCGCCCGACATTCAGAAGGATGGACTGGCGAAAGGGCGACCCGCTGTCGGCCAGAACCACGCCGGTGACAAATGTCAGCGCCGGATCCAGCCGCACGTTGTTCAGATCCAGAAGTTTCGCGTTCTCCTGCTCCAGCTGAAGGGCGGCCTCGCGCCAGGCACGCATCTGCCGAAGTTCGCGGCGAAGTTCTTGGTTTTGTTCATAAAGCTGGGCGTAGCTTTCGAAATCCTCAACCATGCCAGACACCCGCCTGACGGGCACCAAAGCCCAGTCAAACGCCGGGGCCACCCGGTCGACCAGCATTGCGCGGAACCGCTCTGCCCGGGGGCTGTCGATCCGCCACAAGAGAAAAAGCCCGATCAGAAACACCAGGATCCCACCCACCAGGATCCGGCGGATGGGTCGAAAGGAAATCTCGTTGGTGCCTCGGGTGTCAGCCACCGCCTGCTCCTTGGCTGGCGCGTCTGCCGGCCGTTCTAGCTGTCGTAATCTATGACATGCCGGAGCTGTTTTTCATACTCCAGCGCCTTCCCCGTCCCCAGCGCCACGCAGTTCAGGCTTTCATCGGCGACCGAGATCGCCAGACCTGTCTGTTCGCGCAGCGCCAGATCCAGATCCCCCAGAAGCGCGCCGCCGCCGGTCAGCATCACGCCTCGGTCGACGATATCCGCCGCCAGATCCGGCGGGGTCGCTTCCAGCGCGGTCATCACCGCTTCGCAAATTTGCTGCACCGGTTCGGCCAAAGCCTCAGCCACTTGCGCCTGATTGATATCGGTTTCCTTCGGCACACCATTCAACAGGTCGCGCCCGCGGATCTGCATCGATGCCCCGCGCCCGTCATCGGGCATGCGCGCCGTCCCGATGGACGTCTTGACGCGTTCCGCCGTTGCTTCCCCGATCAAAAGGTTATGCTGACGGCGCAGGTACGAGATAATCGCCTCATCCATCCGGTCGCCGCCCACGCGGACCGACCGCGCATAGACGATGTCACCAAGCGACAAGACGGCCACCTCGGTCGTTCCGCCGCCGATATCGACCACCATGTTGCCGGTCGGGTCGGTGATCGGCATGCCAGCCCCGATAGCCGCCGCGATAGGTTCTGCAATCAGTCCGGCCCGCCGCGCACCGGCCGACAGCACGGACTGCCGGATCGCACGCTTTTCGACGGGCGTCGCCCCATGGGGCACGCAGACGATGATCTTCGGTTTGGAAAAGGTCGACCGGCGATGCACCTTCCGGATGAAGTGCTTGATCATCTCTTCGGCCACGTCGAAATCGGCAATCACGCCTTCGCGCATGGGCCGGATTGCCTCGATCGAGCCCGGCGTCCGCCCAAGCATCAGCTTGGCATCCTCGCCCACGGCCAGGACCTGCTTTTTGCCTTCTTTGACGTGATACGCCACGACCGAGGGTTCATTCAGAATGACCCCTTTGCCCTTCACATAGACCAGCGTGTTCGCTGTACCAAGATCGATGGCCATATCGGCTGCGAACAGCCCGCCCAATGCCGCCATATTCGTGGGTTCCCGTCTTTCTGCTCGCCCAAAATCCGGGGCTTTACCCCGGACCGCGCGTTTATAAGCACCGATTGGTTAACACAAAAGCTCCAAACACGCGAATAAGCGGTTATTGTCGCGATGTGGCAAACATATGGCGGATTAACGCAAACGCGGCGGTTTCAGGGGATTTGTGCCCGGCGCCTCACGTTTTAAAGGGTTTGGGGCCGGAATATCAAACCGAAGTCCGACTTTTTTGAGAAGTCCGATCAAGGGGTCGGAATGTTCGAGAAAGACAAGATCGACCGTTTGTCCGTCATTGCCCACAAAGACCACGGCCTCGCCAATTGACTGGCCTAGGGAGTCCTCGGCACCCTTGGTCGCACCCACTACGGCAAGCAGCAATCGCGCCGGACCGTCCCCGAATACACCGCCCGCCAACCAGGCGTGATCGGCCAGCCCCTCGGCCTGCGCCAACCGACGATCCAGCGCCGCAAGAAGCCGGTCAGACAAGCCCGTGGGCGCGGTCACCTCTGTGGGCGCCGTGGCCTGAACCCGGGCCGTTTCCGACAGTAAATCGGCCAGCCAATCGACCGCGTCGGCGGGTATCACGCGGGCGGACGGCGCCTCAGGCAGGTTCAGCCCAATACCTAGACCCTGTCCGGCCAGCATCTCGACCAGCGCCCGGCCCGGCATGACCGCACGGTCAGCGGGACCTTCTGCAAAGGCCGCAAGACGGTCGTCGGTTTCGAACGCCAGGGCCAGCGGCCCATCCGAGACCGGAAAAATCTGCACCTCGTCGCCATCCAGCAAGACGGACAGTTCCGACCCCAGAAGCGCTTCGTAAAAGGCCAGATCCGGCCCATCTGCCAAACGATCCAACGGTGTCACGCCAAAGCCTCTGCCACCTGAGCCCGCAAGGCAGGCAACAGATCGGTCTCAAACCACGGGTTCTTTCTGATCCACGCGTTGTTTCGCCAGGATGGGTGGGGCAACGGGAAAACGCGCGGTGCGTGATCCCGCCAGGCCTCAACCGTCGCTGTGACGCCAGTCTTCACGCCCAGGTGCCATTTATGGGCGTACCCGCCGACCAGCACCGTCAGGCGGACGGACCCGAGCGCCTCCATCACCTGCCCATGCCAGGTCTTTGCGCAAATCTTCGGTGGCGGCAGGTCCGACCCCTTGGCGTCATATCCGGGGAAGCAGAAGGCCATCGGCACAACTGCCAACCGGTCACGGTCATAGAAGATGTCCTCACCGATCCCCAGCCAGTCGCGCAGCCGGTCCCCCGAAGGATCAGTGAAGGGCTTGCCGCTTTCATGAACCCGCGCGCCCGGCGCTTGGCCCGCGACCAGAATGCGCGCTCCGGGTCGGAACCAAACGACCGGACGTGGCGCGTGCGCCGTTGCGGTGGCCGCGAAGCGATCTTCGCAAATCCGGCAGGCGCGGATGTCTTGGGTCAAAGTCTCAACCATGCCAGGCACATAGCCTTCGCACCGGCAAAGGTCGAGCCACCAGGGTTGCAATTCATTCTATATTTCTATAATTGTCGAAATATGGAAGCGACTCAGCAAATCCCGCCCCTTGTGGAACTGGCTTCGCGCTTTGCCGCGCTTGGATCCGAACAGCGCCTGTCGGTGCTGCTGACCCTGGTGCGCGCCGGACCTGAGGGCCTGACCATTGGTGAGTTGGGCGACCGGACCGGCGTCACCGGCTCGACTCTGACCCATCACATGCGCGTCCTGTCCCAGGCAGGCCTTGTGACCCAGGCCAAGGATGGCCGCCGGATCCTGTCGACGGCGGATATCGACGGCGTCCAGTCCCTGTCCGACTTCCTTCTGTCCCAATGCTGCGCCGATACCGACGCCCCGAACGAGACGCATGAACATGGCTGAACTGTCCCAACGCCCCCCCGCGCTCCAACTTTGGAAACGGATCGACAAGGTCTGGCTGGCCGTCCTGATCATCCCGGCCCTGGTCGCCGTCTTCGACCCGCCCCAGCTTTGGCCGACATTGACCTTTGCGGCGGGCGCATTCGGCCACACGGCAATCTTCATCGGCTTCGCTGTGCTCATGGTGGGGCTCTTGAAGGCCACCGGGTCGGAAACGCTGCTGGCCAAAGCGTTCGAAGGCCCGCAACTGCGCATGATCGTGCTCGCCGCCCTTTTGGGTGGGCTGTCACCCTTCTGTTCGTGCGAGGTGATCCCCTTCATCGCCGCGCTTCTGGCCGTCGGCGCACCCTTGTCCGCCGTCATGGCCTTCTGGCTGTCCTCTCCGCTGATGGACCCTGCCATGTTCACCATCACCGCGGGCGAAATTGGGCTTGACTTCGCCATCGCCAAAACTGTCGCTGCCGTGGGCCTTGGCGTCCTGGGCGGGCTTGGCACCATGGCCTTCGCGAAATCCGCAGTCTTCGCCAACCCGCTGAAAGATCAACCGGCCAAAGGCGGGTGCGGCTGCGGCCCAAGCCAGCCGTTCCAGGGCAAGCCTGTCTGGCGCTTCTGGACCGACCCGAAGCGTGTCGAAACCTTCCGCGACACGGTAGTCGAGAACGCGCTTTTCCTCGCGAAATGGCTGATGATCGCCTATCTCTTCGAAGCTTTGATGATTACCTATGTGCCCGCCGACCTGATCGCGCAGATCCTGGGCGGCACCGGGATCGGCACCATCGCGCTTGGCGCGCTGGTCGGGATGCCAGCTTATCTGAACGGCTATGCGGCCGTTGGCCTGATCGACGCGCTGCTGGCACAGGGCATGGCCGATGGCGCCGCAATGGCCTTTGTCATCGCAGGCGGTGTCAGTTCGATCCCGGCGGCCATTGCCGTCTGGGCGCTGGTCAAACCACGGGTCTTCGCCGCCTATCTGGGATTTGCCTTCACCGGCGCCCTGATCGCCGGTCTGACCTGGAACATCGTTGCCTGACACGGGCTTTGGACGCCGAAGCAGTCGCGCGGGCGCCACATCGCCCACGCGATTGTGACGAACGCAAAGGCTCCGTTGCGTCACCCCCGTACAATCGGCCATAATCCCGCCCAACTAATAAAATAGCGCTTAGTTAACACCGCTCAAATAAGGGTGGAGCGCAGAGGCAGTCCTGGAGCGGAGATGCTCGAGTTCGATAACGTCAGCAAGTCCTTTTGGACTGGGACGCAACGCAAGGTCATTTTGGACCAGGCGTCGTTTCGCGTGGACCTTGGAAAATCGCTCGGAATCCTTGCAAAAAACGGCACCGGCAAGACCACGATCATCAACATGATGGCGGGTCTGGAAAAGCCCGATGAGGGGACGATCAAGCGGAAAAGCCGAATCTCGTTTCCCCTGGGCTTCATGGGCGGCGTGATCGGCAAGCTGTCGGCGCGCGACAACTGCCGCTATATCGCCCGGCTTTACGGGCTCGACCCCGACTATCTTGAGGCATACTGCCGCTGGATCTGCGGGCTTGAGGAATATTTCGACATGCCGGTCGGAACCTATTCTTCGGGCATGAAGGGGCGGTTTTCCTTCTCGCTTCTCCTGGCGCTCGATTTCGACATTTATCTGATCGACGAAGGCATGCCTTCTTCCACGGATGTCGAATTCAACCGCAAGGCCGCCGGGATCCTGCGGGAACGGCTGGAAACCGCGACGGTGATCATCGTGTCGCACCAACCGACCACGCTTGCCAAGTTTTGCCGTTCGGCCGCTGTCCTGCGGGACGGGCGGTTGACCATGTTCGACACCCTGGAAGAGGCGCGAGAGCTTTATGACTACCAAGCCTAAGGCCCAGAGGTTCCGCATTCGCCGGGGCGAAGATCGTCGCCGGCCCGCCCCGAAACCGGTGGATGACGCCGATGCGTTCGCGCCGGCCGATGACGGGTTCGGTGATGGCCCCTTCCCAACGGCTGAAGAGCCGGCGGCTAAGGCCCCGGAAGAGATTGCGGATGAGCTGAAAAAGATCGAGGCCGAAGGGCTGACCACGCGCCAGTTGCGCATGGCCCGGCGGCTCGCCCAGAAACACGACATCAAGGTCGCCAGCGACGTCGATGCCGTGCGCCAATTGCGCGCCCGGGGTATCGATCCGTTCCAGCGGGTGAACATGCTGGAACTGGTCGAGGCGGACAAAGGCAAGAATTCCGATACCGCGCCCGCGAAGGCCGATCAGAAGAACCTGCCGCAACCCACGGGGAAACCGGGCCAGCCGGGGACTGAGGTCGGCCATCAGCCGACGGCAGCCGAAATCCGTGCCCGCGAGGTCATGGACATGCAGCGCGACATCGCGCGCAGGCGGCGCCGGAACCTGCTCGCGTTGATGACGCGGCTCACCGTATTCGTGACACTGCCGACGCTGATCGCCGGTTACTACTTTTACGTGGTCGCCACGCCGATGTACGCGACGAAGTCCGAATTTGTGATCCAGCAGGCCGATAGTGCCGGCAGCCCCGTTGGCGGTCTTTTCAGCGGGACGGGCTTTGCGACCAGTCAGGATTCCATCACGGTCCAATCCTATCTCGGGTCCCGCGACGCCATGCTTCGTCTCAACCAGGACCTTGGATTCAAAGAGCATTTCAGCCAGGCCGAGATTGACCGATTGCAGCGGCTTGCACCGGACGCCTCGAACGAAGATGCCTATAAGGTTTTCAAACGAAACGTGAAAATCGGCTACGATCCGACCGAAGGCATCATCAAGATGGAGGTGATCGCAGCCGACCCTCAGGTTTCTGCGGCGTTTTCCGAGGCGCTGATCGGCTTTGCCGAGGAACAAGTCGATGACTTGACCCAGCGCTTGCGCGAAGACCAGATGCAGGGCGCCCGCGAAAGCTTCCGCGAGGCGGAAGAAAAGATGGTCGCGGCGCAGAACCGCGTTCTTGAATTGCAGCAGCAATTGGGTGTCCTGGACCCCGCGTCCGAGACCGCCAGCGTCATGAGCCAGGTCTCAACGTTCGAGGTCGAGCTGGCCGAAAAACGGCTGCGCCTGCGACAGCTTCTGTCCAACCCTTCGCCCAACGCGGCCCGCGTGGCGGGCGTTCAGGGCGATATCGACCGGCTGGAACAGCTGGTGTCCGAGCTTCGGGCGCAACTGACCGAAAGCGCCGCGGGGGAAAACTCGCTCGCGCAGATCAACAGCCGCCTTTCAATGGCCGAGGTGGACCTGGAAACCCGTACGATGATGATGCAGGAGGCTCTTGCAGCTCAGGAATCGGCGCGGATCGAAGCCAACCGTCAGGTCCGCTATCTGTCGCTCGGGGTCACGCCTGTGCCACCGGACGAACCGACCTATCCCCGCGCATTTGAAAACACCGCCGTGGCCTTTTTCGTCTTTGCGGGCATCTATCTGATGCTGTCGCTGACGGTTTCGGTCCTGCGGGAACAGGTCTCAAGCTAGGCTCAGGCCGGGTTCAGCATCCGGCCAAGCCCGCGCCCGCCCAGCACATGAACGTGCATGTGCGGCACCTCTTGTACGCCGTCCCGTCCGGTATTCGCGATCAGGCGAAACCCGTCCGCACGAACCCCCGTCATCTCGCAGACCTGTCCCACCGCCCGGGTGAAATCGGCGATCTCCTCGACCGAGGCGTTCAGCGCGAAGTCGTCATAGCTGACATAAGCCCCCTTCGGGATCACCAGCACATGCACCGGCGCCTGGGGATTGATGTCGTTGAAGGCCAGCGCATGATCGGTTTCAAGCACCGTGCTGTTCGGGATCTCGCCCCGCAGGATCTTCGCAAAAATGTTCTGATCGTCATAGGCGGCCATGGCCAACACCCCTTGCATGCTCAGGTTTCCTCCGTTGCACCGGAAACCGCCAAGAAGTGCAATCAGTATTAGTCGACGAACAGATAATCGGTCGATGCGATGGTAATCGCCTTGTCCTCGGCGATCGACAAAAACGGCGCCAGGGCCGCGGCGTTTTCCTCAGGGCTGGCCTTTTCGCGGATCCGGTAGAACTCGGGAAAGTTCTCGTCCCTCAGCGCATCAGATTCATGCGCGATGTCATTCCGGATCGTCGGCAAGAGCGTCCGGATCGTTTCGGTCGGGGTCTGTTCACCGGCCAGACCAACCCGCCGGGCATGGCCCAGAATATAGTCATCCGTGAAGACGCATTCGACATCCAGAAGCCGGGTGATGCTTCGATCCTCATAGAAATCCTTCAGCAATTCCAGATTGTTGGGATCCATGCAGATGATCAGCCGATCTGTTTCGAAATAGTCGAACAGCATCCGCATAAGCGCACGGCGATGCCGCGTGCGCTTTTCCAGCGACCCCTGAATGCCGCCCAGATCGGGAAGCCAGGTGGCCTCTTCATCGAACAAATACTCGATCGCCGGCAAGTTCGACACTTGCCGCACCCGATCCAGAAGCCGTTTCGCCACGTGCCATTTCTTGCAGGCTACGATCAGAAGCTCACGCTCGCGCCCGATCGTGGCTTCTTTTTCCCAGAACCGTGGCGCGAACCGTTGCCCGACCCGACCCCGGTCGGTGAGAAACTTGAACAGGCGCCGCCCCTCGTTCGAGATCTGGAAGCTTACCCCGCTTGACGCATAAAGCCGCCCCAGCCGCTGCCGAAGCGTCTTGGCCTCGGGCGAGATCTTGCGGGCGAACAGGAAATCCTGGCTCAAAAGCAGATCATAGTGATCGTCATAGAAATTCACCGGCATTCCGTAATCCGAGAACATCAGGAACGTAAGTGTCCGGTTTTCGATCTCGTCCTCGGGGACGATATGGCGCACGAGCGTTTGGAAAAACGTCTCATCGGGGATCCAGGTGGTCCGGAAGAAGCGCACGATCTCGGGCCGCGATTTCAGAAGCGCAAGAATGTCCTCGACCGTTCTGCGCCTCAGGCACCACCACTGGCTGCCGATCATGATCTGCATGTCATGGGGCCAGCGCCGGGTGATCCCGAACCGCCGTTGCAGGTTCATGGCCCCGTAAAACAGCGCCTTCTGTGCCCGTTCATTGAAATAGTGGCGATAGATCAGCCGCTCTTCTTGGATCCCCGTCTTGATCCAGTCGCTTTCGAAGAAATCGAAGCTTTCGATGAAATCCCTGTCATGGGCATCCAGGAAATCGTGCACATATTCTGCCGATTTGATCGCCATGCAATCGCCGGACAGCATGTAGAAATGCGTGGCATCCGGAAAGGCATCGACGGCGGCTCGGATCGCCTCAAGCGTGGCCGCCACAAGGCTCCACTCACCCCAGCCACAACGCTTCCGCTTTTTGGCGAAAACCACCCGTTCGTTCGCATCAAGCGCCGTGCGGATCTTGTCATAATCCGACTTTCTGGCCCGCGCATCGAAATGGATCGCCATCACATCGCCCGCCCGCGTCAGACGGCGCGCTTGCTGGATCACCGCATCGGGATCCTTGTGGCAGAGAAGTATGAAGGCGATTTTGGCCATCTTGGTGTGGCACCCGTACTGCTTTTTTGCCCCAGACCCTCAATATCAAGAAGAAGCATTGAAAAAACAGCAATATCTTGCGATTTTTACCGCAAAGTGAGGTCTGGCGCCTATTTCCGCGCAAAAGGACCAAAAACAGATGAGGCAGGCATGGGGTTTCCGGGCACCTGGATGACCGAAAGCGAAAGCGTGGTGTACCGCGTGGTGCCGAAATGCGCCTGCTCGACCATTGGTCAGATCATGTACTTTTCCGACCATGGGTCGTTTTTCGACGGCGACATCCATGACGCCAAGGATGGCATGCACAAATGGGCGATCGAAGCGTCACAACCCCTGATCACCGACAATGTGAAGGCGCATAAATCCTTCGCCTTCACCTGCGTGCGAAACCCCTATACGCGGATCCTGTCTTCCTTCTTCGACAAGATCTGCGGCATCCAGCGAAATGGCCAGCGCTATCGCGGCAATCTGGTGCCTCTTCTGACGCAGAAATACGGGGTAGCGGTGGAGGGCGACTTCGATCAGGTCGCCTCGTTCCGCCGGTTTCTGCTGTTCGCGCGCGACACGATCCGCTGGAAGAAACCGATGGATCCCGACATCCACTGGTCGGCCATGTCGGGCCATGTGGCGACCTTCATCGTCAATGGCGGCCGCTATGACCGGATCTTTCACACCGAGACCTTCAATGACGGGATGGCCGATGTCCTGAAAGCCATCAAGACGCCGGTGAAGGTGAAGCTGAAGGACGTGCCGCGCTTCAACGAAAGCGAGGGGCATGGCCCCAAGCGCGCGCACCCGGTCGAGGATTATTTCGACGACCTGTCCCGCCACCTGATCTATGAAATCTACAAGCGGGACTTCGATCTCTTCAAATACGACTTCGACGACCCGTCGAACAAGATGCCCACCGGTGAGATCGACCTGGACGAGGTACACGCCAAACTCGGCACCTGACAGGATCCACCCGGATCGCGTTTTTCGCGGAACGGGGCGGTCGGGTGGGCGGCCCGCGAAAAACGCGGCCCTAGTCGATCAGCCCGGCTTTCCGGAACAGTGCCGGCAAAGACGCCTCCGGCCTTGGTCCCATATGGCCGATCACCTCCGCCGCAGCGACGCATCCCATGCGACCGCAAATCTCCATGTCGCGACCCGTGGCAAGGCCGTAAAGGAACCCGGCAGCAAACTGATCGCCCGCGCCCGTCGCATCAACCGGTACGACTTTGTCCACCGGAACATCCGTGCGCGTTCCATCGGACAGGATCGACACCCCATCGCCCGACCGGGTGCAAACCACAAGCGGACAGATTGCGGCGACGCGGTCCAGATCGCGGTCCAGATGATCGTCCTGATAAAGCGACCGGATCTCGGCCTCGTTCCCGATCACATAATCCAGTTCGTTCTCGATCAGCGTCAGGAAATCGGCACGATGACGCTCGACGCAGAACGGATCGGAAATCGCGATCCCGGCCTTGCCGCCCGCCGCGCGGCATGTCCGCGCCAGATGAATGAACGCCTCTTTTCCCTTGTCCTTGTCGAAAAGGTACCCTTCGAGAAAGACGATCTCGGCCTCGGCAGCAACGTCATCGGCCACATCCTCGGGGCCGAGTTCTGCCGAAATGCCAAGATAGGTATTCATCGAACGCTCACCATCGGGCGAGACGAAAATCATCGACCGTGACGTGGGCAATTCGCCCCCGGCCACCGGCGCATTGACGAAATCCGTGCCGTCCTTGGCCATGGCATCGGCATAGAACCGACCCAGCGCATCGTCGTGAACGCGCCCGATAAACCCGGTCCGCAGCCCCAGATTTCCAAGACCGGCCAACGAGTTCGCAACCGATCCCCCCGGTGTCTGCACCCGGTCCTTCATGGCCGCATACAAAAGCTCGGCCCGGTCCCGGTCGACAAGCTGCATGATCCCCTTCTCGATCCCCATATGTTCGAGAAAGCTGTCATCCTCGCGCGCCAACACATCGACAACGGCATTGCCGATGCCGACCACTTGATACTTTTTCATGCAGTCTTCTCCTCAAACGCGCAGAGATCTTTGATGATGCAGGCCCCGCATTTGGGTTTCCGGGCCACACAAATGTATCGCCCATGCAGGATTAACCAATGGTGGGCGTGAAGCTGAAACTCGACCGGCACGTTGTCCTCGATGGCGCGTTCGACCGCGACCACATCTTTTCCGGGCGCGATGCCGGCCCGGTTGCCGACGCGGAAGATATGCGTGTCCACGGCTTGGGCGGGGTGCCGATACCACATATTCAGAACGACATTGGCCGTCTTCCGCCCCACGCCGGGCAGACTTTCGAGCGCCGCGCGCGACGTGGGCACTTCGCCGCCATAGTCATCGATCAGGATCCGCGCCATCTTAATGACGTTCTTGGCCTTGTTCCGGTAAAGCCCGATGGTCTTGATATGCTGGATCAAGCCCTCTTCGCCAAGCGCCAGCATCTTCTCGGGGGTATCGGCGATCTTGAATAGATCCTTCGTCGCCTTGTTCACGCCCACATCCGTCGCCTGGGCTGACAGCGCCACCGCCACGACCAGCGTATAGGCATTCACATGCTCCAACTCGCCCTTTGGTTCGGCTTCCGAGGCCTGAAACCGCGTGAAGATCTCGCGCATCACGGTGTATGGAAGCTGTTTTGCCATCCCGGGCCTTTTGGCCGATGCGTCCTCCAGCCACAAGCCCGGCCATAAACGCCCCCTTAATTCGAAACGGCCACTGTCGTCCGGCACGATCCGTACATAGGGGCGCTTTACCGATGGATGCCAGGATACCGTTCGGATTTCCAAGCGGCACACTGATTGCCACGGAACACGGGGAGGAACCGGTGGACTGGCTTGCCTCTGGCGTCCGGGTCGAAACGCTGGAACTGGGATATCAGCCGATCGCCTGGGTCGGCCGCATGACGGTGCCGCCCGATGGGCTGACGCTGGTCGAGATCCCGCCAGATACCTTCGGGCCCGGGCAACCTGTGACGCCGCTCTGGCTTGATCCGTCCCACAAGATCGTGGTGTCAGGTGCCCTGGTCGAACTGCACTTCGGCACCCCACATGCATATGTCCGCGCCGGGGACCTGATTGACAGGGGTGGCGTCTCGGCCCAGCCATCTGACCCGGATATCCCGATGTTTCACATTGCTGTCGCGGCGTCCGCCAGCCTGCATGCCGGCGGCCTCTGGACCGAAAGCCTTTGGCTAACCGACAGCACGCCAGACCACGCCGATCCGCGCGACCGGCCACGCCTGGACCGCGCACGCGCCCGAATGGGCCTGCACCGGCAAAGCGCGCAAATCTGCCTGACGGCGAAAGAAGCACGCCTTGTCCTGCCACCCAGCCAGACCCCGAACCTGGATATCGCGCTTTCGGCTTGATTGGTCGAAACGAAAAACAATGACTTTGCAGCGTTGAACATTAAAACACTGTAAAGAGGGGCGCCTCCATAATCGGGGCCATGCATCAATTCACGCGATCGGGCCTGGGGCCGGGCACGCTTATCGACACTCCTGACGGGCCGTTGCCTGTCGAATGGCTGGAACCCGGCTATCTGGTGTCGACACGCGACCATGGCGACGAACCCACCGTCTGGATGGGGGCGACCACCTTTCGCCAAGCCGACGAGATTGCGGAAAACCGGCTGGTCCGGATTACGGCGGGGGCTTTCGGCGACGGGCTGCCCACGGCCGATCTTGAGCTGTCACCGTTCCACAAGGTTCTTATCGCGGACCCCGTGCTTGAAGACCGCTTCGGCGCGCCGGCCATGTTTATCGCCGCGAAAGATCTGGTGGGCCTGCCGGGGATCTCGCGCCCTGACGATCCCCAACCAGTGCGCCACCTGCACGTGGCGCTGACCCATCATCGCGTCCTGATCGCCAACGGCGTCCCGGTCGAATCGCTCCATGTCGGCAAGTCGGTCCATTCGGCGGGCACACCGGGGCTGAAGCTCGCCTTCCAAGGGCAGAACCCCCAAGACCAGGCCCCCTTCCCCATCCTCTCGGCAGACCAAATGCGCGATCTTGTGGCGCTCGACCCGCCAGCAAGACCGGAACAAACGGCCTGATCCCGCAATAATCGGGTCGCAGGGCAGGCTCCGGGCACCTACTGTTGTATCAAGACAGTTGAGAGACCTGCCATGAACGCCCAGACCACAATCGAGACATCGTACTATTACAAGCTGATGGCCCGCGCGATCGAGCGGATCGACAGCGAAGACGGGCGCGATTTGTCGTTAGAGGAAATCGCGCGCGAAATGAACCTGAGCCCCGCGCATTTCCAGCGCGTCTTCAGCCGCTGGGCGGGGGTCAGCCCGAAAAAATTTCAGCAATATCTCGCGCTGGATCATGCCAAACGTCTTTTGGCAGACCGTCACACGACGCTGGAAACCGCCGACGCCGTGGGCCTTTCCGGCTCGGGGCGCTTGCACGACCTGTTCGTGCGCTGGGAAGCGATGAGCCCCGGCGATTATGCAAAGGGCGGTGCGGGCCTGGAAATCCTCTGGGGCTGGTTCGACAGCCCCTTCGGCCCCGCGCTGATCATGGGCACGGATCGCGGGATCTGCGGCGTGGCTTTCGCGGCCGAAACCGGTGCCGAGGCAGCGATGGAAGACATGCTCGGGCGTTGGCCCCACGCGCGCTTCACTGAAGACCCAACGGCTTTGCGGCCCATGGCAGACCGCGCCTTCCCGACGGCCCGCGAACCGGACGAGCCGGTGCCGCTGTTCCTGATCGGCGCCCCCTTTCAGGTGAAGGTCTGGGAAGCGCTTCTGACTATTCCGACCGGTCATGTGACGACCTATTCCGACATCGCCTCGGTCATCGGCAGCCCCAAAGCGGTCCGCGCCGTGGGAACAGCCGTGGGCCGGAACCCGATAAGCTGGCTGATCCCCTGTCACCGGGCGCTTCGCAAATCAGGCGCGCTTGGCGGCTATCACTGGGGTCTGCCTGTCAAGCGGGCGATGCTCGCCTGGGAAGCCGCCGAAACCGCGTGAGTTCGGCGGCAAAACGCCGACACTTCGCCTGTTATCGCCTATCAAACCTGCTTTGCTGCTATATAGCCGGGCACGGAGCCCAGTGCAGAAACTCCGCTATGAGGACAGCAATGCTGAGAGCAAAATCAACCGTACTTCTTGCCGCCGCCAGTGCCCTAGTGCTGGCAGGCTGTACCGATCCAAATACAGGCGAACGCGACCGGACCCGTACCGGGGCCCTGACCGGGGCCGTCATCGGCGGACTTCTCGGGTCGCGCGCCGATGATGACAAAGTGGCTTCGACCGCGCTTGGGGCCGCCATCGGTGGCGCCATCGGCGGCGCCGTGGGTCTGGCGCTCGACCGTCAAGCGGAAGAGCTCAGGAACGATCTCGGCAGCGAAATCGACGTCGTCCGTCAAGGTGACGAGTTGATCGTTCGCATGCCGAACGACATTCTGTTCGACGTCGACAGTGCGGCGGTGAAACCCGGTCTCCGCCGCGATCTGGGCGTGCTGGCCGCCAGCCTGAACAAGTATCCCGACACACGGGTTGCTGTAGAAGGGCACACCGATTCCACCGGCGACGCCGGCTATAACTTCGATCTGTCGACCCGCCGCGCACAATCCGTGGTGATCGTTCTGGTCGAAAACGGCGTGGACGGACGGCGGCTCGATGTGTTCGGGCGGGGAGAGAACAATCCAATAGCCTCGAACCTGACACCCGAAGGTCGCGCGCTAAACCGGCGCGTGGAAATCAAGATCCGCGGCAACGGGTAATCCCCGCCGACATAGCGGTTGTCCGACCCTCCGCATTGGTCATATGATCTGACCAATGCGCCAGGAGGGTCGGCAATGCCGTTCCAGAAAATTCAATCCGAACGCCTGGCCGATGCCATCGTCCAGCAGATCGAACTTCTGATCCTGCGGGGCGTTTTGCGCCCGGGTGAACGCCTGCCGTCCGAGCGCGATCTGGCCGAACGCATGGGCGTGTCCCGGCCAAGCCTGCGTGAAGCGCTGGCCGAGTTGCACAGCCGCGGTCTTCTTAGTTCCCGGCAAGGGTCAGGCGTCTATGTGGACGATGCCGTCGGCCAGGGCTTTTCGCCGGCCCTGACCCGGCTGTTTTCCGGACATCGCGAAGCGGTGTTCGACTTGATTGCCTTTCGGCGCGATCTCGAAGGTCTGGCCGTCGAACGGGCCGCCAGCGAAGGGTCGGCCACGGACCTCGCCGTGGTCGACGCGACCCTCGCGCGGATGGAGGCCGCCCATTCCAAGGGCGATCCGGCAGAAGAAGCGCGTCTCGATGCGGCGTTTCACATGGCGATTGTCGAGGCGAGCCACAACACCGTGGCGCTGCACGTCATGCGGGCGATGGTCGGGCTTTTGCAGGAAGGGGTGGTCTATAACCGCCAGGCCGTCTTTCAGCAAAGCACCAAGACGCGCGATGCGCTGCTGGACCAGCACCGCGCCATCAACAGCGCCCTTCAGTCCAGAGATGGCGCGGGCGCCCGTGCGGCGTTGGCCCGCCATCTGGACTATGTCGAGGCCGCGATCCTGGCCCAGGGGAAGGCTGCCGCCAACGAGGCGATCGCCCAGCAGCGGCTGACGCAAGAGCAGGCCCGGCGGGGATGATGTCACCTTTGCCCCGGAGCGGGTCCGATTTTCGACACGAAAATCGGTCCGAAAAACGACGCGTTTTTCGGCGTCCCGCGGATGAGGGGACAATGCAAAAGGGCGCCCGAAGGCGCCCTGGCAAACGTGGCTAGATGTCGCGCTAGTTCAGCTTCTGCGCAACGGATGCGATCGATTCTTCGACCAGCTTGTCGGCCTCTGCCGCCGACATGTTTCCGGCAACCACATCGCTTGCGGCCGCTACAGCCACCTGGATGGCCCGGTCGCGCACTTCCTTGACCGCCGATGCCTCGGCCGAGGCAATCTGGTCCTCTGCCGCTTGTAGGCGTCGCGCGATCGAAGCTTTCAGATCCGCCTTGGCCTGCTCGGCCGCGGCTTCCGCTTCGGCCTTGGCCTGGGCCACGATCCGTTCGGCCTGCTCGGCCACTTCTTTCTGCTTGCGCTCATATTGCGCCAGCACGGTCTGCGCCTCTTCCTGAAGCGCACGCGCCTCGGCCAATTCCGACCGAATGCCATCGGCACGCTTGTCGAGAAGACCCATCAGGATCGCCGGCACACGGAAGTAAAACAAGACGCCGATGAACAGAAGGAACGCGATCAGAACCACGAAATCCGTGTTTGCCAGCGACACGAAAGCCTTGTCCTTTTCGCCCGCGGCAAATCCAGGTGTCGCCAGAAGGGTCAGCGCAATTGCAAGTCTTGTCATGACGCTCACCCTTTCATCCGCGCTTCGACCGCGGCCTTGATATCTGCCGCCGAAGCCTTGCTGCCCAGCGCCGAGACGATATCGCCCGCCGTTGCGCTGGCCACATCTTTAACGGCTGCCAGCGCACCCTGGCGAATGGTCGCGATGGCCTTTTCGGACTCCGCTGCTTTCGCCGAGATCTCGGCATCTGCCGTTTCCAGGGCCGCCGCCAGATCCTTGTCGATATCGGCCCGCGTGGCCGCGATGATCTGGTTGGCTTCCGACCGCGCATCGGCCAGGGCCTTGTCATAAGCGGCCTCGGCCTCTTCGGCCTTCAGCTTCAGCTCTTCCGCCGCCGCGATATGGTTGGTGATCGTTCCCTGTCTCTCGGCAAGCACCGCCGCAATGCGCGGCAAGGCCACCTGCGTCAGGATCAGATAGACAACGACCAGTGTGATCACCAGCCAGAAGATCTGGTTGGGAAAGGACGCGAAATCGAGCTGCGGCATCCCCACCGCCTCCGCCGCGCCGTGGGCGGCATCGCCTCCATGGGCGTCTGTGCTCGTGGTTTCGTCAGCCATCGAGGGCCTCCTCAAACCTTAGTGTAACACCGGATGGGACCCTCGGGGCCCCACCCGGACGTAAGGAAATGATCGTCAGTCTATCAGACAGCGAACATCAGGAGGAGCGCCACGAGGAACGAGAAGATCCCCAGCGCTTCCGAGAACGCGATACCGATAAACATCGTGGCGGTCTGGCCTGCAGCCGCCGACGGGTTGCGCAACGCACCCGACAGATAGTTCCCGACAACGTGGCCCACACCAACAGCAGCACCGCCCATGCCCGTACAGGCCAGACCCGCGCCGATATAGGCACCCATTTGTACGACGTCGCCTTCCATGTCTTTCTCCTTACGTTGGAAGTGTTCTTTGAAACGGGGCCCTTACCCCGCCGGTATCAGTGATGCGGATGCAGTGCGTCCTTCAGGTACACGCATGTCAAAATCGCGAAGACATAGGCCTGGATAAAGCTCACCAGAAGCTCAAGCGCATAGATCGCCGTGATCGCGAGGATCGAGAAGGGCGAAATCAGCGCCGCCGCCGCGAAGGCCGCGAAAACTTTGATCACCGCGTGGCCCGCCATCATGTTGCCGGCCAGACGAATGGAATGGCTGATGGGGCGCACGAAGTAGGAAATGACCTCGATCAGCGCCAGGATCGGGCGCAGCGCCAGCGGGGCCGATGAGATCCAGAAGAGGCTCAGGAACCCGGCACCATGCTTGACGAAACCGATGATCGTGACCGACAGGAACACGGCCATCGCCATGATCGCCGTCACCGCGATATGGCTGGTCGTTGTGAAGGCCATCGGGATCAGACCCAGCATATTGGCCACCACGATGAACATGAACAGGGTCATCACATACGGGAAATAGGCGACACCGTCCTTGCCGGTGACGTCCTCGACCATC
The DNA here is from genome assembly GCA_965267475.1 of Paracoccaceae bacterium. Taxonomy (GTDB): domain Bacteria; phylum Pseudomonadota; class Alphaproteobacteria; order Rhodobacterales; family Rhodobacteraceae; genus JBCBKU01. The sequence goes on from OZ254079.1 coordinate 3,150,166, forward strand.
TTGTAAATGAAGCCATAGGCCAGTTCGGCCACCGACTGCATCCGCGTCGGAACAATGGCGCGACCCCGCGTCGAAAACACCAAAAGGGCCGAGATCACAAGGATCGTCAGGAACATCCAAAGGGTGACGTTGGTCGGTGTGAAGAAGCTGACATCCTTACCGCCGAACAACGGCTTTACGATGAACTGATCCATCGGGTGGAAGGACAGTTCCTTCGATTCCCCGGTTATCAGCGCGATCAGGAACAGGATCCCGGCGATCCCGAACAAGGCATAGGCAATTCCGCGTCCGCCCTGTGGCTGAGCCGTCGGTTCACTCTGATCCGCCATGGCCCGTCTCCTTTTGCTCGGCGGCCTTGGCCACCTGTTCCTTTTGCACCTCGGCCGCTGAGCGCATCATCGTGCGCACACCCGCCGCAAACCCAAGGCCCAGGAACACGATCATCAAGAACGGACCGGTCCCCAACAGCCTGTCGAGCCCAAAACCGATCCCGAACCCAATCACGATCCCGGCCACAAGCTCGATCACCATCCGCCAGGCAAGCTGCGCCTGCGAATAGTGCTCATCCTGATGGGCCTTCTTCGGCGGTTCGTCACCGCCTTTCGCCGCCTGGATCCGCGCCTCAAGCGCGTCCAAACGCGCCTTTTCGGGATCTTCGGCCACGGGCAAGCCCCCTCGGACAATCGCGCGGACACTAGGCGCGCCGCAACGCAGAGTCAATTGACCTGAGATTCTATATAAAACATTGATTTATATGATATTTTTCTTGCCCGACATCCGACGAACCAGCACGCTGCCACCGACCTCATATTTAACCTTTTGGTTGACGATTATGGGCGGGGCGGTCAGGACGACCCCATGTCAAATGCGCTCGACACCGTCTTTGCCGCCCTCGCCGATCCGACCCGGCGGGCGATCCTGTCCATGCTCCTTGAAGACGACATGGCCGTGACGGATGTGGCCGAACCATTCGAGATGTCGCTGGCCGCCATCTCGAAACACCTAACGATCCTGTCGAAGGCCGGCCTGATCAGCCAGGAAAAGCGCGGCCGCGTCAAATGGTGCAAACTGGAACCCGACGCGCTGAAAACCGCCTCGGTCTGGATGCAGGGGTTCGGTCAGTTCGAGCCTGTAAATCTTGACGATTTCGAACGTTTCCTGGAATCCGAACTCGGCACGTAGTTACCCGCATCCCGCCCGATTTTCGCCCCGCTTCCCCGCTAAACCGCAGGGTGAATCACCCGGAGGTCGGCATGAAATACATCATCCCAAGCGCGTTCATGGTTTTTGGCGGCTGGCTCGGTATGGCGATTTTGACCGACAGCTTGCCCCGCGATAACCCGGAAGACAGCCGCATGGCCGCCGCGGTTGAGGTGATCGATACCGTCGTGGCCGAGATCGGCGTGAACGAAGCCGGATGGGGTGCGATGGGCGTCGGCATCCTGTTCGCACTGGCCGTCCTGATGGTCACCCGTTCGGAAGAAGCCTAAGACCCGACCGGTTCGGGATCCGGTTTCAGCAACAGCAAAAGCGCGACAACGATCAGGACGATACCGCCAAGGGTCAGAAGTGGCGGAACTCCGTGCCCCTGCGCGATTTCCCACGCGATCACCCAGACCGGCGTCAGATAGGTATAGGCCATGACCTTCGCCGCTGGCAGCCGCAATGCCGCGTATTGCAACAGCACAAATGTCGCCGCGCTGGCAAAGACCGCCAGATACCCGATCACCAGCCAGGTGAAAACGCTTAGCGCCGCCCAATCGGTCGCGCGGATCTCGCCCCAGCCATAGACCAGCAAGATCAGCAGCGCGCCCAGGATCATACCCAGCGTGAAAACGGGCGCCGGCTCACCCCGGTTCAGCTTGGGCACAAGCGGGGCATAGGCCGCATGGGCGATACAGCCCACGAAGTAAATCGCCTCGCCCCGCCCGATGTCGAACGCCAGAAGCGCCGCCAGATCCGCCCGGAAAATCACCCAGACCGCCCCGAATGCGCCGATCACAATGGCCAGGGCGGTGCGCGGTGTCGTAATTTGCCGGATCAGGAAGTACCCGAACACCCCGGCCATCGCCGGGGTCAGGGTGAACACCGCCGCAGCCGACACCGGCGGCGCCGTCTTCAACCCCTCGAACATCAGTACGAAGTAGCCCGCAAAAAGCGCCCCAAGCACCAGATACCGCCAAGGCGCCTGCCATGCGCCCCTAAAGCGCAGCCCCCGCACCAGGCAAAGCGCAAAGACCACCGCCGCCGCCAGGACAAAGCGCACCGCCGTCAACGCGCCGGGCTCCACGTCATTCGCAATCTGCACGCCAAGACTGAACGACCCCGCAATCAGGGCCGAGAACACCAGCATCGCCAGATGGCCACGCTGGCCTTCGGTCAGTCGTACCACTTCTTCGCTTCTTCCTTCAGAAACTTGAGGAAGGCCTGAACCTTGGTCGTCCTGTGCAGATCGACATGGGTGACCAGCCAGAACGGCGCCGACCAGTCGTCGCGCGGACACAAGACCTCGACAAGCCCACCGCGACGCTCTGCATCCCAGCGCGAGGTGAAGCCGATCCCGGCCCCCTCGGCAATTGCATCTGACACCGACGGGTAATCCGAAGTCCGGTACCGTACCGCTTCGGCGGGCACCCGGTCCCACAGCCAGCGGGTGAAGGGCGCCCGTGTCGTCTCGTCATCCGTCGCCACGAAATAATGGCCGTCCAGATCATTCTCATCCTTCGGGCAGCCATATTTTTTGACGTAGGACTGTGAGGCATACATGCCGATTTCCAGCTTGCCGAACGGTTGAACGACGTTATCGGGCTGCTCGGGCGCATTGCCCGCCCGCACCGCCACATGCGCCTCACCATATTCCAGGCGGAACACGCGTTCGCCGGTCAGATAGCGCACGATGATCCCCGGATGCATTTCCTGGAATTGTGCCAGGATCGGCGTCATCAGCGGCGAGATGGCCGCCAGTGACGTCACCACTAACTCGCCCGAGACCTCTTCACCCCGGCCTTTGATCCGGCCCACAAGCTGGGTGATCTGATCATCGGTGGCCTGGGCCACCTGGAACAGGTCCTGCCCGGCCTCAGTCGCCGTGTACCCGCGCGGATGGCGCTGGAACAGTTTTACGCCCAGCCGCCCTTCCAGCGCATCGATATGCCGGATCACCGTCGCATGGTGAACGCCCAGCGCATCGGCGGCCCCGCTGACGGTTCCCGCGCGCACCACCTGATAGGCCGTGCGGATTTCATCCCAGGCTTCCATGGGAGACCCTCCAAGATTTGTGCGAATTCCAACAGATGATGTTTGATTTGCGCCATTGCGTTCGAAAACACAAGGATCAATTTGAGGTCAAGGCAACAAACCACCCAATCAGGATGATCCCATGACCCAAACACTCCTTCAGATTGACGCCTCGATGCGTAAAACCGGCTCCGTAACCCGTGACCTGACAGCCCGGGTCGCCGCGCGGTTTCCCGACGCCCGGGTGATCCAGCACGACCTGGCCGAAACACCCGTTCCCCAGATCGACGAGGCGTGGATCGGTGCCAATTTCACACCAGCCCAGGATCGCACACCGTCGCAAAACGATATCCTTGCCCTGTCTGACCGACTTGTCGCCGATCTTGAAGCAGCCGACACCGTCGTCATCGGCCTTCCGATCTACAATTTCGGGGTGCCCGCCGCGCTCAAGGCATGGATTGACCAGGTTGCGCGCGCAGGGCGCACGTTCCGCTATACGGAAAACGGTCCCAAAGGTCTTCTGACGGGCAAGCGCGCCATCATCGCCGTCGCCTCGGGCGGCACAAAGGCCGGGTCCGAGATCGACTTCGCCACCGGATATCTCCGCCACGTGCTGGGCTTCATCGGGATCACCGACGTGACCTTCGTGACCGCGGATCAGATGATGCAGGGCGGTGACACAGCGCTTGCCCGTGCACAGGACGCCGTGGACGCACTGACGCTGGCCGCTTAGAGTCCCCGCAAAACAAGGGACAAGAGGCATGGCAGACAGCGGACGCGACTTCCTGTTGATCGGCGTGAAGGCGGTCCTGACGGCGGCCTTCGTCGCGGCAGGGATTTCAAAACTCGCAGGGGTCGAGATGATGGTCGCGACCTTCGATGCGATTGGCTGGGGCCAGGGGTTCCGGGCTCTGACCGGCATCATCGAGGTTGCGGGCGCGGTGATGCTCTGGGCTCCGGGGATGCAGGCCCTCGGGGCCTTTCTTCTCTTCGCAACGATGTTCTGTGCGGTGCTGTTCCACATCTTCCTGCTCGGACCATCGGCCATCCCGGCCGCAGGCCTCGGCATCCTGGCGGCCTATGTTCTTTACAGGTACCGCGCGCAGCTTTCCCGCAACACGGCCTGACACTGGGGGTCTGGGGGGCATCCCCCAGGGCCTGCGTGGCCTGAACGCAAACGCATCGCATGCGCCCCCCGGGGCGCCCTTGACAAGAAACCCCCTCGCCCTCTATCTCCCGCGCACGTTCCGGAAGTGACACTGCTTCCGGTCCCGGGCCCGTACCGGGATCGCCCCCCACCAGCGAGGTTTCGCCCGTGGGGGCGTTTGGCGTTTTCCGTGTTCGGGCTTATCTCGGGCGTGTCATCAACCGGCGAAAGGGGCCGCAGATGTTTGAAAATCTCTCCGAACGTCTCTCCGGCGTCTTCGACCGGCTGACGAAACAAGGTGCGCTCTCCGAAGACGATGTCAAAACCGCGCTCCGCGAAGTCCGCGTCGCGCTGCTCGAAGCCGACGTCTCGCTTCCCGTCGCACGCGATTTCGTCAAGGCGGTGCAAGATAAGGCGACCGGCCAGGCCGTCACCAAATCGGTGACCCCCGGCCAGCAGGTCGTCAAGATCGTCCATGACGAACTCGTCCATGTGCTGGCGGGCGACAACGAAGACCCCGGCGAGTTGAAGATCGACAACCCGCCCGCTCCGATCCTGATGGTTGGCCTGCAAGGCGGTGGTAAAACGACGACGACGGCGAAACTCGCCAAGCGCCTGACCGAGAAGAACGGCAAGCGTGTGCTGATGGCCTCGCTCGACGTGAACCGCCCGGCAGCCATGGAACAGCTTGCCATCCTCGGCAACCAGATCGGCGTCGACACCCTACCCATCGTCAAGGGCGAAGCCCCCGTCCAGATCGCCAAACGCGCCAAACAGCAAGCGACGCTCGGCGGCTATGATGTCTTCATGCTCGACACCGCGGGCCGGCTCTCGATCGATGAAGAGCTGATGCAACAGGTCGAGGATGTCCGCGACGTCACGACGCCCCGCGAAACCCTGCTTGTCGTCGACGGCCTGACCGGTCAGGACGCCGTCAACACTGCCCAGAACTTTGATGACCGGATCGGCATCTCGGGCGTGGTCCTGACCCGGATGGACGGCGACGGGCGGGGCGGTGCAGCGCTTTCCATGCGCGCGGTCACCGGACAGCCGATCAAATTCGTCGGCCTCGGCGAAAAGATGGACGCGCTTGAAACCTTCGAGCCCGACCGCATCGCGGGCCGCATCCTCGGCATGGGCGACATCGTCGCGCTCGTCGAAAAAGCGCAGGAAACCATCGAAGCCGAACAGGCCGAGCGCATGATGAAGCGCTTCCAGAAAGGCCAGTTCAACATGAACGACCTGCGCGGCCAGCTGGAACAGATGCTGAAGATGGGCGGCATGGAAGGGCTGATGGGCATGTTGCCCGGCATGGGCAAGATGAAGAACCAGATGGCCGATGCGGGCTTTGACGACACGGTCTTGAAGCGCCAGATCGCCCTTATCCAGTCCATGACCAAAAAGGAACGCGCCAATCCGCAAATCCTCCAGGCCTCCCGCAAGAAACGCATCGCCGCAGGTGCCGGCATGGAGGTCTCCGACCTCAACAAACTTCTGAAAATGCACCGGCAAATGTCGGACATGATGAAGAAGATGGGGAAAATGGGCAAAAAGGGCCTGATGAAGCAAATGGGCGGGCTTCTCGGCGGCAAGATGCCGGGCGCAGGCGGCGGAATGCCAAGTCAGGCCGACATCGAAGCGGCCCAGAAACAACTCGGCAGCCCAGGCGCGATCCCAGGCGGTCTTCCAGGACTTGGCGGTCCCGGCATGCAGCTTCCCCCCGGTCTAAGCGGCTTCGGCAAGAAAAAATGACCGCCCGGACCGACATCTCGCAAACGCTGGAGACACCGCGCCTCCGCCTTCGCCCCCTTGCGGCGCGGGATGAAGCGGCCTGCATCCGTTTCTTCATGTCGGAACGCGCCCAGTATACCGGGGGTCACACCAACGAAATCCAGGCTTGGAAAAGCTTCACCTCGCATCTTGGCCACTGGCAGGCCCGGGGTTTCGGGCTTTGGGCCGTTACCGAGAAACCCGATGACGCGATCATCGGCATGGTCGGCCCCTACTTCCCGGCCTCCTGGCCCGAGACCGAATTGGGCTGGCTGATCTTCGACGGGCATGAAGGCAAGGGCTTCGCCCATGAAGCCGCGCTGGCCGCGCGCCGCCACGCCTATGACGCGCTCGGTTGGACATCCATGGTCAGCTACATCAGCGAATTGAACACACGTTCAGTTCGCCTGGCCGAACGGCTCGGCTGCACGCGCGACGCCACAGCGAAACGCCCACCCCATGCGGGCGGCAACGGGTTCGTCTACCGCCATCCCCTGCCCGAGGGACGCGTATGACCGCCTTTCACGAAACCCCACCCAATGGCCCGACGGCCGACCGCGCCCGCGCCATGCAGGCGCTTGTACCGGTCATCGAAACCGAACGCCTGATCCTGCGCGCGCCCATGATCGAAGACTATCAGGTCTTCGCGAGTACCGTGCTTGGCCCGAATGGGAAATTTTTCGGCGAACCGAAGGATGGCGAAGAAGCGTGGGAGATCTTTATCCAGATCGTCGGCGTCTGGTTCCTGCGCGGCCATGGCGCCTGGACGATCACCGACCGCGAAACGGGCGAGGTCTTGGGCTTTGTCCTGATCGGCGCTGAGCCCGGCGATCAGGAACACGAATTGGGATACATCCTGACCGAAGCCGCCCAGGGCAAGGGCTTCGGCGCCGAAGCCACATCGGCCATTCGCGACCTTGCCCTTGGGGACTTCGCCCTGCCCTCATTGGTCAGCTATGTTCATAAGGACAACCGAGCATCCCGCGCGCTCGCCGAACGGATCGGTGGCCAGCGAGATCCAAAGGCCGAGGCCGCATTGGGCGAAGACGACGCCTGCGTCTATCGCCATGTCGGGGGCGCCGCGGCATGACCCTGCAACCCATCCTGACGACCGAGCGTTTGACGCTCCGCCCCTATGCCCGCGAGGATTTCGATCTTTACGCGCAGATATTCAGCGAGCCACGGTCCGAGTATATGGACGGTCCCGTGGACCGCGCCAAAGCCTGGGACTATTTCGCCAATGACATCTCGACCTGGCACCTGAACGGATGGGGAGGTCTGGTGATCACCGATGGCAGCTCGGGCGAGGTTTATGGTTTTACCGGCCTGACCTATCCGCCGCATTTTCCGGAGCCGGAGTTTGGCTGGCTCGTGACAGGGGCGACCGAGGGCAAGGGTATCGCGACAGAAGCCGCCTTGTGTCTGAAAGACTGGGTCTGGTCGGAAACCGATCTTGCCACCTTCGTCAGCTACATCTCGCCCGAAAACATCGCCTCGATCCGCGTCGCCGAAAAACTCGGCGCTTATCGCGATGATCAGTGCGTGCGACCGGATGACAACCCGGTGGTCTACCGCCATGACCGGCCCGGGGGCTCGGCATGACGATCCATTTTACCGTACCCAAGATCGAGACCGAACGCCTGATCCTGCGTCTGCCCGAGGCGGCCGATCTGGATGCGTTTGCCGATTTTCGAACATCCGAGCGATCGCATTTTGTGGGCGGGCCCTTTACCCGGTCCGAAAGCTTCCGCGATCTCGCGGTGCTGGTCGGACAATGGCATCTGCGGGGCTATGGCCGCTGGATGATCACCGACAAGGAAACCGGCGAAGCGCTGGGGACCACCGGGATCTACCACCCGGAAGACTGGCCCGAACGGGAACTCGCCTGGTCGCTTTTCGGGAATGCGGAAGGACGGGGCATCGCCTATGAAGCGGCCTTTGCCGCCCGCGCCTTTGCCTATGAGGCATTCGGCTGGCCCTCGATCATCAGCTGCGTCGATCCGGCCAATGCCCGGTCCGTTGCCCTGGCAGAACGACTGGGCGCGGCTTTCGAAAGCGTCTTCGACCACCCGACATTCGGCGCCATGCACGTCTGGCGCCACCCATCGCGCGAGGATTTGGCATGACCCTGAGTTTTGACAAATTTGGCGTGCCGCATCTGCGCGGTTTTGCAAAATTGCCGTGCTGCGTGCGCAAATTTTTGTCTATTTCCCGCGCTGCGGGCGCGAAAGAATTGCACTTTTGGGGGCCGAAATGAGTGATGACACCACCCGCGCTGCGGCCATTCTGGCCGATCACCGCGCCTCGATTGACCGGCTGGATGCCATCCTCGTCTACACGTTGGGCGAGCGCTTCAAGCACACCCAGGCGGTCGGCGCTCTCAAAGCCGAACACGACCTTCCCCCGTCCGATCCCACGCGCGAAGCGCAACAGATCGCACGGCTTGAAGATTTGGCGCGCCGGGCCGATCTGGATCCCGAATTCGCCAAGAAATTCCTGACCTTTGTCATCGCAGAGGTCATTCAACATCATGAAAAACATGCAGAAAACCAGGAGACGACTTAGATGGCTATGAAAATCCGGCTCGCCCGTGGCGGGTCCAAGAAACGCCCGTTCTACTCGATTGTCGCTGCGGATTCGCGGATGCCCCGCGATGGCCGTTTCATCGAAAAGCTCGGCACCTACAATCCGCTTCTTCCCAAGGACAGCGAAGAGCGCGTCAAGATGAACATGGAACGGGTCGAATACTGGCTCGGCCAGGGTGCGCAGCCGACCGATCGGATCTCGCGCATGCTTGAAGCCATTGGAAAACTTGAGAAAAAAGAGCGGAACAACCCGCAAAAGGCCGAACCAGGCGCCAAGGCCAAAGAACGCGCGGAAGAAAAAGCCGCCAAGGCCGAAGAAGCCAAGGCCGCAGCCGAAGCCCCTGCCGAAGATCCGGTCGAAGAGGCACCCGCGGAAGAAGCCGCAGCAGAGGAAGCCCCTGCGGAAGAAGCACCTGCAGAAGAAGCCGCGGCAGAAGAAGCACCTGCGGAAGACGCGGCAGACGACGCCGCGGAAGAAACCGAGGAAGCCAAGGAAAAGGCGGACTAATTTCCGCCTGACCCATGCGTCTTTTTGGGCTTTTCACGCTTCTGATCCGTCCGGCGGTCTGGCTGCTCCTCGGGGCAGCCTTCGTCGCGGGCATGTTCTATGAGAAGACGCATCAACGCGACTTGTGCGACCGTTCCGGCGGCACATGGATGCGGGGCGGGTTCTGTCAGGGGGCCGCACCATGACCGACAAACGCATATGCGTGGGCGCCATCGCCGGCGCCTTCGGCGTTAAGGGCGAAGTGCGCCTGAAAAGCTTCTGCGCCGATCCCGAAGACATTGCCACCTACGGCCCCCTTGAAACCGAGGATGGCGCCCGCACCTTTCCGGTGACCCTGACCGGCACAACAAAGAACGGGCTGACGGCCAGACTGTCAGGCATCTCCAACAAGGAAGCCGCAGAAAAGCTCAAAGGAACAAGGCTTTACGTCGACCGGAGCTTGCTGCCCGACCCCGGCGAAGACGAGTTTTATCACAGCGATCTACTGGGGCTCCTGGTGGTCGACACGGGCGGCGCCGAACTGGGCAAGGTTAAAGCCGTCCTGAATCACGGGGCGAGCGATCTTCTCGAAATTGCCCCGCCCCAGGGAAAGCCCTTTCTTCTGCCCTTCACGAAAGACATCGTGCCGACGGTCGACGTCGCGGCCAGACGCATCGTCGCCGATCCGCCCGACGGTTTGGACTAGGCGCCTTTGGGGTTTGGGGCGGCGCCCCAAGGCCAGCGTGGCCTGAACGCAAATCGCATCACATGCGGGCCAAAGGCCCGCTCCGGTCAGGTCACGCGGTTTGCCGCAACATCCGCCAATGCAGGATGACCGATGGGAAAAAGATCAACACCATTCCAAAGCTGAAAAAGCCGACCAGCATCAGCGGAACCCAAAGCACCACCAAGGCCAGACCGACAAACCCCGCGATGCGCCAGGCCACCGGGCCCGGGACAATGCGAAGAAGCAGCAAATGAAACAGCCGGCCCCCGTCCAACGGCATGACCGGGATCAGGTTGAACAGCGCCAGATACAGGTTGATCTGAGCCACCTGCCAGAAAAACCAACCCACATCGCCTGCCATATGCGGTGCGATCATCGACGACAGTGCCCAGAGCACAAGGTTCACGATCGGACCCATCGCCACGATCAATTCGTCCTCACTGGCCGAAGTCGACCGAGACAATTCGCAAAAGCCGCCGCCACCATGCAGCATGATCCGCCGCACCGGAACACCCTGGATCAGCGCGCCCCAGGCATGCCCCAACTCATGCAGAAAAATCGATCCGATGATGATCGCCACGAAGATAATCGAATAGATCGCTTCGCCCGGCTCGCTCAGGACGCCCATGAAGACAAGCAGCAAGAAGATCAGGCTAGAGCCGATCTGGATCGGAACCCCCCAGGGACCCCGGAATTCAAACAGTGGGTTGTCGTCACGCAACATCGGGCAGCACCAAGAATAACCTGCCTCGTTGTGATTAAGGATTGTGGCGATGCTGGGCCGATCAGAGGGAGATCGATGGGCCATTGGCGGGCGCCAATCCACAGGGTATGGGGGGCGCCATGACCGAGAAGCCTTCGAAATCCCATGGCCGTTTGTCGATCAGCGCGACGGCTCAGCCACGCGATCTGATGGCCGAACCGCCGGTTCAGGGCATCTGGACTGCCAAAGTGATAACGCTTTTTCCTGAGGCTTTTCCGGGGGTTCTGGGCCTTTCTTTGACCGGTAAGGCCCTGAAAGACCGGCTATGGCAGCTTCAGACCACCGACCTGAGGCTTTATGGGGAAGGCAAGCACCGCGCGGTCGATGATACGCCCGCAGGGGGCGGCGCGGGCATGGTTTTGCGCGCTGACATTCTGGGCCGGGCGATCCGCGACACGGCGCGCGGCACTCCGGGCCCCGACCGCTGGCCGCTGATCTATCTGTCACCCCGTGGCAGACCCTTCGATCAGGCCATGGCGCACCGGTTTGCCGCCGCTGAAGGGTTGACCCTGATTTGCGGGCGATTTGAAGGGGTTGACCAGCGGGTCATCGACCAATTCGGCATCGAAGAGGTCTCGGTCGGGGATTATGTTCTCACGGGGGGTGAGATCGCCGCACAAGCCTTGATCGATGCGTCTGTCCGTCTTATACCCCGCGTGCTTGGGAATCAGGCTTCGACCGAGGAGGAAAGCTTCTCGGATTTTTTGTTGGAGCATCCCCAGTACACACGGCCCAGCGTTTGGGAGGGTCGCGAGATACCGGACGTTCTCCTGTCCGGCCATCACGCGAAGGTCACCGACTGGCGTAAGGCTAAGGCCGAAAGGCTGACAAAGGAACGCCGCCCTGACCTCTGGCGGGCTTACTGTGCCAAGCACGGTAGGGACCCGGATGGAGACCAAGAGCTCTGAGGGCAGCTTCAACCTTCGCGGGGAAAACCGCGAGCATATAGGAGTTGGTCCCATGGACCTGATCGCAGAACTTGAGGCGGAACAAGTCGCCTTGCTCGGGAAGGACATTCCCGATTTCAAAGCCGGCGACACCATCCGCGTCGGTTACAAGGTGACCGAAGGCACGCGAAGCCGCGTTCAGAACTATGAAGGCGTCTGCATTGCCCGGAAGAACGGCGAAGGCATCGCCGGTTCGTTCACCGTCCGCAAGATTTCCTTTGGCGAAGGCGTGGAACGGGTCTTCCCGCTGCATTCCACCAATATCGACTCGATCACCGTGGTTCGCCGCGGTCGCGTACGCCGCGCCAAGCTGTATTACCTTCGTTCGCGCCGCGGCAAATCGGCCCGGATTGCGGAAGACACCAACTATAAGCCCAAGTCGGGCGCGGAAGCGTAAGGAGACACGCCATGAAAGCCGATACGCATCCCGATTATCACATGATCGACGTCAAGCTGGTTGACGGCACGGTTGTGCAAATGAAATCGACCTGGGGCGCCGAGGGCGACCAGCTGTCGCTTGACATCGACCCGTCGGTTCACCCGGCCTGGACCGGCGGCAACACCCGTCTGATGGACCAGGGCGGCCGTGTGTCGAAGTTCAAGAAGAAATACGAAGGTCTGGGCTTCTAAACCCCGCCCTTCGATCCAAGTTCAGGCGCCGCCCACCGGGGCGGCGTTTTCTTTGTCGGGGCACGGCAACCGGCGCTGCCCCGGCGGACCCGGTCGTCATCCGGACTGAGCGGCGAAACTGTCCTGAAGCCAGGTCAGAACGGCGCGTACCTGCGGCCGAACGGGCCCCACAGGGGTCGCGGCGTAATACGTGACCGAAAAGGGCGACGGCACCGGGACCTTGCGCAGCGCGCCCGATGCCAGATCCTCGCGCACCAGGATTTCCGGCGTCGGCGTAAGCCCCGTTCCCTGGCGGGCCAAGGCGAAATGATAGGCCGGGACGCCGATATCGGCATTCCTGAGTTCGCCCGGATCCAGTCCGAAGGCTTCCAGCGTTTCGATTTCGTGCCATTCGCCCGCTGTCCAGATCCACGGCAGCTCTTGCAGGGGGGGCATGTCGTCGCTGACCATTGAGGGTGCGCCAACCGCAATGACGTCGCTTCGGACGATCGGGACCGCGTTCAGCCCTGGCCAATCGGGTTCTTTCACCGATCCCCTGACCGCCAGATCGATGTCCTGATCGGCAATATCCACGACGTCTTGTGACGGCAGGATCGAGACCTGGATTTCCGGATGCAGGTCAAGGAACTCGTGCAGCCTGGGAAGGATGACATTCTGCGAAAAGAAGATGGTGGTGGTGATCTGGACGGGTTTTGCGACCTGATCGGCCCGCAACCCGTCTATGCCAGCCGCGATTGTCCCAAATCCGTCCGTCAGATCCCGCGCCAGCCGTGTCCCAGCCTCGGTCAGCACCACGCTTCTGCCCGATCTTCGGGCCAGCGATATCCCAAGATGCGCCTCAAGCGACCGGACACGCTGGGCGATTGCGGCATGGGTGACGTTCAGCTCGCGGGCGGCGGAGGCGAAACTCCCGCTTCGCGCAGTCAACTCAAACGCCCGAAGCGAGGATAGCGAGGGCAAGTTCTTCCAATCAAGGGCCATTATAATACTTTAAGTATCATCTAAGGATTTTTGTTGTTTAGCATATCACTGTGAAAATTGATATCCGAATTGGAGATCCAATCGCGGAAGAAGATAGAATGATAGATCAGACATCACTGGATATGATGCGCGCCTCTGCCCGTTTTACGCCCGCCGGTCTCCCTAAGGACAAGAACCAGGACAATTACAGAAGCGTCCAGCGGGCAGCGCGGTCGACGGCAAGACCGGCGGCGGTCACCACCACGTTGATCTGGCGATTGCGCCACATCTTCAAAAAAGCCCTGGCAGATCGGATGCGCCGTCTCGGTCAAGTCTGAGGGCCCCTGCCCCGATCAAGGGACGCCACACGGGTGTCGGTCAGGCACCAAGGCCGTGAAGGTCCCTTGGGCCCCCGCCCGACGCGGGCGGCGTATTTCATTCAGACCATCGCCTCGCAAGCACGCCTTAGCTGGACGGCCTGCAACGTCTCATCGATCTCGACATCGGCATAGGTCAGGATCTGATCGGCCTTCACCGGACGGATCACCTTGATGCCCCCGGTCAGGCCCAAGGGCAGCGCCCCCATCGGCACGGAGATGCGGGTGGGCCGCAATTGCCCGGCCACGCAATAGCCACCTTCGCCATCCAGGATCTCACCCGGCGCCAGGTCCTTCTTGGCCACGGCGACCACATCAGCGCGAAACTCTTCCGCGGTGCCCGTGCTTTCGCCTCGAAGCGCGACCGATGCGACCGACATCCCAAGCTCCAGCCCGATCAGGTGCCAGCGCTTGTAGGCACATGTATAGCGTCCTGTTTCATCCGTCGTGACCTTGTATTCCTCAAAGCAGTTCTTCTGGTACTCGGTGACCGCCTTCAGGCACACCCAAACCCCCATGCGAATGTCATAGTCGATGGGCTGCCCATCGAGATCGAGGCAGTTTTGCACCTCGACCAAGCCCTCGGCCTCCAAGACGCCGCCTTCGGACTTGGGCCGCATCTGGTTGGGCAGATCGTCGATCGAGCCTGACGGATACAAAAGCCCGCCAGATGGCGCATCGAGCCCGCAGGCATTGGCGATGGCCGCGCTTTCAATGGCGGGTTTCGTGCCGTCGAGGAAGGAATTGAACATCTTCGGGTTCAGGCGCCCCCGTTCGGCCTGTTCGGCCGTCAAACCCCAATGATCCCAGATCGTATCCGGCGTCGAGAACCGGTATTCAGGTTTCCACTTGTGGCCCCGGCCTGCCGCCGCAACCTCAAACCCGCAGGTTCGTGCCCAATCAACCAGATCGACCGTCAGCGCAGGCTGATCGCCATAAGCCATCGAGTAGACGACGCCCGCCCCGGCCGCCTTTTGCGCAAGCGCAGCGCCGCAGAGCGCATCTGCCTCGACCGTTGCGCTGACGACGTGTTTTCCCGCGGCAAAAGCCGCCAACAGATGATCGACGGCGGCAACGGGGTTGCCTGTGGCCTCGACCACCACATCAATCGCCGGGTGTGCGATCATCGCGGCCACGTCATCGCCCACAAATGTCGCGCCCGACTGCAAGGCGGCTTCCATGGATCCTGCATCGAATGACTCGTCCGCCCAGCCAGCAAGCGCCAGGTTTGAACGGGCCTGGGCCGGGTTCAAATCCGCGACACCAAGGACATGCACGCCAGGCAAGCGGAACGCCTGCGCCAGAAACATCGTCCCGAACTTACCCGCCCCCACAACGCCCACGCGAATGGGCCGGTGCTCGGCAGCGCGCGCCTGAAGCATACGAAAAAGCGCCATTGGCCCCTTTCCTCCCCTTGCGTGCAGCAGCCGCGGGGAATTTCCGCTTGGCCCGGTATTGCACGCTTGTTGGTCTTCCCTCGAAAAAAGACGCAACATATAGTGGCTGTCAACGCGAGTTCGCCGGCTCGCGCCCAAGACACCGGGGGACCAAGTGGCGCATATCATCGTTGTCGGGAACGAAAAGGGCGGCTCGGGCAAGTCCACGACCTCAATGCATCTTGCAACCTCGCTGGCGCGCGTGGGCCACACGATCGGCGCGCTTGATCTGGATCTGCGGCAAAAGTCACTGGCCCGATATTTGCAGAACCGCCACGCCTTCGCCGCCAAGAACAGCCTGAACCTGCCGATGCCGCTTTATCGCGACTTGCCGCCCGCTTCCGACGAGGGACTAAGCCCGGGCGAAAACGCACAGGATCGGCGCCTGTCGACTGCGGTACTTGATTTTGAAGAGCGCTGCGATTTCATCCTGATCGACTGTCCCGGATCGCACACAAGGCTAAGCCAGGTGGCCCATTCGCTGGCAGACACGCTGATCACGCCGATGAATGACAGTTTCGTGGATTTCGATCTGTTGGCCCGGACCGATCCAGAGACCAACAAAGTCACCGGGCCCTCGATCTATTCCGAGATGGTGTGGAACGCACGTCAGTTGCGCGCCAAAGCCGGATTGAAGCCGATGGACTGGGTCGTTCTTCGAAATCGTCTGGGCGCGCAAGCGATGCACAACAAGAAAAAGATTGGCGATGCCATGGGTGATCTGGCACGCAGGATCGGGTTCCGTGTGGCGCCGGGCTTTTCAGACCGGGTGATCTTTCGCGAGCTGTTCCCGCGCGGTCTGACCCTGTTGGATCTGCGCGATGTGGGCGTAAAGGGTCAGATGAACATATCGAACGTCGCCGCCCGCCAGGAAATGCGCGATCTTGTCAAAGCGCTTAATCTTCCTGGCGTGACCGCCGATTTCTGACGGACGCCAAGACCGCGCCAAATCCCCGAACGATCGCACGGGCAACTGCCCCGGTGATACCGGGGTCGCGTCCGGGGGTCCTTGCCATCTCGGCCTGACGCAATTCGGATTGCGAGGGGATCGGAGCGAACATCGGATGCGATGACGCGCCGTCGAGATCATCGTCAGCATCGATATCGGTGGGGCCACCTTGCGCGGATGCGAGCCGATCTGCGCGGACCGACAACAACAACGCAAGCAGAACCAAGACAAGCGCTGCCCAATACAGTTTCTGATGTTCGCGGGACTGCGGTGGCAGCGCCAGCGCCGCCTTCCGGCCATCCACATAGGGTGCGACCGCAAGATAGTTTTGCGCCAACTTCAGGTCCTTCGCCGCCAAAGCGCCGTCGGCCATCAGTGTAAAGCTGCCGGGTTCGACCGCCTCGCCGTTCAGTTCGATCACTTCACCAAAGGCGCCAGAGCCAAGATCCTGGCTAAGATACGCATCAAGCTTGGATAGATCCGTCTCGCCCTGCGGCAGGATATGGAACAAAAGACCCAGTGCGTTTGGAAAGGCGAATTCGGGTCCGGTCTCGATCCCTTCCACGGCAACACGGGCCGGGTCTTCCAGACGCGCGTTGATCACTTCGGCGCCGCGATCGCTGATCGGGAAAAGCGGGAAAACCACAGCGGTTTTCATCGGATTGGACCCGCGCAACGACAAAAGCAGCGGATCGGCCAGATCAACCTCGGCCAGAACGGTCACTTCGCGGGCGGGACCGGTATGAAGGGTCGGGGCAAAATTCTGGAGCGCAACCGCGGGCGGTGGACCCTGCCGCAACGCAAGGGCGCGGTCCGCCCTATTTTGCACGTCCACGTAACCCGTGATGAGCCCCATGGCCACCAAAAGGCCCGCAACAAGTAAGAACTTGCGCGGATCGAAGACGTTGTTTGCAATCACTGCCTTAACGCGGCTCATCGGAACAAAGTCCTGTACAGACTGGTTATGAGGCGCCTTATGGGGGGCCAACGGGGCTGAACTGTGGCGCGTTGGCGCCAAATCATTGCTTTCTTGGCGGTAAATTCCGCCCTGGGAAACAGCAGCTTCGCGAAAGAACGCGGACCCCTCCGGAGAAATTCATGATATCTATCAATACACTAGATAGAAACAGCCCTGTTAGGGAAATGGGCGGAGATCAGGCGGCAAGCCTGCGGCGCTTGATCGTGGACAACTGCGGGAACGAACGTTAGGGGAAAGCCCAGCAACGGGGCGATTGCCGTTGCAACGCTGACCGGAACCGACCACGACCGAGGATTTTCAGATGGCCCGCATACTTGTCACCGGGGGCGCCGGATACATCGGATCGCATGCCTGCAAGGCCTTGGCACATGCCGGGCACGAGCCGATCACCTTCGACAATCTGACCACCGGCTGGGCGGATGCGGTCAAGTTCGGGCCATTCATACAAGGTGATCTTCTTGACCGCGCCACGGTGGATCGGGCCTTCGCCGAGCACAAACCCGATGCGGTCATGCATTTCGCGGCCTATTCCGACGTGGGCGAATCGATGCGTGAGCCTGGAAAATACTGGCATAACAATGTTTTGGGGTCGCTGAACCTGCTTGAGGCTGCGGTGGCCGCAGGCTGCAAGGATCTGGTCTTTTCTTCGACCTGCGCGACCTATGGGAACCAGGACGGCGTCATCCTGAATGAGGATACCGACCAGGATCCGATCAACGCCTATGGCAACTCAAAACGCGCCATCGAGGATATGATCCGCGATTTCAACGAGGTGCACGGGTTAAACGCGGTCATTTTCCGGTATTTCAACGTGGCGGGCGCCGATCCGGATGCGGAAGTGGGCGAACATCATCGGCCCGAGACGCATCTGGTGCCGTTGATGCTGGATGCCGTTGCCGGAAACCGCCCTGCCCTGACCATATATGGGACGGACTATGACACGCCCGACGGCACATGCATTCGCGACTATGTGCATGTGATGGATCTGGTCGATGCCCATATTCTTGGGCTCGACTGGTTGGCAGCCGGGAAGGGCAGCCGGGTCTTCTGCCTTGGTACGGGCAAAGGCTTTTCCGTTCGCGAAGTCGTGTCCGCGTCTGCCACCGTCACCAACCGCGAAGTCCCGATCACCGAAGGCGACCGCAGAGCGGGGGATGCCGTGAAGCTTGTCTCGGGCAGCGCACGGGCCGAGGCCGAGCTTGGGTGGAAACCGACCCGGTCCACCATGGAACAGATGATCCGAGACGCCTGGCGCTGGCACCAGAACGGTCACTACGAAAAATAGCGGCCCCTACGAGCGGTTATAGATATCCTCATACCGGACGATATCGTCCTCGCCCAGATAGCTGCCGGTCTGCACCTCGATCAGGTACATCGGCACCCGGCCCGGGTTGGCCATCCGATGTTTGGTTCCAAGCGGGATATAGACCGACTGGTTTTCGGTCACGAGCCGCACCTCTTGGCCGATTGTCACCTCGGCGGTGCCGGCGACGACGACCCAGTGTTCGGACCGGTGCCGATGCGACTGCAACGACAGGATGCCGTCAGGCTTCACCATGATCCGCTTCACCTGGAAACGCGTGTCGATGCAAAGGGTCTCGTACCAGCCCCAGGGGCGATGAAACCGTGGGTAATCGTTGGCCTGCGGGACCTGGGCCTTTCGAAGGGCTGATACCGCCGCCTTAACGTCTTGTGCCTTGTCTTTGGACGCGACCAGGACCGCATCGCGCATGGCCACGGCCACCACGCCGTCCAGGCCGAGGCCCACCACCTGAAGCGCGCCGTCCTCGGACCTCAGATAGCTGTCCTTGCAGTCTACTGCCGTTGCGGCGCCATGAAGTGCGTTTCCATCGCCATCGGGCCCGCCGACCTGCCAAAGCGCGTCCCATGACCCCAGATCGTTCCAGCCGCAGTCGACAGGCACTGTCACGACCTTTTCGGCCTTTTCCATGATCGCGAAGTCGAAAGAGATTGGCTCGGCCGCACCATAGGCGTCCGGATCCAGCCGGAAAAAGCCCAGATCTTCCGTTCCTTGGCTGATCGCGTTCTCGCAAACGGCCAAATAGTCGGGCGCATGGGTTTTGAAGGCGGCGATCACATCTGCCGCGCGGGCGAGGAATATCCCGCCGTTCCAAAGGAAGTTCCCGGCGGAAACCATCTGTTCGGCGGTCGCCTGATCGGGCTTCTCGCGAAAGCTTTCCAGCTTCGTGGGCGTGCCAACTTCGGCCTGCCCCGGAAGTTCCAGATATCCGTATCCCGTCTCGGCGCGCGACGGCTTGATCCCGAAAGTGACCAAGGCACCCTCTGCCGTTGCCGTTTGGCCCGCCTTCACAGCATCCAGGAATGCAGCCACATCTTCGATCACATGGTCGGACGGTGCGATCAGCATCTCAGCCTCGGGATCGTCCCGATTGAGATACAGCGCTGCCGCGAGGATTGCCGGTGCCGTGTCACGCGCAGCGGGTTCGATCACGACACGCGCGTCTGACAGGCCCAGCGCCTCGGCCTGATCCGTCGCCAGAAAGCGATAGTCATCCGCCGTCATGATCAACGGCGCCGCAAATCCACCTTCAGAGAACCGCCGGAGTGTCGCCTGAAACAGGCTTTCGGGGCCAACCAGAGGCGCGAATTGCTTCGGGTAAGCCTGACGGGACACCGGCCAAAGCCGCGTGCCCGAACCGCCGCACAGAATGACTGGATGGATCATATCTTTATCTCCAAAGGGCGGGCGATCGCTGAACGCGAAGGCCCGTGATCTTGTTCAGCATCACACATCTGACCTTGGTGACGCCGGTTTCTTGCGCCGCACCACTCGGTTGGCCGGACTTCGGCGGGTGTAACGCGTTTTCTTCGCCGTCTCGGCCCGCGGCGTGACCGTCGACGGGAAGCGCGTGCGCACAACGCCCACGGCCCCGTTGGCTTCATCGTGTCCGGCGCCCTGTGTCACCGCTTCTGAGAACTTCGCACCTAGCTCGTAACGGCCAGCCAGTGCCCCGGCCAAAAGAAATGTCACGGATGTCAGGCTTGAATTCGGGATCAGATCGAAGAGGTTCACAGCGAGGATCAGGCAAAGTGTCGATGTTGCCAGGCTTACCTGATATCGTCGCGCCCTTAGCGTAAGCAAAAGGATCGGCAGGCAAAAAAGGCCGAACAACGCGAAATAGCTGACCATACCGCCTTCGCCGACAGTGATGATCCAGGTGCCGTCCGAGATGGTGATATCGCGGCCGGATTCGCTGTAGATCCGTCCGCGACCCCAGCCGCCCCAACCGAAATAGGGTTTCTGAAATCCCTTCTCCAGAAGAACTTCCTCGTTCACGAGGCGCGTCAGAAGCGATGACCCGCGACTTTCGTCAACGCCACTTGCAAGCTCAAGGACGCGGTCATACGGGATCGCTTCGTTGGCACGTATGTAGGGATAGGACAAAAGGACGATCGCAATGATCGAGGCGATCACAAGCTGAAGCCGGACCGTCAAGAACCAAGCGAATGCCGCAAAAAGCAGCCCAAGCATGAAGGCCCCAAGGCTGTTCATTACGGTCAGCGTCAATCCGATGACGCCGATCACGGCAAACCACTTGAGCCGCTCTTCACCGGCTTTGATACGCCAATACCCGACCGCCGCGACCAGGGCGAAGGCGGCAAAAATCGCCAGCACGAGCCCATGTTTCATGAACACGATCGGTCTGAAGCCGCCTTCCCGAACGGATTGCCGGAAAGACTGCGGGTAAAACCCGTAAATGTCCCTGTGAAGCTGCGGGCTGAAGCGAAGTTCCCATGCGACCAGCGGCAGATAGAGCAGGAACAAGACGATAAAACACCTTAGAAACAGAACATGCGCTTTGGGATCGCCCAGGTATTTTCGCCCGATCAGGTAGGGCAGTCCAATAAACACGCCGTATTGTAGCGCAGACAAGCCGTCGATCATCGAGAGGCCCGGTAGCACGGTGTCGCCGATGATGATTGTGTTTCGGTTGTCCAGGAACGTGCCGATGGGGCGAAGCAGGAAAACCGCTGTAACGCTGAACAGTATCAGGCCGCGTGGCATGATGCCGGGATTGATCGCAAAACTGTCCGGAGCCGGGAAATTCACAAGCGCCGGACGCAGGCTGCGTTTTCGCCGCCTTGCCTCGGCCAAAGCCAACATGATCAGTGGGATCACCGCCCAGGCGGTCAGCGTTTCCTTGTCGAGCGTCCGCACGGCCGGAAGGTTGAACCCGGTCTTGGCCGGCAACCAGAAATACGCCCCCATGATTGACAGGATGATCGCCTCGGGCATGGCACGTCGCTTGAACAGCACCAGCATTACCAAGGGCCAAACCGCCAAAACAAGAAAAGCAAATGAATTTGGCATCAGACGCCTAGCGAGTACCTGAATTTATGCTCATTACCATCGGGCGCGACCGATGCACCAGCTTGGCGCATCCCGCCGACCGCTGTCCAGAACTGTCCGATCATCGTGACCAAATTAAGAACAGCTGTGCCCAGAATACTGGAAAGTGCCCCAGATCACACATTTGGCTTTACGCGCCGGGCGCGCAGCGCATCCCAGGCGAGGCCGGGCATCGCCAGCGCGCAATCGAGGTATCTTTTCGCCAACCGCCGTGGGTTCGACGCCATACGCCACACCCATTCCAGCGCCAGTTTCCGGACCCAAAGCGGTGCACGGGTCTGGTGTCCTGACAGGAAATCAAGCCCCGCGCCGATCGAGACAAACCCGCATTTCGGCGCATGCACGGTGCCCCGAGCGCCCAAAATCTCTTGTTTTGGCGCCCCCATGGCCAAAAAACAGAGACCTGCGCCCGAAGATGCAATCTCGGCCAGGGCGGCATCCGCCCCGGGCCCGTTCGGATCGAACCCCATCGGCGGGGCGATTTTCTTGACAACCGTAAGACCGGGGAACTTCTCGGTCAGCCAGGCCTCGGCGCCGTCCAAAGTGTCTTCTGTTGCCCCCAAAAGCGCCACCGACACATTCATGCGCGCAGCAAGCTCGGCCAAGGGTTCGATCAGCTCGGAACCTGGCGCCAGGGCAACGGGCCGCCGCGCAAGGCGCGACAACCAGACAATTGGATTGCCGTCCGCCACGACGAATGTCTGGGATTGATAGGCAGCAAGAAATTCGGGGGACCGGCGAAGTTTGACCACATGATCGAGATTGATCGTCGCGACCGAAAACCCTTCGCCCGCCTGGAAACGCTGGGTCACCGCCTCAAGCAAGGCATCCTTCGATGCCATGTTGATTCCGATGCGGTGCTTGTCTTGGCCGGTCCAGTCTATCATTGCGGTGCCTCATGGAACTGGGCTGCTCTTGGCGTTTTGGCCGCATCTGGTCAAGAGATGCGCCCGTTCTATGTCCGAAGCGCTGACAAACGCCGCGAATGTCGGCAATTGATCCGGCGTGTACCGGAGCGCCTTTCGGGCGATTGACACGCCCGAGGATATGCGACACCTCCTGCCCGAATAGTTGGTGAGAAGGATTTCCTAGATGCGCATTGCGATGATCGGTACAGGCTATGTCGGTCTGGTTTCAGGGGTGTGTTTTTCGGATTTCGGACATGAAGTGGTGTGCGTCGACAAAGACGCCAAGAAGATCGATGCCCTGAAAGACGGTGTCATCCCGATCTATGAACCTGGTCTTGAGTCGCTTCTGGAAAAGAACGTTGCAGCCGGCCGGTTGCGCTTCACGATGGATCTTGCTGAAGCCGTGGGCTGGGCCGATGCCGTCTTCATCGCCGTCGGCACGCCAACCCGTCGCGGCGACGGGCATGCCGATCTGACCTATGTCTTTGCTGCGGCTGAGGAAATTGCGAAATCCATCGACGGCTATACCGTCGTGGTGGCCAAATCGACCGTGCCAGTCGGAACCAACGCGAAGATCGAGGAAATCATCAAGAAGACCGCGCCAGACGCGGATTTCGACGTCGCCTCGAACCCTGAATTCCTACGCGAAGGCGCCGCAATCGACGACTTCATGCGGCCGGACCGCGTTGTCGTCGGCGTCAAGAACGACCGCGCTGGACAGGTGATGGCCGATATCTATCGCCCACTGTTCCTGCGTGATTTCCCGATCATCACGACGGACCTCGAAAGTGCCGAGATGATCAAATATGCCGCCAACGCGTTTCTTGCCACGAAGATCACATTCATCAACGAGATTGCGGCGCTTTGCGAAAAGGTGGGCGCCGACGTCAAAGAGGTCTCGAAAGGGATCGGCTATGACGGGCGGATCGGGAACAAGTTTTTGCATGCAGGCCCGGGCTATGGCGGATCTTGCTTCCCCAAGGACACCTCGGCCCTGGCTCGGATCGGCCAGGAACACGGCATGTCGATGGAAATCACCGAGGCGGTCATCGCCGTCAACGAAGCCGTAAAGAAGCGCATGATCGACAAGATCGTCGATCTGTGCGGCGGCAATGTGAACGGCAAGACCATCGCGGTACTGGGCGTGACCTTCAAACCGAACACAGATGACATGCGCGATGCGCCATCTCTGACGATTGTGCCCGCCCTGATCGGCAATGGTGCCGAGGTGCGCGTGGTTGACCCGCAAGGAAAGCATATGGGCGAGGAAATGTTGCCCCGCGTGGCCTGGCATGAAGACCCGTATGAGGCGGCTGCCGGCGCCGATGCGCTTGTGATCCTGACCGAGTGGAACGAGTTCCGGGCGCTGGATCTGAAGCGGATTGCGGACGGCATGACCACGCCCAAGATGGCGGACCTGCGCAACATCTATACCGAAGGTGATGTGATGGCTGCGGGTTTCTCTGACTACGTGGCCGTCGGGCGCTAAGGCGCCAGAACCAGGAAATACGTCGCCAGAAACGCCAGATAGATCACGATCAACTGCGTGTATTCCGACACGAAGTTGATCGGGACATGGGCGTTGGCACGCCGCAAGAGCATGCCTAGTCCGATTGCACCCAGCGATCCTACGACAATCAGCGGAAGCGGCCAGGCGAGCGTTACCACCGCCAGGAGAAGCAGGGCATTGAAGACGACGGCGCGGACCAACGTCACGGCGGCGATGCTTTTGCTGTCCCCGCCCCGCAACAGAAGCGATCCGAAGATTTCATAGCGGGCCATGAAGATCCGCAAGGACAATATGGGAAGAAGGAGGCCCACCGCCTCGAACTTCCCGTCATAGAAGATCATCGCGAATGTTCCGCCCAGGAACAGGAAGAAGCAGCCCGCAAGAAAAACGACCCCGTCCTGTACCATTCGGATCTTGCGGAAGATACCGCGCATCCGGTCTTCGTTGTCGCGTCCGACCTCACTTAACACCGAAAGGTTCGTGTTGTTCATCACACGCTTGATGATTTCGATGCTGGCTTCGATCCAAATGAAGGCAACGGCATAAAGGCCGAAGGTTTCCCGGTCCAGGAAGGCGCCCAGAATGAACCGGTCGCCCCGTGTGGCTAAGAAGGACAGGGCCGATGCCCCGATCAGCCAGCGGCCGAATGTCCAGATCTCTTTCAGATACGTGCGGTCGATCTGAAATGCCATCCGCGGCCCGGGTATGAAGATATGGCCCAGGATGACCCCGCAAATCGAGCCGATGGCCGTGCCGATGACCAAGGCCCAGACCGAGGGCCAAACCAGCGCGATCCCGATCATCGCGCTGTAACCGATCACGCCGCTGGCCAGCTCAATCGGGATCACGACACGCATTTGCAGGTTTCGCTGCGCCAGTTCGATATTTGTGGTGCGAAGCCCACGCAGGATCAGCAAGGCCCCCGTTGCCGCCATGACAAAAGGCAGATCAGGGTCGCCATAGACCGTGTCGCCAAAGTCGGCCCAGCCCACCCATTGCACGGCGCCAACCGAAAGCGAGATGGCCGCCAAAATCAGCGCAAGGATCGTGAATTTGATGATCTGAAGGCACCAGACCGTTCGAAGAAATACCGGATCATCCCCCTTTGGATGCCGGATAACGGACGGTTTCAGCCCGATGTCGCTGAGCATCTGAAGCCCGGCATGCACGGTAAAGACCAGCGCCATCAGGCCAAACGCCTCGGGCACAAGAAGACGTGTCAGGATCAGGTTCGCAGCAAGGCGCATGGCGACGCGCCCGCCCTGCCCTGCCAGATGCCACATCGCGGATCCAACCGCCCGTTGTCCTAGGGAACCGGACTTTCTGAGCGAACCCAACGTATTCGCAAGGGCCTTACCGACCATGCGTCCCGGTCCCTTCAGAAACGTTGCTGTACAGGTTCACGGATCCGGGGATCCGGCGGGACGAACCGGTCGAGCGGTCCGACGAGTTCGCCCAGCATGTCCGTAAGCCGAGCTTCGGCGACGTGATCCTCTTCGCCTTCCTGGATCGGCGTGATCATTCGGATCAGCGCGCCGTCGTTGCGCTGATACAAGACACCGTCCCAGATCAGGTTGAACTTCGCCTCGTAATCCCAGGCGATCCGACGGCCGTGCTGTTCAAACCAGTAATAGACCATCAACCGATTGACGCCCTTCTGGATGATTGCCCGGTTCAGCTTGAAGGCGTGATCCAGGCCCAATTCGCCCGACATATCGACCTGTTCGATATTCGCCATCTCCCAACCGGTCGCCGGAATGCAGACCTCTGGCGAGTGAATGCCGTTCTGCGATTGATCGGGGTACCAGGCCATGAAAAGGTCCACGCCGGGTTCACCGTCTTGCCGGCGATAGGCAATCGACAGGCTGTCATCGGCGCCCAAAGCGCGCTCGATCCGCTCACCCAAGGCCACGGGAGCGCCCGCCTGCCATGCACCCAGAACCCGAGGGAATTGCACGAAGCTTTGGCGTTCGATCGACAGCGGTTCTGGCCGAGGCGCGGCCAGCCAGGCCCCTGCACCAAGCGCGCCGACAACAACCGCCGTGATCAGGGCCGTGGAGGGCTGGACCAACAGTACGCGCTTGGCCTGCGGCCAAAGACCATCCGTGTCTAGGTCCAGCGCATCGATCAGCGACATCTGCGTGCGGCGGGTCTTGAGCAGGATCCACGCCAGCGCAAATAGAATCAGAACGCAGGTGATGAAGATCACCCAGCCTTCCAGAAGGTGCGAAATCCCCTCGGCATGTTCGATCCCAGAGCGGTTCACGATATAGCCGACAATCCCGATCCTGACCGAGTTCATCACCACAGTGATCGGAGCTGCCGAAATCAAAAGAACGGCCTTGTGCCACATCGGTCCGCGATACAGCACGGCGAAGATGTAGGAAAAGCTGAGGATCGGGAACAGGTATCTGAGACCGGAGCAGGCCTCGGCCACATGCAGTTTGTAGACACCGAGATCAATGATGTTGCCGTCCAGGAAGACCGGCACCGCCATCAGGCGTAGCAGGTAGACGCCGAATTCGGACGAGATGACCTGAAGCGTGGTCGAGAACTTGTAATACAAGAGACCCGGCAAGGGCAGCATATAGACCAGATGCAGAACCGGCGGCCAGAAATGCTTGCCCGTGCGCCAACCGAAGCTGAGAAGCAGCAGCCCACCAATCCAGAGGATCAGAGCATAGGCGACAATATCGCCGATATTGGCCAGCTTCCCGATCAGCGCCAGAATCAGCGAAAACAGGATCAGCGCCAGCCCCATTCCCCGGTCGCTGATCGGTCCGGCCTGGATTGGAACGGTTTTCAACTGCCGAAGAAACAACAGGCCCGACAAGACCGGGATCAACGGCCCGTGGCTGTATTCCGGGACCTGCCAGGCATCGATCAGGGTCAGGATTCCGTCCCAAAAGAACACTGTGGCTCCGACCAGCGCGAGCACAAGCCAAACCACCCCGGACACGCGGATTGCGCCCTTGACCGGAACCGTCTGAAAGTCTGTGCTGTCCGCAGCCATACGCATCACCACTCTGAACCCAAACACATCCCCGGCCGAAAACGCAGCACCCGGCCGGATATGGTCCTAGGTCTTACAGACCTGCCCGGCAGCGTCTAAGCACTTTTCTGTGCCTGTCCGCGGGCAGGAAACAATCGTTGCGGGATTACCAGAAATAGGTGCAATCGACCACATCCGATCAGCTAACATTTGTCGAATCGTGCCCAAATCCTATGGTGCGCGCGGCGTGGCCGGGGTGTCGCCTTTGCCCGCCAAAGATGCGTACGATTGCGACCAAAGGTTATTTCAGTGCCCTCCGAGACGTCTTCAAAGCCACAGCGGTTCAAGCTTGTCGTGTCGATCATCAACTTCCGTACGGAGGAGATGACGAAGAACTGCATCCAGTCGGTTCTAGCCGATATCGGCGATTTGGACGCCCATGTGACGGTGGTCGACAACCTGTCGGGCGATGGCTCGGCCGAGGCGATCGAGGCGTGGATCACCGAAGAAGGCGTGGGCGACCGCGTGACGCTTGTCAAATCGCCGACGAATTCAGGTTTTTCCGGCGGGCACAATCAGGGGATTGCCAGCTATCCCGCTGATTTCTATCTCCTTTTGAACTCGGACGCATTGGTTCGCGAAGGCTTCCTTGAAACCATTCTGGCGGCGTCCGAGGCCAACCCGAAATCTGGTTTCATCGCGCCGAAGATCGAGTATTCGGACGGCGAGGTTCAGATCAGCGCTTTCCGCTTCGCGAGCCCAATGAGCGAGATCATCCGGGGTGCCAATACGGGCAGCATCACGAAACTGCTGAAACGGTGGGAAGTCCCGATTGGGACCGAACCGCGCGAAGATCAGATCGACTGGGCGTCATTCGCCTGTATCATCGTTCGGGGCGAGATGGTCGAACAGATCGGGCCCATGGATGAAGGCTATTTCCTGTATTTTGAGGATGCCGAATACTGTCTGCGGGGGCGTCGCGCCGGATGGGGCCTGACCTATGCGCCCGAGGCACGTGCGATCCACTTCCGGGGCGGCAGCGGCCCGGTGAAGAAAATGTTGCATGAACGCAAACGCGTTCCAGCGTATTATTACGCGTCACGTACGCGGTTCTTCTATCAGGCTTACGGGTTTCCGGGGCTTATGGCCGCGAACGTCATGTGGATCACAGGACGGATCATTGCGCATCTTCGCCCGATCCTGGGGGGCCGCGTGACCAAAGCGAACGAAGCCGAAGGCAGCGATCTGTGGATCAATGCGTTCAACCCGCTTGGTCCGAGGCGTGCGCCGGGAGAATGAGACGATGAAACCGGATTTCCTGATCGTCGGCGCCATGAAAAGCGGAACCAGCACGCTGGCCGCGCAATTGGCCGCCCAGCCGGGTATCTTCATGACGACGCCGAAAGAGCCGAATTTCTTTTCGGACGACGATGTCTATGCCAAAGGGCTGGATTGGTACCGATCGTTATTCGCGGCCGCGGCCGCAGGCGATCTGAAAGGCGAAGCATCAACCCATTACACCAAGCTGCCAACCTATCCCGAGACCATGGCCCGCCTGACGGCTGAGATCGACAGCGCCAAAATCATCTATCTGATCCGGAACCCGGTGGCGCGGGCCGTGTCGCATTACATCCACGAATGGACCCAAGGGGTGATGTCCGGCGATATCGAAGATCAGTTCAACCGCCATCCCGAACTGATCGACTATGGACGCTATGCCATGCAGATCCGGCCCTATATCGACCGCTTCGGGGCTGAAAATGTGCTACTCTTGACGCAAGAGGCGATGCGCGCAAACCCCGACGCCGTTCTTGCCGAAGCCGGCGCATTCCTGGGCCGTCCGGAGGTCGCCTGGCAGCATGACATGGGCGATCAGAACGTTTCGGCTGCTCGGGAGCGGAAGTTTCCATTGCACA
Source organism: Paracoccaceae bacterium (assembly GCA_965267475.1). Classification (GTDB taxonomy): domain Bacteria; phylum Pseudomonadota; class Alphaproteobacteria; order Rhodobacterales; family Rhodobacteraceae; genus JBCBKU01. The sequence goes on from OZ254079.1 coordinate 3,178,879, forward strand.
ATTTGCTGATCGCGAACCCGGTCGCGACCGCGCTCCGGCGCGCGCTTGTACCGCAATCGCTGCGCGACAAGGTGAAGGCGTCGCGCAGGATGACAGACCGGCCCGAGATGCCGGATAGGCTACGCGAGGTTCTGGAAGCCAATTTCGCAGACGATTTCGCCCAATTGTCGGCGCTATTTCCGAATACGGATCTCAGCGCGACCTATCCGTTTCTGGACCAATCCAAACCGAAAGCCGCGGAGTGAGCCGATGACCCATGGACGCCGCTATGCCCTGATCACGCCTTGCCGGAACGAGGCAGAGTTCATGCGTCGCACGCTCGACAGCGTCGTCGCCCAGACCGAGGTGCCCGCGCTCTGGTTGGTTGTCGATGATGGCTCGACCGACGAAACCCCTGAAATCCTGGCTGAATACGCGGCAAAACACGACTGGATCCGTGTGGTCACCAAGCCCGACCGGGGACACCGTGCCGTTGGTCCGGGCGTGATCGAGGCGTTTTACTATGGCTTCGATCAAATCGAGATCGACGATTATGATTTCATCTGCAAGTTCGACCTCGATCTGGACCTGCCCACTGGTTATTTCGCAGGGCTGATGGATCGGATGGCGGCCAACCCGCGGATTGGATCCTGTTCCGGCAAACCCTATTTCAAAGGCGCTTCGGGCCAGATGATCTCGGAAAAATGCGGGGACGAGATGTCGGTCGGGATGACGAAGTTCTATCGGGTGTCCTGTTTCAAGGAGATCGGTGGCTTCGTTCGTGAGGTCATGTGGGACGCAATCGATTGCCACAAGTCGCGTCAGCTTGGCTGGATCGCGGTCAGCTGGGACGATCCCGATCTCAGGTTTGAACATCTGCGCCCCATGGGCTCGTCACAGAAAAGCATTCTGACGGGCAGGAAACGCCACGGGTTTGGCCAGTATTACATGGGGTCGGACCCCTTGTACCTAATCGCGACTGGCATTTTCCGGATGGCACACCCGCCATTCATCATCGGCGGCCTGACCACGATCTGGGGCTTTTTCGACGCGATGATCCGGCGCGTACCGCAACACGAAGATGAAGAGCTGAAGGCCTTTATCCGCGCCTATCAGCGCCGGGCGCTTAGGGTCGGCAAGGCAAAGGCGATTGCCGAAATCAACGACGCGCAGGCCCATCTGAAGGCCGCACTGGCCTGATCATTTGTACTCAATCAGCCCGCCTTTGACGCCGCGCAAGCGCCGCCAGAGATAGTCGAACATGCCATGTGTCTCGGCAAATTTGCCAAGTGTGAAAAGGGTTGCCTGCTCCCACGCGACGCGGGTGCCGCCATCTCGGCGCGCCAGCCGTGCAATCTGCAATGGATAGGCCAGTAGAAGCGCCAGCGCCCAGGGCGTCACGAAGATCGCTCCCAGGATGGCAAGAAGCGGCAAGACGAGCCCCCAGGCCAGGATACGCTTGGTTTCCTTGACATTGTGCTGTTCCGGCGGGGCCCCATGCATCGCGACCCCTTCGGCCCGGGCATAGCCACCGCGTTGCGCGCGTTTCCAGAACTGCCCGAACCGGGTCAGCGCCGCATCGTGCAGGGTCATCTCTTCATCCAGACGCCAGATCTCCCACCCTTTGGCGCGGAGACGCACGCACATCTCGGGCTCTTCCCCCGCGATCAGGCCCGGGTTATAGGCGCCGACGTCGTCTAGGGCGGCAAGGCGCATCAGGGCATCGCCGCCACAGGCCTTGGCCTTTCCAACGGGCGTGTTCCATTCCCTGTCGCACAGGCGGTTGTAGATCGATGCCTCGGGAAATCGTTCGCGCCGCCGCCCGCAGGCGACCGCCGCTTTTGGATTTTCTTTCAGGAAGTTATGAGCCGCCCCAACCCATCCGGGCTGCAATTCGCAGTCGCCATCGACGAATTGCACGAACTCGGGGACCTCACCCTCTTGCAGTCGCGCGATGCCCGCGTTTCGGGCCCGGGCCGCCGTGAACCCTTGGGACGTGTCGAGGTCCACAACCTCAGCCCCCACCGATTTTGCATGGTCGACGGACCCATCCGTCGATCCGCTGTCGACATAGACCACGCGATCAATCCCCGACATCGAGGAAAGGCAGCGTTTCAACCGCTCGCCCTCGTTCCGGCCAATGACAACCGCGCCGATGCTCATTCCGGCCGGAGCCCTTTGGGCAGGTCCCCCGCAAGCGAGGCGCGCATCAATTCGTGTAGCCAGGCCGCCTCTGCCGCCGCGTCGAATTCCGCCACCACTTTTTCGCGCCCCCTGGCGCCCATGGAAGCCCTAAGATCCGGGTCAGACAACAGGTCGTCAATCTTCTGGGCCAACCCGTCCACGTCGCCCGGCGAAGCCAAGACGCCACTGATCCCTTCCTCGACCAGTTCCGGGACGCCCGCCACATGCGGGGCAATCACCGCGCGAGAGGCCGCCATCGCTTCCATCAGGACAACGGGCACACCTTCGGCAAAGCTGGGCAGGACGAAAACATCGGACGCCTCCAACCGGTCAGAGACGTCCTTTTGCGACAAATACCCGGTGAACTCGGTGATCCCATCCACGCCGAGTTCCGCAGCCTTGGTCTTCACCGCGGATGCTTCCGGCCCGTCGCCCACCAGAACCAGCCGCATGTCGGGATGTTTGTCCTTCAGCCGCACCATGGCCTCCAAAAGAACCGCGACCCCCTTGATCGCTGCCAGCCGCCCCACGAAGATCAGCGTCTTTCCGGGCTGGCCCGCCGGACGGTCATACAAGGCAGGATCCACACCGCAATGGACGATCTTCATGCGGTCCCAATGGGCTTGATCGGCGAAGATCATCCCCTGCCCGCGCGCATAATGGCTGATGCAGGCCACGAAGGCGGCCCGGGCGACCTTTTCGTCGATGCGCCAATACATCGGTTCAAAGAACTCCATCGGGCCATGCATCGTGTAGGAATAGGGTATGCCAGACATCTCTGACGCCATGATTGCGACCGAGCAGCTCGAATTGCCGAAGTGGTTGTGCAAATGAACGACGCCGCGCGCGACCATGTGGTCAGCCAGCACACCCGCTTCAAGGAAATAGAAGATCTGCCAAAGGACGCCCTTGATCCCGGGCGGACAGGTCTTGGCGGCCAGAGCCACCGACTTGAACCACCGGCCTGGGGACTTCGCGAACAAGCGCCCGTGGGCCTTGATCAGCTTGATCGGGTTCTTCGCCGTACCCTGCACTTGGAATGTCCGCGCAAATTCGGCCTTCTGTTCATCACCCACATGGTGGCTGGCATCAGTTTGCCGGATCGAGGCGGTCAGGACTTCGGCACCCAGCGCACGCAGCCCCGCAACTTCGCGTTGGATGAACGTATCCGTGGCGCGGGGGTATTCACCCGTCAGATAGGCGATGGGTCCGGGAAGCGTGCTCATGGCGTTTCATCCAGATAGCGGGCCATGGTGGCGGCGAACCCGTCGCCCGGTTTAAGGCCCAAGAGATCCTCGGCGCGGGCGGTCGCATATTTGAGATGCTTGAACCGGGCCGCAAGGGTCGGTGCCTTTAGGATTGTGGGCGTTCGCCTTGCCACAAAGGGTATGAGATCTCCTGCAAGGTCGAGCGCCTCGGCACTTTTGAAAACCAATTTCTTGGGAAGCCCGCGAACCGATCTGCCGCTGGTCTCCAACCAGTCCGACTGGCGGGGCGGGTCCTGGTCGACCAGGTTCACAGCAATCGCACGGCCTTCTGCACCCATGGGGTAGTCACCCGTGTGGTCGGTCGTGGCTGTTGCTGCCGCCACCAGCCCCCGGCCCACATGGGCCACATCGACCGCCGGGATCGTCGGATCGCCGCCAGGAGAGACCATCCGCCCTTTCACAGAAATCCCGAGCCGCGCGGTGTCGGTCCGCCCGGGCCCATAGATCGCGCCGGGCCGGATAAGCCAGACATCGAGCCCGCGATGCTGTGCGGCCTCAATCGCCATACGTTCCTGCGCGATCTTGGCGCGGGCATAGGCGTCGCGCTTGCCGGGATCGGGCTCGATCGGTGTCAGTTCGTCCAGCATCGTGCCTTCGGGTACGGCGGCATAGCCATAGACCGACAGAGATGAGACCAGGACGAAGCGCTGCGTCGTGATCGCATTCAGCACCGCGCGGGTGGGCGCGACGGTGTCCTTCGCATGGGACGCATCGTCGCCCGCCATGGCAGCAGCGGCATGGATGACGGCGTCCGTCCCGTCCAAGATCGACACCAGCGCGTCGCCGGGCGCAGAAAGATCGATCTTGTGATAGGTCGCGCCATCAATCTGCGCCTCGGACCGGCCAAGCGCGATCACCTCATGCCCCGCCTCCAAAGCCGCGGAAACCGTCGCGCGACCCACGAACCCGGTGGCTCCGGTGATCACCAGCCGCGCCATCAGTCAGCGCTCAAGGGTTTCGGCGGCTCGAACCGCGATTGCGTGGTATAGGGCATGCTGGCCAGCTTGCCGCTGAACCCGCCATCGGCGCCGCTGGCACCGAAATGGGCGGCCAGGGTCAGTTCGCATAGGTGCAGTGCGTAATCGGCGCCCGTATAGGGCGCACGGCCCTCTTTTATCGCTCGGGCCAGATCGGCAATCGAGCGGCAGAAATCCCGAGTTTGCGACCCACGATAGGCCGGAATTGCCTCTTTGCCGCCGATCAGCGGCACGGCCTTTCCTTTGTCCAGAAACCGCCGGCGCCGGATCGTCTTGTAAGTGCGGAGCCGGATCTCGGACCGGTCATTCCGCGGATCTTCAACTTCGATCACGCCGTCATCGCCAAAGATGCGCAAGCGATGGTCGTGGGTCGCGTAGATCCCGTTGGTCATCCGCAGAACGGGTCCGGATCCGAACTTCATCGTCGCAACTGAATGATCCGGCGCCTGTTCGAGATCGAGCCCCGGCACCTTGTCCGGCACCAGCACATCGGCATGGGCGGTCATTGCTTCAACCGGACCGAACATGGCGCACAACCAACTGAGCACGTACCCGGCATGTTCCACCGTACAGCCCATCTGGAACTCATCGACAGTAGGCCAGGCCACCCCCATCTCGTTGATCCATTTGGCCGTTGGCGCGCGGTGGACCATGCCATCTTCCATCTCGGCATAGATCAAGCGGATCGGCCCGATGGCATCGTCGCGGATCAGCTTCCAGACTGTCTGGGCCACCGGGTTCAGAAGCGTGCATGGTGCCGAAACCAAGTGTTTCCCGGTTTCTGCCGACAAAGCTGCCAGTTCCTGCGCATGGTCGAACCGCATGGCCAGCGGTTTCTCGGAATAAACGTGCTTACCCGCGCCCAAAAGCGCCTTCGTCGTCTCGTAGTGCGCATCCGGATTGGTCAGGTTCAGAACCAGTGGAACGCTTTCATCGGCCAAAAGGGCGTCGAACGAGGGATAGGCCTGGGCGCCGGTCATCTCGGCCATCCACTCAGACCGTGAACGTTCCTGGTCGAACACCCCCACAAGATCCAAATTCGCATGAATCCCAAGGGTCAGGCGGTACATGTTGGCCACGTACCCGCAGCCGAGCATCGCAATGCGCGTCATGAAATCCTTACCTGACCAATCATCTTGGGGGCGTCATACAGCCTGGATGGGCGTTATCTCAAGCGCTGCGGCGCAGCAGAAGGATCAATGGCGCCAACCTGTTGCAGGGCCTTCGATTGTTGCCAATCAAGCGACGTCGGCGAAGACTTGGCCCAAGGCACGGCCCAATTTGTCGAACATTTCGTCCATTTGGGCCTCGGTCATGATGAAAGGCGGGCAGAGCACAATCGACTGTCCCAGTGGGCGGCAGATAAGACCGTGATCCGTGCAAGTGTTTGCGATGCGTTCGCTCACCGATAATTGGCCCGGAAACGCCGTCTTGGTCGCCTTGTCCTGGACGGCCTCCAACGCGCCCATCAGGCCCTTGCTGCGCGCTTCCCCAATGTTTGGATGCTCTGCCAGATGCGCCAGCCCTGCTTCGAACCGGGGGGTCAGTTCGGTGACCCGGTCCATCAGCCCGTCATCCACGATGACCTCGATGGCTTTCAGCGCAATGGCAGACCCCACCGGATGGCCCGAGGCGGTGAAGCCATGTGGAAACTCTTCCACAGCTTTGGACGCCGCCTGAAGCCGGTCGGCGAGGTCCGGCCCCAAGATCACGGCGCCCATCGGGAAATAGCCCGCGGTCAACGCTTTGGACGCGATGATCGCATCGGGCACGAATTCATAACTGTCGCAGCCCCAAAGCGCACCCGTGCGACCGAAACCGCAGATCACTTCATCCGAAATCAGGGGAATCCCGTGGTGCCGCAGTATCGGCTGGATCGCATGGAAATACCCCTCTGGTGGCGGGATGACGCCGCCTGCACCCATGACGGGTTCGGCGACGAAACCGGCGATCGTGTCGGCGCCTTCGCGGTCGATCACCGCTTCCAGTTCACGCGCCAGGCGCGCCGTGAATTCCGCTTCGCTTTCGCCCGCGCCCCCTTCGCGCCAGTAATGCGGGCAGGTCAGATGGTGGAAGCCGTCCAGCGGCAGGCCGAACAGGTCGTTGTAGGGTTTGCCGGTCATCGATGCCGAAACCGCCGTCACGCCGTGATAACCGTTGACCCGTGTCAGGATCTTGCGGCGGTCCGGCTGTCCTTCGGCCCGGGCCAGAAACCACAGCATCTTGACCAGCGTGTCATTCGCTTCAGACCCCGAATTCGTGTAAAACACCTTGCCCCGATCAAACGGCGACAAGTCCACCAACCGCTCGCTCAGCCGAACTGTCTGATCTGACATCCGCCCAAAAAACGCGTGGTACCCGGGGAAGCGATCGTATTGCGCTTTGGCGGCCTCGGCCAAGCCCGGATGATCGAACCCCGCGACCATGTTCCAAAGACCCGAATTGGCGTCGAGGTAACGGCGCCTGTGGACATCGACCACATAAGGTCCCTCGCCATGGGTTAATACGACTGTGCCCCGCGCCTCGATACTGGGCAGATCGGTAAAGCCGTAAAAGGAATGTGCCGCCGCGCGGGCTTCCCAACTGTTCGGGTTGTCGTCCATCGGGCCCCCCTTCCGCCCACCGGCTTAGCCTGCCATTGCGGGCAGGCCAAGGACCCAATAGCTTGGGCACGAAATGCCTGACACACCGGGAAAAATCACGCTTTGGGGGATCGAGGTTTTCGCCGCGATTGCGGAAGAACTGTCGATGTCCGCCGCGGCCCGGCGCCTGGGTGCCAGCGTTTCGGCCACCAGCCAGCAGGTTACGAACCTTGAAACCGCCCTTGGCGCGACCCTTCTTGATCGAAGTGCACGGCCATTGCGTCTGACACCAGCGGGGGAACTCTTTCGCAGCCGCGCACAATCCATCCTGAACGAAGCGGCCGAGGCCCGCGCTGAACTGGCGATGAAGGATCTCAGCCGGTTTTCGCGCCTGAACCTTGGCGTGATCGAGGATTTCGATGCCGATGTGACCCCGCGCCTTCTGGCCAAGATCGGGGATGAGTTGAAAGAGACGCGGTTTTTGCTGGAAACGGGCGCCTCGCACCGGTTGACCGATCTTCTGGAGGCGCGGACGCTCGACATGATCGTCGCAGCGGATATCGGCCAGCCTGCGGATTGGATGGAGGTCTATCCGCTTCTCGAAGAGCCCTTCGTCGCGGCGGTGCCAAAGGGTAGCTTGGAAGGCGCTAACGACCCATTGGCCGCCCTGTCGACCATGCCCTTGATCCAGTACACAACCCGCCACCTGATGGGCCGCCAGATCGCCGCGCATCTGGTCCGCCAAAACATCAAACTGGATCGCCGGTTCGAACTCGACAGCTATCACGCGATCTTGGCCATGGTGGCCGAAGGCATGGGTTGGACGATCCTGACGCCCCTTGGGTTCATGCGTGCGGGTCGGTTCCGCGACCGGGCCGATGTGATCGCTCTGCCCTTGCCGCCCTTGTCGCGCACGATCTCGCTGACCGCGCGGCGCGACGTGTTTCAGGACATGCCGGAACGTATCGCGGACATCCTGCGCCCGCTTCTGGCCAGTCTGATCGTCAAACCCTGTGCGAAGCGGATGCCGTGGCTAGGCGACAGCCTTCGCGTGCTCTAGCCCCCAGACGCTGTCCGCTGCCGAGATCAACGCTTCGGCCACGTAGTCGCATTCATCCGGGGTCAGCCTTGCGGGCAACCGCACATCGCAGGCCCGCATCAGCATGGCACGCGTTTTCGGAAGCTCGGGCACATCGCCCAGGAACTGCCAGTTCCAATAGGCGCGGGCGTTGTCCTCGGACAGACCGAAGACCTGAACCTTCACGCCCTGGGCCTCGGCGGCCTTGGCAAAGGCCTTCACCTCGGCATCCGTGCCGCCGGTTAGATTGAACTGGATCGAATCCGGTGCGCGGGCTTCCGGACCCAGCGGGTCAGGCACGCTCAGCCATGGCGAGGTGTTAAGCTGATCCGCAACATGGTTGTGATTGCGCAGACCGTCGCGCACCCGGCGCGGCACCTCTGCCAACTGCGGGCGGATCACGGCGGCAGAGAGGTTCCCAAGCCGCGTGTTGTACAGCGGAAGCTGGTTTTGCCACTTGGCAAATGCATCATGAAGAACCGGGTGCTTCTTCCAATTGTGCTCATAGGCGCCGGACATGATAACTGCGCGTGCCATGATATCGGGATCGTCGGTGATCATGATCCCGCCTTCACCGGCGTTCAAAAGCTTATAGGACTGGAACGAGAAGCAGCCAATCTTGCCGATGGTGCCGATCTTCTTACCACCCCAGACCGTCCCAAGCGAATGCGCCGCGTCCTCGATCACTGGGATATCTGCGGCATCGGCCATCGCCATGATGGCGTCCATGTCAGAGGTATGGCCGCGCATGTGGCTGATCAGCACGCAGTCGATGTCACCGGTCAGCTTCGCAGCAAAGTCATCCAGATCAATCCGGTAATTCTCACCCACTTCGGCGAGGACCGGCACGCATTCGGCATGTACGATGCTGGACGGGACCGCCGCGAAAGTGAAGGCCGGGATCAGGACCTTGGCGCCGCGCGGCAAGCCCAGCGCCTTCAGCGACAAAAACAAAGCCGCAGAACAGGACGCCACGGCCAGCGCATATTTCGCCCCCATCATTTCAGCGAATTCCTGTTCCAAAAGGCTGACGGGGGCATCTTCTGGCGCAGTGTACCGGAAAAGATCGCCAGAGCTTAACAAGCGGTCGATTTCCGCCCGTGCGGCCTGGGGAATAGGTTCGGCGTCATAGCTGTTTGGTGCGCTGCTCATCTTTTCGCTTTCCCGAAAATGATTTTCGGATTTTCTGTAAATGAGCGTGCTTTCAAAAGCGAGGGTTTTTTCAGAACCCCATCCTGTCACGCAGCGCATACCAGCGCATGGCAAGGCTCAGAATCGGGCTTCGGAACCAGGAACCCCCTGGGAAGGCAGGGTTTTTGATACCGGCAAACTGGCGGAAAGCGGTTTCGTCACCGCGCACGGCCTGGGCCAGAATCCGCCCGACCAGTGGTGCAAGCGCAACACCATGTCCGGAATACCCGCCTGCGGCAAAGATATTGGGGGCCGCGCGCGCCACATGCGGCAGTCGCGTCCGGGTGATCGCAAGGGTTCCACCCCAGGAAAATTCTATCGGAATATCAGCCAGTTGCGGATAGATCTCGGCCATCGCGGGGCGGACCATTCCGGCGATGTCCTGCGGGAAGTCATAGCCATAGCTCTCACCACCACCGAAAATCAGCCGCCGGTCCTCGGACAGCCGCCAATAGCGCACGACAAAGCGGTCATCAGCCGCAGCCGTATTCTCAGGCAGGATTTCGGGAAACCGGTCGCCCAATGGCTCGGTGGCCACAATGAAGTTGTTGATGGGCATGACACGGCCCGAAAGTTTCCGGTCGAGCCGTCCGAGATACCCATTTCCGGCGATGATCACATGTTTCGCCCAGACATGCCCTTTCGGCGTCGCGACCCGCTGCAACGCGCCCTTGATCAGGCCTGTGGCCTCTGAATTCTCAAAGATCGTGACCCCGGCCTGAACCGCCGCACGGGCGAGCCCAAGCACGAATTTCAGGGGGTTCAGATGACACGCGCCCCGATCAATCGCGCCGCAGGCAAACACGCTGGATCCGGTATGGGCCGCGATCCCCGCCTGGTCGAGCGGTTGGAATTGCTCATAGCCATAGGTGTTCCGAAGCAGGCTGATCTCTTCTTCGATCTCGCGCGCCGCCCCTGCATGGCGGCTCGCGAATGCGACACCGGGCGTCAGGGCACAGTCGATGTCATGGGTTGCGATCAGGCGTTGCACTTCGGCCTTGGCATCCTCTGCCAGATCCCAAAGCGCTTTCGCCCCTTGGGGTCCGAACTTCTTTGTCAAAGTCTTTTGGGGCAGCCGCTGGCCGGTGCCCACCTGTCCGCCATTGCGGCCACTGGCCCCGAAGCCCACACGCTGTGCTTCAAGAACAACCACACGCATGCCGCCTTCCGCCAAGGCCAACGCAGCCGACAACCCGGTATAGCCCGCACCGATGACACAGACATCCGCTTCTACCCCTTCTTCCAGGGTCGGAAACGGATCCAGCGGCGTGGCCATCGCGGCATAATAGCTTGGGGGATAGGTGCCGCGCGCGTCGTTCGCGTAAAGCAAATTCATACGTTCAAAAGCAGGTGCTGACGTTCCCAAGGCGAGATTTCCTGCAAAAATTCTTCGTATTCAGCGGCCTTCACGATTTCATAGACTTCACAAAACCGCTCGCCCAGGACATCCCGCACAGCTTTCGCACCTTGCAAAAGTTGTAGCGCTTCCCAAAGGCTTTTGGGCAGATCGCTTTCGCCATCGTAAGCATCGCCCTTGTGACTGGCCGACGGGCGTTCCCCATGGACCATTCCCAGATAAACGCAGGCCAGTGACGCCGCGATCCCGAGATAGGGATTGCAATCCATGCCGCCGAGCCGGTTTTCAACGCGCCGCGCCTCAGGTTCGCTAACAGGAATGCGAATGCCCGTCGTCCGGTTGTCGCGCCCCCAAGCGAGGTTGATCGGCGCCGCGTGGTCTTTGACATAACGGCGATAGCTGTTCACGTAGGGCGCCAAAAGCGCGATCACTTCCGGCAAGTGCTTTTGCAGCCCACCGATGGCATTGAAGAACGCGTCGGTTTCGCCACCTTGCGGGCCCACGAACAGGTTCGCGCCTGTTTCGATATCAACCACCGAATGGTGGATATGCATCGCACTGCCCGGCTCGCCCTCAATGGGTTTTGCCATGAATGTCGCGAAGCAATCATGGCGCAGTGCTGCTTCCCGGATCAGCCGTTTGAAAAAGAAGATCTCATCGGCGAGCTTTACCGGATGCCCATGGCGAAGGTTGATCTCAACCTGGCCTGCACCGCCTTCCTGGGTGATGCCATCAATCTCAAAACCCTGGGCTTCGGCGAAGTCATAGATGTCATCGATGACGGGGCCATATTCATCCACCGCGCTCATGGAATAGGCCTGGCGGGCCGCAGCCGGGCGACCAGTACGACCCATCATGGCGGTGATCGGTTGGGCGGGGTCCGTGTTTCGGGCAACGAGATAGAACTCCATCTCGGGCGCAACGACCGGTTTCCAGCCCTTCTTCTCGAACAGCTTCACCACCCGCTTCAGCACATTCCGCGGTGCGAACGGGATCGGTTTGCCTTTCTGATCCTGGGCGTCGTGGATGACTTGCAGCGTATAGTCCGCCGTCCATGGTGCCGCTGTCGCGGTCGAAAAGTCGGGCGTCAGAACCATGTCGGGCTCGGTAAAGCCGTCCTCGCCCGCGGCCTCGCCCCAGCCGCCCGCAATCGTCTGAAAGAAGATCGAGTTCGGCAGGAAGAACCGCTTTTGCGTGGCAAATTTCGTAGCCGGCATGGCCTTGCCACGTGCGATGCCCGGCAGATCGGCGATGATGCACTCGACCTCGTCCAGGCGATGGCCCTTCAGATAGTTTTGCGCTGTCTCGGGGATCTTTTTCTGCCAGTCAGTCATGGTGGTGATCCTTGAAGAACTGCGCGATCCGGCCCGCCATCTTCGCATTGTCGTTGGGGGCGTCCAGGGTCTTTGCCGCCTTGGCCAGAACGTCGTCCGGCACGATACCGGGGCCCCGAACCTCGACGAGGGCGCGCATCTCAACTTCGGTGAATTCCGGGTGTGGCTGGACGGATAGGGCGTTATCATAGGCCAGACCCGCAACGGCGCATCCAGGGGCCGATGCAATCACCTGCGCATTCGCCGGTGCTTCAAGTACCTGATCCTGATGCCAGGCGTTTAGTTCCATCGCATCGCCGCCAAAATCGTAGGCCGTCAGCCCGTTCCGCCAACCGCCCGCGAATTTTTCGACCCGCCCGCCCATGGCCTGGGCGATCAACTGGTGGCCGAAGCAAATCCCAACCACCGGGACCTTGGCAGCGATGGAATCGCGAACGAAGTCTTCCAGCCGCGCAATCCAGGAAAAGCCGTCATAGACACCGTGCCTTGATCCGGTGATCAACCACCCGTCGCACGCGGTCACCGAGCCCGGAAAGTCGTCATCGACCACGAACCATTCGGCGAAGGCGAAGCCAAAGGGCGCAAGCATCCGCTTGTACATTCCGGGGTAGTCGCCGGTGATCCGGGCCATGTCAGGCACGATGTGGCCCGCCGCGAGGATACCGATTTTCATGTCTCACCAATGGATTGCGCCCGGGGCGGACGCTACCCCCGCCCGCCTTTGCGGTCAAACGCTCTCGACATAAACAGCCTGGGCATCCGCTGCTTTCAATCCGCTGAATTTGCGGAGTTCCTGCCGCTTGGTCAGGATCAGATTTCGGACCAGATCTGCAGCGAAGATGCGTCGGTTATCTGGGCAGTCGAAGCCCTGAATGGCCGCGTCCCACCCAGACGCGAGACCCGGGGCATCATGTTCAAATGCGTTGCCGCTGATGGGATCCGGCGGCTCCACCCGATCGTCGATCCCATTCATCGCGGCCCCAAGGATCGCCGCCAGCACCAGATAGGGATTGGTATCGCCGCCTGCGGCCCGATGCTCGATCCGCCGGGCCTTCGGATCCCCGCCGGGGATACGGATCGCGGCAGTTCGGTTCTCATACCCCCAACAGGCGGTTGTCGGCGCGTGCGCGTTACCGACGAAACGGTCATAACTTGGCCTGTGCGGCGCGAAGATCAGCGATAAGGTTGGCATGGCCTTCAGACACCCCGCGACGGCGTGACAGAGCGTATCCGTACCTTTTTCTCCGCCATCGTCAAAGACATTGCGACCGTCAGTGTCCAGGACCGAAAAGTGCACATGCAAACCGCTGCCCGCCTGATCCTGATACGGTTTGGCCATGAATGTCGCGGCCAGCCCGTGTTTGCGGGCCATCCCCTTCACCAGCATTTTGAAAAGCCAGGTGTCGTCCGCCGTGCGCATCGCGTCCTGATGGGTCAGGTTCACCTCAAACTGGCCTGTCCCACTTTCCGAGATCGCGGCCTGCGCCGGAATGCCCATGGCTGCAGCGCCCGAATAGAGATCGCTGAAGAAGGCCTCGAACCCGTCTAGTTGCTGAAGCGAAAGGATCGCTTCCCCGGCGACGGGCGCCAAGCGGCCCGGAAGAGGCGGCGGTTGAACCGGGCGCGCATTCGGATCGACTAGATAGAACTCAAGCTCGTTGGCTGCCATGACGCGCCAGCCCCGTGCTTCATATCGCGACAGGATGCCCGCCAGGGCATGGCGCGGGTCGCCTGCAAACGGCGTGTCGTCGTCGTGAAACATGGCCAATGGGTGCAGTTCGGCTGCGGTATCGAGCCATGGCATCGGGATCGGGCCACGCCCCGTCGGAAAACAAACGCCATCGGCATCCCCCGTTGCAAAGACCAGTGGGCTGTCCTCGATATCCGCTCCGGCAATGTCGACGTTTAGCGCAGAGAACGGCATGCGCACGGCCCCGTCGGCAAGTTTGCTGGAATAGCCTGCGGGTAAGCGTTTACCCCGTGCCTGCCCGTTCAGATCGCAGGCGGCCACGCGAATGGTCGCGCTCATCGGATCAATTGCGGGCGGATACGCATGCGCGGGCGTTGAACCGCGGGCAGATGACGGTTTAACCGCTTGTTCACCGCGCCAAAGATCCAGATCACGACCAGCACCAGAAGGATGAAGTATCCTGCCACGATCGGGTACGGAATAAAGGGGTTGAACGTCTTGTCAGCGAAGTAATTCGCGTAATAAAGCGCGTCGCCCCGCTGCTGCCAGGCCGGGAAGGACGAGAAGAAGACCAGGGTCGTGGCGTGGAACAGGAAGATCGCCTCGTTCGTGTAAGACGGCCAGGCGAGCCGCATCATCGTGGGCCAAGTCACGCGGCGAAACTTGGTCCAGCCTGTCATTCCGTATGCTTCGGCCGCTTCGACATCGCCGCGAGGGACCCGCTTGAAGGCACCAAAGAAGATCTCGCCCGAATAGGCGGCAGTGTTGAGGATCAGAACGACCAGCGCCCCCGCCTGGGCCGACGTCAACCAAGGCAGATATCCAGCCTGCTTCATGCTGAGGAAAACGAAGTAAGCCAGGAAAAACTGGATAAACAGCGGCGATCCCCGAAAGATCAGTATGAACCATTCCGCGGGCTTGCGGATCCAGGGGTTGGCGGATGCTTTACCCATGGCCGCCGCATTCGCGATGAAGAACCCGATGGCAAGCGCACAGACGCCGAAATAGACATTCCAGATCATGCCGGACCCGATCAGCGTGAACTGCTGGCACAACGTGAAATCGTCGCGGGGCAACAGGCGTTCCCCAAAGCCGATGGACCGGAAGGCATAGGCCTGGATGGTCTCAAGGCAGGTCATGCCCCGGCCCCCTGAAAGGCCTGACCATGGGACAGGCGCCGCTGCAATCTGTCCAACACAACCTCAGAGATCTTCGTGAAGCCGAGGTAGAAAACCAAAAGCGCCAGGAAATACCAAAGGCGCCAGTCGCCATGGGGGTAATCCGAGAAGCGTTCAAGCTTGGTACTGCCCAGTTCCCGCGCCCAGAAAACGATATCCTCGACCCCCAGAAGGAACAAAAGCGGCGTCGCTTTGATCAGGATCTGCCAGAGGTTCGACAGGCCCGGGATGGCATAGACCCACATCTGCGGCACCAGCACCCGCCAAAATGCCTGGCGCCGGGTCATGCCATAGGCCTCGGCCGTTTCCATCTGACCGTACGGCACCGCCCGCATTGCGCCGAACAGAACGTTCGCCGCGAAGGCGCCAAACACGATGGCAAAGGTCAGGACCGCAAGGAAGAAGCCGTAAATCTCATGATAGATCTGCGGAGCATTTCCAAGGGGTAGCTTCGCCTCGGGACAAACCCGGAAATCGTTGCCCTGCCGGATCGGCTCGGTCCAGTCTGGGCAAAACGCCTGATGGCGGATCCATTCGAAGCCCTGATCCAGAGCGATGACGAAGAACAGGAAGAAAGCGATATCCGGCACGCCCCGGACGATCGAGATGTATCCCTGACCGAACCAGCGCACTGGGGCGACATGGCTGCGCGCGGCGACCGCCCCGCCGAACCCGAACAGCAAAGCCGAAGGCGCCGTGATCGCCAGCAGCAGCAGGACAACGAAGACCGATCCATAAAGCGACAGGTGTTTACCGGAGGTCAGATAGCAGGACATCCAAGCCGCGCCCTCAAGCGTCTTTGGATCTACGCAGAATTCAAACATCGCGCTGGCTGTCCCCCATCGCGTAAGGGTTCGCCATCTGATCCGGGGAAGTCAACGGGGGAGGCTTTCGAAATCGGAGCAAACGTGGAACATCCGACGGCAGGTCAAAAAAGAGGCGGCCCAATGGAACAGCAGTTTGAATGCGTGGACCCCGATGACGCGGTTTACGCCGATTACGCCTCAAGATTTGGCGCGTATAACGAACAAGAAGCTGGCTGGACGGTTCAGACCTTCAGCATGATTCAGCGCGACGGTGACCGGATCATCGCGGGCGGGCGGGGCCATATCTATCTGGGGGCATTGGAAATTCGCGGACTGTGGGTGGATGAAGCCTTGCGTGGAAAAGGCACTGGGTCGGCCCTGTTGCGCGCCATAGAGGATGAGGCCCGCCGCCGAGGGGCAAGCAAGGCGATGCTATACACTTATTCCTGGCAGGCCGAGACGTTCTATCGCGCGCATGGATATTCAGAGCATGGGCGCTTCGATTTCCCGCACGGGCACTACCGGATCGAGATGTCCAAGACCCTGTGAACCCCGGGGGAAAAGCGCGGGCCGCCAAGGGCCCGCGCCCACGTTCAGATCACCACTGAGACGAGACTTCCCACTTGGCGATAAGTGCGTTCAGAGATCCATCATCCTTCATGGACTGGATCGCTGCATCGAATTTCGCGCGAAGTTCGGCGTCCGACTCGCGGATGCCCATGCCGACACCGCCACCGATGGCTTCGGTCTTATCAAGCATCATCAGATCGCCATCTTCCTCGGCGATCGGAGCCAGGAACGAGCTATCGGCTAACACCACATCCGCCTCGCCGTTCTTGACCGCTTGCACCGTCTCTTCAGGCGTGGCGAACTCGACGACCGTGCTACCCATTTCCGCAACGAATGCGGCGTGAATGGTGTTCGTCTGTGCGGCAATCACCGCGCTTTTCACATCGACATCCATCGACATGGCCAGATAGCCCGAAGGATCCGGCGGCGTATAGGCTTGGGTAAAGTCGATGACTTCATCGCGTTCGTCGGTGATCGACATGCCGGCGATGATGGCATCATAGTTGCCTGACACGAGGTTCGGGATAATCGAATCCCATTCGTTCGTGACCCATTCACAGGTCAGTTCGGCGCGGGCACACAGTTCGTCACCCAATTCACGCTCGAACCCATCGACTTCGCCCGCGTCATTCAGGAAATTCCAGGGCGCATAGGCGCCTTCCGTGCCAAGCCGAACGACAGAATGGCCATCAGCCATTGCCGTCGAGGCCGCCATCAAGGCGGCAATTGCTGTCAAAGTAAGTGTTCTCATCAAGGTACTCCCTGGTTTTGGTTACGCTGCGACCGTCGCACTTAGGAACTGTCGCAATCGTTCGGTTTTGGGCGCGCCGAAAAGCTGGCCAGGCGGGCCTTCCTCTTCGATTTTGCCCTGGTGAAGGAAAATCACGTGGTCCGACACGTCATCGGCCAGTCGCATGTCATGGGTCACGATGATCATCGTTCGGCCTTCTTCGGCCAGAGCCTTGATCACCTTGACGACTTCTTGCTCCAGTTCTGGATCAAGGGCCGATGTCGGCTCGTCGAACAAAAGTGCCCGCGGCTCCATGCAGAGCGCGCGCGCTATGGCCGCACGCTGCTGTTGACCGCCCGACATTTGCGCTGGATAGACATCGCATTTGTCCGCGATCCCGACTTTGGCCAGGTATTCGCGCGCCTTCCCTTCAACCTCGGCCTTGTCCCGTTTCAGTACTGTCAGCGGGGCCTCCATGACGTTCTGCAAGACCGTCATGTGCGCCCAGAGATTGAATTGCTGAAAGACCATGGACAGATTGGTCCGGATCCGCGTGACCTGGGCCTTGTCGGCCGGGTGACGGCGATGCCCACTGTCCCGCCAGCGAATGGCTTCGCCTTCGAACAAAATATCGCCCTGCTGGCTGTCTTCCAACAGGTTCGAACAGCGCAGCAGAGTGGATTTCCCGGATCCCGAAGACCCGATCAATGAAATGACACTTCCCTTGGGCGCAGTTAGGTCCACACCCTTCAAGACCTCCAACTCGCCATAGGCTTTGTGGAGGCCACGAATTTCGATCACCGGCGCTTGGGCGTCCGTCACGTGCAGCCTTGTCGTGAATTCCCCAGATGGGGCAATTCAGCCCAAATCACGAGAAATTGCAATATGCCCAAGGGTTTTGACCCCACGTCACCCATTTCGAAGCGCTATATGCCTAAGCGATCCGCGGTGGATAGGTGGGAACGGCCAGATAGTCGGCACTGTCGAAAACCGTAAATCCAATCAGGCCGCCCAGTGCGTCGCTCTGCGCACCCGAAAGCGCACGACAGGCCTTCGAAAGCGCGCCTTGCAGGGCCTGAACCGGCCCACCGGCGCGCGTGATCAAGGGAAGTCCGGGTGTCTGGCCCGTTTGACCGATCAGGCGTACGCGCGCTGCGTTCGGATCGTGCCGTTCAAGAAAGCGCCATGTCACGGCATCGATATACGCGATATCCGCGCGACCTTCGGCCACCGCCGCCAGCGAAGCCGCGTGAGAGCCGGTCTCAAGCACGTCCGAAAACGTCAATTGCGGGTTTTTGGGTTCTGGATCCGACACACAGGCCCAGCCCGACTGACTGTCACTGGCAGAGAAGGCGAGGGTTAGGCCACCGTCCAAATCCGACCGCTCGACACCACAAATGACATGCGAAAAGTAATGTCCGGGGCGTGTATCGCGAAGCCCGAAATCGAACGTACCGACATAGTTCACTCGGTCCTTCAATGCAGCCCGAAACGGATAGCCACAGGTCATGGACAGAGAAAGATCGGGATCAAGCCAATGGGACATCAAGTCCTCCCCGATGTTTTCGGGGTCCGATAGTTCCGGAAGCGCAAGGCCCTCCTCGGCGGCAGCATCTTGAATATGCTTCCAAAACCCGCGCCATGCCTCGGCGGTCTCATCCCGCCAATACATGGGCAGGCTGGCGGTCACCCCCGCCGCGCCTCGACCCGCTGCCGCGCCAGTGCGCTGTCGCGGTCGTTGATCCCGAGCAGGTTGGCCACAAGCCTGAGAAGCGCGTCTTCTTCATGGTCGCGCACCCCGTCAGCCAAGACGACATCCCACAGCGCCTCGACCACGCCTTCCCGGTCCTCATAGGGAACGGCATCCTTAATCGCGCGGGTAAAGCGCACCGTGTCCGGCGCCTCGCTTTCCAGCGCCTCCGCCTCGCCCCGAAGCTTCGAGGCTTCAAACGGCGACAGACCGTACCGCTTTGCGGCAATCCGGTCGATCCGGGCGACCTCTTCCGACGCATAGTCACCGTCGGATTTGGCGATACGAACCAGTAGCGCGGTCAAAGCAAGCCGCGCGTCCAGATCGTTCAATGGCTCAGGCTCGGGCCGTGTCAGCCGGTTCAGAAAATCTGCAAACATGGCTTAGATATAGGCCCCGTCAGATCGTGATGCCACCATCGATGAAAATCGACTGGCCATTGATGAACTCGCCGTCCTCTGACGCGAGGAACGCGCAAAGCTTGGCAATTTCCTCGGCCGTACCGAACCGCCCGCCGGGTTGACGGCTCATGAAGAATTCGCGCGCTTTCTCGGCGCTGCCATAGGTGTCGGTCAATTCCTCCATGCGCTGATGCAAGGACGGTGTGTCGACAGTCCCGGGGCAGATCGCATTCGCGCGGATCCCCATCGAGACGTAATCCGCAGCAACAGATTTGGTCAGACCCTGCACACCCGATTTGGTGGCGCCATAGGCGCAGCGGCGCGGCATACCCTTCTGGGCGGAGACGACCGAAGCGATGGTCGTGATCGACCCGCCATGGGTCTTCATCTTTGGGATCGCCGCCTGAAGCACGTAAAATGCGCTGTCCAGGGTGATTGAAACGGACCGCCGCCAGGCATCGAGCGAGCATTCCTCGATCGTGCCCTGATGGACATAGCCCACCGCGTGAACCAGAACGTCAATCCGATCAAACCCGGCAAAATAGGCCCGCACGGCATCCGGGTCGGTCCCGTCAAGCTGGGCGGTCGTAGCGCCCTGAATCTCGGACACCAAATCTCCGTTCAGATCACTGGCAAAAACCGTGGCGCCTTCGGCAATGAGCAGTTCGGCGGTGGCCCGCCCGATGCCTTGGGCGGCGGCGTTGACGACGGCGATCTTGCCGTCGAGGCGGCGGGGTATGTCTGTCATGGCTTAGCTCGCCTTCACAGTTTGTTGGGCGGTGCCGAGGCCTTCGACCTCCAACGAAACCACATCGCCCACGTCCAGATAGCTTGGAGGATTTTGCCCCATGCCTACACCGGGTGGCGTGCCCGTGGCGATCAGATCGCCCGGCTCCAACCGGATGAACTGGGACATGTAGGATATGATCGTCGCGACACCGAAGATCATCGTGGCGGTTGATCCGTCCTGCCGGACATCGCCATTCACCGACAGTTTCATCTTCAGGTTCTGAGGATCGGGCACCTCGTCGGGGGTGACAAGCCAGGGCCCCGTCGGACAGGCATTCGGGAACGCCTTGCCCTTGATCCATTGCCCACCCTTTTCCAATTGCCACACCCGTTCGGACACGTCGTTGACGACACAATATCCCAGGACGTGATCCAGCGCGTCGGCTTCCGACACATGATGCGCCGCTTTCCCGATGAAAAAGCCCAGCTCGCATTCATAGTCCAATTTCGACATGCCCGGTGTTTTCAGGATCGGATCCGTCGGCCCGCAATAAGCGCCTGAAGCCTTCGAGAACACGATGGGTTCTTCGGGGATTGCCATGCCCGATTCCGCAGCATGGTCGGAATAGTTCAGACCGATGCACCAGATGTTTCGCGGTTGCGCGATGGGCGGACCGATCCGCTGCCCCGAGATATCCATAGCGGGCAATGCGCCCAGATCCACGCTGGAAAGCCGATCCGTCAGTGTCGCGGCGTCATCCGCTGTGAAATCTTCGACGAAGGTCGAGACGTCGCGCACAGTCCCATTCGCTTCCATGACGCACGGGGTTTCTGTCCCCGCCTCTCCCACACGCAATAACTTCATGCGCGATCCTCCTAATGGCATTTCCCGTCTTGTCGAAGGTTGCAGAGGAACATTCAAGCAGATTGGCGTAATTGTCCCGCGCCCGGTCAACCGGTCTTACCTGCCAAGACGGCCAGGTCCAGGTCTACAATCATTCACCGTTTTCAAGCGAGGTCCGTCTTCCCGGCGAACGGCGCCGTCGTTCATTTCTCCGTTTGACAGGTGCGGATTTCGAAAGCCGCAGACATCCGCTTTCCCTTGTTAATTCCTAGACCTGCGCGCGCTAATAGTTTTTCCACCTGGTATAGGTTCGTTCCGATCTCATCGGCACACCTGCGATGACATTCCTGCAGGCAAAATCAACTGCGACTGCTTCGTCACTAATCTTCAACTGAGAGGGTGCTGTCAGACTAACGCGAACGCGTCTCAACTTTTGCAGTTTGGCGGCCCATTATGCCACGCGGAGCCCCACCATTCGCTGAGAGCGGCTTTGCGGGTCTCTTTGAAATGGTCGCGGTTGATAAGGAACCTTTCGGAGTTGAGTTGGTTGCGGGCAGAGGAATGGAGGGACGCGAAGGCCTGCAAACTCTGAATTTGCCGAAACGGCCCATTCCATTGCCATCAGTCGCAAAAAGTCTCGCGGCCTAAATCGAAGTCGCGTTCGTGCAGCAGATCGTCCACATTCATGAGTGACATGGAAAGCCGGGCAGAGGGCATAGCCGCCAGGCGGACAATCTAAGGGCTCGCATAGAAGCATCGCAAGGCGCTGTGCTTGAACATGCCATGAAACGATGTGCACCGGCCCGTTGCCTCTTACAAGGCAATGTCCGACGCAATCTGGTCGCGCACAACCTTGGCCGCTTATGCGGCTGCCTGTTCTGGTTCTTTGGCCCCTGTCATGAACGCAACCGCATCTGACATCGAATAGTCTTTCGGATCGATCACGGTCAGCCGTTTGCCCAGCCGGTGAATGTGGATCCGGTCGGCCACCTCGAAGACATGGGGCATGTTGTGGCTGATAAGGATGATTGGGATACCGCGCGATTTGACATCCTGAATGAGTTCCAGAACCTTGCGACTTTCTTTGACGCCCAACGCCGCTGTGGGCTCATCCAGAATGATCACCTTGGATCCGAACGCAGCGGCGCGTGCCACGGCGACGCCTTGACGCTGTCCGCCAGAAAGCGTCTCGACGGCCTGGTTGATGTTTTGAATGGTCATGAGGCCGAGCTCGGAAAGTTTTTCGCGGGCGAATTTCTCCATGGCCGAACGGTCGAGCTTCCTGAACAAAGATCCCAGGATCCCTGGTTTTCGGATCTCGCGCCCCATGAACATGTTGTCAGCGATGGACAGTGCCGGGGACATCGCGAGCGTCTGGTAAACGGTTTCGATGCCATGTTCCCGCGCGTGGATCGGTGACGTGAAATGCACCCGCTGGCCTTCCAAGAAGACCTCGCCTTCGTCGGGGATTACTGCGCCGGAAACGGCCTTGATAAGCGTGGACTTTCCGGCACCGTTGTCGCCAATGACTGCGAGGATCTCACCAGGGTAGAGCTCGAAGTCGCAATGATCGAGAGCAACAACGCGACCATAGCGCTTGACCAGGTTGCGACCGCTAAGGATGGGCTCTTGTGCCATTATGCCGAGACCTTTCTGATCCACTGGTCAACCGCAACAGCGGCGATGATAAGCAGGCCAATAAGAAGGAACGTCCACTGAGCGTCCGCCCCCAGAAGGCGCAAACCCAACGTGAACACGCCAACGATGAGAGCTCCGAACAAAGCACCCAGGATCGAGCCGCGTCCCCCAAAAAGCGAGATACCCCCAATCACCACAGCGGTGATGGATTCAATATTGGCGAGTTGCCCCACTGTGGGAGAGATCGAGCCGATGCGTCCAACCATGGCCCAGCCAGCAAACGCACAAATGATGCCAGACAGAAGATAGACCGAGATGAGGGTTCTTTTGACGTTTACGCCAGAAAGCTCGGCCGCTTCGGGGTCATCGCCCACCGCATAAACATGGCGCCCCCAAGCAGTATGTTTCAAGGCATAAGCCAGCGTGAAGACGAGAACGAGCATGAAGATCACGCCAAGCGTGAATGTCGCCCCCCCAAACTGGAACTTGGTTCCAAACACCTGCAAGAGTGCTGCTTGGGCTTCGATATCTTGACTTCGAATAGTTTCGTTCGCCGAGTACAGGAAGTTGGTGGCCAGTATGATTTGCCATGTACCTAAGGTCACAATGAATGGCGGAAGCTTCATATAGGCGACGAGCCAACCGTTGATGAATCCGCAAATGGCTCCGACGGCAAGACCGCACAGGATGGAAACCTCGACCGGAAGGCCGTAGCGGAAGGTGAATTGGCCCATCACAACCGACGACAAAACCATGATCGCACCAACGGAAAGATCGATACCGGCCGTTAGGATCACAAGGCTCTGCGCGGCAGCAACGATGCCGACGATCTGCACCTGCTGGAGGATCAGGGTCATCGCGAAAGGAGAGAAGAACCGCGATCCGACGAGGATGCCGAAAACAATGATAGATGCGACAAGAACGATCAGCGGAACGAAAGCCGGGTTCACATGAAGAACATGCTGGAGCTGTCCGACAAGCCCGCGTTGCGGATGATCAAATTCGGCCACCGCTTCCGGTGCGTCGCCAGCCGACTTTTCATAATCGGTGCTCGACATAAAGCTTCCTCCCTCGGTCACGCTCGAACCGCTCAATTGTCGCGAGTGTGTCAGATAATTTGCAAGCTGTCTTGCTTGGGATGCGGAAGGGCGCGTTCGCCCTTCCGCTTAGGGTAAGATTAGCCCCAGCAGAGCTCGAGCCCTTCGGCCGAAGAGATCGAGGGCACGCCGTCGACCGGGCTGTCTGTGACCAGAGCCACACCGGTGTCAAAGAATGCTTTGCCTGGGGTTGGCTCGGGCTTCACACCTTCGTCAGCCCACTTCTTGATGGCTTCAACGCCGAGGGCAGCCATTAGCAATGGGTACTGCTGCGAAGTTGCGCCGATCACGCCATCCGCAACATCCCGGACACCAGGACAGCCCCCGTCAACGGACACGATTGTAACGTCGTCAGTCTTGCCAAAGTCTTCAAGCGTTTTGTAGGCGCCTGCAGCGGTTGGCTCGTTGATCGTATAGAGAACGTTGACTCCGTCATCCTTTGTAAGAAGGTTCTCCATGGCCTTGCGGCCACCTTCCTCGTTGGCGTTGGTGACTTCGTTGTCGATGATCCGCGGATCGGTTTCGTCGCCCCACTTGTTCGGGTCTTCCAGGCCGACACCAAAGCCGGTCAGGAAGCCCTGGTTGCGCAGGACACCAACGGTTGGCTGCGACACGTTGATGTTCATCATGCCAATCTTTGCGGTTGATGTGTCAACCTGTGCGGCGGCCCATTTGCCAATAAGTTCGCCTGCAAGGAAGTTGTCGGTCGCAAATGTCGCGTCAGCCGCGTCAATGGGCGTCAGCGGCGTATCGAGTGCAATGACGACGAGCCCGGCTTCGCGGGCCTGTGTCACGGCGGGAACGATCGACGACGTGTCGGATGCCGTGATCAGGATGCCCTTTGCTCCATCAAGAATGCAGGTCTCAATGGCCTGAACCTGCGTTTCGTGGTCGCCATCGATCTTACCCGCAAACGACTTGAGCTCCATTCCAAGCTCATCAGCCTTGGCCTGCGCGCCTTCTTTCATCTTCACGAAAAACGGGTTCGTTTCCGTCTTTGTGATCAGGCAGACCGATGTTGCGTGGCCATCTGCCATAGCTGTACCTGCCATAGCGAACGACGCAAGCGTCGCTCCGATAATTGCTTTTTGCATGTGTTCCTCCCAAGGATTTCGTCGCTGACCTAAGGTCAAGACCCTTCCAATAAAGCGCGTCAAAAAGGCTTCGTCAATAAATAAATAAAAGTGATTTATAAATTGACTTGCTGAATTTCGGTGGGCATTGTTCCCGGAAGGGAGGCCCGTGTGGCACTAACGGAAACACCAAAAAAGGTGCCGGGCGGGGCAGCAAACCAGACCGGTTTGCGGGATCAGAATGCACGTCTAGTTCTGTCCTTCATCCGGCGCCACGGGGAAATGCCAAGCGCCGAGATTGCACGGCGCTCCGGCCTTTCTGCACAGACCGTCTCGAATATCATCCGCGCCCTTGAGTCCGAAAATCTGCTGACGCGCGGCGAAGCCCTGAAGGGCAAAGTGGGAAAGCCTTCGGTCCCTATGGCGCTTAACCCAATGGGGGTGCTCTCGCTTGGATTGAATATTGGTCGACGGGCTGCGGAATTAACCCTGATCGACTTCAAGGGCGAGCAGATCGACGCACGATCGATGGCCTATGCATATCCCGTGATCGAAGACGTAATGCATTTCTTGGTATCATCGATCGATGATATATTCCGACACCGAGCCAGCGCGCGATCTCTTCTGACGGGAATTGGGATCGCCCAGCCCAATCGGATTTGGGACTGGCTTGAGTCCGTCAAAGCGCCGGCAAATGCAATGCAGCAGTGGAAGTCCTTCGATATCGGCGCGGCGGTCAAAGAACAAACAGGATTGGATACCGTCATTGAGAATGACGCGACATCGGCATGTATCTCGGAACTTCTGCTCGGGCGCGGCAATGAATTCTTCGACTTCGCCTACATCTTTGTTGGTGCGTTCGTCGGGGGCGGGCTTGCATTGAATGGCAATATTGTCTCAGGGCGCTCCAAGAACGGGGCAGCGCTTGGTCCGCTGCCGGTTCCCGATGGCAACGGCGGAACAACACAACTTCTGAACGTGAGTTCATTGTATGCGCTCGAGACGGAAATCCGAAATGCAGGTCGCGACCCGTTGGAACTCCGCAACATGGACGATGACTGGTCCTCAATCGAACAAGCTCTCGTGCCATGGATCGAACGCAACGGGCACTACTTGGCGATTTGTTGCGCGGCGATTGCATCGGTGGTCGATATCGAAGCGGTCATGATTGACGGTGCAATGCCGCCCGATGTGTGTCGTCGGCTCACCAAATCCGTCCGCGAAAACTATGGAAAGCTCGATCTGACGGGGCTTGAAGACCTTCAGATTGAACAGGGAATGGTCGGCCGGCGTGCAAGGTCAATTGGTGCAGCTTTGCTTCCGATTCACTCCAGATATTTCTTGGCCGCCTAGAACAACATAGGTCCACATCGAACAGCGAAATGCGCGGCCGCGCTGGTTGGCTTCACTGGGCAGCGCTCCTTAGGGTGCTGTCAGACTAATGCGAACTCGTCTCAGCTAGGGCAGCCTGTCTGACCCTTATGCTGCGCCGAGGCCGCGCCATTCGTTGAGAGCGGCGGTACGGGTTTCTTTGAAGTGGTCGCGGTTAGTGAGGGATCTCTCGGCGTTGAAGTGGTTTTGCACAGAGGAATGGACGGCGGCGAACTTCTGTAGATTTCGCATTTGCCGGAACCGCTGCATGGCGCGTTCTCGTCGTCGGAACGGTAGGTGTGAGTTCTCTGCCCGGTTGTTCACCCACCTGCCGGTCTCTTGACGGAATGCCGAGCCCAGTTCCTTGAGAGCGGCACCGTAAGACCGGAGCTTGTCCGTGACGATGACCTCGGGTTGGCCATGCATCCGCATCGCTTTCCTCAGGAACTTCAACGCCGCCTTCTTGTCCCGCGTCTTCGTCACAAAGCTCTCAAGCACCTCGCCCTCGTGGTCCACAGCCCGCCACAGGTAGTGCCGCTCTCCCCGGATCTTCACGAACATCTCGTCGAGATGCCAACGCCAGCGGCTGAATTTCATGCCCTGGATCCGGCGCTTTCGGATTTCGGAAGCAAACAGTGGTCCGAACCGTTGCCACCAAAAGCGCACGGTCTCGTGGCTGACATCGATCCCGCGTTCATGCAGAAGGTCCTCCACATTTCTCAGCGAAAGAGGGAACCGGATATAGAGCATCACGGCCAGACGGATGATCTCAGGGCTCGTCTTGAAGTATCGAAAGGGGCTCGGCTTGGACATGCCCGTACGCTAGGCAGGCCCCCTGCCAGCCTCAAGCCGGTTTCCTCTGACATCACCCTGGGAGGGATTTGTCATGATCTTCACGCCAACGAGCGAGGGCGAGTTGGACGTGGTCACCATGCTGGTCGAGCAGTCCTACAGCTTCGTTACAGGTCGAGAGCTGCAGAAGGAGTAGCTTGGACGGCCCTTTCCTTCCGTTGATTCTGTATTCGAATGCTGCAATGCATTCCGCAAATTGGACTTTTTATGGAAGTCCGAATTTTTCTCGGATCCAATGTGTCTATTGGCTGTACAAATTGGACTTCAACCAATCCACCGCATCTTCGAGCCTGTCATCGCCCCAGAAAAGCTCATTCCCTACTCTGAAGCTTGGGGCTCCAAAGATCCCAATTTCAGTCGCCTGCTCTGTATTGGCACGCAGTTCGAATTTGACACGTTCGCTTTGTGCAAGCACCATCCAATGCCCGGGGTCGTCAACATGTGCGCTCAGAATGCGAAGCAAGACGGCTTCGTCTGAGATATCCTCTCCGTTTGCAAATTGGGCACGGAATACGTCTCGTGCAAATCCGCTGCACCAAAGTTCTCCGAGGGCGGCTGTCATAACCCGGGCTGCCAGCAAGGAATGCGCAGGAAACACCGTTGGGCGGAAGAACGGTATGCTCAACCGCTCTGCGCGTCGTTCCACGTCACGCCACATATATTCGCCCTTGACTGGATCCAGCACGAAGGGCGAGGTTTCCCAACCTTTGGACCGAAAGATTGGGCCTAACAGAAAAGGTTTCCACTCCATTTCCACGCCCGCCTTCCGCGTCACCTCCACGACCCTTGATACTGTGAGGTAGGAGTACGTGCTCGCGAACTCGAACCAGACTTCGATTTTCATGACCGCCCACCAAAACCCGAACCTTCGACGCAAGCCAAAGTCTCCTGCCGCAAAAGATCGCACATCTCATCAGAAAGCGCTCCAGCGCTGGCGGACTTGAGCAGCCGCAATTCAATGGAGGGCAAGTCCGGCAATCCAGGCCAACCACTGACGTCCTCAATGTCATCAGGCACCGCATGGCCAACCCGAACACCGATCCCAAAATGGGACCTCAGAGCGGCCCAAACCGCAGCAAGGCTCGGCGTAGTTAACGCCGCGCGCCAGCGTCTTTTCATCTGATCAAGTCGTGCCACGGCTGCTTGCCGAAACAGGCAACGACGGTTGAAGAGAACAAGTGGCACCTCATCTTTCTCGTCGACCTGTGGCAAGTCCTTGTGCGCAACCCACAGAAGGGGAAGGTTGCACAGCAGTTCGCCCTTTGACGTTGATCCCTTGGGAAAGAACGCAATCGCCCCATCAAGTCGACCATCATGCACGTCTTTGTAGATGGTGTGATTGTTGCCAGCCCGAACAGCGACATGGGCGTCAGGATGGCCATTGGCAAAGCCGCGCACAGTGGCGGGCATGATATCGTCATAGAAGTCTTGAGGAAGGCCAAGCCTGACAGTCTCTGGTGCGACGGCAGACCCGAGGGTCCGTGCCGCTTCATCATTAAGGGCAATGATCCGGCGTGCATATTGTAACAACGCCTCACCCGCCTCGGTCGGAACAAGACCCCTGCCTTTGCGTTCGAACAACTGCTGACCCGATTGTTGTTCCAACTTCTTAAGCTGCATGCTGACCGAGGATTGCGAACGCCCCAACTCGACAGCAGCGCGCGCAAAGCTACCGAGGTCCACGCCGACGACGGCAACACGCAAGGCATCGATATCAAAGCTTGCAGTCATACCACAATTCCTGAACTGAAAGTTTCGATAAATTCGTTATTCAAAACTATCTCATGTCGCTATCTATTGTTCAAGCAACAGAAAGATGATCCATGACCACTGCCCCAAAAGACGCCAAACTGATCATGAGGCTGTTCCATGTCCGCGCCAAACACGGTTGCGTAGCCGAATTGATCGAGAAATTCGCATCAACATCCGCAGACGTTGTCCAGCGCGAACCGGGCAATAGAGGCTACTATTTCGGCGCCGGGATCGAGGCAGATGAGGATGTTGTCGTTTTCGCGTCGTTTTGGGAGGACCTTGACGCGATCAAGGCGCGTTTCGGAGAAGACTGGCAAGTGTCCTACCTTCCAGATGGGTATGAGAACCTGATCGACGACTACTGGGTTGAGCACATTGATGTGGGTGCCGGCTGGCACGTCCAGGCCGCGGCCTGATCACCCGGACTTTTCGCCACCCTGCTGGCATTTCTTCCCTATCTCAATGCGGTCTCTCCAAAGATGACCTATGCTCTTCTCTTATTGTGGGTTACATCGTTGCCCCTGGTGCTCAGCCCCGGACCGGCCAACCTCAGCCTGGCGAGCTTCGGCGTATCGTTCGGATTTCGGCGCAGTTTGCCGTATCTGCTCGGAATCCTCGCGGGGACCCTGGGCGTGCTGATCATGGTTGCGTCTGGATTGACCTACGTAATCCTCGCGCAACCTGCCTTGACGCATGTGTTGAAAGGCCTGGCCCTAGTCTACATCTGCTATCTGGCCTGGACGATTGCGACCGCACCGGTTGTCGGCAGAACGCTTGCAACCGAAAGTCCGCCTTCGATCTGGCTCGGCCTTGGGTTTGCATTGGTAAACCCAAAGGCCTTTGCCGCAATCGGGGCGGTGTACATGGGCCATACGATCGTGAAAGAACACGCGCTCCTTGACGCCGCGGCCAAGGTCCTCGGAATCTCCGGCGCCATTGCAGTCTCGGGAATTCTGTGGCTGTCTCTGGGGACTTTCTTGTCGAAACCCTTGCAACGTCCGAGTTTTGGCAGGGCCGTGAACGTTGCCTTCGCCCTGTTGATGGTGGGCTCAGTAGGTTTGGCTGTGACCTCAATCTGAGTGAGGAAGAAGACTAAGAGTTCGTGCCAAAAGGCCAAGACAAATGCGGCCCAATCCGGACATTGATGACCTGGACTCGATGCTGCGGCGCGGCCCGCCAAACCGGACCTTCGCCGCAGCTGATAGATGGGTTGTCCCCGAGGCCACGGATCGCAGATTTTCCGACAGATGGCCAGCTAGGCTTAAGAGATCACGGGATCGTCAAAGGCCGGTGTCGTAGCTCGTCAGTCTGAAGCTGCTCGGGACGACCAATGCTCCCATTGCCGCGAATTCCTCGGCCCAGCTTTGTGCTTGCGCATTCAGCGTCTCCATGTCGGGACGGTTGGTCCAGTAATTCACACACAGCCATGTGCCGTCTTCGCCCTGCCCGACTGTGCGATAGAGAAGTGTGTCGTTCTGGTTCATCTTTTGTGTGATGGCCTCGAAAAACGCGCGCACTTCGGCGGGGTCGGCACCCTCGGCCTGTTCGAAGAGGACAATCTCGACATGTTTGGGAACGCGCAGATCATCCGCGCCAACTTTCTGGGTCATGCCGCCCTCCAACCGTTTCAGCGGCATTTGCAGGGCGGTCGGTCTGTCATCAGGCTGCGCCAAGGGAAGCCCATTCACGGGCCGCGCGCCAAAGTAGAGATGCCCGGCTGAGACATGCAACACTTCGTATTCGGTCGTTGGCGCATTCGCAGCGACACCCATCACCGAACATCCGGTTTTGAAGACATCCTGTTCTACCCCAACGGACCATTCCGCGCTGCCACAGGTCCCTGCGTCCGCCGAATTCAGGAACGCAGCGAAGCCTTCCATCTGTGGTGTGACGGTCAGGTAGTCATTGACGACCAGATCCACCTCTCGCGCGCCAAGGGCAACATCGGACGCCGCAAGTACTGACACGTCACCGCCAAATTTCAGCTCAAGCAGGGGCGCGGAGCAGTTGGGGTCGGCAAAAGTGGTAAAGTGAGCGTCGATGCGGCCCGGACCAAATTCGATGGAGCGCTTCAAATACCAGGGCGTAATCCCGTCCTGACCCGCCTGTGGGCGCAACTCGCAAGCGATGCTCTCCCACGTTCCGTCAAGGTCTATGTCACTCTGCTGCGCCAGGGATGGCGTCGCCACCAAACCGGCCGCAATTAGCTTTAGAAGGAACTGTCCGTGTTTCATGTCTATGTCCTCTGCTGCGGTGTTCTGCAGGGATGCTGGATGAAAGAATGACGTGAATCCAATTGATGGTTATGAAGATAACATGAATGAAAGTGATACTCATCTGGCAGGCCTGGACCTGAACCTCATCACCGCTTTGCATGCGCTTTTGGACCGCCAATCTGTATCTGAGGCGGCGGACGCCGTCGGTCGCACACAATCGGCCATGTCGCATAGCCTGTCGCGCCTCAGAGCCCATTTTCGCGATCCAATCCTGGTGCGCGATGGCTGGTCCATGCGGCTCACGCCGTTTGCCACAGACCTGCAGCCGCGCGTATTGGCTGCCGCGCAAGCCGCGAAACGGATGTTCGCGACCACGCTCGCGTTCGATCCGGCCACAACCACGCGCCGCATTCGCGTTGCTGCCCCTGATCTCTGCACCGCATTTTTCACCGGCTTGGTTCGCGAACTCTCTATACAAGCGCCACATGCGCCCATTGAGTTCGTCCAAGGCGGCGCGGCCCGGCAGACGGTGCTAAGATCAGAGGCGGAAATCGGTTTGGGTTTTGGTCTCCCGAAATCTGACCCCAATCTGGTGCTGCATCGGATCGCCCCTTTCCAATGGTGCACCTTTGCGCCCAAGGCCCATGACTATTGCGTCGATTCCAATGTGACGACGTGGAGCCGATCGCGGCATATTCTGGTCGGCCAAGGCAGCGCACAGGAAGGCCCCGTGGAGAAAACGCTTACAAAGCTGAAGATCACGCGTCAAGTCGTGAGCTATGCGCCAAACTTCTCCGCAGCGCTGATGCTGGCGGCTGAAACCGGTGCAGTCTTCACCACGCTGCGCGCCCCGTTTGAGAAGTCGGCACAGCGCCTCGACATGACCGCGATGCCTCTGCCGTTTGAGATGCCGGATGCACCAGCGACGCTGGTCTTCCAAGCTGATTACGGGGATCCCTTCTCGATCTGGTTGAGAGAACGGTGCCTGGACGCGATAGGCTGATAGGGGTGCAGCCGCATGAAAGTCCGGCGGGTTATAGCCCCGCGAGGATCTCTTGCAGACGGCGTGATGTGTCGGCGTGGGCGTCGGCATCATAGGCAAAGCCGGTGCTCGGATCATCGCCAACGAAGGGCAGTGTAAAGGCGTGGGCGACCCCGTCGTATGTGACGATGTCGACCGGAACATCACTTGCCTCTAACTCAGCGCGCAGTGCCGCGATGGCCTCTGCATCACCCAGTGGATCAACAGTGCCCTGCATCAGCGTGACCGGCGATTGAAACGGATTGGCGCTGTCGGGCGCGGTGGTCTCGATCACCGACCACATGGCGGCGATTTGGCCGACGGTCGCGCCGGTGCGCCCGAGTTCCAGGGCCGCGAGGCCGCCGACACTTGAGCCCAGAACAAGCGTGCGCTCCTGCGTGCCGCCCTCCTCCATCAGGGCTGCCAGGGCCGCCTGCATCGTGGTGCGCAACGCGCCAACATCTTCCCTCAGCGCAAGGGCAAAGGCGTTCGCTTCTTCAACTCCGTCCGGGCGACGGCCTTTGCCATAGAGGTCCGCGACGAGCACCAGCGCCCCTTGCGATGAGTAGTCTCGTGCAAGAGTGAGCTGGTTCTCTCCCGGCCCGAGGAAGTCATGGGCGATGAGAACGGATATGCCGGTCAGATCGCCGGGCGTGTCTGGGCGGACCAGAATGCCTTCATAGACTTGGTCATTCGCTTCATAGTCTAAAGGTGTTTCTTCGGCTGCCATAGCGGTGCGGGCTCCTGAAAGCAGGAAAAGGCCTGCCGTGAATAGGGCTTTGATAGTGTCAAACATTGTGTGCTCCTAGCTGGCCGGGGATGCCGTGCACCCCCGGCGCTGCGCGGCCTAGCGCGTGATATAGCCGCCGTTGATCCAGACGGTTTGGCCGTTCACCCACTGCGAGTCAGGCCCTGCGAGGAAGGCGACGATGGGGATGATGTCGTCGATCACGCCCAGGCGTTGCTCTGTCGACAGGCGCGCGGCATAGGCTGCGGATTGCTCTGTTTCCTGGCCGTGAAAGAAGGGCGTATCGACCGGGCCAGGGGCAAAGGAGTTCACCGTAATCCGCCTCGCGCCCAGTTCTTTGGCGAGCATCCGGGTGTACTCTTCCACCGGCGCTTTGGTGCCCGAATAGATCGTGTAACCCGGGGCCGCGCCCGCCAACAATGACGTGCCCGTGTTGATGATGCGGCCCCCGTCACGCACCCGCGTCGAGGCCTCGCGGAGGCTGTAGAACAAAGCCCGGTTGTTGATCGCATCGAGCCGTTCGAACTCGTCATCGGTGAAGTCGACCAGCGGCTTCTTGATGATGGCCCCGGCATGGTTGAGCACGATATCGACCCCGCCAAACGTGGTCTCGGCTGTGTCATACATCGCGCGGACGTTCTCGACTTGGCCAAGATCGCCCATCGTCAAAGCCGCGCGCGTGCCTTGTGCCTCAACCAGGCGGGCGGTTTCCTCAGCCTGATCGCGGGTCTCGGCGCGGTGGTAGTGCACCACCACATCTGCACCCATCTCGGCCAGTTTGACCGAGAAGGCGCGGCCCATATTGTTGCGCGCGCCTGACACGATGGCCACTTTGCCTACGAGGGGCTTTGTGCCCGCCGCTTGCGCCTCAGCCTGTGTTGCTGCCGCACCGGCCAGAGCGGCGACACCCAGCCCGGTCAAGGCGGCCCTGCGGGACATGGAAAGGTCTTCATGTGTCATGGTCTTCCCTCCTGTTTTTGGGGATGGTCAAAGTTTGAAGCCGCCATCGATTTTGATGGTGGCACCGGTGATGAACCCAGCCTTGGGCTCACACAGAAATCCGATCACGCCGCTGACATCTTCGGGCAGGCCGACGCGGCCAAGTGCGGTGCTGCCCGCGATGTAGTCGCGCGCGCCAGGGATGATCTCGTGAAATAGTTTGGCGTTGAAATCGTCGTCCAGCCCGCCGGGCGCTACCGCATTGACGGTGATCTGCCGGGGCCCGAGGATCTGCGCCCAGTAGAGCGTCATCGCCTGCAACGCCGCCTTGAGCGGCCCGTAGGCGATCAAGGGCGGAAACACACCGTTGGCGAGGCCGGAGCTGAGATTGACGATGCGCCCCCCATCCGACATCTGCGGGACGAGCGCTTGGGTTAGCAGCACTACGCTTTTGAAGTTGGTGGTGTAGATCGCGTCGAGGTCATCGCCGGTGATCTGGTCAAACCCACCGATCCGCAGCGTGCCTGCGTTGTTGATCAGAGTATCGAGCCCGGTTGCGCCCCAAGCCGTTAAAGTCTCTTGCACTTGCGCGGCCAGAACTGCGGCGGCCCCGTCTTGCGAGAAGTCAGCCTGCAAAGCGACGGCGCGCTTTCCCAGCCTCTCGATCTCAGCAACAACAGCGGCGGCAGCGGCGGCCTGACTGCGATAGGTCAGGATGACATCTGCACCCTTTGCCGCCAGCTCCAGCGCTGTCAGCCGCCCGATATTGCGGCTGCCGCCTGTGACGAGAGCGGTTTTTCCTTCCAGTACCTTTTCCATTGCGACGCCTCCTTCATGCGTTGGAGGCAATCTAGGTGATGGATTTTCCCTCCATCAGTCGTGAATTTGACAACCGAGTGTGGACATAACTACAACACACGTCATGAAGAAAGCCGCGGAAGTCGCCTTCCTCAAAGCCGTGGAGCTTGGCTCTGTCCGCGCCGCCGCGCGCGCTTTGGGGCAGGATCCCTCAGGCATCTCGCGCCGGATTACGCAGTTGGAGCAAAGGCTTGGCACCCAGCTTGTGGACCGCAGCGGCAACGCAACCCGGGCAACCGCGCAGGGTCAGGTCTATTACGAGCGGCTCTCCTCCATCATCGATCAGTTGGAGGCGTTGGACGCGGAAGTCAGCGGCGAAAACCTCACGCCAAGCGGCCTTCTGCGCGTCACCTGCGGCATCGATTTCGGGCAGGAATTCGTGACGGATTGGCTGCTTGAGTTTCGGCAGATGTATCCCGGTGTGGACTATGATCTCGTCATGGCCAGCGGCTATGTGGATATGAACCAGAACGCCATCGACGTGGCGCTGCGCGTGGGTGAGTTGCCGGATTCGAGCCTGGTCGCGCGCAAGCTGGCGGACGTGCCGCGCGTGCTTGTGGCGTCGCCCGACTATTTGAACCGCAAGGGGACACCTGTGCGCCCCGAAGATCTCGCGCAGCATGACTTCATCTTCTTCTCGCCCGCCAATCGTCGGCAACCCTTGGAGTTGTTTGACCCAAGCGGCGCATCCGTAAAGGTCCAGCGCTCGGGCGGCATCGCGATCAACGCGGTTCGTTCGGCGGTCAAGGCTGTTGTCGAGGGCCAAGGCATCCATGTCGGCCCGCTTTGGGCCTTCGCGCCCAAGATTGCGAGCGGCGAGATCGTGACCGTCTTGTCGGATTATTCGCAAAAACTGCTCCCACTCTATGCGGTGCGCCAACCCACGGTCATCATCCCGGCCCGGATTTCCAGCTTCATAGACCATGTGAGCGACAAGGTCCGCTCGGTCGATGGATTGCTGCCGGTTTCTCATGCGAAATAGGGTCGGCACTTAGCCCCTCCTGGATTTTGCGGAATGCCCACCGAGCCAGCAGTTGCGTCGACATCGTCGACATGCCTCTATGTCGCGAATTCAGGAACAGCGTCAGAAAACTTGTCATGAAAATTGAGACAATAGATCGGATCGACCTCAGGACGCTTATCTGTTTTGAGCGGGTCGCCGTTCTCGGCAGTTTCGCCGCGGCGGGCCGCCAATTGGATATGCCGCGTGCCGCTGTGAGCCGGGTAATCCTGCAGCTTGAGGACCAGGTGGGGACCAAGCTTTTCCAACGGACAACCCGAAGCGTCACCCTGACACATGAAGGACGTGCGCTCGCGGCAGCGGCCGGACCGGCCCTTTCGGATCTTCGCATCGCCCTCATGGAGACAAAGTCCACAGAGACTGACCTGCGCGGAAGCGTCAGCTTTTCCGTGAGCCAGGCGTTCGGGCGGCGATTTGTCTTGCCCGCTCTCTCGACCTTTCGCGAGGCATTTCCAGAGGTCAGGATCGAAATGATGACGGCCGATAATCTGGAGGACCTCGTGGAGCAGGGTCTCGACTTCACGATCCGCCTTGGGGAATTGCCCGACAGCTCTCTGGTTTCGCGCAAACTGGCGGAGGTTGAAATCGTCCTGGCCGTGCCAAAGAACCTTCTAAAAAGTCACCCGCTGCCGAAGTTATTTGACGATCTCGACGAGTTGCCAACGATCGGCTTCCGGATCCCCGGCACGCGCCGCATGTATCGTTGGGACTTCCACAAAAGAGGCGAGGTCTTCTCTATGACCCCAGACGACGCAAGTGTGATCACGGACTCGGTCGACGATATTGCCAGTCTTGTGGCTCAGGGTGCGGGTGTATCCCCGGTGCCTCGCTATCTCGTGGAAGACCTTATCGCCAGTGGTGATGTCGTGGTCGGGCTTCCGGCTTATCGCATTCCGTCAATCCCTGCCCATCTTTGCTTCCCTGGGCGCGGCAAGCGCCCGAAACGGGTTGAGGCGCTGATCTCGCACCTCGCGACGCATATCAAGCGCGAACTTGGGTGAATTCCGCTTTCGTCGGAACAAGCTGCTTCATTTAGATTGTCACGAATTATCAGACAGCATGCATCATATTTGATCTCTAATCTAAGACAAACTGCGGGGCTAGCTTTGGGTGGCAGAACACATCCTGGAGCCATCCAATGTCACATCAAAGTTCAAAATTGTCTCGCCGGTCCTTCGGGTTGGGCACGGCAGGCGCAGCCATAGCGGGCTTGACGGCCCCTGGCGCATCGGCGCAAACCGCCATACCCGGCAACACCAAAATCCATCGCATCGAGCAGGATATCGGCTTCCCTGTGAACGCCTATATCGTTGAAGGCGCTGAGGAGCTGGTCGTTGTCGATGCCTTGTTGACGGATACCGCTTCGAAGCAGCTCCGCGCTAAAGTCGACGCAATCGGCAAACCGCTGCAGGCCGCGCTTCTGACGCATCCACATCCTGACCATTATGCGGGCCTGGGGAACCTCACTGCGGGCCTGGACGTGCCGATCTATTCGGTGCCCGGCGTGAACGACGTCGCGCGGCGCGATGATGCTGCGAAGGACGCGCTGATCTCCGGCATGTTCGGGCCGGAATGGCCGTCAAACCGCGTCTTCCCAACCGAAATGGTGACGGAGGGCGACACGCTGAACTTCGGCTCAGGGCTGTCGTTTCAAGTCATGGATATCGGCCCGGCAGAATCCTTCCACGACAGCGTCTTCCTGCTTGAGGGCGAGAAACCCGTGGCGTTCGTCGGCGACCTCGTCTTCTCTCTGATGCATGCCTATATGGCCGATGTTCAGAACCCAAGCTGGCGGGCCGCTTTGGACCGGGTTCAGGCGGAGCTTGCCGAGGACACGCTGCATTTCGTCGGTCACGGCATGCCCGCAACACCAGCGTTCCTGCAGTGGCAGAAAACGTATCTGGAGATTTTCGACCGCTCGATCGAGGCCGCCGACTGGTCTGAGCCCGAGGCTGCAACGGCGTCCGTCATGCAAGCCATGAGCGCCTATCTTCCCAGTGAAGATCTTGCCTTTCTTTTGCAGCTCTCGATTGAACCCAACGCGCAGGCGGCTGGAAAACTGTGATCGTCAGACAATGGAGAAAAAGATGAAATACGCAGTTCTTGGAACCGGCATGGTTGGCCACACGCTGGCCACCAAACTCGCCGCGCTCGGTCACGAAGTTCGGATGGGCGCGCGCGAAGCCGACAACAAAAAAGCCCAGACCTGGGCGTCGAGCACCAGTGGCGCGACTGGGCAAGGTGCCTACAGGGCGGTCGCCGACTGGGCGGATCGGGTGATCTTCGCCGTGAATGGCGCGCATATCGAGGACGTGGCGTCCGCCGTCGGCAACGAGGCTGTCGCAGGTAAGACAGTCATCGACGTCACAAATCCGCTCGACATGAGCCAGGGCATGCCGCCCCTTCTGGTCGCCCATTTGGCGAACACCAATTCTGCTGGAGAGGCGCTACAAGCGGCCTTGCCCGACGCGAAAGTGGTCAAGACGCTCAACACGATGAACCATGAAATCATGGTCGATCCTGCCCGTGTTCCGGGCGACCACGACGTGTTCCTGTGTGGCGACCATGACAACGCGAAGGTCGACGTGCGCGAGGTGTTGGCGGAGTTCGGCTGGGCAGCGCCCATTGATCTCGGCCCATTGACGGCGGCGCGTGGCACGGAAGGAATGATGCCCTTTTGGCTTCGGATGTGGGGAGCCAATGGCTCGGCGGACTTCAACTATCGAATTGTGAGGGCATGACTATGCGCGTGGCTGTCATAACCGGTGCGTCGCAGGGCCTCGGTCTGGAGACGGCGCGCCAGCTTTCCGAGCTTGGGTATCACACCATCCTAACCGGACGCGACAAGGACGCCCTTGCGCGCGCAGCAGACGGTCTGGCCAATGCGGAAGGCCGGGTTCTCGATGTTGCGGACGATGCGTCGGTTGCGGCCTTCTTCGATTGGCTCCAGGAAATCCACGGGCGCCTCGACGTGCTTGTGAACAATGCCGGCCGTATATACGGCGCACACGGCGCGTCGTTGCTCGCGACGGATTCGGGCAATCTCGCGGAGGCCCTGAACAACAACGCGCTCTCTGCCCATCGCATGATGCGCCGCGCGATACCGATGATGGCAAAGACCGGCTACGGCCGGATCGCCAACGTGTCATCAGGCATGGGTGCGCTAAACGACATGGGCTCCGGTGCCGTGCCCTACCGCGTGTCGAAGACCACGATGAACGCGCTGACACTTCTCGCCGCCCACGAG
The DNA here is from genome assembly GCA_965267475.1 of Paracoccaceae bacterium. Lineage (GTDB taxonomy): Bacteria > Pseudomonadota > Alphaproteobacteria > Rhodobacterales > Rhodobacteraceae > JBCBKU01. The sequence goes on from OZ254079.1 coordinate 3,217,360, forward strand.
GCGCCCGAAAGCGTGAAGGTGAACGCGGTCTGCCCGGGATGGGTACGAACCGAAATGGGCGGACAAAGCGCCACGCGAGATGTCTCGAGCGGCGCAAGCGGCATCGTATGGGCGGCGACCTTGCCCGATGAAGGTCCGAGCGGCGGCTTCTTCCGCGACGGCCAGCCCATCGAATGGTGATCATCGTCCGTACGGCCCAAACCAGCCTTTGAGCAACGTACGCAAATGCTGCAGCCGCAGCCGACATACCTGCCGTTCGCTGCTGGTGCACAACTTGGTTGTAAAAACCGTGCTTAAACGTTCGAGGAGGTCTTCAGCTGTGTGACTTGGCGCAACGCATCGTGCACCGATAAAGGATCATTACTTGGCGCCGAATGATCCCCACCCGCCAAGACAAGCGTCTTTACAAAAGGCAAGCTGGCGATCAGATCACAACTTCTCTGCAAGAACGGAAGAGTTGCGTCGCCTGAGATGAGATGCACAGGTAGAGCTGGAAGCACGTATTCTTGGGCTTCGAACAAGCAGTCGCGGTGAACTGCTTCCATCTCTCGTAGAGTAATTGGAAAACTCTCGACACGAAGCGCCCATCGATCCTTGTCTCGTCTTAGCCGGTCGATCTCGGCGTCACTCCTTCGGTGGAAGAGCCGGGAATGTAGGACCACACCTGCTTCGTTGCCGTGCGTGTCCATCTCGCGTCGAACCAACTCCAATTTGCCGTCAAACTTTGGGTCTCGCTGATCTGTTGCTGGAGCCTCGAAGAGGACCAACGCTGAAAGCTCAGGCGGATCGCGGAGCATCTCAAGAGCAATGCGAGCCCCCATCGAAATACCGAATACCAGTGGCCTGTTGCCAACTGCTGAAACGACGGCCCGAAGATCGTCCGCTTCCTTCAGAAAGTCATAATCCGAGTGGTCCCCGCTTTCGCCACGTCCACGACGGTCGTATGCGACGACCTCAAAGTCTCTCTGAAGAAGCGACTGAAGCTCCGGATTGGTGCTGTCAGACTAATGCGAACTCGTCTCAGCTAGGGCAGCCTGTCTGACCCTTATGCTGCGCCGAGGCCGCGCCATTCGTTGAGAGCGGCGGTACGGGTTTCTTTGAAGTGGTCGCGGTTAGTGAGGGATCTCTCGGCGTTGAAGTGGTTTTGCACAGAGGAATGGACGGCGGCGAACTTCTGTAGATTTCGCATTTGCCGGAACCGCTGCATGGCGCGTTCTCGTCGTCGGAACGGTAGGTGTGAGTTCTCTGCCCGGTTGTTCACCCACCTGCCGGTCTCTTGACGGAATGCCGAGCCCAGTTCCTTGAGAGCGGCACCGTAAGACCGGAGCTTGTCCGTGACGATGACCTCGGGTTGGCCATGCATCCGCATCGCTTTCCTCAGGAACTTCAACGCCGCCTTCTTGTCCCGCGTCTTCGTCACAAAGCTCTCAAGCACCTCGCCCTCGTGGTCCACAGCCCGCCACAGGTAGTGCCGCTCTCCCCGGATCTTCACGAACATCTCGTCGAGATGCCAACGCCAGCGGCTGAATTTCATGCCCTGGATCCGGCGCTTTCGGATTTCGGAAGCAAACAGTGGTCCGAACCGTTGCCACCAAAAGCGCACGGTCTCGTGGCTGACATCGATCCCGCGTTCATGCAGAAGGTCCTCCACATTTCTCAGCGAAAGAGGGAACCGGATATAGAGCATCACGGCCAGACGGATGATCTCAGGGCTCGTCTTGAAGTATCGAAAGGGGCTCGGCTTGGACATGCCCGTACGCTAGGCAGGCCCCCTGCCAGCCTCAAGCCGGTTTCCTCTGACATCACCCTCGGCAGTTCTTCCTGACGCGCTCGCAAGCCAAACGATTGATTGCGTCCTGCCGACATGACTTGGCATTGCTGGTCCAAGCCGCACTTTACTCGGGATGTCGTGTCTCAGAGCTCGCGCAACTTAAGGCGCGTGACGTAGGGGGACATGTATTTGGGATCTATGTTGCCCCCATGAAGAGCTATCGGGGGCGATACGTCATCCTTCCGGACGAGGGAATGTCGTTCTTCCTGGATCAGGTCGCGAGTATGGAAGACGAGGACTTTGTGTTCCGAATGTCGTCTGGCAAAATCTGGTCCGGATGCCACAAGCACTTATTCAAAGCCGCAGTGCGGCGTGCTCACTTGCCTGAAGGGTTCGTGTTCCATGGACTTCGGCACACATATGCAAGCCAACTTGTACAAGCGGGCACCCCATTGGCGATTGTGGCCAAGCAGCTTGGTCATTCCAATACAGATACAGTTAGCAGAACCTACGGCCACCTCTGTTGTGACGCCATCGAAACGGAAATTTCACGTCGTTTCTCCCCTCTGAAAAAAGCCAGGCATGATGTTCGTCTGCAGAGCCTACGGAACACACTACAAACCAAAAAGGAACCAAGTTGGTCTTGGCCGCGGAAGAATCGAAGCAAGGCAGCAGGGGAGGTCGTCGAGTTGTTGCGCGCAAAGGAGGACGAACTGAGAATTCGCTGATCGCCCCCCAGCGGACCTTAGTGCCGATCAGTGACGCTGCATCGCAGCTTCTCCAAAGCAGACCTTGGAAAATGGCGTAATCCAGATGGCTCTCACAGCATCTCCCAACCAATTGAGCATCATAGAACCTTCTGCTTTTTTCCTAAGATCGAACCAAAACTCATTTGCCAAAGAACAAGTTCATTTCATTTTGCGAAGAAATTGAAGGGAGGCGTAGCGATGCTGCAATCCTTGCCACGCGAAGAAGTTAGGCTGGTCGGTGGCCCTCTTTGGCTACTAATAAATGAATCCCACTGGCCTGATGACCCGGGCAGATTCAACATTACAAGAAATGCGGCTTCTAGTATCTTAGCCCATTTGGCCTATTGCGCGATTGGGGAAGATGAGAGAGACGATCATTCGCGCGCGAGACTGGTACCATGTGAGGTTTTCCAGAGGCTGGTTGTTGGCGAGGAATTTGACTTCGTTGATGTGCTGGATGGCCCTGATTTTTAGGACGTGCAAGTTGTCCGCACCAAGAGGTTAGTGGCAGTGCTCATTCCGGCTCGGGTAGCGCTGCCTCTGAGGCCCAAAACGTGAAATTGGAAAGCTTTGAACAACGCATTCGCTTTGGACACCAACCACTTCCAAAGTTTTCCAATCGCATAGCACACTTGAGCTTCGCAGAATTCTTGGTGCTCGATGAGGCCTCTGACCATCCGAAAATGAGGCTTGCCGAAGGGCCTAACGAACTTTTTCGACAAGCCAACGTGTATTAAAATCCTTTTCTAATAACAGCTTAGAAAAAGTCTTGGTTGGAAACTGCAAAAATCTTCCGTTGATTGGAAATTTTTCCGGAACGCTCAGCATAAGTAGTCGAACGAACTCAGAAGAAGTTCGTACCCACCGTGAACAGGGGGACATCATATGTCGATACCCAAGTCTGTTCAGAGGTTGCTGGCAAAAGCCGACTGGGTGCAAGTCAGAAACCGAGCACTGGTCCATGCACGTTGGATCGAGTTCGCCAACCGCTGGACGTTACCGAATGCCGTGGCAGAGGACATGGTACACAACGCGATCCGGAAAGTTCTGGACGGCACGCGGCGTTGGGACCCCAAACGGGTTCCAGACTTAGACTACTTTGTCGTGTCAGTGGTTCGTAGTGATTACGACAACCTGTTTCGGCAGCTTCGGAACCAACCGCAAAGAGTTGTGATCGAAGGTGATGAACTCGCTGATCAGTTCATACCAACGCCAGAAGAAGCGTTGGAACTGAAGCGAATGGTTGAGGGTGCCTTGTACGAGCTTCGCACACGACATCCCAAGCTATACGAGGCATTTCTCGAGTTCGAGCGGTTAGGGCTATTCGATGGCAGAACGGCAAAACTTGTCGCTTCTGACTTGGGTATCTCGCAGGGAGAACTATCAAAAAGGCGGAGCAAAATGGTTGCCGTTGTAAAGAAGTACCTCGATGCGTTCGGCTCTGGCCGGACCTCTTAACACAGCAGGCAAAAAAGGAGAAAAAAATGAAAAATCTCAGCGATCTGCTTGCCGGTGAGCATGGTGATGTTGATGTCATCATGACCGAAGAATACAGATTGAAGTTGGCCCGCATGAGGGCCTTTTTAATGGACGAAGAGGAACGATACCAAGAAATCGACCCATATGACATCGCGCATCTATCTTCGGAAAGCATTGGAGAGATGAGGCGCATTTCATTTGGTGAAGAAGGTGCGGACTCCCTCCCGGACGACATTCTTGAAGCCATTGAAGCGCTTAATAGTGATGAGTCTTGCCAACAGCCTAAAGCCCCGGCCAACGCCAATAGGCGACCCCATGTAAGCTGGCGCACAGGTGTTGGAATGGTTGCATGTTTGCTAATCGCCATTGTGGTGTCAGGCGTTTGGCCTGGGGGTTCTTCGGGGGTTGGTGAAACCACCGCGCTTCCTATCGATAAGCGCGACATCACACTCGGGGGTCTGGAGAATGGCAGTGGAGGTCTTGAGGGAAAAGTTGTGCATGAGCCAATAAACTATGCTCAATTGGAGGCACCTAGAACAGCTACTTTTCCAGGGGCAGTTGCATCAGAAACCGGCGGTTTGCCAGTAGGCGACCTTGAAACAAGACAAGGCGACATAGAACGGCTCGCGGCTACCTCCGCGAACCTAGCGTTTGCGCAGCAACGCCTGGCCTTTCCTGGACGAGATCGCGGCACGTGGGTTTCGACTGCCGGAGATACGAGAGTTCGATCGCTTCTCGCTACGATAAGCGCGAATTACGACAGTCAAGACATGGCCAAACTTCTTCAGGATCAGTTTGGCACAGATGTCATTGTAAACAAGACGCGCTCACCGAGTGGTATGAGTATCGTCGTAAAGGATGGTGAAGTAGAGGTGCATTTCTTCAGAATAATCGTGACGGATGAAACACCAAACCCAGCAAGTGCAGCAGACAGTGTCAGCCTAAGTCCAAACGTCTTTGCGGTCCTTCAAGCTGCGTTGGCAGAGGGAACAAGCGTCGACCCAACGAGAATGCGAGTGAACGACGAGATTGTTGGGATGGTTGCTAGGGGAGAAGCGGGATATGTGGCGCCAGAAATCACTTTCGCCCGCGGTGATAGCGCCTTTCGATACTCAGAATGCATTGAGGCTACAGGCGAAGTCCAACTCGCGTCACTTGCCAACCGGTGCATCGTTGAACATGCTGCCGCACGAGATGTTATCTATGTGAACGGTCTCTCAGCGAATTAGCTCAACATTTGAGCTCGGTTGAGAAAGAAGGCGGCGCGCTGATCAGCGCGCCGCCTTACTGCTCGAGAATGGGCGTTAAACTAGGGCGAAGGGTACAGTTCAGTCTTCGAGGCCAGAGCCGAACGCATCGAGGTACTTCTTTACAACGGCAACCATTTTGCTCCGCCTTTTTGATAGTTCTCCCTGCGAGATACCCAAGTCAGAAGCGACAAGTTTTGCCGTTCTGCCATCGAATAGCCCTAACCGCTCGAACTCGAGAAATGCCTCGTATAGCTTGGGATGTCGTGTGCGAAGCTCGTACAAGGCACCCTCAACCATTCGCTTCAGTTCCAACGCTTCTTCTGGCGTTGGTATGAACTGATCAGCGAGTTCATCACCTTCGATCACAACTCTTTGCGGTTGGTTCCGAAGCTGCCGAAACAGGTTGTCGTAATCACTACGAACCACTGACACGACAAAGTAGTCTAAGTCTGGAACCCGTTTGGGGTCCCAACGCCGCGTGCCGTCCAGAACTTTCCGGATCGCGTTGTGTACCATGTCCTCTGCCACGGCATTCGGTAACGTCCAGCGGTTGGCGAACTCGATCCAACGTGCATGGACCAGTGCTCGGTTTCTGACTTGCACCCAGTCGGCTTTTGCCAGCAACCTCTGAACAGACTTGGGTATGTGCTTTTTCTCCCCGTTTGATTGGGAGCCGTTTCTCTTCATTTGACGCCTCCACGACGTCATCGTCGAAGAGAGAGATATTGCGAAAAGCACTTCAAAGTGCTACTCCCTCTGCCACCGGACTAAGCTTAACGACGACAACGTCGGTTCTATGGTGGTATCCGGCTCAAGGTCGCCGCGTCCGCTAAGCTCGGCGATCTTTTCTTTATAGGATAAAGTGCCACGGTGAGGCTGTTCAGGCGACCGAAACAATCCTGCGTTTGCTGGACAATTTCCGTCCTATTCGACCCTCAGAACCGGAATTGAGTTAGCGATAACTGCTCAAGAGTTCGAGAGTTTTGGTGCGACATACGCAGCCGCCCAAAATCTCCGTGTCCAGCCCAAGTAAGAGGCCGCGTTCACAGCCAAAAACCAAACCAACATCAAGGGTGTGAGCACCTACTTCTTTGCAAATAGCCACGAGACTATACAGATGCTACACGAAGCTTGACCCAAGACCCAAGAAAGTCCACCTTCACCCGACAAAATAGAAAGTTGTTCGTGTTGACGAGGCATTTCTGGGGGGAAAGATGCCGTGGAGTGATCTACAAAAGAAGTTTTCTGAAGCAAACTTAGAAAAAACAAAGACTTGCATTCAATGGGTTGAAGATACCTTACGAGCGTCCTTGGAGTCCGGCCAAACCGAACAGGGACTATCGTCTAACCGGTTGGCACGCATCATATTATTCTATGCGATTACTTGCTCCGATGTAGCCAAGCGTTCAAGTACCCGCAAAACCGTTTCCACAAATGTACCGAAATGGAAAGACGTAGCCCAGGAAGTTAATAACTTCTCTGCCAGTGTTTCAGCAGAGATATCAGGTCTTTTCTGTGAAGAGTTCGGTGACGATAACATAGGTCAATTTGCAACGCTTGCGGGTCGCAAACGCGGTGTTCAGAAGAGGTACTACTACAGTACACTGCTATTCTTTGCGATGCATCTTCAAGAGGCGGGCCGTCTCTCCGATGAGTTATTTGGCCGATTTGCATCGAAAGATGACAAAGGCTTCATAGCAAACTCACTTCGCGTCGTCTCGAATATCCTCGATGAAGGTTTGCCAACTATTGCCGCAGAACCTCATCGTGAAGTTCGAGTTCGAATTAATGTCAAAGAGGAAAACTTCAAAAAGTATCAGAGTTTTCATCACAAGTTTGATTTTGGGGAAAGTACCAGGTCAGAAAGTCATTTTGTTGTCTACAGAACCATGCGTTCAAACCCGATTTCAGTGATGAAATCGTTTTTGGCGATCTCAGAGCCAAGCGGAATATACCAAGACAAGGACGCTTACGCCTTTAGTCATATCTATGTTCCGCCCAATGCGACAGGAGAGAAGCGCTTCAGCGGTGGCAAGTTGCTGCCATTGGACGACGGTGTGTATTTGGTTGGAGGACAGAGACCATATAGTCGCGTTCGGCGCGGTGTGCCGTTCTCGTCAATAAAAGTATTAGCGCTTCGCTGGCACGATCTTGAGCGAGGACACAAGCTCTTTCCAGCACTGACGCTCTCGACCAACTATCGGGGTGTTCCCATTGTTAGTCGAGCTGCGGTGCGTGTTACCCCTATCAGCCATTCATCAAAGCTGAAGCTTGGAAAGGTTGACTTGGGAAACATGCTCGATGACCTCCGTGCCGATCTAGAAGTCGAAAAGAAGTTCATTGATGAACAAGGCTTGGATGATTCAACGATAGCCACTGTGATGGAAAATTTTCTCGCGGGTATGGACGATGATGCAGTTGCTGACTTCTCCAAAGAACTAATTAAAGTCGTCAACAACGGCCCTGGACAGGGTGAAAGATGGGATGCGCCAGTCGACTTCTCCAAACAGGTTAAGCAAGGCCAAAAACAACAGTCGCAACGCTTGACGAAAGATGCGTTGAGGTCAGCTGTGTCGGAAGCAATGCAAACTGGTATGGCAGCCGATGAATACAAAGATGCTGACGGTACACCCTTTGATTTTTGGCGTCACCTGAGGTTTGGGCCAATTGAGATCGAATAGACTTAGTAAGAACTGAGCCCTACGCCCATAGGCGTGTGTGCGGGACCGCTAGATCGCCTGGAACCCACTGCAGAGTAGCGCTCGATTCTCGGGAGGATTACCTCCCAACTCTCATAGCTATGGGGAAAGCTATGAGGAGCATTCTACATCGTAGCTTACGCCAGTGTCCTATTCCCAAAGACACCAAAAGCGCGCGCAAGGTATTGTTTTTAAAAATTTTTTAAATTTCGAAGAAAGTCTCAGCCATGAATGAGAATGAGTAGGTGAAAGGCCAGTCGTTGGCGCGTCGACCTTTCACCGGACCATTCATGGAAACGCTGCAGGCGTCTGCTCAGGTCCAGAGCATCCATACACTCAATGTGCTTGTACAGCAAGTACTCGAGTGCGCCTGCCGCCACTCAGGGGAGCTCAAATGTTCAACAAATCGCAAAATTTGGCAGCCAAAAGCTGCCGTGAGAACTGTAAAAACGCGGCGTGCAAGAACTCTGCTGCTGTCATCGGAGAGGTTTTCGAAGGCAGCAACGGGGCGCGCGCAACAGTATACCTCCAATCCACTCCCAAACAAGGCGCGGTCAAAGCTACCGTTCAGATTAACAAGACGCTTGCGAATGGCATTGAGAAGATCCAGCGGAAAGTTCGTGGCCTCTCTTATGAGAAAAACCCAGTGGCGTTCGAGGTTGCAATGTCGAACTGCTTTACCTTTGAAGCAGCGCCCTTGGCAGCCGCGATCTCTTTTGCATTCGGTAAAGGCGCAGTGATCCTCGAAGTTCTTGGACTTCCGGGGCCAGAGAACCGACCGATCACGCCGCTTAACGGCATCGTCGATGAGAGCTGTATTGGCGAGCATGTTGTCAATCTCGTCGGGACCTTCGCAGGGGCCATGGGGTTTCGCGGATTTGCTTATTCTGGAGAGAATGGAGGCCAACTGCTGCGTGCAGTTGCACCAAAATCGGAGAATGCAGGTCAGGCAAGCAGCCAAGGTTTCAAAGACGATCTAGGCATGCATATGGACAACGCTAACCGAACGATCCCGCATACCTTTGACGTTGTGCAGCATGATCGGGGTCCCATGAATGCCTACCAAGCATTCGCTACGATCACCCCTTGCCCGAACACTCCCATGGAAGTCGCATCGCTGCAGGACATGATCAACGAGACCATCGAAGCCTTCGGTGTATCTACAGTGACTCAGCTTGAACAACCGGACTATGCGGTTTGCAAGCCAGACAGCCATGGTGGTGGCCCGGATATCTCTGGTGTGCCGGTTATCGTCCGCGACGGTGATGGGCGTGCCCATGGCCGCTTTCACATGGGGAATGTAAAAGGCAATACTCCTGAAGCTGAAAATGCTCTTGAAAAGTTCCGCTCAATCATCGCCAAGACCACTTCGGTGGTGAAAATTCGCGGCCGTAAGAATGCTTTGATCCTTTACTCAAACTCCCAGTGTATGCATCGCAGGAGCAAGTATACGCCCCGGTTGGACGGTACTGACCGCTATTACGTGCGCCTCTACCTCTCTCCTTCTGATGTCATGGCTGCGTTCAGCGACCATGCTGTTGGTCGGGTCTTTAAGTGATCTGCTGAGGAGTATCCGGAATGGGAAATTCACCGAACAGGTACTTAGATGAACCCCGCTTGTACGAGCTTTCAGCAAAGATCGTGGCGTCTCAGGCATTACAGTTTGGCGGCTGGTCTATAGCTGCGACGGAGACGATCTTTCGTCCAGCGGGAGGAGGCCAGCCTGACGATCATGGTTCCGTGGAAATCCACGGAACCAGACATAAAGTCCAAGGTCTTCACAAGGCTGAAGGCAAGGTTTTCATGCATTTGCCTAGCCTCTCAACACAACCGCGAAATGGCACGGTTGTGGAACTGGCCATCGACTCAAACCGTCGTGACAAACTGAGCAAATCTCACACGCTTCAGCATATCGTCAGCGCTGTTACACATCAGGTCATCCCCAGTGCCGAGATCACAGATACTGGCATAAACGAGGATGCGTCTGGCGCATGGATCAAGATAAAGCTAGACGGCATCGACGAAAGATTGCTGTACGAGATTGATCGCAAAGTACGTTCAACAGTGCTAAAAGGCATTCCTGTTCGGATGCAAAAAATGAAGTCTGTTGAACAGTGTGAATGGGAGTTCGGGTCTCTTTTCCGAAACGATAGCAAGGCAAATCTTTCAGGCAAAGTTCGACTCGTAGTCGTAGAGGATTTTGACGCTAACTGCTGTTCGGGAACACATTGGCATTCAAGCAACGTAGGTGCGTACGCGATGAATCCTTCAGTTCCTGAGGATGCGACCGGCATTGCACGCCTCGAGTTCATTTTGCAGGATTCTTGGACATATTGGTATCCCGACAGCGGTCAGCTACGTAAGCTTAGCAGCCCCGTCTGAAGGGCTGAAAAGGGGGGTCTGGCCCCCCTTTTTTAGCTCTACAGCCGCAAAAGATTTCGCTGACACAAACTAAATCCCGTGCTTTGGGCCTCTGTCGATGTCAAGGTCTTTCTCGACCTCCTTCTCATGGTCTCGCTCGTCCTCGATTTCCAGCTTTTCAAGCGGCTTGTTCAGCACGTCCTTCAGCCGCTCATTTACGGTGGGCTTGCGCACCTCTCGCCCTTTGTCCTCGTCCATGTCATTCTCGCTGTGACTATCCGGCTTGTGAGCCGCCTGGCCATCGCGCCCGACGTCCTTCTCCATGATCTCCTTGAGCCGCTCCCGCGCACAATTGCGGCCTTCTGGTCTCGGCGTGTCGTCCTTTTCTTCTGACCGGCCCACGACGCGCACCAGCCGCTCCTGGAAGTCATCCGGGTGCGCGCGCGGTCTTTCGCGGTTGCGGCCCTGAGCGCGGCCAGAACGGCAGAGACACGCCCCTGCCCCGCATCACACTCGGCCCCGTAGGTCTCCCGCGCGATATCCAGGCGTTCTCGCATTTCGCGGAACGCGGCGCGGGCCTGCCGGGCGGCATGGACCACGGCCCCGCGCTCCGTGACCGGCACGTATTCCCGGCCCTTGCGCTCGGCCATCGCCTTCGCGGTGCGGGGCATGGATCGCCACATCGACGGCCACGCCATAGCGGCTGACCAGCTCCTGGGCGAAGTCTCGGGTGATCTGGGACCGGGCCTCGGCGCTGATCTCGGACGGCAGGGCCAACTCCCACTCGCGGGCGGTGACGGGTTGCGGCGGGTCTCAGAGGCCTCAACCTCGTTCCACAGGCGGGACCGATCCGTGGCCCAATCGGGCGCATCCTTCGGTGCCAGGATAAAGGTCTCCTCGATGCCCTCTTTTGAGTGCAATCGTGGATGCGACCTTCTCACTGACACTCGAGGCGCTCCCCGACGCGGCAGGCCGCGGCTGCCGTGGCAGTGCGCCCGACGCTGCGTTTAATCGTCTTCACAGAGAGATGGTAGCTGGCCATGCGCCCTCCCCTCGACCGGCACGTGAACGACGACAAAGTGCGCCGCTGCTGACCCCGGCCCATGCCCCAACATGGGCCACCTGGTCAGCAGTCTTTTCCCCTCCGGCCCGCGCGCCAGAACGCTGGGGCCGGAGGCGAAAAGGCAGCCCGCCCGAAGCGAGCCTCCCGCTCTCTGAGGCACGGGCTTGCCAGTGATCTGCCCCCCAATCCCCCAGCCTCATGGGGGGTGCCGAGGGCAAACCCGGCAAGAATTGGCACCGCGAGGTCCGACAATTCGCGCAGCTCTCAAGCACGACACCCCCGGCAATCCAGCCACGGCCAATGGGTACCGGATGCCGTCAGGGTGTCGCATTGCGGGACGCCATCCAACCGCGCAGGTTGGTTCTGGAGGGTTTGGAAGGGCAAAGGCCGCTCCCATTCCGGCGCGTCTCGCGCCGGACGGAGTTCGCCATCGGCTGAGGCCCTGCCTCAAGGAGATCGCACGCAAAGCTCGGACCGCAGGTGGAGAATTTGCATAAGTGCGCTCTCAGCGACTTTTCGCACCACATTGCAACCGGACGGTATCTGAGTGGCTCAGAATGGACTGCTAGGTGGCATTGCTGATAGTCTTTGACCCCACGGCCCAATCCGGACATTTGGGTGACTTGCCGGATGCTGCGGTCGCAGTGCGCATTGCAGACCTTCGCTACGATGCTGGACTTACCTATTTTCGGAACTTGCTGACGCGGGACATTGCGTTCGTTCATCCATCCGAGTCGCTTCTCCACTGCCGCAGCGGAAAGAAGCAATGCCGGACACCACCGACCCAAGGTAAAGGAGCGGGTGCGGAATCGAGCGACTAGCCTATGAGGCCCCCATCCGACCTATCTTCCACCCTCTTTCAGCCTGTACCAGATAGTGCTGTTGTCAACCTAAAGCGCGTGGTCACACCGAAGCAATCTACCCTAAAGCGCGGGCACCTTTTGCGGCTACTTGCAGAAGTTAGTTGGTTTGATCCGTAGAGCTACGGGATCGTCAGAGCTTCAGACATTTTTGGTCGAGCCTATCGACATCATCAATATCTTGCTTCAAGGTTCAAAAAACTCTCGAGGCGTTACAAGTTGGAACATCGAGTCGACGACAAACCGATTTGCATTGACCTATTTGCCGGCGCCGGCGGTTTCTCCTTTGCCGCAGCTCTGGCAGGATTTTCTGTCCGCCTTGCCGTCGAAAATGACAAGCATGCCGCGGCCACATTAAATGAGAACATTGGAAGATTCCAAAGCGATCCTTGCAAGACTGTTAACGAGGATATCCTCGACCTAGATCCTCGTAAGCTTGCGTCTGAGAGCATCTTAGGCTCCGAAGACTGTGACTTGGTGCTTGGAGGCCCCCCGTGCCAAGGCTTCTCAACTCATCGAATTAGAGGCGCTGGTGTAGACGACGAACGCAACAAACTGATCAACACATATTTCGAGTTTGTTGAGGCATTCAAACCGAGGGCTTTCCTGATGGAGAATGTCCCGGGCATGCTCTGGGAACGTCACAAAAACTATTTGGAAGAGTTTTACTCAAACGGAGAGACGGCAGGTTATCATGTCATGTCTCCTAAAGTTCTAGACGCAAGAGATTTTGGAGTTCCTCAGCGCCGGAAACGAGTTTTTATCCTCGGTATTCGTGAGGATTGTATGCGTGCAGATTTTCAGTGGCCGCCAGAAGCAACCCATATTAATCCAAAACACTTGACTGATGAACGCGGTCTACTTCCATGGAGCGACTGCTCGAGCGCGTTTGGCCCAGTATTAGAAGACGATCCAAATAATGTTCACATGAACCATACTGCCGAGTTAGTGAAAGCATTTGCGAGTACACCCAAAAATGGGGGTAGCAGGAAAGACTCTAATCGTTTGCTGCCCTGCCACAAAAACCACGATGGCCACAAAGATGTATACGGTAGAATAAACCCAGAAAATCCTGCTCCAACCATGACGACCGCGTGCATTAATCCTTCGAAAGGCCGCTTTGTGCATCCGACGGCGAACCATGGAATAACTCTCCGCCAAGCAGCAAGGATTCAAACGTTCCCTGATGACGTTGTTTTCCAGGGCGGCTTAATCGCCGCAGGCAAGCAAATTGGGAATGCCGTACCTGTAATGCTTGGTGTTGCGCTCTTAAATCATTTACGCATTCAAATGGGATTGTTCAAAAAAGAAAGTGATATTCTTAATGAACACACGTTCGCTGCCGAGTAATGCAATGCATCTTGTCGAACGAAACACCTTAACTTTGCTTTTTTCATGACTAATTCTCCTTTCCAATCACAAAGTTTGCGCTTTTCCGGAGACTAGTATGAGTTCGAGTTCTGCATCAGAAGTTGAGCCGAACCATCGGCTCGAGCAGGAAGTTGCCAAACATGCTAGTGTGTTGCTCGCCGCGTTAATCCGTGCAGACGGTACCGTCGACGACGACGAGGTAGCTTTGGCGCGCCTCGCTTGCGAGGAGTTTGGCGTCCAACACGAATTGCTCGATGCCGCGCTCGGCTCTGCAATGCGTGATCCCATGGAATGCTTTACTGCAACGTTGTTGCAGGTCGAGAGCCCTGCGCTCCGAGAGCGTCTGGCGTCGATATTGTTCGAAATCGCCTCAGTTGACGAAAAACTTGACGATCGAGAAATGCGCATGCTTCGCGCGATGCAGCAGGCGTGGGGCGTCACAGTCTCCTTCTTGAACAAGCCGATTGAATGGGACGATGAACAACTTGGCGTCATTGAGGCTGCTCGAAGTGCTCGAATTGTGGTTTCAGCCGGACCCGGCATGGGTAAGACTGCGGTAGCATGTTCACGTGTGGCTCATCTTATTGAAAGCGAAGATGTGGCCGATACTAATGTATGGTTGGTTAGCTTCACCCGTTCAGCCATTGCCGAATTGAAGGGACGTATCGGCGACTTCGCCGAAGATCCGAGCAATGTATTCGCAGTCAAAATTTCAACCATTGACTCGCAGGCCTGGAGAATTCGCTATGGGTTCTCGCCAGAAGAGGTCGAAAAGCTCTTTGGAGGGTTCGAGACTGGTATCAGTGATGCAGCTGAGCTCATCGACGAGCGGAAGGAGGATTTCCGCGATATCTTCGGCGAAATGGAGCATCTCATTGTCGACGAGGCACAGGATATCACCGGCGATCGAGCGCGGTTCCTGCTCAAGCTGATCAAACTATTGCCAAGCGATTGCGGCATTACGGTTTTTCACGATCCAGCACAGGCAATTTACGATTATGCCGCTGGAGAAGAAGTGTTCCGCTTTACCGACGGTTTGAAAGCATCACTTGGCGACCTACTGCAGTATCACTCGCTTAAGAAGATCTATAGAACAGACGAAGCTCCGCTGCTCAGACTCTACGAAGATCTCAGGCTTGATATTCTCGGCAATGCCGATGTCGGTGTGGATTCTTTTCAATCCAAGACCGATCTAGTAAAATCTGCAGCCACCTCGCAGAAGAACCGCTTCGATCACGGCGAGCTCGACGGCTACGACGAAGCGCTCGTCCTGTTTCGAAAGCGTATGGAAGTTGCGCAAGCTTCTGCATTCATGGCGGCCGACAAACATGCTCATCGACTTCGCATGTCTGGAATGGGTCGCTTCGCGCTCCCTTGGCTTGCATTGGTGTTGGGCAATACGGAAGGACGTGAACTGGAGCGGGCCGAGTTCGCCGAACGCTGGGTCCAAGCGCGTGAGCGATTTCCGCCGCTACTTTTCGGAGACGATAGCGAAGGCAACTCCGTCGAAGCGCGTTGGGATCGCCTCAGCCGCTACGCGGCAACCCGCGGCGGCAACATCGACCTCTTCAAGTTGCGCAGTAGACTTGCAGGCGCGCCGCCTGATGAATTCATGGCGCCGGAATTCGGTCATACGGGGCCGATTCTCGGAACCATCCATGCGTCCAAGGGTCGCGAAGCAGATCATGTCTTTCTGCAGATTAACGACAGTTGGGGAGCAAAGTCACAAACCGATGAGCAGGATCTATCTGAAGAGGCGCGTGTACTTTTTGTCGGTGCGACTCGTGCCAAGCGCAGCCTCGCCGTCCAGGGCGGCTTTGCAATGAGGTTTGCGAGTACGACTGAGCGCGGCCGTTGCTACCGCAAGATGCCAAAGTATAAGAATGGTTATCAATTCCAGCTTGGACTGCAGGGCGACTTCGACGTGTACTCGCCTCTCAAATTGGCAAAGTCGATCGATGCGCTCACCATCGAGGACCTACCAATGAAGTGCCAAGCGCGTCTAGAGCAAGGAACCGGGTTATGGCGGGTAGAGACCGAGACGGGCGTTTCGCTTGGGACATTGAACAGACAGGTGACCCACGATCTTTTCGAGATCTCTAAGAAATATCATGGGTCCGGGCGGCGTTTGAATGACCAAATTCGTAATGTCTTCCTGATGGGTTTTGGATCAATGATCGCTGCGCCGGGTGACGAGCGGCTAAGCGACTCTACGCAGAATGGACGTTCCAGCGGGTTTTGGCTTGTCCCTCAATTGTGCGGCCTGCCACTGGTGTTTGTATGAGCAACGCAGCCAAGGCACGAGCGCACCTGTTGTCGAGGTTTAAGACCGATCTGGTCGGCCCAACTGCTGAAGATGAGGTGCTGGAAGAGCGGCCTTCAGCTCGATATCTCACCGCCATCCTGTATCCACAACAGTCAGAAATCAGTGAGGAAGAAGACGAAAGTATCGCTGCCGAAAATGGCGGTGGCGAGGATGAAGGAGACGAACGCGATGCAGTTTCGCTCCTACGGACCTTCAAGCCAGCCACCTGCGGCCTCTCCTTTTCTGTGTCGGTTTCAAGTGAAGACGCTGTGCTGCTGCTCGATCTTTCGTATGCCCGGTACAGCGCCGAGGAAAAACTTGAGGAGGACGGCAAGAACACCGGACGCCCGCGGCTCTATTGGAGGCGCAATGGGCACGCGTTCTCCGAGATTGCGATTTCTCTTGCCGCGGGTAGCGATGACATTGAAATCGCGGACGGCCTTCGAATGTATCGCCGGGTACGCCGCAACAATGCATTAGCAACTGTCACGATCCAGTTTGTCAACGACTATCGGGAGCTACCGCGCGGTTCTGCATCGGGTGAAGAGCTAACCGATCCTCTGCTCGTTCAAGGGCTAGTGGCGAGCGAAGAAGCCTCGTTCTTCCAATTCGCAGCGGACTTCCATTGCTCGGGCGGCGGCCACTTTGTGCCGCGCCGCACGTCGTTTCGCGGAAACGACGAAGATGAGCGCGTCGCGGACCTCATTTATCGAGATTGTGCAGAATACGCTGTCGGACATACCGCATCGGCTTCATGGTCACCTTTAGCAGAACCGGACAAAATCTCCCTGACGTGGATGCCGAAGGCAGTTGTTCAGGGCATGGATGCATCAGGCGATGGAATGCTGAGCGACCGGATTAAGGCAACGACCCTCGGCCGTCTGCACAGTCTTGAACTCGCCCTTGCCGAAGACGAGGAGTTTTTTGAAGCGCTTGACGCCCTCAAGCAAGGGTATGAAGACTGGATCGATAAACGCTACACGGAAGTATCGGAGCTTCCTGAGGCATTGCAGTTGCAAGCGCAGGACAACCTTGGTCGCTGTCGGGACGCGGCGGGTCGGATACGCGAAGGTATCGATTTCCTGAAAAACAATAACAAGGTATTGACTGCATTTCGTCTCGCCAACCGGGCGATGTACGTGCAGGCTGCATGGGCGAAGCGTCCGGAAGCAGCATCCGACACCGATGCGAGAGAGTTTAATTTCGAGTGGTACCCGTTCCAATTGGCGTTCGCACTCATGTGCCTGCCCTCAGCCGCCGATCGCGAGCACGATGACCGAGATATATTCGATCTGATCTGGTTCCCTACGGGCGGCGGCAAGACCGAAGCCTATCTCCTCCTGTCGGCATTTGTCCTGTTCCATCGACGCATCGAACATGGCGCGCGAGGAACAGGAGTGAATATCATCATGCGCTACACGCTGCGAACGCTGACGGTACAGCAGTTTCAGCGTGCTGCGGCTTTGGTGCTCGCCTGTGAAACCTTGCGTCTAGCTGACACTGAATGTCTTGGGGCCACGCGGTTTTCGATCGGACTGTGGGTCGGCGGCGATAGCACACCGAACCGCTTCGCACACGCCGCCGAGGCGCTACTGGATTACGACGCTACGTCGACACCGAGGCAACTTACCAAGTGCCCTGTTTGCGCAAGCGAACTTGAGTGGAGCAGCGACAAACCGCGACGGCGCATCGAGTGTCGTTGTCCTTCGGAGCGCTGCCGTGCAGCGCGACCAGAGGGCGCAATCCCGGTCATGACTGTGGACGATGATTTATATGCCGAACCGCCCTCGCTCCTGATTGGCACAGTCGATAAGTTCGCACAGATTGTCCGTAAGGCGGAGAGCGGGGCCTTGTTCGGAACCAACGGCGCGGTTGAACCACCTGACCTTATCATCCAGGACGAACTGCATTTGATCGGGGGCCCGCTGGGTTCGCTCACCGGCCTTTATGAAGCAGCCATCGATCGGCTTTGCCGCACTCCCAAGGGGCCGCCGAAGATCGTAGGGTCAACAGCAACCATCCGCCGCGCTGACGAACAAGTGCGGCTCGTATTTAATCGCAAGGCCTTTCAGTTTCCGCCGCCCGCCCTCGACTGGTCGAACTCGTGCTTCGCCAAGGTGCGTGACGACAACGGCCGCCTCTATGTCGGATTAACCACAGCCGGCCGATCGGAAAAATTTGCCTTGCAGGCGGCTTCAGCCTCGCTCCTGCAGGCCGAGATGGACCCTTCTGCACACGGCAATCCCGATTTTGATTCCTACGCGACATTAGTCGCCTACTTCAATTCACTCAAAGTGCTTGGTGGCGCGCTCGTGCTGATGGAGGACGACGTCCGTATTACGATCGAAGCGCTGGCATCGCGCAGGGGCGAGAAGGCGCGTGACTTGGGCAATCCAGAAGAATTAACAAGCCGCAAGGCATCTTCGGAGATCCCGCTGATCCTCGACCGCCTGAACCTAAAGTATTTTGATCCCGAAGCAGTCGATGTCCTACTAGCCAGTAATATGCTTAGTGTCGGGGTCGACATACCACGCTTAGGACTCATGCTCGTCAACGGGCAGCCCAAGTATATGGCTGAATATATCCAGGCGACGAGCCGCGTCGGTCGTCGCGAGCCTGGGTTGGTGGTTACCCTTTTCAACAATAACAAGATCCGCGACCGTGCGCATTTCGAAACGTTCGCCTCAAGACACGCAGCGCTTTACCGTTCAGTGGAGCCATCGAGCGTGACACCGTTCGCTCCGCGGGCACGAGACAAGGCTCTGCATGCGCCACTGGTCGCGTTGATACGACACTTAATTAGTCCGACCGGAGCTGCCGCAGCGGTTGCCGACCGGGCGAAGGTCATGACACTGGTAGAAGAGATTATCGATCGGGTGAAGGATGTGGATGAAGGCGAAGTGTCTCAGGCGCGGGCGGAACTTACGCGCTTTGTCGACTCCTGGATCGAAGCGGTAAGTGACAGCCGGATAAAGAGCTATTGGGACGATCGTAGGCTGCAGACCAGTCTCCTGATGTCGGCGGAGGAGGCTGCTGCCCGGCGCGCGACCGGCAAGGCCGAAGCTGCTGCAACGCCGACACCCAATAGCGTGCGAAATGTCGAACCTGGAGTCGATTTCTTGATGAAGGAACGCGTGTGAGCCGGAACAACCATCTGGGTAAGATACGGCGGGGGCAAGTGCTCGGCTATGGACCAGGCGCTGTCATTGACTTTCGCGCGGGCGCAAAGGGCGGCGGCCCTGTCTCGGTTATTGCTGCCTCGCTCGATCGCTGGGAAGAGACAGCTAAAATCGCAGGTGGTCTAAACGACCCGCATGTCCTTCGAGAAGCACGACTCGAAAATGTTCTCAATAAAAGCCACTTCCGCCTACCGCCGGTCGACGACGCTGGGCGCGACGCCGCGTTTCCCAATCGTTGGCTCAACGGCTACCGGTTTCCTGCATGGCTGCAGTGCCCAAACTGTAAATCACTCAAACTCGCGGGCAGATGGGCCAAAGAAATGGGCGACCCTTCCCGCTGGTGCGCTCGCTGCTCGACCGAAGATCGCCGAGTGTTTACTGTACCATCGCGCTTCGTAACGGCTTGCGAGAACGGTCATATCGATGAATTCCCGTGGGTCCGCTGGTTAGCTATGCGAAGCGGCCAGCAGCTGGCTTGCCTTTCGGAAAGTGACGGCGAGTCTGGGGAAGGAAGTTTCAGGCAATGCCGCTTACGCCTCGAAAGTTTCGGCGGCTCGGGCATCGAAGGCCTACGAGTGAGCTGTTCGGCTGAGGGGTGCGGCGCTTCGGCATCTATGGCTGGTGCGTTCTCCTCCAACGGTCTCGAGGGCCACAACTGCTCGGGAAGACGTCCTTGGCTCACCGAGGACCGCGAGCCGTGCACGGAACGGCCGCGAACTCTACAGCGCGGTGCGTCTAATCTTTACTTCCCTGTCACCTATTCTACGCTCAGCATCCCGCCGTGGACCGATGCGATCCAACAGGAACTCAACGCCTATTGGGGCGCGCTGCGCGAGCTTGATTCTGACACGCGTGAGACAATGATCGCGAGTCTGGCCGCGACTAACGCGTCCATGCACAACATGCCGCCCGACGAATATGCGGCCGTTATTCGTGAGCGCCTCAAACTAGACGAGGAAACCTCGCTCGATACATTGCGGTTCGAAGAATTCATTAGGTTAGAGCGTGATGCAGAAGGGGCCGATTTCCAAGTTCGACAAGAAGTCGTACCAGAAGACGCCGAACCCTTCATTGCCAAAATTGGCCGCGTCGAGCGCCTACGCGAAGTACGTGCGTTGACCGGCTTCAAACGAATCTATCAGAACGTGTCAGTCGAAGAGCCTGGCCGCGGTCGGTTCGGCGACCTGTCGCTCGCCCCACTGCCTTGGTTGCCAGCCATCGAAGTACGCGGCGAAGGTATATTCGTTTCGCTCAAACCTGAGGCGATTGACGCCTGGCTGGCCGATCCGCGAGTTGGCCAGCGCGCCCGCCTAGTCGAAGAAGCCCGCTCTGCGGAATACGAACGCATCCATGAAGATGAAAGCGTGGGCGAGCCGGTCACGCCTACCTTCCTTTTGGTACACTCCCTCGCCCATGCCGTTATTAAGCGCTTGTCATTTGAATGTGGATATGATGTCGCGTCGCTGCGCGAGCGCATCTATGTCGGAGAAGACCCGCGTATGGCGGGATTTCTGATCTACACGTCCACCAGCGACGCCGACGGTACACTCGGCGGCTTGGAACGCCAGGGGAGGGCCGATCGCTTCGTTCCGGTCTTGGCATCAGCGGTTCGTGACGCGTTTTGGTGTTCTTCCGATCCACTATGCCGCGCCGGCATTTCGAGCCTTTCGGAGAGCATGAATCTCGCGGCGTGTCACAGCTGCTTACTATTGCCTGAAACTTGCTGCGAGGAGGGCAACCGCTACCTAGACCGTTCAATGCTTGTCGGCGACGGCACAGGTGGCCCGAGCGGTTACTTTGACTCCTTTGTTGAGACGGACCACTGAAGGCGATGACTGCGCGGATGATCCCGCCGATGCTGCCTCCAGAGATACGCAGCGACCCAAAGCGAAGCGCCGAAACCGCTATCTTTGACCTGCTCGCTGAAGATCCCATCCTGACCGGTACGACCATATTCTATTCCTGCGAATGGGTCGGGTTAGACAGCGGATTGTTGCGTGACGGTGAAGCTGACTTTGTAGTTGCCCACCCTCAAATCGGGTTCCTTGTTCTTGAGGTCAAAGGCGGTCAAGTGCGGCGCAGCATCGCCGACGGTAAATGGACCACCAAAGATAGACACGGAGAAGTGTTCGAGATTCAAAACCCTGTTCGTCAAGCGATGAAGTCGAAGAAGGTCATTCTCAACGCGCTTAAGAAAAAATGGCCAGGGAATGCCCCGTGGCTGTCCGCCCGCCACGGGGTAATACTACCTCATTGCAGCAAGCCTTCCAACGTCGCCCATATGGGCGCAGCCGCTCCACTTGAAATTTTTGCCTTCCAGGAAGATCTGGTCAATCTTGGTGCACGCCTGCTACAAATGATGGTCTGGAAACCGGACGGCGAACAAGAAACACTGGGTGGTCTCGGTCCTGCTGGCATAGCCATGCTAGAGGATTTCTACGGGCGAGACGTCGAATTTACTCCGCGACTCTCTTCGGTCATCAATGAATGCGAGGCGGCGATCAAGAAGCTGACCGAGACACAGTATCGATATCTTAATTTTCTCGGCTCCACAAAAAAAGCACTCATCCAAGGTGGAGCAGGCACTGGCAAGACAGTACTGGCTGAAGAGAAGGCGCGGCGTGCGGCCCGAGATGGCAGGCGGGTTCTTTTGATGTGCTTCAATCGCCCGCTACTGATGCAGATGCGCCGAGAGTTGGAGGGCAGCACCGTCTCGGTAACAACGTTTCACGAATTCTGTGCGCGTATGTGCCTAGAAAAGGGTATTGATATCGAGGCTGAGCGGATGGCTTGCGACGAACGCCGGTTTTGGTCGGTTCGCCTGCCTGAATTGCTTACCGACATTGGCTTGGATATCCCACCCGAGCAGTACGACGACCTCATAATTGATGAAGGACAGGATTTTAGATCGACATGGGTCGAAGCTCTCGACCTCTTCCTTGCTCCGGAAGGCTCGCTTTGTGTCTTCCGCGATGACTTTCAGAATATCTACAGCGGTGACGATGCAGCCGCAGCAGTGCAGGTTGAACCGTTTGAATTGACCGAGAACGTTCGAAATACTCAAGCAATTTTTCGCGCAGGAAACGTGTTTCGACAGGGTCGACCGCAGACCTGCCTTGGGCCAGAAGGTGCCCCGGTCAGTTGGGTGGTGTGCGACAAGAACAAGATTCTACGGACAGTTGAGCGAGAACTTGGCCGGCTGCTTACTGCGGACGGGATCGCCCGAGCTGACATAGCTATATTATCCGGTTGCGGAGCGGATCTGTCGGTGATTCGACAGGCACCTACATTGGCCGGTTGCCATTGGACGCCTGCCGATGAACCCGCCGAGAACTGTGTTATCGTCGATAGCATCATGCGGTTCAAAGGTCTCGATCGGCCGGTCGTGATACTGTGCGAAATCGATAGGACCGATGCCGAAATTGCGTATGTTGGCCTAACGCGAGCCAAGAGTCACCTAATCGTGGTGGGCGATGAAGCAAGTATCGAGCGGCTCGGTCGAGCACAAGCAACCACAATTGCGGCAGCCTAGCTCGGTCCGTTCGTCGCGAGCGTCCGCGCTCTCCAATCAGTCATCTAGTAGAAAGAGAATACATTCGACAACTGTCGATGCTTTCATGATCTGAATCCCGACTGATCTGCCAGTCCTTTCGATCTAGAGATAGGAAATCACTCCTGCTCAGTAATGCTGTATCGTTGGCATATGCGGGGCCATTTTCGAAGAAACGAAGCTGAGTTGCGCAGACTTTCCCGAGTACAAAGCCATTCATGAATAGTATTTTAGCTTGTGTTGGAGTAGTCTTTTAGCCTGCTGCAAGTGGAAAGAATCTTTTTGCGAAGTAAGTGACGGTTCGGATCATGGTGCAGTCTTCGGTGACAATTCGGGCAACAAGCGACAGCGTTGTCCACTGTGTCCGGACCGGATTCACGTAAAAATGTGACGTGATGGACTTCCAAAAACAGCTCGCCATTGTCCCGAAGAAACGGTGCTGGTTCTCTGCATACCTCGCACCTTCCTTGTGATTGCCAAAGGACCCAGGATACAACATTCGGGTCCCTTTGAAACCGCAGCGAGTCGGTGGGAATTTTGGTGGGTCTTTTGTTCCCCATTGGTGGTAAGACTCGGTCGTTTGGCAAGAGGCGAAGTTTTCTAACGGATTGCAGCGCTCTGCTCTGCAAAACCTGATCATCGCTTGTAGGTTTTTCATTCAAAACGGGCCATGTCGGATACATAAGTAATCGGCTGAAATCCTCCAACGTCGCATTCTTTGACGTTGGCCACTGAACATGTAGCTTTATCCGCTTTGTTCTGTTTCCTCTGTCGCTTCCATCGGATCGACCAAATGCCGCTGATGCTCTTCCTATCGAGTGGCGAACAGAAGTCACATCGACGGTTTCAGATAACTGCAATGGAAGTCGGAAGTCGTCGAGCTCCACGGATCTTTCATGCACAGGCAGCTTCATTGCTACTCCGCTTACTACTTGAACTCCGTCCAAAACCAAGCGCTGTTCAGCCATGCGTCTGAGAAATAGCTCCATTGCGAGTGCATAGTCACTGTTCCGCGCCCTCTCGGAATGCCCTCTGGCGCCACCTCTGGATCCAATTATGAGTTCAAACCCTTGGTCTTTTTCGCCGACTTCAAACGATGCGTCGAGTTCAGTGAGATTGTCGTCCAGTGGTTTCATTTTCTACCGCGATAACGTCGATGCGCTTTGCCACTTCAGAGGCGGAAATGCTGTTTAATCTGTACGCCTAATCTCTGAAGATCCCTCGTTTGGCACTCCCAGATCGTCATCACTTCCCAGCCATTCGCGGACAGCAACGTATTGTTCTTTGCATCCCGTTCCACATTCCCAAGCAATTTGTTTCTCCAGAACTCTGTGCGGGTCTTTGGAAGAGTTGATCTCTTGCACCCTTCATGTTGGTGCCAAAAACACCCATTAACAAAGATTACTACACGATGCTTTGGAAACACCAAGTCCGGGGAACCTGGCAAATCTCTCTGGTGTAAGCGAAATCTCAGACCCAACGAATGGCACAGACTTCTGACGACCATTTCCGGTTTTGTATCTTTGTGCCTAACCTTAGACATGTTCCTCCGTCTAGCGGGGCTGCATTTCAGAAGGTCGTCTTTTCCACCCACTCGCAGATCCTCTGCATTTCTTCCTCAGTGAAGATCACTAATGATCTGCTGCACTTAGCTCGAATCCTCAATCAACAGAACACCCTTGGACACGCCTGCCATACCCGTCACTTCCTGTGTTGACCAGTAAGGTACACCGTCGAGCGCTTTCAACACGCTTGGACGCTCGATTCATCAAACGATGAGATCGAGGAAAGAAAGCCACGAGACGATTTTTGAAGTGCATGCCTAGGCGGGCAGAAGTCTAGATCCGAATGTCTGTTTTTCACCACGCCTGCGAGTCCCATTGGAGTTGCAGCGAACTTCCGCTTCCCGCCCATCAATCCAATCCATACCTATTTCGAATAGGCGGTCCTTTAGGGTTCTTGGTGGATTGGACGAGAAAGCTAGCGTTTCGCCTGTCTCAGCGATCCCCCACAGGGAATTGCACCTTCCCGAGATGGCGGGCCTTGTTGAAATCGCGTAGGCGACCAAAAACGTCGACGCCGAGCTGAGCGTAAACGTCAAGTATATCGACCATAACCCAGTTCTCTCGAATTCTGTCTTTCTCGATGCGCCAGAAGTCGAGTGATCGGCAGGTGAACCCTTGTCCTGCCGGTGCAATACCCATCCAGCCATCATGGGTGAGGGTTTGGATCATGTTGGGCCAACCGGTCACCGCAGCATAATCCCCATCACCAAAGAAATGGTAGGTGATCTCCTCGATGTATTGTCCGCGATCGGGCATTCCACTAAGGAACGGGATCTGGTGCCAGTTGCGAAAACCCGCAATGCCTCGAGCGGTACCTATGCCTGCTGGGCCGTACCAATTCATCCGGGGATGCCAAAATCGCTCCATTTCCATCACCTCTGGCCCGCCTTCGCTTGGGTGCTTTTTCATGTAGGACAGCATTTTGATGATATGCTGCTGTGAAGCGCTTGCTTTAACTGAGTCCCAGGGTCCCGGTATAATCCCGTCGAGCGTTGCAGGGCCCGGGACGCAGAACTCTCGCCCCAGCGACGGCGCCATGGGCCAGGCTCGGGCTTGCATCATTACCTCTGGGATGTCCCAGAGTGTTTGGATTTCGACGACCTTGCCATCTTCAATGCGGAAGAAGTCATGAAACCGCATGTGGGTCAGGTGCCCTGTGGGTGGGATATCCAACCATGGAGCCACGAAGGTGCCGACGTAATGTCCGCCACATCCGACCCAGCTCGCCCCGTGTTCGTCCGGCCCGCCCATCACAATCCAGTCGCGGCGTTCGAGGTCCGGAAGCGCCTCGAACAGCGGTTGAAAGCAGGTGTCGTAGAGTGCTGTGGGTCCGCTCAGATCGCCAAATGGGTATGGCATATGAATGACCGCATCAGGGGCGATAACGGAATCAAGCGCCGCCCGCACGCCGCTTTCGTCAAAGTCGACCATTGCGGTACGAAGCGGTGCTATTGCGGCCTTGTTGAGTGTATGTGGATCGGTCAAGCCGCTGCCTCGTTCTTTGTATTTCGTGCCATCGGTTTCGCTTACCGCGCCGCTGCATGGGCCGCCGGAAGGTCCGCACCCGCCATGCGCCGCGTGCGTTCCAAAACATCAACGCCCAACTGGCGATAGAGATCGAGCAAATCGACCATGACCCAGCATTCGCGGATTAAGCCATCTTCGATGCGCCAGAAATCGAGGCTGCGCCGTTTGATCCGCCGCCCAGTGGGGGCGAGACCCAGAAATCCGTCCCCGGTGTGCACAGCCGTGCCTGAGGGCCAGCCAGTGAAGGCCACAACGTTCTGATCGCCGAAGAACACACCGTCTGACAGGTGGCGAGCGTTGTCAGTCAGCCCGTCCCGAAATTGTTTGAAGATCAACGTGGCGATCCCTTGATGCCCTCGCGCTGTCCCCAGCCCAGTCGGCCCGTACCAAACTGCGTTGTTGTGCCAGAACCCGCCCAAGCCTCGCTCCGGTGTGTGGGTGTCACCCTTTTGCAGATCCTGCAGCATGTCCCAGACAGTTTGGACCGCTCGGTTCGCAGCGTGCGGGTCAAACGGGACTGTAATTACTCCATCCCCTGTCGCAGGCCCAGGACAAAGCCATTCGACACCTAGCTGCGGCGCCATTGGCCAGACGCCTGCCTGCAGCATCAGTTGCGGGATATCCCAGAGGCCTTCCATCTCAACGATCTGGCCATCTGCGATGCGATAGTATTCGTGATAGCGCATGAACATTGGTTTGTTCGTTGGGGGTATGCCAAGCCAGGGTGCCATGTAGGTCCCAAAAATGTTCCCTCCAAGGCCGACCCAGTTTTCGGTACTGCTCGTCCCCCAGCGCGGCCCGGCCATCATGATGAAATCCGCGCGTTCTATGTCGGGCATGGCCGTCATCAGCGGCGCATATACTCGCGACCAGAGTGCGTCTGGCCCGCGCAGCTCGCCTATCGGGTGCCCTAGCCGAATGACCGCATCTTCGGCGAACGTGACTTGCATCGCTTTTCGCACAGTATCGGCGTCACAGCTGCGCAAGGCATCGCGCAATGGCGCAATCAGGCGTTTGTTGTCATCATGCACTTGGCCGGCAGCCGTCGCAGCCCCCGTCCGCGGCTCAACGTTCATCCCTTGACTGCCCCAGCTGTCAGGCCGCTGACGATTTGCCGTTGGAAGAACATCACCAGCACGATGAGCGGTGCGGTGGCCGAGACCACTGCCGAGACCGCGAACATGACGTTGCCCTGTACTTGGGTCGAGCCGAGGAAGCTGGCGATTTTCGGGATCATCGTCTCGTTTTCCTGACTGAGTAGCATGCGCGTGACGGTGAAGTCATTGTAAGCCAGCAGGAAACTGAATAGGCCTGTGGTGATTACGCCGGGCCACATGACGGGAATGATCACTTGGCGGAAGGCTTGGAAGCGCGTGCAGCCGTCAACCATGGCACTTTCGTCAAGGTCTTTTGGGATGTTCAGGAAGAAGGAATGCAGCATCCACAGCGTAAACGGCTGGTTTATTGCCACCAATACGATGATCGTAGTCGGCAGAATGCCCCAGATGTTCCATTCAAAAAAAGGCAGAAGATAGCCGGAGACCAGCGTGATGTGCGGCATCGCTCGGAACACAAGCGCCGCCATCAGGATCCAGAACGCGTATTTGAACCCGGACCGCGCGAGCGCGTAGCCACCCAGCGTGCCGAATGTGAGTGAAATGGCTACCGTGAAAAACACCACGATCCCGGTGTTCAGGACCGAGCGCCAGAATTCCTCTTGCACCCAGGCCCCGTGATAGCCGTTGAGGGTGAAGGCCCCGCCGGTTTCGAGCTGGGTGCGAGTGCCAGTAATCGCGTAGGTCCAATCAGCCTTGGAGAAGAAGTCACTTTCGACCTTAAACGATCCCCAGACTGTCCACAAAAACGGGAATGAGGCGATGATGACCCAGATGAACACGAGCACCATCGAGATGATGTAACCGGGCGAAACGCGGGGCTCGGATGCTTGTGCCATCACACCTCCCTCAGACTGACTTGCGGTTGAAATCGCGCCAAGTACGGATCAGCACGGGCATGAGCAGGACAGCAACGCCGAGTATCGTCAGGATCGACGTCGCCCCTGCCGAGCCGTAAAGCGGGTTCCCCGCTGCGATCAGGTCGTTGTAGATGATCCACGACAGCGACCGCGCGTGGGACTCCGCCTGAAAGCTGATGATTGGCTCGAACACCCGGAAGTTGTCCATAAGCTGGATCAGGGTGATGAAGACCACGAGCGGCATCAGGTGCGGGACGGTGACATAGCGCATCCGCTGCCATTTTGACGCTCCGTCGATTTGCGCGGCCTCCAGTGTGTCCGTGGGGACGGTCTGCAGGCCCGCATAGAACACGATGAAACTGAACGGCAGCGATGACCAGATGCCGTATACTATCAGCATCGTCCACACGAGTGGCGTTGAGGCTTTCAAACTGAGCGACGGATCGTCGAATATACTTTGTAAGGTTGCTCCAAGCACGCCGTCCCCGTCGACCATCCAGAACAGGATGAGCGCCCCGACAAGTGGCGTCACGATCATCGGCAAGAGCGAGACAAATATCGTCGGTCCTTTGAACAGTTTGGGCAGGTTGTTTACCCCCACCGCAATGGCGAGCCCTAGAACGAGGACAAAGGGGGTGACCACGAAAGTGTATGCGAGTGTAAACGCCAGAGCCCAATAGAAGGGCAAGTCCAGCACTTGGTTAAAGAAATCCCTGAAACCGTCGCTGGTCCGCCAAGCCTCTGCTATTTCCCCAAAGGCCAGATGGGCGCGGTTGGTATAGGTGCTGACACCGTTGAACTGGCCGAGCGGCTGGGCCGCGCGCAACTCTTCTGTTGCTTCCAGATCGACCTTTGTTGTCTCAGTGCAGCCAAATGGCCCGCAGCTTTCACTGACTACAAGCACCTGTTCGTGCTGCACGTGCAGCGATTGCACGAAGACCGACACGATCGGCAGCGCGATGAAAAGGATCATCGCCGAAAGTGTCGGCAGAATAAACCAAAAGAACGTGCTGTGTCGCATGAGCCGACCCGATCACATCAAGAGAAGAACCGGGGCCTCCGAAAGCCCCGGCTTTCGGAGGGCTATTTTAGGAACCCGGCCTCTTTCGCGGCGGTCACGTAGGCCGCTTCGATATCCGCCAGAGCCTGCTCTGCCGACTCTTCCCCTTTGAGGAAGCCTGCCAGCTCAGCGCTTGCCGCGTTGTGCATCAGGTTGATGTAAGGGATCATCGGATAAGGCTTCGCCCCCGCCGCTGCGGTCGCCGAGACACCTGCCGCCGCTGGGCCGGGTGTATAGCCATCGACCAGCCAGATCGCATCGTCGTTATGCTCTTCCATCAGGTCGGAGGACAGAGCGCTGGCCAATGCGGCAAAGGTCGCTTCAGCCTCTTCATCGGAGATGTTGGTCGCGATGGTGATCCCGTCCCACCAAAGCGTGGCTGCTGGGATATCCCCCCCACCGGCTGTTGGGGCGCCCGCGAGAACGGTGTTATCTGTCACCTCTGGTGTCGAGCCTTCGTCATCCAGAATTGCGCCACCGCGCGAACCCCACATGATGCCAAGTGCAGCCTGACCCGCTTCCCACAGGCCTTGTGTCTCGTTCGACGCATGGCTGAGGTAGTCGGGGTGGGCAAATTCGGTCAGCGTTTTCATGGATTCCAAAGCTGCAATGCCGTTTTCGTTGTTGATGTTCGGCTCAGCAGAGCCGGGCATGAACAGGTCGCCTCCGGCGGCAAAGAAGAACAGATTGAAAAGCTCACCCTGATTCCAACCCGTAGCGTTCAGAACCACCGGATGCTCCATGATCCCGGCAGCGCGGATCGCCTCCGCAGCCGCAACCATTTCCTCAACGGTTGATGGTATACCTTCAACGCCGGCCTGCTCCAGAATATCGGTCCGGGCAAACAGGTGCTGCGAGTTGGCCATAAAAGCCACAGCCATCACATTGCCGTCGATTGTGATCAGCTGGTTTGGGTTCAGGTTGGCGCCATACCTTTCGACCAGATCATCGAGGGGCCGCACGAGACCGTCATTCATCAGCTGGGTCAGTGTAGAGTTGGCAACAATCACCGACGTGTACTGGGCCGGATCAGCCGTTTGTGCCTGGTTCATCATGTCGCGCGTGTCATCGCGCAGCGTGACTGTGAACTCGCTAGCAGCCCCTTCGCAATTGGCTTGCGCGGCGCCTGATACTGCCTGAATGGCAGGGAAGTCGGAGCCAAGGATGCGGATCGACTGGCCCGCGGGTCCACAAGCAACATGGCCGTCGGCAAATGCCGCCGAGCCCAAAAACCCGGCCGCGAAGCCGGTGATCGCAACTTTTTTTAGAAACATCATGTTCTCCCTGTTTCTTCGATAAGGGATGCTCCTTGCATCCACGCATCCTCTGTTCTTGTTGGGCACGTGGGCCCGAGGCTTCGCACTTGGCGAAGCTGTCACAAGCAGTGCTTGAGTATCAGGCTGGTGGTGGCATGTGTGCCGGACATGGATACCCCCGGAGTCATTGCCCGTCGGAGTAAGGCTAGCCGACTCGTGAATTTCAGAATAATAAAATCGTTCTATGAGAGATATTCGCGAGATTGATTTAAGACTCGTCGATACGACGATTCTGATGGTCTTTTTGGGCTGCATGCGCCATCGCAAGGCCACACTGGTGGCGCGCGAGATGGGATTGACGCAACCAGCCGTTAGCCACGCGCTCAAACGTCTTCGCTCACTCTACGATGATCCGTTGTTTTTGCGCCGCGCACATGGACTGGAGCCAACAGCGATGGCCAGGGCACTGGAGCCCAAGATTCGACGTATTGTGACACTGATTTCCGAGACTCTTTCTGAGCAGGAAGAGTTCGATCCATCCAATTCAAAATCCAGTCTGAGAATTGGCGCCTTTGATTATGAACTCACTTCGATCTTGCCAGACTTGATCGCCGATCTAGTAGAAAAGAGCCCTGGTATCGGTATTCATGCCTATCCCCTGGCCAACCGTGATGCCCTCGGCGCGCTCACTGACGGGCGCATCGACCTCGCGATTGGTTATTTCGATTTTCCGACAGATCGCGGCGAAATGTATTTTGCAGAAGAGCTGTTTTCCGAATCCTATGTCGTTGCAACGCGGAACGACCATCCATTGTTCAAACGGCCCCTGACAGTCGAAAGATTTGTTGCGGCGCGGCACTTGCTAATCTCTCCCTTTGGTCCGGTTCCTAACATGGTCGACCACGCGTTGCAGCTTTTGGGGCACAAACGAAATGTGCAAACGACCGTCCCATCGTTATTTGCAGCCCTTTCGATCATCGAAATGTCCGACTTGGTTGTGACGATGCCCGCACGGGTTGCAGAACGAAACGCGCGACGTTTCAATCTCGCCCATCAGCCACTTCCGATCGAAGGAGGAACATTCAAACTACACGCCGTGCGGCACGCTCGAGATGCAAACAGCGCTCTGCATCATTGGTTGGTCGCACAACTAAGGTCGCTGGTCATAGACCTCGCACATGAGCTGTGACAACTTGTCAGGTTTTTTCCCTTCAAGATCGACTACCTGCAATCGTCCACACAAGTCCGCTTAGAGCCTATATCTACCGGTTTGCTGTCGTGCCGCGAATGTCCGCTTCGGTGCAAAAGCCGACATCGGCTGCAATTGCGGCGAACGTCTGCTTCCCGCCCTTAATAACCCCGAACACCGAGTTCACTGTTGGCCCAGGCCATTCAGGCCTAGACCACACTCGTGACTAGTCACCAGTCCGGGGTTCGAACTTGTTGATAATTTCGAGGATCTTGAACTTCTCGTCCATGAGCCTCTCAAGCCTGCGGCGCTCCTTTGGATCAGTCGTTTCTTCCAGGGCCAGGTTTAGGTCTCGAAGATCCTCGATGAGCAGATGCTTGTTGTCGATGATATCGTCCAGTTCGGCCTTCTCTTCTTTCGTGCGGGGTCCCGCGATATGAACCGTGCCGCGATCAAGGTCGACGTCGATGTGATCGGGATGCGGGATCGGCTCGGGCAGATCAGTGATCCCCAAGCGGTCGCGTCGCTCTAACTCGCGCTCCCATTCCACCTTATAGCCGATGGCGGTGTCGAGCCACTGGTCGTGGAGGATCTTTTGGGAGCTTTCGACCGTGGCAAGGAGCTCCGCAAAGAGACGCTGCGCCCGCGCATGGCCCTGTACCGCCTTGACACCCATGGACCGCATCACCGCCTGCGCAAGCGGGATGGTCACATTTCGGTCGCCGTCACGGATCGTTATGCCACGGTAAGCTTCTTCGAGGATGATGTCTTTCATTCGCTCCTCATGCATGCCGGGGCGTTTGTTTTTTGCGCCCCTGGGGCGACCCCGTGGATTGCCCGATTGGCCAGGTTTGAACCGGGAAGCGACCGGCGGCTTGCCGTAGCCAACTTCATAGCCGGGTTTGCCAACCAGTGCCTTTGCGGGATCATCGGAACGCTTACTCATTCCGCTGCCTCCAGTATCATTGCCACTGGCGGCGCCCATCCACAGACCACCTGCTCGGCCTCGTCCTTCGCATAGGCTTCCCACCGCGCGATGATACGGTCGCAATAGATCGGATCGAGCTCAAGCAACCGTGCCATGCGCCCAGTCTTCTCCGCGGCGATCAGGGTCGACCCGGATCCGCCAAAGAGATCCAGCACGATTTCGCCGCGACCGGAGACATCCCGGATCGCATCGGCGATCATTTCGACCGGTTTGACCGTGGGATGCATGCCCAACTCATCCATCCGGCCCGTCTTCATCGTGTTGACGCCACGATATTCCCAGACATTGGTCCTGTAGCGCCCGTGCTGACCCAACTCGAAGGTATTGACGTGCGGGGCCGTCCCCACCTTGAAGGCAAAGATAAGTTCGTGGCGCGAACGGTAGAACGTTCCCATTCCGCCATTATCCTTTGCCCAAACGATCAGGTTCTTGAGTTCGCTGTAGACGCCCTCCCCAGCGGCCAGCATCTCGCGCATGTGTCGCCAATCCATGCAGATGAAGTGGATGGCGCCATCCAAGCTGGCATCGGTCGCGTTCTGGAACGCTGTTTTCAGGAAGCCTGTGAACTCCGTCGCGCTCATTTCCCCCACACCCATGGCAAATTCGCGGTGCTGGGTTCTGCCCGAGTTGCCGACATGGCCGTCAATCGGGACGTTGTAGGGCGGGTCGGTAAAGACCATCCTTGCCGCCTCCCGCCCCATCAAGGTCCGGACCACATCCGGGTCGAGCGCATCTCCACAGACCAGCCGATGGGTGCCCAACTGCCAGACGTCACCCGATTGCACCCGGCGTAAGGCCGCATCCGGCAACAAGTCATCGACCGGATTGCCCGGCTCTTCCGGCTTAGGCGCGTCCACGATCGCATCGATCTCAGCAATCGTGAAGCCAATCACGTCGACATCAAAATCGAGGTCCTGGCTTTCCAGGAGTGACCCCAGCTCATGCGCCAAAAGATCCTCGTCCCATCCTGCGTTCAGCGCGAGTTTGTTGTCGGCCAGCACATAGGCCCGTTTCTGATCCTCGGTCATATGGTCGAACCGCAGGCAAGGCACCGTAGGTAATGCCAGCTGCATGGCCGCCCTCACCCTGCCATGGCCCGCCACGATCCGATTTGCGTCATCGATTAAGATCGGGTTCGTGAAGCCGAATGTCTCGATGCTGTCGGCAATCTGACGGATCTGCTTCCTGGAATGTGTCCGCGCATTCTTGGCCCAGGGGATCAAATCTCCGGGCGCGATCTGCTCGATCTTATGCGTTGGTTCTTCTGACATGGTTGTGCCCTGCCTTTTATTGTTCGTGTGGTCGCCCTTTGATCCGAGCGATCTCTTCGATTGAATGCCCCGCGACTAACGCCAGAAGGACGGCCGCTCTAAAGTAACCGTCGTCCCCGCGTTCGAATCGCTAAGCGGGAACGTTTCAGGAACATTGAGCGGAGTCAACAACATCTTGTGTTGCGCCGACGCGTAGCCACAATCAATGTGACCGCCGGAGGGGCCAAACGGACGCTCTGACTGGACTTCCTCGGCGATTAGAGCGTCATTCGTGGCGTGCCCGGCCTGCCCGGGCTTCATCCGGTACAACGACAGATTTGCCCGCTCAAACCGGAGACCGACCATGCCAGACCAACACCAATCTCAATCGGCCATCGACGTCGCCGACCTGCCCGAGATGGATCGACGCGCCTTGCTCGCGGCCTGGCGCGGTTTGTTCCCTGAACCGCCACCGAAGGGCCTCAGCGCCCCCTTTCTGCGACGCTTCCTGGCCTTTGAGCTTCAGGCACGCCGGCACGGCGGCTTGCCAAAGTCATATCAGCGGGCGCTCAAGACCGCGGCCGCCCCAAAGACCCGGCCAGCGCGGTCTCTCAAACCCGGCGGACGCCTTCTCCGCGAGTGGAACGGCGTCACCCATACCGTTGATGTGACCGACGACGCGTTCATATGGCGCGGCGAATGCTATCGCTCCTTGTCTGCGATCGCCCGCGCCATCACAGGCGTTCGCTGGTCAGGACCGAGGTTCTTCGGCCTGAAGGACACTGAGTAATGCCCGCCAAAACTCGCTGCGCCATCTATACCCGCAAATCTACTGAAGAAGGACTGGGCCAGGCCTTCAACTCTCTCGATGCTCAGCATGAGGCTTGTGCTGCCTATGTCGCGAGCCAGACCCATGAAGGCTGGGCCCTCGCGAAGACGCGCTTTGACGATGGCGGCATTTCTGGTGGCACGCTGGATCGTCCTGCCCTTCAAGCCTTGCTGGCGGAGATTGATGCCGGTCGGATCCGCATGGTTGTCGTCTACAAGATTGACCGGCTCACCCGAAGCCTGGCGGACTTCGCAAGACTCGTCGAGCGCTTCGACGCGGTGGGCTGTTCGTTCGTCTCGGTAACACAGGCTTTCAACACAGCCTCTTCCATGGGCCGGCTGACCCTCAACGTGCTCTTGTCCTTTGCCCAGTTCGAGCGTGAGGTCACAGTCGAACGCATCCGCGACAAGATCGCAGCCTCAAAACAGAAAGGGTTATGGATGGGGGGCAATCCGCCCCTCGGCTACGATCCGCATCCGGATCCCGAGAAGCGCACACTTGTGGTCAACGATCGTGAGGCCGAGACAGTGCGAACGCTGTTCCACCTCTATGATCGCCACCGTAGCCTAGGTGCCGTGCGCCGGGATGCGGACCGTCTCGGATTACGATCCAAACTCAGGCCCCGGCACAACGGAACTGTCAGCGGCGGAACAGCCTTCAGCAATGGACAGATCCAGCACCTGTTGCGCAACCCCGTCTACCAGGGGCAAATCCGGCACAAGGATCAAACCTATCCGGGTTTGCATCCCCCCATCATCAGTGAGCCGCTCTGGACGCGCGTCCAGTCAGCCCTTGATGCGGCGCGGAGATCGAGCGGCGGTGGCGCCAAACGCGGATCCATTCTGACAGGCAAGATCCGGGACGAGAGCGGAGACCTCATGACCCCG
This sequence comes from Paracoccaceae bacterium, assembly GCA_965267475.1. Taxonomy (GTDB): domain Bacteria; phylum Pseudomonadota; class Alphaproteobacteria; order Rhodobacterales; family Rhodobacteraceae; genus JBCBKU01. The sequence goes on from OZ254079.1 coordinate 3,252,523, forward strand.
ACTCACACCACAAAGGCGGGCCGGCGCCATCGGTATTATGTATCCAACAGGCTCATCACAGGAGGGCCCGATCCAACCGGTTTGCGCCTAACGGCACAGGCATTGGAGCGTTTGGTCACCAGCGCCATCATCGCGCACCTGCGGCGTACGGTGAGGGATCAGACCCTTCTTGCCGCTCCTGATGCCCGCAGAGCCGCGCGGTTGCAGGAATTGGTCCGCGGCGTCGAGAAAGGGGCCGATCGTGAGCCTGTGGCCATCGCCAATCTGTTGGCCAAGGGGACGCTCAAGGATCGAACCCTTCATGTCACGCTTGACGCAACACGCCTTGCCAGTGCCTTGGGTTTGGAGGCATCGGAAATCGCGACAGACGCCCTGGAATTTGCGACCCCCTTCACGCTCCGGCGCCGCGGCGTCGAGATAAAGGTGATTGCGGCTGCAACCGAGCCACAGCCAGATCCCACCCTGCTCAAGACCCTGCACAAGGCGCATTGCTGGGCAAATGATCTGCGTGCGGGTCGCGGGGTAACCGAGATCGCGCGGGCAAGTGGGCATTCCGAGGCGTTTGTCCGGACCCGAACCCAGCTGGCGTTTTTGTCACCGCGTCTCCAAGAGGCGATTCTTGAAGGCACACAACCGCCTGATCTCACATTGAAGCGCATCATGCGCCAGCCGGTGCCGCTTTGTTGGGATCAGCAAGAACGTCTTTATGGAATGTCAGGCGCCTAAGCTCCGTCCCTGTTCTTTACCCATTTGTTCCCTGTTTCCCACGCAGGCCTTCCCTGTTTGGGCGCGTCAGATTCCCTGTTTGATCAAAACAGGGAAATGGCTCCTAAGCCGCAGATATCTCAAGAAGATCAGCGGCCGAAAGCGCCAAACAAGACCGCTAAAGCACCCAATTCCCTATAAATTCCCTGTATTCAGCTAAAACGCCCAAACCGAACCCCCGAATGGAGGACGCAGAGACTGGCGGCCGAAATCGGCCGGAATGCCATCGGCGGTTCGGTCTCCCATCAACACAAACTGCCCTAACCACCGGAAACACGGCACAAATCGACCAGGACTTGCAGGAGATCAAAGATCAGAAAGGTGGGTGGCGGAGAGACAGGGATTCGAACCCTGGAGACGGTTTCCCGCCTACACGCGTTCCAGGCGTGCGCCTTCGACCACTCGGCCACCTCTCCGGCAGGGGCCGTCATACACGCGGGTCCGCCTAAAGGGCAAGCATGTGAATGCCGGCAGACCGTACCCGCCCAAACGAGGCGCTAATTTCAGGTCAGGTGAACATGCATGCGCCGGTTCCGAGCGCCCTTCTTCTCGATCTTGCCGATCCGAAGCGGCCCGATCTCATCCGTGAACCGCACATGCGTCCCGCCGCAAGGTTGCAAGTCGACCGGCGCCTCGGCGGGTCCGATCTGGATCAATCGGACATGGCCTGCCCCCATCGGCGGCTGAACCGACATGGTCTTGACCAGGCCCGGGTTGTCCTGAAGCTCTTGATCCGTGATCCAGCGCTCGGTGATGGCGTGTTTTCCCGCCACCAACGCGTTCAGCGCCTCCTCCAGCGCTTCCTTGTTCGATGGTGCTTCCGGCATGTCGAAATCAAGCCGACCCTTCTCGGCGCTGATCGATCCGCCGGTCACAGGCAGCGGCACGACGACCGAAAGCAGGTGCAGCGCTGTATGTACGCGCATATGCCGATACCGGCGGTCCCAGTCGAGTTCCTGGCTGACCTCTTCGCCGACAGGCGGAAGGGGCGCGGGCTCGGCCGGAACAAGAACGATATCATCCTCGTCACCCTTCACCGCCGTCGCAATCTGGAAATGTCCGCCCGACCACGTAAGCCGCCCGGCATCGCCGGGCTGACCACCGCCCGTCGGATAGAACACCGTTCGGTTCAGGACGACGCCACCTTCATCCGTATGCGCCGTCACTTCCGCCATCGCGGCCTTCTGATATGCGTTTTGACGAAACAGAAGCTCGGTCATTCGCCATCCCCGTCCCCTTGCCCTCCCAAAGTCTCGGGATTGCGGAGCCAAATGTCGCGCTGTGCAAACGGGATTTCAATCCCTTCCTCGCTGAAGCGGGCGGCGATCTGATGGTGGATTTCGGATTTCGTCGACAGGATCGCGTTCACATCGCGCAGGATTGCGCGGATCTCGAAGTCGAGCGAATCCGCACCGAACTGGGCGAAGGTGACGCTTGGCGGAGGCACGGTGACCACGTTCGGGATGCCCGCCACGATTTCACGCAGGATCTGCTCGACCCGCCGCGTGTCCGACCCATAGGCGACGCCCACAGTGAACACGAGCCGTCCGAGGTTGTTTCCGAACGTATAGTTGGTGACCGTGCCCGCGATCAGATCGGCATTGGGCACGATTACATCGGTCCGGTCGAAGGTCTCGATCCGGGTCGAGCGGACCGAGATATCGCGGACATGTCCCATCGTTCCGTTGACGTCGATCCAGTCGCCTTCCCGGATCGGACGCTCGACCAGAAGGATAATGCCTGAGACGAAGTTTGAGACAATGGTTTGCAGACCGAAGCCGATCCCGACCGACAGGGCACCTGCAACGATGGCCACCGAGGACAGATCCAGCCCGCCGACGGAAATCGCGATCAGTGCGGCCAAGAAGATCCCCACATAGCCGATACCGGCAACAACCGCATTCTGCCCGCCGATGTCGATCTGGGTTTTCGGCAAAACCGTGTTCCGCAAGGTGCCCTGGATTAGTCGGGTCAGCGCGTATCCGATGGCGAAGACGATGATGACCGTCAGGAAGTCGCCAGGCGTGATCCGGCTTTCACCCAGGACGAAGCCTTGCCGGAACCGTGCCCAGACTTCGGCGATCTCAGCGGGCCGCGCACCCCAGATCAACGCGAACAGCGGCAGCGAAGCCAGCGTCAGGATCATCGTCACAATGACGGGGCCAAGCAGCTCTCGGTCAGGTTCGTCGTCCCGGGCGAATGCCACGTTGAACAAATCGCGCACCGGCCCGTGGATTGCGGCAATGGCGCCTGCAAGGCCAAGGGACAACACCGTCGGGAAGGCCAAAGCCTCGGCAAGCTGGCGATACCCGATGGCTGCCACAACGGGCGCGAACAGGGCGATCACAAGGATCGCGCGGGCCACCAGCCGTTGGGAATTCTGCCCGAAATTCGGGCTTTCACCTTCTGGCACAGATGCGCGGGCAGCTCGCAAAAGGAAATGCCCCGCCCGGAACAGAAGAAGCCCGGTCAGAACGATAATCGGAAAAGTGACAACCGCTTGGAAGGCCGGGCCTGCCTCATCGAACCCGGTCAGAACCCTGACCACGATCGACAGCGCAAAAAGAATACCCAGACCGGCGGCAATCGCACGGCCCTGAGCCCGTTCGTCGTCCTCGGCGCCAAGTGGACCTGGCTGCCCCGACTGGCGCGGCAAGACGCGCGCGCCAAGCCACAGCGCGCCGAATACGGACAATCCGACCAGCGGCAGGGTCCCCGCCAGGGCAAGCCCGCGCGGCCCCAAAAGCCCTGTCGCCTCGACCGCCAGGATCAGAACATAGATCCCCAAGATCGGCACCAGGATCTGGCCAAGCGACACAAGAAAACCAAGGGCCAGCCGCCCGAACCGGGTGGACCGGAACTGGATGGCCTGCGTGGCCTGCTCCATCCATTCCCTGCCCCGCCAGAGAAGCGCGATGGACAGGCCCAGAAGCAACACGGTCTGAAGGATGTTCTGGCGAATATTGGCGCGGCGCACCTCGCTCGACCAGGCCGATTGAACCTCACGCAGGATCGACTGACCTATGTCGAAAAGACCCACCGCCGCGTCCGGCCAGTTGACCGGGTTCAGAGGCGACGGGCCCAAGGTGAAAAGGGCATCGGTCTGGCGCGTTCGGATCAGACTGTCGAGTTCACCGACGACACCATTGGCCCTGTTGAACGCCTCGTTCGCCTGGCGTCGCGGCGCTTCCAGCGTGGCGAGCCGATCTTCCAGAGTGGCGCGGCGCGCAGCAAGATCCGGGGGCTCGTTCGCGCCCTCCTCAGGCGCTGGTCCCAGCGCCTCGATCTGTGCGCGCAATGTCTCGATCCGCGCTTCGCCGCCGCTTTCTGCCTCCAGGAATCGATCCCGCCAACCGGCGATCTCGTCGCGCAGTTCTTCAAGCGTAATTGTCGAGACAGCATCGTTTGAAAGCGCCGTTTCGGCGCGTTCCGCGACGCTTTCCCAGTCCTCATAGTCTGGCGCAACCTGGGCGGTCGCAAGTCCTGCCGCCCAAAGGAGGCAGAAACAAAGGGAAAGTAGCGCGGCGCGCATCAATCCTCAAAAACCGAAGGCATGATCCGCCCAGCCCCGTCCATCCAGGGCGGCACCGGAAGACCTTTTTCGCGCAGAAAGGCCGGGTTGAACATTTTCGACTGATACCTGTTGCCGTAGTCGCAAAGGATCGTGACCACCGTGTGCCCCGGTCCCATTTCCTTGGCCAGACGTATCGCGCCGGCAATGTTAATTCCGGATGAACCGCCAAGGCACAGCCCTTCGGTCTGGATCAGATCGTAGACGACGGGCAAAGCTTCCGCGTCCGGGATCTTGTAGGAGAAATCAGGCGTAAACCCATCCAGGTTTGCTGTGATCCGCCCTTGGCCGATCCCCTCGGTGATCGAGTTTCCGCCCGCCTCTTCGCCGGTGTACAGTTTATACATTCCCGAACCCTCGGGATCCGAAAGGCCGACTTTTACGCCTTTGGGCTGCAAGACCTGCCCGACACCCGCCAGTGTTCCGCCCGAACCGACAGCACAGGTGAACCCGTCGATCTTACCGCCAGTCTGATCCCAGATTTCCGGGCCCGTAGTTTCTACATGGGCCTGGCGATTGGCGACATTGTCGAACTGATTGGCCCAGATCGCCCCGCCCGGTTCCGTTTCATTCAGATGCGCCGCCAGACGGCCGGAATACTTCACGTAATTGTTGGGGTTGGCATAGGGCACCGCCGGCACCTGTACGAGCTCGGCGCCGCACAGCCGGATCATGTCCTTCTTTTCCTGACTTTGGGTCTCGGGGATGACAATGACTGTCTTGAACCCCATGGAGGCACCCACGAGTGCCAACCCGATGCCGGTATTCCCCGCGGTTCCTTCGACAATCGTTCCGCCCGGTTTCAACTGCCCCTTGGCCACCGCATCCTTGATGATGAAAAGGGCGGCCCGATCCTTGACCGATTGCCCGGGGTTCAGAAATTCTGCCTTGCCCAGGATCTCGCAACCCGTCGCGTCCGAGGCCGCACGAAGGCGGATCAGGGGCGTGTTGCCAACTGCCTGAGCCAGGTCTCTGCGGATGGTCATGGGCGCGTCCTTTCCCCTTTGACGACCTTGAATAGGGGGGCGCTGCCCCGACTGCAAGGCGGGCGGAAATCGACACGATTTCCGGAACGATTTTCGTGTCGAAAATCGCCACCGCGGGATGTTAGACGGACTGCCTCAGGTCATCCCGCATCCGGTCGAGCCAAAGGGCCGAAAGAACAAGTGGCCCGGTGTCCACCTCGCCGGTCGCGATCAGCGACATCAATTCGGCAAAGCCAAGGACGTGGCCACGAATATCCTCGGCCTCCACGTCCAGCCCGCCCAGCTTAGCCGCGTCATCGGGCAAATCGGCGATCCCGATATACGTGTAAAGATACTCGGTCAGCGCTCCGGGAGAGGGGTAGTAGGATCCAATCGGGTGCAACGCCTGAAGCGTCAGCCCAGCCTCTTCCAGGGCCTCGCGGTGCGCCGTAGATTCCGCGGTCTCGCCCGGGTCGATGCGCCCTGCGATTGGCTCCAAGGACCAGGGCTTCGGGTCGCCCCGCGTGAACACGCCGAACCGGAACTGTTCGATCACAAGCACGCGGTCCCGTTTCGGATCGTAAGGCAGAACGGTGACCGCATCGGCAGCATGGAAGGCCTCTCGCAGAACGGGTTCGGACATGGACCCATCAAAGCGGGGAAAGGACAATTCCGTCTCGGCGACCGAAAAGTAGGACGTGTAGGGCCGCCGTCGCGCTTTGACATCAACCGCGTCGGCACCCGTCGCGGACCGCAGGGTTGCCGGGGTTCCCCCCTTTCGGGCCTGCAACGTCGACGCCGCCCGCATCCGGATGGTCGGTGCGCGGCGTGGCAATTCCTCTGGCGGCATCGTTCCATAAAGGCCCATCACTTCCTCGGCGGCCAATGTGATCAGGTCCCCCCATTCGGCCACCCAATCCTCAAGCCTCCAAGGGGCTCCCGGTGCCCCGATCTCATGTGTCGGCATATAGACCTGCGCCCGCTCATGCCCATCCGGCCCTTCAATGTCCGCATCGACAAGCCCATAGCCGAACCCGGCTTCGTAGAAATCGAGCCGCGCCAGGTCGTCACCCGAAAGCCCGGACAGAACCGCCCCTTCGGCTGCGTCGTCGGCGTCAACCACCAAGGGATAGCTTTGCCCCTTTGCCCAGACAACCTGCCGGCCCGGCCATCGTGCCGGGCGAAGGACGGCATCACGTCCAAGGACAACCCGCAGCAATGGCGCGTGCAAAAGCGTTCCGTAAAGAAACAACGATGTGGCAGAAGTCATGACCAGCGTTGCGAGAAATATTCGGTAATCCAGCCACAGATGAACCCGCCGATCACGATCGGCAAGACCACCTCGGTCGTCGCGATCAGCCGCGCATAATCGACCATGAAGCCCGCCATTTCCTGAAGAGCCTCGACCGGTCCGTCGTACCGGAGCTTGATCGAGTTGTCATACATCTCTTTCCCGGCCCAGATCAGGATGCACCAGAAGGTGATGGCGAAGACCGTGGTCAAACCATAGCCAAGCGACGGGACGACGCCGTCTCCGGCCCGATGTCCCATGACACGCCAGCCTAGGATCAAACCAAAGATCCCGTTGACAGGAGATAGGGCGCCGGTTTGCGTGCCTTCCGGCAAAAGCGGCTTCACCAGGTCGGATACGAAAAACGCAAGCGCGCCAAACAGGATCGCCGCAATCAGCTTTGCGGCTGTGGGCATAGACGTCATGCCGGCCTCGTCACAGTGATCTGCGTCACGTCACATGTTCCGCTTTGGAAGGTCGACGCGCAAGAGGTCAGATAAAGGTCCCACATGCGCTTGAACCGGTCATCAAAGCCAAGTCCTTGAATTTCATCCCATTTCTCATTGAACACTTCATGCCACCGGCGCAGCGTCTGGTCGTAACTTTGGCCGAAAGTGATGGATTTCGACAGCGTAAGACCAGCCTTGGCAACTTCGGCATTCAACACGTTCGGGCTAGGAAGAAGCCCGCCCGGAAAGATGTATTTCTGAATGAAATCAACACCTTTGCGATAGGTCTCCCATTGCTTCTCGGCAACGGTAATGATCTGCAACGTGGCGTTGCGACCTGGGCGCAACCGGTCCATGAGTGTCTGAAAATACACAGGCCAATATTTTTGTCCGACCGCCTCGAACATCTCGATCGAGGCAATGCCGTCATATGTGCCTTTTTCGTCGCGGTAATCCATCAACTTGATCTCGACACGGTCTGACAGCCCTGCCCGTTCCATCCGTGCGACCGCAAAATCGCGCTGTTCCTTCGAGATGGTCAGCCCGGTCACCTTTAATCCGCGCTTGGCCGCCGCATATTCGGCAAACCCGCCCCAGCCGCAGCCGATCTCAAGCACGTGATCGCCCGGTTCCGCGCCCATCTGATCGACCATCGAGGCGTATTTGGCCGTCTGGGCGGCCTCAAGGCTTTCCTGGCCGGTCGCAAACAGCGCCGAGGAATAGGTCATCGTGTCGTCCAGCCAGAGGCGGTAGAAGTCATTGCCCAGATCATAGTGATACTGGATGTTCTTCTTGGCCTGCCGCTTTGAGTTCGATTGCAGCCAGAAGCGCAGACGTTCATAGGCCCGCACAAGTCCCATACCCGGGAAACCGTTATAGATGTCGCCTTCATCGTGGTGAATGAGGTCCATCAACGCCTGAAGGTCCGGCGTGGTCCACCATCCATCCAGATACGCTTCGCAGAACCCCAGATCGCCTTCGCGGATCAGTCGGGCGAAAACGTCCGGATGATGTGCGTGAAGCTCGGCCACCGCGCCCGGGGCGCTGCCTTCTGCCCGAAACCGACGCCCATCGGGCAGAACAATATCAAGCCGTCCATGGGTCAGCTTCTTCGCGGCTTCAAATCCAGGAGCAAAATAGCGCGGCAGGTCCCGCTGCCCCGCGGTCGTCGTCAAGATGTCCATCGGTCCCCTCATCTCGTTTGGTGAAGCTAGACCGGATAAGGCGCGGGAAACAAGCGGCTTTGGGACACTTCCCGGGCGATCCGGCAGCCCTGAATCCGGCAAGGGCCAGGGGTGTCACGCAGCGTCGTTGCGGAACCTGTCATAAGCCTGAAGCGCCCGTGCCCGCCCGTCTGGCAAGCTGACAACCGGCGCTGGATAGCGATCGTCGGGCGACAGCCCCCAGGCACGGGGGATCGCCCTGAAGAAGCTAAGCGCGTCGTCCCCCGGTGCGCCCTGCCCTTCGGCAATCCAGCGGCTGCGATAGGCGCGGTCCGGGTCAAACTTGTCGGCCTGCGTGTCTGCATTGAAGATCCGGAAATAGGGCGCGGCATCGGGGCCGGACCCCGCCGTCCATTGCCAACCCATCGCATTGGCCGCCGGATCCCAGTCGGCCAGACAGTCCGCGAACCAGTCGGCTCCGACCTTCCAGTGACACATCAGATGCTTGGTCAGATAGGACGCGACGATCATCCGCGCCCGATTGTGCATCGTGCCCGTGACATACATCTCGCGCATGGCGGCGTCGACGAACTCGATGCCTGTGCGCCCCTGCCTCCAGGCCTGGACCTCTGGACTGTCCGCATCCTCGGACCACGGAAAACTCTGCCATTCCGGGCGCCAGGTTTCGGACGTGATATGGGGCGTGTGATATGCGAGGTGATAGGCAAACTCGCGCCACGCCACTTCCTTCAGGAAATGCTCGGCTTCGGACATGCCCCCTTCCAACGCCCTCAGCCCTGCCATCCAGCAGGTTCGGGGAGAGATCTCGCCATATGTCAGGTTCTCGGACAGACGCGATGTGGCGGCTTCCGCCGGGAAATCACGGCGCGACTTGTAGGTCGCGATTGGCCCATCCACGAAGCTATCCAGTCGTGCCAGGGCCGGGCCTTCGCCGACGGCCAGATGCGGCAATACGACCGCCGCACCCCGGTTCATCGGACCCGACAGGTTCCAGTCGGCGGGATCTTCCGAATTGGGCCAGGCACTTGGTGGCCGAAGGCTAGTCACCACTGGCGCCGCGCTGCCAATCTCGATCCCGCGTACCGCGCGCCAAAACGGCGAATAGACACGATAGGGCCCACCAGAGCCCGTTTTGACCGTCCAGGGTTCGAACAGCACGTGTCCGGTGTAACTTTCGGCATCGACACCTGCGTCCTTCAGCGCCGACTTGACGGACGTGTCGCGGGCAATGGCATCCGGGTCATAAGCACGGCTCCACCAGACTGAGGTCGCCCCGGTTTCGTCGAGCAACGCCCGAAGGGTTGCCAGCGCATCGCCCCGCCGGAAAACCAGACGCGATCCGATCCCGGCCAATCGCCTGCCGAACGCCTCGGCCCCCAGACCAAGACGCCAGGCCGGGCAGGCCCCGGTCGCTTCGGCGACCTCGTCCCAGATGAAGACGGGGATCACGGGACGGCCCGACGCCTGGGCGGCGGCAAGCCCTGGATGGTCGGTCAGGCGAAAATCTCTCCGAACCCAGAACAGGATCGGGCTGTCAGGCACATTGGTCATAGAAGGGGGCTTAGGGCCCAGGCCCCTTCGGTCAAGCGCGCACGTCGACCACGACCCGGCCTTTGACCTGCCCTTTCAGAATGTCCGCCCCAAGTTTCGGCAAATCGCCCATGGTGGCCGGCACGATCATTGCCTCAAGCGCCTCCATCGGCAAATCCCAGGCGATCCGCTGCCAGGCCTTCTGGCGTTTCTCAAATGGCGCCATCACGCTGTCGATGCCCAGAAGGTTCACCCCGCGCAGAAGGAACGGGATCACCATGGCTGGCAGGCCCGCGCCGCCGGCAAGCCCCACCGCAGACACCGACCCCCCGTATTTCATCTGTCCAAGGACACGGGCCAGCATGTCCCCGCCGACCGCATCTACGCAGCCGCCCCAGGTTTCGGTCTCAAGCGGGCGCTTGACCGTCTCGGCCAGATCTTCACGCGGAACGATCTGCGTCGCGCCAAGACCTTTTAGATAGTCCGCAGTCTCGGGGCGACCTGTCACAGCCGCAACTTCATACCCGATATTGGCCAAGATCGCCGTCGCGACCGAGCCGACGCCCCCTGCAGCACCAGTCACCAAAACCGGTCCGCCAATATCCTGCAATCCGTGGTCCTCAAGCGCGAGGATGGCCAGCATCGCGGTCAAACCGGCAGTGCCCACGGCCATCGCCTGGCGCAGATCAAGCCCCTCGGGCAATGGCACCAGCCAATCGGCTTTGACGCGCGCTTTCTCGGCATAGCCGCCCCAATGGATCTCGCCCACGCGCCAACCGGTCAGAACCACGTGATCACCCGCGCGATAACGCGGGTCTTCCGAACGCGCCACGACACCTGCGAAGTCGATGCCGGGAACATGGGGATAGGTTTTCACAAGCCCGCCGCCTGGACCGATGCAAAGGCCATCCTTGTAATTCAGCGTCGAGTAATGGACGTCGATGGTGACTTCGCCATTGCCCAGACGATCCTCGTCGATCTCTTGAACCGCCGCATGGGTCTTCCCGTCTTCGTCCTTTTCGACGACAAGTGCTTTGAACATATTCTCTCCCTCAAATGCCTGCGTTGGGCCGCCGTCCCGTTCCGGGCATGACGTTTGAATTCCTGTCCTCTGGTCGAACTCTGGCCAATGTCCGCTTTGTGTGGATCTGACCGCGGTTCAGGATCCCATGGTCGATGCTGCCTTGCCGCGATCCAATAGATCCGCCCTGACGTCGAGTCCGTTCATCAGAAGTCGCAGGCGCCACCGTCGCCAAAGGGCGTCGGTTGTACCGTGCCACGGTCGTGTAAAACGCCGGATCAACCATTCCATTCCCCCAAGGGCATCCGCGCCGGAAAGGTATGGCCGGACGATCCCCACCGCCGAGAAGGCGGGCTAAGTGGTTGTTATCGATGCAGGCCGGGTCCGTAAACCTGTCCATCGGTCTGACCCGGTATCTTTGTGATTAATCGCGTCTTGCCGGGCACGGCCTTCCGCCTTAGCGTCCCTTGCGATCTGGGACCCAAATGGGAGTGATGTGATGACGAGGACCTGGTTGGCCGGAACGGCCGTCCTTGCGCTTTTGGCTGGAACGGCGGCGGCGGAAGACCCCGACCTTCTGGTCTTTGATTGGTCGGGTTTTGAGGAAGACGCTTATTGGGCCGTCTATGCTGAACAGCATGGTCAATCGCCGACCTATGCGTTTTTCGGGGAAGAGGAAGAGGCCTTCCAAAAGCTCCGTTCGGGCTTTCGGGCGGATGTGGCGCACCCTTGCCCGCAATCAGTGGACAAATGGCGTCAGGCCGGTCTGATCGAACCCTGGGACCTGTCGAAGATCCCGAATTTTGCGGGCGTCGACGAAAGCTTTCGCACCGCACCGGTCCTGACCGACGGCGGCGACGTCTATTTCATTCCTGCCGACAACGGGTCGACGGCGATCGCGTATAACACCGATGAGATCTCGGCCGATCAGGTATCTTCGCTCGCGGTCTTTCTGGACCCGGCACTGGCAGGGCGCATTTCGCTGCCGGACAATGTTGACGATGTCTATGCGCTTGCCTACCTCGCCACCGGCACGTCCGACTGGACTGTGGCGACCGAAGACGACTTCAAGAAGGCCAGCGACTGGCTTCGCCAGGCCCATCAAAACGTCCGCGCCTATTGGGCGGATGGGGCAGAACTGGCGCAACTGATGGCGACGGGCGAGGTCCTGGTGTCCTGGGCCTGGAACGAAACGCCAGTACAGATGTCGGACGAAGGCCACCCGATTGCGTTCAACCGGTCCCCTGCCGAAGGCTCATCGGTCTGGTTCTGCGGCTATGTGAACATGGTCGATGGCCCGGGATCGGAAAACAAAGCCCATGATTTCGTCAACAGCTTCCTGGATCCGTCCGTCGCGGAATATATCGTGACCGAATGGGGGTACGGCCACGGGAACGAGGCGGCGATGTCGGATCTTCCGCAGGAAACGCTTGAGGCCGTGGGCTTCGGACCGGTCGACGTGCCCCTGCTTCAGCAACTGCCGATGGACACGCGGCTGCGCGAAGCGATGATTGCCGAGTTCGAGAAGATCAAGGCCGGCTTCTAGATGCTCGACCACAGGGGTCCGGAAACGGGCCCCTGCATCCTTCCTCTGGCGTCCCGCATCACTTTGCGCACTTTCAGAAGCAAACCCAGCGCCCAGACCCGTTCCGATTTTCCGAGAACCTGAAGTTTAAGGGAACTTTGATGTTTGGGGCCCAATCTCGTCCGGTGGATTGGAGGCGGGGGCAATGGCCGACATCGAGGGTGACGAGAATAACAACTCGCTGAACGGCACGTCCGGCAGCGACAATATAAAGGGCAAGGAAGGCCAGGATACGCTGAATGGAAGCGGCGGATCCGACACCGTTTCCGGCGGCGCTGGCAACGATACAATCGATGGTGGCAGCGGCAACGACACCGTATATGGCGGAAGCGGCGACGACGTCGTGACCGGGGGGTCCGGCGATGACGTCATCATTGGCGGCAAGGGCGACGACACGCTGACTGCCGGCAATGGGTCAACGACGGACACGTTCGTCATTCGTGACGGTGACGGCAATGACACAATCACCGATTTCGACCCGTACGAGCCGGATATCATCCGCTTCGACATGGCTGAGATGAACAGCTATCAGGACGTGCTGGATCGGATCACCACGGACGGCCCGGACACCATAATCACCTATGACGACGGATCGACGACACGCCTGCTCAACGTGAACCCAAGCGATCTGTCTTCGACAAACTTCGAATTTGGGCCCGAACCGGTCTGCATCGAGGCCGGCGCACGCATTGCAACGCCCGTGGGCCCAAGACCGATCGAATGCCTGCGACAAGGGGATCTTGTCGACACCCGAGACAATGGACCGCAGCCGATTGCCCAAATCATTGCGGACCCCATTCGGTTTCGGGGCGCCGCCGACCGACGCAAGCCCATTTTGATCGCAAAGGGGGCGCTGGGTGCCGGGACGCCATCAAGCGATCTTGTCCTGTCACCGCAGCATCGCGTTCTGATGATCGACGACGAAAAGGGGACGTCCGTTCTGGTCCCGGCGGTCAAATTGTTGGGCTTTCCGGGCATTCGCCGGATGAGCGGCCGCAAGAAAGCCCGGTATTTCAACCTTCTGCTGGACGGGCATGAGATTGTTTTTGCAAACGGGTGCGCGGTGGAAACGCTGTTGCTGACCGCATACGCGCGGGCCCGGCTGGCCAAGCTGAACATGAGCGAGGCTACAAAAACGACGCAGGCCCTCAGCCTCCATCCTATCGCAAGGAAGCCGCCGAAAAATTGTCTGATGACGCCGGTTTGAGAGATTAGGCACCAAGACGACCGCGACACTTCAGAGCCAGCGCTTCTTGGCGACTGGGAATTCCACGTTAGGTTCGCCATGACGCGTAACCTGAACGGCGGATGCCCATGATCGCAACTCTGAACACAATCGCCGCGCTTCTAACCATTGGCTTCGGCGCATTCGGCTTCCTCGCGCCCCGGTTCACTCTGGGCGCGCTAGACCTTCAGACGACGGGCTCGACCATGGGACTGTCGGAAATGCGGGCCTCGGTGGGCGGGCTGTTTGTGGTTTTTGGGGCCTACGCCCTGATTTTCCCGACCCGCGAGGCGTTCTTCTTCCTAGGGATTGTCTATCTGGGCGCCGCCCTGGGCCGGTTCCTGTCGCTTGCGCTGGACCAGCCACCCTTTGCCAAGGTTCTGGTCTTCGGCGGAATCGAACTGGCGCTTGCAGCACTTTTGATCGTGATCAACCGCGCGCCCCAAACGCCTGTATAGGAACAATTTTTCCCAGTTCCGAAAACGCGGAATTGCGCGACGACCGTTCGATCCTTATATTGGGCATGTTCCTTCGGGGACTATGGACATAAACGCGCGCGGAATAAGCGGATCGGACCCGGGGGCGGTACCCGGCGGCTCCACCAAATCTCCTGTCGTTGGAAGGATCTTGGGGCCGAAATAGGATCGACGGACGTGTAAAGGCGTGGCTTTGTCCCGGCGAGGTACCACTGTTATCGGTCCGTTAAGCATAATTGCCAACGACAATCATGCTCCGGTTGCTCTCGCTGCTTAATGCAGTGCGATAAGCCGAAATCTTAAGCCCTTGCGCCTAGCCGCGTAAGGCGGGGTTCGCAGGCACCTGGCAACAGAAGCCTGCATTACCCTTCCCGGACTTGATCAAACATGCCGCGCCCGCCCGATATCGGGCAGAGGTATTGCGCCGCCTGCCGGAAACGCGGTGGCGAGCGGCCAGCCCCTCGCGTTCTCCGGAGTATTTTTGCCAAGAAGAAAGGGCTTGTCTTGGGCCCGGACCCGTGGCACGCCTTTGCCATGGGGCCCGTGCGACCGCCCCGTGAGGCTTCGCGCCCAAGGATCGCATCCGCTGAGTTTTGTCAGAAAGGATGCCCTATGCCTCAGCCCAACGCGATAACCCCCGCCCAGCTTCTGCGGCTGATCGGCACGCCGGACTGCCCGGTGATCGTCGATATCTCGATCGATCCGGATTTCGCCGAGGACCCGTATCTGATCCCGGGCTCGTTTCGCCATCCTCATACGGACATTCCCGGGCTGATCCGCCGCTTGGACGGGCGCGCGGCCGTCATCACCTGCCAGCAGGGGATCAAACTGTCCCAGGGCCTGACGGCATGGCTTCGGGGTGACGGGATCCAGGCAGAGTTTCTCGCGGGCGGCATGTATGGCTGGCGCGATCACCCTGGCATGCTTCGCATACCCGCCGCCGCGATCCCGGACCCGGTGGCCGGATCCACCCTGTGGGTCACGCGGCACCGCCCCAAGATCGACCGGATCGCCTGCCCATGGCTCATCCGTCGTTTCGTTGATCCGGGTGCAAGATTTCTGTTCGTATCCCCTGCCGAGGTCGACGGCGTCGCGGCACGCTATGGCGCGACGCTATTCGATGTCGATGGCGCGGACCTGTCGCACTCCGGCGAGTCCTGCACCTTTGACGCCATGCTGGACCGATTTCAGCTTCGATGCCCAGCGCTTGACTGTCTTGCAACTGTCATACGCGGCGCCGATACCAACAGGCACGACCTGGACCCGGCTGCGGCCGGGCTCTTGGCGATCTCGGTGGGGCTGTCGCGCATGATGAAGGACGACCAGAAGCAATTGGATGCGGGACTGACGATCTATGACGCGCTGTACCGTTGGGCCCGTGACGGTCGAGGCGAAACCCACCAGTCCGAGGTCACCGCATGACGCCCCCGTCCTTTGGCGACCTGTTCCGCATTTTCGGTCGGATCGGGGTTTTGTCCCTTGGCGGACCTGCCGCGCAAATCGCGTTGATGCATAAGGAACTGGTCGACGAACGGCCCTGGCTGACGGAACAACAGTATCTTTCGGCCTTGTCCTTTTGCATGCTTCTGCCAGGGCCCGAGGCCATGCAGCTTGCCACATATGCAGGATGGCGCTTGCGCGGCGTGCCCGGCGGGTTGATCGCCGGGCTTTTATTCGTGATCCCGGGCGCGTTGGTGATCCTCGCCCTGGCAACCGGCTATGCCTTTCTGGGGCAGCTTCCCCTGGTCGCGGCAATCTTTCTCGGTGTCAAAGCCACCGTGGTGGTGATTGTGATCGAGGCGCTGATCAAGGTCGCCAAACGCGCGCTGAAGGGCCCCGAGCCTTTGGTGATCGCGGGCCTCGCTTTCCTTGCGATCTTCGCCTTTTCGGCTCCGTTTCCGGCCATCATCCTTGCTGCCGCGCTTTGGGGCGCGCTGCGATTGGGCAGCGTGCCGGTGGAAGACGTGGCATCCCGCCCGCCCGTCACGGGCACCCTGACCACCGTCGTCGTTTGGGCCGCGATCTGGCTGCTGCCCCTGGCGCTGCTCTGGCTGTCCGGCGCGACACTTTTGACGGATATCGGTGTCTTCTTCTCGAAGCTTGCCATCGTCACCTTCGGCGGCGCCTATGCGGTTCTGGCCTATATGACGCAAGAAGTCGTCAATGGCTTTGGTTGGCTGACCACGCCCGAGATGATGGATGCCCTGGGTCTTGCCGAAACCACGCCTGGCCCCTTGATTTTGGTGACCGAATTCGTGGGATTCCTCGCCGGGTTTCGTGAAGGCGGGCTTGGACTGGCCATCGCTGCCGGGATTGTCACGCTTTGGATGACCTTCGCCCCGTGTTTTTTGTGGATCTTTGCCGGCGCGCCTTACATCGAACGGATCGAAGGGCGGCCGCGATTGAAAGGCGCGCTGGCGGGGATTACGGCTGCGGTGGTGGGCGTGATCCTGAACCTGTCGCTTTGGTTCGCCGCCCATGTCTTCTTTCGCGACGTCGGCCGGATCGAAACCGGGCCCCTGAACCTGATCGCGCCGACTTTTGCGTCGATTGATCTTTGGGCAGTGCTGCTTGCCATCGCGGCAGGACTTGCGATTTTCGTTTTGCACCGGGGACTTGTCACAACGCTGTCGCTGGCCGCGGCAGCTGGCCTGGGACTTGGGCTGGCCGGGTTGGTCTAAAATCCGCCGGGCCATCTTTTCATCAGGGTCGAATCCCGTATGGTTGGTTCAGGACACCGGAGCGCCTGATGCCGAATACGATCGACTACGGCAATTTGATGCACCGCGCGATGCGTGGCCTCATTCAAGATGTGCTAAGCGATGTGGCCGACACGGGCCTACCCGGCGCGCATCACTTCTTCATCACCTTCGACACGATGCACCCGGATCTGGAAATCGCCGACTGGCTGTCGGACCGCTATCCGGACCAAATGACGGTTGTCTTGCAGGACTGGTTCGAAAACCTCGTGGTCACGGATGAAGGCTTTTCCGTCACGCTGAATTTCGGCGAACAGCCCGAGGCGCTGTATATCCCCTATGACGCGATCAAGACTTTCGCCGATCCGTCGGTCGAATTCGGGTTGCGCTTTGAAACGCAAGAAGAGCCGACCGACGAAGCGGACCTGAGCGAGCCCGAGGTCGAGCCTGAACCCGCCCCGACACCCGAAGATCCGCCGCAATCCGAGGCGGAAGTCGTCAGCCTCGACCGATTTCGGAAATAGTTTGTTCACCATTTTTGGGGGTCGATTGACGGCCCAAAGCTTGACCGGCTGCGCGGCGAAGCGCACATAATAAGGTGATCGTGGGGGCGATTGTTCTTACCTGTCGGGATATTGACCCATGATCGCTGCCGAGTCCCACAACGCGCCCAACGTGCCGCACCAGGGGCATTTTGCCCGCGCGCGCCTGCCCTTGCGCATCACGGCTGAAGATGCCGCAGCCGCCTTCGTGGCCCCGCTGGGCCATCATCTGGAACAGACAGGCGCCGGCAAAGTCGATGGGGCGCGGGTCATCGCGGGCGATAGCGGCGAAGCGGAATGGTTGGAAATCACGCTTTCCATGGTTTCAGACGCGCCGCATCACCTGAAAGCTGTTGCAGACCGCCTGGAACAACTCGATGCGCCGCGCGGCTCGGTCATAGGCAACGCCGAGTGTCCGGATATCTACCGTTTTGGCCGGTGCGAGGGGTTGGGGCTGTACTTGTCCAAAGGCGACACCGGACCCGGCTATGACTGGCTTGAGGTTGCGGAAGCTTGCACAGATGCGATGGCGGGTCTTGGGATCTATCAGGGTGCCCGCAGTCTGCCGGACCGGACAGCGCTTTACTTCTATGGGGACAGTTTCTCGAAGATGAAGGGCGCCATCACTTTTCTTTTGACGACAGACCCGCGCTGCAAAAACGCCTATGCGCGGCGCCTTCTTACGTCTGAGAGCCAAGAAACACTGGCCTCAGCGCCTTGATCTCTTGCGCCAAGTGATCGACCAGCAGACGCACGCGCGTCGTGCGTTGCATGTCGCTGTGCAGCAAGAGCCAGATCGACCGATCTGGTCTGATCTCTGTCCCTGGCACGCGAACAAGGTCCGGGACATAGGCGGCGGCATAGACCGGTAAGAAGCTCATGCCCATTCCCTGGGCCACAAGCCTGCCGACCATCACACCTTCGCGCACGACATGGCGAAGTCGGGCTTTCGGAAATGGGCTGTCCTTGACCCATTGCGGCACTTTTTCACGCTCGCCCCAGCCAATCCAGGTCAACCCCTCGCCTTGCGGGCCCCGGGCCGCCCAGTTCCGGTCAAGATAGGCCTGTGACGCAAAAAGCCCGGTGGCATATTGCACGACCCGCCGTCCGACAACGTCGTCATCCACGTTATACGCCACGCGAACGGACACATCCGTCTCGGCGCGGCCGATATTCTCAAACCGGTTTGTCACCACGACTTCCAGCTCGATATCAGGATAAGCCTGTGTGAAACCGGCAAAGATCGGTGGAAGAATATCGAAAGCAAGACTTGGCGGCACCGAAATCCGGACCTTGCCCGAGGCTTCGCGGTCCAACCCCTGCACCTTGCGGCGCGCCACGATGACGGCTTCCTCCGCGGCCTCAGCCAGGGGGATCAGGGTCTCGCCCGCCTCGGTCAGGCTCAGACCCTGCTTGGAGCGGTCGAACAACCGCACGCCATAGGTCTTCTCAAGCGATTTCAGGTGACGGTCCACAGTCGCATGTGTCCCGCCCAGCGTGTCGGCAGCTGCCCGCAAGCTGCCGGTCCGTGCCACAGCAAGGAAATAAGGCAGTTCCGCCCAGTCGATGGGATTCGCCATGACAAAACCTCGTGGTGCGTTTTTGATCCAGTGATGCGCAGATTTGCCCATTCCTGACATGATTTTCAATCCATAGCTAAGGGTCACCAACAGGAGACATGACCCATGCAGAGACGCACTTTCCTTGCCAGCACCGCTGCGGTGTCGCTGGTGCCTGCCTTGCCGCGCGCAGCCGGCCACGACTTTCCCTTCGTCAAGAAGACCGCCGAAGTCGAAGGATCCTCAATGGCTTACGTGGACGAAGGCGCGGGCCAACCCGTCGTCTTCCTGCACGGCAACCCCACCTCGTCCTATCTGTGGCGGGGCATCATCCCCTTCGTGACCGACACCCATCGCGCAATCGCCCCCGATATGATCGGCATGGGCGACAGCGCTAAGCCCGACATCAAATACACCTATGACGATCAGGCGAGACACCTGCACGGGCTGCTCGACAGCCTGGATCTGCAAGACGTCGTGCTTGTCCTTCACGACTGGGGCGGCGCGCTTGGGTTCGACTGGGCGATGCAGAACCCCGACCGTGTCTCGGCCATCGCCTTCATGGAAACCGTTGCGCCGCCGGTGATGCCTTTTGCCAGTTACGAGGCGATGGGCCCCTTCGGTGACATGTTCAAGGCCTGGCGCACCGCGGGCGTGGGCGAAAAGATGATCCTTGAAGAAAACATGTTCATCGATCAGATCCTCGGTCAGGTCGGCGTGAAAACGCCCCTCTCGCCCGAAGTTCTGGCCGTCTACAACAGCTATTATCCCGATGCGGCCAGCCGCGCGCCCTTGCTGCAATGGCCGCGCGAAGTACCGATTGGCGGCGAACCGGCCAATACCGTTGCGCTGACGGATGACATCGCGCGCTTTCTGACGACGTCCGAGCTTCCGAAACTCCTGTTCCACGTCACCCCAGGCGCAATCACCCCGCCCGAGGCCGTCGAATGGATGAAGGCCAATGTGCCCAACCTGGAAGACGTCCATTTGGGCGAAGGCGCGCATTTCATCCAGGAAGACTACCCCACCGAAATCGGCACCGCGCTTGCCGATTGGCTGACCAAACTCTGAAGGAGGACACAATGGCAGATGTCTCTGTAACCCGCACGATCAACGCGCCCGTCGATCAGGTCTGGGCCGCCTGGGACGACTATGCGGATATCCAGAAATTCAACCCGAACCTGAAGCGGTCATTCCTGCTGAAAGGATCGCAGCCCACGGGGTTGGGGGCCGAACGGCAATGCGATTTCATCGACGGCAAGAACCACATCAAGGAACGGGTGGTCGAATACATTCCGAACAAGAAGATGGTTGTGGATATCTATGACGGCACGGTGCCCTTCAAGGCGGCTCAGGCGATCATCGAAATGACGCCAACCGGCCCGGATCAAACCCGCCTGGACTTCACATTTCGTTTCACGCCCAAGATGGGAATAATTGGTAAGCTCATGATTCCAATGATCAAAAGCCAGTTCGCCCCGGCCCTTGGCAAGCTTTTGGACGGTAACAAGGACTTCATCGAAAACGGCACGACGATCAACGCCTGACACGTTCCCGCGAGGTCACCGACATGTTCCTTGTTTGGCCGCATTTTCCGACCAATTTTGGATCAAACGCCCCCGAGCAGTGGGGCGCTGCCAAACTGGAGACCAAAACCATGTCGGAAATATCCGTCACTCGAATCATCAACGCGCCGATTGGCCGCGTTTGGGACGCGTGGGATGATTTCGGCGCTGTTTCACGGTTCAGCCCCGAAATCTCCCGCTCGGAACATGTCTCGGGCACCCCTGAAACGGGGCTCGGGGCCGAACGTCACTGTGAGATGTTGAATGGCCGCTTCATGCGGGAACGCATCACCGAATACGACGCACCTCGGCGAATGAAGGTTGAAGTCGTGGACTGCAACCTGCCGATCCGCGATGTAACGGTGACATTCGATCTCCATGAACGCGCGGTGGACGAGACCGAGATCACCATGACGATGACATTTCGTCCCAAGAACCGGTTCTTCGGCGCCTTGATGATCTCCAGCATGCGCCGGACGATCGCCGAAGGCCTCGGCCGGCTCTTGGTGTCGAACAAACGGTATGTGGAAACCGGCCAAGACATGCGCCACGCGCCTTTGTTTGCCGACTGACATTTGGCTTCCCCCGAGGATTGGTCTCGGGGGGCCTATTCGTCGTAAAGCCGGAACCGGTCATTGTGATCGAACCGCGCTTCGATCTCCTCAAGGCTTTCCCCGGCATCGGATTGCGCATCGATCGCCTCGGCATAGGTGGGCAATCCATCTATCGGTGCGGCGGTCTCTGGCCGCCAAAGCGCCGAACGTATGATGGCCTTGCCGCAATGATAGAACGCCTCTTCCACCCGGACGAGGATCGCGAAGTCGGGCACGCGGCCTTTGATTGCCATTGCCTCTCGCAACGGACGATCTTCGACAATCTGCGCCGATCCGTTGACGCGCACGACCTCGTTTCGGTTCGGCACGAGAAAGACAATTCCGATCCGTCCGGTTTCCAGAATGTTCCGAAAACTGTCGAACCGATGGTTGCCCGGGCGGTCCGGTATCGCCAGCGTCTTTTCGTCGACCACCTTCACGAACCCCGCCGGATCACCTTTGGGCGAAACATCCAGCCGCCCCTCGGCACTAGATGTGGCAATGGTGATGAAGGGTGACCGCTCAATCCAAACCCGCGTCAGATCGTCGATGTAATCCAGGATCTTGGTTTGCTGGCCTCGGTTCGCGGCGGGGTACCGTCCCGTAATGGCGTCCAAAGACGTCACGACATCCGTTGGTTCGTACATGATGCATCCCTTTGAACTGCCGGTGCCAGTAAAGGCGGCCTCGGGCCCGGCGGCAAGTTTCATTGAACCTCAGGGGGCAGGCCGCTAAACCGGCCCGGAAACAGCCTGAGGATCCGCCCATGCCCGCCACCCGCACCGAGACCGACAGCTTTGGCCCGCTTGAGGTTCCGTCCGACAAGTATTGGGGCGCGCAGACCCAGCGCTCGATCCAGAACTTCCCCATCGGGTGGGAAAAGCAGCCCGTGGCCATCGTGCGCGCGCTCGGGGTGATCAAACAGGCATGTGCCGAGGCAAACAAGGCAGGTGGCAAGCTTGACGGCGCGCTGGCCGATGCGATGATTGCTGCCGCGAACGAGGTCGTGACCGGCAAGCTCGACGATCACTTCCCGCTGGTGGTCTGGCAGACCGGGTCAGGCACGCAGTCGAACATGAACGCCAATGAAGTCGTGTCGAACCGCGCGATCGAGATGCTGGGCGGAACGATGGGAACCAAGGACCCGGTCCACCCGAACGACCATTGCAACATGGGGCAATCCTCGAACGACACGTTTCCGACGGCGATGCATATCGCGACGGCCATGACGGTGCGGGACGTGACCCTGCCGGGGCTTCGAAAGCTGCTGGCGGCGCTTGAGGCCAAGGTCACGGCCTTCGACGGCATCATCAAGATCGGCCGCACCCATACGATGGACGCGACGCCCCTGACCCTGGCGCAGGAATTCTCGGGCTATGCCCATCAGGTCGCCATGGGCATCGCGCGGATCGAAGGCGCCCTGCCCCGGATCTATGAACTGGCCCAGGGTGGGACAGCGGTCGGCACGGGCCTGAATTCGCCCGTGGGCTGGGGCGAAACCGTCGCCGCCAACATGGCGCGGATCACGGACCTGCCTTTCGTAACCGCTCCGAACAAGTTCGAAGCGCTGGCGGCCCATGACGCGATGGTCGAGATGTCAGGCGCAGCCAAGACGGTTGCGGCGAGTCTGTTCAAAATCGCCAATGACATCCGCCTGCTGGGCTCGGGCCCCCGCTGCGGGCTCGGCGAACTGATGCTGCCCGAAAACGAGCCCGGATCCTCAATCATGCCGGGCAAGGTGAACCCGACCCAGTGCGAGGCGATGACGCAGGTCGCGGCCCATGTGATGGGCAATGACGCGGCAGTGGGGTTTGCCGGATCCCAGGGCCATTTCGAGCTGAACGTATACAAGCCCATGATGGCCTATAACGTGTTGCAATCGCTCCAACTTCTGGGCGACGCCGCCTCGGCCTTCACGGATAATTGCGTTGTGGGTATCGAAGCGAATACGGACCGGATCGACAAGCTGATGCGCGAGTCTTTGATGTTGGTGACGGCGCTGGCACCGACGATTGGTTATGACAACGCAACGACCGTGGCCAAGACCGCCCATAAGAACGGGACAACGCTGAAGGAAGAGGCGATCAAGCTGGGCTTTGTGGACGAAGAAACCTTTGATCGTGTTGTACGCCCCGAACAAATGATCGGACCCAAGTGATAGGGCGGGCCCGAAAAATGAAGTCATTTTTCGTAACGATTTCCGACTACGGAAATCGCCTGCGCCCATGACAGGGCCAATCAACCTGAACAAAGTCCGAAAGGCCAAGGCGCGGGCGGCGGCCAAAAAGGCTGCAGATGCGAATGCCGCCAGGTTTGGGCGTACCAAGGCGCAGAAGGTCCAGGAACGCGCAGAAGCAGAGCGCGCAACGAAGCACCTGGATCAAACCAAACGGGAAGATCAATGAGCGGTCGGCCCGTCAAACGCTCGTTGACGCTCAAACGGCACCGCACGTCCGTTTCGCTGGAAGATGCCTTCTGGAAGGCCTTCCGCGACATTGCCGCGGAAAAGGGCATGGCCCTGAACGCGCTTGCCTCGGACATCGATGCCGCCCGCGACATCGAAACCGGTTTGGCCACCGCAATCCGGCTTTATGTGCTCAGATACTATCAGGACCGGCTTAACGACGCGCCAGACTGACCCAGATCCCGTCTTTCCCGCGCACAGTCAGATGGGCGATGGGCACGGGCCGCTTTCCGGTGACAGTATTCAACCGGAACGTCCCGACGATCAAAGCCAGCAGAAGCGGCCCTTCCAGCATCGCGAACCCAGCGCCGGGACAAACCCGGGCACCGGCAGAGAAGGGCAACCACGCCTCCCGCGGACATCCCGTTTGACCCCAACGGTCTGGATCGAAGGCGTCGGGGCTGTCCCAGATCGCCTCATGCCGGCCAAGATGCCAGCTTGAGACCACGACCTGCGCGCCTGCCTTCAGGGGCCGCCGCCGAAACGTCTCGGACCCCGTCGTTTCCCGCACGACCATTGGGACGGGCGGATAAAGCCGCAAGGCTTCGCGAAATACATCTCGTGTGAACTTGAGCGATTGCACCTTGGAGAACTCGGGATTGGGACCCAAAGCCGCCGTCTCGCCCGCCACACGCTCTTGCGCCTCCGGATGGGACGCCAGCAAGTACAGCGCCCAAGCCAACGCCGCGGCGCCGGTTTCATGCCCCGCCAGGAAGAAGATCGCGACCTGATCGACCATTTCGTCGACACCGAAGGTCTGACCTGTTTCGGGGTCCGGTGTTGTCATGATCTTGGTCGCCAGATCGTCCGGCGCTGTCCCCGCCTCGATTTCAGCCGCACGGGCCGCGACCATGCCAGTGATCAGCGACCGAATCTCTGCCGCAGCCTCCCGCGCCCGGCGCGGCAGGCGCGCCGGTGCCCAGGGGATCAGCGCGGCAAGGTTCAGAACAGGGGCCGCCCTCTGATAGGCCTTGAAGGCGTGGAAGACGCGGGACGCCGCCTGATCCTCGATCGGGACAGAGAACAACGTCCGAAAGATCACGTCGGCCGCCACATGGCTGGTCGCCGGTTCGATGTCCTGCGGCCCTTCGGCCAGCCGCGCCACCGCCGCCTGGCCTGCCGCCAGCATGGCCGGGAAACTGTCTTTCAGCCGACCACGGTCGAAGGCCGGATCAATGATCCGGCGTTGCCGCGCCCAGGTCTCTCCATTCGTCAGAAAGATCGAATTGCCCAAAAGCGGCCTCAGCCCCGCATTCACGCGGTCGGATTTCGGAAAATCCTCGGGCCGGTCCACCAAAACCTCGCGCACGAGGTCCATCTGGTTGATCATTACGCTTTGGAAAAACGGCGTCCGGAAGGCCGCCATCTTTGCACGGTAAAGCCGTTCCGGCTGGGCCGACAGGATGTCGTCGCGGAAAAGCCGCATATACCGCCAAAGCGAGACGCGCCCCGCCCGCGCTGCCGGTTTCGGCGGGATCATGCGGCGGTGGATGTATAGGCGGTGGCTGGCACGTCGATCCGGCTTTTTGACGGTTGGCGATCGGCATATCGCCGGCCCAAGGTAATCGGCCCGGCGGTGATCTGGAAGTAGTCATAATCACCCGGATTGTCGAAGGCGCAGAGATACTGGAAATGCAGCCGGAAGAACCGCCAGCGCAATGCCTTCCAGGTCTCCGGCAGAAGCGTTTGGGTGAATGCGGCCGAGATCACCAGGGGCCAGCGTTTCTCGGGCGTGGCCAGCCCCGACACGCTGACCGGATCGCAGAGTGCAAAGGAACAGCCGTCGCCCGGGGCTGTCACATCCACCCAGGTGATGTCGTCGCGGGTCGATAACAGCTTCAAATCCGCCCGAAGCTTGCGCGCGAACCTAAGAAAACTGACCATCGGCACCACATGACCCAAGGTCAAAAGCGCCAAGGCGGGGCCGTTGGCCGGGATCCGTCCAGCGCGCGCCAGATCTGCAATGACCGAGATTGCCATATGCGCGCCTGAAGAATGGCCGACCACCAGAACCTCGTCATAGTCCCGGGTCAGCGCCTTCCCGATGGCCGAACCAAATTCGCCCATGCGCGCGGTCAACGTCTCAGGGTAATCGCCGTTCCGCCCGGCGGTATAGGCATAATCGTGCATCAGGTAATACGCGAACAGCTTGTGATCGAGGCCCCGGAAGAACCGAAGTCCCACCACGGTCCCCGCCAGCAAGACAGCCCAACCCAGCCCATTTCCGATCACGCCCCAGATCGCCCAGTCCGTGCCAAGAAGGCCCGCGACCCAGGTAAATCCCCGGTTCAGCAGAGATCCGGCAAAACCGGCGACGGACAACGAAAAGACCAACTGCAACAGCAACATGACAATCGGATAAAGCGCTGCGATCACCGGCCCCTTGCGCAACCACATCAACCGCCTAAGCGTGCCCGAGGCGATATAGATCCACGATGTCTTGGCCAATTGCCAATAGGTCGCCGGAATGGTTTGAGACATTGAGCTTTGGACCAGATCCGCCCATGTCAGGACATGGAGGTCCGCCAGCGTTTCAAGGCCATCGATACGGGATTTCACCCGCCAGCCAGTGTCCTTGCCGGGTTTGGACTGCTTGATGTCATAGCCCGAAATCTCACCCTGCCGCGCGCTTTCTGCGCGATAAAGCTCACGATATCGCCGGGCCGGGTGCGGATCGAACCCGGGGATATAGAACACACAGCGGTGTTTGACGGACTGTGGGTCGGCGCTGGCCATTGGCCACAAGACTAGCCCCGATCTTGGGCAAAATTAAGCCTGATCCACCTGGATGGGCCCGTTGAATAGGAAGAGTTTTCCGGATCAGCCGAACTGTTGCAGCGCCGGGAACTGCTCGTTCAGCCACCACGCAAACGCCGTGAATTGCCCTGTCAGCATCAAAAGGCCGACGGTCCACAACAAAAGTCCCATGACCCGCTCGATCTGTTCCATATGCCGCTTCATCCATCCCATCAGCCCCGTGAGCCGCGGGAAGAAGGCTGCGACCAAGAGAAACGGGATGCCAAGGCCGACGGCATAGGCCGCCAAAAGGGTCGTGCCTCGGGCCACATTGGCCTCGGACGCGGCGATGGACAGGATGGCGCCCAAGATCGGACCGATGCAGGGGGTCCAGCCAAAGGCGAATGCCAGGCCCAGAACGTAGGCGCCAAAGACGTTGCCGCCCCGATCGCCTGCATCCATCCGCATCTCGCGGTCCATGAACCCGATCCGGTAAATGCCCACGAAATGCGCGCCGAAAATCATGATCACGATGCCCGCCGCAGCCACAAACCAGTCCTGGTTTGTCAGGAAAAAGCGCCCGAACGCCGAGGCCGCAAAACCCATGATGATGAAAACCGTCGACAGGCCGAGAACGAAGAACATCGCAGGCGCGATGACCTTCCGCCGTTCCGCGGACGACCCGTCGTTCATTTCTGATACGGTGATGCCGCCCATATAGGCAAGATAGGGCGGAACAATCGGCAGGACGCAGGGCGACAGGAACGACAACAGCCCCGCCATGGCCGCAATGGTCATGGCCGGCAAAAGGCTGGCGTCAAACAGATCAATCCCGAACATGATTGCCCTTCTAGCTCCCACCCTTCAAATACGCTCTTGCGATGGGTCGGTCACTGCACCTGATCTCACAAGTCAGTTGACGCCTTGTAACAATTTCTCTGCGGCGATGAAAAATGCAATATGATCAGGATCTTGACGCTCTAGGACTGCTGTGCCCTTTGCCGGTACTCAAAGCGGCCAAGCGGTTGCGTTCGATGCAATCAGGGCAGGTCTTGCGGGTGAAAGCGGACGATCCGGCGGCAGTGGTCGATATTCCGCACTTTTGCGCAGAATCAGGCCACGCGCTTCTGAAGGCCGACACGGACGGGCACGTGCAGACCTATTTCATATCCCGGACATAGCGTTCTAGAATCTCGGAAACCGTACTTTCAGCCGCGCGAAACCCCAGTTTTTCCGCCAAAGCCGTATCAAAAAACGACGACCACGATGCGACAATCGCCTCAATGGCCGGATCGGGGGTCAGGTGAACCAGCGCACGCGCCGTGTCACCTCCAACATCCTGCAAGGCGGACAGCATCTCGCCCACGGTGACTTTCAGGCCCGGGCAGTTGATGGCGCTGAAGGTCGGCCACTGGTCTGAGGGGACAGCCAAGGCGTGGATCAACGCCCCGATGGCCGTCTCGGGTGAGGCCACCCACATCGGGATGCCTGGATCGACAGGACAGATGGCCTCTTCGCCCGCAAGCGGTTCGCGAAAGATCGAAGACGCAAAAGACGACGCTGCTGCATTGGGCCGGCCGGGCCGGACGATGATGGTGGGCAACCGGATGGAGCGAGCCTCGACAAAACCCTTCCGCCGGTAATCCGACATCAGGATCTCACCCATGGCCTTGGCGGCTCCATAGCTGTTGGTGGGCTGAGTTGCCGTTGCCTCGGTTAAGGGTTCCGCCGCATCCGGCCCGAAAACCGCAAGCGACGACGTGGCCACCATTGGTACGACACGCCCGGTGCCCCGCAAGGCCTCCAGAACGTTGCGCGTGCCGTCCAGATTGACCGCAAGGCTCAGGTCCGGATCGGCCTCGGCCTGTCCGCTGACGACGGCAGCCAAATGGAAGACCGCGCTGGCATCCGACAGCGCTTCGCGAGTTGCCGCTGCATCGGTGATATCAAGAGCGATCAGATCGACCTTGCCATCCAACTCTGGCCGCAAGGCAGCATCCGGCCGGTCCGCCAGAACGATCTGCGGTCGCAAAAGCTCGGTTCCGTC
The DNA here is from genome assembly GCA_965267475.1 of Paracoccaceae bacterium. Classification (GTDB taxonomy): domain Bacteria; phylum Pseudomonadota; class Alphaproteobacteria; order Rhodobacterales; family Rhodobacteraceae; genus JBCBKU01. The sequence goes on from OZ254079.1 coordinate 3,280,790, forward strand.
AGCCGAGGGCAGATGGGTCATTCCTAACAGTTCTTCAGCGAGCCGCTGGCCCAGAAAACCCGCGCCACCCGTGATGACAATGCTCATGACGACCCGGCGATCTTACCGAGACCACCAACCGCGCCGCTTCGGCTTTTGCGGCTCGGGCTCGGGTTGTGTGTCAGGCTCGGCGACGGCCACCGCGGGCGCCGGATCCGGTGCAGGTTCCGGTTCGGCCGCAGGCTCCGGTTCGGGCTCGACCGCCACGGGCTCTGGTTCCGGCGCCGGTTCGGGTTCCGATACCTCGGCCTCGGCCAGAACCGGCGCGGGCGCGTCCTCGGTTTTCTTTCGCCGGGTCCGCGTGCGTTTCTTTGGCTTTGGCTCTTCCTCGGCGACTGCTTCGGCGGCCTCGGATGCCGCGCCTTCTTCCGCAGGCGTTTCATCACCGTCGGTCTCGGCGTTGTCCGCTTTCTTCGACCGACGCCGCCGCCGCTTGGGCTTGGGCGCGTCTTCATCGGATGACGCAGGCGCTTCTTGCGGTGCTTCCTGAACCGGATCGTCCGATCCTTCGGCGTCGGAGGTCCCGGTCTCACCGCCCTCGGTCTTTGCGTCGGATCCATCCGCCTGCTGACCTTCGGACGAACTGCCGCCGCCGCGCCGACGCCGCCGTCTCCGGCGCCGTTTCTTGGGCTTGTCCTCTTCGGTCTCTTCCGGATCGGGGATCACCTCGGCATCCTCGACCTCGTCCATCGACATCGCAGCATCATCCACCGACACAACCGATGCGGACACTTGCTGGACAACACGCGTCGCCGTCTTGAAGCGTTCGACCGAGAAATCGGGGCTGATCAGGAACGGATCCGCCTCGATCCGGACGGACAGACCGTACCGAGCCTCGATCTGCGCGATATGCTCGCGCTTGTGGTTCATCAGGAAGTTGCAGATCGCAACTGGCACTTTGACCAACACCTCTTTCGACCGCTTCCGGACGCCTTCTTCCTCCAACTGGCGCAGGATCGTCAGGCCAAGGCTGTCATCGGACCGCACGAGCCCGGTGCCGTGGCAGGCCTGGCAGGGCTGGGTCGTCGCTTCCAGCATTCCTGGCCGCAACCGCTGACGGCTCATCTCCAGAAGACCAAAGGCCGAGATCCGGCCAACCTGGATCCGCGCCCGGTCGGTCTTCAAACGATCTTTCAGGCGCTTCTCGACGGCGGCGTTGTTCTTCCGCTCTTCCATGTCGATGAAGTCGATCACGATCAGTCCGGCAAGGTCCCGCAGGCGCAACTGGCGCGCAACTTCTTCCGCGGCCTCAAGATTGGTCTTCAGCGCGGTTTCCTCGATCGAGCCCTCCTTGGTGGCCCGGCCCGAGTTTACGTCAATCGCAACCAATGCCTCGGTCACGCCGATTACGATATAGCCGCCCGATTTAAGCTGGACCGTCGGGTTGAACATGCCCGACAGATAGCTTTCGACCTGATGGCGCGCGAACAGGGGCATCGGTTCGCCATACGGTTTCACGTTCTTCGAATGGGACGGCATGATCATCTTCATGAAGTCCTTGGCGACGCGATAGCCTTCATCGCCTTCCACCAGAACCTCATCGATCTCACGATTGTAAAGATCGCGGATCGAGCGCTTGATCAGGTTGCCTTCCTCATAGATCTGCGCCGGCGCAATGGATTTCAGCGTCAGTTCGCGGATCTGCTCCCACATGCGTTGCAGATACTCATAGTCGCGCTTGATCTCGGTCTTGGTGCGCTTGGCGCCTGCCGTTCGAACGATCAGACCAGCGCCCTGCGGCACATCAATCTCGCCCGCGATTTGCTTCAGCTTCTTGCGGTCGGCGGCATTGGTAATCTTGCGGGATATCCCACCACCCCGGGCGGTGTTGGGCATCAACACGCAATACCGGCCTGCCAGCGACAGATAGGTGGTCAGGGCCGCGCCCTTGTTGCCGCGTTCTTCCTTGACGACCTGCACCAGAAGGATCTGGCGCACTTTGATCACTTCCTGAATCTTGTACTTCCGGGCGCGCGGCTTGCGGGGCGCGCGGATTTCCTCGGTTACATCGTCGTCGGCGACGGATTCGATGCTGTCGTCCCGCTCGGCGGCGTCATCGGCGGCAACATAGGGCTCACCGTCGTCATCGGCTGGCGCGTCCACGACAGGATCCGCGGCCTCGTCCTCGCCAAGATCGACAACGTCCATTCCGGCGATTTCAGGTTCGGTTGCAGGGGCATCGGCCGCCTCTGCCGTGTCACCGTCCGGGGCTTCTGCCACCTCAGGGTCACGCGTCTCGACCGGATCATCGGTGACAATGTCTTCCGCTTTGGTCTCGGTCGCTGGCACCGCGTCGGACGAGCCATCGGTCGCCTCCGCAGCATCCGCGCTGTCGTCGGCCTTGGCCTCCTCTGCCTTGGCGTCTTCTGCCTTCGCCTTCGACCGCGACCGGCGCCGCCGCTTCGGTTTGGGTTTGTCTTCATCCTCGGCCTCGGCCATCGCCTTGGCATATTCCATCTCTTCGGCGATCAGCGCTTCGCGATCTGCCACCGGGATCTGGTAATAGTCGGGATGGATCTCCGAGAAGGCCAGGAATCCATGCCGGTTCCCGCCATATTCGACAAAGGCCGCCTGGAGCGATGGCTCCACCCGGGTCACTTTGGCAAGATAGATATTTCCGGCTAGCTGGCGTTTGTTTTCTGATTCAAAGTCGAACTCCTCGACCTTGTTTCCATCCACCACCACGACACGGGTCTCTTCCGTGTGGGTGGCGTCGATGAGCATTTTCTTAGCCATAAAGTCTCTCTGCACCGCGCAAGAGATCCCACGCCGGGCGGCGGCAATCCATTGATACGGTGACTTGTAAGGGCGAAGTTACGCGGGGACGTCATAGGCAGCAGGCGGGAACGTGCCCCGGCCCGTCGTGCTGATCGTCCTGCTCGCGCCATCGCGTTTCTTCTCCGGCGCATGTTTTGCGCCTGTTCCATCGTCAGGCGGCTGCTGGCAGCCCGACAAACCTTTGACCCCAATGGGTCTTTCAGCGACGTGATGCGGACCGGGGAGTTGCCCGTGTCATGGGCATCCGTCGCAAATCCAACCGGTCCACACGCGCCCAATGGCCGAGCGACCGTAGCTTCACATTAAAGTGTTGGGATACGTAATTACAATCGCCAAAATCAGCGAGGCGCCAAAGCGTTGCCGAAACCGCCCTGGTTGGTGGGCGGGGGCGGGGGCGGGTGGGACGACCACCCACCAGGGCGGCCTTACAGGTAATCGGACCGCTGCAACCCGTATTTGGCCATTTTCTCGTTCAGCGTCCGGCGCGGCAGGCACAATTCGTCCATGACGCCGACAATCGACCCCTTGTGGCGCCGCATCGTGTTGTCGATCAACATCCGCTCGAACGCCTCGACATATTCCTTCAGCGGCTTGCCGTCCGTCGTCATCGTCGGCTCGGTCGTTTCGTTATCCGCCATCAGTAGCGAGGCAATCGTGCCCGACCCGCGCCGGTTTTGCAGGACCGCGCGCTCGGCAATGTTCACAAGCTGGCGGATGTTGCCGGGCCAAGGCGCCTGAAGAAGCTGTGCCGCCTCCTGCGCACCGACTTCGGGCGCTTCACAGCCGTATTCCTCGGAAAACTGGTCCGAGAAGCGGTTGAACAGCGTCAGAATGTCTTCGCCCCGCGCCCGAAGCGGCGGCAAGGTGATCTTCATGGCCGCCAACCGGTAATACAGGTCGGGCCGCAGCACATCTTCGCAAGTCTTGCCTTGCTCTTGCAAATTCGAGATGGCCACGACGCGTGTTTCGGCCGGGGTACCCTGCGCCGAAATCCAGGTGAGCAGCCGCGCCTGCAACGTCGCGGGCAAGGCATCGATGTCTTCCAGAACCAGCGTACCGCCCCGCGCCTCTTCCGTCAGGGGCAAACCACCCCCTTCGGTGATCGGCCCGAACAGGCGTTCGGCCAAGGATTCCTCGTCATAGGACGCGCAGGAAAACAGAACGAACTTCTTGCCGGCCTTCGCGCCAACCGCGTGCAGCGCATGGGCCACAAGCGTCTTGCCGGTGCCGGTTTCGCCGTCGATCAGCACATGGCCGTCGGCCTGACCCAGATCAAGGATATCTTCGCGCAACCGCTCCATCACTGGGGAAGACCCGATCAGCTTCTTCATGATGCCCGAGCCATCGGACAGCTCTTTGCGAAGCTCCCGGTTGTCCAGCGTCAGACGACGGGTCGAGGTCGCCTTCTTCGCAAGCTCGGTCATCCGATCCGGGTTGAACGGTTTCTCCAGGAAATCGAAAGCACCGACGCGCATCGCCTCAACGGCCATCGGCACATCGCCGTGCCCGGTGATCATGATCACCGGCAGACCGCTATCGACGCTCATCAGACGCTTCAGGAACTGCATCCCGTCCATGCCTGGCATCTTGATATCCGAGACGACAACGCCCGGATAATCGGCCCCCACCGACTTCAGCGCATCTTCCGCGCTGGCATAGGTTTCCGTATCGAATCCTGACAGGGCCAGCCATTGGCTGATCGACTGGCGCATATCCTGTTCGTCATCGACGATTGCGATTTTCATTGCCTGGGCCATGTTTCTCTCACTCAGCGGCCTGTGGTGTATCCTTCAAGACGGGCAAGCGGACTTCGAAGACCGCCCCGCCATTGCGCCCGTTCCGGGCCATCAGGCGACCCCCAAGGTCGTTGACGATACCCGATGAAATGGCAAGACCTAACCCGACGCCATCGCCTGGGGCCTTGGTTGTGTAAAACGGCTCGAACAGCGCATCCAGATCATCGATCCCCGGTCCGTTGTCACGGATCGACAGGGTGATGTTCTCGTTGATCGTCAGCAAAATGTCGATCTGCGGCTGATCAACTTCACGCGTGGCATCCACGGCATTCCGAAGCAGGTTGATGATAACCTGTTCCAGGCGGATCTTATCGGCGTTGACCATGGCCGCCACGGCGGGGACAGAGCGGATCACTTCGACGCTTTCCCGCTTCAAAGTGGGCTCCATCATCTCAAGCGCTGCGGACACGGAAGCCCTTACATCTAAGGGTTCAAACGCATCTCCGCCTTTACGCGCGTAACTTTTCAGCTGCCGCGTAATGGCCCCCATACGCTCGATCAGATCGTCAATCCGCCGGAAGGAAGACAGGGCTTCCTCGGGCCGTTTGCGTTGCAGCAGCAACTTCGCCCCGGCGAGATAGGTTTTCATGGCGGCCAGGGGCTGGTTCAGCTCATGACTGACTGCCGCGGACATCTCGCCCAGGATCGCCAATTTGGACGATTGCTGCAACGATTGTTCGGCCACTTCGAGGTTCTTTTCGGCCTTTTCCCGTTCGGCAATTTCTCGCTGTAGGGCTTCGTTCAACTGGCGAAGCTCCGCCGACTCGCGCTGGAAGAATCGCGACCGCGTCTGGGCACGACGGCTGACCATATAGAACGCCGCCGCCAGAAGGATGGCAAAGGCCATAATTTCAAGGGCGATGACCGCGTTCACCCGCTCGCGTACGCTGGCATAGGTCGTGAAGGATACGATCCGCCAGCCCTGGAACCCGATCCGGCTTTCCTGCCGCGACACCGCATCGCCCCGGAAGAAGGCATCAACCGGCAAGGACGCCCAGGCGGCGGTTGCCTCCAACGCGCGCTGGATCGCGCTCTTGACCGACCGCGCTTCCAGCGCCTGTTCCTCGGTCAACCCGCGCCAACTCGCCTCGGTCGACAGGATGATCTCACCTTCCGAGTTGGTGACGAACACTGCGTCGGAAAATCCGGCCCAGCTGGATTCGAATTTTCTGAGGTCCACAACCACAGCGATGACACCCAGAAGGTCGTCGCCCTGCCGGATCGACCGGGAATAGACGAAATCGGGCAACCCGCTGTCATGTTCAAACGTCGTAAAAACCGTGTCGTTGGACCGCAAAGCCTCGACGAAATATGGTGTCTGCCGCTGGGTCGATCCAAGCTCGAACCGGTCTGACGCTGCGACAGTCCGCCCGTCGATATCCAGAAGCGCCAGCGACGAGGCTCCGATCTCGTCCCGGAACTGGATCAGCTTCCGGCTGGACTGCGAATAATCCCCCGATGCCAACGCCGACACCAGCGACGGGTCGCGCGCCAGAAGCAACGGCACCACGGCTGTTCGCTGCAATTCGGAAAGGATGTTCCCCGAATAAAGCGCAAGCCGTACTTCGGACCGGTTCCGCGTTGTTTCGGTGAAGCGCTCGGTCAGAAGCTGGTTGGTGACCCAGACCACGGCGACCGCCACGGCAACGAACAAAATGAAGCTGAACCGAATCCGCCAATTGCGTTTCGGTCTGATCCTGCTCTTGCCCCTCGCACGGGGCTTGGCGGCTTGGGTCTCCGCGCTTGTCATGGCGGCAATCTAGTCGCTGGTGCCCGCCCGCTCAAGCATCGGTTAGGCTGCCGACCAGGCTTTGAAACAAGGCCTTGCCATCCGCGCCGCCCTGAAGCGGGTCAATCGCCCGTTCGGGATGGGGCATCAGACCCAGGACCCGGCGGTTCTTCGACAGGATCCCGGCGATATCCCGGGCCGATCCGTTGACGGCATCACCATAGCGGAAGGCCACCCGATCTTCGGCTTCCAGGGCGCTCAGAACGTCATCTTCGGCGGTGTAATTGCCGTCGTGATGGGCGACGGGCAAACGGATCTCCTGCCCATGATCGTAACCTGCGGTGAAGTCCGACCGGGTTGTGCCCACGGTCAAAGGCACAGAACGACAGACGAATGTCAGCCCCGCATTCCGCATAAGCGCACCGGGCAGAAGGCCGGTCTCCAAAAGCACCTGGAAGCCGTTGCAGATACCCAAGGCGTATCCGCCCGCTTCGGCATGGGCCTGGATCGCCGGTGCAATGGGGGATCGCGCAGCAATGGCTCCGCAGCGCAGATAGTCGCCGAACGAGAACCCGCCCGGAATGCCCACCAGATCGATGCCCTTGGGCAGGGACGTGTCCTTGTGCCAGACCATGTGAACCTCCGCCCCGGCGGATTTCAGGGCGACGGCAAGATCCCGATCACAGTTCGATCCGGGAAAGACGATAACGGCTGCTTTCATGGCAACCTCCTCAGGTCTGGAAATCAGTAATCACAGCCACGCCCGGCGGCGTCGGCCCGTTCATCGCCCGCAACTCGCCCGATGCGTCGGACAGCCCGACTTTCCGCGCCACCATCGGTGCCACGTCGACGGCGCCGGTCTCGATCAGATCCAGAAGGCTCGGGTACCGCCAGCTTGGCATGCCGCGCGTCCCGTAAAGCGACAATTGCTTCATGTAGATGGCGCTCATGTTGATATCCATGCGGGCGGATGCCCCGGCGGGCAGGCCCACCTGCACATGCCGTCCAAGCGGGCGCAGGCATTCGATCGAGGCATTCGTCGTCGCATCGATGCCCAAAGCTTCCACCGAAATATCGGCACCGCCCTTGGTGATCTCGACGATCGCCTCGGCCGCAGGGGTTTCAGCCGCATTCACCGCCGCATCGGCGCCAAGCGAGACCGCGTGATCGAGCTTTTCCTGAACGATATCAACGACAACGACCTTTGCGCCCAGCGCCTTGCCCAGAAGCAGGGTGGAAAGCCCGATGCCGCCGGTCCCGTGCACGGCCAGCCATTCACCCGCCTTCAGGTCTGCGCGGCCCGTCAACGCGTGCCAGGCGGTCGTCACCCGGCATCCCAACCCCGCCGCCAGATCCGGCGTCAGGCTTTCAGGCAACCGCGCGAGGTTATGGTCAAACGGCACGGCGACATATTCGGCAAAGGCGCCGGGTTCGACAAAACCCGGCAAACGCTGGTTCGGACAGGTGTTCTGATGCCCAGACTGGCAGGACGGGCAGGTCCCGCAGGCCAGAATGAATGGCGCGATCAGCTTGTCGCCCACCGCATACCGCGCATCGCGCCCAGCCTCGACAACGGTACCGCAATATTCATGCCCAGGGATCTGGCCCGGTTTGACGCGCGGATGATCCCCGGTCCATCCATGCCAGTCCGACCGGCAGACACCGCAGGCCGCGACTTCCAAGACGACCCCATCGACCGGGCAGTCCGGATCGGGCACGTCTTCGATGGCAAGATCTTCGTTATAGGCGCGGATCACGGCCGCGCGCATCAGAGCACCTCGACCCGGTAGCTTTCGATCACCGTATTGGCGAGAAGCTTTTCGCACATCTCGGTCACCTGGGCCTCATCCGTGCCCTCGTCCAGGTCCAGTTCGATCACCTTGCCCTGACGAACTCCATTTACGCCCTGAAACCCGAGGCTCCCGAGCGCGTGCTTGACGGCCTCGCCCTGCGGGTCGAGGACACCGTCTTTCAACATGACATGAACGCGTGCTTTCATGGGGCTTCCTTAGCGGCGACCGCACGGGGCGGCAAGGCCACGGTTCAGCGGATCGCTACCGCAAAACCCGGATCGCCCGGGATCAGCGGATCCAAAATGCGTGGGACTTGCACCGGAAAGGCCCGCTTCGCCCATTCGAGCACCCAGCCTCGGTCGAAATAGCTGCGGGTGGTGTCCAAGCTGCGTCGGTCTCCATCCAGATCGTAGGTGACAGACAAGGTCACGCGGGTGATGCCCCCTGCCCTATCCGTCCCGGTTACGCGCCAGGTTCCTGTTGTGGGTGGAGTTCCAAAGCGAAGTTCCTGATCCTTTGCCAGCGCCCCGGCATCGAAGAAATCGATGACAAGGCTTGATCTTAGGTGGCTCTGGTACGCCTCAGCCAGCCGGTCAAAGATCGCCACATCCCTCCAGAATGCCGAGATCCGCCCGGATAGAACGATGTTCGGCGGGTCGGACTCTGCAAGAATTTCAAGCACATCGCCCGCAACCACGGATTGAATGGCTGGATAATTCGCCCGCGCGCGCCTTGCCAAATCCTTCGACCAATCGACGAAAGTGACATCCCGCGAAGCCGCGAGATCGGCTGCCACCGACGGAAAGCCCGCAAACAGAACCGGACCTTCGCCAAGATGCGGCGCGATCCGTTCGGCGACGTCACCCGCCCGATGGCACGCGCGATAGATCCGGTCCCAATCCCAGGACCCGGCATAAATGTCCGCGCTTGAACGGGTGTTCAATTGATCAGCGTGGGCTTCGTCGTATGCGTCACGTTCGAGGGCAAAACGCCCAGGCGCCGCGCGACCTCGGTATAGGCATCGGTCAGCGACCCCAGATCCCGGCGGAACACATCCTTGTCCAGCTTCGTGCCCGTCTCGATATCCCACAACCGGCAGCTGTCCGGGCTGATCTCGTCAGCGACGATCAGGCGCTGGAACTCGCCTTCCCAAACCCGGCCGATCTCAATCTTGAAATCCACCAGCCGGATGCCGACCGCCAACATGCAGCCAGAGAGAAAATCGTTCACCCGCAAAGCCAGCGCGACCATATCGTCGAGATCCTGCTGCGACGCCCAGCCGAAGGCGATGATGTGTTCCTCACTCACCAGAGGATCGCCAAGGGCGTCATCCTTCAGACAGAACTCGACGATCGGGCGGGGCAATTGCGTGCCCTCGGCGATGCCAAGGCGGGTCGACAGCGTTCCGGCAGCCACATTCCGAACGATCACTTCCAGGGGAATGATCTCCACCTGCCGGATCAGTTGCTCGCGCATGTTGATCCGCTTGATGAAATGGTTCGGAATGCCGATCTGTGTCAGGCCCTTCATGAAGAACTCGCACAGACGGTTGTTCAACACGCCTTTGCCGTCGATCACGTCCTTTTTCTCGGCGTTGAAGGCCGTGGCATCGTCCTTGAAATACTGGACGAATGTTCCCGGTTCGGGACCCTCGTACAGGATTTTCGCCTTGCCCTCGTAGACCTTCTTGCGCCGTGCCATGGGTGCTCCAATGAAAAGGGCGCGGATGGGTCGCCCCTCCGCGCTGCCAGGCTTCCTTAGAGGATGACGGGACCACGGGCAAGATGGACCCGCCGGGCGCGAAGCCTAGCTCTTGCCGCCAGCCACAAAGCTGTAAAGCTGGTTTTTCAGGCTGTCCCAGTTGCCCCGGACTTCATTGTCATACCCGGGCGGTGGGGGTTGCAACGCACGCGGCCCAAGGAGTTTTTCGTCGTCAAGAAGCGAGCTCTCGTGGAAGAAGACCCATTGATCGGTCTGCGCCTCGCCGTTCAGCGCGCCTTCCTTGACATGCCGAATGCGGATCGGCTTGCCTTCCCCTTCGACACCCATCGTGTTGCCATCCCCGAATTCGTGGCCCGCCTCCAGCATCATGCGGACGGCGCCATAGATCCATTGGGCGGCCTCGGGGCCGGGGATGCAGGCTTGCGGCATCACCAGTTCGTGCCCGTTAAACGCGGCCAACCCGATCGTGCCCGCGGTGACGGGCCGCGGCTCGGGGCCGTCCCATTCGAAGAAGTTGGTATAGATCGACATCCATTGCAGAACCGGGACTTCGCCCTTCATGGCGGTCTCGGCGGCTTCGACCCAAAGATCGGGTGGAACCAGCAAGTCGCCATTCGGGAAATAGACACCAAGCGCGATCGGCAGTTTCGCCAGTACGGCACCGATACATGTCACCCGGCGCGCCGCATCGAAACGGGCGGCAAGCGATGTGTCGCCCTCGGGCGAGCCCACCGAGATATGAAGGTGATCGGTGTGCCGTTCGACCGCGGCGCGCCCGTTGGGGTTGATCACGCGCGATGCCTGAAGGACCGCATCCCAATTGATGTCGCAGCGCCCCGGCATGCCCATAAAGGTGGTCTTGCCGCGCGCCTTGTCTTTCTGAAGATCGCCGCTCCGACCCAGATCCGTGGACAGGGTCACACCGCGCGTATCGACCAGATCCGGGCCCAATTGGTGGCTTGACCAGTCGACGCCTTCGTAATCTTCGGCGACCGCGTCGAGGATCTCCCCGACGCGGGCCTCAAGGCGCTCCGAGAACAGGACATAGATCGAAAAGTCCTCGGAAAGCCGTTTATCGCTGTACCGCATCGGGGTTTATTGCGCGGGGCGCTGCAACATCGCCATGACCGTGAAGATCTGCATGAACGTCTGCTCGGACAGACCAAGGCGTTCGCCCATGGTGATCAGCATCTTCTTTTCGCTTTCGTCCAGATGGCCATCGGCGAAGGCCGTGCGGATCGCAAAGCACATGGCCGTTTCCACCATCTTCGGTGTCAGGCTGGCCTGGGCTTCCGCAAAAACCGCCTCGGCGCCGCTCGACTTCATGGTCTGCACGATTTCGATGGCCAGTTTCTGGGTCCGCTCGGCACCGACCGCGTGAAAGATCGGGCTGAAGGCGCACATGTTCAAAATCTGATGCGTTTCGCTGTCATCAATATTTCCGTCGGCTGCGGCCACCATCAGGGGCATGGCCAGAACCGCCTTTGCCGTGGCTTCTGCCGGGTTCGGGCCCGTGGCGGCCGCGCGAAGGTTCGAAAAAAGTCCCATAAGTGAAGTCCCTCAATGTTGTGTCTGCTCACGTTTGGGAATTCACCCCCAACGCACCGGGCCGATCTGCGGTCGCTCTCTTGGCAAAAATGAGACCGATTGCGGACCAGTTTTGGGCGATCGGCGCCTTGCGGGCACCGCGCGGCGCGGTCATATACAGGTGAAGCCAGTCGATCCGTTGAGGAGCCCGAGATGTCCACTTTCGATGAACGTGAAAACGCGTTTGAAAACAAATTCGCCCATGACGCCGAGATGAAGTTCAAGGCGGAAGCACGCCGGAACAAGCTTTTGGGCCTCTGGGCGGCGGAACTCTTGGGCAAGTCGGGCGACGACGCCGAAGCCTATGCCAAGGAAGTCGTGAAAGCCGACTTTGAAGAGGCCGGCCATGAAGACGTCGTGCGCAAGGTCGCCGGCGATCTGGGCGACAAATCCGACCCCGACGCGATCCGCGCCAAGATGGAAGAATTGATGGCGGTCGCGAAGGGTCAGTTGCTGGACGAAAGCTGACGTCTTTCTCGGCGGCCGCATGCCGCCGGTCTGAATTCACCTGTCCCGCATAATCATTATGAAGACTGCGCGATTGCGCGACAGCGGGCCCCGTGGCAAGGGACATCCTGTTTCTTGCGCAGGCTGACATGACCAACACACTCTCTCGCCTTTTGGCTGACCGCGATTGGCTTTTGGCTGATGGCGCCACCGGCACGACCCTGTTCAACATGGGGCTCCAATCCGGCGATGCGCCCGAGTTCTGGAATGTGGATCGCCCCGATGACGTGCGCACGCTGTATCGCGGCGCGGTCGATGCTGGGTCGGACCTGTTCCTGACCAATACCTTCGGCGGCAACGCGGCGCGTCTGAAGCTTCACGACGGTCAGACCCGCGTGCGCGAATTGAACCGGGCGGGCGCCGAGATCGGGCGCGAGATCGCCGATCAGGCCGGACATCCCGTCGTGGTGGCTGGATCGGTCGGACCAACGGGTGAGATCATGGCGCCCATGGGCGCGTTGACCCATGACCTGGCCGTCGAGATGTTTCACGAACAGGCCGAAGGGCTGAAAGAGGGCGGCGCCGATGTCCTCTGGGTCGAAACGATAAGCGCGCCGGAAGAATACAAGGCCGCCGCGGAAGCAGCCGAACGCGCCGACATGCCCTGGTGCGGCACCATGAGTTTCGACACGGCGGGCCGCACAATGATGGGTGTGACCTCGGCGGAAATGGTCAAGATGGTCGGCAAACTGTCGCATCCGCCGCTGGCATTCGGGGCCAATTGCGGGGTCGGCGCATCGGACTTGCTGCGGACCGTACTGGGCTTCACGGCGACGGACCCGGGCCGACCGGTGATCGCCAAAGGAAATGCGGGCATTCCCAAATATGTCGATGGCCACATCCACTATGACGGCACGCCGGATCTGATGGCCGACTACGCCGTCCTGGCGCGCGATTCCGGGGCGAAAATCATCGGCGGCTGCTGTGGAACCACCCCGGAACACCTGCGCCAGATGCGCGCCGCGCTTGAATCGCGCGAGAAGGGTGCGCGCCCGGAACTTGCCGCCATCGAGGCCGCGCTTGGCGGGTTTTCTTCCGCCTCGGACGGGACAGACGGTGCCGGGCCCCAGCGCCGGGAACGCAGCGGTCGCAGGCGCAGGTCGGCCTGAAGTCAGTTTCCGCTGTCAGCCAGAAAACGCACCAGCACACCATGATGGTCCGAGCCCAGACGATCCCGCCGTTCGATCTCGAAGACCTTGGCTCCAGCCGGGACAAGAATGTGATCGATCGGCAGACGCGGAAACAACCGGGCCAGGTTTTGACCGTTGCGGGTATAGCTCAGCGCGAACGTCCCGCCGGCGAACCCGGAATTCCGCGTATTGGTCGACCTCGAAACGCTTCGAACGGCGTGGGACCACGGCACCATGTTGAAATCGCCGCCAAGAAGAACCTGCCCGTCAAATCCGGTCAGCATCGGCTCAAGCTCGGCCAGCTGCTCCGCCTGCCGATAGGGATAAGGCCAGTGCAGGTGAAGCGACACGACCCAAAGCGGTCCGTCGGGCGCATCCACCTCGACCGCGGCCATGCCTGCCCCCTCGGCGCAAAGGGTCCTGCCGTCGCGCGCCGGCCAGCGCGACAGAACCGCGATGCCGCCCACCGCGGCGAACGGGCAGAAATGCTGTGTCGGATAGGTATCAGACAGGGCTCGCAGAATGCCCCGCGTGTTTTGGTGCAGCTCCTGAAGCGTCACGAAATCTGCATCGGTGGCCAGGATATCCTCGACCACCGGCGCCGTATCAGGCAGGCGGAACAAAAGGTTCTTTTGATAAAGACTAAGAACTTCGGCGTCGCCCCGCTCGTCCGGTGCAAGCGCGGGGGGGATCAAAGTGGCAACGACAGCAAGCGCGCCGATCAGGCCAAGAAGTCCCAGCGGGCGCCGTCGATCAAAGAACATCCCCAGCGCCGCCACAGCCAGGACGGGCGCGAGAATTGGCCGGAACAGGGAAATCGAATCCCCTGCCGGATGGAGCGCACCAAAAAATCCGAGGATCAGACCAATCGCGCTGCCCCAGAACGCCAAACCCAGAAGAAATCGCACCATGACAAACCCGCCTCGGACGCAGCCTTCAGCGGTTTTGCCTGTATCGTCAAGTGGTTGGCGCCGCGTTTACGGGTGTCAAAACAGGTCAAGCTGATCGCCCGCCCGTGGCGGCAGGCGGAACAGATCGCTTCGAAGGGGCTTGGTCCGGCTGGCAAGACCAAACCGCCGCGCCGCAATGTGGAACCGCTGGGCGATCAAGGCGGCATGGGCGCCCTGCCCGGTCATCCTTCGGCCCCATTCAGGGTCATAGTCGCGGCCCCCTTGCGTCTCGCGCACCCGGCCCATGACGCGTGCGGCACGGTCGGGACAGGCCTCGGACAGCCACTCGCGAAACAAGGGCGCCACTTCGCGCGGCAGGCGCAAAAGGATCCAACTGGCCGCATCGGCACCGGCCTCCGCCGCCGCTTCCAGTATGGGCTCGACCTCATGATCGGTGAGTGCCGGAACCACCGGCGACACCATGACGCGAACCGGGCAGCCAGCCTCGCTCAGCCGCCGGATCGCCGCCAGTCGTCGCTGCGGCGAGGGCGCGCGGGGCTCCATCTTGCGCGACAGGTCGCTGTCCAGGGTCGTGACCGAAATTCCAACGCGGGCCAGCCCCGCTTTCCCCATCGGCCCCAGAATATCCACGTCGCGCTCAATAAGCGTGCCCTTGGTGACAACAGCCACCGGGTGCCGATGGGCGTGCAGCACCTCCAAAATCTGGCGCATGATCCGATAGTCCCGCTCGATCGGCTGATAAGGGTCCGTATTCGTTCCGATCGCGATGGTCGCGGGCCGATAGGACTTGCGCCGAAGTTCCCGCTCCAAAACCTCCACGATCAGCGGGCGGGCAATCAGCTTGGTCTCGAAATCAAGACCGGGCGAAAAGCCAAGATAGGCATGGCTTGGCCGGGCAAAACAATAGATGCAGCCATGCTCGCAACCGCGATAGGGGTTGATCGAACGATCAAAGCTAAGATCGGGCGAGCTGTTGCGTGTGATCGCGCTGCGGGGGCGTTCCTCCGTTACTTCAGTCCGAATGGTCGGACGGTCTTCATCCTGTTCCCAGCCATCATCGACAGCATCCCGCGCATAGGGCTCGAACCGCCCGGGCCGGTTGGTCGGCGCGGCGCGGCCCTTGCGTTGCTTATCCGGGATGCGATCGGTTGGCGGGATCATTCTAGCGATTTAGAACAAAATAAGAACATCTGCCAGCGCCAAATGTCCCGCCGCAGCGCAGCGCACGGAAAAGTCACGGAAAATTGGCCCTATCCGGGTCGGTTGCGCCCCTGCCCATGTCGCAATCGGCGCAGTCTTGAGACCAAATTCACCACAATGATCGCACTATGCCAGGCGACGCGCGCCTGAAAGGAGACGCCCATGTCGGAAGAAGAAGACGACATCATCCTGTCCGAACTGAACGATGAAGAACTCGTTCAGCAGATGTTCGATGATCTCTATGACGGGCTAAAAGAAGAGATCGAGGAAGGCGTGAACATCCTGCTTGAGCGCAAGTGGGAACCTTACCGCGTCCTGACCGAGGCACTGGTGGGCGGCATGAAGATCGTCGGCGACGACTTCCGCGACGGGATCCTGTTCGTGCCCGAAGTTCTGCTGGCCGCCAACGCGATGAAAGGCGGCATGGCAATCCTGAAACCGCTTCTGGCGGAAACCGGTGCGCCACGTGTCGGGAAGATGGTGATCGGCACGGTCAAGGGCGACATCCATGACATCGGCAAGAACCTTGTGTCGATGATGATGGAAGGCGCCGGGTTTGAGGTTGTCGATCTGGGGATCAACAACGCGGTCGAAAGCTATCTGGGCGCCCTGGAAGACGAACAGCCGGACATACTGGGCATGTCCGCGCTTCTGACGACGACCATGCCCTATATGAAGGTCGTGATCGACACGATGGTCGAACAAGGCATCCGCGACGATTACATCGTTCTGGTGGGCGGCGCGCCCTTGAACGAGGAATTCGGCAAGGCCATCGGGGCAGACGCCTATTGCCGGGATGCGGCCGTCGCGGTCGAAACCGCCAAGGAATTCGTGGCGCGCAAGCACAACCAGATGGCGGCAAGCTGACGCGCCACCCCGGTCACGCTGGCGCGCCCTCGGGCAAGACCAGTTCCATGCCAACTTTGCCAGCCATCGCGATGACGGCTGGGATATCGGGCGGCCCGTCGGGCGGTGGCAATTCACGCGTGCCATCCGGCAATGGTGTCCCAAGTCCCGTGAAGAAGGCATCATGCATGTTGCCGGGCGCATTCAGGATCAGCATTCGAGCCGGTGTGTCCCCTGTCGCGCTGAAGGCATGAACCGCCCCGTCGGGGATCGCCACATGGTCCCCCGCTTTGGTCTGAATGACTTCGCCATTGACCATGAACTCTGCGGTGCCTTCGAGCATGAAGAAGGCCTCGGTCTCACCCGCATGGTGGTTTGGCGGCGCACCAGCACCCGGAGGCACAAGCGCCTCGACCAGACAGTATTTTCCCTGAACATCGGCGGGAAAGGCGTGAAACGTCATCAAGATCCCAAGAACTTCATAGGTACGGGGGCGGGCGTCGGACATCTTAATTTCCTTGATCAGTGCGAGTCGTGCACTTATGATACACATGTCCCATAATGAGACAAGTGTCTTATGAAAGAAAGCTTGAACTCCCCCCGCGAACGCCGCGCGCAAAAGGCCAGAACACGTGAAACGCTGCTTGAAGGCGCGCGGGCGCTGATCGCAAAAGGCGCCCCGGTCACAGTGGCCGCAGCCGCATCTGAAGTCGGCATCTCAAAGGCGACGGCATATCGTTACTTCTCGGACCCTGCGGCGATGGCGGCAGAAGCCGGATTGGCCATTTCTGTGAAACCCTACGAAGCTGTTGTGAGTGGTGCAAAAACACCCCGCGAAAAGGCCATCGCCGTTAGCCTTTATATCTTTGATCTAACAGTCGAAAACGAAGCGGCGTTCCGACAGTTTCTGGCCCGCAATCTGGACGCAACGGTCAAGGCGGGCGCCAAACAGGTGCAACGCCGCGGCGCGCGCCGCATGCAGATGTTCGAAACCGCCCTGGACGACATCCGCGACCAGATCTCGCCCGATGCATTCCGCTCGCTTGTTGCGGGGCTCAGCATGGCGTCGGGATCCGAAGCCATGATCGGCCTTTACGACATTGCCGAGGTCGACGCAGCGACGGCCCGCCGGGTCGTTCTGGATACGGCCGAAGCGTTATTGGATCGCCATCTGCCCGCCGGAACCTAGGCGAATTCCCCTTTGCTCCGGGTCCATTCGACCCCATATTCGCCCCATGCCAACGAACCGTTTTATCCTTTTGCTTGTTCTTGTGATCTCAGCCGCCGGGCTGAGCATCTGGGCCGGATACGCGGCCACACAAAGCCTGAACTTGGACCCCGTGGCCTGGGTGATCGCCGGGCCCGCGCTGCTGGTGACCTGGGTCGTATTCCGGCTGGCCAACTGGGTGCTCCGTCCGAAAAAGTCCGACAATGACACCGACGGCTGAACTCCCGTCTGATGACGATCTAACCGAAATCGGCCTGAGCCCCAAAAACCGCGGGCGGGTGCTGCTTTTGGCGTGCGGAGCCCTTGCTCGGGAAATCCTGGCCCTGAAGGATGCGAATGGGTGGGACCACATGGACCTCGCCTGCTTGCCGGCCATCCTGCACAACACACCGGACCAGATCCCGGACGCCGTGAAAGCCGCCGTCGAGAAACACCGATCCGACTACGATCAGATCTTCGTGGTCTATGCCGATTGCGGAACCGGCGGACAATTACAGTCTTTGTGCAAATCGCTCGGGGTCGAGATGGTTGCCGGGCCCCATTGCTATTCGTTTTTTGAAGGAAACGCCAAATTTGCGGAACGGACCGAGACGGACTTCACGGCGTTCTATTTGACGGATTTTCTGGCCCGGCAATTCGATGCCTTCGTGACCAAACCCCTGGGCCTTGACCGGCATCCCGAACTGCGTGACGCCTATTTCGGGAACTACGAAAAGCTCATCTACCTGGCCCAAACCGAAGATCCGGACCTGACCGCACGGGCGCAGGCCGCCGCCGAAACCCTTGGTTTGAAATTTGAACGCAAGTTCACTGGCTACGGGGATTTGGCAGGCGCGCTCGAAACCATCCGCTAGGCTGCTTCCGCGGCCGCCAACTGCCCGATCCGCTCGATCATCGCCCGAAGGCCATTGGACCGCTGCGCCGACAGGTTGTCGTCCAGTCCAAGCCGCGCGAACTCGGCCAGGGCGTCCACCTTGACCACATCGCTAACGCTCAGCCCGCCATAAAGCGCACCAAGAACCGCGATCAACCCGCGCACGATCATGGCATCGCTGTCGCCCTGAAACCGGAAAACCGCACTTGGCCCCGACCCTTCGATCTGCGGGCGGATCCAGACCTGGCTGGCACAGCCATCCACCTTGGTCGCCGGCACCTTGAAGGCGTCATCCAACGGATCCATCGCTTTGCCCATTTCGATGACATAGCGATACCGCTCCTCCCAGTCCTCCAGGAATTCGAACGTCTCGGCAATCTCCTCAAAGGCGGCTGTGGCCATAGGATCCTCGTGGCTTTTGGCTGAATTAGGGGGCTGCCGCCCAAAGGTCCAGCCGCCCCTGCCCTTTTCACCCGCCGTGGATTGGGGTAGTCGCGAAGGAAGGAATGGTGGGGGCCGCTTGTGATCCGCAATCTGATCAGTCTTTCGCTTGCTGTGGCAATCCTTGCGGCCTGCGGCAACGGGCGCGGCAGCGGTCTGAACCCGTTCAACTGGTTTCAGTCCGAGCCCGAGGTCGAAACGTTGGTCCCGCTGGATGAAGAGGTCATCGTCGATCCGCGCCAGCCGATCGCCCAGATCGCTGCGGTTCGCGTCGACCCACTGACCGACGGGATCATCCTGCGGGCGGTCGGTATCGCCGCGACCCAGGGCTATTGGGAAGCTGATCTGGTCGCCGACAGCACGACCCCGGTCAACGGCGTTCTGACCTTCCGCTTTCTGGTTGCGCCACCGCTCGACCCCGGCACGCGCGTCGGAAGCCAGCGTTCGCGCCAGGTTCAAACCGCGATCTTCATCTCGAACCAGTCGCTGGCCGGTGTTCGCGGGTTCCGGGTGGTCGGACGACAAAACATTCAGACCGCCCGTCGCTGATCGGGTCAGATCTCGACGATCCGCACGGTCGACCCATCCGCGGTCAGCGCGACTGAACCCTCGACCAGTTTCAGCGCGTCCTCTCCGAAAACCTCGCGCCGCCACCCCTTCAGCGACGGCACATCGCGCTCGCCGGACGCGATTTCGTCCAGTTCCGAGGTGTTGGCGATCAGCTTTTGCGCCACGCCCGCCGCCTCGCATTTGGATTTGAGCAAAACGCGTAAGAGATCCGCCAAGGCCGGGTTCACCTGCATCTGATCCTTGCGCCGGTCGGGCTTTGGCATGTCTTCGGGGTTCATCGCCAATCCGGCAGCAACTGCCGCCAGAATGCCATCGGCGATGTCACCCTTGCGCGCCTCGCGCAGCAAAAGCCGCGACCGACCCAGATCCTTCACCGATTGCGGCTTGGTCGAGGCCAGTTCCAACAACGCATCATCCTTGAACACCCTGTTGCGCGGCACATTCCGCGTCTGGGCATAGGTTTCCCGAAACCGGGCGAGTTCCTTGACCAGCGCCAGGAATTTTCCCGAATTCGTCCGGGTCTTCACACGTTTCCAAGCGTCCTCGGGCTGGATCTCATAAGTCTCGGGCGTGGTCAGAACGGCCAGTTCCTCTTCCACCCAGGGGCGACGGCCCGATTTCTCCAACCGGTCATTTAGATAGACATAGATGTCCCGCAGATGGGTCACATCGGCCAGGGCATAGGTCTGCTGCGCCTCGGTCAAAGGGCGCCGCGACCAGTCGGTAAAGCGCGATGTCTTGTCGAGCGACGCTTTGGCAATTTTGCGAACAAGCGTCTCATAACCCACCTGCTCGCCAAACCCGGCAACCATGGCCGCGACCTGCGTATCGAACAGGGGCTTCGGCAACACCCCCCCTTCGAAATAGAATATTTCAAGATCCTGCCTTGCGGCGTGGAACACCTTTACCACGCCTTCATCGCGCAACAGATCATAAAGCGGATCCAGCGACATGCCCCCCGCCAGGGGATCGACCAGAACCGCATCCTCTTCCGCGTCGCCGGGCACAGCAAGTTGCACGAGGCAGAGCTTCGAATAATACGTCCGCTCCCGCAGGAACTCGGTATCGATCGTGACGAAGGGGAAGGTTCGGGCGCGGTCGCAATAGGCCGCCAGCCCTTCGCTCGTGGTTATTGTTATCATTCGGGCGGTGTATCTCGCTTTCAGGCGTCCGCGCTTGATACGGCCTTTGGACGCCGTGGGCAAGATGACCGGGGCTTTGTTTTCATGAACAAATTGTCGAAACTTCGGAGACGCGAAAACACCGTGAAAACGCCGCTCGAAAGAATTAGCCCGCCATGCCAATCTTACCAACTGGCGTGCATGGACTTCTGGGTGCGCCCATGGCCGCTTAGGCAGCGCCCAGCGGTCTTTTGTCAGAAGTGAATTTCAAAATGGCCAAGCCAAGGGCAGCTCAGGTCTTTTAGATCGCCGACGATCGCTGGTTCTGGCTGCGTCACCTAGGATGCATTCGGATGCGCTTCCAGACGATCCCGTCACCGAGATTTCTGGGCGGCTCAGGGTCCTCGGAATAGCCAAATACGGACCAGAAATAAGATATTTGGCAAAACGCCTTCGCAGCCGCAGAGTTTTGTATATTTCCCGCGCCGCGCGCGCGAAGTTTTGTCCTTTTTCGCCTTCGCGCATGCCGCATTTTGTACAAATCGCAAAAACGGCTTCAACCACCACAAAACGCTTTAAGAACAGATGGATAGAGCCGGTGTTCTTCCACCAGGACCCGTGCGGCCAGCGTCTCCGGCGTGTCACCGGTCACGATTGGAACGCGGGCCTGGCCCAGGATCGGCCCGGCATCAAGATCCGGCGTCACCAAATGGACGCTGCATCCGGCCTCGGTGTCCCCTGCTTCCAATGCCCGGGCATGTGTTCTAAGCCCCGGATATTTCGGCAAAAGTGACGGGTGGATATTCAGGATTTGTCCCTCCCACCGGGCCACGAAATCGGGCGTCAGGATCCGCATAAACCCCGCAAGACAGATGATGTCCGGGCTAATTGCCTCAAGCTCTGCCGTCAACGCGGCCTCAAAATTCTCTCGGTCTGCGAAAGACTTATGGTCGACCACCGCCGTCGCAATCCCGCGCGAGGACGCCTTTTCCAAGCCGCCCGCATCGGGTCGGTTCGACAGAACCAGCACAGGCCGCGCCGGGTGATCTCCCACCATGCTGTCTGCAAGCGCCACCATGTTCGAGCCGCCGCCCGAGATCAGAATGGCGACCCGTTTGGTCACAACAGCGTTCCGGCATAGCGGACGCCATCACCGTCTGCCACACGCCCCAGCGGCCAGACCGTCTCGCCCGCTTCGGCCAAAAGAGCCTGTATGTTGTCGGCCCTGTCCGGTGACACTGCCAAGATCATTCCGACCCCGCAATTGAAGGTTCGCAGCATCTCAGCTTCGGCCACACCGCCCGTCTCGGCCAGCCAGCGAAAGACCGGCGTGCAGGTCCAGGAAGCAAGATCGATCTCGGCGCCGAGCCCGTCCGGCAGCACGCGCGGCAAGTTCTCGGTCAGCCCGCCCCCGGTGATATGAGCGGCCGCATGGACCCCGCCCGCGCGCAGCGCCGCCAGAAACGGACGGACATAGACCCGTGTCGGGATCAGCAAGGCCTCACCCAATTTTCCGTCGGCGAAAGGCGCGGCGTCCGCCCAGGTCAGCCCCGCCAGATCCGCAACCCGGCGCACCAGCGAGAACCCGTTCGAGTGGACGCCGTCCGAGCCCAGCCCAAGCAACATGTCGCCTTCGGTCACGCCGGCGGGTAAATTCGACCCACGCTCCATCGCGCCAACAGCGAACCCCGCCAGATCGAAATCTCCTGCGCTATACATGCCTGGCATCTCGGCAGTCTCGCCGCCGATCAGCGCAGCCCCCGACGCTTCGCAGCCCGCGGCGATCCCTTCGATGACTTTGGCAGCGCCATTCACGTCCAGCGCGCCGGTCGCAAAATAGTCGAGGAAAAACAAGGGCTCTGCCCCCTGGCAAATCAGATCGTTGACGCACATGGCAACCAGATCGACGCCGACACCGCCCAGATGGCCTGTGTCGATGGCGACCCGGAGTTTGGTGCCAACCCCGTCCGTCGCGGCCACCAGAACCGGATCGGCATAACCCGCCGCCTTCAGATCGAAAAGCGCGCCGAAGCCGCCAAGCCCGTCCATGACACCGGGTCGTTTCGTCCGCGCTGCGGCCGGTTTGATCCGGTCGACCAGCGCATCGCCCGCTTCGATGTCGACACCCGCCTCGGCATAGGTCAGCCCGTTCTTTGTCATGCAATCTGCCCCCTAGGTTCAGCGAAGCGATTAGGCCAAGCATCGGCGGCTGTCCACCGCACCCATTGTCTTGTGACGGGTTCCGGGTATCCTTCGGCTGCACGCATTACGTGCACCCATTTTTTGAATGTCATTTTTGAAGGATAGTTTCATGGCAGATCCCATCAGCATTCTTTGGACTCCGGCGGGCTTCAATTTGCCCTCGCTGGGCGCGCGCGCGCTGGTCGATGTTTCAGACGGCGACACGCCCAATATTCGGATGCCTGTCCGCATGCTGTCGATTGACACGCCCGAGGTGACCGCGAAGTCCGCGACCGGCGCGGCGAATGTGGATGCCAAGTTCAACGAGTTGAAAGGATGGATCGAGGACGGGACCGCCCCGGTCACGGCGGGGTTCCGCAATTACATCCTGCCCAAACTTGATGGTCAGGCGGGCACACGGCAATTCATCCAGGGCGAGGCAGCCAGCGCCTTCTTCAAGGCGAAGGTGGACGAGCGACTGAAAAAGCCCAACTCGAACCGGCGCCGCAACCTGTTCGTACGGACGGCGGATGAGCAGTTCGACAGCTACGGGCGTCTGCTGGCCTATGTCTCGCCCAGCTATTCCGCGAAAGAGTTGAAGACGATGACCCGAAAGGAACGGGCGACGTTCAATCTGGATCTTGTCGAAAGCGGCCACGCGGCCCCCTTCATTCTCTATCCGTCGATCCCGGGCGAATTGGATTTGCCCCTGTTTTTGGATGCAGCGGTGACAGCGATGGATCAGAACCTTGGCCAGTATGCTGATCCGCTTTACCTGCCCGGTTATGAATACAGGATGCTGGAGAAGCTTTACGGGATCTCTAAGAAGATCGCGGACGGGAAAGACCTGTCGTTCAAGGACAAGATCGGTTGGCGATCGCGTTATGCGATCGATATGCGCGACCGGTTGATCTATGGGCCCGAGGATTACATGGACGTCCCGCAACCGTATCGGATCTGGCTTTGGCCGGACGACGTGCAGGAGGCCATGGGAACACTGAACCTGACACCGTCCCCGGCGCTTCTGACCTGAGCAAAACTTGACCACCCCGCCCCAGGTGCCTAATCGGGGGAACAGGCGGGCCTGTAGCTCAATTGGTTAGAGCAGAGCGCTCATAACGCTTTGGTTGGGGGTTCAAGTCCCTCCGGGCCTACCACACTTCGATAATTCGCCTTTAGATTGTGCGCTTTGCGGATACCACAGCCTGGGCGATTGCGATTCTCAAACGGCTGAAGATGGGCGTCGAAAGCACCGACCCAGGCCCCGAGTCCGGGCCGGTTTTGACCAAAAATCACTCAAATCCGGCACGCCTTACCCACAGGTTTTTCCACAGTTTTCGGATATTCGATTAAAAATTGAGCATTCAGACTTCGGTAACGAATTGTCCTTTTGCAGCCTGGCCGAGATTCAAAAATCCATTGATTTCTTGGGGTTCACGATTGGCGTCTCTGGGAAAGGTCTAGTCCCTAGCACATATCGAACACTCCACACATGGCCTTGAGGGGCATCCCTAGTGCGTGGCCGTGCGAGATTGTGCCGATATTGTGTCTTCTTTAAGGTATTTTCTGGAAAAAGCGATTTATTCCCTCTAAGAGACTTTTAGAGGTAACCGTGGCGAATGCGCCACATGAGGGCAGATTGTCCACAAAGTTCGACGTATGCGAGAAGGGGCCAACGCATGAACAAACCCGCAAACATGGTGGATTTCGCGCCGCCGCAAAGTCCGTATATCTTGACGGAAAACATTACGAAACTCGTAAACGACGTGCGGGTTGAAATTTGGCGGCATGGCGCCGCATCGGATCCCGTGTCTCTGTTGAACAAGCTGCAAGAAACGCAGGAGCTCTTGTTCCAGATGTCCGACGCGATCGATCACAAAGTCAGAACGAAGTAGTAGGTAGCATCATGCAGGATACGGAGCAGTTGGCAAAAAGCCGCAAGAAGATCGAGGCGCTTGAGCAGCACGCGCGCTGGTTCATTGACGAGTACAACGCAGGCCGGATCATCCACTTCAAGGATGAGGATGACCTGGAGTCGCAGGGCTTCATGCGCATGGCGCCGCATCTCGTGCTGCGTGACGAGATGGTCCGCCTGACCCAGAATGTCAGCGATGACGATCTGGAGTTTCTTCAGACCATGATGAACGGTTCGGCGCCCAAGCCTGCCGTGAAACCGGCTGAGGCGGAAGCAGAGGCCGCGCCGGCGTCAGCATCGCAGGACGACGATGCGGATGCCGATGAAGAGCTGATGGAAGACGCGCTGAGCGAAATCGTGACGCTAAACGGAACCGACCACGGCCCCCAGCCAGAGCCGGTTCGGGCGTCAAGCATGTTCGCACATCTGGTCAACAAGACCGACTGAGGTTCGGCTGCGTTTTGGCGGGGCGCCCCTCCCCGCCGATCAGCGCGCCAAGACCAGTTCGGCCTTAAGACCACCAAGGTCCTTACTGTCACCCAGCCGCAATTGCCCGCCATGTTGGCGGGCAACGTCGTTTGCGATGGCAAGACCCAGTCCCACGCCAGCGCGCTTGTTCTGATTGCGCGCCTCGTCCAGCCGCGCGAAGGGCTTCAAAGCCTCTTCCCGGCGGTGGGGCGGGATCCCGGGCCCCTGATCTTCCACGGTGAAGACAGCGGCCCGATCGCTGATCGCAACCGACACGCGGGCCTTCTCTCCATACCGCAAGGCATTCGTTACAAGGTTCTCCAGGGCGCGATCGAGCGCCAGTGGACGAACCCGAACCGCCCCTGAACCGGCGATGCTTCCCAATGCCACCGGCTGCCCGCTGCGTGTAAACCGCTCGACGAGGTCGCGCACGATATCGACCGGATCCGACGACACCGGCTCTTCGATTGCCTGGCTGCGGACAAATTCCAGGAAGCTTTCAAGCATCCTTTCCATCTCTTCGACATCGCTTTGAAGCGCGGCCACTTCAGCGTCTTCGTCCAGCATGGACAGACCCAACTTCAGGCGGGTCAAAGGCGTGCGCAGATCATGACTGACGCCGGACAACATCAAGGTGCGTTGCTCGATGTGACGTTCGATCCTTGCGCGCATGTCCAGAAACCGTTGCCCGGCCGACCGAACCTCGGTCGCGCCTGCCGGTTTGTAGGGAAGAACGCGGCCCTTCCCAAACGCCTCGGCCGCCTCGGCCAGACGCCGGATCGGGCGCACCTGATTGCGCAGGAACAGGAATGACACGCCCGTCACGATGATGGACACCGCAACCATGAACCACAAAAGTTGGTGCGGATTGGACGCCGACGCCCGCCGCCGACTGAAATCAAATTTCACAGGCCCATGACGCGTTACGACACCAAATCTGACCCGGTTGTCGGCCGTTTTCAGATCAATCCCCGATATACCATCAACCAGCCGGTTCAGCTCTTGAATGACGATCCGTCCGGAAACATCGTACCAAAGGCGGCTGGTACCTTCCGGCCCGGGTTCCCCGAGCGTCACGAACAGTTCCAGATCCCCTGCGCGGGACTGGATCTCGTCTTCGACACTGGCGAAATCCGGCGCGCCTTCGATCACCTCGACAAGCTGCGTCACGCCCAGAAGGGTGCCGTACACCAATTGCCGCGTCACATTCTCATAGAGCCGCTGAACAAAAATATAGGTCACGACAAGCTGAACAGTGACGATCGGAACCAGAAGGATCAGCGCGGTCCGCCCGATCAGCGACCGGGGCGCAAAGGATTTGAGCCGGAAGGCGTTCATGCCTAGACCCTAAGCATCTCTGTGCGCGAGGAAAGCAGGAAGATGACAGGAAGTCCGAAAGTCGGCCATGCCGAGACTGTGGCACTAGGCGTGCGCCGGATCCTGGCGCCGAACCCGTCACCGATGACCTATTGGGGCACCAACAGCTATCTTGTGGGCCAGGCAGACCGGATCGCGGTCATCGATCCCGGTCCAGAGGACCCGGCGCACATAAAGGCCCTTCTGGATGCGGCCGGCGCGGCAAGGATCGCCTGGATTCTGGTCACCCATGCGCACCGGGATCACACTTTGGGTGTGCCTGCCCTAGCGAAGGCCACTGGCGCTCCGGTCTTCGGCTTCGGAGCGGCCACGGCCGGACGCAGCCCTGTGATGGCGCGTCTGGCAAAAGCCGGATTGACGGGGGGCGGCGAAGGCGTGGACCGAGGGTTCGAACCGGATCACAAACTGGGCGATGGCGCCCGGATCGAAGGCGCGGATTTCACGCTGACGGCCCATTGGACGCCAGGGCATTTTGCCGGTCACCTCGCGTTTGGGCTGAATGATACGGTCTTTACGGGCGATCTGGTCATGGGCTGGGCGTCGACGCTGATCTCGCCGCCGGACGGGGATCAGGCAGCTTTCATGGCATCTTGCGAGGCGCTTTTGTCACTGGGGTATGAACGCGCGTTGCCCGGTCACGGAGCAGCTGTTGACGATCTTCCGGCCCGGATCCGGTGGCTGATGCAGCACCGTCGCGCCCGCGAGACGGCCATCCTTGACGCCCTTGATCAGGGCCGGTCGACGATTGGCGCCATAACGGCGCAGGTCTATCAGGACGTTACACCAGCGCTTCTGTCGGCCGCAGAACGAAATGTTTTCGCCCATCTCATTGATCTCGTGGAACGAAACCTTGTCCGCGCCGAACCCGAGCTTGGCTTGAAAGCGCGTTTTTCGCCGGTGCGAACCGGCTCGTGAAAATACGCTTTCGCCCACTAGACGGACCCCAAAGCCCTTGCTATAGAACGCGCCGGTGTTCCGGCGTAGCTCAGCGGTAGAGCAGTTGACTGTTAATCAATTGGTCGTAGGTTCGATCCCTACCGCCGGAGCCAAACTTCCCCAATTCAAAAAAGTCTCCACGATCATTCAAGTCGCGGTATTCCGACCCGGTGATCGTTGGTTTTCCGCGCCGTGATCCAACGACGGGATGCGCGAACACGCCGGGGCTGCGTTACCTTCAACTAAGGTTCGGTCCCATGAAGCGGCGATGTATCTAGATCCTCGCCCGGATCGCCCCGGATGGTGATCCCGCCGTCGACAACAAGCGTCGTGCCCGTGATGAAACCTGATGCAGGATCAGCCAGAAACGTGACCGCGCGCGCGATCTCGTCCGGCTGGCCCCAGCGGCCAACCGGAGTGCGTTCAGCAAACTCTGCCTCGTCCAGAATTCCCGCATCAGCGCGGGTCTTCAGCGTTTCAGTCAGGATGTATCCGGGCGCGACGGCATTGACCGTGATACCAGCGCGCGCGCAGTCAAGTGCCAGACCTTGGGTCAGTCCGAGAATAGCCTTTTTCGCGGTCACATAACCAAGGCGGTGCGGCACCGCCAAAAGGGCATTGGCCGAGGCCATATTAATGATCCGGCCGAACCCGGCTTTGCGCATGCCAGGCAGGACAAGACGCGCCCAATTCACAGCCCCTGTCACATGGATGGCCATCATCCGGTCGAAATGCTCGGGCGGCAGGTCTTCGATCCAGCCTTTCTGCTGCGGCATGATCCCGGCGTTGTTGACCAGGACCGATACCGCGCCGAGATCGGCAAGGATGCGGTCATGGGCAGCCTGACAACTTGCGCTGTCAGACACATCGGCTGCGACAGCGAACGTGCGGGCACCGGTTTCCCTTGTCAGCGCAAGAGCGCTGTCCCGCGCCTTGTCTTCGTCGAGATCAACAAGGGCGACGCTTTGGCCCCCTTTGGCAAAGGCGCGCGCGATCGCCAGCCCGAGGCCGGCAGCCGCCCCGGTTACAACGACGACGGTGTCTTGGTTGTTTGTCATGATTTTCTGCGAGTAAGGGCAGCCGACCAAACCGGCTGCCCGTTTTTACTTTGGCCTTAGCGCATAGCCTGCGCAGCCATCAGGATCTCAAGCGCCAAGGGCTGCATCGGACCGAAATCCGGCACGCTGTCGCGTGCACCGCCCTGCACCAGGATCTGCGCAGCCCCGGTAAGCGTGTCATTGGTCAGGCCGGACTTCACATCGGCAATCGCTTCGTCCAGCGAAACCCAGTCGCGCATCTGCATGGCATAGGCTGCCTTCTCGGCATCACCTTCGATGCCGGTCTCGTTGTAATAGGCCAGCACATGCTCGACGACTTTTTCAGGATCCGTCGAATTGATGTATTCGTTCGCACGGAAGGCGGCCTCGACAAAGGCCGCGGCGGCTGTCGGATCTTCGTCCCAGAAAGTCTTGGTCACGATCCATGGCGCGATGATATTGGCGCCCGCGATCTTACCGTCGCAGACCTTGGTGTAATTGTCCGGATCCTTGGCCAGAACGATGTCTGACGACGCGGCCGTGGTGCCGGCGCCCAGATCGCCGCTTTGGAGCGACTGAAGCGTGACAGCCGGCGTCAACGGGACAACCTCAAGCGCTTGTGGGTCCGCAACACCGAGATGCTCGGCACAAGCGTAAAGCACCTGGCTCCAGGTCGAGTTCGGAACGGTGCCAATCTTTGTACCGGCCAGCGCCTCGGCGGGCGATTTGCCCTCAAGTACGTCGTTGCGCATATAAAGCTTCAGGTTCTGCGATTCCTTCTGCATCGCAGCCACTGAAACAAGTTGGAATTTCTCCCAACCCGACACAGCAGGCGGTCCGCCTGTCCAACCGGCCTGCCATTGATTGGTGGCACCGGTTGCAAGCGCTGCACCGCCATTCGGGAAATATTCGATGTCGACCTCAAGGCCGTTCTCGGCGAAGTAACCCAGATCATTGGCCAACCACATTGGGAAACCAGCCTCGTTGGGCTGACTGTTGAGATTGATCTTGGTTTGCGCGACAGCGGCCCCCGCCGATAGGATCGCCGCGCTTGATAGCGCTAGAACGACTTCCTTGAATTTCATGGTCTTCTCCTCTCTGTCAGTTTTTAGTGTGTTGAAACTCCTGCGATTTCCTCGCGGACCAGGCCCCAGATTTCGCGCCTGAATTCGATGAATTCAGGGTGTTCTGCGGCTTGTTCGATGTCACCGGTTTTCCAGACCACATCTCGAGGCAGATCGATGACTTTCTTGATCTTGCCGGGGCGCTTGGTCATCACGACGACGCGGTCCCCCAAATAGACGGCCTCCTCGACCGAATG
Source organism: Paracoccaceae bacterium (assembly GCA_965267475.1). Lineage (GTDB taxonomy): Bacteria > Pseudomonadota > Alphaproteobacteria > Rhodobacterales > Rhodobacteraceae > JBCBKU01. The sequence continues at coordinate 3,310,297 of OZ254079.1, forward strand.
GGTGATGAACAGCACTGTGTAGTGCTTCTCGCGGTGCAGTCGCTGGACCTCTTCTTGAAGGATCGTACGTGTCTGGGCGTCAAGGGCGCCAAAGGGTTCGTCCATCAGCAGGATCTCGGGCTGCATCACCAAAGCCCGTGCGATGGCGACCCTTTGCTGCATGCCCCCCGACAACTCGTTCGGATAGGATTTCCGGAACGCATCCAACCCCATGATGTCCAGTTGCTCGACAAGACGCTTTTCCTGCTCGTCGGACGGAATACCGGTCATCTGAAGGCCAAACTTAATGTTCTGTTCCACCGTCTCTGACGGGAACAGCGCGAATTTCTGAAACACGACGCTTCGCGTGGGTCCGGGCGGTCCCGCCGGCTTGCCATCGACAAAAACCCCGCCCTCGGTCGCATCTTCCAGACCGGCGCCGATGGTCATCAAGGTCGATTTGCCGCAGCCCGACGGGCCGACAACCACGACGAATTCACCTTTTTGCACTTCAAGCGAACAATTATCGACGGCGCAGATGCCCGTGCCTTTCGGCCCGAACCATTTGGAAATGCCGCGCAATTCCAGCTTGGGCGGTGTGGCGTCGTCGATATCTGCTGCCATTCTCTGCCCCTATCCTTGATTGACGACGACGTTCTTGCGCCATGGAAGAATCTTCCGTTCCGACCGCTGGACGATTGTGTCGATCAGAACGCCCAGACAGCCGATGGTGATCACGCCGACAAAGATCGTTGAGACCGAGGCGAACTCTTGCCCCTGAGCAATCATGAACCCAAGACCCACCTTGCCGACCACAAGCTCGGCCCCGACCAGCGCCATCCAGCCATTGCTGATCGAGATGCGCAAACCGGTGTAGATGCTTGGCGCAGCAGCCGGGATCACCACGCGCCGAAGCGTCGCGAACTGACCGGCGCCGAAGACCCGCGCCGCATCGACATAGATCTTCTCGACCTGAGCGACACCCAACTGGGAATTGATGACGAATGCGGGGAAGGCCGCGACGAAAACGACCATGGCTTGGGTCGCGGTCGACGCGCCGAACCACAACACGGCCAACGGGATATAAGCAAAAGGCGGAATGAAGTGCAGAAGTTCGAAGACTGGGTTTACGAAGGTCTTGAACCAAGGCGCCCAGGCGAAGAACACGCCGACCGGAATACCGATGATCATGGCGAAAAAGACGCCCCAGAACCACCGTTCCAACGATGCCAGAATGTGACCCGGAAGGCGGAGACCGCTGAATGGCTCGGTCAGGATCTTGATGAACTGTGCGACCACCTCGGCTGGCGACGGCATGATCCGCGGCTCGATCCATTGGAACACACTGGTCGACAGGATCCAGAGAATGAGAAGCGACAAAAGCGAGATCACGCCGTAAGCCCGCGCCTTGCCACGGTTCGTTTTGACGCCAAGGCTTTCGAGGCTTCTTTCGATCATCCGCCCCTCCGCGTGTTCGCCACGGACCAGGGCGCCAGGAAGCGCTGCAAAAGCGTGATCAACGCGGTCAGCGAAATGCCAAGAATGCCGATCATGAACATCGCGACCAACAGCACATCGGTATCGAGAAGCTGCGACGCATTCACAGCGACATAGCCAAGACCAGCCGTCGCCGCGAGGATTTCGGCCGCGACAAGCGTCGACCACGCGCTACCCAGCGCCATGCGGGCCCCAGCAACCAATGTCGGCAGTGCCGTCCGGCAGACGATCCGCATGAGGATCTGGCGGTCGTTGGCCCCGAGTGTCTTGCCGGCGTTGATCAGGGCCCTGTCGACCGAATAGACCGCCAGCATCGAATTCATCAGGAACGGCACAAGCGCCGCGATGAATACAACCGACATGCGGGCCGTATCGCCAATTCCAAGCCACAGGATGGTCAGGGGGATCCAGGCCAGCGGCGGCACCGGGCGGATCAACTGAAAGATCGGGAAGACGATCCACTTCAATTTCGTCCACCACGCCATGGCTATGCCCAGGGGGATGCCGATGATGGCCGCCACGCTCCATCCGAACAACACGATGTAAAGGCTGCTGAGTATATGTTCGAGCAGGGTGCTTCCGATATAGGGGCGCACCCACATCCGCACGAATTTCGCCCAGACATCGTCAGGCGCGGGAAAGTATAATGTGGGCACCGGGCCACCAGGCCGGGTCAACCATGCCCAGAACAGAATCCAGACAACGATGGCCCCCAGACCGGCCGCAAACCGCATCGCGTCGACACGACCCATTCTTGCTCCTCCCAAGCCGGACGGAACGCTCTTCGGCGTGTCCCGCTCAACTTCACAAATGTCAGCATTTTTAACACTTGTCAATATTTGACGTGAAACCTATCCTGTCTCAAATTGCGGCACTGGGGCTCGAGAGAATGAACATAATTCTTGTTCTTGTGGATAGTCTGACGCGGAACGCCCTGAGGTGTTATGACGCGGAAAGCCCCTGCAAAACGCCGAACATCGACCGGCTGGCGGCAAAGTCGCACGTCTTCGACAACCATTTCGTTGGAAGCCTGCCCTGCATGCCCGCAAGACGCGAACTGATCGCGGGGCGAAAAGAATTCATGTGGCGGCCTTGGGGGTCGCTAGAGGTTTTCGACCCCCGCCTGCCTTCCGAGGTCAAGAAGGGCGGCTATCACACCCATATCGTCACAGACCACTACCATTACTGGGAGGAAGAGGCGAACGGCTATATCCAAAGCTATGACACGACCGAGATGATCCGCGGCTATGAGGTCGATCACTGGCAGGTGCAAGATCCGGCCGAAGAAAAGCCAGCCTGGGTAAAGAAGGTCGAAGAGTTTCGCGCGCCCGAGCACATCGGCCAGTACTACGCCAATGTGAAGGACTTTGACGGGGAAGAGGATTACTTCTCGGCAAAGACATTCGGTGGAGCCTGCGATTGGCTGGACCGACACGCGCGCAAAGGCAAGTTCTTCATGCATGTCGAAACCTTCGACGTCCATGAACCCTTCGAGATCCCGGAACCCTATGAAAGCATGTATGCCGAAGGGGCCACGAAGAACGAGTTCAATATCTGGCCACCCTATCAGGTCTATGCCGACCTCGATGCCTTCATGGACCAGACCACGCCCGAGGAACTGGCGTTTCTGAAATCGCAATTCATGGGCAAGGTGACCATGATGGACAAGTGGTTGGGCAAGCTTCTCGACAAGCTCGACGAGATGGGCCTTTGGGACGACACGATGGTGATCCTGACGACGGATCATGGCCATGACATGGGCGAGCGGCGCGCGTTCGGCAAGCAGCACCCACATTTTGACAGCCACGCGAATATCCCCTTGATGATCTGGCATCCGGATAACCCTGGCATGGGAAAACGAGTCAGTGGGTTGACGCAGACGGTGGATCTTTTTGCAACGATCATCGAAGCGGCGGGCGTGGACCTGACCGAAGCCAACCGTCACAGCCGGTCGATCTTGCCGATGGTCACCGAAGACGCGACCTCGCCCCGCGAGGCCATTCTCTACGGCACGTTCGGTCAAGGCGTTTGTGCGACAGATGGTGAGTGGACGATCCTGAAATCACCAGTTCCGGACAAACCGCTATACCTGTATTCAACGTCGATCTTCCGTCCTTTGATCGTCGACAATCCCATCGACGGACGTCTCGCGAAACCGCCGAACAAGCCGATCGACCAGGGCTATTTCGACCCAAGCGTCGACCTGCCTATGTGGAAGATCCCGATCAAGGTCGATCCCCGCTCCGCCGAGAACTTCCTGTTCCACCGTGCAAACGATCCCGACCAGCAGAACAACCTCTGGGATCAGGCCACCGACCAACGGACCCGCATGTTGAATATGATGCGCGGCTTGATGGACGAGGAAGGCTACCCGCCCGAACAGTTGGAAAGGCTGGGGCTCGCGGCGTAACGCAACGCGCCGCTGCACCGCCTGACGCGCCTCGAACGGGCCGTTATCCTTCTGTCAAAAGACATTAACTCATTGTTAATAAATCAAAAAGCTTCGCATGCGAAACTCTGATCGGGCTTTGCCGGGGCGGGTCTACATCACCGTGCAGGATTGGTGGAGTGAAACTCCACGCTACATGTCCCACACCACGCGGAACCCGGTATGCGTCGTCGTGCTGTCCGGAGAATTCCCCGTGCGGGCGGCGATACGGTAGCGCCAGCAATAACTTGAATGGCAAAGGAACGATCCGCCTTTCGCCAGTTTGTAACCCTTCATCTGGGCCTGCCGGGCACGGGCGGCTTTCTTCTGTGACCGGATCTTGAAAGGTTCTGCCGTCCATTCCCAGACATTGCCGACCATGTTGTAGAGGCCATAGCCGTTTGGCTCGAAGGACTTTGCGGGGGCCGTGGTCGCATAGCCGTCCTGGCACAGGTTGGTCTCGGGGAACTGGCCCTGCCAGATGTTGCAGGGTTGGTAATCGCGATCGTCCGGCTCTCGGTCGCCCCAGGGATAGCGCGCATCGCCAAGCCCGCCGCGCGCGGCATGTTCCCACTCGACCTCGGTCGGAAGTCGCCCGCCGGCCCAAGCGGCATAGGAACGGGCGTCGTTCCACGAAACCTGCACAACCGGGTGATCCGGATGCCAGGCTTCAGCCTCGGTCTCCGGTCCGTTGATGTCGCGCCATGTTGCGCCGTCCACCCTGCGCCACCATTCGACCTCGGCGACCCCTTGGGTCGGCCCCACGGCTTCGGGGACTTGCGCCCAGAAGACAAAGGACCAGCCGAAACGTTCGGCTTCGGTCACATGGCCGGTGTCCGCGACGAATGCGGCAAACTGGGCGTTGGTGACCGCCGTTTCCCCCATAAGGAAGGCTTTCACGCGCCGCTTGTTGGCGGGTCCTTCGGCATCTTCTGTCAGGATCGGCGTATCGGTGCCAAGAAGGGCCTGCCCGCCTGGTATCTTCACGGTTGGAAAGTCGTCTGCCTTGCGGCGCGGCGCGGACGCGGAAGGGGTCGCCATGCCCGATGAACGCCCCGCATCCGGTGCGCAACAGGATTTAGTCGGCATCGATCAAGGCCGCGCCCAAGGCAGCATCGACGCAAAGATGGGTGGCCAGACCGCACTTGACCGCTGCGAGTGCCGCGTCGCACCGATCCGCGCCGCAGACGATCAAAAGACGCTTTCTGGCTGCGTGCAAGTCCTCGATCCTCGCCGCGATAAGCCTGTCGCTTGGCGGCAGTTTGATCTCGTGCCCCTTGGCATCGATGTAACGGCAGCAAACGACACCAACCGCGCCGGCCTTTCGGGCCTTGGCCAAATCAGACACCGACGCCATCCCGGCGGCAACAAGATGGGTCTCGGAGCCGACATTCCCGATCGAGAACACGGACATGTCCAGCGCCCCGAGCCGGGCAAGTTGGCTGTTGATTGTGGGTTCGGCACGCAACCGTTCCGCCAGTTCGGCATTGGAGATCAAGGCGGGCGCATGCAGCGTGAAGCATTGCGCGCCGAGTTTCGAGGCGATCTGAATCGTACAGTTTTCCGAGGCGGGCACGCGTTCCGAGATCATCGAACCGATCAATTGGCAGACCTCAACCCCTTCGAAGGGCGCTTTCGGCATGGCGTCCGCCACTGCCATGATGGTTTCGCCCCATGCGACGCCAACGCGATCTCCCGGGCTGACGACGTCAAGAAAAGCGCTCGATGCCACGCGCCCCAACTGCGCGAGGGTTTCGGCGCGGCTGAGCGTTTGGTCGGTCTCGGCCTGGCTGACATAGACGTCCTCCAACGCGAATTTATCGCGCAGATCCCGCGCCATGTTCGAACCTGACAGGTGGCGGCCATCGACGCGAATATCGACAATGCCAAGATCGCGGCTTTCGCGCAGCATGTTCACGATGGTGGCGCGACTGACCTTCATGCGCTTGGCGATTTCGCCCTGGGTCAGCCCCTCGCCATAATAAAGCAAGGCAACGTTCGACAGCATCGCTTCCTTGTTGCCGCTTGGGCGAGACTGCGGGGCTGTCTTTTCCATCGTCAGGTACTTACGGCCTTCTTTCCGGCCTGGCCATAGTTCTGCCGGAACCAGGCGAAGCAGCGATCGATTTCCTCTTGCGGCAATTCTTCGACCGCCCCCCTCAGCATGGCCAGATGGGTCGTCATGGCGGCTTCTTCCAGATACATGGCCACCGATGTCGCCTCGGTCGCGGATTTTCCCATGGTGAAGACGCCATGGGCCTTGACCAGAACCGCCAAGCCGCCATCTGCGGCTTCGACGATGGCTTGTCCGGTGTCGACCTCGCCCGGCGTTGCGTAACGTGAGCATGGCACGTCGCGCCCGAGGATATGAGTGATCGGCGTCAGCACAGCGGGAATGCGTTCGCCCCGTGCGGCAAAGCTGGAGGCATAGGGCGAATGGGTGTGGCACATGCCGTTCACATCCGCACGGTGCCGATAGACGTAAAGGTGGATGCCGGTATCGACCGAGGGTTTCATGTTACCTTCGACAACGTTTCCGTCGAGATCGACCACGACCATCGTCTCTGGCGTCAATTTCGCGAACTTTACGCCGGAAGGCTTGATCACGACCAACCCGCTTTTGGGATCGCGTCCTGAGACATTGCCGCCCGAGCCGACAACCAAACCATTTCGTGGCAGTTCGTGGTTCTGTTCGCAAACCTCTTCCTTGAGCGCTTCGAGCATCACGCCACCTCTTTCAACTCGCCTGGGATACCATGCGGATACACCACTATTTTCAGGGACTTTTCCGCCTCGACCAGCATTCGGAAGGCTTCGGCTGAATCCGAAATGTCGAAACGGTGCGATATGGCGGCCCCGGCGTTGATGCGACCCGCTTCCAAGAGCCGGATGTAACTGTAGGTGTCCGTATGATCCGAGGAATAGCGCGAGGTCACCGTGATCTGATCGAAATAGGCCGCGTTGCCGTCGCGCGTCCAATCCGTGTTGGGCGGCAACGGCGCACCAAGGTGAAGGCAACCGCCTACCTCGACCAGTTGTACCGCCTGGTCCCAGGCGGACGGGAACGGCGCGATGACGATCACCGTGTCGGCCAGGTTTCCGTTGTTCAGGGCGCGCATCGCCTCTTCGGCATTCTCGGTCTTTGGGTTGATCGTATGGGTTGCGCCAAACTCTTTCGCCTTGGCCAGACGCCAGTCGGAAAAGTCGAGCGCTACAACCTTACCCGCCCCGAACAGCGGTGCGAGATGGACGAACCCCTGCCCCATGAACCCGGCGCCCACGACGGCAACAGTGTCGCCCGGCTGGATGTGACTGGTCTTCAGCCCCGAAAGCACGCAAGACCAGGGTTCGATCGTCACCGCCGCCTCGGTCGAAATGGTTTCGGGCAGTTTATGCGTATCCATCGCCAAGTGCTGCGCCGTCACGCGGTAGAAATCGCAGACACCGCCGGGGTCCAGCTTCATCGACTTATAGAACGGGTCGCGCGTGAAATGCCCCCTGCGCGAAAGATGCGAATTGATGCGCCCAACATGGTGGTTCACGAAGACCCGATCCCCGATGTCGAAATCGGTTACGCCGTCGCCGATCTCAACCACTTCCCCCACGGGTTCATGACCAAGCACCTTGGGTTCGGATTTGTACCAGGCCATCGTCTCGCCACCGCAAAGGCCACAGGCCAACGTCTTCAAGAGCATTTCGCCTGGACCGATCTTCGGGATTGGCCTTTCCTCCAACCGGATGTCATCGATGGCGTACTGAACCGCGGCCTGCATGGTGGTCATCACTTCAACTCCATTTCGTTCAGTTTGGCCTGGCTGTCCTGAAAGGTGCGCGACAGGAATTCGTACCGCGCATAAACCTGTTGATAGGCGTTATGCGCCTCGGCGTTTGTCTGGTAACGCGTTTCCTGGTCGTCGCGGCGCGCCAGTTTGATGGGATCGCCCTCACCGATGGCTGCGGCCCCAATGCAAGCGGCGCCCCACAATCCCTGATCCGTGACTTCACCCACCAGAATATCCTGGCCCACGACATCCGCGATGATCTGACACCATTGCGGATTTCTGGCCCCGCCGCCGGTCAGGCGGACGGCTTCGCCCGGCAACCCATTCTCGCTTTCAAAACAGTGCCGCAGGCTCAGCGCCGTCCCCTCCATCACCGCGCGGCCCAACTCACCGCGTGTGGTAGAGGGCGACATGCCATGGAAACTGGCACGCAATCCGGGCGAAACAAATGGCGCCCGTTCGCCGGTCAGATAGGGAAGGAAAGTCACCCCGTTCGAGCCGACGGGAATATCCCTAATCAATGCGTTCAGCTTGACGGCAATATCGGCAGAGCTTTCGCCCGCAAGACTTTGGGGATGGAGACTTGCGAACCAGTCGAACGCTGCCGCCCCGGTCGAAGGGGCGAGCACACGAATGATCGTCTTGGCGGTCGGATGCAGCACGCTTGCGCCAATGGGTGTATCGCTTGGCGTCACCGCATCGGTCAGAATGTTCACAACGGCGGTCGTGCCAAGGATCATCATCGTCTCGCCAGCCCGCGCCATCCCCATCCCGACGATCATGGCGCCAAGATCCAAAGTCGCGACCGAAACCGGCAAACCTTCGGGTAGTCCCGTGTCGCGGGCGGCGTCGGCGGTCAGGTTGCCCAGGACTTCCGTCGCCGATCTCGGTGCCGGCAGGCGCGACTTGAGATCTGAACAATCCAGCGCGTCGAATTGCGCCGACCCATAACGCAGTTCGGCAAGGTCAAAAAACGGGATCGTCGCATTCGAGAAATCCGTCGCCACCTGACCTGTCAGTTTGGCCCCAATCCAATCGCCACAGGTCACGACATGGGCGATCCGTCCGGCGTTTCCGGTTTCGGCCGAGCGCAACCATCGCCAAGCCATCCCCGACGTGCCCGGCCAAAGTGCGGTGTGGCACCCGCGCCCGATCGGGGATGTGCGGCCTTCGCGCATGAGCGTTTCAAGATCCCGGGTCGACCCCGTCCGCGTGTCGGACCAAAGGATCGCCGGTCGCACCGGCTGCAAGTCCTTGTCCAGCGGCCAAAGCCCATCGCCCTGCGCACAGATACCCAGGGACGCGATCTGCCCCGAGTCGCAGCCAGCGGCAATCTCAGCAAGGCATGCCCGCACACTGTCCCAAACTGTGTCCATATCCTGTTCGGCGCCGCCGTCGACAACGCGCAGAACCCGCGTCGGTCGATCGGCGATTTGCACGATCTCGCCGTTGGGCCGATAGGCAGCCGCCTTGACCGCTGTCGTTCCGACATCAAGACCCAGCCAGAGTTTCGTCACTATGTCCCCTCCGACCTAGTTTCGATATGCGGCGGGCGGTCGATGGTCAGCGGCGGCAAGGGCCTTGTCCATTTCTCGACACGCACCAGGGCCGTGTGCGCAATGTTGCCCTGGCTCAGTTCCGAACAGCCTTTGTCGATGGTCAGGACATTCGGATTGCCATGCACCTCTAAGCGCTCGCCATCCACGATCTGGGGGTCGAACCAGGCACCTGTCGCCAATGCGATGCAATCCGGCCGGATCATCGGGTCAAATCGCAGACCCGCCAGGCAGGACCCGCGGCTGTTCCAGATGCGAACAACATCGCCGTCTTGAAGCCCGCGCTTGGCCGCTGCATCCGGGTGCATATAAGTGGGTTCCCGCCCATCGATTTTATCGGCAAGCGATTCCGAGCCTCGATCATTCTGCCCGTGAAGCCGGGTATCCGGCTGGCCCGAGATCAGATGCAATTGGGCCTCATCCGCAGCCAGCAATGTCTCAACCGGCTCAAGCCAACTCGGATGACCCGGACACCCTTTGATGCCCAACTGCGCCAGCCGTTCATTGTGCAGCGTGATCTTTCCGCTTTCGGTTGCCAATGGCACGCGCGCGGGATCCGCCACGAAAGCCTCCAGCGCGATCCGATCTTCCTGAACGTCGGGCACATCAAAACGCCCCGTTGCGATGAAACCATCGAAATCGGGCAAGGAAACCCCTTCGCTTTCCGCGACCATTTCCGCCTCGGACCAGAGCGCACGAAGCCACCCTTCGGTATCTCGGTTCAGGGAAAATGCGTTTTCGATGCCCAGCTCCCGCGCAATGCCGCGAAAAATTTCAAAGTCGTCTCGTGCTTGGCCCGGTGGGTCCAGTATAGGCGACATATAGATCAATGAAGGATCGCGCCGGTTCAGCATCAAATCCGCGCGCTCGAGGGGCGACGTCGCTGGCAGAACGATGTCTGCGCGCCGCGCCGTGGCGGTCCAGCTGTGATCATGGACAATCACCGTTTTAGGGCGTGTCCAGGCTTCTTCCAGACGGTTCAGATCCTGATGGTGGTGAAACGGGTTCCCGCCGCACCAATAAACCAACCTGATATCGGGATAGCGCCGCGTCTCTCCGTTGTAGTTGTAGACACCGCCCGGGTTCAGAAGCATGTCGGCCACACGCGCCACCGGAATGAAATCGTTGATCGGGTTCTCACCCTGCGGCAGCGATGGCCAGGGTATCAAACGCGCGGCGCGCCCCACATGCGTCGTCGATCCGTATCCGAAGGCAAATCCGGTGCCGGGCCGTCCGATCTGCCCTACAACGCACGCCAAACCAAGCGTGGCCCAAAGCACCTGCTCGCCATGGTCCGCACGTTGCATGCCCCAGTTTACGGCGATCATGCTGCGCTGCGCGGTCAGGTCGTGGGCCATCGCCCGGATCTGATCTTCCGGTATGTCGCAAATGGCGGCGGCCCAGGTTGCCGATTTCTTCGTGCCATCCCTATTGCCTTCAAGATAAGCTCGCCACTCCGGCCAGCCACTTGTGCAGCGCATCAGGAAATCCAGATCAGCCTTGCCCGCCGCCAGCACCTCATACGTCAACGCTAAGGCCAGCGCCGTGTCCGTACCTGGCCGGATCGGAACCCATTCACTTCCCGGCTGATCCGTTCCGCGCGGCGAGATCGTGACCATCCTCGCGCCGCGCTCGCGAAGACGGTTCAACATGAAGCCGACATCGTGCTGCGTCACACCAGCCGAGGATATCTGCGCCGTCCTCTCGGATATTCCGCCAAAGGACAGAAGATAGTCGCAGGTCTCGCCCACCAGGGACAAGCTTGTCATCTGATCCTGGAACGCCCGGTTCGACAGCCCCAGGATATGGGGCAGCAAGACCTCAGCAGCGGCATGGGAATACGTCTCGCGCGATCCGACCGAGCCACCGGCCAGGTTCAGGAAGCGGCGCAACTGGCTTTGCGCATGGTGGAAACGTCCTGCACTGGCCCAGCCGTAAGAGCCGCCGAAGATCGCCCCATTGCCATGCGTCTGCCTGACCCGGTCAAGCTCTGCAGCAACCCGCTGGCAGGCCTCGTCCCATCCCAATTCGACGAAACTGTCGGCGTTCCGCCCTGACCCGCCATCACCGTCAAGCCACCCCCGTCTTGCAACCGGCGCCATGATGCGGCTCGCCTTGTCCCGGGCCGCCGAGATCCAGCCACGGCCGATCCGCGATGGATTGGGATCGTCGGGCACTGGCACGATATCGCCCTGCCCGTCATGTTCGTACGCCCCCCAATGAGCCGCAGTGAATGCCATGACCCTCCCCGGATGCCGCGCGTTCTTGACTTTTACATATGGTAGATTTAGTGACTTTTGTAAAGCTCTCACGGGGATGCCATGCGGAACGAAAAGACAACCACAGACGTTGCTCTTGGGATCAGGCGTCGTGTTTTTGAGCATTCGATCCGGAACAACGGCGGGTATCTGAGCCAGGCCTGTTCTGCGGCGGAGCAGTTGGCGTGGCTTTACAACGAGGAACTGACGCTGGGGCCTCCGACCTTGCCGATGATCCCGAAGCCTTTTGGCGGCGTGCCCTCGGCGGGCAACACCGGCTATCACACGGGCGCGGGGTATAACGGCCCTGCGGCGCCCGAGTTCGACCGCTTGTTCATCGCGCCGGCGCATTACGCGCTTGTCGCCTATGCGACGCTGATCGAGGTGGGGCGCATGGCGCCCGAGGGGTTGGAGATGTTCAACAAGGACGGCTCGTCGGTCGAGATGATCGGGGCCGAGCACAGCCCGGGCATGGAGGTCCATAACGGCACGCTGGGCATCGGGTTCTCGACGGCGGCGGGGCTGGCCTGGGGCCGGCAGCGGCGGGGCGAGCCGGGGCGCACCTGGGTCTACATGTCCGATGGCGAGTTGCAGGAGGGCCAGACCTGGGAGGCGATCCAGGCCGCCGCCCATCACAAGATCGACACGCTTTACGCGATCATGGATGTGAACCGCCAGCAATGCGACGGGGCCATGTCGTCGGTCATGGAGGTGGGGGATATCGCGGCCAAGATCCGTGAGTTCGGCGGTGTGGCGGTCTGGGTGGACGGTCACAATCTGGATGAGATCCGCCAGGCGGTGAAAACGCCGCACCGGGGCAAGCCGCTGATCATCCTGGCCAATTCCTCGCCCTTCCGGGGCATGCCGACCTTGCAGCTGCGCTTCCCGCGCCTGCATTACGTCCGCTTCAAGTCCGAGGAGGAGCGCGCGAAGATGAACCGGGAGATCGCCAAATCCCTGGGCGTCGACCCTGTGGACTATGCGGGGGCGCAGTGATGGTCGCACCGAAGGAGCGCAACTGATGATCGCAGCGAAGGAGCGCAACTGATGGTCGAAATGGTGTCGAAACCCTATGCCCGCGCCTTCGAGGCCTATGCGACGCAATATCCCGACGAGATCCTGTGCCTCTCGGCCGATCTGACCTCGTCCTGCGAGATCGATGGCTTCCGCGACCGGCACCCCGATCAGTTCCTGTCGCTCGGGATGGCCGAACAGAACATGATGAGCTTCGCGGGCGGTCTGGGCCTGGCGGGCTTCCGGCCCTTCATCCACACCTTCGGCGTCTTCATGTATCGCCGCCCCTATGATCAGCTGATGGCTTCGGTCGCCTATCCGCGCCGCAAGGTGCGCCTGATGGGGTTCCTGCCCGGCGTCACCACACCCGGCGGCATGACGCATCAGTCGATCGAGGATATCTCGGTCATGCGCTCGATCCCGAACATGACGATCCTTGAGACCGGCGACGCGACCGAGGTCGAAAGCATCTGCGAAGCGGCCGACTCGATCGACGGGCCGGTCTGGTGCCGGGTGCTGCGCGGGTCCGTGCCGCGGCTTTTTGACACGCCGATCAAGGTGGGCGAGATGCGCGAGCTGTCACCCGGCAAGGATGTGCTGGTGGTGACCTCGGGCATCTGCACGGAAGAGGCCATGCGCGCCCGCGCCGCCCTGGCCCGCGCCGGCCTGTCGATCCGGCACCTGCACCTCAACACCATCAAACCCTTCGACCCCGAACCGCTTCTGGACCATATCGGTAGCGTCAGGCACGGGGTGGTGACCCTGGAAAACCACGTCATCGACGGCGGCATCGGCAGCCTTGTCGCCGAAACCATGGCCGAGGCCGGCATCGGCAAACGCCTCATCCGCCTCGGCCTCAAGGACACATACGCACATGGCGGATCAAGACCATACCTCATGCGATACTATGGGCTCGACGCAACCGCTCTGGTAAAGGGGATTGAGGACCTTATGGGGCAGGAATTCGGGATCTCGGAAAAGGACCTCGATACAGCGCGGGTGGATGACGTGCATTCGCTGGCCAAAGCCGAAGCCCTCTGACCGCATGGTAAAGACTGCGGTTCACACGGCACTCTGGTCTCCGGAAATGACGCCAGAGAATGTGGCCCGCGTGACCGAGAGCGCCGCTCGTATCGGCTTCGACGCCGTGTCCCTTCCCATGCGCGGCCCGTCAGACTTGGATATAAGCGGCGTGGCCGCCGCAATCTCGGCAAGTGGCGTTGGCGCGCTTTGCACGGCGGGCATGTGCGCGGGCGGTGATATCGGCTCCGCCGATACAGAAGCCCGGCGCATCGGGCATGCACATCTTTCCCTTGTCATAGCCTGCGCGCGCGATATTGGCATCAAACAGATCAACGGCCCGGTATATGGCCCGCTTGGCAAAGCAACAGAACCTGTCACGTTGGATGGTTTCCGCCGCAGCGCCGAAACACTTGCCGGGTTGGCCGATGCTGCGGCGGAAAGCGGGATCACGCTTTGCGTGGAGATCCTGAACCGATACGAAACCGCGCTTCTGAATACGGTCGCGCAGGGCCTAGAATACCTCGAACTTGCAAACCGACCCAATATCAAGCTTCACCTCGACACGTTTCACATGGCGATCGAAGAGCGCGATGTCCCCGCTGCCGTCGCGAAGGCGCTCCCAAAGCTCGGCTATTTCGAACTGGATCAAAGCCATCGCGGCGCCCTTGACGAGGGCAGCCTTGACCTTTCGGCCATGACCGAGCCGTTGGCCGATGGCGGTTATCAGGGCTTTGTCGGTGTGGAAGCCTTTTCGCGAAGCCGCCTGCCCGATGACCACGCCAATGCCCTGGCGATCTGGCGCGAACATTTCGATGACCCGGACGAGGTGGCGCGTTCTGCTCTTGCATTCATCAAGCGGGCGTTTCCAGCCAGTCAGACCGCGCCCGATGACGAGAATGGCCCCGCATCGGCCGCCACGACATGATCCGGAACTACGGCATCTTCAATCACACCGGCTTGGTGGTCGAGAATTTCGACACCGATGTCGCGGCGAACGCGGCGCTGTTCGGATGGGACATGGCGCCGGCCCGGGTAATCGACGGCGCCTTTCTGGTCTATGGCGAAAAGCGCCAGCTTTCTTTTCGGGTGGCCTGGAGCTTTGACGGGCCACCTCATTTTGAATTTGTGGAGGCCGTCCCAAACACGCCTTTGCAGCCCACCGGCGTGCACCATGTGGCATTCTGGACCGACGATCTGAATGCTGCGATCGAAGAGTATGCAGAACGCGGATACAAGGTTGTCTTGACCCGCATCGACGAGAACGGCGTCGCGCCCTATCGGTTTGCCTATGTCGAAAACCCGGACGGCATCATCATCGAACTGATGGACAGCGCGTTTCAGCACGTGTTCGAAGAGTATCTGGAATACCGCGATCGCAGAAAGAAACCGTGGACCGGTGCCGCGTCGGACTAGGCTGGGCGGATTGGCGGTTTTGGATGTCCCGTGCCGCGTATTCTGCAAGGTTTCAGCCGATTTGGCCCGAAAATCACGGCCAGATGCCCGCAAAAACCCTTAATTTTCGGTGCATTCCGCGTCTTGGCCCACCGGCGCGCAACCGTCTGGCACCCGCGTAAATTCCCTTGGCATCTGCACAGTAGGGCTATGATGGTACCTCAAGTTGGTCGAAATCTCGCCAAACTCATCGGTAATATTCGCGACAAGTACGAATTAGTAAGGTTGCGTAAATGCCGTTATTCAAAAAGGCACAAGACCGGTTCCCGTCGGTTGACAGCTTGCCAGACCAGTTGCTGGCGAGGGTTGCCGAGCGTGCGAACACGGACGTCGCGCCGGAAGATGCGCCCAAGCGAACCAAAACGCGGTTTCTCAATTTCGACTTTTCCGCGAAGCCGGCCTCGGGCGCAGGCCCTGAACCCGCACCTACGGACACCGCCGATGGGGCCGCCCTGGCCTGTCTGGTTGTCGTTCAAGGGAACCTTGAAGGGCGGCGCTATCCGATCAACGACCTGGTGACGAATATCGCCCGCCACGAGGCGCGGAACATTCAGATCGGTTTGTCCGATGACTCCGTATCGCGCGAATCGCATGCATCCGTCACCTATTACGGCGAAAAGAACGGCTTCGTGATCCGCGATGGTCTGAAACCGAATCCGATCCTGTTGAACGGGTCGATCATGCGGGACGAGCGCAAACTGAACGCCGGAGACTTGATCCAGATCGGGCAGACAATCCTGCGTTTCGAGCTTGGCTAAAGTTTAGCACCCCGCGGGCGGACGACATCGCTAGGCCGCTTTGCGAATAGCCTTCACCGGTTTGACCTTCTTTTTCAGACATTTTCGCAAATAGGCGGGTGTCCAATGCTGGTATCGGCCAAGACGCATCTGCTGGCCCAATAACATCTCGACAAAGGCCCGGCGGTGCTTTTCCTTTTTCAACTGCTTGAACAGAGATTTTTGCGCCTTTGTCATCGAACATCCGATGCAGTGACTGTTCCGCTTGAACTTGCACACATCGATGCACGGGCTTGGGGTCTTCGCCATTCCTTTACCTCGGCCTCAGGCGCAACGCCGTTTATCATTGGAATTCTCTATGCAATCTAGGGTCGCGCAATTCGACAACAACGGACCCGCCGATGGAAAAGCCAAAAAACAGCAAGCCGTCGATCACCACCCAGGTGGCGCAGGCGCTCCATTTTATCGAGGACGGCACAGGGGCTGTCATTCCCGCGGTTCAACCGGCGGCCACCTATGCGCGGGACGAAGACTATGAGCCGCGCCAGCCCTATTGGTACCGCCGCGACGGGTCGCAAACGACGGCCCATGCCGAGGCGATCTTGGCCGAGATCGAAGGGGCCGCCGAAACCCTTTTGTTCTCATCCGGCATGTCGGCCTGCACAGCCGTGATCGAACATCTGCCACCTGGCGCGCATGTGGTTGCACCCAAGGTCATGTATCACGGCGTTCTGCATCAGCTCCAAAGCTACGTGGAAAAAGGGCGCCTTTCGGTCGACTACTACACCGCTGGCAATCTGGATGAACTGACCCAGGCAATGCGCCAGGACGAGACCCGGCTTCTTTGGGTCGAGACGCCGAACAACCCGAATTGGGAGGTCACGGACATCACTGCGGCGGCCGATATTGCACATATCGCCGGAGCCAAGCTGATCACGGACTGCACGGCGACCCCACCATCCATGACACGCGCCTTGGATCTTGGGGCCGATATCTCGTTCCATTCGGCCACCAAATATCTGAATGGGCATTCCGACGTGACAGCGGGCGCAATTTCGGTTCGAGACACCGGACCCTATTGGGACGAGATTGCGCTGATCCGGAAGCTGCAAGGAACCGTTCTGACGTCAAACGATGCCTGGCTCTTGATCCGCGGCATGCGCACCCTGTTCCTGAGGGTCGAGAAATGCGCTGCAAACGCCATGGCACTCGCCAGGCATTTCGAAGGTCACCCGCATCTTGAAAGGGTCCTCTACCCCGGCCTCGAAACCGATCCCGGTCACGCCGTCGCCAAACGGCAAACGGGGGGCCAGTTCGGCGGCATGATGTCGGTCATAACGACGGGAACCGAACAACAGGCCATCGACGTGACGCGATATTGCCAGGTCTTTTATCCCGCCACATCGCTCGGCGGTGTCGAAAGCCTGATCGAGCATCGAAAAACCGTCTCTGGCGACGGGTTTCCTGTGCACCCGCGGCTTCTCAGACTGTCCATCGGAATCGAAGACGTCGGCGATCTGATCGATGATCTGGAACAAGCCCTGGCTCGCGCCTTCGCGTGACGCCTGACCCACGCGGATACTGCCCTTCGGATTAATCGCAGTGAATTCGAGCAATCCCATCCACGGGTCGCGATCCGGTTTCGCAGACCCTAGGCCAACGCACCCCAAATCAGCCGGATGGCCAGGACCGACAAAAGCACAAGGATCACGCGGTCAAACAGGACCGGCGAAATGCGCTTGGCGATCCATTCACCCACAAACATGAACAGCGTCAAAGGGATCAACGCCAGAATGCTTGCCAGGAACAAGGGGCCGGTCATGATCCCCGTGGCCCATTGCGCAGGCAACTGAGTGACGGTCATGGCGAAGAAGAAGGCCGAAATGGTTGGGATGAACACCAGCCGTTCCAGCCGCATCGCATTCAGGAAACTAACCGCGACCGGCGCCGAGATCCCGGTGGCCCCCTGCATGATCCCGCCCGCCAAGCCGACCGGCACCGCCACCCGTTCGGCAAAAGCGGTGGCGATCTGAAACCCGGGCCGGAACAAACGCAGCGCGACATAGGCAATCACCGCGCCCGCCAGAAGGATGGCCAAGGCGTCGCCCGGCAGCCAGGCCAGAAGCCCGGTGCCCAGAGCCGCCCCGACCGCACCCGCGACCGCATGGCGCCAGGCGAAACCGCCCGGCAGCAGATGGCGCCGCATGCGCACAAGCTGCCAAAGATTGGTCACCAGGTTCGGAACAACCATAAGCGCCACAGCCACGCGCACGTCAAAAACGGCAGCCATGACCGGCACTGCCAACACGGGCGACCCCGCACCGGTCACCCCCTTGATCAGCCCGCCCAGCGCAAGCGCGACGAAAATCGCGGCCAGTTCGCCCGGGCTGCCGAAAACCGTCATCCGCCCTGTCCCATGGCGCGCACCCTAAACATGTTGCAAGCCGGCGCAATGGACGCCGCGTCAGGGTAACGCGCCTTCACTCGGGCGTGAGCCGCCCCGAACCGGCCACAGTCCTTTCTCGGGCGTTATCCAATGTTCGGAAACAATCAGCATTGGACTTGCCTATCTGGTTCCGAATGCGCGCATGAAACCGCGCTGTCCAAAAGGACAAGCGCATGATGTCTTTCTGCGCCGCAACAGAAGAAACCCGCCCCCTCACAGCGTCTTGCTGCACTGCCGCAACGCCATTGCCTGGCTACGATTGCAGACCGGAAACAGTCTATTCCCGCCTGCGCACCCAACACCGTGCCACTGTCAAATTGCTAAGGTGCTCTTAACCGCCGATGCCGGAAGCGGACCCGAAATGGCCCAGCTCTCGGCGCAGGGGTCACTCACTCCTGCCACAGCCTCGTGATCGGATCTGGTTCAGGGCCCATTGGGTACCAGTTGATTGGGGAGACGGATCAAAGACCGCCGCCCCGAGAAGGAGACGAGTAAGATGGCGATGCAGCCGATGATCGACGGAACCGAGAAGCCTGCCGCACCTGCGACAGGCTCGGAAAAAACCCCGCAGGAAATGCCAGCCGAAGCTCCGGCAGCGCCCCGCGTCGGCGAAACTCCGGTCGAAGAATATACCTACCGCGACTGGGCCAGCATCTAAGCCCGAACTCTTTTCGCGCGACCCGGTTTGGGCTAGCCTTCGGGCCATGGCCGAGCCTGTGACAACCATCCGAAATCTGGGCCCCGCCACGGCTGAGGCCTTCGCCCGCGCCGGCATCCATTCCGCCGAGCAATTGCGCGATCTCGGCACTGACGCGGCCTATGCCCGCCTTCTCGAAACCGGCACCCGCCCCCATTTCATCGGATACTATGTTCTGGAAATGGGCCTTCAGGGCCGTCCCTGGAACGACTGCAAGGGCAAAGAGAAAGAGGCCCTTCGCCAACGTTTCGACGCGCTGGTCAAGGCCCATAAGCCCGAACCGAAATATGAGATCGAGAAGATCCTCGACCAGATCGGTGTGCGGGATCCGTCACAGCGTTGACCGAACGGCCCCAACAATCCGCGATCGACCGACGGATGAGTATTTTCACCAAGATGTTGCAGGGATCTCGCCCCTGCCTTCATCTTGGCTCAAATACTCAAAACGCTACCGCAAGATCGGGGCGGTCAGCCCACCAATTCGAGACCCGAGAAGTAAAACGCGATTTCCTCTGCCGCGGTTTCCGGCGCGTCGGAGCCGTGCACCGAGTTTTCACCCACAGATTCGGCGAATTCCGCGCGGATCGTGCCGGGTTCGGCATCGGCCGGGTTCGTGGCGCCCATGACCTCGCGGTTTTTCGCAATGGCACCTTCGCCTTCCAGAACCTGCACCACAACCGGCGCCGAAGCCATGAAGGTCGTCAATTCATCGAAGAATGGGCGCTCGGCATGAACCTTGTAGAACTCGCCCGCCTGCGCCTTCGACAGATGGATCCGCTTTTGCGCGACAATACGCAGCCCAGCCTCTTCGAACTTGGCATTGATCTTGCCGGTCAGGTTCCGGTTCGTGGCGTCGGGTTTGATGATGGAAAGCGTGCGTTCGATGGCCATGGCCTTGCCCCTTAGATGGTGAACGGCGGGCCCCTGCCCGCCGCCGGATTTCGGCGCTCGCCTAGCATGGGTACGCCGGGATGGGAAGGCTTACTCGACCTTTATCAACGGTTGCTGAAGCCCGACTATGGGCCGGTTCTCCGGTGCATAAAATCCCGTACCGTCCACATGCTTGCCGCCCATGAACAGAAGGTTCGGCGCATCTTTCCGCACATAAAGCAGGTCATGATCCACCACGAAGTCATTGCCCTCAAGAATCGTGACAAGGACGCAAGGCTGCCCCAGAACATCCAGCGTCTTGTCGACGGCATAAGGTCCTTCACCGCAGGATCCGGCGGGCATGGCGTTCAACCGCTCGGCAAATGCGGGATGGCGCGGCGTCAACGTTAGCGATGCGTTTAGAACATAATCCTGGCTCCACGCCCCATCGGCCGCCGGATTTGGGCCGTGCCAGACGATCTCACCGGCAAAGGCGAAGGTGACCAAGGCGACTTCGCACATCGGGTCCAGGAACGTCGAGATCACGGCGTCGAAGTTTCCGTCAGCATCGTAGGAAAAGTCCCGGGTAAGATAGGTCGGCGAAGGGGCACCCCCATCTGGATTCGCGGTCGGGCGTATTTCGCAGGAGATCGAAGTCCAACGCCCGACGATCCGGTCTTTCAGTCCCTCAAGGCTGGTTTCTGCGGTCGCGGGTACAGCCATCAAAAAAGCGGCAGCAAAGGATATGAGACGTGTCATGGGATACTCCATCATTGACGATGGTCTTGCAATTTGCGCATAAATCTAATTCTGACAACTAGGCAGTATTTTATGAGGTAGTCATGAAAAGCGGACTTATGACACCTGATCCTGCGGCGGATTGTCCCGTGACCCGCTGCCTTTCGGTAATTGGCGGCAAATGGAAGCCGGTGATCCTGTTTTGCATTGCTGGCGGGGTGAACCGCTTTGGGGCGATGGGGCGCGCAATTCCAAAGGTGACAAAACAAATGCTGACCCAGCAACTTCGCGAACTGGAAAAAGATGGCGTCCTGACCCGCACGGTCTTTCCCGAGGTACCACCCCGCGTGGAATACGCACTGACGGATCGGGGTCGGTCGCTGTTGCCCGTTATCGACGCCATGAAAAATTGGGGCGAGACACACAAAAACTAACGGTTCGAACACTGAAAACGGCCAAGAGGCCCAGGCGCGTTTGACCCATTTGGATCACGCGTCATGGTCCGAAACCTAGGCAACCCTGCCCCAAAAGACTATCTGATAGCCCATGAGTGGTGATGATATTGCGCGCCTGACCTACCTGATTTTGCTCGGTGTAGCCGTGGGTGGATGGTTCATGGCGGAAAGCCGCGGGCGACTTGGGCCCAATTTGCGGATGGCTATGGTCTGGGGGTTCATTTTCCTCGGACTGGTTGCCGGCTACGGGCTGTGGTCCGATGTCAGGGACGATCTGGTGCCGCGCCAATCTGTTGTGGGCGAAGACAGCCAGATCATCGTGCCACGATCCTTCGATGGGCATTACTATTTAACGGTCGAGGCCAACGGGACGCCCATCCAGTTCGTGGTCGATACAGGCGCCACCGACATCGTGCTGACCCAAGCCGATGCGCGCCGCATCGGGATAGATCTGAACAGCCTCTCCTATACCGGGCTTGCACGTACGGCCAATGGCACCGTAAACACTGCGCGGGTTCGCCTGGACCAAATGGCGCTAGGGCCAATCCAGGACCGGAACGTCCCGGCCGTGGTCAATCAGGGCGAAATGGACGGCTCACTTTTGGGGATGAGCTATCTCTCACGCTTCGGCAAGATCGAGATCGAGGACGACCGATTGGTCCTGACGCGTTAGCGACCTTCGTATTCCGCCGGTCGCTTCTCCAGAAACGCCACAACACCTTCCTTGAAATCGCGGGTCTTGCCGCAGGCCCCTTGCAACTCGGCCTCAAGCACAAGCTGGCGTTCCAGATCGTTGTTGAAGCTTTCGCGCAATGCCTCTTTTGCTGCACGGTACGCCACAGTCGGACCACTCGCCAATGTTGCCGCCCGCGCGCGCCAATGGGCGTCGAACTTTCGGACCGGTATCGCTTCCCAGATCATCCCCCAGGCCGCCGCATCCTTGGCCGAGATCGGTTCGGCAAACAGGGCAGCCCCCATCGCCTTGGCAAAGCCCATTTGGCGCGGCAGCCAATAGGTGCCGCCCGCGTCAGGGATCAGGCCAATGCGCGCAAAAGCTTGCAGGAAATAGGCTTTTTCGGACGCGATTACCACATCAGCCGCCAGGGCCAGGTTTGCACCTGCCCCCGCCGCAGGCCCGTTGACCGCAGATATTGTCGGAACGGGGCAGTCATAGATTGCGCGCAGCATCGGGACGTATTCGTCTCTGAGCGTCCGTTCGAGGTCGATGTTGGACGCCCGCGCCCCGTCGCCCAGATCCTGGCCCGAGCAGAACGCGTCCCCGGCCCCCGTCAGAACGACCACGCGAGACCGAAGCCCGGCCTCTTTCACCGCATGGGTGATCTCGGCACGCATCTGCGTATTCAAAGCATTTTTCTTCTCGGGCCGGTTCAGCGTGATCTCCGCGATACCGTCCGCCTCAACCAGCCTGATTGCCTGATAGTCCATCCAATGATCTCCCGTCGGGTCTTAGGGGGACATAGGTGAACCGGTCAGTTTAGAAAAGGGGGACAGTTGCGTCAGTCGTTCAGGATGCGCTGAAGTGCCGCCTCTTCCTCGGCCGAAAGATGATCCGCTGCCGTGACTTTGGGTTTGCGCCGGATATAGGCAATGGCGACGGCCCCTGCGATCAAAACCATGCCGAGCGGAGCAAGCCAAAGGATCAGATTGGCACCATCCGCCTTCGGTCGCATCAGAACAACGTCGCCGTACCGGTCCACGAAAAAGTCGAGTACAGCTTGATCGCTCGCGCCGCCCTCGATCAACTCGCGCACGCGAAGCCGGGCGTCCCGCGCCCAATCGGCGTTGGAAGACGCAATGCTTTCCGACCGGCATTGCACGCAGCGAAGTTCGTCATCCAATGCCTGGGCCCGCGCCTCAAGGACCGGATCGGCCAGCATTTCGTCCGGCTCAACGGCCCAGGCCGCACTGGTCAGAAAAATGAACACACAGAGAAGGCGGATCATTCTGCTGGCACCCCTGCACGAACGGTTTTTCTGGCCCCTGCCGCGACCCGGTGTCGTCGGTCGGACAGGCTCAGAAGCCCGCCCAAAGCCATGAATATCGCGCCGGCCCAGATCCAGTTGGCGAATGGTTTCACAAAGGCGCGCACCGCCCATCCGCCATCTTCCTGCTCATCGCCAATAACCGCGTAGAGGTCACGAAATACTCCGTTGGAAATCGCGGCCTCGGTCGTTGGCATGCCGGCCACCGGATAAAACCGCGCTTCGGGCGCAAGTTCAGCGACAACCCGTCCGCCACGGCTGATCTCCATGATTGCGCGTGTTGCCACGTAATTTGGGCCGTCCACTTCGGCGACCTCCTTCAACTTCACCTCGTATCGACCGACGGTATAGGTCTCGCCGACATTGGCGACGCGCACTTCCGAAATTTCCCAGGCCGTCAGCGCCGCCACGCCGAACACCGTCACACCAAACCCGGCATGGGCGACGGCCTTGCCCCAATCTGCCCGCGGCAATCGCCTGAGACGCCCCAGTTTCGCTCTCATGCCGCCACGGCCCGCGCGATGCCAAAGTTCGGCTGCGGCACCGAACACAACCCAAGCGCCCAGAAGCGCGCCAACCGGGGCCAGGATCGTCTTGCCCGATTGCAGGGTCCAGGCCAGGGCACCCAACGCGAATGCCAGAACCAGCGCCCCCCAAAGCGGCTGAAACGACTTTGCCAGCCGCGCCCGTTTCCAGGGCAGGATCGCTCCAAGCGGCAAAACCGCAGCCAGAACAACCATGAAGGGCGTGAAGGCCAGATTGAAGAAGGGCGGGCCCACCGAAAGCTTGCGGTCAAAGGCCAGTTCCGAAACCAGCGGCCATATCGTCCCGACAAACACCACGAAAGCGGATACCGCCAAAAGTACATTGTTCAGGACCAAACCGCTTTCGCGGCTGACAAGACCGAAGACGCCCTTGGCCTCCAGCGTCGCGGCGCGTGCAGCATACAGCGTCAACGCACCGCCCATGAACACGGCGGTGATAGCCAGAAGATAGACACCCCGCTCGGGATCATTGGCGAATGCATGGACCGATGTCAGCACCCCAGACCGCACAATGAACGTCCCGATCAGCGAAAAGCCAAAAGCCAGAATGGCCAGTAGGACCGTCCAGGATTTCAACGCCTCACGCTTTTCAACGACTATGGCGGAATGCAAAAGGGCCGCGGCAATCAACCAGGGCATGAACGATGCATTCTCGACCGGATCCCAGAACCAGAAGCCGCCCCAGCCAAGCTCGTAATAGGCCCACCAGGATCCTAGCGCGATGCCGACGGTCAGGTTCAACCAGGCAAGAAGCGTCCAGGGACGGACCCAACGCCCCCACGCGGCATCCACGCGCCCTTCGATCAGGGCCGCCACGGCGAAGGAAAAGGACGTCGAAAGCCCCACATAGCCGATATAAAGAAATGGCGGATGGAAGGCCAAACCCGGATCCTGAAGCAGGGGGTTCAGGTCGCTGCCGTTGAAGGGCGGCGGGAACTGCCGCAGGAACGGGTTCGACGTGAAGATCAGGAAACTGAGGAAGGCGACGCCAATGGCACCCTGCATGGCGATCACCCGGGCCCTCAGCCGCGCGGGCAACCCCGTACCGAACCAACCGACCATGGCCCCGAACAGAGCCAGGATCAGGACCCACAGCAGAAGTGATCCTTCGTGGTTCCCCCAGACCCCGGTGACTTTGTAAAGCATCGGTTTCAGAGTGTGAGAGTTGTTGATCACCAACTGAAGCGAAAAGTCAGAGACCACAAAGGCATAGGTCAGAGCGCCGAAGGAATAGGTAAGCAGCAATACCTGCGCGGTCGCCAAAGGCTCTGCCGCGGCCATCCACCCACGCCAACCCTTGGCGGCCCCGACAAGGGGCAGCACCGTCTGGACGACAGCCACCATCAGCGCGAGGATCAGCGCAAAATGCCCAAGCTCTGCAACCATGGCCGAAAGGCTATCCCTCTCGGCTGCAAAGTCCAATCGATTCCGGTCGATTTTCGCGGAAATGTCAGGTCAGGACATTGGCCAATGAGGCGATCACAAAGGCCACGACGACCGGAACGGCAAAGACCCCGGTCTTAAGCCCCATCGACCGTTGCATGACACCAAAATGCAGGATCGCGCCAACGAAATAGAGCGACAGGAACAGGAACAGAAGTCCGTTCTCGCGCAGCGTTTCTGGTTGACCAACCGCGCGGAACAGCCACCAATAGCCGGTGACGCAAGCTGCGCCCGCCCAGCTGAATGACATGCCAAGCGCCAAGGGCGTGGCTCGCTCCAGCCAAAGCCACAGAAAGGTGAGCGATATCATCAGCGCCATCAATGCCAGCGCCCCATAGCCCACGGCAAAGGTCACGTGATAGCCGAAAACGGCGTCCGAAGCCGCGAAGACCATCGCGAAAACGGCAAGTAACAACAAAGCCTGTTTCATCGTTTCAAAACCTCTTTGACGGCCTGGTCCAATGCCTCTGCCGCCTCTTCATTTCGGGCCAGCGCCTCTTTCAGATCCTGGCCCAGGGATGTTCTCTTCAAGCGATTGAAAAATATAAGTAAAAAACGCATGTCGCTTCAGTCTCGTGGCAGCCTCTCCCGGATCATGGTGGCAAGCTCGATCAATATTTCCGAGTTCTTGTCGAGCACCTGGCGCGTTGCCTGATCCTTCTGCAAGTCGCGCCAAAGAAGGTAGAAAACCAAAAGCACCCAGGGCCCATGCTCCGAGACCAATTTCAGGATAAGATCACTGGCCACGGCTCCGCCTCCAATCATCAAGGGCGGCATTCCCATCTGGCCCGGGCGCTGTCGCGGTCGGTTCGGTCATTTTCAGAACCGCCGGCGGAGCGTCTTCGGCGCCCTCACCGTGATCCACTTCAAGCTGGCGCAACGCCTCGATGTTCCGCGTCACCTGGCCCGCCCGCGACAGGGTCTCGGCAAGACCGCGCTGGAATTCTTGGGACTTGGTCTGATGGCGCGCTCCGAAATAGAAGCTGACAATTGCACCCAGCAGCCACCACAATGGTTCCGGAACCAATGCGATCCCCTGCATCCGCTCGGCAAACCAGATCGGGTTGACCATGGCCGTCACGAAAAGGCCCAAGGTTCCCATGGCAAGGGCGGGTCGCGGCAGACGGTTCACCGCGTCCATGAACCGATCGAAAAGGCCGCGCCGTGGCACGGCAAATTCCGCCGCGAATTGCGCCAGGGCTGCCTTGCTTAGTTGAAACTCGCGCGTCGCGCCGGCCTCCGCGTTTTCACGGAACACCTCTGCCGTTTCCTTGATGACATTGCCGCCCCCGAAGATCAGCGTGAACATGCGTTCAATCATGCCCATGACGCCACCCGGGCTTTATGATCTGCGCTGCTCAGATGGTATTTCGGGGCAATGAAATCTTCGGACCGCGTGATCCAACCGCCCTTTCCACCGTTGCGGCGGCGCGCATATTTCCGCGACGCCGGGCGACGATCCGCAAGACGATAGTAATAGTTCCGCCGCTCGATCCCATAGGCATCGACGATGTGGTTGGGCGCGGCCTCTGCCGCAGCACGGGCGGCAGCCAGTGTCTTGGGCCCAATGGCGCCATCCATCACGACCGCGAACCCCATCATCGACAAAAGCCGTTGCAGGATTTTCACCGCTTGTCCGCCAGCATTCACATACATGTCGAAGACCGTGGCGTGCAGGATCGGCGGAAGATCCACGATCCGCGGACGCCGGAAATAGTGTTCAATAAAGATGCGACGCGCCTGGGACCGCGTAATCTGCCGGACATCGGACGCATCCACGCGCCCGTCCTTGTTCAGATCCAGACCAAGGCGGCGCATCGTGTGAATGGTCACACCAAATTTCGTGGCGCCGCCAGGATCGTCGGGGTCGTTCACATAGCCGCCTTCGCGGGCAATGATGGCATCGGCAATGGTCTCGACAGTCGGCATGTTGCGGATCTCGCACCGGTTCGATTGGCCTGCACCATTCGTCACGAACCGTTAACGCCGCCAGAAACCGCCGAACGATGCTTGCCCGAGGTCCCGCCGGCTGCTCTAGTAGCTCAGAGCAATTAGGACCCGATGATGGCCGCGACGCCCCCACTATGCGACTTTGGCTGGAAGGCCCCGGACTTTAGCTTGCCGGCAACGGATGGCGAAACCTACAGGTTGTCCGATCTTCGTGGCACCAAAGGCACGCTGATCGTCTTCATGTGCAATCATTGCCCCTATGTCGTTGCGGTGATCGACCGGATCGAGCGCGATGCCAGGGCACTCCGAGAACTCGGGATGAACACGGTCGGCATCTGCGCGAACGATGCGGAGGCCTACCCCGCTGACAGCTTCGAAAACATGGGCAAGTTCGCCGCCGAGCACAGGTTGAGCTTTCCATATCTTCACGACGAAACCCAATCCGTGGCTCGGGCGTATGACGCGGTCTGCACACCCGATTTCTTCGGGTTCGATGCAGATTTGGGTTTGCAGTATCGCGGGCGGCTGGACGCCTCAGGGCCACGGCCAGGATCACCGGATCTGAAACGGGAGCTATTTGAGGCCATGGCGCAAGTGGCGGCGACCGGCAAAGGCCCCGAAATGCAGACGCCGTCGATGGGGTGTTCGATCAAATGGAAAGCCGCCTGAGCCGGGGGTGCAACCGGAAAATGAATTCATTTTCCGTAACGATTTTCGTGTCGAAAATCGCCACCGCCCGAGGTCAGCTTTCGGGCTCCACATAGACCCCTTGCTCTTTCAAAGCATCGATGACCTCGGCAGGCATATAGGTTTCGTCGTGTTTGGCCAGAAGTCGCGTGGCCCGAAACACGCCGTCCACATAGGTGCCGGTCGCCACGGTCCCCTGCCCCTCGTCAAACAGATCGGGGCGCGGCTCATCACCCACATAGCGGACGGGGACCTCGGTGGCGCCATCGGTGACGACAAATTCGAATTGAACACCACTGACGGGCCCGATGGACCCTTCCAGCACCAAGCCACCCAGGTTGAACACCTCCTCCGCAGGCGGGGGCGCTTCGACAAGCTGGGTCGGGCTGCGGAACAGATTGATCCCGTCACGCAACCCATAGCCGATCAATGCCGTCGCCAGGGCCAACGAAACCGCAGCCACGGCGATAATCTGGATCCGGCGCTTTTTCTTCAGTCCCTTCATCGGACCTCTACGGAAAAACCGGGGGCGCCATAAGCGCCGTTGTCTCCGGTATATTTAGCATCAGATTCGCATTTTGCACGGCTTGGCCCGACGATCCCTTGGTCAAATTGTCGAGCGTGGCCACAACCGTCGCGCGCCCTGGGATCCGGTCGCCCGCCACGCCGATATGGACGAAATTCGACGCCCGGACATCCTTCATCGCGGGCACTTTGCCAAAGGGCAGGACTTGGACGAAGGGCTCGTCCGCATAGGCCTGATCCAAGGTCGCGAACACCTGATCCGTATCCCCATGAACCGATGTGGTCAAAACGATCCCACGTGCCGCCGGCACCAGGTGCGGGCTGAACTGAACATGGACAGACCGCCCTGCGACCGCTGCAAACTCCTGATCGAACTCTCCCAGATGCCGGTGCTTACCGCCCATCGAATAGGGCAGAACGCTTTCATAAAGCTCTGAAAACATAAGGTGTTCCTTCATGGAACGCCCCGCCCCGGATGTCGCGGCCTTCAAGTCCATGACAATGTGATCTAGGTCGATGACACCCGCCTCAATCAACGGACGCACGGCATAAAGCCCCGTCGCCGCATTGCATCCCGTCCCGGCCACCAACCGTGCGGACCGGATCTGATCGCGGTAAAACTCGGTCAAGCCATAGACGAACGATTTCTGCAACTCCGGTGCCGAATGCGGCTTGCCGTACCATTTTTCGTACTCCGCCGGGTCCCGCAGACGGAAATCAGCCGAAAGATCCACCACCTTAACGGTTTCGGGCAGTGTCGAAACCACCGCTTGGCTGGTCGCGTGCGGCAAGGCGCAAAACACAAGTTCGATGCCGGAAAAATCGATCTCATCGATCGTCACAAGCGTCGGCAGGTCAAGGTGGCGCAAATGCGGATACACATCCGCCATGGCCTGCCCGGCCTTGGCATTGGCAGAGAGCGCGGCGATCTGCATCTCAGGATGCGTGGCGATCAACCGGACGAGTTCGGCGCCGGTGTAACCGGAGGCGCCAAGAATAGCGATGTTATGGGGCATGGGGCCCATCCTTTGTCAGTGCATTGCGAGGTAAGGAAAAATCGATTGAACCGCAATCACGCGGCCTCAAATTCGATCCTTCGTCGCAAGAACTGTGTGGCCTTGTCGGATACGCGGGATGGATCGCCGGTGGTCAGGAATTGCGCATTCGTGCCCGCGCCCAGCATTTCGGGCCGCCGTTCCAGATAATCCGCCAGACTCTCTGCCACCAGATTGGCTTGGGAATAGACTTTGACATCAGAACCCAGAGCGGCCTCAAAAGCTTCCCGCATCAGGGGATAATGCGTGGATCCCAGGATCGCTGCATCCGGTTTGGGCATCTTCCGCTTCAAGGCTTCGACATGTGACCGGACCAGCGCTTCGGCCAAGATCTGATCGCCATCCTCAATTGCGTCCACAACGCCGGCACAGGCCTGCGCCTCCACATCGACGCCGATCGCGCGGAACGCCAATTCCCGTTGGAACGCCCGGCTGGCGACCGTCGCGGGTGTCGCGAACAGTGCCACATGTTTGACCGCCACTTCGCGCGGGGGGGAATTGTCGCCCCATTGCCGTTCGGTCATCGCCTCGATCAACGGGACAAAGACTCCTAGAACCCGCTTGTCGGTCGGCAGCCACGCTTCCTGCATTCGCCGCAAGGCCACTGCCGAGGCTGTGTTGCAGGCAAGGATCACCAGATCGCAGCCCGCGTCCCAAAGCCGCTCGACCGCTGCACAGGTCAGACCATAGATATCTTCACTGTCCCGCACACCGTATGGCGCATGGGCATTGTCCCCAAAATAGACGAAGGGCACGTCGGGCAACCGCTTGGTTACCGCGTCCAGGACGGTCAAACCGCCCAGTCCGGAATCGAACACTCCAACAGCCATGGGGCCTACGCTTTGTATTTTTCCTCAAACTCAAATCCATAATCGAGGGATTTGAGCGGTTTCGGCGACAGCGCATACGTCTCTCGTCGAAGAAAGTCCATCATTGCCCGCGTATCGGCGCGATGGGCGTCGATTTTTTCGCGCGGAATGGGCTCTCCGATGACCACGCGGACGGGTTCATCCGTGCGGCGCTTGAATTCCTTGATCAGCAGGGCCATGCGCAGCGTTGCATGCAAATGGCTCGCCACCTGAAACAGGCGTGAATTGGCCCCTTCAAAAAACATCGGCACGACGGTCGCCTGCGATTTCGCGATCATCCGCGCGGTAAAGGCACGCCAGCCCGGATCCATCGCTTGCCCGAAAGGCTTTGTGGCCGTCGAAACCGTGCCGCCCGGGAACACGCCGATCGCCCCGCCATCCGCCAAAAACCGAAGCGCTGTTTTCCGCGTTTCGATGTTCAGCGCAACGGCTTCCTTTGTCTCGTCAAAGGAAATCGGCAGGATGACCTCATCCAGGTCCTTCGCTTTCCGAAACACCCGATGCGCGAGGATCCGAAATTCGCCCCGCACCTCCGACAGGATATGCCCCATCATCAGCCCGTCCAGGATCCCGTAAGGGTGGTTCGCCACAAGGATCACCGGGCCCTCACGCGGAATGTTGTCCAGTGATCCGCCAATGACATCCAGGCTCAGGCCATAGCGGTCCACCATGACTTGCCAGAAGTCCTTGCCAGCCGCGACGTCATGCTCATACCCGTTGGCCCGCCGGATCATCTTCAGCCGCCCGGTCGCGTTCTCCAGAACGCGGATGACTGCCCGGCCGCCCTTTGTCTGGGCCGAGTAGGCATAACTGATCTCGCGTGCGACCTGTTTTTTCTGGGCGCGCATGGGGCCACGTGTCCTTCAATCTTCCGCGCGGAGGTACAGGAATTCCGCCGTTCAAGCCAGTATTTATGACGGTTTGGTTAACGGCCAAGAAGCGCGTGGCTTGGCTACACGGTCATTCAGCGGCGTGCTTCACCTCTGGCTCGCCGCCATCCAACGTGAACAACAGCTCCGTTCGGCGTTGTGCCGCCTTCTTAGCATTCGCCTCTTTCACTGGTCCGAACCCGCGAATCTTTTCCGGCAATTCTGCCAGTTCAACCGCTGCCTCTGGCATCGCTGAGAAGCACGAGCGGATGAGTTCCAGATCCGCCTCATAGTCTGCGATCAATCGCCGTTCCATCTTCCGCTCGGACGTGTAACCGAAGACATCTAAGGCCGTGCCGCGGAACCGCTTCATCCAGGCCAAAACCGGGAAAAGCCGCGCCACCCACGGTCCGAACTCGATCTTCTTCGGTCGCCCGTCGGGCCCCTTCCGCGACAGCATCGGCGGCGCCAGATGATAAGACAGACGCAAGTCGCCCTCGAACTCGGCCTCGGCCTTGTCTCGGGACGACATCAAAAGCCGCGCAACTTCGTATTCATCCTTATAGGCCAGGACCTTATGATATCCCTTGGCCACCGCCTCTTTCAGGCGCTCATCCTCAAAGGACCCCACGACCTTTAGGTATTTCTGTGCCAGCTCCGGCCCTTGATAGGCCGTCAGATGATCAACCCGCGCCCCGATCACATCCTCTACTGAGATCGATTGCGGCACCGGCGGCTTGACGATCTTGGCCACCTGATCCGGGTTCAGCGCCGCCCAGCGCCCATAGGCGAAGGCCTGTTTGTTGGCGTCCGCCGCAGCCCCATTCAGCTCAATCGCGCGCAGGATTGCAGCCTCGGTCAAAGGCACCTGCCCCAACTGCCATGCCGCCCCGAGCAGCATCATGTTCGAGAAGATCGCATCGCCGGTCAGAACCCGCGCCAATTCGGAGGCGTCGAAACTGGACATCCGCCCGCCCAACCGCGCCTCCAAAGACAGGCTCAGACGGTCCGTTGGCAGGCGAAATTCCGTATCCCGCGTGAAGTCGCCAGTGATCGTCTCGTGACTGTTCACAACCGCCCGGGCTGCATCAGGGCGCAGAAGCCCAATCGTCTTGGCCCCGGCACTCACCACCAGATCCCCCCCGATCAGCGTGTCGCATTCGCCCGTTGCCACGCGGATCGCGCTGATGTCCTCGGGCGCATTCGCCAACCGGCAATGGATATGCACAGCTCCGCCCTTCTGGGCGAGCCCGGCCATCTCCATCATGCCCGCGCCCTTGCCATCCAGATGCGCCGCCATCGCCAGGATCGCGCCAATCGTGACCACCCCGGTCCCCCCGACACCGGTGATCACCACGTTATGGGTGCCAGAGATCGTTGGAAGATCCGGGACAGGCAAATCGCCCACGTCGATCCGCATGGATGCCGATTTGCGGATCTGCCCGCCAGAGATCGTCACGAAGCTGGGGCAGAAACCCTTCAGACAGGAAAAGTCCTTGTTGCAGGACGATTGCTCGACCGCGCGTTTCCGACCGAGTGGAGTTTCGACCGGCACCAAAGAGACGCAGTTCGACTGCACGCCGCAATCGCCGCATCCTTCGCACACATCGGTATTAATGAAGACACGTCGATCCGGGTCCGGAAATTGCCCGCGTTTCCGCCTCCGCCGCTTTTCCGCCGCGCATGTTTGAACATAAATGATAGCCGACACGCCCTTGATCCGGCTGTATTTTTCCATGACCTGAGGTAACGCTTCGCGTTCATGCTTTTCGACACCGGCTGGCATGGCCGCAAGGTCAACGTTTTCTTTCGGATCATAGACAAGGGCCACGCTTTGCACGCCCATCGCCTGAAGTTCGCGTGCAATCTGCTGCGGGCTCAGATCCCCTTCGGCCTTCTGGCCGCCGGTCATCGCCACGGCGTCATTGAACAGGATCTTATAGGTTATGGTGGTGCCTGCCGCCAAAGCAGCCCGAACCGCCAGAAGCCCCGAATGGTTATACGTTCCGTCGCCCAGGTTCTGGAACACGTGATCGCGGGTCGAAAACGGCGCCTCGCCCACCCAATTGACTCCCTCGGCCCCCATATGGGTGTAGCCGGACGTCTCACGATCCATCCATAACGCCATGATATGGCAGCCAATTCCGGCATAGGCCCGCGACCCATCCGGCAACCGCGTCGACGTGTTATGCGGACAGCCCGAGCAGAAATAAGGGACCCGTGCCGCGATGTCTTCGGCATTGTCAGCACGCTTTGCTTCGGCGAGCGCTTCAAGCCCCGCCTTTACCCGGTCCGTGCCCCTGCCTTCCTCTACCAGGATGCCACCGATTTTCTCAGCGATCATAACGGGATCAAGCGCGTACCTCGTGGGGAAAAGCTCTTCATCCCCCATGGCCCCGGCACCGCCCTTGTACCAGCCATAGACACGCCGCCCCCGCCGGTCGTCAAAGATCGCTTCCTTGATCTGAACCTCGATCAGCTTCCGCTTTTCTTCGACAACGACAATCAGATCCAGGCCATCGGCCCAATCGTTGAACCCCGACATGTCCAGCGGGAAGGTCTGGCCGATCTTATAAGTCGTGATGCCCAGCCGTTCAGCTTCATCCGCATCGACGCCAAGAAGGCTCATCGCATGAACTAGATCGAGCCAGTTTTTGCCCGCGGCCACAAAACCGATCTTGGCGCCGGGTTTGCCCCAAACACGACGGTCCATTTTGTTCGCTTTTGAAAAGGCCTCTGCGGCGAAGCGTTTGTGGTCGATCATCCGGGCTTCCTGTGGAATCCAGTGATCCCCCAGCCGAATGCTCAGCCCGCCCTCAGGCATATCAAACTCTGGCACAACGAAATTTTGCCTGTCCGGGCGCACATCCACGACCGAGGTCACTTCGACCGTGTCCTTCATAAGCTTCAGCCCCGCCCAGACCCCCGCGAACCGCGAAAGCGCGAATCCGTAAAGCCCGTAATCCAGGATCTCCTGAACACCAGCGGGCGACAGGACCGGCATGTAGGCGTCGACCATGGCCCAATCAGACTGGTGGCAGGTGGTGGAGCTTTCTCCGGTATGGTCATCGCCCATGGCCATGATGACCCCACCCAAAGGGCTGGTCCCCGCCATGTTGGCATGCCGCATCACGTCTCCGGACCGATCGACACCTGGGCCTTTGCCGTACCAAAGCCCGAACACGCCGTCATACTTCCCTTCGCCCCGAAGCTCGGCCTGTTGCGCACCCCAAAGCGCCGTCGCCGCCAAGTCTTCGTTCAAGCCAGGTTGAAAGGTGATATCTGATGCGCTGAGCTGTTTGGCCGCCAACTCCATCTGAAGATCCACCGCGCCCAATGGCGACCCGCGATACCCTGTCACCAGCCCCGCAGTATTGTGGCCCGCGGCCTTGTCCCGCGCTTTCTGCATCAGCATCAGGCGCACCAGTGCCTGGGTTCCATTCAACAAGACCTGTTCCTTGGTCAGGTCATAGCGATCATGCAGCGAGACATCGCGCAGGCTCATGCAGGGCCTCCTCCTTGGCGTTCTGCCTATGTCCATTATAGGTCAAAGTGGCTGACCTACAAACCCCATCACGAGAATATGTCTTTGTTTGCACTGTCCCATCGGCACCGGGTAAGTCATTGCCGAGACCAACGCAGTTCCGACAGGTTAAGCTAAAATGGACTGGGATAAGTTGAGAATATTTCACGCCGTCGCGGATGCAGGCAGTCTGACCCATGCGGGCGATACGCTACACCTGAGCCAATCGGCGGTCTCGCGGCAGATCAGGGCGCTTGAAGAGTCGTTGAATACAACGCTTTTCCATCGCCACGCGCGGGGACTGATTCTCACCGAGCAAGGGGAACTTCTGTTCGACGCCACTTCGGCGATGAACAGACGACTTGATACGGCCGAGGCGCGGATCCGCGACAGCGAGGAAGAAGTGTTTGGTGAGCTTCGGGTCACCACGACAACAGGTTTTGGCACGCTCTGGCTCGCACCACGGCTGCCCAAGCTCTACGAGAAATACCCGGATCTCAACATCGACCTCATGCTCGAAGAACGCGTTCTGGATCTACCCATGCGCGAAGCAGACGTCGCAATCCGCATGAAAGAACCGTCCCAGGCCGATCTGATCCGGCGTCGCCTGATGTCCGTCCACATGCGTCTTTACGCCTCGCCGGAATACCTGGCCGAGCGCGGAACACCGGAACGACCCGACGATCTGACCCATCACCGGCTGATCTGCCAGAACGTGGCATCTTTCCAGGTCAGTGCCGGTGCAATGCTGGTCAAGGAACTCTTGACCTATGACATTCCCTCGACCCTGACCGTGAACAACTATTACGGCGTCTTGCAGGCTGTGCGCAGCAATCTCGGAATCGGTGTGCTGCCGGACTATGTCACGCAGGATTTCCCCGATGTGGAGCGGGTCCTGCCCGAAATCGAGTCGATCGAGGTGCCGGTTTTCCTCGCCTATCCCGAGGAACTTCGGCAGTCCAAGCGCATCGCGGCCTTCCGCGATTTCGTCGCGGAAGAGATCATCCAGCACCGTAAGCGCCTGAAACGAGAGGCTGAATCGGCACAGTCCGCCTAGCCATGCAGCAATTGCATATCTGATTTGCACAAAAAACCGGCATGTGGCCTTGAATGGGCCATTTTCCGGGTTTAGCTCAACTCCAAGCGCGGACGATCTTTCCCGCGCTTACCTCCCTGTTGGACTAAGCCGGGCCTCGGTGCCCGGCCTTTTTTTTGCACTGCGCGGTGTGGCAAACGGCGCGTCGCCAAAGACTTGCCTCAATGGCCCGCTAGGTCCCGGAACAGACGGGAAAGAGCGGTTTCATGCCATCAGCAACAGTCGCCTACATCGCTGGCGCATTCATCCTCGGCTTCATCCTGGGCCGTCGCCCAGGTGCAACAGCCGACATCCACCCGATCCGGGGCGGCTGGGTCTTCGCTTTGGGCGCCGTCTTGGCGGTTTTCACTTTCGCTATGGCTGGTGGCGCGCGGTACTGGTCCGGAGTCGGGGTGACCATCATGTTCCTGATCGCTACGGCCCTTACTTTTTCCGGAGGGCTGGGTCTTCTGCTGGGATCGCTGTCGGTGCGATACACCACCCCAGGGCGGGCACGCTGGATCGCGGGAACACTTGCCTTCTTTGCGCCGCTCGCAGCGCTTGGATGGGCATCGCTAAGCGTCGCCAACACCGCACGCGCCGCGGAAGAGGCAAAAGCAGCGCGCATCGCGGCGTTCCAGATGACAACGGTCGAGGGCACGTTCGCCGCCTATCCCATTAACTTGCCGGTCTCGCCCCAAATCGAAGCGGCCTATGAATGCAAACGACAGGACAGCAATGGAATATTTACCTGCCGCTCGCATTTCGCCTTCCATGATGGCAATCGGCTTCCAGCTGATGGCCAGGCGGTCTTTAAGAAATTGCAGTTTTGGGCCAAAGGCGATGCCTGTGAAGGACAGTGTCTTGACCTTCAAGCCCAAACGCAGTGGTGCCAACGCCGCCCCGACTTTGCGGATACGGTGTTTTGTGACACCGCGCCTGTCGCCAAAATCGTGTTCGGCACGGAACCGACCCTCGAAGAGTGGCACCACAACTTCGATCAATGGGACCAGCGTGACACGGGCGACGAAGGGTTGCGCCTTTACTGCCTGCCGCCCGAGCACAAGCGCCCCTGCCAGGCGCTTTTTGAGCCCGCACCAGGGATTTTCGCCACGGCCTGGCTTCCTGCCGCGCCCGATCCGGACCTGATCGAACAAGCCCGAGAGATGCGTGCCTACGGCTTAGAGATCTGGACGACACTCACGACACCTGCCCTTCGCTAGTCCCAACGACGGCAATGCGGACTAAGCCGACTTTAGGAAATCGACCGAAACGCGCATAATCGTTTCCCAAGCGTCTGTTTCTGGCAGCGGCACATGATTTCTACC
The DNA here is from genome assembly GCA_965267475.1 of Paracoccaceae bacterium. GTDB lineage: Bacteria > Pseudomonadota > Alphaproteobacteria > Rhodobacterales > Rhodobacteraceae > JBCBKU01. The sequence continues at coordinate 3,347,101 of OZ254079.1, forward strand.
TTCTACGATCGTCAACCGCGCATCTGGTAGCAGCGAGGCCATCAGGCGGGATTGGCTCAGTGGGTTGACGGAGTCTTCAGTCGAGTGAGCCACGAGGACCGGCACTCGTACCTGGTCTAGGATGCCAGTCACGTCAAAGGTGTCTATTGAACGTCTCAGAGCGATCGCAATATCTGGTGTCGCAGATGACAGTTGCATCCTGCACATGTCGTCAATTTGCGCAGCTGATGCGTCGGGCATGAATAGAGTAGCGTATGCCTTGCCAAAAGCACCGCCGGGCTTGCCCCAACCTTCGGCTATCAGTTCGACGAAGGTATGCGCCTGAACCGAGTCCGGTTCGGGTTCACGGACGGCGCGCCCTTGAACGAAACCACCGTATAGGACCATGCGGTTGACCCGCTCGGGATGGGCCGCCGCGAATGCCAGAGATACTGGCACGCCCTGCGAGGTCGCCCAAACGCCAAAACGGTCGAGCCCGGCATCGTCGGCGACAGCAAGCATGTCTTCCACCAGTCGTTCGAGCGAGAAATCCGTCGCGGGGCCTCCGGAAAGTCCCGTGCCACGCTGATCATATCGCGTCAGAGAGAAATGCGTGCCGAGCCGATCAAGCGTCGGCCGTCTCACTTCACTTTCCCAATCCATGTTCAGATGCGTCAGGAACTGCCCGGCTCTCAGCAATGGCGGACCCTCGCCGCTGGTGGCGTGGGCGATGACAGTGCTATCCGCAGATCGGGCAACCTTGATGGCCTGGTTCCCAGAGCTTCGTGTGCGTTGGTTTTTCCCTGTGTCAACAGAGACTTCGGCAGAAAAGCGATAGCCCCGTTTGCTCAGTGTTTCGAGCATTCGGTTGGCGCGGTCGTTGTCGCCGATGGTGCGCCTTACTGCATTAATCCTAGTTGAAACCGTCGAATCTGAGACGGCCCGTCCGTCCCAGATTGCAGCGATAAGATCATCGCGTGAGATAACCATTCCTGGATGCTGCAGGAAGTATGCCAACACATCGAAGACCTGCGGCTCAAGCCGGACAGGCTTGCCCGACTTCCAAAACATCTGCCGACCCGTATCGACCGCGCAATCTCCGAACGTGACCTTCATGGACAAAGCATGGCCCATGGCGGGCCGTCTGAGAAAGTCAAAAATTTCTCAAGAAAATCTGGCTGCGCTCTTCAAGCAATGGTCCACCGGCAAAGGCACGATATCCCTATCTTTGAAGGAGCAGGCAGATGTCAGTCTTTCACTCTCAACAGCCTGACCTACGCCAAATCGACGCGGATTGCGCATTCGGCCGTCGCCAGCAATTGGATTTCATCATCAACACCGTTCTTGCCCTTTTCGCACGACTTCGCCGTCCTCTCGAGAACGCGCCAGGCAAGAAATAGCAGGACTTTGCTATGAGAACTGCTTCGCCGCGCCAGCACTAATGTCTTGAATGGGCTCTAAGCAGCCAATCGTACCGCGCCACCCTTTCGCCCTCCCGATACTACAAAAACCTGCTTCTCCAATTACCAAAACGTACCCTTGGACGCCGCCGAACCAGCGGAAAGCGAGAAACGCGAACCAAGGACCTCAGGCCAACTGTTCCTGGCCGATGGGCTGGCGCCGGGCCAACACGGCGATACCCCCAAAGTCGTCTGTCCCACATCCGCGATCTTGCAATCCGCCCGGCCAGCCATAGGTCTCCCGACACATGGAAAAACCACAGACAACGTAGGAAAGGGAACCCATCTATGCCTCTCATGACGTCCCCCGTTGACGGCTCTCCAATGCGCGAAGTCGAGCGCTACGGGGTCAAAATGGACATCTGCACGACGTCCGGCGGGATCTGGCTGGACCGCGGCGAGCTTGAGAAGATTATCATGGCGATCCGCGAAGAGGCTTTGATGGATGGCGGAGTGTCCGCGGAAGACGCCTATGGTGATGTCCACTATCATGAAAGCCCGCCCGAAACACGGCAAGACCGCCCAAAGCGGCGCAAACGTGAAAGCATGTTTGAAAGCCTTCTCGACATTTTCGACTGACGCGGGCGCCCGTTTTCAGCCCTGCAACACCATGGACGGCTTTCCAAAACACTTGGCCGATTGAGCAGCCGCATGATTGAAGCACCAAATCCGGAAAGCCGCCTTTCCCCTCCCGTAGGCTTGCCCTAAAACGCCGCCAAACAGGCGGGGGACAAGATGCAGGAACCAGAGATCACGGAAGATCTGATCGCAGCCCATGGGCTGGCCCCGGACGAATACGACCGCATACTTGAGATCATTGGTCGCACGCCCAGCTTTACCGAGCTTGGCATCTTCTCGGCCATGTGGAACGAACACTGTTCCTACAAATCCTCAAAGAAGTGGCTCCGCACGCTGCCCACCGAAGGCCCGCAGGTCATCTGCGGTCCAGGTGAAAATGCAGGGATTGTCGATATCGGTGATGGCCAGGCGGTCGTCTTCAAGATGGAGAGCCACAATCACCCGTCCTACATTGAACCCTACCAGGGCGCGGCGACCGGTGTGGGCGGGATCCTCAGGGACGTTTTCACAATGGGCGCACGCCCCATCGCGGCGATGAACTCGCTATCCTTCGGCGCACCCGATCACCCGAAGACAAAATCACTTCTGGCGGGTGTCGTCGCGGGCATCGGCGGCTACGGCAACGCATTCGGTGTACCCACAGTGGGGGGCGAGGTCCGGTTTCACCTGGCCTATAATGGCAACTGTCTTGTCAACGCTTTCGCGGCTGGCCTGATCGATGCCGACAAGATCTTTTATTCGGCCGCCTCGGGAGTGGGCATGCCCGTCGTCTATCTCGGCGCGAAAACCGGCCGCGACGGCGTGGGCGGCGCCACCATGGCCTCGGCTGAGTTCGACGACACAATCGAAGAAAAGCGCCCGACTGTTCAGGTGGGCGACCCCTTCACCGAGAAATGCCTGTTGGAAGCGTGCCTGGAACTGATGACCACCGGCGCCGTGATCTCGATCCAGGATATGGGTGCGGCAGGATTGACCTGTTCAGCGGTCGAAATGGGCGACAAGGGCGGTCTTGGAATCCGGCTGGATCTCGACCGCGTGCCGGTGCGCGAAGACAACATGTCGGCCTATGAGATGATGCTTAGCGAAAGCCAGGAACGCATGCTCATGGTCCTTCGACCCGAAAAAGAACCGGTGGCAAAGGCGATCTTTGAGAAGTGGGACCTCGATTTCGCAATCGTCGGCGAAACCATTGAAGAAGATCGGTTTCTGATCCTGCACGGGAATGAAACGAAGGCCGATCTGCCCTTGTCTCAGCTTGCCTCCACCGCGCCGGAATATGACCGTCCGTGGCAGGAACCAGCAGCGCCGACAACGCCAGTTGAACCGCTTGATATCAACCCGATTGACGGGCTGAAGGCCTTGATCGGGTCGCCCAACTATGCGTCCAAGCATTGGGTGTGGGAGCAGTATGACAGCCAGGTCATGGCCGATACGCTCCGCACGCCGGGACAGGGCGCGGGGATCGTTCGGGTCCATGGCACGGACAAGGCTCTGGCTTTCACCTCGGACGTCACACCGCGCTATGTCCGCGCGAACCCTGTCGAAGGCGGCAAACAAGCGGTGGCCGAGGCCTATCGGAACCTGTCCGCCGTGGGCGCCAAACCGCTGGCCGCAACCGACAATCTGAACTTCGGCAATCCGGAAAAGCCCGCGATCATGGGGCAATTCGTCGCTGCCTTGCGGGGTGTGGGCGAGGCCTGCCAAGCCCTTGATATGCCAATTGTTTCAGGGAACGTCTCGCTTTACAATGAAACCGATGGCGCCCCGATTCTACCAACACCTACCATTGGCGCTGTGGGCCTGATCGAGACGACCGACGCGATCATCGGCGCCGTCCCGAGCGATGGGGACTATGCCATTCTGGTGGGCCCAGAAGGCACACATCTCGGGCAATCGGCGCTTCTGGCCGAAGCGCTGGGCCGCGAAGATGGCGACGCGCCTCACGTGGATCTGGCAGCGGAAAGGGCAGCCGGCGATCTCATCCGCGGACTGGCGGGTCAGCTCTGCGCCGCCACAGATCTTTCTGACGGCGGACTGGCATTGGCCGCGTTCGAGATGGCCAGCACAGCCGGGATCGGCGTCACTCTGGAAACGGCTGACATCTCGGCCTTGTTCGGCGAAGATCAGGGGCGCTATCTCGTCGCCGCCCCGTTCGACAGCGCCGAGCATATCATGGCCGAAGGCGCGCGCGCGGGCGTGCCGGTCGCAATTGTCGGACGGTTCGGTGGGGACACCGTCAGCTTTGGCGACAGCGCGGAATATTTGTCCGATCTGGGCAGGTTGTATCGATCGGCCTTCGCCGATGCGGTGACATGACAGTCGTTGATCTCGATACCTGGCCGGGCGCCGCACAATTTCGCTTCTTTCGCAGTTTCGAAAGACCGCATTACGCCATCACAACGCGAATGGACGCAACGCGCCTGAAAGCCGCTCCGGGTTCCGCGTTTCGTTCCGCGCTTTGGGCCATCGGCGCAGGTCATGCGGCCGTCGATGAACTGCGGCTTCGCTTCGAAGGCGACACCGTCACCCTGTATGATGATGTGCAGATCTCGCCGCCCATCGCGCTTGATGACGGCACCTTCGGATACGGCTATTTCAACTGGGTTCAGGACCGGGCCGTCTTTGATGCCCACGCTGCCGAGGTCATTCAACAGGTCCGCACACACGGGTCCCTCGATCCGGCCTCGGGCAAACCGTCGGTGTCCTATGCCTCTTGCTTGCCTTGGCTGGACTATACTGGGCTGGACAATGCGCTGCCCGATAAGGACGACTGCATTCCCCGGGTCAGTTGGGGCAAGATTGTACCAAAGGGCGACGGCTTCGATATGGCGATGACGATCCAGGTCCACCACGCCCTTGTCGATGGTCGCGCCGTGGGCCGCTTTTTTGAAGCGACCCAGGACGCTTTGAACCGCCTATAGCTAAGTCGCGTAAGCGCGCATCGCTTCCGGCAGCCAAACCGAAAACCCGGGCGCCAACGCCTCATAGCGGGCAATGAAATCGGGATGGCTCGCGTAAAGCTCTGCCAGACCGGCATAGGCCGCCAAGTCGCAGTCGCGCCCCCACATCGACGCAACCCAATCCCGATGGGCGTTAAGCAAGGGCCGCACGTCGCGCGCCCCGGCGACTGCGCCGCCTTCAAATGCGGCGACCAGATCGGCCTCAATCCCGCGCAACGCCTCCATCCCGGGTTCGGCACCACCGGCTGCGGTCACGGCCTCCCGCGCCTGGGCAATTTGCTCGGCCAGGTCACCGCCATAGGTGTCGATCAACCACTCTTCGTATGCGGCCTGCTTTTCCGGGCCGAACGGGGTGTAAAGCGCATCAAGCGTCATCTCGTGTTCTCCTTTCAGGTGGGCAATCGTGGCGTCGAGCGTCGCAAGCACCTCTGCCAACCGGTCGGCTTCACGGTCCAATCGGGCGCGGTGGGCCACCAGCCGGTCCAGGCTTTGGCCCGTCCTCAGCACGGCGGCGATCTCGGCCAACGGCATTCCAAGATCGCGATAGAACAGGATCTCTTGCAGCCGAAGCGCTTCGGCCCGGCCATAGTTGCGATATCCGTTTTCGGCGACCGAGGCCGGTTTCAGCAGCCCAAGCGCGTCATAGTGATGCAAAGTGCGGACGGATACGCCCGAAGCATTGGCCAGTTCGCCGATGGTGTATGTGTCGATTCGCCCTGTCATGCGCCCTTTCTCGCGCCTCACGTCGCGTCAGGGTCAAGCCCTGAGTGACTTGCAGCGGCCTTGGGCGGGCTCTACATTTCCTTCCGAACAGGACGGAGCCGCCGCCACATGCCGATCACAGCCCAGGAAATCACCGACATGATCCGCGAAGCCTTTCCGGATGCCGAGATCACGGTGCAGGGCGATGATGGCGCCCATTTCGCGGCCCAAGTGATCGACGAAAGCTTTCGCGGCCAGAACCGGGTGCAGCAACAGCGGGCGGTCTATGCCGCGCTGAAAGGCAAGATGGACGGCGCGAATGGCGAACTGCACGCGCTGGCCCTCACCACAAAGGCGCCCGACGCGTGAAAAGCTTCTTCATCATATTCCTGCTCTGTGCGGCGATTGCCGCCATGCTGGGCATCCGCGCGCTGATCGCGCTTCGGCGCGAAAAGGATGCCCCGCGCGGCAGTGAGCCGGGCACAGGGTATCATGTGATCGAAGCCAATTATCATTCTGGCGGCGGAGGCGGCGGGCATTCGTCGACCTTCCGCGTGCCGAAAGACCCACAGGAATACGCGCGCGCATTCGTGCCGAAGAACAAGGACTGACCCCATGACGACCGACGTCGCAAACCAGATTTCCGAAACCATCTCCGCGAATGACGTGGTGCTTTACATGAAGGGCACGAAATCCATGCCGCAATGCGGGTTTTCGTCCCGTGTCGCGGGCGTGTTGAACTTCATGGGTGTCGACTTCGCGGATGTGAATGTCCTCGAAGACGACGCCATCCGCCAAGGGATCAAGGATTTCTCAGATTGGCCGACCGTCCCCCAGCTTTACGTGAAGGGCGAATTTGTGGGCGGTTGCGACATCGTGACCGAGATGACGCTGTCCGGCGAATTGGACCAGCTGTTCGACGACAAGGGCGTGGCCTTCAACAAAGAAGCCGCAGACCAAATCCGCGAACATAACGCCTGACGGGCTCAGTCCCGGACCAATCGATAGGAAAATGTCGTTGGGTCGGTAGCAAGGCTTCCATCCGCCGGCCTCGGGACCCCGATGACCTGTTCCTTGGCCACAAACAAAAACTGGCGACGGTGCGGCCCATCCGGGTCGCCCGTCACCGGCTCAGGCCGCGTTGGCTTTTTCTTCCAACTCCGCCGCAATCGCTTCCGCCCGCGCCGCCAATTCGGCAAAACGGTCGGTCACAGCCGTGGGAACCTCTGCTACGACGGCAGGCGCAGCCGGGGCATCTCCGCCAAGGCGCAACTGTTCAAGCTCGGCCTCTTGCGCACCCACCTTGGCGTCCAACGCCTTCATGCGGTCTTCGATGCCCGCCGTCTTGTCGGCCAGAAGAAGACCGGCCATCAGAAGCATCCGCGCCTCGGGCATCCGCCCGATCTGGTTCAGAAGCGTCGTGGCTTCGGCATTCAGCATCTCCGAGGCTGATTTGAGGAAGTGTTCCTCGCCCTCCTGGCACGCCACATCATAATCGCGGCCGCCGATGGTGATCCTAAGCTCAGGCATTGGCCGTCTCCTCCAGCATGGGCTCGATCGACCCTATGATCTCATCCAATTCGATCCGCGCGGTTTCCTGTGCGGACCTAAGCGCTTCCAATTCGGCTGCCATCGCCTTGTTGACAAGACGCGCATCGGCAAGCCCCGCCGAGTTCGCTTCCCGCAGTTCTTTCGTGTGGGTCCTGAGCGTCGCGTTCACCCGGCGGATCCGCTGCACCTCGGCATCGCGGCTTTCCAAAAGCGTCTTCATCTCGGACACCTCGGCCTCAAGCGCCGCAACGGTCGTCTCCTGTTTTTCCTTGATCGCGCGAACACGTTCTTCCAGTTGCGCGTTGGCCGTGCGCTCGGCCTCAAGCGCTGCTTCCATCTCGGACGTATCGCCGCCGCCCGCGGACAAGGCGCCCCCAGCCGTTGCAATGCGTTCCAATGCGGCTGTAATCCGCTGCTCGAGCTCGTCGAGTGGTTCCATCCCGCCCCTCTTTGTCCATTCCCTGCCGAATTGACCCGATCCAAAGCGAATCACGGCCTCTGTTGACTGGACAAGTTTAGCCGAGATTGCATGGGAATGCAGACCGCCGTTCGGGCGCCGCTTGAACTCCGTCTCTGGGCTGGTATGACCGCCCCGAAACCTTCTTCAGATAAAGCGGCCATCCCATGACGATTGACGAGCTCAAAGCCTCCCACCCCGATCACTGGAAAAAGGCGGCTGCGTTGCGTGTGCTGGCCATGGATGCTGTGCAAGCCGCGAATTCGGGCCACCCGGGCATGCCGATGGGCATGGCCGACGTGGCGACGGTGCTGTTCGAAAAACACCTGACATTCGACGCGGCGGATCCCGACTGGCCCGACCGTGACCGGTTCGTTCTCTCGGCGGGCCATGGCTCGATGCTGCTCTATGGGCTTTTGCACCTGACGGGCTATGCGGACATGACCATCGAGCAAGTGAAGAACTTCCGCCAGATGGGATCGATCACGGCAGGGCATCCGGAATACGGCCACGCGAAAGGGATTGAAACGACGACGGGACCGCTTGGCCAGGGCATCGCGACCGCTGTGGGCATGGCCATGGCCGAGGAGCATCTTCGCGCGAAGTTCGGCAAGAAGGTCGTGGATCACTACACCTACGTGATCGCGGGTGACGGCTGCCTGATGGAAGGCGTCAGTCATGAAGCCATTGGTTTGGCGGGCAAGCAAAAGCTTAGCCGCCTGATCGTCCTTTGGGATGACAACAATATCTCGATCGATGGTGAGGTGAACCTGTCTGACGTCACCGACCAGAAAAAACGGTTTGAGGCCGCGGGTTGGAATGTGCTGGCCTGCGACGGGCATGACCCCGACGGCATCGATGCGGCCCTGACAAAGGCCAAATCCTCGGGCCGCCCGACCATGATCGCCTGCACATCCCATATCGGCTTCGGTTCGCCCAACAAACAGGACACGAAGGGCGCCCATGGCTCGCCCCTTGGCCCGGACGAAATTTCCAAGGTGCGCGACATCTATGGTTGGTCCCATGCCCCGTTCGAGATCCCGGCAGACATCAAATCCGCATGGGAAGCGATCGGCGGCCGGGGCGGTCAGGCCCGGGCGGAATGGAAGACCCGGTTCGACGGGCTTTCGGCCGGCCGTCAGGCTGAGTTTTCGCGCGTCATCGCGGGCACGCCCCCAAAACGCCTGACCAGCGCGGTGCGAAACTTCAAGAAGGCCACTTCCGCCGATGCACCGAAGATGGCGACGCGCAAGGCGTCGGAAATGGCGCTGACCGCGATCAACCCGGTGATGCCGGAAACCATGGGCGGGTCCGCTGACTTGACCGGGTCCAACAACACGTTGACCCCCGATCTAGGGATCTACGACGCCACGAACCGGCGCGGGCGTTATGTCCATTTCGGGATCCGGGAACATGGCATGGCGGCAGCCATGAACGGGCTCGCGCTGCATGGTGGCGTCAAACCATATGGCGGTACTTTCCTTGTGTTCACCGACTATATGCGCGGCGCGATGCGGCTTTCGTCACTGATGGGCGTGCCCGTCACCTATGTGATGACGCATGACTCGATCGGCCTCGGCGAAGACGGCCCGACCCACCAGCCGGTCGAGCACCTTGCCCTGTTGCGCGCCACACCGAACATGAATGTCTTCCGCCCCGCCGACGCGGTGGAAACGGCTGAGGCCTGGGAACTGGCGCTGTCATCCGAAGCGACACCGTCGACGCTGGCCCTGTCACGCCAGGGCCTGCCCACCGTCAGAACCAAGCACACCAACAAGAACTTGACCGCTCAGGGCGCCTATGTGCTTGCCGAGGCCGAGAACAAACGCCGGGCTATCCTGATGGCGTCCGGATCCGAAGTTGAAATCGCCCTGGCCGCCAAGGCATTGCTGGAAGCCGAAGGGATCGGCGTGCGCGTCGTCTCGATGCCCTGCATGGAGCTCTTCGCCGCAGCCGATGACGCCTATCGCAAACGCGTGCTGCCCGGCGGCCCGGTCCGCGTGGCCATCGAAGCGGGCGTCCGCCAGGGCTGGGACCGCTGGCTGCTGGCCGAACGCGGACGCGAAGCCAAAGCCGCCTTCATCGGGATGGAGGGGTTCGGTGCCTCCGCCCCTGCCCCAGAACTTTATGAACATTTCGGCATTACAGCCCAAGCCACGGCAGAGGCTGTCAAAGCCATGCTGTAACCCCGGGCAAAAAGGAGCAGGGTCATCACCAATACCGTCGCCATTGGCCTATCCGTGCTGATCCTGCTTCTACTCGGGCTCAATTTCGTGTTGGGGCTGGACGCCCACGTCTTCCTGGGCAAAAAGTTCCTCGACCTCATTGAATGGTTGGCCTTCTGGCGGTGACGCCCGGGCCAAAACAACAGGAGATATCATTATGGCCGTCAAAGTGGCGATCAACGGGTTTGGACGGATCGGGCGGAACGTGCTCCGCGCCATCATTGAGTCTGGCCGCAAGGACATCGAAGTCGTGGCCATCAACGATCTCGGCCCGGTCGAGACCAACGCACACCTGCTGCGGTATGACAGCGTGCATGGCCGCTTCCCGGTCAAGGTGAAGTCCGGCAAGGACTGGATCGATGTGGGCCGCGGCAAGATGAAGGTGACGGCCCTTCGCAACCCGGCGGATCTGCCCTGGGCCGATGTGGATGTGGTGCTTGAGTGCACGGGCATCTTCACCTCGAAGGAGGCCTGCCAGGCCCATCTGGAAAACGGATCAAGCCGGGTTTTGATTTCTGCCCCAGGCGCGGATGCCGATAAGACGATCGTCTTTGGCGTGAACAACAAGACGCTGACGAAAAAAGACATCGTGGTCTCGAACGCATCCTGCACCACGAACTGCCTTGCCCCGGTGGCCAAAGTCCTGAACGACGCCATCGGCATCAAGAAGGGTTTCATGACGACGATCCACAGCTACACCGGCGACCAGCCGACGCTGGATACGTATCACAAAGACCTCTACCGCGCGCGGGCGGCGGCCATGAACATGATCCCGACCTCGACCGGTGCGGCCAAGGCCGTGGGCCTTGTGCTGCCCGAGCTGAAAGGCAAGCTCGACGGCGTGGCGATCCGGGTGCCTACCCCGAACGTCTCGGTGGTCGACCTGACGTTCGAGGCCAAGAAGAAGACAACGGTCGAGGCCGTGAATACCGCCATCAAGGAAGCCGCACGCAAAGGTCCGTTGAAGGGTATCCTTGGCTTCACGGAAGAACCGCTCGTCTCGAACGACTTCAACCACGATCCGCACTCGTCGATCTTCCACATGGACCAGACCAAAGTCATGGACGGCACCATGGTCCGGATCTTGACGTGGTATGACAACGAATGGGGCTTCTCGAACCGCATGGGCGATACCGCCGTTGCAATGGGCAGGCTTATCTAAGTCTTTTCAATTATTTAACGGATGTGGGCGCGAGGGGAATCTCGCGCCCATTTCTTTTGCAAAGACGCAAGAACTGATGATTTCTTGTGCAAACGTAGATCTGCGTCATACTGCCTGCATTGCAATGCAGAGACATTTTCATGGCCAGATCGCTGACATTCACACTCTTGATCGGGCTTTTCCTCTTCGGCTGCTGGATCGCCGCCGGCTTTGCGCTGCCCGATTGGCAGGGGTTGTTTCACAGCGGGTTTGGCTTGTTGTTCGGCGGGGGACTGGCGCTGGCCTTCGCGCTTATTGTTGGGGCTATGATGCCAGGCGCGGCCACTGGCACAGATACCCGGAATGGCTGCCTCGTCGCTTTTGTCGGCCTGCAACCGGACGGCCGGCGCGGCTCGAGCGGATCGGCGGTGCCTCCGGCGCGCAGAACTGAGATCGCGGAAAGGACCCGCCGGGCGCTCAAGGAACCGCATTTGCCGGTTTCTATCTTCGGTCCGGATCAATGGAGCGCCAAGGGTTGGGATTGGCGCACCACGGACAAGAACGCTCCAATCAAGGGGGAGACCCAGAACGCCGCGCAAAGCTGTCTGCGAAAGTTGGGGGCCCCAAAACCTATTGTCCGGGCCGTCACGAGAGACAAGGACACCGCCGTTTTTTCATCTGGCGACAAGGCGCTCGTGCTTGGTGTGCGGTTGAAAAAGCTCCACGGATTTGACCTTGGTCCATTGGAATTTCCGTCGAAAGACTTGCCCCAGACACCCGCCGTCCATACCAAAACTGCCCAGCCAGCCATGGCCGGCAAAGGTCCTAACATCGAAATCATTCTTGGGTTTTGGATTCATCCGGAAGGATCGTTGGTCGGCGATGCCGTAACGGTTACGGATCTGCGCGGCCCCGAAAGCATCCGGGACAGGCTTCGATCGGAACTCGACCTCGAAGACGCACCGACCATCGTGTTCGATCCGGACGACTGGGGGCAGCCTCCGATCCATCACGCCGAGGACATCCGAAGGAACAATATTCTGTCCGAGATAGTCACTTCGGTAACCCTCAAACTCGGCGGACTTGAAACCGACTGGACCGTATCCGAGCCGTTTCTTCATGGAGAATTCGAAAATTTGACCTTCCCAGCTTCAGGGCGTGTGCTTCTGTTTCGTGGAATAAAGGTGCCGCGCAACGGTCTTGGAAAGCTCGGCCCAATGCTGGACCCGCCCGTATATCCCGAGGCTGCGCCGGACCCTGACCTGCCCGAGACGTTCACTTGCGACATTTGCTCTGATAAGACCCCGGGCAGCCAGATGCGCACCGTGACCTCTTCCGACATGAAGCGCCTGACCGGGGATGGTTTTTTGCCAACCCACCTGCCCGCGATGGTCCGGGACATGGCAGATTCTGACGCCGAATTGCGGACCGCATGGGCCGTGATTGTCGTCTCAAACCACACGGATTGGGGTCTCTGCCCGCGCTGCGATTCGGAAGTCCGGGCGCTGCTGTAGCGCCCGAAGCACCGTTTGATTCGTGTCCGGAAGGCCGGATCCGGCGACCGCTAAAAACGCGAATTTCTGCATTCGCGAGATTTTTCGCTTTTTGGCCAAAGCAGATGCGAGATTTTGCCAAATTCTCACGCTGCATGCGCAAAGAATTGGCAATTTACTCAGGAAAAGCCGTTCACAAACAGTAAATTACGGCCAGATTGCGCCATTCCATTTCTGCATAGCAGCATCGCACTTTTGTCAGTTGTTTAGCGCTAACACAGGTCCATATTCGTCTCGTGAGACAGAGCAAAACGCCACACCAACCGAAAGGACCGGCACTATGAACACCTTGTTCTCAAAGCTGAAAACCGCCGCCCAAAAGCGTGCGGCATACAACCGGACTGTGTACGAGATCGAGCATATGCCGCTCGATATCGCGCTGGATTTGAACATCTATCGCGGCGACGCACACCGGATCGCGCGGCAAGCCGTTTACGGCGCATAACCAACGCGCACGGAAGAATTCCCGGCGGCCATTCCGACAGGATTGGCCGCCTTTTCATGTCCGGATCACCGCAACCGGGCCAGCAGCGCCTGTTCGACGGTCGGTGTCACAAATTTCGAGATGTCGCCTCCCAGCCGCGCGATTTCCTTGACCAGTTTCGATGCAATCGCCTGATGTTCCGCATCGGCCATCAGAAACACCGTCTCGATGGAATCGTCCAACTGGCGGTTCATGCCAACCATCTGAAATTCATACTCAAAATCAGCAACAGCCCGCAGACCGCGAATGATGATTGATGCGCCGACATCCCGCGCGCAATCGATCAGCAGGTTCTCGAAGGGATGCGCGACGATTTCGACGCCGAACTCTTTCGCCGCCCAGGCGCTTTCGGATTCGACCATCGCCACGCGTTCTTCCAGCGAGAACATCGGCCCCTTGTCGCGATTGATTGCCACCCCGATCACGAGCCTGTCCACCAGCGACGATGCCCGTCGAATAATATCGAGATGCCCAAGTGTTACCGGATCGAACGTGCCCGGATACAAACCAATACGCATGGCGCCTCGCCGAAATCTTCTGTCCCCCGTGGGAGTTAAGCCACGCACCACCGCCCTTGTCCACAGGCGGCGCGCATTTACTCTGTTCACGGCCTGCCCGGAAATGTGGTGGTCCTCACCGGTAGAGGAGATGCTTCATTCGGAAATAGCCCACGGTTCGTCGATCTGATCGACGCTTGATTTGATCTGCGGGACAATTTGCCGACCGGCCAGAATCGGCATTCCGATTCAATGCCTTACGCGATCTCCACTGAGTTTTCGCACATCCGTTGCCACGAACATCTGATAGATGTCGTTTGCGAATTTGGATTGAACTTCAGACGGACTGGGTTTGGCGCGGCTGCCATCAGGCTACTTGTCCCGGCCGCACATTGCGCCCTGAATTCTATACGGCAAGACGAACGACGGTGGCCGCAGATCCCGCGGCGCCACAAGGCCCAGTATCTGAAAACATCCTTACGGGCTCAATAGCCCATGATCATGCCTTCCAGGGCCTCGTTTTCCGCTGTGACTTCACTCAGTCGATACTTCACGACGTCGCCCAGGGTAACCAGCCCTACCATCTTGCCGTCCTCGACCACTGGCATGTGCCGGAACCGGCCGCCGGTCATTTTGGCCAGGACTTCATCGGACTTCTGAGACTTGGTCGCGGTCACAAGCTTGGTTGTCATCATGTCGGCCACCTGATCTTCCAGGCAGGCCGGGCCGCGGCGCCCGATTTCGCGGACAATGTCGCGTTCCGACAAAATGCCCTCGGCCACATCGCCTGACGTCGAAACGACAAGCGAACCGATCCGCTTTTCCGACAATAGACGGGCTGCGTCTGACACCTTGGCATCCGGGCGCACCGTGACGACATCGGCAGAGCCCTTGGATTGGAGGATTTTGGAGACTGTCATCCAACACCTCTTTCTAACAAAAATGTGATCCCAGCCTGCGCGCGCACCAGCCGACCTGTCAAGTCGCGCCGGTATGCCCGTGGGTCCTGGCGCAGACCGCCGCCGGTGCCAGATGGGAAATGCGAAACTTGGCCCTTTAACCCGGAAACACAGCAGGACTATTCTGCGCGCATCTCGAGGGGAGGATTCCATGGAAGAGTTGTCGCATTTCATCAACGGTGCCCGCGTATCCGGCACATCCGGACGCTTTGCCGATGTCTACAACCCGGCCACGGGCGAAGTTCAGGCAAAGGTTCCCTTGGCCTCTAAGGAAGAACTTGATGCGGCGGTGGCCAAGGCGTCAGAGGCACAGGTTGCCTGGGGGGCCACAAACCCGCAACGCCGGGCGAGGGTACTGATGGAGTTCGTGCGGCTCTTGAACCGGGATATGGACAAACTGGCCGAGGCCCTGTCGCGCGAACACGGCAAAACCCTTCCCGATGCCAAGGGCGATGTTCAGCGGGGTCTGGAAGTGGCAGAGTTCTGCATCGGTGCGCCACATCTTCTGAAGGGCGAGTTCACCGACAGCGCGGGCCCCGGCATCGATATGTATTCGATGCGCCAAGCCCTTGGCGTGGTTGCAGGAATAACGCCCTTCAACTTTCCGGCGATGATCCCGATGTGGAAGTTTTGTCCTGCGATTGCATGCGGCAATGCATTCATTTTGAAACCCTCTGAACGAGACCCGTCGGTCCCTCTGATGTTGGCAGAATTGATGCAAGAGGCGGGTTTGCCCGACGGCGTGTTGCAGGTCGTCAATGGCGATAAAGAGGCCGTCGACGCGATCCTCGACAATGACACGATCATGGCGGTTGGTTTCGTCGGTTCGACGCCGATCGCCGAATACATCTATTCGCGGGGCTGTGCGAACGGCAAACGCGTCCAATGCTTTGGCGGTGCCAAGAACCATATGATCGTCATGCCGGACGCCGATATGGACCAGGCAGCGGACGCGTTGGTGGGCGCTGGCTATGGCGCTGCCGGCGAACGCTGCATGGCGATCTCGGTGGCGGTTCCGGTGGGCGAAGAAACCGCCGACCGGCTGGTGGAAAAGCTTGTCCCGCGCATCGAAAAGCTGAAGGTTGGCCCGTATACAGCCGGCGATGACGTGGATTTCGGACCGCTTGTCACTGCCGCGGCGCGTGATCGGGCCCTCGGCCTTGTCGAATCCGGGATCGCCCAGGGTGCGGACCTTGTGGTCGATGGCCGGAATTTCAGCATGCAAGGGTATGAGGACGGCTTCTTCATGGGGCCGCATCTGTTCGACAAGGTGACCCGCGACATGGACATTTACCGCCAAGAGATCTTTGCCCCGGTCCTTTCCACGGTGCGCGCGTCGTCTTATGAAGACGCGCTGGCCCACGCGATGGACCACGAATACGGAAACGGCACAGCGATCTTCACGCGCGACGGCGACACGGCACGCGACTTTGCGAACAGGATCAATATCGGCATGGTGGGCGTGAATGTCCCCATCCCCGTGCCGCTGGCCTATCACACCTTCGGCGGCTGGAAGAAATCCGGCTTCGGCGACCTGAACCAGCACGGACCGGACGCTTTCCGGTTCTACACGCGAACCAAGACGGTCACGGCACGCTGGCCAAGCGGACTGAAGGAAGGCGGAGAGTTCCACTTCAAGCAAATGGACTAACCCTGCAGGGTGCCGTTAGGCTCCCTTTTGGGGGGACGGATATGGCCGAGACAGAGTTCAGCATCGGGATCGAGGAGGAGTATCTTCTCGTCGACCTTGAAACCCTGGCCCTGGCCGAGGCGCCGGACGCGTTGATGTCCGCCTGCCGGGACGAATTGAAAGGCCAGGTCAGCCCGGAATTCCTACAATGCCAGATCGAGGTCGGCACCAAAGTCTGCGCGACAATCGCAGAGGCGCGCGAAGACCTTTTCCGCCTTCGGTCCTGCGTCGCGACGCAGGCCAAGTCGTTCGGGCTTGCTCCGATCGCGGTGTCCAGCCACCCGTTTTCGGATTGGAAGGATCAGAGCCACACGAACCGCGATCGGTATAATCAGTTGGAACGCGATCTCGCGGGCGTTGCGCGCCGGATGCTGATTTGCGGGATGCACGTACATGTCGGCGTTCCGGACCCGGACATGCGCATCGATCTGATGGGTCAACTGACCTATTTCCTGCCGCACCTGTTGGCGATGTCGACCTCGTCTCCATTCTGGCAGGGGCAGGACACTGGGCTGTCAAGCTATCGGCTTACGATATTCGACAATCTTCCGCGGACCGGACTGCCCCCGCAATTCGACAGCTGGGCAGAGTTTCAAAGATCGGTTGCTGTGCTTTCCGATCTCGGGGTGATCGAAGATGCAACCAAGATCTGGTGGGATCTCAGGCCGTCGGCCCGGTTCCCGACAATTGAATCCCGGATCTGCGATGTGACGCCGCGCCTGGACCACACATTGACAATTGCGGCGCTGACCCAGGCGGTCGTTCGTATGCTGACCCGGCTCAAGGCGAATAACCAGCGCTGGCGGCTTTATGATGCGTTTCTCGTCGGTGAAAACAGATGGCGAGCCCAGCGCTATGGGATAGGCGAGGGTTTGATCGACTTCGGCCGACGGGAAATCGTACCTATGGCCGACCTTGTCGAGGAACTCATCGATCTTGTCGCCGAAGATGCCGATGCCCTGGGCTCAACTGCGGAGGTCAAGGCCGCACGAAACATCATTGCTGAGGGGACAAGTTCGGATCGGCAACGCTTGGTGCACGACACCGCTCTTCAATCAGGCGCCACTGAAGACGAAGCGCTTCGCGCTGTCGTGTCCGATCTTGTGCAGACATTCCTTGAGGAACCGGAATAAGAAAGGGCGGCTCGATGCCCGCACTGTCCGAATACGTTGTTCTTGCCTCAGGCTTTCTGCGTCGGCGCATGATCGCCAGACCGCCAAGACCTGTCAGCAGCAAAAGCCCACCAGCTGGGATCGGAACCGCAGAGACGACAATTGCCTTCAGCTTGAAGTTGTCGCTTTTGTGGTCCGCGCCAATACCAAACACCGAGCCGCGCGGCTTTTTCATGAACTCAAAGGACCCGATGCCGATGTAGTACGGGTTCTTCGGCGACCCGGCCTTGTAGTACTTGTCGGCACCGCCGATATCGATGTCGGCTTTGTAGAAGTCCGGCTTGCGCGAGTCGCTGTAGATCGCAAGATCGAAGTCATCCTTGCGGTCAACATGCGAGAAGATCGCCTTGTGGATCTTCACTTTGCGGTCGAAGCGCAGCACCACCATTTCGTCGCGTCCACGACCGTCGATCTGGTGATTTTCCTTGCAGCCGTACTTGCCGAGACGCGCACAGGCGCCTGTGCCCCAGCCGTATTCGCCGACAAGAATTCGACGCTTTAGATAGCCTTGGTCATGGATCGCGGCGGCCGTCTGAAGACCGATACCATCTTCGTAATAGCTGTGGCTTGGCGCGAGCCCGCCATTGCCGGTCAGATAAAAGGTTGTTGTGGCGGCCAAGGCGCTGCCAGCCAGGCCAATCGCGGCCGCAACACCGATCACTGTCGCTCTGAGGAAACTCATACGTCCCACCTCGTTAAATTCATCTCTCGGTGGGTCGTATCAACGGCCAATCGCAGCCCACAACACACCAACCACAAGATGTTTACCACGATCCCATTTTCGCCACAAACGCTGATTGGTATTTTCTTCAAAAAAGAGTGGTTCTGGCCGGGCGACAGTTAACCTTTCTTAAAGGTTGTGGCGAATTTGCCGCGAAGCGTGCGCAGGCTTGCCAGATAACGCCGGTCGCAGCATAATTAAACAAGCGTTCAATTCGAGAGGTGAGTGCCATGGACTTTGCGCTCAGCGAGGACCAAACGGCGATATTCGACATGGCCCGGGCCTTCGCGGCCGAGCGTATCGCCCCGCATGCACGCGACTGGGACGCCCAGGGCACAATCCCGAAGGATCTTTGGCGCGACATGGCCGAGCTTGGGTTCGGTGGGCTTTACGTGTCAGAAAGCGCAGGCGGCGCCGGTCTGACGCGGCTGGACGCGACCCTGGTCTTCGAGGCCCTGTCGGGGGCTTGCGCCTCGGTCGCGGCCTTTCTTTCGATCCACAACATGTGTGCTGCGATGATCGACCGATACGGCACCGACGCCTTGAAGGCGCGCGTTTTGACCAGCGCCATCAAGATGGAAACCATCTTGTCCTACTGCCTGACGGAACCGGGATCAGGCTCGGACGCGGCTGCGTTGAAGACGCGCGCAGTTCGGACCAATGACGGGTACAAATTGACCGGGACGAAGGCGTTCATTTCTGGTGGCGGATATTCAGACGCCTATGTCGTGATGTGTCGGACCGGAGAGGATGGGCCAAAGGGAATCTCGGCCCTTCTGGTGGAAGACGGCGCACCGGGCCTGTCCTTCGGCGCGCTTGAGGACAAGATGGGCTGGCGGAGCCAACCCACCCGCCAGGTGCAACTGGACGACTGCGAAACGCCCGCCGAAAACCTTCTTGGCGACGAGGGCCAGGGCTTTTCCTATGCGATGGCCGGACTTGACGGGGGACGATTGAACATCGCGGCCTGTTCGCTTGGTGCCGCGCAATCGGCGCTCGACGCCGCATTGGCCTATACCGGGGACAGGCAGGCCTTTGGGAAGTCGCTGAACCAGTTCCAGGCGCTTCAGTTCAAATTGGCTGATGCCGAAATTGACTTGCAGGCTGCGCGCGTCTTCCTGCGACAGGCCGCCTGGAAACTGGACACAGGCGCCCCCGACGCCAGCCGCTTTTGCGCCATGGCCAAGGCCTTTGTGACGGAAGCCGGCAGCCGCGTTGCGGATCAGTGCCTGCAACTGCATGGCGGCTATGGGTATTTGGCGGATTACGGGGTTGAGAAGATCGTCAGAGATCTGCGCGTCCACCGGATTTTGGAAGGCACAAACGAAATCATGCGCGTGATCACCGCACGGGGCCTGACCAACCCATGACCGACGTCCTGATCCGGAAAGCCGGGCGTGCGGGCCATATCACATTGAACCGCCCCGACGCGTTGAACGCCCTGACATACCCGATGATCTTGGAGATCGAGCAAGCGCTGGACGCCTGGGCTGAGGACCCCGAAATCTCGTTGGTCCTGATCGATGCCGCTGGCGTCAAGGCGTTCTGTGCAGGCGGCGATATTGTCGAGATGTATGAGACCGCCAGCACTGGCGACTTTGAATACGGTCGAAGATTCTGGGCGGACGAATACCGGTTGAACGCCAAGATCTTCCACTATCCCAAGCCGTATGTTGCGCTGATGCAGGGGTTCACGATGGGCGGCGGCGTCGGTGTGTCCTGCCACGGATCCCACCGTGTGGTTTGCGAAACCTCTCAGATCGCGATGCCCGAATGCGGTATCGGGCTTATCCCTGATGTGGGCGGATCGTTGATGCTTGGTCTCGCGCCGGGGCGGTTGGGCGAATACCTTGGCACCACGGCAGCGCGCATGGGCCCCGCTGACGCGATCTATGCGGGATTCGCTGACACGTTCGTTCCCCAGGACAAATGGCCAGAGTTGCGTGGTCTTTTGTGCGAAAACGGCGATGCGGACGGATCCGTCACATGGGTGTCGGAACCCGCTCCCCAGGGCGCGTTCGAAACGTTACAGCCCAAAATCGACCGGCATTTCGCGGGGGAAACCCTGGGCGATATCTGTCGCTCGCTCGATCACGATCCGTCCGAGTTCGCGGAGCAAGCCTTGAAGGCATTGGGAAAGGTCAGTCCGCTATCCGCCGCGGCCACGGTTGAAATTGTCCATCGCGTGCGTGGTGCACCCTCGATCCAGGCGGCCTTGGAAATGGAGTACCGCTTCACCTATCGTTCCGCAGAGAACGGCGATTTCATCGAAGGGATTCGGGCCATGGTGATCGACAAGGACAGGTCGCCGAATTGGCGCCACCCAGATCCGCGCAAGGTCCCGCTGATCGACGTCTCTAAGATGTTGATGCCGCTTGGGGAAAACGCGCTCGACCAACGGGGAGGTTTGCCATGAAGATCGGTTTCATCGGGCTTGGGAACATGGGCGGGCCGATGGCACGTAACCTGGCCGCCGCAGGGCATGACGTTCTGGGCTTCGATGTGGCCGTCCCCTGCCCCGACGGGGTGAAGGCATCCGTCAGCGCGATTGCGGCCGCTGATGGTGCGGATGTCGTCCTGACCATGCTGCCCAACGGGGATATCCTGCGCGAGGTCGCGGATCTGGTCATCCCTGCAATGGCGCCGGGCGCTGTGCTTTTGGACTGTTCCACCGTCGACGTGGCCAGCGCGCGAGACGTTGCAGAGCAGGCCTCCAAGGCGGGGCTTCGGGCGGTCGACGCACCCGTATCTGGCGGGGTCGGTGGTGCAGATGCCGGCACGCTGACCTTCATGGCGGGCGGCGATGCGGACGCGTTTTCAGCGGTCGCGCCGCTTTTCGAAATCATGGGTCAGAAAGCCGTACATTGCGGGCCGTCCGGAAATGGCCAAGCCGCAAAGATCTGTAACAACATGATCCTTGGCGCCACGATGATCGCGACGTGCGAGGCGTTTGCTCTGGCCGACAAACTCGGGCTCGACCGGCAGTCAATGTTCGATGTTGTCTCGACATCCTCGGGATATTCCTGGTCGATGAATGCGTATTGCCCCGCGCCAGGAATCGGACCCACATCGCCTTCGGACAATGATTACAAGCCTGGTTTTGCGGCGGACCTGATGTTGAAGGATCTCCGTCTGTCGCAGTTGGCGGCGGACGCTGCCGATGCCGATACACCAATGGGCCGGAAAGCGCGGGATCTCTATGCCCAGTTCGTCGAGGCCGAAGGTGGTTCGGGTCTCGACTTCTCCGCCCTGCTTCCTTGGTTCGAAAAACGGGGCCGGTCCTGAGCGTGAATAAGTTGCAGCGGTTTGCGCAGTCGCCCACCGATCCCGATTTCGTGCAAAACCCCTATCCCTTCTATGACAAGGCGCGGGCGGCAGGGAATTTCTTCTTTTGGGAAGACTACGGCTTGCCGGCGGCCATCACCCATCGCGCGGTCTCTGTCTGCTTGAAGGACCGCCGTTTGGGGCGGGCACCGATCGAGCCTTTAGTCCGCCCGGAACACACGGCGCCATTCTATGCAATCGAAGCGCATTCGATGCTAGAGCTTGAACCGCCCCGGCATACGCGGCTGCGGGCGCAAGTTTTGCGAGCATTTACGCAGCGCCGCGTCGCCGCGATGGCACCCGAAATCGAACGGTTGTGTCGCGACCTGATTGCGAATTTTCCGGACACACCGTTTGATCTCCTTCGCGCCTATGCTGACACGGTTCCCGTGATCATCATCGCGCGGCTGCTTGGCGTCCCGGACAGTATCGCGCCGCAGCTTCTCAAGTGGTCCCATGCAATGGTCGCCATGTATCAGGCGCGCCGTACGCGTGAGACCGAGGATGCCGCAGCACAGGCGGCAACCGAATTTTCGGCTTACATCAAAGGCCATATCGAGGCACGACGCGCAGACCCCGGAGACGATCTGATCACCACACTGCTTGCCGCCCAACAGTCGGACGGCGCGCTGAGCGATGACGAGATGGTCGCCAACCTGATCCTGCTTCTGAACGCCGGGCACGAAGCCACGGTCCACAGCATCGGAAACGGCGCAAAGGCGTTGATGGAACACGGTTCGGCACATCACTTCACGACGCCAGACAAGATCGAGGGTACGGTTGCCGAGATCTTGCGTTTCGACCCTCCACTGCATCTGTTCACACGCTATGTCTATGAAGACATAGAGATTTTCGGGGTGCCCTTCAAACGCGGCGACGAAATCGCCTGCCTTTTGGGGGCCGCCAATCGCGACCCGGACAACTGGGCTGCGCCGGCGCGCTTCGATCCATCAAGACCGATCCAGGGCCATCACGCTTTCGGAGCAGGTATCCACTTTTGCGTGGGTGCACCGCTGGCCCGGCTTGAGCTTCAGATCGCTTTGCGCGTGTTGTTCGAATGCTGCCCGAACCTTAGGCTGGTCGAGGCCCCGCAATACGCCAACCTATACCATTTCCACGGGCTTTCATCGTTGATGGTTGCCCTCAGCTAGGCGGGCGCGGTTCCGGGCCGTATGCCATCTGCGGTCCAGGTCACCCGGTCGCGTCTGGATGCTTCCAGTTTGTTCCGGTTGGCAGCTTCGATGGCCGGATCAGCATAGCCCCGTGGGTGTTCAAGGTGCAAAACCGGCGCGCTATAGCGCAGGGTCCGGCCCGTTACGCCCGAGTTTGCAAGCCGGATCCCAAGCTCTTTGTCCTCGCCCCCGTATTTCATGGTCTCGTCAAACCCGTTCACCGCCAGGATAGAATCGCGAAAGGCTGATGAGTTTGACCCAATGAAGCTTTTGCGGGCGACCCAGGCCACTTCTAAAGCCGTCATCACGGCGGGGGGAAAGGGCGCGGTCTTCAGCCAGGCCGAAAGCCCCGTCGCTTCCCCGCGCCCCGCCAGCCACCCGCGCGCGAAAATCTCGCCCGATGTCACGTCAGACAATGTCACTGCATCGGACGTGGCCTGGCTCATTCGGATCAGGCTGCCGCACAGGAACCGGCCCTGTTCCGCCCGGGACACATGACGCGCAACGAAACCTGGATGCAACAGGCAATCCCCATCTGTAAAAATCAGGTAGTCGGCGGACGACGCCTCTATCGCTTTGTTCAATATGGCGTTTTTCTCAAAACCCCGATCCTCGTGCCAGATATGTTGCACGGGTTGATCGGGGTGGTCCGCCGCAAATCCATCGATCACCGCTTTCGTTTCTGGCCCGGATCCATCATCCGCGATGATCACGGCATTCAGCGGCTCGACCTGCATCGCGATGGACGCAAGGCAAAGCGACAAAGCCCTTGGCGCGTTGTAGGTCGAGACGATCAAATCGGTGCGCATGGCGCGCACGATACGGGGCCCGGGCGGATAGGCAAGAAATCAGAGCGGTAGCATGGTGGTGGACTTGATCTCTTCCATCGAAAGAAGCGCGGTCACGTTATAGATCCGCACCTCGGCGATCAGCGCCTGATAGAACTCGTCATAGGCCCGAGCATTCGCGACGCGGACCTTCAGTATATAGTCGATATCGCCCGCCAGGCGGTGGGCTTCCAGAACCTCGGGCCTTTCTTTCAACGCCTTCAGGAATTTGTTTTGCCAGTCTGCCTCATGCTCGGACGTTCGAATAAGGACAAAAAAACAAGCCTCTAACCCTAATGCATCAGCGTCCAGAAGGACCGTTTGTTGACGGATCACCCCGGCTTCGCGCAGCTTTTTGATGCGATTCCAAACCGGCGTTTTCGAAGACCCGGTTTTCTTGGCAATATCATCAAGGGATTGTGAGGCATCGCGCTGTAATTCCGCGATGATCTTCCGATCCGTATCGTCGATGCGGACGTTCATTCCAAAATCTCCTGATATCGGGAAACACGGCCCCGCATGCGCATATCATCGGGACAAACGTCCTTATTTGCAAGCGCGGATAGCAACATTTTGGAACAATGTTCTATATTGAGGGTCAGAAACGAGGCCCCGTATGAAACACTTTCCGATCTTCATGGCGCTGGAAGGCCGTCGCGTCGTCGTCTCAGGCGGCGGGGATGCCGCTGTGGCCAAGCTGCGTCTCCTTCTGAAGACTGAAGCGAAGATCTCGGTTTTCGCGGCAGATCCGGTACGCGAGATCACCGATTGGGCGCGCGCTGGTAAGCTGCGTCTGGTCAGCCGCGCGCTGGAACCCGGCGACGCAACCTGCGCGACCTTGTTCTACGCTGCCAACGACGATGATGCGGAAGATAGCCGCGTGGCCAAGCTGGCCCAGGCCGACGGGGCTTTGGTCAATTGGGTCGATAACCTCGAAAACAGCCAGTTCATTACGCCTGCCATCGTCGATCGCGATCCGGTGACCGTGGCAATAGGAACCGAAGGCGCCGCGCCGGTCCTTGCCCGCCGGATCAAGTCGGATCTGGAAGAACGGTTGCCGTCAGCTCTGGGGATCTTTGCGCGGATCGGAAAGTCTTTCCGGACCCGTGCCGAGGCGCTGCCTTTCGGTCGTCCGCGCCGGGCCTTTTGGTCGGCTTATTACGACAAGGTGGCCCCCAAGGCGCTGGCCGATGGCGGCGAGGCCGCTTTAGAACCCGCGCTTGAGGACCTGCTTGAGACCCATCTGAAGGCCAGGACCGAAGACGGCCGTGTCACATTTGTGGGCGCAGGCCCCGGCGACCCCGAGCTTTTGACGCTGAAGGCTCGGAAAGCCATCCATGAGGCCGATGTCGTAATCCATGACCGGCTGGTCCCTGCCGCCATTCTTGAACTGGCACGCCGCGAAGCCACGATCCTCGACATGGGAAAAACGGGCTTTGGCCCCTCAACGCCTCAGGAAGACATAAATGCGGCCATCACCGAACATGCCCGCCAAGGCGCCCATGTGGTCCGCCTGAAAGCGGGCGATGCGACGGTTTTCGGGCGGCTGGATGAAGAAATTGAAGCCTGCGAAGCCTTGGGCGTTGCCTTCACTGTCGTGCCCGGCATCACCGCTGCATCCGCCGCCGTGGCTGCCATCGGTCAAAGCCTGACAAGGCGGGGCCGGAATGCCTCCGTCAAGCTGATGACAGGCCACGACATGAAAGGCTTTGCGGAACATGACTGGGCGCAGCTTGCCAAACCGGGCGAAGTCGCCGCGATCTATATGGGCAAGCGCACGGCGCGGTTCATGCAAGGCCGGCTTCTTATGCATGGCGCGGATCCGTCGACGCCCGTCACGGTGGTCGAGAACGCATCGCGGCCAGATCAGCAGATTTTGGCGACCACGCTGTCGGAACTGGAGCCTGCGCTGACACAGGCCGGGTTCGATGGCCCTGCCCTTGTTTTGTTCGGCCTGGCACCCCGCGCGGCGGAAGCCGCCTTGCCCGGTATTCTTGAGGAGGCGATGTAATGCCCAAGGCCTTCACCCCGAAAGTCGTCACAGCCAACGCCTTGATCGAAGGCGATGTGATCTGGCTGACCGAGGACGACCGCTGGACGCGCGACATCTCGGAAGCTGAGTTGATCGAGGACGAAGCCCACGCGCAGTTGCGCCTGCTTCACGCTGAAAGCCAGCCGGGTCAAATCGTCGGCGCCTATCTGGCGGATGCCAAACCAGGTCCGAACGGCCCCGAACCCACCCATTTCCGTGAAGCGTTCCGCACGCGCGGACCCTCAAACTATGCCCACGGCAAGCAGGCGGAGTAAGACATGTATACCTACACCGAATTTGATGACGCCTTCGTCCGCGAACGTGTGGCCCAGTTCCGAGGACAGGTGGAGCGTCGGGTTGATGGCTCGCTGACCGAGGATGAATTCAAGCCGCTTCGTCTTATGAACGGTCTGTACCTGCAGCTTCACGCCTACATGCTGCGCGTCGCCGTGCCCTATGGCACGCTCGACAGCGCCAAGATGCGGCAACTCGCCATGATCGCGGACCGGTGGGACAAGGGCTATGGCCATTTCACCACGCGGCAGAACATCCAATACAACTGGCCCAAGCTACAGGATGTGCCGGATATGCTAGACGCGCTGGCCGATGTCGGCATGCATGCGATCCAGACCAGTGGCAACACGATCCGGAACGTGACCGCAGACCATTTCGCAGGTGCGGCAGCCGATGAGATCGAAGACCCGCGCCCGGTGGCCGAGCTTCTTCGTCAGTGGTCGACCGATCACCCGGAATTCCAGTTCCTGCCCCGGAAGTTCAAGATCGCCGTAACGGGATCACCGAATGACCGCGCGGTCACGAAGGCCCATGATATCGGGTTACGCATGGTCCGAAACGACGCGGGCGAGCCTGGCTTTGAAGTTATCGTGGGTGGCGGTCTTGGTCGGACGCCAATGATTGGCAAAGTGATCCGGGACTTTCTGCCAAAGGCGGATCTTCTGCCCTATTGCGAGGCGATCGTCAGCGTCTACAACACGCTTGGTCGTCGCGACAACAAGTATAAAGCGCGCATCAAGATCACCGTGCATGAGAACGGGATCGACAAAATCCGCGAGCTTGTCGAAGCGCGATTTGTTGAGACACGCCGCGAGTTTTCGGGCTTCGATCAGGACGTACTCGCCGGGATCGAAGCGCAATTTGCACCGCCCGCCTGGAAAGATGCGTCCACAGCCGCCTTTGACAGCCACCGCGACGCCAACCCCGCGTTCCGGTCCTGGACCGACACGAACCTGGCCGAACATCGGCACGCCGATTACGCCATCGTCTCGATCTCGATCAAGAAACACGGCGCGACGCCGGGCGATGCGACATCCGATCAGATGCGGGTGATGGCGGATTTGGCCCAGCGCTATGGCCATGACGAGCTGCGCATTTCACATGAGCAGAACGTCATTCTGCCTCATGTCCACAAATCAGATTTGCCCGCTGTGTACTCTGCCTTGCGCGAAGCGGGTCTGGCGACGGCAAATATCGGGCTTGTGTCCGATATCATCGCCTGCCCTGGCATGGATTATTGCGCGCTGGCCACGGCACGCTCGATCCCGATTGCGCAAGAGATCGCGACCCGCTTCGAGGAATTGAAGCTGGAGCACGACATTGGCGAACTGAAGATCAAGATCTCGGGCTGCATCAATGCATGCGGTCACCACCATGTCGGCCATATCGGGATCCTTGGGCTCGATCGGGCGGGGGTCGAAAACTATCAGGTCACGCTGGGCGGTGACGGCACCGAAACGGCCGCCATCGGCGAACGCGCCGGCCCCGGTTTCTCGGCCGAAGAGATCGTACCCGCCATCGAGCGCCTGATCGCCGCCTATCTGGAACATCGCGACAGCCCAGATGAGACCTTCCTTCAATCTTATCGCCGGTTGGGCATGGCGCCTTTCAAGGCCGCGCTTTACCCGGAAGAGGAGAAAGCCCATGCCGCTTGAGACACCTCTCGCCCCGGTCGCCGACCGTGTGGCCGACCTGAACGGCGCCTATCGCCATCATTCCGCGATGGATGTCCTTGGGCGCGCATTGAATGACGCTCAGGTCGGGCGGATCGCGTTGGTGTCGTCCTTCGGGGCGGAATCGGTGGCGCTGTTGCATATGGTGTCACTGGTCGACCGGTCGCTTCCGGTTCTGTTCCTGGATACGCAGATGCTGTTTCCCGAAACGCTCGCCTATCAGCGCGACGTGGCCGAGACACTGGGCCTGACCGATGTGCGGGTGATCGAACCCGACCGGACCGAGCTTTTTTTGCGCGACCCCGATGGCGATTTGCATCTGCGTGACCCGGATGCCTGCTGCCGCCTGCGGAAGGTCGAGCCGTTGCAAGACGCGTTGGAACCCTTCGATGCCTGGATCACGGGCCGGAAGCGGTTCCACGGATCTGGACGGGAAGCCCTTGAGTTCTTCGAAGAAGAAACGGGAAAGAACCGGATCAAGGTCAACCCGCTGGCGCATTGGACGCGGGATGATGTGGCGGACTACATCGACAACAACAAGCTGCCCCGCCACCCGCTGGTGGCCCAAGGCTACCCGTCGCTTGGCTGTGCGCCCTGCACAAGCCCTGTCGAAAATGGTGAGGACCCGCGCGCCGGACGCTGGCGCGGGCAAACCAAAACCGAATGCGGCATCCATTTCGTAAACGGCAAAGCCGTTCGCGCAGCGTGAGAGACCAGATTATGAGCACCATCGTCACTGATACCGGGTTTCAGGCTGAAGATTGGACAGCCGGGTTTACGGCGCTTGAGGACTTGGCCGCCAATGATGCCGGGCCGGCCGTCGCGGTCGATCTGGCATCGGATGCCGATCCTACGGTCCTTGAGGATCGGATTGCCGACATCGATCTGATCCGCATCGACTTTCCGTCCTTCGCCGATGGGCGCGGTTTCACGATCGCCAAGCAGCTTCGGCGCATGGGGTTTCATGGGCGCCTTCGCGCCAAGGGCCATGTGATCGCCGATCAATACGCCATGGCACGCCGTTCGGGGTTCGATGAGGTTGAAATCGACGAAGATCTCGCCCGGCGCCAACCCGAGGACCAATGGCTGCGACGCGCAGACTGGGGTGCCCACAACTATCAGGCCCGGCTGCGCGCCTGACCTTTTCCTGATCCACATCAAAGCCTAAAGAGGATGCGCGGTGCTAGAGCCGCCCTGTAAGATGATGACCGAGCAACGCCCCGTGACCCAAACCGCCGCCGCCAAAGTGCCGACCCTGCCCGATGCGCAGACGGTGACCGACGTTCAGCACTACACCGACCGGTTGTTCCGGTTCCGCACGACCCGCCCGCAATCCCTGCGATTCCGGTCAGGCGAGTTTGTCATGATTGGCCTAATGGGCGATCCGGACGAGACAACCGGGAAGCAGAAACCAATACTGCGCGCCTATTCGATTGCGTCGCCGTCCTGGGATGAAGAGCTTGAATTTTATTCGATCAAGGTGCCGGACGGGCCCCTGACCTCGAAACTTCAGCACATCCAACCGGGCGACGAAGTGATCCTGCGTCCAAAGCCCGTTGGGACGCTCGTGCATGATGCGCTTCTTCCCGGGAAACGGCTTTGGCTGTTCTCAACCGGAACCGGCTTCGCACCCTTTGCCTCGATCATACGCGATCCCGAGACCTATGAACGGTTCGATCAGGTGATCGTCACGCATACCTGTCGGGAAGTGGCGGAATTGACCTATAGCCGTGAGTTGGTCGACAGCGTGAAGTCAGATGAGCTTTTGCGCGAGTTGATCGGCGAAGAGCATCTGGACAAGCTGACCTATTACCCGACGACCACGCGGGAAGAGAGCGGGAAGATGGGCCGGATCACCACACTGATCGAAAACGGCGAAGTGTTCGCGGATCTCGGGGTACCGGCACTTGATCCGGAAAACGACCGGGCGATGGTCTGCGGAAGTCTGGATTTCAATATCGATATCAAGGCTTTGCTCGAAGGGGCCGGGCTGCGCGAAGGCGCCAACTCCGACCCCAAAGAGTTCGTCGTCGAAAAGGCTTTCGTCGGCGACGGGATTTGATGGATGGGGCTTAAAGCCCCATCGCCCCTTTGATCTGATCCAGAACGCCCTGAAGCAGTTCAGGATTGTCCTTAGCCCCGTCGAGCGCGGCGCCAAGCGTCGTTTTCTGAAGTTGGCCGAGATCAGAGGCGTCGAGCGCTTCTTTGACCTTGTCGAAATCAAAACCATCGACGGTCAGCAGATCGGCAAGACCCATGGCGCCGTCAGTGGCCGCATCGGCCGTATCGCTTGCGGCGTCGGCAGTTGCTTCCATTGCGTCTCCGGCGGTTTCGGTCGTTGCCTCCATGGCGTCGCCAGCGGCCTCGGTCGTGGCCTCCATCGCATCACCGGCAGCTTCCGAGGTCGCCTCCATTGCATCTCCGGCGGCTTCAGTCGTGGCCTCCATCGCGTCACCGGCAGCTTCCGTTGTTGCCTCCATCGCGTCGCCAGCGGCTTCGGTCGTTGCATCCGCAGCGTCACCGGCTTGCTCAGTCAAATTGTTGACGGCTTCGCCTGCGCCCTCAACGGCGCCTTCTACCGCGTCTTCCACGGCCTCGGTCGTTTCTTCGACAACCGATTCGACAGCGTCGGTTGCCTCTTCCACAACACCTTCGACGGCATCAGTGGCTTCCTCGACAACCCCTTCGACCGCCTCCGTGGCCGTTTCGGCAGCGCTTTCCGCCGCCTCTTCCACCTGTTCGGCAACGCCTTCGGTTGCTTCAGCCGCATCGGACGCCGCTTCGTTCGTGGTTTCCGAAACGGTTTCTGC
The DNA here is from genome assembly GCA_965267475.1 of Paracoccaceae bacterium. Classification (GTDB taxonomy): domain Bacteria; phylum Pseudomonadota; class Alphaproteobacteria; order Rhodobacterales; family Rhodobacteraceae; genus JBCBKU01. The sequence goes on from OZ254079.1 coordinate 3,377,363, forward strand.
GACTTCGCCCGCATCTTGATTGCTTAGCCAGAAATAGGCCCCGCCGCCGATGACGACAATCGCGCCGAGTATCAGTAGCATCCGGTTCATTGGTTCACCCCATGTATTGGAATTTCGCGTTGTAGAACGTCATCGCGTGCTGCACGTGCAAACAGAAAGGGGAAAAATCCGGCTTTCCGGCCATTTCCAGCCGAATGGCCCTTTGGGAAACCGGGTTGAAAGAGGAAGCCTAACGCCTTATTTTCCGAAGCCATTCCGAGCCGAACCACAGAAGGACATTTGATATAGCTCGCAGACCCCACAACGCTCCTCCGGTGCGTGACACAGGCCCTCGTGTGAATGATCGAATCAGGGCATCTGAAATCCGGTTGATTGGCGCCGAAGGCGAAAACGTCGGCGTCGTAACGCCAGAACGGGCGATGAGCATGGCAGAAGATGCCGGGCTCGATCTCGTCGAAATCTCGCCAAACGCCAGCCCGCCCGTGTGCAAGATCATGGATTTCGGCAAGTTCAAATACGAACAGCAGAAACGCGAATCCGAGGCGCGGAAAAAGCAAAAGACGATCGAAGTCAAAGAGGTCAAGTTCCGCCCGAACACAGACACCCATGACTACGACGTGAAGATGCGCAACGTCGTTCGGTTCCTGGAAAACGGCGACAAGGTCAAAGTGACCTTGCGGTTCCGCGGGCGCGAAATGGCACACCAGAACCTCGGCCGCGAGTTGCTGGAACGGGTGGCCACTGACATCGAGGAAATCGGCAAGATTGAGAATATGCCGAAGATGGAAGGCCGCCAGATGGTGATGATGATCGGTCCCACCCGATAGGGCCGGAATGGCATGAAGCGGTTCGAACCGGCGCCCGCAAGCGCCGGTTTTGCTTTTTTAAGCGCTTGTTCTTCTGCCAAAAAGCATTCATTCACCCAAATGGTTGACAGAAATGGAATCGCCCCTTATTCACCTACATGGTTGAACGAGAACCAAACGACCGCCTGACCGAGATTCTGAAGGCTGCAAGCGATCCCACGCGGCGCGCGATCCTGACCCTGTTGGTACAGGACGGACCGGCGCGCGTGACCGATCTCGCGCGGCAATTCGACATGAGCCTGAACTCCGTGTCGAAACACATCAAGGTTCTGGAGCGTGCGGGACTTGTCAGTCGCCGGACCGAGTGGCGTGAACATCTGATCGCGGCCGAGATGGGCCCCTTGTCGGCCATCGACGCCTGGTTTCGTGAACTTCGCTCGATCTGGGACATGCGCCTTGAGCGCCTGGACGAGATACTGAACCCGGAGGGGGAAATGAGCGACTTAACTTTGACAACGACGCGGACTTTCAAGGCGTCAGCCGCAACGATTTTTGATGCCTGGCTGGATCCGGCCATGTTGGCCCAATTCATGTGCCCCGGTCCGGACATGTCGGTGCCGAAGGCCGAAACCGACGCCAAGGTTGGCGGGCGCTTTGATATCGTGATGAAGGCGGGCGACCAGGAAATCCCTCATTGGGGCGTCTACAAAGCAATCGAACGACCTTCGAAACTGGTCTTTACTTGGCAATCGCCGTTCTCGGTCGAAGACAGCACTGTGACATTGACCCTGACAGAAAGCGATGCGGGCACAGACGTCGAACTCGCCCACATTAAGTTCCGGGACGAAGAAACACGCGACAACCATCTTGGCGGCTGGAACGGCATTCTGGCGAAACTCGCCGCGACGCTGGGGGAAGACTGAGATGGGCGCGGAATTCGCAGGCGTAAACTGGGCCGCAGTCATCGCTGGCACCGTCGCCGCATTCATCTTTGGATGGATCCTGTATTCCCCGGCAGTGGCCGGGCGGGCCTGGGCCAAGGGATCTGGCGTCGATCTTGAAGCGGGAGGTGCACCTCCGGTCGGCGCCATGATCGTGCAGATCATCGCGCTGTTCTGTCTGGCCGTGGTGATTGGCGTGACAGAGACCTCAAATGCCTTGATGGCCGCAATTGTCGCCATCTTGGCGGTGGTGGCCTTTGTTGTATCCGGCGGCGCGTTTCAGCGAAAATCTGGCGCCGCACTGGCGGTCGACGGCGGATACGCCCTGGGCGCGGGTGTCTTGATGATCCTGGCCCAGGGGTTGCTTTAGTCGGCTGCCGGAATCCGGGCGAGGTAACAGTTGTTCCGCGACGACCGCACATCGACAAAGGCGATGTCGTCGCGGGCCAGCAGATCTTTGGCATAACCTTCTAGCTCGGACTGGGGCGTGATTTGTCCAGTGCCATAGACAATGCGGTGATCAGCCGAATACCCCTTGATCAGATAGTCTGGGGACGTTGTCAGGATCGGCGGCAGCCCATCGCCTTGCCAAGGCGAACAGTCCTTCGCGCAAAGGAAGATGGGTCCAAGTTCCGCATAGGGCTGCAGTTCGGGGAACGGACGCGCCGCGAGGATCAACATCTCTTCGCCTTCGGGAATATTGCCAAGGCAACACCGGCATGGTTTGCCCACCCCGTCTGACACGGCACGCTCGGCAGGAAACCCATTCGCGTCGGGGCCGCCCGCTCGGATATGCGCCACGAAATCTGTCGGCAAAGGGTTCACGGATATTGGCATTCAGGCCTCCTTTTTTTGGGTCGTCCCAGATTTGCCAAGGCATCCCTATTCACGGCGACCCGGAACCTGCTGATTGGGCGATTCTGTCCGACCGGACGAACGAATTGTTGATAAAGAGGGGCCAATCCTGCGGCTCAGGGCCGCAAGGAAACGGTTTTTCGTCCCTTTCCAAGGGACAAACCGTTTTTGGTCGCGCCGATTGCAGATTGCCTGCCGCTGCCCGTAAACTGCGCCCTGTAATGGTAACCGGGGCGTGTTGGTATGTCAGACCAGGTCACGCTGTCAGGTGAACTGACAGATGAAGAGTGGCTGGCCGAGATTGAAGAAATTGGAGGGCAGCGGGGGTATTTTGAGCCGCTGAGCGCTGAGCACAGCGCCCTTTTCGTCAATGCCGGATCAGAAGTTCTGGTCGTGTCCTTCGACACGGTCGCTTCTGCGCGTGCGGGCTCTGCTGCCGGGTTGCCCTTTGCGATGGACGAAGCGGCGCGCCAAAGCTGGTCCCATCTATCGCTGATCGCCTCGGGCCAGACGTGGTTTCGCGACCCGGCCATGTATGCATTCTTCGACGGTCTGGTGGACGAGGACTTCTTCGAAGGGTTCGACCGGGTCGTGTTTTATGGAGCGGGCATGTGCGGCTACGCCGCCGCGGCCTATTCGGTGGCGGCCCCGGGGGCCACAGTCTTCACGATCGCGCCCCAGGCGACGCTCGACACCGAGGTCGCACCTTGGGACGACCGCTTCACCCATGCTCGGCGCAAGACCTTCACCGACCGCTACGGCTATGCGCCCGATATGGTTGAGGCCGCCGAACGCGTCTTTCTGATCTATGATCCGACGATGGAGCTGGATGCGATGCATGCAGCCTTGTTCCGGGGCCCGCAGATCCACCACATTCGATACCGTCAGGGCGGTTCGCGTCTGGGAATCGACTTGCAAGCGATGAGCGTTATGGGCGCGATGTTTGCCAAAGCCGCGGCCGGCACGATCACGCCGCGCGACTTCTATCGCGCGCTCAGGACCCGGCGCGACTATCTGCCGTACCTCAGAAACCTGCTGAACCGTGTCCACATCGAAGAACGTCACTGGCTGACAGCGCTTCTGTGCCGGGCTGTTCTGAAGCGTAAGAATGCGCCGCGCTTCCGACACCACCTGGAACAGGCGGAAAAGAAACTGGCTGCAGAAGGTCGGACGCTGCCGGGTTCAGAGGATCAGACCGAGGCGTCGCCACCGGCCTCGGCCTGACCTAAAGGCCGCCTTCGCGTTTCAACAAATCGACGATGGTCTCGATGCCGTCGCCATTCCGAAGGGACGCCAGAACAAAGGGTCGGCCGGCGCGGGCAGCCTCGGCATCCGATCTCAAAAGCACCGGATCCACGCCAACATGGGGCGCAAGGTCGATCTTGTTCACAACCAGGATGTCCGACTTCGTGACGCCGGGTCCTTTCTTTCGCGGTATGTCCTGACCGGCGGCCGTGTCGATCACATAGATCGTCAGGTCAGCGAGTTCCGGGCTGAAAGTGGCGGCAAGATTGTCACCACCAGATTCAATGAAGATCACATCAAGATCGGGCAGCGAAGCGCGAAACTCGGCCACCGCTGCCAGGTTGATGGACGCATCTTCGCGGATCGCCGTGTGCGGACAGCCCCCGGTTTCGACGCCTTTGATCCGATCTTCTGGCAGGATCTGCGCCCTAAGAAGAAACTCCGCATCTTCTGCTGTATAGATGTCATTGGTGATCACCGCGACCGAGTTTGTCGGCGTCAACGCCCGGCACAGCGCAGCCGTCAGCGTGGTCTTCCCCGCCCCCACAGGCCCGCCGATCCCGACGCGCAAAGGTCCGTTGGCAGAGGTCATGGCAAGCTCCTCGTGAACACCAAAAACGCCACGCCAAGGGCCAGACAAAGCGGGCCAAATGCGGTCTGGTCAAGCCGTGCGAAGGGTTGTTCGGACATGGTACGACGCCAGGCCGGAAGATAAGTCACCATCCCCCTTGCCAGGAAAACGGCTGCAATCAGCCATCCCCCAATCCGCCCGAACGGTGCCGTCCCTTCGGCCATGTACCAGGGCCAGACGGCTGCCGCGATCAAGGCGACAGTCACGAGCGCAGAGGGCACCGCCCCCGGCATCGACGTTATCCCGTTTGCGCCGACAACCGTACGGGCCAGCTCGGTCTCATCCCGCACCGGCCACCAGACACCCAGCGCCCAGATCAGGTGAAGCGCTGCGAGGACGGCAAGTACAACGGACAAGAGAACGGCAAGCCAGATCACGTCTTGAAAATCCTGACGTCCAGTGTTTCGTGGCACATCGCCGCCAATTCGGCACCGAACGCGGCAGAGCGCACATCATACAGTGAAAGATCAGCTGACCGGGCCGCCACATCCAGAATGGCCGGTTGCAGGGATCGAAGGGTGCCTTGCCCCTCGGTTTGGCCAAGGGGAACCAACCGTATGGCGGCTGAAACCAGGTTGCCCAGAAAGGACTGCAGGTAAACGGCGACAACATCTTTAGCCGGCAGGGTGAGATCTTGCGCGGCCCGTCCCACAGCCACGGGAAGGGCCATGGGTACATCGCCTCGCCCGGTCAACGCATTTACCGTCTCGGTAAAGGCCCGACCTTGTTCGAAGGTCTCGACCCAGCGTTCCCGGCTTCCGGCACGGGCCTGGGCTTCTGCGGCAAGTTGGTCGAAATCGGCAGCGAGATCCAAAGCGCGATGCAGTAGCACGGCGTCTGTGAGGCCAGCACCACGGGTCAGAATCTGCGCCAGCCAACCTTCGAGGTCTTTGGCAGACGTCACATCACCGGTCGCAACAGCCGTCTCAAGCCCGTGCGAATAGGCGAAAGCCCCGATCGGAAAGGCCGGGGATAGCCATTGCGTCAGTGTCAGAAGATCCGAAGCGGGCGTTGCCATCAGTGGCTATGGCCCATGGTCCGGCCATGCCCATAGGCGCCACCCTCAGGCCGGAACGGACCGTCAATGTCGCGCAGCGACGCGCCCAGACCTTCCAGCATCTTAGCCAGGACGGGATCGGCGCGGATCACCAGACGGTCTTCGAAAATCTGGCAGGGCGTATGCCGGTTCCCGATATGCCAGGCCAGCCGGGCCAGGTTTCCCGTGATCTCGATCAAGGGCTCGGGCGCGGCCCTGACGGCAATCAGGTCGCCGTTGCCCAGATCAAAACCGTCGCCTTCATCGACTGACACCATCTCGGGCAAATCCACCAAGAAGGCGCGGCCCGCGTCGCTGACAAGTCGCTTTCGCCGGATCAGTCGAGCGTCATAATCCAGCTCAACGAAATCCTGCGACGTGCCCGCCTTGCGAACGGATGTGGCGCGGGGAATATCGGAAGACTGTCCATCCATCGCGCCAGATCAAACGGTGTCAGGGCGGGGAAGGCAAGTCCGAAGGTGCCCCTAGCAGCGATATCCGGTGGCGCGCACGAAAAGTGCCTCTTCTCCGGGCGCTCCGACATCGAAGACAACTGTGTTGGCGCCATCGGCACGGGCGGTCGCCAACGTTTCATTGCGCGCAATCTCAATCGCGCGCTCTTGGATCACCTGGCCCGTCACACCGGTCGTGGTCGTGTAGATGCCGGTCGGGTCGCAGCCCACGACATCTGCGGCCTGCGCCACCCGCACATCCGTCACCGGATCGGCAAACGGCGACAACGCGCAGCCGGCAAGAGCAAGGACAGGGAAGACAGCGGGTTTCGGCATGGGCAGGCTCCGTGACATGGTTTCTGCGAAAAAGCCTCAGCCCGGCTCTGTCGTCAACGAATCGTTAACCACGACCCGGCCAACATCCGCTGATGATCAGGGAGCATCTATACCACCCCGCCGACGAGCTGGCCGAAGTCAGAGCCAAAATCAGAAAACTCAAAGCGCGAGAAGCAGCGCTGAAGGCGCACCTTGCCAGACTGCCGCAAGAGGCACGCACGGGCGACCGGTTCCGCGCAACTTTCCAACGCCGCCATATCCGAAGGCTGATTGCCGATAGCTTGCCCGAAAACATCCGGGACAACCCGGATCACTATCGGATCACGACGTGCAGTTTCTGCACCGTAACCCCGAAACGAAACGCCCCGGTCCAACCGGGCGATGACCGCGGGCTGGAATCCGGGGCGAATGACGCGCTGATCGAAAGGTTCGGCTGACCGAACTTCGGACCTTACGACGCGTAGTTGTCGTTGAAGATCCGGCGCACGGCGTCCGTGCGTGTCATCCCGTGCGCTGCCAATTCTTCGTCGGACAGCGTGTTCAGTTCATGGACGGCCTTCATGCGGCTGCTGCTTTCCGACAACGCGATCAGAGCAGACCAGATCATGCGGACAGGCGCCGTCAGAATGTAGGAAAGACCAAAGCGGTGAGACAGGGGTTCATGTGCGTTAGCCATTTGGGATTTCCTTAAAAATTTCAGAAGCTTGGGTTGGCTCAGAGATAGGCCCATGGCGCCATCCGGACAAGCGCCCGTTCTGCAACCCCGCTATGCATCCCGCGCAATTTCGCGAATTGTCAGGACCCGATCACGACAACCCGATGATATAGCACCGAACCAGTGCACGTCGGTCCAGACCGCGCGTTTGCAGCTCGGCATCGGACATGGCGAGAACCGGTTTGTTTTGGGCGGAAGGACGCGCTGCGCTCGCCCAACGCATGAATTGACCAATCATGTGATCTGTCCCTTTTGCTTGCATTGTGGCGTCTGAGATGGATCCCGAAGCGCGCCAGGGCAAGCACGGGGCGCGCAAACCAGCCATTCGCCGGGGTCATGGCTGGACGCAGTGCGCAGTGTCGTGGAACTAGCCCCGCCCTACCGCGTGACGCGGATTCGGTAGTCCGAGGCTTTGCCCTGGAACTCGCTTTGCCAGATACCCGTCAGAAACACACCGGTTCCGTCATCGCTGAGCGTGCGCATCCGGCGTCGATATCCAAAGCTCATGGTGTCGCCCTGCTGCTTGAACTCGGCCGAGAAGCTTTGATCGCTGTCGCAAATGCTCAGGATGCCGGTCGCGGTGTCGATCCGAAACGCCTCGATCACATCAAATGCCTGAGCGCTGCCGACCGGTCGCTTCTCCCAGTATCCTTGAAGATCGCCGTCGCAGGCCAGCGCTACCTGTGAAAAGGCCAAAACGCACGCGGCCCCACAAACCAAACGTAACATGTCCCCTCCTGTTACCTTTGGATCCATCTGACCCGATCGCGTCCGAACCGGTCAAGGGCTGGCTTTGATCGCCGCGATAACAGCGTCGGGGTTTCCATCCACATTCAGGAAAAGGCTCGTACCGATGTCGGGAAGAAAAAGCGTATCAATCGTTGACTTGTCTCCTCCGCCCCGTGTCTCGTTCTGAACCCGTTGGGCACGATACTTGCAATCGCCGACCGAGAGCGTGCCAACGCGCCCAAACACGAACCGCTCGGACTGCGGAAGTGGCGGATCGGGCGGCAGGGTCAGACGTGTTTCTGCACTCCACCGCATTGGTCCATCAGGGACAGGCAAGGAAGCGCGCGGCAAGGGATAGGTGACGGTATAGCCCATCTCGGGCCGGCGCCGTCCGTTTTCAAGCCGCGTCAGAGCGACATAGTATATGCCGTGCGCCAAGGCCCAGCGGGTGATCCCGCCGCCAATCCGGCGCTCAATACGAACGAGCGTTCTATCGACCCGCCGGTGGGTTTCGCTCCGACCATCCGCATAGGTGACAACGATCCCGCGCGCCAGATCCTTGGCCGTAACGCAGGCCTGCGACGCCCCGGCAACGAGAAAGAAACAAAGCGCGACAAATGCCCTCAAAACAAGAAATACCGCTGTGCCATTGGAAGGACCTCAGCCGGTTCGCAGGTCAGAAGTTCACCGTCCGCCCGCACTTCATAGGTTTCAGGGTTCACCTCGACCTCCGGCGTCGCGTCATTCAGGACCATGTTCCTTTTGCCAATCCCGCGCGTGTTCGCGACAGGAAGCGTAGACTTCGCCAGACCCAGGCTGCCTCCGATCCCGGCATCCTGCGCGGCAGCGGACACGAAAGACACCGATGATTGCTCGACCGAACGACCAAAGGCCCCGAACATCGGCCTTGTATAGACCGGTTGGGGCGTCGGGATCGACGCGTTTGGATCGCCCATCTGTGCGCAGGCAATCGTCCCGCCGATCAGCACCATTTCGGGCTTCACACCGAAAAACGCCGGGTTCCACAGGACAAGGTCGGCGCGTTTGCCTTCCTCGATCGAGCCGATATGGGACGAAATCCCATGCGCAATCGCCGGGTTGATCGTGTATTTGGCGACGTAACGACGAACGCGCAGGTTGTCGTTTTCGCCGGCCTCGTCCGGCAACCGCCCGCGCTGTTTCTTCATCTTGTCGGCGGTCTGCCAGGTGCGAATGATCACTTCGCCCACACGGCCCATGGCCTGACTGTCCGATGCGATAATCGAAAACGCGCCCATATCGTGCAGGATGTCCTCCGCCGCGATGGTTTCCTTCCGGATCCGGCTTTCGGCAAAGGCCACGTCTTCCGGGATGGCTTTGTCCAGATGATGGCAGACCATGAGCATATCCAGATGCTCTTCCAGTGTGTTCACGGTATAAGGCCGGGTCGGGTTGGTGGAAGACGGCAGCACATGATCCAACCCGCAGACCTTGATAATGTCCGGCGCGTGCCCGCCCCCTGCCCCTTCCGTGTGGAACGCATGGATCGTCCGGCCTTTCATGGCGGCAACGGTGTTTTCGACGAAGCCGGATTCGTTCAACGTGTCGGTGTGGATCATAACCTGCACGTCCATGTCATCGGCCACGGACAGGCAGCAATCGATGGCGCCGGGCGTCGTTCCCCAGTCTTCGTGCAGCTTCAACGCACAGGCCCCGGCACTCACCATCTCTTCCAGCGCCGCGGGTTGGGACGCATTCCCCTTCCCCGCCAACCCGATATTCATCGGAAACGCATCGAGCGATTGCAACATGCGCCCGATATGCCAGGGCCCGGGCGTGCAGGTGGTGGCAAGCGTTCCGTGCGCGGGCCCAGTCCCGCCGCCCAACATCGTGGTCAGGCCGGAATGCAGCGCATCCTCGATCTGTTGCGGACAAATGAAGTGGATGTGGGCATCAAACCCGCCCGCCGTCAGGATCTTGCCTTCGCCTGCAATCGCCTCGGTCCCCGGACCGATGACGATATCGACACCGGGCTGTGTGTCGGGGTTCCCGGCCTTGCCGATTTTGGCAATCGCCCCGTCTTTCAGGCCCACATCGGCCTTGTAGATGCCGGTATGGTCGACGATCAGCGCGTTCGTGATCACCGTATCGACCGCGCCACCCGCCCGCGTCACTTGGCTTTGACCCATCCCGTCGCGGATGACCTTGCCGCCGCCGAACTTGACCTCTTCGCCATAGGTGGTCAGGTCTTTCTCAACCTCGATGATCAGGTCGGTATCGGCCAGCCGGACCTTGTCCCCTGTTGTAGGGCCATACATATCGGCATAGGCGGCGCGGGAAATCGTTGCGGGCATCGGCGTTCCTTCAGTTCTCATCAAGCACGCGGCGCAAGGCGCCGATGCGTTCATTCGTGATCCGTTCCAGGCATTTTCCCTGGGCGACCTGCGCGCCCGAGCCACCGAAGAACAGGTACCCCTCAAGCGCGCATGTCTCTTCGCGGTAAAGCTCCCAAAGGGACTGGCTCAGGCGAAGGGTCGCGCCTGCCGATCCGGCAAGGTCGGGTTGAAACTCAGCCTCTTGTTCGGTGACATGGTCCAGGGCGCGGTCGAACAAGACAAACATCTCTTCATCCGCAACTTCGAACGCGGCCCAGGCACACACCGCCGGATCGTCCGTGCAGTCCGTCGTTTGGGCCTGCAACGGCAAAGCCAACATCAAAAAGACCGGAAACAGAGCGCGCATCAGTCAGCCTCCACAATCACTTGCAGATCGCGAACCCGCTGCTCGGTCACGCGGGCAAGACAGCGCGCATAGGCCAGTTTCGCCCCCGGCCCGCCGAAGAACAAATGCGCCTCAAGATCGCATGTATCCGTCCTGTAAGCTTGCCAGGCCTCATGCCCTTCCACCAACAGGCGCCGCGCCTCCCCGGCCTGATCGGGCGTCATCGCCGCCTCATGGGCATCAACCACAATCAGTGCGCGATTGATCAGCTTGATGACCTGAACATTGGCTTCGCGATAAGCATCCCACGCGCAGACAGCCTTTTCGTCCAGGACATTCGTGGTGGCGCAGGCAATATCGGATTGACCGGCCAGACCCGCGATGGGGCAAGTCAGCATGGCCGCCGCTATTTCCCACACACGCATCAAAGGGCCCGTTTCATGGCGATCACGCGGGGATCTGTTTGCGCATAGCTCGAGCGATCGGGATCCGTCCGAAACCCCATCTTTTCATAAAGCGGAACCGCTGTGATGCGTTCGTCTAAAGCTTCCAGCTTCATGGTCCGAAACCCCATCTCGCGTGCTGCCGCCATCAAGTCCTCGATCAGTCGCCGTCCAACCCCGTGGCCCCGGCCTTCGGGCCTGACCCACATCCGGTTCATCTCGCAGACTGTATCGTCGCGCCGTTTCAGCATCAGCGTGCCGACAGGGGCGTCATTCAGCGAGGCAAGCAGAACTTCACCGTTTGGCGGGGTAAACCGGTTCAACAGATCAGCCATTTCGCCGGCGACGTCCTGAGCCTTCAGATACGTATCGATCATCTCGGCCCGGTCGGAAAAGTCCCGTTTCAGATAGTCAAAGAACTCCCACACCATCGCCGTCACGGCATCAGCCTTGTCCTCGGACCGGACCTTTTCGATGTGAAGACCGGATACGCTCATTCGACACGATAGATCGATCTGCCGCCGGTCGCCCAATCGATCGCCAATTGCGATCCGTTGGTCTGCACCCGACCACAGATCTTCACCGGTCCGGCGGACTGGAACGCGCCGTCATAGCAGACAGCTCCGTCCACCCAATCCCAACGTCCCTCGTAGGGATCGCCGCGATTGACGGCCTTGATCGACTGATCCGCTGCCGTATCCCAACGCGACTGACCGTTCGTTTCGACCAAACTGCGCCCACTGACCACCGCCGCATAGCCTTCAGCCGATTGGATTGGGCGCCAGGCCGCATCCTCGGCCATGACCGGGCCCGCCAGAACAACAAGGCACGCCAGACCCCGCAGCATCACAAGTCCCCCATAACGGCCTGGTTGAACCCGAATATCCGGCGGTTGCCGCCGATCGGCACCAAGGTCACGTCCCGGGTTTGGCCCGGCTCAAACCGGACCGCCGTGCCAGCAGCGATATCCAGCCGCATGCCCTGCGCCGCATCTCGGTCGAAGGACAAGCCGGAATTCGTCTCGGCAAAATGATAATGGCTGCCCACCTGAACGGGTCGGTCGCCGGTATTGGCCACCTCAAGCGTGATCGCCTCGCGCCCTTCATTAAGAACCAAATTGCCTTCGGCGGTCATGACTTCGCCTGGTTTCATGGATCCTCTCCGTAATCTGGGGCACGCCGGTTCTGGATTCTGGAAATGATCCGCGGCGACGCGACCCCGATGACGCCGCCCAAGGTCAGCGCAATTGCCGACCCGCCACCGAACAGCCAGGCAAAAACAGCCGCCCCGAACAGCAAAAGCGCCAACGTAGCACCGCGCAGTTCCGGCGCAGTCAGGGGCGCATCCGCAAGAACGATGTTTTCCAGCCCGCGCTTGACCTGTTCTTCAAGAAAGGGTGCTGCCGCGCCTGCCGCGATCCCCAAAATCAAAGTGAACAGCATGTCTGACCTCCGCTTACCTTGGACCGGTTTTGTCCAGATAGCCCCAGCTTAACGCCGAAGCCCGCCGGGTCGCAAACATGGGCGGTCATCGGATCGGGTGGTGCACGGTGACCAGTTTCGTGCCGTCCGGAAAGGTTGCTTCGACCTGCACATCATGGATCATTTCGGGGACACCCTCCATACATTGCGCAGCCGAAACGACGTGGGCGCCTGCTTCCATCAATTCGGCCACCGATGTCCCATCCCGCGCGCCTTCCACGACGAAATCTGTGATCAGCGCTATGGCTTCCGGGTGGTTCAGCTTGACGCCCCGGTCCAACCGGCTGCGCGCCACCATGGCCGCCACGCTGACCAGCAGTTTGTCTTTCTCGCGGGGGGTCAGGTTCATGTCTCTCGTCCTATCGTTGCCAGACGCGAGGCAGCGGGCCGCCCCGCAAAACCTCGACTATGTCGATGATATGATGGCGCAGCGCGCGGGCATCGGCGGCCAGGGCCCGCAAAACGAGCCGTCCGTCCCAGGCCGACACCGCTGTTGTCACTTCATGCGTAGCGGTCACCGCGCGCACGCGGTGCAGCGCGTCTTCGGCGCGGTCGGACACCCAGACCAAAGTGGCCAAGGCTTCTGCCCCCTGCAAAAGCGCCGGTCCGCCTTGTGCCAGCGTTTCCGTTGTCGCCTCGAAAGGATCCACGAAGATCGGGCGCCCTTCCTTTGTGATGCGCCTTACATCTTGAAATGCCAGCGAAGACACCGTTTCGCCCATGGCCTTGCGGCCGAGAACGGTCATCTCGCACAGCAAAACCTCGGCACCTTCTGACAAGTCGACCGAAGTCAGACGGTTCACGCGGGACCCATCGAACAAAATGGTTTCCTGCGGCAGCCAGTGCAGGCAGCCGCCTGCCTCGACGTGGAGTGTCACGTCGACTCGAGCGGGCCCGCCGATGGCACGATACGCGCGTTCGGCCGTTTGGGTCGTGCCGGTCACGGATGCCCCCGCGCCAACCTTCAAAGCGAAGCTCATCTGGTCACCGCCGGTCAGCCCCCCCGCTGTGTTCAGAAACACAACCTCGGGCACCGGTACATGGACCCTCGGCAAAAAGGCTTTGGCCGATCCCGATTGGTACAGGCGTTCCAGACGATTGCCTGATCCCGACACCGTCACCTCGGCCCGGCCATGGGCGCGCTGAAAAGACATCGTGGCGGCATCGAGCATGGGCCGGAGATTACTGTTGGCACGGGCGGGCGCAACGCCTCTGGCCTGCCCGACCCGGCGAAATCTGGGATATTCCGGGCAAAGCGCCCAAGAATTGGGCAGTTTCGCTTCTGGCGGCTGGCCGCGCCTTGCGGTATCCGGCGTGCGATGACTGACTCTCTGACCATCCGCCGCCCCGATGACTGGCACCTTCACTTGCGTGATGGCGCGATGCTGAAGGCGGTCCTGCCCGAGACGACACGCCATTTCGCCCGCGCTATCATCATGCCCAATCTGGTGCCGCCGGTTGTGACAGCCGCAGATGCCGCTGAGTACCGTGACCGGATCCTGTCTGCCAAACAACCCGGATCGGACTTTCAGCCCTTGATGACGCTGTATTTGACCGAAGCGACCGAGCCAAAGGATGTCCGCGCGGCGGCTGAAATCGGCCTGATCCACGCCGTGAAGCTTTATCCCGCCGGCGCCACCACGAATTCCGAGTCAGGGGTCCGCGACATCAGCAAGGTGCGCCGCGTCCTGGAAACCATGGCGCAAGTCGGCCTTCCGCTTTGCGTGCATGGCGAAGTAACGAACCCAGACGTCGACATATTCGACAGGGAAGCAGAGTTCATCGACCGCGTGCTTGACCCGCTTCGGCGCGATATCCCGGGTCTTCGCGTCGTCATGGAGCACATCACGACGAAGGACGGCGTGGACTATGTGGCGCAAGGCGGCGACACGATCGGCGGGACGATCACCACCCATCATCTGGTCATCAACCGAAACCACCTTTTGGTGGGCGGGATCCGTCCGCATTACTATTGCCTGCCCGTCGCCAAACGCGAAAGCCATCGCGCCGCGCTGGTTCAGGCCGCGACCTCGGGCGACCCGTCCTTTTTCCTCGGGACGGACAGCGCGCCCCATGTAGACGCCGCAAAGGAAACGGCCTGCGGTTGCGCAGGGTGTTTCACTGCGACAGTCACAATGTCGATCCTGGCCCATGTGTTCGAAGCGGCGGGCGCTTTGGACAAGCTTGAGGCCTTCGCCTCGCTGAACGGCCCGGCATTCTACAAGTTGCCGCCGAACGAGGGCACCCTTTCCCTGACCAAAGGCGACGCTTTGAATGTTCCGGATAAGATCGAAACCGGCGACGGCACCGTGACCGTGTTTGACCCCGGTTTTCCACTGCATTGGCATGTCGAGACATCATCATGATCCCAACGAGTTTCCCCCCGAAAGAAGAAATCGCGCGGCTTACCGCCAACATGTTGCTGGAAATCGGGGCGGTGGACTTCAACCCCAAAGAGCCCTTTACGCTTTCGTCGGGCCTGCCTTCGCCCACCTATGTCGATTGCCGGAAACTGATCTCATTCCCGCGCATTCGGTCTACTCTCATGGACTTTCTGACGATGACCGTCATGCGCGATGCGGGGTTTGAGGCGTTCACGAACATCGCAGGTGGTGAAACCGCTGGCATCCCGTTTTCAGCCTTCGTGGCAGAACGGATGGCGTTGCCGATGACATATGTCAGGAAAAAGCCAAAGGGTTATGGCCGGAACGCCCGGATCGAAGGTGTGATGGGCGAAGGCGACCGGGTCTTGCTGGTGGAAGATCTGGCCACCGACGGCGGGTCGAAACTGTCTTTTGTCGAGGCCATCCGCGATACAGGAGCGTCCTGTTCTCACACAGCGGTCATTTTCTTCTACGGGATTTTCCCGGACGCGCTGGATGCGCTCGCCGAACACGACATCGCTTTGCATCATCTCTGCACCTGGTGGGATGTTCTTGAAGCCGCCAGAGAGAGCGCCGCATTCGACACCGGCACCCTGTCGGAAGTTGAGGCATTCCTGAACGCCCCGCGCGCCTGGCAAGAGGCGCGGGCCTAGCCCATTCGATTCGACACAATAGCCCGAGTTGACCCAGGGGAACCTTGCACCGGCGCCGAAGGAAGAGCGCGAATTGTGAACAAACGGTAAAATTCCGCCTACCCAATCTTGGGTCCGTCAGATATGCTTTCGCTATATTTTGCGTTTCGGGCGCTCCGCTGATGTATCCACAGAAACATACAATTTGCCTAGTCAACGTTTGCGGTTCTAACCCTCACCCCCACAAAAAGACGGGGCGGGCATGAACGAGATAGCGCGGGTTGGGCAGCAGGCAGAGGGCGTGCCGGCAGAGGATCAGCTGCCGCATAACATCGAAGCAGAACAGCAGCTCCTCGGTGCGATCCTGACGAACAACGATGTGTTCGACAGGGTCGCCCCCATCGTCAATGAATCGCATTTCTTCGACCCCGTGCACGCGCGGATTTTCGAAGTCGCGGCGGCCCGGATCGCCAAGAACGCACTCGCCTCGCCCGTCACGCTGAAGGCTTTTCTGGAAGACGATCAGGGGCTGAAAGACCTGGGCGGGCCTGCCTATCTGGCGCGTCTGGCCGGGGCCGCCATCTCGACCTTCGCGGCGCGCGATTTCGCGCAGATGCTGTATGACCTGGCGGTCCGGCGCGAGCTGATCGCGCTTGGTCGCAACATCTCGGCCGAGGCTGCGCGCGTGGACGTCGCCAATGAGCCGAAAGAACAGATCACCAACGCCGAACAGGCCCTGTACCAGCTTGGCGAGGCCGGACAGACCGAGAAAGGGTTCCAGTCATTCCTGAAGGCCGTCACCGATGCGGTGAACGTGGCCAACGCCGCCTATCAGCGGGACGGTCAATTGGCCGGTGTGGCAACGGGTTTGACCGATCTCGACAAGAAGCTTGGCGGGCTGCACAAGTCCGACCTTCTGATCCTGGCGGGCCGACCCTCGATGGGGAAGACGTCGCTGGCGACCAACATGGCATTCAACATCGCCAAGGCATACAAAAAAGGGGTTCTCCCAGACGGGGCCGAGGGCGCCGTCGAGGGCGGGGTCGTGGGCTTTTTCTCGCTTGAGATGTCGGCTGAGCAACTGGCCGCCCGTGTCCTGTCCGAGGCGTCCGAGGTCCCGTCAGAGCAAATCCGCCGCGGCGACATGACCGAGGGCGAGTTCCGCCGCTTCGTGGACGCGGCCAAGACGTTGGAAGCCTGCCCGCTGTTCATCGACGACACGCCCGCCTTGCCGATCAGCCAATTGGCCGCTCGGGCGCGACGGTTGAAACGGAAACACGGGTTGGATGCGCTTTTTGTGGACTATCTTCAATTGGCCCGTCCGGCCTCGGCCAAAGACAGCCGGGTGAACGAAGTCTCTGAAATCACCCAAGGGCTGAAGGCGATCGCCAAGGAACTCGACATCCCCGTTGTGGCCCTGTCGCAGTTGTCGCGCCAAGTCGAATCCCGCGACGACAAACGCCCGCAATTGTCAGACCTTCGGGAATCGGGATCGATCGAGCAGGACGCGGATGTCGTCATGTTCGTCTTCCGGGAAGAGTATTACAAAGAGCGCGAGAAGCCCGGCGATCACGATCTTGAGGCCATGGCCTCCTGGCAGGCCGAGATGGAGCAGATCCACGGCAAGGCAGAAGTGATCATCGGCAAGCAGCGCCACGGACCGATCGGCACGGTCGATCTGAGTTTCGAAGGCCGCTTCACGCGCTTCGGCAACCTTGTCAAACCCTGGCAGAGCCGCGACGAAGGCGACGGCGGCGACTTCTGACAGACCGCGGCGCGGGAATGTTACTCGACAGTTCGTCCGGTCGCGGTCACCATCGCGCCATGCGTTGGTTGCTTGCTCTTCCCTTCCTGTGTTTCGCCCTGGTGGCCTCGGCAGAAGAGGTCGACGTCGAGCTTTTCCTGGCAGTGGACGTTTCGCGTTCGATGACGCCTGCCGAGCTGGAAATCCAACGCCGTGGCTATGCCGAAGCCCTGGCGTCGGACGATGTCTATGATGCCATCGCGGGCGGCCTGATCGGAAAAATCGCGCTGACTTATGTTGAATGGGCGGGCTTTACCAATCAGCGGACCGTGGTCGACTGGACGCTGATAGAGACACGTGAAGACCTTCAGGACTTCGCCAATCAGATCTCGGCCCATTTCGACCCGGCGCTCAGACGAACCTCAATTTCCGGCGCGCTTACCATGGCGGCCGCGAGTATCGAAGTGAATGCATTTCAGGGTCTCCGCAGGGTGATCGACGTCTCGGGGGACGGGCCGAACAACCAGGGCCTGCCGGTTTTGACAGCCCGGGATTTCGTTCTGGATCAAGGGGTTATCATAAACGGGCTGCCCCTGATGACGCAGGATGGTCTTGGCAGCCGCTGGACCTTCGACAATCTCGATACCTATTATCGCGCTTGTGTCATCGGCGGCCCGGGCGCCTTTGTCATTCCGGTTCTGACCTGGGAAGAGTTTGCCGCAGCCGTCCGCAAGAAGCTTATCCTTGAAATCTCGGGCCTGCCCAATCACATCATCCCGGCCCAGGCCGCCCCGCGGATCGAAGGCTATGACTGCCTGATCGGTGAAAAGATCTGGGAACAAAACCGTCGGTTCTTTGAATTGCCCTGATTGCAACGCATCGCCTTGACCTTCCATGCATCCTGTCAGAAGACCGGCCATGGCCACGGGCACCCTTACGATAGATCTGGCGGCAATCGCCTTGAACTGGCAGGCACTGGACCACCGCTCGGATGA
Source organism: Paracoccaceae bacterium (assembly GCA_965267475.1). Lineage (GTDB taxonomy): Bacteria > Pseudomonadota > Alphaproteobacteria > Rhodobacterales > Rhodobacteraceae > JBCBKU01. The sequence continues at coordinate 3,395,488 of OZ254079.1, forward strand.
CCGGGTCGAAACCGGCGCCTGTGTGAAGGCCGATGCCTATGGGCTGGGCATGTCCAATGTCGCGCCCGCGCTTTTCGCAGCGGGGGTGAAGACCTTCTTTGTCGCGGTGGCCGAGGAAGGCGCAGCCCTGCGCCAGATTCTGGGGCAAGACCCTGACATCATGGTCTTTTCCGGACATCTCCCGACGGATACCGGCTTGATCGCCGAACATGCGTTGACCCCTATGCTCAACACACCCGATCAGGTGGAATGGCACCTTGGCACTTTGCCCGACCAGGTCTTTGGCATCCAGCTTGATACTGGGATGAACCGTCTTGGCCTTGAGCCTGACGAATGGGCCGCCGTGCGCGAACAGGCACTCGCTGCCGGACCGCATCTGGTGATGAGTCATCTTGCCTGTGCGGACGAGCCACGCCACCAGATGAATGCACGCCAGCTTCGCGCTTTTTCCGAGATGACCCATGGCGTCGCGGCCCGCCGCTCGCTTGCGGCAACCGGCGGCATCCTGCTTGGGCCGGATTATCACTTTGACCTGACACGACCCGGGATCGGCCTTTATGGAGGCGAGCCATTCGACGATGCCGTGCCGGTCACGCGTCTGTCCTTGCCCGTGATCCAGACACGCCATGTAAACATCGGTGAAACGGTGGGCTATTCGAACACCTGGACGGCGGCGCGGCCAAGTCGGATCGCCACCGTGGCCGCAGGCTATGCCGATGGCTTGATCCGCGCCATGAGCGGTACGGCACAGGTTTTTGCGGGCGATGTGGCATGTCCGATCGTCGGGCGCGTTTCAATGGATTTGATCACCGTCGACGTGACCGACCTTGACCGGGTGCCCCGCACGCTTGAGATCATTGGCCCGCACCAGAAGATTGACCAATTGGCTGCGGCAGCCGGCACAATCGGCTATGAAATCCTGACCTCTCTTGGCGCGCGCTACGCCCGCCGCTATGAGGCAGCGGAATGACACGTCTTTTGGGCAATATCGGCGCGGCTGTCCTCAGCCTTCTGGGGCTTGTGGGCCAAGTGGCTCTTTTTGCCTTGGAAACCGTTAGCCACCTTCTGCGCCCCCCGTTCTATCCCAAGGAATTCCTGCACCAGTTGTTCGCGATTGGCTATCTCAGCCTTCCCGTGGTGGGGCTGACGACGCTGTTCACCGGCGGCGCGCTGGCACTACAGATCTTTGCAGGCGGCGCCCGTTTCAACGCCGAAACCGTGGTGCCATCCATCGTTGCCATCGGGATCGTGCGCGAACTTGGGCCCGTGTTGGGTGGCTTGATGGTGGCGGGGCGCGTTTCGGCATCCATCGCCGCCGAGATCGGCACGATGAAAGTGACCGAACAGATCGATGCGCTGGTCACCCTGTCGACCAACCCGATGAAATATCTGACGGTGCCCCGCGTTCTGGCCGCCGTCATCACCCTGCCGATCCTTGTCGCAATCGGCGACATCATCGGCATCATGGGCGGCTACCTTGTGGGCGTCACCCGGCTCGACTTCAACGCTGCGGCCTATATGACGAACACGCTGGATTTCCTCGAAGCGTTCGATGTGCTCTCGGGTCTCGCCAAAGCAGCAGTCTTCGGTTTCATCGTTGCAGTAATGGGTTGCTATCACGGGATGAATTCGGGACGGGGCGCCCAGGGTGTGGGACGTGCCACGACGAACGCCGTCGTCTCGGCCTCGATCCTGATCCTGGCGTCGAACTATCTTCTTACCGAACTGTTCTTCTCGGCATGATCGAGCTTTCGGATATCCACAAATCCTTCGGCCCGAAGGATGTCTTGCGGGGGGTCAACCTGACCATCGGTAAGGGCGAAAGCATGGTGATCATCGGCGGATCCGGCACCGGAAAGTCTGTGGCGCTCAAATGCATCCTTGGACTGATCCGACCGGACAGCGGGACCATCACGCTTGACGGTCAAGATGTCTCGAAGGTCGAAAGGGACCCATTCCTTGCCCGCTTCGGAATGCTGTTTCAGGGCGCGGCTCTGTTTGATTCAATGCCTGTCTGGCAGAACGTGGCATTCCGTCTGCTGCGTGGATCGCTGAAACGCCCTAAAGACGAAGCGCGCGACATCGCGATTGAGAAACTGCGCCGCGTGGGTTTGACCCCTGATGTGGCCGATCTTTTCCCCGCAGAACTGTCCGGGGGCATGCAAAAGCGTGTCGGTCTCGCCCGGGCCATCGCCGCCGAGCCTGAGATCATCTTCTTTGACGAACCGACCACGGGGCTCGACCCCATCATGTCGGGTGTGATCAATGAGCTGATCCGCGAGATTGTGGTCGAGATGGGGGCGACAGCCATGACGATCACACATGACATGAGTTCGGTTCGCGCCATTGCCGACAAGGTCGCAATGCTCCACGCGGGCAAGATCCGCTGGACCGGCCCGGTCAGCCAAATGGATGCGTCGCGCGATCCATATGTCGAACAGTTCATCAGCGGCAGCGCAGATGGGCCGATTGAGGCGGTCCGCTAAGCCGCCTCGTTCTTGGTTAACCCATCGTTAACCGCACGGCCTGTATAGGAACTGTTAAGTTTTTCCCCTGGGCCCGCCAATGATCATCTTTGCTCAGTATTTTGGCCATTTGGTGCTGCTATCCCTCGAGCTTGGGGTCTCCGCCCTTGCCGCGCGCCGATTCCGCCTGTCGCGCAGTCGCAACCGCACCCTGTACGGGCTGACATGCCTTTTGGGCCTGGCAATCTCTGCCGGGCTGGCGGACGCGGCATCGATGGGCAGCGCCCCTGGACTGCGCCAAGCTGCCTTGGTCGTCCTTCTGATCCTGACATGGGCGGGGGTTCGGCACCTGACCGGCTGGGCCGCGCAATTTCGGTACAGCGGCCTGGAAAAGGTGGTATTTCGGGCGTCTGCACCGGTCCAGACATTGCAATCCCGGACCAAAGACCGCACCTAAGGCGGCGTGAACGCACTGAAACTCGCAAATTTGGCGCTGCTTGTGATCTTCCCGATCTCTTGGGCGGCGCCGCTTTTGAAGGCCGGGCTTTTGCCCCTGTTCGGATTGTCGGAAATCTCGGTTCTGTCGGGCCTAAGGTCGCTTTGGGAAACTGACGTGATCCTTGCCCTTCTCGTCAGCTTTCTTGCGCTTTTTGCCCCTTACCTGAAGACCATAGGCCTGGCCTTGGTTCATTTTCGGCTGGCGTCGCCGCGGCTTTTGCCTGCATTGGCCTGGCTGGGGAAACTTGCCATGGCCGATGTGTTTCTGATCGCACTTTACGTGGTCATTGTGAAAGGGATCGGCATCGGTCGCGTTGAAACCGCCTGGGGTCTGTACCTCTTCACCGGCGCGATCCTGGCGTCGATCATCATCTCGGGGCTGACAAAGCCCGGGCGCGGGACATAGAAGGCAGGATGGCAAAGAACGCGACATTCACCTGCACGAATTGCGGCACCGTTCATTCCAAGTGGTCAGGCCGGTGCGACAGCTGTGGCGAATGGAATTCGATCGTTGAAGAGGCCCCGCTGAGCCAGGGGCCAGGCGCCAAGTCGCTCGGCGCCACCCGTGGGACACCCGTTCCCCTGGCGTCGCTCGCCGCGACGGAAAACGCGCCGTCGCGAACAGCGTGCCGCATTGCCGAACTGGATCGCGTGCTGGGTGGCGGACTTGTGCCATCCTCGGCGGTGCTGGTCGGTGGCGATCCGGGGATCGGGAAATCGACACTGCTCCTTCAAGCCGCGGCCGCCTTCGGCAAGGCCGGTCTCAAGGCGGTCTATATCTCGGGCGAAGAAGCCTCGGCCCAGATCCGTATGCGTGCGTCTCGGCTTGGGTTGGGGGACGCCCCGGTAGAACTCGGTACAGCCACCAATCTGCGCGACATCCTGACCACGCTTGAAGCCGGGAAGCCCGACTTGGCGATCATTGACTCGATCCAAACGCTATGGGCCGATACCGTCGAAAGCGCGCCTGGATCCGTCGCGCAGGTTCGCGCAGCGGCCCATGAACTAACGACCTTTGCCAAGCGCACCGGGATGGCCGTGATCTTGGTGGGCCACGTGACCAAAGAAGGTCAGATCGCGGGTCCCCGCGTGGTCGAGCATATGGTCGACACAGTTCTTTATTTCGAAGGCGAGCGCGGCCACCCGTTCCGGATCCTCAGAAGCGTTAAGAACCGATACGGTCCGGCGGACGAGATTGGTGTCTTCGAGATGACAGGGACGGGGCTGGCCGAGGTTCCGAACCCGTCCGAGCTGTTTCTGTCTGAACGTGGCGAACCGTCGGCGGGATCCGTCGTTTTTGCGGGGATCGAGGGTACGCGCCCCCTTCTTTGCGAAATTCAGGCGCTTGTCGCGCCCACACCGATGAGCCAGCCGCGACGATCGGTCCTTGGATGGGACGGTGCGCGATTGGCGATGATCTTGGCTGTACTTGAAGCACGCTGCGGCATCCCTTTCACGGGGCTCGATGTCTATCTGAACGTCGCGGGCGGGCTGCGGATCACCGAACCGGCGGCCGATCTGGCTGTGGCCGCCGCGCTACTTTCCGCCCGCGAAGACCATGTTCTTCCGGCCGATACTGTCGTTTTCGGCGAAATTAGCCTATCAGGAGCCCTGCGCCCGGCGGCGCAGACCGCTCAGCGGCTGAAGGAAGCCCAAAAACTTGGTTTTTCGGGTGCAATTTTGCCAAAAGCGGGTAAGACAGGGCCTGAGACGGGGCTGACGGTACAGAAGATACCGGACTTGGCGTCTCTGGTTGGAGGCATATTCGGAGCGGGTTGACCCGCCCGGGGAGCGAGCAGATGGAAGGCTTTACCCTCGTCGACGGGATCGTCGCGCTGGTAATCGTTGTTTCGGCCATTTTGGCCTATTCCCGCGGATTTGTGCGCGAATTACTGGCCATATTGGGCTGGGTGATCGCGGCAATTGTTGCATTCATCTTCGCGCCAGACGTCGAACCGCTGGTCAAGGAAGTCCCGATCCTTAGCGATTTCATCGGCGATAACTGCGAACTGGCGGTGATCGCCGCATTCGCCGGGCTGTTTGCCGTGTCGCTGATCGTCGTCTCGATCTTCACGCCGCTCTTTGCAGGTGCCGTGCAGCGATCCGCTCTTGGCGGCATCGACCAGGGCCTTGGTTTCCTGTTCGGCGTTGCGCGGGGCGCGCTTTTGGTCGCCGTGGCCTTGCTAATCTATGATCAGGTGATCGTTGGCGATCCGATCCCGATGGTCGAAGAAAGCCGTACGAAACAGGTCTATGACCAAGTGGCCGATGGCGCTGCCGAGCAGATCCCGGACGACATTCCGGGCTGGATTGCCGCGCGGTACGAGGAACTCGTCACAAGCTGCGAAGCCGCCCCGAGTGAGAACTAAGGATCCTTCTTAGGCAGGAAACTGTCGTAGATATCCATCATCTCGGCGAAGGCCGGTTCATCGGGCAACAGGATGTGGTTGTTGCTGTCGACCGAGTGCAGTTCCGCATCCGGCAGGCACCGCGCCATAAGCTGTCCTTGCGAAAACGGATGAAGCGCATCGCCGCGCGCATGGACAAGACATACCGGAACCTTCACATCCGCCAGACGGTCCACAAGGTCATAGGCCGCGTTGACTTCGCGTATGGCGACGGCCTGTTCCGCGGTCGCCGACTGGATCTGCATCTCGGCGAAGCAATCGATCTGTTCGCGCGATGCGCTGGGGATAAACAGCGATCCGAAGGCTGTCATGAAACCCGAACCGGGATCGCCCCAGCCTTGCATGATCATGTTCGACAGCGCGTCAGTCATGGAATGTCCCAGGGCCTTGTCGCGGACCTTGGCACCCTGAATGAACCCGCCGAACGAAAAGATGCGATCGACCCGTTCGGGGTATCGGGCCGCGAATTCCAGACTGACCGCCGTGCTTTGCGATGTGCCGATCAGAGAAAACCTGTCGAGCCCAGCCGCATCCACAACCGCTTCAAGGTCATCGACAAATGCCTCGAAACTCAGTGGCCCGCATTGTCGCTCGGACAAGCCGGTTCCGCGCAGATCATACCGGATCAGTCTGCGCCCGGCACCCATCCTGTCGATCCAAGGCCGCCAGATCATGCTGGCCAGATCCAGTTCAAGATGCGTGATCCAATGCCCCGCCCGGACAACCGGCGGTCCTTCGCCCCGCGCTGACCAGGCAATGCCCGATCCATCGCGCGACGTCGCCATGCGGACCGTCGGCTTTTCATTGGGCACAGCCGGGCCGGGCTTGGCCGGCGCTTCCCCATCGCGCAAGACATCGGCGGACATCTGCAACCCGCGCCGCGTGACCGTCCTGATGACCGACTGGGTTTGGCCGCTGTCGCCCACGGCCACCCGCGCTGACTTGATCCGCGCGCTGATGGCCGCTTCCGACACGATCCGCCCGTTCCAGACCCTGTCCACGATCTCGTCCCGGGTGACCAGTTCGCCGCCGCGCTCTGCCAGAAACTCCAGCAAAGCGAAAACCTGAGGTTCGACATGGACCGGGGCGCCATCGCGGGTCAGCGCGTGGCGGGATGTATCTAACGTGCAATTGGCGAAACGGTAGATCATGGTCCTATCCTATTGGAACACTGCCCCAATCCCAAATTCTCCAGACTTTCTCCAGACCGTCTTCAAGCATGGATGTCTGGATGTGGGCTATTTCACAATCATCAACTTTGAACGGAGACACGTTATGAAATATGACTTTTTACCCGCCATTCGCACCCGGGCCGACGGATCGATCGATTTTGAAGCCTATGACAGCATCGCGCGGAAAGCCCGCGCCGAAGCTGCAAAATCCATCTTCAAGACTGTCTTTCAATCGGTGCGGTGATTTTCTGGCTTTGGGCGGCGATTGGGTGCGATCCTGTCGTGACACGCGCCGCCCACCGTCCTATGTCATGAAACAGTTACCGTCACGATTCGAGGCCCCATGCCCTCGCTGCCACCGGCCCATCCTTTCGACGACGACAAGCTCCGGGAGGAGTGCGGGGTTTTTGGCGTAATCGGCGCGACGGATGCCGCCAATTTCACGGCCCTCGGGCTGCACGCGCTTCAGCATCGCGGTCAGGAAGCGGGCGGCATTGTCGCCTATCATCCGGATGAAGGTTTCAATTCGGCCCGCCGTTTCGGATATGTCCGCGACAACTTCACCAGTTCGAAGCTGATGGAAACCCTGCCCGGGTCCTTGTCGATCGGTCACGTGCGGTATTCCACTGCCGGATCAAAGGGACATACGGCGATCCGGGACGTGCAGCCGTTCTTTGGTGAGTTCTCGATGGGCGGCGCGGCCATCGCCCATAACGGCAACATCACCAATGCGGCCAGCCTCCGACGGGAACTGATCGAACGCGGGTCGATCTTCCAATCCTCGTCCGACAGCGAATGCATCATCCACCTGATGGCACGATCCTTGCAGCGCACCGTGCCGGAACGGATGAAAGACGCGCTGCGCCGGGTCGAAGGTGCCTTTTCGGTTGTTGCCATGACGCGGACCAAGCTGATCGGTGTCCGCGACAGTCTGGGCGTACGGCCACTGGTTCTGGGCAAGTTGAGCGACGACAGTTGGGCCTTGTCATCCGAGACCTGCGCACTGGACATCATCGGGGCCGAGTTCGTCCGCGAAGTTGAACCGGGCGAGATGGTCGTGATCGAGCATGGTCAAATCACAAGCCACTGGCCCTTCCGCCAGGAAAAACCACGCTTCTGCATCTTCGAACATGTTTATTTCAGCCGCCCGGATTCGATCCTGGGCGGCCAGTCGGTCTATACGACCCGCCGTCAGATTGGTGTCGAACTGGCGCGCGAGGCCCCAGTAGAGGCGGACCTTGTCTGCCCCGTGCCCGACAGCGGCACGCCGGCGGCCATCGGGTTCAGTCAGGAATCGAAAATCCCCTATGCCATGGGGATCATCCGGAACCAGTACATGGGCCGAACCTTCATTGAGCCGACCGAGCAGATCCGGAACATGGGTGTCCGCCTGAAGCTCAACATCAACCGCGCCTTGGTGAAAGACAAACGCATCGTGCTGGTCGATGACAGCGTGGTGCGCGGCACGACCTCGATCAAGATCCGCGAGATGATCCTGGATGCAGGTGCCAAGGAAGTCCATTTCCGCATTGCATCACCCCCTACGGCCTGGCCCTGTTTCTACGGCGTCGACACGCCGAACCGTGAAAAGCTCTTGGCCGCGCGGATGAGCGAAGATGAAATGCGCGACCATCTTGGCGTGGACTCGCTCAAGTTCATTTCGCTCGATGGCCTCTATCGCGCAGTCGGGGAAGCGGCGGGGCGCAACCCGGACAGCCCACAATACTGCGATGCCTGCTTCTCGGGCGAATACCCGGTGACGCCATCGGACATGATCGAGAAGGGTTTTGAATTGAAGGCCGCAGAATAAGCTGCCTGCTTTTCAAGCGCTGACCTGCAAATTTTTGACCAAACGGTCAAAAATCTTGACACATCTGCGGTGATCGCGTGTGCTTTCCGGGCAGGGAGGCAAAAATGCCCGACCGAACAGCGGCAGAATTGGCAGAACTCGCGACGCCAGATCTTATGGATCGTGCGGCCAGGATCCGTGATGCCCATTGGGGGCGAAAGGTCACGTATTCCCGTAAGGTCTTTGTACCGCTAACGAATATGTGCCGTGACACCTGCGGATACTGTACCTTCGTCAAACACCCGAGCGATCCCGCGGCCCGGATCATGACCCCGGATCAGGTTCGACGTGTTGTGGCCGAGGGCGCCGCGAAAGGCTGCAAGGAAGTGCTGTTCAGCCTCGGCGAAAAACCTGAATTGCGGTACGACCGCGCCCGCGAAGACCTTGCCCGTTTGGGCCACACGCGCATGACCGACTATCTGGCCGAAGTTTGCGCAATGGTCCTCCGCGAGACGTCGCTTTTGCCCCATGTCAACGCGGGCACCCTGGACGACGACGAACTGGCCATGTTGCGACCTGTTGCGGCCTCAATGGGGATGATGGTGGAAACCACATCCCGCGCGTTGACCCGAAAGGGCGGCGCCCACCACGCCTGCCCGGACAAGGTCCCCCTGCAACGTCTGCGCACGCTGGAAAGGGCCGGTCAGGCCAAGGTGCCGTTCACGACGGGCCTGCTGATCGGGATCGGCGAGACCTGGGCCGACCGGATCGAGGCTTTGCAGGCGATCAACCACATCAATCGCCGCTTTGGCCACATACAGGAAGTCATCATCCAGAATTTCCAGTCGAAGCCAGACATCGCAATGCGCGATCACCCGGAACCGACGCTGGAGGATATGCTGCGCACGCTGGCAATGGCTCGGATCATTCTGGACCCGGAAATCAGCCTGCAAGCGCCGCCGAACCTGTCCGCGCGGCATATTGAATACCTGAAGGCCGGGATCAACGATTGGGGCGGCATCTCACCCGTCACGATAGACTTCATCAACCCCGAGGCCGACTGGCCGGAAATCCGCACCCTGTCGCAGAACTGCGAAATTGAGGGGTTCGAATTGGCCGAGCGGCTGACCATCTATCCAAGGCACCTGAAGGCTGAGTTCATGGATCAGGCAATTGGCGCCCGTATCACGGCAATGGCGGGGCCGGATGGCTACACCCGCAGTCAAACCCGCGAGGCCGCCGAATGAGCATTTGGCGCATTTTGGACAAGGCCGCAGGCGGAAACCGCATTTCAGTCGATGAGGCTGAAGATCTCTTCCGCGCGGAAGGAAGCGCATTGGATGACGTGGTGGCGCTGGCCGACCAGATCCGCCGCGACCGCGTGGGCGAAGACGTCACTTTCGCGGTCAACCGGAACATAAATTTCACAAATGTCTGCTATATGGGCTGCCGGTTTTGCAACTTCGCCAAGCGTGTCGAAGACACCGATGCGGAATGGCTGTCACTAGCCGAAATCGTGCGCCGGGCCCAGGAAGCCGTAAACCGCGGGGCGACCGAGGTATGCATTCAGGGCGGTCTTCACCCGAAGATGCCGGGAACGCTTTACCGCGATATTGTTTTGGTCCTGAAATCTGCACTGCCCGATCTGCACATCCATGCGTTCTCACCGTTCGAAATCTGGTACGGCGCGCAGAAACGGCGCATGTCCTACCGTGATTTCATTGCGGATTTGAAGGCATGCGGTTTGGGGTCCATGCCCGGCACGGCGGCCGAGATCCTGGACACCGAAATCCGCCAGCAACTGACGCGGAACAAACTGTCGGCTGAGGCCTGGGAAGAGATCATACGTACCGCCCACGGGCTTGGCATGCCAACCACTGCAACCATCATGTATGGCCATGTCGACGGGCCAGAACACTGGGCCGCGCATCTTGGGCGGCTTCGCGATATTCAGGACGACACCGGCGGGTTCACGGAACTGGTGCCTTTGTCCTTCGTCCATGACGACGCGCCGCTTTATCGCGACGACCCAGGGCGCGTCCGCCCGGGCCCAACCCGCGACGAGGTCACCAAGATGCATGCGGTCGCCCGGATTTTCCTGGCGGGATCCATCGACAACATCCAGGTCAGTTGGACCAAGCTTGGCCCCGAACGCGCGGTTGAACTGCTGAATTCAGGTGTCAACGACCTGGGCGGCACCCTGATGAACGAAAGCATCTCGCGCGCCGCGGGGGCCCGTCACGGGCAGGAAATCACGGCCTCTGAAATCGTTCAGATGGTTCGCAGTGCGGGCCGTGTCCCCGTCCAGCGAAATACGCTTTATGAGACTGTGGAGCGGTTTGACACTCATGATCCGGCAGACATTGCGCCGCTGGTGGATCGCAAGGGCCGAAACCCGTTGGATTTCATGGCCATGTTCCCTGAGATTCCGGCGGCTGAATGACCGGGCCGACCCGCATAACGCTGCTCGCTGGCGGTGTCGGCGGCGCGAAGCTGGCCGAAGGGTTTCAGGCTTTGGACGGCGTGGACCTGACCGTGATCGGCAATGTGGCCGATGATGAGGAATTCCATGGGCTGTGGGTTTCGCCTGACATTGACACGCTCACCTATTCGCTGGCGGGGCGGATAGACCGGGCGCAGGGTTGGGGCGTGGCCGATGAAGGGCACCGGGCTTTGGAGGTCTTGAAAGACCTTGGACAGGACACCTGGATGACCCTGGGCGACCGGGATCTCGGTTTGCACATCTGGCGCACCATGCGGCGCGCCCGGGGCGACCGGCCCCAGGACATCGCCGCCGATGTTGCAAAGGCGTTTGGTGTGACCGCCCGGGTCGTTCTGGCGACGGACGCCACCGTTCAAACCCGGGTCCGGACCGATGCCGGATGGCAAAGCTTTCAGGAGTATTTCGTCCGGGACCGATGCGCGCCCATCGTGCGCGAACTCAGCTTCGAAGGGGCGGACAAGGCGCAACCTACGCCCGAAGCTCTGGATAGCCTCGCGATGGGTGACCTGATCGTCATTGCGCCATCAAACCCGCTTGTATCGATTGCCCCAATTCTTGCCGTGCCCGGGATCCGCGAGGCTTTGGTGAAGGCCCCTGCCCCGGTCATCGCGGTCAGCCCGCTGATCGCAGGAAAGGTTGTGAAAGGCCCGGCGGACAAAATGATGACCTCGCTTGGGCATCGCGCCGATGCGGTCGGCGTTGCCATGGCTTATCGCGGGTTGGTCCAGTCGCTTCTGATCGACGTGGCAGATGCAGCCCTGACCGATGAGATTGTCGCACTCGGGATCGCCCCGGTCACAACCGATATCCTGATGCCGGATCAAGCCGGGAAGGAACGGCTTGCGCGCGAAATCCTGGCCCTTGGCCTTCAGGCGGAAAAGGGTGCGGCATGAAGCAGCTTCTGATCGCCGTGCCAATGAAGGACCCCGCAGACGCGAAATCGCGCCTGCGGGCTGCCCTGCCGGACCCCGTTCGAGAGCGTTTGGCGCTGGGGCTTTTTGATAATCTGCTGCGGCTTCTTACTGGGCTGGGCACGGTTCCCGACTGGACCCGCGTGACGCTGGCGGCAGTCACCGCAAGCGACACCGTCGCGGCCAGAGCGCGGGCGCTCGGTGCCACGGTCATCCACGATCAGGGTAAGGATCTGAACAGCGCCCTCAACTGTGCAGCCAAATGGGCGGAAGCGCATGGCTTCGACGCGCTGTGTATACTGCCGGGCGATCTTGCGGCCCCGGTCGAGGCGGACATTCGCGCCCTTCTGGCACGTCATGAACCGGGCACCGTGACCCTTACGCCCGCAGATGACTTTGGCACGAATGCTCTGGTCGTGGCTCCGCCCGACGCCATGCCATTCGCCTATGGGCCAGGGTCGTTCCACGCGCATGCGGCGGCGGCCGAACGTGCTGGCCTTACGCCCGTCATCCGCCCACTCGACAGCTTGAGATTCGATGTCGACACCTCGGATGACCTTGAACGTCTGCGCCGCGTGAACCCGGGCGCGCTGGCATGAGGGACGGGGTGACACCAACGGGTGCGCAGATCGTCGCGGTCCCGGGCATCCCGGACATCCAACCGGGCGATGACCTGGCCGCGATCCTTGGCGATGCTTTGATCCGCGCGGGGTTGGAAATTCAGCCGGGCGATATCCTGAGCCTCGCCCATAAGATTGCGTCGAAGTCCGAGGGTGCGATCATCCGGCTTGCCGACGTAACACCAACGGCCCGCGCCATCGAAATTGCCAAGGATCTGAACAAGGATCCGCGCAAGGTGCAGGTGATCCTGGATCAATCGAAGTCGATCCTGCGGACATTCCGACACCCCAACGCCAATGAGGGGATTATCATCGCCGAGCATAGACGTGGTTTCATCTCCGCCAATGCGGGCGTAGATGAATCGAATGCCGAAGAGGACGGGACAGTTATCACCTTGCCCGAGGATCCGGATGCCAGTTGCCATGCGCTTCGGGAGAGCTTGGCCGAGCGCTTTGGTACCTCACCCGGCATTGTCATGACTGACACCTTCGGGCGGCCCTGGCGGCTTGGTCAGGTGAACGTCGCCATTGGTCTTGCCGGTGTGCCGCCAACGCGCCGAGAACAAGGGACCGATGATGCCTTCGGGCGACCCCTGAAGGTGACAGAACCCGCCTTTGCCGACGAAATCGCGGCGGCCTCGGGCCTCGTTACCCGGAAAAATGCGCGCCAGCCGGTGGTCTTGTTCCGGGGCCTCGACTGGACGAACGAAGAGACAACTGCGCAGGCCCTTCTGCGCCCCGAGCATGAGGACATGTTCCGATGACCATAGCAATCTTGGGCGGAACGGGCCCGCAAGGACAGGGTCTTGCACTTCGGTTCGCACGGGCCGGTGTTCCCGTTGTGCTTGGGTCCCGCGACGGTTCCCGTGCGGCCGAGATCGCCGCAGAATTGACCGAGAAATTGGGGGGTGGCGCTGCGATCAGCGGGCACACCAATGAAGATGCGGTGGCCGCGGCAGAGGAGTTCGTGATCCTCTCGGTGCCATGGTCCGGGCACAACGCGACGCTTGAGGCGTTGAAACCCAAGCTTTCAGGCAAAATCCTGATCGATATCGTGGTGCCCCTATCAGCGGATGATCCGAAAAAGGTCGATATGCCACCCGAAGGGTCCGCAACCGAGGCGGCGCAAGCGATCCTGGGCCCCGATATCCCAGTGATCGGCGCCTTGCACAACGTGTCGGCCACGACGCTCAACCATCTCGACTGGCCCATCAACTGCGACGTTCTGGTCTGCGGCAGCCCGCTTGATGCCCGCAAGAAGGTCATGGCGCTGGTCGAACAGCTTGCCGTCACCGCCTACAACGCGGGCGACGCGCAGTCGGCCCGCGCGATTGAGGCCATCACCCCGATCCTGATCCGCATCAACATCTCGAAGGCCGTGCCTTTCACCCATGCCGGCGTGAAGATCTGGCCCCCCGAACACTGAAGAAAAAGGAGCCCACCCCATGGAATTTGCAATCACTTTCAAAGGCTTCGTCGAACCGGATCGCGCCCGGTATCTGGTGAGGCAGGCCGAACTGGCGGGCTTCACCTATTGCTGGTTCTACGACAGCCACATCCTGTGGCGGGAAAGCTTCCCGGCCATGGCCATGTGCATGGAGCACACCAAGACGATGCGCTTCGGACCCTGCGTGACGAACCCAAACACGCGCGAATGGTCGGCGGCGGCGTCGCTGTTCGGATCGCTTGCCAAACAGTCGGGCGGGCGTTTCGACATCGGTGTGGGGCGTGGTGACAGCGCGGTTCGCGTCATGGGGCGGAAGCCCTCGACCCTTGCGCGGATGGACGAATTTATCGAGGTGGTGAAAGGACTTGTCCGGGGTGAGGAACGCCAATACGGCGATGTGCCGAACCCGATTCAGTTCCCATGGGCGGTCGAATATGAGCTTCCGGTCTGGGTCGCGGCCTATGGACCCAAAGCGCTCGATTCCGCAGGCCGGATGGGCGATGGGCTGATCCTTCAGATCGCCGAGCCCAAGATCTGCAAATGGTTGGCCGATCAGGCCAAGGCCGCGGGCGAGAAGGCAGGCCGCGATATGTCGAACTATCGCGTCATGTCGGCCGCCCCCGCCTTTACCGGACCGAAGGACCGTGCGATTGAAGCGACCAAGTGGTTCCCGGCCATGGTCGGCAACCATGTGGCTGATATCGTTGAGAAATACGGCACCGACAACAAGGACATTCCACCCAGTCTGACGGCCTATATCGAGAACCGGCGCGGGTATGATTACTCAAAGCACGGGCAAAGCGATAACCCCTATCTCGACTTTATCACCGATGATGTGGTCGACAGTTTTTGCGTACTGGGCGAGCCGGAGGCGCATATCGCAAAGCTGCGCGAATTGGAGACTGCGGGCGTCACGCAGTTCAACATTTACCTGGACAGCGGCGATGAGGAAAAGATCATCGCGGACTATGCCGAGCATATCATTCCGGCGTTCCAAAGCTGAGTTTTGGCGCAAAAAACGCTTGAGTTTTTCGCAAAAAGCTGCGGGTGCGAAGGTCAAAAAGGACAAAACTTCGCATCCGAATCGCGGGAAATTGACAAAACGCGCGCAATTTTGGCCGGCGTTTTTGTCAAAACTTTCGGCTGCGTGTTTCAGGAATTCTGGCGTGATCTAACCCGCTCACCCAAGCGCGAGCGTCAGGACCGTGGCGTCGACGATATCATCTGGTGTGGCCCCGCGCGACAGATCGCAAATCGGTTTTCTGAACCCTTGCAGGATCGGGCCGATGGCCTGCGCGCCCGCCAATTCCTGCACCAGCTTGTAGCCGATATTGCCCGCGTCCAGTGACGGGAAGACCAGCGTGTTGAACGCGCCGCCATCGAATCCCTTCTTCGCACCGATGGCGGCGTTCAGGGCGGCGTCGGCCTGAACGGGTCCGGCGAAGCCAGTGGCCTCAGTGGCAGCCCGCACCCGGTCAACCGAGGGTCCGGCGCCCGATGTCCCCGTCGAGAAGCTGAGCATCGCTGTGCGGGCTTCGCCGAACAGCGCTGCCCCCGCAGCGTCGGCCAGACGTGCGATATTGGCCAGCCCGTCGGCGTCCGGATCCGTATTCACGGCGCAATCGGCGAACACGAATTCGCGCCCGTCGGGCAGAACCATCAGAAAGAAGGAGGACGGGGCCGTCACGCCGTCCGCGAGACCCAGCGCAAGCCCCGCAGCCTCGATCACCCGGCGGGTCGGGCTGTCGGCACCCGCGATCATCACGTCGGCCTCGCCCGCGGCAACCATTGCGGCGCCCCGGATCAGCGGCTTCGCCAGCATGCGTTCGGCCATGGCCGGTTTCATGCCCCGGTTTGCGACGATGGCGGCGGCCTGACCCTCGGTCGGATCGGACAGGCCCACGGGATCGGCAAGACCATCCGAGCGGAGCCGGTCCATAGCTTCGGCCACACGCGGGTCTTCGGCTTCGGGGAATACAACGCGCGCTTTTCGCGCGACCGCTTTTTCGCGGGCCGCCAACATGGCTTTCGATTGAATCATTCAGATACGCCGTCAAACACCAGGATCATTGTCTGCCCGGGTCCGAGCAGTGGCGCCTCGTATCGCGAAAAGTCGGAGGGAAGGTCAAGAGACGACGCCACCAGCTTTGCGCCGACCCGGTCCACGTTATGGGCAAAATACGGCGCGTCGAACTGGTACTGCGTCACCCCGGTCGCATCGGCAATCGGCAAATCGAGCGTCACCAGCGTGTCCCCAAGATCCGCCGGTTCGGGATGGCCCGGAACCCGGCGAGACACCATCATGACCGTCAGCCGATCGCCCGCACGCGTAGCGTGAACCCCCACGGTGGCTGCGTTTCGAACGGCCGGTGCTTTTCGAAGCGGCGGTATATCTGCGCGCGGTGCGCGCCGCGTCTCAACCCTGAGGACATCGCCCAGACCTTCCCGATTGACGAGCGACAAGAGATCCCATGACGGATAGTCCTGCCCGCCACGGTACCAGTGCGCATGGGATTTCCAGCGCACGCCCGGCCCGAAGGTGAAGAAGTTCTGCACCTTATATCCGGCGGCCGCCCGGGCCATGAAGGCATCGAGCGTGGCCGTTGCCGCCGCGACGCTTTTCATGACGATTTCCTGTGTCGCGGCCTGTTCGGGCGTGATGCTGGCCCGGTTCAGCCCGTCCAGCGCATAGCCGGGACCGGCTTCGTAAATGCCGGGAAACACCGGGCGCCGATGAAGATCCGACACGTCCTCGGCAATCTCGGCCAGGGTCGCGATGTTTTCACCAAGCTGGGTGGGTTGATTGAGGATCCGGAAATAGCTTTGCGGGGACGCATCCGGCGCGTCTTCGCCGTCGTCCCAGCCGCCGTTATAGCCAGCGACCATGACGTGATCCGCGCTTGGCATGTGTTCGGCGGCTAATTCCCCGAAGCGCGGGGACCACGCCCACCCGCCGACGACGAATTCAACTTTCGGCGCCATGTCGGGCCAATGGGGCGAGGACGCCATGATCTGCGCCACATATTCGTTGTACATCCCATAGACCGCACCGTTCGAGTGATCTTCGCCGGTTGCGGCATCCGGCATGGACCGGAACACCCAGGGCCGCATGATCCGATTCCAGGTTTCGTTGCCGAGTTCGAAATAGATCTTATCGAATGCGTCGGTCCAGGGCGCCAGCCGGCCTTGCGCGGCGCGCTTTGCGGCCCAGGGCTTTGTCGCCGGCGTGTCCGATGCGGGGTCGTACGGTGCGGCCAGAAACTCGACCAGGCCCATCCATTCTTCGGGCGAAAAATGGGGCTCGACCTGCAACCAGAGATCCTGGTCCGTTGGTTCCAGAGATCCGAGGATTGCAGGCAGCGTCACGCCGCCGCGCAACCCGCTGGCAGCCCCCCCGGGATTGGTCAACTGGTCGAGGTCATAGGTCGTCAGTCCGGTCTTGACGAAACGATGCGTTCGAAGCGCGGACATGCCGGATTGCCGCAATCGGTCCTGATCGTCGGCATGCAACCTGAGATAGGGTGTGCCGGCTTCATAGATCCGAAAGTTATCGACATCGATCCGGCCAGGACCCGACAGCTCAAGCCGCATACCGCGCGGTTTGGCGTCCCGAAAAAGGTCCGCCATTCGGAACGGGATCTGGTGGCGAGCCCAGTCGCGTCCGAGCGGAATGGGAATAGATCCGGTGCGGTCGCCGGCAGGCCCATGCAGCGCGTCCCGAACGACGAATTCGGCCCGGGCGCCGCTTTCACCCCGCGCCCAAATGTCCAGAACATGGGTTTTTGCCGGATCAAGAACCGCATAGCGATCCTGACCGGTTCCGGAATGGTTCACATGGCGAACACTGAATGACCCACCGTCGGGCAGTTCGACGGACAGATAGGTCTCGCCCGGCGCGTCAACCGGCGTGTCCGACGCATGGGGCGCAAAGCGCCAACCGCCGCCCGGGATTTCGTCGGCAAATTCCCCGAATATCCGCCGCCCGGTCAGATCGCGCGCATCCCGCGCGTCCCAGACGCGGTTGGACGCGAAGCTACCGCGCGACGCCGAATAGAGCTTCTTCGACACGATCACCATGTCGCCCTGGCGAAGCGGTGGGCCATCGCCCTCAAGCTCCAGAAAAAAGCCGCGATGCTGTTCCGGATCCGTGAACGTGCGGAACAACTGATACCCGGCAATGTTTCCCGGGGTCGATGTCCAGGACAGCCGAAGATGCCCGCTGGGCGTCATCGCGGCCTCAAACCCTTCGGGCATGGACGGTCTTCGCGACCTCGCGTCCCGATCCGGGCGAAACCGGGCCAGTCCAGGCACATCACGCCGTGGCCCCGGTTCGTCCGGGATCACCACGGTGATCTGATCCGTCCGTTCGGAGACTTGCCCATCTTCGGCCACGGCACCTAGCGCATAGGACACCGGCACCCCCCGCCGGGTGAACCGGGGCCAGGACACGACGACGCTGGTCGTTTCAGGCGGCAGAAGCCGACCGCCGAAAGCCGTGAACCAGCCTTCGGCTACATGACCCCCCGCTCGAACCCGGTCCTGCCGGACGCGCCGAAACGTGCCGTTTTCGATGCGGTACACATGCACCTCGGCCCCGTCGAGCGCGCTTGATCGCAGCGTGTCATAGTTCGAGATCTCGTCCTGATCCGCATACACGCGGTTCGGATGATCTTCAGTGACTTTCAGGCGGTTGCGAAAGATGACGGGCTCGAACCCCGGGTTTTCCAGGACCAGATCGGCGCCATTCCCGATTGCACCGATCGTGGCCGTGAAGGGCCGCATATCCTCTAGAAGCACATCGGACGTTACTTTGAAATGCGCGCGATCCTGTGCAGCGGCAGTGGAGGCGAAAGCGAAAAGCAGGATGGCCTGTCGAAGCCATTTTGCCATTGGAAAACTCCCAATCCACCTAGAATCCGTGCTGCACCCGCACCATTGGAGGTATATCAACGCTGCGGTGCGGTGAACAGCCTGTCCCTGGTCACGGTTCCGCGTGCTTTGGCTTTGGCCAAAGGGCCATGATCGCCGTGAGGGCGGCCCCAGCCGCAAGTCCCGTGACCCGGTTCAAGGCCACCGCCAGAAATGCCGCCGCTGCTGATGTTTCGATCAGGGTCGCCAGACCCGCCGCAATCGCTTCGTTTATCCCAAGACCAGCGGGCACAATCGAGGCCGCAGAACCCAGAACGGCCGAGACGGACAGCATCGCCGCCTCAAGCACGCCTGCGCCGTGCCCGAGCGCGCGAAAGCTGAGCCACAGCGCCCAGATCGACAGGGCAAGCGTCAGAAGGCGGACGCCGATCAGGGCAAGGGTCAGGCGCGCACCGGCCTGACCGAACAGCATCCAGGCCGAGGCACCTGCCGCCGCAAAGGCTCCGGCTGCCAGTATCCAGCCCACAGGATGGCCAAGCGCCACGAAGGCCAATGCCGAGAACCCCAGCGTGATCGCCAGGGTCAGGACGGCGGTGATCATGACGATCCGCGCGCTGTCTTTCATGCCCGCACCGGCCTGAACCAAGGCCGCGCCCCGGACAATCGCCCCGCCTGGGATTGGCAGGAGCTCGGCCACATTGGCGTGGGCCACCGTGGCGACCGAGGTCGGGAATGCAATTTCAAGGCCGAGAACCCGAGCCGAAAGCCGCAGGGTCACGGCGGCCACCAAAAGGATCAGCGGCGCAACCACGCAAAGGTTGATCAGAAGCGGTGCGAACGCCAGGGCGCGCCAATCCAATTCAAGGTTCCGCCAGGCCCAGGCTGTTCCGCCCAACAGGATCGCCAGCCCGAGGATCCGAAGCGGTGTTTTCCAACCCGGCGGGATTTTCAGCCCGTTCATGGCGACACCCCGTAGGCTTTGAACGTGTCGGCTGTCACGCGGTCCCAGTCGTAAACCGCCGCCGCCTTTTGGGCCGCATTCTCGGTGAATGCCTGCCGGGTCTCATTGGACCATTCCAGGACCTCGGTGATTTTCCGGACCCATGCATCCGCGTCGCCCGTTGGAAGTTTGAACCCCGTTTCGCCTTCGATCACGGCCTCTTTCAAGCCTGAATGGTCGGCGGCCAGAACCACGCCACCGCTTGCGGCGGCTTCGACGGCGACCAGCCCGAAGCCTTCAAACTCGCGCGCCGGGACGTCGATATTCGGCACAATGACACAGGCGGCGTTCGCATAGCGCGCTGGCAGATCCTCAAACGGCAAATGCCCCAGAAATTCGACGCGCGGGTGGTCCAAGGCGGCGACTTCATCGGCATCCCATTTGGTTCCGGCCACGGTCAGGCGCACATCCTCGGGCAGGTTCGGCAGGACATTACGGATGAACCAGGCACAGCCCTTGCGGCGCACAAGACGCCCCGAAAAGAAGATCGTGCGACTTGGGGAAACCGCCTTTGGCGGGCGAAGATCCGTGGCCAGCGGCACCACGTCGATGTCTTTGAAGCCGAAATGGCGGGTGGCGTCTGCGGTTGCATTGGAATTGGCAACCACCTGCACCCGGCCAAGACACAGAGCCCCGAGCCTGAGCCAGGTTCCGTAGGCCTTGCCCTTCACCCCGCCTCGAAAGGCATAGGCCACATCCGTGCCATGGGCCGACAATGTCCGTTTCGCGCCCGGGCGCCGGATCCGCGCCGCAAGCGCCAAAGGCCAGCTTGCCATATCCGCCACATGGGTCACATCCGCCGGGTTGCGCGCGAAGAGCAGTTTGACAGCCGTCGCCAGGCCAAATCGGATCAATGCGCCGGGTTTCGGGATGGATCCGTCATCATTGCCGGGCAGCGCGATCACCTGCGTTTGTCCGTATGCCGGCAGGCGTTCCGCAACGCGCAGCGAGTACGTTTCCATCCCGCCGACGGCAGGAGGCCATTTTCGCGTTATAAAACAGATAGATGAACCGCTTTCCACGTTTCGTTTTGCCTTGGAATCCCTGTCCGCCCGATTGGTGACCATCTGGATCTAACACCAGAACGTGGAGACATTTTGTTTATTGCAGGCCGACAATGGTCACCAATTAGCCAGATTGTCACCTTCTTCATGTCGAGGATGTCCGCCATCTGCGGTGCTTGAATGCGGGGCTGTTCCGCGACGGACGTTTGTGGCGATGAAACTGATAATTCAAATCCCTTGTTACAACGAGGAAGACAACCTTCCCGGGACGGTTGCCGATCTTCCGCGGGAAGTTGATGGCTTCGACACGGTCGAGTGGCTGATCATCGACGACGGATCCACCGACCGCACGGTCGAAGTGGCCAAGGAACTGGGCGTCGATCACATCATCCAGCAGACGCACAATCAGGGGCTTGCGACCGCGTTCATGACGGGGCTTGAGGCCTGTTTGCGCCTTGGCGCGGATGTCATCGTCAACACGGACGGAGACAACCAGTACAAGGCCGAGTTCATCCCTGCGCTGACGAGACCGATTGTGGAGGGCAAGGCGCAGATCGCGATTGGCGCCCGCCCGATCAGCGTGATCTCGCATTTCTCGCCCGCCAAGCGCACGCTTCAGAAACTTGGAAGCTGGGTCGTGCGCCAGGCCTCGAAAAGCGATGTGGCCGACGCGCCAAGCGGGTTTCGTGCCATTCACAAGGATGCGGCCGTTCGGCTGTTCGTCTTCAATCCGTGGACCTATACGCTTGAGACCATCATTCAGGCCGGCCGGCTTGGTATTCCGATGGTGTCGGTCCCGATCGAGGTGAACGCGCCCACCCGCGAAAGCCGTCTGATGCGCTCGGTCGGGCAGTACATCACGCGGTCCGGGATCACGATCATCCGGATCCTGATCCTGTACAAACCGCTTAGGGTGTTTTCCTACCTTGCCGCCATTCTGGCGATCCCCGGCATCCTGGCCTTCGCGCGCTTCCTGATCCTTTTCGCCATGGGCGGCGGGACCGGCAACATTCAGTCGCTGGTCATTGGTGCCGCGCTGATTGCGGCGGGGGCCGTTGTGTTCGTGGGCGGGCTTCTGGCCGATCTGATCGCCGCGAACCGGACCTTGCTGGCCGAAATCCGTGGCCGCCAGCTTTTGCAGGACATCGCCGGAACGGAGCAACGTTAAATGGTATCCGAGACCCTGCACCGCCCGGTGCTGATCTTTCTGTGTGTGATGATCGTTGCCCTGTCCTTCGTGGTCTCGGACGGGTTTTTCACGATCGATGAGCTGATCTATTTCCTGGGCGCGGATGCCTTCGCCAAGACGGGCTTTTTCGCAGTCGAGAACGGCTATGACACTTTTGCCTCCGAGGACTTGAGGCTTTGGTTCCTTGTCGAGGGCCCGAACGGGCTGGTGCCGCAATACCCGCCGGGCACGGCGGTCCTTGGAGCGCCGCTGGTTGCCCTGATGGGCACGCGCGGGATGATTCTGGCCAATGCGGTTGCCGCAGGCGCCGCACTTTGGCTGGTCTATCTTCTTGCGATTGAAATGTATGGCCGCAAAGGCGCGGCCCTGATCGCAGTGCTGGTCACGGCGCTGGCCAGTTTCTTCCTGGAATATGCATTCGGGATCTGGCCGCACATGATCTCGACCGCTTTGGTCCTGGGCGCTGCCTATCTGGCGTTTCGGGCAACGGATCCCACGCGGGAAAAGTGGGCCGATGCGGCCGCGGGATCCGGTGTGTTGATCGGGATCGCCTTCCTGTTTCGGGCGGACGCCGTACTGATCCTGCCCGCCATCGGAGCCATTGCCATCTTGTATGCCCGCAACCCAATCGGTGTGATCGCCGCAGGGACGCTGGGTATGATGCCGGGACTGTTGCTTGGGGTCTGGGCCAACTGGTTGAAGTTCGGCGTTCTGAACCCCTTGTCCTATGGCACGAAATCCGGCGGCGGCGACGACCCGTCAAGCCATATCCCCGCGATCCTTCTGGTCGGACTGATTTTCGCCGTCGTCATCGCAGCGCGGTACATGACCTGGACCGCAAAAATGCGGGGTCCCGCGCTGCTTGGCCTGGTCGCTGTGATCGGGCTGGTCGCCGCCATCCCGGCCACCCGTGCGCTGCTGATCGACTATGGTGTCGGGTTCCGGACCCTTGTTCTGGACATCACCAAGATCTCCGAGCGCCCACCCGGCGTGGAGTACTATGAGGCTGGCGTCATTTCATTCTGGGGCGCCGCAAAGAAGGCCCTTGTGCAATCCCTTCCCTGGCTTGCGACCTTGGCGCTTTTGTTCCTTCGACCCTGGGGCGCCGAGCGGCGGCGCGCCCATCTGATGGTGCTGTTCGCCGCCTTCTTCTGGACGCTGCCTTATATCCTGCGCGAATGGCATGGCGGGTTTTCCCTGAACATGCGGTACTTCCTGCCGGTCGTTCCGCTTCTGGCCATCCTTGCCGCCGATCTCTGGTGCCGCCTTTGCGACGAGGTCGACGCGCCGGTCTGGCTGGGCGTGATGGGGGCCCTTTGCGGTGTGCTGATCATCCAGATCTGGAACGCCTTCGTGCCCTACACGGTGGTCAGTGCCCAGCAGATTCTGTCGTTCAACGCTTTCCTTCTGTTCATCTTCGTCCTTTTGATCGCTGGGCTTCCGATCATGCCGCAGCCGCTGTCGGGTCGGATTGCCGCCGGTGCCCTTGCTGCGGGCTTCGGGCTCGCCGCGACCTATGGCGCGCTTTATGACGTCTCGGTTGCGCAGCACACGCGGACGATCATCAAGGAAACCGATCAGCAGATGGCCGATATCGAGGGGCCGGCGCTGTTTTACGGGCAGGCCGTGAACTATGCCTCGCAATTCGACCGACCCGACCGGATCGTGGGAGCGCCTGACCGGATCAACCGGACGATCGATGTGGGCCTTTTGACACGGGCGCTGAGGGCCAATTACCGGGTCTTCGTGCGGTTGACGGATGCCGAAATCCTGATGCTGGAAGAACCCGAGCGCTTCCGCATGACCGGTTTTTCCCGCCAGGTGGCCACCGGTGATATTGTCGAGATCAAGCTGAACCCGCGCCGCGCCGTGAACGGCCCCCGCCGCCTGACACAGGCTGCCGAGTAGCGTCTGTCACTGGCCAATTCCGAACCCGTTTGCTAGCTGCGACCGGAGGAGGACACGCCATGACACCCATTGCTGCTTTCGACCGGATTGGTGAGGAAAACGCCTTTGCCGTTTTGGCGCGTGCAGGCGCGTTGGCGGCAGAAGGGCGCGACATCATCAACCTTGGGATCGGTCAGCCCGATTTCCCCACGCCCGATCACATCGTGGAAGCGGCGGTCAAAGCCCTGCGCGACGGACATCATGGCTATACCCCTGCGACCGGTATCCCGCCCTTGCGGGAAGCGGTTTCGGCGGACTTGTATCGGCGGTTTCAGACCGAGGTGTCGCCCGAGAACGTACTGATCGTGCCGGGCGGCAAGGTCACCATGTTCACGGCCATCCTGATGTTCGGCGAACCGGGGGCCGAGATCCTGTATCCAGATCCGGGCTTTCCAATTTATCGCTCGATGATCGAATTCACGGGCGCGACGCCGATTCCGATCCCGATCCGGGAAGAGAACGGGTTTGCCTTCTCGGCGGACGAAACCCGGTCGCTGATCACCGAAAAAACCCGCCTGATCATCCTGAACTCACCGGCAAACCCGTGCGGCGGCGTGACGCCCCGGGCAGAGATCGAGGCGCTGGTCGCGGGGTTGGCGAAGTATCCCGATGTCGCGGTGATGTCCGACGAGATCTATGACCAACTCCTCTATGACGGAGAGGATCATGTCAGCCTTCTGACATTCCCCGAGATCCGCGACCGTCTGATCCTGCTGAACGGCTGGTCGAAAACCTATGCGATGACCGGGTGGCGGCTGGGCTATTCGGTTTGGCCCGATGGGCTTTATGACCGGGCCAGAAAGCTTGCGGTCAATGCCTGGTCCTGCGTGAACGCCCCTGCTCAGTTCGCCGCGATTGCTGCGCTGGAGGGCCCACAGGATGCGGTGGCCGAAATGCGGGCCGCGTTCGATGCGCGTCGCAAGGTTGTGGTGGGCGGGCTGAACGCCCTGCCCGGTGTCTCGGCTATCACGCCGAAAGGGGCGTTTTATGCCTTCGCGAATGTCGCAGGCACCGGCATGGGCGCGAAGGCCCTGGCCCGCGACCTTCTGGAAGAGGCGGGCGTGGCCACGATCGGCGGGCCGGATTTCGGCACGCTGGGAGAGGGGTTTTTGCGCCTGTCCTACGCCGCGAGCACCGAGGATATCGAACGGGCGCTAGGCCGAATGGATACATTCCTGTCGGCGCGCCTTTCCTGACCGCAAGCGCTTATCAAATTGCGCCGCGTGCCGCGGCATTCCATTCGGGAAGACCGCCCCACCGCGCCCTTAACGCTGAGATGTCTGCCAGTCGGGATGGATCCAGGGCTCGGCATTGTCGGCGGGAAGCGGTGGACGACCCAGGATGTGATCGGCGGCCTTTTCGCCTGTCATGATAGACGGGCCGTTCAGGTTGCCATTGGTGATCCGGGGGAAAATCGAACTGTCGGCCACGCGCAGGCCCTCGACCCCGATCACGCGGCACTCGGGATCGACCACGGCCATCGGATCGGACGCGGCGCCCATCTTGCAGGTTCCGCATGGGTGATAGGCGCTTTCCGCGTGATCCCGGATCACGGCGTCAAGCGCGTCATCGGACTGCGCATCCGCGCCGGGCTGCAATTCGTCCCCTGCAAAAGCGGCAAAGGCGGGTTGCGCAAAAATCTCGCGCGTCAGACGGATGCCTGTCCGGAAGTCCTGCCAGTCTTCTTCGGTCGACATGTAGTTGAAGCGGATGACCGGGTCGGCGGCTGGATCTGCCGAACGCAAAGTCACGGCTCCGCGGGACGGGCTGCGCATCGGGCCCACATGGGCCTGAAACCCATGCCCCACGGCGGATGCCTTGCCATCATACCGCACGGCAAGCGGCAGAAAGTGGAACTGGAGATCAGGGTAATCGACGCCCGCGCGGCTGCGGATGAAGCCCGTGCTTTCGAACTGGTTCGAGGCGCCGGGGCCGGTCCGCGTGAACAGCCATTGCGCGCCGACCCAAGCTTTCCCGAAGAGGTTCCAATAGGTGTAAAGCGAGACGGGCTTGGTTGCGGACATCTGCACGTAAAGTTCCAGGTGATCCTGAAGGTTTTGCCCGACACCGGGGCGATCTGCGACAAGCTCGATCCCGTGCTGGGTCAGATGGGCCGCCGGGCCGATGCCGGACAGCATCAGAAGCTTGGGCGAGTTGATCGCCGAAGCCGCGAGGATCACCTCGCACCCGGCCCGGACGACACTGCCATCCGCAAGCACAACACCTTGCGCGCGGCCCTCTTCAATCAGAACGCGTTGCGCCAGACCGCGCAGGATCCGGACCCGGCCGGTGGCCTGGGCCGGTCGCAAATAGGCCCGTGCGGCCGACCAGCGCTGGCCCTTGTGGATCGTGGCTTCGAACGCGCCGAAGCCTTCCTGCTGCTGACCGTTGTAATCGGTCGTCACCGGATATCCGGCTTCACGACCCGCTTCCACGAAGGCCCGCACCAAAGGATTGCGCCGGGCCCCGCGCGTGACATGCAAGGGCCCGGATTGCCCGCGCCAGGCCGGATCTCCGCCATGGCCCGCATCATCCCAGCATTCCATCCGTTTGAAATAGGGAAGGACATCGGCGAATGCCCATCCGGCTGCGCCGCTCGCCGCCCAATGGTCATAGTCGCGGGCGTGGCCGCGCACATAGACCATACCGTTGATCGAGGACGACCCGCCGATCACCTTGCCGCGCGGGACAGCCATGCGCCGCCCGCCCAGATGGGGCTCGGGTTCAGACCGGAACCCCCAGTCATAACGCGCCATGTTCATCGGATAAGACAGCGCGCCCGGCATCTGAATGAACGGTCCGGCGTCGCTGCCCCCATATTCAATGACAGTGACGCTCTTACCCGCTTCTGCCAGCCGATAGGCAATGGCGCAGCCGGCCGAGCCGGCACCGACGATCACATAATCGGAGACCACGACTTACCGAACTCCCCGGCGGGACGGGGCGGGCGGGTGGGCGGCCCGCCGGGGAGTTCGGACCAGACCGATCACGTCTTCCCGCCGGGCTTTGGGGCGCGCTGCGCCTCTTCCAGGACATTCAGATCCTTGTGGTTCCGCATGAACATCTCACCCGCGTCCGAAATCGGCTGAAAATCCCAGGGCGCATAACGGCCTTCGCGCAGCGCGTCGTAGATCATGTGCCGCCTGGCCTGGCTGTCGCGCACTTCTCTGTCATAGGCGTTCAGATCCCACCGCGCCTCGGACTTGGCGCGAAGCGTCAGCACTGTTCCCTGATGCGCCGCCTCGCCGGCAAGGTTACGGCGCTCATGCGGATCCGCGTCGAGATCGAAAAGCTGCTCGGGATCTGCCGCGCACCGTATATATTTCCACTTGCCGTAGCGAAGCGCCACCATCGGCGCCACCGATCCTTCGGCTGCGTATTCCATGGCCACAGGGGCGGTTCGCTCCGCGCCTTCCAGCAGCGGCAAAAGGCTTTCGCCGTCGCCCCAGTCCGAGGCCTCTGCCCCGGCAAGACCGGCGAGCGTCGGCGCCACGTCGAGAAGCGAAACCGGCGCGTCGACGGAACCCGAGGTGATGCCGGGACCGGCGATCATGAGAGGCACCCGGGACGCCCCTTCGAAAAACGACATCTTGAACCAAAGGCCCTTGTCCCCAAGCATGTCGCCATGATCCGAGGTGAACAGGATCACGGTGTTTTCAGCCTGGCCAGTCGTCTCTAACACCTCGAAAATTTCGCCAATCAGATCGTCGAGATATGAGACATTGGCGAAATACCCGCGCCGCGCAGCCCGGACGTCCCCTGCATCGACGGGAAAGGAAGTGTGATCGTTGGCCTCCATGATCCGCCGGGAATGCGGATCGAGGGTATCAAATGGAACCGCAGGATCGTCCGGATCCAACGCCGGACAATCGGCGTAGAGATCCCAATATTTGCGCCGGGCGACATAGGGGTCATGCGGGTGGGTGAAGCTGACCGTCAACGCCCAAGGGCGCGGATCCTGGCCACGGGCCAGATCGTACAGTTTCGCGCAGGCCGAGGCGCCGACCGCATCGTCATATTCAAGCTGATTGGTGATCTCGGCTGTCCCCGCCCCGGTTACCGATCCAAGGTTGTGGTACCACCAGTCGATCCGTTCGCCAGGCTTTCGATAGTCGGGCGTCCATCCGAAATCCGCCGGATAGATATCCGTCGTCAGCCGGGTCTCAAAGCCGTGCAACTGATCGGGGCCGACAAAGTGCATCTTGCCTGCAAGGCAGGTCTGATAGCCGGCGGCGCGCAGACTGTGCGCGTAAGTCGGAGCGGATGCGGGCAATTCGGCCGCGTTGTCATAGACCCCGGTTTGGCGCGGCAATTGCCCGGTCATGAACGAAGCACGCGACGGCCCGCAAAGGGGTGAGGCACAATAGGCTGCACTGAACCGGGCAGAGCGGTTTGCCAGACGTCGAAGATGCGGAACGTGAAGCCAGTCGACCGGCCCACCGTCCGGGAACAAGGTACCGGTCAGTTGATCCACCATCAGGATCAGAATGTTTGGTTTGCCGGGCTGGCCCATTGTCGGTTCGTTTCCCACGTCGTGCAGCCAGATTGGCGAAGGCGCGGGGATGCGGGTTGTCCCGGGGCGACGGCTGGGCTTTCACTGCCGACACGCGCCCGTCTGCGAACCTAGAGCTCGCGCAGCCGTGTTTCGAAGAACGCGATGGTTTTCTTCAGCCCTGTCTCAAGATCCGCAACCGGCTCCCAGTCGAGGATGTCCTTGGCGCGGGTGATGTCGGGGCAGCGCTGTTTCGGGTCGTCCGCCGGCATGTCCCGGAAGACGATCTTCGACTTCGACCCTGTCATATCGATCACCTTGTCCGCCAGTTCACGGATCGTGAACTCACCCGGATTGCCGAGATTGATCGGGCCGGTCACGTCATCTTCGGTCGCCATGAGACGCAGGAAGCCTTCGACCAGGTCATCGACATAGCAAAACGACCGTGTCTGCTGCCCTTCGCCGTAGACTGTGATCGGATCGCCTTGCAGCGCTTGAACGATGAAGTTCGACACGACGCGGCCATCGGCATGATGCATGCGCGGGCCATAGGTGTTGAAGATGCGCGCAACCTTGATCGGAACACCCATCTGCCGGTGATAGTCGAAAAACAGCGTCTCGGCGCACCGCTTGCCTTCGTCATAACACGAGCGCGGCCCGATTGGGTTTACGTTGCCCCAGTAGTCTTCGCGCTGCGGGTGCATCGTGGGATCGCCATAGACCTCGGATGTTGAGGCCTGAAACACCTTGCACCCCAGCCGCTTGGCCAGACCGAGCACATTGATCGCCCCGTGGACCGACGTCTTGGTCGTCTGGACCGGGTCGTGCTGATAGTGAACGGGGCTTGCCGGGCAGGCGAGGTTATAGATCTCGTCAACCTCGACATAGAGGGGAAATGTTACGTCATGGCGGATGAACTCAAAAAGCGGGTTCCCGTGCAGGTGGTCGATGTTGCGCTTCGTCCCTGTGAACAGGTTGTCTGCACAGAGAACCTCGTGCCCCTGGTCCAGCAAACGGTCGATCAAATGCGATCCAATAAAGCCAGCGCCACCGGTCACAAGCACGCGTTTCCGGCTGTCGTAAATGCGAGTCATACGAAATTCACCCCTCACTTGGTGCCCATGGAATAAGGCAGACGACGCCCAAGGCACCAGAGCGGTTTTGCACTGCTCCACAGAAAACTTGGCCCTATGCCAACGCTTGCGGTTCAAATTGAGGCTTGAACCCAGTGGGGCTTTGCGACAGGCCATGGGAAACAAGAGAAGACCAACGAGGGAACCGCCATGGCGACTTTCATGGGGGCAATTGCCGATGACTTCACCGGCGCAACCGATCTGGCGGGGCTTTTGGCGCGGTCGGGCGTGCGCGTCTCGTTGCGGATCGGCATTCCGGACACGCCGCCATCCGACACGGCACCCTTTGAAGTCATCGCCCTAAAGTCGCGGACAGCCCCGGTGGGCGAGGCCATCGCCGAGACCCGCGCGGCCTTGTCCTGGCTGAAGGCCGCCGGAGCAAGGCGGTTCTTCTGGAAATACTGTTCGACTTTCGATTCCACGCCAGATGGCAATATCGGCCCCGTGGCCGAAGCGCTGATGCAGGACCTGGGAACGGATCAGACGATCTATTGCCCGGCCTTCCCCGAGAACGGACGGTCGATCTTCATGGGGAACCTGTTTGTCGGCGAACAGCCCTTGTCGGAAAGCCCGATGAAGGATCACCCGCTGACCCCGATGCGGGATTCGAACCTGATGCGTCTTCTTGAGCCACAGGTGACAAAACCCGTTGGACTGGCGAACCGGTTGACCGTCGCAGCCGGTGTCGACGCATTGAAGGCGCGCTTTTCGGCATTGCGCGCGGAAGGGGTCGCCCATGTCATTGTCGACGCTGTGGCCAATGAAGACCTTTACGTGATCGCCGAGGCCGCCGGAGACATGACCCTGATGACCGGCGGCAGCGCGGTTGCCATGCCCCTGCCGGATCTCTGGTCGAAAGCGGGTACCCTGGATCAGGGCGCACTGGCTCCGTCCCGTCCTGATCTGGCCAAGGATGCCATCGTGCTTTCGGGAAGCTGTTCGGCGATGACCCGGGCTCAGGTCGCGGCGTTCACCACGGATACCCCTGGATTCAGGCTGGATCCATTGGAACTGGCCGAACATGGTCCGGCCAAGGCGCTTGATTGGCTTTCCGGCCAGACCAGCCAAGCGCCGATCATCTATGCCACGGCTGAACCAGCCTCGGTCAAGGCGACACAGGAAAAACTGGGGGTCGCCCGCGCCGGAGAGATCGTGGAAGAGGCATTGGCATCGCTTGCCATTGCGGCACGGGACAAGGGCGTCCGCCGCTTCGTGATCGCTGGTGGGGAAACCTCGGGTGCCGTCACCAAGGCGCTTGGGATCAACCGTCTGGACATCGGAACCGAGATTGCCCCCGGCGTGCCCTGGTGCTTTGCCAAAAGCGCCGGGGAAGACATCGCGATCACGCTGAAGTCCGGAAACTTCGGGTCCGAGAATTTCTTTTCAACCGCCTTGAACAAGCTGGACGCGGCATGAGTGCCGAGACCCGCCTTCGCGAACAGCTTTGCCTGTTGGCGAAATCGATGTTCGACCGCGGTCTGACCGGCGGGTCGACGGGGAATATCTCGGCACGCACTGAAGACGGCGGGCTTCTGGTGTCGCCCACGGGCACATCCTTCGGGCGGCTTGATCCGGGTCGGTTGAGCCGGTTCAATTCAAAAGGCCGCCTGATCGATGGGGATCCGCCCACGAAGGAGATGCCACTTCATTCTGCCTTCTATGACACACGCAGCACGGCGGGTGCCGTGGTGCATCTGCATTCGTCCCACTCGGTGGCCTTGTCGATGTTGCCGGATGCGGACGAAGACGACTTTCTGCCGCCCCTGACGCCCTATGCGATCATGAGGCTTGGAAAGGTCAAACTGCTTCCTTACTTCCGGCCGGGCGATCCTGCGATGGGCGACGCCGTGCGCGGACTTGCTGGCAAACGAAGCGCCGTGATGCTGGCCAACCACGGGCCGGTGGTGGCCGGCAAAGACGTCGAAGCCGCCTGCAACGCCATCGAAGAGCTCGAAGAGACCGCGAAACTTGCCATGATGACGCGCGGCATGAATGCACGCGGACTGACGCAACCGCAGATCCGCGATTTGATCACGACCTTCGATGTGGATTGGGACGATTAGGTCTTAGTCTTCGAAAATCGCCCGGTTCGCGGCATAGATCGCCTCGACCGTCCCGTCGAGACGACCGAGATGGCGACGGATCGCGGCAACCATTGCGTCTTCGTCGGACCGTTTCAGCGCGCCATAGATTTCCAGGTGATCCTCAAGCAGTCCGGCCATTTCGTCGTCATTCGCGAGGCTCAGCATGCACAGCCTGTCCACCTGCGCCTTGTTTTCAACGATTGTCTGGAACGCGAATGCGCATTCCGCGGCATCGGCCAGCATCTTGTGAAACTCATAATCCAGCGCATGGAACCGCTTGGTTTCGTTCTCCGAAATGGCCTTATCCTGCTGGTCGAGGTTCTTTTCGATCAGTGGCAGTTCTTTCCCGCCGGAAACGGCGCAGGCCTTTCGCAGGATCTCAATCTCGACCGCCGTCCGGACAAAGCGGGCATTTGCGATGGATTCGCGGGAGAACTTTCGAACAATCGTCGCCTTTTGCGGGCGGATCAGCAGCAGTCCCAGATTTGCAAGCCGGATGAACGCTTCCCGCACCGGCTGCCGCGATATGTCGAAACGGCGCGCGATCTCAACTTCGGACATCTTCGTGCCTGGCATGATCTTGAGCGAGACGATTTCGTTGTGCAGGTAATCGAACACATCATCGGCGCTGGTTCGCCGCTCTGCGATCGCTGTTCTTAAGGCCATTTACCTGCAACTCCGATTCTTGACCTGCCTACCATACTAGAATACCTACGGAAACACAAACAGACAGACCGGATGATCGCATGGGACAGGTGGAAGACAGCAATTATCCCTGGGTGGATACCGATCCGGGCGTGCGCCGACGGGTGCTGGCAGAGACGCCTGACGCCATGACGGTCGAGTTCTCGTTCCAGAACGGCGCTGTCGGCGCGCTGCATCAGCACCCGCATTTGCAGACGACCTTCGTGGCGTCGGGCGTGTTTGAATTCACCGTAGGAGACACAACAGTCCGGCTTGCAACGGGTCAATCGACAATCATTCCGCCCAACACGGTTCATGGGTGCACCTGCGTCGAGGCCGGAAGCCTGATCGACACCTTCACCCCCAGACGCGACGACTTTCTTTAGGCTCACCAGCGCGGCACGACCCGTTCGTAATCCGGTATGTATTTCCGGATCTCTGCCGTGTCGTCGCGATCGGCCAATCCGAATTCCTCATAGAGCGCGCGGAGTTCTGCCATGGCGTCCGGGTCCAGGTCCACGCCCAGCCCGGGGCCCGTCGGAACATCAAGACAGCCATCTTCGAACGTCCATCGCCCGCCCTTAATGACCTCGGCCTGGCTCCAGGGGTAGTGGGTGTCGCAATCATAGGTCAGGTTCGGTGTTGCGGCCGCCACATGGCACATCGCAGCCAGGCTGATCCCCAGATGCGAATTCGAGTGCATCGAGACGCCCATGCCCGCGGCGCGGCAGAACTCACCCAGGTGCATGGCGCCCCGCGCGCCGCGCCAATAGTGGTGATCGGACAGGATGATTTGCACGGCGTCCTTTTGCGCCGCCTCAAAGATCTGCTCGAACTCGACCACGACCAGGTTTGTGGCAAGCGGAATGGCGGTCTGGGCCGACAATTCGGCCATCGCGTCCATGCCGGTCACCGGGTCTTCCAGATATTCGAGCGTGTCGCCCAAAGCGTCGCAGACCCGTTTGGCCGTGGGCACCCGCCAGGCACCCATCGGATCAATCCGAAGCCCGTGATCCGGAAACGCATCCCGCAATGCCTGCATGGTTTCGATTTCCTGATCCGGCGGCAGGACCCCGCCTTTCAGCTTCAGAGATTTAAAGCCGTGATCCGTCACGAATGTCTTGGCCTGATCGACCAGAGCATCGGGTGTCATGACTTCGCCGAACAGGTCCGCACCGGGATAGGCCTTCAACTTCTCAAACTTGAAGAACAGATAGCCACCAAAGGGGATTTTCCGCCGAACCGGGCCGCCAAGCAGGTCGTATACGGGCAGGCCGAGCGCTTTGCCCTGAATGTCGAGGCAAGCGACTTCAAAGGCACCATAGGCCACATCGACAACTTTATGGTCTGCAAGCGCCGTCGGCGCATTCACGCCGCCGTCGCCCGACAGCGACGCCTCTGCCCGCCGGCGCAGGTCATGAAGGTCGAACGGATCGAGACCGATCAGATCCGGTGCCAGCTTGCGCAATCCGTTCAATGTCCGCGCTGCGCCATAGGTCTCGCCCAGGCCGACTTGCCCCTGATCGGTTTCCACTTCGAGAATCGCCCTCAGGAAAACCGCCTGATGCACGCCCTTCGTGTTGGCCAGCGGCACATCCGGCACGGCCACGGGTGTTATTCGAATGTCCCTGATTTTCATTGTTTGCCCTGCCCCTCCGCGACGTTTTCCAATCTGCAATTGCAGAATCAATAATACTAGTATACTAGAATTCATGTGACGGCGAAACGGGCCCCTAAAAACAGAAGGCCCAAACGCTTTGGGAGGATGCATGTCTGGCGTGGTTCTAGACAAGATTGTCAAAGCTTATGGCGCGGTTCAGGTGGTCCATGGGATCGATCTGAACGTCAAACCTCAGGAATTCGTGGTGCTTGTCGGTCCGTCGGGCTGCGGCAAATCGACGACCCTTCGCATGATCGCGGGGCTTGAGGAAATCTCATCCGGGACGGCGTCGATCGACGGGCGCGTGGTCAATCGCGTCGCGCCCAAAGACCGCGATGTGGCCATGGTGTTTCAGAATTACGCGCTTTACCCGCATCTGAGCGTCGCCGAGAACATTGCCTTCGGTCTTCGGATCCGGCGCACACCCAAAGATGAAGTCACCGAAAGCGTCCGCGAGGTCGCCGGGATTCTCGGGTTGACGGATTATCTTGAGCGGCGGCCTGCGGATTTGTCCGGCGGTCAGCGCCAGCGCGTGGCCATGGGTCGGGCCATCGTGCGGAAACCAAAGGTATTCCTGTTTGACGAGCCGTTGTCGAACCTTGATGCGAAACTGAGAACGCAGATGCGGGCCGAGATCCGGCGCCTTCACAACCGGCTGGGCGTCACATCGGTCTATGTGACCCATGACCAGGTCGAAGCGATGACCTTGGCGGACCGGATCGTCGTCATGAACGATGGCAATATCGAACAGGTCGGCACACCGATGGATCTGTTCATGAACCCAGCCAACACCTTCGTTGCGGGGTTCCTGGGCTCGCCGCCGATGAACCAGTTCAAAGGGCAACTGGCCAATGGCGACGGGCGCGTCTCGGTCACCCTGGGCAACACCAAGATCACGGTTCCCGAAGACATTCCGAACGATCCGGGGCGCGATGTGATCATCGGCATCAGACCGGAATACATCGCATTGGAGCCGGGCGAAGACACGTCGCCTGTCCCGATCAAGCTGGATCTGGTCGAACCCCTTGGATCCGAAGCGCTGCTTCACGCCGAAATCGCCAATAATCCCTTCATCATCAAGGCGGACACCCACGGCGACGTGGCGCGCCTGTCCGGATTGACCGAGGTCCATGTACCGGCCTCGATGGTGAAAGTCTTCGATCAGGCCACGGGCCGGGCGCTGAACGCCCGCGCGCCAGCCTAGGGGGCCGCCGATGACCGACGTTCCGGCACCGGATCAAGAGGCCAGCGCCACAAAGGCAGCCGAGCCGCCACGGGACCGCCTGACCCGCTTCATCGATGTCGTAAAGCGCGATTGGCAGATCTACGTGATGCTCGCGCCGACGATCATCTGGTTCATCGTCTTCCTCTATAAGCCGATGTACGGCCTTCAGATCGCGTTCAAGGATTACTCGATCTTCCGCGGCGTCGCGGGCAGTCCGTGGATCGGGTTCGAGCACTTCGAATTCCTGTTTTCGAACGAGCAATTCCTGCGTGCGGTGCGAAACACCGTCACCATCAGCGCATTGAACCTGATTTTTGCGTTCCCGGCGCCGATCATCCTGGCCCTGATGTTCAACGAAGTGCTGAATGCGACGTATAAGCGGACCGCGCAGACAATCGTCTATCTGCCGCATTTCATCTCTTCGGTGATCATCGCCGGTATCGTGATCACGGCGTTTTCTCCATCAGCGGGTATCGTGAACACGATCCTTGGCTGGCTGGGCATGGATGAAGTGTATTTCCTGACCAAGCCTGAATGGTTCCGCCCCATCTTCATTGGCACCGGAATTTGGCAAGAGGCGGGCTTTGGCTCGATCGTCTTCCTGGCCGCCATCGCCGGGGTCAATCCATCCTTATACGAAAGCGCCGTGGTCGACGGGGCCAGTCGCTGGCAGATGATGTGGCGCATCACGATCCCATCGATTCTGCCCACCATCCTGATCATGCTGATCATCCGGATCGGGAATATCATGGAGGTCTCGTTTGAACTGGTGATCCTGCTTTATCAGCCAGCGACCTATGAGACCGCCGATGTGGTGAACACCTTCATCTACCGGCAGGGCCTGCAAAGCGGACAATACGACATGGCCGCCGCGGCCGGTTTGTTCAACGCCGTCGTCGCCTTCGTCCTGGTGATGACCGCCAACACGATCTCGCGCCGCTATTCGCGCACGTCTTTGTGGTGAGGGGACGGACATGGCAAACATGAACCTTTATTCCCGCGGCGATAAGATCTTTGCCCTGGCCACTTCGGTCCTGATTGGGATGTTCACGGTCGCGACGCTGTATCCGTTCATCTATATCGCTGCGGTGTCCTTCAGCTCCGGTTTTGCCGCCCAGGCAGGCAAGGTCGTTCTGACCCCCATCGATGCCACGCTTGAGGCCTACGGCTTTATCCTGACGGATCCGCAATTCTGGGTCTCGTACCGGAACACGTTCATCTACACGATAGGCGGGACATTGATGAGCCTGCTATTCATCATCCCCGGCGCCTATGCCCTGTCGCGCCCGCAGCTTTACGGGCGGCGGTTCTGGAACCTCTTCATCGCCTTCACGATGTGGTTCAACGCCGGTCTGATCCCGTTCTTTCTGAACATGCGAGATCTCGGGCTTCTGGACAGTTACTTCGGGATTATCATCGGGTTCGCGGTCAATGCGTTCAATATCATCCTGCTGCGAAACTTCTTCGAGGCGATCCCCCGCAGTTTCGAGGAAGCCGCGCGGATCGATGGCGCCAATGATTTCCAGGTTTTGTGGAAGGTTTTCATCCCGCTGTCGAAACCGGCCATCGCGACGATCACCCTGTTCTGCATCGTGTCACGCTGGAACGGTTTCTTCTGGGCCATGGTTCTGTTGCAGTCGGAAGAGAAGATCCCGCTTCAGGTCTTCCTGCGCCACACCATCGCGAACCTGAGCGACGACGACGAATTCGCCATCGTTCAAACTCAAGCGGGGTTCAGCGCCGAGACCGTGACCGCAGCCATTATCGTCTGTTCGATCATCCCAGTGCTGATCGTCTACCCGTTCATTCAGAAATACTTCGAGAAGGGCATCCTTCTTGGAGGCGTCAAAGAGTAATCCGAGAAATCGCATAAGGGAGGAACTGATGCGTAAACTTTCTCTAGCCGCGGCCTTGCTGGCAGGAACGGCCTTCGCCACCCCTGTCGTCGCAGACGGCCACCTGAAGATTGTCGAAGGCGATCCGCTGGAACTTACGATCCAGATGAACCATGCCCGCTATCCGATCTATGAGGAGAACTGGCCGGTCGAACAGAAGGCGCGCGAACTGACGAACATCCATCTGGTCGATGTGACCGTGGGTGCCAACATGCGGACAGATGAGAACACAGGCCGGACAGAAGCGCTGAACCTCATGCTGGCCTCGGGCAAGATCCCTGACATCGTGGGATCGAGCCGCATTCGGGACTTCGTGAACCAGTACGGACCTGAAGGCGCGTTCATCCCGCTGAACGATCTGATCGAAGAGCATGCGCCGAACATCAAGGCCTATTACGACACCCGTCCGGATATCGCGGCAGCGGTGAAGGCGGCGGACGGCCAGATGTATTACATCCCTTACCTGCCTGACGGGAAGTACGGCCGCGCCTATTGGATCCGCACGGATTGGCTGGATGCGCTGGGGCTCGACGTTCCGCAGACCGTTGACGAGTACGAAGCGGTTCTTCGTGCCTTCAAAACGCAGGATCCGAACGGCAACGGATTGGCTGACGAAGTGCCCTTCTTTGCCCGTCAGTGGCCGGAGCTGATCCGCCTGGTCACCCTGTGGGATGGCCGTGCGCACGGGTCCGACACCTATCACGACTTCCTGGTAGAAGACGGCAAGATTTCGCACGGCTATATCGGCGAAGGGTATCGCGAAGGGATCAAGAACCTGGCGCGGTGGTATGCCGAAGGGCTGATCGACGCGGAAATCTTCACGCGCGGCTCGTCGGCCCGTGACTTCCTACTGTCAGAAAACCTGGGCGGTTCGACCCATGACTGGTTCGCGTCGACCGGTGGTTACAACCGATTGTCGAGCGACATTGAAGGCTTCGAATTCAAAGCCATGGCCCCACCGGCTTCGGTCTCAGGCAAGCGGGTCGAAGAACACCGCCGGATCCTGGTTAAGCCGGACGGCTGGGCCATCGGCGGCACCAACGCGAACCCGGTTGAAACGATCAAGTATTTCGACTTCTGGTTCACCGAGGAAGGCCGCCGTCTTGCCAACTTCGGCGTCGAGGGCATGCATTATGACCTTGTCGACGGCAAAGCGATCTTCAAGCAGGAGTTCCTGGATGCAGGGCCGGTCAACCGGTCGCTCTATCAGGTCGGCTCGCAGCTTCAGGGGCGCGGCTATTTCCAGGACTATGACTATGAAATCCAGTGGACGAATGAATTCGCCCTGGAAGGGATCGAGCTTTATGAACAAGGCGACTATCTGATCCCGGATTTCCTGGGCGTGGCCTTCAATGCCGAAGAACAGCGGGTCTATGACCGGCACTGGGGTTCGATCCGCGATGTCATGCTGGAACGTCAGCAAGGCTGGATTTTGGGCAACGGCGATGTCGAAGCCGATTGGGATGGCTATATCGCCCAGCTTGAAGACATGGGTCTGAACGACGTCCTTGAGGTCATGCAAACGGCCTATGAACGCCAGTATGGCGGCTAAGCCCCTTTGAACCAAAGGGGTCGCCTGATGCGGGCGGCCCCCTCTTCCACACCCACCGAGTTCTCCAACGGATGTCCGCAAGATGGCTTCGCCAGACGATCTTTCCCGGCTTAAACCCGCGCTTGACGAACCGAAGGCCGGTCGCTTGAGCATCGCCTATGCGCCGGATGGGACGGTCTGCACCGAGAACCCGCCGCGCTTCACCTGGCTTCCCGAGATCGAGGAAGAAGCGCAGTACTGCCTGCGCATTGCGACCGATCCCGCATTCTCGGACGCGGTGCTTTTCACCGGCATTCCGCGAAACTTCTTCACGCCGGACAAGGTGATGCCTGCGGGTCAGTATCATTGGGCCTATGCCGTCTGGTCGCCGACCGAGAAAGCCCCGACCACGGGGTGGAGTTCGACGCGGCAATTCACGCTGACCGACGGATTGCCGGAAACCCCGGTACCCGCCCTGGCGACCCGATTTTCAAAGACTGAAACCGCCCATCCGCGGCTTTGGCTGAATGGATCCAAGCTCGATGCGTTTCGGGATGCCGTATCCAAGGACCCGACCCATTGTACCTGGGACATGTTTCTTGAGAAATCCGTCCTTCCCTGGATGTCCCGCGATGTGATGACCGAGCCTGCGGGCTATCCGGACCACAAGCGGACCGCACCGATCTGGCGGCAAACCTATATCGACTGCCAGGAACTGATTTACGCGATCCGCCATCTGGCGATTGCCGGCCATGTCACGCGCGATCCCGAGATGCTGGAGCGCGCCAAGACATGGTTGCTTGAGGCCGCAAGCTGGGACCCGACTGGCACGACATCCCGCGCCTATACCGATGAATGGGCGTTCCGCGTGAACGTTGCGCTTGCCTGGGGCTATGACTGGCTGTTTGACCAACTGACCGAGGACGAGCGCGCGACCGTGCGTACCGCGCTTCTGATCCGGACCCGCGAAACCGCCGGTCACATCATCAAGCACGCCAAGATCCACCTATTTCCCTATGACAGCCACGCTGTTCGGGCGGTCTCGGCCGTGCTGGTGCCCGCTTCGATTGCGCTTCTGCATGATGAACCCGAGGCCGAAGACTGGCTGAATTATGCGATCGACTTTCTATCCACTGTCTATTCCCCCTGGGGGGACGCGGATGGCGGGTGGGCCGAAGGACCGCATTACTGGATGACCGGCATGGCCTATCTGATCGAAGCGGCAAATCTGCTTCGCAGTTACGCAGGCATCGACCTTTATGCGCGCCCCTTCTTCCAGGAAACCGGTAATTTCCCCTTCTACACCAAGCCGCCCGACACAAGGCGCGGGACGTTTGGCGATGACAGCACGATGGGAGATCTGCCCTGCCTGAAAGTCGGCTACAACCTGCGCCAATATGCGGGTGTCACCGGCAATGGCGCCTTCCAATGGTATTTCGAAGAGATCAAGCGGAACGATCCCGGGACTGAGATGGCCTTTTACAACTGGGGCTGGTGGGATCTGAACTTCGACGAGTTGACCTATCGCCATGACTTCCCGTTGATCGAGGCGGTTCCGCCGAAGGATGTCGACAAGCTGCGGTGGTTCGAAGGGATCGGCTGGGTCGCGATCCAGCACCGGATGGACGACCCGGGGCAGCATATCTCGTTCATCATGAAATCTTCGCCCTTCGGGTCGATCAGCCATTCGCATGGTGATCAGAACGCCTTCTGCCTGTCGGGGTTTGGTGAAGATCTGGCCATCCAGTCCGGTCACTATGTGGCATTCAACAGCTCGATGCATCAGGACTGGCGCCGCCAGACCCGGTCGAAGAACGCCATTCTGATCGATGGCCAAGGCCAGTACGCAGGCAAGGACAAGGCCCGGGCCATGCGGGCGACGGGCCAGATCACCAAAGCGGAAGAGCGTGAGGACCACATCTTCATCTCAGGCGATGCCACGGCGGCCTATCGGTCACTGAACGACGCCGTCGAAGCCGTCACGCGCGAGATCTATTTTGTCCGGAACGCGTTTTTCGTGATCGTCGACAACATCGATGCCAGCGCTCCGGTCACGATCGACTGGCGGCTTCATGCCAATGGTCCGATGCATCTGGGCGACGCAACCTTCCGGTATACCGGCGAAAAGGCGGGGTTTTATGGCCAGTTCCTCTGGTCCGAAGCGGGCGCTGGGACGCTTACCCAGGAAACTGGATTTCCCGGCGTGGATCCGGCCGACTATGAGGGATTGGCCGAAAGCACCTGCCTGAATGCCCGTTTCCCAGCCGCTATCCGGCACCGGATCGCCACGCTTCTGGTGCCCTACCCGACCGCCGCGCCCCGGCGCATTTTCTCTTTCCTCGACGATCAGGGATATGACTGCGATCTCTACTTCACGGACAGTGAAGAGCGGAGTTTCAAAGTCGTCATCCCCAAAACATTCAAGGTGACCTGATGACCCATCCAGACCCATTCCGCAAAGACGCCGCCCTTAGCCTGACAGGAAAGACCGCATTGGTGACCGGCGGTGGCCGAGATATCGGTCGGGCCTGCGTGATGGCGCTGGCGGGCGCCGGGGCCAATGTCGCGATCAACTATTTCGCCTCGGGCGACGGGGCCGACAGCGCCGTGGCCGAGATCGGGGAAGACCGGGCCTTCGCGCAGAAGGGCGACATGACTCAAAAGGATGCCATCGACGCCTTGGTCGGCAAAACGGCCGAGACATTCGGCAAGATCGATGTCGTCGTCCACGTCACCGGCGGGTTGGTCAAGCGCGTGCCCATGGCCGAGATGAGCCTTGAGCATTTTCACACGGTCATGGACCTGAACCTGACATCGAACTTCCTGGTGGTGCAGGCCGCCCTGCCCCATATGCCCAAGGGCGGATCCATCGTGAACATCGCCTCGCAAGCGGGTCGCGATGGCGGCGGGCCGGGCGCCGGAATCTATGCAACATCGAAGGGAGCCGTCATGACGATGACCCGCGCGATGGCCAAGGAATTCGCACCGGACATCCGCGTGAACGCGATTTGCCCCGGTATGATCGACACCGACTTCCATAATGTCTTCACCAAGCCCGAGGTTCGGGCGGGCGCCGCCAATGCGACCCCCTTGAAACGCGAGGGCACGTCGGAAGAGGTTGCGAACCTTGCGGCCTTCCTGGCCTCGGACGCGGCAAGTTTCATGACCGGCGCCTCGGTCGATATCAACGGTGGCCTCTTGTTTTCGTAAGGCGCAGCAATGGAACTGAAGCAGGACAGCGACACCGGCGTCTCTTACGCCAATCTTGAGCTTTTCCAGCCGCCAACGGCGCATCGAGAGGTGTTCGCCGCGGCGTTGGATCGGGCGGTGGACAAAATCGCATCGTTGATCCCGGTGTTCGGGTTGCGGAACCCGCGAATATCCGCGCCTGGAAGTCTGGAATATCAGTTCTGCATCCCAGACGAATGGGTGGCGAGTTTCTGGCCCGGCCAATTGTGGCTGGCCTATTCGCTGACAGGGCGGCCCGAGTTCCGCAATTCAGCTTCCATGCGGCGCGGTTACTTCCAAACCGTGCTGGAGCACCCGGAGTGGCATGATCACGATCTCGGGTTTTTGTTCACGCTGTCCTGCGTGGCCGAATACAAACTGACCGGAGATGAGACCGCCCGGACCATGGCGCTGCGCGCGGCGGATTTCCTGGCGGCCCGGTGGCGGCAACCGCTTGAATTCGTCATGTGCTGGAACCCCATGCAACGGGACGATGACGCCCTTCGGGTCCAAAAACCCGGGACCTTGAACATTGATGCCATGCAGGCCATGGCGCTTTTGTTTTGGGCGGGCGAGCAAACCGGCCAGCCGTCGTTTTCCCGCATCGCGAATATGCACCTTGAGACATCCCGAAAGCACCTGGTTCGCGAAGACTTCAGTTCGTTCCACGCGTTCGAGTTCAACCCGAGCACCGGGGCACCGGTTCGCGGGTTTACCCATCAGGGTTTCGCGGACAACAGTTGCTGGTCGCGGGGACAGTCGTGGGCGATCCACGGTTTCGCGCAAAGCTATCTTTATTCGGGCCGCACGATCTATCGCGATACTTCGGCGTCCATGGCGGACTATATCGCGGACAAGTTGCCCGAGGATGGCGTGCCGATCTGGGACTACAACCTTCCGGCAGACAAGCATCCCTATCGGGATTCCTCGGCGGGCGCCGTCACCGCAGCGGGCCTTTACACGCTTGCGCAAGGCTTCGGCGCCGGAGAAGACGCCGCAAAGTACACCGCACTCGCCGACCGGATCCTGCTTGGGCTGGTCGAAACCTGCGACGTCTCGGGCGAGCCTGACGCGCAGGGTCTGTTGCGAAACGGTGCAGCCTTCGTGGACCTGGGCCGCGCCGACAACATGCTGCCCTATGGTGATTACTACTATGTCGAGGCCCTTATGCGCGCCCTCGGCCACACCGAATTTTTCTGGTAGCCCAGCGCTCGATTTGATGTCCGACACGCGGCTCTGTAAGACCGGATAGACCGGCAAGAGGGAGCTGCGGTGTCAAACGAACCAGATCGCCAGATCTCTGATGGTGCCGGTCCGCGTGTTGCAGCGATCCTTGTCGCCGCCGGGCGCGGCACCCGTATGGGGGCTGACCTACCCAAGCAATACCTTGAGGTCGGCGGCCGCAGCATTCTGCGCCGAACGGTTGACCGGTTTCTTGCCGTTGGAAGAATTTCGCGGGTCATCGTCGTCATCCACCCGGAGGATGACGACGCCTATGGGCAAGCTGTTGGTGACATTCAAAACCCAAAGCTTGGACAGCCCGTTGCCGGAGGCGACAGCCGCGCAGCGTCGGTCGCAGCCGGTCTTGAGGCGCTTGTCTCCGACAAGCCGGAGATCGTTCTGATCCACGATGCGGCCCGCCCATTTTGCCCGGTCCGCGTGATCGATGATGTGATCGCGGGTTGCCTGGATGCCGACGGTGCGTTTGCGGCCTTGCCCGTCGTTGATGCGCTGTGGTCCGTGGACGGTGACCTGGCCCAGCGCGCCGTTTCGCGCGACGGACTTTGGCGCGCGCAGACGCCACAAGGGTTTCGGTTCGAAAAGATCCTAGCGGCGCATCGGGCAGATACCGCGAAAGCATCAGCCGATGACGTGGCCGTGGCAAGGCATGCGGGCCTAACCGTGCGTGTAGTTCCAGGCGATGCCATCAACTTCAAAATCACAACGGCAGCCGACCTTGATCGCGCCCGCCGGGTCTTTGCATCCGATGGGGATGAATAGCCATTCCGATCTTTCGATGCAGAATCCTTGACAGGGCAAAATCATTATTATCAAGTTGTAAATACAAATTCGCTTGTCGGAAGCGGATAAGCTGCCCTGACAGGGGCGGTAGCCTGTGGTGAGGTGCGTCCGCCAGTTCTCATAAATCGCGTTCACGCAGCCAAGCGATGGTATTGTGAACCTGAGCGATATGACGGCGGTCGCCAAATGACAAATCTGGGAGGACACATGCGGCACTTATTGAAATCTGGGCTCTTGGCGACGGCTGTCGCAATATCTCCGTTTGCGGGGATGGCCGACACG
The DNA here is from genome assembly GCA_965267475.1 of Paracoccaceae bacterium. Taxonomy (GTDB): domain Bacteria; phylum Pseudomonadota; class Alphaproteobacteria; order Rhodobacterales; family Rhodobacteraceae; genus JBCBKU01. The sequence goes on from OZ254079.1 coordinate 3,439,546, forward strand.
GCAGATGGCGATGCGCTGAACGCGATGTCCTGGGATGAGATCGTCGAGTTGGGACGCGGCGGCGAGGTGAATTGGTTCCTCTGGGGCGGGTCCGACAACATCAACCAATACGTCACCGAGTATATCGGCGGCATCCTGAAGGACGAATACGATATCACGCTGAACCGCGTGGGCCTGAGCGACACGGTCGAGGCCGTGAACATCGTTTTGGGCGAGAAAGAATCCGGCGTCACCGATGCCGGTTCGGTCGATATGATCTGGATCAACGGCGAAAACTTCCGCACCATGAAGCAGGGCGATCTGGCCTATTGCGGATACACGGACGTATTGCCGAACAACGCGTTGGTCAATTGGGACAATCCGGCGATCGCAAACGACTTTGGCGTTCCCGTGGATGGCTGCGAGGTCCCCTGGTCCAAGGCCCAATTCGCCTTTGCCTATGACACCGCGCGCTTTGACGATCCGCCACGTTCGATCCCGGAACTGCTGGACTGGATCAAGGCGAACCCGGGCCGGTTCACCTATCCCGCGCCGCCGGATTTCACCGGGTCGGTGTTCGTGCGGCACGTGTTCTATCATGCCGCGGGCGGGGTCGAGAACCTACTGGGCGATTTCGATCAGGCCAAGTTTGACGAAGTGTCGGCGAAAACCTGGGACATCCTGAATGATCTGGAACCATCGCTTTGGCGCGAAGGGGCCACCTATCCCCAGAACATCAATGCGCTTGAACAGCTTTACGCCAACTCAGAAGTCGATCTGGTCTTCGGCTATGAACCTGCGAATGTCGGGCTGAACATCGAAAACGGGGTCTTCCCACCGACAACCCAGGGCTATGGACTGACTGACGGGACCATCGGCAACACGAACTATACGATCATCCCGTTCAACTCTCCGAACAAGGCGGCGGCGCTGATCCTGCAAAACACGCTTTTGTCGGGTCCGGCACAGGTTCAAAAGGCGCTTCCAGATGTCTGGGGCGCGAAGCCGGCCATCGAGATCTCGCGCACGGATGCCGAGACGCAGGCCAAGTTCAACAGCATCGAGGTGCACCCGAACGTGGCCCCTGCCGAGGAATTGGCCAAGTCCGCCTTGCCCGAGCTTCAGGCCGCCTGGATCTCGGCGATCGAGCAAGGCTGGATCGAAAACGTGGGCCAATAGGCGCGACGTTGACATCTCCCGTGGCGTCTTGATGCGCCACGGGACCTTCGCCTTTCCAAATCTGACGGAGACCCCGGAACCATGTCTGACCGCATGAAGGTCTTTCTCCTTCTGCTTCCGGCCATGTCGATCATCGTCCTGCTGTTTTTCGGCGGATTGGTGATCGGGGTCATGCGCAGTTTCAACTATATGCCCGTGATCGGACTGACCGATCCGAACTGGAACGCCTATCTGTCCATCTTCACGGATCGGGAGTTCTATCTTTCGTTTCTGCTGACCTTCCACATCGCTTTCACATCGACGGTGATCTCATCGGTGCTGGCCATCGGTGCCGCCCTTCTGTTGCGACGGACCTTTGTCGGTCGGGGCGTCGTCAACTTCCTGTTTCAACTGAACCTGACGGTGCCGCATCTCGTGGGCGCGATCGGGATCCTTTATCTGTTCTCGCAATCCGGAACCTTTGCGCGTCTTGCGGCCGAGTTTGGGATGATTGCACGGCCGAGCGACTTCCCCGCCTTGGTTTTTGACCCCTATGCTATTGGAATCATTCTGCAATATGTGTGGAAAGAGATCCCGTTCATTGGCGTGATCGTGCTTGCCAATATGCAGGCGCTTGGCGAGGACTATGAAAGCGTTGCGCGGTCGCTTGGCGCCAGCAAGTGGCAGACGTTCCGATATGTCCTGTTGCCGCTGATCTTCCCGGGCGTCTTGTCTGCAAGCGTGATGGTCTTTGCCTTCACCTTCGGCGCCTATGAGATCCCGGCGATCCTGGGGGCCAATTTCCCAGCCGCCCTGCCGGTTCTTGCCTATCGCAAATACACCGATGTCGACCTTGCCGCCCGCCCCGAGGCGATGGCCATGGCCATTGTGATCGCGATCCTCAGCGCGCTGATGATCTATTTCTACGTGCGCTATTCGCGCCGCCGGATCAGGGGTTAAAGCCATGAGCACGAATGAAAGCCATGGCTTGCGCACCTTCCGGGTTTTGTCCGGCGCGGTTCTGATCACCTGGCTGGTCCTGCCGCTGATCCCATTGGCCATCTGGTCTTTCGCACGAGGATGGTTTTACCCCGCGCTTTTGCCGAACAACTGGTCGCTCAGGGCCTGGGAATATGCGGTGTCAGACACCGCGGGCGTTCTTGACAGCCTTTGGCTGACGATCTGGATTTCGCTGGTGGCGACGGTGCTGTCCATCCTTGTCGGCGTTCCAGCGGGTCGCGCGCTTGGGATGTACAAGTTCCGAGGCAAGGAAATCGTGGAACTGATGATCCTTGCGCCCACGATCGTTCCCGGGATCGCCGTGGTGCTGGGCATCCACTCGGTCTTTATCGCGATGGGTCTGAACAACACCGTCAACGGCGTGATCCTGGTGCATCTGATCCCGACGCTGCCTTACATGGTTCTTGTGATGGCAGGCGTCTTTGCCAACTATGACCCCGCGTTTGAGGCGCAGGCCCGAAGTTTGGGTGCGTCACCGCTGAAGACCTTTTGGTACGTCACGCTTCCGGCCATCCGGCCCGGGATCATCGTTGGCGGGTTGTTCGCTTTCCTCGTGTCCTGGAGCCAGTACATCCTGACCCTTCTTATCGGTGGCGGTCGGGTTGAAACGCTGCCACTTCTTTTGTTCAACTTCGCAACATCCGGACGCAACGACATCACTGGTGCCATCGGCATGATCTATATCCTGCCCGGCATCATCATCCTTCTTCTGACAGCCAAGCACCTGTCTGGCCGAAGCGGAGCAGTCGGGGGGTTCGGGCAGATATGACCCAGGTCTCGATCCAGGAACTCACCAAGGTTTATCCGGGCGCGACCACGCCATCGCTGGACCGCTTGTCGCTTGAGATTGAAAGCGGTGAACTGACCGCGCTTCTTGGCCCGTCAGGCTGCGGCAAGACCACGACCATGAAGATGATCGCAGGTCTTCTGGAACCGACTTCCGGCGATGTGCGCTTCGATGGAAGGTCGGTTTTGAAGGACAAACCGGAAAACCGCGGCGTGGTCATGGTCTTCCAGAACTATCTTTTGTTCCCCTACATGAGCGTCGCCGACAATGTGGGTTTCGGCCTGAAGATGCGGAAGACGGATCCGGCCGAGATCAAGCGCCGCGTGGGCGAGATGCTGGACATGGTGAAGCTTCCCGATCTCGGCGACCGAAAGCCATCGGCGCTGTCCGGCGGACAACAGCAAAGGGTCGCGTTGGCCCGCGCCCTGATCGTTCAGCCGAACGTGCTGCTTTTGGACGAACCCTTGTCGAACCTTGATGCGCACCTTCGATTTGAGATGCGCGATCTGATCCGCTCGCTCCAGCAGGACATGGGGATCACGACGATCTTCGTCACGCATGATCAGGAAGAGGCCGTCGTTCTGGCGGATCGCGTTGCATTGATCCTGGATGGCCAGATGAAGCAGTACGACCGGCCCGATGTATTCTACAAGCGCCCCGTGGACGAACCCGTCGCCCGGTTCTTCGGGGGCCACAATTTCATCCCCGGACAGTCCGAAAGCGGCGTTTTCGACGGCCCCCTTGGAAAACTGGCGCTGCCGGAAGGTGCGCGGCAAGGCTCCGGCACGCTGACATTTCGGCCCGAGAATGTGCGGATCGGTGCCGCGCCGGACGGGGCGAATGCGCTGTCTGCGACCGTCTCGGACATCATTTACCTGGGCACCCAGACGCGCCTGAAACTGACGGTCAACGGGGTCGCGGTCGAAGCGGTCGTGAACCCCGAGGAAATAGAAGCGTATTCCGCAGGCGACACCTTGCCCATCCACTTGCCTGCAACGTCGCTTTGGGTGATCGGATGACGGTACAGTTCAGATCCATCCTTGAGGTTACGCGGGACGAATGGCTCGCCGGGCTGAAACTGTCCGAAGATGAGATTCCGGAGGCCGTGATCCTAGAAGGATCGTGGTGGCGCGAAGACCGTCAGCGGCAGCGTCTGGCCCATCTGACAGATGTGAAAGAGCTTGGCTTCCCAGATATCTTCTGGGGGCGTTGGGGTGACAAGAAGATCGTGTTCTGCATGGCTTACGGCGCTCCGCGCGCGGTTGAGATCAGCCAGATGTTTGCATCGCTCGGGTGCAAACTGGTGATCCAGATCGGGACTTGCGGCGGCCTGCAATCGCACTTGCAACCGGGCGACATCATCATCCCCGACCGGATCAGTTGCCGTGACGGCGTGGCGGAACACTATGCTGGTGACACCGTCGATGCTTCGGCACCTTGGGTGCAAAGGGCCGAGGCCACGTTGGCGGCTTTGGGTCGGAGAACGTACACGGGCCCGCATGTGACCTTCTCGTCGCTCTTCGCCGAAACGGTCGAAATGTATGCCGGTTGGCACAAGGACGGATTGCTTAGCGTGGAAATGGAGGCCGCGACCACCATCGCCGCCGCCAAGCGTTTTGGCGTGCCCGGCGTTGCTATGGTGGTCGTCTGGGACGAATTGACCGCCGGACGCCGCTTTATGGATCCGATGACAGACGCAGCCCTGGCCGAGCTTGAGACGAGCAACACAGCAGTATTCGCGGCTGCCTTGAAGCTGGTGGAGCAAACATCATGAAGTTCGGCATCCACGCCGGGCTTTGGCAGGCCCAATGGACCGACGAGATTACGCCTATTCTGCGAACGGTCGCGGATCTGGGCTTTGACGGTGTCGAGGTGTCGCTGCTTGGCATGACCGATGAAAAGGCCGACGCATTGGGGGCGGCGGTCAGGGATCATGGGCTTGAGGTCACCTGTTCAGACGGGCTTGCGCCGGACAAGGATATCACCTCGGACGATGCGGAGGTTCGTGCTGCGGGGGTAGATTATCTGAATTGGGCTATCGAAACGACGACCCGGATCGGGTCGCGCGGTCTGGCCGGGGTCGTCTTCGCGCCCTGGGGCGTGTTCGATCCGCTGAACAAACCTGTCCGAGCCGAACGGTCCGCCGAAGCGCTCGGATCGCTTGATGCGACGCTTCGGGCCCATGACGTGAAGCTTGGCATCGAAGCGCTGAACCGGTTTGAAACGGATCTGGTGAATACGGCGGACGAGGCCTGCGCTATCGCGCGCGCATCGGGGTCTGACCGGGTTGGCGCGTTGTTGGATACCTTCCACCTGAACATGGAAGAAAAGGACATTCGTGCCGCCATCGCCGGATCAGCGGACAAGCTGGTCCACTTCCATATCTCTGACAACGATCGCGGCGTGCCGGGTTCGGGACATGTGCCCTGGGATCACGTCAAGGCAGGTTTGGACGATGCAGGCTATGACGGCTGGATCGTGGCCGAAATGTTCGTCATCGCCGGAAACCCGGCCAGCGCGGACCTGAACATTTGGCGGAACATAGAACCTGACGCGACCGACGCGGCCCGCCGAGCCTTGGCCTTCATGCGGGAGACCTTCGTATGAAGGCGTTCCTGACCCGCGCGCTTGCCCGGTTTGAGGCGACGGAGCAAGAGCTGAACGCGCTCGACGCGGCGACAGGCGACGGCGATCATGGATCGACCATGGTGAAAGGTCTGAGAGCCGCAATGGATGCCCCGGACAATCCCGCCAAAGCATTTCGAAAGGCGGCGGGCGGCGCGTCGGGGTCGCTTTTCGCCGAGGTCATTGGCGCACTGGAAAAGACCGAAGGTGGCGTGGCAATCGGGCCTTCGCTTAAGTCAGCGGCGGACCGGATCGCGATGCTTGGGCAGGCGAAATCCGGTGAAAAAACCCTTTTGGATGCGCTGATCCCAGCATCGGACGCCGACACCGCCGCGGCAGCCGCCAGCGCGGCCGAGGACGGTCGGCTGGCCACGAAAGACATGGCGGCCAAGCGTGGCCGCGCCAAGCATGTCGAAGGCGCGGGCGTCGGACATGTCGATGCGGGTGCAACTTCGGTTGCTGTGCTTCTGGCGGTGTTCGCGGAACAGGACGGCGGACGATGAAGAAGCTTTTCAACGCCAAAGACCGGATGCCCGACGATATGATCGACGGGTTCGTTGCGGCCTATCCCGACATTGTAACGCGCGGCGTCTCTGACCGTGTTGTCCGCCGGACGCATCTTCGCACGATGGAAGGCAAGGTTGCCCTTCTGATCGGAAATGGATCCGGCCACGAACCCATTGCCATGGGGTTTGTCGGCGAAGGCCTGTTGGATGCCAACGTCGTCGGCGATGTCTTTGCTGCACCCTCGGCGGATGACATTCTTGAAGGGATTCAAGAGGTTACCGGCGAGGCTGGCGCAGTCCTTCTGATTTCGCGCCACGAGGGCGATGTGATCAACGGCAATGCCGCAGCCCTGATGGCAGAGGACGAAGGCCTGACGGTCCGGCCCCTGCTGATGTATGACGATATCTCTTCTGCACCCAAGGGGCAGGAAGAGGACCGACGTGGTGCCGCGGGGACGATGTTCATCTACAAGATCCTTGGCGCGGCTGCCGAGGAAGGGATGCCCGTCGACGCACTGTTGGCGCTTGGGGAAGACGTGCGCGCCCGGACCCGCACGCTTGGGGCCGCGGTCGCGCCCGGCGTCTCGCCCCTGACCGGAGACCTGATGTTCACCTTGCCCGAAGATGAGATCTTCATTGGCATGGGCGTCCATGGCGAACCGGGGGTCAGTCGCCGCAAGGTCGGACCGGTGGGTGCGCTGGTTGAATACATGCTGGGCGAACTTCTGGCCGACCGTCCGATTTCCCCCGGAACGCCGACCACCGTTTTGATCAACGGGTCCGGCGGAACCACAATGATGGAGCTTTTGACGATCTATGGTGAGGTTGCAGCCCAACTGGGTGCCAAGGGGATTGCAGCGACCGCACCGATGATCGGATCCTATTCCACAACGCAGGAAATGGGCGGGTTTTCAATTTCGCTTTTCACGCCAAACGACGATATGGCTCGGCTTTGGCGGGCGCCACATGGGGCGCCGCATTTCCCCCATTTGGACCGGCAGGGGAGCTGAGCGATGGCCACCCCCATCCATGGCGTGGCCGTCGATGCCGGAAGCGGGCTTGCTGCCGCCATTCGGGACGCGCGCGGACCCAACGCCAGTGAAGATGATCTTCTGACTTTCAAACGCGCGGTGCTTGAGACACTGGGACCGGGTGCTTCAACGGTACTGGTTGATGCCACTTGTGGACCGGATCTGTTGGCCAACTATCCAGATGGGTGCGCCCCAATGCTGGCGTTTGAGGCGGATGTCTATCACATCTCGGACGACGACCGGATCACGGTTCTTCCGGACAATTTCTCGGTCGAGGACTATCCCGAGATGGGCGTCAGGCAATTGAAATTCTTCATCTATTATGCGCCGGATGATGACCCCGCCCTGAACGCCCGCAAGGAAGATCTGGTGGCCGAGATTGGCCAGAGATGCGCAGATACCGGAATTCAGTACTTGATGGAGCCGCTGGTCTATCACCCGACAGTCGCGCTGGGGTCGCCCGAATACGCGGCGTTGAAACCAAACATGGTCCGGCGTGCCACCGCGCGCTTCGCGGACCCGCGGTTTCAGGTCGACGTCTTGAAGGTCGAGATTCCTGTGGATCTGAACTTCGTCGAAGGTTTCGGCGATCCGCACCTATCGCGGGCAGAGGCGCGTTCGGCATTTCGAAATGCCGCGGATGCCGCGGGTGAAAAAGACCTTGTCTATCTAAGCGCCGGGGTCACCTTTGATCGCTTTGAAGCGTCCCTTAAGCTGGCGGTCGAAGCGGGGGTCAATTTTCGCGGCTTCATGTGCGGGCGGGCGATCTGGTCCGATGCCGTTCCAGTCTTCGGCAGCGACGGAGAAGGCGCGTTGCGGGCGTGGCTGGAAGACACAGGTCGGTCCCGTCTTGACCGGCTGATCGCAGCTTTGGGTGAATGAGGACAAACATGGCACAGCGAAACTCCGGCGTTAAGATCGCTCTGATCCGCGGTTCGCTTCCAAGTTACTTTCCCGAGAAGCACGGCGTTTGGGACGCATGTGAAGCAGCGCTGGAGACCCTGTGCGCCGCCGAAGGGGCATCGTTTTTTGTGGCGCCTGGCATCCCGATGGATGGTCGTGACACCGAAAAGGCACTGACCGCCTGCGCGCGGGAAGGTGCTGATTTCGTTTTGCTTTTGCATGGCGGTTTCACGATGGGCGACGTCGCGCGCACGGTTGCCGCGTCAGAGTTCAGGTGCGGTTTCTGGTCCGTTCCCGAACCCCAGCGAACGGGCGACGTGCAGTTGAACAACTTCGTCTCGCTCAACATGTCGATGTCGATCGCGCGCCAGGTCCGGTCATTGTCCGAACGGCCAGCGCAATGGTATCATGGCGCCCCGGACAGCCCTGCTTTGCAGGATCGGATCCGCACGACCATCCGCGCCGTGAAGGCCGCCAAGTCCTTGCAAGGTGCGCGGGTCGGTGTGGTCGGCGGGCTCGCCATGACATTCTACAACATGGAGGTTTCGACATCGGAGCTTCGTCGCCGCCTTGGGGTCGAGGTCGCCCACCATGACATCCATGAACTGACCGGACGCATGGCCGCCCAAGACAGCGCGAAGATCGCCGCCGAGGTTGAGTCGATGCGGGCCGCCGCCGCTGTGGACGGGGTATCCGATGATCAAATGTCCCTGACGGGTCGGGCCGCGCTTGCCTTGGCGGATATGGCCGAGGCGGGCGATTACAACGCGCTTGCCGTCAGCGATTGGCCCGCGCTTCAGGACGATCCCGGAATGCATCCGGGTGCCGCCTTTTCCTGGCTGGAAGAAACGCAGAACCTGGCCATCGCGTCAGAAGGCGACGTGCTTGGCGCGGTGACACAACTGGTGGCGTCATCCGTGACAGGGCGGGTCGGCTATGTGCTCGACATGACCGAACCCGATCTCGATGCCGACCAGCTTCTGATGTGGCATGGCGGCGGCGGGCCTTTGTACCATGCCGACCCGGGCGGAGCGCGCTGGATCAACCACCCGATGATCGGACGCGGCACGCCGGAAGGGCCGATCTATGGGGCCATCGCGGATCTTGTCTTTGCCGACGGCCCGGTCACCGTATTCCGGGTCGCGCGGAATGCCGGTGCCTTCTTCGGCATGACGGCCATCGTGTCGGGCCGGGACCCAAGTGGGTTCACAGGGTGCCGTGGCTGGCTCGACGGGTTCGACATCGATGGCGAGCCGGCGTCAACCGAGGATGTGGTTGCAACGGTGATGGCCCACGGCTTGGAGCATCACTTCATCCTGGTGCCCGGAACTCATGCGGGCATTCTGACCGAGTTCGCATCTTGGACCGGCATGGATATCCTTGGCAGGGTGCCCATGCGCGGCCATTTGGACAGGCGCGACTTCACTTAGCCGCGCGGGCCAGCTTGTCGTAGAAATCCAGATAGATTTCATCGCGTTGTACGTCATGGGCTTCGCGGATCTGGTGCCGGGTCTCGTCGTGTTCCCAGAACAGGTCTTGGTTGAGGATCGGCGACGGCGTCAGAATGCTCGGCACCCAATCCGGGTCGATCAGCCAGGCGATTGTGATGATGTCCCAGATCACCCAGGTCCGCCGCGCACGGTCTGAGATGGCAAACATCTCGTGCAGCGGGTTGTTGGTGAAGAGATGCCAAAGATAGTCGCCAATCGCGCCCTGGCCCTTCACGAACGCTTCCATCTCGGGGCGTGAAATTTTGAGCTGTGCGCCGACGTGATAGCCCGGCTGATAGACCAGCGGGACACCGCTGTCGAACATCAGTCGCGAGGCGTGGACATCCTGAACCAGGTTCAGAGACGGCCGGTTGCAATGGGGCGCCGAGGACGGATAGGCCGACGTCCAGATCACCACGATGTTTTCACGAATGTCCGGCGCTTTTAGGATAGCCGCCGCGATGTTGGTCACGCAGGCCATCGCCGCAATGTAGAGAGGACCATCGGCGGACCGCGCCAGCGCGATGATCTTGTCGACGGCCTCGGAACTCACGACATCTTCGGCATGGGCCATATATCGATCCGCGCCACGGAACACTTGGCCTTGGTGGGACATGCCGAGCTTGTCATAGATCGTGCAAATCTCTTGAAAGCTCAGTTCCATCCCCTCTGCCGGGCCCACGAAATTCAGATCAGCCGCCCGCCGTCCTGCTGCGTGCAACCGGTGGATCCAACCCTGGAAGCCCCCGACCAAATGTTCCTGATGGGCCCCGCCCTCTTCAATGGCGCGTTCGGCTTTCAGAAGTTCGGGCTGGTGATGGGCGAAGGAAAAGGGCTCGGCCGTTACTGCTTCGACCGTCATATGCTCTGGCGACAAAAGCGCCCAGGCCAGCGCATATTGGTCGTCGATCTCGTTGGCCGTGTCGGTATCGATCAGAAGACGCACCGGTTTACCGGAGGGTGGCGCAAGCCGTTCGGCCAAAAGATCGGGCGGCAGGGGCGTGAAATCTGGCATGGCGATCCTCGTCAGGTATAGCGTGGTTTGCGTGAAGATTGGGCCAGATTGAAACTGACTGGTCCGTTCCGGAAGACATCTTCGTAAAAGACCGTTCGGCCTGTGTCGTCAAAGGCAGAGCAGGCCTGTTTCAGCAAAGGTTGGCCCAAGCCGATTTCGAATGTTTCGGCCAATTCGGCATCGGCCAGGACCGGGCTGATATCTTCGCAGGCCGCCGACCATTCCAGTGCGAAGCGTGCGCGCAGGATGCGCAGGATCGATTGTTCGGGCCCTGTTTCGGGGAAGTCATCGGCCGTCGGGTTGGGAAGCAGGTCGCGCGGCACATAGGTCAGAACCAGCATACTGGGCGCGCCATCGACCAGGCGCAATCGCACCACGCGCGTGACCGGTTTGCTCTGCATTTCGGGCGGTATGCCCGCAAGCTCGGGCGCACCGGCGGCAAAGTGGTCTAGCGACAGAAACCGGGATGTCGGTTCGCGCCCGGCCCGCAGCATTGCATCGGTGAACGAGGTCAGACAGGTGTCGGACGCGGGTGACAGCGTCAGAACCGTGTATCCGCTGCCCTGCTTGCTTTCGACATAGCCGTCTTGCACGAGCATATCGAGCGCGCGACGGATCGTGACGCGGCTGACGTCAAAGTGGCGTGCCAATTCACCCTCGGTCGGGAGGCGGCCACCCACGGGATAGCGGCCCGATTTCAGCCGATCCAGGATGACGCGATAGGCATGTTCATATTTGGGAGTTGTTTCAACCTGCATGGCTGTCCGCCTTCCTATGCCACCCAGACCGATTTTGTCTGGCTGTAGAGGGCGATCGCATCTTTCCCCATTTCGCGACCATAGCCCGATTTCTTGTATCCGCCGAAGGGCGATGCTGCGTCGGTCTCGCCCCAGCAGTTGACCCAGATGGTACCCGCCTGAAGCCGGTCGGCCATGCGGCGCACCCGTGTGATGTCCTGCGACCAAAGACCTGCGGCAAGCCCGTATTCAGTGTCGTTGGCCCGCGCCAGGACGTCCGTTTCATCGGTGAAAGTCAGGATTGACAGGACGGGGCCAAACACCTCTTCCCGCGCGATGGTCATGTCATCGGTCACGTCGCCCACCAAGGTCGGTTGGACAAACCAGCCATCCGACCCGGCCCGAGCGCCACCTGCCAGCACATGGGCGCCCTGGGTTTGGCTACCATCCACGAAGCCGAGGATCTTGGACATTTGCTTTTCCGAGATGACCGGACCCAAGTCATGCCCGGGATCCGCCAGGCCCGGGCCGATGCTGAGCGACCGGGCCAATTCGACAAGCCCGTCCTGCACGCGGTCCGCAATACTGGCATGGACGTAAAGACGGGCCCCGGCGGTGCAGCTTTGGCCGTTATTGCCGAAGTTGGCCCAGAACGCCCCGGGGATCGCCCGATCCAGATCGGCATCGGGAAAGAGGATATTCGCGGCCTTGCCGCCCAGTTCCAATGACAGCTTCTTCAGGTTTCCGGCAGAGGCTTTCACGATCTCCTGGCCAGTGCGCGTACTGCCGGTGAAGCCGATTTTGCCCACGCCGGGATGCGCCGCCAATGCGGCGCCGGCGTCGTGCCCCAGTCCCGGAACCACATTCAGAACGCCCGGCGGCAGCCCTGCCTCTAGCGCCAGATCGGCAAGATAAAGCGCCGACATCGGGGTCTCTTCAGACGGTTTCAGCACCACGGCGTTGCCCGCAGCCAAAGCTGGCGCCAACTTCCAAGCCGCCATCAGCAGGGGATAATTCCAAGGCGTGATCAGACCGACCACGCCCACCGGTTCGATCCGGGTATAGTTCAGCCGGTCGGGTGTGCTGACCGGTATCGTTGCCCCTTCGATCTTGTCAGGCCATCCCGCAAAGTACCGAAAATGTCGCGCAGACCAGATGGCATCGCCCTTGGCCACCGCGACCGGTTTGCCATTGTCCAGCGCATCGAGCTGCGCGAAAATCTCGGACCGCTCCTCGATCAGGTCGGCAAGCCGCCAAAGAACCTGCCCCCGATCATGCGGGGTCATACGCCCCCAAGGCCCGTTCAGAAAGGCATCGGAAGCCGCGGATACGGCGAGGTCGATCTCCTTTGAACCGGCGCGCGAGACCTTTCCCAACACGTCGCCCGTCGATGGGTTCAGGACCGCCAAGTCGTCGCTTCCGTCGGCGCCCAGCCCACCAATGCGCAAGGGTTGTAATTTCGACACGAAATCAGCAACTTCCGGGATTAACGGCACCATCGTCATTTGCCCGCCTCCGCCGCACATGCCTGTTCTGCCTCGCGAAGGGCCCGCCGGTTGATCTTGCCGGAAGACGTCATTTCGAACCCATCCACGAACGCGACTTCGCGCGGTGCCTTGTAGCCACCGAGCCGGTCTTTGACATGGCGGCTAAGCGCGTCTGACAGGGCGTCACCCGCCGTGTGTCCGGCCCGCAATTTGACGACGGCTTTGACGATCGAGCCACGGTCAGCATCAGGTTTCCCGATCACCGCCACTTCCGCCACGGCGGGATGCGCCAAAAGGCACTCTTCAATTTCGGCAGGCCCGATCCGCATACCGGACGACTTGATCAGATCGTCGGACCGGCCCTTGTACCAGAAATACCCGTCCGCATCGCGCACGGCGAGGTCATGGGTCCGAAGATAGGGGCCAAGCCGCATCTCGTCGGTTTTCTGGGGATTGTTGTGATATCCCAAGAAACGCGTGGGCGAGGTTGCGGGCGTCACGATTTCACCCGGTTCACCATCGGCCACGTCCTGGCCTTCGCCATCGACAAGGCGGACATCGTGACCGGGATAGGCGCGCCCCATAGAACCCGGACGGCGCGGATAAAGGGCCGCGCAATTCCCGATCAGGTGGTTGACCTCGGTCATGCCGTAAAATTCGTTGCAGACCACACCCAGCGTGTTCTCGGCCCATGTCAGGGTCTCGGACGCCAGCGCCTCTCCGCCGGTACAAATGTATCTCAGGGCAAGGTCGTACTGGTCTCGCGGGTCTTCAGTCTGGGCAAGGCGCTTGATCGCAGTGGGCGCCAGAAACGTGTGGGTCACCCGGTGTCGCACCATGAACTCATAAGCGTATTCCGCGCTGAACCGCTCAAGCGACGTTGCAATGGGCCGCCCGGCCATCCACGCCGGAAACAGCATATCCAGAAGTCCGCCGACCCAGGCCCAGTCTGAAGGCGACCAGTACACGGCATCCTCTTCTTCCATCGCCAAGTTGAAGAAGAGGTTGATCGAAGGCGTATAGGCCGCAAGCACCCGGTGACCATGCAGGATGCCCTTGGGCTTGCCCGTCGACCCCGAAGTATACATGAGAAGCGCCGGATCATCCGCCCCGGTATAGTCAGGCTGAAAGCCTTCGGGATCCGAGGAAAGCGCGTGAGCCAGATCCAGTTCGTCCGGGCCCGGATCTCGCATGAACACATGGTTCAAGTGCGGAAGCGCTTGGGCAGCGCCGTCGCGCAAATGCGCCCAGGCCTTTGCCGAGGTTAGCAGCACGGGCACGGCGCAATCGTTCATGGCGTGTTGCAGGGTTTCGGGCCCATAGAGCTGCGACAGTGTGACTGCCACACCGCCAAGCTTGCAAACCGCCATATGGGCCACCGCCGTATCCGGGTGTTGCCCAGTGTGCAGCCCGATCAGGCTGCCGCGCCCATAGCCCAAATCCCTCAGACGTGCCGCCAGCGCGGAGGCTGCCCGATCGACTTCGGCAAAACTCTGTATGCTGATATGTCCGGTGGGATCTTCAAAAATCAGCGCTGGGTTGTCGCGGGTGCCTTCGCCCAGATGCTTGCCCAATGTCATGTGGAAGATATTGGCATCCTCAGCCCAGCCAATCCGGTACCCGGACCCGTCGTTTTGCAGGTTCAGCCCGGGCAACCGGCTTTCAGGGATCGAAATGGCTTCGGTCATTCAGCCGCCTCCGGTTCAGGGCCCAGAACCATGGCAGGCGTGTCCCCATCCGATGGACATAGCTTGCCACGCGTATCGCCGTCCGCCACGCCGGCCAGTCGAACCACGCTTTGCGTGTCCGCACCGTCGAACTGGACCAGCGCGAAAGCGCCGTCGGCCCCCCGCGTCTCGACCACGATCCGGGCCGCGCCGGACAGCGGCTGCCAAGAGCCGGTCGTTTCGCCACAGTCGCAGGTTCGCACGGGTGGAACATGCACCTTGGCGCAGCCCGAACACCGACGTCCCAACAAGTCGCCCTTCTGAAGCCCTTCGATAAAGGGGGCCAACCAGCCCGGGCCGAGGGCATAGTCGAGCGTGATCCGATGCGCGATCATGCCACGGATCCTTGTTCCAGGATCGTGACAGCGGCGGTGGTGCAGACTGCGCCATGGGTGTCGGCCAAGGCGTATTGGGGCGGATTATCTGGCTGAAGTTCCGAATGATACCGACCTTCAAGCAGAAGCGCACATGTGGCCGTTTGTCCGACCCCTGTTGCACCGACCGGGGCGCCTTGCCCCATCAGGCCACCAGAAAGATTGACCGGCAGCGCACCGTTGCGCAAAAATACTCCATCTCTCTGATCAAAAACGATATTTTCGGATAACCCAAGGGCAGCAAGGCCTTGCATCTCGGCCCCTGCATAGGCGTCATAGACCTCGGCCAGACCGATTTGGGCGGGCAGACTGTCGGCTTCGGAACAGGCCCTTTTCATCGCTTTGGTCTTGGCTGCAAAAGCACCGGGATCAGACCGCGCACCAAGATGCATATGATCCGTTCCGGCGCCCGCCCCGGCAATTCTTGGTGCGCGCCTTCGATCCTGCGGGACCGCGCTGGCGCGTGACAAGATCAGCGCCGCGGCACCATCCGAAAGCGGTGAGCAATGAAGCCGCCGGTAAGGCGATGCAATTGCGGGACTTTCGGCAATCGCCTGAGCACTGTCGGAGCGCGGCAAATGCGCGCCCGGGTTCAGGGTCGCATTCTCACGGTTCTTCTGGGTCACGGCCGTCAGGTCGGCGTCAGAGGTCCCATGGGCCATGGCGAAGATCTGATAGGACAAGGCATATTGCGCGGTTGCCGTGACCCCCGTGAACCCATCCGACCAGAGATCGAACGAGTTGCTATAAAGTGTGCGCACCGCATCGCCCGAAAGACAGGACGCCGACGGATCGACCCCCAAGACCGCGACGTGCTGCGCCGCGCCGCTTTGGATCGCGCGAAACCCGGCATGAACCGCCAACTGACCCGATGCTCCACCGCCTTCGCATCGCATGGCGGGAACGCCGACCAAACCAAGTTCGGTCGCCAATATGGACGACGGGTTCAACTGCATGCTGAAGAAATCGCTTTCGGATGAGACAATAAGCGTGCCAATATCCGACCGCCCGATCCCCGCCATCTCAAGCGCTGCCGTAAATGCCTCGGCCGCCCAATCGCGAAACCCCGTGCCGTCCTTCCGGCGGTTGAACGGGGTCAAAGCAGCGCCGGTCACCAGAACATCGCTGTCCGACATATCCTTCTTTGCACCTGCGGAGCGTTTGGGCGTGTCGCGCCACATTGACTTAACTTATTTGTAGATACAAGTTGTTTGTATGGCGCCCGGGCCCATGGATAAAGGCGTGTTTCAGCGCAATGCGCCGCGGGTATCGCCGTGCGCATAAGTCTTCTTTGGCCTTTCGGTTCGCTCTGCTTTTGCACTGGCGCGCTTTACGGGTGGAGCGCTTTGATCAACCCGCTTCAATCCGTGTACGGGGTAACAACCGCCAACACCGGCTTGGTCTTCTCGCTTGCGATCGTCAGCTTTACCGTTGCCCTCATTCTGGCCCCTCGGATCGCGCCGGGCGGGATCGGTCTGGGATTGGGTGCGGTGTTAGGCGCAATTGGCGCCGGGGCCCTGTTTGCGGCTGCCCGCGCCGCAAGCTTCGCAGAGTTTGTCCTGTGGTTCAGCGTCGTATTCGGTGCGATCAGCGGAGCAATTTATATCGGGGCCCTCGGCGCGGCAGCACGGGCGGACGCGCACAGGATTGCGACGCCCGTCATGGTCGCGACGTTCGGTCTGGGCGGCGCGGTTTTTGGCCCGCTGTGGCGGATTCTCGATGAAGCGGGATGGGATCTGGCTGGATTGGATGTCTTATGCGCTGCAATGGCGGCAGCGGCGCTTTGGGCGGGCGGCCATGCTTTGACCCACCGAACAGGAACGTCCTGGCAAGACGTTTCGCCGGGCAATCACTCCGTATCCCATGGTGCGACGGCTTTGATCTGGCTGACCTTTGCGCTGGCGTCCTTCGCCGGGCTCATGACACTTGGAATGGCGGCGAAAATCCTCGCTGCGAAAGGCGCGACCATGATGTTGGCCAGCGCCGCGCTGTTTGGCCTTGCCGTCGGGAACACGGCCGGGCGGCTTTCGGTCGCGGGGCTCACTCAGGTTTTGACGCTGGGACGCTGTCTTTACGCCGCGACCGCATTGTCCGTCCTGGGCCTTGGCCTTGCGATCCTGGCCGTATCTCCCTTGTTGGTGGGGGTCGGCCTTGTCCTTGTTGCCACGGGCTATGGGATCGTGGCCTCAACCGTTCCCCTGATCACGCGTCATGTCTTTGGCCCGGACGCGTTTTCGGGGCAGTTCTCGATCGTTTTCACCGCCTGGGGTGTGGCAGGTTTGACATCACCCTGGCTGGCGGGCGCGCTGTTTGACTGGACCGGATCCTTCGACATCGCGCTTGGTGTCGGCGCCGCAGTCACACTTGCCTGTGGCGCATCCGCCTGGGTCCTGGATCGGGCGTGGCTTCGCACTGAAGCGGCGGGTCTCACACCGACCGCGTAATGCCCCCATCCACGCGGATGTTTTGCCCCGTGATATAGGCAGCCCCGTCCGAGGCCAGAAATGCCACGGTCTTGCCGATCTCTCCAAAACTCGCGCCATAGCGGCCCATCGGGATCTGGGCCCGAAACTCTTCCTTTTCCGGCAGACTGTCGATGAACCCCGGCAGGACATTGTTCATGCGGATGTTCTCGGCTGCATATTTGTCTGCGAATAGTTTGGTGAAGGCCGCCAGGCCCGACCGCATGACACCGGATGTCGGAAAGACCGGGTTCGGCTCGAAGGCAGCAAAGGTTGAGATATTGATGATCGCGCCGCCACCCTGCTTCTGCATGATGGGCGTGACCAGGCGGGACGGTCGCACAGCATTCAGGAAATAGACTTCCATCCCTTCATGCCAGTCTTCGTCCGTCAGTTCGAGGACAGGTGCGCGCGGCCCATGCCCGGCAGAGTTCACCAGGACATCCACCCGGCCCCAATGGTTCATCGCGGCATCCACCAGCTTTTGCAGATCAGCGTCTGACCGGTTTGTCCCTGTGATGCCGACGCCACCCAGTTCATGGGCCAGCGCCTCGCCTTTGCCCGAAGAGGACAGGATCCCGACTTTGAACCCGTCTTCCGCAAGTGCCCGGGCGCTGTCGGCCCCCATTCCGGACCCACCGGCCGTGACCAAAGCTACTTTTGTCATCCCAATTTCCCTATGTGCGGCCCTGGCGGCCCGAGTTCAGACATCTTCGCCACGTGCAACTTGCGCGGCAACCTTGGCAACTTCGGCGTCGGTCAAACCATAGTCGCGGATGGCGGCCTCAGGAGAAATGTAGCCCCGCGCAAGGTCGCGAAACACCAGATCCTTGTCGCGGGCCTTCGGGTCGCCATAGCCCGCACCGCCCGGGAAGGCCATTTTCACGCGCGCGCCGTGGGGCACGAATTGCTTGCCTTTCACCTGCATGGGCGTGCCGTCGTCGCGGGAAATGGTGGTCGGCGCCCCCGGCCCCCCGCCACGTCGCCCGCGGGCCGGATGGTCGCCCCGGTCGAACATGGCCTGAATATCGAATTCATGACCGTCCATGGCCCCCACGTCCATGTACTGCCCAAGACCCCCGCGCATGGCGCCGACACCACCTGAATCGGGCCGCAACTCTTTGCGCCAGATGATCACCGGGCCAGCGTGTTCCGTGGCCTCGATCGGCATGGTCATCACGCCCGACGGGAAGGCCGTCGCGTTCAGACCATCGAAACCGGGCCGCGCGCCTGATCCACCGGAATTGAATGTCAGCACTTCCGAACGGCGCGCGTCCGGGGGCGCAGGCCCATCGGTTCGGGGCCTAAGCGAGACTTGGAAATTGCAAAGACAACCCGCCCCCTCGGCGGGGACCAGCCCGGGGACGATTTTATCGAAGGCATCGAACACGGTATCGGGGACGAAATGCCCCACGATGTGGCGCAGCGCGACGGGCGCCGGGTGCACCGCATTGACGATGGTGTTCTCGGGCGCCGTCACTTCGAACGGTGCAAGGCTGGCCGCATTGTTCGGGATCTCGGGCGCAATCGCCACTTTCAGCGCATAGCACGCATAGGCCTTGGTATAGACCAGCGGGCAGTTGATACCCTTTTTGTCGACGCCGGATGTTCCGGTGAAATCGGTGACAATCTTGTCGCCCCGAACGCTGACTTTCACCTTCAGCGTGATGGGGACATCAAAGCCGTCAACCGTCAACTCGCCGCTGGCTTCTTGCTGGGGAAGGGCCTGGATCCGTTCGATCGTGGCCCGGCGCGAATTCTCAAGAATGAACCCGGCGATCCCATCGAGATCTTCCAGGCCGAATTCGTCCATCATCTGGGTTAGGCGGCGGTGGCCGATCTCGTTACAGGTCGCAAGCGCATAGATATCGCCGATCAACTGATCGGGCTCGCGCACATTGCCGCGAATGATCTTCACAAGTGTACCGTCGACATCCCCCCGCTCGGCAAACTTCATGATGGGGATGTAGAGACCCTCTTCATAGACGCTGTGGGCGTCCGCCCCGAACCCGCGCCCGCCGATATCAACGATATGCGCCGTGCAGGCGAAAAACCCGACCAGACGCCCTTTGTAGAAGGATGGGGTGACCATCGTGATGTCATGAAGGTGGCCCGTGCCCTCCCACGGGTCATTGGTGATATAGACATCGCCCTCGAACATGTTCTGCCGCCCGATCCGGCGGATGAAATGGGCGACGGCATCGGCCATGGCATTCACATGACCGGGGGTGCCGGTCACCGCCTGGGCCAGCATCTGGCCATGGGTGTCATAGACCCCGGCGGACAAGTCGCCAGCCTCGCGCACCGACGTGGAAAACGCGGTTCGCACAAGCGCTTGGGCCTGTTCCTCGACGACCGAGATCAGGCGGTTCCACATCACCTGATAGGCAACGGTTGAGGCGTCTTGCGTCATGACGTGCCTTTCAGAGCCAGATCTATACACCCATCCGGCTGGCAGATCGCCCTGCGGCTGGCCGGGACGATGATGGTGGTCTCATCCTCGGTCAGAGCGGCAGGCCCGTCTGCCTGTTGCCCGGGGGCCATTGCGGCGCGGCGCAGGATACTGGCATCGAGGAAGTCCGCCTTTGCCGGATCGAACACTTTTCGGGTCGCTTCTGCCGGCGCCTTGTGCCCGGCGCACTGCTCCAAGACGGTGGCAACCGGGCTGGGCGGCGTGGTCGCGTTGACCGACCAGACGGTGATCTCGACATCCATCCCGGCCACGGGCCGTCCGAACAGTTTGGTATAGTCTTCTTCGAACCGGGCCTGAAAGATCGCTGCATCGGGCGCCATCGCCTGCGCCTCGGTCAGCGTGATCGGAATTTCCCACCCCTGCCCGGAATAGCGCATATAGACCTTGAACTCGGACAGGATCTCGGCGGTTGCGTCGCAGGTCCGGACAAAGCCCGTCGCCTCGGCCTTCAACGCGCTCAGGAGCGCCTTGATCGCATCCGGGTCGAATGCGGACAGTTTCATATAGACCGAGCGGTTGGCCTCGAAACTGTAGGGCGCGCGCAAAAACCCTATGGCCGATCCGACCCCCGCTCCTGGAGGTACAAGGCACCGCGATATGCCCAGCTTTTCGCAAAGCCGTCCGGCATGAAGCGGCGCGGCGCCGCCAAAGGCGATCATCGTGTACTCTGACAGATCCTCGCCATTCTCGACCGCATGCACCCGCGCCGCATTGGCCATGTTTTCGTCCACCACCTCGGCCACACCGAATGCGGCTTCTACCGGGTCCATGTCGAGCTGGCGCCCCACATGCGCCCCCAGCGCGGTTTCCGAGTTCTCTGGGAAAAGCGGAATGGACCCACCTGCGAAATTGCCCGGATCCAATTTGCCGAGGACGAGATCGGCATCCGTGACCGCAGGCCGGTCCCCGCCCCGGCCGTAAGACGCTGGCCCGGGTTCGGACCCGGCGCTTTCGGGACCCACGCGGATCTGACGCATCGCATCGACATGGGCCAGCGATCCACCCCCTGCCCCGATCTCAACCATGTCGATCACTGGGATCGAGATTGGCATGCCGGACCCCTTCTTGAAGCGATATGTTCGCGCAACTTCGAACACACGCGACGTCTTGGGCGTTTGATCCTTGATCAGACAGATCTTTGCGGTCGTCCCGCCCATGTCGAAGGACAGGACCTTATCCAGCCCATGCCGCGCCGCGATATGCGCCGCGAAAACGGCACCGCCTGCTGGACCGCTTTCAACCAGACGCACCGGGAACTCGGCCGCGTTTTGAAGCGAGATGATGCCGCCGCCGGAATGCATCAGGAAGATGCGGCAGCGCACACCCTCGGATTTCAGCTTGTCTTCCAGACGGCCCAGATAGGATGCCATCAGCGGTTTGATGTAAGCGTTCGCCACGACTGTATTGAAGCGCTCGTATTCCCGCATCTGGGGCGACACTTCGGACGAGATCGAGACAGCCACCTCCGGCACGCGCTCGGCCAGAACATCGCGGATCATCTGCTCGTGCTCCGGGTTCAGGTAGGAATGGATCAGACCGACGGCGACGCTATCAAACCCTGCTTCAGCGATCTGATCCACGACCGCTTCAACCTCGGCCCGGGCAATCGGGATCATGACCTCACCCCTGGCGTTCACGCGCTCTTCGACCACAAAGCGCATCTGGCGCGGCAAGAGAGGGTCAGGCAGCACGAGGTTCAGGTCGTATTGTTCGAAGCGGCTTTCGGTGCGCATCTCGATCACGTCGCGAAACCCTTTGGTCGTGATCAGCGCCGTTTTGGCCCCGCGCCGTTCGATCAACGCATTGGTCGCCAGCGTCGTACCGTGGATGATCTGATCAATCTGACCCGGAGAAATGCCGGCTTTGCTGCAAACCTGGTGCATGCCATCGACAATCGCGTTCTCGGGCGCGGCATAGGTCGTCAGGACTTTCGTGGAAAACGGTTCGCCCGAGACCTCTAGCACCACATCCGTGAATGTGCCGCCGATATCGACACCGAGGCGGATCGCGTTTGAGGTCATTCGCAAGTCACTTGTCGCCATTTCACACCAGTTCGCGCAGCACTGCATCCGGCCTACACTGCATGCTTCGGCTTTGCCAAGACGGCAGCCTGCGCACCGGTTCGGTCGTCTTGCCGTGCGCCGCACTCATGGCTGGACCGCGACTGATCCGGCACGCTAGGTTTTTACCAGTTTTGCCACTGTCAGACGGATCCAAAGATGCACGATGACGAGCGCCTGATGCAGATTGCGTATGAAGAGGCAAAACGCGGCTATGAGGAAGGGGGCTGCCCCATCGGATCGGTCATTGCCCGCCAGGGCCAGGTTATTGCGCAGGGTCGCAATCAACGCGTGCAGAAAGGGGACCCGATTGCGCATGGCGAGATGGATGCCTTGCGCAAAGCGGGTCGACAGAAGACGTACAAAGACACAGTGCTTTATACCTCGCTTAGCCCATGCATGATGTGCTCAGGCACCATCGTTCAATTCGGCATTCCGCGCGTCGTGATCGGTGACACCCAGAATTTCGGCGGGAACGAAGCCTTTCTTGAAAGCCGCGGGGTCGAGGTGGTAATAACCGAAAACGCGGATTGCATTGCCTTGATGCGGCGTTTCATAGCGGAACGACCGGAGCTTTGGGCCGAGGACATTGCTGACTGACCGGGTTCGCCTGCGGGAGCAGATCCCGGATCGGCGGTCAGGTTGTCAGCATCCTTAACCCCTGGGTCACATCCGTGCGGACGGCCAGGCGCAACCCCGGTTCGTCGCCGGACCTGAGCGCCGCCACGATCCTGCGATGGTTCGGCGGCAGTTCCGTCCGTTTCAGCCGCCCGTAAAGCGCGCGCATCGTCGGTCCAAGCTGCAGCCAGACCGTTTCGGCAATCGCCAGCATGGCCGGGGCCTGCGCGCGCAAATACAGCGTCCGGTGAAACTCCAGGTTCGTCCGGATGTAACCGACCGCATCGCCCTTCGCGATCACCTCGGCGATGGTCTGGTTGATCATCTGCAACCGCTCGATCAGCGCGATATGGGCGCGCGGCAAAGCGCGGCCCGCCAGTTCGGGCTCGATCAGCGCCCGAAGCGCGGCCAATTCCTCGATCCGTTCGTTCGACAAGGCAGGCGTCGACACGCGGCCCGAGGGCGACAGCGTCAGGGCGCCTTCCGCAACGAGCCGCCGCACGGCTTCGCGCGCCGGCGTCATCGACACGTCGAATGTCTTGCCAATGCCCCGCAGCGTAAGCGCTTCGCCTGGCGGCAATTCCCCATGCATGATTTGCGTGCGAAGGGTCCGATAGACCCGGTCATGGGCGGCGGGCGCCCCTTCAGCCGGCCGTGTCTGCATCAACATGTTGTATATAGTGCGCCCCGAAAGCGGACAGGTCAATCACCGAAGCGATATCGATGAAGTTCCGCCGCATGGGTGCGCAACCATGTGCGCGGCGCTTCATAGGCGGGGTAGATCTCCTCCACGAGGGTCCAGAATGCCCGGGAATGGTCCATATGCGTCAAATGCGCCACCTCATGTGCGGCGACATAGGTCAGCACTTCCGGCGGCGCGAGGATCAGCCGCCACGAAAACATAAGATTGCCCTGAGACGAACAGGATCCCCATCGGGATCGCGTGTCGCGCAGGGTCAGTCGCCTGACGTGTCGGCCAATCTGTGCCGCAAACGCATCCGTCGCGACCCGAAGCCTTTCGGTCGCCAGTGCCTTCAAAAGACCTTTGGCCGCGGCACCAGGTGCGCGCGACGGCAGTACCAAAACACCGTCTTCGCGTTCCGGTCGCCGCACAGGCGCAAGAACCACGCGATGCGGTTGGCCTTCAATGGGAAGGGTGATGCCGTCTTGGACAGCTACAAGATCAGGCGCGCCGCCAATGGCCTTTAGCAGCCAATCGCGACGGTCCTTGGCGAACCGATGCGCTTCGGCCGGTCCCACGAAACTTGGGACTGTCAGCGTGGCTTTTCCGTCCAGCCGCGATACGCGTAGCGAAAGCCTGCGGGCGCGCGCGGACCGCCGCAAATGAATGCGAATGTCGCGGTCGCCCGTCAGGGTAATAAACTGCTCACTGCCGTCAGCCATTCTTAGCAAAATATTAATCCGTTCCGGCGCCAGAGACCAGTCCCGCATCGCACGCTCAAAAGGCTTTGACAGCACCTGCCCTTTGTGGCAACTGCCGCGGATCAATTCGCCAGAACGGATGGGAAAGGGAAGCACCATGCCCAAGGAAGAATGGGGCACCAAGCGGTTGTGCCCGACGACGGGCAAACGGTTCTACGACCTCGGCAAGGACCCGGTCGTCAGCCCCTATACGGGCGAGGTGGTCAATCTGGACACCGGAAAAGCCAGCCGCGTGATGGTTGCCGACAAAGCCGAAGAAAAGCCTGCGAAAGAGGACGATCTTGTCGATGACGAAGATGTGGTTCTCGACGACGATGACGACGAAACGAGCGACGTCGATCTGGGCGATGATGTCCTTGAGGAAGAGGATGACGACAACGTCTCGCTTGACGAAATCGCCGACGTCGCCAGCGACGACGACGACAGCTGACCCAAGTCCTTTTTTCTTGATCTGATGGGTCGGCTGGCATAGAGACGCCGGGCAGCGCGGGATCGCTGCCCAGAGATGGGGCCATAGCTCAGTTGGGAGAGCGCTTGCATGGCATGCAAGAGGTCAGGGGTTCGACTCCCCTTGGCTCCACCAAATCAAACCTCCTATCCTTTTGAAATGAAAAAGAAAGTGGCGGCTGGCCTATTTCTGTACCACCGCTTATCCCACCCCTCGGAAAAATTTTGGTATGAAATCAAACGACCAAGATCGAAGTCGAAGCATTCACAATTCGACCTAAGCCTTTCGCGGAATTGGCCGGAATCAGACAATCAATTTGTCTGTGTTGCTGGTCCGGCAAGACGGGTGCCTGCCGGTTGGCCTTTCCTTGCGCCACCTCTTCCTACTGGGGCCTGGAACCAACCCAGATGCCATTGAAGCCATCCGTCGAGGGTTGAAGCCAGAGACTCGTTTCACGATCGACACTCTGAATTACCGCAAAGACGGCACGGCTTTTGTGAACAGACTACGAATCCGACCGATCTACGACACGTCGGGTCGGCTTATGTTCTTTGCCGGGGCAAAGAACCTAGTTTAGACATTCGCCAAACGAAAAATGACCGCGCCAGCTGCACCGATGTGGGCCAGTGTAACTAGCACAGAAAGACCATGGAGTGCCTTGAAGCGGCCCTTCTTTTTTGTATCGGTCGCAGCGTTTATCGCGGGCAAAAGGAATTGCCTTGCAAACATATTGGTTAGTGCAATGACTGCGAACAAGTCCGCAGAGATCCAATCACTAGAAAAAGCTACTACCGCAGCTGCCGCTGGCGAGGTGCCCAACACAAACAAATAGAAGTCCGGGAAAGCCCGTCGGATGAGTGGGCTGGCTGTTTCGGCAAGCAATGCGTTGAATTCAAATGCGGCAAACCAAAATGAGTATAGAACCATACCTCCGAACAGGAGGGCTGCGGTCAGAAGCGCAACCTCAGTCAAATCTCGCCTTCCGGTTTCGTCGCGAGCCCCATGCAGATGGCAGACTTGAGGGGCAGCGGCCCAAATACAAAGTCACCTTTTGGATTGATGCCGCGCGGGCCGAGACCGGTCTGAGGCCCAGCAACAAGGCCAGCATTCGTGAGCTCGCGCACCAACTGAATTGCGCGACGGTTATTTTCCTCAAAAAACTCTTCAACACCGGCGTCCTACAGAACGTTGCAGGAGGTCGCAAAGGTGTTGGGGATAATGATTTCCGCGCCACGCTCGATGTAGCCCTCGTGGATGCCGTGAAAGCGTCCTGTGACGCTGCCGCTGAATTCTTTATTCAATGATCCTGCGGAGTAGAGGCCACAGACTGGCCTCTGCCTTCTCCATTGCGATAAGCGGACCCTGATCTTCGGCGCAGCATTTGGGAGGTTTGGACTCAGTGCGGGTATCTAACAGTTTCCGTCGGGCTTGCAGGTTTTGAGGGCACCTAAGGTCGGTTAAGCGGACTTTGCGGACTTTGGCTTCATTACTAACGCTGACCCGGCAACCGTTAGCCCTCGCGGAGTCGAATTCGCGGCATCGCAGCGGATTTCCCGTTTCCGGTCATTCAATGGCAAGGCTGGTGCCAAAATTCGACACCGGCCCTTCGCCGCGTGCATGACGGACGGGCAGGGTGCGAACAGAAGCGGACTCGTGCAATTGCGATTATTGCTGGCGCAGCATTTACTTGCGCGTGCCGCATAGTTGTCACTGTGATGCGGCGAAATTCGCCGAACCAGCCCGACATATGCATCGGTTTCGTCAGACCCGAGCCGGTGGATTTTCTACTACCGATTCGAAGAAAAAAAACGGCGCAAACAAACCGGCCTTGAACTATGGCACTTCGCTGACGCGATAGTCGTTCGTGACGGCGACATATTGAGTCATGGTGATCGAGAGTTGACAGATCTAACCTTGATTGCCGAAGCTCCTGACATTTCGGAAACAGCACTCCGGGTGGCTATGACGACCGCGTTTCAACCGTTGCAAAAAGCGATGATCGTGATCGCGGTGTCTGAATATATGGGCGCCTATCCCGATCTGCCCGGGACCTTGAACTCGGCGGATCGCATTGCAGCCTGGGCCAGGACTCCTGGCGATGGGCGCGGCTATGACGTGTTGGAGATCAATGACCGCCAGAATACGCCCGTCACTGCAGCACAGCTGTCCGCTGAGATCGACGCTTTTCTGACCAGCCGCATTATAGACAGACTGGTCGTGTATTTCGCGGGCCACGGGCTGGTGAGGTCAGAGACCGAGCAGTTCTGGCTTTTGACCTATGCGGCAAACGATTTGCGCGAAGGCGTTGATCTTTACGGTTTTGTTGACGGCCTGCGCCGCTACAATATTGGCGGCAACAACCCCTCTCTTACGCGCGGACAACTGAGCATCATCGTTGATGCGTGCCGCAATTCTTCCGCGAAGGCGGCGGTTTTCAAGGGCGACCCCATCCTGACGACAGCGAATAAACGCAATCCGATCGAAATCGACTATCTGATGGCGACGACCATAGGGGCATATGCGTTTCAACCCAACGCGGTCAGTGATGGCGCCCCTTATTGCCTGTTCTCTGACACCTTGTCCGAAGCACTTGAAGGGCAGGTTCTGAGCATTGTCGAGCACAACCACCACCCGTTTGCGCCTGCGCTCCTCAATCAGGATCTCGCGAACTATCTCGACAGCGAGGTCCAAAAGCGCGCCGCGAAGTTCAATGAGAATATGGTGCCCGACACGGTCACGGGAATTCGCAGGGACCACAACTATTATGACCTGATCCGAAAGCCAGTTGGCGCAGCTCCGGTGGCCCGCGACCCACAACAGCCCGCTGGGGCGACGCGGGTGGTCGGTGCAGAACCGCGCCGGCTAGCCCGCCCGAAGCTCTCGGATTACTTCAAAACTATACTCAGTGTGGATCGCCGTATTACGTCCAGTCCGGAGGATGGCGAGGCCAGCGAAGAAGAGGTCCAGAGCACGCTGCAATATGCTGAAGCGTTGGTAGACGACTTACAAGGCTCGCCATACCTCGCGATGGCGAATGTCTCTGTCTCATCGGCTGCCATCATCGAGGCGCCTGAGCGTGTCGCCGTGCCACCGGGTGGCGCAGGGTGGTTTGCAAAAGGCGAAGAATACGTATCCGACAGCGACCGCCCCGGATCGGTCGACAGCATTCTTGGCGGACTTGCCGATTTGAATTCCCTCTATCCGAAGATTTGGCACTACTTACCAGCTCAGTCATTCAGCCTGCCTGCTTTTGTCTATCGCAAATCCGTTGGCTGGGTTATCACGCCGGTATTGCCGTCGACAGTGGCCGTATTACTGGAGCGGGACCCGGCAGAGGTGCTGCTGAAAGGCCAAGGTGATCTTGAGTTTGACCTATCGCTCGGCACAAGACTTGGCGCATCCCAATCCACCGCCCGAGGCCTGAAGGAGCGATTGAAGGAAGCGGATCTTTTGCGGGTAGACAAGTATTTGCGCCCGAACGCGGCAAACCGCGCAGGCTTTGCCTATGAGCTGGCAGGCGACACCGACAACGTCCTTCGGACAGCGCATTTCATGCTGTCCAACGACTATCTCGGGTTTGATCTGGCACTGCTGGCCGATGCGGAACTGACCGTAGAAAGGGCCGAGACCGGCTTTCAGATCTCAGCCCGTCTTTCCGCTGTTCCAGAAGCCGCCGACAATGATCGCCCCGTCTTAACCCAGACCGCTTTTCCCGCAAGCGATGCGCAGCCTGTCCGCGGCGGCTTTCCCCTGTTCCGAAGGGGGTGGGCAAGGCTGGCGGAGCGGGCAGACGACCTGCCAGAGCCATACGCCCGGCTTGCGACCATGATCGAGCCCCATTCCGCCACCGTTTTCCGGGACGATGCGGCCGAAATTCTGACCACCGATTTTGGATATTCGATAAAGACTTTTCCCGGCAATTAGACAGGTTCAACATTATGAAAAGACTAGTTTTTATCCATGGCATCAACAACGAACTCAATTCTCGCGACCAGATTGAGACGATGTGGGCCAATGCCCTAAGCAGCTCGGAGAAATACGCGGGCGAGAATTGGCTCGATGGGGTTGAAATTCGTACCGCCTACTTCGCCGATCTTTTGGCGCAGGAAACCGCCGACTGGGAGAAGGTGAACGCCAGCGGCACCAGGATGAGCGCCGACGCACCCGATGAAGACTATGCCGATGAAGACATCGCGGCGCTTTATCTGGAAATCCAAGAGGCGCTGGGCATCACGGATGATCAGATCGCCGCCGAACTCGACCCCGAGGATAAATTGCCTGCGGCCACCCGCATGGCTGCGGGTGTGCACAAAAAGTGGCTAAAAGCCATCGCCCGCACACTCGAAAAGGTCGCGCCCGGCGGCGGGCGTGGGCTGGCCAAGCTGTTTCTTGAGCAAGCCGCAGCTTATTTGCACAAACCCCAGACCTTCGACAAGGTGAACGACACCGTGCGCGATCAGGTTCTTCAAGGGCTGGGCGATGGATCTCGGACGGTCATCGTGGGCCATTCCCTCGGGTCAGTCATCAGCTACGTTCTTCTGCGCCAGATGCGCAACGTCGAAATGCCCTTGCTGGTCACGCTTGGGTCCCCATTGGGGATCGGGATTGTCAAAAAACGCATTGGTCCCGTCTATGTGCGGCCCCCGTCGATCCAGCGCTGGGTCAACGGGGCAGATCGTGAAGACTTTGTGGCACTGTACCCGGTTCTGGATGACCGCAGTTTCGGCCCGGCCAAGGTCGAGAACTTCGCCGAACTCGACAATGGCCATCAAGATGCCCATTCCGTTGAGCGGTATCTTCAGCATTCCCCGGTCAGCGGCGCAATCCGGCTGGCGCTCGGCTGACAATGCGGGTCGATAGTTCCCTCAGGACGACAACAGGCCCCCTGGCGCGCATCACGGACCTTCAGGGGAAGGTATGTGGCGCGGGGCTTCTCGTTGGCGACCGGCACGTTCTGACTTGCGCCCATGTCGTTGACAGTGCGCTCGGGCGGACCGCGGGCACCCATGACCGACCGGACGATCCCGTGTTTCTGGATCTGCCGTTTCTAGACCAATCGAACCTGCAAGCAGAGGTCGTGGCCTGGTATCCCATGGGTGACATTGCCGAGGGGCTGCGGGAGCAGGTGTCCGATGTGGCTGTTCTGGCGCTGGATCGGGCGGTGGCAGGAGGTTTTGACCCGCGTCGGTCCATCCTCGCCGCCTCGCCTGAGGGCACGCCATTCCGGGCCTTTGGTTTCCCAAGGGGCATTGATACCGGAACGCCTGCCGAAGGCGAGTTGACCATGGTTGATGCCGGCGGCTGGCAACAGGTGCGCGACACCCAGAACCTTGGATACTTCATCGAACCGGGTTTTAGCGGTGGACCGGTTTTTGAACGGCGGGGCGAGGGGCTGTTGGGCATGTCTGCGGCGGCGGACATGGACGGCTCCCGGCGTCTTGCCTTCGTCATCCCCACCCAAGTCCTATGCCAAGCGTGGCCGCCGCTGGCACGTCCCTACAAGGGTCTCGCCCGGTTTGAGCCCTCTGACACGGACCTGTTTTTCGGCCGAGAGGCTGAGATTGCCGAGTTGGCCGCCAAGATCGAACGGCGCAGTTTTGTCACTGTTCTTGGCCCGTCAGGGTCCGGAAAATCGTCTATGGTGCGGGCAGGTCTGGTCCCAAAGCTCCTCAAGGATGGTGGATGGGCGGTGGCCGTTTGCAGACCCGGGAACAACCCGCTCTATGAATTGGCCAAGGCGCTGTCTGACGAGGGAACCGGCCGACCCGGCTTCGGGATCGACCGCCGCGCGACCCAACTTGCCGCTGAATTCGCCGAAGAGCCGCAAAGGCTGCTCGACTATGTGTCGACCGTCCTTGACGCCTTTCCGAATGCGCATCGCCTTTTGCTGGTGATTGATCAGTTTGAAGAGCTGTTTACGCTCGACCCTTGGTGGGACACCCCTGACGGGCACGACGTCCCTGCGTCAGATGCCGAGCCCGTGCCATCCTTGGACAAACGGCGCGCGGCTTTTGTGGACTTGGTTGCGCTGGCGGGTCGCCAACGTGAGCCGTCGCCGCTCCATATCGTTGCGACGATGCGCGCCGATTTCACCGGGCGGGCTTTGGAAAACGCAGCACTGGCGGACCTTTTGCGGGACGGTGACGTCAAGTTGGGGCCGATGTCCGCCGAAGGCTTGATGGCTGCGATCACGCGGCCTGCCGACGCGTTTGGGGTGAGCTTTGAGGCCGATCTGCCCGAACGGATGCAACGCGCGATGGAAGACGCGCCTGGTGCGCTGCCCCTCCTTCAGTTTGCCCTAGACCGTTTGTGGGATGGGCAATCGAATCGGGTCATCACCCACACCCAGTATGACGCGATCGGCGGGATCGGTGGCGCCCTTTCCGATCATGCCGAGGCGTTTTTTGACCGTCTGGATGAACAAGAGAAGCTGGCCGCACGTCGCGTTCTGACCCGGCTTGTGCGGCTGGCCAAGCCCGGCGATCAGGCAGAGGACACAAGGGCCGTCATGCCCCGGTATGAAATCGGCGAAGATGACTGGCCACTGGTCGTGAAACTCGCCGATGCCCGTCTGGTGACCACGAACAAAGACCCGCTTACGGATCAGGAAACGGCCGAGTTGATCCATGAGGCGCTGATTGCGTTTTCCGAACGCCAATGGAGTCAGGGCGATGGCGGCGTCGGCGCAGAGCGCCTTCGGGCATGGGACCGGCTGAAGACCTGGCTTGACGAGGATCGCGAGTTCGGTCTCTGGCGCCAGCGCCTTGCAGGTTATGTCGAAAACCACCGGGAACGTAACAGTGTCCTACCCGCGGATCTGGTGGCCGAGGCGCTGGTCTGGCGCGAGGCCTACAAAAGCGCGCTCAATGATGACGAAATCGCTCTGATCGATGACAGCAGGGAAGCCCGCGACCGCGAAGAACGCGAGAAGCGCGCCCGGGAGCAGGAACGGCTAGACCTGCTTGAAAGCACCAATAGCGCCTTGGAGCAGGCCGCAGCCGAGCGTGAGGACCGCGCCCGCCAAAGGCTCGTATTTGTGACACTGGGCTTTACTCTCGCCGCAGTCACACTTGTGGCGATCAGTTATTTCTTCGTTCGGGAGCGGGCAAGCAATCAAAGCCTTGTCGATACCCAGGTGGAATTGACGGGTGCCCTTGAACGGGCTGATAAAGCGGCCGGTGAGGCTCAGCGCGCAGCCGTTGAGGCACGGGGCCGACAGTTGGCAGCCGACGCCCAGATCACACAGTTTGAGATATCCGGGCTTGCCGCTACTGAACGGGCCGCAGCACTTTCACTTGAAGCCTGGCGGCGTTTTGAGACGTCAGGGGCGTTTCAGGCGGCGTCTCGTGCTCTAGTCGAACTGCCAGTCTGGCGGCACGAAAACGAAACCGGCGCCCGATTCCTGACCTTGCTGGAGCCGGTCACGGAGTTCTTTGTGGTGAAAGCTGGCTCGGTTCTGCAGGTTCGGGACACGACCACCGGAGATCTCCGCCATGAAATAGCGCTGGCCGGCGATCTGGGCCAATCCACTCTTAACCTTGCGTCTGGACGTGTGGTCAACTGGGATAACGAACACGGCGGAGTACTTGCGGATCTGACGACTGGGAAGATCGTCGCAGAGTTCGGGCCTGCCCGCTCAGCTCGGTTTTCCAGCGATGGCGCGCGCCTTGCTGTGGCCGAGATCGGAGAGCCCGCGCGTGTCTTTGATACGGCCACTGGGGCGGTGCTGCGCGAGGTGTTTCACGGGATCGAACCGCCCGTGGTCATAATCGAAGAAATAGAACCCGATCCCGACGCCCCGCAGGACGGCGTGGAGCCTGTCATCATTGTAGAAACGCCCCCATCCGGTCCGGAACCAGCGCCCGTTTTCGGGGTCACTGATGTGTCGATGGACGCAAGTGGCCGGTTGCTGGCGTCGGGTGGTGGCGATGGCCTTCTCAACATCACCGACATCGACACGGGAGAAACCCTGCACCGGATGCAGATGAGCACCGCCGTCAGACGGATGACGATCAGCCCGGACGGATCCTATTTTGGCGCCACGGATTGGGATGGCGGCGCCTATGTCGTTGCAGTTCCGGATCAAGACGTTCGGGTTGCCACGTTTATGTATTCCGGTCTGGGTAATGACTACACGTTCCGGGGCACCGACGTCATCATTCGCACTGGCTGGGGCGACATCGAGATTTACGATCTGGCAACCGGAACGCAGCGTCTTTTGCTTAACGGGACCGCGCGGCCGGATGGAACCCTGTTTGGCCTTGAGTCGGATACTGTCCTCGCTTCCAACGGCTCGCAAACTGTCATGGCTGACTACTCGGGTTCCGAGCCAGTAATTTACCGGGGCACGGTGGACCATCTGGGCAACCACATTGTCGGCGGTCCAAATGGGCGCTTTCGGCTGTTTCTTAACGGCGGCAATGTGCGATTGGTTGACCTTAGAGGCTATTCGCCTGGACCAGCGAACTGGGGCGAAGTCGTCTTTCGACGGGATGGGTCGGAAGAGGTTCGCATGACCGGTGCTGCCTTTTCCCCCG
Source organism: Paracoccaceae bacterium (assembly GCA_965267475.1). Taxonomy (GTDB): domain Bacteria; phylum Pseudomonadota; class Alphaproteobacteria; order Rhodobacterales; family Rhodobacteraceae; genus JBCBKU01. The sequence goes on from OZ254079.1 coordinate 3,472,426, forward strand.
ATGGGCGCACGGTTGCCATCGGCGACTCCGAAGGGCAGGTCCTGTTGCTGAATGTCGATGACGCCAGCGAGGCGGCGGTTTTGCCCCATGAACGGCCCAGACGCTTCCAACTTGGTTTTCGCGATGTGTCGGGCTTTGCGTTCAATGAGGCCGGAACGCTGCTGATCACGGAGAACGATCAAGCAATCCGGGCCTTTCGCCTGCCTGCCGGGCCGGAAATGTTGCGGTTGGATGATCCATTCCACCCCGATTACGGCGGCGTCACAACTGTCGATACGGCGATCCTTCCCGGTGGAGACCAGATTGCGGTGCTCAGATCCAATGGTCTTTCGGTAGTTAGTGCATCGGATGGCAGTGTTCTTTGGGAAGTGCCCGGTCTAGACAATGCCCGAACCTTGCGAGCCAGTCCGGACGGAACCCGTCTGGCTATCGGCAGCGATCAGCAGATCCGGGTATTTGACGCCGCGACGGGTGCTGTTGTCGCGCCCGGGCCGACCGGCTACGGTTTCGGGTCACTGGAGTATTCGCGCGATGGCAGCCAGCTTGTTGCGCATACGGTCTTTGGTTTCGTTTCGGTTGTCGATGCGAACACTGGCGTAAGCGGAGAGAGCTTTGGAGTCGATGAAAGCTCGGGCATTGCCGCTATCTCGCACCTTGCGGTGTTCTCCGCTGACGGTAAGAGAATCTATGCTTCAACCTCCAACGGTGTTGGGATCTTTGACGCAAATGATGGCGCGCTCGTCCACCATGTCGGTGGTATTGAAGGGTTTGACGGCGGGGTTTCCGGCATTGCTGCCCCCGACGTTGGGAATGAGTTTCTCGCGCTTTTCAGTAACGGCGTTGCCGCCATCGTAAGCGCCGAAAGCGGGGCCGTTCGCGTTCTGACAGAACAGGCGACGGCGCGTCCAGACCTGGTGAGCGATGTTAGCCGCGCACTGGATATATCAGACGACGGCCGTCTGGCCGCCGTTGGCGTGGGCACCAGTGTTCAGGTCTTTGACACTGCAACCGCGCAATTGGTTTCTGCCTCAGAATACGCCAATGAAGCGACGGATATGGAATTCATCAGCGGCGGGTCGCGCCTGCTGACTACCAATGCCGACGGAACGGCGCGGGTGGTAGATGCTTCTACGGGCGCGGAGATCCTGCGGTTTGACCACGACGCCGGTGTGCAAAGTTTTGCCTTGTCGGATGATGGCAACAGGCTGGCAACCGTTGATCGCGTCGGCTCGGTCCGGGTTTTCGACCTCAACGAAAACCGGGTGTTCGAGCTTTTGTGTGACGAGCGCACCGGGCGGAACCTGTCAACGGCGGAATGGCTCCGGCACTTTGGCACCGTCGATGGTCGTGAGGATACTTGCGACAACTGGCGCTCGGGGGGCGGTGAGATCTTCATCACAACGGAGTAAGGCCGCTTGAAGTCGCAAAGGCCGGTTGAAGTGACGGGGCGCAGCAGTGGCGCGGACAGGGAACGTTGGGGCCTAGTGGTCCGCCCGATCGTAGTCTCAGACCACTTTTCGCCCAGCCCCCTGTGCCTGGGCCGCTGATCAAGGGTATCTCTAAAAGGGTTTCCGGAGATGGTGGGCGCACTTTGAGGGCCTGATGCGGCCCGGTGTGATTGCACTGCTTAAGTCAGAGGTTGACTACGCTCTGAACGTGCTTGGTCGTCGTGAATCACTCCACATTGATACTTCTCGACGCAGCGTAGGAATAAGACACATGGTAGGCGTCGAAGGCAAATTGCGACCAAACCTTCCGGGTGGTTGCTCCGATGCCGTTTCGAGCTGTGCCGCGCATCGAACAAATGACTCAATGCGGGCCGTCATACAGGCGGTCTAGCAATGCCGCCGAAGGCGGCTCGGTCTGCAACCCGGACTTTGATGTCTGACATCTCGCTGCACAGGTCTCGAGTGACCGCTTTTCCTTCCGCGCCACCGCGGTGAAGCCCATAGGCCCTTATGCTGCAACTGCAAAGGCTTGGGCTGGGTCACTGCCGCAAAGGGCTCAAAGCGGTCATCTGACGCTTTCCGTTGGGTTCTCGGTGCTCTAGTAGGCATTCCTATGGCGGCAATGCTGGAGATAGAAGACCTCAAGGTTGCCAAAGTCTAACTCGCTTTGCGGCCCTTACCTGTCATTGATCACCCCTCGCGCTTGCCGCAGTGCAGCCCGTCAAAGCCGCCATTCGCTGCAGGCGCAGAATCTGGGCGAAGCCAAACTCACACATCGCGGACTTACCAGCCGTCAGCGTTAGTAGGACCAGCGTCCGCATTCAGAAAGAGCCAACCGCTTGCTCCATGTCGGGCTCCTTGCCACACTGTTAGGGAGCAAAGCATCTACAAATCTAGGGGTACCTCAGAGGTGTTCAAAAGCGAGTGAAATTATGGTAGAGAACATGGATCAGAAACCAATCGCAGGTTGCGTCAAAACCGCACAAGCGATTTGAGAAGCGTCCTTTCGATGGAAATGTTTTTTGAGACAAACGCAATTGGATCGTGGGATTGACTAGAGCTATCATCTTGATCTTCGGGGCGTTCTCCCTACTGTCAGGACACACGACCTCGGCGAATGCCCAGGAGTATTCGTGTCTGAAGGGCGAGTTGGAGCGCGCAAGCCGGATTGAGAGCGCCGAGGAACTCAAAGAACTCGTGTACGCTGATCGTGGCGATCGGTGCGAGGGCTTTGTTTCGTTTTTTACCGGTGCAGTTGAAGACGATGCCGCGAGTTTCGATCTTCTTTCGTTTGGAAGAGGTGTATCCCGTGGGCTGCCAGCTGCTACATTTTCGGTCCAAATTAATTTGAGCAATAGCCGTTTTGATGCGACGCTACCTGTCCAGATCGTTGCCCAATCCGTTGCGCAGGGCAGCAATTACCGCATGGATACGTTTCTGTCTGACGCAGGGATTGATTGGCCGATGAACGATGTTTTCGACCGAGCAGTGTCCAAGGGAATTGTTGTATTCAATAATATTGGGCTCTTAGGATACCAGGTAGTTGAAGATATCAGGTTGTTTCACTCCGTCGACGTAACGTTTGAAGCACATGACGAAGCCGAAAAATTTGCCGACGCAAGGTATGAGCTGATCTTGCGCCCAAGAGGTGCCGCGTGGAACCGTCGGTACGAGCTTTGCAAAGTCGGTGAAGCCTGCTGCGATCTCGTCACCAATCCAACAATCGTGTCAGGAATTGAAGGCCATGCGGGCGCCTTTACCGTACGCGAGAATCCAACTGCGACGGGGACCTATTGTCTGGCCATAGAAGCAAGTTTCTGCCCCCCAAACTCCAATGCAAACGAGTGCGGAAAACCGGATGGCCGTGAGGTATTTTTCCTTCATTTCTGATCAATAATGACGACCGAAGATCAAATAAAACCACCTGAACCGACCACTGACGGGGCTGAGCTCGTCCGCTTTCTCGAGAAATGGAAGGCGGAGCAGGATGAAAAAAGCGCTCGAGAATCTGTCAAGCGTGAACGGCGCTCGCGCCAATTGCAGCGGTTTTGGGTCTGGAGCATAGTCAGCGGCGTTTTTCTACTAGGGCTGATTGTATACGTGCCGTGGCCGGTTCGAATGATGGTGGAAGTCGATTTGCAGACTTCGGTATTTTCCGGCCGCCTTGCGGAGAAAGCGACACTGCGTACTCCCGTCGTATTTGATGGCGACATCGTGATTGACGGAGCTTCGGCCGTCTCAGTTCGCTCCCCAAATCTGACCTGTGCTGACGCTAGTAGCTTGCAGATATCAGATGGTTCGGGCGATCTACTTGAACTGGTCATGCAACGCAATGCGACGATCACACTATCGCGCGATCCTTCGACATTAGTGATCGCAGTCTCCGGTCCAGAAAACAGCAACTTCGAGCCATTTGCCGTAAGGGCAATGCTCGGAGCGTTCGCTGACGGAACCGGATTGGAGCTGAACGATACCTGTGAAGCGACCAAACAAGCGGAAGTTCTGGACCCGCAAAGCCTTTTGGCTGCAAAAGTCGCGCCTCACGAACAATTGCAGATCACTTTCTTCGGAGTGTCCGCAGTTGACGCCAACACCCTCCCACTTCAGGAAATCAGTTTTGACTGGCCGACCAGCAGCGCGACGTCACAGTGGAATTCCGGAATTCATGCGGGAACAGTCAGACTTCTCAGCACAGGTGAGGAATATGAACTTAAGAGAGGTTACGGTCTCTACTTCTCAGGTCTCACGACCAGCTGGATGAACTTGGGGTCTGATGATCTCCTAAATGTTGTGGCGACATTTTCGACCGATGATGTGCAGATTGCGTTTCCGGGCGAAGAAGCTAGTTCGATACGACCCACAATATTTGAACGCTTTTTGGCATTTGGGGAGGCAAAAGCTGCCTGGGCACTGCTGACGGGATATCTCGCAGTTCTGGCCGCCATCTATGCTCGGATGTCGAATTACTTCGGGAAAAGACCGGAGGACAAATAGATATAGGAGGACGCACTCATGCGAGTCCAATATTCAAAGAAAATACACTTCTTCATTTCATGTTTGTCAGTACTTCTGATCCAATTTGCATCCCATCCTGCGCAGGCGCAAACCCACAGGGACGTAATTAACGGTCCGTTTCGTGCCCTCACGGTGGCCATCCAGAGCGAGGAGAATGGCTTTGGCCTCATCGTTGAAAGCAACGAACAAAGCATCATTGTAGTGACCGCAAAGCATTTGCTCCCAGAGCCGGGCGGTGAGGACACCGTCGGGATCGCTACCTTCACAGGTTCCTCAGACGTCGAAGTACCCCTTCGACGCATTCCTGAATTGGAGACAGACAGCGATTTTGTTTTCCTCATTGGAGCAAGACCGGAAAGATCGCTCCCTTTGGCCTGCACGCAAAGTTCCGACGCCACAATCCCCGGCAGCGCTGCTTGGCTCATCGCTTCTCCGAGCTCCGCCGACAATCCATGGCAAGCATCTGACGTGACGGGCCAAATCAAATCACTATATAATAATTCGTTCTTTACGTTTGAATCTCTCGGAAACACGATGGTTTCAGGAGCTTCTGGTGGCCCCGTTGTCGGCGACGCAGGTGTATTCGGAATTGCGTCAGAGGCCGGAGCTGGGCAGGGGTTCGCGGTTCCAATCTGGGACATCGTCACAACCGGTAGAAAAGCTGGTCTGGAATTCAATCACCTCCGTGCCTGTCAGCGCCCCTTACCGCCGCGAGAAACTGCTTTTGAGTGTCTGGGCGCTCAAGCGCCAACTTGCTTTGCAGACCTCGCACTCCAGACCGCGGCATCAAATCCACAGGATAGTCTCTATTCTCTGGTGTCGACGTTGTCGGCCCAAATGCTGAGCGCAGATGCCGCATTGCACGCGGCGAGAAGCATCGGCCAGAAAGAAAGCCGAGCCGCGCAACTCGCGGAAATCTCTTGGATTTTTGCCAACAATGGCCAGATGTCCCGCGCGAAAGGCGCGCGTGAGGAAGTCGTCATAGAATTCGGCGAATCTTCTAAAGAATTGATTTCGGCCTTCACCAAATTTCGCCTGTTCTCGCTCGACGGTACCGGGTTCGATGATAGAGCGCTGGCGACACTCGGTTCCGCAATTGGAACCCTCAGTTTGAATGAACAGTTCCTGGCGCGCGCAGAAATCGCAATGCTATCGATCGCCTACGGCTATGACTCCCTTGCGCATGAGCAATTTTCGAGGATGACCAGCATTGCGGCGGTGCTAGAGCGGTGCGATGGATGGCAAGATTTTGCATTCGAGTTGCGGGATATCGCCAAAGATCTCGTTCAGAGCCACGCGCTTCAGCTCAACGTCGACGAGGCCCTGAAAATCGTCAATCAGTTCAAGGCGCATTGTGAACCATGGATGGAGTCTTACACATTTGTTCGCGTCGCGGAAGGTGTTACAGAAGCCTATTGCGCCCGCGACGGCGTCACGATCGCAAATTGCATGCGAGTACTCGAACTGGCGCACACGAATGCGAATGACTGGCTCTATTCGACGCCGCCAAAGATTAAAGGCGTCGTAGAGACCTACAACGGACAACGCAATGCTCTGGCGGTTTCCGAAGCACTCGTGGGCCTGATGAAAGCGCGGTTGGCTGAGCTGGGCCCCGATCATGATGACCTCAGATGGATCAGATACCAAACTGCCGACACCCTTGCTCGATTGGGTGAAGTCCTAAACGCGGAAAAGTGGTACGTGAATGATCCAGTAGCGGAACGCGCCCGAATGTCTGCAAGTATGTGGCGAGAAGCACTTCAGGTATTGCAGGGCAAGCCCCCGGGAGACTCAATCAACACTGACCAACTTCAGAAGATCGTGAGAGGTCAGTTAATCGCTGGTTTCGCGCAAGACGCGGCGGGGTCTGCCGCAGAATTGCTTGATGGCTTGATAGATGACGAAGTTAAGACCGCCTTGATGAATGACGCCATCAAGGAAATTGTTTGGGACGGTGTCACCGCCAGAATTCCATCGGTTGATGCAGCGCTTGATAGCGAAAATGCGCTTCTGATTGGCGTCGAAGTGCCCATGGCAGTTGCGGAATTCGCTTTCCAGTCCGGCGACAGAACGTTGGGCGAAGAGGCTTTGGATCTGGCATTGGACATCATTCTAGGCCGCTCGCCGCCACATATTCTCGGTGGCCAATTTGATGATGTCGTCCGCGCTGCCAATGCACTCGATGGCTGGAAGAGATTCGATGCAAAAATGGCCATTAATCGCAATATGTCGGAGCGGCTTTTCGAGGGATTGGATGAATATGACGCGAAGATTGCTGCCGCCCAAGTTCTTTACACGTTCTCAAGTGTTGCGGCAGCGGACGAATTGGTCACGAGCCTCGAGCACTTTGGCTGGGACCGCGAACGCGACCTGGCTCTTTCGCGCAGCGTTGGTCTTGTGCGTGAGAATCGGATTGGCGAAACCTTTGAATTTTTTGCTTCAACTTTGCCCAATAATGAACCACCCGATCTGATCGATGCTCTAATTGAAAGGAATTTTTTTGTAGCCGCGCTAGAACTGATCCAGGGCGGCGCGGTGTACGAAGGAGAAAGCGAAAGGAACTATGGATTGGTCGGGCTTGCCAGAGCTGCGGCAGAGGCAGGAAAATACGATATTGCGCGGGAAGCTGCCAATCTGTTGGTCCAAGATGCACCTGATCTGCAGGCCAAAGCTCTGAAGGGAATCCCATACGGCATGGTCCTGCGCGAAGCATATTTCGATGCCGCGGCGGCTCTCATTCACGAGGTGCCAAACGAGGATTCGGATTGGATTCGTCAAGTAGTTGCGGAAAAATTGCTCGCAGAAGGACAACTTCGCACAGCAGTCGAGGTTATCAACTCGGCTCAGGATGCGAAGGTCCTGGTTGAGGGATACTTAGCGGTCGGATTCTCCCTACTTCGGTAGTTGTTTCTCCAAATTTAGATCATTTAGTCGGTACTACGCATTAAAGACGACATGTCGATTTCGCTAGCTGGCACCCCGATGAATTGATCGGTGGTCGCGTGAAGGAGAGCGGAACTTGTTGGCGAAGATGTGAATTTGTTGGGCGCTCTTCAAGTTGCGCTACTATTTTGCCGTGCCCATTCGTCGGCGTTGCTGGTGTAGCGAATGTCCGTATCCCCCCGTACAAATAAAATTCTGCGGCAGTGGCACTGGTCACAAAGGGCTCGAACCCGACCTCGGTGCCACCGCAGCATGTGTGACGGCGAGGTGCCATGGCCCTTCGAGGACGGCCCAGATCTGCCGTTCAATCAGAACTGCCAACACTGAGGTGCGGCCGGTCAAACCGGCCATTCGCCGCAACGTCAAACTGCCATTCCCAGCCCTTATATCCAGCAAGAATCATTCTATTTTTGATCAGCTGCCAACTGACATATCCTATAAAGTGTCTCCGGAATGCCGGTGTCAAAATCACCAACGACCTTTGAGAACACGCCTCTACGCTCCCACATCGGTATCCGTCTGTCTCCGGCGGTGGTGATCCGATAACCCCAATAGTTCTCTCGATACGCAAACTCATTCCGACGGTTGACACGCGACATTATCCTCTTCAATCGATCATCAGCGCCGGAAACCCCAACAAAAATACAGAATCTTGTGCTAAATAGATGCTCTAGTATGTGTTCCCAATTCGAATTTTTCGCTCTGCTATATTGCCTTTTGGTCAACACGATGGCATCGCTGGCGGTATGCGCGCTACTTGGATGAGGTAGGAAGCCGTGCGGATGGTAAATGTTGACATCTGCCTTCTCCCAAATCTGACTTTCTCTAGTTATTGGCCGGACAATCAAACCGTCCTTAGCATAGTAGTTTTCCAGTAGGCTGTCGTAGTTAAAAGTGACGATGCTGTCGATCTTCCCTCGCATGGAAGACGTACCCATGGCGCAAATTGAGCGAAGCGTTTCGTTGGATCTGAGGAATTTCTCATCTAACGGCGGTACAGGATTTCCGTAAAGACCATTTGCAACGGCCAGTTTTAGCTTGTCTTCGTCCGAACCAAAATGCGTATCAAGAATGTCTTGAGCCCATTGCTCATAATCAGCTTGCTCTGGGATTCTATGTCCGACACCTGCATTCTCCAGGCCAGATAAAAGATCCCGCCAATTTGGCAGGCGGTAGAACATAGATAGCCCCGCGCCCAGGACTAGCAAAACACTGCCTCTCTGAAGCTTAAGAGCAGTCTGTCTCAGGGCTTCGTCTGTATTCCAGCTTAGCTTGTGTGGCCATGCAGACATTTAGATGCATTCACAAGTAAAAATCGTTTTCATTCAGGTATCTCAAGCAATCCTCGGCCCTGCCTACAAAAAACTCCTCGGGACCCTCTTGAGTGGCCGACTGACGATCATCTCGAAATTCATCGAATGATGTGCTGAACCTCTCCCCCAGCGAAACCGCAAGGTAACCGCGATTACTCAACCTTATAGATTCAACTTCCAAACCATCTCTCCTGTCCCTAAGGCCTAAGTATGTAGGTGTTAGGAACCTGAAAAGACCCCTAAACGTTTCCGAATTTGCTAGGTCGTTTCCATCAAAATCCATTTTTTCAAGATCTTGCCCATCAGGCACAAAACGTGCCCGGACTGTTGTCATCGCGTAGTCGTTGTAGCCTTGCTCTAGCAAGTGTTTTGCCAATCCCGCAACGTTAATTTGCCTGGTAATCAGCTTGGGGTTCAGGTTGGCCAGTGTCTTTGACACCAGATGCCCAACAACAAGTCGGCTTGTCGCCAGTAATACGATCGTTCCGGTCAGTTCATTTACTCGATAGAGAATTTCGTACCGAAACGGGCCAGCACTTCTATTTTCGGCACGCAAAATTTTATGGAGAGGCGTGATTGGATCGTGTGAAACAAATTTCATGCGATGCCAGGGAGACCTTTTTTCACCTACTTGGTACCTGGCCACAGTTTCGACTTCCGCGGCTCTTGTCAGTTCGGACATCCACTTTGCATCAAGGTCGCCGCCCTGAATTGGCGATAGCTCTGTACCACCCCATCTGAAGATATTCCCGTGAAAAATCGACATCAGATGTCCACCACATTGAACGTCAAAGCGTGAAACAGCCAAAGACTGTCTGACGGCGTTCCGTTTCTTATGCCGGATAGCTCTCTCAGCATTCTTAATGGGTTGACATACTTTTGAGTAGCAAACTCGCGACGAGAAATTGCGTATTTGTCGCCAGGCTCCAGGGCCGGATCGGCGAAGATCTCCTTGTGTGCAGATCGCGAGTACAGGAAAGTGAGGACAAACCTAGCGGCGAGATTTCCGGCCTCAACCTCCGGTCTGAGCTTGCTATTCCAATATTCTTCGCTTTCCACTCTTCCGAGAACTGTCTCAAAATGTGGATTGTTTTTTTTGATGACATCGACTTTGAAATTGTCTTTGAACTGCCCACGCGCAACGTTTATTGCGTCATCCCGCCTCATGGTATTGGCGGAAAGGGCCGAAATGGTTCGGACGATGTAGTCGTCCAACTTACTCTCGAGGTGTGGGATAATGCCCCAACTAAGCCAGAGGGACTTGACGTAGTCGGCGGGTTTTCTGTCGTAGAAATACAGATAGTCAAATGTGTGAACTAAAAACTCCTCAACGTGATCCGAGAAAAGGATAACAAACTCGTAGAGCTGGTCGTATTGTGTTTCGTCTGCATTGATTTTGTCGATGAATTCTGAGTCTTGGCTGCGGGCGTATGCAAGCAGCGTATCTAACAGTCCAAGTTTCGCTGCCTCGAGGAGATCGTCGGGAATGTATCTCGCAGAGACCTTGGAACCTTTCTCAGGGTGGAAGAAGTCGTCCTTGCTCTCCGGAAGCAGCAACCCGAGCACTGGCTCCATTAGCTTATGTGTCATCTCATGCGTCATGGTCCTCAGCGACCATTCAAAAGAAGTAGCAAGATCGACCGATTCCAAAGGTAAACTCAAAGAGTAGACGTCGTGTTTGAAGCTATCCCTTCCGCTGTAAAAGCAGATTGGGTTTGTCGGGCTAAGGGGTTCAGTTGGCGCATCCAGCAGATAATCTTTATTCATCGTGGATTGCTTGAGGTCTGCTGGCCTTGATTTGAGAGCATACTCCTTCCCGTCGAGCAACTGCAGGCGACCGACAAAGTCGAAGGCGGTAAATCTTTCAGCTATCTTTGCAGCAACATTTCTTGCCGCAGTGCTCGCCATGCCAATCCCTAACGCCGAGTGTGGCCAATAATGCGACTCGCACATATCAATTGGCTGAATTCCTGAAAGGGCCTGAGAAGTGAACCGCGAAATAGCAGAGTTCGCGTTAATCACTCGGTAGTATGCCTCGTCGAGATAGAAGTGTCTGTCTGAATCGCTCGCCGTCTGAATGTCCTCCAAAGCACCACCGTAGTCGTCGAGCACTTTCTTCAAATCGGAAACCACCCAAGTGAAATGCAGACTTCCTCTCGATGCAGCGGCCAAGACATTTGTTTTTAGCTCAAGGTGTTTCGCGTCGAGTTTTCGATCATCCGACTTCACGCTGGCAAGCTCGAACTCATCGTAGGCAGACGGCACGTCGTTTCGATGAATGTCCATCTTGGCACATTGGCCATCGGTGAGCTTCCATTCCTCAAAATTTCTGGTCCCTCCAAGCAGTATTTTCCGAATTATTTTTGCTTCCTTTAGGGTTCGAACCGAGAACAAGACATTGAATATTCCGAGGCTGCATAACACCCGAAGGCTTGTCAGCTGGTCGGCCACCAACGAGAGCAGTGAGATTTCAACCTCAACTGGGTTAAGCGCCGAGACAAAGAACAAATAGCCATCTCCATGAATATCGGGGGATGTGTCCGGAAGCTGATCGTCCTCCAGTCGCCAGATCGGCGACATCCTTGAATTTGCTTCCCACTTAGGAAGCAGCTCTTCAATATCGTGGTGTACGGAAATGCTAAGGTCGTATGCTGTGTTGGCGTCGTCGTACGTAAAGAAAAGGAACTTGCGACTGCTAGATATTTTCACTCAAAGAGGCCCCGCTCGAAATAGGTTTCGACGAGACTAGCTTTGTAACGATGCAAATACCAGTTTTGTTCTAGCGACCTGTTCGGAGAAGGCCGGTTTTCTTCTCCACCTTGAAACGAGCAGGCTTTTTTGCAGCCGCCACTTTGGACTTGGTGGTAGCGGCCACAACTTTCGCCCGCGCAGCTTTTTTGTCCGGCCCTTGCAACAGGCTGGCACCGTCCTCAAGTGAAGTAAGGACGTTTTTACCGGTGATCCGGCGCTTCCGAAAAAGCAGTTTTGTGTCACGCTGCGACAATGACATTAAGAACTCCTGAGATTAACCGCGATCTCTGCCCCGGACCGCGTTCCGGAGTCAACCCCTCGGCTCCAACATGTAACTGAAACACTAAGAAATCAAGAACAATGCGTTCCCCGGGACCAAGTTTGTTGCATATGTGTGAAACCAAATTTGACGGTATTCACAGCATACAAAAGTATACGCTTAAGTACCAAATGCGGCTAGTGGCACGGCTCGGAGAACGACAAATTCCCTGAAGGACAACCTCAAACCAGCACCGCCCATGGTTCGTGGTGTCGAATGTCCGCTTTGTCGATTCAGTGAGGTTTCGCTGCACAGCAGCGAATTCACACTTTCCGCCCATCGCGGCGAATGCTGTGCCTGGCGCCAAGGTCTGAGGTGGGCTCAGAGACGTCATACCCTGCGAAACCCGCGAGCGTCAGCTATGGACCGGAAGCCCAATCCAAGAGCACCGTGCCAATGTCCGTTGAGCGGACAAAGCGCCCTTTCGCTGCGGCTGCGCCAATGGCAACTCTCACGGGAGGCTACCCTAACGGTGGGTCTTGACAGACACATCCCTATTTTTGATCAACCTGAGCCTGGGTATTGCCGAGCGCACGTACCATCGGAACTGAATTGCAATTAAGTCCGCCCCTACGGATTCTACTCTCCTTTAACGTGCTTTTTGCGTTCAACCGAAAGTCCGCATTCCGGGCCTTGAAGCACGGCACGTTGATTTTGGAGATGTCATCGGACAGTTGTGCCTCAGCGACTAGTTTGGCACGTTGCAGAGATCGAGTTTCGCTCCCACGACGGAAGTTACGAATAATGGCAAACCCTGAGCATTTGGATTGGCTAAAGACTGGTGTACCCTTTTGGAACACGAAGCGAGCCGAATCCACGTTTGTACCGGACTTGTCTGGAGAGAGCCTAGGAGCGATCCCTCTTAGCGGCGTCAATTTATCCAAAGCGAACCTTGAAAGATGCCAATTCGGAGGGGGAAACCTCGCCAATGCCGACTTGTCTCACGCATCGGTTCGGTTCGCGGACTTTAGAGACGCAAACCTTGGCGGAGCCAATCTCACAAAGGCCGACTTCGAAGGCACATACTTCATGAAAACAATATTCAATGGTGCAGATTGTGCGGGAACAAATTTTGATGGGGCTGTCTTGTCGGGCGCCATCATGGAAGAAGCAGTCAACTTGGTACCGGGTCAGCTAAAGAAAACTCATGAAGCTGCTTCCGCGCGCCTACCATTCGAACTAACCGGAAGCAGCGATCAACCGCAGGAAGAGGTCGACAGTGATATTGACAAGCAAAAGTTCATTATTCGTCAGCGAATTGTCCAAAATTCAAGAGACTTAGCTGCGATTGCGGCGCTGCTAGTCCAGGACCTAGATCGTGAAATCGACCGGTTAGAATCTAGCCTTCCAAATGATGAAGTGCGGTACAACGACCATATCGGTTTCTTGGAGTTCTTGAAGCGAATTCGTGGTCGTGTGCTCAGTCTCGCGAAGGCACTAGAATTGGCATCGCAGGGCGCTACAGAGCCCGCTGTAGACCTAACGAAACACTTGGGTACCGAAGTCTCGACATGGTTAGCGGAGAACAAAAAAGAGTTTGTGGATTTGGGCATTAGAGTACCTGCCATGGGAGCTGCGGTTGCACTGCTTTCTCTTTGCGGAGCGAACATGGTCGTGGCGACCCCGGTGCTGATGGCGTTGTTTGGTGGGAAGAAAGTCGCCGACATTATCAAAGAAACAAAGAAGTAAGGTTTGGTCCGCTTCGGACGAAAACCTTCGCAAGCGGGGTTCTTAGAATCCTGACGATCTTTGCTCGATGGGGTCGGAACGCACTTCACTCAATCTTAAGCAGTTCAAATCGATCGCTTTTTGTCACTGGCGGCGATGTCCCACTTGAATCGAAAAACCTTGTGCGACAAACCTTTGGCGAAACTCGGTTTGATTTTGTCAAGTTTTGTTCGCAGCCCGAGGAGCGGACATTGGTACACAGCGCAGCATTAGGAAAGGTGGGCTCGGAGCTGCCATTCAAGGGGACTGCGAACTGGAGACTTTTTTGGCCGAGCGCCCTGCGCCGACCAGGATCAATGGGAACCCTTCATTTCCTGGGTGGCTCGCATCGCTCGCATCCGAGACATGAGCTCATCCTCGCTTTCGCTATCTGATTTTTCGAGAAGGATACGTTCTCGGCCGAGGCGGAAGGCCACTCCGACCGTTTGAGGGCCAACCTCGCCTTTCTTTTGATCCGCCGGTCGGACAATAACGCTGTAGACAAACGTTGCATTTTGCGGTGGAAGGTTCTCGGCCTCTAAGCGTCGCAAACGGCCAAGGAGCTCTTTCATGTTTCGCTCCAGCTCATAACCTAGTTTTGCACTTCCAGCGCCGTAATACGGGCCTCAAGATCGGACAGTTCGAGAATGCGGCGATACTGTTCGACCAACGCCATGAGTGAACTACCCTCAAGTGGACTAATTTCTCCATTCGATACCGCGGCCAGCACCGCTTGAGCTGTTACTGACGCTTCTAAGGCGTTTGTGATGAGTGGCAGGTTCAATTGGACTGGCCTGTCCTTCCTAGGGGGAGCTATTCGCTCAAGACAAAGCCTTAGTGCCGCAGTGTCTCCGTCTTTGGCGAGTTCGATCGCTTTCCGCGTCAGCTCTCCGGACTCACCGTCAAGGAGTTCCTAGGCGGCGAGAGTGGCCTTGTGGCGGGCGCCTCGCGGTCGGCCTGGGTTCCCCGCAGCGAAGGTGCCATTGGGGTTCCGGCCGGCCGTTTTCGTACCGTTGTTACGGTTGTCACTCATGTCAGACCACCGCCTTATTTCAGCTGTTTCTGTCCGGTTTTGCAGAATTTTTCGACCTCATCGTCTTTCACTCCGCGCACCTGCGCACCTTGTCGCGCACCAGGAAGATTGACGTGCGCGAGGTAGCGGGGGAAGCGCGCGTTGCGCCGAGCGTAAGCGAAAGGCGCAAGGTGCGTGGCGCAGTTGCGCACCACCACCTCTATGGGGGTGCGGGGGTTTGGTGCGCAGCTCATTCAACCGACCTCGGATTGTTTGATCCAGGCGTGTAGTAGGGTACGCTACGATTGCTTTTTTTGTCGTTGTATGTCGCTACCTCCAGCACACCGGACCGCACCCAGGTACGCAGTATCTTCTTCACCCGGGTTTTTTTCCGCTTCCGCACAGCGTCGTTGTCACCTGGTTGTTCGTTGAGGCCACAGATGCGCGCAACCACACGGCCAAACCACTCCGTCGCCTGCACGTTCTCGCGTCGTTTTTCAGGAGCCAGCGTGTCCGCCACATCTCGAACAAGCGCGGCCATTTCTGACGTGATCCCGTTGAACGCATCCGGCCATTTCCACGGCGCCACCACACCGACGCTTTCGCCGTTTGCGATCTGAACCGAGCTTTTTCGAAACCAGCGGCTTACGTCCGCGCTGGGTGCAGCGAGATTGGACTCAATCTCTCCAATCCGAAAATACCGCCGGTGATCCTCCACGCCCGCTTGCTCCGCTTCGTCGGCACTCATGCCGACTAGGACACGATTGAAGCGACAGGTACCCCTAAGCGCGGAACCGCCGCGTGCATCGTCGATGGTGGGCGTGTTGCCCGTTGCCACCTTTCGCAAGTGATGGGTCAATCCGATGGCCACATCGGTTTCAGATGCCAGTTGCCTCAAGCGCAGCCCAAGTGCGCGGAACGCTTCGTTCGACTCTCCGGCGCGGCTCATGTCTTGCAGCGGATCGAACTGCACAAGATCGAACGAATGAGTGCAGATTCGCTCATGTAGATGCTCCAAAGCCGATGCATTAAGAATGACGTCGCTACCTTTCTGCCCAACTAGGAAGAAATCGGGCCAGTCGATACCACTCTCGATCGCAAGGGTTTCGGCAACGATCGGCAATTCGACATCGAAATGCACGCAAATCGCCGCGACGCGTGCCTTAAGCGTGTCCAAGCTATCTTCTGCGTTGAAATACAGTACGCGCCTTGGCTTAGAACTGTGGCTAAAGACCTGTCCTCCACTCGCCATGTCGACGCTCTCTGCCAGTGCCAGAATGGATTTGCCAACCTTGGGTGACGCAACGGTCAAGCTGGTGTACCCGCGAGCAAAGAAGCGGCCGTAGACGAACCTGGTTGGTTCGATGGCTGCAGGGTCGAAGGCACCAAGGAATCCGAGCGGAGGATACTTTGGTGGCTCTCCGGCAGCGACAAACGCGGGCCCGGCCTCCAAAGGGGCAAATGGTCGCTCCTCGCAGCCAATCTCAGTTACACCTGAAACCGACTTTAGGAACATGTAATTCTCGTCCGATCGCAGATCACTGCGTGAGGAACATCTCCCGGCTTGGTGCTTCATGGCGAACCGCCATGCGTCATGAGCGCAACAAACTCATGCTCTGACATTTTCCTGACCGCCTGAAGAACGGCCTCTTCCCAGCATCTACACAAGCAGCCAGTGAACGCGAAAGGCTCTCTCATGCTGGTTCATCCGCCATGAACTTGAGAACAGCGGCGAACTCGTCGTCAGTAAGCGACCAAAGCGCCGCGACGGCCGTGAAAACGCGCTCGCGTGGCGGCAAAAGGGCGTGCCATAAGGCGGCCACTTCCCACATGTTCGGCTCATCCAGGAGCGTCAGGGCGTAGCCGTGCACCTTGATTGCGCGTTTATGCCGGTCAGGGCAGTGCCGGCCGAAACCGGAACCGCTTATAGGAATGTGCTTGTTTTTCATGCTCGTGTGCCTGCTTGCGCAATGGCGGTTCATAGGCTTTGTCGAATCCGAGCCGCTCCTTTGCAGTTCGGGTTTCAGCCCCCGGGCGCCGCCAATGCGTCAGGGGTATTTCAAACGGCCTGGCCCTATCGGACTTGCGTTGCGCGTTCGATTGCCGTGCCAAGTTCCGACTGGCGCCAGCGCGTCATACGCCCAATCTTGATTGGCGGTGGAAGGTGTCCGCTGACAACGTACCGCCACACAGTCGACGTGGCACAATCGAGCAGATCCGCGACCTCTTTAACGTTCAAAAGCGGATCGAAACGTGGCCTGTCCTCGGCCATGACGCCCATGCTTCCACGATTTTCTTCATGATTCTTGTTCAAAACTACCCCATCCGATCAAAGTTGCAGTGAGTGCAGATTGGCGCACGCCGTGCTTTCAATCTCCCCACGAAAAATCGGCGCGCTAATCGTGAGGAGCTGCATCACTATTGCTGTAGGGCAGTGGTTTTTTGAGCCAGGAAAGTGCCCGCTCCATCACCGCTGCATTCAGGAAGGAGCGAACTATGTAGTCTCGAGGCTCTGGCGCTGCGAGTTTAGAGTTGGCGTTCGCCCACACGTGCGGAACACTCCCCAAGAACTCCTTGGCGCGGACACTGAATTCTTCGATGTTCTTCAGGTCAGTTGCCAGCGTGTTGTTTGTTAGCCTGCAGCCAACTGAAGCAGCGATAGCCAGTGTCGCTGCGCATCGCGGCGGCGGATAGCCTGGCTCCAACTTCGTCCTTCTGCAGGCGGCAAAAGGCAATTGCAATTCGCGGCTGATGACGTGCGCTGCACCGGAAACCAAAAGGTTCAAGGCATGCTTCGTCGGTGCTTGTCTCTTGCGCTTCGATTTTGGCGCGTCATCGCCGAGATACAGCGACACGATGTATGCAGCTTGATCGGTTAGCGGGTAATTCCTAAAGAGATTGAACCGAAGCATATCGCGAACGTAGGCGGCAGCATCTTGGCTAGACCGAACGATGTGAAGCAGGTCTACACCATCCACAACGTCATTGCCGATCCACTCTGCCATTCCGCCTTCCTGTTCACGAAAGGCTGGTTTGAATGCTTCGGTCGCGGCCTTCGAAGCCGGGTCAAACGCCGGAACGTAGATACGTTGTTCGGGTGTGACATATCGCAAGAGAATGGAGATGGCATAGGCCACGGCGTCTCTTTCAGTGGGATTGCCCCTGATACCGAGGCGGTTGGCAATCTCCGTCAGTTTCACGCCCGCACCATTTCGACAACGTCACCGGTTTGGTCAGCGACGAAGCGTCCCCAGGCGTCCATCAACGCGCGTCGGCGCTCGAACAGGTCAGACCGGGCGTACGACCTCTCAACCCCAGAACCCGTCGCGTGCGACAATGCAGCTTCGGCGACCTCGCGGTCCGCATGCGCAATCTCGCTGCACCAGTCGCGAAAGGTTGATCGGAAACCATGGACGGTAAAGCCGTCAATTTGCATCCTTTTCAAAAGCGCCTTGAACACCATGACCGACTGCGGTCGCGCCTGACCTCGCTGACCGCGCCGGGCGCTTGGAAACACCAAGTCCTCATCGAGGCCGCGCACTTGGTCCAACACCGCTAGCGCCTCGGTGGAAAGCGGAACACGGTGCGGAAGGCCACGCTTCATCCTCTCGGCAGGCACGAGCCATTCGTAGTTTGTTATCTCGGACCAACGGGCGCCGCGGGCCTCGCCGGAGCGGGCTGCAGTTAGAATGATGAATTCGAGCGTGCGCGCAGACACGCCACTGCGCAAACGAAGGTCTGCCATAAAGCAGGGCACTTCTTGCCATGGGAGCGCTGGCATGTGTACCGGGCGCCGCTTCACCGCAGGCAGTGCTTTCTTTATCCCGGATACAGGGTTCTCGTGCGGGTAGTGCCCTGCGCCCTTCGCCCAATCAAAAATTGTTGAAAGACGCTGCCTCAGGCGCTTCGCGGTCTCATGCCGTTCCGTCCAGATCGGCGACAAAACCGAAAGGATGTCGGCCGTGCCTATGGTATGGAGCGGGCGTCTGCCGAATTTCGGATTTGCGTAGTTCTCAACAGTCGCCAACCAAGTTTCGGCGTGCTTCCTATTCCGCCATGTCGGAAGGAGCTGTGCATGAACTCGCCGCGCTGCTTCCTCAAATGTGATACTTTCCTGCTTTCGGACAGTATCTGGATCTCCGCCTGTTCGCGCCACCTTTCGGTATTCATGCGCCAGTTCGCGTGCCTCTGACAGCGAAACAAGCGACGTCGCACCGAGGCCCAGCTCGCGCCGCTTTCCGTGAACCGTGGTGCGAAGAATCCAAGACTTAGCGCCTGTTGGCCCGACACGGAGATAAAGGCCCGCGCCGTCGCCATGCATTCCCGGATCTTTAATCGCGTCGACTCTTTTGACTGTGAGCTTTGGCATTGACTTGTCCCACCGTTTGACCCACCAACTGGCGCAGGATAGTATGAGACAGCGTGCAACTCAATGCACCAAGATCGGCAGGAAATCTCAGCAAAAGTGGTACAGGTTGTACCGGTGTAGGGTTGTATGGGACTTTAGTTTGGTAGACCTTGGCTCCACCAAATCCCACCGCATAAAAATGTACCGCAGAATGTGCCCAGTTTCGGCACTTTCCAGGCATAGGCTGTCCGCACTTTGGACCCCGCCGTGCTGAGCGCAAGCGCCTGTTGATCTCGATCAAGTCGCGACTTCTCCCCTTTCGATAACGTTCGTCGGAACAATGAGGGAGCGGAAGCCATGAAAAAGATTCTCGCCGCCATTGATGGGTCCGAAGCATCGCTTCGGGCATTGGAGCACGCTGCGTACCTGGCAAAGGGAATGAACGCGGACCTTGTTATCCTGCTTGTGCGTTTGATCATTGTGGGTCGGAAAGGTGTCTTTCCCGCCATGCGCGACGAAGAGATTCAGGACATTCAAACGAAGGCAAGGGACCAGGTGCTTTCGGTTGGGGGCGTTTCACCTGAAATTCTTGTTGAGCCGTCTCGGGACACCGCCTTCAAGATCGTGGATGTGGCCATCGACAAAGACGTGGATCTGATCGTTATGGGCGCGTCGGGCAAAGGTGGCTTCAAGACATTCCTGCTTGGTTCTGTGTCTCAAGAGGTACTGAGAAAGTCCGCCTGCCCCGTCACGATTGTGCATTAAATCGCACGCCATGAGCGAGGCGTTGGCTGGCATCAGGCATCGCGGCCGCACCAGACAGCAAGACTCGTCTCGACATTGCAGCCCGAGACCGGCCGGTTCCAAGCTGTCACGATCCATAGGTGCGCACATTTATTAGGCAAAGGCACCGACGCTGGCGCAATTTTGGGCAAACTGACCGGGGCCGCCCCGTTTCGGGCCCCCGATCCTTACCAATTCCGACCATTGGCGCATTGATAAGTCCGCCGACGCTCTGGCGCCGGTTCAAAGCGTGCGATGGTGCCAGGCTGTTCAATCCACACACCACCGCACTCCGCAATGAAATTGCGTGGGGGGGATGTGGGCGTTGTGAATGCCTTTGGCAAGTGCTCCCGCGCGCCACGCTCGAAGGAACTGAGATGTCAACGAAACTTCTTGCAACTGCGGCAACCGCCGCGCTTCTCGCTTCGGCCATGCCCGGAATGGCGCAGGACGTAAGCTGCCCGATCAAGGTGGGTGTGCTGCATTCGCTTTCTGGAACCATGGCGATTTCGGAAACGACGCTGAAAGACACGATGGAAATGCTGGTCGAACAGCAAAACGCGGCCGGTGGCGTATTGGGCTGCGAATTGGAAGCAGTGGTCGTCGACCCTGCATCCGACTGGCCCTTGTTTGCCGAGAAGGCACGCGAGCTTCTGACCGTCCACGAAGTCGACGTGATTTTCGGAAATTGGACATCGGTTAGCCGGAAGTCGGTTCTGCCCGTCATCGAAGAGCTGAACGGCCTTCTGTTCTATCCGGTCCAGTACGAAGGTGAAGAATCGTCCAAGAACGTCTTCTACACCGGCGCTGCGCCGAACCAGCAGGCCATCCCGGCCACGGATTACTTCCTGGAAGAGCTTGAGGTCGAGAAATTCGCGCTGCTGGGCACGGATTACGTCTATCCGCGAACCACAAACAACATCCTTGAATCCTATCTTCAGGACAAAGGCATCGCCGAAGACGACATCTTCGTAAACTACACCCCGTTCGGTCACTCGGACTGGTCGAAGATCGTCGCCGACGTCGTTGCCCTTGGCGCTGACGGCAAAAAGGTCGGTGTGATTTCGACCATCAACGGCGACGCGAATGTCGGCTTCTACAAGGAACTGGCAGCGGCCGGCATCTCGGCAGATGACATCCCGGTTGTGGCCTTCTCGGTCGGCGAGGAAGAGCTTGCCGGTCTCGACACATCGAACCTTGTCGGTCATCTGGCGGCCTGGAACTATTTCCAGTCGGCAGAGTCTGAAGCCAACGACGCCTGGGTCGCAGCCTGGAAAGAACGTATGGGCGAAGATCGTGTCACCAATGACCCGATGGAAGCCCATTACATCGGCTTCAACATGTGGGTGAACGCGGCCACCGAAGCCGGCACGACGGATGTCGACGCCGTGCGCACCGCCATGTACGGCCAGGAATTCCCGAACTTGACCGGGGGCACAGCCGTGATGCTGCCGAACCACCATCTGGCCAAGCCGGTTCTTATCGGCGAAATCCAGGAAGACGGTCAGTTCGACATCATCAGCCAGACCGAGGAAGTCCCGGGCGATGCCTGGACGGACTTCCTTCCTGAATCGGCGGTTCTGAAGTCGGACTGGGCTGAGCTTGGCTGCGGTATGTACAACACCGAGACGTCGACCTGCGTCCAGATCAAGTCGAACTACTGATCTGAGGTTTGCACAAACAGGGCGGGCCTTCGGGCCCGTCTTCTGATGCTGGGACCCATGAGTGTTTTTGCCAAGATGAAACGGACATTGACCTTTCTTAGGGGTCTGGTGATCGCGGCGTCCATCGGGTTCGCCAGCGGGGCCGGAGCGCAAGATGCCGAGGCCCCAATTCAGATGCTTCTTCAGGAACATGGCGAGATCATCGCAAAATCGTCGCGCCGGACGATTGGTCCTGCGATCGAGGCGCTGGCCAACAGCGGCATGACCGAGGCGCAAACCGTTCTGGAGCGTTGGCAAGCCAAAGAGATGTGGATGGGCAAGGACTCCGGTCTCTTTGTCTTTGCAGAGGAAGTGGACAGGGACACCATCAAGATCTTTGACGTCGCGGATGGGTCAGAGATTGGCGATGTGCCGGACAAGGCATTCAAACAGCTCAAACCCAATTCCGGCATACGCGGTATGATCGGCGCCGCGCTGGTTCAGTTTCAGCTTAACGACCCGAACCCGCGCAACCGGTTGCGGGCCCTGACCTCGATTGAACGGGATGCCGATGCATCCCATTTGATTGCGCTGCGGGGATCAATCGAAGGCGAAGAGGTCCCCGATATTAAGGCCCGTAAGGAACGGCTGGAGCGCCTTCTGACGGTGTCCTTCGGGGAAACCGATGAAGAGCGGATCGAGGCCATCAAGGGGTTTGAAGGTGACCTGGGCGTAGATGTCCGGGCAGTGCTGAACCCGCTTCTTGCAACACGGGTCGAGGCCGCGACCGCCGCCCCAGAAGGCGACGATATTGCGCGCGTCCTGGCGGTCGGATCAGAGGATCTTCCCCGCGACGCGGCATATGACGTATTGGTCAAGTCCGAACTCGCCAAACCCCGGATCAGCCGGGATGATAAACGCAACGCGTTGATTGCAAACATCAATGGCGGGACAGTGGGCGGGGTCCAGGTGGCCACTCTGGACAGCGAGGCGGCCCGCGACCTTGCCTATGCCGCCTTGGCCGACCAAGGGATCGTCGATCCGGTCGCAACCGAGGCCGAGGTTGAAAAGGCTCTGGACGGCTTCGTCTTTTTCGAACGCTATGTCGGTGCGCCCGGCCCCGTTGCGGTGGCAGCGGCGGCCGCGCTTCAAAGCATCGAAACCACGGTTGCGGTCAACCAATTCGCCGATCTGGCGCTAGATGCCTTGTCGCTCGCCTCGATCTATTTCCTTGCGGCCATCGGGCTCGCCATCACCTTCGGCGTCATGGGGGTCATCAACATGGCCCATGGCGAATTCATCATGATGGGCGCCTATACCGGCTATGTGGTTCAGCTTTTTGTGCCGGATTACACGCTGTCGATCATCATTGCCTTGCCCTTGGCCTTCGCGGTGACATTCTTGGCCGGGGTCGCGATGGAACGGCTTGTGATCCGGTTCCTGTATCACCGGCCTTTGGAGACATTGCTGGCCACATTCGGGATCTCGATCGCCCTTCAGCAGATCGCGAAAAACATCTTCGGCACCCAGGCGCGTCCCCTGACTTCGCCCGACTGGCTGGACGGATCGCTGGTCTTCAACGACATCGTCTCGATCAGCTATATCCGGATCGCGATCTTCGTCCTCGCGCTTCTCTTCCTGGCCTTGTTCCTGTGCGTCATGAACCGGACGCGGCTTGGCCTTGAAGTGCGGGCGGTCACGCAGAACCCGCGCATGGCCGCATCCATGGGGATCAATCCCGATCGCATCAACATGCTGACGTTCGGGTTTGGATCCGGGATTGCCGGGATCGCAGGCGTGGCCATCGGGCTTTACGCGAAGGTGACGTCCGAAATGGGGGCCGATTACATCGTCCAGTCCTTCATGACCGTGGTCGTGGGGGGCGTCGGCAACATCTGGGGCACGCTTCTGGGCGCCACGATGGTGGGGTCGCTTCAGAAGGTGATCGAATGGCTGAACCCATCGAACACGCTGGCCGCCCAGACTTACATGATCCTCTTCATCATTCTCTTCATACAATTCCGGCCAAAGGGCATCATTGCCCTGAAGGGCCGCGCGGCGGAGGCCTGAGCGATGGCGGACATCTCTCTCGCCGGTCCTGTGCGGCGGCCCTTCGTGGCGCGGCATCCGTCGGTCCTGGTCTTTCTGGCCTGCCTGGCGATCTTCACCGTCGGCGTCACGATCCTGTCCGAAGGCTTCGGGATCGGCGTTCTGTCGACAAGCTTCATCAAGACGCTCGGCAAGACCCTGTGCCTATGCCTCGTCGCTTTGGCGATGGATCTGGTCTGGGGGTATTGCGGGATCCTGTCGCTGGGTCACATGGCCTTCTTCGGGATCGGCGGCTACGCCATTGGCATGTGGCTGATGTATGCGCGCACCGAAGGGATCGTGATCGGCAGCCTGGCCGCAGCGCCCCTGCCCCCCACGCCCGATGAAATTCGGGACGGCATTGCCACACAGATCTTCGGCGTGGTGGGCGCGTCAGAGTTTCCGCCCATCTGGGCTTTCGCCCATTCGCTGCCATTGCAACTGGCGGCGGTGGTTCTGGTACCTGGCCTTCTGGCGCTGGTCTTCGGCTGGCTTGCCTTCCGCAGCCGCGTCACCGGCGTCTACCTGTCGATCCTGACCCAGGCGATGACGCTGGCCCTGTCGCTGTACCTTTTCCAGAACGACAGCGGGTTGCGCGGCAACAACGGCCTGTCCGGTTTGCAGAACCTGCCCGGCCTTGATGCCGTGCCCCAGGCGTCCATCTCGCTCTGGTTCTTCTGGGGGTCGGCCCTGGCGCTTGGGCTGGGGTACCTTCTTTGCACCTGGGTTGTGGCGGGCAAGTTCGGATCGGTCATCCGCGCGATCCGCGATGATGAGGTTCGGGTCCGCTTCCTTGGCTACCCGGTCGAGGGGTTCAAACTGTTTATCTTCACCCTCTCGGCGGTGATCGCAGGGATTGCCGGGGCGCTGTATTACCCCCAGGCCGGGATCATCAATCCTGCGGAACTGGCCCCCATCGCCTCCATCTATTTGGCGGTCTGGGTCGCGATCGGCGGGCGCGGACGGCTTTACGGCGCCGTCATCGGGGCAGCCTTTGTTTCCCTTCTGTCCACCTATTTCACCGGTGGACAGGCGCCGGATCTGAACCTTGGGCTCTTCACCATCCAGTGGGTGGATTGGTGGGTCGTCCTTCTGGGCCTGTCATTCGTCGCCGTCACTCTTTTCGCGCCGAAGGGCATTGGCGGGCTGTTCGATTTGATTGCGGAACGGCGGTCACCGGATCGGCACGGCGCCGATCTTGGGCCCGAGCCCGGCGCCCTGCGGGAACGGGAGGCGGATACATGAGCACCCTTCTGGAAGTGTCCGGCGTCTCGGTTTCATTTGACGGCTTTAAGGCCATCAACAACCTGTCCTTCCAGATCGGCGCGCAGGAGATGCGTGCGGTCATCGGCCCGAACGGGGCCGGGAAGACCACGTTCATGGACATTATCACTGGCAAAACACGCCCGGATGAAGGACGCGTCACGTTCGGCGAACGGTCAGCATCACTTCTGTCGATGTCCGAAAGCAAGGTTGCGCAATTGGGTGTCGGACGGAAATTCCAACGCCCGACCGTGTTCGAAGACCAAAGCGTCTTCGACAACCTGCTGCTCGCGCTGAAAAAACCAAGGGGGCCCTTTGCGGTCCTGGCCTTCAAGGCCGAGGAGGACGATCACGACAAGGTCGAAAGCCTTGCGTCAGATATCGGCCTTTCTGGCGCGCTGCATCGCAAGGCTGGAACGCTAAGCCACGGACAAAAGCAGTGGCTTGAGATCGGGATGCTGTTGGCCCAAGACCCGAAGCTTTTGCTGGTGGACGAACCCGCCGCCGGTATGACCGCCGCTGAACGGGAACACACGACCGATATCCTGCGCGAGGCTGCGAAGACCCGGGCGGTGGTTGTGGTGGAACACGATATGGAGTTCGTGCGGCGGCTCGATTGCAAGGTCACGGTGCTCCATGAAGGGTCGGTCCTGGCAGAAGGTTCGATCGACCACGTGACCAAGAATGAAGATGTGATCGAGGTATATCTTGGCCGATAAGATCCTTAGCGCCCAGGGGCTGACGCTTCACTATGGCAGCAGCCAGATCCTGAACGGCATCGACATTGATGCCATCCGAGGCGAAGTGACCTGCGTCCTCGGGACCAACGGTGTCGGGAAAACAAGCCTTCTGAAGGCAATCTCAGGGACGCATCCGATTTCCAATGGGTCTTTGTCCCTCGGTGGCGAAACCGTTGCCCGCCCGTCCGCAGATGTTCTTGCGAAACGGGGTGTTGCCTATGTCCCGCAAGGTCGCGACATCTTCCCGTTGCTTACGGTCAAGGAAAACCTTGAAACGGGATTTGCCTGTTTGCCGAGATCCGAGCGCGCGATCCCCGAAGAGATTTTCGATCTCTTTCCGATCCTGAAGGACTTTCTTCAGCGGCGCGGCGGCGATCTGTCAGGCGGTCAACAACAACAACTCGCCATCGCCCGCGCTTTGATCACCAAGCCCAAGCTTTTGTTGTTGGACGAACCGACCGAAGGTATTCAACCCAACATCATTCAGCAAATCGGTGAAGTCATCAAATACCTCAAGGCCCAGGCGGGTATGGCAATTGTGCTGGTCGAGCAGTACTTCAACTTCGCCTATGATCTGGGAGACGCGTTCTATGTGATTGAACGCGGAGCGCTGCGGGCCAGTGGACGCAAAGACCAGTTGGATGAAAGCACCCTTCGCGGCATGGTGGCCGTCTAGACGCGCAAACGCTTACAGTTCGGCGCGCGCCGCCGGTGCGAACTGCGCCTCGGTTTTCGTGCGATAGGTCTGCAAGGTTTTTGCCAGATCCGTCTGCAACCGTTCAAACCGGCTGCTCGGGACCGGAACCGAGATCGCATAAACATCTCCACCCCGATCCCGCACCGCGAAGCCCAGCGCGGATATCCCATCGGTGTGTTCGTCCGCATCGGTAGCCAATGCGCCGTTCCGGATCGCCGCGATCTCTGCCAGGATCGCAGGGAGTTCCGGACGCCCGTCGGACATGGTTTCCAACTCGGCCAGAACAAGCCGCGCCGCTTCCGCTTCATCAAAACACGCGAGCGCCGCCTTGCCATTGGCCGTCGTGGTCAGCGGAAACCGCTCGCCGATGCTGGACACCGTGCGCAACCGCTGGCTTCCGACGATCTGATCGATGAACAGCATCTTGCGCCCATCTAGGATCGCAAGGTCGACGGTCTCTCCGGTATCATCGGCAATGCGTTGCATCAGGGGTCTAAGGCTGTCCTTCGTGTCGCGCGCAGTGGCTTGCGCGAGGCTTTGAATTTCCGAACCCAGCCTGATTCCCCCACTGCCGTTTTCGGTCGAGACGAACCCTTCCGATGACAGGGCGCCGACAATCCGCTGTACCGTAGAGCGGGGCAGATCCACACGACGCGCGATTTGACCAAGACTTAACCCGCCCGGCGTTTCGGCCAATGTCCGCAGGATCTCTGCGGCTCGGCTAATGACTTGAATACCATTGCTTTTTTCTTTCAGAAGTCCGGTCATAGCCTTGCCGTCGCACCCATTGGATCCGCAGATATCTTTCGCAAAGCTATTCCGCAATGCGGTACAAATCAAGGATTGACCGAATTGCGATACAGTTGCACCATATTGCGAAACAGCGGCTCGTCGGACTTTGGGAGGATATGATGGCCATTACCGTGCGCGGGATCGAATTCCAGGAAAACACCAACAACGACATGGGGATTGAGTTCTACAACCTTTCCCACCGTTATGGCTTCCAATGCCCGAACTGGCCGTACTTCAAGGATGTCGCGATCGAGCGGAAGCACTATATGGCCAAATCCGGCGTGCTGTCTCAGACGATCACGACGACCATGCACGTGACCACCCATATCGACGCGCCGGCCCATGTGGTTCAGGGAACGCCGTTTATCGACGAAGTACCGCTGCCGCATTTCTTCGGGTCGGGCCTTGTCGTCTCGATCCCCAAGAAGAAGTGGGAACAGATCACGGCGGATGACCTTGAAAAGGCCTGCGGCCACGCGATCAGGAAGAACGACGTCCTGATCATCAACACAGGCTGGCACAAGGTTTATGAAGATGGCGATTACTTTGCCTATTGCCCGGGACTTGTGCCCTCGGCGGCCGACTGGATGGTTGAAAAGGGCGTCAAGGTCGTGGGCCACGACACCCAGGCGAACGATCACCCGCTGGCAACCGCCATTGGCCCGCAGCGGAACGGTCCGATCCTTCCGCATCTTGAGAAGGAATATCTTGAATGGTCGGGCGGCACGCCGTGGGACGTCGACTTCCCCGAATGGGAACCGGTCCACAACAAGCTTTTCTCGAATGGCATCCTGGGCATCGAAAACGTGGGCGGCGATCTTGACGCGGTGACCGGCAAGCGCTGCACCTTCGCTTTCTTCCCCTGGAACTGGGACCGGGGCGACGGATGCATCATCCGCCTGGTCGCGATGATCGACAAAGGACAGCAATACCGCATCGAACCCGGCGAGGCGTTCTGATGCTGATCAAGCGTTTCGCCGAGGCCAAGACCTATGACGCCCCGAACCATTGGGGCGTGACCGGGTTGCGGTTGCAAGGGTTCGAGGACGGTGGGCCGGAAAACCAGTGGATCGGGTTTTCGCAGTTTTTGCCCGGCGGCGGGGCCGGGCCGGACAGCACGCCCTTTGAAAAGGTCTATGTCGTGCTTGAAGGAGAAATGACGATCGAATGGGATGGCAAGACCGACGTTCTTGGTCCGATGGACAGTTGTACGGTTCCGCCCGGCCAGGAACGACGGATCGAGAACACATCAAACCATGTCTGCAAGATGCTGGTTGTGATCCCCTATCCTGAAGGAGGCCGCCCCAAATGAGTTTGGACAACCCCCTTAGTTTCTTCGATATCGCGGGCAAGGTTGCTTTGATCACCGGGGCGTCCGGGGCCTTTGGCGCAGTGGCCGCGCGCTGCTTGTCGGGTGCGGGCTGCAAGGTCGCGCTTGCCGCTGGAAACGCCGAGGCGATGGCCGAGGTCGCGGACACCTGTAAAGGCGAAACGCTTCAGATCAACGCGCGACCAGACAGTGAAGCGGCCTGCGCCGATCTCGTCGCCAAGACCGTCAAGGCATTTGGGCGGCTCGATATCCTTGTCGTCGCCTCGGGCATGAACAAGGTTGCCAAGATTGGCGATATGGAGCCCGACACATTTGAAGGTGTCATGGACGCGAATGTCACGCAATCCTGGCTGATGGCGCGGGCGGCCACGACCCAGATGCAGGCCCAAGGTGACGGCGGTAAGATCGTTTTGATGTCTTCTGCGCGTGGGCTTTTGGGCCACCCGGCGGGGTACACTGCTTATTGTGCGTCTAAAGCGGCAGTTGACGGGATCACAAAGGCGCTTGGCTGCGAACTCGGGCCAACCGGGATCACCGTGAACGCCATCGCGCCAACTGTCTTCCGGTCACCGCTGACCGCCTGGATGTTCGGTGACGACGACAACGCAAAAGCGGTGCGCAGCGGTTTCCTTGCGCGGGTGCCAAAGGGCCGCCTGGGCGAGCCCGAAGACCTGGCTGGACCGCTACTGTTTCTGTCTTCGAAAGCGTCCGATTTCTATACAGGGCACATCCTGTACGCAGACGGTGGATATACCGCTGGATGAGCCGGATCGCGGTCATAGGCGGTGGCCTGATGGGCCATGGGATCGCGCTGACCTTCGCGCGGGCCGGACATGACGTGAGGGTATCGGAACCCGCGAAACCGATGCGCGACAATCTGGCCGCCCGGGTCGCGGAAAGTCTGTCGCATATGGGCGTTTCGGCCCCGGATGCGCAGGCGGCAACGTCCCGGGTCACGCCCGTCGCCGCGATTGCGGATGCGGTCGACGACGCGGATGTGGTGTTCGAAGCTGCGCCCGAGAAGCTGGACTTGAAGCAAGCCATCTTTGCCGAAGTCGAGACCCGCGCGCCGGATCATGCGATCCTGGCGTCCAACACATCCGTCATCCAGATCACCAGGATCATGGAAGGGCTGACATCTCGCCACCGCGCACTTGGCACCCATTGGTGGAACCCGCCGCATATGATCCCGCTGGTGGAAGTGGTGAAGACAGAATGGACGGACCCAGCCCTTGCCGATCAGATGCGCGATCTACTGGCCGACGTGGGCAAGACCCCCGTGATGGTGGAAAAGGACGTACCCGGTTTTATCGGAAATCGCCTGCAACACGCGCTTTGGCGTGAGGCGATCAGTCTCGTCCAGAACGGAATTTGCACGGCCGAGGCCGTGGATGACGTGGTCAAGGCCAGTTTCGGGCGCCGCATGGCCGTTTTGGGGCCGTTGGAGAATGCTGATCTTGTCGGTATCGAATTGACCCGCGACATCCACGCGCAGGTCTTCTTCGACCTGGAATCATCACCCGATCCCTCGCCCCTTCTGGACAGCCTTTTGGATGAGGGGCGGACAGGTATGTCCGCAGGCGCGGGATTTCGGGTTTGGAGCGAAGGCGATCTTTCCGCTACGAAAGAACGGATCGCCAGCCACCTGAAAAAACTGGAAGCGATTTTGCCGGAGGGGTCCGGCGTTAGGGAGGAAAAGACATGACCAAGACAACACGCCGCGTTGTGCTCGGCGGACTGGCCGCTTCGGTGGCCGCCCCCGCCATCCTGAAATCGGGGCGCGCCTATGCGCAGAACCCAACGATCAAAGTGGGCTTTGTGACACCCTCGACCGGGCCGTTGGCCGGATTTGCCGAGGCGGATGATTATATCCTCGAAGGGTTGCGCGCCCATTTCGCGGGCGGGATCGAGAACAACGGCAAGACCTATGGCATCGAGATCATCAAGAAGGACAGCCAGTCGAACCCGAACCGTGCAGCGGAAGTGGCGGCGGAACTGATCCTGTCAGATGAGGTCGACATTATGACAGCGGCAGCGACGCCAGATACGACCAACCCAGTGGCCGACCAGGCCGAGATCAACGAAATCCCTTGTGTCACCACCGATGCGCCTTGGCAGCCCTATTTCTTCGGGCGCGGCGGCAACCCGGCAGAAGGCTTCGCCTATACTTATCACTTCTTCTGGGGCCTCGAAGACGTGATCGCCAACTTCACCGGCCTTTGGGACGATGCTGGCGTGGCCAAGAAGGTGGGTGGCCTGTTCCCCAACGATGCCGACGGCAATGCCTGGGGCCACCCCGAACTTGGGTTGCCAACGCCGCTGGCCGCGCAAGGGTTCGAACTGACCGATCCGGGCCGCTTCCAGCCATTGAATGACGACTTCTCGAACTTTATCTCGGCCTTCAAGGATGCAGGCTGCGAGATCGTAACAGGCGTGATGATCCCGCCGGACTTCGGCACGTTCTGGAGCCAGGCGGCGCAACAAGGCTTCAATCCGAAGGTGGCGACGATCGGCAAGGCGCTGTTGTTCCCGTCGGCGATCGAGGCACTGGGTCCGCGGGGAATTGGCCTGACGACCGAGATCTGGTGGTCGCCGAACCATCCGTTCAATTCGTCTTTGACCGGAACCTCGGCGGGTGAGCTTGCCGGTGGTTATTCCAGCGCCACGGGACGCCCCTGGACCCAGCCCATCGGCTTCAAGCACGCGTTGTTCGAGGTTGTGGCCGATGTCATCGGTCGTGCCGAAGATCTGGACGATGCCGATGCGATCTCGGCCGCGATTAAGAGCACCAACATCTCGACCATCGTGGGCGATGTGAACTGGTCGAACGGGCCGGTGCCGAACGTGTCAAAGACGCCGCTGGTTTCCGGCCAGTGGCAAGACAACGGGAACGGCGCCGAACTGGTCATCACCAACAACAAGCACGCACCGGCCATCCCGGTGGGTGGTGAGTTGCAACTGCTCGGCTGACACACATGTCCGCGCTTCTGTCCGTCTCGGAACTGCAAAAGTCCTTTGGGGCCGTCGTCGTTGCCGACGCCACGTCTTTCGACGTGGCCGAGGGCGAGGCGGTGGGCATCATTGGGCCGAACGGGGCCGGGAAGACATCGCTGTTCAACCTGATCACCGGCGCCTTGCGTTCCGATGGCGGGAAGATCGGCTTTGCGGGCGCGGACGTGACATCTTACTCGGCGGCGGCGCGGTGCAAGGCAGGCATTGCGCGGTCGTTTCAGATCCCGCAGCCCTTCGGCGGTATGACGGTCTTTGAAAACGCATTGGTCGGGGCCACCCAGGGCGCCGGACTCTCAGGGCATGAGGCTGAGGCGCATGCTTTGTCCGTTCTGGACGAGACCGGGCTGTTGCCCAAGGCGAACGTCCGGGCGGGCACATTGACGCTCCTGGAACGCAAACGGATGGAACTGACGCGGGCGTTGGCGGCGAAGCCCAAACTCTTGCTGCTTGACGAAATTGCGGGCGGGCTGACTGAAGCGGAGTGCCAATCGCTGATCAGCACAATCCAGAATATCCACGCGCGCGGCACCACGATCATCTGGATCGAGCATGTGGTCCACGCACTTCTGGCCGTCGTCCAACGCCTGATCGTCATCGATTTCGGCAAGAAGATCGCCGAGGGCGAACCAAAAGCCATCATGGACAGCCCCGAGGTCAAGGAGATTTATCTTGGGGTCGATCCCGATGCCTGATCCTGTGCTGAAACTTGCGGGGCT
Organism: Paracoccaceae bacterium; assembly: GCA_965267475.1. Taxonomy (GTDB): domain Bacteria; phylum Pseudomonadota; class Alphaproteobacteria; order Rhodobacterales; family Rhodobacteraceae; genus JBCBKU01. The sequence continues at coordinate 3,504,346 of OZ254079.1, forward strand.
TGATTCCTTCTATGGTGATTTCCAGGCGCTTTACGGCCTGAACATGGAGGTCACGGAAGGCGAGGTCATCGCCATCATCGGCGCCAATGGGGCCGGGAAGACCACGCTGATGCGGTCGATCTCGGGCCTTTTGAAGAACCGGCCCGATGCCGTGACATATCGCGGGCAGGCAATCGGAGGGCTGCGCGCCGATCAGGTGGCCGGTCTGGGCATCGCGCTTGTGCCCGAGGGCCGGCAGCTTTTCCCGTCGCTTTCGGTCGAAGAGAACCTGCTGATCGGCGGCCAAGTGGGCCGTGCGGGCCCGTGGTCATTGCAGAAGGTTTATGACCTTTTTCCGATTCTTCAGGAACGCCGCACACAGGCTTCGACGTCTCTGTCCGGGGGGCAGCAACAGATGGTGGCCATTGGCCGCGCGCTGATGGCGAACCCCGATCTGATCCTGTTCGACGAGGTCAGCTTGGGTCTTGCCCCCGTCATCATCCGGCAGATCTATGAGGCGCTTCCAGGTATCGTCGGCGAAGGGATGACCGCCATGATCGTCGAACAGGATATCGCGCAGGCCCTGAAGGTCTCGTCGCGCGTTTATTGCCTGCAGGAAGGTCGCGTGTCGCTGGAAGGGGCGACGGGCGATGTTTCCCATGACCAGATTACGGCCGCCTATTTCGGGATGGCGTCATGATCGAATGGGGCGGGGCGATCATCCAGGGTGTTCTGCTCGGCGGGCTTTATGCGCTGTTCGCGGCGGGTCTGTCGCTGATCTTCGGGGTGATGCGGCTTGTGAACATTGCCCATGGCGATCTGATCGTGTTGGCGGCCTATCTGGGTTTGACGACGACGATCATGCTGGGGCTGCATCCATTTCTGGCACTACTGGTCGTGATGCCAATCATGGCGGGCGTCGGCTATGCCCTGCAACGCGGCGTCCTGAACCAGACTTTAGGGCCTGATATCCTGCCGCCCTTGCTGGTGACCTTCGGGCTGTCGGTGATCATTCAGAACGTGCTTTTGGAGACCTACACGGCGGACCCGCAGAAACTGTCTGGCGGGGCGATTGAAACTGCCAGCCTGAACCTGGGCGGTATCGGGATCGGTGTTTTGCCGCTTCTGACCTTCGGCATCGCGGTTGCCGTGATCGCGGGGCTGCAATTCGTCTTCTATAAAACAGCGCTTGGCCGCGGCTTTCGGGCTGTCAGCGACAATCAGGACATCGCCCAGTTGATGGGCCTGAACAAGGCGCATGTCTTCGGGCTGGCCATGGCGCTGGCTTTGGCCGTCGTTGCCATTGCCGGGATCCTTCTCGGCATGCGCACAAGCTTTGATCCGGCCATCGGCGGCGGCCGCCTGATCTTCGGGTTCGAAGCCGTCATCATAGGTGGCCTTGGCAACCTTTGGGGCACACTTGCGGGCGGGGTGATCCTGGGCGTCGCGCAGACCCTTGGCGCCAAGATCGATCCAGGCTTTCAGGTGCTTGCCGGCCATATCGCCTTCCTGATCGTCCTGGCCATTCGTCCGAACGGGCTTTTCCCGAGGGTCGAGCATTGAGCGCCCCGACCGTCACCCGCTCGACCCCCGCATCCCGCGTGGCGATGATCATTGGGGTGCTCGCCCTCGTCGTTCTGGCGGCCGCCCCCTGGTGGGCAGGCCGGGCCGAACTTCGGTTGATGGGTGAGATCTATCTGTATCTCTCGCTCGCCTGCCTGTGGAACCTGATGGCAGGCTATGCGGGATTGGTTAGTGTGGGCCAGCAGGCCTATGTCGGATTTGGCGGGTATATGCTGTTCGCCTTGACGGTCTTTGGTGGAATGCACCCGATTACCGCCATTCTGCTGGGCGCGGTTTTCGCCGCGATCCTGTCGATCCCCATCGCGACGCTGATCTTTCGTCTGAAGGGCGCTTATTTCGCCATCGGCACTTGGGTAATGGCCGAGGTGTTCCGATTGAGCTTTGCGCAGATACAAGCGCTTGGCGGTGGGTCGGGGTCATCCCTGCCGGTGGCCGTCGTCAAGGAACTTGGCGACAAAAAAGCGGCGCGGGAGTCCCTGAGCTATTGGCTCGCGCTTGGTGCGGCGGCGGTGATCCTCCTGGCGGTGTACTGGTTCCTCAGATCGCGTCGTGGTCTGGCCCTGACCGCCATCCGTGACAGCGAGACGGCGGCAAGCGGGCTGGGCATCGATATCTGGCGTACGAAACTTGAGGTCTATGTCGTCACCTCGGCCTTTACCGCAATCATTGGTGGGCTGATCTTCCTGCAAAAGCTGCGGATTTCGCCCGATGCCGCCTTTTCCGTAAACGACTGGACGGCATTTGTGATCTTCATTGTCGTGATTGGCGGGATCGGCACGCTGGAAGGCCCGATTATCGGAACGCTTCTGTTCTTTGCACTGCGTGAGGTTCTGGCCGATTTCGGTACGATCTATCTGATGGTGCTGGGCCTTGTCGCCATCGTCGTCATGCTGAAAGCGCCGAAAGGCGTTTGGGGTTTGATCCGCGACCGTTTCGATCTTGAGCTGTTCCCGCTCAGCTACCGCGTAAAAAACAAGGACTGACCTATGGCCAAGACGCAAAAGACGATTATCACCTGCGCGGTCACGGGCTCGATCCATACACCGACCATGTCCGACACATTGCCGGTCACCCATGACGACATCGCCCGCCAGGCGATCGAGGCGGCCGAGGCCGGTGCATCGATCCTGCATTTACACACGCGGGACCCTGATGACGGGCGCCCGTCGGTCGACCCCGATCACTATGCACCCATCTTGTCCCGCGTGAAGCAATCGACAAATGCCGTAGTGAACCTGACCACAGGCGGCGCGCCGACCATGCTGATCAAGGAGCGTATTCAGGCGGCCACGACATTCAGCCCCGAGATGTGTTCGCTGAACATGGGGTCCCTGAACTTTGCCTTTCACTCGCTCGCTGCGCGCTACGACAGCTACAAATACGACTGGGAAAAAGAGTATATCGAAGGGTCCGAGGCGAACATCTTTCGCAATACCTTCCGCGATATCCGCGAAGCCGCCGAAACGCTCGCCCCGCATAACATCAAGTTCGAGCATGAATGCTATGATGTCGGGCACCTCTATAATCTGAAGTTCTGTATGGATCAGGGGCTGTTCAAGGCGCCGATCTTCCTGCAATTCGTGTTCGGCATCCTGGGTGGCATCGGGTCGGATATCGACAATCTTCTGTTCATGAAGCGGACTGCCGACCGCCTGTTTGGGGACAACTATCGTTGGTCGGTTTTGGGCGCGGGGGGCGCGCAGATGCCCTTCGCCACAACTGCCAGCCAGATGGGCGGGCATGTGCGGGTGGGGATGGAGGACAGCCTGTTCATCAATCGCGGTGAACTGGCGCAATCGAATGCCCAGCAGGTTCAGAAAATCCGCCGCATCGTCGAAGATCTGGGATGCGAGGTTGCATCACCGGACGAAGCCCGCGAAATTTTGGATCTGAAGGGCGGTGACCGGGTCGGGTTTTAGGGAGGAACAATGCCAGAGATCGAACCGGGGGATGCAACCCTCAAGACCCTGAAAGGGCTGCATCTTTGGCATGCACCCATGTCGAGCTGCTCACAGCGCGTTCGGATCGTTTTGGCAGAGACCGGGCAAGAGTTCGAAAGCCACCTTGTGAACCTTGAAGCGGATGAACACGCAACGCCCGAATATCAGGCAATCCATCCCAATGGTCTGGTTCCGGCCCTGGTCGACGACGGACACCTGTTCATCGAATCCGTCGACATCATAGCGCGGATGGGGGGCACTGCCCTGCCCGTCCCGTCGTCGACCGACCTTCTGGATCGTGCCGATGCCGCGCAGGCAGATCTCAAGCTTCTGACCTTCGAATTCCTGTTCCGCATGGGCAAACCCAAACCTCCCGAGGCGATTGCGGCGTTTCAGGCCAGCCACAAGAACGACGCGCTGCGGCAGTTCCGGCTGGACTTTGCGGCAGGGTTCGACCCTGATCGGATAAATGCGGCTATCGCGCGGACCGATGACGGGTTTCGTCACCTGGACCAGGCCCTGTCGGACGGGCGCGCCTTCTTCGACGGGGCAGAGTTCACAGTGCTCGACGTGGCCTGGATGCCCAATGTTCACCGCTTCAGCCTGATGGACTGGCCCTTCGACCGGACGCCGCATCTTGCCCGGTGGTTCGAACGGGTTGCCCAGCGCCCTAGCTATCGCACAGCCCTTCTTGACTGGCAGAACGAAAATCTGATGGGAAACCTTGCCGCCTATACGCGGAAACGACAGGCGGACGGCACCGATATTCGATCAACGCCACACCTGAAGGCAGGGGATTGATCGGGTGACCACTGTCAAAAACGTCCTTTGGATCATGGCCGATCAGCTTCGGTGGGATTACGTGAGCTGTTATGGCGCCGGCCATATCCAAACACCGAATATCGACCGTCTTGCGCAGAAAGGCATCCGCTTCAACCGGGCCTATGTCCAGTCACCCATTTGCGGCCCAAGCCGGATGAGTTTCTATACAGGCCGTTATGTGCGAAGCCATGGCGCCAGTTGGAATGGCTTTCCGCTACGTGTGGGCGAGCCGACCTTGGGCGATCATCTGCGCGACATCGGGGCAAACTGCACCCTGGTCGGCAAAACCCATGCGCGGCCTGACCTTGAGGGGATGGCGCGGCTTGGCATCGCGCCCGACAGCCAGGTCGGGAAACGGCTAAGCGAATGCGGCTTCGACGTCTTCGTGCGCGACGATGGCACGAATTCGCCCTTCGACAAGAACCGCCACGCCGAGGATTATGAGGCCTATTTGCGAAGCCACGGAATGGACGGCGATTATCCCTGGGAAGAATGGGCAAATACCGCAATTGGCCCGGACGGCGAATTCAGATCGGGCTGGCTGTTAGAAACGGCCCCCCTGCCCGCACGCGTGCCAAAAGAACATTCCGAAACCGCCTGGCTGACCACGCGCGGGATCGAATTCATGGAAGCGCAGGGTGACAAACCGTGGCTGTGCCACTTGAGCTACATCAAGCCTCATTGGCCCTATCTGGCGCCCGCGCCTTATAACAACATGTATTCGGCGGCCGATCTGCCGCCAGTGAACCGACGATCGGGTGAACATAGCCACCCGTTGATGCAGACCTGGGCCAACACGCGGATCTGCAAAAGCTTCTCTCGTGAAAAGGTCCGTAACACGGTGGCCCCGGTCTATATGGGGTTGATCAAGGAACTCGATGACCAATTGGGGCGGCTCTTCGCTTATCTCGAGGACAGCGGGCGCATGCAGGACACAATGGTCGTCTTCTGCTCGGACCACGGCGACAACATGGGCGACCACTGGTTGGGTGAAAAGGACCTGTTTTACGATTGTTCGGCACGAATTCCGCTGATCATCTACGACCCGCGCACCGAAGCCGACGGAACCCGCGGCGCCGTCAACGACAACCTGATCGAAGGAATTGATCTGGTCCCTACGTTCCTGGAAGCGATGGGCGGAGCCCCGAAGCCCCATGTTCTGGAAGGGCGCTCACTACAGCCAATCTTGCACGGAGAAGCCACCGATTGGCGCGACCACTGCATCTCGGAATACGACTATGCCACGCGGGATGCCCGCCGAGACGCGGGCGTAGACCAGAACGATGCGCGGCTGGTGATGGTTTTCGATGGCCGGTGGAAATACATCCATGTGGAGACGATGCGACCCATGCTGTTCGACCTTGAGACGGACCCTGAGGAGTTGAACGACCTGGGGGCCGATCCTGCCTTTTCAGACCAGATTGCACGGCTAAGGGCGCTCCATTTCGATTGGGCGCGCCAGCATCATTCGCGGATCACCCGATCGCCAGATATCATCGAGAAGATGACGGATGACCGTGAACCACCAGGGATCATGATCGCCTATTGGGACCGCAAAGAGCTTGAGGCAGATGGCTTGCCGGCGCCCACGCATATCTCGCATTAGACAGGGTCGGCGTCATTCAGCCGCGTCTTGAGCATGACCGCAGCCACAAGGCGCACCATAGTGCTTGGCACGTGAAGTCTTTCCAATCCCCGGATTGAATGAGTTCGTGGGATCAAGCGACTGGTAATGGTCAACCAATGCCGGCTTGGCCGCATAGAGATGCCCAACATTGTGTTCGGCTGGATACTCGGCGCCGCGCTGATCCAAAAGGGCGAGCATCTTCGCCTTCAAAGCCTTCGGGTCAGCGCCTTTTCTCACGATATAGTCCTGATGAAAGACGTGGCAGAAGAAGTGCCCGTAGTAGAGTTTTGCGACCAGATCCTTCTCGACATCTTCTGGCAAAGCTTCGACCCAGTCCCTGTCGTTCCGGCGAAGCGCAATGTCCAGCGCCAGCACATCCTCGGTCGTGCCGGGGTTCACGGCGTGCATGCGGATGGCTGCGCCTGCCGCGGCAAAGCGATGCAACATCGCCTTCTTGGTCTCTGTGGGATCGCACCGGAAGAACCCCTTGGATCCGATGCAATCGGTCAGAATGGCCTCGGTCTGTGGGGCAGTCGGACCCGTGACCTTTAGGATAAGGTGGTGTTCAAAGGCCCTGCGAAAGTTCAGCATTCGCTTCGGCAAGGCTTCCGGCACAAGGCGCGACAGTCCCTGCATCACGCGGTCCACAAGGTTCTTCGGCAAGAACGGAATTTTGTTCAGCCTGGCATCCAAAGCGCCCTTCAAAGCGAAGAACATCGGCAACCGCTCGGTTCCGAACCAATGGATCATCAAAAGCGTGTCCTTGCCATAGACGCGCGCGATGTCGAAGCAATCTCGGTGCAGATATTCGCCGCTGACCGGCAGTTCCTTTAGCTCGGTCAAAAGGCGCCGCCGTAGTGTCGTCAGTTCAGACGGGTCGTTCGTACCGATATAGAAAACCTGCTCGCCCGTCTCGATTGGGAATGTATCCAACCGAACCGCAAAAACGGCGAGTTTCCCCGCACAGCCCGAAGCTTCATATAGACCAGCCGGATCGGCATTGTACCGCGCCGGGCTGGCTGCATCCACATCGCGAACCTTGGCACCATAGCCGTCGTCGGATGCCCGCCCCGCATCAGAGCGGACCGCAGCTTCATCGATCTCACCCCGGTCCAATCTTCCCAGTATCTCCTCTGGATTGTTGCCAAGATTGATCCCCAGGTGATTGACCAGTTCCAACCGGCCGTCGGCTGTGATCCGGGCAAAAAGCGATAATTCGGTGAACGCCGGGCCGCGTTGAACAAGAGACCCGCCAGAATTATTGCAGACGCCGCCCAAAATCGACGCACCGATGCACGACGACCCAATCACAGAGTGCGGCTGACGGCCCAATGGTTTCAATACTTTTTCAAGTTGGAAAAGTGTGCCGCCCGGATGGCTGACGATTTGTTTGCCACCGTCAAGCACATGGACTTTGTCCATGCGAAGCGTCGAAAGGATCACAACATCCCGGTCATAGCTGCCCTTCGGAGTGGAGCCTTCGGTGAGCCCGGTATTCGCGGCCTGAAGGATCAGGATCGTGTCGGCCTCGACGCAGGCCTGAAGGATCTGCCACATCTCAAGAAGCGTGCCTGGCACCACCACGGCAATCGCGTCCCCTTCGCCCGAGCGGAAGCCTTTCCGATAACGTTCGGTCTGCCGCGGGTCGGTCATCAGATACCGTGAACCGACAATGTCGCCAAGGCGGCGGATCAGACTTTGGGTATCCATGAGTTCATCCTTAGGCCCTTGTGATTGTGGTTCTGTCCCGTTCGGCACCTCGAACCGGAAACGGGTTAGATCGCCAATGAGCCTTGCGCTTCTTCCCCGGCATATTCGTTCACAGCCGTCGCGATGATGCGCGCAAGGCTTCGTGCCTGGGGCAAGATGCTCAGCTTTTCATGATTAAATGCGACCGCGTCCGGAAACGCGTCGCAGAGCCCGGCAACGATGCGTTGCGCGGAATGCGCCATATGCGGTGCACGCTGGGAGATCCCGGACAATTCGACTTTGCCCTGACACATGAGATCCTGAATCATCGACGCGATCAGGTGATCCGTCTCGGACATGACGAACCCTCGGTGTCCAGCGAGGCCGCGCTGTGTGACGTTTTCGGTATAGGCCGCCGTCGCTACGGCGTTCTGCGAAAACCCGTCGCGAAACTGCGATATCGCCGAAGCGCCAATCCCAATCAGCGTTTCGCAAGGATCATCCGTGTATCCTTGAAAGTTCCGCTTCAAACTGCCCGAATCCAACGCCGTTGCCAGACTGTCCGTCGGGCGGGCGAAGTGGTCGATCCCGATCGGGGTGTAGTCTTGCGCAATCAAACGCTTGCGGGACATTTCGGCCAGTCGGTAGCGCGTCAAGGTGTCGGGAAGCGCATCATCCTTGATCATCACCTGCCGCTTGGAGACATGCGGGACATGGGCATAGCCGTAAAGGGCCAGTCGGTCCGGTGCGAGGTTCAATACCTGCGCCAGGGTCCGCGCCAAGCTTTGATCCGTCTGGAACGGCAATCCATAAAGGAGATCAAGGTTCAGGCTTTTCACACCGTGTTCGCGCAATGTGTCGACAACCCGCCGTGTTTGCTCGAAGCTCTGTTCGCGCCCAATCGCGTCTTGCACCACAAGGGCAAAATCCTGCACACCGACGCTGGCCCGCCGCATGCCCCAAGACGCCAGGGTTGCCAAAAGGGTTTCGTCAGCTTCGGTCGGGTCGATTTCAACGGAAAATTCGAACCCCGGCGCCGTCGGAAAGGCATCAAACAGCGAGGCAAGCAAACGCTCCATCAAGCCCGGCGACAAAAGCGTTGGCGTGCCACCGCCTAGGTGAAGCCGCGCCATGGGAATGGCCCCGGGCATGCGCTTTGTTAGGGCCGCGATTTCTTCGATCAGAACATCCACATAGGCTTCAACCGGTCTAAGCGTCTGCGTGCCTTGCGTGCGGCAAGCACAAAACCAGCAAAGCCGCCGACAAAATGGGATGTGGACGTATATGGAAACGGGATCTGCCGCATTCAGCGCTGACAACCAGTCCGGTTGCACGCGACGCCCGATTTCCGGTTTGAAGCGGTTCGCGGGCGGATAGCTCGTATAGCGCGGGACTTTCGCACTAAACAGGCCATACTTTTCAAGAAGCGCTTCATTTTCCATGGTTATTCTATAAGGTGGGTCAACTTGGAGAACTTTGATTCAGATCAATGAGCCGGCCCAAGCTTTACGAACGCGTCCAATGCAGCGACTGCCCGATCCGACATCGTGCGGTATGCTCTCGCTGCGATGACAGTGAGCTCGCGGTTCTTGACCGCATCAAAAGCTATCGCACCTACGCTGCCGGGCAGCCGATTGTGTGGCGCGGAGATGAGTTGGATTTTCTCTCATCGGTCGTGTCTGGCATCGCCACCTTGACCAAGACGCTTGAAGACGGTCGCACGCAGATGGTGGGGCTTCTCTTGCCGTCGGATTTCATCGGTCGCCCGGGCCGGCGTGAGGTCGAATATGACGTGACCGCTGTGACCGATGTCACCTTGTGCAGTTTTGAGTATTCGGGGTTTGAAAAAATGGTCTTTTCGACCCCGCACCTGTCACAACGCCTGATGGAGATGGCGCTGGACGAGTTGGACGCGGCCCGCGACTGGATGGTGCTTCTTGGGCGCAAGACAGCGCGTGAAAAGCTGGCGACCTTCATCCAGATGATTGCCGAGCGCAGCCAGGTGGACGCAAAGAACGAAATGCGCCTGGCACTTCCGCTGACCCGCGAAGAAATCGCAAGCTTCCTTGGACTGACATTGGAAACCGTAAGCCGGCAGATGAATGCGCTGAAAAAAGAGCAGATCATAGAATTCGAAGATCGCCGTCACTTCGTGGTGCGCGACATGGCGGCCCTTTTGGATGCCACAGGAGATGACGCAGACGGCGGCGTGATCGTCTGATCGCTCTTTTTCGAACCTTGACCCAGATCAAGGTAAGCACGACCAGCGAAACGTAAATCCCATCCCGAAGACGCGCGTCCAGCGCAAGTGAACCGGGGATTCGGTATGGGAAATTCAGTGAAGCTGATCTTGCTTGGCATCGTGGCCATCGTTGCTGCGATGGGGGCGAACTGGGCAAGGGATCTGGCGTATCAGGTCCACGCCATCATCATCATGCTGGTGGCAGCGGGCATGTTTGTCTGGGTGCTGCGTCAGTCGGAAGAGGCACCGGCAGCACCGGACCCGATGACCGGATACGATGACGGTGTCATCCGCGCAGGCGTCATTGCAACGGCGTTTTGGGGCGTCGTTGGCTTTCTCGTCGGAACGGTCATCGCCTTCCAACTGGCCTTCCCGGTCCTCAATCTGGACTGGGCGCAACCCTACGCCAATTTTGGACGGCTTCGCCCGCTACACACCAGCGCGGTGATCTTTGCATTTGGCGGCAACGCCTTGATCGCCACGTCCTTGTACGTGGTCCAACGAACCTCGGGCGTGCGGCTGTTCGGAGGTGGTCTCGCCTGGTTCGTCTTCTGGGGGTATCAGCTTTTTATCGTGTTGGCGGCCACCGGGTATTTGTTGGGCGCAACCCAATCGAAGGAATATGCCGAGCCGGAATGGTACGTCGATATCTGGCTGACCATCGTTTGGGTGGCCTATCTTCTCGTGTTTCTCGGCACGATTTTCACCCGGAAAGAGCGGCACATCTATGTCGCGAACTGGTTCTTCCTGTCGTTCATCGTCACGGTGGCGATGCTTCATATCGTCAACAATCTGTCGATCCCGGTGTCCATCTGGGGATCCAAGTCGGTCCAGGTCTTTGCCGGCGTTCAGGATGCCATGACGCAGTGGTGGTACGGCCATAACGCCGTGGGCTTCTTCCTGACCGCAGGCTTTCTTGGCATGATGTACTACTTCGTGCCCAAGCAGGCTGGTCGACCGGTTTACTCTTACAACCTGTCCATCATCCACTTCTGGGCGCTGATCTTCCTGTACATCTGGGCGGGTCCGCACCACCTGCACTACACCGCTCTGCCTGACTGGGCCTCGACCTTGGGCATGGTCTTTTCGGTCATCCTCTGGATGCCAAGCTGGGGCGGGATGATCAACGGTCTGATGACCTTGAACGGGGCCTGGGACAAACTTCGCACGGATCCGATCATCCGGATGTTTGTGGCCAGCCTCGCGTTTTACGGCATGTCGACCTTTGAAGGCCCGATGATGTCGATCCGCGCGGTCAATTCGCTCAGCCATTACACGGACTGGACCATCGGTCACGTGCACTCGGGCGCACTGGGCTGGAACGGGCTGATCGTTTTCGCCTGCCTCTATTTCCTGACACCCAAACTATGGGGCCGGAAAGAGATGCACTCGGTCGCAGCAATCAACTGGCACTTCTGGCTCGCGACAATCGGTATCGTCCTTTACGCCGCGTCGATGTGGGTCACCGGCATTATGGAGGGCCTAATGTGGCGCGAAGTCGATGACCAGGGCTTCCTGGTGAACAGCTTCGCCGACACCGTCAGCGCGAAGTTCCCGATGTACGTGGTCCGAGGTCTTGGCGGGGTCCTCTATGTCTCTGGTGCGGTCGTCATGTGCTGGAACATGTGGATGACGATCCGCGGACAACGGCCTGTCGTCCAACCCGTCAGCCAAATCACCCCAGCCGAGTAAGGAGCGGACCCATGGCAATTATGGATAAACACGCCATCCTTGAGAAAAGCCCCACGCTTCTGCTGGTCAGCTCGCTCTTGGTGGTCACAGTCGGCGGTATCGTCGAGATTGCGCCGCTCTTCTGGCTTGAAAACACGATTGAAGAGGTCGAGGGCGTGCGCCCCTACTCGCCGCTGGAACTGGCCGGGCGCGACATCTACATCCGCGAAGGCTGCTATGTCTGTCACAGTCAGATGATCCGGCCCATGCGGGATGAGGTCGAGCGCTATGGCCATTATTCACTCGCGGCGGAAAGCATGTACGACCATCCGTTCCTTTGGGGGTCGAAACGCACAGGCCCCGATCTGGCGCGCGTTGGGGGCCGGTATTCGGATGCCTGGCATCTTGACCACCTGATCGACCCACAAAGCGTTGTGCCCGAAAGCATCATGCCGAAATACGAGTTTCTGACGCGGCAGGAAATTGACGGCGAATTCATCGGCGATCTTATGGAAACCCACCGCTTCGTGGGGGTCCCTTACACCGACGAACAAATTGCTGAAGCCCGCGTTGACTTCATGGCCCAGGCGGACCCGGATGGTGACTTCGGCGATGTCCAAGATCGCTATCCCGGCGCAGCGGTTGGGAATTTCGACGGTCAGCCGCAAACCACCGAAATGGATGCCTTGATCGCTTACATGCAGGTGTTGGGCACGATGGTCGACTTTTCGACCTTCACACCCGACGCCAGCCGATAGGAGACGACAGACATGGACACGTATTCCTTTCTTCGCGAACTGGCCGACAGCTGGGTCCTTCTGGCGATGTTCGTCTTCTTTCTTGCCACTTGGGTCTGGGCCTTCTGGCCCGGCCTGCGCAGGGCGCGCGACGATGCCTCTGAAATTCCTTTTCGAAATGACACACCGGCATGCAGCAAGAATTGCGAAAACTGCCCGTGTGACACCCTGAAATTCGAGGAGCCGACCCATGGCTGAAAAACGTATCGACGAGGCCACCGGTCAGGAAACCACGGGCCATATGTATGACGGGATTGAAGAGCTGAACACGCCTCTGCCTCGATGGTGGCTTTGGACGTTCTATGCCACGATTATCTGGGGCTTGGCCTACACGATCGCCTATCCCGCATGGCCGCTGATTTCATCGACGACCGCAGGGGTCATGGGCTGGTCTAGCCGTGCACTTGTCGCGGCGGATATCGAAGCTCACGAAGCCCAAAATGCCGCATTGGTGGAGGAACTGGTGGGCGCCGATCTGGCGGCGCTGGGTCCAAGTGATGACATCCACCGATATGCCGTTGCGCGGGGCGCCTCGGTCTTCCGAGCGCAATGCAGCCAGTGTCACGGCTCGGGCGCCGCGGGGGCCGTCGGCTATCCCAATCTTTTGGACAACGATTGGCTATGGGGCGGCGAGATCGACCAGATTGCCCATACCGTCCGCCATGGGATCCGGAACGAAACCGATCCGGATGCGCAATGGTCGGAGATGCCGGCGTTTGGCGATCTGCTGGAAGAGGCGGAGATCGCCAGCATCGTGGCCCACGTTCAGGCATTGCCCGCCGGCACGCCAGGGACGGGCGCGCAGCTGTTCGAGGAAAACTGTGCCTCATGCCACGGCGAAGCGGGGCTGGGAGACACCGACCTCGGAGCGCCAAACCTAGCCGACGCCATCTGGCTATACGGTGGCGACACCGAAAGCATCACGGAAACCGTGACCCATTCCCGGTTCGGCGTCATGCCCGCCTGGGGTCAAAGGTTGAGCGAGGCGGACGTCCGCGCCGTCTCGGTCTATGTGCACGCGCTCGGAGGAGGTCAGTAGCGCGCGCGCTTTGTGCGGAGGGCCGATTGATCTAGGTCAAGGTACGGGTCCTCCGCATATTCTACGGTCTTGTCACCTCCTCCAAGCGGATGCCTTAGATGTCAGACGCACCGAATTCTTTGTACGCAGCACAAGAGCCTGTTTTTCCGAAGCGGGTCTCTGGCAAATTCCGTACGCTCAAATGGTGGATCATGGCGGTGACGCTGGGGATCTACTATCTCACCCCCTGGATCCGCTGGGACCGGGGACCGAACCTCCCTGACCAGGCTGTGCTGGTCGACCTGGCCGGGCGCCGCTTTTACTTCTTCTGGATCGAGATCTGGCCGCACGAGTTTTACTTCGTCGCAGGTCTGTTGATCATGGCGGGGCTCGGCCTTTTTCTTTTCACCACCGCGCTGGGCCGCGTCTGGTGCGGCTACACCTGTCCACAAACGGTCTGGACCGATCTTTTTATCCTGGTCGAGCGCTGGATCGAGGGCGACAGGAACGCCCGCGTCCGGCTGTTTCACGCGAAATGGAGCGCCAGGAAAATCCGGCTGCGTCTCACCAAATGGCTGGTTTGGCTGTTGATCGCCGTCGCAACGGGCGGCGCCTGGGTCTTCTATTTCACCGATGCCCCAAGCCTGGCCCGTGACTTGCTCGCGTTTTCAGCGCCGCCTGTAGCCTATGCAACCATAGGCATCCTGACAGCCACGACGTTCGTATTCGGCGGCTTTATGCGCGAACAGGTTTGCATCTACATGTGCCCCTGGCCGCGCATTCAGGCGGGAATGATGGACAACGAAACCATCACGGTGGGCTATCGCGAATGGCGCGGCGAACCGCGCGGCAAACACAGGAAGGCCGAAGGCGCCGAAAACCTAGGCGACTGCATCGATTGCATGGCCTGCGTGAACGTATGCCCGATGGGCATCGACATCCGCGATGGCCAGCAAATGGAATGCATCACCTGCGCCCTTTGCATCGATGCCTGCGACGAAATCATGGACCGCATCGGCAAGCCCAGAGGGCTGATCGACTATTTCGCGTTGGATGACGAAGCGGCAGAACGCGCCGGTAAGCCTTCCGAGCGAGCGCTGAAACGCATCTTCCGACCGCGGGTCCTTCTTTACACATTCCTTTGGTCCGCAATTGGTGTTGGCCTGCTCTATGCGCTCTTCATCCGTTCAGAGATCGACATAACGGTGGCACCGGTGCGCAACCCGATCTTCGTGACGCTGTCCGATGGAACAATCCGCAACACCTATGAAGTGCGACTGAAGAACAAGCACGGCGAAGATCGGCCCTTCCATATTTCGGTGACCGGAGATCCGGCATACCGCGTGGAACTTGAAGGGTTGAACGGTCAAGTCGTAACCGTACCGGCCGACAGCACCTTCTTGCAGCGTGTCTATGTCGTGGCCAATCCGACATCAGATCCGGCCCAGAATGAACGCAGCGACCTGCGCCTTTGGGTCGCCGACTTCGCGGGCGACGAACGCGCGAGCCGCGACACGATATTCAATGGAACAGGAGCCGAGCGATGACCGAGATCAAGGGCTGGCATGTCTTTCTGATGTTCGCGGTGGGATTTGGGATCATCATCGCGGTGAACTTGACCCTGGCATTCCAGGCCGTCCGCACCTTTCCGGGGCTTGAGGTCAAGAATTCTTACGTCGCATCGCAGCGTTTTGAGGCAGACCGCGCAGCACAAACCAACCTTGGGTGGGACGTGTCGGCCGTATTGACCGGCAACCAGCTTGCGCTTTCCATCATCCAGGACGGCAAGTCGATCTCGCCCGAGATCGAACAGGCCACCTTCGGTCGGGCGACCCATGTCGGCCAGGACCAGACACCTGAGTTTATTTTTGACGGAACCGCATTGCGCGCAACGGTCGAAGCCGGTCCGGGCAACTGGAACCTTCGCCTGAAGGCCCGCACCGCCGATGGCACGCTGTTCCAGCAGCGTGTTGTGGTCGAGGTGCGCCCATGACCATGGCCTGCCCGGCTTGCACGGCGGAACCGGAAGTCTCTGGGGTTTCCGAACCTCGAGCGCCGAATGTCTTTCTGTCGGTGCCGGGTATCCACTGTGCGGGCTGCATACGTACCGTTGAGACTGCGCTGAACGCTATGCCAGGCGTGACGGGTGCCAGGGTCAATCTGACGCTGAAACGCGTTTCGGCCGAAACCGAGCTTCCAGCCGACGCACTGGCCGCCGCTTTGTCTTCGACCGGATACGAGGCGTACCCGCTCGAAACCGGAACGCTTGGCCAGCAAGGCGATCCGACCGGACGCGATCTGGCGCTTCGGCTTGGCGTCGCGGGTTTCGCCATGATGAACGTGATGCTGTTGTCGGTGGCAGTCTGGTCTGGTGCCCCGGGCGCCACACGCGATCTGTTCCACCTGATCTCGGCGGCCATCGCGGTCCCCGCCGTCGCGTTCTCAGCCCAGCCGTTCTTCCGCCACGCTTTGTCAGCGCTTCGAAACCGACGGTTGAACATGGACGTGCCCATTGCGCTGGCCATTATCTTGGCAACTGGCATGTCCTTGTTTGAAAGCCTGAACAGCGGGCGCCACGCCTATTTCGATGCGGGTCTTTCGCTAACCTTCTTCCTGCTGATCGGGCGTTACCTTGACCACAGGACCCGCGCGTCCGCCCGATCCGCCGCGAAAGAGCTTGCAGCGCTTGAAGTCCATACAGCCCAGCGCATGACCGAAAAAGGGGTTGAGACCGTGCCGGTCACGGATCTTGCCATCGGCGACGAAATTGCCGTGCCGACAGGTGTGCGGGTTCCGGTTGACGGGACGCTTCTCAGCGACAAAGCGGTGACGGATCGTTCCTTCCTGACCGGCGAAAGCGACCCTGTCACGACACCCCGGGGCGACCAAATACAAGCGGGCGAGGTAAACTTAGGCCCGGCGTTCCGCGTCAAGGCTTCTGCAGTGGGCGAAGACACATCGCTGCGCCGGATTGCAGGTCTTGTCGAACAGGCCGAAAACGCCCGGAACAGGTACACCGGCCTCGCCGACCGCGCTGCGCAGATTTACGCGCCGACGGTGCATATTCTGGCATTGGCGGCGTTCTTCGGCTGGGTTCTGATCGATGGCGATATGCGCCATGCGCTGAACGTGGCCATCGCCGTTTTGATCATCACCTGCCCGTGTGCCTTGGGATTGGCCGTTCCGGCGGTCTCAACAGCAGCCATCGGCAAACTGTATGAGATGGGTTTTCTCGTGAAATCCGGCACCGCGCTTGAACGACTGGCGGAAGTCGATCAGGTGATCTTCGACAAGACCGGAACCCTGACGCAACCCGGTGTCTCGCTGAGAACTACCGCTATGACGGCGACCGAAAAGGCCATCGCGCTTGCGCTGGCTCAGGTCTCGGACCACCCGGTCGCGCGAGCAATCGTGGCCGAACTGTCCGACATCACACCAGCGGACGTCGCGCAGATCGAGGAATTGCCGGGTTTGGGCATGCGCGGACTATATGGGAACACGCCGGTTCAACTCGGCCGGGGCCCGGCCGGACTGACCCTTGATATCGGCGATCGGTCCATCCCAATCGGTCAGTCCGAGACCCTGCGTGATGGCGCAGAGAATGCGGTAGCCGGCATAAAGGCGCAGGGTCTTGGTACATCGCTTCTGTCCGGAGACACGCCCAGCGCCGTTGATCGCACAAGCCAAGATCTTGGGATCGAAGATGCGCAATCGGGCATCGCGCCGCAGGACAAACACCGGATCATCGCCGAACGCACAGCCGCCGGCGGTGTTCCCGCCATGGTGGGCGATGGCCTGAATGACACGGCAGCCCTTGCGGCGGCGCACGCATCGGTGGCGCCGTCCAGCGCGCTCGATGCCTCTCGAAACGCGGCAGATGTGGTGCTGCTTCGCGACGGGCTTGAAGATCTTCCCAAACTGTTCGCCATCAGCCGAATGGCCAGCAAGCTTTCTCGCCAGAACTTTGCCATCGCCTCGGTCTATAACCTGATCGCAGTACCGATAGCACTCGCGGGCTTCGCTACGCCTTTACTGGCAGCCTTGGCGATGTCGGTGTCGTCGCTGACGGTCCTGATCAATGCCCTTCGTGTGAGGGTCTCGTCATGAACGTTCTTGTCGTCCTTATACCGATCTCGCTTCTCTTGGGCGGTCTTGGCCTTGCCTGCTTCATCTGGACCATTCGCTCTGGTCAGTACAGCGACCCCAAGGGCGACGCGGCGCGTATCCTGATGGATGCCGACGACTAAGCCCTGCGTTAAAATCTCCATCGCTCCTCTGGACTCTCTCCAGATGACCACTCATCCCTTTGGAACGAGATCCGCAAAGCGAGAGCCGGTCCAATGGCACACCAAACGCAAGCACCCAAAAAAAAATCCTATGATGTGGTCATCATCGGCGGCGCCATCATGGGCTCTTCAACGGCTTGGTTCCTGACGGACAACCCGGATTTCGACGGCTCGGTTCTCGTCGTCGAGCGGGATATGTCCTATGAATGGTGCTCGACTGCTCATACGAATTCCTGCGTTCGGCAACAGTTTTCGGAAGAACTGAACGTCCGGATCAGCCAATTCACCGCCGATTTCGTCAAGAACATCCGGGATCATATGGGTGGCGATGACCGTATTCCCGATCTCCCGATCCAGAATTTTGGCTATCTCTATCTCGCCGATACTGCTGGGTTCGCGGCGACTCTGCGCGAGAACCAAGCAATCCAGAACGCCGCCGGAGCCGCGACCGAGGTTCTCACCCCGGACGAAATCCTGGCGCGGTATCCCTTCTACAATCTCGATGACATCCTTCTGGGATCTATCAACACCGTCGATGAAGGTTATTGGGATGGGGCAACCGTGTTCGATTGGTTCCGTCGGAAGGCGCGGGAAGGTGGGGTCGAGTATGTCGAGAATGAAGTCACGGCAATCACGAAGACCGCAGCGGGGGACAAAATTGAAAGCGTGACCCTGGCTTCAGGCGAGGTCATCGCTTGTGGACAGGTCGTCAATGCGTCCGGCCCGCGCGCGGCCCGAACGGCAGCGATGGCGGGGCTTGAGGTCCCGGTCGAACCACGCAAACGCTTCACCTGGATTTTCAAGGCCGAGAACCCGTTGGAACAAGAGCTGCCGTTGACGATCGATCCGTCTGGCGTCCATGTCCGCGAAAACGGCGGCGGAACCTATCAGGCGGGCGGCCATGCCGATGTCGACCCGGCGGTGCCTTTCGACGATTTCGACATGGATCTGTCACTTTGGGAGGAAAAGATCTGGCCCGCCGTGGCGACGCGGATTCCGGCGTTCGAGGCGATCAAGGTCCAATCTGAATGGGCGGGCCATTACTCCATGAACACATTTGACCACAACGCGATCATCGGCCCGCACCCCGACGTCCGGAACTTTCTGTTTCTGAACGGATTTTCCGGGCACGGTCTTCAGCAGTCGCCAGCCATGGGTCGTGGCACGGCCGAATGGCTGACTTATGGCGAGTTTCGTGCGCTGGATCTTAGCCCGTTCCGGTACGACCGGATCCCTGGCAACCGTCCGATCGTCGAGAAAGCTGTGATCTGAGACCGAAACCGTTGACCTACCGTTGACGCAGTCGGGATAGGGAGAACCCGCTGATCGCGCCCTCAGGATCGTTGACTTGTCAACGGTTCGATGGAACGATCCCGGGGATTTTTGGGAGGATCACGCAATGAAAACACTTGTACGCGCCGCGCTTGCGGCGACAGCGCTTTTGATGGGCGCCGTGTCCAGCCAGGCAAGCGACTGGACACCCCCCGGACCCATCCAGCTGATGATCGCATTCCGCGCAGGTGGCGGCGCCGATACGCAAGCGCGCCTGATCGGGGAAGAGCTTCAGAAGCGCCACGGCTGGGAGGTCATTCCGCAGAACGTCACTGGCAAGGGCGGTCTGAACATGCTGGCCGAAATGAAGGGCAAACCCGCCGATGGCACCGTGATCGGCATCGCCGTCACCGAGACGCTGGGGTACAATCTGGCCTCTGCCCCCGGCGCGGGCATGATCCCAGCCGATTTCACCGGCATCGCCACGACAGCGGCATTCGAAATGGGCATCGTTGCGGCCTCTGCCAGCGGTTGGGACAGCTTTGACCAGATGATCGAAGCGGCCCGCGGCGGGCAAGAGCTTCGTTTTGGCGCAATGAGTCCGCGCTTGGCCGACCTCGCGTTCCTTCTGGGCGAAGCCCAAGGCATCGACCTGAACATCGTCGAGGTACGCGGCGGCCGCGCCGTTCTTGATGGGATCAACGCGGGCGATCTGGACGTTGGCTTTATGGCGGGAATCCAGCGCAACGGCGTCGCATCGGGCGATCTGATCAACCTCGCCTCGGCGATTTCGCAGCCCTTGCAGCAAACACCCGACGCGCCACTGATGGAAGACCTTGGCGTGCCTTTCACAGCTGACGGGCAGTTTGTGTTTCTGGCCCCGAGCGGAATGGATGCCGAGGCCCGCGCAGCCCTGACCGATGCGATCATCGAGATTATCCAGGATGAGGCGAACCCGGCAGGGGCCATGATCCAGAAAGCATTCGGGGGCCCGACAATCATCAGCGGGGCAGAGCTTGACGCGCTCTTGCAAGACGGGTTCGATCAGTCTGGCACATTGCTTGAAGCCGTGTCGCAATAGACCCAATGCAATTCGGTCGGCCCCGGCAAGCGGGCCGACCGACCAAACGGAACGCGCCCCTGATGTCTGCGCCTGAGCGCACCCATTTGATCCTTGGCCTGATCATCGCGGTGGCGGCTATCGCGCTTGTGGCCATTTGGATCCCTGCGGATACGGCCAGCGGGTTGATCGAAAGGGTTCGTCGGCAGACCATCATCGGCGACGCGCTGGCACCCACGGTTGCCGGTGGCTTCTTGATTTTGGGCGGACTGATGCTTGCCCTGTTTGAGCGCGCTGCACCGAGCCAACCCCGACCGGACCGAACCGCGCTTGTATTCATTGGCAAGGTGGCGCTTATCCTTGCGTTGGGGTTCCTCGCGATGCGCTATTTGGGCCCCTTGGCGGTCTGGATCGCCAACACGGCAACGGGCGACACGGCGGAATACCGTTTGCTTCGAAACACGGCCCCGTGGAAGTACCTGGGCTTCGCGATTGGCGGCACCTGGATCGTGGCCGGACTTATTGCGTTGGTGGAACGGCGCCTTCACCCGCGAAGTGTGGTGGTGGCCATTTGCGCGGTGATCGTCTTGATCGCCATATTCGATCTTCCTTTCGACGATCTTTTGCTGCCGCCGAACGGGGACGTCTGATGACCCCGCTGGACTATGTTTGGGCCGGTATCCAGGCGGTGTTTCAGGGGCCCGAACTGTTCGCGATCCTTGGCCTGCCGATCTCTGTGACCCTTGTGATGATCCTCGGTGGGTTTCTTCTTGGGATCGTCGTTGGGGCAACACCGGGGCTGGCGGGTCCGGTGGCCATGGCCATTTCGCTTCCGATCCTGATTTCCACCTTCGGTTTTTCCGCCGAGGCGCTGTTGCCCGTCTTCGGATTTCTGATCGGGATCATGAAGGGCGCGACCGTCGGTGGCGCGGTCCCCGCGATCCTGTTCAACACACCCGGTACGCCTGACGCATACATGACCACGCTTGATGGCCACCCCATGGCCAAAAGGGGTGAGGCCGGACGGGCGCTCAAGGTCGCACATTTCTCATCCGTGGCGGGCGACACGTTTTCGGACATCGTTTTGATCGTCTGTGCGCCTTTTCTGGCCCTTGTGGTCGAGGGGTACCTGGACCTTCCCGAAAAGACCGCGCTTCTGATCCTGTCGCTCAGCTTCATTGCTGCCGTGGTCGGAAGTTCGCCCGCCAAAGGACTGATCTCGACGGGGCTCGGGCTGCTTGCCGCTTATATCGGTACCGGGCAGGACTTCTATCCTCGTTTGTCTGGTGGCACCGATCTCCTCAATCAAGGGTTCCCCATCGCATCCGCTGTTCTTGGCGTTCTGATTGTCGGTGCCGTCTTTCAGGAACTTGCCAAGGCCCGCCTGGACCAGGCCACCGAGGTGCAGGCGGCAGAGCAAATGCGTGACCAAAAACTGACCGGCCCATTGATCCGGCGCCTTCTGCCCTTCATTGGGCGATCCGCCGTCATTGGCACGGTGATCGGCGCCTTACCTGGCATCGGATCGACACTTGCGGCCACGATCGGATATTCGGTCGGGCGCCGTCGCCACGAACGATCCCGACGGGAAAGCGAACGCGCTTTTGGCGAGGGCGCACCCGAGGGAATTGCCGCAACCGAGGCCGCCAATTCTTCGGTCTCGGGGGCGAACCTGATCCCTGTTCTGTCGTTGGGCATCCCCGGAAACACAGCAGCGGTGTTCCTGATCCTCGCAGCAGACAGCATTGGCGGTTTCAACC
This sequence comes from Paracoccaceae bacterium, assembly GCA_965267475.1. Lineage (GTDB taxonomy): Bacteria > Pseudomonadota > Alphaproteobacteria > Rhodobacterales > Rhodobacteraceae > JBCBKU01. The sequence goes on from OZ254079.1 coordinate 3,526,093, forward strand.
CTGGCCCGTCGGTCTTTCGCTTCTCAGCCGATCCTGTGAACCCCGAACTGGTGATCGCCTTCGGGATCTTCACCTGCATGATCGTCGCAAACGTTATGAACTGGACAATCGGCGGGGCCTTCATGCGGTCGCTGGGCATTCTGACACGGATCCCGAAACAACGCTTGCTACCCGTTGTCCTGTTGCTGACGCTGACGGCCATCTATGTGCAGGAAACCAGCATGGCCGCCGTCTGGTTCACCTTGGGTTTCGGCATTCTCGGCTGGGGCATGCGCGCCTTCGGCATATCTCCCCTGCCCTTCGTAATCGCTTTTATCCTTGCCGCAAGGTTAGAGGATAGCGCCCGTCAGGCCTTTGCAGCAACCGGCGGAGATCCGTTCTTTCTGGTCTCGAACGTCACGGCATCTTCTTTCATGGCGCTGACGGTGCTGGTGATTGTCCTTGCAATCAGAAACGCCCGACGGACCTGATAACGAACCTAGTTCAGCACCAGGGCCTCAAGTTCGTCCGCAGCTGCGCGAAGCCTGTCCAGAAAGGCCGTCAAAGCCCCAAGGTCATGGCGTTGCACCGGCGCATGGACCGACAGCGTGGACAAGAGCCGCCCTTGGTCGTCACGGATCGGAACGGCAATGGCCGCCATCCCTTCAAGCAATTCTTCATTGTCGGTCGAATATGCGCGCGCCCGCGTCTCGGCCAGTTCCTCCTTCAGGGCGGGAACTTTGGTGATTGATCGCTTGGTGCGTTGCTCAAGCGGCAGGATCTCAAGCAACCGATCTAACCGCTCAACCCGAAGCGATGACAGATACATTTTCCCCGAGGCTGTGCAGTGGAACGGCACCTTAGTCCCGATGGGCATCTGAATGCGAAGGGGCCACTTCGTTTCAACCCGTTCGAGATAAGTCATCCCCTCGCGCAGTGGGACGGAAATGTTGCAGGTCTCTCCGATATCCTCGGCCAGGACCCGCAGGATCGCCATCCGCTCGGTCCGCATCCGCTCAGACGACAGGGTATTGATCGCAATGCGCCTGAGCCGCCGTCCCGGCCCATAGGATTTGCCGTCGATATGGCGCTGCACCAACCCTTCGTCTTCTGCCGTTTGCAAAAGCCGGTGCACAGTTTGGCGCGGCAGGCCCAGTGCATGGGCCAACCGCGCCGGTGTCATGGGGGTGCCGGTTCGCGCGACTTCCTCAACCAGCAGGACCAACCGAAGATTGGTCGGGACCTGCGTCGTGGGATGATGCGCCTTGTCGTCCGGCATCCTTTCTCCTTACCGCGTCGGCAACAGCCACAATGCGAGATCGGGCGTCAATGCCACCAGGATCCAGATGGCCAACAGCGATCCGAGATAGATCGTCGAGTATCTGAGAAGCCTGAAATACGGCACGCCCGTTACCCCGGACGCCACGTACAGGTTCAACCCGTATGGCGGCGTGATGAAGCCGATGGATGCGCCGACCAGGAAGATCACCGAGAAGTGGATCGGATCGACACCAACGCTGGCGGCAATTGGCGCAAGGATCGGCGCAAGGATGATGGTCACCGGCAATGATTCAAGGATCATGCCAGCCACGAAGACCATGGCCATCGAGGTGAAGAGCACCGGGTAATATCCGCCCATTGAGGTCACGAAGTTGCCGATAACCTCCTGCGCGCCTAGAAGCGACAGGATCTGCTGCATCACCACGGATACGGCGATCAGCGGCGCCAGAATGCCCGAGATCTGGGCAGACCGGACAACGATCGAGGGGATTTCACGCAAAGTGAAGCCTTCGACCACAACCATCGATGAGATCGACTTTTCCTCGACCGGAGTGTCTGGGCCGGTTCCAAGCACCTTATTCGCCGGGAAGCTGAGCATACCGACGATGATACAGAAGCCCACGGTCACGCCTGCGGCCTCGGTAGGTGAGAACTTACCTGTGTAAATGCCCCAGAGAACCAGGCCGATGGCGAAGAAGCCAAGCCAGGCGCCGACACCCGTTTTGAACACCCGCACGATGGACAGGCCGATCAGGTGGCCCCAACCGTTGATCGAGCAGACGATGAAGCAAGCGACCATCATGGCCAGTACCATCAGCGCACCAGGGATGATCCCTGCGATGAACAGATCCGAAATCGGCAGGTTCATGAGGAAGCCATAGACGATGAAGATGATCGACGGCGGGATAATGATCCCGACTGTGCCGCCTGCTGCTGCCGTCGCGGCCGAGAAGCGTTCGTCATAGCCGCCTTTGACCATTTCCGGATGCAGCATCGACCCGATGGTGGCTGTTGTGGCCGAGTTCGACCCCGAGATCGCGGCAAACAGACCGCAGGCGCCAAGCGATGCCATGGCCAAGCCGCCCCGGATCCACCCGAGACAAGCATAGGCAAAGTCTGACAATCGTTTGGCGATCCCTGACTTGTTGATCAGGTCTCCCGTCAGAATAAAGAGCGGCATCGCCATCAGCGCGAACCCGTCCTTGAAGACGTTCAGAAGCTCGGCGCCAGTGTTGTCGAGCGTCAGGTCCAGCACGAAGCTACACCCGATGACCCAGTAAAAGATGATCAGAAGGACCGGTGTTCCCATCATGAAGAGGAAAGTCACCGCAAGCGAGATGATCGTGATCCAGGTTCCGTCAGACATCATGTATCTCCGATCACGGCTTGTTTGATCAACGTGTCGCCACGTCGGTAATTGCCGAAGTCTTCGACGATGTTCTCGAAGGCCCGGGCCGCCAGGAGCACGAAGCAAAGCGGCATGGTGATCAGGAACCACCAGCGCATCACGTCATCGGTTCCCAGCACGATGGCGAAGTTGTCATAGGTGTTGACGGTCACGCGGGCCGTTGTGGTCACCACGATGATGCAGAAGATCAACCAAAGGATGTTGTCGAATGTCAGCCAGAACAACTGGCCCTTCCGGCCCAGGTTTGTGCGGAACTCGGCAAAGCTCAGATGCGTGCGTAGCCGGATGTTGTAGGTGCAGCCGTACCAGGCCATCACCATGAACAGAAGCGGCGGGATGGTCGTCGACCAGGGCACCTGTACGGAAAAGACGAAGCGCTGGATGACTCCGATGAAGATGATCACCGCCATCACGATATAGCAGTACACCACGATGGTTCTCTCGGGTGTTCGCTCGAACAGCAACAAGAGCGCGGGCAGGATCACAACGATGAACCTTAGGCTATCGCCGGTTGCCGCATTCACCGCATTTGCCAGCGGTAGCCAGAACGCCGCCACAAGGCCCAGCGTCAAAAGAAGCGCAATGGCCGGATGCGTGAATTTCGTTGCCGAGAAACCAAGCCGGTTTTCCAACCCCTCGGCCAAGCGTTCACGATAGTAAAAAAGAACTGCCCCGATCAGGGTCGTTGCACCAAACACCAACCAGGCCCCATTGGACCTATAAGCTTGGACGACTTTGAAGTTTATGTCGCCGCTGAGCGTCGCCGTGACAATCGTCGCCGCATCGGACCATATCGACATCCGGTGCCCCTCCCTTTGTTATCATCTGCCCACCATGGCGCATTTTGCTGTGCTCTGGGACAAAAATGTCGGCCCCGTTACCCGGGACCGACTTTTTCTTTGAAAGCAGAAATTTAGGCTTTCCACCAACGGCGTGGTTCGACGTTCTCGGGCAGGGTGTCTGCCGGGATCGTCCGCACTTCGTCGTAGATTTCCTGATAGGTGTCTGCGCCACCCTGCCAGCCGTTGATCCGCTCGCGCCACTCTTCCCAGAGCTGCGGCTGGAACTCGGGCGAGCACATTTCCTCGGCCTTCTTGATTTCGGCATCGGACAGGAACGCGTTCCGCACGTTGTTCTTGGCGAAAATCGTATCCGGCAGTTGCGGATCCGACTGACCCACGGTCTTGACCAGAGCCGCTTCGTTGGCAGCCTGCACATGGGTCTGAGCCCAGTATGCCGATTCCATCACAGCATCCTGCAACTCGCCACCGAGGCTGTCGAATACGCCCGCGCTCATGGCGGTGTGCTCGGTGCCGCAGAAGAAGTTCAGGTGAACCGACTGCGAAACCACAGGCGACATGTTGGCGTAAGCCACAGCCGACGCCCAAGTCTCGGCACCATCGATCAGGCCCTGCTTCAGACCGTCGAGCGTTTCTTCCCATGCCACCGGAACCGGGTTCAGGTTTAGCGCGGTCATTGCGATCCGACCAAGCTGCGTGCCGGTCACACGGTTCTTGGTGCCGAAAAGCTGCTCGACAGATGTCACCGTGTCCTTGTCTTCCCAGGCCAGACCAAGCTGGATGCCGCGAAGTTCGGCGTGGCTGAAGAGGAACTTCAGACCATGACGGCGTTCATACGGCTCGCGCAGAAGCGCTTGCGATGCTGGTGAATACAGGAAGTGATACTGGTCGGCGCGGTTCCGGAACATGTATGCATAGTCGAGCACGTTCAGGTAGGGCGCACCACCGGCCGAGTTCTGTGTCGACGCAGCGTAGATGTCCACGATGCCCTGCTGCGTCTTCTCGACGCAGGACACCTGGCCACAGATCTGGTTGTTGCCGATGAACTCGACGCGAATTTCACCGTCTGTGCGGGATTCGAGATCGCGTGCAAATTCCAGGGCGCCGGCCCGTTCGATCAGCAGGTTTTGCGGGTTGAATCCGGCTGCGCCGAACTTCAATTCGAACTTTGGCTCCTTCGCGAAGCGCTTTTCGTACGTTGATTCTGCTGCCTTGGCGAGGCCCGCAGTGGTCAGGACACCACCTGCTGCGCCAGCCGCGAGCAGCGTCGAACCCATACCGTAAGTTCCCGCCACCCTGAAGAAATCGCGACGCGATATCCCCTTAATTCTGTCCGATATTCCCATGAGGTCCTCCCGTTTGGACAATTATTGAGACGTTTTGTCTCAAAAAACTCTAGAATGGCTTTTGCTTTCTGCCTAGTGTTTTTTTGAAGACCGGGAGGATATGGCCGTGGAAGCCGATTATGTGATCGTCGGGGCAGGCTCGGCTGGATGCGTTATCGCGAACCGCCTTAGCGCTGACCCTAAGGCACGTGTGATCCTTTTGGAAGCGGGTGGTCGAGACACGAACCCCTGGATCCACATCCCGGTCGGGTACTTCAAAACGATCCACAATCCGAAGGTCGACTGGTGCTACAAAACAGAACCGGATCCCGGTCTGAACGGACGTTCCATTGAATGGCCACGCGGGAAGGTTCTGGGGGGATCTTCTTCGCTGAACGGACTGTTATACGTTCGTGGCCAACCACAAGATTATGACCGCTGGCGGCAGATGGGGAACCCGGGCTGGGGCTGGGACGATGTTCTTCCGCTATTCAAGCGGTCCGAGAACAACGAACGCGGCGCCGATGAATATCATGGCAACCAGGGCGGCCTGTCCGTCAGCAACATGCGCATCCAGCGCCCGATCACCGACGCCTGGGTCGCTGCCGCGCAGGCCGCCGGATATCCGTTCAACCCGGACTACAACGGCGCCAGCCAGGAAGGCGTCGGCTTCTTCCAACTGACCGCCCGAAAAGGACGTCGGTGCAGCTCCGCCGTGGCTTTTCTGCACCCGGTCAAGACCCGTCCCAACCTTCAGATCGTGACCCATGCTCAGGTCGACCGCGTCACTCTGGACGGCACGCGTTGCACGGGTGTCCTTTACACGGACCGAAGCGGCCAGCAGCATGAAGTGAAGGCCGCCAAGGAAGTCATTCTGTCAGGCGGCGCAATCAACTCGCCCCAAATCCTGATGCTGTCTGGGCTGGGCGAGGCGGACCAGTTGAAAGACAACGGGATTGAGGTGGCAAAGGACCTTCCCGGCGTCGGAAAGAACCTTCAAGACCACCTTCAGGCACGCCTTGTCTACAAGTGCAACGAACCCACCCTGAATGATGAAGTCTCGACTCTGTTCGGTCAGGCGCGGATCGGGTTGAAATACCTGATGTTCCGGGCTGGCCCGATGACCATGGCGGCCAGCCTTGCCACCGGCTTCATGAAGACACGCGAGGACCTTGAGACGCCGGATATCCAATTCCATGTACAACCGCTGTCGGCGGAGAACCCAGGCAAGGGTGCGGACAAATTTTCGGCCTTCACCATGTCGGTTTGTCAGCTTCGCCCGGAGAGCAAGGGCGAAATCCGCCTGACCAACAAGGATCCCCGGACCTATCCGAAGATCATCCCGAACTATCTGTCAACCGAGACGGATTGCCGGACCATCGTCGAGGGGGTGAACATTGCACGCAGGATCGCACGTCACGCGCCGCTCGATAGCAAGATATCGGAAGAGTTCCGACCTCATGCCACGCTGGATATGGACGACTATGACGCGACGCTGGATTGGACGCGGAACAACACGGCATCAATCTATCACCCGACCGGCACCTGCAAGATGGGTCAGGGCAAGGACGCCGTGGTTGATCACGCACTCAAGGTCCACGGGATCACGGGTCTACGGGTCGCCGATTGCTCGATCATGCCGGAAATTGTCTCTGGCAACACGAACGCGCCCGCGATCATGATCGGCGAAAAGGCATCGGACCTGATCCGGGGAGAAGCCGCATGAGCAATGACGAAAAGCCCATTCTCGTCCTGAACGCCGGATCCTCTTCGATCAAATTCGCAATCTTCGACGCGGAACTGGAAGAAAAGGTTCGTGGCCTCGCAGCAGAGATCGGCAGCGGCGGCTTCATCGAGATCGATGGCGAACGCAAAGGCACGCCATTGCCTGACCACAAATCGGCTTTGAATTCGGTGCTGAAGCTTCTGAAGAGCCGCGGATTCGGCACAGATGCCCTGCAAGCAGCCGCGCACAGGGTGGTCCATGGCGGGCGACGGCTGTCAGAACCGGTCCGGTTGAACGCCGACAGCCTGGCCGAGATCGCGTCCTGTACACCTTTGGCGCCGCTCCATAACCCGCATAACCTTGCAGCGATTGAAGCGCTGGCAGCCATCAGCCCGGACCTTCCGCAATTTGCAAGCTTTGATACGGCGTTTCATACCACGAACCCCGATGTCGCCACGCGCTATGCCATTCCACGCATGATGGAAACGAAAGGCATCCGTCGGTATGGGTTCCACGGGCTCAGCTATGCCTCCATGGTCCGGGCATTGCCTGAGGCAACCGGCGACGCCCTGCCCTCACGACTTCTTGCCTTCCACCTAGGGAACGGTGCGTCGTTGTGCGCGATCCTGAACGGAAAGTCGGTCGCCACGACCATGGGGTATTCGCCGCTTGACGGGTTGACCATGGGAACGCGCTCCGGCGGGATCGACGCCAACGCGGTTCTGCGCCTGGTCGAGGAAAACGGGTTAGAGCGCACCAAGGCGATCCTGAATTATGAAAGCGGTCTTTTGGGCCTGTCAGGCGGCAAGTCCGATATGCGGCGCCTGATGCTTGATGCGTCTGCCGACAGTGCCTTCGCGATCGAACACTTTTGCTACTGGTCCGTCCGCCATGCAGGATCTTTAATTGCGGCCATGGGCGGAATCGACGCCATCGCCTTCACGGGTGGCATCGGTGAAAATGCCGTTGGCGTCCGGTCCGACCTTTGCCGAAGGTTGGAATGGACGGGTGCCCGACTTGACCCGGATGCCAACCACCGCCACGCGACGCGCCTTCACGCCGACACATCGAAGATTGCGATCTGGATCATTCCGGCGGAAGAGGAACGGATGATTGCCGATGATGCCCTTCGGCTGATGCGCGACCGTCCCTGAACTAGGTGACGACTGGCACTCCGTGCCAGGCGTGATCCAATATCCAATTCTTCCGCTCGATGAAGTCGTCGACCTTCAAAAGGGCCGCAATTGTGCGCCTGTGTTGCTCTACACATTCCGCATGCAGCGACATCAAGGCTTCGTCCGGCCTGAAATGCTTGTTGAAATAGGCGCGTGCCAGTGCCGCGCCCATTGACATGTCTGACGTTTGAAACCCGTTCCGGTTCCGGACGCGCCAATAGCGCTGGGTCACCCGCTTGTGGCTTTTTACCACGTCGCCCCGATGCATCTTGACCAGATAAGAATGAAGCGACCGAAGCGCAAAATGCTCAAGCACAACAAGGTCATAGGTGCCGCGACAATCCAACCCTTTGACGTTTTCATCGCGCATGACGTCATTCGCGCGACCGGATCCATCCAGCCAAATTGCATCCCCGGTCGTTTCCGGTCTGTGATTTCTGAGATACTGAAGTTTTTCCGAAACCCTAACGATGCTTTTCACACCGCGCCGCGCGTTTTTCTGGTTTGGCATTTCCTTTTGATGCAACGGAAACGTCTCGGTCAGCCAACGATCTTCATAGTCGACATGTCCATTGCACCCATGATTCAGCTCCGTCATTGTCAAAACATCGAAATCCGGGCTGCTTTCCAGCAAATCCGACATAAGCCCGTTTCGCACGCGAATATTAATGAATTCATCGACATCCATGGAAATGACATAGTCATAATTCTCCATAGGCAGGATTTCTTCCTGCGTGAATTTCAATGCAAGTGGCTGGTACGAGGTCGACCCCATCGTGACCGCTGGATTGGGCAAATGGCGCAACACTCCGCGATAAGCCAGATGATCCAAAAGCGCGTCGGTGCCGTCGGTGCAATCGTTCGAAAAGACAACAATATCCGTCACGCCAATGGCCAGATGCCAGGCCAGCCATTCCAATATGAACGGCCCTTCGTTTTTCATACAGGTCGTGACAAGAATATGAGGTTGTTTCCCCGCCATTATTCGTCCGATACCGCTTCAGGAGTCCCGATCAACTCGCGCCGACGCTCTATTGTCGCGTTTCTTCGCTCGGCAATAGCTTCGTCCATGTCTCGGGCATCGTGGATCTGATCAAGCGACCGGTGCCCGCCGAACTCATAATCGAAGGGCACATCGTGCAACGCCGGGTTCAGATGCAGCAGAATATCGTGGACGACATAAGACTGGCGCCGATACCGCTCATCAAAACTCATGGCAATTTCGATGAAGTCCCGCGAATTGAACGGCGACATAAAGAAGTTGTGGATTTGCGCCGGAAAGCTTGCCCCCAGGGTCGAGCTGTCGTGAACCTCGAGATACATCAAATCCACGGTATGCAACCGCGCTTTTGTGGGAACCGTGTCGTACCATTCTTCATATTCCGGGCCGAACCGGCTGTAATGCGTCATCGAGAATTCTTTTCTCGGGACGATATTCAAGTGTTTCATTTGCCAGTAGAAATTCTTTCGCGCTTCCGGCCCAAGCTTATTGATAAAGACTGCGCGCAAAATACCTGTCTGCTGACCGCGCAATACAATCGCGCCTTCGGGAATTTTGTCGTGCAGACCGTGTTTCATTTCCCGCAGAGGGGGTGACGTCAGCCCACTACCCAATACAAAGGCAGCACCATCTTTTCTGATGGCCTTCTTGTCGCGTGCGACCTCTCGCTTATCCAGAATTTCGTGGTCTAGCTGCAACCGGCGTGCGATTTCCGCAGCAACGACCGCATCGATCCTGCTTGAGTAATTGTGGATGTGCGTGAAAAAGAGATCCACATTGCGCAATTCAGACCCCGACATTGCCAAAAGCAGCCGACTGTCCTGACCGCCTGACATGGGCATGATCGTCTGAAAGTCGCGATTGAGTGCGACCATAACGTCGCGCGTCAATCGGGCCATCTGATCATAGCCGTGCAGATAGCTCTCGATTGGCTGGCTGAAGCTTTCATCGCGGGGCCAGAACCGGGATTCCTCGAACGTTTCAAGATCAAGATAGAAGCTTGGATTGGCGCGCCGCACATCCTTGTCGCATGTGTGAAACAGCGAGTACTTCGAGGACCCGTCCAAAACGCGATCGACATCATAATACGGATGCGGCTTTACCGGCCTGTCCAGGCACAGCAGCGCGCTTGCTGCAACGGTCCGCGTATCGACACGATAGACGCAGCCATTCATGCCAACCGGATCGTTATAGACCCGCATCGCATCGCCGCATCGAACAAGGATCGTATAACGACCAGCAACGCCGTTCAGCCAGGTTTCGAAATGCGACCAGAAATCCGGTTGGCCAACATCAAGCGTTTCAATTCGATGGCGGCCGTTGATGGTTCGCGTTTTGTCGACACCAATCCCGATGCACGCCGCGAAAAGCGTCCCGTTTCGATCCAGAAGCTCAGAAACGACGGCGCCCGACCCGTAATAGATTTTCCATTTTCCCAATTTGGCCATGGCCATGGGATATTTCTGGTTTGGGTCCTCTGTCAGAACGTATTGCCATTTCACGACCGATGCGAAGTCGACGCCTTGTGCATGGCACTCACGCTCCAAAAGACACGTGTGATCTACAGATCCTGCCGCGCTGTCCGTCACGTGATCAAGCGCAGTCATCCCCGTTGCCTCAGACGTTTTCAAACTGGTGATTGCTGCGGATCGCCGGGTGTTCCCCAATTTCGAATCCGTCCCCCAGACCCAGCTTGGTGAACCAGTTTCCGACGAACGAACTTTGATAGGGTTTCCGTTGCTTATGCCGCTTGATCATGTGCGACCAAAGATGCACCGCCTTCGTATCCGGTGTGATCCAGGCCTCAGTGCCCGCCAGCGGGTTGAACAAGACGTCACTGAATTGCCAGGGCACAGGGAACAAGATATCGGGTTCAAGGATGTCCCGCCGACGCACGTGTTTTTGGGCCAGATGAGTCAGGCATGCCGGTCCGAGGATCGTGCGCCTGATGTGATATCGCGCCACCAGGCGATCCTCGACCGGAGTGTTCCGCAATCGGTTTTGCTGCCGTGGCCGGATCCACTCTGGAATGATCTCCATGTCCTCAAGGAACGTCTTGATCTCGCCGAACAGATCCGAACTTGCCGGCATGCGCATGATCGCGTTGTTTATCTCGCCATACCAGGGCGCCCACCCAAGTATGAAACCCGTTTCGGTCTTCTGAAGCGGTGCGATGCAAATCACATCCGTGTCGACCCAGACGAAGTCTGTCTTCTCCATCAAGTAAACGCGGAAGATATCGGCAATATAGGATGGCGCGGTTGCCTCAAGCAGATCGGGTGGCGGTGTCCAGATGTCGCGCGCATCAGCTGTCTGAACCTCTTCCGGTACGTTGCCAACAGCACCGTAGCTATACAACACGACCGGGTGACCGGCATGGGCGAAGGATTTCAGGCACAGATGTTCCAACCAGCCGAGGTCGCCGCCCACCCAAAGGGAGGCGACCGTCAAAGGCCCGTTCTGCGAGGGATCAGAAGCGTCAGATTGCGCCCCAGACACACCGTGAGAGCCATGTCCTGCCAACATGTGAACCGCCCATTATTTGCCCCAGTGCCAGCTTTGCATCGAAGTTAGACACTATTTTCAGCAAGTTTTAACGAGCGACGCGGACTCTGTCGAGTTCCGACTTCCTGGGCGGCACGTCCGCGCAATGTCCTGCCATTGCGGACAATTCGGTCTATTTGGCCGCTGCCAATGCCGCACGAAGGGTGTCGCGGTCGCCTATATGGTTGGCCAAAACAAGGATCAGGCGGGCGTTCAGTGCATCGCTTTCATCCTTGCTCAACCCTTCGTGCGCGCCGAGCAATTCATCATAGAACCCGTCCGGATCACGCAGGTTCGGGGATAGGGTCAGATCCATCTCATTTCCTCCCGATGGCCAGATCCAGCGCGGCGGAAACGCAAGTGGCGTCAAAAGTCTCCCAACGCGCAACGACATGATGGTCCGGACGAATGAGATACACCGCCATTTCCCGAGTTCCAAGATAACGATCGGAAAGCGCTTTGGACGGCTCAGCAATATGCAGGACCTTTACCGCCGGATCTTCCCATTCAGGTGCGGCACCTCCGATGGCCAGCACCGTAAAGTCTTCGCCAAGTTCATCCAGCAGGAACCCATCGCCGAGAGGTGCATCAGGACAGGACGCGCCCGGTCGCGAGACGGAAGGCCCGGCCAACGCATCCTCGCCGAAAAGCGCGAACCCGTCATAGACGCAAGGCACCGAAAGCCTGCCTGAATTGACCAGCGGTCGCGCAAATGCGTGCTTTTGGGCCAGCGCCAACACCGCATTCCGGAAAGTCTGTGACACTTCGGATTTGGGCGTCATGAAGTCCGTGGCACGGGTGGAGTTCAGAATGTTCTCATCCGCACCAAAGCTGCGTTCATCATGATAGCTGTCTAACAGGGCTTCTGGCGCCCGGCCTTTGCATACAAGATCCAGTTTCCAGACGAGGTTCTCGGCATCCTGCATCCCGGAATTGGCGCCGCGCGCGCCGAAGGGCGAGACCTGATGCGCGCTGTCGCCTGCGAAGAACACACGATCATGGCGGAACTTTTCCATGCGCCGGCATTGGAAAGTATAAATGGATGTCCAGACCAACTCGTAATCCGGCACGGCGCCGGTTTGGCTGGACACCATCGCATCGACCCGTGCGCGGATCCGCTCGGGATCCAACTCTTTCTCGCGATCGATGTCCCAACCAAGTTGGAAATCAATCCGCCAGACATCGTCAGGCTGCTTGTGCAGAAGCGCCGACTGACCGCTGTGTTTGAAAGGCGGCTCGAACCAGAACCAGCGTTCGGTCGGGAAATCGGCGGTCATCCGAACATCCGCGATAAGGAAGTTGTCTTCAAAGACACGACCGTCGAAATCGAGACCCATCATTGTACGCACCGATGAGCGCGCACCGTCGCAGGCGATCAGCCAATCGGCTTCAAGCGTATAGGGGCCCTCGGGCGTGTTGACCGAAACATGCACATGATCGCCTCGCTGTTCGATCCCTGTGACACTGTTTTGGCCTCGAACCTCGATCGGCGCGCCCTCGGCCTGGGCCGCTAGGATTCCGCCATGCAGAAACTTCTCGAAATAGGGTTGTTGCAGGTTGATGAAGGCCGGGTGGCGATGCCCGTCTTCCGGCAGCAGGTTGAACTCAAAAAGCTTGGCTTCATCATGGAACACCTTGCCCACATTCCAGACGACACCTTTATCAACCATCGGTTCAGCGACGCCCAGGCGGTGCGCGATGTCGAGCGTGCGCTTCGAAAAGCAGATCGCCTTCGATCCGGCCCCGGCACCGTCATGGTCATCAAGGACTAGGACCGGTGATCCCCGCCGCCCCAGATCAAGCGCGATGCCAAGCCCGACGGGCCCGCCGCCGACAACTACGACCGGATGGCGCGTTGGTACATCGCTGTCTTGGGCCGGAACCCGTTCATAGGGATACAGCTTGAAAACCGTTTCGTACCGCGCGGCCAGCATCGCCCATCCTCCTGAAGATCAACTCTGAAGCGCTTCCCACATCTCGATGTCGCGCGCGGCGGTCCAAATGCGCGGGTGGGCGATGCCGCGCGCCTCGTCATACGCGCGGGACACGTTGAACGGCAGGCAATGCTCATAAATCGCGTAGTCGGCGAATTTCGGATCACATTCCGCGCGCACCGCATCCCAGGCGTCTTTCAGCGACCCGCCCGCAACCGCAACCTTTGCTGCCGGACGATAGGTGCTTTCGACGAAATCGCGGGTGCTTTCGATGGCCGAGTTTACCGCATCCTGCCCGACCAGTGCCGCACCACGACCGGGCGCGACAGCGTCTGCGCCATAGGCTTTGATTGCATCCAGCGTCCCGCCCCAGTCGGCGAAATGGCCATCACCGCAGTAACAGGCGGAATGATCCTCGACGATGTCGCCTGTGAACAGAACGTTCTGATCCGGTACATGGATAACGGCATCTCCGGCGGTATGGGCACGGCCGATATGCTTGATGTCCACGCGACGCTTCCCAAGGAATACCGTCATACTGTCGGAAAACGTCGTGGTTGGATAAGTCAGGCCGGGAATGCTTTCGTGGCCCTCGAACAATCGCGGAAAGCGTTGAAACTCGCTGTCCCAGTCTTCCTGGCCACGTTCCATCACCATCGACCGTGCCACATCCGACATGATGATCTGACCCGCCCCGAAGGCAGAGGCTCCCAAAACGCGAACCGCATGGTAATGGGTCAAGACCACATGGGTGATCGGCTTGTCGGTCACCTCACGCACCTTTTCGATCACCTTGCCCGCAAGACGCGGTGTCGCCTGCGCCTCGACGATCATGACACTGTCGTCGCCGATGATCACGCCGGAATTCGGGTCCCCTTCGGCCGTAAAGGCCCAAAGGCCATCGCCGACTTCGTCGAAGGAGATTGTTTTCGCGGTCAGGTCGCCTTGAGATGCAAAAGCCTTTGCCACGTCAGTCTCCTTTAATTGGGTGTTCAAGGGCAGGTAGAACCGTACCCGAACAGTCCCCGAACCCGATGGAAAATCCGTCGCCACGCGCTGCGCCATGCAACACCAGGGTGTCGCCATCTTCGATGAAACTCCGCGTCTCACCGTTTGCCAATGTCAGCGGTTCCTTCCCGCCCCAACTGATTTCAAGAAGCGAACCGCGATTGTCCCGTTCGGGCCCCGAGATCGTACCGGATCCAAGAAGATCGCCCACCCGCATCGGGCAGCCCGACGTCGTGTGATGTGCCAATTGCTGGGCCGCGGAATAGTACATTTCATTGTAGTTGGTGCGCGCGATCGTCTCGCCGTTCAGCGTCACGGACAAAGGGATGTCGTACAGCATCGGCCCGGTGTCCCTGAGATGGGGCAACAACTCCTTCTCTCGCGCAGGCGTTTGGCAACGGAAGGGCTCCAACGCTTCCTTCGTCACGATCCAAGGTGATATCGTGGTCGCCGTCGCTTTGGCCTGAAACGGGCCAAGCGGCTGGTACTCCCAGGCCTGAATGTCGCGGGCCGACCAGTCGTTCAACAGCACATATCCGAAGATGTTCGCATCCGCTTGATCAACACTGATCGGCCCGTCCGAGGGCTGGCCGACAATCGCGCCCATCTCCAACTCAATGTCGAAACGCGCGGATGGGGCCCAACGCGGCGCATCGTCGTTCGGTCCCTTCAGTTGACCCCAGGGTCGGCGCACATCGGTTCCTGAAACGACAACGGAAGACGCGCGACCATTATATCCGATGGGAATGTGCAACCAGTTGGGTGGCAAGGCGTTTTCCGGACCCCGGAACATGGTGCCCACATTGGTCGCATGATGCCGGCCTGCGTAGAAATCGGTGTATTCGGTGACAATGAACGGCATACCCAGTTCAGCGCCCTCAAGCGGAATGAGATAGGGCTCAACAAGGTCGCGATGGGCGCTGCCTTCGGTCAGAAGTTCGATCAGTTTCGCTCTGAATGAGGACCAGACATCCGGCCCGAGCGACATGAAATTTTCCCAAGTCCCGTTGCTTAAGACGATCCCCATATCATTCGCACTGATATGGCCATCGGCCTCGAATGTGGTCAGATCGAAGATCTTGTCTCCGATTGCGGTGCAGCAATGCGGGAACCGCCCTTCCCCCAAATGTGGGGCGACGTCTTTGACGACCGCCCCATACGGCAAGTTGTTCAACGGGAAAGGGGTCTCGGCGGAATTGGCCGAGGCCACCCAGCTTTTCATCAATGGCATGGAGTTTTCCTATTTCTTGCCCGGAGTGCCGTCGAACTTCTTGTCCAAAGACGTCCAGCAATCAATGTAGTCATCCTGCAAGGGCGCTTCTTTTGCGGCGAATTGCGTCAGATGCTGCGGGAACCGTGTCTCGAACATGAAGCTCATCGTCCGGTCCAGCTTGTCGGGGCCAAGATTGGCGTTCGACGCCTTCTCAAACGCTTCGCGGTCCGGGCCATGGGGCAGCATCATGTTGTGCAAGCTCATCCCGCCCGGAACGAAGCCCTGCGGCTTGGCGTCATACTGGCCATAGATATTGCCCATAAGCTCAGACATGACGTTCTTGTGGTACCAGGGCGGGCGGAACGTGTCCTCGGCCACAAGCCAACGCTCGCGGAACAGAACGAAGTCGATATTGGCGACACCGGGTTGTCCGCCGGGGGCGGTCAGCACCGTGAATATCGATGGGTCCGGATGATCGAACAGGATCGCGCCCACCGGGCAATAGGTCTTCAGATCGTATTTGCAGGGCGCGTAGTTTCCGTGCCAGGCAACCACGTCCAGGGGCGAGTGACCGATCTCGGTTTCATGAAACTGGCCGCACCATTTCACAGTGACGGTCGATGGAACCTCGCGGTCTTCAAACGCGGCGACCGGCGTCTTGAAGTCGCGCGGGTTGGCCATGCAATTCGCACCAATTGGCCCGCGACCCGGCAAGTCGAACTTCTGCCCGTAGTTTTCACAGACAAAGCCGCGACACGGACCGTCCAGAACCTCGACACGATAGACAAGGCCGCGCGGGATGATCGCGATTTCCTGGGGCGCGATGTCGATCACACCCAGTTCGGTGGCGAAACGCAACACGCCTTCCTGCGGCACAACCAGAAGTTCGCTGTCGGCGGAAAAGAAATAACTGTCCACCATGCTTTCGGTGACAAGATAGATGTGGCTTGCCATGCCGACCTGGGTGTTCACGTCGCCTGCGGTCGTGACGGTCCGCATGCCCGTCAGCCATGTCAGTGGCGCACCGGTATGTTCAACCGGGTCCCAACGGTATTGACCAAGCGAGATCACATCGTCCTGCACGTGTGGGGCCGTTTTCCAATATGGAAGGTCGATCTTTGTGAAACGATGGGTGTGCTTGACCGAGGGGCGGATCCGATAGCACCAGGTCCGCTCGGGGCCGGGCTGCGTGAAGGCTGTACCGGAAAGCTGTTCGCCATAAAGCCCGTAGTTGCACCGCTGCGGGCTATTCATGCCTTGCGGTAAGGCATCGGGCAGCGCCTCGGTCTCAAAATCATTCGCCCAGCCGGGCATGTACCCTTCATGCGGGCCCGAGACCGTCGGGGCACGTTTCAGGCCGGAAATCGAAGTCTCTTGATTCATAAGTCTATCCTTCTCGTTCGGCCCGGGATATTAGTTCATTTTGTAACTAACAAGAGGGAAAGTTGCAGTTGTGACTAAATCGCAAGAATATGAACTTGTGGACTTCACGCCTTATCTGTTGAATCAAGCGGCAGAAGCCGCAAGCCTGGACTTCGCACGCCACTACAAGTCAAAATATGCGATGCTGCGGACCGAATGGCGGGTGATCTTCCATCTTGGACAGTTCGGACCGATGACCGCGAAAAGCATTTGCGACCGCGCGCGGATCCATAAGACCAAGGTCAGCCGCGCCGTAGCCGCGCTTGAACAGAAGCGGTACCTGGAACGGACAACCGTCGATGACGACCGGCGTCACGCCTTGCTGTCGTTGACCCGCGGCGGCAAACGCGTGTTCGATGACCTGTTCGAAGCGGCTCAGCAGTTTGATCTGAAAATGAACGAGGAATTCTCGGCCCAGGAACGGGCCATCCTTCGAAAATGCCTATTGAAGATCGCCAAATATTGAATCGCAAAAAATCGCGTCGCCAAGCTGGGACCCGTGGGATTTTTGGGCCGGTTCGGACGGCGCATTCTCCCGGTCCCGAATGCAACGAAACGTCTATTCAAGGAGCTGACATGAAACTTCCCTTGAAGGGTGAATGCCTGTGCAGGGCGGTGCAGGTAAGCGTGAATGCGCTGCCACTACTGACCTTGGCGTGTCATTGCCGGGGCTGCCAGAAGCTGACGGCAAGCGCGTACTCGATGACGACAATGGTCCCAAAAGACGCGTTTGCCTGCACCGGAGCACTCGTCAAAGGCGGGCTTGGATCCCCTGGACGCAATCATTACTTTTGCAAGTCGTGCCTGAACTTCATCTATTCCGAGATCGAAGGCGCGGACTATCGCGTCAATCTTCGCACGTCCGTGCTGCACAACGCAGCGCTGTTTCCGCCGTTCGTCGAGGTGATGACAGACGAAAAACTGCCCTGGGGAAATACCCCGGCTGTCCACAGCTATGCGCGACACCCCCAATCGCAGGATGAACTGAAGGCGCTCATGGCCGACTACGCAGCGCAATTCGGATCGGGGTAGACGGCCCATCTGTCGGGCGAGGAAATCAAGCCGATGTTGCCAGAACCGCCAAGGCAGCCGTGGCAACCGCGACATCCTGATCCGGGCTGCCGGATCCAACCCCGATCCCGCCAACTACGTGACCATCGAATTCAATCGGAAGCCCACCGCCAAGATGTGTCACGTCACCGCCGGTCGCAGTGGCGATGTGTGGCCCGACATGGTCCGGTATGGCATCTGACGGCACCCGGATCGATGCGGCGGTGCGCGCTTTGGTTCGCGCGCTCTTTAGGCTCAGGAATTTCGCGCCCGACATCCGGATCTGTCCCAGCGTCTCGCCACTGGCGTCGACAATTACAATGCATTGGGGCTGGCCCATCGCGTCGGCCTTGGCGACCCCAGCAGCCAGCATGCTGAGAACGGCTTGATGCGTCAGTCGGAACGTCGGCTCAACAAGCATTTCACAAAGATCCAATTGGCGAGACGCCGTTGATGGCCAAATAGGCCGAATAGAGCGACGTGGTTCCGCAAATGAACAACCGGTTCAGTTTCGGCCCCCCGAAGCAGACATTGGATACGAATTCCGGGATCAAGATCTTGCCGATCAAATCACCCTCCGGTGTCAGACAATGGACACCGTCCGCGGCAGAGGTCCAAATGCGGCCATCGCGGTCGACGCGGAACCCGTCAAACAAGCCTTTGGTGCAATCCGCCAGCACACTGCCGTCGCCAAGTGTGCCGTCATCAGCGACCGGGTGCGCACGAATATGGGCGGGGCCGTCCGGATCGTGGCTGGCTCCGGTATCGGCGATATAAAGCAGGCTTTCATCCGGAGAAAATGCCAACCCGTTGGGCTTGAGATAATCGTCTGCGACTATTCGGATCTCGCCCGACGGATCCACGCGATAGACATAACAGGCACCGATTTCGCTGTCTGCGTGATCGCCTTCGTAATCCGTCATGATACCATAGGACGGATCGGTGAACCAAACCGAACCGTCGGATTTCACGACCACATCATTTGGGGAATTCAGGCGCTTCCCATCATAGGTGGCCGCGATAACCGTGATCGAACCGTCATGTTCGGTGCGCGTGACGCGGCGGGCAAGGTGTTCACAGGTGACCAGTCGTCCTTCGCGGTCAATCGTATTGCCGTTGGAGTTGTTGGACGGAGCTCGAAAGACCGAAACCGATCCGTCGGTCTCATCGAACCGCATGATCCGGTTGTTTGGGATATCCGACCACAGAAGGTAACGACCGGCCGCAAACCAGACCGGGCCTTCGGACCACCTGGCACCAGTCCACAAGCGTTCAACGCGGGCATGACCGATAATGCAGTCATTGAACCGCGGGTCATGTGCTTCGAACCCTGTTCCCTCGATCATTCCGAACATCCGTTCCCCCTCCGTCTTGGTCTCGATTTGGGCGGCGCACCCCCCAGCCCGGATCCGGCAACCGATTGCCGGGATGGTCTGGATCATCGCCCCAAATGGCTTGGTATGTGTCTACCGCCATCCCACGTCTTTGAAACGCAAGAAATACCAAGATCAGGGCAGGCCACCAGATCGCAAGGGCCAGCCACATCCATATCGGTGCATTCGCCGCCCACAATCCCGCCAGTATGGTAATCGCCGCCAGCGCGAGTACGCCGTAACCCAAGGACTTGTGCAGAGCTTCGAAGGCGCGGCGCCAGGGCGTCATGTCATAGTGATGGCCGCGCCAGCTCCCGTCTGACGCAGGTGCCGTCGGCCCGCCTTTGGACCCCCGGAAGATGCCCAGCCCGACTTGAAGCACAAGCAACGCCAGAACAGCGTAGCCCAACCAGCCATGCAGCCCGAGCCGGGACCAATCTGCGGGCAGGACAAGCGCAAGACCGAAAACCGACAAAAGAAACACGACGCTTTGCCCCATCCAATGGCTTCGCCACCAGAACTTCGTATCCAGCTCACGCGGCCAATCCTGCCGGGGAAGCACCTTGAAAAAACGCGCGATCAGAACCGCAAGAGGCGCCAGAATGCCCCAACCAAGTACCATTGCGCGCCCATGCCAGGACAGGGCCGTACCGACCTCGTGGACCCTTGCGGGATCAATGGGGGCAAGAAGCCACTCCATCCTTCACCCTTTCACCGCGCCTGCGGTCATGCCAGTGATGATTTGCCGGCTTGCAAGCAATGTGAAGATAATCGGCGGAATGGCCAACAACATGCCTGTGGCCATGATCACCCCCCATTCGACATTGAACTCGGACATGTTGTTCACGATTAGGATCGGCACCGTCTTGGTATTGCGATCGCTAAGGGCCGAGGCCAGAAGATATTCATTCCAGGCAATGCGGAAGGTGAAGATCGCCGCCGCCGCAAGACCGGGTTTGATCAACGGCAGAACGACCATAAAGAAGACCTGAAAGGGCCCTGCCCCATCGACGCGGGCGGCCTCTTCCAGCGATCTTGGCACTTGAACGATGAAGCTTTGCAGGATCCAGATCACGAAAGGCAGGTTCATTGCCACGTAGATCAGGATGATGCCTGAATGGGTCCCGGCCAGACAGACATCGCCACGCCCGCCAAAAGTCTCACGGATCCAGCCGCCGATCAGACCGTCGCGGTCCAGGCAAAACTCGTTGTTCCAAAGACCGAAGACCGGCACCAGCAAGACGGCAGGCGGCACCATCCGCACCATCAAAGTGGTTAGTGACACGGTATCGCGCCCCATGAACCGGAACCGCACCAGGGCATAGGCCCCCATGCAGCCGATCACCAGCGTCAGAAATGTCGAGATCAGCGCGATGATCAGCGAGTTGATGAAGGCGCCGCCAAACTTGAGCGAACAGAAGTCCAGATGGTCGGGCTCGTACCAAAGGATGTCGCAAAGCGCCGTTTCATAGTTCTGGATGGTGGGCAGGAACAAAAGACCGGTCGATCCTGAAATGATATCCACGTCCAGTTTGAAGCTGTTGACGAACATCAGCAGAACCGGGCCCACGGACATGAAGACCAGGACGGCGATCACCGCATAAAAGGCCGGGTTCTGCTTGTCATAGGATTGGTCCATCAGCTGTCCTCCTCGGCGGCGGCGCGGATCCTGGCCGAGCGCGCCTCCTGCACCCGTTGGAAAAGGAACATGCCAAGCGTCAGCGCCAGCAGAAGCAACAACAGGTAATTCGACATGGCCGCCGCGACGCCCAGTTCGCGGAACTCGGTCGCTGTGCGACTGATCCGAAGCGCCAGGATTTCCGTTGAAAGACCAGGCCCGCCCTCGGTCATGACCAGGATCACCTCGAGCACCTTGAAGGCGTCTATCAGGCGCAACAGTCCGGTCACGATCAGAACCGGCATCATCAATGGCAGTTTTATGAACCAGATCTGTTGCCAGGCGGTGGCGCCGTCTATCCGGGCCGCCTCAAGCGCCGAGCGCGGCAAGGATTGCAAGGCGGCCAGCGCAAGAATGAATATGAAGGGCGTCCACTGCCAGATATCCGCGATGATGACGCTCATCAGCGCGTGCTGTCCCAGCCAGTCCACGGTCGGCAGGCCCAGCCCTTCAAGCGTTCTGTTAAAGGTCCCGACGGTGGGGTGATACATGTATCGCCACATCAACCCAACGACGACGGGGGCAATCATCATCGGCAGAATAAACATCGTCCTGAGAACCGACATGCCGCGGATATTTCGGTCCAGCAATAGCGCAAGACCCACACCTATCAGCATCTCAAACGTCACAACGAAGAAAGCGAAGCGCAAGGTTACGCCAAGGCTTTCACGGAAATTCGGATCGTTCCACAGGGTGATATAGTTCTTCAGCCCGACAAATTCGGCCTCGCCGATTGTCTGGCTCGGATCCCAGTCGCGAAAGCTGCCCCAGACCATATAGCCCAGCGGATACAGCAATGCGATCGCCATGATCAGGGCCGCGGGGGCCATGAACATGTAAGGCGTCAACCGATTTGCTCGGGCGATCGACATGGCAGTCTCCGGCAGGTTTGGCGGGTTGGATCAGGCGGGTCGGGGCAGCAAGACGCGCCGCCCCGACCCAGTGGAGGACTAGTTCCAGGTGTAGTAGCCGGCCTCTTCCATGACGGCCTTCGTGCGCTCGGCCACGCCGTCCAGCGCTGTCTGGATGTCCAGATCTTCGGTCAGCACCTTCGACAAGGTCGTGCCCAGATCAGCATTGATCTTGCCCCAGACCGGGATGATCGGACGCCAGTCCGGGTCGGCATGCTGAAGCGCTTCACCGAAAGTCGCCATATGCGGAAACTTCGCGTTCACGTCCGGATCGGCATGGGTCGAGAAGCGCGACGGGTTCCCACCGGCCAGAGCCACCAGTTTGTCACCTTCTTTCGATGTCAGCCACTGCATCAGCAAAAAGGCGGCTTCTTTGTTCTCGGCGTTCGACGGAATTCCGATACCGAACCCACCGGTTTGCGACCCGCGGCGCACGCCCATCGGATGCAGGGCCCAGTCAACCTTGCCCACGACCTGCGACTTGGACGGATCGTTGATCTGGCCAGCCACAACGGTTGTGTCCAGGAACATGGCGGTGTCACCGTTCAGGAAGGCACCCAGGGCTTCGCCGAAACCGAAGTTAGTGGCACCTTCAGGACCGCAATCGACCAGCGTCTTCAAAGCCTCCGCGGCCTTTACACCGGCTTCGTTGTTGACGATGGGGTTCCACTTGTCGTCGAACACCCGTCCGCCCAGCGGTGCAAGGTGCAAAAGAAAGGCATGTGACGCGTGGTGGCCCGAGGCTGCACGCGATGCAACACCACCCATACCAGGCTCAAGCTCGGGGATCTGGCAGGCGATCTCAAGCATCTCATCGTAGGTTTCCGGCACTTTCAGGCCGTGCTTTTCAAAGATATCGGTCCGATAGCCGAGGATCGAGGTCTCCGAGCCATAGGGAATACCGAACAGCGACCCGGTCGCACCTTCAAGGTATCCTTTGTCACCGCCCGCAAACCCGATGTTATAGACATAGCCATCGATCAAATCGGCCGAGTCATAGGCCGGGTTGGCCAGCTTTGGGTTCATGAAATACTTGGCCAAGTTCTCAAGTTGATCGGCGAAAACATAATCGGCCTTCGAGAACACCACATAGGCGATCAGGTCGTATTCGCCTTCTTCCTGAGCCAATTCCAGCGTCTGACGCTCACGCATCTTCAAGTATGGCAATTGGTCCACCTCGACCTCGATGCCGGTCTCCTTGGTGAACTCAGGCAGGATCTTCATGACCGCGTCATAGTGTGGGTGCGCCGGGAAGTTCACGATCAAGGTCGTGCCCGCATATTCCGCGTAAGGACCGCCGTGGCCATCGGCGAAGGCAGCGCCTGACATAAGTGCGGCGGTCGTCAGACCCACCGCGGTCGCTTTCAATGTGTTTAGCATTCTTTCCTCCCGTTGGATTTTGATCAAAGTGCCGTTTCTTTTTCACGGTCGAACAAGTGAACGCCCTTGGCGTTGACCGCGAATTTCAAGGTTTGCCCAAGCGCCACCGGCGTGTCAGAGGCCAGTTCGACCATCACGTTCTCGGTGCCGCATTTGCACAGCAGCACGGATTGCGCGCCGACGTATTCCGAAACCTGAACATCAAGCGACAAGGCTCGATCCGCCGAAGCTTCTGCGTCGTACCGCAGATCTGAAGGCCGTATCCCAAGGGTCACAAGGCGGTGGTTATGCGCCTTTGCGGCGGCTGCCTTCTCGCCATCAAGCTCAAGGACAAACCCCTCGCCCAGAACGAAAATGCGCCCTTCCCGATCTTCAATTTCGCCGTTCAGGAAGTTCATCGGCGGCGAGCCCAGGAATCCGGCAACGAACTTGTTCACCGGCCGCTTGAACAGCTCTTCTGGGGTCCCCTGCTGCTGAACGTAACCCCCATGCATGACCACGATCCGGTCGGCCAAGGTCATCGCCTCGATCTGGTCATGGGTGACGTAGATCATGTTCTTTTCGACACGCTGGCTCATCAGCGCAAGCTCGGCCCGCATCTGACCGCGGAGTTTTGCATCAAGGTTTGACAGCGGTTCATCGAACAGAAAAATCGCACTGTCTTTGGCCAGAGCCCGCGCCATGGCAACGCGCTGCCGCTGCCCCCCGGACAAGGCTCCGGGCTTGCGGTGCAGGAACTCTGTCAGCCCGACGGTCGACGCGACCTCTCGGACCTTCTGGTCAATCTCGGCCTTCGGGCGTCGCTGCAACCGCAGCGCGAAGGAAATGTTCTGCGCCACGTTCATGTGCGGATAAAGGGCGTAGTCCTGGAACACCATCGCAAGGTCGCGTTGTTTGGGTTCCAGGTGACTGACCGGCTGCCCGTCGATGAAGATTTCGCCGTCCGAGACGTCTTCAAGCCCCGCCACCATACGAAGGGTGGTCGACTTGCCACAACCCGACGGTCCGACCAGAACCGTGAACTCATTGTCCTCAAGCTGAAGATCGACACCGTGCAGAACTTGCACGTCGCCATATCGCTTGATCAGATGATCGAGATGGATGGTTGGCATCCGCCTCCCCTCTATTGTTACCGGTCACATTATCAGATGTGACCGGTAACACAAGCCTTTCCACAAAACCCGTAAGTTACTGTGAAGATTGTGCTAAAGGGGTCTTGTGCTGCCGCGGAAGCTAAGTTTCGCATCGACCGAGATATGTCGCGGGCCCACAGCCTGTTGACCCGATTCGGCAAGTAATTCGGACAATAGCTGACCGGTCGCCTGTCCGATCCTCATCGGATCGACGATCACAGTGGATATGGCAGGCGTCGCGAAACGCGAGACTTCGAAGTTTCCGAACCCGGCTACTCCGATCTCGTCGGGAACGCGCTGCCCTCGGGCGACAAGCGCCGACAAGGCCCCGAACGCGGGAAGGTCGGAAACGCAAAAGATGCAGTCCGTGTCCGGATAGCTTGCCAGAAGATCCGGCACCGCCGCAGCCCCCGCTTCGATCGATAGCGGCGGCTTCCCGAACTTGGTCAGTCTGTGGGGTGAGAGCCCGGCTTCGGCCATCGCATCGCGCCAACCGGCTCGGCGGGCTGCGCCGCGTGTCCAGGCATCGTCAGCTTCGCCCAGAAAGGCGATGCTGCGATAACCTCGCGCAATCAGCCCGCGTGTCATATCAGCAGCCGCTTCGCGATTGGAAAACCCGATTGTGTTGTCGATCGGATCTTCGGGCCGCTCCCAAAGCTCGATGACTGGAATGTTCGCATCGCTCAGAAGTCGCACGGTCCGGTCCGAGTGTCCGTCATAGGACAACACAAGCGCCTCGGGTCGCCGCCTGAGCATCGTCTCTACGATCTGTTCTTCGCGTTCGGCGGAATAATCGGTGTGACCCAGCAAGATCTGCTGCCCGATCCCTTCAAGCTCCTCGGTCAAGGACTGAACGGTCTCGGCGAAATGCAGGTTATTGAGGGATGGGACCAGAACCGCAACGAAGCCGGACCGTTTCGTGGTCAGGCTACCGGCCATTTGGTCGGGCACATAATTCATGTCCCGCACGATCCCAAGGATCCGGTCGCGTGTATCACTGGAAATCGGGCTGTTTGCTTTCAACGCCCGCGACACAGTCATGCGTGACACCCCAGCGGCCCGCGCCACATCCCGCATTGTCACCGTGTTTTTGCTAGGTTTTGCCAAACCAGGACCGCTTTTTTGTTAGCGGTCACATCATGAAAGATGGCCATCGTGGTTTCAAGGGGCGCCGCAAGGCGCGACGCCCCAGGAATTGGTCTTACCGTGACAAGGCACCCACACCCGAGAACCGGAACGCTTCCTGCTCCAACGCGTTTAGTTCTTCCAGGCTCATCTGATCGTGCGCGACGGTGATCCGGCCCAGGAAGACAAAAGGTAGTTCTTCCGCCCGACCTTCGAGATCGGCCTTGATCGCCTCGGCCGTGGCGGCGCCCACATCGTCGCCCATGCGCATGGGGGTCGCATCCAACTCGCCGCGGCGGATGGCTTCAAGCTCAAGACCCGTGCCGCCCCATCCGGTCGAGAAGATGTCCTTCTCTTTACCCATCGAGATCTGCGCCTCGACCGATCCCATCGCCATGGCCGTGTTGGCGTTGTGGATGATGGTGGCTTCCGGATAGGCCTGCATGATCAGGCTGGTGCCTTCGAACCCGCCTTCGCGCTGATACTCGCCATAGTGCTCATACACCGTCGTCCAACCGGCTTTTTCTTCCACGCAAGCCTTGAAATCGCCCGAGCGCTGGTTGTCGGTGATCCCCGGGATGCCCCGGTTCATCGCCATTGTGACATTCTCGCCCAAGCGCGAGATCATATAGTCGCACATGGTCAACGCACCGGCAGCTGACGAAAAGTCGAACCAGACATCGGGCTGGTTGGTCAGGTCCTTCAGTGGCGTGTGAAACGCCCAGACATAGGTCGAAAAGCCGTCGTTTCCGGCCAGCTTGTCGATGTTGTCGGCCTGGATGGCCAGTTCGGACGGTCCAAAGATGACATAGTCATAAAGATCCGCATCCTGCTCGACCTGGTTGGCATAGGTCGATTGAAGCGAATGCTCGATCTGGCGCGATGCGAACTCGGTCGTCTCGTAACTGATGCCAAGCTCATCCAGACGCTTTGTCAGCGCCAGATAATTGCGCGCCCAGAAGTCCGACGTATCGGCCGATGGATAGATCAGAGCGATCTGTACCGGCGCATCCAGCGATCCGGAAAATGGCACCGCAGGCGATCCCACGACCTCTTGCAGTGCTTCCAACTTGCCTTCGGCGTTCACTTCATCCGGCACCCAATAATCGCGGTCCGCGATATCGGGCAATTCCTTCAACGGCAGATGCCCAGCCGCATGGGCCATGCCGCCCGCCAGTGCCAAACTTGCCACCACGGCAGTTGTCGTCATAAGTCTCATGTTGGTCCTCCCTTTGCATGAGAGCAGGGCCACCGGTCGGCGCCAGGGCTGCACCCCCGGCCCGACCACCCTGCCATTTCCCGGTCACCCGCTTGGGTTCGGATCCCCGGCTGTGACACCTCCGATAGCCAGAAGCAAAATCAGGATGCCGATGATTGCCGCGCTGAAGCGCAACATTTTCTGTCCGTCCGGCGTTTTGAGGCCAGCAAGCCAGCCCCCTGCGCCGTCACGGTCTTTCTTCTGCATCCAGGCATAAAGCGCGACGGATGACACGATGACGACGCCCGAAGCAACGGATTGCCAGAAGAACTCGATCCGAAGCGTCACCAACGCATTGATCATCATCGACAGAAGAAGAACGCCGGCGAAGGATCCGAGCATGGATGCCCGCCCCCCGAACAGCGACGTGCCGCCAACGACCACCGCTGCGATGACATGCAGGTTGAAGTAAGGCGCCGATGTCGCCTGGATCGCATTCAGCTTGCCGGTCAGCATGACGCCCGCCAGAGCCGCACAGGCCCCGCACAGCACATAGGCATAGACCTTGTGGCGATTGACTGCGATCCCGGTCAGTTCCGCCGCCTCGGGGTTTGACCCGATCGCGATGGTGTAGCGGCCGAAATAGCTGCGCGTCAGAAGGAAGTACCCTGCAATCATTGTCGCGATGCCGATCACAACCGGGATCGGAATGAAGCCCGGGATCTGGCCGCGTCCGATATCCGTAATCAGGTCCGGGAAGCGCGCCAGAACCAGCCCCTTTGCAATCACGAGAGCGAAACCGCGATAGACCAGATCCATCGCGAGCGTACCAATCAGATCGGGCACATTGAAACGGGTGATGATCAGCCCGTTGATCAGGCCCATGACCGCCCCAAGCATGATCGCAATCGGCAAGGCCACATAGACCGAGAACCCGTATTGCTTGATTAGGAAGGCCATCAGAATGCCGGACAAGGCTGCAATCGACCCGATGGAAAGATCAATGCCCCTTTGGGTGATGACAAAAGTCATGGCCATCGCCATCGGCATGTAGAGCGCCGCATCCAGCAAGATCAGGTTCATGTTCGAGACGCGGAAGTACCGCGCCGGTTCCGCGATCCCCATGAACAGAAGG
Organism: Paracoccaceae bacterium; assembly: GCA_965267475.1. Taxonomy (GTDB): domain Bacteria; phylum Pseudomonadota; class Alphaproteobacteria; order Rhodobacterales; family Rhodobacteraceae; genus JBCBKU01. Next base: position 3,553,891 of record OZ254079.1, read on the forward strand.
ATCGCAATGATCATGACCATGGGGCCGATGATCGCGATATAGGGTTCTAGCCGTTCGGTGAACGGGCGGGGTTCTATGCTTGCCATAGACATCAGGCCGCCTCCTCTGCGCCGACGATCATGCCGAGCACGTCTTGGGTTGAGCTGTCAGCCGTCTTGACCACGCCGACGCATTGGCCGCGGCGTTGGACATGGATTCGATCCGAGACCTCGAAAACGTCGTCCAGTGAGTGGCTGATCAGGATGACGGCAAGACCTTGGGCCTTGACCGTCTGAATCAATTTCAGTGTGCGCGCGGTTTCCTGGGGTCCAAGCGCGGCAGTGGGTTCGTCCATGACCAGGACGCGCAATCCTTCATGATAGACGGCGCGCGCAATGGCCACGGCCTGGCGTTGTCCGCCAGACAGGCTTTCTGTTGGCGCATCGAGCGACTTCAACTTCACGCCAAGGCGTTCCATCAGCACGCGCTCGGTCTCGGACCGCATGCGTTTGTTATCGAGAAGCGTGATGCCCGCGACCTTCTTTGTCAGTTCATTGCCCAGAAACATGTTCGCCGCCGGATCAAGATGATCGGCCAGTGCGAGGGTCTGATAGACCGCATCAATCCCCCGCTCGATGGCGTCGGCATGGCTCGCGAAGTTGACACGCTCACCGTCCAGAAAAATCTCGCCCTCGGTCGGCTGATAAACCCCGGTCAGGATCTTGATCAGGGTGGACTTTCCGGCACCGTTATCGCCGACAATGGCCAGCACTTCACCGGCATGGGCGTCCAGATCGACATTCGACAGCGCTGTGACGCCGCCAAAGCGCTTCGTAATCCCGCGCATTTTCACAAGGGCATCTGTCATGCCAAGCTCCCGTCCCAACGTTTCGCTTTGCAAGGGCCCCGGCCAGCATGCCGGTCCAGGGCCCCGCAGGGAGAAACCCTATTTGCCCCAGATCGCCGCATAGCTTTCGCGGTAGGGGATGTCCGGATCGAAGGCGTTCGAGTCGCCAAGCTTGGCAAGCCCCTCTGCCGTCACCAGCGCAGGCGAGGTAATATAGCCCGAGCACGCCTCGCCCTGGATCGCACGGTTCAACTCGTCCACCAGTTGCCAACCTTGAAGGTTCAAGGGCTCGGCCACCGTGATCGTCTGATATCCGCCCGAACGGATGCGCTGAAACGCGGCCTCGGACCCGTCGCCAGCCGATCCGGCCAGCGGGCCTTGGTCAGGCTGAAGACCAGCGGCAGCCAATGACGGCCCCATGAAATCGAAATACAAATCATTGATCGCCAGCGCGTGCGTCCAGCTGTCGCCGTATTTCTGCAAAAGCGACGTCGTCAGCGGCCCCATCCGTGTCGATGTGTCGGCAATGGGCGTGTCGACATATTCAAGAACCGTGCCACCCGCGGCTTCGACCGTTTCTTTCAACCGGTCCGCCTTGTCGATGGCAATTTGATAGGTCGAGTCGGTGAAGATCACGACGCCGATATCAGTGCCCCCATCGTCGATGGCCCATTCAGCCGCGACCTCCGACACCGTCATGGCGTCCGTCGAGACATTGGCGAAGATCCCGCCTGGCGCGTCACAGCCGATGACAGGGCCCGAATGCCAAGCCACCATCGGGATCCCGGCGGCCACCACGCCTTCCAGCGCGGCCTGCTGTTCCACGGCGTCAAATCCGTTGATGACGATCCCGTCTGGTTGCAGCGCCATGGCCTGTCCGATGGCCGCTGTCCGGCCCTGGACCGATCCTGCCCCATCCAGGACCCGCACGTCCCACCCGATGGTCTCGGACGCTTCTTCAACACCGGTCGTTACACCAAGGATGCCGCCGTTCTTCAAATCCGCAGCCACCACGACAATCGACTTGCCCTCAGCCGCGGCTGGACCTGTCGTTGGTCCATCCCAGTCTTGCGCAAGGGTCGGCGTGGCGACCAGAACGGTCGTGGCCAGCATCGCCCCAAGGAATGTTCTCTTCTTCATGATATCCTCCCTTTGCATTTGAAATCTCAGCGCTTCTCTGCACCTTTTCTGCGCTGTGCGTATCCTGCGATGCCGATGGCGATCAGCAGGGTTACCCCGTTAAACAGCGGCTCGACCCAGAACGAGCCGCCGAATTGTTGGATGCCGGAAATGCCCACGGCCAGAATGGCGACACCAACGATCGTGCCCCAGACGTTGACCCGCCCCGGTTTGATGGTGGTGGAGCCCAGGAAGGCACCGACCAGCGCAGGCAACAGGAACTCCAGCCCAACGGATGCCTGACCGATCCGCAGCTTCGCGGCCAGCAAGACCCCCGCCAGGGCCGTCATCGTGCCCGACGCAACAAAAGCTCCAATCACGTATTTCCGCGTGGGAATGCCGTTTAGTTGGGCGGCCCGTTGGTTCGCGCCAATGGCGTACAAGTACCGGCCGATAGGCGTGTATTCGAGGATGACCCACATCGTGACGGTAATGGCGAGCAGATAGTATCCGGTGATCGGCAGGCCAAAGACAAATGTCGTGGACAGCCCGTAAAATCCGTCCGGCAAGACACCGACCATCTGGCGCCCGCCGGTGTGCCAAAGCGCCAGCGCATACAGAACCGTGCCGGTACCGAGCGTTGCAATGAAGCTGTCGATCTTGGCGACTTCCACCAAAAGCCCGTTCAGGAACCCGCTGAAAGCGCCAAGCGCCAAAACCGCCATCACGGCAATCGGCCAAGGCATCCCGAACAGCGTCTGAAAACTGATCGCAAGGATGTGCCAAAGAACGATGCCATAACCGACCGTTAGGTCGATACGCCCGGCCGCCATCGGGATCATTGCTCCGAGCGAAAGAAGCGCGATGATCGCCTTGTCGCTGACGATCGCGCGGAGGTTCAGCATCGTCGGGAATGTATTGGGCAAGAGGATCGAGAACAGGCCGATCAGCAGGATCGTCAGGATCACAAGGCCATAGACCGGCAGGAACCGCATCACGCGCTTTCCGAAGGTCAGGCCCCGCAGATCGGCCTTCGTAGGCTCCAGCGCATTGGACTCAAGCGATTGCATGGGACGTATCCTCTCGCTTTCCGATATTTCCGGCCGAGGCGGATTGAATCAGGTTTTCCGTAGACAGGCGCGTGCCCGACAATTCATCGACCATCGAGCCCTGGCTGAAGACGATGGCCCGGTGGCAAATCGTCGCGATCTCTTCAAAATCGGTTGAGATGACCAGGATGCCGACACCTTCATGAAGCGCGCGGTTCAAAAGCGCATAGATTTCGGATTTCGCGCCCACATCGACACCGGCCGTCGGATCTTCGCATAGTAGAAGCTGACGTTTCGTGGCCAACCACCGGCCAAGCACGACCTTTTGCTGGTTTCCGCCCGACAGCGCCTCGATCGCGAGGCTCGGATCGTTGGGCGACAGGCCCAGTTCTGCACCAATGATGGCGGCCTGGTCTGCCTCGGTCTTGGGCGCCAGCATATCCAGAAGCTTCCGGCCGATCCCCTCGGGGTTCAGAAACGTGTTTTCCCGGATGGTCAGGCTCATCGCCACGGATTCTTCAGTGCGGTCCTTCGCGACCAGCCCCACGCCCGATGCCAGCGCTTTCTGCGGCGTCGTCAGATCGGGGACGGTCCCGTTCAGCACCACGTCACCCTCGAACGACGCCAAGCCGAACAAGGCCCGCGAAATGGCTTCGTGTCCGGCACCGCGCAATCCGACAAGCCCAACGATCTCATTGCGCCGAAGCGAGAAATCCAGCGGACCGACACCGCCAACGTTGAACCCCTTCAGCCCAAGGATCTCTTCGCCCGGTTCGTCGTTCGTCTTGGCGGTCTCCCGCGTCTTCCTTCCGACAATCTTCTGAACCAACTCTTCGGGCGTGGTGTGATCGATGCTGCGGACGCCGACCATCTCGCCGTCACGAAGAACCGCAACCCGGTCGGCGATCCGAAAGATCTCGTCCAGCCTGTGGCTGACATAGATCATTCCGACACCGCGGTCGCGCAACGGTCGAATTGCGGCAAACAGCCGTTCAACTTCATCCGCCGGAAGCGACGCGGTAGGTTCGTCCAGAACCAGAAATTCACTGTCGACGGCAAGCGCCCGCGCAATCGCAACAAGCGATTTTTCCGTGCGCGAAAGGTTCTCAACGCGCGCTGTCGGCTCAAAGTCGCAATCGACCCGCTTCAGCGCCTCTGCCGCGAATGCCTCTACATCATTCCAGCGGATCATCCCGCCCTTCTTCGAGAAGCCAAGTGCAAGGGCGATGTTTTCCGCCACCGTCATCCATTCAATCAAGCCAAGATCCTGGTGGATGAAAGCGACCTTCTGGCGCTCGCCGAAACCTGCCGGGCGATGCAGATAGGGCTCCCCGTCGATCAGGACCCGCCCGGCATCGGCCTGATGGATCCCGCCAAGCACTTTGATTAGGGTCGACTTGCCTGCACCGTTCTCGCCAAGAAGGGCGACGATCTCGCCGCGCCCGACAGACAGCGACACGTCTTTCAGCGCGTATGTCCCGCCGAAATGCTTGTCGATGCCATCGAAGAACAGACCTGATTGCAGGTTCTGCACCGTCGTACCCTCCCTTGCACGGGCGGTTGAGTTACCCGTAACGTTACGCTAATGCTTGTCGCAACAGGGGCCCCTGTCAAGCTTTAAGTTACCCGTAACGTAAAAACTCGAATATGGCAGAAAAACTGAATAAATCCAATAAGGTAAGCCTGACTGAGGTCGCTCGAGCCGCGGGGGTCTCAAAGATGACGGCCAGCCGCGTTCTGCGAGGAGAAGGCGGTTATTCGGAAAAGACCCGGGCCACAGTCATGGAGAAAGTGGACGAGCTTGGGTATTTGCCGAATCGCCTGGCCACCGTTTTCGCGGGCGACAAGACGTCGACCTTTATCGGCGTCTCAATTCCGGACCTCGGAAATGAGGTGTTTGCCCAGGTGCTGGAAGGGATAGATCGCAAGCTTGGCGCCTTCGGACATCAGTCTGTGCTCGGTCTGACACAGCACACCCAGCAGGAAGAAGAGAACTGGATCAGGACGGTTCTGTCCTGGCAACCTGCCGGGCTGATCCTGACCGGAAGGTACCATTCACACCGAGCACTTGAAACGCTGCGTCAGGCCGGAATTCCGATCGTCGAGATCTGGGATTTGAACTCAAGCCCACTCGATATGAGTGTCGGGATCAATCACTTCGACAGCGGGTTCGATATGGGGCGCTATCTGATTGGATGCGGCTATCGTCACATCGGCTATGTCGGAACCTGGCATGACACAGCCAACGCAGCCTCGGCACGGCTCGACGGGTTCTGCAAAGCCGTTGAAGGCGGCGGCGGAACGGTCGACCGCCAACTATGCCTACATGACACAGCCACCTACTATCCGGGATTTTACGGAACCGAGCAATTGCTGGCCGCCGCCAAGGGGATCGAATGCATCTTCTATCAGAACGATACCATGGCCTTTGGCGGTCTTCAGTTCTGCGAAGGCGTCGGGATGCGCGTGCCTGATGATATCGGCATTGCCGGTTGGGGGGATCTGCCTGTGGCCTCGGTGCTCAGCCGACGTCTGACCTCGATGCATGTGCCGCATCTGAAGCTCGGACAGGCGGCAGCGGAAATGATGCTGGCGCGTCTGTCGGACGAGCCCGTTCCATCCGTCCGCGATATCGGGTTTCGCCTGATCCCCGGTTCGACAGTCCAATCCCAGACCCGCGGCTAGGCCGTTCCCCCCGTCACAAGGCGTGCGCCCACATCAACCGTGCGGGGCGTTGTGGCACCGGCAAAGATCTCGGCCAGCATCTCTCCGGTGACATCCCCGATCTTGCGGGCGTTGACGTCCACCGTGGTGATCCGGGGCTCAGATACAGCGGCGATGTCAAAATGCCCGAACCCTGTGATCGCAAGCTCGCCGGGCACATCAATGCCAAGACGACGACACTCGTTAAGCACGCCGAACGCCACAGGGTCCGACACGCACACAATGGCGTCATAGGCCAGAAGCCCGCGTCCCAGTTTCAAGGCAAGATCCGCACCGTGCCTCAGCGAAACCGGAGCGGGGCCAGCGTCCAGAACATCGACTGGCGGCAGCCCAAGGTCCGCCGCGGCAGACAACGCGCCTGCCCGACGCTCGGCGCCCCGAAAATCGCCCCCTTCGGACGCGCCGACGAAGGCAAGTTTCCTCCGCCCGGTCTCTGCCAGATGCGCCACCAACGGTCGCATTGCGTCGCGGTTTGAAAATCCCGCGACATGACCAAGCGGTACGGCAGGAAGATCCCAGATTTCGATGACCGGCAGGCCCCGGCCCTCGACCACAGATCGGGCCGCATCGCTATGATGTCCGCCGGTCATCACAAGCGCTTCGGGGTTCCGCGCCAGAAGCTGGCGCAGAAGTTCTTCCTCGCGCTCGATCCGGTAATTCGTCGCGCCAAGCAGCAGTTGCACACCTGTTCCGGTCAGAGCATTGGTGAGCGAGCGGTACGTATCGGCAAAATTCGCGTTGTTGATCGACGGCAACGTGACGGCGACAAACCCGCTTTTCTGGGTCCGGAACGCCTGCGCCGTGGTGTCGTAGATATAGCCAAGTTCTTCCGCCACCGATCGGATCCGCGTTCGGGTCTCGGCGCTGACGGTCTTGTCCTCGCGGAGCGCGCGCGACACAGTCATGGGGGAAACCCCCACCGCCTTGGCCACGTCGCGCATGGTGACACGCGTGCTCATGTTGGATCAGGTGTATTCATGGCGTTCGGTTACATGGTGATGAATCCGACCGTCAAAATAGGCCGCCACAATATCACCAGTCACGTCTTTCGAGCGATGGCGCGCAGGTGACTCCAACGCAGCCTCCATTGTCGCCCGATCAGGATAACTGATGGCAAGGATCAGCGGATATTCCGGCGCCCCAGCGTCGCGATCTTCGCCAAACATGACGCGCACATCCGTGTTGCCCGGAAACTGCGTCCAGAGCGGCACAAGACGGTCCAAAACAGCGTTGCGAAAGGTCGCTTGCTGGCCGGGTTTGACCGACCCTTCGAACAGGGCAAATCGCGTGATCATTGGGCCACCTCCGGCTTTGCGCCATTGAAGAACTCCATGACGGCGGCCTGATCCTCACCACCAAGCCCGGCAGCGGTCAGCATCCTGTGGATCTCGGCGCAAAGCGCGGTCAAGGGCATCGATGTCCCTGTCTGTCGGGCCAGATCGTTCACCGCGTTCAAATCCTTCACCATGTTGTCGATCCGGCCTGTCCGACGATAGTCCTTAGTGGCAAAGCGAGGCAGATATTCCTGCAACAGCGCGCTGTCGGCGCGACCGCCTTTCAGGGCTTGCGGGATTTTCTCGGCATCGACCCCGGCATCAAGGGCCAACTGCGTTGCTTCGGCCACGGCCAGGAACCCAAGACCGCACAGTACCTGATTGATCAGCTTCGTGGTCTGCCCAGCGCCCGATGGCCCCATGTGGGTATAGTTTGACGCCACATCGCGTAGAATCAGATGGGCGCGTTCGACATCGTGTGCGGTTCCCCCTGCCATCAACGTCAGCTCACCGATCAACGCCTTCGGCGCGCCGCCGGACAATGGGCTGTCGACCCAGGCCAAATCCCTTTCCGCGGCCATCTTTGCGAACTTTCTGGTTGCATCGGGCTCGATAGACGACATGTCAATGATCACGGTACCGGGTGTTGCCCCATCGGCAATCCCGTCCTTGCCGAACGCGGCAAGACCAACGATGCGGGACGAATTCAGACTGGTGATCACGAAATCCGCCGCCGCCGCTGCCTGTGCTGCGGTTTTGGCGGCCGTCGCACCCTTTGAAACCATCTCGGCAACACGTGCGTCATCCAGATCAAAAACCGCCAGTGTATGGCCTTTCTCAAGCAGCCTGGTCCCAATGGCACCACCCATGGCGCCCGCTCCGACAAGCGCGACCTTCTCCGTCATACCAGGGTCTCCCTCACATAGGCTTCGGACTGCGCGACGACGTGCGAATAGCTGCGCGATATGTCCACTTCCTGCCCCAGCTCATCACCTTGCAGACGTTCCAGCGCCGCAAATTGGCTGTCGAGCAGCGCCGTCGGCATGAAATGCCCTTGCCTGCCGGCGACGCGCCGCGCCAGAACCGCTTTCGGGGCGTCCAGATGGATGAACCGCACCGGCTCTGGCACCTCTTGCCGGATCCAGTCGCGGTACTTCTTCTTCAGCGCCGAACAGCCGATCAGGATCGGATCCTCGGTATCCGCTAGCCTGCGCCCCACTTTGGCGAGCCAAGGGGCTCTGTCCTCGTCATCAAGGGGAACGCCGCTCGCCATTTTTGCGATGTTGCAAGGCGGGTGCAAATCGTCTCCATCCAGATAGTCCAGCCCGCACACCACGGACAATGCGCTTCCCACAGAGGACTTCCCGCAGCCCGAAACGCCCATCAACACATAGCACCGCATCAAAGCGACGCCGTGATGCCGCCATCCACATAGAGCGTATGGCCATTGACAAAACTCGACGCGGCAGAAGCCAGGAATACACAGGCGCCGACCAGCTCTTCCACATTGCCCCAACGCCCGGCAGGGGTCCGCTTTTCCAGCCAGGCCGAAAATTCGGGATCCGCCACAAGGGCCGCATTCAGGGGGGTGTCGAAGTAACCGGGCGCAATCGCGTTGCATTGAAGCCCATGCTTGGCCCAGTCGGTGGCCATTCCTTTGGTCAGGTTGGCCACGGCCCCCTTCGTCGCCGTGTAAGGGGCGATGCCGGGCCGAGCCAGCGCGGTTTGAACCGATGCGATGTTGATGATCTTACCGCTGCCCCGGTCGATCATATGTCGCGCGACCGCCTGCCCCACGTGAAAGACGCTTGCGATGTTGGTCTGAATCAATTTTTCGAAGGCATCCGCGGGAAAATTCTCCAATTCGGTCCGATGCTGCATTCCGGCATTGTTGACCAAGATGTCGATGGGCCCGTTCGCGTCCTCGAACCCGTCCACCGCGGTCCGCACGGCATCATGATCGGTGGCATCGAATGCCAGCGTCGCCACTGTCGCGCCGTCACCGGCCAAACTGGCAGCCGCTGCATCGAGCTTTCCCCTGTCCCGGCCGTTCAGAACAATCTCGGCGCCGGCAGTCGCCAGACCCCGGGCCAGCGCAAAACCGATCCCTTGGGAAGATCCGGTGACCAAAGCCCGCTTCGACTGTAGCGAGAACAATTCCATATGATTGTGCCTTCTCCCTGTGTCTGCACCGTTGACTGTGCAGGACTGTTACGGATAACATGTTACCGATAACAAATGATGTCAAGCAAGGAATGCGCCCGTGTCTAAGCCTGTCGTTCTGCAAGTCGGCCCCTATCCAGAGTGGGACCAGACACCCCTGGATGCGGCCTTCGACATGAAACGTCTGTTCGAAGCAGGCGATCGCCTGGCCTTTCTGGCTGAACATGGCGGACAAGTGCTGGCAATCGCCACGCGGGGCGAAATGGGTGCCGATGCGGAAATGATCGCCGCCTGTCCGAATTGCCAGATCGTCTCGGTCTACGGCGTGGGCTATGACGCGGTGGACATTGCGGCCTGCAAATCGCGCGGCATACGCGTCACCAACACACCCGATGTGCTGACGGGCGATGTGGCCGATCTGGGCGTGGCAATGATGCTCTGCCAATCCCGCAGCATGGTCGGGGCTGAGACCTGGGTGCGAAGCGGATCCTGGGCATCCGACGGGCTTTATCCCCTCCAGCGACGCGTCTTCGGTCGAAAGGCGGGGGTGCTTGGCCTTGGCCGGATCGGTTTCGAAGTGGCCAAGCGCTTGCAAGGCTTCGGCATGGACATCGCTTACACAGACGTGGCGGCGAAAGACTACGCGCCCGACTGGACTTTTATGGCCGACCCGCTTGACCTGGCCCGCCATGCCGATTTCCTGTTCGTCACTTTGGCTGCGTCGTCCGAGACGCGGCATATCGTAAATGCCGACCTGATTGCTGCCCTCGGCCCCGATGCGATGATCATCAACATTTCGCGGGCCTCAAACATCGATGAAGACGCATTGATCGCCGCCCTGCAATCGGGCGCGCTTGGATCCGCGGCCTTGGATGTCTTCGAAGGCGAACCGGCGCTCGACCCCCGATTCCTTGATCTCGATAACGTCCTTTTGCAGCCACATCACGCCAGCGGAACCATCGAGACCCGTAAAGCCATGGGCCAGTTGGTCCGTGACAATCTGACCGCGCATTTCGCCGGGCAACCCCTGCTGACACCAGTGATCTGAGGCACCAAGATGAAAACCGTTACGGCTTACGCCGCCAGGGATCTCCGGATCGAAACCCACGCGGAACCTACGCCCGGACCCGGCCAGGTTCTGGTGCGGATGGAGGCCGGAGGGATCTGCGGCTCTGACCTGCATTACTACAATCACGGCGGATTTGGCACCGTCACCCTGAAGGAACCGATGATCCTGGGTCACGAGGTGTCGGGCCGCATCGCCGCGCTCGGCGACGGCGTCACCGGATTGAGCGAAGGCCAACTTGTGGCCGTTTCGCCGTCCCGCCCCTGCGGGACATGCGCCTTTTGCAGCGAAGGGGCGCAGAACCATTGCCTCAATATGCGATTTTATGGCTCGGCCATGCCCTTTCCGCATATACAGGGGGCGTTTCGCGAAACCCTTGTCGCCGCCGCGAGCCAATGCGTGATCGCCGACGGTCTGAGCCCCGGCGAAGCCGCGATGGCCGAGCCGCTGGCGGTCGTGCTCCACGCGGCGCGGCAGGCGGGGTCGCTCGCCGGCAAACGTGTCCTGGTCACCGGCTGCGGACCCATCGGGCTTTTGGCCGTGCTGGTCGCGCGCGCCTATGGCGCCTTGGAAATAGTTGCAACGGACCTGACCGCGTTCACCCTAGCCAAGGCGACCGAGATGGGCGCCGACAGAACAGTCAACGTCCAAGAAACACCCGACGGTTTGGCACCCTATTTCTTGGATAAGGGGCAGATCGACGTCCTGTTCGAATGCAGCGGTGTGGCCGCGGCCCTAAGCGGGGCGATCCCGGCCCTTCGACCAGGGGGCACTATCGTTCAACTTGGGCTCGGTGGAGATATGACTCTGCCCGTCCAGGCCATGACGGCGAAGGAATTGGCTCTTAAGGGATCCTTCCGGTTCCACCACGAATTCCCCCTCGCGGTCGACATGATGCGACGGAAGCGGTTGATCGTCGCGCCGCTTATTACACATCGCTTCCCGCTCGAAGACGCGGTGCAAGCGTTTGACGCCGCATCCGATCGAAACGCAGCAATCAAGGTTCACCTTGAATTCAACGGCTGACAGCGCAGCGTTCGTCGCCCTCGCCGCGGGCTTGGGCAGCGGCAAGAACGCGCCGACCGTCTGCACCACCCTTGCGCGAATCCGCCGAACCCCGCGATAACCAAGCCGGGGGCGACAGGGGTGCCAGATGGCGCGCATCGCCGTATTCGCATTTGACCTGACCGAGGCGTCGCAGATCCGGCGCATAAAGGCCCTGCGCGCGCTTGGTCACGACGTGTCTTCGATCTCGTATCGGCGCGGCAATATGAACGCGGACTTCACACCGGATTGGCCGGACCTGCCGCTTGGAACCCAACCGAATGAAAACCTGCGCCGCCGGTTTTTCGGCCTGGGCAAGGCGGTGCTGAAGGTGTTGCGGCGACCTGCGATCTTTAAGCAGGCAGACGTCATTATCGCCCGCAACGCGGATCTTCTGGCCTTGGCCTCGGTTCTTCGCATCCTGCTGCGGCGTCAGGATACCCCGTTGATCTATGAATGCCTCGACATCCACTCGCTTTTCACGCGCCCCGGCATTATTGGCCGCATCGCGCGGCGGGCCGAGCGGGCCTTGCTGAACCGGACTTCTATGGTCATCGTCTCGTCGCCCGGCTTTGTACGCAACTACTTCCATCCGGTGCAGGGTTACGACGGGCCGATCGCGCTGATCGAGAACAAGCTGTGGTTTGATGGCCCGCCTTTGGCGCGGCCCAAACGCCCCCGGCCTGCCGACGGATCACCGCTTGTCGTAGGGTCCGTCGGATCGATCCGGTGCCAGACTAGCCTCGATATCCTGTGCCAAACGGCTGACCGTATGGGCGGCGACCTTAAGATCGCGCTGTTTGGCAATGTGCACCGCCACGCTCTGACCGATTTCGATGCGCAGATCGCCCGGCATCCGAATGTCCACTACTACGGCCCCTACCGGTATCCGGGCGACCTGGGCCAGGTCTATCGCGCCTGTGACCTGGTCTGGGCGCAGGACCTTTGGCAACAGGGGGGCAATTCCGATTGGCTGCTGCCCAACCGGATTTATGAGGCAAGCTGGTTTGGTTGCCCGTCCATCGCGGTCCACGGGACTGAGACCGGCCGCCGTATCGAAACCGACGGATTGGGCGTGACGGTGTCCGAGCCGACCGCAGATGCACTGACCCGAACGCTTGGGGACCTGTCGAAAGACAAGATCACCGCCATGTCGGCCCGGATCCTGGCAAAACCAGACACGGCGTTTCGCCTGACCGCTGCGGATCTGGCCGAAGCTCTTGCACCCGTTTTGCCTGCGCCCGAACCGGTCACACCGACGGCAGATATCATCGAACTGCGGCCACCCAAGCTCAAGATCGTTCGCGGCTGACCACTCAACCTTAGCAAGAATCATGCGCTCTTCAGGGTGTTCGATTCTGTAAATTTGGCTACCTCAAAGCGAAAATTCCGCGCCGCGGCCACTTGCCACAATTGGTGCGTGGCATTCCGGTAACTTGCGGCAATTCTGTGCAAAATTCTGCCTCTCCGGGAAAACGCAGTGTTTCCATTTTGTGGATATAAAGAATCGAACATAGTTTCAGCCACTTAACTCATGCGTATGACTGAGTCGCAGGCCCGCAAAGTTCTTTTCCTGCCCGAGACTTGGGCAAACCCGCCAAGTCCCTGTCACACGGGCGGCAGATTCTCGCCGGTGACGGGCTGCTCCTCGATTTTATGCTGCACTTGCAGCACGAGGGATGGCAGCGTCTGGATACGGGCGGGGGCCCGATCTGGGATTACGAAACATGTCAGCCCGAGACGATGGCGTCGCGTTGGATCTGGAACCAGGGAGTTCAGGCCACGCGCTGGAGGCGCCGCAACAGGCTGTAAATGGTACCCCCAAAAGTGCCCTTGGCGGGTTGGCCAAGCGCATCTTCGACTGTGTGTATTCACTTGTGGGGCTGATCTTTCTGTCACCGCTGATCCTGATGGTGGCAGTGGCGATCAAACTGGCGTCGCCGGGGCCGATCCTTTACGGCCACACGCGCGTTGGCTTTGGTGGCAAAACGTTCAAATGCTGGAAGTTCCGCACGATGGTCGTCAACGGCGACGAGGTGCTGGACGCGCATCTCAGGGCCAATCCGGCGGATCGGTACCAATGGGAAACCACGCGCAAACTGCGAAACGACCCGCGCGTCACCGCGCTTGGCCGGGTGCTGCGCGAATATTCGATCGATGAACTGCCACAGTTGATCAACGTTTTCCGCGGCGAGATGAGCTTCGTGGGCCCGCGCCCCGTGGTGGCGGAAGAATTGGAACGCTATGGGCCGAAGGCTGATCTGTATCTGGCCACCCGTCCTGGCATCACGGGCCTTTGGCAGGTCAGCGGGCGCAGCGACACCGGCTATGACGAACGCGTTGCATTGGATGCGTCCTATGTCGAACGGTGGAGCTTGGCGAGCGACATCGTCATCCTGGCACGGACCGTGCCAGCGGTGGTCGGGGCCCGCGGCTCCTATTGATCCGGCGCCATGGCTGAGACCTCGAATACCGGCGCCCAGGCGCCGGGCTTTCGCCCGCATCTCAGCACGGGACGCTCCCGTGCGGCTGCCACGGGCGTGTTCTGGTCCGGTCTTCACACGCTCGCCCCGACGCTTGCGGCGACGGCCCTGTTTTTCGTCGCGGCCTGGTATCTTGGCCCCGCCGAGTTCGGGCTGGTCGGCCTTGCAACAGGGATCGTGTCGGTTGCCTTGGCGTTTTCCCCGGCAGCCTTTGGCGAAGCATTGGTGCAGCGCCAGACACTCGACCGGTCGCATGCCGATACCGTGTTTGCGTTGACGGTCGGCTACGGCGTTATCGCCGCTGGCCTTTTGGCCGTCATGGCACCGCTGTTCGCCACCTGGATTGATGAACCAGAATTGGCAGCGCTCTTGGCGGTCCTTGCCTTGCGCGTCCCGCTGGACATGGCAGCATCGGTCCCAAGCGCATTGATCGTCCGCGACATGCAGTTCCGGGCCGTTGCGATCCGGACAGGCGTTGCGACATTCATTGCCTCGCTGATTGCGCTCGGAATGCTGGTCCAGGGGTTTGGCGTTTGGGCATTGATCGCCAGCCAGCTCGCATCGGCGCTTATCATTGCTGCAATGGCCTTTTGGGTCGCCAAATGGGTTCCGGGCCGGTCCGTCACTTGGCCAGCCTTGCGCGACCTTCTGAGCTATGGCGTTTTCGCCAGCGGCAACCGCATGCTGAACGTCCTGCGCCTGGATCACATCGTCCTTGGCGCCATGGGCGGCGCGGCCCTGCTTGGCCTATATGTCTTCGCCCAGAAGATCTATCGCATGCTGTCGGACGTGGTCGCGGGCGCCCTGTCATCGGTCAGCCACGCGCTTCTGTCGACGCTTCAAGACGACAAGGTCAAACTTCGCCGCGCCTTTGGTCTTGCCTCATTCGCATCCGCAGCCGCCGGATTTCCGGTCTTCGCCGGCATGGCGCTGATCATCGATGACCTGATCGGACTGGCCCTGTCGGAAGACTGGCAAATCGTCCGCTTCGCGGCCCAGATCTTCTGCCTTGCCGGACTGATGGCGGCCGTGTCCATTGTCCAGGGTTCGCTGGTCAAAGCAGCAGGCCGGGCGGATTGGTGGTTCTGGTATCAGCTTGTCCAGAACCTGACGACCGTTCTGATAATCCCGCTTTTCTGGCGGTCCGGCATCGATGCCCTTGTCATAGCGATCGTCGTAAAATCACTCCTGTTATGGCCGGTCTCAATTGCGATGACGATCCGGATCCTTGAGATCGCAGCGATGTCATACCTGCGCGCCTTCGCGGCCCCGGCCATCGCAACAATCGCCATGGCCTTGGCCATTCTGACGCTCAGCCTGCCCGCGACCTGGGGCGGCATCGCCCTGCAAATCGCACTTGGCTCCGTGGTCTATGCCTCGGTGCTGGCGATCCTGGCCCGCAGCCAAATTGCGCAACTTCTCGATATTCTCGGACGTAAAGGAACCGCCTCATGAAACTCACCTATTTCGAAGGCGACCCGCCGAATTTCGGGGACGAGTTGAACGCGACTATGTGGGACGCCCTTT
The DNA here is from genome assembly GCA_965267475.1 of Paracoccaceae bacterium. Classification (GTDB taxonomy): domain Bacteria; phylum Pseudomonadota; class Alphaproteobacteria; order Rhodobacterales; family Rhodobacteraceae; genus JBCBKU01. Next base: position 3,569,166 of record OZ254079.1, read on the forward strand.
TGCCGCCAGGCTTTCTGGATCAGGACGAAGACGTGCTCTTCCTCGGCATCGGGTCAATCATCCAGAACATCTATCCCGCGCAAGCCCGGAAAGTTGTCGTCGGTTCGGGCCATGGTGGATATACCGAGAAGCCGGATGTCCACGACGGGTCATGGGACATTCGCTTCGTCCGCGGCCCCCAGACAGCCGAGGGGCTGGGACTTGATCCCGCACTTTCCATCACCGATGCGGCAGTCCTGCTCAGAGCGACCGATCTTCCGGAACCGGTTAAGGTCGGTACCGCCTTCATGCCCCATTACGAAAGTGTCGAACGCGGCAACTGGGCCAAGGCATGCGAATTGGCAGGGATCCACTTTCTGGATCCGACCCGCCCGCATATGGAGTTGGTGGCCGAAATCCGGGGGGCCGATCTTGTCATCTGCGAAGCGATGCACGGCGCGATCATTTCAGATGCCATGCGAACGCCCTGGATCGGGGTGCAGACCATGCACCATGTACACCGGTTCAAATGGCACGACTGGGCGCGGTCATTAGAGATCGATTATCGGCCCGAGATGGTGCGCCCGTCGAATGCCCGCGAAACCTGGGCGTTTTACACCGGACGCTGGGGCTCCGGAGCCAGGGCACGCGCGGTTCTGGGCGGACCTGCCGCAGCGCCGGTGAATTGGGCGCTGGTCCGTGCCTGCGCATCCAGCCTGAAATCGCTGGCAAAGGCGCGGCCATCGCTTAGCGAAGACGCCAAAATCGAGGCCGCAACAGACAAAGCACTGACCGCACTGGACGCTTTCGTGCGGGATTACGGGGCGCAGCCCCTTAGCGCTTGATCTTCTTCAGCTCTTGCGTCGCATAGACCAGCGTTGCGACGACCAGCACGGTGCGAAGCGAGAATTGGAAGAAGATGGGAACCTCAACGAAGCTTGCCATCACCACCATCAGGTTCAGCGCGAACAACAGCGCGGCCTCGCTTGCCCCGGTCCGGATCGCCCAAAGCCCGGCCAGGATCGTGCCGCCGTAAAGGATGCCGACCTGCATGGCCGTCCCGACGATCCCGATCTCAACCGCATTGTTCAGATAGGTGTTGTGAAAGTTGAACCCGGCACGGCCATCGATCCCGAACATCAGCCACATGGCTTCGGCCGGGGCATAGCCCTGAACCCAAAACGCCTGATACCCGACACCCAGAAGCGGGCGTTCGGCGATGAATTCCAGCGCCAGCGTCCAAAGATCCGTTCGTCCGGTCAGAGTGATGTCCTTGCCCGTCGTCTCCAGCAAGGCAAGCGTCAACGCATCAAAATTCATCGCGACCAGCAGCCCGGCCAAAGTGGCAGCCAGCATCGAGAACGCCGCCATCGTTGCGCGGGCAGCAGGCTGGAACCGATGGAGCGATGCCGCCACAGCAAGCATTCCCAAGGTCAAAGGCGTGACGGCCAGCGCCATGACCGACTGCGCGAGAACCACAAGACCAAGACCAAGACCAACCCCTGCCATGGCGGTCATCCGGATCCAGGACGCTGTTCTGCGACTGATCGCAATCCCGGCAGAAACGACGGCGAACGTCGCCGCCGCACCCGCCATCGCATTTTTCGACCCGTACAGCCCCAGAAACGCACCCGTATCGTCGCGCGCCGAGCCAAGCCCAAGGCTCAGGACAATCGTCGCACCCAAAAGCCAGAACAGAAGCTGGCAGAACATCCGTGGCGGCATACGGCCCGCAATGGCGATCCCGATCGCGATGGACGCACCCATTTGCAGCGAGAAGCGAAAGGTCTGAGCTGGGAATTGCGACCAGAGCAGACTTGCCGCACAGAAGATTGGCAAAGCCAGAATGTACCAATTTCTGAGGAAAAGCGCCGCCAGCGCCGTCGGATGCCGCGCGATCAGCAAGCACCCTGCCAAAAGAAAGGCCAACGCCGCCGGCGTCCGCAAAATGGGCACAGCAACAAGGGCCGCCAGCGCGCCGCTAGCAAGCCAAAGATCCAACCGGATCTCTGCGCGTGGAATGCGCCCGATGGAAAACGCTGTCCCTGCCATTTTTCTGGGGCTTTGGATGCCCGGAAAATACGGTCGTAAGAAGGCAACAGGACGGGTCGGCGAAAGCTCGCGCATCGCTGGGACAGATCCCTGCCAAACCTTTGGAATAATTGCCGCAATCTGATAGAAAGCAAGCTCAGGCGGGGGCGCCGAACGATGCCGTATCGACAGGCGAGTCGACGGCTTTGAAAGGGCGACAAATGCCGCGCAAATCAGCCCCGAAATTGTCCGTTCTGATGGCGAACCGAAACGGTGCCGACCAACTTGATCAGGCCATTCGGTCGGTCCTGAGCCAAAGCCTTGAAGATCTGGAATTGATCCTGGCCGATGACGGATCCACCGATGACAGCCTGGCCATCGCCCGCGCGGTGGATGACCCTCGCCTGATCCTTCTGGAAGGCCCCGCCGAAGGACCTGCCGCCGCGCGGAACCGGGCGCTCGACAAGGCCAGCGGCCAGTGGGTTGCCGTGGTCGATGCCGACGACCTGCTGCATCCGGCACGGTTTGAACGGCTTTTGATGCGCGCCGAGGCCAAAGGGCTCGACGTGATCGCCGATGATCTTGTGCATTTCGGCGCGGGGGAAGAAGGCCGCACCTTGTTGACGCCGCTTGGATGCCTTGGCCCGACCTGCCTCACGCCCCAGCTTTTTCTCGAAAATGAGGCCGGGCAAGGCGCAGCCGTTCCACTCGGCTATCTGAAACCTGTGATCCGGCGGGATACGCTGGGCGAAATGCGCTATGACGAAACGCTCAGGATCGGTGAAGATCAAGACTTTCTCTTGCGCCTGCTTCTGGGCGGCGCGAAGGCCGAGGTGATCCCCGAAGGCTACTATCTCTATCGGCGCCACGCAGGTTCGGTGTCGCACCGGCTGGATCCGGCAGATGCCGAGGCGATGATTGCTGCGCAGGAACGGCTTTTGGCCGCGCATCCCGAAGCCGCCCCCTTCGCCGATCTGCTCGCCGCGCGCCGCGCGAAAATCGCTCGGTCCGCACGTTTCGAACGGTTGGTTGGCGACATAAAATCCGGATCGGCCGTGGCAGCCGCAAGCCGTATCACGAAAGACCCGCGTCTTGCGGCGCGACTGGCCGGGCTAGGCCTCGCGCGACTTGCAGCCGCCCAGCGCAGGGTGGGCAAAACACAGAAGGTCGCGATCGGTGCGGGCGGACGCCCGGAAGATCTTCCGGCGACCACCGAATGGATCGCGGTCCCTGCTTCCGATCAGGATTGGACAGGCCGGGCTTGGGCGGCGTTCCTCGCCCGTGTCGCGCGTCCGGGATTGCAAATCACCGCAATTGGCGCGGCTGGTGTCGAGGCCCTGGGTTTCGTCCCAGGCTGGGCCGATGCCGAGATCCGCAATGCCCCGGCGCCGCAAAACGCAGCAGGCCCGATCTTCCGTGCAGGGCGCGAAGATCAACCACTCGTTCATATCCGGACGACCACCTACAAAAGGCCCGAGGCACTGACCCGCGCACTTCAAAGCCTGCGCGTTCAGACCTTCGGGAACTGGATCTGCGACGTCTATGACGATGATCCGGAAGGCTCGGCCGAAGCCACCGTCGCGCGGCTTGCGGACCCACGCATACGGTTCAACCAAAACGACCCACAGCGTTTCGCGTCCAAGAACATTGATCGTTGCTTCACGCGAAACAATCCCCACTCAACGCAGTATTTTTGCGTGGTTGAGGACGATAACGCCCTTCTGCCGCGATTTCTTGAAGAGAATATTCGCCTTTGCCGCGAAGAAAATGTCGCCATCGTCTTCCGCAATCAGTTCATGGAATTTGCCTCGGGTACGCCCGATGCACGCCTGTCCGACTGGGGCATTCTCGATCGAAAATTCACAGAACGGCTTTATGATCCCGACCATTTCCGGCTGGCCCTGGTCGCCGATATCGGCGTCTCAAATGGTGGACTCTTCTGGTCGCGGGACGCCCTGTCGGATCTGGAAATCCACGAACCCTGCAGCGCAACCTTGCAGGAATATCTTCGCACCTTCGCCATTGAAGATCCGATCTATGTGGCGATGGAACCACTGGCCATCTGGGCGGAAAACGGCGCGGACACCAAACGCGATCTGGGCGAACAAGCCGCCTGGTTCAAGCGCGAGCTGTCCCTGAAACGCTCGGTCGGCGACTTGCAACGGCTGGCCTGGTCACGGGCGCCCCGCCCTGCGCGCGAAGCGTTCCTGGATGACGAAAGCTTTGTTTATTCACGGGAAAAACGGGCCGCAGGGCTTGTGAAATCTCATCTCAGGCTTGGGGCCCTGCGCAACTTGCCGATGAAAGAGGGTCTCAGATTGGCGCTTCGCGGTGCCGTGATCCGGGCCCTCGGGCGGCCGGAACCGGGGGTCCGGCCGTTCCTAAGCGCCCGCGGCGTTTGATCTCAGTCCTGGGCGGGGGGCGCCGTCTTTCCCCGGGGTTTTGGCGATGCGGTGCCGGTGTTCTCCGGGCTCGGATCTGGACGCAGCGCGGACAATGCCAGGATTACCGCGAAGTACCCGATCTGTAAGACGATGATCGTGGCGATGACACGAAACGCAATCGTTCCGCCCGAGGCGCCGCCCAAATAGGCGGCGATGCCGATGGCCGCTGCGGCAAGCAGCGAAAGAACGATGAATTGCCCTAGCCGCATGTCACCGCGACCCTCGGGCCCAGGGTCCAAATCCCATGGGATACCGCCAAAAAACTCCGCACGCCGAAACTATGGGCGGCGGCGGACCGCCCGGTCAACGGTTTTGGCAGAGACGTGCGGTGCTCAGATCCGCGCAGCGCGATGCAATAGCCCGTGGGAAGCGGGCCGGACCCCGTATTGCGCCAGGCGTCGGGGCTCGACCCGGTTCAGTGCAACACCAAGGGTCTTTCGTCTGATCTCAGGCGCATTGTCCAGATAATCCTGCAAGGTCGTCCGCGCCGTCGTTCCCCAGCGGGCGGTCATAACCAGCCGGTCGATATTGGCCAGAAGCGCTTTGCCGTCGGACCGTGCGCCCATCGCGGGCAGATCAAGGAAAATATAATTGTACCGCGTCCGCATTGTCCGGATCAGATCGGCCATGTCCGACAGGTAAGACGGGTCGCTGCCCCGGCTTTTGCCGCGCGACACCTTGCACGGCAGGAAGTCGAGCCCCGAATAGGGCAACCGCCGCATCGCGTTCAGAAAACCGGTGGTGCCGTCCAAAACTTCCAACACGCCTGGCTCACGATGACATTTCAGACGCGTGCTCAGATCCGGCTTTTCCAGATCGAGGTCGATCATGAGTGTCCGGTGACCCGTGCGCGCCGCCAAAAGCGCCAGATTGCCCGTCAGCGTGGTCGACCCTTCGCCCGGCAGGACCGAGCCGCACGCCACGACGCGCCCTTGCCGATCCGACCGTTCCTGATCCAGTGAAGCCAGGATACCAGTCAGCGTCTGACTAAAGGCCGCATGGGGTGCCAGCGCCGGAACGAACAGCGTCCGGTGATAATGGGTCCGGCGCGCCTTCTGAATGGCACCTTCCTGAACCATCGCGGATTTCCCCAAAGTCAAGGGATGCGCCTCCGTCCCATCCGCGGTTCGGGTCGAGGCAAAGCCAACCTCGGCCCGGTCGGACACATTGCGCGCCTCGCTCGGGCGTTTCCGCGCAAGTTGGCGTTCGGAAAAGGTCGGCAGATAACCAAGGAAGGGCAAGGCCAGCGACGTGCGCACATCTTCGCCCGTCCGAAACCCTGTCTCGCGCAGTTCCCGAAGCACCGCGAACCCAAGACCGGCCATCAGCCCCAGAACAAGGCCAACGGCCAACAACTGCCACGACTTCGGAAGCGCCGCGCGGGTCGGCTCGTTGGCGAGCGACAGGATGCGCCCGTTCGAGATCGGGAAAGACCCTTCGATCGTCACCTCGTTATAGCGGGTCAGAATCGTCTGATAGAGTTCGTTCAGCGTCTCAGCCCGCTGGTTTCTTTCGCGTAGGCCTTGCTGATCCAGCGCCCGGTTTTCCGCCCTGAAGTCCTCGGCCTCTCGTGCCGCTTCGGTCGCAGCCTCGCGCAATTCGTCCAGCCGGGGCCGCATCCAATCAGCCGTCCGGTTTGAGTTCTCAAGATTCGCGTTCAGCTGATCTTCCAGATAGGCCTCGGCATAGGTGTTCACGATGGCGGTGGCGAGCGCGGGATCGTGGCTGATGTAGCTGATGGAAATGGCATTCGACCGGCCCACCCGTTCGGCCCGCAAACGTCCCGCCAGAACGGCCGCGACACCGGCGATTTTCTGATCCTCGGCGGCGGCACTGTCTTCCGACCCTGTATCCACCACCGGTTCCGGTGTCGCGATCAGCGATTTTGCCCCTGCGATCAGCCGGTCCTTGGTCTGCCCGAGCACCGACTGCGCGGGAAATAGGAAGGCGTCGTTCTCATGCAGGTTCAGCGCCCGAACCACATCTTCGCCCAACCGGCCCGATTTCAGAACCTGCATTTCGTTCAAAACGGCCGTCTCTCCGCGCAAAAGGGGCAACGACGCTTCAAGTGCGCCCGACGGGTCGCTTTGGCGTTCGCTCACCAGAACCGTGGCCGCGGCATAATATTCCTTGGGGCTTGTCGCGTAGTGGAACGCGCCCGCCGCAAGACCCAGAAGCGCCGCGATCAGCAGCACGAAGCGCTGGCGCCGGAAGGCCAGAAACAGCTCGGTCAGGGTCGCTGCGTCGTCGCTTTCGGGTGACGACGGGGCAAAGTCGGTGGGAACGGCGCGAAGGGGGGTCACGGTTTCTGTCATGGGTCTGCTCTTGGTTCTTTGCCTTAAGTCGCGGGATGGGGTGGTTCGCCGCCATAAAGTTCGAGTGTGGGCTTGCCGATCAGCGCAGCCACAACGCCGACATGCAGGACGGAGCGCAGCCAAAGGGGGTTGCGCCGTGCGGGTGTCAGGGGTGCGGCCAAGCCCATCGCGGCGCAGGCCAGCGCCTTTGCGGCTGCAAGCATGACGGCGCGACCGCCATTGAAATGCGGGGTTTTTCGAAGCAAATGCGCATGGGTCTGGCCCATTCGGAAACGGCGCTTGGCCAACCAAGCGAAGGTCGCGCGCGCCGGTGGAACAGGTTCAGTCACCAGCGCGTCGGCGGCAAAGGCGATCGCCCCGCCGCGTGCATGGATCTCGGCGAAAAATGTGGTGTCCTCCCCGCCGGACCGCCCAAGCGCAAGGTCGAAGCGCAAAGGCGCAACCCCAGGATGGTCCCGATCAATCAGGGCATTGCATGTATATCCCGTGCGGATGGATCCCTCGACCCAAACCGGCGCAGTCGCGTGGATCTTCGCGTCTTTCATCCAGCCCGGCGCATCCGCGTCATAATCTGCCCGAACCGGTCCAAGAACGGCGGCCGCACCAGTCCTTTGCTGCTCGGCCAGTAGCGCCGCCAACCAGCCCGGCGTCGCCTCTTCATCGTCATCGATGAAAGCCAGAAACCGGCCGGTGCCGGCGGCCAGCGCACCGTTTCGGGCAATCGAGATGTTGCCGGCAGGGCAGTGCAGATAATCGACCTGATGCAAAGCGGTCTGCGCAAAGGCCTCGGCCCGGGATCGGGCGGAGGGGGTTTGGTCATTGTCCACCACAAGGATCTTCAGATGCACGCCGTCCGGCACATCCAGCACGTCAAGCGAGGCCAGGGTCTCGGTGACTGATGGCCGCCGAAACGTGCAAACGCAGATATCGACCTCAATCATGTACGGGCCCCCAATCGCAGCTCGGATCGACCGATCCGCGCCCAGAACCCCGCCGACCAGGCCGCGTGCATGCACATCGCCGAAAGCGCTGTCAGGATCAGCCGTGGGTCGCGCTTTTCCCAAGCAAGCGCCATGCCAAAAGCCATGCAATAGGCCGCCCAAAGCGCAGCGGGGACAGCAAAAAGCGGATGGGCCGGCGCCAAGGTCGCCATCGCCAGCGCGGGTGCGACCACCATCACCTTCGCCTGCCTTACACGCGGAAAAGCCCTGTGCTTCAGCAGGTTCTGTGCCCGCCCCCGGCCGTAGTTGAAATACTGTCGCGCAAGCGCGCGAAGTGTCGGGCGCGGGAAATAGGTGACCTCGGTTTCTCCGGTCAGCCAGATCCCGTGTCCGGCTTGCGTCAAACGGTAATCCAGTTCCGCATCTTCATTGGCCGCGAAGGCCGGGTCATAGCCGCCGACGCTCCGAAACGCGTGAATGTCGATAAGGGCATGGTGCCCATGATCCACCCATTCGCCGGTCGACCGGTTCCGGTGCTTCGACCCGCCGTTGCCCAGGGGCGCGTTTTGCGCCGCTGCGTTGACACGCTGGATCAGCGCCGACCCTTCGGCGCGCATGGACACCGTGACGCTCGCTGCACCGGTGTCCTTGGCGGCCTGGATCAGCCGGTCGGCAAAGTCGTCCGGATATCGCGCATGGGCGTCGATCCTCAGAAGATGGGTGGCATGGTGGCCCAGCAACTCGATCGCGCGATTGATGCCAGCGCTTTGCAGCTTCGCCGGGTTGTCGAGCAGGCGGATCGCCGGGTTCTTCACGGCCCGCGACAAGGCGATGTTGCGGGTGCCATCGGTGCTGCCACCATCGACGATGACGATCAAACCGCCAAGTCGTGCCTGCACGGTCTCAAACTGATCGAGCAGGCGCGGAAGATGCGCCGCCTCGTTCAGCGTCGGAATGACGAACAGAAGCCTAAGGTCCGGGAAACCGGGGGCTTTTTGGTCGACCATGGCTCATCGATCCTCGGATCGTGCGGTCGTGCCGGACGTTGCCGGACGGACCACTCCCTGAGCCCCCACATCGGGACCATGCGTGATTCTGCACCTGCAGCACAACCGCGGATCGCAAAGGCTGTGGATAACCGGCGGTGGGCCGCCGAAATACCCGCCCGGCGTTCATTTTCCGCCTGTTTTTCAGGCGCTTGGCCCGTGTCTGGGCGCGGAACTGCCGATCTTGCCCGGCACGCGAGAATCCTGTCGCAACTTCCGCGCGAAACGGGCAGATACATGGGCGGGGGCGCAAGGGAGTGGTTGGCATGGCCAAACCGGCGCTTATCGTCCACAAGTTCAGTTTTCTCTATATCCGTCACGTGGTTACGCATATTCACCGGTCGCTGAAGCGGGGCTTTGGGGACTGCGATCTGCATTTCGTGGCCGAGATCGACGAAGCGCCGGTCGAAGACGGGTCACTGGTTTTCGTCATCGGCGAGAACCTTGGCCGGCATGAGCGGCGACCCGGCTGCACCTATATTTTCCTTAATTTCTCGGTGGTTACCCATCTCGGAAATCCGCTGAACGCAAGCCCGCAAGGATGGCGGGCGATCTGGCGGAAGGCACGGCTTCTGCAAACCAAGCTGGATCTGTTTGACGTGCTGCTGGATTACTGGGAGCCGCAAACCCTTAATCTGCAACGGAAATTATCCGTTCCGGTGCGGCATTTTCCCTGTGCGGTGGGTATGGATGACATGCCGGACCTCGTGCCGCTGAACGAGCGCGCGTTTGATGTCTGTTTCGTGGGGTCAGAGAACCCGAGACGGGCCAAAGTGCTAGAGGCGATCCGAGATGCGGGCCTGACGCTGTCACCCCAGAAAGACGTTGTTTTTGAAGAAGTTGCGGCGCAGTCGCGGATCTGCCTGAACGTCCATTCGCACCGGTCGAACCATCTGGAAACACCGCGTTTGGTGGGCGCCATGGCCGCCAATTGCCCGGTGGTCAGCGAAAGGGCCTTCGGGATCGCCGAATTCGCGCCCGAAGGTACCGTGACGACAGCAGAGATCGCCGAGATTCCCAATCGGATCAAAGCTTTGCTGGATCGGCCCCAGGTTTTGCAGACGCAGATGGACCGGGCCTCGGACTGGTACCAGGGCACCTATCTGCCGCGGGCGGAAGCGCAGTGGACGGCGCTGTGCGCAGAGCTTGCCCAAATGCACGAAAACCGGACCCGGATGGCCGCGTAATTGCACATTTCGCCGCACCTGCGAGGGGCGAAAAAGACAAAACTTCGCAGGTGCAGCACGGCAATTTGACAAAACACGGGGGTATTGACCCCGCGTTTTTGACAAAACTCGGGGCGGGGTCTCGCGCCGGTCAGTTGACCGGGACAAGCGCCTTTACCGGGAAGCGGTCGCCATTGTCGATGATCATGACCAGACGGTCACCGGCGCGCACGATGGTGTCGCAGCGGGCCGAGCCATTGTCGAAGTCGATGCAGACCTGCGACGCGTCATTGGTGGTCCAGCGCCCGGTCCAGTCGTCGCCCTCGGCGGTGTAGCGATACGCATAGGTCGCGTCGGCCCGGTAGGTGGCGGTGCTGTCGTCGAAGAACTGCATGACCTGACCCGAAAGGGCATCGGCAAGACCGGCCTGGCTGAAGGGTTCATCCCCGGCGCGTTGCTGGGCTTGGGCGGGCAAAGCGGCGAGGCAAAGGGCGGCGAGGATCAGACGCATGGCGGCTCCGGTCGGGTTCGGGTTTTCTGGGAGCCTAGCGGGGTTCTGGGTCGCCTGGGGTCACGATTGTGTTTCTTCCTCCACGAGGTATCCTGACAAGGGATCCCAAAATTGTGCAGGTGTATATTGCAGAAAAAGCAAATCGAGTTCCTTCACAAAGTGGATGTCAGTGTTCATGACCTCGAAAGACTTTCGAACGAGGCGAAGATCTTACTATTGGCAACATGCCAAGCAGTTTCCGAGGTAAATGTCTTTCTGAAAATGTACCTGTCGATATCGCATGAGCGAACTAAGTACACCGAAATTAATGCCATCAACAATGCTCATCGTCACATAATCATTAGAAATATGACCTCTAAGCTATTTGAGTACCATGAATTCTTGGGGCAAATGAAAGATAGCGATTTGAGTGACGACGCCGAACTTTCGAAGGCGATTTCAGATGTTCTTGATGGCTGGACTAAGCTAAAAAATTCGGATGGCTACAAGGTCGTTAGATCGCTGAGGCACGAAGCAACTTTTCACTATTCAGCCGATGCGTTTAGGAAGTCCTTGAAGCATTTGGATAGCCGTGGAGACATGTACCTATTATTTCATGAAATGCAGGGCAATGATATTCATCCTATTGGCGTGGAATTAGTTTTTGTTTCGAGACTACGCCGAATGGTAGGTCGTGATGCCCGAGATGAAATTGTGCTTCGGAGGTACGAAGCTTGGCATGGATGGAGCCTGGAAGCTCTGTCGTGGCTTCGATCATGTCTTGAAGAGTTTTGGCTAACTCTATTCTTTGAGCCAATTGGAAAGTCTGGAAAGAAGATGATGTTTTGGTTGGATTCCGAGTACGTAGGCGATCTTAGACGAGTCAAGATGCCTGTTTTTCATCGTACGGAAGACTAGTATACGTTGTGCGGTCCGTTTCTTTGCGGCTTTGGTTTCAATTTCGGAGAATTTCATGCCCTGAAATTCTTGGTTTTCCTGAATGGCTGGTGCGACGCAGGACTAAAAGAACCCGCGCGGAATCAAGGCCGCAGGCCGCCGCGCGATCGGCGGGCCGCCCCTTGGCCCGGCGATTGGCTGAAGTAAGAAACTCGCGTCGATGTTTTGCGGAATTGTTGGATAAAGAACTCCGATCAGGCGTCGGCTCGCCGCGCCTCGGCCCGCCGGTCGCGCTTCGGTCCGCCGTCCGGGTCTACACCAACCTGCTCACATCCTTCGCGGCCCGCACGAAGTCCGCGAACAGCGGATGCGGCGCGAAGGGTTTCGATTTCAGCTCGGGGTGGAATTGCACACCGATGAACCAGGGGTGATCCTTTATCTCGACGATCTCAGGCAGCCGTCCGTCCGGTGACATGCCGGAAAAGCAAAGCCCCTGCGCCTCCAGCTTTTTCCGGTACTTGATGTCGACCTCATAGCGATGCCTGTGCCGTTCCTCGATCACCGTGCCGTCATAGACCTTTGAGACCAGCGAGCCCTCGGTCAGGTTCGCCGTATAGGCGCCTAGCCGCATCGTTCCGCCCTTGTCGTCATCGACTTTGCGCTTGGTGACGTGGTTGCCCTGCACCCATTCCTTCAGGTGATAGACCACGGGCTCGAAGCGCTTTTTCCCGGCCTCATGGTCGAACTCTTCCGAACCGGCATCTTCCAGACCGGCCAGATTGCGCGCGGCCTCGATCACCGCCATCTGCATGCCGAGGCAGATGCCCAGGTAGGGAATCTTCTTTTCGCGGGCAAACTGCGCGGCCTTGATCTTGCCCTCGGTGCCCCGTTCGCCGAAGCCGCCGGGCACCAGGATCGCGTGGAAACCTTCAAGGTAGGGGGCGGGGTCTTCGCCTTCGAAAATCTCGGCGTCGATCCATTCGGCCTTGACCCGGGTCCGGTTGGCCATGCCGCCATGGGTCAGCGCCTCGGCAATCGACTTATAGGCGTCCTCAAGCTGGGTGTATTTGCCGACGATGGCGACCTTGATCTCGCCTTCGGCGTTGTGGATCCGGTCCTGCACATCGTGCCAGCGGTCAAGCGCGGGTTTGGGTGCGGGGGCGATCCGGAACGCATCCAGCACCGCCTGGTCAAGCCCTTCGCGGTGATAGGCCAGGGGTGCTTCATAGATCGATTTGAGGTCGGGCGCGGCGATCACGTCTTCCTTCCGGACGTTGCAGAAGAGCGCGATCTTTTCCCGCTCTTTCTCGGGGATCGGTTTGTCCGAGCGGCAGACGAGGATGTCGGGCGCGATCCCGATGGACCGCAGTTCCTTGACCGAATGCTGGGTGGGCTTGGTCTTCAACTCACCGGACGCACCAATGTACGGCAGCAGCGTGAGGTGCATGAAGATGCAGTCGCCGCGGGGTTTGTCCTGGGCGAACTGGCGGATGGCTTCGAAGAAAGGCAGGCCTTCGATGTCGCCGACCGTGCCGCCGATTTCGCAGAGCATGAAATCGACCTCATCCTCACCGATCGAGATGAAGTCTTTGATCTCGTTCGTGACATGCGGGATGACCTGGATCGTCTTGCCCAGGTAATCGCCGCGGCGCTCTTTTTCCAGCACGGTCGAATAGATGCGGCCCGAGGACACAGAGTCGGTGCCGCGGGCGTGGACACCGGTGAAGCGTTCGTAATGGCCGAGGTCGAGATCGGTTTCGGCCCCGTCATCGGTCACAAAGACCTCGCCATGTTCAAAGGGCGACATCGTGCCGGGGTCGACGTTCAGATAGGGGTCAAGCTTCCGAAGACGCACGGTATAGCCCCGGGCCTGCAACAACGCGCCCAATGCGGCCGAGGCCAGGCCCTTTCCAAGCGACGACACAACGCCACCTGTCACAAACACAAAACGCGCCATCGCTGCCGGTATCCCCGTGTCTTGAACTGCTCTTCCGCCTCTGGCCGACACAGACGGCCGGGCGTATCCACGGGATTTAAGTGTACCGGGATTCGGGGCGGGGCCACAAGGGCCGAACCGCAAGATGATGTGGGTTTTTCAACCGGGGGCCCAAAAACTGGCCGGTTGCCAGAGGTTTACTCGGCCGCCGGGGGCACCAAAGGCTGGTCATCCAGGCTGGGCGGCAGAAGGTCTTCGCCCGCAGGCACCGTGCCGTCGCCCGACGGTTGCTCAACCCCCAATCGGTCCACGACCGATCCACTCGACGCGTTCTGCGCCGCCAGGATCGTCAGCGTGATTGAGGTTGCAATGAAGGCAATCGCGAAAGCCCAGGTCAGCTTGCCCAGGGCCGTGGCAGCACCGCGCGAAGACACAACGCCACCTCCGCCGCCGATCCCAAGGCCGCCGCCTTCCGACCGCTGCAACAGCACGACACCGATCAGGCAAAGCGCCAGAATCAAATGTACGATCAGAATGACGTTTTCCATCGGAGCCCTTCAGGATGCGGCCTAAGACCCGGCGTATCTAAAGCCCCGACTGCGTCATCGCAAGGCTTTCCCGTCTTTGGTCCGAAAATATCCAGGGGGGGGTCCGGGGGGACAGCGTCCCCCCGGCACCGCGACGCCGAAGGCGGCGCAAAACCTCATACCGATCAAAGCGCCTCGATCGCGTCCCGCGTATTCTCGGCAAACGCGTCGATCAGCGCGTCGTAATAGGCCTCGGTCGCGGCAGGCAGGACGACCGTATTCTCGGGCAAATCGCCCACTGGCGCGGCCTCGGCATTCAGGATCACTTTCACTTGATCCTTCGGCGGGGCGCCAAGTTCATCCATCAGGAAGACCCAGCCTTCCATGTAGTTGAAGGCCCCTTGCGGGTTCAGGCGTTCCGAGCCGGAAAAGCTCACCTCGTTCAAGCGAACACGGACTACCATGTCATCGCCGTCGGGAAGCTGCGCCACTTTTTGCGCGATGGCCTCTTCCAGATCCTCTTCGATCCGGGGCCAGAATTTCAGCGTGTTGTCGCCAGCGCCGTCGGTCAGGTGAACGTCGACATTCAGGCGGACCGCGTTCTGAGCCACGGCGGTCAAGGGAAGCGCCGCAACAAGAGCGGCCAAAGTGATATTACGAATAGCAGTCATGTTAGACCTCCTTCTCAATGCGAAGGGGCCTCGTGCCGCCCCCGCGCAATAGGGAAGGTATGGGTGTTCCGGGCCGGATTCCTGGTCTTTTTGGCATCGGCGGAATCCCCTCTGCGAGAAATTGCCTGCGGGGTTGACCTGTGTTTTCAACGGGTTGTCCGAAGGGATGGCAAAAGCCCGCTGGGTTGGCGTGCCGGGAAAACAGGCCCAGGAGGACCAAACAGTGCCAGGCGTTGACTGTTGCCGTTTGGCGACAGGGTGTTGCGTATTGGTGTCGGTGCCCGGGGCGCCCTAGGCCTATCGCAGGGCTGGGTCAGATGGACGCGGTTGAAACGCCATGGCGTTCCTGCCGCTTATTCATCGACGTCATCCATATCCGCCTGGCCGGTCAGGCGGCGGCGAACGATGCTCCATGACAACCCGATCCCAAGGACCAGCGACAGGATCAGGATGCCCAGCCACGTGGTGAACCCCCGGTTTTCAAGCGACAGGATCCCGAAATCCACCAGAACCCAGATCAGCGCGCCTGCAACGGCGGCGACCAAGGCGATCCCGAAGACGCCAATCGACCGGAACGTGGCCCGCAGGTAAATCACATAGCCCACCAGCAGAAGAAGCCCGAACAGCAGGATCAGCGGCATCTGGTCCGGCCAGTTGGCCGAGGTCCAGCGCAGGAAATTGAAATCCGTCGGGTTGAAGGTCAGCGCCAGCAGCAGAAACGCCGCCAGCCATCGGATGAGAAAGCCCATGCGGGGTCCTTTCGGGTGTCGGCCTGGCCCCTTTCCTGCCTTTCCGGGCGGGCCTCTGTCCAGCCCGCCGAATTACGGCTTTCGCGCCCGTGGCCTGCCCGCTATAGAGCCACGGGTTTGAACGAAGGGGTCTGGCCATGGCCAATGTCGCGGTGATCGGCGCCCAATGGGGCGATGAGGGCAAGGGCAAGCTGGTCGACTGGCTGAGCGAACGGGCCGATGTGATCGTTCGCTTTCAGGGCGGACACAACGCGGGCCACACGCTGGTCATTGGCGAGGATGTGTTCAAGCTGCATGCCTTGCCCTCGGGCGTGGTGCGGGGCGGCAAGCTGTCGGTCATCGGCAATGGCGTGGTTCTGGACCCCTGGCATCTGGTCGAGGAAATCGCGGGCATCCGCGCGCAGGGGGTCGAGATTACGCCCGAGACGCTGATGATTGCCGAGAACACGCCCCTGATCCTTCCGATCCATGGCGAGTTGGACCGCGCCCGCGAAAGCCAGAACGCGGTGGCGAAGATCGGGACGACGGGCCGCGGGATTGGTCCGGCCTATGAAGATAAGGTCGGGCGCCGGTCGGTTCGGGTCGCGGATCTGGGCGATGCGGCGACTTTGGAAAAGCGCGTGGACCGGGCGCTGGTCCATCACGATGCCTTGCGGCGGGGCCTGGCTCTGCCGGAGGTCGACCGCGACGGGTTGATGGCCAAACTGCATGAGATCGCGGATGAGATCCTGGCCTATGCCGCGCCGGTCTGGAAGGTTCTGGCCGAGGCGCGCAAAGCTGGCAAGCGGATCCTGTTCGAAGGGGCGCAAGGCGCGCTTCTGGACATCGATTTCGGGACGTATCCATTTGTGACCTCGTCCAATGTGATCGCCGGTCAGGCGGCCACCGGGTCGGGCCTTGGGCCCGGCGCCGTCGATTTCGTGCTTGGCATCGTGAAGGCCTATACGACCCGGGTGGGCGAAGGGCCGTTCCCGACCGAGCTTTTTGATGATGACGGCCAAAGGCTGGGTGAACGCGGCCACGAGTTCGGGACCACCACAGGCCGGAAGCGCCGGTGCGGCTGGTTCGATGCGGTACTGGTGAAGCAGACATGCGCGACCTCGGGCGTCTCGGGCATCGCGCTGACCAAGCTCGACGTGCTGGACGGGTTTGAGGAACTGAAGATCTGTGTGGGCTACGAATTGGACGGTCAGACCATCGACCATCTGCCAACAGCGGCCGACCAGCAGGCCCGCGTGACCCCGGTCTATGAGACGATGCCGGGTTGGTCCGCCTCGACGGAAGGTGCGCGCAGCTGGGCGGATCTTCCGGCCGAAGCGATCAAATATGTCCGCCGGGTGGAAGAGCTGATCGATTGCCCCGTCGCGCTTCTGTCGACCTCACCCGAGCGGGAGGACACGATCCTGGTGCGGGACCCGTTCGCGGATTGAAGACGAGATTTCCGGCGGGAGCCCAAACCACCGAATGCTGCACATTGCAAAGATGTCCGTCTTTAAGCGATAGTAACCGAACAAGATTGGATAGTTGGCATTGACGCAGTTTTTCTCATCCTTTGAATTCCGTGGGTTCAGATGACTTGGTTTTGGAAACGGAAAGAGGATGACGGTGAGTATTCTATCTATGCAATCGCTTACGATGTTGAGGTCACTGGCGAAGCACTGATTCGTCAGCTCTCTACGGTCGAGCGAAAGACTTTAGACGAACAGGTGGAGGCGTTCGAAAGGGTTACTGAGACGTGTCGGACAGAGACGAGCTTAAACTCGTTGGCCCACATTGATGCTATCCTCGCTCGGGACCCGAAGATAGGTGAAAAAAACGCTGTCTCTCTCGTGGTGGACCATTCTGGATCGTTGAAAGGTCAAAGGGCAATAATCGCCTGTTTGGTGGTTCAAATAGTCAGTGATTTCCTTAGCCGACTGGGCGTAAGATATGAGATTTTGGGTTTTACTACCGCCGCTTGGAAGGGTGGTAAGTCTCGCCAGCTATGGATCAAAAAAGGGCGTCCAAGGAACCCCGGCCGCCTAAATGATCTGTTGCACATACTTTATCGCGAGGCATCAAACACAAGCCCTGGAGCACCTTGGTCAGTTCACAACATTCTCCGGAGCGATATCCTAAAAGAAAACATCGACGGCGAAGCAGTGTTCTGGGCCGCTGAACGATTGAAGAACCTAGACGCAGAGCAAAACTTGATCATTGTAGTTTCTGACGGAGCGCCAGTCGACGACAGTACGTTGAATGAGAATCGACCAGATTTCTTGTGGCGCCATCTGGAGGCAATCGTTTCTGATTTGAAGGCAACACCGCGTTTTCGCATTGCTGCAATTGGTATCGATCACGATGTTGGACGCTTATATCCGTCCGCAATACGGGTTGACCGCCTCGCAGAAGTCCCAACCGAACTCCCTGACTATCTTGGGGAACTCTTTAGGTAAGCGGCCATTGGCGTGGTCGTCTCAAAGGTCGGCCTTGTCCGCATTGCCGCAGATGGTGGCACCGTCTGCCATCCCATATTTCCACCGGGTCGAGGAACTGATCGATTGCCCCGTCGCGCTTTTGTCGACCTCACCCGAGCGGGACGACACGATCCTGGTGCGGGACCCGTTCGCGGACTGAGGGCGGGATGTCCGGTTTGAGCCCAAAGTGACCGGACACGCGCGAATATTGACTCTCCAGAAGCAGCCTATTCGACTTCCAAAATTAGCTTTTGATCGAAGTAGAACCCTTCGTCGTCAGCTTGCATTATCCCTGCATAATTTTCGTTGAGGTGCGAGAGCAGCGGCCCGAGCAAATCGAGGGTGCTGTCTGTATCAAGGTCTCCGAAAATCACTTGAACAGCGACGATGGATTTTGCCGAATTGAGCGTAGCGGCAACTGTATCCAAGTCACCGACCCCATGAGTTGCCAACTCAAGAAGCTCTTCTATTTCATCTTCAAATTCTGCCGTGCCCGGAACCGAAACATCAATCTGTCCCACAAGTCGTCCATCGACAAAAACATCACCCAAACTTTGATCTGATCCCTCGATCCCGATTGAAAATTCTTCCTGCACTCTCTGGACGTCTATCTCTAGCTCCCTCAGACGCGGTGGAGAATCTGTGGTTACTCGGCGTATGAAATAACTCATGGCAACAAACACTAACGGCGTTCGAGCCGCTTGTGAACAGCACGCGGCAGGAACGACAGCAATGTCCGCATTGCCGCCATCTAAGGCACCAACTGCCAACCCATACTTCCACCGGGTCGAGGAACGGACCGATTGCCCAGTCGCGCGTCTGTCGACCTCGCCCGAGCGGGACGACACGATCCTGGTGCGGGACCCGTTCGCGGGTTGAGGGCGGGATTTCCGCTGTGAGCCCAAACCTACCGGATGCAGTGGCTTGCATGGATGTCTGCGTCGGCGGACATGCCACAATGACGGTTGCACCTTTGTCGTTTGTGACTGACGGTCCGGGATATGGTGTCTGACGCAGATATTCCTTTCGCAGAATTGCCATCCGCTGCACGTCGGCATGTGTATCTCTTTCAGGGGCACCAGTTTCTTGACCGTTTCGCAATGGGGGTGGTCGTGGCCGTTACGGCTCTCGCTTTGCAAGGACGGGGCTTGGGTGTCGGTGACATTGGAGCCCTCTTTGCGGTCTATGCCGCCGTCACGTTGACAGCCGAACTACCCTTTGGCGGGCTAGCAGATGGGGTGGGGCGCAAGCCTGTATTTCTGATAGCGACGGTAGCGAGCGGGATGGCATACGCCGTTTTTATTATGTCCGACGCGTTCTGGCCTCTCGCCGCTTCATTCGGATTGGTCGGCCTCGGTCGCGCATTGCGGTCGGGAACGCTAGACGCCTGGTACGTGGAAGGACTGAGGACGCATGCGCCCAGTGTCGAAATCCAACCCCTTCTGGCGCGTGCGCAAACGGCAAACTTCGCGGGGCTTGGCGTTGGAGCGATTGTGGGCGGGTTCCTTCCCGGTCTTGTGGCAGGGAACAGCCCTTCCGAGCCATTGGTCGGTCGAACCGATTACGACGTGTCCTATGCGGCCGGACTTGCGCTGACACTTGTCGTTTTTGCCTACACGGTCGTTCTGATCCGGGAACCGGCCCGACCCCTGAACGGGGCGGTCGTGCTGCGCGAGATACGGGCCGTGCCCGGCACGATCCGAGACGGCGCCCGGCTCGTGACCTCGCACAGGGCGCTCTTTCTGCTACTAGCGATCCTGACTCTGATGCTCTTCGCCACCAATCCGGTCGAGGTGCTTTGGCCCACTGTGGTGCAGGCCATGCTCGATCCCGAACGCGCCGCAGCCACGGTGGGGCTTTTGACGGCAGGATATTTTTTAGCGATTGCGGTGGGCGCAAGCTTCGCCGGACAGGTTGGCCGCCTGTTCAGACGCCGTCATGCGGTCACGCTTGCGGCGGTTCTTGCGACGCTCATCGTTTGTCAGATCGCATTGGCCCTGCAAGGATCACTTATCGGTTTCATCGTTGTGTTTCTCTTTTTTTCCGTTGCATTGGGACTGTCGGAGTCGCCCGCTGCCAGCATCTTGCACGCAAACGTGCCGGACAACCGCCGCTCTACGATCCTTTCGGTTCAGTCGCTTCTCAAACAGTTGGGTGCAATGGTCGGCCTCCTTGTCCTTGGCTGGATTGGCGAGTCTGACGGTGTGAGCACTGCGTGGATCACTGGGACGATCGGCCTGGCGGGCGCCGCAGTTCTCGCGGTCCTGCTGGCCAGGCAAACACGGCGCTAGCACCAGTCTGACTGCTTTGGCCGCTCGGGAATAGGTGCACTCCGTCGACGCCTTTCAACAATGAAAGCAGATCTAAGGACCGGGTCGATCATTGTTAGCTTTGATCCGCATAACTCACTTTCGTGCCAGTGAGTTGGTTAGCGTCCGCAGCGGAGTTCAGGAGTGAGCCCATTCTTGGAGAGATGGTTCACCGTAGCGAAGTTCGGCTTCTCCGATGCTGCCAAAAGATCAAACACTTGCCGCGTTCTAATCTGAGCTGCCGAAATACCTCTCAGCCTCTTTGACGGAGGTGCTCGAACAAAACCGCATTGCTCAGTCCGCCCTTGCCGTCCCGGAGCGCCTCGGCGGCATAGGCCCTCATACTGTCGACAAACCGCCCGTCAATGCCAGCATCCGCCATCACATTAGCCAGTTGCTGCATCGACCCCGCGCTTGTCTCAAGCGTGTTGAGCTCGGTCTCATAGGACCCATTCGCAATCATCGCGACGGACCGTTCCATCACCCCGCTCAGCACAGGCATCAAAGATGCACCAATCCCGCCGAAGGTCTCGACCGGCACACCCTCGGCATCACAGATCGCCGCTCCGTTGAGCACACCGAACAGAAAGCTGAAATAGAGCGAAATCAACGCGGTGTTCAGGGCCGCCGCTTGCCCTGGATCATCGCCCACGCGAAAGGCAGTGCCACCAATTGCCTTGGCAAATGGATCGCAGAATGCAAACGCCTCTTCAGCCCCACCATAAAGAACAAGCAGGCCCTCCGTCCCGATATCCTTCGGAAACCCCATGATCGCGCCATCAAGATAGCTGGCTCCGACATCTGCCGCCCAGCTTGCGGCAGCCCTTGCCTGCGCTGGCGTGCCTGTCGAAAGCTGGACAAGCGTCTTTCCTGACAACCGCGCCTCGATCGAAGCCCCTCGAAGCACATCGTCCATGGCCGCGTAGTCCTGGAGACAAACGACAATCACATCGCTGGCGTCGACGGCGTCTTGAATGGTCAGGGCCACCGATGCGAGACCTTCGCTAAACGCTTCAGCTCTCGCGGGGCTCCGGTTCCAGACCGTCGTCTTCAACCCCGCGGCCACTGTCGCCCGAGCAACAGCCGACCCCATAAGGCCAAGTCCAACAACCGAAACACTGGTCGCCGTCATCGTCGATCTCCCCGTCACGGCGGAAGTTCCGCCAGAACCAGCCTAGGGGGCGGGCGTCCCTAAGTCGAGCACAGGCCAAGCCACGCAACACACGTTATTGACCCTTCAATGCGGTTCCGATGTCCCCAGCGATGCCGCCTTAACCTCTGTTGTGAAATTTTCGTTGATCGGCGCCATGTTGCCCAAGCATATTCCAATACATGGATACACCGACCCGATATATCGCCCAATTCAGTTGGGGCATGCTCCGTGCTCCCGCAGATGACCCAAGCGTTGCCCCCTTCTTCGAGGGCATCCCGGGCGTCCATGCCCGCGCCGACGCCAACCCCGGGTTCGTTTGGCGATGTGACGGAGAGCGAGCGCAGGGAGAGGCGGCCGGCTGGAAGCTTTTCGACAATGACCGCGTCATCACGTCATTTTCGGTCTGGAAGACGCCAGAAGCGCTCAAGGATTTCATCTATGATGGCGCGCACGGAGCCTTCTACAGCCGTCGCTCCGACTGGTTCGATCAGAACGCCCCGCGCGGGTACATCCTCTGGTGGGTCACGCCGGGGGAGGAGCAAACTATCAACGACGCTTGGGCGATGTTCGACAAGTTCGCCTCCGAAGGCCCCTCGGACGAGGTCTTCACCTTCGCCGAATTGGTTTAGGCCACCAACCTCGTTCTCATTCGTCGCGTGCCGCCGCAATGACGAGATAACGTTCCCCTCAACTGCCGGCTTGTCTAATTTCGCATTGAGCGTCCTCACCCCGAAGCCGCCTTTGGCAAGAGGGAACCAAACGGCAGCTTTGTCCGCCTTGCCGCCAAGAGTGGCACCAACTGCCAACCCATACTTCCGCCGAGTAGAGGCGCTGATCGAATGCACCGAAGCCCTTCAGTCGACCTCGCCCGAACGGGACGACACGATCCTGGTGCGGGACCCGTTCGCGGACTGAGGGCGGGAAGTCCGGTGTGAGCCCAAAACCACCGCCTCCCAATCGATGTAGCCTTGGGTTGGTAGATGATACGGTACGCTGAAGGTGTGCGCCTTACCTTTCACGGCCCCGTTGTTCTCGATGTACCCGCGAAACAGCGAGAGGGCCGCTACTTAATCATTACTCGACGAAAGTAGATTTCTGTGCGTCTTGCCTTTGGATGCTTGGGCGATACTCTGTAATCGAATGAGGGAAAGTCACTGTGACCGAACTGCTCATATATCCGGTTGGCTGTATACTTCTTCTAGGCCTTTGGCTTCAGAAGCGACGCCTTGCTAGTTTTCACAACGACTTCTACTTCAATCGAAGCGTCGTCGTTCAGGGTCACATCCTCCCCGCTGGGCCTGTACCTTGGTCATTCATATATTTCCGAGGCCCGGTTTTTGCGATGTTTAGACCTGATAGCACAGTCCGACTGACTGAGCTAGTTGTCGAACTGTCCAACATCGAAGAAGATATTGAGCGCTGGGCCAGCGATCGTTCTCACAAGCATCGAGAACTGCGTCTAAAGAACGCCAAATCGCTGCATAGCAAACGCACGCAAGAGATCAAGAGAAGAAGGTTCTGGTATTTTCTGAAGTATCGACTCCACGGCTTCATGTTGTTGATCTTTGGATTGGGGTCAGTTGGTATCGTAATGAACGAGAGCCCTGGAATTGGCCCGATATATCTTACAGCACTGCTGTGCGTTGTGTTCATTTTTCAGTGGCTGTTTAGCTGGTTGTTTATTTCGTCCTCTTTCACAGTTTTCTTTATTGATGCGGTACAGGTGCTTCTGGACGATGTTGTATTTGAGTTTGCTTCAGAACTCGCGACGTCAGTGCTACAAGACCCCCAAGCTCTCATTTCACTCGGCGCCATGATTGTGTCGGCCCTGATCACATCACTTAGCGATGTAGCTGAAACCTTCGTTGACAATTTTGCACCGAATTAGCGCTTTGTGCTTATTAAGAGTGATTGAACGAGGTGACCAATCTTCTTTGGCAGACGGCCAAACTGGCCAAGTTCAGAATTATGATCAAAGTCTGCTTTGTCCGCATTGCCGCCAAGCAAAGCACCGACTGCCATCCGATAATTCCACCGGGTCGAGGAACTGATCGATTGCCCCGTTGCGCTTCTGTTGACCTCACCCGAGCGGGACGACACGATCCTGTTGCGGGGCCCGTTCGCGGACTGAGTGCGGGATGTCAGCTACGCGCAACAGGACTTGCCTGCCTGGATGGGAGGGCACGGCACGGTCGCGTATGAGCAAAAAACACAACAGTCCCCGTCCAGTGGCTTCAAAACGGTGCTGCAACCCTTGCATTCATAGAACCATTGGCAGGCATCTGTCGGCATCGTTTCTGTCTCAACGTGGCCGCAGGACGGACATGTAAGCGTCGAGGCAAGTTCTATTTCTGTTTCTTCTGTCGCCATAGCGCATACCCCGTCAAAACCAGAAATCCCGCGAGCAATGGGAGCAGAACGGCATCGCTATACAGGACGCCGAGCAATGCCGTCAGGCCAAGTGCGGGAAGAACGACCGGCAGAAGCGGTGTAAAGCACCACACCGCCGTTAAGGTGGCCCCCGTCAGCCCGAATGCGAACAATTTGTTCTTCATACTGGCGCATATCCCATACCCGCCGGGTTCAATGGAACGTACACCACGATGGCAAAGGTTCAAATTGTCGGTTCGCCCTCAATCGCAGTCGAAGGCTCCGATGTGCCCAAGAACCGAATAGGCGATGTCCTTCCGTTTCGAAAGATACCGTGTATCCGGCATGTCCATGTTCAGGGCAAAGACGTAAACTTCATCCGGGCATTCCAGCCAGCCAACGAACCAGCCGATATCCATGCTTTCTTTGCTGTACCGCCAGCCGGTTTTTGATCGCATGACCCAGTTGGCCTTTCGATCGCTGACCATGATGTCCCGTGCCGCCGCATATGTGGCCTCGGAAAGCGGCAATTGGCGACGCGCCAGCCTTGACAGAAATTCGATTTGCTCGACGGCGGAAATATTCAGCGTGTCGTCCAGCCAATAGGTGGTGAGTTGGTCGATGGATCCGACATCGGCGTTGCCGTAGCCAAAACTTGCCAACCCTTCGGCCATGGTCCTTGTGCCAGCGGTCCGGGCGATTTCTTGAAAGACCCACACCACCGAATTCCGAAACGCGGACGCCAACGTGTGATCCTGGTTCCACGCTCTGGACGATCTGACACTTCCGTCCCAGCGAAAGACAGAAGTCGGCGTCGCCAACCCGGTTTCAAGCGCGATCAGAGTGTGCGGAATCTTGGACGTGGACGCGGGCGAAAACCGCTGCTGCGCGCGATGTCGATTGCTGATCCAGATTTGCCCATCCGACTGGCGCTTGACGACGACCGCAACTTGTTCGGTTTGGAGGCCGGTATTCTGAACGACGTGCCCGATATCGATCGTATCGGCCGCAACCGGCATCCCGGACCCGCCCACCCCCAATGCGCAGACAAAAAGCAGAGGCCGGATGGCCCGCGACGTCCAGGCGCGCGCCCGGGCAAGCGCTTCTTTTGCGGTCGTTTCGGTGGTCCGGACCGTTGTCATCGATGTGCGGCCGAGGGAACCGAGATCTGTCTTCATGGCGGACCTGGACGATGCAAACGCAGGCGCAGGCATGGCCCATAGCGCCCTTTCCAACAGATATCTATGCGACCCGGCACTCAGGTCCGGCTGGTCAGTAACCTTAGCCCGGCCAACGCGAAGAACGTGCCCAGAACCGCCTGGATGCCGCGACGCGCCTTGCGATAGATGCGCAGCATAACCGGCGTCGAAAACGCGACCGCGTAGAGCAGGTGAATGACAACCGACAGCGCGAATGTTCCAAGCACGATCACGGCCCCGACCCACAAAGGCGCCCCGTCCCGAAGCCCCAGCGAAATAATCGCGATCCACGCGAGCGCCGCCTTCGGGTTTGTCATCTGAATGATATAGCCCCGCCGAAAATACCCAAACGGCGTCCGCCGCCCCCCGGCCAGTTCCTTGGCCTCGAAATCCTGTCCGGAAAAGGCAGATCTGAAGGACTTGTAGGCCAACCAGAGCAGATAGAGCCCGCCAAAAACCTTGATCACAAGCAGTGCCGAGGCATAGGTCGCCAGGAGTGCCGACAATCCCGACACAGTGAGCAGCGCCCAGGTAAATGACCCGGTCGCCACCCCCATGGCCAGCGCCATACCCGACGCACGATTGACGCCCATCGACGTGCCGATGACCGCAAGAATGTTCGGCCCCGGGCTGGCGATGGCGAGAAGAAAGGCGGAATAGGCGAGAAGAATACCGGGGAGGTATAGTGAAATGTCCTGCATGGTTCGACCTTACGCTCAGCGGATTTGTTCGCATTATGTTCCAGCTTGTCCCACCAGACAAATCATTTCGCCTGTGCCGGGCCGCGCGCAGGGGGGCATAGGGACAAGCGGAGCGGATGCGGCGCGTCTGGCGCCTTAGTCGATGCGGGACCAGCCGGGGATCATCGGCGCGCCGGATGTACGCGTGTCGATCGCGTAAAGGCTGGTCGAGGCCGTGATGAAAAGCCGGGTCCGGTCCGGGCCGCCGAAACAAAAGTTCGTCGACTTCTCAGGGGTTTCGATGACGCCCAAATGCGTCGCATCGGGTGCAAACACATGCACGCCGCCCGGACCATTACAGAAGATCCGGCCCGAAAGGTCGGTCTTCATGCCGTCTGGCACGCCCTCACCTTCGCCCGTGACTTCGGCCCAGACGGCGCCACCGCTCAGCGATCCGTTCGGCGAAACGTCAAAGCACCGGATCGTCGGGCCCCAGCTGTCATTGACGAAAAGCCGGCTTTCATCGTTGGACAGGCAAAGCCCGTTCGGCTGCTGGAAGTCACGGACCACGCAGTGAAGCGCCCCATCCGGATCCAGCCGGAACACGCCCTGGAACGCAAGCTCTTGATCGCGGATCAGGCCGAGATCTTCGCGGGTCCGCCCGAAACTGGGATCGGTGAACCAGATCCGGCCGTGCGTGTCGCACACAACGTCATTGGGCGAGTTCAGTTCCTTGCCTTCGAAATGGCTGGCCAGGGTTCGGACCCGTTTGCCGCCATGGTCGTGCAGGACCAGATGGGACGAGGCGTGTTCGCAGGTGATGATCTGCCCGTCGCGATCGAAGAAATTACCGTTTCCCTGGTTGGACGGGTGGCGAAAGCTTTCCAGCGTTCCGTCCTGCAACAGCTTGTATTGGCGGCTTTCGGCGATATCGGAAAAGACCAGCCATTGGTCGCCCGGATGCCATATCGGCCCTTCGGTGAAGGTGAACCCGCCCGCGACTGTCTCAAGCCCTGTGCCGCTTTCGATGACGCCGTCGATGGCGTTCTGGGTGACCATGGCGCTACCTTTCCGCAACCCATGGGCCGTGGTGGTCGCCATCGAAATTCCGCCGTGCTTGGATCAAGACAGCCGTTAACCAATCCGGGCCGGTCTTACGACCGGTGTTCCACGCGTCAACGACCCTAGAAATCCTGCGTCGACTTCCGGCATCGTCCCCGCACCCATTCTCTGTTCTCATATGTGCCCGCATTCATCGATACCACAACACGAGCGTTCCGCTTGTCAAAGGACAAACCGTAATTCAATCGACCCGATTTCCCGGAATAATCTGTGAACAGGACTTGCCAAGACAGTTTCAGGCGTTTTGCATCGTCCAGATTGACGTTGGCCAGCATTGGACGACCTTCGACTTGATGGATCATACCATCCAGGACAAGGTACTCACCGGCATCTTCATCGTGAATGAACATCAGCTTTTCTGACATGAAGGGGCGCGTTGTGCTGAAGCTGCAATCATAGACATCAACCGATTTCGCCAGTGCCGTCACTGGCACCGAGGCCGACAGCACAAGAAGCAGCGCCGTCAATAGTCTCTTGGTCCGCATAGCGAGTTCCTTTTGCAACAACATTACTTTGGATAGTGGGTCAGAAGGGCCATGGCGTCCTGGCCGCGCAGCCGCTTCGTTGTCCCACCGGTTTCCGAGAAAATGGATCTTCCGTGGTAATATGGGTTGTGCACATCGGTCATGAGACCCAGCGATTGCACGACCTCTTCAAGCACAACATTCTTGAGCCGTCTGTTCTCGACCAGGCCGGATATTGTGACCTCAGCATACTCGATCACCGGCGACCCACGCCTTGAGAAAACCTCGGCTATGGCGGCGGCGCTTCCCAGAAGGAAGATGTCGTCAATATTGCGGAGGCGGCGATCACCGACCTCTATGTCTCCGTTTATAAATGAAACCGAGATGTCTGGTTGTCCCGTCTCGATCAGTCTGAGCCGGACCGCGGCGCCTACGCCATTGATTTCCGCAATCGCATGTCGCACGGCATCTTGAGCTAAGGACAGCCGCCGTTTCTGAATTGGGCTTTCAATCCGTGTGATGCGAACGGTGATATCTTTGGCATCGCGCGCGCTCCAGCGACGAAATGGACGCTGGCATTCCGCCCCAGGAGGCGCGGCGCAAGCGATCAGCCGATAGAAGTCCCGATCGCTGAGTTTCCCTTTGGTGACAACGCTGTCGAGCGCCCAGCCCGGTTGCCCAACGAGCAAAACGGCCACAAGAATACCCGCCACTTTGAAGAGGGAACCGACCGCCCGCAGAACGAATTGCATCTGCCCAATCACCCAAACAACAGAAACACTTGTAATAACTGCGGCAATGCGCGCTGGCCCCACCGCTCAACTTATTGGAATCAGTAACTTAGCGCATGATCGTTTTCCACATCCATTTCCCGCATTTCCGGAAACGGAGCGTTTCGCAGGCGCCGGAACCAGAACAAATCCTGTCGGCGCACAGGCGGGATCGCTGTCTGGCTTAGCCAGTTCGGGGCTTACCGCCCGGCAACCCATGGGCCGTGGTGGTCGCCGTCCTGATCCACGCGTTTGAACCCGTGCTCGCCAAAAAAATCTCGTTGCGCCTGGATCATGTTGGCCGTCGACCGTCCGGTCCGCATGGCATCGAAATAGGTCAGCGCGCCGGCCAGCGCGGGCACGGGATGGCCCGCCGCCAACGCCTGGCCCACGACCGCACGCAAGGCCGGGACATGGGTGCGGATCAGATCCGCGAAGAACGGCGCGAACATCAGATTGCGGTTCGGGTCGTCAGACAGGGCGGATGCCATGTCGTTCAGCATGGCGGACCGGATGATGCAGCCTTCCCGCCAGACCTCGGCGATGCCGGGCATCGGCAGATCCCAGGCGAAGGTTTCACTGGCCAGTCGCAAAAGATCGAAGCCTTGCGCATAACAGATGATCTTGCCTGCGATCAGCGCGGATTCGAGCGCGTCGGTCTCGATATCGAGCGGTTGGGGCGCCGCGCCGAAGATGCCTTCGCCTGCCTGCCGCGTGTCCAACGCGCCCGAGATGTTGCGGGCCGCCACCGCCGCCTCGATCACCGGGATGGGCGCCGCCAGATGCTGCGCCTCGATGGCGGTCCAACGTCCAGTGCCCTTCTGACCTGCCTTGTCGAGGATCACGTCAAGCATTGGCTTGCCGGTCTGGGGATCTTCGGCCGCGCCAATCTCACCTGTGATTTCTGTGAGATAGGATTTAAGGACGCCGTCATTCCAACGCCTGAACGTTTCGCCAACCTGGTCCGCCTGCCAGCCGAGCCCGTCGCGCATGATCCCATAAGCCTCCGCGATCAATTGCATATCGGCGTACTCGATGCCGTTGTGGACAGTCTTCACGAAATGCCCGGCGCCGCCTTCGCCCATCCAGGTCGCGCAGGGCTGACCTTCATACTTGGCGGCAACCGCATGCAGGATCGGCGCGACCCGGTCCCAGGCCGGCCTTGGGCCGCCGCCCATCATCGAGGGGCCGTGCCGCGCGCCTTCCGCGCCGCCCGAAATCCCGATCCCGAGATACGGCACGCCCGCCTTGACCGCTTCGGCCGCGCGACGGTTTGTATCATGGAAGTTCGCGTTTCCGCCGTCGATAATCATATCGTCGGGCCCAAGAAGCGGGCGGAGCGCTGCGATCTGCGCATCCACAGGATCGCCGGCTGGCACCATAAGGATGATCGCGCGGGGCGGTTTGATCGCCTGAACCAGGTCTTCCAACGTTTCGCACGCTGTGATGCGAGGGGCGAGGTCACCGGCGCCGTCCACCAGGTCCGCCGCCCGGGCAAAGGTGCGATTGTAGATCGCGATGCCAAAGCCCTTTTCTGCGATGTTGAGCGTCAGCATTCCCCCCATCGTGCCAATGCCGATGAGGCCAATGTCGCGATCCGCCATGGACGTCCCCTTTGTCTAGCAGGTGTAATTCATGCCGATCCGGCCGCCATCGACATAGATCGTCTCGCCCGTGATATAGCTTGCTTTCTTGCTGGCCAGGAAGGCCACCACATCGCCAATCTCGCGCGGTTCGCCGATCCGCTGCAAGGGCGTGCGCGACATGACACGGGCCATCGCCGCAGGGTCGGCATTCACCCCAGCCAGCATGGCCGTGTCGATGGATCCGGGCCCCACCGCGTTGACACGGATATTGTGTGGCGCAAGGGCCAGGGCGGCCACCTTTGTAAGCTGCATGACCCCGCCTTTCGACGCGCAATAGCCCGCGATCGACGGGATGGCGACCTGCGCGTTGATCGAGGACATGTTCACGATCGCGCCTTCGATCTTATTCGCGACCATGGATTTGGCCGCCCGCTGGCTGGCCAGGAAGACGCCCGTCAGGTTCAGGTCGATGACCTTCTGGAAGTCCTCGACCGGCATCTCAAGAAAGTCACCCGCAATGGCCATGCCGGCATTGTTGACCAGGATCTCGACCGGGCCGTGATCCGCTTCGATCTTGTCGAACAGGGCCGTGATCGCGGCCGGGTCGCTCATATCCGCCGGAATGGCCACGGCACCCTGCCCCAGCTTTTCGGCAGCCCCGGCTACGCCATCTGCGTCGATGTCGGACAGGATGACGCGGGCGCCGTCGGCCGCCAGCGCCTCGGCTGAGGCATAGCCGATGCCACGGGCCGCGCCTGTGACCAGGGCAAGGGGTTGATCGCTCATGTTTGGGGCTCCTTCCGTTGGGGCCACGTTGCAAGCCCCGGCGGAGGAGGTCAATAATCCATGCGACCGCCGGAGGACGCTGACCATGCCCAAACTTACGAAGACCGCCGCAGAGATGGTGGCCGAAGCGCGCGCCCGGATCGACGAGATCGAGACCGAGGCGCTGATCGAACGGCTGGGGGACGATGACCTGGTGATCGTCGATATCCGCGATGTGCGAGAGCGTCAGCGGTCGGGATCCATCCCAGGCAGCGTCCACGCGCCGCGCGGCATGGTCGAGTTTTGGGTGGATCCAGACAGCCCCTATTTCAAAGAGGTGTTCGGGCAGGAAAAGACGTTCGTCTTTCACTGCGCCTCGGGCTGGCGGTCGGCCCTGACCGTGGCCACCTTGCAAGACATGGGTTTTCCCGCGGCGCATCTGCGGGCCGGGTTCAGCGACTGGGTGGCAAAGGGTGGCCCGGTCGAGAAACCCGAACCGAAGGGGTGACAGGCCCCATGTCTGCGCGCAGTCCCGATGTCGCGGATCTGGCCTATGGGTCCGAGAGCGCGGCCCAGACGCTGGATTTGTACTTGCCCGACCGGTCGCACCCGCCGTTGGTCATCCAAATCCATGGCGGTGGCTGGTTGATGGGTGACAAGCGTGGATATGACAGTGAGGGCCCGCCAGGATTGGCGGCCTTTCTGGATGCAGGGCTGGCCGTTGCGGCCATCAACTATCGCCTGACGGGTGAGGCCATCTGGCCTGCGCAGCGGGACGACGTCTTGCGCGCGATCGCGTATTTGCGGGCCGAGGGTGAGCGGCTGGGGATCGACACATCCCGTATCGCAGTCTTCGGCGACAGCGCCGGCGGGCATCTGGCGATGGCTGCAACCATCGCGCTCGCCGGGGCTGGGCAGACCGGGTTGTCCGCCGCCGCGATCTGGTTTCCGCCCGTTGATCTTCTGACGATCGAAAGCGACATGGATGCCTCGGGCGTGCCAAGGGGTGAGCCCAAGCCGTCGGACGCCGACAGTCCGAACGCGCGTCTGATCGGTGCCCCAGTGCGGGACGCGCCTGAGCTTGCGCGGGCCGCGGGCCTTCTGGAGCCGCTTGCGGGTTTGCCAGATGACGCGGTTCTGCCCCCAATCCTGGTCATGCATGGCGGACGGGATCCCATGGTAGCAACCCGCCAGTCCCGGCGGCTGGTGACAGCCATCGCGGATCATCCGGCCTGCGGCTCGGTCCTGTTTGAGGTGATTCCCGATGCCGGGCATGGTGATGCGGCCTTTCTGGCGGCCGGGGCGGTACCCGGAACCGTGGCCTTTCTTGCCCGCGCTTTCGGGTGTAGCGCTTGAAGCGGGACATCTGACCTAGCGGGCGCGCCTGCGGCGCGACGTCTTCTGGCACTTCGTGCGATTTGGGGCTCTGCCCCGCCGCTTCGCGCCCCCCCCTGAGTATTTTGGCCAATATGAAGACCGGTAAAGTGGGGATGTCAGACGCTGGCGTGACGGAGACCGGCAATGGTGCCGCGAAGTTCGGCCAAACCGCGCAGCCGCCCGATCAGCGGATAGCCCGGGTGGGTGCCGCCGCCAAGGTCGTGGCACAACTCGTGCCCGTGGTCGGGGCGGAAGGGGATTTGCCTATCCGCCCGGTCTTCGGCGCTGCGGCGGTCTTCCTCGGCCAGAAGGGCCGCAAGAAGCGCGGCCATATCCGTGTCGCCTTCGAGATGCGCGGCTTCCTGGAACGATCCGTCCGCTTCCTTGGCCACGTTCCGGAGATGGGCGAAATGGATCCGGTCGGCAAAGCGCCGGGCAATGGCAGGCACATCGTTATCCGGATGCGCACCAAGCGATCCAGAACACAGCGTCAGCCCGTTCGAAGGCGCGTCGACCATCCCGAGGACGGTGGCCACATGATCTTCGGTCGAGACGATCCTGGGCAGGCCAAGGATCGGGCGGGGCGGATCGTCCGGATGGACGCACATGCGCATGCCCAGCTCTTCCGCGGTCGGGATCACCGCTTCCAGAAACCGTTTCATATTGGCTTGAAGGTCTGACGCCGTCATCCCGGCCCAGGGCTTCAGCGCCGCCCGAAGTGTCTCAACATCATAACGCGCGAAGGCCCCGGGGAGGCCCGCCATGATCGAGGACAGAAGGCGCGCATCTTCTGCGGGGTCTGGATCGGCTGCCATCGCCGCGGCCTTTTCTAAGACCTTGGGCGGATAGTCCGCCTCGGCCCCGTCGCGCTTCAGCATATGGATTTCAAAATACGCCATTTCGGGCGCCGAGAACCTGAGCGCAGTGCCGCCCGCCGGCAACGCCGCGTCAAGCCGCGTCCGGGTCCAATCGAGAAGTGGCATGAAGTTGTAGCAGATGGTTTTCACGCCTTCAGCAGCAAGGTTCGCCATGGACTGACGGTAATTGGCGAAAAGCGTCGCCAGATCCCCTGCCCCGCGTTTGATGTCTTCGTGGACGGGCAAGCTTTCGACCACGGCCCAGTGCATGTTGCCCGGCGCGGCCTTGATCAGGGCTTTGCGTTCGGCAATGGCGTCGCGCGTCCAGACCTCACCATAGGGGATGTCATGCAAAGCGGTGACGATACCGGTCGCCCCGGTCTGCGCGATCTGAGGCAGGGTGACCTTGTCGACAGGGCCGAACCAGCGCCAGGTTTCAATCATCTGAGATACTCCATGACGGCCGCGTGGGCGCCTTCACTGGCGAGGCACGTGTAAGCTTGGGTGACAGCGTCCCGGAACTGCGCGTTCTTAGCAAGGTCGGGGTCAAACACCGCGCCGATCGCCAGAAGCGCCGCGACTTTCCCCGCCGGATCATCGGCGCTGTCAGACGCGGCCTTCAACCGGTCAGCCAGTGGGTCGCGCACATCGATGGGCTGGCCCTTTTCGTCCACCCCACCGACATAGCGCATCCAGGCAGCCACCACGAGGCAGAGGCCGTGCGGGGCGGTGCCCGCCGCCAGTCTGTCACGAACTGTGCCAAGGATGCGTTGCGGCAGCTTCTGGCTGCCGTCCATGGCGATCTGCCAAAGCCTGTGGCGGATCGCCGGGTTCCGGTAGCGCGCCAGAAGCGCGGCAGTATAGGCAGCCAGATCTTCGCCCTCGGGCGTCGCGAGGGTTGGCAGGATCTCATCGGCCCAGAGCGTCTGGCAAAAGCCCGAGAACGTAGGATTCGCTACCGCCTCGGCAATGTTCTCAAACCCCGCGAGATAGCCGAGATAGGCCAAGGCCGAATGGGTCCCGTTCAGGCAGCGCAGTTTCATCGCCTCATGCGCGTCGACCGAGCGGACGAATTGCGCGCCTGCTGCTTCCCAAGCCGGGCGGGGGCCCGCGAAGTCTTCGATCACCCATTGGCGGAAAGGTTCATGGGTCACGAGGGCGGGGTCACGATACCCTTCGCGTGCGGCCAGATCTGCGATGGCATTATCTGTCGTGGCAGGCGTGATCCGATCGACCATGGTGGCCGGAAAAGCGACATTTGCCTCGATCCATGTCGCCAGGTCCGGACGGGTCCGGCGCGCGAAATCCAGGACCACCCTGCGGGTCACCGCGCCGTTGGCGGGCAGGTTATCGCAGGACAGCACTACGAAAGGCGGTGTCCCAACCGCGCGGCGCGCATCCAGGGCAGTGACCAAGAACCCAACCGCCGATTGTGTCACATCGGGATCGGCCAGATCCGCCGCGATATCGGGATGCTTCGGGTCGAGCCCGCCCGTCGCAGGATCGTAACCATAGCCCTTTTCGGTGATGGTCAGAGAGACAATCTTTGTCGCCGGATCCACCAGCCTTTGCAGGACCGCGTCTGGGTTTTCCGGCGCCACAAGTACTTCGACGATGGATCCGATCTGCCGTGCCGTTTCGCCCTTAGGCCCCAGTTCAAGCGCCGTGTAAACGCCGCCCTGAGGACCAAGCTGATCCCGCGCTGTCGGGCTTTTCAGACTGACCGCGATGATGCCCCAATCGCCGCCCGACGCTTCCATCGCCTCATGGCAATAGATGGCATTGAACGCCCGAAAGAACGCGCCCGGGCCGAAATGCACGATACCGGGCTTGGGCGCCGGCCCTGCTCGCTGAAGCCGGGGCGCGTCAGAGGCCATAGGCGTCTTTCGCGAGCTGGTAAGTCAGGGCATGGGCAACTTCGAACGCCTCAGCCTCACGCAGGCGCCCCGTGCCGATCAGCGTCGCGAGATAGGCGCAATCGGACCTGCGCGACACGTCATGCCGCGCGGGGATGGAACAGAAGGCGCGGGTGTCGTCGTTGAACCCGGCGGTGTTATAGAAGCCGCAAGTCTCGGTCACCGATTCCCGGTACCGTTTGATCCCTTCGAAACTGTCGAAGAACCACCAGGGCGGGCCAAGTGTCAGCGCCGGATAGGCCCCGGCCAGGGGCGCCAGTTCACGGCCATAGGTCGTCTCGTCCAGCGTGAACAGGATGATGGTCAGGTCGGGCTCCATCCCCACGGCATCGAGAAGCGGCTTCAGCGCAGCCACGAAATCGGTCCGCCCTGGGATGTCGAAGCCCTTGTCGCGCCCGAAGCGCTGAAGCACAGGCCCGCTGTGGTTTCGGCGAGAGCCCGCATGGATTTGCAGGGTCAGCCCGTCCTCAAGGCTCATCCTGGCCATTTCGGTCAGCATCTGGCCGCGGAAGGTGTCGGCCTCATCCGGGGTGCAGGTTCCCGCCAGTGCCTTCTGGAACAGAGCTTCGGCATCGGTCTGCGGCAAATCCTCGGTGCGCGCGGTCGGGTGGCCGTGGTCTGACGCCGTGGCGCCGTGATCCTTGAAAAAGGCGCGGCGGGCCCGATGCGCGTTCAGGTATCCAGCCCATGTGCCTGTATCTTCGCCCGTGATCTCACCGAATGCCGCCACGTTGGCCGCGAAGCCTTCAAATTCGGGATCGACCACGGCGTCAGGCCGATAGGTCGTGACGACCCGACCGGTCCAGCCGCTGTTCCGGATGGCGCGATGGGCCGCAAGGTCATCCAAGGCCCCTTCGGTGGTGGCCAGAACTTCGATCCCGAATGCGTCAAACAGGGCCCGGGGGCGGAAGTCGTCCTGACCGAGTTTCGTGTCGATCAGGTCGTACTGCGCATCGGCATTGTCCGAAGTCAGGGGCGTGTCCAGGCCGAACACATGCTCAAACGAATGATCGAGCCACATGGCCGACGGCGTCCCGCGGAACAGATGCATATGCGCCGCGAAGCGCCGCCAGATCGCGCGCGGATCGGTTTCAAACGCGCCGCCGTTTTTCGGCGCGATCCCCAGATCCGCCATCGCCACGCCTTGGCTGACGAGCATCCGGAACACGTAATGGTCGGGCACCACGAACAGCTCAGCGGGGTTGGGGAAGCGGTCGTTCTTTGCAAACCAGACCGGATCGCAATGCCCATGCGGGCTGATGATCGGCAAATCCTTCACGCTGTCATAAAGCACGCGGGCTTGATCGCGCAGGCGTGGTTCAACCGGGAACAAGCGATCTGGATCTGTCAGCGGCATCGCATCCCTCCCCGGCTGCACAGGTTGCTGTTACGCCAGCAGGCCCGCGCGGTCAAAGAGGTCGGTTTCAGGCCGTGTCGTGTCCGTTCCGGGCATGGCCTTCCTGGCACCTTTACCCCTAGGCTGGCCTGGCGAAACCGATGGGTTATCGATGCGATACTCGGCACTGAAGATCCTGACCCAGGGCCTGACGGGCAACAAAGGCTGGAAACCGGTCTGGCGCGAGCCGGACCCGAAGCCCGAATACGACGTCGTGATCATCGGCGGCGGCGGGCATGGGCTGGCGACCGCATACTACCTGGCCAAGGAATTCGGCGTCACGAATGTCGCGGTGCTGGAAAAGGGTTGGCTCGGGTCCGGCAATATCGGACGAAACACGACGATCATCCGCTCAAACTATCTGCTTGAGGGGAACCAACCCTTTTATGAACTCAGCCTGAAACTTTGGGAGGGGCTGGAGCAGGACTTCAACTATAACGCCATGGTCAGCCAACGCGGGATCCTGAACCTGATCCATTCTGACGCCCAGCGCGATGCCTATGCCCGCCGGGGCAATGCCATGCGCCTGTCGGGCGCGGACGCTGAACTGCTGGGCCCCGATGAGATCCGGAAGATGGCGCCCTATCTCGATTTCGACAATGCGCGGTTCCCGATCCAGGGGGCGTTGATGCAACGCAGGGGCGGCACGGTGCGCCACGACGCAGTGGCCTGGGGGTACGCCCGGGGCGCCGACAGCCGGGGCGTCGATATCCTGCAAAACTGCGAAGTCACGGGCATCGATATCAAGGACGGTCAGGTGACCGGCGTCCAAACTGCGCGCGGGCCGATCCGCGCGAAGAAAGTGGCCCTGTGCGTGGCCGGGTCCTCAGGCCGTGTGGCGGCTATGGCGGGCATGCGTCTGCCGATTGAGAGCCATGTGTTGCAAGCCTTCGTCTCGGAAGGGCTGAAGCCCATCATCCCGGGCGTCATCACCTTCGGCGCGGGTCATTTCTATGTCAGCCAATCCGACAAGGGCGGGCTGGTCTTCGGCGGCGATATTGACGGCTATAACACCTATGCCCAGCGCGGAAACCTGCCCGTGGTCGAGGACGTTTGCGAAGGCGGCATGGCGATATTGCCGATGATCGGGCGTGCGCGGCTGCTGCGCATGTGGGGTGGGGTGATGGACATGTCGATGGACGGATCGCCCTTCATCGACAGGACCCACATCGGCGGGCTCTACTTCAACGGGGGCTGGTGTTATGGCGGGTTCAAGGCGACGCCGGCCTCGGGCTTTTGCTATGCACATCTTCTGGCCCGGGACGCGCCGCATCCGGTGGCCGCCGCCTATCGGTTGGACCGGTTCCAGCGCGGCGCCCCGATCGACGAAAAGGGCGCGGGCGCCCAGGCAAACCTGCATTAGGGGGCGGCGATGATCATCAATCATCCCCTTTTGGGCCCGCGCGACGCCGCCGAGTTCACCGTGATGGGCGATGCCGCCCTGATGGATCGGCCCGATGGCGAGGCCGTGGCCATGGGCGATTACCTGCATCTGCGCGACAACCCGGCAGGCCAGCACCGCGAGCTTTGGTATCACGAACAGGGCGACCGGTCCTGGCTGGTCGTGACCCGCGACACGCTGACCCATGCCGTCCTGAACGTCGAACTGGCCCGCGACGTGGCCCGAGCACGGGGTCGGTCACGGTGACCCAGCCCAATCGCATAACGGGCGGGCTGATCGACCGGTCGCGACCATTGAAATTCCAATGGAACGGGCGTTGGCTGACCGGGCATCCCGGCGATACGCTGGCCTCAGCCCTTTTGGCGAACGGGGTCCGGCTTGTGGGCCGCTCGTTCAAGTACCACAGGCCAAGGGGGATCTTCTCGGCCGGTCCCGAGGAACCGAACGCCTTGGTGGAACTGGGACGGGGCGCCGCGCGCGAGCCGAACACCCGCGCCACGGTGACCGAACTTTTCGACGGCTTGACCGCCCAAAGCCAGAACCATCGAGGCCCCCTTGGCCTTGATCTGATGTCGGCCAATGATCTTCTGGCGCCCTTTCTGAGCGCGGGCTTTTACTACAAGACCTTCATGTGGCCCAAGGCGTTTTGGGAAAAGGTCTATGAACCGGCCATCCGCGCCTCTGCCGGGCTTGGTCGGTTGTCAGGTCAGGCCGATCCCGACAGCTATGACAAAGGGTTCCTGCACGCCGATCTGTTGGTCATTGGCGCGGGGCCCGCGGGCCTGACCGCGGCGCTTGTTGCTGGACGCGCGGGGGCGCGGGTCATCCTGGCGGATGAAGATTTTTGCATGGGCGGGCGCCTGAATGCCGAGTGGCACGACATCGACGGTGAGCGCGGCGTGGACTGGGCCGAGGCTGCGGTGGCCGAGCTGGGCGCGATGCCGAATGTCCGGTTGATGCCACGCTGCACGGTCTACGGCGTCTTTGACGGCGGTGTCTATGGCGCGTTGGAGCGGAAGACCGATCACCTTGTCGCAGCCCGCGACACACCGCGCCATGTCCTTTGGAAAATCACGACGAAGCGCGCGATTCTGGCCGCAGGCGCCACAGAACGCTCGGTCGCTTTCGCCAACAATGACAGGCCTGGCGTGATGCTGGCAGGCGCTGTCCGGACCTATCTGAAGCGTTTCGGGGTCTCGCCCGGCAAGCGCGTGGTTTTGATGGCCAACAACGACAATGCGCGGCGCCTGATCACCGATCTGGAGCGGGCGGATATCGAAGGCATCGCCATCGACACCCGCGACGGCACGGCCGTGGCGGATACAACCGGGTGGCGCGGTTTGAAATCGGTCAGGCTCACCACGGGCGAAGTGATCAAGGCTGACTGTCTTGCGGTGTCTGGCGGCTGGTCGCCCAACGTACATTTGACCTGTCACCATCGCGGGCGGCCCGTCTGGCGCGACGATATCTCGGCCTTTGTGCCGGGCACGGATCTGCCGCCGGGCATGGTCGTGGCCGGGGCTGCCAACGGGACAATGACCCTGGATGCGATCCTGGCCGAGGCCCATGGGGCGGCGGTGTCGGTCCTAGAAGATCTCGGCAAGTCAGCCCCGGGCAAAGCGCCCAAGGCCCACGACGAACCCTCGGCCATTGTGCCGCTTTGGGCCGTGCCGGGCAAAAAGCGCGCCTGGGTCGACCTGCAAAACGACGTGACAGTCAAGGATATCCGGCAATCTGAGACCGAGGGCTTCCGGTCGGTCGAGCATGCCAAGCGCTATACCACGCTGGGCATGGCCACAGATCAGGGCAAGACGTCCAATGTCCTGGGCCTGGCTATTCTGGCCGAGGCGACGGGCCGGACGATACCAGAGACCGGGACGACGATCTTCCGCCCGCCTTACACGCCC
Source organism: Paracoccaceae bacterium (assembly GCA_965267475.1). GTDB lineage: Bacteria > Pseudomonadota > Alphaproteobacteria > Rhodobacterales > Rhodobacteraceae > JBCBKU01. Next base: position 3,608,087 of record OZ254079.1, read on the forward strand.
GTGCCCATCGGCGCCTTCGCGGGCCGCGCCCGGGGCAAGGATTTCCGCCCAACCCGGCTAACACCCAGCCACCATTGGGCGGTTGAGAATGGCGCCGATTTTGTCGAGGCCGGCATGTGGCTGCGTGCGCAATGGTACAAACGCCCGGGCGAGAAAGGCTGGCGCGACAGCGTCGACCGCGAAGTCACGATGACCCGCGGCGGTGTCGGCGTCTGCGATGTCTCGACCCTCGGCAAGATCGACATTCAGGGCCGGGACGCGGCGGAATTTCTGAACCGCGTCTATTCCAATCCATTCCTCAAACTTCCCGTGGGCAAGGTCCGTTATGGTCTGATGCTGCGCGAAGACGGGTTTGCCTATGACGACGGAACAACCGCACGGCTATCTGAGACGCATTTCGTCATGACCACGACCACGGCCAACGCCGGTCTGGTGTACAGGAACCTGGAATTTGCGCGTCAATGCCTTTGGCCCGATCTCGATGTCCACCTGATCTCGACCACCGATGCTTGGGCGCAGTTTTCGGTCGCGGGGCCAAGGTCGCGGGCGCTTTTGTCCAAGGTGGTCGATGGGCTGGATCTGTCGAATGACGCCTTCCCCTTCATGGCCTGCACGGATTGCACCGTCTTTGGTGGCACGCCTGCGCGGCTTTTCCGGATCTCGTTCTCGGGCGAATTGGCCTATGAGATCGCGGTGCCGGCCCGGTTCGGCGATGTGATGATCCGCGCGCTGATGGAGGTGGGCCGCGAATTTGATCTGGTGCCTTACGGAACCGAAGCCCTGGGCGTCATGCGTGTCGAGAAAGGCCATGTGGCCGGGTCTGAATTGAACGGGCAGACGACCGCGCTGATGTGCGGGCTGGGCGGCATGGTCAGCCAGAAGAAGGATGCCATCGGGACGGTCCTGTCCCAGCGAGAAGAGATGGTGCGCGAGGACGGGATGCGGCTTGTTGGGCTTCGCCCGGTCGACCGGTCCGTCCATCTGACCGCAGGTGCCCATTTCCTGACCAAGAGCGATCCGGCGGATATGGCCCATGATCAGGGTTGGATGACCTCGGTCGCCTATTCGCCCGAGCTTGGCCATTCCATCGGGCTCGGGTTCCTGAAAAGTGGCGATCAGCGCCACGGCGAAAAGGTGCGCGCCTTCAGCCCGGTGCGGGGCCAGGACGTGATGGTCGAGGTCTGCTCACCCCACCACATCGATCCAGAAGGGGTGCGGCAACGTGGCTGAGATCACCCTGACCCCCGCACCCGTGCTTGGGACCAACCTGTCGCTGGGCGGGAACCGGATCGTGGAGCGGTCTGACCTGGCCCTGGTGTCCGTGGCTGTCCCGCAAGGGGGCGAACCCGCCTTGGCCAAGGCCATCAAATCGGTCTGGTCGCTGGACATGCCTGACCCACGCAGGGCGTCGCAATTGGGCGACACCTGGGCGATCTGGACCGCACCGGATCAGATATTTCTGATGATCCCGCATGATACGCCGGATGCAGATGCCCATGTGCGGGCCAAACTGAAAGGCACGGGATACACGACAGATCAGACCGATGGCTGGGTGATCCTGGACATCGAAGGCCCCGACACATCCGCCGCCCTTGAACGGATCTGCCCCATTGATCTGGATCCGGGCGTTTTTCCAACGGGCGCCTCGGCCCGGACGGTCATGGAGCATCTGGGCGCCCTGATCCTGCGGCTGGGCGAGGATCGTTTCCTGTTGATGTCGGCCCGATCCTCTGCGGCGTCTTTCCTGCACGCGGTCGAGACGTCTTATCGGAACGTGGCGGGTTAAACGACGTCCACGACCATTGTGCCAAGTGCCTCCACCCCGATCTCAATCCGACCCCCGCGTTCCACCGGTCCAACACCTGCGGGCGTGCCTGACAGGATCACGTCGCCCGCGGCCAGCTCAAAGTACTCTGAGAGATATGAAATCATCTCGGGCACTTTCCAGATCATCTGGTTCAGATCGCCGTCCTGACGCAACTCACCGTTCACCTCTGCCCAGATTCGCCCGGCGTTCAGCGTCCCCGTCGCCGCGATGGGGTGGATCGGGCCAACAGGCGCCGAGCGTTCAAAGGCCTTCCCGATCTCCCACGGGCGACCCATCTTCTTCTGGGCGCCTTGCAGATCGCGGCGGGTCATGTCGAGCGCAAGCGCATATCCGAAGATGCAGGCCTCGGCAGCATCGACGGGGACGTTCGTCCCGCCGGATGACAGCATGACCGCCAGTTCGACCTCGTGATGCACATCCGATGTCTTGTCCGGATACGGAAAGGTTCCAGACGGATCGAGGTTATCGGGGTTTTTCTGGAAGAAGAACGGAGGCTCGCGGTCCGGATCATGGCCCATCTCGCGGGCATGGTCGGCATAGTTCCGGCCAATGCAATACACGCGGCGGACCGGGAACCGGCTGTCCGAGCCCAGTATGGGAAGCGAGACCTGCGCGGGTGGGGAAAAAGCGTATTCAGCCATGGGTTCTGGGTGGGTCAATCGGCCCGGGATTGCAAGCGTCTCAGGTCACCCGGTTCGCTGTCTTGTATTCAGGCCGATCCCACAAGCGGTTGCTCAGCACGTCTTCCAGAATATCGACGGCGCCAACAACGTCGGCCTCGTCGATGTAAAGGGGCGTGAAGCCGAACCGCATGACATCGGGGGCCCGGAAATCGCCGATCACACCGCGGGCGATCAACGCCTGCATGGCGGCATATCCGTTGTCGTATCCGAACGAGATCTGACTGCCCCGGACCGAGGCATCGCGCGGGCTGAGAAGCCGCAGATCCGGGCAGCGCGCCTCAACCTCGGAAATGAACCGCTCGCAAAGCGCGATGGATGCGGCCCTGACCTCGGCAAGCGACGTGTGGTCCCAGACCTTCAGCGCCTCTTCCAGCGCGGTCAGTTGCAGGACCGGTGGCGTGCCGACCCGCATCCGTTCGATATCGGGCGCAGGCGCATAGGACGTGTCGAAGGCGAAAGGTGCCTTGTGCCCCAGCCACCCGGCCAGGGCGGGCTGCGCCTGACCGGCCAGATCGGGCCGCACATATATAAAGGCCGGCGCGCCGGGCCCGCCGTTCAAATACTTGTACGTGCAACCAACCGCGAATTCACAGCGCGACGCGGCGATGTCCACTTCGAGCGCCCCGGCACTGTGGGCGAGATCCCAGACCATGACCGCTCCTGCCCCATGGGCCCGGCGCGTGACATCACCCATGTCGTGTTTCCGGCCGGTGCGATAATCGACTTCGGTCAGCATGACGACGGCAATGGTGTCGTCGATGGCCTCGACCACCTTTTCCGGGTCGACGACCTTAAGCGCATAGCCCTGCTCTTTCAGCGCCACGAGCCCTTCGGCCATGTAAAGATCGGACGGGAAATTGCCATTGTCCGACAAGATCAACCGCCGGTCGGGGCGCATGGCCAGACCGGCCGCAAGCGCCTGAAAGACCTTGATGGACAGCGTATCGCCCATCACGACCGAGCCTTCGGGCGCACCGATCAACGCGGCCAAAGAATTGCCCACGCGGCTGGGCTGTTCCATCCAGTTGCACGTGTTCCAGCCACGGATCAGATGGCCGCCCCATTCGTCCACAACGGCCCGTTGCACCACCTCGGCCACGCCTTTCGGCAAGGGCCCGAGCGAGTTGCCGTCAAGGTAAATCACGCCCTCGGGCAGATCGAACAGATGTTTCAGGGGCAGTGCCATTCAAAGACCTCCGCGGAGCGACCAAAGCTCGGGGAAAAGTTCAACCTCAAGCATCCGGCGAAGGTATTTCACCCCGCTCGTTCCGCCAGTGCCGCGTTTGATGCCGATCACCCGTTCGACCGTCGTCACATGGTTGAAACGCCAACGCCGGAAATAGTCTTCCAGATCGACAAGCTTTTCGGCCAGTTCGTATAGCATCCAGTGCTTTTCGGGCGCGCGATAGACCTGCGTCCACGCATCGACAATGGCATCATGGGCCTTGTGCGGTTCCTTCATTCGGAAGGCTTCGGCGGGAAGGGCAATGCCCAGTTCCCGTTCCAGCGCCCGAAGCGCGACGTGGTAAAGCGAGGGGCGATCAAGCTCGGCCAGCAATTGCGCGTGCAATTCGGGCCGGTGTTCGTGGACCTTCAGCATGGCCGTGTTCCGGTTGCCGACGAAATATTCGATCAGCCGGTACTGATGCGACTGAAACCCGGACGAGGCGCCCAGATCATCGCGAAACGCGGTATAATCGCTGGGCGTCATTGTGCGCAGAACGTCCCAGGCGTTGTTCAACTGTTCAAAGATGCGGGCCACGCGCGAAATCATCTTGAACGCCTCGCCGAACCGCTCGGCACCGATATGCCCGCGCGCGGCGTCCAGTTCATGCAGCGCAAGGCGCATCCACAACTCGGACGTCTGGTGCTGGATGATGAACAGCATCTCGTCATGGGCGTTCGACAACGGACCTTGCGCGCCCAGAAGCTTGTCGAGCCCCAGATAGTCGCCATAGCTCATGTCGTCCTTAAACGACATTTGCGCGCCATCCTTTGCGGGATCAAAGGGGTCTGCCATCTTGCCACCTGTTCCAAACGGTTGGGACAACCGATGCGCCGGTTCTATGCCGATTGTGCCGAGACACAACCGCCCGATCTAGTCCGGCGCGTCCGGAAGGGTAAGAACCACGCACAACCCAGGATCGGTCGGCACGATGTCCATCGTGCCGCCGTGGCCCTGCACCACCGCCTCGACAATCGACACGCCCAGGCCGCTGCCAGACGTGTCCGCCACCTGGCGAAACCGGTCACGCACCGCCGCGACGGCGTCGGGCCGGATCCCCTTGCCGTTGTCCGCGACGGAAATCTGAACCGCGCGATCCCGTCGGACGGCGCTGACCTCCACCTCGGTCACGCCAGGGCCGCCATGGCGAAAACTGTTGTCGATCAGATTGCGAATGGCTTCGCGCAGCATCGTTTCATCGCCGTGAAGATCTCCAAGTTCCGGTGCGATCCGGGCCTTGACCGACACGCCCGGCGGCGCCGCGGCCCGCGCATCGTTGACCCAGGCCTCGACCGCCGCGCCCAGCGGAAAGTCCTGATGGGCACTGGCCGGGCTGATCGACTTGGCCCGTTCCAGAAGCAAAAGCTTCTGGCTTAGATCTGCCGTCTCGCGTGCGGCTGTCAAAAGGTCGCGCGCGCGCCGCTGTCCTTCTTCGGGAGTGGGTGCAGTATCCACCGCTTCCGCCAGCGAGAGCACCCCGGCAATTGGGTTCTTCAATTGATGCGCCGCGTTCGAGATAAACTCGTTCTGCGCCGTCATGCTGCGCGAAACCTGTCCGAAAAGCCGGTTCAGGGTTTGCACGATGCCGCCAACCTCGACCGGAACCGCGCGCTGGATCGGGGACAATTCGCTGCCAGAACGTCGCCCGATGGCGGCTTCAAGGTCCAGAAGCGGTCTGAGCCCGAGATGCACCCCAAACCAGACGACCAGCGCGACAGTCACGATAAGAAGCGCCATGACCTGAAGGCTTCTGAGCGAAAATTCCCAGGTTCGGGCCCGAAGTAGACTTTGATCCTGCCAAACCGTCGTGGTGAAATCGCCGTTCAGCCCATCCACCTGCATCGTCTCGGTAAAGCGGACCGCGCGCACCGATCTGCTTTGGTGAACGCCATCGTAGAAGACCTGGCCATCGGGGCCGAGAAAGGTTTCGGTCGTAGGAACAGGTGGCGTTGCAAAGCCGGTCACAAAGACCCCATCCGGCGCAAAGACGTGGTAGAACACCCGCCCCCCGGATGTGTCTCGCAGAAGCCCGGTTGTATCCGCGCTCAGCGCATCACCGCCCGAGGCCGCAACATCCCGCGAGATAGCCAAGGCGACCGTCAGAAGCGCCCGGTTGAACCCGTCGCCTGCGCGGGACTGGGCATCGAAGACCGCCCAGACCCCGATCAGCCCGGCGATGGCCAGAAGCGGCAGAAGGATAATCGCGGTCAGCCGCATCCGCAGAGAAACAGCGCGTCTCACTTGCCTTCGACCACCAGCGAATATCCGATGCCGCGATGCACGCGGATTGTCACGTTGAAGCGCCCGAGGCGTTTCCTGAGCCTTGAGATGTAGACCTCGATCACCTTGCCATCGGTATTGCTGCCGGCGCCATAGACCTTGTCGAGCAACCTGTATTTCGACAGAGGCGTCTCGCCCGCCTCGGCCAGAGCGATCAGGACAGACAGTTCGCGCCGCGGCACGTCGATGGGTTCGTCGCGATGCAGAAGCTGCGGCGTTTCGACATCCAGCGTCAGGTCCCCCAGCGTCAGGCTGCGTCGTGGCACAACGTCCTTGCGGCGTGACAGCGCGCGCACCCGCGCGGCCAGTTCGTCCATGGCGAAAGGTTTGACCAGATAGTCATCGGCGCCCGCATCAAGCCCGATCACGCGATCTTCGGTGCTGGACCGGGCCGTCAAAAGAATGACGGGGCGCGGATCATTCCGCTGCCTAAGCGCGGCCAGAACATCCAGCCCGTCGCGGCCTGGCAGATTGATGTCCAGGATCACCAGATCGCAATCTTCCTGACGCAGAAACGTGTCCGCATCGTCGCCATTGTCCAGCGCATCGACCGCATGACCGTCATCGGTCAGCCGATAGCTGATGCCCTTCCGCAAGCTGGTATTGTCTTCAACCACGACGATGCGCATGGCCAAAGTTTCACCACGATGAAGGCTTGGTGCAAGGTTCATCGGCCATTCTTCATCCATCGCCACGGGGAATCACCCGCGGCAGGACAAGAGTCTCGGTCCGAAAAACGGGCCGAACCAAGGGAGGATACAATGTCAATTTTCTCAACCACGCGCCGCGTGGCCATGGGGCTTGTCGCCGCCGCCGCGGCGAGTTTCGCAACGAATGCCGCGGCAGACGGGCACGGCATCGACCTGTCCGGCAAGACGGTCGAATGGGTGATCCCCTTCTCTGAAACCGGCGGATCGGCCAAATGGGCCAACTTCTACGCCCCGCTGCTATCGGAAGCACTGCCAGGGCAGCCAACGGTTGTCGTCAAGTTCATGCCGGGCGCCGGGTCGACCAAGGGCGCCAACTGGTTCCAAGAACAGAAATACGATGACGGCACGCTGATTTTCGGCTCGTCCGGCTCGACCCAGTTCCCTTACCTTCTGGGCGATCCGCGCGTGCGCTACGAATATGGCGACTGGAATGTGGTTCTGGCTTCGGGCACCGGTGGGGTCGCCTATCTGCCGCCGGATCTTGCAAGCCAGATGAACGGGCTGGATGCCACACCGCTTCAGGGCACGGATTTCATCTATGGCAGCCAGGGCGCAACGCGTCTTGACCTTGTGCCGCTTCTGGCCTGGGAAATGCTCGGCCTGAACGTTGAGCCAGTCTTCGGCATCAAGGGCCGCGGTGACGGCCGCCTGATGTTCGAGCGTGGCGAGGCCAATATCGACTATCAGACCTCGTCGTCCTTCCTGTCGGGGGTCACCCCGCTGGTCGAAGCGGGAACTGCGGTTCCGATGATGAGCTGGGGGGCATTGGACGCCGATGGCAACATCGTCCGCGACCCGACATTCCCGGACATGCCGACCTTTAAGGAAGTCTGCGACGCCACGCCGGCCTGCGAAACAAGCGGCACCCAGTGGGACGCGTGGAAAGCCTTCTTCGTGGCCGGGTTCCCCGCGCAGAAGATGGTCTTCCTGCCCGCCGGAGCGTCGAACGACGCCATCGTGACCTACACCAAGGCGTTCGACGACATCAAAGCACGCGCCGACTTTGCCGAGATTTCGGCTGGTCGTCTGGGCAAGTACCCGCAGATGACAGGCGGCGAAGCCACGGGCGCATTGGGCAGCGCAACCCAAGTGCCGGACGCGGCCAAGTCTTTCGTCGTCGACTGGCTGAAAGAGCGCTACGGCGTCACGCTCGACGGCTGATCTCACCAAACCGGCCCCGCCAGCAGCATTCGCTGGCGGGGTCCCATTTCAGAATTAACCGAAAGCCAGTGCCATGGATTTCGTGTCGGTCGCTTTGCCCGCTTTGGGCGACGCCGCAGGGCTGATCCTGCAACCCATCGTTCTCGGATACCTCGTTCTCGGTGTGGTCATGGGCCTCTGTATCGGGGTCTTCCCCGGGCTGGGCGGGATCGCCGGCCTGTCGCTTCTTCTGCCCTTCATGTTCGGGATGGATCCGGTCTTGGGCCTGGCCCTGATGATCGGGATGGTCGCGGTGGTGCCGACCTCGGACACGTTTGCCAGTGTCTTGATGGGGATACCGGGATCCTCGGCTTCCCAGGCGACGGTGTTGGACGGCTTTCCCATGGCAAAAAAAGGCGAAGCGGCGCGCGCTTTGTCCGCGGCCTTTGCCTCGTCGCTCTTCGGGGGGCTTGTCGGCGCGACCTTCCTGACGGTCTTCATTCTTGTCGCCCGACCGATCGTCTTGGAGTTCCAGACGCCCGAACTTCTGATGATTACGATCTTCGGTCTGTCGATGGTGGGCATCCTGGCAGGCCGTGTGGCGCTGAAGGGCATCGTCGCGGCGGGTCTTGGCATGCTGGTCGGCACGATCGGCGAAGGCGCCGCCGAGGGTGAATTGCGCTTCATCCCATCCGACTGGGTCTTCGCAGAAACGGGCAGCGCGGCCTTCACGATCTATCAGTATCTCGGATCGGGCCTGAAGCTGGTCATTGTCGGCCTCGGCATTTTCGCGATCCCGGAAATCATCGCGTTGCTGCGGCAGGACCGCTCGATCTCTGACCGCTCGCCCCTGGGCGGCGGCTGGATGAAGGGCGTCAGCGACTGGTTCGCCAATATCTGGCTGAGCGTGCGATGTTCAGTCATCGGGGTGATCGTCGGCGTGATCCCGGGACTGGGCGGGTCCGTTGTCGATTGGATCGCCTATGGCCATTCGGTCCAGACCACCAAGGACAAATCGAAGTTCGGCTCGGGCGAGATCCGGGGCGTGATCGGGCCGGAAAGTTCGAACAACGCCAAGGAGGGCGGCGGATTGGTGCCCACGCTTCTCTTCGGGATCCCGGGGTCCGGCTCGATGGCGATCTTCATTGGGGCGATTGCGCTTCTGGGCAGCGGCAATATCGAGGTCGGCCCCTCGATGCTGAAAAACAACCTCGACATCACCTATTCCATCGTCTGGCTGCTGGCCCTGGCGAATGTCGTGGGCACGCTGATCTGCATTGCGGCTTCGGGTGGTATCGCGCGGCTGACGACGATCCCGTTTGCGCTGCTGGCCCCGTTCCTTTTCATGATCATCTCATTCGCGGCCTTCCAGTCCGGCCAGAATCTGATGGATCTGGTGGCGCTTTTTGCCATTGGCCTTCTGGGCATCCTGATGCGCCGGTTCGACTGGTCGCGCCCGGCCTTCCTGATCGGGTTCGTCCTGGCGACCCCGGCCGAGAACTTTGCCAACCAGGCGATCCAGATCGCGGCCTCGCGCTTCCGGCAGTCGACCGGTCAGGGGCTTGAATACATCTTCTCGCCCATCGTGATCGTGCTGATCATCATCACGCTGATCTCGGTGGTTGTCGGTCTCCGCCAGGCCAAGACGATCATGGCCGAAGGTGCGGTGGAAAGCGGATCAAAGCGGGCGCCGCTGATCTTCCTGCTCGCCGTCGTGGGCTTCCTTGCCTATGCGCTGATCGATGCCGCAACCATGCCGGATTATGCAGGCACCGACCGGGCCTTCCCGCGTTTCGTGGCCGCAGTTACGCTTGTGGGCGGATTGATCCTTCTGGTGCAGATGATGATACGGCCCGAGACCCATGCGCTTTTCGCCGACCGCGAAGCCAGCGAAACCGGCAACGCCTTCGGGCTTTGGTCGACGCTGGCGTGGTTCGCGGGCCTGTTGGTCCTGACCGCGCTTCTGGGCTTCATACTGGCGCTGGCGATCTTCCTTGTGGGCTTCATCCGCTTCCGGGCAGGCAAGGGCTGGGGCTATGCCCTGGGCTATGCGACGCTCGGCATCGCCTTCATGTGCGGCATGGCCGGGCTTCTGAACCGCGATTTCCCGCCGGGTCTGCTGCAATCCTTCGTTGATCTGCCGTGGCCGCTCACATGACCCAAACGGCGATCCCGTTTTTGTTCATGCGCGGCGGGACTTCGCGGGGCCCCTACCTGAACCGCGCAGATCTGCCCGAGGATCTCGACCGGCTGGCCGAGGTGCTGATCGCCATGGTCGGCTCGGGCCATCCCCTGAACATCGACGGGATCGGCGGCGGCGCGGCGGTGACCACCAAGGTCGCCATGCTGTCGAAGTCCAATGACGGTTGGGCCGATGTCGATTATTTCTTCGCGCAAGTCAGTGTCGAGGATCGCCTGGTCGATTTCAAACCGACCTGCGGGAACATCCTGGTCGGCGTCGGTCCCGCGGCCCTTGAAATGGGGCTGGTCGCGGCGACAGGGCCGGAGACCGAGGTCAAGATCCGCGCCGTCAACACGGGCGCCCGCGTGATCGCCAAGGTGCAGACCGAAGCTGGCGTGCCCCTTTACGATGGCGACGCATCCATCGACGGCGTTCCGGGAACCGCGGCCCCGATTGCACTTCAGTTCATGGATGTGACCGGCGGCGCCACCGGATCGATGTTCCCGACGGGCAACCGGATCGACGAAATCGACGGCATACAGGTGTCCTGTATCGATGTCGCCATGCCCATGGTCATCGCCCGGGCGGAAGATTTCGGCCTGACCGGCGCCGAAACCACGTCTGAACTGGACGAAAACCGGGCCTTCTATGACCGGATGGAGCCGATCCGCCAGAAGGCCGGCGCGTTGATGGGCATGGGCGATGTGTCCAAATCGGTGACCCCCAAGTTTGGTCTGGTCGCGGCGCCAAAGAACGGCGGTGCGGCACTGACCCGGTACTTCATGCCGTGGAATTGCCACCCAAGCCTGGCGGTGACCGGTTCGCAATGTCTGGCGGCCTGTCTTCTTTGCCCCGGCACCGTGGCCGATGGGATCTATGCCGCGCCGAATGCCAGCCCGGTCCGGATGTTCCTGGAACACCCGATGGGCAAGCTTGAAGTGCTGGTGGACTATGCGACCGACGGGGAGGCCTTTGACATCATCTCGGCAGGTCTGGTGCGAACGGCCCGCAAACTTGCCCAGGGACAGGTTTTCATCCCTCGCGCGGTTTGGTCTGGATCATCGGCAGAAAATTAGGTATACAACGGTATACCGATTTGGAGATCCCCATGACCCACGAAGATTGCGTGACCGTCGCCCGCGCCGAATTGGAGATGGCGCGCCAGCTTATCCAGGATGAGATCCGCGACTATCCTACGCCGGTTTCCGGCTGCGATGCCCAGTACAACTTTCTGATCGGCCAGCGCGGATCAATCTCGGACGCGCTGCGTGCGCTTGAGGGGCCCCGCTTTGTGGCGACGCCCCGCACGCCCTCGCCCAGCGCCGGCGTCGAAAGCCGGTGAAGGTCCATATCCTCGACGATTGGTTCGACACGCTTCGGGGGCTGCCTTCCTTCGGGAAACTTGACGATCACGATGTGACCGTCTGGACCGATCATGAACCGGACCCGGCCCGACTTGCGAACCGCGTGACCGACGCCGAGGCACTGGTCCTGTTCCGCGAACGAACCAAGATCGGGGCGGATCTGATCGACCGGTTACCGAACCTCAAACTGATCTCGCAACGAAGTGTTTATCCGCATATCGACGTCGAGGCCTGCACCCGTAACGGCGTGCTTCTGTGTTCGAACATGCATTCCGGCACGCCGTCCTTTGCTGCGGCTGAACATACGTTCGCCCTGATCCTCGCGGCCTATCGGCAGATCCCCGAACAGGTCGCCTCGATCAAGGCCGGGACCTGGCAGATGGGCGTGGGCCGAACGCTTCGGGGCCGCATGCTTGGTCTTTACGGCTTTGGCCGGATCGCCAAGGCCGTCGCGGGCTATGCCGAGGCCATCGGGATGCAGGTGCAATGGTGGGCGTCTGACGCCGGGCGGGACCGGGCCAAGGCCGATGGTGCCCAGGTGGCCGACAGTCGCGAGGCCTTCTTCGCAACCTCTGACATCGTCAGCCTGCATGTCCGACTGAAGCCGGAGACACGCGGGATCGTCACCGCTGAGGATCTGGCGAACATGGCGCCGCGCAGCCTGTTGGTGAACACGTCGAGATCAGGTTTGATCGCGTCCGGGGCCCTGGAAGCCGAAATCGCCCGGGGTCGGATCCAGGCCGCTGTCGATGTCTTCGATACCGAGCCGCTGACCGACACGACCCATCCGCTTCTGAGCCATCCAAACGTCCTGCCGACGCCCCATATCGGTTACGTCACAGAAGACGAATTCGACCTGCAATTCTCAGACATCTTCGACCAGATCAACGCCTTCGCGGCGGGTGACCCGATCCACATGATCAACGCCGAGGTTTGGGGTCGAACAGACTGACGGCCAAGGGCGCCCCCAGGATCACAATGAAGATCCGAAGGACGTGATGGGCCACGACAAAAGCCACCTCGGCCCCGACGATCAGCGCAAGAACCGTCAATTCGGCCTGCCCGCCCGGCGCAAAGGCCAAAAGCGCTTCGCGCCCCGGCGCGAGGCCGAAAATCAGGATCCCCTCAACGAAGATCAGTGTCAGGACGATCAGGATCACGCAAAAGCCAAGGCCTGCCGCAAGGTCACGGCGCACCTCGGCCATGGTGATGCCGGCGTATTTGCTGCCGATCGTTATCCCGATAAAAAACTGGGCCGCCCATATCGCCTCGGCAGGCGGACGGTTTTCCAGATAGCCCGCAAGCGTGACCGCCGCCGTGACAATCAAGGGCCCCAGGATCGACGCGCCGAACAGACCCACACGTTTGGCCGCCCACCAGCCGAACCCAGCGCAGAGGATCATCAGCCCGATCTCGTGCAAGGGCACGGTCGAGGCCGGAACCCCCGGCGGGTTGGTCAGATCGGCTTGCCATATGCCTTTCAAAAGGAACGGCAGCGCCACGACGATCACCAGAACGCGGGTCGCATGGATCAGCGACAGGGTCCGCACATTGCCGCCTGCCTCTTCGCCGAAAACCAGCATGTCCTGCAAACCGCCCGGCATGGTGGAGTAGTAGGCCGTGGGAAAGTCATAGCCCCAGATGCGCTGGAAATAGGGGATGCCCGCAACGCCTATGCAAACCACCATCACCGGCACCAGCACAAGCGTCGGCCACATGCCCGGGAAGGTGGCCAGCACGGCAGGCGTAATCGTGGCACCGACCGCAACGCCCAGTATCGTTCGCATGGAATCGTTCACGGGCTTGATGCCACGCATCGGGACACCGGCCAGCGCGGCGGGCAGGCAGGCGCAGATCGGCCCCAGAAGCCAGGGAAGCGGCAGGCCGGTCAGGTAAAACAGCGCAACGCCGATCAAGCCGACCAGAAACGTATTAAGAACCGGCATCACGCGGGGATGGCCTTCAGCCGTTCGCGCAAGGACGTCGTTAGATGCACTTCCGCCGCAGCGCCCGCGCCTTCGACGTCGCCTGCGCGCAGCGCATCGACAATCGCCTGATGCTGGCGGACCACCACTTCGATCCGGTCAGGGTTCCAATAGGTCGTCGGACCCAGAAGCAGAAGCGAGTTGTTCAGGGCCCGGGCGGCTTCAAGCAAAAAGCGGTTCCGGCAGGCCAGGTACAGGCCTTGATGAAACTCCTGGTTCAGGGCTGCCGCCTTGGCGGGGTCGGCGCGTTCAGCCTCAATGGCCGCGTTCAGGTCGTCCAGCGCATCGAATTCCGCGTCCAACCCGTGTTTGGCCGCCATTTCGGCGGCGGTCCGTTCAAAGACCACGCGCATTTCGTAAAGCTCGACAACCTCGGAATGGCCAAGCTGGCGAACAACGGCGCCCAGTCGCGGGCGATGTTCGATCACGCCATGGGCCTCAAGCCGCCGTAAGGCCTCGCGCACGGGCGTCCGCGACAGGCCCAGGCGCTCGGCGACCTCTTCTTCCCGCAACCGGTCGCCCGGGCGGAACACGCCGCCCCGGATCGCGACCATCAGCGCATCGAAGGCAGCCTCTCCGCTTGATTTCTGAGACATCTGACGGCTCCGACTTTCTTAGGCACATTTTGTATCCAAACGGATACAAGAATACTAGTCCGCCTTGAAACATGCGTCCGTCACCGCACCGGCTGTACAACCGCGCTGCAACATATGAGTGTGATCCCATGAGCATTGCAGCGCGATACGGATGGTCTGTGCGCCATGGCTAACGCGGATGTCGTCATCGTCGGTGCGGGCCCGGTGGGACTGGGTCTAGCGATCGACCTTGCCCTTCGCGGCGTGCGCTCGGTCGTGCTGGAACGTGGCACGGGGCTGCACCGCATTCCGAAGGGACAGAACCTGACCCAGCGCACGGGCGAGCACTTCCGGGCCTGGGGCGTCACTGAAGCGATCCAGGCGGCGACGCCGATCCCCCGCAGCTCCGGCAATGCGGGGCTTGTGGCCTATGGCAAGCTTCTAAGCGATTACACCTATGACTGGTTTCAACGCGCAAAGGTCGGGGCCTATTACTTCGCGTTGAACGAACGTTTGCCGCAATACGAAACCGAGGCCGTGCTGCGCGCCCGTGCCGCCGACTTGCCCCAGATTGACTTTCGCACCGGGCACGACGTGACAAGGCTGACCGTCGGCGCGGACAGTGCCGAAGTCAAAGTACAAGCGGGCAACGCGTCCCAGACCCTGACAGCACGATATGTCGTGGGCTGTGATGGCGCGCGGTCCCGCATCCGCGATATGGCCGGGATCGCGCAAGAAACGGACCACGAAGGCCCGCGCATGGCGCTGCTGGTCTTTCGATCCACCGAGCTTGATGGTCTTCTGGCGCGCTTCCCGGGCAAATCGATCTACAACGTGATGAACCCAGATCTCGACGGATACTGGCAGTTTCTGGGCCGCGTCGATCTGAACGGCGGCTGGTTCTATCACGCGCCGGTCCCGGACGATGCATCGGGTGAGGCGTATTTCCGCGACCACCTGCACCGAATGGTCGGCGCGCCCTTCGCGCTGGAATTCGACCATATCGGGTTCTGGGATCTCAGAATCTCGCACGCCAAAACCTATCGGAATGGGCCGGTTTTCATCGCGGGCGATGCCGCCCACAGCCATCCGCCCTATGGCGGCTACGGCGTGAACACCGGCTTCGAAGATGCGCGCAATCTGGCGTGGAAGCTGGCGGCGTCCTTGGAAGGCTGGGCTGGCGCAGACTTGCTCGACAGCTATTCGGCCGAACGTCACCCGGTCTTTCGATCAGTGGCACAGGACTTCATCGGGCGCATGATTGCCGATTTTCGGACCTTCATGGCACGCCACGCGCCCGAACGTGACAAGTCCGCGTTTGAAGCCGCCTGGCACGCGCGGACCCAGGCCGATGACAGCGATGTCACCGAATACCTGCCGAACTATGCCGGATCTCCCATTGTCTTCGGCACGCCTGGCGCTGTTTCGGGCGCGAAAGGCGTGCACCGGGTGGCGGCCGCGTCGGGCCATCACCTTGCGCCACAGCCCCTGCCCGGTGACCGCGACATGTGGGCCACCCTCGGGCCCGGCTTCACGCTCTTTGATTTCGGCGACCCATCGCATTGGGCGGGGGAATTCCGGACCGCGGCGACTGCGCTTTCCGTCCCGCTTGAGGTCGTCCCGGCTCCGGATCCGGCGCTTCGGGCCGCATATGAGACCGAGGCGATGCTGGTTCGCCCGGATCAGTTCATCGCCTGGACAGCTTCAGGTCCGGGCGACGATGCGAAGGCCGGGGATATCCTGGGTCGAGCGATTGGAAGTACGACGAAGGGGGGCAAGGATGTCAGCTGAGACAGGGCAGCATTACATTGGCGGAACCTGGGTGCCGGACGCCCCCAACGGGTTGGCCGACAGCCTGAACCCAAGCGACGGAACCGTGCTTGGGCAATCGCCTTTGGGATCTGCCGATCTGGCCGCCCAGGCCGTGGCCGCCGCCCGCGACGCATTTGAACGGTCAAGTTGGGCCCAGGATCCGAGGCTTCGGGCCAAGGCGCTGCTTGATTTCGCCGACGTTCTGGAAGACCGGCAAGAGGCCATCGCGACCCTGATGGCGCAAGAGAACGGCAAGGTTCTGGCCCAGGCCCGGCACGAGGTGGCCGCCGGGTTCGGCGAGGCGCGGTACTATGCCGGCGTTGCCCGCAATGTCTTTGGCCGAACCTTCGAAAGCGGCCCGGGGAAAATGAGCCTTATGACACGCGAAGCCGCAGGGGTGGTGTCGGTCATCGTGCCATGGAACGCGCCGGTGACGCTGCTTGTCCGCTCGGTCGCGCCAGCGCTTGCCGCCGGATGCACGGTCGTGATCAAGCCTGCGCCGCAAACGCCCTTGACCAACGCCGCCGTGATGGCCTGTTTCGCGGCGGTCGATTGTCTTCCGAAGGGCGTGGTCAACTCGGTCAACGACTACGGGGTCGAGGTGGGCACGCATCTGTCCACGGCGCCTGACATTGATGTCGTGTCCTTCACGGGATCGTCGCGGACCGGCAAAATCATCATGGCGAACGCGGCGGCGACAACCAAGCATGTCTCGCTTGAACTGGGTGGCAAGGCCCCGGCGGTCGTGTTCGACGATGCCGATCTGGACGGGGCCGTTCCCGAAATCACGCGCGGCGCCCTGGCGCTGAACGGGCAGATGTGCACCTGCATCGCGCGGGTGCTGGTGCAGGACAGCGCCTATGATGCGGTCAAATCGCGCCTTCTGGCCGCGTTCAAGGCGGCCAAAGTCGGGGCTGCAACGGCCAAGGGCACCGTACTTGGCCCGGTGATTGACCGTGCGAACCAGGCCCGCCTTCTGGACATCGTGGCGCGCGCCGGGGACGAGGCCAACCTGATCCTGCGCGGCAAGGCGGGCGCCGCCGATCTGGCCGCAGGATCCTTCGTGACCCCATCCGTTTTTGAGATCGACGACGTGACCCACGATCTGGTCCAGCAGGAATTGTTCGGGCCCATCGTGTCGCTGGAACGTTTCACGGACGAAACAGAAGCGATCGCCAAGGCCAACGCGACCCGGTTCGGCCTGGCGGCCTCGGTCTATACCCGGGATCTGAACCGGGGCATGCGCCTTGCCCGCAAGATCCGGTCGGGGACCGTCTGGCTAAACTGTCACAACCGTCTGCTGGCCGAGGTCGAGACCGGCGGCTTCGGCGAAAGCGGGATCGGGCGCCTGCACGGGATCGAGGCGATGAACGACTTTCTTGAGACCAAGCATATCTATTATGAAGCCGAGGGCTGATGCCGCTGATCCAGTATCTATCGCGCATCCAGTTTGATTTCGGCGCCGTCGGACTGCTGGCCGATGAACTCGCGCGGCTCGGTCTTGAACGCCCTTTGCTGGTCACCGACCAGGGGGTTGCCAAGGCGGGGCTGTTGGACCGGGTGCTGGATGCCGCAAGCCCGATCAGACCCGTTCTTTACGACGGCACGACCGAGAACCCGACCGAGCAATCGCTTCTCGACTGCCTGGAGATCTGGCGCGACAAGGGCTGCGACGGCCTGATCGCGCTGGGCGGCGGCTCGCCCATCGATCTGGCCAAAGCCATCGCGCTTCTGACCAGCCATGGCGGCAATTTGGCCGACTACAACGTCAAGACAGCCGGGCCCGACCGCATTGGCAGGGTCTCACCGCAGATTGCGATCCCGACGGCCGCGGGCACGGGGGCCGAGGTCGGCAGGGCGTCAGTCATGACGCGTCTCGATGGTCGAACCTCGGTCGCGGTCAGCCTGAACATGGTCGCCGATACGGTGATCTGCGATCCCGAACTGACACTGACCTTGCCACCGCGACTGACAGCGGCAACCGGGATCGACGCCTTCAGCCACGGGGTCGAAGCGTTTTGCAGCACCGTCGAAAACCCGCCGGCCGCCGCCATTGCCCGCGATGCGGCCCGGCGCGCCGCCAAATGGCTGCCTGTTGCGGTTCAAGACGGCCAGAACCGCGACGCGCGCTGGCAGATGATGATGGCGGCGCTTCAAGGCGGCATGTGTCTTCAGAAATCGCTGGGCGCGGCCCATGCGATGGCCACGCCGCTTGGGACACTGAACCTGCACCACGGCACCCTGATCGGGATCCTTCTGCCCCACGTGATTGCGTTCAACCGGTCCCACGCAGCCCCGGCCATCGCAGACCTGTCAGAGGCGATAGGACTGGGCGAGACCGATCTGGCCGATTGGACCCGTGCGCTGGTCGGATCTATCGGGCTGCCTGGCCGGTTGCGGGATCTTGGCGTCACCGCCGAGCAGCTTGAAGGGATCGCGAACATCTCAAGCTGCGAGCATCTGTCGGTGACCAATCCGCGCCCCTGCTCGACCGCCGAGTACGAGACGCTTTTGCGCGCCGCGCTTTAGACTGCGGATAC
This sequence comes from Paracoccaceae bacterium, assembly GCA_965267475.1. GTDB lineage: Bacteria > Pseudomonadota > Alphaproteobacteria > Rhodobacterales > Rhodobacteraceae > JBCBKU01. The sequence continues at coordinate 3,626,411 of OZ254079.1, forward strand.
CTTGAGACCTGTTACCTTATAACATATCACTTCCAAGGACTCTCCGGTGCCCGAGCCAGACCAAGAACGGGCACCGGGTCCCGAAACACCCCAGCCAGAAGGTGGTCCATGAACTATGCTTTTCCCGTCGTCCTAAGCCTGCTCGCCTTGCCCGCATTTGCCGAAGGCAGCCGCGATCTTGACGCCCATGAACATGGTGTCGGCGCCTTGAACATTGCGATTGACGGCGCGCAAGTGGCGATAGAGTTCCATGCCCCGGGCGCCGATATCGTCGGCTTCGAATACGCCGCCGAAAGCGCAGAAGACCGGGCCGCCATTGATGCCGCGGTTGCGACGCTGGCCAGACCGCTTGACCTGTTCGTGGTGCCTGCCGCAGCGGAATGCAGCGTCACCCAGGCCAGCGCGGGACTTGAAAGCGAAGAAGAGGCGCATGACGACCACGGCCATGATGACCACGCAGCAGAAGAAACCAGCCATACCGAGTTTCACGCGGAATACCTGCTGACCTGCGCCGATACCGACGCGCTGAGCGGTTTGACATTCGCCTATTTCGATGTGTTCGAGAACGCGCGCGCCCTTGATGTTCAGATTGTCAGCGCCGATGGCGCGAAGGCGTTCGAGGTTGAACGCGATGCGCCCACGCTTGATCTGAAAGGTATGTTCTGACGGTGGGTTCCGCCGACCCGATTATCTCCCTGGACAAGGTCCGCTTTCGCTGGCCCGGGCGCGGATCCTTCGCCCTTTCCGTGCCTGACTTCTCGGTCCTCAGCGGTGAAACGGTGCTTTTGCTGGGCGAAAGCGGGTCCGGGAAATCCACGTTGCTGTCGCTTATCTCCGGAACCGTCACAGCCGAGGCCGGATCGGTCCGTGTTGCCGGGCAAGACCTGTCCGCGCTGTCGGGCGGGGCACGCGACCGGTTTCGCGCGGAACAGATCGGCGTCATCTTCCAACAGTTCAACCTGCTGCCATTTGGCCGGGTGTTGGACAACATCACGCTGCCTCTGCGCTTTGCTCCTTTGCGACGGGCCCGCGCCGGCGATGCTGTGGCTGAAGCCGCACAGCTTTGCGCCGCGCTCGGCCTTCCCGATCTTCTGAAGGCCCGGGCCTCGGCACTGAGCGTCGGACAACAGCAGCGCGTCGCTGTCGCCCGAGCGCTGATCGGGAAACCGCCAATCGTGATCGCGGACGAGCCGACCTCGGCCCTGGATGCGAACAGCCAGATGGCCTTTCTGGATCTGCTGTTCGATCAGGTCCGCGCCCATGGCTCGACCCTTTTGATGGTCAGCCATGACCCGCGCCTGGGTCAGCGGTTCGACCGCGTTGTTCGGATCGAGGATATCGCCCGGATCGAAAGGCAGGCGGCATGATCCTGCGGCTGGTCATAGGGTCGCTTCTGGCAAGGTCGGTGACCGTGGCGATGACCGTTCTGGCCATCGCTTTGTCGGTCGCGCTGTTTCTTGGCGTCGACAAGATACGGACCGGGGCCAAAGCCAGCTTCGCCGATACGATTTCCGGGACCGATCTGATCATCGGGGCGCGGTCGGGTTCCGTCCAACTGCTGCTCTATTCGGTCTTCCGCATCGGAAACGCGACCAACAACGTCAGTTGGGAAAGCTACCTTGATATCGCGGCCCGGCCAGAGGTGGACTGGATCGTCCCAATCTCGCTTGGCGACAGCCACCGTCAGTTCCGTGTGATGGGCACGACGCCGGAGTTCTTCGCGCGCTACAAGTACCGCCGTGGTCAGTCCCTGATGGTCGAGGATGGCGCGCTGATGTCCGACCTGTTCGACGCGGTCATCGGGTATGATGTGGCCAAGGCGCTCGGGTACACCGTCGGGGACCCAATCGTTGTGGCCCATGGCATCGCCTCGTTCACCGAACACAAGGATCAGCCCTTTCGGATTTCGGGCATACTTGCCAAGACCGGCACACCGGTGGATCGGACCGTGATCGTCAGCCTTGAGGCAATCGAGGCGATCCATGTCGATTGGCGCAACGGCGCGCAGATCCCGGGGCAGGCCACGCCGGTCGACGCCATCCGCCAGATGGATCTGACCCCCGGCGCGGTGACGGCCGCCCTGATCGGGGTCGACAGCCCGCTTCAGACCTTTGCCCTGCAACGGGCGATCAACGACTATCCCGAAGAGCCGCTTTTGGCGATCCTGCCGGGGGTCGCCCTGCAAGAGCTTTGGGGGATCGTCGGCGTCGCTGAAACCGCCCTTTTGGTTGTGTCCGCCATGGTCGTGGTCACCGCGCTGATCGGCATGATGGCCACGCTTTTTTCCAGCCTGAACGAACGGCGCCGGGAAATGGCGATCTTTCGGGCCATGGGCGCCCGCCCGAGGACGATCCTGGGTTTGCTGGTTCTTGAGGCCGTCTTGACCTCGGCCGCGGGTGCGCTGTTGGGGATTTTGCTTTTGTTCACCGGGCTGGCCATCGCCCAACCCCTGATCGAAAACGCCTATGGCCTGTGGCTGCCGGTTGATCCGCCTGCGCTGCAAGAGGCCCGGGTGATCCTGGTGGTCATCGTTGCTGGCGCGATTGTGAGCCTTGTGCCCGCCTACCGGGCCTATCGCCTGTCGCTGGCTGATGGTATGCAAGTCCGGACATGATCCTGACACGCAGGCATATCGTCACCGGTGGACTGGCGCTGGCGGCCACGGCCCGGCCCGGCTGGGCCGCGACGCCCCGGGAAATCACTTGGGAAGAGCTGATCCCGCCCGGGGTCCCCTATGCCGAGATCATCGGCGAAGGCGAGATGGACGAGGCCAATGACACCTGGGCACCGGTCTTCGACGCCAATGCGGTGAAGCTGAACGAAGCGTTGGACGGCGCCCATATCCGGATGCCCGGATACATCATCCCGCTTGAGGTCGGCGCCGAAGGGGTAACCGATTTCGTGCTGGTGCCCTATGTCGGTGCCTGCATCCATGTCCCGCCACCACCGCCCAATCAGTTGGTCGTGGTGACCGCGCAGACGCCATGGCCAAGCGATCAGTTATGGGATGCGGTCTGGGTGGAAGGCGTGATGCGAACTGCCTTGCAGACCACGCTGATTGCGGAAACCGGCTATGCCCTGACCGCGGACAGGATCGAACTTTACGAGTGGTAGTGGGCGACGCCGCTGGCCCGTCTCGACCTGAGACGTGGTGACTACCCGACCTACTGGACGCCCCCTTTGCCCCGTTCAAAGGCTGGGCAGGTCCGCAGATGCCCTCAGATCGTCATGACGCGCGGTAATGGGGCGGGCTCATGCCGTAGCAGTTCCGAAAGATGGTCGAGAAGTGACCTGCTTCCCAGTGAGTCCGCTGATATATATTAGCTCGTTTAGGTTTTGGTCCTCTTTTGACCGGTTTGCATATTCGAATGGCGTTAGACCAGCGAGGCTGGAGTGGGGCCGGGTGTGGTCGTAGTCTTATCGCCATGCCGCAATAAAGCGGCAGGCATGGCGGAGTGACGGGAACAGGTGATCTTTCAGGCATTCTTCCCGCATCCGACTGTTGATGTTTTCGACTAGGCCGTTCTGCATGGGTTTGCCTGGCGCGATGTAATGCCAGCCGACTTGGCGGTCTTCCTGCCATTTCAACATGGCGTTGGATGTGAGTTCGGTCCCGTTGTCGCTGACCACCAAGCAGGGATACCCGCGCAACTCGGCGATCCGATCCAGTTCACAGGCGACGCGTGCGCCGCTGATTGATGTGTCCACCACGGCCGCCAGGCACTCGCGGCTGAAGTCATCGATGGCGTTCAGTACCCGGAACCGACGCCCATCCTCCAGCGCGTCCGACAAGAGTCGAGTGACCATCTTTGGTTTGGGCCTTGCGGGATCGCCATAGGTGTCCGCGTGCCGACCGCGCGCTTGCGTCCGCCGCGTTTACGAACGGTTAAACCTTCTTCGCGGTATAGCCGGTAGAGCTTCTTCCCGTTCACCTCCCATCCCTCGCGTTTCAGCAGGATGTGAAGGCGGCGCTAGCCAAACTGACGCAGCTCGGACGCCAGTTCCTTCATCTTCTTCAGCTTGGCGTTCTCGCCTTCAAGCGTCTTCAGTCGCCGCGCTTCGGACACCTCCATGCTGCCGTATTTGGAACGCCACTTGTAAAAAGTTGCATCGCTGATCCCGTGTTTGCCGCACAGCCCCTTCGCGCCAAGCCCAGCCAGGTGCTCTTTCAGAAGCCCAATGATCTGTTCTTCGCTGAAACGGCTTCTCTTCGTCGTCTGTCTCTTCAGTTGGAGAACAGGCTAGCTTTATATGCCGGACTTTTCAGGGGAGCTGGTCAGATGATCCCATCATCAGGGTTCCATTCACCGAACGCAGACGCGGTGTCGAGATGAAGATGATTGCTGAGAATGGGACCGCGGAGATCGACCAAAGGTTGCTGACAAACGTCGCTTTAGCGAACCGTTGGTATCTGCGCCTTAAGGCGGGACATTCATTCGATGATATCGCATCTGAGGCCGGTGCATCCAAACGCCGTGTTCAGCAGATCGTCGACCTCGCCTTTCTGGCACCTGACATCGTGCGGGATCTCACCAATGGTTCGCAGCCAAACGGTCTGACCTCAGACTGGTGCCTGCGCCATGCCCTTCCAGCCGAACGGCAAGCGCAACGTCAGCGCATCACGACGCTCTAATCTCACCCCTCGCGTATCGCGGAAGTCGCACTCTGAGACGATTGCGTGTTCTTGGCCCATATCGACCGTCCCACCGCGTCTCACGGAACCCAACATCCCCACAACCCGCCGAAACAACGGCACTATCCTGCGCCGTCTCTCGCATCGCAGGTTTGGTGGAAAGGCTTGGCTGGGGAGGCAGGATTCGAACCTGCGACCTGCGGTACCAAAAACCGTTGCGCTACCACTGCGCCACTCCCCAACAGAGCCGCTTCATAAGGGCTTGGGATTTCTATCGCAAGAGAGGGTTGGCAAAAAGTAAGCACTGACGGGCCAGGGCCGACCCGACCCGTCAGTACCCCGGATTATCCGATGGCAACGGAGCGGATGTCTTCGTCGATATGGCTTTCATATTGGGCGAAGTTGTCGGCGAACATCTTGACCAGTTTCGCGGCCTGCGCGTCATAGGCTGCCGGGTCCGCCCATGTGCGACGGGGATCAAGCAGAATGTCGGCCACACCATCCACCGAGGTCGGCACTTCGAACCCGAAGTTTTCGTCCTTGCGGAACTGAGCCACGGCCAGTTCGCCGTTCAGCGCCGCCGAGAGAAGCGCCCGGGTTGCGCGGATCGGCATGCGAGACCCCGCGCCATAGGCGCCGCCGGTCCAACCGGTGTTGACCAGCCAGCAGGTCGCGCCGTGCTTGGCGATCTTCTGACGCAGCAATTCTCCGTACACCTCGGGCCGGCGGGGCATGAAAGGCGCACCAAAGCAGGTCGAGAACGTAGGTTCCGGTTCCGTGACGCCCCGCTCGGTGCCTGCAACTTTCGAGGTGAAGCCCGACAGGAAGTGATACATGGCCTGGGCCGGTGTCAGACGCGCGATCGGCGGCAGAACCCCGAAGGCGTCGCAGGTCAGCATGACGATGTTCTTGGGATGCCCGCCCAGCGCGGTCCGCGATGCATTCGAGATATAGTTCAGCGGATAGGCGCAGCGCATGTTGGCCGTCAGGCTGTCATCTTCGAAATCCAGCTCAAGCGTGTCCGGGTCGAACACCATGTTTTCGATCACGGTGCCGAATTTCGACGTGGTTGCGAAAATCTCAGGTTCGGCCTCGGCCGACAGGTTGATCGTCTTGGCGTAACACCCGCCTTCGAAGTTGAAGGTGCCCCGATCCGACCAGCCATGTTCGTCATCGCCGATCAGAACGCGCTCAGGATCGGCAGACAGCGTCGTCTTGCCCGTGCCCGAAAGGCCGAAGAACACGGCTGTGTCCACCGGGTTCCCATCTGCGTGATTGGCCGAGCAATGCATCGGCATGATGCCCTTCTCGGGCAGCATGTAGTTCAAAAGCGTGAAGACCGATTTCTTATTCTCGCCCGCATATTCGGTGCCGCCGATCAAGATCAGTTTCCGGTCGAAGTTCATGGCGATCACGGTTTCCGACCGGCATCCGTGGCGTTCTGGATCGGCCTGGAACGACGGCGAGTTGATGATCGTGAACTCGGGCACAAATTCCTGGATCTCGTCACCATCGGGGCGGCGCAGCATGTGCCGGATGAAAAGGCCGTGCCAGGCCAATTCGGTCACCACGCGCACATCAAGGCGTTGCGACGGATCGGCCCCGCCGAACAGGTCCTGCACGAAATAGTCGCGGCCCTGCATATGCGCGATCATGTCGTCGTAAAGCGCATCGAAGCCTTCTTCCGACATGGGCGCGTTCGCGTCCCACCAGATGTTGTTTTCGACCGATTTGGTCCGGACGATGTGCTTGTCCTTGGGCGAACGGCCCGTGAACTTGCCCGTTGTCACCAGAAAAGCGCCCCCGCGTCCCAGCGTGCCTTCGCCTCGTTTCAGCGCCGTTTCGATCAGCGCAGGCTCAAGCAAGTTGTAATAGACGTCGCCCAAACCGCTGATGCCCTGGTCTTCAAGCTTCATGGATGGGTTCACGCGTCCGGTGGTCATCGGCAGTCTCCTCACTGTCCCGAAATGCGTCCAAAACCGAAGAAATCCGGCGAAAATCGGACGAGACATAAAATTACTATTGTTCGGGATGACGGGATTTTCCGGCCCGGTCTACCTGTTTGCGCAACCAGCCGAGACGTTAGCGCAACCAACATCACGCGATGGAAACAATCCGGGCATTTTACGCAACAATGACACTTGGCTGCCCCAGTTTAGCCATTCCTTATTTGTTTTTAAGACACATGAGCCGTGCGGAATTTTGTGATTCGCACATACGTATTGATTCTGTATGCCCTGTTCCTGAATATGCGCGAAAAAACAGGCAGGCAGAGTAGAACGAGGAACCTCATTCATGTCGAGGATTGCTTTGGTTGATGACGACAGGAACATCCTGACGTCGGTTTCAATGACCCTCGAAGCCGAAGGCTTTGAGGTTGAGACGTATAATGACGGGCAGGCTGCGTTGGACGCGTTCAACAAGAAGCTGCCCGATATGGCGGTATTCGACATCAAGATGCCCCGCATGGACGGCATGGATCTGTTGCAGCGCGTGCGCCAGAAAACCGCGATGCCGGTGATCTTCCTCACGTCCAAGGACGATGAGATCGACGAAGTCCTGGGCCTGCGAATGGGCGCCGACGACTATGTCAAGAAACCTTTCTCGCAGCGCTTGCTGGTCGAACGCATCCGCGCACTTCTGCGCCGCCAAGAAGTGATCGCTGGCGACGGCGTCGGCGGTGAGAAGGAAGTGGGCCAGGTCATGGCACGCGGCGAACTGTCGATGGACCCGCTGCGCCACGCGGTGACCTGGAAGGGCCAGGACGTGTCGCTGACTGTGACCGAATTCCTGCTTCTTCAGGCACTGGCTCAGCGCCCGGGTTTCGTGAAGTCGCGCGATCAGCTGATGGACGTGGCCTATGACGATCAGGTCTATGTCGATGACCGCACGATCGACAGCCACATCAAACGCCTTCGCAAGAAGATGCGCATGGTAGATCCGGAGTTTTCGGCCATCGAGACGCTTTACGGGATCGGGTATCGTTACAACGAAGAGTGACGGTCCCCGCTGAGAAGACCAATAAATGAACCTCGCATCGGGGATAAAGTTGCAGGGGGCAAAACCCGCAGAAGCGGCTGAAGAGCCGCAAAAGGCTGATGTTGTTCTCGGGGAAGACTGGGTCGGACCCGAGGCTCGGTATGAGAGCGAGATGCGCGCCCGCCGCGAAAAGCGGGGGCTGATCTCGATCAACCGCTCGCCGCTTGCGCGGAAGATCATCACCTTCAACCTGCTGGCCATCCTTATGCTGGTGGCCGGTGTCCTGTTCCTGAACCCGTTCCGCGACAGCCTTGTGCTGCAGCGCGAACGGGGTCTTGTGGTCGAGGCTGAACTGATCGCCCAGGTGCTAGAAGCGCAGCTTGCGCCGGATGCGCTTGCCGCATCAGCGCCCAGCGGCACGCGGGTGGAAACGGTTCTGGCCGATCTGGAACTGCCCAACGCCGTCGATGTCTTCGTGTTCAACCCCACGGAAGAGCTTTTGGCGACGACCGTGGGTATGGACCGCACCGATGAAACCCCGGCGGCAGGTCTTCAACGCGACGAACGCACAACGCTGATCACGGACTTCCTGAATTCGATCTGGGAAACCTTGTCGGCCGTCTCAAGCAACCGCGAACCGACGCCGCAGGACACGGGCAATGTCGACCAGGCCCGGGCGCTTGTCGCCGCAGCGCTTGGCGGCGCAACGCAGGTCGATACCGGCGTGGACCGCGGCGGCAACACGATCTTCTCGGTGGCGACCCCGATTGGCACACCTGATGCGCCCTTGGGCGTTGTGGCCGTGACCAGCGTCGCGGGCGAGATCGACGATCTGGTCCGAAACGAACGCGAACAGGTCTTGCAGATGTTCGTCATCGCCATCCTGGTCTCGATCGGTCTGTCGCTGGTTCTGGCCTCGACCATCGCGAACCCGCTTTCCGATCTGGCGGCGGCGGCCGAGATTGGCCGCGACAAGAACTCGCGCCGGATTGCCCCGGCCCGCGTGCGCATTCCCGACCTGACCGCCCGCCCCGACGAGATTGGACGCCTGTCCGGCGCGCTGCGCGGCATGGTCGCCGCTCTCTATGACCGGATCGACGCCAATGAACAGTTCGCCGCGGACGTGGCCCATGAAATCAAGAACCCGCTTGCGTCGCTGCGCTCGGCCATCGGCACCCTGCGCTTCGCCAAGAAGCCCGAGCAACGCGAAAAGCTTCTAAGCGTCATCGAACATGACGTGCAGCGGCTTGACCGGCTGGTCAGCGATATCTCGAACGCGTCGCGGCTCGACAGCGAACTGGTGAAGGAAGAAGAAGAACCCTTCAACCTTCTGAAGATGATCCGGAACCTGTCCTCGCATCTGGGCAACGAAGCGAAGCAAAAGGGGATCGAGTTCATCACCGATCTGCCGAGCGAACCGATCATCATCGAAGGGTTGGAAAGCCGCCTGGCGCAGGTCTTCGTCAACCTCATCTCGAACGCGACGTCGTTCTGCGAGGACGGCGATGCAATCCGCGTCTGGGCGCGGAAGCGCGAAAACCGGGTGCTGGTCGTTGTGGAAGACACAGGTCCCGGCATCCCGGAACAGGCACTGACCAAAGTGTTCAACCGGTTCTATTCGGAACGGCCCGCAGGGCAATTCGGGAACAATTCGGGCCTTGGCCTCGCCATCTCGAAACAGATCGTGGAAGCCCATGGTGGCGTGATTTGGGCCGAGAACATTCGCCCGACCGATGCCGATGTGACATCCGAGCCGTTGGGCGCCCGCTTCGTTGTCGGCCTGCCCGTCTGACCGGCCCGGGGCGCAGGCGCATGGCAAGCCCCAGCGAAGAAGAACAGCTTGAAAATCCGGCCCATGCCAGCCTGGTCGCCTTAAACGACCGGGGCCTTCTGATCATCGGCCCGTCGGGCTCCGGTAAATCGGCCCTCGCCCTGCAGCTTGTCGCGCTTGGGGCCGACCTTGTGGCCGATGACCGCACGTGTCTGACCACAACCGCAGAGGGACTTTATGGGCAGCCGCCCCAGACCATCGCGGGACGGATCGAAGCGCGCGGGCTGGGCATCCTTGCCCTGCCCCATCGCCCGGATGCGCCGATCTCCGCGGTCGTGGACATGGGCCAGACCGAAACTGACCGCCTTCCCGAACCCCGCGACATGCGGCTTCTGGGGCACGCCATTCCCGCTTTCCGCAAATGTGATGGGCCCGGCTTCGCACCAGCGCTATTTCTATTCCTCAGGCACGGGGACCTGAGACGATGAACCGCAGCGAAACCACCGACCCAACGGCGAAAACGGCCGTCATCCTGGTCACGGGCCCTGCGGGCGCGGGCCGCTTCACGGCGCTGCGCGGGCTGGAAGACATCGGCTTCGAAGCGATTGACAATCTGCCCCTTGCGATGATGCCGCGTCTCTTCGAGGGTCCGGCCCTGACCCGTCCGACCGCCCTTGGTATCGACACGCGAACGCGCGGCTTTTCAGCCGACGCCACCCTGGCCCAGGTCACGGCGCTTGAGCAATCGGACCGATACGATCCGGAAATCCTGTACCTCGATTGCCGCCCCGATGTCCTGCTCCGGCGCTTCTCGGAAACCCGCCGCAGGCACCCGATGGCCAAGGATGAACCGACCGAGGCCGCCATCGCGCGCGAGGTCGAGATGCTCGCCCCCCTGCGCGACCGCGCGGGCGTCTTCCTGGACACGTCCGAGTTCAGCCCGCATGACCTGACGGCGGAACTGGCGCGGCTGTTTTCGCCCACGAAATCCAGGCGACTGGCCGTCTCGCTTCAGTCGTTTTCCTATAAGCGCGGGGTGCCCTTGGGCCTCGATACGGTGTTCGATGTCCGGTTTCTGGCAAACCCCCATTGGGACGAAGCGCTTCGTCCGAAAAATGGCCGCGACCCGGCCGTTGCCGCATATGTGAGCGGGGATCCCAACTTCTCCCCCTTTTTCGAGAAAGTGCTCGAACTTATCTTGTTCCTGCTCCCGGCTTACGTGGCCGAGGGCAAATCGCATTTCGCGCTGGGCTTTGGCTGTACCGGAGGGCAACACAGATCGGTTGCCGCGACGGAAGCTGTGGCGAATGCCCTTGCGGAAGCGGGATGGCAGGTGTCAATACGGCATAGGGAATTAGAGCGTCGTGACAAGGTCGCAAGGTAAGCGAAACCAGGGCGGGCGCAGATGATCGGGGTGGTGATCGTCGCGCATGGAGGCCTCGCGAGGGAGTACCTCGCCGCCGTCGAGCATGTGGTCGGCGTCCAGAAAGGCATGGCCGCCATCACGATCGATGCCAATTGCGACCGGTCCGACAAGCAATCCGAGATCTGCCGCGTCGCGGATGAGGTGGACACCGGCGATGGCGTGGTGGTCGTCACGGACATGTTCGGGGGCTCACCGTCGAATCTGTCGCTGCGGGCCTGTTCGCCATCGAATCGGAAGATCATCTACGGCGCGAACCTGCCCATGTTGATCAAACTGGCGAAATCCCGCGGAAAACCGGTCGAACAGGCCGTCGCATCGGCCCTGGCGGCGGGTCGAAAGTACATCGACAGCTTTGACGGTTCCGTGGAATAATGGCGCCCATGACGGAATGTGAGACAAGGACGCTCAAAATCGTCAACGAAAAGGGCCTTCACGCCCGGGCGTCCGCCAAACTGGTTGAAGTGGTCGAGGGATTCGAGGCCGAGGCAGAGGTTTCCAAGGACGGGCTGAATGCCTCCGGCGACAGCATCATGGGCCTTTTGATGTTGGCAGCCTCAAAGGGAACCTCTATTGAGGTTCAAACGACCGGACGACAGGCGGCCGAGCTGGCAGACGCGCTGGAAGCTTTGGTTGCGGACAAGTTCGGCGAAGGCAGCTGACCCATGGCAGGCGAAAACGCGGGACGGGAATTCGTGGTCGATACATCCCAAACGACACCACCCAGAACGACCTTGCACAACCGCGAGGATTATATCCCGTATGACAAGCGCAAGCTGTCTTACGCCAACACGTTCAAGAACCCCTTCAAGGCGAACACGATCCGGACCATCGAATGGTTGACGGGCAAACTGCCCCTGTTGCGCCGGATCCGGAAGTTCGAACAGAAAGGCGTGCCCAACGGTCAGGCCTTCTGGACCGCGGCGATCGAAGAGATGGGTATTCACATCTCGACCCCGCAGGAAGAAATCGACCAGATCCCGAAGACCGGTCCGCTGATCGTGGTGGCCAATCACCCCCATGGGCTGGTCGACGGCATGATCATGGCCGAGCTCATTGGCCGTGTCCGGACGGACTATAAGATCCTGACGCGGTCTCTTCTGACCGGCATTACGGAGATCCAGGAATTCATGGTCCCGGTCGCCTTCCCGCACGAAGACGATGCGGTTCAGAAGAACCTGGAGATGCGCAAGACCTCGATGGCGCATCTGAAGAATGACGGCGTGGTGATCCTGTTCCCCTCGGGGGAAGTGGCCTGTTCGAAGACGTTCTTCGGACCCGCCGTCGAAAGCGACTGGAACCCGTTCACAGCCAAGATGATCTTCCGGTCCGGCGCGACGGTTTTGCCGATCTTCTTTCCGGGCCAGAACACGCGGGCCTATCTGATGGCCAACCTGATCTCGGCGACGTTGCGCCAAGGTCTGTTGCTGCACGAAGTCGTGCATTCGTTGAACCAGGAACAGCGCCCGGTGATCGGTCGACCCATATCGGCCGAGGAATGTGCGACCTGGAAAGACAATCCGCGCGGCTTCATGACCTGGATCAGGGAAGAGACCCTGAAACTCCGCTCCAAGACCTTCCAGCCAAGACCCGTCAAGCGCTAAGCGGTTAACCCTTCGGGTTCGTCCAGACCATGGGCGCGGCACGCCGCGGTCAAGGTGTTGGCCAAGAGGCAGGCAATGGTCATCGGTCCGACGCCCCCAGGAACCGGCGTGATCGCTCCGGCCACCTCTGACGCGCTGGCAAAATCCACATCGCCAAGCAGTTTCGTCTTTCCGGGTTTTTCCGGGTGGGGTACACGGGTGATGCCCACATCGATGACCGTGGCGCCGGGTTTGACCCAGTCGCCCTTCACCATCTCGGCGCGTCCGACAGCCGCCACTAGGATATCGGCGCGCCGCGCGACCTCGGCCAGATCCTTGGTGCGGGAATGGGCAATGGTCACGGTGCAGTTGTCGCGCAGCAGGAGCTGCGCCATCGGCTTGCCGAACAGGTTCGAACGCCCGATGACAACCGCTTCCATGCCCGACAAGCTGTCATGCTGATCGCGGAGCAGCATCAGACAGCCAAGCGGCGTGCAGCTGACCAGTGCTTTGCCACCCGTCGCCAGAAGTCCGGCATTCGCGACGCTCAGCCCATCGACGTCCTTTGCGGGATCGATCCGCGCGACGGTGCGCCGTTCGTCCAGATGATCCGGCACCGGGAACTGGCAGAGGATCCCGTGCACCGTCGGATCGGCATTGAGCTGGTCGATCAGCGCGAACAGGTCCGCTTCGGATGTCTCAGCCGGCAACTTGTGCTCGAACGACGCCATGCCGACCTCGACGGTCGCCTTGTGCTTATGGGCGACATAGACCTCGCTTGCCGGGTCCTCGCCAACCAGGATCACCGCCAATCCCGGTGTGATCCCGTGATCTGACTTCAGGGTTGCGACCTGGTCGGCGATCTGGCCCCGGATACCAGCCGCGAAGGCTTTTCCGTCAATGACTTTGGCGCTCATCGTTTCTCTCCCTCGGTGGCCGGAAATCGACACGATTTCCGTAACGATTTCCGTGTCGGAAATCGTGCCCGCCCTAGAACAGGCCTTCCACTTCCCCTGCATCGTTCAACCGGATCGCCTCGGCCGCCGGTTTCGACGGCAGACCGGGCATGGTCATGATCTGTCCGCAAACCACAACCACGAAACCAGCGCCGGCGCTCAGCCGGACTTCCCGGATCGGCACCGAATGGCCCGTGGGCGCGCCGCGCAGCGACGGATCGGTCGAGAAGGAATACTGTGTTTTCGCCATACAAACCGGCAGGTTTCCATACCCTGCCTCTTCCCAGGTCTTCAACTGATCGCGGATCTTCTTGTCGGCCAGAACCTCATCGGCCCGGTAGATCCGTTTGGCGATCGTTTCGATCTTCTCGAACAAGGACAATTCGTCCTTGTAAAGCGGCGCGAACTGGCTGACCCCGCTTTCGGCGATCTCGGCGACACGCGTGGCCAGATCGGCCGAACCTTCGGACCCAAACTCCCAATGGCGAGACAGTATCGCCTCGGACCCCTGGCTCGACACATAGTCCTTGACGGCCTGAACTTCCGCCTCGGTATCCGTTACGAAATGATTGATCGCCACGACGACCGGAACCCCGAAGGATTTGAGGTTCCCGATATGACGTCCAAGGTTGGCGCAACCTTCCTTCACCGCATCGACGTTTTCCTCGCCCAGATCGGCTTTCGCCACCCCGCCGTTCATCTTCATCGCCCGGATTGTCGCCACAAGCACCACGCAGTCGGGCGCCAGCCCGGCCTTCCGGCATTTGATGTTCATGAACTTCTCGGCCCCGAGATCGGCGCCGAAACCGGCCTCGGTCACCACGAAATCGGCCAGCTTCAGCGCCGTGGTGGTGGCGATCACCGAGTTGCAGCCATGGGCGATATTGGCGAAAGGGCCGCCATGGACGAAGGCCGGGTTGTTTTCCAACGTCTGAACGAGGTTCGGTTGCATCGCGTCTTTCAGAAGCACCGTCATCGCGCCATCGGCCTTCAGGTCGCGCGCATAGATCGGCGCCCGGTCGCGCCGATAGGCCACGATCATGTCGCCAAGGCGTTTCTCAAGGTCCTTCAGATCGGTCGCGAGGCATAGGATCGCCATGACCTCGGACGCGACCGTGATGTCGAACCCGGTTTGACGCGGGAAGCCATTGGCGACCCCGCCCAGGGACGTGACCGTGTCCCGCAACGCCCGGTCATTCATATCCAGCACGCGCTTCCAGCTGACCCGACGCTCGTCGATCTCAAGCGAATTGCCCCAATAGATGTGGTTGTCGATCATGGCCGAAAGCAGGTTATGGGCCGCCGTGATCGCGTGAAAATCACCGGTGAAATGAAGGTTCATATCCTCCATCGGCACGACCTGAGCATAGCCGCCCCCCGCGGCCCCGCCCTTCATACCGAAGTTCGGACCAAGCGAGGCCTCACGAATGCACACCGCAGCCTTCTTGCCGATCCGGTTCAGGCCGTCGCCAAGGCCCACGGTCGTCGTGGTCTTGCCTTCCCCTGCCGGGGTCGGGTTGATCGCGGTGACAAGGATCAGCTTGCCTTTGGGCTTGTTGGCCAGGCCCGCGATGAAGGACTGGTTCACCTTCGCCTTGTCATGGCCATAAGGGACAAGATCGTCCGAGCCGATCCCAAGCTTTGCGCCAATCTCTTGAATGGGGCGTTTGGATGCCGCACGCGCAATCTCGATATCGGATTTATAGGCCATGGTTGTCTCTCCCGGGCACGCAAGTCTTGGTCTTCAATCCGCCTATACGCCTGAGCGGCGTGAGAAAAGGGCCGGAATCCGACAGAACACATCGCAAAACCGCTGGACCGACAGATGGTCTGCGTCTGGACCGGTGGGTGCCAAAGGAAAAAGGGCGCCCACAATGGACGCCCCTTGTTCAATGTGCCAACCGGATCAACCCGCCGGTTCGGGCTCCATGCCCGGATCATCCGGCTTCCGGCGTGGCTTGGTCTTCGGAATGGCCGTCACCGACGGGGCGTTGCCCTGGTCCGGCGTGTCGTCATTGTCATCGCCGCGGTTCAGCGGCTCGCCCGCGATCACCTTTGTGATCTCGTCGCCCGTCAGCGTCTCATATTCCAGTAAACCTTCGGCCAGGCGGTGCAGATCATCCTCTTTCTCTTTCAGGATGCGCGTCGCCGTCTCGAACCCTTCGTCCACGATCCGTTTCACCTCGGCATCGATCCGTTCCTGAGTATCCGGTGCCGCATTCGACGGGGTGTTGTACGTGCCAAGATAGCTTTGCTGTTCATTCGCATAGTCGACATAGCCAAGCTCGTTCGAGAAGCCGAACTGCGTGACCATCGCCCGTGCGATGCGCGTCACCTGCTGGATGTCCGAGGCCGCGCCGGAAGTGACGTTCTCGCGCCCGAAGATCAACTCTTCCGCGACGCGCCCGCCCATCGCCATGGCGATCTTGGAGGTGTACTTGGTGTAGGTCACGCTCAGCTGGTCGCGTTCCGGCAGGCTGAGCACCAGCCCCAACGCCCGTCCGCGTGGAATGATCGTCGCCTTGTGGATCGGATCATGCTGCGGGACGTTCAGGCCAACGATGGCATGGCCCGCCTCGTGATAGGCGGTCAGCTTCTTCTCTTCCTCGGTCATGACCATGGATCGGCGTTCCGAGCCCATCATGACCTTGTCCTTGGCATTCTCGAAATCTTCCATCGTCACGAAGCGCCGACCCACACGGGCCGCCATAAGCGCCGCTTCGTTCACAAGGTTCGCAAGATCCGCGCCCGAGAAACCAGGCGTCCCGCGTGCAATGATCCGAAGATCGACATCGGGGCCAAGCGGCACCTTTCGGGCATGGACGCCCAAGATCTTCTCACGACCCCGGATATCCGGGTTCGGCACTTGAACCTGACGGTCGAAACGGCCAGGGCGCAGAAGCGCAGGGTCCAGCACGTCGGGGCGGTTGGTTGCCGCGACGATGATGATACCTTCATTGGCCTCGAACCCGTCCATCTCGACCAGAAGCTGGTTCAGCGTCTGTTCGCGTTCGTCATTGCCGCCGCCATATCCGACGCCGCGCGACCGGCCGACTGCGTCAATTTCGTCGATGAAGACGATGCAAGGCGCGTTCTTCTTGGCCTGTTCGAACATGTCGCGGACACGGCTTGCGCCGACGCCAACGAACATTTCGACAAAGTCCGAGCCCGAAATGGTGAAGAAGGGCACACCCGCCTCACCCGCAATGGCCCGGGCGAGAAGCGTTTTACCTGTGCCCGGAGGGCCCACCAAAAGTGCACCTTTCGGGATCTTGCCGCCGAGGCGCGAGAACTTCTGCGGATTGCGCAGGAACTCAACGATTTCCTCAAGCTCTTCCTTGGCCTCGTCGATACCTGCGACGTCATCAAACGTCACGCGGCCATGCTTTTCGGTCAGAAGCTTCGCGCGCGATTTGCCAAAGCCCATGGCGCCGCCACGGCCGCCGCCCTGCATCCGGTTCATGAAGTAGATCCAGACCCCGATCAGGATCAGGAAGGGCAGGAAGGTCATCAGGATCGTCGTAAAGCCCGACTGTTCCTGCGGGCGCGCGTTCACGGTCACGCCCTGTTCGATCATCCGCTCGGTGATATCCGTGCCCTCGGGCTGGATCGTCACATAATCCTGACCGTCCCGACCCCGGAATGTGACCCGTTCACCGTCAAGCGTGACATTCGCCACCTCACCGGCATCGATCCGTTCGACGAACTCGGAATAGCTGATCGAGCGCGAATTCATCGTCGACTGACCGCCTGAAAACAGATTGAAAAGCGCCAGGATCAGTAAGAACAGAACGACCCAGAAGGCGATGTTGCGCGCGTTTCCCAAGGGAATCTCCTCAACTTGGCATGCCGCAGGCAGGGCCGGGCGTGGCCATGTGCGTTGCGCTATAATCTAGAGGCTATCGCTAGAGGTTCAATGCGTCATCAAAAAGGCGCCAAAATCGCTTTTCTCGGCGGTGAGGCGCGCGGACCACTCTGACCCCGGGTCAGCAAGGGGGGCGGCGACCATGGTTTCGCCCTGAAAGACGGCGGGCGTACCCAAAAGCGAGGCGCGGGGCAAGCCGGTATCCCGCCAGTTCGGGCAATGATTCAAGGCCTCATTCAGCGCCCGGACGCGAAGGCCGTCTTCGTGCGGGCCGTCGATTTCCCAGCGTCCGTCCCAGATCTGATCAGTGGCACATTCTTCGGCGCGGAATGCGGCCTCGGGTTCCCGCCCCAGAACAAGGCCGCGGCCATCCACGCGGATCAGGCAGCCATGCAGCGTTTGCCCGCCCCGTTCGACCTCGCTTGAGACGATGCGCATCACGCTTTCGGCCCGCGGTGGATAATCCGCGCCTGCGACCCATCGGAATGCCGCGTTCAGGATCCGTCGGGCAAAATCGTCCGGCAGATCGACAAAGGCATCCGGTGTCAGAACCAGATCGCCCCGGTCGACCTTGGCAAACATCTGCGCCCAGGCGCCCAAAGCCTCGGAAATGCCGGTACGGGTGGCTCGCAGGTTGTGCATGACCGCGCCCAGAAGGTCGGCGTTGATCCCAAGCGGCTCAAGCGCCGCCATCGCGTCCCGCGCCTTGATCCTGTCGAAGCGGCGATCCTCGTTTGACGGGTCCTCGACCCATGACACGCCACGGTCGGTCAGGATGTCGCGAAGCGCCCCCCTGCCTTGTCCAAGCAAGGGGCGCAGAAAGGTGACGCCCGATTGATCGAAACGCGGGCGCATACCCGACAGCCCATCGAGACCGGAGCCGCGCGACAGCCCGAGAAGAAATGTCTCGGCGTTGTCCTCTGCCGTGTGGCCAGTCACGACATGGGCGATCCCCTGCCCCTTGGCCCAATCGGCCATCAGCCCGTAGCGCGCGCGCCGAGCCGCGTCCTGAAGGTTCCCGCCGTCGGGATGGTCGTGCCAGGTCAGGATGTCATGCGGAACGCCCAGACCCGTCGCGATTTCGGCGACCTGGCGGGCCTCGTCACCGCTTTCCGGGCGCAGCCCGTGATTGACAGTCACCGCGCGAAGATCGTCCGGTTTCAGATCATGCAGAATGTGAAGAAGGCCAAGGCTGTCCGATCCGCCGCTGACCGCAACGCCCAGGGGTCCTGTCACCCCAGCCTGGTCCAAAGCGGCTGCGACCGCATCATGGGCCGCCGTGCGATCGGTCACCCGCAGCCAAAGCTCGCGCGGGCGGTCTGCGCTTCGACGGACGCAGGCGAAGCCGGGAACCGGACCGATACCTGATCAAGCATCACGCAGCTTTCGTCGAACTGGCCAAGTGCGTTCAGCGATTGCCCGAGACGAAGCAGCGCATCCGGCGCCATCGCGCCCTTGGGGTCGCCGGAAAAGCTTTCCAGAAACGCCCGGGCCGCATTCGCATCATCGCCCAGCGCATTCAGCGATTCACCGCGCCAGAAATGCGCCTGACCGGTCAGGGGACCACCGAGATAGGTCTCGGAAAAGATCTGAAACTTGTTGGCTGCATCCGCGTAAGCACCTGTTTCGTAAAGGCCTTTCGCCTCGTCGAAGTCATATTGCTCGCTCGCGGCCAATTCGACGCCGCCCGTGACAGGCTCGACGACGGGCGCCGCTGGCGTGGCCGGCAACACCGCGGCGATATCCTCGCCCCCCAATGTGGTCGTCTCGCCCAACTGGCCCAGATCGCCGCCTTCCAACTCGACCAGCCGGAACTCCAGATCGCCGATCCGGTTCGTTCCGTCGACCACGACGCGGTTGACGCGGTTCTCAAGCGCCTCGGTGGCGGCGGTCAGACGCGACAGCTCGGCCTCGATCCCGTCAATCCGCTGAAGCGCCGATGTGCCTTGTACGGAAACCGATGGGCTGCCGGTTGTCGACAACTCGCGCTTCAATCGCTGCATCTCGACAAACAGAACCGACAGTTCCTGACGGATATCGGCCAGGGTCTGCTCGCGGTCCTGCGCGGCCAGGGGCGCCGCCCAAAGAACCGCAACGAAGCTGATCAGGGAAAGAAGGCGCGTCATCGGACCCCTCCCTATCCGGCCAGTCCAGCCGCCAGCACGGTCACCGCGCGGCGGTTCTGGGAATAGCAGGCTTCTTCCGAACAGATCTCAAGCGGGCGTTCCTTGCCGTATGTGACGGTCCGAAGCCGCGACGGTGCGACGCCCTGCGACACCAGGAAGTCCTGCACCGCGCTGGCACGCCGAGCGCCAAGGGCAAGGTTATATTCCCGCGTGCCGCGTTCGTCCGCGTGGCCTTCCACGATGGCGGTGAAGTCCGGGTTGGCCGCAAGCCAGGCGGCTTGCTGGGTCAGAACGATCTCGGCCTGATCAGTCAGGGTCGATGTGTCGACCACGAACAGCACGCGATCGCCGATGGTCTGCGCGAAATAGGCCGGAGAGCTTGGGTTGGTCGCATCCTGAAGCGCATCGACCCCTAGCGCATCCGAGCCGGTGCCCGCGCCGTCGCCGAACCGGTCGGGATTGGTCGAACATGCGCTAAGGCCAAGTGCGGCCAGAAGAATAATCGCTTTCACCTGTACTGTCATGGATCTGGTCCTGTTTGTTTCTCTGCTCTTTTGCCCGGAGTTTACCATTTCCGGGCCTGTTTGAAAACGCCTGCCTTAGGGTCTGAGGGGTGACCAGGCCGGGTCCGACGCCGCGCCGTTCACCGGCACGCGGCGCAGGTTCCGGCCCGAGATATCGACCGAGAACAAGGCGGGGGCCCCGGCAGCGCCCGAGGTTTCGCGCGTGAACATGATGACCCGCCCGTTGGGCGACCATGTCGGCCCCTCGTCCAGGAAGGACGCCGTCAGAAGCCGTTCTTCCGAGCCATCGGTGCGCATGACGCCAATGTGGAAACGTCCCTGGTTCTGCTTGGTGAAGGCTACAAGGTCACCGCGTGGCGACCAGACCGGCGTGCCATAGCGGCCCTGGCCGAAGCTGATCCGCCGCGGCTCGCCCCCGGTGATGGGCATGACATAGATCTGCTGCGTGCCCGAGCGGTCGCTTTCAAAGACGATCTGGGTGCCATCGGGCGAGATGCTGGGCGCGGTCTCAATCGACGGGGCCGAGGTCAGGCGCTGGTTCGCGCCGGTCGCCAGGTTCAGCGTGAAGATGTCGGTATTGCCGCCTTGCGACAGCGAAAAGACCACCGTTTGCCCATCCGGCGCATAGCGCGGCGCAAAGGTCATGGCTTCGGCCGGCAGGTCCAAGCGACGACGCTGGGCCGAAGAGACGTTGAGTTCGTAAATGTTCGGGAACCCGGTTTCATAGCTGGTGTACAGCACCCGACTGCCATCGGGCGCGAAGCGCGGCGCCAGAACGATCGAAGCCGCATCGGTCAGGAAGTTGACATTGGCCCCGTCGTAATCGGCCACGGCGATCCGTTTTTGGCGGGCGTCCTTCGGACCGGTCTCGGACACGAAGACCACGCGGCTGTCGAAATACCCGCCTTCGCCCGTGATCCGGCTATAGACCTGATCGGCGACCTTGTGGGCGATCCGGCGCCAATCGGCGTCGGTTCCCGCGAATTGCAGCCCCTCGCCCAAGGGCGCGTCCGAGAAAACGTCGAACAGCCGGAACTTCACATTAATGCGCCCGTCCGAGGCCACGTTGACCGCGCCTGTTATCAGGGCTTGCGCGTTGATCGCTTTCCAATCGGCGTACTGGACCGGCGCATCGAAGTTCGAAATGCGCGAGATGAAGGCATCCGCGCCGATTTCCCGAAACAGCCCGGTTCCGGCCAGGTCCTGGGCCACCACGCGGGTGATCTGCCCGGCCAGTTCGGCGGCTTCGGGTGTTTCCGCAATGAAATCGGGGGCCGCGAAAGGCAAGGGTTCAATCACGCCTTCGGTGATCTCGATCCTAAGCGGTCCCTCACGGGTCTGAGCTGTTGCGGCGGTTCCGGCCAGCACGGCCAGAAGAAGCGTGATGAGGCGCAAGAAGGTCATTTGATCCGCATCCTCTCGGGATTGAATGTCATTTCGATTTCGGCCCATTGGGCGTATTTCTCGGCCGGCAAGTCATAGCCCCGGCTGCCGCAGCGGATGATCGCGCGGCGCGCGGCCTCATAGGCCTGGCGGGCGGCGCTGTCAGATCCGCCCTCGTGGCCCAGCATCCGGATCGAGCCTGTATCGGGCTTGCCGTCCCGCGCCATGGTCACACCGACCACAACGGTCGTGCGCAGCGCCTCGGTCGACAGGCTGCCGACGTTCCAGCACCCCTGCACGGCCACGCGCAGCGCATCCTTTTCACCCGACGTGAGCGGCGGTCCCGAGGGTTGAACGGGTTTCGGCGCCTCGACGGCGGTCTGGACGGCAGCCGCAATCGCATCGCGGCTGGCTTCGACCTTGGGCGCCTCGGGCTTCGGCGGTGTGGGGGCCTCGGCCACGCGCGTGGGCCGCGACGGACGCGTCCGGGGGCGCAACGATGCGGCGGGCGCATCGCTTTCGGTTTCCGCCTCGGTCACGATTTCTGTGGTCGCCTCTTTCGGGGCGGCGGGGGGCTGATCCTCGACGACCACCTCGACCGGTTCTTCGGCGGGCGCGCTGTCTTCGACAACTTCAGGCGCCTCTTCCGCATCAGGCGGCGGCGGTGGCGCAACCTCTTGTGCGACACGGGGCGCGGGGGCCGGGGTCGATGGCACAATCGTCGCGCCATCATCGGGCGTCGGCGGTGCTTCAATCGGCGGCGCCTCGACGATATCCACGTCGGGCTGCGGCAGGTCGAGCGGTTCGGGCGGTGTTTCCGCGATCTCGGGCAGTTCAGGCGCTTCGGGCACGGCAGGCGTATCCGGTTCGGGCAAGGCCGCGATCAACGGCGCGTCTTCCACTGCGGGCGCTTCGGGCGCTTCGGTCACCGGCGATGGCGCGGGCGGCAGGATCGTGTCCGCCGGAACGTCAGGCTGGTCGTCCGAGGCGATCATCGCCTCAAACTCCTGCACCGAGATTACCGAGACCTCAGCCACCTCCATCGGCGGCAAACGGTCACGCGCAAAGAAGCCGCCGAAGACCAGCCCGACGACAAGGCCCGCATGGGCCAGCCCCGATATGGTGTAGCCAAGGCGCAAGGTTAGCCTTCGCGCCCATCAAGGCGCGGTCCGCCTGTGTCGGTCACCAGACCGATATTGCCGAAACCGCCCGCGTTCAGCGCGCCCATGACTTGCATGACGCGGTCATAGGGGATCGCGCCGTCAGCGCGCAGGAACACCTTGTCCGATGCCCGTTCCGCCGCAATCGCGCGCAGTTTCGGGATCAGGTCGCCTTCCGGCGTATCGGTTGTCTGGATCTGCAAGCTGCCATCGGCGGTCAGCGTGATGGTCAGCGGTTCTTCCTGCTCTACCGGAAGCGCCTGCGCCGCCGTCTTCGGCAATTCGACCGGCACACCGACCGTCAGCAAGGGCGCGGCTACCATGAAAATGATCAGAAGCACCAGCATCACATCGACGAAGGGTGTGACATTGATCTCGGCCATTGGGCGGGCACGGCTGCGCCGACCGCGGCGGCCCCCGCCGCCTTTTGGCCCCGTCATTTGCGCGCCCATGGATCAGGCGTCCAACTGGCGCGACAGGATAGTGGCGAACTCGTCCGCGAAGGCTTCGTACCCCGCGACGATACGATCGCTGTCGGCGGACAGCTTGTTGTAGAAGATCACCGCAGGTATCGCGGCAAGCAGCCCGAGCCCCGTCGCCAGAAGCGCTTCGGCAATGCCGGGCGCCACAACGGCAAGGTTGGTCGATTGTTCTTTCGCGATCTCGGTGAAGGCGTGCATGATGCCCCAGACGGTCCCGAACAGTCCGATGAAGGGTGCCGTCGATCCGACCGTTGCCAGAAGCGACAAGCCCTTTTGCAGGCCTTCGGCTTCCTTGGCGATGGCCACGTCCATGGACCGGTCGATGCGCGACTGTGCGCCGGGGATCAGCCCGCCGTCTTGCCGGTGCGACCGCCGCCATTCGATCATGCCGGACGCAAAGACCCGTTCCGAGGAACTGCCGGGATCCGCGCCGATCTTGTCGAACAACTCATCCAGGGGTTCGCCCGACCAGAATGCGCTGTCGAACTGGTCGGCTTCGCGCTTGGCGCGACTGTAGTCGATGACTTTCTGTACGATCACGGCCCAGGCCCAGAAGGACGCCACAACCAGCATGATCATCACAAGTTTTACGGTAATCGTTGCCCGCATGAAGAGCGACCACATAGAGAAGTCGATCTCCTGCGCTAACGCGAGGGTTTCCGTTTCCATTGCCTGCTCTCTTTTCCGCCCGGCCGCATTCTTTGGCGGCTGAATTACCGGCTAGTTTATCGCATCGGAATTGGGAATGCCAACAAAACAGCGTTATTGGCGAAAGTTTTCCCGTCGAGAACGATGCTTCGGCGGAGGATTGCCGGATTTCTGCGTCGCGAACCGCCGCAAAACGTCGTGACGACGCCTTGGAGCCCCGGTCGGGCGCTGATAGGCTGCCCGCCATACCGCCGGAACAGGCGCGACCACCAACAGGGGGATCCAATCCAATGACTTTGAAATCAAAACTTCTGGCAAGCGCCATGCTGGTTGCTGCGGCGCCCGCTTTCGCCGATTGCGACACCGTCACATTCTCGGATGTGGGCTGGACCGACATCACCGCCACAACCGCCGCCACGACCATTGTTCTGGATGCGTTGGGCTATGAGACCGATATCAAGGTTCTTTCGGTGCCGGTGACCTATACGTCGCTTGCCAATAAGGACATCGACGTCTTCCTGGGCAACTGGATGCCAACGATGGAAGGCGATATCGCGTCCTACCGCGATGCCGGGACCGTCGACACGGTCCGCGCCAACCTGGAAGGCGCCAAGTACACGCTCGCCGTGAACGCCGCGGCCGCCGAATTGGGGATCGGGAATTTCGCCGACATTGCCGCCAACGCGGATGCCTTGGAAGGCAAGATCTTCGGGATCGAGCCCGGCAATGACGGCAACCGTCTGATCCTGGACATGATCGAGGCCGACGCGTTCGGTCTGAAGGATTTCGAGGTCGTTGAGAGCTCGGAACAGGGGATGCTGGCCCAGGTCGACCGTGCGACCAAGCGGGACGAACCGGTCGTCTTCCTGGGCTGGGAACCGCACCCGATGAACGCCAATTTTGAGCTGACCTATCTGGAAGGCGGCGACGACTGGTTCGGCCCGAACCTTGGCGGCGCCACGGTCTTCACCAACACCTCGGCCGGTTACGTCGATGAATGCCCGAACGTGGGCGCGCTTCTGAAGAACCTGGAATTCTCGCTCGCGATGGAAAACGAGATCATGGGCGCGATCCTGAACGACGGCGAAGATCCCGAAGACGCGGCCCGGGCCTGGCTGGCGGCCAATCAGGACGTGCTTGGCGGCTGGCTTGATGGGGTGACGACCAAGGATGGCGGCGACGCCATGGCGGCCGTCAAGGGCGCGCTGGACGGCTGACGGTTAAGGGCGGCCCGGCCTTGCGCTTGGCCGCCCGCACCGGTCATGGAGCGGCGTCCCACCTTCTCATGCAGTGCCGATAAGCGCGTTGTCGATCTCACCCGCGCGGATCGCAGCCGGTCGCGTGGCGCAGCGTTCCAGGAAGGCCATGTAAGCCGGGCGCTTTTCGACCATGTCGAAGGCCGTGGCCCATCCCAACGTCGCCGCGACGTGCAGATCAGCCATCGTGAAGTGATCGCCCGCGATCCAGCCGTCGTTCGACACCGCCTGTTCCAACGCGTCCTGAACATGGCCGAGCGTGCCGAACCCGACCGAGCGTTCCCGTTCCGGCGGGATCTTGACGCCGAAGGCATCGAAGGTGGTCGCCTGCTCGAACGGGCCAGCCAGAAAGAACATCCACCGGTAATAGGGCGCGCGCAGCGGGCTGCCCGGCGGCGGGGCAAGCCGCGCGTCCGGAAAGGCGTCGCCGAGATAGGCAAGGCAGGCTGCAACCTCGGTCACCACGGCAGGCCCATGCACAATGGCCGGAACCTTGCCCATCGGATTGACCGCCAGGTACTCCGGCGCCTTCATCGCAGCGTATTCGACGATTTCGGTGTCATAGGCGATGCCCGTCGCCTCGACCAGTTCCTCGCAGGCCCAGCGCACCGTCCGCCCGCGCGATTGAGGGTGCGTATAAAACGTGAATGCGGCCATCATGGAGTTCCTTTCGCAACAAGGGGCACATGGAGCCTAACAGAACAGAACGCGAACAAAAAGGCGTGTGAATGGAGTTCCTGACAGAGAACAAAATCCCGGTGGGGAAAGCCGCGGCGGATGTCTTCGACTGGCTGCAAGACAAGGGGGCGTGGTTCTTCGACGGGCTGGCCATCGTGCTTGAAAACCTGATCGATGCGATCCTGTGGGTTCTGCAAACGCCCCATCCGCTGATCATCATCGCCGTCTTTGCGGGGCTCACCTGGGTTCTGCAACGAAACTGGAAGCTGGTGGTGTTCGTGATCGCCGGGTTCCTGTTCATCCTGAACCAGGATTACTGGGAGGAAACGACCGAAAGCCTGACGCTGGTGCTGTCGGCCTGCGTGGTCTGCATGGGCGTCGGTGTCCCCATCGGGATCGCGGCGGCGCACCGTCCGCGCCTCTACCGGGTCATGCGGCCCATTCTGGACCTGATGCAGACCTTGCCGACCTTCGTCTATCTGATCCCGGCCATTGTCTTCTTCGGGATCGGCATGGTGCCCGGACTGATCGCCACCGTGATCTTCGTTCTGCCCGCCCCGATCCGTCTGACGCATCTGGGTGTCTCGAACACGCCGAAACCGCTTCTGGAGGCCGCGCAGGCCTTTGGTGGCACGAAACGCCAGACCTTGTGGAAGGTGGAACTGCCTTATGCCTTCCCGCAGATCATGGCCGGGTTGAACCAGACCATCATGCTGTCCTTGTCGATGGTCGTGATCGCGGCGCTGGTGGGCGCCGACGGTCTTGGGGTTCCCGTGGTCCGGGCGCTGAACCAGGTGAACACTTCGCTTGGCTTTGAAAGCGGCTTCATCATTGTGATTGTCGCGATCCTTCTGGATCGCATGCTGCGGGTGGAACGCGAATGACCGCTGTAACCTTCGACAATGTCTCGATCGTCTTCGGGAAGGATCCCACCAAGGCACTGCCCTTGATGGATGATGGTAAGGACCGGGCCGAGATCAGCGATGCTACCGGTCAGGTGCTGGGCGTCCACAACTGCTCGCTTGAGGTGGCCGAGGGGGAAATTCTTGTCCTCATGGGTCTGTCCGGGTCGGGCAAGTCCACGCTTCTTCGTGCGGTGAACGGCTTGAACCCGGTCGTGCGCGGCGCCGTCCGGGTCACCGCCGGAGGCGAAACGGTGGATGTCACCAACGCCAACGAAGCCACCCTGCGCGCGCTGCGCCTGAACACCGTCGCAATGGTCTTTCAGCAATTTGCCCTGCTGCCCTGGAGGACCGTGGCCGACAATGTCTGCCTTGGGCTCGAATTCGGTGGGATGGGCCGGAAAGAGCGGCACGACCGTGCCCGGGAAGAGCTTGATCTGGTGGGCCTGGGCGATTGGGCCGATCACAAGGTCGGCCAGTTGTCGGGCGGGATGCAGCAACGGGTCGGACTGGCGCGGGCCTTTGCCACCAAGGCGCCGATCCTGCTGATGGATGAGCCGTTCTCGGCCCTTGATCCGCTGATCCGGACGCGTCTGCAAGACGAGCTTCTGAACCTTCAGGCCAAACTGGGCCGCACGATCATCTTTGTCAGCCATGATCTGGACGAAGCCTTCAAGATCGGCGACCGGATCGCCATCATGGAGGGCGGTCGGATCGTGCAATGCGGCAGCCCGCGCGAGATCTTCTCGAACCCCTCGACCCAATATGTCGCCGATTTCGTGGCCCATATGAACCCGCTGGGTGTTCTGTGCGCCCGCGACCTGATGGCGCCGGCGACCACCGTGGAAGGGCCGGAGGCGGATATCGAGGCCAGCATCCGCGATGTGATCCCTCTTTTTGCAACGGGCGCCGACAAGGTGACGGTCACAGATGAGGGCAAGCCTGTCGGTGTGGTCACGCGTGAGACGTTGCTGAAAGAGCTGTCGCAAGTAATGGGGGCGGGGCCCTGAGGCTCGCCCCTTATCGGCGATCGACACAGCTTTGGGCCCCGAAACGCACCTTGGTGGGGTGGCGGGGTACGGCTGTCTTGAAAGACTGGGATAATCAGAACGGTAATGGCAATCCGGTCGACCGGATCAGACCTGCCACGCCCGATGGAAGGCGCGTCAGGTCGGGTGTCGGCCCCGCTTTGGGATCATGGGGCCGCGGTGCATCGATGCGGGCAGGGTTGTCGGCGATTTCGGTTAAGGCCAGGTGGCGCGACCGTGCGCCGGGGTCGAACCGGACCGCGCGGGCGATTACCCGAACGCCGCCCGGATCTTGTCCGGCATCCGCGCGGGCCTGCCAGTGTCAGACAGCGCCGCGAGGGTCACGCGGGCACGGAACAACGCCTGATCGACCCGCATCACGACCTGATCCAGAACGATCCGCGCGCCCGTCACCGCAACCGGCGCCGTTTCCACGACCAGAGCGTCGTCGAACACTGCCGGGATCAGATAATCTGCCTCGACCCGGCGCACTGCGAAGACGATTCCGGCCTCGGCCTTCAGGCGGGTCTGGTCGATGCCTAATTGCCGGACATATTCGGTTCGCGCCCGTTCGATGTATTTCAGGTAATTGGCGTAATAGACGATCCCCGCCAGATCGGTATCTTCATAATAGACACGGCACTCAAAGCGATGCGCGGTCACCCTGCACCCGCCTTCCGTCGCGGGCGGCGAAGGCCCAGGATCACCAGCGCCAGGGCCGGCACGCCAATGGTTCGAATGACATCCCCCACGCTCGCCCAGACCCGCCAGGCGCCATAAAGCGCGATGTCGTCGCGGCGGTCGAGCATTTCCATCCCGATCCCAAGCACCAGCGAGACCCCGAAGGCGATCCAGGCCGCCCGGCGCCAGTCGCGCCAGACCAGACGCGCCAGAATCAGAAGCGCCGCGCCCAGCATCACATGGATCTCATTCCGGCCGAACGGCACATAGCCGTCGATCCAAAGCTTGAAGGCCTGATAGGTCGAGGTCTCGGGCGCCATGGGCCCGAATAGATCACTGAACATGGGCGTCCCCAATACGTGCGACCAGCCTGAGTGCATGGGATGGGTCCCCGGCGGCGACCGGCAAGACCGGGTCATAGGCCGCGCGGATCACCGCCGCAATATCCGGGCGAAGCACTGTCGTCTCACCCGCCACCGCCAAGGGTGACTGACCGGTGAAGGCCCGGTCCACCAAAGCAGGATGGTCTGCACGGCCTGGCTGAGCGCCAGCGTCTCGGCAGGCACAGCCGACAGGTGGTCATCCATCCTGAGAAAGACGAAAGCGGCCTTGATGCCGCCAGCCTCGTCAAAACGGAAGATTCTATACTGGTTGGCCTCGGCCACCATCAGCTTCCGCACCAAGGCCCCGAGATCGGGGATCAACCGGTCGAGATCCGGCACCTCGGGCAGTTCCGACCAGTCGCGGAAGAAGAAGACCATCAGATTGACGCCAAGCTCCGGGTCAGTTTCAGCCATTTGGTGATCGGCCAGCGTCACCACCGCTTCGATGGCGCCCTTGATGATCGGAAGCGTCACGTCATCCACGCCGAAGACAACTGGTGCGATGGGTCGCCCCCACCGGGCGAAGACGAATGACCCGTCTTCGCGGGTGAAAAGCGCCTCGATGTCTTCGGGGGTCATTCGAAGAGCCCGCCCTGCCCTTTGGGCGCGGGCAGTCCGAGATGATCCCAGGCCTTCTGCGCGAGCGCGCGACCCCGCGGCGTGCGCTGGATCAGGCCCTGTTGCAGCAGGTAGGGCTCGATCACCTCTTCGATGGCATCGCGTGCCTCGGCCAGGGCGGCGGAAATCGTCTCGACCCCCACTGGGCCGCCGCCATAGTTCTCGGCGATCAGTTCCAGATACCGCCGGTCGGCCCCGTCGAGCCCCAGACCGTCCACGCCCAACCGGGTCAGCGCCCGGTCGGCCAGATCGCGTGTCAGCCGTCCGTCGCCTTCCACCAGCGCGAAGTCCACGACCCGGCGCAGAAGCCGCCCGGCGATGCGGGGCGTGCCACGGGCGCGGCGGGCAATTTCGCGGGCGCCGTCCTTTTCGACGGTCACGTTCAGCAACCCGGCGGCGCGGGTCACGATCTGGTGGAGTTCATCGACGGTATAGAACTGCAACCGCGTCGGGATTCCGAACCGGTCGCGCAGGGGCGTGGTCAGAAGGCCAAGCCGCGTTGTGGCACCAACCAGCGTAAAGGGCTGCAACTCGATCCGGACCGTTCGGGCGGCAGGCCCTTCGCCGATTACCAGATCAAGCTCAAAGTCTTCGAGCGCCGGATACAGCACCTCTTCCACCGCGGGGTTCAGGCGGTGGATTTCGTCGATGAACAGAACATCGCGGGCTTCCAGGTTCGTCAGGATGGCCGCCAGATCCCCAGCCTTGGCGAGCACGGGGCCCGAAGTCATGCGGAAATTCACCCCCAACTCGCGCGAGACGATCTGGGCGAGCGTCGTTTTGCCAAGCCCCGGGGGTCCGTGGAACAGCGTGTGGTCCATTGCGGCGCCGCGTTGACGGGCGCTTTCGATGAAAACGCGAAGATTGGCCCGCGCCTCGGCCTGGCCCACGAAGTCATCAAGTGTCTGCGGGCGAAGCGACCGGTCGGCGTCTTCCGCCTGGGCATCGGGGCGCAGAAGGGGTTCGGGTTCGGTCATCGGCGCAACCATATACTGAGGTGCAAAGATTGTCCCAGCCCAAATCTGGGATCAATCGAGCGTTTTCACGATCCGCGCCCGCGCTAAGCGCGCCGTAAATCCCCAGCCTTTGACTTGCCCACTATCGGCGGTGTCGCCGTAGACGGCAAAGTACAGTCTTTCCATTTCGGGCGAGCGTGCCCCGCCCATGGGCGTTTTGAGCTTGTCCGCCCCTGCAAACGCGTCAGACAACGCCGATTTGTGCCGGGCTTGCGGCCAAAGGCTTCCGTCCTCGTCCTTGGCATTGTCCAGCCAGGCCGCCGCGATCAGCGCGTTCAGCGCACCGATCACCACGCCGCTGACGGTCTTCAATTCGCCTTCCGGGACATTCGGCAACCAGCCGGGCACGGATATGGCCAGCCAAGTCGCCAGGCCCGCCGTCCCCGCGACGACGCCGAACACCACTCCGTAGCTCGCCAGAAACAGCCAGGTCGCCACGACCGGACGGGACCGCACCCAAGATTTGGCCAGCGCCACCAGACCCCAAGCCAAGGCAAGGATCGCGATCACCGCCAGGGCCGCATAGACCGGCGCGATCAGATAGCGTGCAAGCACGCCGATGATCGCGGCGGCTGCGACCAGAATAATCCGGGACATCATCCCTATTTCGTCCGCGTGCCGTTCCGGTCCCATTCATGCGGCGTGGGATGATTGCAGCGCAACACGATGTCGCCCGACGCATTGGTGATGCCCGAGATGGCGGCGGGCGGAGGATCGATGGTGCATTGCGCCATGGCCGCGGCCATCAGGCTGTTCATGCCGCCCAGAGCCGCGGCAGAGGCCCCGTGCAGGCGGGTCTCGGTCGTTTCGTGCAGCGGGTTCGCCGCCCGATAGCTGACCCGCGCGGCGGCCCGCATCGCCTCTTCCAGCGCATCGCCGATCTGGCGATACATCTTGTCGTCGACACTGATGTCGGGGATCTGATCAAGCGGCTTGAAATCAAATTCGGCCATAAAACACTCCTGAAAATAGATGGGTCCATCTTACCATAACGGCCCCAACTTGGGAATGTCGCCTACCCTTTGGGTGCAAGACGCTTCAGTGCCAAGCGGATCAGATCGGCCGAAGGCGCATCGGGCGCCTCGCCTTCCGCCTCGGCCACGGCGCGGGCCGCATCGGCAGGCGCATAGCCCAGGTTCGTCAGGGCCGAAATTGCATCGGCCTGCGCCCTTCCGCCCGCAGGTTCCACCAGCGCCATGGCCGGCGCCCTGGCCGCAGGGACGGACCCAGCCCCGCCCATCATCACGGCGGGCGCTTTCTCTTTCAGTTCATTGACCACCCTTTGGGCGATCTTCGGTCCCACGCCCGGCGCGGCCTTCACCGCCGCTGCATCGCCCATGGCGATGGCGCGCCCGACGCCTTCGGGGCCAAGCGTCCCAAGGATCGCCATCGACCCTTTGGCGCCGATCCCCTGAACCGAGGTCAGAAGCCGGTGCCATTCCTTCTCTGCCGCGGTCAGGAACCCGAACAGCTGAAGCAGGTCTTCGCGGACCAGCAGGTCGGTGAACAGCGACGCGGCCTCACCCACCGGTGGCAGAGCGCCCAGCGTCCGGTCCGAGACATGGACGACATAGCCCACCCCGCCCACATCCAGGATCACATGGTCCACGCCCCGGTGGTCGATCCGGCCTGATAACTTGCCGATCATTGCGACACCGCCGCCAGAGCCATGGCGCGTCGGGTTCCGGCGTGATGCGCGTGACAGATCGCGATTGCCAGGGCATCCGCCGCATCCGCGTTCGCAAGCTTCACCCCGGGCAATTGCAGCGACACCATATGCTGGATCTGGGTCTTGTCGGCGTGACCCACCCCGGTGACGGCCTTCTTGACGGCATTTGGTGCATATTCCGCGATCTCCAGCCCTGCCGCCGCTGGGACGAGCATGGCAACGCCCCTTGCATGGCCCAGCTTCAACGTCGCCTTGGCATCCTTGGACACGAAGGTTGCTTCAATCGCCGCGCAATGGGGTGTGTGGGCGGAAAAGACCTCGGACAGTTGCTGGTGCAGCCGCAGCAGACGATCGGCCAGATCCCCTGTGCCCGACCGGCAGACCCCATTGGCCACATGGGTCAAACGCGACCCCGAGACGTCGATCACGCCCCAGCCTAGCGCCCGCAACCCCGGATCAATCCCTAGGATCCGCATACCCATTCCCTGCTCGTTCTTATCTTTGTTGCAGGACTATCACGCCCGTGAACCCGCTGCCAAGAAATTCACCAAATGTCGCATTTGAACTTTGGTCCGAGGCCCCGCTTGGAAGGTGTCGTTTTCCGGCAAATAGATGTCGAAAACAGGCCCGAAGAAACCCGTTTTTCCCTAAGTAAACCATACGTTTACCGACAAAAACGACATATGCATTTTCCGCATATCAGGCATGAAAAAATCGCAGTTGTCCGAACGATTTCAGAAGTCTAACTGCCCAATAATTGATCAAGCCGAAAACGGCCCAAACAAGGAAGGACGACACGATATGGCAACATATGACATGCCCCGCGCCGGCGTCGCTGGACGCTCTGTTTGGGGCCGGATTTCGAATACGGTAATGGCAGTTTTCGGCGATTTCGCCACTTGGAATGACCGCCGCATGACCCGCAACGCGCTGAACGGGCTTACGGATCGTGAACTGGACGATATCGGCCTGAGCCGCGCCGACGTGGAAATGCTGGGCGAACGTCGCTAAGCGCACTGCAGAGACAGTCGAAACTGAAAAGGCCGCGGCAAACACCCGCGGCCTTTTCTGTTGTACTTGCGGGCCCAAAACGGGCCGTCGCGTCACTCGTTACAGATCAACTTTCTGGAATTGTTCGGCGATCCACACGGTCGCAGGATCTGCGGCCATGATATAGGCACCGACCTGTTCAACCACGGTGCCGGCCCGAAGGCGTTCCACCGTCCCGGTGTAATCCGCAGGACCCATGGCGGTGAACATCGCCGCTTTGAGACCCAGAAGCACAACCAGAATGAACAGCAATCCCCGCCAGGGCACCGAGACCCGGGCGCGTGGACGGGCGACGATCAGCCCATCCGCGTTGACCGACGCAACGTAGCCACGCGCCAAACGACGGTTCTTGCGGTCAATCCGCTTCAGCCGTTGGTCGAATTCTTGCTGATAGTAATCAGCCATGGCAGTTCTCCACTCGCGTCGGCCCCCACCGACTAAGGCATCTGTAAGACGAAATGCGGCGAAGGTGGGGCAAAAATGGCGGAAACATGGTGTTTCCTGCATTTTTGGATGTCAGAGCGTTAATTCGAGTGTCGTCCAGTCAACAATGACCTCGGAGGCGCGAAGATTGATGCCTTGGGCGGCATAGGCCGCTGCCACAGAATCGGCTTGTTCGTTCAGAATGCCAGACAGGATCAGCCGCCCGCCCGGCGCCAGGATCGTCCGGAGATCCGGGGCAAGGGCGACAAGCGGGCCCATAAGGATATTGGCAAAGATCAGGTCATAGGGTGCCTTGCCCTGAAGATCGGGATGGTCCGTTCCCACCGCCTCGACCGTTGTGACCCGACCGGCCATGCCGTTCGCCTTCAGATTTGCGCGGGCCACATCCACGGCAACCGGGTCGATGTCGCTTGCTATGACCTCGGCGTCCCAGATCTTGGCCGCAGCCATCGCCAGAACCGCCGTGCCGCAGCCGATATCGGCCACCGTTCCGGGCACAAACCCTTCGGACGCGATCCGGTCCAAAGCCCGAAGGCAGCCAAGCGTTGTGCCGTGGTGGCCGGTCCCGAACGCCATGGCCGCTTCGATAAGAAGCGGGACCACGCCTTCGGGCACCTGATCGGCATCGTGGCTGCCATGAAGGAAGAAGCGACCGGCCCTGACCGGAGCAAGCGCGCGCTGGACATGGGCCACCCAGTCCGTATCGGGAACGTCCGAAACCACAAAATCCCGGGCACCAAAACTCGCGGCCAGCAGGGCCAGAGCGGCCTGATCCGGGGGATCAGTGAAGTAAAGACCGACCTCCCAGGTGCCCGACCCGTCCTCGACTTCGAACACGCCGACACCCGTCGGTTCCGGTGTCAGACGTTCGGCGGCCTCGCCCATGGCTTCGGCGCGGGCGCGGTCGTCCAAGGTGGTCAATGCGGTAAAGGTCGTCATCGGGCGGCTATAGCGGTCGGGCCGGGACCCCCGCAACCCGATCACCGGCGGCCACATCACGGCGCACAACCGCCCCGGCGGCGATTATTGCGCCGTCGCCAATCGTGACGCCCGGCAACAAGATCGCCCCGCCGCCGATCCAGACATCCCGCCCAATCGTCACAGGCAAAGCCCGTTCAATCCCGGCACGGCGCTTTTCCACATCCCGATGGTGATCGGCGCAATAAATGTGGACACCGGGCCCGAGCATCGAGTGATCGCCGATGTTGACCGTTCCGCTGTCGAGGATGACACAACCGGCGTTCAAATAGACCGAGGCGCCCAGCGTCGTGTTGATCCCGTAGGAGCAGTGAAATGGCGCCTCGATCATACAGTCCGGCCCAAGCGTCAGCAGGTCGGACAGCAATGGCCCGCAGGCGCCCCGGTCGTCCGGATGCATCGTGACATGCTGCTGCACCGCGCGCCTGGCGGTCTGGCGCAAATCCTCGAACGCAGGGTCAAGACAGCAATACCAATCGCCCGAGATCATCTGCGCCTGTGAACTGGTCACCCCGTCCGCTCCTCTGATTGGTGATCCAGTGCGTCGACCACAGCCTGCACCAGGTTTTCCGGGCTTTGCGTGGCATCGAGCCGGATCACCGGTAGCGATAGATCCGCCAGCCATGCCTCGTGCCGCACGCGGCTCCGGCCCGCAAAGGCGGGGTCATCATAGCCCGCGGCCCAATCGAGAAAGCCTTTGAAGGCCTGCGCGCGATCACCACCCTGGGCAATCCGCGGCCCATAGCGTTTCCGTTCCCGGGCGCGAAGCCGCGCCAGACGGGGGGCGCCCGGCATCGACAGGAAGATGACATGGGTCACCCGGCGCATGACCGGTTCGCCCCAGGCCATCAGCGATCCCGACAAGATCCAGTCGGATCTGGCAAGGAACAGGTCTTTCATCAATTGAACACGGTCTTCGACCGGGCGCTTGTCCTGAAACGGCGGATCGCTGGGGATCCAGAAAAAATCGTCCGTGTCGAAGGCCTGACTGGCGAGCCGATCCGCAAGACGCCGCCCCAGCGTGGACACCCCGCAGCCCGAGGCGCCGGTGATGTGGATCCGGCGCCCCATGCCGTCAGGCGGCGGTGCCGATCGGACAGGTCACGCCGGTGCCGCCCAGCCCGCAATACCCGTTCGGGTTCTTCGCCAGATACTGCTGGTGATAGTCTTCGGCGAAGTAGAATTCGGGGGCGTCCAGGATTTCGGTGGTGATCATCCCATAACCGGCACCGTTCAGACGCGTCTGAAATTCGGCCTTGGTCTGCTCTGCCACCGCCGTCTGGGCGGCTGAGTAGGTATAGATCCCGGACCGGTACTGCGTGCCCCGGTCATTGCCTTGCCGCATCCCCTGGGTTGGATCATGCCCTTCCCAGAAGATCTTCAGCAGATCGTCATAGGTCACCTGGTTCGGATCGAAGATCACGCGAACGACCTCGTTATGGCCGGTCCTGCCCGAACAAACCTCTTCATAGGTGGCATTGGGCGTATGCCCGCCCGCATAGCCCACCATGGTCAGATAGACGCCGGGGACCTTCCAGAACATCCGCTCGACGCCCCAGAAGCAGCCCATGCCGAACATCGCTTCTTGCATGCCTTCGGGCACGGGTGCTTTCAGCGGTTCGCCATTGACGAAATGCGTCTCGGCGGTCGGGATCGCGGCATCGCGTCCGGGCAAGGCGTCATCGGCAGTGATCATGTCGGTCGATTTGGACAGGAAGGAAAACACGCGCTTCTCCTATGTTGAGGGTTGTCCCTGATATAGGGGCTTGCCCGCCCTTCGGCTACTCTGCCGGGGCGGCCAGCCCGCGCGCAAAGATCGTCTCGTTCCCCGGTGCGGGATGGCGCGGGATCATCAGGGCCAGGATCAGCGACGTCGCCGCCATGGCTGCCGCAAGCGCAAAGACGCCGCCGGGCGAGGCCACCCAAAGATATCCAAGCGCTGCGGGCAGGAAGACCGCCGCGATATGGTTGATGGTGAAGGCCACCGCCGCCGTCGGCGCAATATCCGCCGGATCGGCGATCTTCTGGAAATAGGTCTTCATGGCGAAGGCGAGCGCGAAGAACAAATGGTCGAGAATATAGAGTACCGCCGCCAGCACGACGCCCCAGCCCAGCCAATAGATCCCGCCATAGGCCAGAAACACGCAGATCAGGCCGATATATTCAAAGGCCAATGCATTGCGTTCCCCGAAATGCGCCACCGCCCGCCCCATCAGCGGCGCGAAGATCATGTTGGCCACGAAGTTGAACAGGAACAGCGCCGTGACCTCATGCACTTCGAAGCCGAAGCGTTCGACCATCATGAAGGCCGCGAAGACCACGAAAATCTGGCGCCGCGCGCCGGACATGAACTGAAGCGCATAGTACAGCCAATAGCGCCGCCGCAGGATCAGCCGTTTGCTTTGCGGGGTCGATGACTGGAATTGCGGGAACGCCACCCAGAGATAGACCGCCACAAGCACCGACACCCCGCCCCCGGTCATATAGACGAAGGCATAGCTTAGATCGAAAGCCTTCCAGGTCAGGACCAGAAGCGCATAGGCCACCAACGAGGCGCCGGATCCGACAGCGACAAGCCAGCCGAGCACTTTCGGGGCCTCGGCCTTCGACAGCCATTGCAGTTGAAGGGATTGGTTAACCGTTTCGAAATAGTGAAACCCGAAGGACGCGATCATGGTCACGGTCAGCAGCCCGGCGAGCGACGGGAAATATGCCGTGATCGCGGTCGCGATGCCCAACGTGATCAGGGACACGATCGCCAGAACCTGCTCGCGCATGAAAAGGATGACCGCAATGACCCCGACGGCGAAGAACCCGGGAATCTCCCGCACCGTATGCAGCCAGCCGATTTCGACGCCCGTAAAGCCGGCCGCCTCGATGACGAAGTTGTTCAGAAGCGCGGACCAGGTCGCGAAAGACATCGGCATGGCGATGGCCACCAGCACCAGAAAGGCGATGGGCCGTCGCCACACGGGCAAGGCCCGGGCGTCTTCCAGCGAAACGGAGGTCATGGTCCGGGCTTACGCCTGCGCCACGGGAGAGAAAAGCGCGAAATCCAGCCGAGACCTTGTGCAATTCTGCGCAACGGCTGGTTGAACAGGGCCAAGACCGCTATGGGCACACCCATGATACGTATCATCCTTTCTCTTATTTTGCTGGCGGTGCCGGTCCATGCCGGTCCCGACCGGATCTCATTTCTTCTGGGCTCCGAACATTTCGGGGCCACCAGCGACTTTCAGGAGTTCAACCCGGGCGCCTTTTTCACCTGGGACCGGGGCAACGAATACTCGCTCGGCGCATTCTACAACAGCTATGCCGATATCTCGGTGGCAGGCACCGTGGGCTGGCCGGTCTGGCGCTTCGACCAAGGGCAGGTCAATCTACTGACCGGCATCGCCTGGTATCCCGGCGATGGCCGCCGCTTTGGCGTGCACGTGGGGGATTTCGTACCCCTTCTTGGCGTCCAGGCCCGATATGGCAACGGCTTTGCCCAGATCATCCCCTCCGACGGGGTCGCCGTTGACGCCATTTTCGCAGCCGGGCTGACGTTTGAGCTCAAAAAACCCTGACCGCCTTCATCTTGGCAAAACCCTCAGCAGCGTGACACCCGCCCCAAGGGCGCCTGCCAAAGCCGGCGCGCCAAATCGCACGAAGTGCCAGAAGGCGTGCGCCGCAAGCGCTCATTTTGACAGGCGCCCCCTTCAGAAAAAGCTCTGTGGGTCGATATCGACGGTCAGGCGCACGTTCGAGCCATATCGGAACTGCGCCAGCCAGGTCCGGATCGCCTGCTGCACGGGCGCGGACTTCCCGGCCTTCACAAGAAGTCGGATCCGGTGGCGTCCGCGGATCCGCGCGATCGGCGCGGTGGCGGGCCCGAAGACCTCGGCGCCCACAGCGCGGATTGGCCCATCGGCCCGCGCCATCGCCTGACCCAAATCATGGATCTCGGCCAGATCGGGCGAGGATAAGACAATCCCCGCCATCCTGCCGAAGGGCGGCACACCTGCCGCCTTCCGCTCGGCGGCCTCCGCCCGCCAGAACGCTTCTTCCTCGCCCGAAAGGATCGCCCGGATCACCGGATGCTCGGGCTGATAGGTCTGCAACATCGCAACCCCGGGCTTGTCCGCGCGCCCGGCCCGCCCAGCAACCTGACGGACCAGTTGAAACGTCCGCTCCGCCGCGCGCAGGTCCGACCCGTGCAGGGACAGATCGGCATCGATCACTCCCACCAGCGTCAAAAGCGGGAAGTTGTGACCCTTCGCAACGATCTGTGTGCCGATGATGACATCGGCCTCGCCCGCGGCGATCGCCTCGATCTCGGACTTCAAGGCCCGGGTCGAGACAAACAGGTCCGACGACAGCACTTTCACCCGCGCTTCGGGGAACAACACCGCCACCTCTTCGCCCAGCCGTTCAACCCCAGGGCCGACCGGGGCGAGCCGGTCCTCGGCCTCGCAGTTCGGGCAGGCTTTGGGGATCGGTTTCGTTTCCCCGCATTGATGGCAGATCAGACGCTTCTGGAACCGATGCTCGACCAGCCGCGCATCGCAATGATCGCACCCGATCTGATGCCCGCAGGCGCGGCAGAGCGTCACAGGCGCATAGCCCCGGCGGTTCAGGAACAAAAGTGACTGCTCACCCCGGTCGATCCGCGCCCGAACCTCGCCTGCCAGTGCCTCGGACACCCATCGCCCGGAGGGCAGGCTTTCGGCGCGCATGTCGATGGCGGCCATCCTGGGCATGACCGCTTCGCCGAACCGCGTCGTCAGATCCAGCCGTGTGTACTTGCCGGCTTCGGCATTGGCCCAGCTTTCAAGCGACGGCGTGGCCGAGGCCAGAACCACATGCGCCCCGGTGATCGAGGCCCGCAACACCGCCATGTCCCGCGCATGGTAGTGCACGCCGTCTTCCTGCTTGTAGGACGTGTCATGTTCCTCATCCACGACGATCAGACCCAGTTCGCGGAAGGGTAGAAACAGGGCGGATCGCGCTCCGACGACCAGTTGCGCCGAGCCCTCGCCCACCATGCGCCAGGCCCGTCGCCGCTCGGTCATGGTCACACCCGAGTGCCATTCGGCCGGGCGCGCGCCGAACCGGTCTTCGACACGGGCCAGAAATTCCGCCGTCAGGGCAATCTCGGGCAACAGAACCAGCGCTTGCCGCCCCGCCTCCAGACAGGTGGCGACAGCCTCCATATAGACCTCGGTCTTGCCCGAACCCGTGACACCCCGCAGCAGTGACGTCCCATAGTCGCCACTGCGCAGTGCCGCCGTCAGATGATCGGCGGCGGCGCGTTGTTCGCCGGTCAGGGCCACCTGTGCCTGGCCCGGATCCAGGCGCGGATAGGGCAAATCGCGCGGGCTTTCCTCTTCCCGAACCGCATCGAAGGGCAAAAGCCCCTTCACGACCGAGGGCGAGACGCCCGCCGCATCGGCCAGTTCCCCAAGGGTGAAGGCCAGCCCGCCATAGTCTTCCAAGGTCTCGATCACCTTGCGGCGGGCCGGTGTCATGCGATCGGGCTGACCCGGGCCCGGCCGATAGATCTTGCGCATCGAGGGCGGATCGCCCAGCCCCGGCGACCGCGTGGCCAGGCGCAACATCGACGACAAAGGTGTCAGCGTATAGGCCGCCGCGCGGGTCAGGAACGACCGCATCTCATCCCGCATGGGTGGAGCGTCCAGAACCCGGATCACCGACCGGACCTTGGCCAGATCATACCCGCCTTCGCCCGGACCCCAGACCACCCCCAGGACCTTGCGGGGCCCAAGCGGAACCTCAACAAAAGCCCCAGTCAGACAGCCGCCTTCGGGCGCCTTATAGTCAAGCGTCCGGTCCAAGGGCTGTGTCGTAATTACCGCAATCAGCGCGCCTTCATCGAAAAACTGGACCTCTGACGTCATGCAACGGGTTCCGGCGCGCCCGGCCTTCCGTTAAGTAATCCACAGGCCCGATCCGGGACACCTGGGGAAGAAAGAATGAAGTTTTTTGTGGACACCGCCGATGTGGCGGCCATTGCGGAATTGAATGAGCTTGGCATGGTTGATGGGGTCACGACGAACCCGTCCCTGATCAAGAAGTCCGGCCGCGACATCAAGGAAGTCACCAAGGAAATCTGCGATCTGGTCGATGGGCCGGTCTCAGCCGAGACGGTCGCGCTTGACGCCGAAGGCATGGTTGCCGAAGGGCGCGAGCTTGCGAAGATCGCTGACAACATCACCATCAAGGTCCCGCTGACCTGGGATGGTCTGAAAGCCTGCAAGATCCTGTCGGGCGAAGGGCGGATGGTCAACGTGACCCTCTGTTTCTCGGCAAATCAGGCGCTTTTGGCCGCAAAGGCCGGAGCAACATTCATTTCACCGTTTATCGGACGGGTCGATGATCTCAACCTGGATGGTATGGAACTGATCGCCGACATCCGCGAGATCTACGACAATTATGCATTCGAGACCGAGATTTTGGCCGCGTCGATCCGCACGGTCAACCACATGAGCGAAGCTGCCAAGATTGGTGCTGATGTGGCGACGGCACCTCCGGGTGTCATCAAGAAAATGGCGGATCATGTGCTGACAGATAAAGGTTTGGCTGCGTTTCTGGCCGATTGGGAAGACACGAAGCAGAGCATTCTGTGATGCCCTGTCCTCGTGATTTGGGGGAACGGAACCAATGAACGCAACGATGAAGAACCCGGTCGATGACCTCCGGGATCTGATCCTGTCGCATCCCGACCTGATCCTTGAGGATCCGGACGTGATGCGGGCACTGATCTCTGCCAATGGCCAGGCGCAGGGCGGCAATGTCGTCGATCTGCGCGGCGTGGCGATGGAACGGCTTGAGGCGCGGCTGGACCGCCTTGAGGACACCCATCGCAGTGTGATCGCCGCAGCCTATGAAAACCTTGCCGGGACCAATCAGGTCCACCGCGCGATCCTTCGGATGCTTGAACCTGCTGAGTTCGAGACCTTTCTGAACGATCTCGACGGTGAAGTGGCCGATATCCTGCGCGTCGACTGCGCCAAGCTGGTGCTTGAGACCGGGGAACCGGGCGAATTCCAGGCGCTGCAAAAAGTGCGCGACGTGGTCAAACTGGCCGCGCCGGGCTTCATCGACGATTACCTGACACGCGGGCGGAACGTGCCGATCCGGCAGGTCACGTTGCGCCAAGTTATGGGCGATGACAGCCGCCTTTTCGGCGATGGCGGCGAATGGATCCGGTCCGAGGCCTGCCTGAAGGTGGATCTGGGCCTTGGCAAGCAAGGCGCGCTTCTGGTTCTTGGCTCAGAGGATCCGCACCACTTCGCACCGGCCCAGGGCGGCGATCTTCTCGCCTTCTTCGGCGGCGTCTTCGAACGCGCAATGCGCCGCTGGTTGGCGTGACGGGGCGGGTTTGACCGACGCGCCCAAGGCGCAATTTCTCGCCCCGGCGCTGACCGGGGCGCTTTCAGATTGGCAGGCCCACCTATCGGGCGTCGAAGGGCGCGCGGCCAATACGGTTGCGGCCTATGGCAAGGACGTCGCGGGCTTTCTGGGGTTCCTGCAAGGGCATCTTGGGAACCAGCAGGGCTTTGCGGGCCTGCGCGCGGTCGGCACGTCCGACATGCGTGCCTGGATGGCGGCGCTGCGGGGTCAGGGTGTGGGCGCGCGGTCGCTTGCCCGGGCGCTCTCGGCTGT
This sequence comes from Paracoccaceae bacterium, assembly GCA_965267475.1. Classification (GTDB taxonomy): domain Bacteria; phylum Pseudomonadota; class Alphaproteobacteria; order Rhodobacterales; family Rhodobacteraceae; genus JBCBKU01. The sequence goes on from OZ254079.1 coordinate 3,668,315, forward strand.
GAAGTCCTTTTATCGCTGGCTCGGCGACCGGGAAGGCTTTGATCCCAGTGTAGTTCTCGCGGTCAAAGGGCCTGCCTATAAAAAGAAACTACCCCGCCCCGTGGCGCCCGAAGCGGCCCGCGACATGCTGGGCGCAGTGACCGAAACCGACGAGGCCTGGGTCGGCGCCCGCGATCTGGCCGTATTGTCGCTTCTCTACGGCTGTGGGCTCAGGATATCCGAGGCGCTTGGACTGACCGGCGCGGCGCATCCATTGCCCGAGGTTCTCAGGATTCGCGGCAAAGGCGGGAAAGAGCGGTTGGTCCCGGTGATCCCGGCCACGCGCGACGCGGTGTCGGCCTATGTGCGACTTTGCCCCATGGAACTGGATCCCGACGCGCCACTCTTTCGCGGGGTGCGTGGCGGGCCGCTAAACCCGCGCATTGTGCAAAAGGCGATGGCGCGGGCACGCCAGGCGCTTGGGTTGCCGTCGACGGCCACACCCCATGCGCTGCGCCATTCCTTTGCCACGCATCTTCTGTCCGCGGGCGGCGATTTGCGCGCGATCCAGGAACTTCTCGGCCATGCGTCGCTGTCGACGACCCAGGCCTATACCGAGGTCGACGCCGCCCGCCTGATCGAGGTCTATGATCAGGCGCACCCCCGGGCCAAACCATCAGATCAGAAGTGACGCCGCCCCTTCGTGCTTAAGAAGCGCGACCTTTGCCTCGATCCCGCCCCCGCCCGAGAACCCGCCAAGCCCGTTTGCGGCAAGCACGCGATGGCAGGGGATCAGAATGGGCACCGGGTTCGCGCCGCAGCACTGCCCGATCGCCTGCGCCGGCATCCCCAAATCACTGGCCAGATCCCCATAGGTCCGCGTTTCGCCGTAAGGGATCGCCCGCAAGGCATCGGCGAAGCGTTGCTGGGTTTCGGATCTTTGCGGCGCGATCGGAATGCTGAAGTCGCGCAAGGTACCGTCGAAATAGGCCCGAAGCTGATCGACCGCCTCGGCCAGAACGCCGGTCGGCTGCCCCATGGGCCCTTCGCGCCATTCCAGCCGCAACAGCGCGCCATCCTTGACGGTCAGCGTCAGAGGCCCCACCGGGCTGCTGATCGAAATGCTTTCCATACCACGTTTCTCGGTCTCCGGAGCACGCACCGCAAGGATCGATTTGCCCCCCAAGGCGGATTGCGTCATGACGGTTCCATGACACCCAAACTCCAGGCCATGGGCGTGCACCTCTTTACCGCGACGGGCGCGGTTTTCGCCATGCTCGCCCTTCTGGCTGCGGCGGAAGCGAAATGGAGCATGATGTTTCTCTGGCTGGTGGTCGCCTTCGCCGTCGACGGCGTTGACGGGCCCATGGCGCGGCGTTTCGACGTCAAGACCAATGCGCCGCAGATCGATGGGGCGCTTCTGGACCTGATCATCGACTACCTGACCTATGTCTTCATCCCCGCCTTCGCACTGTTCGCATCCGGGCTTTTGCCCGGTTGGACTGGCTGGACCGCAATCATCGTGATCACCTTCTCAAGCGCGCTTTACTTCTCGGACACGCGGATGAAAACGAAGGATAATTCCTTTTCTGGCTTCCCGGCCTGCTGGAACATGGTGGTGATCGTGCTGTTTTCGATCGAACCGAATTTCTGGGTTAGCCTGGCCATCGTGGTGGCCCTTGCCATCGCCATGTTCCTGCCGGTCAAATTCATTCACCCGGTGCGAACACCACGGTGGCGCGCCCTCAGCATGCCGGTCATCCTGGCCTGGACCATCTTTGCGGGCTGGGCCGCCTGGGTCGATTTCGACCCGCAAAGCTGGGCGATCTGGGGACTGGTCGCGACATCCTGCTATCTGGTATTTGCCGGGTTGATACAGCAGATCCTTTACCGCGAAGCACTCTAACCGGCCTGTCCAGTCACGCCCATTGCGCTTTCATCTTGGCAAAAATACTCAAACCCCTCCGCCGCAATTCGCAAAGCCGCTGCCAATTGCATCCACACCCGTGCAAAAGGCGGCCCGAGGAGAAGGCCAGGGGCCGCCGACGAGAGAAAGGAATGCGCAGAGCGCGGCATTTCAGGTCAGCGCAGCATCGCAGCGCGCGCAGGTGCCGGGATGGGCATGGGTTCCGACATCCGGCAGGATCTTCCAGCACCGCTGGCATTTGTCGCCATCGGCCTTCTCGAAAACCACGCCGACGCCTTCGACCTCGGGCAACCGAAAGGCCTCTGGTGGCAGCGGATCGCCGGTCAACACAATGCCCGACGTGATGCAGATATCCGCGAAGGGCAAGGATCTGACCTGAGCAAGCGCCTCTTCATCGCGGACATGCACGACAGGCCCGGCCTCAAGCGAAGCGCCGATCACCTTGTCCTGCCGCTGGATTTCCAGCGCCGCCGTCACAACCCGGCGCACCTTGCGGACCGATGCCCATTTCGCCGCCAGGGGCTCGTCCAGCCAATCGGCCGGCGTGTCCGGGAAGTCCTGCAAATGCACGGAACTCTCATCCCCCGGGAACCGGTCGAGCCACACATCTTCCGCCGTGAAGACCAGGATCGGGGCGATCCAGGTGGTCAGCCGGTGGAACAGCATATCCAACAAGGTCCGCGCGGCCCGACGCTCCGGCGTGTCCCCGTCGCAATACAAAACATCCTTCCGGATATCGAAATAGAACGACGACAGATCCAGCGTCGCAAAGTTGAAGATCGCCTGGAACACGCCCTGGAAGTCGAACGCGGCATAGCCCGTGCGTACCTGATGGTCGAGTTCCGCCAACCGGTGCAGCACCCAGCGTTCAAGCTCTGGCATATCCGCCGGTGCGACACGGTCCGCTTCGGTGAACCCCGCCAGATTGCCCAGCATGAACCGCATGGTGTTTCGCAATCGGCGATAACTGTCGGCCACCCCCTTCAGGATCTCGGGCCCGATCCGCTGGTCCGAAGTGTAATCGGTCTGCGCCACCCATAGCCGCAAGATATCCGCGCCGTATTGCTTGACGATCTCCTCGGGCACGATGGTGTTGCCGATGGACTTGGACATCTTCAGGCCCTTTTCATCGAGCGTCATGCCATGGGTCACGACGTTCCGATAGGGCGCGCGACCGACCGTCCCGCAGGCCTGCAAAAGAGAAGAATGGAACCAGCCTCGATGCTGGTCGGTGCCTTCCATATAGACATCCGCGATCCCGTCTTCGGTCCCGTCATCCCGGTCCCGCAGGACAAAGGCATGGGTCGAGCCGCTGTCGAACCAGACATCCAGGATGTCATCGACCTTTTCATAGTCTTCCGGGTTTGCGTCGTTGCCAAGAAAGCGCTCTTTCGCGCCAGGCTTGTACCAGGCATCGGCGCCTTCGGCCTCGAATGCCTCCAGAATCCGGGCGTTGACCGCTTCGTTCCTCAAAAGAAAATCCGGATCGTCCGGCTTGGCCCCGATCTTGACGAAACAGGTCAGCGGCACGCCCCAGGCGCGCTGGCGCGACAAGACCCAGTCGGGCCGTGTCTCGATCATGGAATAAAGCCGGTTCCGCCCGGTCTTGGGCGTCCACTTCACCAGCTGATCAATGGAATTCAGCGCCCGCTCCCTGATCGTCGTCCCATGGGAGTCCTGCCCGTCGCCGACCTCTTGGTCGATGGCCGCGAACCATTGCGGCGTATTGCGATAGATCACCGGCGCCTTCGACCGCCAGGAATGGGGATAGCTGTGCTTGATCTTGCCACGCGCAAGAAGCCCGCCCACCTCGACCAGCTTGTCGATGACGGCCTTGTTCGCATCGCCCTCGCCGCCCTTGCGTGACAGGATGTATTTGCCGCCAAAGAAGGGAAGATCTTCGCGGAAGCTGCCGTCTTCCATCACGTTATAGGTGATGACCTCGCGCAGCATGCCGAGATCGCGGTAAAGCTCGAACTCTTCCATGCCGTGGGATGGAGCGCAGTGGACAAAGCCGGTGCCTTCCTCGTCCGAGACGAAATCGGCGGCGCGAAAATCGCGAATGTCATCCCATTCGCCATTGGACCCCTCGGCGCCCTTCAACGGGTGTTCAAGGCCAAGGCCCGACAGCTCGTCGGCGCTCACATCACGCAGGCGGCGATACATGGTGTCGTCAAGTCGCGCCTTGGAAAGAACATCTGCCGCCATCTTGTCGGCCAGGATGTACCTGTTACCGATCCGCGCCCAGCAGTCCTCGGGCCGGCCCGTGATCTCATAAAGGCCGTAAGACACGTCCTCGCCGTACACGACCGCCTTGTTGGACGGGATGGTCCAGGGGGTGGTCGTCCAGATGATGACGTAGGACCCATCGAGATCCGACAGCGGCTGAACCTGTCCCACGTCCCCTGTCACAGCCGGCGTGGTTTCGTTCAACAGAACTCGGAACTTCACCCAGATCGTGAAGCTTTCCTTGTCGTGATATTCGACCTCGGCCTCGGCCAGCGCCGTCTTCTCAATCGGCGACCACATCACGGGTTTTGACCCCTGATAGAGCGTCCCGTTCATCAGGAAGGTCTGAAATTCCTCGGCAATCACCCGCTCGGCGTGGAAATCCATCGTGAGATAGGGATCCGCCCAGTTGCCTGTCACGCCAAGACGCTTGAACTCGTCCCGCTGGATATCGACCCATCCGGCCGCAAAGTCGCGGCATTCCTTCCGGAACTCGACGACATCCACATCGTCCTTGTTCCGGCCTTTCTTCCGATACTGTTCCTCGATCTTCCATTCGATGGGCAGACCGTGACAGTCCCAGCCCGGCACATAGCGGCTGTCGAACCCCATCATCTGATGGGACCGGACGATGATGTCCTTGATCGTTTTGTTCAGCCCGTGCCCGATATGCAGATGCCCGTTGGCATAGGGCGGCCCGTCATGCAGCGTGAAGGGCGCCCGCCCGGTCTTTTCGCGCAGGCGGTCATAGACGCCGATCTTCTCCCAATGCGCCAGCCAGCCGGGCTCGCGATTAGGCAGCCCGGCCCGCATCGGAAAATCCGTCTGGGGCAGGTTCAGCGTATCTTTATAGTCAGGGGTATCGGCGCACATGGCGGGCGCTCCTTGAGTGTCGAGATGTCATCTAAAGCGGTGCGGCGCGGGGGTCCAGACGCCTTTGGCCGGCGCCTCTGATCGTCAAGACGCCGGGGATATAATTCGACCGATAATCGCAAATCCTGCCATGGGCGCGCTCTTACCCAGAACCGTGCCGCATCGCAAGCCGCCTCTCACACGCGCCTGGGGTTTGGGGCAGCGCCCCAAGGCCCGCGCGGCCCGAGCGCAAATGCATCGAATGCGCCGAAGGCGCTCATCCAGGTCACGACCGCGGATCCTGACGCATGCGGTACGACATGGGCCGATGGCCCCGTCGAACGCTCTAACCTTGCCTCACATCGAAAGGCGAAAGGACACCAAACATGGGCAGCAAACCACACCGACCGAACCGGCGCCGATTGGGCATCGTGCTGACCGGCGCAGTAATCCTAGGGCTCAGCGCGGCATGGATACAGTCCGAAAGCGCGCGCGCCGAATGCCTGCACAACATTCATGTCAGCCTGATGCCCATGGAAGGCGAAAGCAGTCGCCAGCTAATGGCCCGTGAAACCGCCTATGCGCGGCAATCCTGCGACGGCTTCTAGCTTTGATCCGAGGTTCGGTCGAACAACCCGGTCAGGGCCCGCTTGACGATGCCCCCGACCGATGGACGTTTCGACGCATGAAATGGCAGTGGCCGGCAAACCTCGAGCGCGGCAACCCCCACGCGGGCCGTCAAGGCGCCATTGACCAGCCCCTCGCCGAAGCGACGCGAAACCTTCGACAGGATCCCGCCCCCGGCCATAGAGCCGATCAGGTCATCGCCCACGGCCACCGCACCCGTCGCAACCAGATGCGCAAAGACCGCGCGGGTCAGCCGCCACGATCCAAGCGTGCCGCCCCGCCCACCATAGATCTCGGCAATGCGCCGGATCATCCGCAGGTTCGCCGCGAGCGCCGCGATCACATCGGCAAAGGCGATGGGCACCAGCGCCGTCACGGTCGCGACCTGCCGGGCGGCGGCCTCGATCTCGCGCGTGGCGGCCGCATCGAGCGGCGCAAGAAGATCGCGCTCCACCCCGTCAAACAAGGTGTCTGCATCTACCGCATCGCCCTGCTTCTTCTTCATGGCATCAAGGCCCCAGGCGGCTTCCGCCCGGCCCGCGTAAAGCCCCGCGATCCGATCCGTGATCTTTCGCGCCCGGGGTAGGTCGTTGGCCGCCCGTGCCTCGGTTGCCGCTGCCGACAGGGTATCAATCCGCGCAAGGCGCGACAGCGCCGCCCATTCCCGCAGGATGATCGCAAGGCAAATAACCAGGAAGGCCCCAACGAGCCCCAGGGCCGCATAGCCAAGGACAGCGTTGCGGGCGATCAGACCGGTCACGAAATCCCAAGCCCAGACGGACAGGCCGAACACCAAGACCGCGCCCAAAAGCCGCCAGAACCACCGGGCAAGCCGATTGGGCGGACGCCCGGCGACCGCCGCCACGGTTTGCATGGCCCGGCCCGCGTCGGCCAGATCGGGCACCGGCGGCGCCTCGGCCACCCGGGCCTTGGGCGCGTCCTCACCCAGTTCGATCAGCACGGGTCCCTTGTCATCGGCCATCAAAGCTTGTCCCCGATCAGAAATTGAAGTGCCTTGTCCAGCCGGATATGCGGCGGGCCTTCCCCGGGCGCGAGTTCGACGGGCTCGGGTGCAAAGCGCATCGCCTGGAAATCCCGGTCAAGCCAGGCCTCGGCCCCTTCGGATGCCGGGGTCAACAGCCGCGACGGGTCCTTGGGCAGATCGCCGGCGTGAAACGCCGCACGCTTTCCGGTCTCGGCCAGGCGGCCTTCGACAACCGCCAATTCGCCGCCATTGTGATCCAGCCGGCCTTCCGTCGTGACGCGCAATGCCGCAAGCGATAAGGCCGCAGTTTCCGCCCCGGCGAAATCCGCGCGGGACTTCGCATCGGCCACAAGTGCCTCCATGATCGCCGTCAAATGCCCATGCTGGCTGTGATGCAAATGATCCGCCTTGGTGGCGGCAAACAAGATTTTCTCAACCCGTTTGCCCCGCAGGATCTGGCTGAGAAACGCGTTCCGCCCAGGGCGGAAGGCCGACAGAATGTCTTCCATCGAGGATCTGAGATCCGCGACAGCGGGCGGCCCTGCATGGATCGCTTCCAGGACATCAACCAGCACGACCTGCCGGTCGATCCGGGCAAAATGATCGCGGAAGAACGGGCGCACGACTTCGCGCTTATACGCCTCGAACCGCCGCTCGAACTCACGCGCCAGACTGCCACGCGGCGCATTGCCCGGCGGCAAGGGCGCAAAGGTGACCACCGGAGACCCCGCCAGATCCCCCGGCAGCAGGAACCGTCCGGGCGTGCAATCGGCGAGGCCTGCGTCGCGCGCGCTGTGCAGATATCCCGCAAAGGCGTCGGCAAGACCCTTGGCCGCGCTTTCTTCAAGCCGGGCCGCAGGATCGGTCGCGGCAAGCGCGGCCCTGAACGGATCGGCCAGCGCGCGCTTCTCGGCCCGGGCCAGCACCTTGTCGGACCATTCCGCAAAGGAGAGATCCATCAGGCCCAGATCCAAAAGCCACTCACCCGGGTAATCCACGATATCCAGATGGATGACCTTTGGCCCCGAAAACCCGGACAAAAGCCCGTTTGGCCGCACTTTCAGCGACAGTCGCAGCTCACTGATCCCGCGGGTGCCATCAGGCCAGCGCGGCTTGGGTCCCGTCATGGCGGCCAGATGCGTCTCAAACGGAAACCGGGGAACCGTGTCGTCAGGCTGTGGTTGCAGATACGCCGTCAGGATCCGCCCGTCCGCCGCAGCCGACAGTTGCGTCATTCGCGACCGGCCGATCAGATTGGCCACGAGCGAGGTGATGAACACGGTCTTCCCAGCCCGGGACAAACCGGTCACGCCAAGCCGGATCACGGGTTCAAAGAACGCCTCGGACACGGTCGAAAACGCGCCTTCGACGCCCCGTGTCACGCCTTCTGCAATATCGCCTAGGATCAAATCGCTGCCTTACCCTCGTGCCCCGGGAACATAGGAAGGCCCTGGCCCGCCCGCTAGGGGGAGATTGATCCCGCCCCGTCCCCGGACTATGGCAGCGCCCATGCCCCGTTACGCGATCAAAGTGGAATATGACGGCACACCCTTTGCCGGGTGGCAGCGTCAGGACGGCCCGCCAACGGTGCAGGGCGCGATTGAAGACGCCTTGGCGAAGATCGCGCCAGAGCGGCCTTTGGTGCAGGGTGCCGGGCGCACCGATGCGGGCGTTCACGCCCTGGCGCAGGTGGCCCATCTGGATATGGCACGGGACTGGGACCCGTTTCGCCTGTCCGAGGCGTTGAACTTCCACCTGAAGCCGCTTCCCATAGCGGTCTTGGACGCCGCACAGGTTCAGGATGACTGGCACGCGCGGTTTTCGGCGATTGAGCGCGCTTACCTCTACCGGCTGGTCGAACGCCGCGCGCCCCTGACCCATGACGCCCACCAGGTCTGGCGTGTTGGGCATGGGCTGGATGCCGAAGCGATGCACGTTGCAGCCCAGCATCTGATCGGCAAACACGACTTCACGACCTTCCGGTCCAGCATGTGCCAGGCCGAAAGCCCGGTGAAGACGCTGGATGACGCCGCCGTCACCTCGTTTCCCTATCCCGGGGGCACCGAATACCAGTTCACCTTCCGGGCGCGGAGTTTCCTTCACAATCAGGTCCGAAGCTTTGTGGGCACCCTGGAACGTGTCGGCGCCGGGGCTTGGCAGCCCGAGCGCGTCAAAGCAGTGCTTGATGCCGCCGACCGCACTCAATGCGGCCCGGTCGCCCCACCGGACGGATTGTACCTGACCGGCGTCCGCTATGAGGATGACCCGTTCAAAAAAAGCTGAAAATGCCATTCATCGCGAATTGGTGGACAGTTTTCCCTGACCGGTGGCTCCGTCCCGGACGCGCTCACAATGCCCCAAAATGGTCACGCATTTCAGGGAATCGCGCCGCTTTCGCCCTCATTCCGCCCGGAAACAAGGGCCAAGTGGGCGTGTAGTTACTGGGAGAAGTCCAATGGACTGGATGTTTACGATTACCTTCGATCAGGTCGTGATGGCCGCCATCGTCTGCCTGACCCTTCGTGAAATCGCCTTGATCGCCGCGCCGTCGCTTGTGCGCAGCCAGGACGACTGAACCACCCTATTTTGCCGGAACAGCAAAGGTCAGGTTGGCCCAAAGGCTTTCCCAGACCGCGCGCGTCCGTTCCGCGGCCTCCGCTGTTGGTTCGCGCAGAACCACCGCGTCCAGCTGATAGGCATGACCTGGCTTGACCGGCACGAACGCGACGCCGTCGGCGCCTGACCGCACGGTGTTCACCGTGACCGATCCGTCGGGCGCCTTCTCGAAAATCTCGACCTGGGCCTCGGCCCTCGGCGCGCCCTGATAGATCACTTTCACGGGGAACTGCTCTCCCAGATCGTCGGTATACGGGTTTGCAAGCGCCACAAGTTCGGTCAGTAGCCCGACTTCACGATCTGATCCCGCCCCGTCCCCGACGGCCACCAGCGATTTGGCATAACGCGAATACAGTTCAACGAAATCCTCGGTCGGCAAACCCCGGGCCGCATGGGCATCGACTGTCCAAAGCGCGTCCTTGTGGCGGACGAAGGCTTCGAACTTGTCGAAGGTTTGATAGGTCAGGCGATTGTCCTTTGTCACATAGACCGCGACCGCAAGCCCTTTGGCGCTTTCCTGGTTCAGCGCGGGGCGGTCGCCCAACCGTCCCTCGACGGGGACGACACTGTCGCCCGACACCAGATCGAAGCGTCGAAACCCGTTGGGAAGATAGGAATGCGCCGACCCTTCGAATTCCTGACCAACGCGAATATCGGCGGTGATTGGCGTGCCGGGATCGACTTGAAACGCCAGCGGATCGATCCACAGTTCATGGGCATTGGCAAGGGCAGGCAGGGCTGTTAGCACGGCGCTTGCGGCAAGCAATCGGATGGGGGTCATGGTGCGGTTCCGGGATCAGATTTTGTCATTCAGGGTGGCTTTCGCCCTTCTGTTGTCAAGTCTTCTGGCGGTCACATTTCTGTCCGGGCGCGTTAGCGCGCATGAGGTTCAGCCAGCCATCGCGGACCTGACGATCGGGGCCGAGGATATCACGATCGAGCTTCGGATGACCTTGGAAAGCGCGGTCGCGGGCTTGAACCTTGAAGGGCTTGTCGACACCAACGACGCTGCGAATGCCGCGGACTATGATCGCCTGCGCGAGCTCGGACCGATTGAGTTGGACAATGCTTTCCGCCGGTATTTCCCGACGATGGCGGACAAAATCACATTGAACGCCGGTGGCACAGTCCTTTCGCCGCAAATCGCCGAGGTTGAGATACCTGAGGTCGGGAACCCTGAATTTGCCCGGACGTCCCGTATCTTGCTGACGGCAGCTCTGCCTGCCGGGACCGATCCGATCACCTTCGGATGGACCGGGGATCTGGGTCCGATGGTCGTTCGTCAAATGGGGATCGAGGACGGCTATACCGCCTTTCTGACCAGCGGGGCGCTGACCGATCCGATCTCGCGCACTGGCGGGTCGGGGGAAACGGCGGGCAGCGCCTCTCTGACCTATATCGGGGTGGGCTTTGACCACATCATCCCCCTGGGGCTGGACCATATCCTGTTCGTTCTGGGCCTGTTCTTCCTGTCTTTGCGGATGGGGGCGCTGCTGTGGCAGATCACGGCCTTCACGCTGGCCCATACGGTGACGCTGGCCCTGGGCGCGTTACAGATCGTGAACATCCCGGGCGAGATCGTCGAACCGATCATCGCGGCCTCGATCGTCTATGTCGGCGTCGAAAACGTCTTTGCGCGCGGGCTCATGCCGTGGCGGCCGGTGGTCGTTTTTGCCTTTGGCCTGCTGCACGGGTTGGGCTTTGCGTCGGTGCTGTCCGATTTCGGGCTGGGCGCATCGCATTTCGTACCCAAGCTGATCGGCTTCAATATCGGTGTCGAGATCGGGCAGATTGCGGTAATCCTCGTGGCGTTCCTGGCCCTCGGCTGGATGTTCGCGCGGTACGATTGGTACAAACGCCGCATCGCAAATCCGGTGTCCATCGCGATTGCGCTGATTGCACTGTTTTGGGTGTTCGAACGGACCGGCGTGATCACCCCGGACGGGCCCTTTGCACCCTTTGCCATGATCACGGAAGGCGGCATGCCCGTCTTTTGGGGCGCCGCGATCGCCTTGGGTGTGATTGCGCTGATCTCGGCAGTGGCCCTGGGCCTGAACGATGACGGGCCAAGCGAAATCGCCGGGTTCGTGACGTCATTCGTAGCCTTCGTCGCGGTGACGGGCGCTTTCACCGCCGGAGCATACCTGGTGATGGCCGGGCTGACCTTCGCCTGGATCCTGGCCCTTCGGCTTCAAAGCACGGCTGACACGACGCGCTGAAAATTTCTTTCTGCAAGAGATTTGCCCAGATATTTGGTTCAAATTTCCGGGCCCTCTCTAAGGGCGCTCAGGTTTTGACATCGGGCGCGTCGCGCCCGGTATGGGCGCGGATCCCTGCAATGGCATCGGCGGCGGCGATCACCGGGGCCAACGCCGTCTCGGGATCGAGCCCGTGGCGCGCCGGATCCTCTTCGACCGCTTCCAGATAGACCCGGATCGTCGCGCCCTCGGTGCCCGTGCCGGACAGCCGGAACACCACCCGCGCACCGCCTTCGAACCCAATCCGAAGCCCCTGCCCCTCGGACCGCGATCCGTCCACCGGATCGTCATAGGCAAACTCATCCGCCGTCGCGATGGTAAGCCCGTTTGACACCGTTCCCGGCAGCGATCCCAGTTTTCCCCGCAACCCGTCCATCAACGCATTGGCCTTGTCGATCTCGACGGCTTCATAGTCATGGCGCGAATAGTAATTCCGCCCGAACTCGGCCCAATGGGCGGCCATCAGGTCTTTGACCGGCTGTTTCGTCTTCGCAAGAATGTTCAGCCACAATAGAACGGCCCAAAGCCCGTCCTTTTCGCGCACATGGTCTGACCCGGTGCCCGCGCTTTCCTCACCGCAGATGGTGATCCGGCCCGCATCCAGAAGATTGCCGAAGAATTTCCAGCCCGTGGGTGTCTCAAAACACTCAAGACCCCGGGCCGCGGCCACCCGATCCAATGCGCCGGATGTCGGCATCGACCGCGCGACCCCGGCAAGCCCTGTGGCATAGCCCGGCGCCAGATGCGCATTGGCCGCCAGAAACGCCAAACTGTCGGATGGCGTCACATAGATCCCCTTGCCCAGAACCATGTTCCGGTCGCCGTCTCCGTCGGACGCCGCCCCGAAATCGGGCGCGTCCGGGCCCATCATCAGATCGACCAGGGGCTTGGCCCAGATCGGGTTCGGGTCCGGATGGCCGCCACCGAAGTCGGGCGATGGCACGGCATTGATCACACTGCCGGCGGGCGCGCCCAGTCGATCTTCAAGGATGGCTTTCGCATAGGGGCCCGTGATCGCATGCATGGCGTCAAAGGTCAGTCGGAAGCCCGTGGCGAACAGATCCGCTATGGCATCGAAATCGAACAGGCTTTCCATCAGTTCGGCGTAATCAGCCACTGGGTCCACAACCTCGACCGCCATCGGTCCAAGCGTGGTTCCCCCAAGAACCGACAGGTCCACATCCTGCGCTTCCAGAATGTCATAGGAGGTCACGGTTTTCGTGGCCTCGAAAATGCGGGCTGTCACATCCTCGGCCGCCGGACCGCCGTTGGGCGTGTTGAACTTGACGCCGAAATCCTCTTTCGGGCCGCCCGGATTGTGGCTGGCTGACATGATGATCCCGCCATCGGTGCCGCGCTTCCGGATCATGTTCGACGCGGCGGGCGTGGACATCAACGCCCCCTGCCCCACGATCACCTTGTCCGCGCCCGAGGCCGCCGCCATACGCAGGATCACTTGGGCCGCCCGGTCGTTGAAATACCGCCCGTCGCCGCCCAGAACCAATGTCTTGCCCTGCACCCCGCCGATCCCGGTCCAGATGCTTTGGACGAAGTTTTCCAGATAATGCGGCCCCATGAACACATGGGTTTTCTTCCGAAGCCCCGACGTTCCGGGCTTCTGCCCTTCGATCGGTTGGGTTTCGACTGTGATCCGTTCCATGCCAGGTTCTCCCTAGTCCAGATTCGTCAAAAGGAAGGCAGCGACGCTGTCCCCTGCGATGTCGACCTTGGCCCCGCCGCACACATCGGCGGGGGCCTCGGGCGCATCGGTGGTCAGCGCGCATTGCCATCTGAGCCCGTTTTGCGTCTCGGGCAAGGTCACTTTGGTGGCCTTGCCGCCGTTGAAGACAAGAAATACTGCGTCTTCGCGCACGGCAAAGGGCGGTGTGCCTTCGGCGGTCCGCATCTCGACCGCGATCAGGCGAAGCGTATCGTCCTGCCAATCGACATCGGTCATGGGTGCGCCATCGGCCCGCCGCCAGAACAGATCCGCAACCCCGTCGACCGCCCTTTCCCGCGAATGCAGAAACAGACGCTGCGACAGGATCGGATGCGCTTTCCGAAGCGCGATCAGGCGCTTGGTGAAGGCCATGAAGGCCCGGTCCCCGGCAGCCCAATCGATCCAGGATGTTTCATTATCCTGGGCATAGGCGTTGTTGTTGCCGCCCTGGCTGTTGCCAATCTCGTCCCCGGCAAGAATCATCGGCGTGCCTTGCGACAACAATAATGTCGCCATCAGGTTCCGCTTGCGCCGGGCACGGGCCGCGAGGATCTTGGGGTCTTCGGTTGGCCCTTCAACCCCCATATTGTCCGAATAGTTCGCCGAATGCCCGTCCCGGCCGTCTTCGCCGTTCGCCAGGTTGTGGCGTTCGTTATAAGACACCACGTCTTCCAGCGTGAACCCGTCATGGGCCGTCAGCATGTTTACCGATGACGTGGCAGGCCGCCCGGAATGGTCGAATTGCAGTGCCGATCCGGTGATCCGCCCGGCCAGCGCACCGATCATCCCACCATCGCCTTTCCAGAACTTTCGTACGTCATCGCGGAACTTGTCGTTCCAGCTTTGAAACGGCGGGGTAAAGGCGCCCAATTGGTACCCGCCCGGGCCAATATCCCAAGGCTCGGCAATCAGTTTCACGTTGGACAGGATCGGATCCTGCCGCATCGCCTGAAATAGCGGCGCGTCGCGCTGAAACCCCTGGTCTCCGACGCGGCCCAGGGCCGCGCATAAGTCAAACCTGAACCCATCGACACCCATCAACTCGGCCCAATACCGCAAGCTGTCCATCACCATGCGTCCCACCATCGGGTGTTCGGTGCGGAAGGTGTTCCCGGTGCCGGTATCGTTCACATAGTATCGGGGCTCCGGCATCAGCCGGTAATAGCTCGCGTTGTCGAGCCCCCGGAAAGACAATGTGGGGCCCGTTTGGTCGCCCTCGCCCGAGTGGTTGTAGACGACATCCAGGATCACCTCGATCCCAGCCGCATGGACCCGGTCGACCATCTGACGGAAGGCCGCGATGTCGTCGCCGGGCAAATACCTGGGATCGGGCGCAAAGAACCCGATCGACTGGTAGCCCCAGTAATTGGTCAGCCCTTTGTCCACGAGGAAACGGTCATTCAGAAAGGCATGGACCGGCAAAAGCTCAAGCGCCGTGACACCCATATCCTGCATGTGGTTCAGAACCGGCTCTGCCGACAGCGCCTCGACCGTGCCACGGCCCGCAATCTCATCCGGCCAAAGCTGAGTCAGGCCTTTCGCGTGCGCTTCATAGACGATGGTTTCGCGACGAGGAGTTCCAAGCCGGTCGATCACTGGGTGGCCGGGCGGCGCCGCAACCACCGAACGGGGCATGTAAGGCGCGCTGTCCCGCTTGTCGAAACTAAGATCAGTCTTCTTCGAACCGACGGTGTAGCCCATGAGCGCATCGTGCCAGACCGGGTGGCCGGTGATCCTGCGGGCGTAGGGGTCCAACAGCAGTTTGTTCGGATTGAACCGGTGCCCCTCGGCAGGCTTGTATGGACCATGCGCGCGGTATCCATACCACTGCCCTGGCGAGACACCGTTCACACGCCCGTACCAGATGTCGCCTGCGCGTTCTGGCAGGTCGAGTTGGTGTTCCGCACCCTCTTCATCGAACAGGCACAGGACCATCCGCGTCGCATGGGCCGAGAAGACAGCGAAATTCACGCCGTCTTCGTCGGGCGTGGCCCCCATTGGGGTCGAACGCCCTTCGGACATGACATAGCGGGTCGTCATTTCCCTTTGGTCACCTGTTCATACAGCGCCGCATAGGCCTTGGCCGAGCGGCCCCATCCGAATTCTTGCCCCATGGCATTGGCCTGAACCTGTTTCCATGCCTTTGCATCCGCATAAAGGTCAAGCAACTGGAACAGCGCCTGGGCAAGCCCGTCGGTGGTGATCGGGTGGAACTGGATGCCGGTTGCGACACCGTCGTTCAGTGCCATGGGGCTTGCGTTGATGACCGTGTCCACAAGACCGCCCGTATAGGCGACGACCGGCACCGTGCCATAACGCAGGCCGTACATCTGGGTCAGCCCGCACGGTTCGAACCGGCTTGGCACCAGGATGGCATCGGCGCCCGCGATCATGCGGTGCGACTTGGCTTCGTCATATCCGATATGGACCGAGACCGCAGGGTGCGCGGCCGCCTGGCGCCAGCGCGTCTCAAGCACCTTGTCGCCACTCCCCAGAAGCGCCAGTTGCCCGCCACGGTCGATCAGGACCGGAAGCGCATCAAGCAGCAAATCAAGCCCCTTCTGATCAGACAAACGCGACACCACGACACAAAGGGGGCCGTCGGCATCCGGCAAATCGAACTCTTTCCGAAGCGCTTTCTTCGCCCGCGTTTTGCCGCGCGGTGTCTTGTAGGTCTGGATCTCGGGGTCCGTTTCGGGGTTCCAGGCGGAATCGTCGATCCCGTTCAGGATGCCTGTCAGGTCCTGAGAGCGGGATTTCAGAACGCCGTCGAGCCCCATGCCGAACTCGGGCCTCAAGAGTTCGCGCGCATAGGTCGGGCTGACGGTGGTCAGCTTGTCCGACCAGACCAGACCCGCCTTCAAAGCGCTAATCTGGTTCCAGTATTCAAAGCCCGCCTGGGAAAACCCCTTTGCCGGCAGGCGCAACGCCGCACGCTTGCCCGCCGGCGCCAGGCCGTGAAACGCGATGTTATGGATGGTGAAGACGCTGCCCGGACCGCCTTTGCCGCCCTCTTTCAAATAGACCGGCGCAAGCCCCGCCTGCCAATCGTGGCAATGCATGACGGTGGGCTGCCATTTGCCAGCCCCGTTCCTGGCAATCTCGGCCGCGACCAAGGACAGCGCCGCGAACCGTTCGGCATTGTCCGGCCAATCGGCGCCGTGCGGGTCGAGATAGGGCGATCCCTCACGCTCAAAAAGATGGGGCGCGCGCAGGATGAACAGATCGAGCCCTTCGCCATTGGCCGACAGAACCTCGGCCGGGCGTCCGAAAAGGTCAGGTTCGGACAGAACTTTCTTGCCAAGCTTTACCTTGTCCAGAACGGCAGGATAGCCGGGCAGAAGCGTCCGCATTTCCCAGCCTTCCTTGGCCAGCGCGGCTGGCAGGGCCCCCGCCACATCGGCCAGCCCCCCGGTTTTGATCAGCGGCGCGCATTCAGATGCGACCGACAGAACGCGTGTCATTTACTGGCGGCTCTCTTTTCCAACATCGCTTTCGTGATCAGCGTGATCCCGGTATCGGTCACGCGAAACCACTTGGCGTCTTCTTCCGGATCCTCGCCGACGACAAGGCCCTCGGGGATCTGTACCCCGCGATCGATGACAACATTTTTAAGCCGCGCCGATCGGGCAACGTTGACGTAAGGCAGAACGACAGCGTGGTCGAGCACCGCATAAGAATTCGTATGAACCTGGGTGAACAGAAGCGAGTTTCTGATCTCGGTCCCCGAGATGATGCAGCCACCTGACACCAGCGATGAAACCGCAGATCCGCGCCGATCTTCCTGGTCATGAACGAATTTCGCGGGGGGAACGCTTTCGGAATAGGTCCAGATTGGCCAATCCTTGTCCCAAAGATCCAGATCCGGATGGAAATCGGTCAGGTCGATATTGGCCTTCCAGAATGCATCAACCGTTCCGACATCGCGCCAGTATGACGGGGCGTCGGCTTCAGCCTTCACACAGCTTTCATCGAAGCGATGCGCCATCGCCTTCCCGTTCTTGACGATATCGGGGATCAGATCGTTGCCGAAGTCGTGGGCCGAGTCGTCGTTGTCACCATCGGCCACCAGAAGCTCACGCAGAAACGGCCAGGCGAAGACGTAAATCCCCATGGACGCCAGCGTGACATTGGGGTCATCCGGTGTCCCCGGCGGGTTGGCGGGCTTTTCAAGAAACTCGGTGATCTGCCCGGTCGCATCGGTCGCCATCACACCAAACGCGCTTGCTTCTTCGCGCGGCACGGTCAGGCATCCGATGGTGACGTCGGCGCCCGAATCCACATGCTGGCGCAGCATGATCTCGTAATCCATCTTGTAGATGTGGTCGCCCGCCAGAATGACGACATAGTCGATGTCATAGCTGTCGACGATGTCGATGTTCTGGGTCACCGCATCCGCCGTCCCGCGATACCAACGCTCTTCGCTGACCCGTTGCGACGCCGGAAGGATATCAAGATATTCGTTCCGCTCGGCCCGGAAGAAGGACCAGCCCCGCTGGCAGTGGCGGATCAGGCTGTGCGCCTTGTACTGCGTGGCGATCGCCATTTTCCGGATCCCGGAGTTCAACGCGTTCGACAGGGCGAAATCGATGATTCGGGTCTTCCCGCCGAAATAGACCGCGGGTTTGGCGCGCAGATCCGTCAATTCCTTAAGCCGGCTCCCGCGCCCGCCCGCCAGGACGAAGGCCATGCTTCGGTTGGAAAGTCTTTGAACTGTCTGCACCATGTTTCTCCTCCCCAGGAAAACTGTGTCTATCCTTCGTGTATCAGGATCACTGTACTAAGCGGCGGTACGGTCACCGCGGCGGATGCGGGCTGGCCCTGCCAACTGTCTTCCACGGCCTCGACACCGCCCATGTTGCCGCGGTTCGCCCCGCCATAAAGCCCGGCATCCGTGTTCATCGCCTCGCGCCACTTGCCGGCACGGGGCAGCCCGACGCGATAGTCGGCCCGTTCCACGGGCGTGAAATTTGCAATCACGACGGCAGGCGGATCCGTTTCACCGCCGAAACGCGCCCAGGCATAAAGCGACTGATCGGCATCGTTCGCCTCGATCCACTGGAACCCATGCGGTTCGCAATCGGCGACATGCAAGGCTGGTTCCGCCCGATAAAGCGTGTTCAGATCCCGGATCAGGCGCGCCATACCGGCATGGCTTGGCGCCTCTGTCGCCGCCCAATCAAGCGATGTGTTGTGGTTCCATTCCGACCACTGCGCGAACTCCTGCCCCATGAACAGAAGCTTTTTGCCCGGGTGGCCCCACATGAACCCGTAATAGGCGCGAAGATTGGCAAACCGCTCCCACTCATTGCCGGGCATCTTGGCGAGCATCGAGCCTTTGCCATGCACGACCTCATCATGGCTGATCGGAAGGATGAAGTTTTCCGAGAAGGCATAATGCAGCCCGAAGGTCATCTGATGGTGATGGTGGCGGCGATAGACGGGGTCTTTCTGGATGTAATTCAACGTGTCGTTCATCCAGCCCATGTTCCACTTAAACCCGAAGCCGAGCCCACCGCCATCGACGGGATGGGACACCCCCGGGAACGACGTCGATTCCTCGGCCGCTGTCATGATGCCCGGCACTTCGCCATAGACGGTGGTGTTCATCCGCTGGAGCATGGCGATGGCTTCCAGGTTCTCGCGTCCGCCATGGATATTCGGGACCCATTCGCCTTCGCGCCGGGAATAGTCGCGATACAGCATCGACGCGACCGCATCGACGCGCAGACCGTCGACATGAAACTCTTCCAGCCAATACAAGGCGTTGGACACAATGAAGTTCGCCACTTCGCGCCGCCCATAGTTGTAGATCAGCGTGTTCCAGTCCTGATGGAAGCCTTCTTTCGGATCGGCATGTTCGTACAGGTGGGTGCCGTCAAACTGGGACAGCCCGTGATCATCCACCGGGAAATGCCCCGGCACCCAGTCGAGAATGACACCCAGGCCCTTGCGATGGGCGGCTTCGACAAGGTCGCGAAATTCATGCGGCGGACCGAAACGGATCGTCGGCGCGAACAGGCCCACAGGCTGATAACCCCAGGACCCGTCAAAGGGAAATTCGCTGACTGGCAGAAACTCAAGATGGGTAAAGCCCAGATCCGAGGCGTAATCGACCAGTTCCTCGGCCGCTTCCTTATACGACAGGGGCCGCCCGCCATCCTTGCGGCGCCAGGACCCGAGGTGAACCTCATAGATGGAAATTGGCGCAGTGCGCGCGTTTCGCCCGGCCCGCGTGTCCATCCAATCGGCATCGTCCCAGCCATAGCCGCCGATATCGCGGACGACACTGGCGGTTGCGGGCGGATGTTCGGCGCCAAAGCCAACCGGGTCGGCCTTTAGGGGCAATCGCCGACCATCGCCCGCAACCATCTCATATTTATAGGGCGTGCCGTCGACCACGCCAGGAATGAAGATTTCCCATACGCCGGTGGCGCCCCGGCGGCGCATCACATGGCGTCTTCCGTCCCAGAAGTTGAAGGCGCCCACGACCGAGGCGCGCTTGGCATTGGGTGCCCATACGGCGAAATGCGTGCCATCTTCGCCTTCGTGGGTCATCACATGGGCGCCAAGCGCCTTCCAAAGTCGCTGATGGGTGCCTTCGCCAAGCAAATATTCGTCGATCTCGCCCAGAACGGGCCCGAACCGATAGGCGTCGTCATATTCCCAAGTCCCGCCCAGGCCTGTCCCGATAAGCCGATACGGTCCATCCCCCGGAGCCGCACCCGAAAACAGGCCCGGCGCATCGGGAACCGGATCCAGTGGATGTTCCTTGCCGTCCACCAGCGCCGACAGCCCCTCGGCCGAGGGGTCGAACGCCGCCACGCGCCGATCTTTGCCCGACCCATGGGGTCCGAGCACGGCAAAAGGATCGTCGAAATCTCCTGCAATTAGCCGGCGGGCAATCTCAGGATCTATGGGCGGCAATGCGGTCGCACCGGACATACAGCCGACGCTAACGCGTAACGCCCACAGGTCAAAGGATTATTCCGCTGCAACGCTCCGCATGGGGGCCGCGACCTCTGCGTCCCAGACATCGGCCATGTAGCCGCGGATCGTTCGATCCGACGAAAACCAGCCTGACCGCGCCGTGTTCAGCGCTGCCGCGCGGGCCCAGCGCGCCCTGTCGCGATAGACTTGATCAACCTCACGCTGAGCACGCCAATAGTCGGTGAAATCCGATGCCACGAGGAAATAGTCCGCGCCCGAGATATTGTCGGCAATCCCATGGAACCAGTCACCGCCCCAGGTGCCATCGCGCAGCGTTTCAATCGCCCGCGCCAGGCGCTGGTCAGCAGCAATCGCCTGACCTGCATGGTTGTCCACCGAGCGCCTTTGGACGACCTCTTCCGCGGTCATCCCGAATAGAAAGAAGTTGTCGGCGCCCACATGTTCGCGGATCTCGACATTGGCGCCGTCCAGCGTGCCCACGGTCAAAGCGCCGTTCATAGCAAACTTCATGTTTCCGGTGCCCGAGGCTTCCTTGCCCGCTGTCGAGATCTGTTCGGACAAATCCGCCGCCGGGATCAGCTTTTCGGCCAGGGTGACGTTGTAATTCGGCGCAAACACGACCTTGAGATACTGCGATGTCACCGGGTCGGCATTCAGCTTCTCGGCAACGGCGTTGATCAGATGGATGATTTCCTTGGCGAAGAAATATCCCGGCGCCGCCTTGCCCCCGAAGATCTTGACGCGCGGCACCCAGTCACCCTGCGGGTCATCATGGATTGCCTGCCACAGGGCGATCGCTTCAAGAATGTTCAGGTGCTGGCGCTTGTATTCGTGGATCCGTTTGATCTGGATGTCGAAAATCGCTTCGGGGTCCAGGCTGATGCCATGACGCTTGCGCATCCATTGCGACAGCGCGCCTTTGTTCGTGGTTTTCGCATGGACGAACCGATCAAGGAATGCCCCGTCATTCACATGCGGTTCCAGGTCCCGAAGCCGTTCAGCATCGCCGACCCATGCGGGTCCGATAGCGTCGGTGATCACTCCGGCGAGCGCCGGGTTGCAGTTCAGCAGCCAGCGGCGCGGCGTCACACCGTTCGTCTGGTTCACGATCCGGTCCGGGTGCAGCCCGTGCAGATCGCCGAAGACAGTCTGCTTCATCAACTCGGTATGAAGCGCAGAAACCCCGTTGACCCGATGCGCCATGACAAAAGACAGTTCACCCATATGCACGTTGCCGTCGCCGACGATCCGGATGCTGCGGGATGGATAGGTCTTGGCATGGGCGGCATCGATTTCTTCGATCAGCTGCATGTGGCGCGGCAGCAGGTGCCGCATCAGGCCGTCCGGCCAACGCTCCAACGCCTCGGGAAGGAGCGTGTGGTTGGTATAGCTCAGGCAGCGGCGCGAGATGTCGACCGCATCGTCAAACGCCATGCCCCGTTCATCCAGAAGCAGGCGCACCAGTTCGGGCCCGGCGATCGCTGGGTGGGTGTCGTTCAACTGGATCGCGACCTTGTTCGGAAGCTCTTTCAGATCGCTGTATTCGCTTTCAAACCGGCGCAGGATGTCTCGCAGGGATGCGGCGGTGAAGAAGTATTCCTGCTTCAGACGCAGCGCCTTGCCGCCATCGGTCGTGTCATCGGGATAGAGAACGCGGCTGATCGTGCGGGCCAGCGCCTCGGGCTCGGCCGCCGCCGTGTAATCGCCCTGGTTGAACCGGTCCAAGTCGAAAAGCTGCGTCGGCTGGGCCGCCCAAAGGCGGAGCGTGTTGGCCCAGCGCCCCTGCCAGCCGATGACCGGAGTGTCATGCGCCTCAGCCACAACCGATTCCGCCGGGCGCCAGATACCGCGCTTGCCCTTCATGTGGACATGGCCGCCAAACCCGATTTCGAACGCCGCCTCGGGCCGCGTGAATTCCCACGGGTTCGGTTGCGTCAGCCAATCTTCGGGTTCCTCGACCTGGCGGCCACTTTCGAACCGCTGCCGGAACAACCCGTGTTCGTACCGGATGCCATAGCCATAGGCCGGGCAGCCAAGCGTCGACAGGCTTTCCATGAAACAGGCCGCAAGCCGCCCGAGGCCACCATTTCCAAGCGCCGCATCCGGTTCGTTCAGAATCACGGTGTCGAAGTTCAGACCCAGCGACAACAGCGCCTCGCGCGCCTTGTCCAACAGCCCGAGATTGACCATGGCGTCTTCCAGTAGGCGCCCGATCAGAAACTCCATCGACAGGTAGTAGACCCGTTTTTCCTTGCCTTCATAGGCGGCACGGGTCGACGCGAACCAAGGGTCCACGATCTTGTCGCGGATCGTCAGCGACAGGGCCATGCGCCAGTCATAGGTCGTGGCATGGTCGGCATCCTTGCCGAGCGAATATTTCAGATGCGACAGGATGGCGTCGCGCAGGCTTTGTTCAGTCATTGCGGCTCTGACGCCCCCAAAAAACGGAAAGTACACACGTGGCAGACTTTGATCTGCCAGACCTTATTCAAAACATGGTTGATGTCTTCAAGCGGTTGCGGCCTCAGACCGTCATCGTTGCCGAAACAGCACGTTTCCATCGGTCATATCTTGCCGAGCGCTCTGTCTCAGCCATAGCGGGTTCAAAGCGCCGTTCGCGCGCCCAGTTGGCAGCAAATTCATCTTGCGCCGGATAGACGCCGGCCTGCATACCGGCCAGCCAGGCGGCGCCAACGGCTGTGGTTTCCAAGACCTCGGGGCGGTCCACGGGCGCACCGATGATGTCGGCCAGATACTGCATCGTCCAATCACTGGCGGTCATCCCGCCGTCCACGCGCAACACATTGTCGCCCGAGGCGCCGGGCCAGTCGGCCGTCATCGCCTCAAGCAGGTCACGTGTTTGATATCCAACGCTTTCCAAGGCCGCGCGCGCCAATTCCTCGGGGCCGGAATTGCGGGTCAGACCGTAAATCGCACCGCGGCATTCGGCGTGCCAATAAGGCGCGCCAAGCCCCACGAAGGCGGGCACCAGAACCACGCCTTGTTCGGCATCCGCAGCTTCGGCCAAAGGCTGGGTTTCAGACGCTTCGCGGATCATCTTCAACCCGTCGCGCAGCCACTGAACGACCGCACCGGCGATGAAGATCGAGCCTTCCAACGCATAGGTCCGTTTGCCGTCTAGCTGATATGCGATTGTCGTCAGAAGCCGGTTTTTGGACGGAACTGGCGCATCGCCAGTGTTCAAAAGGGCGAAACAACCCGTCCCATAGGTGGACTTCAACATGCCAGGTTGGAAACAGGCCTGCCCGACTGTCGCGGCCTGTTGATCGCCCGCAACGCCGAGAATCGGGATCTCGCGCCCGAACAGGTCCGCGCGGGTGCGCCCGAACTCACCTGCGCAGTCGCGCACTTCCGGAAGCATCTCCATCGGAACGCCCAGAAGCTTGCAAACCTCTTCGTCCCAGCGGCCTTCGCCGATGTTGAAAAGAAGCGTCCGCGCGGCGTTGGTGGCATCGGTCACATGGGCCGTGCCACCGGTCATCCGCCAGATCAGATAGGTATCGACCGTGCCGAACAGCAATTCGCCGCGGGCCGCGCGTTCGCGCGACCCTTCGACCTGATCGAGGATGTATTTGACCTTGGTGCCCGAGAAATACGGGTCAAGCAGCAGCCCGGTCCGCTCGGTCACCATCGGCTCATGCCCGGCGGCCTTCAGTTCTTCGCAGAACGGAGCTGTCCGCCGGTCTTGCCAGACAATCGCATTGTGGATCGGTTTACCGGTGTCCTTTTCCCAAACGAGCGTCGTTTCCCGCTGATTGGTGATGCCAATGGCCGCGATATCCTTGACGTCGATCGACGCCTTTTCGATCACCTCGCGGCTGGTCGCGGCCACCGTAGACCAAAGATCTGATGGATCATGCTCGACCCAGCCCGAGGCCGGGAAATGCTGCGGAAACTCTTCCTGAGCCGACGCAACGATCTTGAGGCCCTGGTCAAACAGGATTGCCCGGGACGATGTCGTTCCCTGATCGATTGCCAGAATATAGGTCATGTCCCCTCCCTCAGGTCGCTTTTGCGCCTGCCTCTTGCATCCAGATATCCAGCGCTTCCGCTTCCGCATCGCTGAACCGCAGGCCAAGCTTGGACCGCCGCCACAGCACGTCCTTTGCCCGGCGCGCATATTCGTGTGTCATAAGCCAGCGCACTTCGGCTTCGGTCAGGTTAAAGCCAAACGTCTGGCCCAGATCTTCCGCAGATTGCGCGTGGCCCAAGATTTGTCGCGCTTCGGTCCCATAGGCCCGGACCAGGCGCCTGGCCCAGCGGTCATCGAGAAACGGAAAATCCTTCTGGAGACCGGCCACCATTGCGTCGAACCCGTCCACTGCGAAATCCCCGCCCGGTAGCGTGACGCCTGCCGTCCAGGCCGATTTCGTCCCCGGAAAGAACGGCACGATCTTTTCCATCGCGTGCTCGGCCAGCTTTCGATAGGTCGTGATCTTGCCGCCAAAGACATTCAGGATCGGCGGTCCGTTTTCATCCAACGACAAAACATATTCGCGGGTCGCAGCGGTGGCCGATTTGGCACCATCATCATAGAGCGGCCGCACCCCCGAATAGCGCCAGACAATGTCGTCTCGCGTGACCGGCTTTTTGAAATAACCAGAGGCGAATTTCAGCAGGTAATCCGCCTCTTCATCCGTGCATTCGGCCTCGCGCGGGTCCGCCTGATGGTCCTTATCGGTGGTGCCGATCAGCGTGAAGTCGGTCTCATAGGGGATCGCAAAGATGATCCGCCCGTCGGTGCCCTGAAAGAAGTAACACTTGTCGTGGTCGAACAGCCGCTTGGTGACGATGTGGCTGCCGCGGACCAGACGCACCCCCTCGGTCGAGTTCAGCCGGACCTTGGTCTGGATCACGTCCTGCACCCAAGGACCGCCCGCGTTCACGACGACCTTGGCCCGATGGGTCGACCTTGCGCCGGTCACCACATCCTCGACCTCGATCTCCCACTGATCCTTGCCCCGGGTGGCTGAAGTGACCTTGGTTCGCGTCATGATCGTGGCGCCGCGAATCTCGGCATCCCGGGCGTTCAAGGCCACAAGGCGAGCGTCTTCGACCCAGCAATCGGAATACTCATAGGCTCGCTCAAACCGGTCATCGATGGCCGCGCCCGCCGGATCCGACCGCAGATCCAGGGTCCGCGTGCCCGGCAGGATCTTCCGCCCGCCCAGATTGTCGTACAGAAACAGCCCGAGACGGATCAGCCAGGCCGGACGGCGCCCCTTCATCCAGGGCATGAACATCGACAGAAGGCGCGAAGTTGGCGTCTCACTCTCGAACCGCATGTCCTTGTGATAGGGCAGCACAAAGCGCATCGGCCATGAAATATGCGGCATGGCTCGAAGCAGGGTTTCCCGTTCGATCAACGCCTCTCGGACCAGCCGAAATTCAAAGAATTCCAGGTATCTGAGGCCGCCGTGGAACAGCTTCGTCGAGGCTGACGAGGTCGCCGAGGCCAGATCATCCATCTCGGCCAGCGTCACGGACAGCCCTCGGCCCGCCGCGTCCCGGGCGATACCGCAGCCGTTGATGCCACCACCAATGATGAACAGATCGACTGGCTCGTCGCTCATCCCATATCCCCTAACACGTGAACGCTGCCCTTCTGGCATGGTTTGTCCCACTGTCAATCGCCAACATAGCGCGGTTCAAGTGGCTGCAAACACACACTGTGCCATATCGGCAACGGGACAAGACAGAGGGGAAATTGACCATCTGGGAACCGTATATTGTGTGGTATGGCAGTTTCGAAGGTGTTCGGTTACCCCGGTCCCTGCTGGACCGATGTCGGGCGAAAGCCCTGTTTCCGCCGGTACCGAGCCACCATCAGCGTTTTGTACTTCCGCGAGAGTTGCGGACATGGATCCTCCCTGACTGGACAGGCCGCGCTTTGTCGCGGCCTTTTTTTAGGCATCTAGGGGTTCAATCAGGTCGGGTCCCGAGGCCCGGTTCGAATTCACAGCCGGATCGACGCGATAGAATTGCAGGACGTCGTCTTCCGGGGCCTTCATCAATACCGCTGCGCCAGCGCCCTCTTCGCCCAGCCACTTGGCCCAATCGCCTGGTTCGAGCACCACGGGCACACGGTGATGAATGGCCGACATCGCTTGACCCGCAGAGGTGGTGACGATGGCGCAGGTCACATGCCGGGTCTCTTCACGCTCCCATACCTGCCAGACGCCTGCAAAAACCAACGGAGCGCCATCTGCCCGCTGGATGTACCAGGGTAGCCGTTTTCCGTCGGTATCCTTTGTCCATTCGTAAAAGCCCGTCGCGGGAATCAGGCAGCGCCGGTCCCGGCAGGCTTTGCGGAAGGCGGGTTTCTCGGCAATCGTCTCGGACCGCGCGTTGATCAGAAGCGGGCCATCGTTTGGCTTTTTGTACCAATGCGGGATGAACCCCCAACGCATCGATACCAGTCGCCGCGCATCGTCGCTCATCACAACGTGGATCTGCGTGGTCGGGCAGACGTTGAAATTCGGCACATCCGGCAAGTCGTTCGCAGGTAGTGCCTCAAAAAGCTGCGCCATCGCATCGGGGGGCAGTGTGATCGCGAACCGTCCGCACATGTCTCAATCCTTACAAAAGACCCCGCGACAGCGCGACCCCTTGCATTTTCTCTCTATTTATCCACATGATGCCCCGCTGGAGACAAACTGGGACAGGTATGTCTGGGGGATTGGATAACACGCTGGCGGCCTTGGCCGACCCAACGCGACGCGCCATTGTGACGCGACTCGCCCACTCTGACGCGACCGTGTCCGAGCTTGTGGGCCAGTTTCCATTGGCGCAGCCGACCATATCGAAACATCTGAAGGTGCTGGAACGGGCAGGCCTTGTCACGCGCCGCCGCGAAGGCACGAAACGGCCATGCCATCTGGAATCGCGCGCCTTGGAGGCCCTGGAAATCTGGCTGTTCGACCAGCGGCTGGAACGCCAGCGCAGCATGGACCGGCTTAGCAATCTTCCGAAGTGAGCGGGGCGCCCGAACCGGACGCCCCCGCCTAGATCAGTTGGCCTGGGTGATCCGGCCGTCCGTATAGGGCGTATACGGCGCGTTGGCCGCCAGGTATTCGGCCACCACATCCGCAAGATCCGGTCCGAAGTCATAGGCGTTTTCGGCATCGACGAACATCGAATAACCATCGCCACCGTTCCGGATGAAGTCATTGGACACAACGCCATAGACTTTCGCAGGGTCAATCGGCGCACCGCCGACCGTGACGTCTGAAATCCGGCTGCCCACGTCTTTCGACAGATCGAACGTGTAGCTCAGCCCGGCGACCTGCGGGAACCGTCCGGCCACATCGGCGTGTTCGCTAACCCCGTTCTCCAGCGCATCCAGCATGGTCTGACCGGTGATCTGAAAGGTCGAAAGCGTGTTCTGGAACGGCAGAACCGTCAGAACTTCACCCTTTGTGATCGGACCGGCATCGATATCGGCCCGGATCCCGCCAGAGTTCATGAAGGCAATATCGATCCCCTGATCTTTAACCCGTTCCAGCATGGCATCCGCAATCAGGTTCCCAGCAGAACACTCCACCTGCCGGCACACGGCGCGATCTCCGGTGATCACGTCGGCGCTTTCCGACACGACCTCATTCCGGATCTCATTCAGCGGCTCGGCCAACTGTTTGACACGGGCGACCGTGGCGGCGTCTTCGGCGACGCTGGCATCCAGAAGAATGGGTTCTCCGGACGCAGCGGTGACATTGCCGTCGTCGTCGAAGGTGACGTTCAACTCACCCAGGTATTTCCCAAACGCAAAGGCCTGAACGATCTGAACGCCGTTGGTGACGGTGGGATAGGGTCCATCGGCACCATCATCGGTGTTCGACAGGAACGTGTTGGTGTGCCCGCCCACGATCACGTCGATCCCGGTTGTGTTGATGGCGATGGCGAGGTCGGTTGCGTAGCCGGAGTGGCTGAGCAACACGATCTTGTTCACGCCATCGGCTGTCATCGCGTCAACCTCGGCCTGGATGGCCGGGCTTGGGTCCGTGAAGATGACATTGCCCGGGCTCGACAATTCGTCGTTGTTGATGGGCGTGACACCGATCAGACCGATCCGCTCGCCCGCCTTTTCGACAACGACAGACTTCTGGATGACGCCGCGCAGCGCTTCTTCCCCGGCCATATCGGCATTTGCCATCAGCATCGGAAAGTTGGCGGCTTCGGCATATTCAATCAGACCCTCGGGGCCATTGTTGAATTCGTGGTTGCCCACGGCCATGGCGTCATAGCCAAGCTTGTTCATCATCTCGGCCGCCAGTTTCCCCCGGTAGAACTGGAAGAACAGCGTTCCCTGGCTCATGTCGCCGCCATCGACAAGCAGATAGTTTTCTGCCCGGCCCTTGGCGTCTTCGATCGCCGTCACAAGACGCGCGATTCCACCGAAACACTTGCCTTCGGCATTGTCCTCGGCGCCGCAGCCCGAGTTGAATCGGCTGATCGGCTCAAACCGATCATGGAAGTCGTTGGTGTGCAGAATGGTTAGGTTGAAGTCAGCTGTCGCCATGCCGGCCGAAATGGCCAGGGCGCCAGCAGCGGCCATAAGTGTTGTTTTCATTTGGAAGCTACCCCCTGATGGACGGATACTGTGATCAGTCTGGCCGTCTTGTCGGGCAGCCGCAAGCCGAGAAGACCAATGTATTCCAATTGCCGCCAGGGAAGGCTGGCCCCATATATCGGGGATGAGCCTTGCGCGCATGATAAACGGCCTGATTCACGCCTGTCTGTCCACGGCCCTGGCCATGGGCGTGTTTGCCTTCTTCGCCGTTCCGAATGCGCTGCGCGCCTTTGCCCCGGATCTCGACGGATTCGTTGAGATCTCGCCCACCCTGCATATTGATGACCCAGCAGCCGCCACACGCGTTCAAGGGCTGATCCGTCAGGCCGAGGCCGAGACCCAGGGCTTCTTCGGCCCGCTTCAGACCAATCCGGTTTGGGTCGTCTGCACGACACCAAGCTGTGCGCGCGCCGTCTCACTGCGCGCCAACGGGCTGACCTATGGCTACACCTTGATCGTTCTGGGACCCCGCGGGATCAATCAACGTACAGCGACCCACGAACGGGTCCATGCCGAATTGCACCAATACATCGGATTGGAGGACATCCTGGAACCCAAGTTTCCGGCCTGGTTCGATGAAGGGCTTGCCACTTACCTGTCCGGCGACACCCGCCTGCGCGGCCCGGCCAACCCGCGCGAGGCTGACTGGATCCGCGAGGCGCGTCGCCTGACCGATTGGCGGCGACTTGGGATCACGCGCGACTGGAACGCCCGATACAGCGCCGCGTCGCGTCTGGTCGAGGAAATCGAAGACATGGTCGGTCGGGATGGGCTTCAGGACCTGATCCGCCGGGTGGGTGAAGACGGTGTGTCTTTCGACCAGGCCTTGGCGGAGGCGATGGGACGTTAACGGCTTGACCTTGTCCGACCTCGGCGGCATGTCGCGGCCCATGCTGATCTACAAGATTTTCCGCGCCGACGAATGGGCGGCGTTTCAGGCAAAGGGCGAAACAGACGGCGCAGCCATCGACCTGACAGACGGCTACATCCATATCTCGACCGCAGATCAAGTGGCTGAAACCGCAGCAAAGCACTTCGCCGGGGAAGACGAGCTGATGCTTCTCGCGCTCGACAGCGATGCTCTGGGCGACGCGCTGAAGTGGGAGCCGTCGCGGGGCGGCGCGCTGTTTCCCCATCTCTACCGTGCGTTAAGCCTGGATGAGGTCATTTGGGCCAAGCCGCTGCCCTTTGGTCCGCATGGTCATGTCTTCCCGGACGGCGTTTTATGAGCGGGCTTGAGACCCTTGGTCTTAAGCTTTTCCACCGGCTCGACCCGGAACGCGCCCATGATCTTTCTCTGAAGTCCCTGCGCCTTGGCCTTGGCCCATCGATCAGCCCGCCCACATCGACGGAGCTGCAAACCGATCTTGCCGGGATGACGCTGCCGAACCCGGTTGGTCTTGCGGCGGGCTATGACAAGAACGCCGTGGCCCTTTCGCCCCTGATGCGCGCGGGCTTTGGTTTCATTGAAGTGGGCGCCGCCACGCCACGCCCCCAGCCCGGAAACCCAAAGCCAAGGCTCTTTCGCCTGACCAGGGACCATGCTGCCATCAACCGGTTTGGGTTCAACAATGACGGCGCCGCTGCCATTGCGAAACGCCTGGCTCTGCGCCCGGAAGGCGTGCCCCTTGGTCTGAACCTGGGTGCAAACAAGGACAGCCCCGACCGGGCAGGCGATTTCGCACGTGTTCTGGACAGCTGCGGCGCCCATATCGATTTCGCGACAGTCAATGTCTCTTCCCCCAACACCGAGGCCCTTCGCGATTTGCAAGGGACCGAAGCGCTGGAACGGCTTCTGGCCCAGGTGATCGACAGCCGCGCGGCGCTGCCCAATGCGCCGAGGATCTTCGTGAAGATCGCCCCGGATCTCTCGGGATCGGAAATCGACGAGATCGCCGAAGTCGCGGTCAAGGCCGGGATCGACGGGATCATCGCCACGAACACAACGACTGACCGCGGCGGCCTGACGGACCCGCATGCCGCAGAAAAGGGCGGCCTGTCCGGGCAACCGCTGTTTGAACGTTCAACCCGCGTGCTGGCGCGCCTGTCCCGGGCCGCCGGTCCCGGGATGCCGATCATCGGTGTGGGCGGCGTCGGATCCGCCGAACAGGCGTTTCAGAAAATCCGCGCCGGTGCGACGGCGCTCCAGCTTTACACTGCGCTGGTCTATGAAGGCCTGTCGCTGATCCCGCGGATCTGCCGCGGGCTTGAAGACCTGGCACGCCAGAACGGGGCCAAAACCCTGGCCGAGGTCCGGGGCACGAACCGCGACGCCTGGCTTTAGGTCCCCCTTCCCTTCATCTTGGCCAAAATACGCATCCGCCGTCCCCGCCCGGGCAAAACATCGCTGCCCGCCACATGCCCATTTCAGGGCGCAGGGCGGGCGGGTGGGCGCGCCCTGAAATCGGCATCGCCTGTGCTCATGCCGGGTCGGCCGCCCGCTCCAGCGCCGGGTACCGCAATCCAAGCGTGACGCCCCGGGCCACGAACCAGATCAGCATCGCGATCCAAAGCCCGTGATTGCCGAAGGGCGGCACCAGGGCCAGCACCGCAATCCCATAGATGACACCCGACACCGCCATCATGTTCCGCATGTCCCGCGTCCGTGTGGCCCCGATGAAGATCCCGTCCAGCATCCAGGCCGCCGCCCCCGCCACGGGCGCGAGGATCATATAGATCAGATAGATCCGCGCCTCGTCCCGGACATCTTGCGCCGTGGTCATCCGGTCGATGGCCCAGTCGCCGAAGACCGTGAAAAACACCATCAACACCAGACCCACGCCGACGGACCAGATCCCGGTCATGATCGCTGCGCGCCGGAGCCGCGCCCGGGCCTTGGCGCCCATCGCCTGCCCCACCAGGGTTTCTGCCGCGATGGCAAACCCGTCCATCGCGAAAGCTGTGGTGATCAGAAACTGGTACAGGATCTGGTTGGCGGCCAACTGCGTGTTTCCGAGTTTCGAGCCATAGAAGATAAAGGACACGAAGCCGATTTGCAGAATGACCGACCGCAACACGATATCGGTGTTCACGGACGCCATATTCCTCAGCCGGTCGCGGTCGAAGACCCGGGGCCAGTTCAGCCAATGGGGGCGCCGAAACGCGCCCCGGCACATCCAAAGCCCAAGACCCAGCCCGGTATACTCCGCGATGAACGTGGCAAAGGCCACGCCCTGGACCCCCCAGCCCAGGCCCAGAACGAACCAGAGGTTCAGCCCGATATTCAACCCGTTCATCGAAAGCTGGATCCACAGGATGTCCCTTGTCCGTTCATCCGCGATCAGCCATCCCGTGATGCCATACAAGCCAATCGCCGCCGGGGCCGCGAAGATCCGGACGGTCATGTAGTCCCGCGTCAGGGCCTCGACCTCGGGCGTTGCGGGCGAAACCAGGAATGCCCCCCAGAACAAAAGCGGCTGCAAAAGGATCAGCCCAAGCCCCGCGACACCTGCAATCATCAATGCGCGGGTCAGCATGACATCGGTTTCCACCGCATCGCCCGCCCCGATGGCCTGGCTGGTCAACCCGACCGTTCCCATGCGGAGAAACCCGAAAAACCAGTAAAGCGCTCCGATGATAATCGAACCCATGCCGACCGCGCCGATCAGAACCGCTTGCCCCAACTGCCCGATCACGCCCGTGTCGAACACGCCCAGGATGGCGACCGAGGCGTTGGTCAGAACAATGGGGATCGCGATCTTCAGAACGCGTGTATGTGTCAGGGGGCCTTGTGTCGCCTCAGTCTTCATTGCGCCTTGGCATCAGGAAATGCCCGGTTGCCTGCGCCATGGGTCGGCTTCGATTGTCCTGCCAAGCCTCCACGAAGACGCTCGCATAGCGGCGGCCCGAGCGATTGACACGCGCCCGCGCATAGACATCGCGGGGCAAGCCGGATCGCAGATAGTCTACTGTAAAATCAATGGTTTTCGGGAACCGAGACAGCTGGTCGGCGTCGGGTGAGGTCCGGCCAGCCTCAAGATCTTCCCAAAGAATGGACCAACTCAACTGGACCATCCCTGCCACTTCCAGAAAGGCCGCTGTAACCCCGCCATGCAGCGCCGGAAGAAGCGGGTTCCCGATCAGCTTTTCGTCGAAATCCAGGATCGCGGTCAGTTCGTCGCCGCGCCGATCAAACCGTATGCCGAGGTAATTCGCGTAAGGGATCGAGCCCGCCAGCCGGTGAAGCGCCGCATCTCGGCGCTGTTTGACGGCCTGCACCGGTTCGGGCCGTTTCGCGCTCATGTGCCCGACCCCTTGGCCGAGGACACTGTGAAGGCACCCGCCGCCGTTGCAACAGGGGGGCTTTCCTGATCGTCCACCGCCACCGCGCGAACAAAGGCCACTGATCGGGTGATGTGAAAGACCGACGCCTTCGCGCGAATGGTCTGGCCCGGCGTCGCAGGCCGCATATAGTCGATCCGAAGATCCAACGTTGCTGTGACCGATGGCGAAGACGGGTGGCTCATCACTGCCGCGCCGCCGCAGGTATCCATCAAGGTCGACACGGCCCCGCCGTGCATTACGCCGGTCTCGGGATCGCCAATGAAACGCTCATCATAGGGCATCGAGATCTCGGCCTCGCCATCGCCAATGGACAAAAGCGTCATAGCCAAAGCCCGCGAATGCGGGATCGCCTCAATAAACTGGCGGGCTAGCTTGGCTTTCCGGTCGTCCATGGCGCCTCCTGACCGCCCCATCTATCCGATTGAACCGCTCTGACCTGCAAGCGTATTCTCGCCACCCGCTGATTGCGCGCAGCCCCGCGCCTGGGCTAGATTCCATTCAGGGAGGAGCGGGATGTCCGACGATCGTCTGTCATTCAAAGAGATGTGCGCGAAGTTCGATGTGACGCCGCGGACGTTGCGGTATTACGAATACATCGAGCTTCTTTCGCCCGAGCGCGAAGGGCGCAGCCGCTTTTACACCTCTCGCGAAGTGGCGCGCATGACCCTGATCCTCAGGGGGCGCAGATGGGGTTTTAGCCTGGAAGAGATCCGGCAATGGCTGGAAATGCGCGACCAAGAAGGCGACCGCGCGCAGCTTCAGGGTTTCATCGAAATGGCGGATCGTCAGCTTGGCGTTCTGGCCGAGCAGCAGGCGCAGCTTAAGGAAACCATCGCCGAACTTGAAGAGATGCGGGGCCAGGTGGCCGGAGAACTCAGCACGAAATCGTGAATATTGGGGGCGTCTGACCAAAGTGACGCAACGTTTGGTTGACGCACACGTCAACTTCGATTGAATCGAATCTTATGTTTCGTCAGTCACCCGCCCCAATGACGATGACAGGAGCGCCCGGACCATGACGACCGAGCAGATGACAATCCGCGAAATGTGCGACGCCTTTGGTGTCACGCCACGAACCTTGCGGTTTTACGAAGCCAAGGAACTTTTGTTCCCGATCCGCGACGGCCAGAAGCGGCTGTTCACGAAGCGGGACCGGGCGCGGTTGAAGTTGATCCTGCGCGGCAAGCGCTTCGGCTATAGTTTGGAAGAGATCCGCCAGCTTTTGGACCTCTACGACCTGGACGATCAGCAACTCACTCAGCTGACCCGCACCTATGAGGTCGGCAAGACCCATCTGGCCGAGATGATCGCGCGCCGGGACGAGTTGAACGAGGCGATCGCCGATTTCACACAGCAGCTCAAATGGGGGGAAGAGATGATCCACACCCTCAAGAACCCCGCAAAGGCCGCAGAATAATCCCAGCAAAAGGACCCGCCCATGCCAAGTTACGCCGCGCCGACCAAGGATATGGCCTTCGTCTTGCACGAGGTGCTGAAGGTTTCTGAAAGCGATACCCCTGGGTACTCGGAACTAGAGGCCGATTTTACCTCGGCGGTTCTGGAAGAAGCGGGCAAACTGGCATCGGATGTTCTGCAACCCCTGAACGCCTCGGGCGATCAGGAAGGCTGCACGTTCGAAAATGGCGTGGTGCGGACCCCGGCGGGCTTCAAGGACGCCTTTGAGGCCATGAAGGAAGGCGGCTGGAACGGGCTGGATCTGCCGGAACAATATGGCGGTCAGGGCATGCCCTATCTGTTGGGGACGGCTGTGGGCGAGATCTTCGTCTCGGCCAACATGGCCTTCAACATGTATCAGGGCCTGACCCATGGCGCGATCTCAGCGATCTTGGCCCATGGCACGGACGCGCAAAAAGACACCTATGTCCCGAAGATGACGGCCCTTGAATGGACCGGAACGATGAACCTGACCGAACCCCATGCAGGCACGGATTTGGGCATCATGCGCACCAAGGCCGAACCACAGGATGACGGATCATACGCGATCACAGGCCAGAAGATCTTCATCTCGGCGGGCGATCATGACATGGCCGAAAACGTCATCCATCTGGTTCTGGCCAAGGCGCCTGGCGGGGGCGAGGGTACGAAGGGGATTTCGCTGTTCATCGTGCCCAAGTTCCTCGTGAACGATGACGGGTCGCTCGGCGCCCGGAACGGCGTTTCGGTCGGCAAGATCGAAGAGAAAATGGGCATCCACGGCAACGCCACTTGTGTCATGAACTATGACGGCGCGACGGGGTACCTGATTGGCGATCTGCACAAGGGCATGCGCGCCATGTTCACCATGATGAACGAAGCGCGGCTGGGTGTGGGGCTGCAAGGCTATGCGCAGGCGGAAGCCGCCTATCAGAACGCGTTGATCTATGCCAAAGACAGGCTTCAGGGCCGCGATGTCACGGGCGTCAAGAACCCCGAAGGTAATGCCGATCCGATCATCGTGCATCCGGATGTCCGCCGGAACCTTATGGACCAGAAAAGCTTTGTCGAAGGCGCGCGGGCCTTCACGTTCTGGGGCGCCGAGATGATCGACCGCGCGCATCTGGCCGAAGACGCCGATGCGGAAGGGATGATCTCGCTTTTGACCCCGGTTCTGAAGGGTTTCCTGACGGATAAGGGCTTCGAAGCCGCCGTCAACGCGCAACAGGTCTATGGCGGCCATGGCTATATCGAGGAATGGGGCATGTCGCAGTTTGCGCGCGATGCCCGGATCGCCATGATCTATGAAGGCGCCAACGGCGTGCAGGCGCTGGACCTCGTGGGCCGGAAACTGGCACAGGACGGCGGCAAACATGTCATGGCCTTCTTTGAGATGGTGAAAAGCTTCTGCAAGGACAATGGCGATAGCCCCTTGGCGGCTGACTTCATCGAACCGCTGAAAAACGCGTCAAAAGACCTGCAAGCCGCGGGCATGTTCTTCATGCAAAACGGTATGAAGAACCCGAATGCCGCGCTGGCGGGGTCTTACGACTTCATGCACCTATTCGGCCATGTCTGCCTGGGTCTGATGTGGGCCAAGATGGGCCTGGCGGCGCAAGCCGCGCTGGATGGCGGCGCTTCGGACAAAGAGTTCTATGAAACCAAGCTCGCCACAGGCCGCTACTACATGGCGCGCCAGCTTCCGGCGACGTCCATGCACCTTGCACGGATCCAGTCGGGCGCGGACCCCGTCATGACACTTGCGGCGGAGAGCTTCTGATGCCGAAACGCCTGCGCCTGACACGTCGCCCCAACATCGCCATGACCGAAGATGGCTTCCGCCGCCTCCGCCGCTTCGCCGCCGAGGCAGGGCTGGACGAAGGCGAAGCGCTCAGCTTCCTGTTTGAGAACTTCGACAGCGTGATGGACGAAGACAACCTGACCCACCGGCTCCGGATCTTCAATTCCGAGCTGGAAGCGCGCAAAAAGTGACCCCCATCGCCCTGACGGTTCGGTTGGGGCGGCGGGGCCCCAAAGCGGCGAAGCCGCGCCTGGGGAGACAAAAAATGACGCCGAAGGCGTCGCAATGTGAAAGCGGCCTGCCATGATCCAACTCCACTGCTTCGGTGAATCCGGGAATGCCTATAAGGCCGCGCTTGCGCTTGAAATGGCGGGACTCGACTGGGAACCGGTCTTCATCGACTTCTTCAACGGCGCCGCACGCACGCCGGAATACCGGGAAAACCTGAACCCCATGGGCGAAGCGCCGGTCATGGTCGATGGCGACATCCGCCTGACCCAATCCGGCGTCATTCAGCAATACGTCACCGACAAGACGGGTAAGCTCGGCGGCGCGCCGGAAGACAAATACGAAGTGCTGCGCTGGGTCCTTTGGGACAATCACAAACTGTCCTCGCAGGCTGGTGTCACGCGCTTCCTTCTGAATTTCCTGCCCGAAGACAAGCGCCCGGCCGAGGCGATCGCCTTCCTGCAAGGCCGCTTGCAAGCCGCCTATGCGGTCCTGAACGCCCATCTCGACGGGCGCGACTGGATCGTGGGCAACGGACCGACCATGGCCGATATCTCTTGCTGCGGTTATCTCTACTATCCCGAACCTTTCGGGTTTGCCCGCACCGACTGGCCGCATATCGACGCCTGGCTTGCCCGGCTTGCCAAGCAACCCGGCTGGAAACACCCCTATGACCTCATGTTCGCGCCCACCATGGGCACTGACGAAAGGAACGCCCGATGACCGACGCCTATATCTATGACGCGATCCGCAGCCCCCGTGGCAAAGGCCGCAAGGATGGCAGCCTGCACGAAGTCACCGCGGTGCGCCTTTCGGCGGAAATCCTGAACGCGCTGAAGGATCGCAACAACCTGGACGGCCATGCGGTCGAAGACGTGATTTGGGGCAATGTCACCCAGGTCGCCGAACAGGGCGGTTGCCTTGCGCGAACCGCCGTGCTCGCCTCGGACCTCGACGAGAAGATCCCGGGCCTTGCCATCAACCGCTTCTGTGCATCCGGGCTTGAGGCCGTGAACCTTGCCGCGAACCAGGTCAAAGGCGGCGCGGGCCAGGCTTACATCGCGGGCGGTGTCGAGATGATGGGCCGCGTGCCCATGGGCTCGGACGGGGCAGCCATTGCCGTCGACCCGACTGTCGCAATGGAGACCTATTTCGTCCCACAAGGCATTTCGGCCGATATCATCGCCACCGAATACGGGTTTTCCCGCGACGACGCCGATGCTTTCGCGGTCGAATCCCAGAAACGCGCTGCCGCCGCGTGGGAAGATGGCCGGTTCTCGAAATCCGTGGTTCCGATCAAGGACCAGAACGGCCTGACGATCCTGGATCATGACGAATACATGCGCCCAGGCACGGACATGCAGGCGCTTGGTGCGTTGAACGCGTCCTTCCAGGCAATGGGCGAAGCAATGCCTGGCTTCGACAAGGTCGCACTGATGAAATATCCGCATCTTGAGCGGATCAATCACATCCACCATGCGGGCAATTCGTCCGGCATCGTGGATGGCGCTGCGGGCGTTCTGATCGGGACGAAGGAATTCGGTGAGGCCAACGGGATTAAACCCCGCGCGCGGATCCGCGCCACGGCCAAGATCGGCACCGATCCGACGATCATGCTAACCGGACCTGTCCCGGTCACCGAAAAGATCCTGGCCGATCACGGCATGGAGATCGGCGATATCGACCTGTTCGAGGTGAACGAGGCGTTTTCGTCCGTCGTCCTGCGCTTCATGCAGGCTTTCGATGTTGATCATGACAAGCTGAACGTAAATGGCGGGTCGATCGCCATGGGCCACCCGCTTGGGGCCACCGGCGCCATGATCCTGGGCACGCTGATCGATGAGATGGAGCGCGCTGACAAGGAAACCGGCCTGGCCACGCTTTGCGTCGCCTCGGGCATGGGTGCTGCCACGATCATTGAGCGGGTGTGACGCCCATGCCCAAGATCGACATGAGTGACATCCCGGTCCGCACCGGATCAGGCTATCCGGGCAAGCTGGCCGAGAAGGTGGCGGGCCGGTCGCAAAAGGCGCTTGGCCGTCACGCGGGCCTAACCCAGTTCGGCGCGAACCTTGTGACGCTGGCGCCCGGTGCGCTGTCATCGCTGCGCCATTGGCACGAAGAACAGGACGAATTCCTTGTGGTCCTGTCCGGGACGCTTACGCTTGTTGAAGACGACGGCCCGACCGAGCTTGCCCCCGGCGATTGTGCGGCCTTTCCGGCGGGCGCGGCCAATGGCCACCATTTGGTCAATAACAGCGACGCACCCGGCAGCTTCGTGGTTGTCGGCACGCACACACCGACCGAGATCGCCCATTACAGTGACGTCGACATGATGGTCACAGTCGAAGACGGCGTATTTTCATTCACCCGCCGCGACGGCAGCCCCGTCGTGGATGCGGACGATCCATCCTGAACGAAGCGAGGCTTTCATGACCGATTTCACTTATTCCGTGGACACCGACGGCGTCGCGACCATCACCTGGGACGTGGCAGGCAAATCGATGAATGTGCTCAGCATGGAAGGCTGGGATGAACTCGACGGCCACATCACAACCGCGCTTACCGATGAGGCCGTCAAAGGCGTCATCATCACGTCCGGCAAGGACACATTCGCGGCGGGGATGGATCTGAACATCATTGCCAAGATGAAGGAATCCGCGGGCGACAACCCGGCCAAAGGCCTGTTCGACGGGCTGATGGCCAAGCACGCCATCCTTCGGAAGATTGAACGGGCGGGCATGGACCCGAAGACACTGAAAGGCGGCAAGCCCATTGTTGCGGCCCTGCCCGGCACCGCGCTTGGCATCGGGCTGGAAATCCCGCTGGCCTGCCACCGGATCATCGCTGCTGACAATCCGAAGGCCAAGATCGGCCTGCCGGAGATCAAGGTCGGCATCTTCCCCGGCATGGGCGGCACCATGCGCGTGTCGCGGATGCTGGGCGCCATGGCGGCGGCCCCGATCCTTCTGGAAGGTCGGCTGAACGACCCTGCGAAGGCAAAGGCGCTTGGTCTGATCCATGACGTTGTCCCGGCCGAAGATCTGCTGGCCAAAGCGAAGGAATGGGTTCTGGGCGCGACCGATGCCGATATCGTCAAACCCTGGGACGCGAAGGGCTGGAAGATGCCCGGCGGCGCCCCCTATCACCCTGCGGGGTTCCAGACCTTCGTCGGTGCATCAGCCATGGTCCACCACCAGACCCAAGGTGTGTATCCGGCGGCCAAGGCGCTTTTGTCTTCGGTCTATGAAGGCGCCATGGTGCCCTTTGACACGGCACTGAAGATCGAGGCGCGCTGGTTCACCAATGTCCTGATGAACCCGTCATCCGGCGCGATGATCCGGTCCTTGTTCATCAACAAGGAAGCCCTTGAAAAGGGCGCGAACCGTCCCGCCGTCGACGACCAGACTGTCAGGAAGGTCGGGGTTCTAGGGGCTGGCATGATGGGCGCGGGCATTGCCTATGTCGCCGCGAATGCGGGGATCGAAGTTGTCCTGATCGACGCCAAGCAAGAGGCGGCTGACAAGGGCAAATCCTATTCCGAAGGCATTCTGGACAAGGGTATGTCCCGCAAAAAGGTCACGCCCGAGAAGAAAGAAGCGGTTCTGGGCCGGATCACGGCCACGACAGATTACGAAGCGCTGAAAGGCGCGGATCTGATTGTCGAGGCTGTTTTCGAAGACCCCGGCATCAAGGCCGAGGTCACCAAGAAGACCGAGGCGATTGTGGGCGAAGACTGCATCTTTGCAACCAACACCTCGACCCTGCCGATCAGCGATCTCGCCAAGGCCAGCGCGCGTCCCGACCAGTTCATCGGGATCCACTTCTTCTCACCCGTCGACAAGATGCTTCTGGTCGAGATCATCCGCGGCAAGGAAACCGGCGATCGGGCCGTGGCCAAGGCGCTCGACTTCGTGCGTCAGATCCGGAAAACACCGATTGTCGTCAACGACGAACGCTTCTTCTATGCCAATCGCTGCATCATTCCTTACCTGAACGAAGGGATGCGCATGGTCGGAGAAGGGGTGGCGCCTGCGCTTGTTGAAAACGCCGCGCGCATGGTCGGCATGCCGCTGGGGCCGTTGCAACTGATTGATGAGACCTCGATTGATCTTGGCGTGAAGATTGCCAAGGCGACGAAGGCCGCCATGGGCGACGCCTATCCGGACGATGCCGTCGATGCGATCCTGTTCCCGATGGCCGATGCGGGCCGTATGGGCCGGAAGGCCAAGGCGGGGTTTTACGCCTATGACGACAAGGGCAAGCGGCAGGGGTTCTGGGACGGCCTGTCCGAGACATTCCCGGTGGCCGCCGCGCAGCCCGACGTGACCGAGGTCCAGCACCGCCTGTTGATGGCCCAGGTGCTTGAGGCCGTGCGCGCCCTGGAGGCAGGCGTTCTAACCGACATTCGCGAAGGGGATGTCGGCGCAATCCTCGGCTGGGGCTTTGCGCCCTGGTCCGGCGGCCCGTTCAGTTGGCTCGACATGATCGGTGTGGGCAAGGCGGTCGAGATCGCGGAAGGTTTGGCCAAGTCTCACGGTGACCGGTTCGCCGTTCCGGCGCTTTTGGCCGAGATGGCTGATAAGGGCGAGACGTTCTATGGCCGGTTTGGGCCGGCATCCGCAAAGGCCGCCTAGAACGCGTAGCCGAACCGTGCGATATCCTCAGCCGCGATGCGGGCCACGATTTCGCGCGTCTCATCATCATAGGCCGCCCTGTAGTCTGCCGGACGGTCTGATGCATTCACATGGGGCAACCTAAGCCCAAACCCCAGGTGATCTTCGAGCGGCGCCAGATCCTCGCTTAATTGCTCAAGACGAATATAGGCGTTGCACAGATCGGACCCGTCGGGGTCCGAAACATATCGCGCGGTCGGTGACCGTTGGATCGACATTTGCAGGCGCGGTTCTTTCAGAAAGTCTTGAAAATTCAGAGATTTGGCTAGCATTACCGCTGGGTGATCAAAACTCTGTTCTCGCGCCCATGCATGATAGCTGACCATCCGGTCCCAGGGGTTCCGGACCAGTGTGAAGACGAAGAAATCGCGCATCTCGGCCCGGCTCACCAACCCCTCGGCATCTGCCAGGGTCATGTGTTTCCAGATCCGACCCGCCGCTTTCACGCTATCCAGTCGCCGTCTTCGCCGCTGCGCCTTGGGTGTGTCGCCGATCAGGATATCGTCGGCCATGGCCCGATCCTCAAGCGCCATGGCCATAGACGTTCCCCCCGTCTTCGGGATGTGAACGAATATGTAGCGGCGCCCGCGCGAGATGATCATGCGCCCCTGCTAGCAATCCTGACGCGGCCCCGCTAGGCTTTCCAACAAGAGGGGGACGAGCAGTGAGCCACCCGAAGGCATGACCGCGCTCAGCGAATACGACCGGCTGGAAGCCACCGGCCTTTGGCGCGCGTCGTCCGGTGCCCAGCGCCAGGACGTCGTGGTCTCGGTCGGGGACGCCACATTGCAGATTTTTGAACCGAACGGCACGGCCCGGGCCCATTGGTCGCTGGCCGCCATTGAACGGCTGAACCCCGGAAAAGAACCCGCCCAATACGGTCCGGGCGATGACAGCGGCGAAGACCTAGAGATCGAGGACGCGACGATGGTTGCGGCGATCGAAAAGGTGCGGAAGGCCGTGAACCGGGCCCAACCGAAGCCGGGGCGCTTGCGGGGGCGGATCATCCTGGGCGCAGTCTTGGCCGGGATCGCACTTTTGGTCTTCTGGGTCCCGGGCGCGATGGTCGGCTATGCAAGCAAGACCGTTCCACCGGTTGCCCGATCCGAAATCGGGCTTCAGCTTTTGGGACAGGTCGAACGGATCGCGGGCCTTCCCTGCCGCGACGCCGGGGGACCGGGGGTGCTCGCCGAATTGGGGGACCGGTTGAATTTGCCCGATGACACCCAGCTTCTGGTCTTTCGCTCCGGGCTTCGGGAAACGACCCATCTTCCGGGTGGGCCGATCCTTATCGCCAGTTGGACGTTGGAGGATTTCGAGACACCGGATGTCCCGGCCGGTTTCATCCTGGCAGAGGCAGAACGCCGATCAGACCATGATCCACTCGCGCGGCTTCTGAATTGGGCCGGTTTCGGCGCAACCTTTCGTTTGCTGACAACCGGTGCCCTGCCTGAGATGACCTTGCAAAGGTATGCCGAGGCGCTGATGACCGCGCCGCGCATTCCTGTGCCCGACCGCCGGCTCTTGGACCGTTTCCAGGCGACCGAAGTTGCCTCGGCGCCTTATGCATACGCTCTGGACGTGACGGGCGAAAAGACCGTGCGACTGATCGAGGCCGATCCGTTTGGCGGAACCTCGCCCCAGCCGATCCTGACAGATGACGCCTGGGTCGCGTTGCAGGGGATCTGCGGGAACTGACTATTTCGTGCCGAACATGCGGTCACCCGCATCGCCGAGCCCTGGTACGATGTATCCGACCTCATTCAGCCGCTCATCGACAGCCGCGGTTACAATCGGCACATCCGGGTGCGCCTCTTCCATCCGCTTGACGCCTTCCGGCGCAGCCAGAAGACACAGGAACCGGATATTCGTGGCCCCGGCTTTCTTCAGAAGATCGATGGCCGCCACGGATGAATTTCCCGTGGCCAGCATTGGATCCACGGCGATCACCAGACGATCCTCAAGCGCGTCGGGCACCTTGAAGTAATACTGTACCGGCTCAAGCGTTTCCTCGTTCCGGTAGAGCCCGACAAACCCCACACGGGCCGAGGGGATCAGCTCCAAGACCCCATCCAGCAAGCCGTTCCCCGCCCGCAGGATCGAAATGAGCGCCAGCTTTTTTCCCGCCAGCACTGGCGCATCCATGGGCGCCATGGGCGTTTCGATCCGGCGCGTCGTCATCGCCAATTCGCGCGTGATCTCATAGGCCAGAAGTTGGCTGATTTCGCGCAAGAGCTGTCGGAAGACCGCCGTTGGCGTGTCCTTGTCGCGCATCAGGGTCAGCTTGTGCTGGATCAGCGGGTGATCGACGACGGTCAGGTGATCAGTCATGGGCATCCAGTCTTTCTTGGATATTTTCTTTCGTAGCCGCATCGCAAAACGCGGCATCCAACGCGGTCTGATTCAACATTTTGAAGTCACGATCGTCCCAGCCAAAAGTATCCGCCAGCATGTCGAACTCGCGCGCCATGGTCGTGAAGAAGAAGGGCGGGTCATCGGTGGACACGGTCACTTTCACACCACGCTCGCGAAGCCTTTCGATCGGGTGCGACGCCCAGTCGGGCGAGACGCCAAGGAACACGTTTGATCCGGGGCAGACCTCAAGCACGATCCCGTCTTCGGCCAACCGGTCCACCAGCGCCGGGTCTTCAATGGCGCGGACGCCGTGGCCGATCCGTTCGACCCGAAGGTCGTTCAGACCATCGCGGACGCTTTCAGGGCCGCCCCATTCGCCTGCGTGGGTCGTCAGGCGCAGACCGGCTTCGCGGGCCGCATCGAAGGCCCAAGCGAAGTCTTTCTGAGCGCCGACCTTTTCGTCGCCGCCCATCCCGAAACCGACGATCCAGTCACCGGCGGTTTCCGCTGCACAGATCGCCGTTTCCTTGGCTTTGTCTGGGCCGAAATGCCGGATGCAGGTGATGATCCCGCGCAGGGTTATCCCATCCTGACGCTCGGCCTGATCGGCGGCTTCCCGAATGGCCGCAAGGTATTCGCGCCAGGCGCCGACATCCCGGTTCCCGCAAAAATCCGGCGACAGGAACGTCTCGGAATAGACAACGCCAGATGCCGCGCTTTCGGCCAGCACCGCCCGGGTCAGGCGCCCGAAATCCTCGGGCGATTGCAGAACCGATGTCGCCGCCTCATAGACCTTCAGGAAGTGCCAGAAATCGTCGATGGCATAGTTGCCGTTCTCATCGAACACACCGCTCAGATCGATGTTCTTTTCTTGGGCGAGACCAAGGATGAAAGCGGGGGGTGCCGCGCCTTCCAAATGAAGGTGTAATTCGACCTTGGGTATGGATTTCAAGCTCATAGAAACGACCTCCCCGGACCTTCCGCAGGCACGCTCAGATGCGCCGCGATCGAGGATGCGACATCCGCGAAGCCCACATGCCCGACGGCCTTGGCCCCGGCGCCCTTCGCCAGAACCGGCACGCGTTCGCGCGTGTGATCGGTGCCCACCCAAGTCGGGTCATTGCC
Organism: Paracoccaceae bacterium; assembly: GCA_965267475.1. Lineage (GTDB taxonomy): Bacteria > Pseudomonadota > Alphaproteobacteria > Rhodobacterales > Rhodobacteraceae > JBCBKU01. Next base: position 3,712,952 of record OZ254079.1, read on the forward strand.
GTGATCGGCGGTGAAGAGGATCAGATCGTCGTCGCGAAGCCCCGCGAAGACATCCGGCAAGCAGGCGTCGAACCATTCAAGTGCCCTGGCATATCCTGCCACATCGCGCCGATGGCCATATTTCGCGTCGAATTCGACGAAGTTCGCGAAAGTCAGGCTGCCTTCTTCGGCGTCTTTGGTCAGTCTGATCAGATGCTCCATCAACTGGGCATCGGTGCCTTTGACGACATCGTCAATGCCCTGCATCGAAAAGATGTCGCCAATCTTGCCCACCGCATGCACAGGGCGGCCCGCACGCTGCACCCAATCGCAAAGCGTCGGGCTGGGCGGCGCAATCGCGAAATCCCGGCGATTGGCGGTACGCTCGAAAGCGCCGGGTTCGCCCAGGAAAGGCCGAGCGATCACGCGGCCCACTTTCATGGCATGAAGCGTCGGCGCCAGATCCCGACACAGCGCCAGCAGGCGGTCGGGCCCGAAGTGATCTTCATGCGCGGCGATCTGGTACACGCTGTCGGCCGAGGTATAGCAGATGGGCCAACCCGTCTCGATATGCCGGGCGCCCTCTTCCGCGATAATAGTGGTGCCCGACGCATGGCGGTTGCCCAGGATTCCATCGGTCCCGGCCAACCGGCAGGTCTCGGCCACCAGATCGTCCGGAAATGCTGGGTGGCTGTCAGGAAAATAGTGCCAGTCCCACGGCACGGGAACACCGGCAAGTTCCCAATGGCCCGACGGCGTGTCCTTGCCAGGCGAGACCTCGGTCGCGGCGCCCCAAAGCCCGGCGGGTTCGGCGCCAAGTCCCGGCGCATCGGTGCCAGAGGCCAGCTTGACCGTCGCGCCCAGCCCAAGCGCGTCGAGGTTCCGAAGTTGCAGCGGGCCAGAGCGGCCTTCATCCGCCTCACCATCTGTGCAGGCCGCCGCAATATGAGCCAATGTGTTCGATCCGGTATCCGGCACGTCGCCGTTGAAGAAGCGATCAGCGTCCGGCGCTCCGCCAATCCCCACCGAGTCCATCACCACAAGAAACGCGCGCGGCATCAGGTGACCTCACCGTGAACGAGCGGCGGGATTTCTGGCGCATCGCCGACAGTAATAGCTTCAAGAACAGCCGCTTCGGCAGCATCCGCAGCCTCTGCCGTCCGGGCATGGATCTGGGCCAGCCGGTCCCCGGTCGACACTTTCGTCCCAAGCCGCAGCAGATCGGTCAGACCGACCGCATGGTCGATCGGGTCGCCATCCTTCATCCGTCCCCCACCGAGCCGTACCACCGCCATGCCCAGCGCCGTGCCGTCAATGTCCGCCACAGAACCGGATGTTCGGGCCGACACGTCGCGCTGCACCGGCGCCGTCGGCAAGTGTTCGGCCCAGCGGTCGACAAAATCCGCAGGTGCGCCCTGCGCCGTCAGCATACGCGCAAAAACCTCGGCGGCCCGCCCGCCGTCGATCGCCGCCCGCACGCGGTCGGACCCGTCTTCGCCCGTGACCAGTTCCAGAAGCTTTCCCGCCAAAGCGACCGTCACGTCCACAATCCGGGGATCGTCGGGTGAGCCTGTCAGGGCCCTCATGCAAGCCGCGACTTCGACCGCGTTGCCGACCGAGCCCATCAGGGGTTCGTTCATGTCAGTGATCAGAGCCGCCGTCTTGCACCCGGCACCATTGGCCGTTTCCACAAGCGACTGGGCGAGCGCCTGCGCATCTTCGGGTGTTTTCATGAAGGCGCCGGAACCGGATTTCACGTCCAGGATCAGTGCGTCCAAACCTGCAGCCAGTTTCTTCGACAAGATCGATGCCGTGATCAGATCGATGCTTTCGACGGTCGAGGTTACATCCCGGACTGCGTAAAGACGCTTGTCAGACGGGGCGAAATCGCCCGACGCCGAAACGATGGCCGTACTCACGTCGCGTGTAATCCGGCGAAAGTCTTCTTCCGACTGATCCACGATCAGGTCCGGGATCGCCTCAAGCTTGTCCAACGTCCCGCCCGTGTGCCCCAGGCCCCGGCCTGAAATCATCGGGTTGAAGACGCCGCAGGCCGCCAAGGCAGGCGCCAGAAGGAAGGATACGCTGTCACCCAACCCGCCGGTCGAATGCTTGTCGACAACCGGTCCTGGCAGATCCCATTTCAGCACCTTGCCGGAATCCCGCATGGCCGTCGTCAGGGCGACCCGCGCCGCCTCACCCATCGGGGCGCGGCAGACGCCCATCGTAAAGGCGCCCGCCTGCGCATCGGTCACCTGCCCGGTGGCCAAGGCCGCGCCGAACCATGCGGCATCATCCGCAGACAGGGCCTCTGCCCTTCTCAGCTTGGCCAGGACCCCACGCGCGTCCGGCATCCTAGCCCTCCGCCATATGCCCGGCGTCAAACGCGCCGGGCAGAAGATCCGCGACCGTGGTCACAAACGTGGCGCCACTTGTGGTCGCCAGCGTCACCTTGACGTGGCCGACCGCGAACTCGGCAAGCTTCTGGCGGCATCCCCCGCAGGGCGGCACAGGGCTTGGGCTGTCAGCAATCACCGCGACTTCCGCGATCTCACTATCGCCTGCAGCGACCATGGCTGCGATGGCCCCTGCTTCGGCGCAGGTGCCTTCCGGATAGGCGACGTTTTCGACGTTGCATCCCCGATAAATCGCGCCCGAGGCGGCCCGGATTGCGGCGCCGACCTTGAATTTGGAATAGGGTGCGTGGGCGTTTTCACGGACCGCGCGGGCATCATCGAGAAGCGACATGGAACCCTCTTGAAGTTCCTGCCATCGTGATCTTCCAAGTGTCAGGATGCAAGCGACGAAGCGCGCCCGACGGTTGCGGAGCCGCACAACCGGACGACGGGGCGCACCCAGGGATGGGGTTGGCTAGACTTGCGCGCCCTTTCTGCGGATCAGACTGCCCAGACACCCAGCCAGCACACCCACAAGAATTGAGAAAACCAGTTCCGTCATTCCAACGTCAACGAAGGAAAAACCCGCAAAAACAAGCGCTTCCAGCAGGCCGACGGCACCCCCAAGCACCGCGCCAAGGGCCAGATTTCGCGTCATCATGCCCAGCGCAAGACCCAGCACGCCAGGCAGGCTCAGCACGTTTCCTCCGATGGTTCCAAGGATTTCCAGCATGTTTTGGGGCCCTCAGTTTTCGTTTTCCGCAAGATAGTTGCGAAGGTTTTCGACCTCGGGACCGCCATCGGACCCGGTCAGCGGAGCATAGGATGCCGAGATCTCCTCATAGGCCTCTTCGTGACCCGCGGGCAAAGCATGGGCGATGCCCTGATGGCAATCGATGCAGGTCATGCCCGTGTCGATGGCCTTCTGATGTTCCGCGGCTGCACGAGTTTCCTGAATGGTGAAGTCCATATACTCGAACGCGTGGCAATTGCGGCATTCGCGGCTGTCTGTGGCCTTCATCTTGGCCCAGACAAGCTTGGCCATCTCCAACCGGCGCGCTTCGTATTTCTCAGGGGTCGAGATGCTTCCGGTCAGTTCGTGATAGACATCCTTGACCGCAATAATCTTGGCTCTGACCTTGTGATTCCAATCCTTTGGCACATGGCAATCCGAACAGACGGCACGCACGCCCGAATGGTTGTTGTAATGGATCGTCTCGCGGTATTCGCCAAGGTTCGTCTCCATTGTGTGACAGGACACGCAAAACTCTTCGGTATTGGTTGCTTCCAGCGTCCAGTGAAACCCACCCCAGAACAGAATACCGCCAAGGAAGCCGGCAATCAGCGTAAAGCCCACGCTAAGCACGGCGGTCGGTTGCCAGAACCAGTCCCACAGGCGGCGCAATCGGCGACGATTGTCGGGCGTATCGGCCATTGTGTTGCTCCTTGATCGGTGTCGGATTAGTCGGACGACGCGCGGAAAATGTTGTCGACAAGCGGCGGCGCATCGACTTGCGGCACATGGCACTGATTGCAGAAATACCGAGTGCCCGCGATGTGATCGAGTTCACGCCCGTCCCGGTCGAGATAGTGCGTCATGGACAAGGTCGGCGCGTTGCGCTCTCCGGCGTTCGTCCAGTCATGACAGCCGAGGCATTGATTGGTCCGCAGGTCGATCTGATATTGAGCGATCGAGTGCGGTATCAGGGGCGGTTGCTGGCGATAGTTTCGCTGCATGCGTCCCTCGACCTGCCGGTGCAATTGGTCAAGATGGACCGGGTCGTCGACATTCGCCCCCCGTAGCGACGACAACTGCGATGTTTGCGCGATGGCCATGCCAACAACGGGCAACAGGCAGATGCACGCGAGACCGACCGTGAGTCTTGAAGGTGGCATGAATGGGTTCCCTTCTTTTTGGGTCGTCGCCTAGGCCCGCTGGACCCGGCAAGCGCATTTCTTGAAATCGGTCTCTTTCGAGATCGGGCAGGTGGCGTCGAGCGTGAGCTTGTTGGTCAACTGGCCTTCATCGAACCAGGGCATGAACACCACGCCTTTCGGCATCTTGTTGCGACCCCGCGTCTCGACCCTGGTCAGAACGGTGCCGCGTCGTGTCGAGATCTCGATTTCCTGACCGCGCCGGACGCCCCGGTCACGCGCATCATCGGGGTGCATGTACAAAAGCGCTTCGGGGTACGACCGGTGCAGCTCTGGCACCCGTCGTGTCATCGATCCGGAATGCCAATGTTCCAGGACGCGCCCGGTCACCAGCCATAGGTCAAAGTCGGCGTCCGGTTCCTCTGCCGCGGGTTCATACGGCGCGAAGATGATATTGGCGCGCCCGTCGGGTTTGCCATAGAACCGCACGCCCTCACCCTCTGGAACATAGGGGTCGAACCCTTCGCGGAACCGGTAAAGCGTCTCTTTTCCATCCACGACGGGCCAGCGTTTGCCGCGGGTTTCGTGGTAGCTGTGGAAGTCGTCAAGGTCATGCGCCTTGCCCCGACCAAACTGGGCATACTCTTCGAACAGGCCCTTCTGGACATAGAACCCGAAATGCGTGCTTTCGTCGTTATCGAAGCCGTCATTGACCTCTGAGACAGGGAACTTGTCGACCTCGCCATTTGCAAACAGAAGATCGAACAGGTTGACGCCTTTGAACTCCGGGTTCGCGTCCAGCAAGTCCTTTGACCAGACATCGTCGGTGGTGAACCGCTTTGAGAACTCCATAACCTGCCAAAGGTCCGACCGCGCCTCGCCCGGGGCCTTTACCTGCTGGTTCCAGAACTGCGTCCGCCGCTCGGCGTTGCCATATGCGCCCTCTTTCTCCACCCACATCGCCGTCGGCAATATGAGATCGGCGGCCAGCGCAGTTACGGTGGGATAGGGTTCGGATACCGTGATGAAATTATCGGGGTTCCGATAACCGGGGAGACCCTCTTCGTTGATGTTCGGAGCCGCCTGCAAGTTGTTGTTGCACTGCACCCAGTGGCAATTTAGCGTGCCGTCTTTCAACATTCGATGCTGCAAAACGGCATGAAAGCCGGGCTTTGGCGGTATGGTTCCCTTTGGCAGCCCCCAGGCTTCTTCGCAAATATCGCGATGCGCCTCATTGGCCACAACCATGTCCGCAGGCAGCCGGTGCGCAAACGTTCCCACTTCGCGCGCGGTGCCGCAGGCCGAAGGCTGGCCAGTCAGCGAAAACGGCGAATTGCCCGGCTCGGCGATTTTGCCCGTCAGAAGGTGAACATTGTAAAGCAGCCCATTCACCCACGATCCCCGCGTGTGCTGGTTGAAACCCATGGTCCAAAGGCTCATCACCTTGCGGTTGGGGTCGGCATATTGCTGTGCCAACCGCTCCAGCTTTCCGGCGGGCACACCAGAAAGCGCGGAAACCGTATCGACGTCATAGGCCGCGACCGCCGCGGCATATTCGTCCATGCTGATCGGTTCGAGCTTGCCGTGCCCCCCTTCATGGGACGGGTTCGTCGCAGCCTGTTCAAGCGGGTGCTCCGGGCGCAGGCCATATCCGATATCGGTCGCCGTCTTTGTGATATTGACGTGGTTCGCAACGAAGTCTTCGTTCACGGCGCCGGTCTGGATGACGTAGTTCGCGATGTAATTCAGGATCGCAAGATCGGTCTGCGGCGCAAAGACCATGCCATTATCGGCCAACTCGAACGACCGGTGTTCGAAGGTCGACAGGACATGCACCTCGGCCCCCGGTTTCGTCAGACGCGTGTCCGTAAGACGCGACCAGAGGATGGGGTGCATCTCGGCCATGTTCGAGCCCCAGAGAACAAACGTGTCCGCATGTTCCAAGTCATCGTAACAGCCCATCGGTTCGTCGATGCCAAATGCGCGGATAAAGGCGGCCACAGCCGAGGCCATGCAATGCCGTGCATTGGGATCGATGTTGTTAGAGCGGAACCCCGCCTTCATCAGTTTTGCGGCGGCGTAACCTTCCCAGACGGTCCATTGGCCCGAACCGAACATGGAGACCGCGGTGGGGCCCTTCTCCCGAATGGCCGCCTTCCATTTCTCGGCCATGACGTCAAAGGCCTCGTCCCAGGACACAGGCTCGAACGCACCGTTCTTGTCGAAAACACCGTTGGATTTGCGCAGCATCGGCTGCGTCAAACGGTCCGCGCCGTACATGATCTTGGACAGGAAATAACCCTTGATGCAATTGAGCCCCCGGTTCACCGGGGCTTCGGGATCTCCCTGGGTCGCGACCACCCGTCCATCCTTGACGCCAACCAGAACCGAACACCCGGTGCCGCAAAACCGGCAAGCCGCCTTGTCCCAGCGGATGTCCGGCGGCGCGAATTGCGCCTCGGCCGTGCCCGGCGTCAGGCTTATTCCGGCGGCCGAAGCCGTCGTGGCGGCCGCGGTCGCCTTAAGAAAGGTGCGGCGAGAGTCAGATACGGTCATGTGGAATAACTCCGGAAGCTGGCGTTGGCGCTGTTCCAAGACGGCCATGGGTCTCGGACAAGTCTTCAAAATGGTGGTAGGTCAGCGTGAGAGAGATCACGCCCGGGATCTGATGCAGATCCATGATCGTTTCCGAGGCAAGACGATCCTTCGTGTCTTCGACGACAACAACAAACCGCGCGTCTTCGCTTTCGGCATGAACCTCGACCCCGGCACGGGCTTCAAGCGCGGCGCGCGCCGTGCGCGATTTCCCGAGCGCGACATGGACAAGACATCCGCAAACATTCATGCGGCGGCCTCCTTCCGGTTTTGATGTTCAAGCGAGATCGCAGAGGCCGGACACACCCCTATGCAGGCTCCGCACCCTGAGCATTTTTCCGGATCCATGCGCAGCTCTCCGAAACCACCCACGCGCAGTTCAAAGGTGATGGCGGTTTCGTCGCAGGCGTCGCCGCAACTTCGGCAAGAAACACCATGCGTCAGAAAACAATCCGGTCCGATGCGCGCGACAAGGTCCCAGGGTCGGGTGACGGTCGGTGCAAAAACCGGTTCGCTGCACGCCTCGGCGCAGGCCCCGCAAAAGGTGCAGGCCCCGTTTTTGAAATCGATGATGGGTGTCTTGGCTGGACCGGCGAACAGTATCCCCTCGGGGCAGGCCGTAATACACGCCCCGCAGGACGTGCAGGCATCGCGAATTCCTGCTTCCGTGGTCCAAGGCGGTCTTGGCGCGCTTTTTCTCCACGCCCCATCTGGATCACGCCGGGTTTGTGGGCCCGGATCCTCCGGCTGGTGCAAGCGCCGCCCCGCGCCCCCGCGCAAGATCTCGCGCGTATTGGTTCCCTGTGACATTCACTTCGTTTCGGGGCCTGAGCGACGTCGAATTCGAACCGGATCGACCTCCGTGGCCGCGAATGTTCCTTTTGTTCCCGGAACGAGTGTAGGTTGGCAGAGCCGACGTTGTCCTTGACTTAGGTCAAGTCACCGCGTCGGGATCAGTCGTTGAAACCGGCCACATGTTGCAGCGCCGCGCGGTCGCTGATGCGAACGGTTTGGCCGGTGACGGAAACGCCATGATCTTCCAGCCGCCTGATAGACCGCGAGAGCGTTTCGGGCTTCATTCCGAGAAGCGAGGCGAGCGTCTTCTTTTCCATGGGCAGGACAAAGGATTGCCTGTCTTCCTGATCGCTCAGCGCCAATAGATATTGCGCAAGCCGCTGCGCGCCGGTGCTGGACTTCAACCGCTCGATTTGCCGGACCAGCCGGTGCAAATGCGCATAGGTTGAAGCAAGGATCGGGCCAAACGCTTTTGGGTTTTCCTCTAGCACGCGTTTCACCACCTTGTTCGGCGCGACAAGAACGCGGCTTGCGGCAAGCGCTTCGGCGGATACCGGATAGGGCGTTGGCTGAAAGACGAGCGCTTCGGCAAAACTTGTCCCGGCTGGAATGGTTTCCACCACGACTTCATTGCCGTCGCGTTCGTCGATCTTCAGTTTCACCAGCCCAGTCAGCACCGCATAGACTGCGGTCGCGGGTTCACCCTGCCGGAAAAGAATATCGCCCGCGTCAAAGACGACAACACGGGAATGGCGCAAAATCTCGTCGAAGACATCCTTCGGCAGCGATCGAAAGAAAAAGCTTTCAAGTGCGGCCTTTGCATCATGATCGTTGAGCATGGGCTTTTGTTATCCGCGGATCCGGGCGAAGGAAAGCAAGGTGCCTTTGAGAATTCCTTGCCCGGGGCATGCTTCGCTGGGTGAAAACTGCAAAGACAGCGCGACGAAGCTGCTGCCACATTTCAGGGAAGCCGGGCCGCACCCGGGGCCAGGGATTGGATCACGCTGTTCAGACGCGAGACGGAACCGGCGCAGTCTGGAACACGCCCGGCAATGAGACTTCGAGGATCTGCAAGTCATCCGATGGCGCGGCATAGCGCGTTGCCAGACCCGGCGGGATCACGAAGGCGTCCCCGGCAGTCAAGGCAGCGGTGTCCTGTCCCTCTCCCTCCAAGGTCACCATGCCATCCATCACGAAACTGAAGTGGATATCGGCATTGTGTATGGTCCAGGCTGGATCGCCGCTGCCCGGACGCACCACATGTACGCCCGCGACGCCACCGGTATTCTCGGAAATCATCGTATCGCGCGACTGGAAACCCGGTATTCGGAAGGGCGCCCAGACGGCCTGATCCGCCTTGTGATGAACGAAGCGCTGCCCGTCCCACACAGAATTGGGGTTCGCGGGGCCGTTCGGCAGATCCATGTCATGCTCGATGGTCGTGACATGTTCGGCCGGTACACCGATCTCGATCACCTCGATATTGTCCGAGGCATAAAGCACGCGGTGCCGGATTTCCGGCGGCTGGATCACGCAGTTTCCGGCCATAAGGCGAAACGGCTCGCCCTGATCTTCGTACACAAGGTCGACCCAGCCCCGATAACAAAAGATCAACTGGAACCCGACCGAGTGGTAATGAACCATGTCCGGCACCGGCCCGCCATCGGGGATGCGGATGTGGCTGGCAATGATCGACCCGCCAAGACGCGACGGGATCAAATCGCGATATTGCATGCCAGCGCGGCCCACGATCCAGGGTGCCTGGTCGGCAAGACGGCGCACAACAAAGGCATGTTCGGTGGGCGGCATCACCACGGGCGGGTCGAGCGGTTCGATCAACACCACGGTTCCGCCGGGCGCGTCCAGCCGGGTGTCGCCGCCTGCGATCAGCACCGGATCGTCGGCCAGAATACGCAAGGTTCCCTGCCCATCCTCTTCCTGATCCAGACGCGCGCGGACCCCATGACCTGACACCACGGCCACACGCGGATCGTCCGCAGGCCAGATCTTCTCTAACCGCATCCCGAGGGTTTTCGTGAAGAATGGAATGTCGGCGCGGACATCCTTGGTCGGCAGGGTAACTTCGGCGCGAATATTCTGCATGGGCCCTTTCTGCATCCGAAATTGTGGGCAGGCCAGCCCCGTTGTAGAATTGCGTTGCGCGGACGAACCGTTTACCTGCCCTGAGGACGGCACCCGTAAACGCGCCCGAAAAATTAGTTTAACGTTAAACAATCTCTGGGAGGAGACGCAGCGTGGCAGACGATCGGCAAGACGGATTGCGTCAGGCGGCGCTTGATTATCATTCCAGCGGCAAGCCGGGAAAGCTTGAAATCCGGGCCACGAAGCCATTGGCCAACGGTCGCGATCTGGCGCGGGCCTATTCGCCAGGCGTTGCCGAAGCTTCAACCGAGATCAAGAACGACCCTTCGGCGGCAAGCCTGTACACCGCGCGGGGCAACCTTGTGGCCGTCGTTTCAAACGGATCGGCTGTGCTGGGACTTGGAAATATCGGGGCGCTTGCGTCCAAACCCGTGATGGAAGGCAAAGCCGTCCTGTTCAAGAAATTCGCCAATATCGACTGCTTCGATATCGAATTGAACGAGGATGACCCGCAAAAGCTGGCCAAGACGATTTGCCGGATGGAACCGACATTCGGGGCAATCAACCTGGAAGACATCAAGGCGCCGGATTGCTTCATCGTCGAAGACTATTGCCGCGAACACATGAACATTCCCGTCTTCCATGACGATCAGCACGGCACGGCCATCGTCGTCGGCGCGGCGGCCACCAACGCGCTGCGTCTTGCCGGAAAGTCGTTCGAAGACATCAAGATCGTCTCGACCGGTGGGGGCGCCGCCGGGATTGCCTGCTTGAACATGCTTCTCAAACTCGGGGCAAAACGGGAAAACGTTCACCTGCTCGATCTTCACGGCTTGGTTCACGAAGGCCGCACCGAGGACATGACCCCGCAGAAGGCGGCCTATGCCCAACCCGGTGGTCCGGCCACCTTGGACGACGTGATCGGTGGCGCGGATCTGTTTCTTGGCTTGTCGGGTCCGGGGGTTCTGAAGGCCGACATGGTGGCCAAGATGGCCAACAAGCCGATTGTCTTCGCGCTTGCCAACCCAAACCCGGAAATCATGCCGGAAGACGTGTACAAGGTCGCGCCTGAGGCGATCGTCGCCACCGGTCGTTCGGACTATCCGAACCAGGTCAACAACGTCCTGTGTTTCCCGTTCATCTTCCGGGGCGCACTGGATGTGGGCGCAACCGAAATCAACGACGACATGGAAATCGCCTGTATCGAAGGGATCGCGGCGTTGGCCCGGGCCACGACCTCGGCGGAAGCTGCCGCCGCCTATCAGGGTGAGCAACTGACTTTTGGGCCGGGGTACCTGATCCCGAAACCCTTCGATCCGCGGCTGATTGGCGTGGTGGCCAAGGCCGTCGCTTCGGCGGCCATGTCCTCGGGCGTGGCCACCCGACCGATCGCAGACATGAAGGCCTATGTCGAAAAGCTGAACAGCTCGGTTTTCAAGTCTGCGCTGATCATGCGGTCGGTGTTTGAAGCAGCCGCCACTGCCACACGCACGGTCGTCTTCGCCGAGGGCGAGGATGAACGCGTTTTGCGCGCGTCCCAGGCCATGCTGGAAGAGATGACGGACAAGCCGATACTGATCGGGCGACCGGAAGTGGTTGAAAGCCGATGCGAGCGCGCCGGGCTTACGATCCGGCCGGGCCGCGACTTCGAACTTGTGAACCCCGAAAGCGATGACCGGTATCGGGAATACTGGCAGGCCTATCACCAGCTGATGGAACGCCAAGGGGTTACCCCGGACCTCGCCAAGGCAATCATGCGGACCAATACCACGGCGATCGGGGCCGTGATGGTCCATCGGGGTGAGGCCGACAGCCTGATCTGCGGCACGTTCGGCGAATATTCCTGGCATCTGAACTATGTGGCGCAGGTTCTGGCCACCGAGGGGCTTTGCCCGCAAGGCGCGCTGAGCCTGATGATTATGGAGGATGGTCCGCTTTGGTTGGGCGACACCCATGTGAACGTGGAACCGACCCCGGAACAGATTGCCACGACTGTGATCGCAGCCACGCGCCACGTGCGCCGCTTCGGCACTACGCCGCGTGTGGCCATCTGTTCGTCGTCTCAGTTTGGCAACAACACTAGCACTTCGGGCGAAAAAGCCCGCGCCGCTATGGCGATCCTCGACAGCCAGACGCGCGATTTCGAGTATGAGGGCGAAATGAACATCGATCTCGCGCTTGACCCGGAACTCCGTGCCCGGATTTTCCCGAACTCGCGCTTGTCCGAGCCCGCCAACGTTCTGATCTTCACAAACTCCGATACGGCGTCTGGCGTGCGCAACATCCTGAAGATGAAGGCAAGCGGGCTTGAGGTAGGGCCCATCCTGATGGGAATGGCCAACCGCGCGCATATCGTCACGCCGTCGATCACGGCGCGCGGGCTTCTGAACGTGTCCGCCTTGGCCGGAACCCCCGTACAGCACTATGCCTGAGGTCTTGCGCTTTCGCCGCCCCGGTTCCAAAACGGAACAAGGGACGGAGGAGGCGCGCCATGTCATACAAAGAAATCTATGACGGCTGGAAGGCCGATCCGGAGGCGTTCTGGATGGGCGCGGCCGATGCCATCGACTGGATCGAGCCGCCGACCAAAGCGCTGTTTGACGAGAACGCGCCGCTTTACGAATGGTTCGCCGACGCCAAGGTGAACGGCTGCTGGAATGCCGTTGATCGCCATGTCGAAGCTGGCAATGGCGACCGTCTTGCCATCATCCATGACAGCCCAATCACCGGAACCGTTCACAAGATCACCTATTCCGAATTGCGCGACCGCGTGGCAAGCCTTGCCGGTGCGCTTCAGGCCAAGGGCGTCGCCAAAGGCGACCGTGTGATCATCTACATGCCGATGGTGCCCGAGGCCTTGGAGGCCATGCTCGCCTGTGCGCGGATTGGCGCGATTCATTCGGTGGTCTTCGGCGGGTTTGCGGCCAATGAACTGGCCGTCCGGCTGGAGGATGCCACACCCAAATGCATCATCGCGGCGTCTTGCGGGTTAGAGCCCGGGCGCGTCGTGCATTACAAACCGCTTCTTGATGATGCTATCGCCCAATCGGCGCACAAGCCCGAGTTCTGCGTGATCTTCCAGCGCGAACAAGAGATGGCCGCGCTCGAACCTGGTCGAGACGTCGATTGGCACGGCTTTCAGGCGGGTGTGACCCCGGCCGACTGCGTGCCGGTCGCAGGCAATCACCCGGCCTATATCCTTTACACATCCGGTACCACCGGCGCGCCCAAAGGCGTTGTCCGCCCGACCGCCGGGCATCTTGTCGCGCTAAACTGGACCATGAAGAACATCTACGATGTGGAACCCGGCGACGTGTATTGGGCCGCATCCGATGTGGGCTGGGTCGTGGGCCACAGCTATATCTGCTATGCCCCGCTGATCTATGGCGCGACCACCATCGTCTTTGAAGGCAAGCCCATTGGCACGCCCGATGCCGGCGTGTTCTGGCGCGTTATCCAGGACCATGGGGTCAAGGTGCTGTTCACCGCGCCCACGGCATTCCGGGCCATCAAACGGGCCGATCCCAAGGGCGAATTGGTCGGCGACTACGATCTTTCATCCCTGAAAACGCTGTTTCTTGCAGGCGAGCGCGCCGATCCGGATACGATAAAATGGGCCGAAGATCAGCTTGGCGTCCCGGTGATCGACCACTGGTGGCAAACCGAAACGGGGTATTCCATCGCGGCCAATCCCATGGGGATTGAAAAGCTGCCGGTGAAAATTGGGTCCCCCTCGGTGCCCATGCCGGGCTATGACATGGCCGTTCTGGATGAAGGCGGACATCCCCTTCCCGCCGGAGAGCTAGGGGCAATTGCAGTCCGTCTTCCGTTGCCGCCGGGGACCCTGCCGACGCTTTGGAACGCCGAAGCGCGCTTCAAGAAAAGCTATCTCGAACAGTTTCCGGGATATTATGAGACCGGCGATGCAGGCTTCATCGATGAGGACGGGTACCTTTATATCATGGCCCGCACAGATGACGTCATAAACGTCGCGGGGCACCGGTTATCGACCGGCGCCATGGAAGAGGTTTTGGCCGCGCACCCGGATGTCGCCGAATGCGCGGTGATCGGCGTCGCAGATGAGTTGAAGGGCCAATTGCCCATGGGGTTTTTGTGCCTGAATGCCGGAACGGAACGTGACGAGAACGAACTGGTCGGCGAAGTGGTGAAGATGGTCCGCGATCAGATCGGGCCCGTGGCGGCGTTCAAGCTGGCCTGTACCGTGGACAGGTTGCCCAAGACGCGGTCCGGCAAGATCCTGCGGGGGACGATGGCGAAAATTGCCGACGGGGAACCCTACAAGATGCCCGCCACCATCGACGACCCGGTTATCCTGGATGAGATCAAAGACGCTGTGGGCAAGCTTGGATACGCCAAGGCCTAGAACATGGCATGGTCACCGCGCTCAACGATTGCGTCGCCACGGATGACTTGCTCGAAATAATCTTCCAGCCGGTCTGAACCGAACTCAGGCGTGGCGCCCGCGTCGTAGCGGCCATTGGCACTGTCCCAGACCAGCATGGACTCAGTGGCATAATAGTGTCCGATACGCGCCAGTTCCGCCTTCTCGAAAAGCTTCTGTGACACCACCCCGCCAAGCCCCAGCGTGCCGCCGATGAGCTTCAGGATTGTTGGCGGCACCTGCCGGATGTGGGGATCGCGCCCCAGTAGCTTGAACAAATGCCCCGCCTGATCGCGCGGTGTCTCGGCCGGACCTGGCCCACCAACGGGCAGCACATGCCCGTGTTGCGCGGGGTCTTCCAAAACGTCGCACATGAACCGCGCAAGGTCCCTGTCGCTGATGGGTTTGGTTGCCGTCAGTCGCCCGTCGCCGAAGACCAAAAAGGGTTTGCCAGTCTGGACGCGCGCGACCTGACCGGACAGCGATTTGAAGAAAGCGGTTGGCCTGATGATCGAATGGCCCATCCCGGAACTGCTCAGTTCCCGCTCGAACGCCAACTTCGCCTGCTGGAATGCCCTGAGTGGTTTCTGAACGCACAAGGCGGACAGCATTTGAAAGTGCCCGGTGCCGGTATCACCCGCCACCCGAAGCGCCACAGAATTCGCCCCGCAATCGACCGCCCAGGCGTCCTTGGGCACCCCGGTGCGCGACGCGATGCAGGATATGACGGCATCAAAGCGTTCGCCAGAAAACCCATCGCGCGCCAAGGACGCAGGGTCAAACAGATCCGCAGGTCTGCACTTGGCTCCGGCCACGCTTCGACCAGGCCGCACAACCGCAACAACGTCGTGACTGCGTGCCAGGTGCTCGGCCACCACAGCCCGTCCGATCGTCCCGGTTCCCCCCAGAACCAGAACGCGCATGGTCACGTGAATTGCTCTCGCGTTAGCCGCTCTTCCAACCCGTGGCCGGGATCGAACAAGATCCTGTGGCGCACGTCCGGGTTCGATTCCACATCGACCGAGGCGACTTCGCGGATCGAAATCCGGCTATCGGCATCAGCCATGATGGGGCGCTTTTCGGGCTCTAGCACATCGAACCGCACTTTGGCCGATTTCGGCAAAAGCGCACCGCGCCACCGACGCGGTCGGAAGGCGGCCATGGCGGTCACGGCCAACACATCGGCGCCGATGGGCAAGATCGGTCCATGGGCGGAATAGTTATAGGCCGTAGACCCGGCGGGGGTGGAGACCAGCGCCCCGTCGCACACCAGTTCCTCCATCCGGACCTGCCCATCAACACTGATCCGAAGCTTGGCGGCCTGCGGTCCGGCCCGCAGCAAAGACACTTCGTTGATGGCCAGGGCCTCATGCACATCGCCGTTCTGGCGCGTTGCGGTCATGGACAGAGGATTGATCACCTCTTCCTTCGCCGCGGCGAGCCGTTGCAAAAGGTCATCTTCTCCGTACTCGTTCATCAGAAAACCGATGGTGCCCCGGTTCATCCCATAGACCGGGGTGTCGAGATGCTGCGTTCCCGACAAAGTCCGTAGCATGAACCCATCGCCGCCAAGCGCGACGATGACATCCGCATCGTCGGGGTCCACCGAGCCATAGCGCGCCGCAAGCTTCGACTTCGCCTCTTGCGCGCTGTCCACGTCGCTTGCGAGAACCGCAATTTTTTGAACGGCTTGCATGGTTGCCTCGTGTCTCTCCCCCGGGAACCGTCGCGCGGCATAGGGCGAAAGGCAACCCATTTGCGTCGCCACTTGACGCCGAGGCGCCGAATACCAGCTTTCCGAACGTTGGGTTTGGCGATATGAGACGCCAACCTTGGGTTTTGGCAAAGGAGCAACGTCATGATTGCCCCCCATCGCGATAGCGGATTTTTCACTGAAAGCCTGGAAAGCCGGGATCCCGAGATCTTCGGCGCGATCCGCAATGAACTCGGTCGTCAGCGCGACGAGATTGAACTGATCGCATCCGAGAACATCGTCTCGCTGGCCGTGCTTGAGGCCCAGGGCTCGATCATGACCAACAAGTACGCCGAAGGCTATCCGGGCCGTCGGTACTATGGCGGGTGCCAGTTCGTAGACGTCGCCGAAGAGCTTGCAATTGAACGCGCGAAAGAGCTGTTTGGCGCAGGCTTTGCCAATGTCCAGCCGAACTCGGGCAGTCAGATGAATCAGGCGGTGTTCCTGGCGCTGCTTCAGCCCGGAGACACTTTCATGGGGCTGGATCTGAATTCGGGCGGTCACCTGACCCACGGGTCCTCGGTGAACATGTCCGGCAAGTGGTTCAACGTGGTGTCCTATGGCGTGCGCGAAGATGATCACCTGCTTGACATGGATGCCGTGCGTGATCGCGCCCGCGAGCACAAGCCCAAGCTGATCATCGCTGGCGGCACGGCCTATAGCCGGACCTGGGACTGGGCCGCCTTCCGCGAAATCGCGGACGAGGTCGGAGCCTATCTGATGGTCGACATGGCGCATATCGCGGGTCTTGTGGCCGGTGGGGCGCATCCGTCGCCGGTGCCGCATGCCGATGTCGTGACCTCAACCACCCACAAGTCGCTGCGCGGACCTCGGGGCGGATTGATCCTGTCGAATGACGAAGCAATCGCGAAGAAATTGAATTCGGCTGTCTTCCCTGGCCTGCAAGGCGGCCCGCTGATGCACGCAATTGCGGCCAAGGCCGTGGCATTTGGTGAAGCTCTGCAACCCGAATTCAAGACCTATGCCGCAGAGGTTGTTAAGAACGCTGCCGCCATGGCCGATGAACTGGTTCAGGGTGGATTGGACATCGTCTCGGGCGGGACCGACAACCACCTGATGCTGGCCGATCTGCGGCCAAAAGGGCAAACCGGGAAAGCGACCGAAAAGGCGCTGGGGCGGGCGCACGTCACCTGCAACAAGAACGGCGTTCCCTTTGATCCCGAAAAACCGTTCGTGACCTCTGGCATCCGGTTGGGCACACCTGCTGGCACGACGCGAGGCTTCTCGGAACCAGAGTTCCGCCAGATCGCCCGTTGGATTGTCGAAGTTGTCGATGGGCTGGCCGCACATGGCGAAGATGGCAATGGTTCGGTCGAAGCCAAGGTGAAGGCCGAAGTGACCGAGCTTTGTCGCCAGTTCCCGGTTTACCCCGGCCTTTGATCCCGTGCCCGTCGATCTTGAACGGCAGGTTTTCGGCGCGCCTTCGTCGAAGCCGACGCTTCTGATCGCGCACGGGCTGTTTGGATCAAAGCGGAACTGGCAGGCGCTGGCCAAGCGGTTGGCAGCGGACCGACAAGTGGTGACGGTCGATATGCGCAATCATGGCGACAGCCCCTGGGACGATGCGAACAGCTATCTGGATATGGCGGGCGATCTGGCCAACGTGATCGACGGCCAATGGGACGTGATCGGACATTCGATGGGTGGAAAGACAGCGATGGCGTTGACCCTAACAGCGCCAGACAAGGTGCGCCGCGCTGTTATCGCCGATATTGCACCGGTGGCCTATACCCACACGCAGGAACATCTGATCGATGCGATGGAGGCAGTGAATTTGTCGTCCATCGAATCGCGGGGCCAAGCCGACGATGCCTTGGCAGCGTCTATACCCGAAATTGGCGTCAGAAGCTTTCTGCTTCAATCCCTGGACGTGAAGGCCCGGCGCTGGAAGTTCAATCTGAAATCGCTTCGGGCCGAAATGGCGAAGATCCTCAATTTTCCCGAATTCTCCGCGGCCTTCGAAGGTCCGGTCTTCTTCCTGTCAGGCGGCGCCAGCGACTATGTTACGGCCGATCACCGCCAGACGATCAAGGCGCTTTTCCCCAATGCCCGGGCAGCCAAGATCCCGGGCGCGGGGCATTGGCTCCATGCCGAGAAGCCCGAAGAATTCCTTGCCGCCGCCCAGGCATTCCTTGACGCTTAATAGGTGATTTGAGGCTGGCGTTCCTCGACCTCGCCGGCGCCAAAGCCGATGTCGCTTCCACCAGATCCTGCTCCGATTGCCGGGGACCCCGCGCCAAAGGCATAGTCAGCCATCAATACCGTGTCCGCTGATCCGACCAGTGGATCGCCCGTTTGTGTCCCCTGGATGACCGTGCCGCCCGTATCAGCGGCGACGATATCCGCATCGTAGACTTTTCCGTCGGTCAGGAAGTTGTTGTGAAACTCAGACGCCGCGGCGACCAGATACCCGGCATTCGTGGTATCTACTTGGCTGAACGTGTAAGATGCTGAGAATATTGTGTCTTTCAGAACGAGCTGAGAATTTGAGCCCGGATTGTAGTTCGAGAACAGCGTCCGGTTCTGGCTGGTCGCCGGCCCCGCAAAGCTGCAATGGGTCACGTCGATATCGCCACCGTTCCGGCACCGGGTCGTGAACAGGCCAAAGCACCGGTCGAAATTTGCCAGCCCGTTGCCGTCGACATAGGCGTTCACAAAGCATTTTGAGAAGCTTGACGCGCCAACAGTTGCCACGATCTTTGCGGCGGTCGTAAGCGATCCAACCTGACAGCGGGTCAGCGACGCATTGTCCAGATCAACAGTTCCGCCATTTGCATCGGGAACCATGATGCAGTCTTCAAATTCCATCGCGCCTGCGTCGCAGACCACCACGTTCCCAGTTCCGCCGCCGACTTTCTCGGTCACGTGGCAGCGATAGTGAAACGCAGACGAACTGTTGACATGTGCCACCCCCGATTTGGCGCAGTTGGCGACCGTGATGTCGTGGAAATATCCCAGTGCATTGTCGTGAAGCGTCATGCCGTCCACGCAATTGTCGACGGTGAAATTGTGATAGTGGCATGTGACACTGCCGGTCCCACCCAGCGCGTTACCGGTCGTCGTGGTGACATTCCGGATCAGCGTACCGTTGCCGTAAACCCGGAACGTAAATGCGTTACCCTGCGGGTCCAGAGCACTTTCGTTCCCAGCATAAGCGGAGCCGTCAATGATCGAGCCCTGTTCGAAGGCCAGTTCCAACGTCGCGTTCGTGGCGGACATGTTGTTGATCTTGATGAAATCGCTGGCCGTTCCATAGGTTCCAGATTTTACCAGGATCCGGACAGTCTGATCCGAGACCAGTAGCGCCTCGGTGACATTGTTCAGGCTTGCCCAGGCCGCGCCTTCGGACGTGCCGGCATTCGCATCGCTCCCGGTGTTTGCGTCGATGAAGTAGTCGTGTGGCCCGGCAAGGCCCAGGCCAGCAGCATCGGTCGTGAACCCCAAGGCGCTGACGACGGACGACCTGTTGCCGGCCGCATCTTCTTGCAAGAAATGGGTGACATAGCTCACACCCGCGACCAGACCGGTCGCTGCGATTGCCTGCGCACCTGTACTGGCGACAGGCTGCGACAGCGCAGCATCCGCCGCGGCACCCGTGTGGTCCAAACCTGCGATAACCTGCGCAGCGCTCGGCGTTGTGCCCGACTGCGTGACAACGACATAAAGCGTGCCGTTTCCTTCGTCGGTTGTGACGGACCCCGTCGACGCCGTTTGGCCGTCCGCGGCGTCAGAAGCCATGGTCAAGACCGGCGCGGTCGTGTCGGCCGTCCCGGCTTCCCACGGACCGACGTCGAAGGATCCCGGCGCACGTAAGTTGCCGTCGATATCGTCAATGGCCCAAAGCGGTCCCGTTCCCGCGTCTATGAACGCCGACCCAGCCGTGGGCTTGAACAAATTTGCTTCTGTGTCGAGGTTTGAGCCATCATGAAAGCTCGCTGCGTTGGCCGCGTTCGGAGCATAGGTGAAGCTGTTGGCCAGCGTGACCGAACCGCCTGGCCACTCGGCAAGGTCATCTATTTCCTCGAACGTCGCGTCGTCCCCGGAATATTGCATGATGTTGTAGAACTCGACCGGGCCGCTCGCGGCGCTTAGGGGGATTTGCCCGTTACTGACACGGTCTTTGACCTCGATGTTCTTTTCGCGGGTTGTGTTGGGAATTTGCGGATAGATCAGAATAGCATTTCGAACCGTCGTATCACCCCACACATTGGCGATGGCGTTGGTTCGGTCCGAATGCTCATCCTCGCCCAGAACAATCAACTTATCGACAAGGGTCCTGCACCCGGTGGTCGAGTTGGTGGACGCATTTCGGGTCGAAAAATCCAGGCCGCCATTCAGGCAAAAGACCCGGTCAAAGCAGAAATCGGATACCCAGGTCGGAGCCCCGTGATAGCACCGCGCGCAGGGCTGGTTTTCGGATGACCAGCCGTTTCGCGAAGCGAGAAGCACGTTGCCAAAATAGACATGGGCGTTGTCCGGGCCGCGAAAGGGTCCATGATCCGGTAGATCCGGATTGCTGTCATGATATTTACCGTCATGGGTATCGACACCCACCAACTCATCAATCTGGCGATGCCGACCTCCATAAGCGTGGAACCCGCCTTCGCTGTTCGCCACTGTGTCGATGAAAGCGTTGTAATCCTTCCACCCATAACTGTCGGCGTCTGACACGAAAAAGTTCACACCGGCCACAGCAAGATAGTTCTTGTAGTTGTTTCGCATCGTCATGTTGTGCGCCGAAACCCAGGCCGATGCGCCTGCCCGACAATCGATGGCATCCCAGGTACCCCCTGTCGCGATGCCCGTCAGGGGGTTGTAGTCGCAGCGAATATCCATCCCCTTGAACAACACCCATTCGGAACCCGACGTGACGCGCCAGTATTCCTGCTCGTTCCAGGATGCGCCGTTGTTCCTGAGATTCGGTTTTCCGGATCCCCATGCGTCGATGATCAGTTTTTCATTGTCGACGCTGATGTGGTCCGAGAAGGTGAAAGTATCGCCACCCTTCATACGGACACGGTGCACATTGGCGCCGCTCAACCCTTCAATGGTCGATTTGAGACTTGAGAAGTTGGAGATCTGCGTGCCAGCCGGGGCTCCAGTGAAGTCTCCGTCGAAGGCAACGACATACGTGGTGCCAGTGGTCGCGGCATCAGGATGCGTGACCGGGAATGACAATTGCCCTGTTTCGATGTTTCCGAAACGGTCGCGCGCCGTGACGGTCACCGTGAAGTTGGTCGTGCCCGCTCCGTAGGTCGTAAAGCTGTGTGCAATCAACGGCCCGTAATGCAGGTTTGGATCGTTGGGCCAGTAATTGTCGGGGTCATGATTTATATATGTGGCGCCCGTCTCGCCCATATCCCATGTGTAAAGGATGTCCTTCCAAAGATCTCCGACGAGCGATCCACGACCGGATACTGTAAATCGAACCCCCTGCTCGGCCACGGCCGAGGCGGCGTGCGGTACGATGGTCAATGCGTTTCCGGAAGCCGAAGACACCGTGGCGGTCGCCGCGTCGATCACGGTACCGCCCGAGTTCGAAACTGAGAACGTGGCAACCAGCGCGCCAGGGGCCTCGCCTGCACTGTTCCAGGTCAATCCGATCAACTCGGACAATTTGCTGATCCCCGCCAGAGTAAAGCTCGTCAAGGTGATCGTGGTGTTGGGCGCAACCGGTTCGGTCAGTGTAAAGACTTGTCCCGCAGCGGCCGTCCCAGGCGATATGGCAGACGATGTCGTGATCGCTGGCGGCGCGAAGCGGACAGTATAGGCCTGGGTCAGAAACTCTGTTCCGGCGATCGTCACGCCGCAGCGCAATGTCTCAAGATCGTCCGCCGCTTGCGGAACATAGACCTCGGTCGTGGCAACATCGCCCGATCCGGTGAACCAACGATAGGCCGAAACCGTGCCGCTGGCGCTGATGCCAAGAGAGGTACCAATCTCGGCCGTCTGTCCGTGAGTGGGATTGTTTGTCAGCCCCGTCAGCACGACCATCGGGTCTTCCACTGTCAGGGCAAAACTGCCCCCCGCCGTTCCGCCAGAATTGGTCGCTTCGACCGATACGGTGACCCCGGACAGATCCCCGGTGACATCTGTGTCGACCGAGAGAATGCCCGCCGCCGAAACAGTCACGCCACCCGGTCCGGCTGTGATCGAGAAACTCAGATCCGTACCCAAAAAATGTGGTGCCGCGTCATATGTCTGAATGCCACTTCCGGTGATGAAGGTCTGATCCGGCAACGGGGTGGACAACGCCGGCCCCGGATAGCGGGCCACATGCCCGGGTGTTTCCTTCGTCGGATACCCGTCCGGCGTCACGACACAGCTGATCACAGCCAGATCCTGTGCTGAGCCCGGCGTGAAGCTGTCGGATGTTGCGCCGGGGATATCCCCTGCCCCGTCCCGCCACTGGTATGCGATGGTCCCCGGCATCCCTGCCGTAAATCCCGAAGCGACCACCGTCAGCGCAACGCCGATTTCTGCGGTTTGCCCATGGGTCGGATTGCTGGACAATCCATTCAGCGAAAGCGTGTAGTCGGGGGCACCCGCAGCATTACCAAGCTGCCCGAAGGCAACCGAAAGATCGGCTCCGATCATAAGAAACCTCGAAGTTTTAGGGGAGGGGTGGGCGGCGAAGGGCGGCCTTAGTACAAGCCGCGAATGGCCGTCGCTGTGGTGCCCGTGGACCAGATCCGCGCTGCCCGCAACGGAAAGGCGATACCGGCTGCGACATACACGTCGGCGACGGTGCCGTCCGGAGTGGTCACACGCACGGTGCCCGCACCTGCAACATTGATGGCGCGCGTCACCTCGTCCAGATCTTCGGTATCGCTCGGCACGATTGCCTCAACTCCGACTGCCGGGCTCGAAAGGCCAATCGCGAAATCCTTAAATCTATCATTGGGCATCAATGCTCTCCGCAAAACCAGACATGGATCGTCGGACCGATCCGGACGGCGCGGAAATTAGTGAAAAGACTGTTAATTTAGTCTCGCCCGAGCGAACGCTACTCGGCCGCGTGCGACGTTTTCCTGGCAGACGCTGACCGGATCTCTTCCAGCAAGCTTTCTATTTTACGCGACTTTTTTCGCTTTAGCGCACTTTTGGCCGCCGCGATCGCTAGGCGGCGACGCCCTTGATCGGCGGCCCATCGGATCAGGCTGCCCTGATATCTCGGAACATCCATCCGCGCGCGCTTCAACTGATGAAACCGCGTCGGCGTCAAAATTCCCGATGCCGCCGCTGCGATCAATTCGGGCATGACACCGCCCTGACCCAAGGTCTTGTGCATGCCGTGACCCATGTGGCGTGCTGGCAAATGCCAGACAGTGTCGCCAACCAACCGCTCGGCATGGGCCTGATCAAAAGGCTCGGCGGGATCGACAATCACATAGGTATCGCCGGTTAGCTTCGGATCGAACGCTGCATAGCGTCCCGTCCAGTCCAACCGAGCGGTCCACCCCCAACGGTCATCCTGGGGCATAACGGCACGGTCAAGCGTTGCCTGTGGTGAGAAGGCCAGCACGCGGGCCTTCGGCGCGACCGAGGCATGGGCCAGCGCCCCGTACCCTCCCATCGATGCGCCCAGGAAAAGCACGTCGCCGAACGCCTGAAAAAAACCCTGTGCCGATAATTGGTCAAAGGCGTCCTGTACAAATCCGTCGCGATACCAGTTCCGCTCCTTCGCCATGACGCCCAGTACCGAGAAACCAAGCGCGCCGGTTATGGTTTCATATTCGAACGGAAACCGGTCCCCATCCGATTTCACGTCACGCTCGCTTTCGAATGTCACGACAAGCGTGTGGTTTCCCGGAATGAAGGCCAGCGCATTCCGCTCACTTTCCCAATGGAACCCACCTGTCGATTGGGCCGCCGCTTCAAGCGCCTGAAATCTTGGATCCGTTTCCAGGAACACGGCGCCCCTCCAGGGCGTCACGCGCGGCAACTCAAGTTTGGCGTCCGTCACACTGGCGGGCGGCCCATCGTCCACCTCTTTCTTGACGAAAAGCGCGTCTGGCCGCCCAGGTCGGATAAGTTCTTGATACAGATCCATATAAGCCGGATCGGCCTTCAATTGCGCGACCCGGCCGCGATGCCAGTCCACGGCCTTCTTGTGAAGCCTTGCTAGTTTCTTGTCTTTCAACAGGGCCGACCGCTCTTTTTCAAGCATCGGCAGACGCCGCAACATGCGGTCATCGATTTCCGTCGCGTAGTTTCGACGCGACCAGTAATAAAGCCCCTGATCCTGATCCGTATGGTTGATCCGCCCACGCTCACGTTTCACCAAATAACTGTCTGCCGACCTCAGCACATAGTGGTTCAGCGTCGCCAGGCGATAGCCGAGCGATTCCGTTGTCGACCGCCACCCCCTCGTATGGATCGAAGGTGGCATGACCTTGCCCGACCCGTTCACCCAGCGCAGCGTTTCAAGGTTATCGGAAACAGGCTTTGTTGGCCGATGCACGCCCAGCCCAAGATACGGCGCAGTGCGATGGAACATCGTCTTAAACCCCCAGCCGAGGCGAGGCTTCGGAATGACCTCGGGCGCGCAGCGCAGGAACTGCTCTACAACGGGGCGATCCTCATACTCGTGGACCTCACCGTTCCCGAAAAACTTCCAAGTGAAGCTGACGACATTGGGGTAATTCGCCGCCTCGAAGAAGGCCCCCAATGTGCCGTCGCCCACATGCACGTTGATGAACTCATCCACGTCAATGGTCAGAACCCAATCCGCCTCGGTGACCAGCGGGTGGTTCACCGCATCTTTGAGCGCGGCATGCTGCGGCTTCTGCTTGGAACCTTTCTTCCACGGATTGTCCTTCCGTGTCAGCACGCCAAGGTCCTGAAGCCTGTCCAGAATATCGTTCGTATTGTCCGAACAATCATTGGTGTAGACTAGAAAATCGGTCACCCCGATCGCCCGGTGATAGGCGATCCATTCCAGAATGAAGGGCGCTTCATTTTTCATACCTGTTACAACGGTGATCTTTTCGCCCGGGATGGGGTCTGCCGGATCCGGCAACCAGCCAAGGTTTCGATCCGATGCAGCCTCGATCCGCGCCGAATTCTGGGCAGCGGCGGCCCGCTGTGGATTTGCCGCCACCGGCATCTGGGTCAGCGCTTTGGGCGGCGTGGGAACTGCGACGTCAGAGGCAAGCGGCGCAGGTTTCGCCTTGGGTACACTCTTCACTTGGCCCGGGGGCTCATCTGGGATCGGCGACAGTTCCGGATCAACCTGATGCCGCACCAGCGCGCGGCCGAAGAAACTCTCAGGATCGGGGCGGTTGTTCTCATGTGTGACGATCCGCCGCCGAAGCCGCCTGTTCCAAAGGTGAACACCGTAACACCCATCGCCTAACTTCGCTTCTATGTCGACCGAAGGGTTCAGAAGATCCCGACGATCCTTGAATGGGATCGGGAAAAAAGCGTTCTGCGGCAAGACATGGTACATCTCACCCGTTTCGTTCAGGAAATAAGTCAGTGCTGCGGGTCCCCAGACGCCCCAGCTTAGTTCGGACACGTGAACCGGGTCCCCCGCCGCCTTGGCGGCTTCCAATCGCTCCAACTCCTCGCCCGAGGCCCAGGGCGGGATCGGATACTCATCGCGGCAAAGGTCATTAAGCCCTTTCAGCGTTGCCGAATCCGGCGGCAAGCCAAGCACCGCATTGCACACCAGCTTGCCCGGCTTTTCCCACCCGAAAACGAACGGCGACGAGAAGTTCCATGGCTTCATGCACAGTATGTCGGCGTCGATCCAGATCACGTTTTCGACCTCGATCATGCGGTAACGGAACGCATCGGCATGAATCGCCGGACTGCCCGAACGCTTGTGACGAATGAAATTCTGATTGGGAAAGACAGTGTTTGCGTCTCGCACGTCGACGCCCTTAGGCACGCCGGTTACGCGGCCATAGGTGTAGAGAACCGTTTGATGTCCGTGATCGACAAAAGACTTCAGGCAGACCTGCTCAAGAAAACTCAAGCGCCCGCCAATCCAAAGCGATGCCACTGTCGGAAGGCTCATATGCCAGCCTGCTCGTTTGTTTTGTGAAAGACTATCGGGTCAGGGTTTAGAAAACCACCCGCTCGCCTCGGGGCCTTGATGGATCAGCGCCAAAAGAGATCGCTGGGTGGTCTCATCCAGAACCGCGCTGTTCGCCAAAAGGGCCAGACGGCTGAAAAGCGCACGCTCGCCCGGGTCGGACAGCAGCGTCGCAATCTTGGACCGATGAGCCGCGAGGACATGCGCCTGCGCCTCTGCCACACCGTCCAGGGCCAAAAGCGCCTTGCGCGCTTTCTCGGTTCCTGCACGAAACCGCTGAATGGACAAGTCCTCGACCGTGTTGAAGTTCCGCTCAGCCCAGTAACTTGCATCCACCGCCTTGTTGCGCCGGTTCGGCAGCCCTCTTGCACGTTTCACCAGAAAATCCTCGCATGACCTCAGCGAGTAATGATTGATCTGGGCAACCCATCCGGACCGGGGCGGCGGCGGAAGGACAATCCGCTCGTCCGTTTCTGCCCAATCAGATGGCAAGGTCCGGCCTGCCCCATCAATCCACGTCGCGCTTCGACCTTTGCGCTGTTTCGGGCGGTGAACCCCTGGCCTTTGAAAGGCCTTGTCGCCGGGGCGAAACAGCGATTTGCAGAACCGAGCCGCAGCGGGGAACAAAATCCTGTCCGGCGCGGCGCGCGTGAACCGCTCGGTCACCGGCGCATCGGTGAATCGAAGATGTCCGTTGTGGCCAAACAGTCGCCAGGGCACGGCAAACGCACCCGCATCGGGCCAACATTGCAGAAACTCGGCCAAACTATCATGGTTCAGTAGCGACAGGTATTCATCGCAATCCAGCGCAATGGCCCAATCGGCCCGCGCGTAAAGCGGGTCATCTTTCGCGGCTTTAAGCGCTTGCCATTGGACCGAACCTTTGGTCGCGGCCTGACGATGATGCGTCACACCGGCCGGTTCCAGGCGATCCAGCAGATCGTCCGTGCCATCATCACAATCATTGGAATAGACAAGGAAATCAGTGACACCCAAAGCCTTGTGATGGGCCACCCAATCCAAAAGGAACGGACCTTCGTTCCGCATGGCGGTGATCACGAGGATGCGCAGCGCCTTGGCCATGATGTCCTGCTCGGGCTTCTGTACGGCCTTATCCTTACCTGCCGCTTGGGCTGGCATCGCGTCAAGCAAACGCAAAAGCACGGAAGTGTTGCGGATAAGTGCCTTGTTGCGCCCCGTTTGGCACTCTACATGGGCCTGATGAGGCATCTCGTCCCATTTCTACCGAAACACCCGACCGTGGCCGTCGTCCGCCTTCAGGGCGCGATTGGCATGCCCGGGCGCAGCAACACCCTGTCCGATGCTGGCGTCGCCCCGCTTCTGGAAAAGGCGTTCCGGCGAAGAAAACCCGCAGCGGTTGCTCTCGCGATCAATTCGCCCGGCGGCAGCGCCGCTCAGTCGTCCCTGATCGCGGCGCGGATCCGTCGCCTTGCCGCTGAAACAGACATAAAGGTCTACGCGTTCGTTGAAGACGTTGCGGCTTCGGGCGGCTATTGGCTCGCCACCGCCGCCGATGAGATCTGGGCAGATGACAACTCGATCGTCGGATCCATTGGCGTGATTTCAGCGAGCTTCGGGTTTGAAGACTTCATCTCGCGCTACGGTATCACGCGCCGGGTCCACACGGCGGGCAAGTCAAAGTCCATGTTGGATCCCTTCCAGCCCGAGAAGGCCGCCGACATCAAACGGCTGAAATCCCTTCAAACGCAGATCCACGAAAATTTCATCGCGCAAGTGAAACAGCGCAGGGGTGCCCGGCTGGCAGAGGGCGATCTGTTCACCGGCGACATCTGGGTCGGGACCGAAGCGGAAAAGATTGGCCTGATCGATGGGATCGGCCATCTGGTGCCCAAGATGAAGGACATATTCGGCGACAAGGTTCAATTTGCGCGCTACCAACAGCGCCGTGGTTTC
Source organism: Paracoccaceae bacterium (assembly GCA_965267475.1). Lineage (GTDB taxonomy): Bacteria > Pseudomonadota > Alphaproteobacteria > Rhodobacterales > Rhodobacteraceae > JBCBKU01. The sequence goes on from OZ254079.1 coordinate 3,740,848, forward strand.
CCAGCTTTCCTGAGCACAGGCCTGATTGACGCGACGGCGACCGCCGTTGAAGAACGGGCACAGTTTGCGCGGTTCGGGCTCTGACCCCGTGATCCAAATTGCGTTGCTCTTCCTGGTCGCGATGTTGGCCCTAGGCGTTTTCGGGCGAATTCGGCGGGCTGGACGTACCGATCCCGGATCGCGCAAGTGCCGGTCATGCGGGCGCCACAAAATCGGATCAGGCCCCTGCGCCTGCGGCAAAGGGCGCTGAGGCATGGACTTCCTCATCGCGGCCCTTGGCCTGACCATTCTTCTTCTGGCGGGTGACGTTCTTGTTCGCGGCGCGGTCAACCTGTCGCTGCGGCTTGGGGTGCCGGCCCTGATCGTGTCGCTGACGATTGTGGCGTTTGGGACGTCCGCCCCCGAACTTCTGATCGCAATCAGTGCAATCGAAGATGACGTGCCCGGCCTGGCACTTGGCAATGTGGTCGGATCGAACACGGCCAACATCCTGCTGGTTCTCGGCATTCCGGCCCTGATCGCGGGCCTTCACACGTCAATCTGCGACACGCGGAAGACTTACGTCATGATGCTTGTCGCATCGGTCATCTTCATCGTTCTGTGCAATCTCGGACCACTCACATGGATGCATGGTCTGGTTCTCTTGGGTGCGTTCGGTTTCGTCCTTTGGGACCAGTTCAAAGAAGCCATGGCCCACAGAAACGCCACGAACGGAGACGAGGAACCGGAAGGTGCAGACCCCGAGATGGGCGGATGGAAGATCGCGACTTTTTTGGTCCTCGGTCTGATCGGGCTGCCGCTTGGTGCCGATCTGTTGGTCGATAGCTCGGTCAGCATTGCGCGCACGTTTGGCGTCGAGGAAGAGATCATCGGTCTGACGCTTGTCGCCATCGGCACATCGCTCCCCGAGTTAGCAACGACCGTGATGGCAGCCATCCGGAAACAGGCCGACGTTGCCCTGGGCAATGTCATCGGGTCGAACATGTTTAATCTTCTGTTCATCATGGGGATCGCAAGCTTTGTTGGCGCTATCCCGGTCGATGACATGTTCCTGCGCTATGACGTCTGGGTAATGCTCGCCGCGTCTCTGGCGCTGATCCCCTTCGTCTTTACTAGCCGGTTGGATCTGACCCGCGGTGTTGGGGTCGTGTTTTCCTGTCTCTACGTTCTATATCTTGTGACCTTGCTGGTGTGAGGACGTAAAGATGACCCAAGCTGCCCTTGTCACGGGTGCCGGAAAGCGCCTTGGTCGCGCCATGGCGTTGGCACTGGCTGATCGCGGTTTCGCAGTTGCCGTGCATTACAATTCCGCTTCGGCCGAAGCGGATGAGGTTGTGTCCGAGATCACGGGCAAGGGCCAGAAAGCCGTGGCCCTTGGGGCCGACCTGCTGGACGAAACCCAGGTATCCGGCCTTGTGGGCCGCGCCTCGGATGCTTTGGGTGAGCGGCTAACGGTCCTTGTCAACAACGCGTCGATCTTTGAGCCCGACGATTTCTCGACCGGCACCCGCGAAAGCTGGGACCGGGCGGTCGAGACAAACCTGCGCGCGCCCTTCGTGCTGACACAGCACTTCGCCAATCAGGCGCCTGAAGCGATGACCGATGACGCGGGAGAGCCTGTGGCCCAGGCCCTTGTCGTCAACATGATCGACCAGCGCGTCCGGAAGCTGACGCCAGATTTCGTGTCTTACACAATTGCGAAAATGGGCCTGTGGGCGATGACCCGAACGGCGGCACAAGGGCTCGCCCCGCATGTCCGCGTGAATGGAATTGGACCAGGACCCACGGTCATCGGCGTCCGACAGCGGCCCGAGCATTTCGCGAAACAGCGTTCCTCATCCATCCTTGGACGCGGGGCCACGCCGGACGACATCGTTGCGGCGCTCAATTACCTGATCGATGCGCGTGCGGTGACCGGCCAACTGATTTGCGTGGACGGGGGTCAGCATCTGGTGTGGCAAACAGCCGATGTCATGGGTCTGGAATAGGGCCGTTTCGGTCCCGTTGGCATCGATCGGCCCGCGACTTTTGCACCGGACAACATGACGCCGGCCTAGGGCAGCCAATTTGTGAGCATTTTCAAATATTTACAAAATATTCATATTTTTTTCCTGCAATTTCAGCCACTTGAATGTGCGCCTAATTTTTGGGCAAACTCGTGAAGCAGGCCAAAACAAAGGAAAAAATCGAAATGGCCCAAACTTACCCGCAAACTTATCCCCAGAATTGGTGGACAGGTTTTCTCTTGCCCGCATCGAAGTAAGGTTGCAGCCAAGATCAAGGAATCAACATGAGCAGCCCGACCCCCAAAACAGCCCTGAAAGGGCATGAGGTCATCCAAGGCTATCTGAAGACGCTGGATTCAAGTCCGGGCGTTTATCGGATGCTCGATGCGAACGGGGCTGTTTTGTATGTCGGCAAGGCTGCGAACCTGAAGGCCCGTGTATCCAGCTATGCCCGCCCTACCGGGCACACACCGCGCATCGCCCGTATGATCGCAGACACGTCGTCGATGATGTTCCTGACCACGCGCAGCGAAACCGAGGCCTTGTTGCTGGAACAAAACCTCATCAAGCAACTGCGCCCGCGCTACAACGTGTTACTTCGCGACGACAAGTCGTTCCCGAACATTCTTGTCGCCAAGGATCATCCCTTTCCGCAAATCCTGAAACACCGCGGGGCCAAGAAGCAAAAGGGCGATTACTATGGCCCATTTGCAAGCGCAGGCGCTGTCAACCGGACACTGAACCAATTGCAGAAGGTTTTCCTGCTGCGCTCCTGTTCCGATGCGACGTTCGACAGCCGGACCCGTCCCTGCCTTTTGTACCAGATCAAGCGGTGCAGCGCGCCTTGTGTCGGCTACATCGACGAAGACGGCTATGCCGGACTAGTTTCGGATGCCGAGCGTTTCCTGAAAGGCCGGTCGACCAAGATCCAAGGCGAACTCGCCAAGGATATGGCCGCCGCCAGCGAGGCATTGGAATTCGAACGGGCGGCAGCCCTGCGGGACCGGATCCACGCTTTGACGCGGGTTCAGGCGAACCAGGGGATCAACCCGCGCGGGGTGCCCGAGGCTGACGTCATTGCCCTGCACCTTGAGAAGGGGCAGGCCTGCGTCCAGGTCTTCTTCATCAGGGCGAACCAGAATTGGGGGAACCGCGACTTCTATCCGCGGACCGGATCCGGAGCCGCCGAAGCCGAAGTGCTTCAAGCCTTCATCACGCAGTTCTACGCCAACAAGACACCGCCGAGGCAGCTTCTTTTATCGCATGAGATCGAAGAACCGGACCTCGTGGCCGAAGCCCTGTCGACCGAGACCAATTACACAGTCTCGATCGCCACCCCGCAACGCGGCGAAAAGTTCGAACTTGTGATGCAGGCCCTGCGGAATGCCCGCGAAAGCCTGGCCCGCAAAGTCGCGGAATCGGCGACACAATCAAAACTTCTGAATGGGTTGGCCGAAGCTATGGATCTGGAAACGGCGCCGGGCCGGATTGAGGTCTATGACAACTCGCACATTCAAGGGGCGCACGCGGTCGGCGCAATGATCGTCTCGGGCCCTGAAGGGTTTGAAAAGAACCAATACCGGAAATTCAACATCAAGAACGAGGATCTGACGCCTGGCGACGATTTCGGCATGATGAAAGAAGTGCTGACGCGGCGCTTCAAACGGCTGCTCAAGGAAGACCCCGACCGCGATCAGGGCACTTGGCCAGATTTGCTTCTGATCGACGGCGGCGCGGGTCAGGTCAGCGCGGTGCATGAGATTATGGCGGAACTCGGCGTGGAAGATATTCCGATGGTTGGTGTCGCAAAGGGTCTTGACCGCGATGCCGGGAAAGAAGAATTCCACCGGACCGGTCAGCGACCTTTCGCGCTTAGGCACAACGATCCAGTGCTGTATTTCATCCAGCGCCTCCGGGACGAAGCCCACCGCTTTGCCATCGGGGCACACCGCCAGAAGCGCGCGAAATCCATCGGCGCCACCCCACTGGACGATGTGCCCGGCGTGGGCGCGACGCGAAAACGCGCCCTTCTGACGCATTTCGGATCTGCCAAGGCGGTCAGCCGGGCCAGCCTTGAGGATCTGAAAGCGGTCGACGGGATCTCGGCCGCTATGGCAGAGACCATCCACGATTTCTTCCATGACCGCGGCTGACCTTTCCGCCGGGGACCGATCGCGCTAGGGAAAGACCCATGGTGACAACGCTTCCCAACTTTCTATCGCTGGTCCGCCTTCTGGCGGCGCCCGTCCTTGCGCTTGGGTTTGTGTTTTTGCCGCGTCCGATTGCCGATTGGCTGGCGCTGATCCTTTTCGTCAGCGCCGCTTTGACGGACTGGCTGGATGGGTACCTGGCCCGGGCCATGAAACAGGAAAGCAAGTTTGGTGCGATGATCGACCCGATTGCAGACAAGGCGATGGTGGTGATCGCTCTTATGGTCCTGGTGGGTCTTTCCAACCTCGACCCACTGATCCTGATCCCGGCCATCGCGATCCTGTTTCGCGAGGTATTCGTATCAGGCCTCCGCGAATTTCTGGGGGACACCGCGGGTACGCTCAAAGTGACGCGGTTGGCAAAGTGGAAAACCGCGGTCCAGATGTTTGCGATTTCCATCCTCCTCGCTGCCGGCCTGTTCGAACATTACTTTTGGATACTGGAAGACGGCCTTGGGCGCGAAATGACCGGCGCCATTCTGGCCGGCGAAGAACCGGACCTTGTCGGTCTCGTATGGAAGTTCCAGGGCGCCTATTGGAGCCCGCCGATCGGGGCAACTTTGCTCTGGATCGCCGCCATCCTGACGCTGATCACCGGTTGGGATTATTTTCGCAAGGCGCGACCGCATATTGAGGGCAACGGATGATCGACATCGTCTATTTCGCCTGGGTTCGGGAAAGGGTCGGCACCCCCAAGGAACGTCGTGAGACCAGTGCCAGCACGGTCGCCGAACTGGTCGAAGAGCTTAAGGCAAGTGACGAACGATACGCATTGGCGTTTGCGGATACGACGTCGATCCGCGTCGCGCTGGACCAAGAGCTTGCGGATTTCGACGCGGCTTTGGGTGACACGCGCGAAGTTGCATTCTTTCCCCCTATGACCGGTGGCTGACATGGGCGTACGTGTCCAGTCGGATCCCTTCGATCCCGGTGCGGAACTGACGGCTTTTTCAGCCTCGCAAAACGGCGCGGGCGCCGTGGTCAGTTTTTCTGGCGTGGTCCGTGATCTCGTGGGCGATTTGGACCGATTGGAGATCGAGCACTATCCAGGCATGACCGAAAAGGCCCTTGCCAAGATTTGTGACGAAGCTGGTACGCGTTGGAAATTGACTGGCGTAGAGGTCATCCATCGACATGGACCGATGTCGGTCGGAGAACCAATCATGATGGTGATGACCGCTTCCGCACATCGCGCCGAGGCCTTCGCAGCAGCCGAATTCCTGATGGATTATCTGAAATCGCGTGCGCCGTTCTGGAAGAAAGAACGCCGCGCGGATGGCAGTACCTGGGTGGACGCGCGCAGAACCGACGAAGATGCGCTGGACCGCTGGGATTGAGACAGATCAGGCGTTCTGGTTCATCCGGTCGATATAACCGCGCAGTTCTTCGGCCTCGCGCCTGGCCTCTCGCAAACCTTCCATTGCGGCCTGCAACTCGGCTTCCGTCTGAGTAAGCTGGTTGGTCATTTCGGCTTCGCGCTGCTGCGAGTAAGTGACGGCCTGATCACGCGCTTCTTCGGCCTCGTGCAGGGCCTGCGCCATCTTGTCGAGTTCGCCAATGTCATCAGCGCTGACCCGGCTTAATCGATGCAAAAGCCAATAGGCGAACCAGCCGAGCATGAAAGCCACGAAAAGGACAACCGCCGTGGCCAGGATAAATTCAGTTCTGTTCATTGCTCTCGTCCTCAGCCTCGGCGCCATCGGCGGATGCGTCTTCCCCTTCGGCGGACCCGTCGGCCTCGGCGGCGCCAGCGGTTATCTCTGTCACGCCGCCATCATCATCGTCAGCCTCGCTCGCCAGTCGGAACTCGATGCGGCGATTGGCCTCGCGACCTTCTTCGCTTTCGTTATCTGCGATGGGTCGGGTTTCGCCAAAGCCTTTCGCCGTCAGGTTCGACGTTAAAACCCGGCGCGCCATGATTTCATTCAGAACGGTTTCCGCGCGTCCCTGACTTAGGCGCAGGTTCATCGTCTCGCGACCCTGGCTGTCGGTATGGCCGCCGATCTCCATCGCTACCGTCTGGCACTGCCGCAGTGCCTCGGCGATCGTGTCGATCGTTCCGGCGGCGGTCTCTTCGATGTCGGTGGACCCTGGTGCGAATGTGATCTGCTGGATCGACAGGATTGAGTTGATGCGCTGGACGCATTCCTCGGGGGTCGGCAAATCTTCAACCGGGTTCAGCGTAGAATCATAGCGGATCTCGACTTCGAAATCGCTGCCGCCGCCCAGGCGGTCGGACAAAAGCTGCGATACTTCCTGGCGGACATCCTCGGACCCTGTAACGCCCCGCAGATCAATGATGTCCTGCCGGACAAGCACGGTGCCATGGTTCAACTGCGAAAGCGCTTCAAGCCCGACCATCACGCGCACCGGCCAGCCCTGCGGCAGTCCGGCATCCAGCCGCGTCTCAGACAGGACATTGGCCGTACCGAACCGCGCTGCGGCGTACCCTTCGACGGCTCGACGGATTTGTTCGTCCGGAATCCGGCCGCGCATTTGCAAAGATCCATCTTCGGTCAAAGAACCGACGAATTCCGGAACCGCGGGCGCGCCTGGATCGTCGTTGCCTTCCTCGGGCGGTCGTTCGGGCAGAACCGCGTGCAGGGAATAGGCGTCTGGCAGGCGGTTCTCAAGCTGACCGACGGCCAGGTCGAAAGCGTCCTGGGTGGTTCCCTCTAATGCGACCAGCGTCACGTCGAGATCCGAGAATGTGATTTTCCCACCGCCCGCGGCGCGGAGCGCGCGAATGCCTGCGGTCACCGCCTCGGGCCAATCGCGCGATGGCGCACCAAGCCCGATCACACAATCCGCCTCGCCGCCAAAACCCGCTTCACCGGCGGCTTCGAAAATCTGGTCGCGCGCGGCTTCGGTGCCGGCGGAGCAACTGTCGAACCGCGCATCCCCGTCGTCGAGCAGAAACCGCAGTGTAAAGGGCGAGATAACCGGCCGAGGCGCCGAGATATCCAACGCCAGCGTGATGCCTTCAGGGACATCGCGCGCCAACATGGTCTCCAACCGCTGCTTCGACGCGGTACTATCGGCAATCGCTGTCACGGATACGGCATCGGCCGAGACAGAGATCTTCGAGCGTTCGCTTGCGCCAAGCGCATCAAGTGCGAAGGCAATGGCATTGTCCCAGCCCACCGGAATTGGAAACTCGGCCGCTTCCAGGAGGTCCGTGACCTGGTCGCTCCCTGCGATCGCCTCGACCCGGGCGACGATGTCGTCGCGGTCCATTCCTTCAGGCACCAAACCGAAAAGGGAAACGCCGTCGGAATTTCGCAGAATCTCGACCGAAAAGCGCGGTGGTTCCACGTCTTCGCGGGCGGCAACTTCCATGGCGTCGATCAGTCGTGTGGCGTCAATCACCGTGCCTGCGGTCGACAGGGCGGAAAACCGACCGGCCTCATCAGGGGCCGTTCCGGACATCGTGACCTGCAGCCCGTCAACTTCGACGCCAACCCAGTCATGCCCCGTCTGGACCATGACCAGGCGCAAATTGGTCAGGGCACGCTCTTCCAGGCGATCCACCGCCACAATTGCCGCAGCGATACTGGCCGCTCCGGCAAGGGCCATCGCGATCAGAACGGGCAAAAATCTGGAAAGCCGCATGTGCGTGCCGACCTGCTCAATTCTTGGTTTCGAAATGTGATACTGCGGCGCGGCCAGTCGCGCAATCAAAAGACCCTAAGATCAAGCGCCAGGGCAATCAGCAAAAATCCCGAGAAAACCAAGCCGGCATCGCGATTTGTCCGGAATATCATCAGGCAGTTTTCCGGATCTTCGATATCAAGTCGCGTCATCTGCCAGGCCAAATGCCACCCCATCGCCCAGGCCCCGCCAAGCGCGATTACCAGAATCAATGCGTTTGAGCCGTCAACCAAGGCCCCGATCACCGCCGCACCCAGCAAAAGTACGGTCACGATAAGAAAATATCGGAGCCAGCGATACGTGTTGTCGCCGAACAGCCGAGCGGTAGATTTCACGCCGATCAACGCGTCGTCTTCCTTGTCCTGATGGGCATAGATCGTGTCGTAGAACAGGGTCCACGCGATCCCCGCCCCGTAAAGCGCGACGGGCGGCCAGGACAACGACCCGGTATGCGCGGCCCAGCCCAAAAGGGCACCCCAGTTGAACGCCAACCCCAGAAAAACCTGCGGCCACCAGGTGAACCGTTTCGCGAAAGGATAGATTGCAACCAACGCGAGCGATGCCACGCCAAGCCAGATGGCAATGGGCGGAAACGTCAGAAGAATGCAAAACGCCACAAGGGACTGCAGCACCATCCAAATCACGGCGCCACGAACACCGACCTGCCCGGATGGAATGGGACGGGACCGGGTCCGCGCGACCTCGGCATCAAAGTGGCGGTCGTTGATATCGTTCCAGGTGCAACCGGCGCCCCGCATCAGGATGGCCCCGATCGCACAGCCGACGGCGATCCAAAAGTCATAAGGTCCCGCCCGCCCTGTCGACAGCATAGCGAGGAGCAGACCCCAATAGCACGGGATCAGAAGCAGCCAGACCGGGTTGATGCGGTCCATTCGGGAAAGGCGCAGATACGGGCGCAACCCGGCAGGGGCATAACGATCGACCCAGTTACCTTTTGCGGCATCCGCCACTTGCCCGTCTGGTGCCTCAGGCGTCTCGGCCATATGCTGTTCCCATGCCGCAGAGCGTAATTCGCCTCTATGTAGATCACCCGCTCGGGCCGGGGCAATCGGTTCCCTTGAACCGGGACCAAAGCCACTATGTCAGCGGGGTCATGCGCCGTCGCCTGGGGGATCCGGTGTTGGTGTTCAATGGGCGCGATGGTGAGTGGCAGGCCGAACTGGCCGACGCTGGCAAGCGGGCGGTCTTGCTGACCGTCTCAGAACTGTCCAGGCCCCAGCAAAACCCCCCTGATCTTTGGCTATTGTTCGCGCCGATCAAAAAGACGCGTACCGATTTCATCGTCGAAAAGGCAGCCGAACTGGGCGTTGCGCGCATCTGCCCAGTTCGGACCGAGTTCACCAATTCAGAGCGGATCCGACAAGACCGTCTTCAGGCCCATGCCGTCGAAGCAGCGGAACAATGCGGCGGGACCTTCGTGCCAGAGGTCGCGGAACTTGAACCGCTTGACCGCACTCTCGGCAAGTGGTCCTCGGACCGGCAATTGTTGTTTTGCGACGAAGCGCGGGTAGGACCCGCGACATTCCCAGCGGGGCCTACTGGACCTTGGGCCATCCTGATCGGGCCCGAAGGCGGATTCTCTGAGCCCGAACGCACGCGGCTTCACGCCATGGAGCAAGCACATGCGATCAGCCTTGGCCCGCGGATCCTGCGTGCGGACACGGCGGCCGTCGCGGCGCTGACGCTTTGGCAGTCGAAGTTCGGGGACTGGTGATGCGGCTTGCGACCGATGCCGACATCTCGCGGATCGAGGCGCATCTGACGAATCACATCGAAACTTCGGTCTTTCCGCTTGCGAATCTCAGGGCACATGGGCTGAACAGCGACGCCCTGCGCGGGATGACCTTCTGGATCGATGATCTGGGTGTTCTGGGGGTCTCGAACGAAGGGATGGTCATGCCCCAGCGTCCGGATGCCACGGATTGGTCGGATGCCGTCGCGCCGATCCGGGGACGGCTGATCAAAGGTGTGATCGGCGACACCAAACAGGCGCGCGCAATACTGGATGCCCTGAACCTTTCCGGGCAACCGACCAATCTGGACGAAGACGAACCGTGTTACCGGCTTTCGCTCTGTGACCTCAAAGTTCCCGACGGGCCCGGTCAGCTTATCAAGCCGGATACCGGCTTCTTCGATGTGATGGTTCGCTGGCGATCCGCCTATCATCAAGAAGTTTTGGGCACGTCCGCAAAGAATTCTCACAAGATGGCCCAAACGGATGTTGAGGGGTTTCTCGCGAAGGGCAGCCACAGGATATTGAGTATCGATGGGCAACCCGCCGGAATGACCGGGTTCAACGCCACTTTGCCGGATCTCGTCCAGATCGGCGGGGTCTATACACCGCCCGAGAAAAGGGGCCGAGGCATCGCAAGGCGGGCTGTCGCGCTGCATTTGAAGGAAGCCCGTGAAGACGGGGTCACTTCGGCGATCCTGTTCGCAGTGAGTCCGGCCGCACAACGGGCTTATGAAGCGCTTGGATTTCGCCAAATAGGAAGCTTTACGCTCACGATATTCCGCAATCCGGTGGCGGCGACATGATGAAACCGGTGGTTCGTCTGCATCTTTACTTTGCGGCCGATGCGCACTTGGCAGTGATCCTTCGGCAAGGCCCGACCCGGCAATTCCGCATGATCCTCTGGAATCGCGAGACCGACGACTTCGAAGACGGTCAATGGACCAAAAACAAGGTCTATCCGGATCGGTGCGATCTGTCGCCCGACGGCCGACATTTCCTTTATTTCATGTTGGACGGGCACTGGAAAAGCCCCGGCGAAGGGGCATATTCCGCGATCTCGAAACCGCCCTATTGGACCGCGCTCGCGCTTTTTCCCGAGGGCAACACCTGGGGCGGCGGAGGCGTCTTCATCGATGCGCAACACGCGCTCGCCTCCGGCGGAGATGACGTCATAGGACGCGCCGATGACATCACGCGCGTCTACCTGCAAGAACCTGGCAAAGGCTGCACAACGGGGCTCCGAACTCAAAGCGGGCAGCCCGCACGGCTTGAAAAGGCAACACGCGACCGGATCCTCCCGCTTGTGGGCGCCAAGGGCGTCAATCCAATGCGCGATTGGGGCCCAAAACCGTCTGACAGACCAATGGATCAATACGACACGCAAGGCGGCAAGCTTTATCGTCGCACCGGTGGCGACATGACCCTGATCCGCGACTTCACGGATATGTCGTTCGAGCCGATCCGGGCCCCTTATGACTGGCGCACCGACGATGGTTCGGACCAAGGCCACAGCCCCTGGCACCCTCTTGACGACGAAGTCAGGTGACAGCGTCCTAAGCAATGCCTAAGTCTTTACACGGGAAGACGTGACGAAAGACCAAAGCGGATGAGTTTTATCCGCCCGGAAGTGGCACAGAAATTGAACAGATGGCGCGAGGCGCTGGCTGGCTTTGCGGCAGCAGCCTTCGGGTCCTATTGGATGGTGACGGAAGACGGCGCGCGCTTGTTGATCGGCGTGGTTCTGACCGTGGGCGGTGCGCTGCTGATTTTCGCCGGGATCCAAAGGGCGCGTTTCAGACTGGGTTCGGGCGGTCCGGGGTTGGTGCAACTGGACGAGGGCCTTCTGACCTATTTCGGACCGCTGGACGGAGGGTCGCTCCACATCGAAGACCTGCTAAGGCTCGACTTGGATGGAACATCGAAACCGGACGCGTCCTGGGTTTTGTCCCACCAGGCAGGGGACGATCTTCACATTCCCGTCAATGCTGAAGGGTCGGACGCGCTGTTTGATGTGTTTGCCGCCCTGCCCGGTATCCAAACCGAGGCCATGTTGACCAAACTGAAGTCCAACCCTGACGCGCGCGTCACGATATGGGAAAAGCCCCGGCCGCGCCTGCATTGACAAGACCGGAAAATCTGCCCACCTCTGCCGGACCCTAGACCGCCGATCGGAGCTTCCAGATATGTCTATCCCGCAATCTTCCGGCGGCGCACCGATCGAACGCATTGAAGAGTTGACGGAGTATCTCGCCGCAGGTTGCAAGCCCAAAGAAGACTGGCGGATCGGGACCGAGCACGAGAAATTTGGCTACTGCAAGGACACGTTGAACCCGCTGCCCTATCAGGGCGAACGGTCAGTTTTGGCTGTTTTGACGGGGCTTCGGGATCAATTCGGCTGGGCGCCCATTGAAGAAGCCGGCAATATCATCGGTCTTGAGAAGGACGGCGCCAACATTTCATTGGAACCTGGCGGACAGCTTGAACTGTCCGGTGCACCGCTCGCCACGATCCACGAGACCTGCGATGAGGTGAACGAACACCTCGATCAGGTCAAAGCCGTGGCGGACAAGATCGGTGTGGGTTTCATCGGGCTTGGCGCGGCGCCCCATTGGAAACATGAAGACATGCCCGTGATGCCGAAGGGGCGGTACCGTCTGATGACGGATTATATGGACCGCGTCGGCACCCACGGCAAACAGATGATGTACCGGACCTGCACGGTGCAGGTGAACCTGGATTTCGGATCAGAAGCAGACATGGTGAAGAAACTGCGGGTGGCGCTGGCACTGCAACCTGTGGCAACGGCGCTGTTCGCCAATTCACCATTTTTCGAAGGGGAACTGAACGGGCACAAAAGCTGGCGTTCCCGGATTTGGCGCAATCTGGATGACGCGCGGACCGGAATGCTGCCTTTTGTCTTCGACGACGGTTTCGGATTTGAGCAGTGGACCGACTATGCGCTCGATGTGCCGATGTATTTCGTCTATCGCGACGGGAAATACCTGAATGCGCTCGGCATGAGCTTCCGGGATTTCCTGAAGGGCGAACTGCCGGTTCTGCCAGGCGAAAAACCGACCTTGTCGGACTGGGCGGATCACCTGACAACCATCTTCCCGGAAGCCCGCATCAAGAAATTCATTGAGATGCGGGGCGCCGATGGCGGACCATGGCGCCGGCTTTGTGCGCTGCCTGCGTTCTGGGTCGGGCTCACCTATGACCAAGGGGCATTGGATGCAGCCTGGGACCTTGCCAAAGGCTGGGATGCCGAGACCCGTGAAGCGCTTCGCATCGCGGCGTCGGTTCATGGGCTCCAAGCCGAATTGGCGGGCATGAAGATGCACGACATTGCGCGCGAGGTGGTGAGACTGTCCGAAGCAGGTCTAAAGGCCCGCGCCGAACCCGGCGCAGGTGGATTGATCCCGGATGAAACCCATTTCCTGAACGCCATCCGCGAAAGCATCGAAACGGGTCATGTTCCGGCGGATGAGCTTATCGGGCGATACAACAGCGACTGGAATGGCGACGTGACCCGCGCCTTCGGCGAATACAGTTATTGATTGGATGGCATCGAGATGATCGAACCGGGAACCCTTCTGGCCTATGCGGCAATCGTCTTCGGTTTTGTGTTCATTCCCGGGCCGGCAACCTTGCTGACGGTGGCTCGGGCCACGACGTCGGGGACGCGCGTTGGTATCGCCACAGGCGCCGGGATCGCGGCGGGCGATGTCGTTCACACTGCCATGGCAATCGTCGGCATTTCTGCGGTGATCGCGACTTCTGCCGTATTGTTCACCGTGGTCAAATACCTGGGCGCGGCGTACCTGGTGTACTTAGGAATTCGGGCGTTTTTTGAACCGGCCCAGGACGATATGAGCCAGGGCCGACTGCCGATTACCACGGGTCAGGCATTCCGACAGGCCATTCTGGCCGAGGTCCTGAACCCGAAGACAGCCCTTTTCTTCCTGGCCTTCCTGCCGCAATTCGTGGCGCCGGAAAATGGTCAGGTGGCCCTTCAGCTTGGCATATTCGGGCTGATATTCGTGGCGTTGGGGTTGGTAAGCACCGTGGTCTTTGCGGTCGGCGCCGGGGGGCTCGGCGGTTTTCTCAGGCGCAATCCCGCAGTTTTGCGTTGGCAGGGAAAAGTCGTTGGCAGCATTTATTGCGCTCTGGGCTTACGACTGGCGCTGCAAGAGCGCTAGTCAGGTTCAACCACGCGCACGAAATCTGTCACCGTCTCTTCCGGCATCTCGCAGGGTTTCAAGATCGCCTGACCATTGGCCAACCGGTAAAGGTTGAAGCTGATATAGCCCTGGCCGCCCAGCTCTTCCGCTTCCAGCTTCTGACTGCGCCCGTTCGCCATGACCGACTTGGTGACCCGCCATCGTTTGCCATAGGCCGTGGCACCGTAACCGCCAATTGGGAGAGCATCGAACGCTGCGATAAATTCGGGCGTGCTCATTCCGGTGCCTTGGACGCGCCGATCTTGGGTTCGGTCCCAGCCTTGATCCGCGCGATGTTCTCTCGGTGCCGGATGAACACCAGCACGGCCAGGACCGTGAAGATCAGCAAGCCTTGAAAATACCCAAAAAAGAAAGCGTAAAGCCCTGTCGTGGCGGCCGAAACCAGCGCGCCATAGGACGACATCCGGGTTGCAAGCGCGGCAACCAGCCAGGTTGCACAGGCCGCAAGGCCCACCTGCCAGAACAGCGCCAGCGTTACACCGAGGAAAGTCGCGACACCCTTGCCGCCCCTGAACCCCAGCCATACGGGGAAAAGATGGCCCAGGAACGCAGAAAGACCGGCGATTTGCGCGGCGTCTTCACCGGCGATCTGTCGGGCGAGCAAGACGGGAACAGCCCCCTTCAACGCATCGAACACCAACGTGAATGCTGCGGCACCCTTGTTTCCTGTGCGCAGCACGTTCGTTGCGCCGATATTGCCCGATCCGATCTGGCGCAGGTCGCCCAAGCCGAATAGGCGGGCCATGACCAACCCGAAAGGGATCGATCCCAGAAGATAGGACGCCCCGGCGATCAGGATCAAAAGGGAATACTCTGTGTCGATCACTGGCATGGTCTAAGCCTCGTACACCAATTTGCCACCGACCCAGGTTGCCAGGACCTTACCTTGCAGACGCGCACCGTCAAAGGGTGTGTTTTTTGACTTCGACCGCAGCGTGAAGCGATCCAGAACAAAGGGCGCGTCCGGATCAAAGGCGATCAGATCGGCCGGCGCCCCTTCGGCCAACCGGCCCTGGTCCAGCCCAAGCCGCCGCGCCGGGTTAAAGGACAGGGCCCGAAACAACGTTGGAAGATCAAGCGCGCCCGCATGGAAAAGGCGCAGCGATGCCGGAAGCACCGTTTCAAGCGCCACAGCCCCCGACGCGGCTTCTTCGAAAGGCAAGCGCTTCGATTCCTCGTCTTGTGGCGTATGCATCGACGAGATGACGTCGATTAGCCCCGACGCCAAAGCCTCAACGACGGC